>NZ_CP093310.2:0-2400000 GCF_022631235.3 Psychrobacter raelei
ATGTCAGATAGTTTGTCGTTGTGGGATAGATGTCTTAATGACTTAAGATATCAGCTCAAAGAAAATGAGTTTACGATGTGGCTGCGTCCACTTTCAGCTCATATCATTGGGGATAAGCTAGAGTTGCTTGCTCCAAACCAGTATTTTGTCTCCCACGTACAGCAGCATCATTTTGCCGCAATTGAAGTATTGGCTAAGCAGCATAGCAATGGCGAAATACGTCAAGTTGTGATTCAAGTGGAAAGTAGCGTGCACTCTGGTGGGCAGACGAAAGCGGGTCACACTACCCTAGCCAGTGCGCAAAATGGCCCTGTGGTGATGAGTGCTCAACAAAATCTGCAGACTCAAAATGAAGAGGATGCCGATGCCGCCCAAATGGCGTCAGATAAGTCACTTAGTTATATCAATCCCTATTTTACTTTTGAGACCTTTGTCAGTGGTAAGTCTAATATGCTGGCTTACAAAGCCTGTCAGGAGCTTGGCAAAAAACAATCGCAGAATCGTCATAACCCGTTGTTCTTGTACGGACCTTCTGGTCTCGGTAAGACGCATCTGATGCACTCTGTGGCACATCGATACTTGAAAATTGGTAAAACGTTTTACTATTTTTCTTCTGAGAAGTTTATCAATCAGCTGGTCTATGCACTACGTAACCAGAAGATTGAAGAGTTCAAACGTAAGATTAAACGGGTGGACTTGTTGATTATTGATGACGTGCATGTGTTGGCGGGCAAAAATAAATCCAGCAATGAGTTTTTGTCGTTATTTGCCGATTTTATGGTTGAGGGCAAGCAAGTTATCCTAGCTTCAGATCGTCATCCGTCACAGATGACAGAGTTTGATGAACGATTTCGCTCACGTTTTTCATCAGGGCTGGCTGTGGCGATTGAGCCGCCTGAGATGGAAACACGCATGCAGATTCTGCAGAAAAAAGCTCATCTATCAGGGGTTGATCTTCCCAAAGAGTGCGCTTTATTTATTGCTCAAAACGTGGTGTCGAATGTCAGACGTTTAGAAGGGGCATTAAACCAAGTGGTGGCCACAGCCAACTTGACCGGGAATCCCATTGACCTTGACATGGTGCAGTATGCACTAAAAGATGTGATAGCCATTCGCTCGCAAGCGGTAAGTATGGATAACATACGTAAGGTGGTGGCGGAGTACTATGATGTGTCGGTGAAGGATTTGATGAGTAAAAAACGCACCCGTAGCATCGCGCGTCCTCGTCAAATTGCCATGGCCCTGGCTCGGGAATTAACCAAAGACAGCTTCCCTGATATTGGCCAGTCTTTTGGCGGTCGTGATCACACCACAGTCATGCACGCCTGTGATAAGATTGCTCAACTGCGTAGCGAAGATCCGGTGTTGGATAAAGAATATAAAGCCTTATCTATGACTCTACAGGCGGGATAAGATTACAATCTGGCCTGACTTCAGCCTTATTTAGTCGCTGGGGCAGGGGTGTTTGTGGTGTGTACTTTGTTATTTGGGTATACTAACAGGTCACTATTAATGGCATTGATCTGGTTTTTTTTGGTATTTATAAAACATGCCATAACCCGTTATTTACAGTTTATAACGGCATCCTTGTGTCATAGTGAGTGTTAAGCTTTATAATCAATACTAAATTGGCTATTAACTTATATTAAGACCCCATTAAAGAGTCCTATATTATGCAACTGTCTATCAATCGTGAACTGCTCTTAAAAGCCATTAATCTAATTGCTAAAGCAGCAGACAAACGCCATAACATGGTCGTTTTGGGTAACATTAAACTAGAGGTTACTGAGCAGCTACTGATTTTGACGGCCTCAGATCTAGAAGTAGAGCTGAGCGCACAAGTTAAGCTTGGTAATGGTGCCACAGGTAGTATTGGTGCGACCACGCTGCCGGCATCTAAATTACATGAAATCTGTAAGCTACTGCCTAAAGACACCATGATTAACCTTGCAGCGGAGAGTAATGAGCGCTGCGTGATTAATAGTGGCAAAAGCCGTTTTGTACTGGGCACATTGCCAGCTGCAGACTTCCCAATATTGGGTAATCCGGCCAATATTACGCCGCTCACCTTAAGCCGCAATGTGCTGATGGATCTTATGGCTAAGACGCAGTTTGCGATGGCCATTCAAGATGTTCGTTATTACCTTACCGGTATGTTATTTGAAGTGTCGCAGCGTCAGCTCACCACGGTTGCCACAGACGGTCACCGTTTGGCTTTGGCTCGTAGTGTTATTGAAGTGGCAGATGATTTTAGCATGCAGGCTATTTTACCGCGCAAAGCAGTTATTGAGCTTGAGCGTTTGGCCAATGAGCTGGGTAAATTAGTGGGGGGTAATGATGGTAACCTCACCTTAAGCTTTGGCCGTGAGTTCTTACAAGTAAGCCTACCTTTTGGTAGTGTGGACAGCACAGGCCAGATTGATGACTCAGTACGTGTGACCTTTACGGCACGCTTAATAGATGGCAAATTCCCTGATTATCGCCGAGTTATGCCTAATAATACTGATAAAATAGCACTGGCTAATAAAGAACAAATGACCGATGTCTTAAGACGGGTTTCTATCTTAAGTAATGAAAAGTCGCGCGGGGTTATTTTTAAATTCTCGCAAGATGGCAATGTCGAAGTACGTGCCAATAATGCTGAGCAGGATGAAGCAGTCGAAGCCTTACAAGTAAAATATCAAGGTGCCCCGATTGAGTTGTCGTTTAACGCAGCCTATTTACAAGATGTACTCGATGTCTTAGGCGGCGATGTGCAACTACACATGAGTCAAGCTAATAGCTCGGTATTGGTAAATCAGCTCAATGACAGCCAACACCAATATGTCATTATGCCCATGCGTATTTAACCGCTTATGCTGTCCCATAATATTAAAAGCTAATGCCATAATAAAAAAGCAAAACTTAAGGTTTTGCTTTTTTTATGGGGATAAGCTGTGGATAACTTTTCCTAAAACTATAGTCAGTAATTACCGATTTGATTTAACATAATCTTATGGCAAGGATGTTTTGACATTATGTTAAATACAATATGCATATTTAAATCGCAATGATTGCTGTCATAATGCTAACTATGGCTGGCTTAAAGTAAGTCAGGCTATTTACAACTCTATCGATATCTATTCATAGCTTGAAGGTTTTTTTATGCTGACGCAACTGAGCATTCATCAATTACGTAATTTGCATTCCGTTAATATCAAAGTCGGGCAGTGTAACGTGTTTGTGGGTGCCAATGGCAGTGGTAAGACTTCTTTACTAGAGTCATTGTATCTGCTATCGCGGGGTAAAAGCTTTCGTCATCATCAGCCCAAGCGCTATATCTCACATCATGCTGCGCACGCCACTGTCCATGCCAAGTTTGCCAATGGCAGCAGTATGGCCATCCAAAAGGCGCAAGATGCCAGCACCATTCTGCGCTTAGATCAGCAGACAGTATATGTACAAAGTGCCTTGGCTAAGCAGTTGCCCACCTTGCTCATTGATCCCTCATCGATGGATGTGCTTGAAATAGGTAGCAGCAGTCGTCGTCAGTTATTAGACTGGATAACGTTTCACGTGAAACCTGGCTTTCATGCACAGTGGTTGGCTTACCAACGTCTATTAAAGCAGCGCAATACTATTTTAAGGCAGTCTGGGTATTTGTCCGATTATCAAAGACAAGAGTTGGCAGCTTGGGACAAGGGGTTGGCCAATCATGCCGCTTTAATTACTCATTATCGCCATGAGGCATTTGAGGAGTGGCAGCCCTTATTCAATCAATTAATTGAGCAGTTGTTGCCAGATTACGCTCCTTTTATTCAGCTCAGGTTCTCTGCCGGATACAACACGGATCAGCCTTTAGATGAGTTATTGCAGCAGCGTCTGGCGCAGGATTTTCAGACGGGTTATACCCGAGTTGGCTGTCATAGAGCGGATATACAGGTGCTTTGGCTTGAAGATGCACAGGCTAGACAGACCGTACAGCAAGCTGCTGAAACATCGGGTATGGCGCAGACTGCTGCCCATTCCAATATTCATTCTCATGCTGACATAAAGTTATCCACAGACCTTGTGGATAATATAGAGGATGTGAATAACTGGGAAGATGAGACCGCTTATACCTTGACAGGTAACGTGCGAGAGCAGGCTGCTAATGTATTATCACGTGGTGAGAAAAAACTGTTAATTACCGCACTTCGCTTGTCTCAGCTACCTTTACTATCCACAAAACTATCCACAAAGTTATCGCTCACTGATTCTGCCGCTGTGACAGACACTGTTATAGGCTCTAATAGCGCCTCTGAAGACCAACCACACCCTTCGGCTTTAAGCGATGCCATATTACCTGTGGTCTTACTAGATGATATCACTGCTGAGCTGGATGAAAGGGCGCTGAGTATCTTGCTTAAGACGCTCTCTGAGTTGTCGTGCCAGATATTTATTACCAGTTTGGATGGCGATATTATGCCGCAAATTAAACAGTATTGGCCGCAGGCGCAAAGGTTTCACGTGAAACAAGGGCATATACAAAAAATGACTGAGTAAAGGGGGCTTAACCCTACAGTTTACGGCAATTGACGCCTGTACAGTGCATGCTTTTATGACTAAAAAATGCTATAATAGTGAATAAGTTTTATACTAAATTTATTGGCATAGTGACCCTAGTATTTGGCAAGATTGGACTGCCAAAACTGAAGATTAGAGAAGGTTGACAGGTCAGCTATAAAGCCACGACGCCATTTGAATTGCTGATACTCTCAGCATTGCCGTTTTAGGAAAGGATATAACATGAGTGAATCAAACCATAATACCGAGCAAGCGCTAGTACAAGGCTTGCCTGAAGGGGTCGATGCCACAGACTTACCAGCAGGTGCAGAGCCAGAAGAATATAGCTCAAAAAATATTCGAGTATTAAGAGGCCTTGAAGCTGTACGCGTGCGTCCGGGAATGTATATCGGGGATACTGATGACGGTACTGGCTTACACCACATGGTGTTTGAAGTAGTCGACAACTCAATTGACGAGGCATTAGCAGGGCACTGTGACCAAATCGATATCATCATCCATGAAGATGAATCGGTCAGTGTGATGGACAATGGCCGTGGTATTCCTATCGATGTGCATCCTGAAGAGGGCGTGTCGGCCGCTCAGGTCATTATGACCGTGCTGCATGCCGGTGGTAAGTTCGATGACAACAGTTATAAGGTGTCAGGCGGCTTGCACGGTGTGGGTGTCTCAGTAGTGAACGCCTTATCCAAAAAGCTTGAGATGAATATTTGGCGTGAAGGCCACCATTATCAGCAGACTTATAGCGATGGCGTACCAGATAGCGATATTCAAGAATTAGAAAAAACCAATAAGACAGGTACTCAAATTCGTTTTTATCCGAGCCCAGAGGTATTTACCGGTACCGTATTTGACTTTGATATTTTAGCCAAGCGTTTACGCGAGTTGTCATTTTTAAACTCAGGGGTTCGCATTGTGCTAACCGATGAGCGTACAGACAAACAGCATGTGTTCGAGCACAAAGGTGGGCTATCGGAGTTTGTGGCTTACATCAATTCTGGCAAAGAAGGCCTAAATGATGTCTTTCATTTTGTCAGTGAGCAAGAAGACGGTATCGTTGTGGAAGCGGCACTGCAGTGGACAGATACTTATAATGAAAAAGTGCTGTGTTTTACCAACAACATCCCACAAAAAGATGGCGGCACTCACTTATCAGGTTTCCGCTCAGCCTTAACCCGTTGTCTAAATAGCTATATGGACAATGAAAAACTGGTTAAAAAAGAAAAAGTGAACACCACAGGCGACGATGCGCGTGAAGGCTTAACCGCCATTGTTTCGGTCAAAGTACCTGATCCTAAATTCTCAAGTCAGACCAAAGACAAGCTGGTATCGAGCGAAGTGAAATCCGCTGTTGAATCAGCGATGCATGACAAGTTTAATGACTACTTGCTTGAGCATCCAGGTGCGGCAAAATCTATTGCCAATAAGATTATTGATGCGGCCCGTGCTCGTGATGCAGCCCGTAAAGCACGTGAATTAACGCGTCGTAAAACCACTTTAGACATCGCTGGTCTGCCCGGTAAACTGGCTGATTGCCAAGAAAAAGACCCAGCATTGTCTGAATTATATATTGTGGAGGGTGACTCAGCAGGTGGTTCTGCCAAGCAGGGTCGTAGCCGTAAGACTCAGGCTATTTTGCCGCTTAAAGGTAAGATCTTAAACGTTGAGCGTGCCCGTTTTGACAAGATGTTATCCTCTGCTGAAGTCGGTACGTTAATCACCGCGCTAGGCTGTGGTATTGGCCCCGATGAATACAATCCAGATAAAGTACGTTATCACAAAATCATCATTATGACCGATGCCGACGTGGATGGCTCACACATTCGTACGCTGCTTTTGACCTTCTTCTTCCGTCAAACACCAGAGCTTATCGAACGAGGCTATGTCTATATTGCTCAGCCGCCTTTGTACAAGGTAAAAAAAGGCCGTCAAGAGCTGTATCTAAAAGATGATGAGGCGCTCAAAGCGTATCTATTATCCTCGACGATTGATGAGATGAATCTACACATTAGTGAAGATGCACCAGCCATTACCGGTCAAGCCTTAGAGACGTTATTAAACGATTATAACCAAACACAACTGGTGAAAGCACGTTTGCAGATTCGTTATCCTGCAATATTGCTCGATGCTTTGACTCATGTGCCTAAGCTGACTACAGACATGACTTACGACTTCGATGCCATGACTGAGTGGAAGCAGCAGTTGCAGGCTCAGCTAGAGCACTTCGGTAGTGATTTGCGCCCCTCCATTGAGCTTGATAACATCCATGCGCCGCGCACAGATGAGCTGTCTGAAGCGGCTAAAGATGCCAACAATCAGTTTAAATTTAAAATCGGCGCAAAAGTAGACAGCCCGAATAGTGATATTGAAGATGCCGAAGTTGTGGAAGGTCAAGACAGCGACATGCTATCAACCAAGCCGCAGTGGTTGCCTCGTATTACCATTTACGTGCATAACTTGGCACAGCATTATCTGCTTGATGCCGGCTTCTTTAATTCAGGCGAATACGCACGCTTGATGCGTCTGTCAAAACAGTGGAATACGTTGCTGACAGAGTCCGCCTTTATCCGCCGTGATACCACAGCTGGTGGCACCAAAGATACTCTGATTCGCAACTTTGATCATCTATGGCAACAAGTGATGCAAGAAGCCCGTCGTGGTCTGTCTGTGCAGCGCTACAAAGGGCTGGGCGAGATGAACGCCGACCAGCTTTGGGACACCACCATGGATCCTGAGAACCGCCGTATGTTAAAGGTCACCATTGAGGATGCGATTGCCGCTGATCATTTATTCATGTGCTTGATGGGCGATGATGTAGAGCCGCGCCGTCAGTTCATTGAAGAAAATGCCTTAACCGTTACCAATCTTGATATCTAAACGCTTAGTAGTTAAAGCCAGTAGTAGTCAAGAGAATGGACAACGTATAACGACTTAAATCACTAATAAAAAAGTCATCTTGCTAGCAAGGTGGCTTTTTTGTTTCACGTGAAACATAAGTTTTTTGTTCTCTGTTTTTAGTTGGTTTTTACTTTTCAGCTATAATAGCTGCCGTTGCTGAGTGCTTAGGAAATTAACCCATGATTGACGTTCTATTTTTGGCCATTGCTTTAGCAATGGATGCGTTTGCTGTGTCTATTGGACTGGGGGCAAAACAGGCCAATACTGCCTTTTCAAGCGCAGCAAAGGCAAAGTCTATGTTATTAAAGCTGGCACTGATGGCAGCACTTTACTTCGGTGTGGCTCAGGGCGTGATGCCTTTGATTGGCTATTTATTGGGATCAGCTTTGCTTGGATGGTTGGCCTCCGCAGCCCCTTGGATTGGCTGTATTATCCTCATTGGTCTGGGCGCAAAAATGCTATATGAGGCCATACAGGGTGACCATGAAGAAGAGGAGCTCGGGCTAGATGACAATCAGAGCGTCGATCACAAACTGATGGGCACGATGGCGATTGCTACCAGTATTGATGCGATGGCAGCAGGATTTACCTTAAACTTATTAGCCGTCAATGCTTGGCTGGCCTGCTTAATTATAGCGCTTGTGACCGCTTTATTTAGCTTCTTTGGGGTATATTTAGGCCGTCAATCAGGAACCTGGCTTGAAGATAAAGCGGAAGTCGTGGGCGGTGTGGTGCTGATTGCCATTGGTATCAAGATGGTTTTATAGCTATCGTCGGCGAACAACTAAACAGTTACGGTGTTAACCTCGCTAAACCTGCATTTGTAGACCTTACGCTCGGTTGCCTTGTCACCATTTTAGACTTCTTTGACTATATAAAGTGGCACAGTATAAAGTGGTCAAGTATAAAGTGGTCAAGTATAAAGTAGCCAAGTATAAAGTGGTTAGCCTGTTAATAATAAAAAAGAGCCTGCGTCATAACGCAGGCTCTTTTTTGGTTTACAGTGTCATCAGGTAAGTTGTTCCAGCCTTATTTAAAGCGCCATGCCAAAATGCGGCTGGCTTTTTGACCATGCTGCATATTAATG
The DNA here is from genome assembly GCF_022631235.3 of Psychrobacter raelei. Classification (NCBI taxonomy): domain Bacteria; kingdom Pseudomonadati; phylum Pseudomonadota; class Gammaproteobacteria; order Moraxellales; family Moraxellaceae; genus Psychrobacter; species Psychrobacter raelei. The sequence goes on from NZ_CP093310.2 coordinate 8,531, forward strand.
GTCTTGATTTGTCTGGCGCCTACTTTGCGCAGTAAGGCGTCAAGCGGTTTTAGGTTTTCGGCACGCGATACAAGGGTGGTAAACCAGTTGACGTGCTGGGCATAATCCACGCTTTCATTAATCATGCGGCTAATAAAGGCAAACTCACCGCCTTCGGTCCACAGCTCTGCGTTTTGACCGCCAAAGTTTAGGTTATTTTTGGCATCAGCAAACTTGTTGGCTTGGCCATTGGGGTTGCGGCGGGCACGGTTTTTTTGCAGTTTGCTTTGTTTGCGATTATTGGCATCCAGCACGTCTTGCATTGATCCGTGAAACGGCGGGTTACACACAGTGATATCAAAATAATCGTGTTCACCGATAATGCCTTTAAAGATATTTTTTGGGTTCTTTTGCTGTTTGACAGTGACCAGTTTTTTTAGATTGGGATTAATCTCACAAATGGCCTTGGCGGTATTAATAGACACAGGATCAATATCGGTGGCGGTGAAGTACCAGCCATAGCTTTGACTGCCGATAATTGGATAAATTAAGCTGGCACCGGTGCCAATGTCTAACACATGTGGTTTTTTGTTCTCTGAACCACTGTTGTTATTGTTAAGTAAGTCTGCTACTTGATGAATATAATCGGCACGGCCAGGAATAGGCGGGCACAAATAACCTTTGGGTAAATCCCAGTATTTAATGTTGTAATGATGCGCCAATAACGCTTTATTGAGGGTTAATACCGCATCGGCATCCGAGAAGTTGATCGTCGCCTCACCGCTCGGATTGGTAATGGCATGTTTTTCAAGCTCAGGTAAGGCTTTGATAAGCTTATCAAAATCATAACGACCTTGATGCGGATTGCGCGGATGTAATGTGCTGGCAGCAGGCTTATTAGCAGGTGTAGGGCGGGTGGTATTTTTTGGCGTTACAGGGTGTGTCATAGTCGTAAAAACTTATTCATGTGAGGGGTGGATAATTAAAATAGATAGGCAATGAAACCTGAGGTATAACGGTGATGAACCAAGATAGGCGATAAAAATAATAACTGGCTATGATTAATGTGTGTAAAACCTCTAAAGACCTTGTTTATCAAGGCTTTCAGAGGTTTTTTAAGCTGTGGATAACTATTTTTATAACAAAAAATCATCAATTAATGATTTAAAATTTATAATAAAATCAATATCTTGCGTTTAAGGTGTTTTCTTTAAAAAGTTTACAATATTAAGCTGTTTTTTAGTTTTGGCAATCTTGCCGCTAGTTTAACAGGTTTGGGGCAATAACATCGCGCTGAAACTCAACAAATTACATATCTGCGAGGTTTGCTAAGCCTTGTACATAAGATTATAGTGAAAGAGATGCTCGCTTGAGCTAAAAACAATACGAGCTAAATGCCGTCATCTATGATTTATAAAAGGATAATAATAATGAGCAATAATAGTCAAAATAATGCCCCATTCACTCGTCTCACTTATCAACAAGATGGCCACATCTGCCTAATCGGTCTGAACCGAGTCGATAAACGTAATGCTTTTGACAGCCATATGATTGCCCAGTTATCAAAGGCACTAACTGACTATGAAGCCGATAGCGAGCTACGCTGTGCGCTCATCTTTGCTCATGGCGAGCACTTTACCGCAGGTCTGGATCTCATGGAACTACAAGACAAGCTTGATAAAGGGGTGTTTGCGTTTGATGAGTCTCAAATCGATCCTTGGGGCATCAGTGGCAAGCTGCGTACCAAGCCTGTGGTAGTGGCAGTACAAGGTACTTGTTTCACGGCGGGTATTGAGCTGATGCTAAATAGCGATGTGGTGATCGCCAGTGACGACTGCAACTTTGCCCAGATGGAAGTGCAGCGCGGCATCATGCCGTTTGGCGGAGCGACGGTGCGTTTTGTGGCGGCGGCAGGTTGGCAAAAAGCCATGCCGTATTTATTAACCGGTAAGCCATTTGATGCCAATACTGCTGACAAATTAGGTCTGGTCAGCGACGTGGTACCCAAGGGTGAGCAGTATAACCGAGCCTACGAGCTGGCAACTGAGATTAGCAAGGCGGCACCGCTGGGCGTGCAAGGGGTATTGGCATCTGCATTAGACGGCGCGCGCAATGGCGCAGACAGTGCTATGGCCGATATCCACAGCTTTTTACCGCCCTTATTTGAGTCGGAAGATGCCCGTGAGGGCGTGATGGCGATGGTTGAGCGCCGTGAGGCCAACTTTAAGGGACGTTAAGCCCCAAGCCGCCCTTTAATGCTTGGTTTAAAAAGCAGGGTTCAGCTAATTGGGTGGTATCAAGTTTGGCTTGAGTAGACCAAAAATAGACTAAAAATAAACCAAATAACACTGCCCTGGGTTTGAATGAAACCAGGGCGAACTGAGTCGATTATCATCAATACCGCCTTTGAGCGATCTGTATTTCTACCCTGCCGATAAGAGGCAACCTTATATATGTTGGATATTATTAACATCACCGCCCCTATTTTTATCATTATCGCGCTGGGTTATTTAACGGTAAGATTGAAGGTGATTGACCCCAGGCACGCCAAAGGCATGGGCAGTCTGGTGTTAAAGATTGCTTTGCCAGCTTTGGTGTTCAATGCAATTGCTGATATGCCCTTTGAAGAGGTGATACGGCCATATTATCTCATTATTTATGGGCTTGGCTCGCTGCTGGCCTTTGTCATCGGTCTGATGCTGACCAAGCTTATTTGGAAACAAGACAATGTTTCTGCTGCGCTGAATTCTACAGCGCTATCCTTCTCCAACAGTGCTTTTATCGGTTATGCCGTTGCGGCTATGGTTGTTGGCTCAAGTGTTGCCGCCAGCTATCTATCGATGGGCGTCATTATTGAAAACCTACTGATCCTGCCGATGCTGTTTATCATGGCAGAGCTGAACGGAAATTCTGGTAAGTCATTGGCCGGCGTGTTGTTAGGTATCACCAAAAACTTTACCCGTAATCCGCTGATTATCTCTATTGTGGTCAGCATTGTGTTTTCTATCTTTCGTCTGCCTATCCCCTCAATAGTGGCTGGAACCATTAAAATGCTTACGGGTGCGGCCGCTCCTGTTGCGCTATTTGTGATTGGGATGAGCTTGTATGGGCTTGAGCTAAAGGGTGATTTGCCTAAGATTACTACTATTGGCCTGGGTAAGCTGATTGTGCATCCATTGATGATACTGCTGGCCATCAGCATGATATCAGGCGGTAGCTTACAAGATAACTATGTCGCTATGCTGTTTGCCTCAGCCCCCGTATTTTCGACCATTGCTATTATTGGTCAGCATTATGGGCTGGTCAATCGTATGTCTGCCATCGTGATTGTCTCCACCATTGGCTCGTTTTTTAGTATGAGTGCGGTGCTGATTTATTGGAAGATGACGATTGGGTTTTAGGGTGTGACAGGGCGGTTGTCAATCAGATAACTAGGTAGGCAGCCAATACCGCTTTTCGCTGCTATCTGTCGTCTTAAGTGGGGCGATGCGCTAAGGTTTGGCGCGTCGCTTGCTTTGCGCGCCACGCAAAACCAAGCTTATGCAGCCCACTTTAGCCACCAGTATATCCGCTTCAATCGGGGCTAAACCACTCCTACGGCAGGGTTTGCGGTTCTTAAAAGGGTTCAGATTTAGTTTTACTTTATATCTCAAGATTCAGATTTATTTGAATAATAAAACTTTTGAATTGACTGAATTAGATAAAAACTCAAATTCTCGATGTGACCAGTCTTGTTTATATAGCCATGCAAATTGTTGAAGTATAGTTCTCTTTCTATCGTATTCTCGCTTATTTACTTTGGGATATTCTTTAAGGTCATATAATAGATCAGAACAGCTTTGTTCTAGTTTTCCAAAAATTATAGATGAATTTATGTTTTTAGATAAATATTCGTATGTATCTTTCTCGAATAAACCTTTACTATTCGTTCCATCGAGTAAATTTTTTGAAGTAGAAGTATGTGCATCAAGTATTCGATAAATAGCATTATCATCAGAGCTTATTATCTTTTCAATATAGTCGTTGACGACATCTTGATTAATATATTTATTGAGTAACCAAAATATATAAGATGTAGGATTCTCCTCATCTAAGGTAATATCTTTATCTTGAATTTCAGCTAATATTTTTCTTGCTAAATGAGTACCGATATCCCTCATTTCTTCTGAATTAAGATAATTTGGTTGTGCATTATCTCTTTGGTCATGCTTTAAAAATTTGAAAATTGTTGTTTGATAGTCAATCGTATTTGCATGGTTAAATAAATTTTTAACGACTTCAACTCGCTCAACCTTAGAAACGTTAAGTATAAGGTCAGCTATTAGCCAAGTCGATTGTGTATAAGCATCTGCCCACATGAAGTTGTCTTCAGCCGGTAGTTTTTCACTAACTTGAGTGATAGCAATCGCCATTTGATTAGCGCCTATTGAATCTATACTTGCAACTTTTTTATACAGCTTTTGTATTAAACTATCAGCATTTTCAGGAGTCAAAACTACAGATAACGGATTAGTCTCAATCGAATAAGGCTGTTGCCAATTATTTATATCCTGTATTAGCAGATTGAGATTAGTATCAGAGATGTCATTGGGCAGTAAAGAGTATCCAAAATATCTAAAAAAGTAGTTTTTAGAACAAATATTCTGGTTTTTATCCCATATCTTAAGGGAATCTCCAGAATGATAGGTATTACTATAAACGGCTTGTAACCTAGGGAATATATCTTTAAGTAACTCTATTATGCCTTCTTTTTCTGTTACATTGAGATTTAATATGGTCTCATCAATTAGTTCTCTGATATGTTCTTTATTTGCATCATCGTTTCCATATTGACTCGAAATAAAAGTACCTGCAAATAAATCTTGATTATTTTTTATGAAGTCGTAAAGCTTTGGATAAAAGAGTCTGATACCTTCAATAAGCATTACATCAATGGGATTAACCTCACCTTTTAATATGGGTAAGGAAAACATAAGGGTATTGCTATAGAGCTTTGCCTTTCTGGGCGTAGATATATGGTCGTCAAAAGCAGATAGATAATTGATGTGGAATCTTTGAACTTGTTCTTGAGTTAACTCGATGTTAGCTAATTTTAATGCCTCATCAACACCTTGAAAGCAAAACCTCCTTAACGTTGATCTATCAATATGTGGCAAATTTAATGGCACTTGAATTATTTTTTCTAGAAAAGCCTCACCTGAATTACCTTGAGAGTTTGAATATCTATCTTGTAGAGAGGACGCAACAATATCTTTATCAAAAGCAAGGATGTATGAGGTGTATTTAAAGTCTGCTGTTAACTTAACTAAGCGAAATAAAGAGTGAATTTCTGTCTTGTCTAATCTATCAACGTCATCGATTAAAATCAAAACACGTTTTTTGGACGTCTCTAATAGCTCTTCGGTTCTTGTTTTAAAAATATCTATATCAGGCATGGATATAAATGAGGTGACAATATCTCCTACAGCCTCAACATTCGCCATCTTAGATAAGGGTTGTATTATTTTGCTTCCAATATTTTTTAGTGTATCTCCTGAAGTGGTTAACTTTTTATCCAATGCATCAGCAATTTGATTAAAAAACCCCATTAAAAGCTGGTCTTCAGTACCAAATCGCCACGGATTAAATTTAATACAGATGACATCGTCAGTACCAACCAAAGATTGTTCGATAAAGTTTAGTACTGAAGTTTTACCATCACCCCATGCACCATATAGACCAATAACAATACTGCTTGAGTCTTTCCTGTCAGCGATAACTTGAGCAACTCTTTCAGAGAAACTCCAACGTGAGAACTCATCGTCGTCTATTTTAGAAACTGGAGCGTCCGAAGAGTATGATTCATTTTGCATTTCCAACTCCTTATGAAGTAGGTGGGCTGTAATTTCACGATAGCCTCACCTATCATGGAAAGAAATTAGCATAGGCTGATAGTTAAGTTGCCATTTAAAATAGCTGCTTAATAAACCTTATCTAACACTCAATCCCTACCAAATGCACAGAGCCTTTTGCATTTTGCTTATCTAAGTCTTCACGGCGTTTCAATGGTTCCGTGCATCCACGTGGCTGAATATAAGTCTCAGCAATTAACTCTGCCGCATTTTTACTAATACGTTTTTCATCTGTCCGGCGCACCAACACATAATAAGGCTGCTCAAAAGGCACGATAAAAGTGTCCAAAATATAAGTATCGCCTGCAAGTTTAGTTTCGAGATGATTTTCCTCAACCAAGCTTAAGTCATAAGTTAATTTTTCTATATCCGCAGCTATCTTGGACTTTTGTTGGGTTGATTGCATATTTGGTTGGCTAGTTGATGTGGTTTGACATGCCGTAAGTGGTACTACAAATGCGAATAAAAGCGCGGCTAATGCTTTAGGTGATGCTGTATTAAATAAGGTCATAGTGATAAATCTCTATAAATTAAATCAAAGTATTAATGGGCTGAAAATGGATAGGTAACGCTTTAATTGTAATCTTAATATACACCATAGAAGTGGGTGTTTTAATGTTATTCTTTTAACTATCTTAGACCAACAACAAGGCCAATCCCATGACCATCCGCCAAATGACCCTCAATGATTACCAAGCTGTATACCAGTTATGGATAAACACGCCCAATATGGGTTTAAATGACGTTGATGACTCTAAAGACGGTATCGCACGGATGCTCAAGCGCAATCCAACGCTAAGCTTTGTTGCAGAGGTTGAAGGTCAAAAAGGTAGACACATCGTTGGTGTGATTATCGCAGGAGAAGATGGGCGACGCGGTTATATTTATCATACTGCGGTGGATGTGGCTTATCGCAATCAAGGCATCGGCGAGGCACTGGTTAATCATGTAATGGATGCGATGAAGGCATTGTCTATTAGCAAAGTTGGGTTGTTTATTTTTCAGCGCAATGAGATTGGTAATGGCTTTTGGGAGCGATTGGGCTTTAGCGTGCGTGATGACTTATACTATCGTAATAAAGCAATTATCGAGCTTGAGCGGATAGATACTTAAAGCACTTAAACATAGATACAAGTGACATTAACTACGGGAACCCCACCATGCAGTACAATTTCGATGAAGCAATCGACAGAAACAACACCGGCTCGCTCAAATGGCATTATGAAGATGACACCATTCCATTGTGGGTGGCTGACATGGATTTTAAGGCCGCTCAGCCTATTTTAGACAGTCTACAGCAGATTATTACGCATGGCATTCTTGGGTACACCAAACAAACCGATCGCTTATATCAGGCGATTATCAATTGGCACAGTAGCCGCTATGGTCTAGAGCTTGAGGCCAGTAACATTCTGTTTTCGCCCGGCGTGGTCCCCAGTATTGCGTTACTGGTCAATTTGTTTACTGAGGTGGGCGATGCAGTACTGATCAATGATCCGATTTATGCACCATTTGTGGCCAAGACCAAGCTAAATGGCTGTAAAGTTGTCAGCTCGGCATTACAAGAGGTCAACGGGCGTTATGAGTTTGATTTAGAAGACATCGAAGCCAAGATTAAAAAGCACAAAGTGAAGCTGTTTTTGTTGTGTAATCCGCACAATCCGGGCGGGCGAGTATGGACCAAAGATGAGCTAAAAGCGGTGCTTGAGCTGTGTAAAAAGTATCAAGTTGCCATTGTCAGTGATGAGATTCATCAAGATCTAACCCTAACTGGTCATACCTTTACCCCGTTTTTAAACTTGGCATCAGGCTATGAGCACATGGTGGTCAGCCTAACCTCGATGACTAAAACCTTTAACATTGCGGGTATCAAAGGCTCGATGATATTTGCAAAAGACAAAGCTTTATTAAAACAAATCAGCAATCAGCAGCGCTTAAACGATGAATATGAGCTAAATATGTTTGCCTATAGCGCCATGCAAAGTGCTTATGAGCAGGGCGGCGAATGGCTTGAGCAGGCGCTGGCTTATATTGAAAAAAATATTGAGTTAACGGTAGATTATCTGGCCAAACATTTGCCCGATATCAAGGTGATGCGCCCTGAGGCCTCCTATCTAATTTGGCTGGATTGCTCAGCTTATGCTGACGACAATCAGGCGCTATATGACAGCCTACGAGATGCTAAGGTCGAGCTCAATGCTGGTATCAGCTATGGTAGTGAAGGGCATCTAAAAATGCGTATTAATGTGGCTTGCCCAGAGTCGGTATTGCTTGAAGGCTTGGCGCGGATCAAACAGGCACTAAATCATTAAAGCAGTTGCAACATGAAATAAAAAGCGGCGGGATTCATTGATGAGTTCCGCCGCTTTGGTTTTAGACGATTTACAAAGGTACTGTCTCTGGCTATCTGGCTCTGGCTATCTGACCAATAACTGTAGCCAATAGCTAACTTATTTATCTGAGTCTTTATCGAGCTCATCTTGCTTTTCTTCTTCAGCAAGCTGTGCTTCTTCATCCTCAATCATGGTTTCCCACTCTTCTTGCTGTGCCAATACTGAGCCCTCAGGAGCCTCAGAGGTTTCGCCTTCTTCCCAAGGTGCATTTTCGGCCAGCTCTTCAATATGAATGGTTTTCAAGTTGTAATCTGGCTGATAATGTAGGTCGTAACGGGCCGCTTTAATCAGCGATAACATCATCATAGATAAGATGATAATCAGTGGCGCACCAGCAATAATGGAGGCGGTCTGTAGTGTGGCCAAGTCGCCTAAGAACATCAAGATGGCTGGCAGTAGACACAAGGTAAATGCCCAAAATAAGCGGTTCCAGCGGTGCGGCTCATCATCCACTTCTACCTGTACCACAGACGCTAAAATATAGGAGATAGAGTCAAAGGTCGTCGCGGTGAAGATGATGGCTAAGAAGGTAAATACCGATATGACCAAGTACGACATGGGGAGGCTATTTAAAATCGCAAAAATAGCTGCCGTGGCTGTCTCATTGTTTAAAATTGATACCACATCGACGGTACCGGTTAGCTGCAAATATAGGCCATAGTTACCCAAGATAATCATAAACATTGCACAGCCCAATGAGCCGTAGAACATAGAGCCCACCACCATGTTTTGAATAGTGCGACCACGTGAAATCTTAGCAATAAATAGACCAATAGTGGGTGCAAATACTAGCCACCATGCCCAGTAGAACACGGTCCAATCTTGTGGAAAAGTGGTGTGCTCAAAGCCAAAACTACCAAAGTCTTTAAACGGCTCAATATAAGTCATCATCCGCGGCATTTCAGTAAGGGAGCGTCCCAAAGCCTCTAGACCTGTATTAAAAATAAAGACGGTAGGGCCTGTTACTAAAATAAATAGCAAGAAGGCTACGGCAAGATAAAAGTTGATATTGGATAGTTTTTGAATACCGCCTTTAAGACCTTGATAGGCACTATAAGCGAAAATCATGGTGGTCACGAACAATACCGCCAACTGCATGGTAATATTGCGCGGTAGGCCAAATAAGTTATACAGACCTTCGTTAATTAGGGGTGAGGCCAAACCTAGCGTGGTCGCACCACCACCAACCATACCGAACACAAACAGCACATCGAGCATTTTAGCCCAGTTGCTGCTGGCAAGCTTCTCACCCAATAAGGGCATTAGGGTCTGACTGACTTTGAGAACTGGGGTCTGGCGCACGTAATAAAAATAGGCGATAGGCACAGCCGGTACCAGATAGATGGCCCAAGCCACAGGGCCCCAGTGGAATATGCCATAAGTGGTCGCCCAGCGGATGGCATCGGGGGAGCCTGCGGCAATATTAAACGGTGGTCCTTGGTAATAGTAGGCCCACTCAATTAAGCCCCAGTACAGGATACTGGCACCAATACCCCCACAAAATAGCATGGCTGCCCAAGAGGCATCGCCAAATTCAGGGGTGTCTTCTGGACGACCGAGTTTAATTTTACCGATATCAGAGAAGATGATGTAAATCACAAACATCATCGCCAGCACCCCAAAGGTGAGGTAGGCAAAACCAAAATTAGTGGTGACAAAATTACGGGCAATACCGACCCACTCTTTACCTTGCTCTGGGAAGAAAATTAGTGGAATACAGATGCCCAATAAGATGGCCAATACCATCCCAAAGGTGAACTTATCAATACGGGTATCAGGCTCATGATCGGGACGGCGCTGCGAGATTTGCATACCTGCATTAAAAGTCCCTAAGCGAGGTGGCCGGGTATGCCGGGTAGTGGCCCTAATAAAGTCAGGTAAATAATCGTCTGAGTCCAAATGAGAGGGTCGATTGGATTTGTGGCTGTCTTTACGGCCACTGGTGTTAGTCATGTGTTGACTCCTGTATTAATAGTGATGGGCTAATCCTTTAATAAAACTAATAGGTGCCTATATATTAACATACCAGATAGGCCGCTAAACTAACCAACTTTTAAAGCCTATTCTGGCTTAATTATAAAAGCCACCCGCTACATTAAAAGTCATTATCGAAACTTAGGAGCACCATTAAAGCTAACCGCCACTATTAGGATGAGAAGCTGCCAAGCCCTTTATCCTATCAAATTAACAACCAGTCATGCGCCCGTTATTGCTTTGTGCAGACTTTCTAGCTGGACCATTTGTCTCGCATGGCCATCAAAAAATAAAACAGTACTGTCGTGACCATGCTTAAAATGGCGATATACGATAGGTCTTGACCCAGCGATAACACCCAGTTAAGTAGATTATTTAAAATAAATACTATGATAAAAAATACGATTGCGCTTTTTAATCTCATAATAGAAGACCTTTATAACAATTTATTTGTGATATCGACATAATTCTCTGTCATACAATCCCCATCATAACGCATAAACTTGTTAAAATAGGCGCTAAAATTTTTGCTAGTTATTCTTTATTCAAAGACTGGAAGACATTATGAGTATAGCCGCACCCACCATCAAAGAAGACCGCATTTTAATTATCGATTATGGCTCACAGTACAGCCAGCTGATTGCCCGCCGTGTTCGTGAAGCGGGCGTATTCTGCGAAATGTATCCTTATGATATCGATACCAATCGTATCGAAGCATTCGGTGCCAAAGGTGTGATCTTATCAGGTGGCCCTGAAAGTGTGCACGACGAAAATAGCCCAAGAATCAATCAAGCTTTGTTTGATTTAAATGTGCCGATCTTAGGCATCTGCTACGGCATGCAGGCCATGGCCGATCACTTCGGTGGTAAGGTTCAGGCAAGTGATGTGCATGAATTTGGCGCGGCTACCATTGATGTGACGGGCCATAGCGCTTTACTTGATGGTATTGAAGATGAGCACAAAGACAACAGCCGCTTGCATGTGTGGATGAGCCACGGTGACAAAGTAGTTGAAGCCCCTAAAGGCTTTGATATCGTCGCCAGTACGCCAAGCTGCCCCATCGCCGTGATGGTCAATGAAGACAAAAAATACTACGGCCTACAGTTCCATCCAGAGGTAACGCACACCTTACAAGGCGACGTGTTATTGTCTCGCTTTGTGCATCAAGTGTGTGGCTGCGCCGGTGACTGGACGCCAGATAACATCATCGATATGCGGGTTGAGCAATTAAAAGAGCAAATCGGTGATAAGCAAGTTCTACTTGGCCTATCAGGCGGTGTGGACAGCTCAGTTGTGGCGGCCTTATTACACAAAGCCATTGGCGATCAGCTGACTTGTGTGTTCGTGGATAATGGTCTACTGCGTCTGCACGAAGGCGACCAAGTGATGCAAGTATTCGCCGAAAATATGGGCGTAAAAGTGGTGCGTGTCGATGCTGAAGATCGCTTCTTAAGCGCATTAGCGGGTGAGAGTGAGCCGGAAGCTAAGCGTAAAATCATCGGCAAAACCTTTATTGATGTATTCGCCGATGCCGCCCGTGATATCAGCCAAGGCAGCGACGGTAAGCCGGTTGAGTTCTTAGCGCAAGGTACCATTTACCCAGACGTGATTGAATCTGCCAAATCACACCAAGGCAAAGCGCATGTGATTAAGAGCCACCACAACGTAGGCGGCTTGCCCGATGACTTGCAGTTTGAATTGGTTGAGCCATTACGTGACTTGTTCAAAGATGAAGTCCGTAAACTGGGTATTGCCTTAGGCTTACCACACAAAATGATTTATCGTCATCCATTCCCAGGTCCAGGTCTAGGCGTACGCATCTTAGGCGAAGTCAAAAAAGAATATGCCGACATCCTGCGTCAAGCCGATGCTATCTTTATGCAAGAGCTTGAGCGCTCAGGCTGGTATGAGAAAACTGCGCAAGCCTTTGCGGTATTCACGCCAGTGAAATCTGTGGGCGTGGTCGGTGATGGCCGCCGTTATGCGTGGGTTATCGCCCTACGTGCGGTTGAAACCATCGACTTTATGACTGCCCGCTTTGCGCACTTGCCATACGAGCTAATCGAGACGGTCAGTAACCGCATCATGAACGAAATCAAAGATGTGTCTCGTGTGACTTATGATGTGTCGAGCAAGCCGCCGGCGACTATTGAGTGGGAATAATTGACAAGTCAGGTTGAGTCAAATAGACGTTTATTGCGGTGTCAGGTTCGCTTAATGCACTTGATGTGCAATTTGCGCTCATCTTCCTTGCACTAAATGCCTCTTTGACTCACCCTAGATAACAGGTTTATAAATAGAAAAGCACCCAATCGGGTGTTTTTTTAATATTATACTAACTACTGAGGAGTTATATAATATAGTTTTATTCTGATATTTATCTAAATTAAAGAGTATGTATGGAAAGCCAGTCAATTGAATATAAGTCTGATATACCTAAAAAGCCTAGTCAGTTAAAAGCTGAGATGGTTAGTTTTCTAAATTCAAATGACGGTACTATATATCTTGGTGTCGATGATGATGGAAAACCAATTCCTGAGAAAAGGAGTAAGTTTAAAGAGTGGGAATTATTAATTACTGAATGGATTAATAATGCATTCAATACGTCTGTCCATGAGTTTGTAAAAATTAAGGTAACAGATGAAGCATTTGGTATTCATATTAAAAAAGGTGATAAACCACCTTATTACTATAAAGAAGGTGAAGGCTTTAATCTAAAAGGTATCTACATTCGTGTGGGTAGCAGTAAACGTCGAGCAGATGATGATGAAGTTAGACGTATGCTAAAAGCACAGGTTGCTGATGAATTTGATAGCCAGCCAATTAAGAATGATAAAACACTTAGTTTTCAGTATCTAAAAGATAAGCTCTCAGAGTTTGGTATTGATTTTGATAAAAATGGGTTAAGGCTATTAAGTGCTAGTGGTAGTGAAAAATATAATAATAATGCACTACTACTAAGTGATCAAAACCCTTTTTGTACTAAGATAGCTGTTGTTGATGGCTTGGATATGGCATCTGACTTTTTAGCTAAAAAAGAGTTTAATGGTTCTCTGATTAAACAAATTGATATGACATTAGAATATATATCCTTATTAAACGATAAAAAAGTATCCTTCACAGGCGCGGCTGCACGACTTGAGCACGAAGGCTATCCCTCTAAAGCTGTTAGGGAGGCTGTTATAAATGCATATGCCCATAGGGATTACTCTTTATCAGCGGATATCAAAGTTGAAATTTATGATGATAGAATGGAGATATTTTCAGCAGGTGGGATACCTGATGGTATCAGCGTATCAGATATTAAAAAAGGCATCAGTGCACGTAGAAATCCCAGTATCGTTCATGTGTTAGACAAAATAAGATACATAGAAAATTTCGCAACAGGTATTAGAAGGATTCTTGCCAGTTACAAAGGCTTTGATAAAGAACCAGAGTTTGATGTCACACCCAACCAATTTAAGGTGGTTTTATATAATCGACATTATTTTGACAATAATATAGTTAAACAAAGCTCGCAAGGTAGTATTTGGAAAAATGCTCTTAGTGAGGGAGAACAACTTGAACTAGGTTTTATCAGTAGTGATGATATAGAAAAAGTTAATGAAGAAAATCAACAAGTTCAAATATCTGAACCTAGACTTGAGTCTAACGATGAAAAAATTATTAAACTGTTAAAACTAAATGATGAGATGTCACGCAAGGAAATTCAAGAATATTTAAAAGAAAGTAAAACGAAAACATATCAAAGATTAAAAAAATTGATTGAAATTGGTTTTATTAATACTCGTGGACAAAATCGTTCGGTCGTTTATTATTTAACTGATAATGAACGCAAATGAACGCAAATGAACGCAAATGAACGCAAATGAACGCAAATGAACGCAAATGAACGCAAATGAACGCAAAAATTTGTCTTCGAATGTGTAAATCACACAGTACATATCATCTCTTTGGCAGACTGTTAAAGTCTACAACTCAAACATAAGAAAGCACCCCACTGGGTGCTTTTTAATGTCGAATCGAGTGATTAAGCTGAATTAGACACAAAGTAGGTAAAAAGCAGCAATGCAGATAGCGCAAAGTTAGCGATAACATTGGTCCATAATGGCTTAAACTGTGGGCTTTGCTTATCAAACGATATTTGATACAACCGAATCAAATACATAACCCCTGTCAAAAGCACGATAAAGAAAGGGTATAAGGTGACAGTCGAGGTAAACTCACTACGCCTAAAGTCCGCTATCAAAATAAAGATCAGCTGCACACTGCAATACAGCATCACAATACTGATGATAAACTTTAACCAGAATATCGCTTTATTCTGGCTAAAATCGGCTCGAATTCTATCCCATAGGTTCATACGCTAAACTCGTAGTAGCACCTTACCTTTCTTACCTTTTTGTACCTCACCAGACACGGCAGTAGTGATGTCATCTAGCGTATAAATAGCGTGTACAGGTAAAGACAGCGTGCCTTCGAGTACGCGCTGCTTTAACTCATCAATCAGGCGCAGCTTATTGTCCAGACTCATCTCACGGCTGGTTTTACTGCCCCAGAAGCCTTTGACGACCACTTCTTTAAAGATCAAATTACTGGGGTTTAATACCATAGGCTGGCCGGCCATCACACCAAAAGACACCAGAGTACCGCCGCTGCCAAGTAAGGTTAATAAGTCATTGCTGGCCTCACCGCCGAGTGAGTCTACTGCGGCATCAATTTGGGCGGCGCCAACAATTTTGCGAACCTGATCTTGCCAGTCAGATTCAGACACATCGACCACATGTGCCACTCCCAGCTCTTTAAGAGAGTTTGCCGCTTCTGCTCGGCGCACCAGACTAATACTGTTGACGCCGCGCGCTGCTGCGAGCATGGCAAATGATTTGCCCACCGCACCATTGGCTGCATTTAACAGTGCCCATTGCCCAGCTTTAAGCTCTAAAAACTCAAGCAGCATTAGGGCACTAAGCGGCATCGCAATCAGCTGAGCGGCGATTTCATCGTCAATGGCATCAGCAATAGGGAACACCATTTTAGCCGGTGCAGTGAAGTACTCAGCCCAGGTGGCGTGTACGCTGGCTGCCGCCACACGTTGACCGACTTCAAAGCCTTCTACCTCAGAGCCAATCGCATCGACAACGCCCAGCGCTTCACTACCTGCAATGGCAGGCAAGTTAGGCTTGTCGCCATATTGACCGCGGATGGTGATTAAGTCGTGATTGTGAATGGTGGCCAAAACGGTCTTAATACGAACCTCATGGGGTGCCGGCTCAGGAATGGGTCGGTCTGTTATGCTAAGTACGTCTGAGGGTTTGCCAAACTGTGTATAACTGGCTGCGCGCATAGTCAAGTCCTTTATTATTTAAGTTGTTGTTTCAATTATCCATTTTTAGAGTATTACATCCTTGGGTTGGTTCACAGTAGCAAAGCAAGTGTGTGCGCATCAACCGGTGTTTGGTTAAAAAATAAGACAGCGGTTATCGGCAGTCTAAATGGTAGGGTGTTTAACATAAACGGCCTTTAAACAATAGCTGGTCTAATTGGCCTCGGTCGGGTCAATAGAGCTGCCTGTAATCACTTGTCGCGTGTCATCGACCATATCAGTCAATAACAGCTTACCCGATGGGCCAACCCGAAATAAGCCATACTCTGCCTTTTCAAATGCTTTGGCGTGACCTTCTTGGAAGAAGAACGCATTGCTGGCCAGCCTCACCTCACCATGACGCAGCCGATAATAGAGAGCCAATTCATGAGGGCCTAGCGTATTCGCCTCTGTAGGATTGGTATCTTGCAAGCGTACAAAGTGCCCAATGCCTTGAGCATCTTTTTTGACAATTACCCAGCCATTTTTCGATAGGTTGTACACCTCAGATCCACCCTTTTGATCGGGGTTTTTTGCTGCCAACTGAGCCTCAAGGGCGCGAATTATCTGCTCAGATAGGGCGTAATTAAGCGCCATATAATCGCCCTGCATTAAGCTGCGCGGATCCACAGGTGCAAGCTTTAGTAAAACGCTCTCTCCTGTGGCCAGTAGCTTCTCATTTTTGGCAATACTGATATTGACTACGCTTAACGTCAGAAGTAGCCCTAAGATAGCGGCAGCAAGGTTTGTGCCCCAAGCACGAGTTGTAGTAGGTACATTGGCATAAGTACGCACATTGGCATAAGTAGGTACATTGGCATAAATAAGCGATTTGGCATCCGCTTGAGAGGGCAGGTGGCTTTGAGTGAGGTGCTCAGTCGACTTAGGTATCCCCACCAAGCGCCGCATGGCCCACCGGATCATAAACAGTGCGGCGGCGACGGCCAGCATAGAGCCGGCCTTTAACAATAAGCTGCTGTCTAGCTGATAGTAGTACCAGAAGATATAGCCGACCAAGGCGCTAATACCCAGACCTCGTAGGGTACGGTTTTGATTGGCCATGGCAATAATGATGACCAAACTGCTGGCAAGCACTCCTGAAACATAGACTGAAACCACGGCAAGAAGCCCAATGGCCAGTGCAATTAAGCCGCCTGTTTTTGAGATACTCTTAAGTTGATAGCGCTGCAAAATGATATACGCGGCGTAAAGACTACTTAAGGTCAGTAAGAGCTGTGCAAGCGCATAACGGTACTGAAAGTCTGAGCCAATACCGATCAAGCCGTCTTGATATTCAGCGGCAATAAACACCACTGAGATAAGAAGTAAAACAAAGCTTGTGGCATAAGCCATAGCATTTAGTAGTGACGGCGAGAGGGTTTTTCTTCCTTTCAAGGGCTGCTTGACACTCTGTAGGTGCACGCCAAAAAGCACAGCAAGCAATGCCAATATGGCCGGTGACGCTTCAGGAAGCTGCACGTAAGCCAGTAGCCATACGAGCGCTAAAAGCCCCATAACACTGCTAAAAAATCGTGATAAAACATCGGTGAATAACGTAAGAAGCAGCGCCTGCATCAGCATAAAGGCGGCGATACTTAAGGCAATATCATCGATGATTTCAAACAAAAAAACCGCCAAAAACGCCTGACCTGACAGACTCAAGGCAAACGCCAGACTATCGCTAAAGGCTTGTTGTTTCGAGGGTGTATTCAGGTCACGACGAATAAATAATTCTTGGCGTGACAGCACAAAACTGACAAACAGTAATAACAGGCCAACGGTTAGCTTAATGATATCGTCTTTTAAGGCCACGTTTAGTAATAAAACAATAAAGCCGCTGATCAATCCACCAGCCAATAGGCCACTTAAGATCAAAAACAGCTGCAAATACCAAGGTGTATTTTGCGAAATGGAGGGGGTTTTCGATGCAGTGGGGGTGGGTGGGGTGAGCTTGGTGGCCAAATCATTGGGTACGTTTGCGGGCAGCTGCTTGGCGTGCGTCTGCTGTACGCGGCCTGGTGTGTCTAGCGGTTCACTGGGCGGCTGTTGATTCGGTGGCTGTTGACTGTGCAAGTTACGCAGCCAACTGACTGCATAAGCGCTCATGGCAATCAGTAACAATGCCAAGATAAATAAAGCACTGGTGCTCATAAACTGCGACAGTATCCGAGTTGCCAGCCCTAACACAACGATAATAACCGACCCTGACAGGCAGGTCAGCATAAATAAATCCGTGCGTCGACGACGAAACTGAGCATAGAAAAAACCAATAAATACCAGCCACAGACTTAGACAGGCGATACTGATCATATCGAGATGAAAGCTTTGTTGTAATACCACAAATAATCCCAGCCGGGTGGCAAAATAAGTGGCCAATAATCCTACCAAATAAACAGACCAAGGCAGAGCGGTGGCCTGAAAGTTGGCGTCAGCAGAAGCAGAAGAGGCGGCTTGGGGTGGATTTTTTGAATTGGCCTTTTTATAAAAAAACAGCTTATTAAACATCGAGGTGTTCAATAGCTTTTGGCCAAAAAAACCATTAACAGCTGCCGACAAAGCCATCAAAAGTGCCACAGAGTTTATCGCGGTCATCAGCATCAGATACACCCCACGAAACAGCTGGTAATCCATCCCAGTGCCTAGCCAAGAGTCAACAAACCAAAAGCTGACATCGGCAAAGGACAGCTTAAGACTGATATTAATCAGTAGCAGCCACAATAGCCATAAAGCTGGCAGCCGCGCGATAATTGCCCAAGGCGTAATCAGCAACGCCCAATAAAAAAACAGCTGCCAACTGTCAGCCCCAGTCTGATAAATCTGACCAAATAATGCCAATAAGCTGCCCACCACTACGCTTGCGATAAGTAGCAACAACGGCTCGATGAGATAAGTTTTATGCTGAGCCGATACTGTGCTCCGCTTATAGGCAAAGGCCACGTAGCCCAGCACACTGACAATCAAGGCCGACTGAACCAGAGCAAATTTGCCCATCTTGCCCATCGCTGTCCAGTTATAAGCCACAAAAAATATCAAGGCCAGCGCCAAGGCCGTAGCGGCAATGATTAATAAGCTGTTATCAAAAAACTTTATCCAGGCAAGCGGGCTGGGGCGGACGCCATTGGGCTGTGAGGCTAGAGCGACTGCGCTATTAGGATCAGAGGCGGGCAGGTTCGATTTAGGGGCAGGCTGGGTCATAATTTTCTCGGCACGCAGCTTAAGATACAGCGAAAGCGGCAAATTGAGTGCAAGGTTTATTAATCATTTAATCAATTAATCATTGAGTATTTATAGCGGTTAAGAGTAACAGTTTTTAGGCCAATAGCGATGGATAAACTCTGGGTAATGCTGTTAATAGCAAACAAAAGTTTGCTAGTTTTTAGGATATTGTCAAAATCGAGTCGATTTCTATCGTTTTAAATAAATAAAAAATCAAAGGTGTATTGTTGTGTAAAGCCTTGCTACTATTGACTTTAATTTTTAATAAGTGACTTTGTGTATCACAGATACATGAATATTTATTGACAGACTCATATATTTTTTTTATTAATATAACTACAATGAATAACAAGTCTGTAATTTAGTTGCTAAAAAGAATTAGCTTGTTAGTTAGGTTTGAGCTTTTGTAAGATAGTGTGTTTTATTAACTATCGTGTTTTTGTTAGATTGTTGTTTTATTCGTTTATGCAAGCTTTGCATGAAAGCTTATATTTGCCATTGCCCAAAAGGATTTTATTGTGCGTAAATCAACCTCTTTAGTGAATACAGTTTTTCTTCCAACCACGTTAGCCTTAGCGATGATGATGGTCGGATGTGGTGATAAATCAGCCAGCAGTGGCAGTTCAGCCAAAGTAGACCCCAATGTTTTAGCCGATAAGCAAGAGCTGGTTATTAATAACGCAGCTGAGCCTGAGTCATTAGACCCACAAAAAGTCTCTGGGGTACCAGAAGCGGCAGTCATTCGTCAAATGCTGGTGGGTCTAACCACCACAGACCGAGATGGCAAAACCATTCCTGGCATGGCCGAAAGCTGGGAGAGCACAGACAATAAAGTTTGGACCTTTAAAATTCGTGATGCCAAATGGTCAAACGGTGACCCGGTTACTGCTAATGACTTCGTGTACAGCTGGCGCCGTCTGTTAGATCCCAATACAGCATCCCCTTATGCCAGTTACTTAGTCGATGCCAAGGTGGCGGGCGCTGAGGCCATCATGGAAGGTAAAGCTGCGGTAGATAGCTTAGGGGTTAAAGCCCTTGATGATAAAACCTTACAAGTGACTTTATCAGAGCCTGTGCCTTATTTCCCAGACACTTTAATCCATACCTCTGTAAAACCTGTGAACCAAAAAGCGGTAGAGCAGTTCGGTGATAAATGGACCGATCCAGCCAATATCGTGGTCAACGGCCCATACAAAATTAGCGAATGGCAGGTCAACGACAAGATTGTGTTAACCCGTAACGAGAGCTACTACGACAATGCCAACACCACCCTAGAAAAAATTACCATGTTGGCCATCCCCTCTAGCACCACCGACGTGGCACGCTATCAGGCTGGTGAGATTGATGTGACGAATGAAGAATTGCCCTCAGAGCAGTTCAAGTCTTTAAAAGAGCAGTTGGGTGATGAGGTAAGCGTATCGCCTATGCTATGTACTTACTACTACGAGTTTAATACCGTTAAGCCGCCATTTAATGATGCGCGCGTCCGCCGTGCTCTGGCCTTAGCGTTAGACCGTAACACCATTACCGATAAGGTCGTCGGACAAGGTCAGACGCCCGCTTATCAGTTAACTCCAGTATCGACCAATGGCATGGAAAACAACACACCTGAATGGCAAAACTGGGATCAAGCACGCCGTGTAGAAGAGGCGAAGAAGCTACTTAATGAGGCCGGATATAGCGAATCTAAGCCCCTCAAATTTGAGCTGTTATATAACACCAGTGACAACCACAAGAAAATCGCTGTCGCGGCAAGCTCGTTATGGAAGCAATCACTTGGTTTCGTTGACGTAAGCTTAATTAACAAAGAGTGGAAAACCTATCTAGATACGCGCCGCAATGGTAACTATCAAGTGGCCCGTGCGGGCTGGTGTGGCGATTATAACGAGCCTTCTACCTTCTTAAATATCGTCAAATCTGGCAACAGTAATAACCAAGGTAAGTACTCAAGTGCCGCCTTTGATAGCTTGATGACTCAAACCTTAAAAGCGGGCGTTACCCCAGAGCAGCGTGCCAACTTGTACAAACAAGCAGAAGTACAGCTTGACAAAGACATGCCAAATATCAACGTCTACCACTATGTAAGCCCTCGTCTTATCAAGCCTTATGTGGTCGGCTTCCCAGTTAATGATCCTTTAAACAACTGGCAAGGTAAAGATCTAAAAATCGCTAAGCATTAATCACTGATAGGCTTATTGCGACGTTTAGCATCCCTGAGCGCCAGCCGTCTTCGGCTGGCCGCATCCTCATTAAATAGACAAACGGATAAGTCGACACTCAAGCGGCTTATCCGGTATTGATTTTAGCGATGGCCAATGTGACAACTAATAAGGATATAAGTATGGTCTCATCTTCGCGCAGGACTTTAAAAGCACTCCCTTCAATCACCTTAACTGTGGCGATAACCACGGCCGTTTTTTTAAGTGGCTGTGGCGACAAGGCGGCCAGTAATGCTGGGGCCTCAGCTAAGATAGACCCTAATGTCTTGGCCGAAAAACAGCAGATTGTTATTAACAATGGTACCGAGCCTGAGTCGCTTGATCCGCATAAGATATCCGGCCTACCTGAAGCCAATATTATCCGTCAGCAGCTGGTGGGGCTCGTCACTACTGAGGCTAAAGGTAAGACCATTGCTGCGATGGCTAAGAGCTGGCAGAGTGAAGATAACAAGGTTTGGGTGTTTAAACTGCGTGATGCCAAATGGTCAAATGGCGATCCTGTGACCGCACAAGACTTCGTCTATAGCTTACGCCGAGTGGTGGATCCTAAGACCGCATCACCATATGGCAGCTACTTGGTCGATGCCAAAGTGGTGGGCGCTGAAGCCATCATCAATGGTAAGCAAAGCCCAGATACGTTAGGTGTTAAAGCTTTGGATAATAAAACCTTAGAGGTGAGATTAACTGAGCCGGTACCTTACTTTGTCGATATGCTGATACATACCTCAACCTCTCCGGTACATCCGGCCACGGTTGAAAAATTTGGGGTGAAATGGACCGATCCTAAGAACATAGTGGTCAATGGCCCTTATAAAATTAGCGAGTGGTCGGTCAATGACAAGATAGTGCTGCAGCGTAATCCGGCCTATTACGACAATGCCCACACCACCATAGATACCATTACTTTACTGCCGATTGAGTCGGAGACCACCAATGTGGCCCGTTATAAAGCGGGTGAAATTGATATTGGTGCCGGCATGCCAACTGAGCAGTTTGATGAATTAAAGGCAGAGCTGGGTGATCAAATTCAAGTCTCACCAAGCTTGTGCAGTTTTTATTATCAGTACAACAACAAAAAGCCACCTTTTGACGATGTGCGGGTGCGCCGAGCGCTGGCCATCGCCTTAGATCGCGATACCATCACCCAAAAAGTGATGGGACAAGGTCAGACGCCAGCGTATCAATACACGCCGCCGTCGATTCAAGGAATGACCCCTTTTACACCTGAGTGGCAAAGCTGGGATCAGAAAAAACGGGTTACAGAGGCCAAAAAGCTACTCAATGAAGCCGGCTACAACGAGCAGCATCCGCTGAAGTTTGAGTTGTTGTACAACACCAATGAAGGCAATAAAAAGCTGGCTGTGGCCACAAGCTCGCTGCTAAAAGAGGCCATTGGCTTTGTCGATGTGAGCCTAATGAACAAAGAGTGGAAAACCTTTTTGGACACCTTTCGTAATGGTAATTATCAGCTGGCACGCTATACCTGGTGTGGCGATTATAACGAGCCATCTACCTTTTTGAATATTGCCAAGAGCGGTAATAGTAATAACTGGGGCGGTTATTCTAGTGTTAAGTTTGACAGCATTATGAATCAAACGCTCAAAGAGGGCGTGACCGCCGAGCAGCGAGCAGAGCTGTATCGTCAAGCGGAAGCTCAGCTCGATGCTGATATGCCGCAGCTTAATGTATTCCATATCGTCAAGCTCAGCATGGTTAAGCCTTATGTGATCAATTTTCCTTTGCAAGATCCTTTGAGCAATTGGCAGATTAAGGATGTCTCTATCGCCAAGCATGACTAAAAAGAGTGGCTGCGATGAGGGTTGGATTTGGTATTAATAAAAGTGATTAAATTATGAAGATTTTAAGTCGTACAACATTACCGACACGCTTGCCACTGGTGATGGCTGTCCTAGCTGGGCTATCACTGAGTGCGTGTGGTGACAAAAACCCACAAGAGAGCGGTAGCACAGCCAAGACCTCTGAGCAGATTGAGCAGACAGCCTTGGCCGATACGCAGCACATCGTCATTAATAACACTGCCGAACCTGAGTCGATAGACCCGCACAAAGTCTCAGCGGTGCCAGAAGGCAACATCATCCGTCAGATGTTCACCGGGTTGGTCGATACAGACCGAGAAGGCAAAACTGTGCCTGGTATGGCTGAAAGCTGGGAGAGTAGTGACAATAAGGTCTGGACCTTTAAGCTGCGTGATGCCAAGTGGAGTAATGGCGATCCGGTAACCGCTGGCGACTTCGTTTACAGTTGGCAGCGCCTCATTGACCCAAATACCGCTGCACCTTATGCCAGCTACTTGGTCGATGCCAAAGTGGTGGGCGCTGAAGCCATCATGGAGGGCAAAGCCGCAGTAGATACCTTGGGCATTAAAGCGCTTGATGACAAGACGCTACAAGTTACCTTAACCGAAGCTGTGCCTTACTTTCCTGACATGCTTATTCACACCTCTACCAAGCCGGTGCCTCAAAAGGTCATTGCTGAGTTTGGGGAGAAGTGGACGGCACCTGAGCACATCGTGGTGAATGGGCCTTATACGTTAAGCGAGTGGTCAGTGAATGACAAAATTGTGCTGACCCGCAATACCCATTACTTTGATAATGCGAACACCAAAATTGATCAAGTCACCATTTTACCGCTGTCATCGCCCACAACAGATGTGGCACGTTACCGAGCAGGCGAGGTGGATGTCAGTGCTGAAGTACCGCCTGAGCAGTTTGATATGCTCAAAAAAGAGCTGGGCGATGAGCTCAGAGTAGCACCTAGATTGTGTACTTATTACTACAAATACAACACCGTCAAGCCCCCATTTAATGATGCGCGCGTACGCCGAGCTTTGGCCTTGGCTTTAGATCGTGACACCATCGCCACTAAGATTATGGGGCAAGGTCAAGCGCCTGCTTATCAGTTGACGCCGCCGATTACCAATGGCATGGAGAACTTCACTCCGCAGTGGGAGAGCTGGAGCAAACAGCAGCGCATTGATGAGGCAAAAAAACTATTAAACGAGGCAGGCTACAATGCCAGCCATCCACTGAAGTTTGAGCTGTTGTATAACACCAGTGACAACCATAAAAAAATTGCCGTGGCCTTTAGCGCTTTAATGAAGCAAGCGCTAGGGGAGGACACAGTGGATGTTACCTTGGTCAATCAAGAGTGGAAAACCTACTTAGATACCCGCCGATTGGGCAACTATGACATTGCCCGCTCAAGCTGGTGTGGGGACTATAATGAACCATCCTCGTTTTTAAACACACTTAAGACTGACAACACCAATAACCACGGTAAATACTCCAGTGCTAAGTTTGACAGCATTATGAATCAAACCTTGGTTGAAGGGGTCGATGCGACGCTGCGTGCCAAGCTATATCAACAGGCTGAAGCTCAGTTAGATGCGGATATGCCCAATCTAAACATGTTCCATTATGTTGGGGTACGTCTGGTTAAGCCTTATGTGGTGGGCTTCCCAGAAAACGATCCACTAGATGTGTGGCAAGCCAAAGACTTGGCCATTGCTAAGCATTAAGGGTAAAACACACCCATAGCAGATAAAGAATAAGCACCAAACACGGATATTAATTATCGATTTTAACAACGGAATCAATGCGTTACTGATAACAGAGGGTTTATGTTAAAGCTTATATTTCGGCGGCTATTAGAAGCCATTCCCACCATGTTTATCCTTATTACCGTGTCATTTTTTATGATGCGATTGGCGCCGGGTAGTCCGTTTAGTGGCGAGCGTAGCTTTTCACCCGCGGTAATGGCCAATATTGAAGCCAAATATCACTTAAATGACCCCATGTGGCTGCAATATGTGCATTATTTAAAGCAAATTGCAGTGGGCGACTTTGGCCCCTCCTTTAAGTACAAAGACTACACCGTCAATGAGCTGTTATCACAAGCGCTACCGGTTTCAGTGGAGCTGGGCCTTTATGCCTTTATCCTAGCCTTAGTGCTCGGACTGATCTTCGGTATTGTCGCCGCTTTAAAACAAAACTCATGGATTGACTATATCGTTATGGCTTTTGCCAATATCGGAGTGGTTATTCCAAGCTTTGTCAAAGCGCCCCTGTTGGTACTTATTTTTGCCATTACTTTAAAGTGGCTGCCCGGTGGCGGCTGGAATGATGGGGCGGTACAAAACCTTATCTTGCCGGTGACGGCACTGGCTTTGGCTTATACTGCCAGCATCGCGCGTATCATGCGCGGCTCTATGATTGAGGTGATGAACAGCCAGTATATCCGTACCGCACGTGCCAAAGGCTTGCCGATGCAGCGTATTGTATTTAAGCATGCACTGCGCCCAGCGATGCTGCCGGTTATCTCATATTTAGGCCCTGCTTTTGTGGGTATTATCACCGGCTCAATTGTGATTGAGACCATTTTTGGTCTGCCCGGTATCGGTCAATTATTCGTTAATGGCGCCTTAAACCGTGACTATGGCATGGTGCTTAGCTTAACCATTTTGGTGGGCGTATTGACCATTGCCTTTAACGCCATTGTCGATATTTTATACGCAGTTATTGACCCACAGATTAAGTACTAGGCCGTTAAGTAGGCTCGCCAAAGCATCAATGAAATGCCCATTGCCCTAACGCCTACTTACCCCATTCACCTGCAAAAGATTAAGTAACAAGGATGACTATGAGTGTTATCACTGACAAGCCCATTGATTTAGTAGCGCCCACCGCACCTGCCATTAAAGGACGCAGCTTATGGCAGGATGCTTGGCGTCGTTTTTATAAAAACAAAGCGGCGATTGCCAGCTTGGTTATCTTATTTTTGGTCACAGTATTTGTGATTTTTGTGCCGATGTTTGCACCTTTTGGTTATGCAGAGACCGATTGGGGCTATATGCAAGGGGCGCCATCATTAGAGAATAAGCATTATTTTGGCACCGACTCTTTGGGCCGTGATTTATTGGTACGTACCGCCATTGGTGGTCGTATCTCGCTACTTGTAGGTATTGCAGGCGCCACTGTGGCGGTGATATTCGGTACCGTTTATGGTGCAGCTTCTGGCTACTTAGGCGGTAAGATTGATGCGATTATGATGCGCTTTTTGGAAATCCTAAACGCCTTTCCATTTATGTTCTTCGTGATTTTGTTGGTGACTATCTTTGGTCGTAACCTGATGCTTATTTTCGTGGCCATTGGTCTGGTTTCTTGGCTGGATGTGGCGCGTATTGTACGTGGTCAAACACTAAGTCTTAAGAGCAAAGAATTTATTGAAGCGGCGCATGTGGGCGGGGTATCAGGCTTTAATATTATTATGCGTCACATCGTGCCAAACGTACTTGGCGTGGTGGTGGTGTATGCCTCACTACTGGTGCCTAGCATGATTTTATTTGAGTCTTTCTTAAGCTTCTTAGGCTTAGGTGTACAAGAGCCGATGACCAGTTGGGGTGCTTTATTACAAGAGGGCTCGCAGACGATGCAGGTGGCACCATGGCAGATTTTGATACCTTCTGTGTTTTTGGTAGTGACTTTGTTTTGTTTTAACTTTATTGGGGATGGTTTGCGTGATGCGTTTGACCCCAAAGATCGCTAGTTAATGGTTTGAGTTAACCAGTTCAATCCATAACGTGCATACATAAGTGAGTTAAAACCACAAAAAATACAGTGGGTAATGCCCGCCAATAGCCAAATAGCCAATACAGGGACAACCATTATGAGCGTATTACAAGACAGCAAAGCGCCAGATTTATTGCAGGTCAAAGACTTATCGGTACAATTTAAGACCGAAGATGGACTGGTCACTGCCGTAAATGGGCTAAATTTTAATCTTCACCAAGGTGAAACTCTGGGCATCGTAGGGGAGTCCGGCTCGGGCAAATCACAGACTGCCTTTGCCATCATGGGGCTACTTGCCAAAAATGGTCTGACCAAAGGCTCAGTATTATTCGAAGGTCGTGAGCTGCTAGGCATGTCACAAAAGCACTTAAACAAGCTGCGTGCTGAGCAAGTGTCAATGATTTTCCAAGATCCGATGACCTCGCTAAACCCTTATATGAAAATCGGCGATCAGCTGGCTGAAGTGCTTATCTTGCACAAAGGCATGAGTAAAAAAGAGGCTTGGGAGGAGGCCATCAAGATGCTTGATGCGGTAAAAATCCCCGAGGCCCGCAAGCGTATCGGCATGTATCCGCACGAATTCTCAGGTGGTATGCGCCAGCGGGTAATGATTGCTATGGCGCTGCTTTGCCGTCCTAAGCTGCTGATTGCCGATGAGCCGACCACCGCACTTGATGTGACGGTACAAGCACAGATTATGACTTTGATGAATGAGCTAAAGCGTGACTTTGGCACCACCATCATTATGATTACCCATGATTTAGGCGTGGTCGCAGGTATTTGTGATCGGGTATTGGTCATGTATGCTGGCCGTACTATGGCTTATGGTCATACCGAAGAAATCTTCTACAATCCGACTCACCCTTATACCAAAGGCTTGCTGCGTGCGATTCCTCGTCTTGATAATGACAGCGGTCAGCTTGAGACCATCCCTGGTAGCCCGCCAAACCTACTCAACCTGCCTGCCGGCTGTCCTTTTTATGAGCGCTGCACTTATGCGATGGAGCTGTGCCGTGATGTGCCGCCACCGCTTGAATTTCTGCCCAATGAAAGACAGCGTGCTTGCCACTGGAAGCCTGAAGATGTGGCCAATACAGAGCCGCAAGATGCCCAAGCTCAACTTGCAAATAACATAGAGGGATAAGCCATGACAAAGACTACAAGCAATCGAATCGATGTGGTGAATGACGCGCCTTTATTGCAAGTTAAGGACGTGGTGACCAGCTTTGATATTAAACAAAAAGGCAGCTATTTTTGGCAAAAGCCGGCGACTTTAAAGGCCGTCAACGGCGTCTCCTTTGAATTATTCGCCGGTGAAACCTTAGGCGTGGTGGGTGAGTCGGGCTGCGGTAAGTCGACGCTGGCTCGCACCATTATTGGCTTAGTGACTGCCCGTTCGGGGAGTATTAAGTTCAATGGCGAGGAGATGTTGGGCGCCACCAAAAAGCAGATGCGTCTTAAGCGAAAAGACATCCAGATGATTTTCCAAGACCCCTTAGCGTCACTAAACCCGCGTATGACGGTGGGTGATATCATTGCCGAGCCATTACGCACTTACTATCCCAAAATGCCAAAATCTGAGGTTGAGCAAGAAGTACGGGCCATGATGAAAAAGGTCGGTCTGCTGCCCAACCAAGTCAACCGTTATCCCCATGAATTCTCAGGCGGTCAGTGCCAACGCATAGGCATTGCACGCGCTCTTATCTTAAGACCTAAGCTGATTATCTGTGATGAGCCAGTATCGGCGCTGGATGTGTCGATTCAGGCGCAGGTGATTAATCTACTACAAGACGTCCAAAAAGAGATGGGCTTGGCGCTTATCTTTATTGCCCATGATTTATCTGTGGTCAAGCACATCTCAGATCGGGTACTGGTGATGTATCTAGGTAACGCCGTCGAGCTTGGTGTTGATAAGGCCATATATGACAATCCCACCCATCCTTATACCCAGGCCTTGATGTCAGCTGTGCCCATTCCAGATCCACAGATTGAGCGGAACAAAACCATTCAGCTGTTAGAGGGGGATTTACCCAGCCCTATTAATCCACCTTCAGGCTGCGTGTTCCGTACCCGCTGTCCGATAGCAGATGATGGCTGTGCGCAGACAAAGCCAGTATTAGAGGGCACACCAGATCACCAAGTGGCATGTCTAAAGAACAAAGTAACTCAATTACCAGGTGCCGTGGCTTAACGTATTAAGCCACTCAGCACAGCGCCATATACAAAAAACCTGCAGGTTTGGTAAAAGGATATTGACACTCAAGCGTACTGATAATATATACTAAATATTGGATTTAAAACATCATAATAAATAAGGATATTTTATGAATAAAGCGCTTAAGCTGCCAAATAAGGGTCTGAAACTAGCGGTAGGCGGCGCCTCACTAGTGGCGCTATTATTGGCATCAGGCTGTGCTACTACTGAGCTGCTCAACTCAGGAAGCAGTAGCAGCCATACCACCACCAGCGAGCAGGTGTTGGTGGAGGATCAGTTGGTGGCCTTTGGTCGCCCTGCCACGCCGCTGGCCAATATGCCCTCAAGTAGCGTGGTCATAGTGGGTGAAAAGTACAGCTATGTACTCAGCCAAGGCGGCCCGGAGATGGTCAATCTATTGACCAATCTAACCCCTAAAAATATCCGCGTTGATAACGACATGCGCTTTTACTCTCCCAATAACGACGGGCACTTCCAAGGACAAATGAAGCTGTCTTATGCCAAGCTAAAAGATGAGTTTCAGCGCAGCGATTACAATTTCTTCTTACAAAATGGTGGTAAAGAGTGCAGTAGCTCAAGTGATGAGCGTATGAATGCCCAGCGCTTTTGCTTTACCGTACCCATTAAAGGTGGTGTCTATCCGGCAGTCAGTAATCTGAGCCTGATACAATCTAAATATAGTGCCTTAACCAAGCCTTATCCGGTCACTATCTATACCAATGGCAAAACCACCACAACCACCAACAATGGTGCCAGTGCGGCGGGCAAGCTGGTGTTATTGCCTTTCGCTCTAGCCTTTGATGTGGTGACGTTCCCCTTCCAGCTGCTTGATGCCGCCAATTAAGTCGCTATAGCGTCAAGTCATAGGCTAAGGGCTAGAGAATGGAAATGGATAGCCCAAGCCTAGTGTTGATAAAACAGAGAATGGTGAGGATGTATAACAATGAATAGAGGTATAAAGACGTTAGCTATAGCACTGGCTTCACTGTTAACGGTGAGTGGCTGCGCAACCTTAAACGAGGTACAGCAGCGAAATATAGACAAACAAGCGATGAGAAGCTTACCTACGGCACAAGAGTATCAGGATATTTTGGATGCGGTGAAAAAGGTTGAGCCTACCACAGTAGTAGGTTCAGAAAAACCGCGGCGCTGGCTGTTGGTCAATGAGATACCACCGTTACTTGGTAATGCTGAAAACCAAAAAGAGTATTTGGATGTGGATAGTCCTTACCGCTCGAGAAATGTTGCTTATGGTGAAGTAAGGAGTGTGAAAGCCAGTGGTGCGTACACCGATACCACTTATCGTGTATTTTGTGAGGATGGTTATTATCGGGCATATAGTGTCAATCAATATACTCGAAACCATAACAAGATACCGTGGTTATTGGCGTTAGGCAGAGACGATTATGATAAAGGTGTGTTTGAGCATCATATTAAAATGGCGAAACATATCTGTGCGCTATCTGGATTCTATAAAGGTATGCCAGATTCTAGCAAAAAATAACGGCATGCTTACGATTGGCCATTCAAGCCCATTAGAGCCGTCAATCATTAAAGTAAAAAACCATAGTGAAGAAGCCCCAACCTTAACCGTTTGGGGCTTTTTACCTAATATGTGCGGTGTTACTGATAAGCGTTAGTCATCATTATGGAAGTGAACGCGGGTCAGTATTTTGGTCTGAATCACATAAGCACACACATAAGCACTGGGCCAAGCGAATATAAACGAGGTGCCCCATGAGTGCATCAGCTCACTAAAGAAGTGCTGACTATACCCTTGTTTTAATAGGATAAGCGCAGATGAAATGATCAGCGACATCAATAGCGCCATCAGACCAGTAAAAATCAGACGATAGTATTTGGTGTGAATACGTAACCCTTGATGAGGATTATCAGATACTCGTTCATTCATAAATATGCCCCAAAACTCAAATCAATAAATCATTAGTGACTCTTAGTATGGGTATGAAGATGAGAATTTAAATAGGGGGAAATGTTAAGTTTTATTAACTGATGAGCAATTATTAAATTATCATTTCAATAATTGCTACTAACAACAAGCCACTGCTCTTACTGCGGGCGACACACAGTCAGCTTAAAGCGCGAGCAGCTAACCATTAGTCAACTGCGTCATGAGCTCATTAACCGATAATGCTTGAACCTGACTCACCCCTTGCCCTGCCCACAGTGACATATACTCTGGATTATTGGCTGTCGCGGCTGCCGCTCGCATCGGCTGAGTCATGGCATTGAGCTGAGGGTAGGCGGGCAGGGTCTCGTTATCATAGGAGCTAAAGCGCTCAAGATAGTCATTCATTAAACCGCGTGCCTGCTTGCCTGAGAACAGGCGAGTCAGGCGAGTTTGTGCCCGACGTTCACCCTGGGCAGCTTTCAATAACTGTGCCTTATATAGGTCGCTGACACCGCTTTCAGTCGTGGTCAAAAATGCCGTCCCCAGCTGTGCCAACTGCGCACCTGCTGCCTGTACCGCTTTAATCGCTTCAGCGCTCATAATGCCGCCTGCCGCAATAAGCGGCACATCGGTCACCGCCTTGGTCTGCGTAATTAGCGTCAGTAAACCCAGTGGGTCTTGCTGACTTTGGGGCAGCCAGCCGCCACGATGCCCGCCAGCTTCGACCCCTTGCACACAGACCGCATCGGCTCCGATATCTGCCCAGGCTTTGGCTTCTAACGGATGGTTGGCGGTGCCCACTACTTGAGTGCCAACCGCATGTAACGCTGCCACTTGGGCCTTGCTAATAATACCAAAGGTAAAGCTGGCCACAGGAACCGGATTGTTGAGCAGTACTGCAAACTGGGCTTCAAAAGATTGCGCCGGATGAGAAGGCAAATCCACTGGTATATTAAGCGTATCGTAATGCGCCTGTAACCACTCTGGCATCGGCGTATCAAAAGTAGTCGACTCAGCTTTTGATAGCACCATCAGATTCACTGCAAACGGCTTGTTAGTAAGCGCTTTGATTTGGTTAATCTGCTCACTAATCTTACTAGGTGCAGTGGTACCCGCACCCAAGCTGCCCAATCCACCGAAGTTACTCACCGCAGCGATAAGCTCAGGTGTGGTCGCACCGCCTGCCATCGGCGCTTGGACGATAGGGCAGGTTAGGTTTAGGTCAGATAATAGGTTTTTGGTGCTCATGCTGACCCCTTTTGATTTTTTATAGTTGGAGAAAAGTGCGCATGAGTAACTTTAGCAGAACTAAGGCTGATAAGGGATGCATAGTGCTTATTTAATTCGTGAATAGTATGTATATGGTTGAGTATGATACATAAAGTATTCAAGCTGTGTTAAAACAGAGTGAAATAAATATTAATTTGATAATGAAGATTACAGCCATGCCACTCAAAAAATTCCTGATAGTTTTTATCCCAAATTTTTTGGTTTATGTAAGCTATATCATCTATGAAATAACAATTGCTAATAACGCGGATGTTAGAGGATGGTGGCCGTTAGCACTCATCTTTATTGTGCTATTCCATGGTATCGTTAGCGTCGTCTATTGTGTTATTGACCGGATTTCACCTTCGGCCTACTGTTATACAGATGTGTACGGTGTAATGTTTACTTTGCCTTTCGTAATAAGTGTTCTTATTGATGAGACTTGGAAGCCAATTGATTGGTATGCAGTCAATATGGGAGAGGCCCAATTAACGACGTTACAAGCAATAGTAAATAGCACCTTTTACTTCCCCGTTATGGCAGGATTGATTCTATTGAGTCATTTTATTATTAGATGGTCAGTGCATTCAAAATCTAGTCGATAGGTGTATTGTCTTATCATAGAATGAAGCAGAGATACTTTTTTTGGAGTCAGTTATGAACCCTACACTTATCTTAAATATATCTCCTAAATTTATTTGCCTATTAAAAGAGGCGGTCGCATATCGAATCAATGCTATGCAGCAGCTAATAGATAATCCAAACACATCAGAGGAAGCCTTAGAAGAGATTGATTATGCGAATGACCAGATGGTTTTAGATAAGGTGGCTCATGAATTAAACAACCCAAATAACCAAGTTGAAGCCGCGTTTTATCAATTAAATAGAAACCAAGAAAACACTGAACTTAAATTACAAGCATTCGGTAAGCCGATAGCAGATGATGAGCAATTAAGTTTGGTTTTTTCCGCAAAATCTTGGGAGGAAGCAGAACAAATTAAGAATCAGTTTTTAGGGTTTGAGCCTTACAAACCGATGCCAGAAAGCATTGTCGCCACTCAAACTCACTACTTCCAAGACAAGCAAGGCATTATTCATGAAATAACCGTAACCATCTATCAGCCGCAGCAATTTGGCAATACTTGGCAATGTGATTATGAGCTTTCAGGTTATGGCGAAGAACGTTATAAAACAATTCGTTCCTTAGATAGTTTTGAGGTTACTGAGCGAGCAATTGCTAATCTTAAAGAAGAATTAAAACAGTTTGCACTTGATTGCCCTAGTCTAAGAAGAGTTTAGCAATAACTGCTATTCATACCGCTTTCAATAGTAGGAATATTTAGAATTATGAAGCTTTTATTCCATAAGCTCACTTGTATAAGCCTAATATTCGTCTCAAATATTTGCTTTGCTTGTATGCCACTAGCGCCCAGTAGCACTCTATTGGGTCGCTTGCAAAGCGTTGAGCCTAACAGTCAGATTCAGTCTTACACCCTGGACAAAACAGGTTATATGCTACGCCTTTTTGCTCCTAAGTTTGCTTTTGGCTCTGTGTTTGATCGGCTTGGCACAGAAGCTCCGCAACAGCTGGAGGCCACCTTCAACCCCAGTAATGTAAAGCCGCAAGATATGATTATCGCGTTAGTTGATACTTATGACAGTGCTCAGTCCTCCTCGTATAGAGTCTATGCTATTGCACCAGTCACTTGCCATAATGACGTTATAAAGCTTGGTAGGCCTATCTTCGCTCCCGATAACCCAGGATGGAACCGACTAACTGAGCAATGTGGAGCCAGTCAAGAGGCCGGTATTTTGGATGGGTTTGTTGGTGAGAAAAGCCAAGCCGATTATTTAGCAGACTTACAGGCCAAATATCCGACTTGCGAGACGCTGGATGCTGCATTTATGAATAATCAGCCTTCTCAGAGTAGTTTTAACCCTAACCACAAAAGGTTTTGGCAGTGGTTTAAGGGGTTCTTTGGGTCGTAGTCTAAGGGTAGGCTTGATAGGAAGAGGGCGCCAATGCCAGAGATGGTTTTTTATTCTAAGATAGATTTATGGATACATGGGGTATTCATTGTCACTACTCTGGTGGTACTGGCATTACCGTATTTGTATTACAAAAGCCGCCGTGAGGTGTCTTTTATACAAAGCGTATTTATGATGTTGCTACCGATGCTATTTAGTCTGGGAATGTTATTACCCAGCTATTTTCATACGGTATATACGATTGATGATCACCAATTGTTGGTCAAAAGCGGACTATTTAAATGGCAGGTGCCGTTGTCTGATATCGATTATATTGCCCCCACACATAGCATCTTGTCTGCGCCTGCGTTGTCTATGGATCGATTGGCTGTCCATTATGGCGATAAGCGTGTTGTTGTGTCACCCAAAGATAAACAGCAGTTTGTTCAGGCAATAAAAGAGCGTCAAACGGTGCAGTAATTGGGGTGTGGGCTTAAGTGACATTAAAATTAAGTGTTTGATGAACCTTTGAATAAATATATTAAGTTAAATTCTCTCCGACTGGATAGTGGTATGCATAAATGGGGGTTTAATACTGCTTATCGTCTAGCCTAGAAACTAAGTTATACCTATAATGATAATAATGAGCTAAATTTAATTTTTATAATGATTTGATTAGATGAAAATAGAGTAGGGATAGGTGAATGAAAGCAAACGAAACAAAAATTCAAGACTTTTTATCGGCAAATAAAACAAGATTTGTGATACCTATCTATCAACGAAATTATGATTGGTCAACCGCTCAGTGTAAACAGCTTTTAGATGATATCTTACATATTGGCACAGGTTATGAACTTGCTCATTTTATTGGGAGTGTTGTTTATGTTCATGATGATATTTATACGTCATCCAAGATTAAAGAGCTGTCAATTATTGATGGTCAGCAAAGACTAACCACGTTAACGCTAATCTATTTAGCTATATATCATCTAGCTATAGAAATGGAGGATGAGAACCTAAAAAGTGAAATCTATGAAACCTACTTAGTTAATAAGTTTGTGCCTGAGTCGGAGAAGTCAAAATTACGTCCTACACAAGATAATCTGGCGGCACTTAATTATTTATTGAGAGCAGATGCCACAGAGGAGTTTAGTAAATACTCAAAAATTACTGAAAACTTTGATTACTTTAAAAGCCGAATTAATGAGCAAAATTACGAAACGGTTTTAGAGGGATTGTCTAAATTAATGGTAGTCGAGATATCATTGGAAAGGCAAAAAGATAATCCACAGCGTATTTTTGAGAGCCTCAACTCTACTGGGCTAGAGTTATCACAAGCAGACTTAATCAGAAACTATATTTTAATGGGGCTGACTCGAGAGAGCCAAAATCGTATTTATGAGGATTACTGGAAGTTAATAGAAAACCTAGCAAGAGATGAAAATCGTAATATAAGCAAGGTATCTGATTTTATCAGAGACTATTTAACTCTTATTAGTAATAAAATTCCAAATAAAAATAAAGTGTATGAAGAGTTTAAGAACAAGTTTCCTACATCAGATATTGCTGAACTAGAAGATATTTTGTCACCTATAAAATCACTGGCTAAATTCTATAATAAATTGATAAATCCTAGGAATGAAGCAGATAGTGATATACGTCGACAGCTTGAATATATTGACCAGCTTGAAATAAAAGTCGCTTATCCATTTTTGATTAAAGTATATGAAGACTACGCTAATGGCATTATCTCTAAAAATGATTTCCTAGCCATATTGAGCTTTGTGCAGTCATATGTGTGGAGGCGATTTGTTATTAGTCTGCCTACGAATGCGTTAAATAAGGTGTTTATGACACTTTATGAGAAAGTGGATAAGGATGATTATTTGGAGTCAATTCAGAAACATATTGCTAAGCGTAAAGGCAGTCATAGAATGCCTCAAGATTCTGAGGTGATAGAGGCTCTAAAACATAAAGATGTGTATAACATCAAATCAAAAAATAGACTATACCTATTCAGCAGGCTAGAAAACTTTAATAATAATGAAGTGGTCACAATTGAGGGTAATTCAGATATAACTGTTGAGCATATATTTCCACAAAAGCCGAGTCATGCGTGGAAGTCGCAGCTATCTGATATAGAGATTAGAGAAATGAAAGATGAGTATCTTCATACTCTTGGCAATCTCACCTTATCAGGCAACAACGGCAGTTTAGGTAATAAAGATTTTATTAGTAAAAGAGATATTCCAGACAAAGGCTACAGAGACAGCAGGTTATGGTTGAATAGATATTTGTCTGAGATTGATGTTTGGAATATACAAAATTTAGAAAATAGATTCAATATCTTGGCTGAAAGGTGTTTGAAAGTCTGGCCATACCCTGATGTAGATATTGAAGAGTATGATGAGAGTTTGGAGGAAGTCAGTATTTTTGAGGCTGAAGACCCAACACATAAAAAAATAGATTACGCAGTATTGTTCGGCCAAAAAATAAATTTAGTAAACATGGCTGATTTATATATGAAGGTACTAAGCTATTTGTTTGAACAAAACCCTGAGTTGTTCTTCAATACTGACTTGGCCGAGAAAATTGAATTGGTAAAGATTACTAACCAAGATAGACTTAGACAGCCTAAGAGTATTAATCCGACATATGTTATAGAAACAAATCTTAGTAATGTCAATAAGTTTGAGCGAATTAAATATGCTTTGGAAGTTTTTGAAGCCGAAGATGAGCTAACTATTAAGTATGCTGATGAAAGCTAATATTTATCGAGCAAGAAAAAAGAGCCGTCAATCGATGGCTCTTTTTTATTTAAAACCGATGAAACCCACCCTCAAGACCGACGAGCTGCAACTTGCTGATCCTCTAAAGGCTCCCACGCCGTAGTGGAGGCCACATCACGACAAGAGGCGCTACAGCTTCCCTGAGCACGGTAGCCCTCAGTGATTTGAGCCGCTTCTTTGGGCGGTAACACCTGACCTTTACGCCATTTGCCATGTAGATATAGCCCTGCACCCATAACCGCAGTCGCCACCATCCCCGCAGGGAACGACAGCCACAATGCATCGGCGCCAAGCCAGGAGTAGAAGCCAAAAGCAAAGCCAAGACGTACCGGATACATAGAGATGACCATCACCATCAATGGCCAAATCACATAGCCATTTGCTCGCATCGTACCAAAGAATACCTGAGCTATCCCGAAGAATAAAAACCCCCACGTCGCCATAATCTGAATATGACTGGCGATGGGCAACGCAGTACTGTCAGTGCCCAAGAATAAACTTAATATGGATTTATCGAATAAAGTCAGTGCTCCGATAAGTAGACCTGTCAATAATACGTTAAAAATAAGCCCCCAACGGGTGATGTCAGAGACCCTATGCCATTGGTTGGCACCGATATTTTGGGCCACCATAGCACTGGCTGCGGCACTGAGCGCCATTGCTGGCATCTGCACATAGGTCCAAAGCTGCTGAGTGGCACTATAGGCTGCGGTCGTCTGCACCCCTTCGCGGTTAATCAGCGAGAGCATAGTCAATGCGGCCGAAGAGATGACTATCATTTGTAGACCCATCGGCAACCCTTTAGAAAACATCGAGGCAAGAATACCTCGATCAGGGCGCAAAAAGCGTAAGTCAGACCTATTAAGAGCAAGTACTGAGCCGCGCAAATACAGGGTGATAATCATACCAATCAGCGCCAATGTATTGGCAACAGCCGTCGCAAAGGCTGAGCCAAAGATGCCCCACTCAGGAAAAGGACCAACGCCGATGATAAGCAGAGGCGTCAAAATCAAATCTATAGCCACCGACAGCGCTATAAACCAAAGCGGGGTTTTAGAATCGCCCGTTCCTCGTAGCGCCATCATCATCAAAGTGAAGGTGAGGGTGATCGGCATGGCCACAAAAATCATGCGCAGATACGTCAATGCCAAATCAAAGGCACTGCTTGGCGTGCCTAATATATCGAGCAAGTTGGGCGCAAATAGCCAGCCTATAGTAGCCAATATGGCACTGATAGGAATAATACTGCCAAGGGCTGTGCCGAGCGTGCGCTTGACCATCACGTTGTCACGCTGTCCCATGGCTTGCCCAATCAAGATGGTAGAGGCCATACCGAAGCCAAACACAAAAGAGATCAAGATGAACATGACAATATTGCCGTTGGCGGTGGCGGCCAGTGCTTCTTCTCCCAAAAATCGGCCCACCCAGACCGCATTTATCGACCCATTTAACGACTGCAGTATCGACGACCCCAATGTGGGAAGTGCGAACAGCAGCATGGTTTTGGCGATCGACCCTTGGGTGAGATCGAGTTGTTTATTAGGGGTGGTTTTTTGACTCAATGTGGATCCTTGTACGTCATCTGGGGCCTATTAAATAACAGGCCAGTAAATGCAATGGTTTATCATAGAGGATAAAACCCATAGCGTCTTTAATAGAGCTGTAATCATATTTATCCGCCATTTACACTAGGCTCTCGTTAGGATGTCATAAAGAGATTTCAATAAAAAAGAGCTTACCGGTTGCGATAAGCTCTGATTGGTTTGCAGTGCTGGTTTATGCCACTATGAATAATCGACTATAGGCTAAACCATCTTATCTTGGCCTACTTAAGCAGCCTTTTTAATACAGGGACTCGGCCGATAATTACAAAGTCGAGCACCGCAATGGCCACAATGGCAATAATAGCGGTGGGAAAAATCACCGATACTATCAATAAGATAATGGCCAATCCCCAAGGGATATCGCCTTTGCTCGGTGGCGGATTTAGGCCTGATTTTTGAGTTGCAGCGGTATTAAGCTTACTGGGACGGCGCTGCCACCACATAACATAACCACTGATACATATGGTAATGACCGACAGACAAAATAACACATTGGCCATTAAGCTCCACAGTCCCAAAGTGCCCATATGAATGGCATTGCCTGCGGCCATAAATTTACCAAAGGCATTGTAATCCTCGAAGCGAATATCAGCCAATACCTTGCCCGAATAGCGATCTATATGCATGGTGCGATCCGCCATTGGGCTTGGCATATCATAGCTCATCGAGTCTTGACTCAAGGTCCAGACGCCGGTTTCACCTTGCGGCAAATTAAGCTGATAGCGGCCCTCAAACCCACTGTCACGGGCAAATCTGTCTACAGTATCTAGAGTTATCGGTAAGCTTGGGTCAATGCCTTTTTCACCAAGCGTGGAGCCTGACGTTGGCATAGGGGTTAGCTCAAGAATCCAAGGCACTTCTTTTATGCCACTGCTGTTTAGAGCCTCGCCGTGGGTAGGGGGTAGGGTGGAGGCGGGCATAGGCCCATTGCCCCATTTGCCGGCTGGGAACTGACTCCATGCCTGCACCACCTTACCGCCCCAGATACCTGCCCAGGCCATACCCGACACACAAAATAGCAATAACAAAACAGACAGCCAAGTGCCTAAAGTGGCGTGTATGGTGACGAAGGTTGAGCGTTTGTTGTTTAGCTTGGCATCTGGAATCAGCATGGCTTTGATCGATTTACGGCGGTACCACCACAGATACCAACCCGTTAATACCAATAGCGTGGTGAGTGATGCTGCAGTCTCTAGCAGATAATCACCAACTTTTCCGATAAGCAAATCAGAGTGGATATTGTCAAAGGTATGGTAAAGGTTGCTGTCGCTAGGGGCGATTTTTATGACTTTTGCGCTATAAGGGTCGACAGCGACCATGGTCTGGCCTGTCTCTGAGCCCACGCGAAATAAAGCCACATTGTGATCGCTTTTGGGCGCAATATATTGCTTTAGCGTGCCATCAGGGACAGCGCTCAAAGCACTATGGGCCTGTACCGATACAGGCGTTATCGTGTCTTGTTTGGAGACAGTGAGCAGCTCATTATTTGGCCCCACTGTATTGGCCATAAACAGCATACCCAGCGCTGATAACGAGAGTATGAGTAAAAAAGGCGCAATAAACATGCCGGCATAGAAGTGCCATCGCCAAATAGTGGCGTATTTTTTATTGTTTTTGCCATCACCTCTAGCTGGCTTATTAATATTGGGCTTGGCAGTGGTGTGTAAAGGAGCAAGAGGCTTGTTGAGCGGATTATTTGCCGGCGTATCGGCAAGGCCATGTAAAGGGGGATTTGACGGAATGTTTGACGGGCTCATGAGTGGATATTCCAATATTCTGCCTAATAACAGCAGTTAACTCAATAGGATCTGTAGCAAAGCAAGGCAGGTATTCTACACCTCTCATGGGTATTTTTATAATGCGAATTTG
Source organism: Psychrobacter raelei (assembly GCF_022631235.3). NCBI lineage: Bacteria > Pseudomonadati > Pseudomonadota > Gammaproteobacteria > Moraxellales > Moraxellaceae > Psychrobacter > Psychrobacter raelei. The sequence continues at coordinate 48,779 of NZ_CP093310.2, forward strand.
GCCCATTTTTGCATCGAATGTTTTAAATACATCGAATATTTTAAATACCAAATTACAGTTACACCCACAACCACAACCACAATCACAGTCACAGCCATAAAAAAAGAACCCACAGTATCGGAGTTCTTTTTGACACTTAGTCTTTTATGTAGCGACTGATTTAGAGGGGAATAACGGCCATCTGGGAGGGCTTAAACACTAGGCGGCCAAGGGCGATCGGCATCGCTTTTAATCCACTCGGCCACATAGCCTGTGGGCGGTAGTTTCCAGTCAGATTTACCCAGCGCATCTAGCACCTGTTGGGTCTGCAAAACGCGTCCACCTTTGGTCACGCCAGTACGCAGTAGTGCCGAAGAGCAAGGCTGACCCTTAACCCACATTGACTGCTCTACATAGATCCAGCGCTCATCAATAGCAGCAATACGCGTCTTGATGGTGACCAAGTCAAAAGCCCGAATACGCTTGCGGTATTGAATGGTACTGCCTGCCACCACCAGTCCCCAGCGGTTCTCAAGCAGCTGCTTGCCTAAGCCACTGCGCACCGCAAAGTCGGTACGACCCAAGTCATATAAGGTAAACACGCGGCCGTTATTCATCTCCAAGAAGTTATCGATATCCGTCAGGCTGCATCGAAACTGCATTGTGGCTACATCTTCTAGGCCAACGGTGTCCCCTTTTTTTTGGGCGACAATCGCCTTAACAATAGATTTGGTATAACGATAAAAAGGATACATACACAGGTCTCAAGATTGAAGGTAGGACTTAGATTATGCGCAAAACTGTCCTGCTTTCAAAGCAGCGGGCGTGCCTAAGGCGTCACCCGCAACCATTTTCTTGAGACCATAGGCAGATAGTAGCCGCCTTTATGAAGAGTGAGCTGCCTCATCGATGCCTACTGATTTAAAGTAAGCACTGACGGTTTCTGGAATCCAGTTGATATCGAACTTACCCTCTTTTGTGCTGGGTTTAGCGGCGCCATTTCGAGTGGTTTTAGCGGCTTTGGGTTGGTAGCGCAAATAGCCAATATGACCGCCATGCTTGGTGTCTAAGATAGTGACTTGGTCAGACACATCATTGGCGGTGGCGGTAAAGCCGATAAAGGGGTCATCTTTGGCACTGATCAGCAGCATAGGGTGGGCCACATCACCAAGATGGGGCAGAGCCGATGAGCGATAGTAGTAATCCGTATTTGAGCGGTAGCCATGGCGCGGCGCTGTAAATATGGTATCAAAATCACTGATACGATCGACCGACTTAATGGCTTCAATCTCCTCTTCACTGATCTCATTGAGCAAGGCTTTTTTAATAATGGGATTGAGCAGATATGGGGTGTAAATCTTATGGCTGACAAAGCGGTGCATACTTACCGCAGCAGAAGACATATCTACTGGAGCTGAGACCACCACTGCCGCTTCACACTGTGCGTCATCTGCGTATTCGCCCATATATTTGGCCAAGGCATTACCGCCTAGCGAGACCCCAACGGCATAGATATTCTGATAATGCTGTCTTAAGGTTTGTAGCATGTGATGAATCTCAGCGGTATCGCCGGCGTTATAGAATACTCGGCCTTTAGCCGGGACGCCGCCGCAGCTACGAAAGTGCGCCACCACAAAGTGCCACCCTTCAGCGTGCATCTGATGCGCCAATACTCGGGCATAGTGGCTGTCACTGCTGCCCTCCATACCATGGAACAATACCACAAGCGGGGTTGTTTCGATTTTATCATCGGTATTATCTACCGGATGTGCATCATAAAAGTCATAGGCCACATCGCTTTCATTCAACGAGTCGCGCAGGATTTCACGTCTGTATTTAGGCGCCTGTGGGGCAACAAACTTTGGCAAAATGGTTTGCAAATGCGGGTTGCTTAACCAAAATGGAGGGTTAAAAGGGGGAGGATTAAATTGGCCTCTTTTGCTCAATGAGAGGTGAGATCTGGCGGTGGCTCTTTTCTTTTTGGCAGCTTTTACGGCCACAATTCTTGTTTGTAATTTTATTTGTTTTTTTATTAGATCGATCATAGCAATGAGCTCATCTTGTTATTGGTATAAAAATATTATTGATACAGATGAAAAAGGCCAATAACTTCTCCGTCATCAACGGGTCGTTATCAACCTTTCAGAACGCTATAATGCCGTTAAAATGAGAAAAAACCAACAACTTTCAGTGAACGATTGGTTACTGAGATTTGTTATATTATGTTATTCCTGCTCCAATAGCCTGCCATATATGCTCAAACGCTCTTTTAGCGCCGCGACATTAGCCTCTGGCAAAGTGGCAGTTAAGGTAACACACTTACTATAGCTGACATCACCAATTTCACCGCCCATGTCCTCTACCACATAGCGCACTTGCGATTCATTGGCAAAATCCGCCTCAATCTCAACCTGAGTCATCGGCACATAAGTAGTGAGGGTCATCTCATCTACCACGGCCTGAGCTGAGCCGGCATAAGCCCGAGTCAAGCCACCAGCACCGAGCTTAATACCGCCAAAATAACGCACCACTATGACAATCACATTGCCAATACTTTTGTGCTGCAACACATTAAGGATCGGCCGCCCAGCAGTCCCATTGGGCTCTCCATCATCATCGAAACCGGCACTGGTGGTGTTATTGGGATCACCGATTATGTAAGCCCAACAGTGATGGCGGGCATCGGGATATTTGGCTCGCAATTGTTCCACGTGAAACATAGCTTTTTCACGGCTGTGAACCGGATAGGCGTAAGTAATAAAGTCAGACTTCTTGATTTCAAGTCGGGCGCTAACGGGCGCAGCTAAGGTTTGATAAGTCATAAGCGTTAGGGATTTAAGCGTTAGGGGTTATAGGTTATCGGGCTATAGATTTGTGAGTGGTTGATTAAAAATAAAAATAGACAAACTGCCAAAAATAGGTCGGGTCAAAAAAGTCATCAATCGCACCTAGAGCGGGTGTGTTAAACTGTGAATCATATTAACCACCCAAAAATATTTATATCTGATAAGTGAGGTTACCACTATTTTTTATAGTAGACCCATTCAGTTATAGAACCAAGGATACCATAAATGCGTTTAGACAAATTTATCAGCAAGGCCACCGAACTGTCGCGTAAAGAAGCGAAAAAAGTGCTGCACGCCAGTGAGATTACGGTCAATGATGAAGTAGTAAAAGATGGCAGCGTACACGTTGATGTGCTTAATGATGAAGTGATGTGGGCCGGTGAGCCGTTATCAGTGGCGACCGGTAGCCGCTATATTTTATTGCATAAGCCTGAAGGCTTTGAGTGTACCCTAAAACCCAAAGAATATCCGATTGTTACTGAACTTATCGCAGTGCCTGAGCTGAGTAACTTGCGTATCGCAGGCCGTCTTGATGTGGATACCACCGGTGCCTTAATCTTAAGTGATGATGGCAGCTGGCTACACCGAGTGACCAGCCCGCGTCATCTGCATGAAAAGGTGTATGAATTAACCTTAGCCGATGCTATGGATGAAGAAGCGCAAGCGCATGCGATCAAAAAAGTAGGCCAAGGCATCTTGCTAGATGGCGATTATGAGCCGACCAAGCCTGCGTTATTAGAATTCATTGATGAGACCCACGCGCGTCTAATTTTGACCGAAGGTAAATACCATCAAGTCAAACGTATGATGGCCTATTTTGGCAATAAAGTTGTTGAGCTACACCGTGCCAGCATTGGCGGCATAACACTTGAAGGATTAGAGAAAGGCGATAGCCGCTTCTTGACCGAAGATGAGGTAAATAGCTTCTAAATGATAGTAAGTTTATTCGTTTTTTTATTTAAATGGGCGCTTTAGGTGTCCATTTTTTTTGTCTATTTGATGCCTTATATTGATAGTATTGCTATGAATAGCTTAATAAAAAATAAGAAAATAATCGTTCAGACAAGTATAACAAGTAGGAGTAAGGGAGAATGACTTCAATAATTAAACCAATATTGGGTGCCAGTTATGGTGTTTTTTTATTAGCGGGTTTAATAGGATGCCAGAGTGCAGGTATTGGTGACAGTAGCGAAAATGTGAACTCTCAATTGCCCATAATCAAAACAGCACCATCCAGTTATGGCGATGATTTATTTTACAGCTATCCCTTTAAGACTTCAGACTTGTATCAAGTTAGAACAATGAAAGCACAAGGAGGCAAGCTGGTTTACCGTAATGGTTGTTTGGCATTATTTAATGGTTCTAAATACGTGACTCCGGTCTTTCCCAATGCAGTAACTGTCTTTGATAAACGGAATCAAACCTTAGAGATGCTACAGGTTAAATTTAATATGCAGGACATGATTATTGCAGGTGGCTTTGAGCAGTCGGCTGAAGATTATCTAAAGCAGAATCAGACAGTGACACAAGCCCCTGATCGCTGTTTACTCGATGAGGTGATGGTGTTAGATGGGGTCCCAGACAATTTGGGTAGAGTGTATGATGGGCTAGATGATTAGTGCATTGAGATAGATAGCCGAGATAGATAGTGAGCGCCTAACAAAATATAACAAATAGAGTCATCGGGGTAGGATAAATAAGCTATTGTTATTATGTCAATGTATATAATTTATTTGTCCTTATTGCCGAGTTCTACATCAGGATATGGCCAAGCTGAATGCCAAAGGTGTGACCGTTAAAGTCATCGCTTATCCTTACTATGAGCAGTCACCAGAACAAATGCGTCAGATATGGTGTACCACTGACAAAGCAGCTCGCAAACAAGCCTTAGATGAAGCGATGAGTGGCAAGCCTGTGAGCAATACCTGTCGCAGTGGCATCGATCATCTAAAGGCAAATCAGGTGAAGGTAGCAGGGCTGGCAGTATTTGCTACGCCTGCTATTTATCGAGAAGATGGGGCGGCATTTAACGCACCCTATAAAGACCCAAGTTTTCTCCCTTTTTTAGGGCTAAATTAACGCCTGAAGGCCGAACGAAATGTTAAGCGGCTAAGGCAACACCACGTTAATAATTTTCCAGCCAATTAGACCCTCACGCTGCATCTGTAGCGTCAGCGGGTAGCCTTTAACTTGACCTGACAGGGTAAAGCAGTTGATGCCGCAGTAAGACAGCTCTGGTTTGGCGCTGTCCTCGCCACTTTGAACATGGCTTTCAAGCTCTGTGGATTGTGCACTCATAATCTGCTGCATTTGGTTTTTGAGTACCGCATTGATATCACCACGCTGCACGATGATGTCTTGAATCAAGCGCTGCAAATCCACCTTATTACTGGCAATAGCCCACGCGGCAGCAAGCTCTTTGGTGGCTTGATTGGCTTGGCCTTGGGTATTAATTAGGCTACGGATATTTTCCTCAGTGACCGCCTTAGTGACTGACGCATGGATGAACTCATCGGCCGCTTCGGTTAATGCTTCACCGCCCAATTGTGCCACCAGCGGATACTGCTGCAAAGTGTTGGCAAACTTGCTGGTGAGCTGGTTTTGGATATTGGGCTGTAGCTGCTCAAAGTCGATGTGATGGGTCAAAGTAGCGCCATCATGGGTGTCATAAGCATTCTTGAGTTGATACGCAGCGTAGTAAGGTGATCCTGCAAAAATCACAACGGCAATAATAACTAGGCTAATCAGTAAAAATTTTAATGATTTCATAGAGGCGAGGTATCAACTTCAATAAATAACAGGGAGAATAGGGCGATTTTAGCATAATTGCTTGATAATTGAGGTGTTTGTCACCATTAAACAGGCAAAGTATTGATTAATTATTTTGAATCATTTAAACCATTGTGTGTTTAGTACCCATTTTAATGCCAACTATAAATGTGTTTCACGTGAAACATAGCCGGCATGTTGATAGGAGCCTCCATGAGTAAGCGAGATTTTTACGAAGTTTTAGGCGTTGATAGAAGCGCAGATGAGCGCGAGATTAAAAAGGCCTACCGTAAACTGGCCATGAAATACCACCCAGATCGTAATTCTGATGATCCTGATGCAGAAGAAAAATTCAAAGAAGCCTCGATGGCTTATGAAGTATTAAGCGATAAAGAAAAACGCTCAGCCTATGACCGCATGGGTCATGCAGCCTTCGAAAATGGCATGGGTGGCGGCGGCTTTGGTGGCGCAGGTGCGGGTAACTTCCAAGACATCTTCGGTGATATCTTTGGTAACTTCGGTGATATCTTCGGTCAATCTCGTGGGGGCGGTGGTCGTCAGCGCCGTGGCTCAGACTTACGCTATGTCATTGAGCTGAGCTTAGAAGAGGCCGTACGAGGCTGCAAAAAAGAAATCAGCTTTACCGCACCTGCCCCTTGTGAAACTTGTGATGGTAAAGGCGCTAAGAATGCCTCAGATATCCAAACGTGTAGTACTTGTGGTGGCCATGGTCAAGTACGCATGCAGCAAGGCTTCTTTGCAGTGCAGCAAACCTGTCCTAACTGTGGCGGCAGCGGTCAAGAGATTAAGAACCCTTGTAATGACTGCCATGGTACTGGCGTAAAAGATAAGTCACGCACCCTAGAGGTCTCTATCCCAGCCGGTGTTGACGATGGTGACAGAGTACGCTTGGCCGGTGAAGGCGAAGCGGGAGGCGCAGGCGTCCAAAACGGCGACTTATATGTTGAAGTGCGTGTCAAAGAACATCCTGTGTTCAAGCGCCAAGGTGCTGACCTTTATATGGATGTACCTGTGAGTATTACCGATGCGGCGCTCGGCAAAGAAGTGGAAATCCCAACGCTTGATGGCAAGGTCAAAATCAAAGTAGCTGAAGGCACCCAAAGTGGTAAGCTACTGCGTGTCCGCGGCAAGGGTGTCACCCCTGTACGCACCACCATGAAAGGCGACTTAATCTGCCGTATCATGGTTGAGACGCCTGTGAACCTAACCCGTGAACAAAAAGATTTACTGCGTCAGTTCCAAGACACTTTAGATGGTGACAGCAAGCATCATCAGTCGCCCAAGAAAAAATCTTTCTTTGAAAAGTTAGGCGATCTGTTTGACTAAGATAGCTTAGATGGCTCAGTTATGGCCCATATGTTTCACGTGAAACGTATGGGTTTTTTTGTGGGCTATCTGCTACTCCCCTTATGGCTAGATAATGGGGCAATCAAAATCAAAGGACGACTGTCAGGTAGACGTCAAACTTATCATGGCAACTTGCAAATTTAGCAGCATAGATAATCATGCTATTATTAGCCTCATACAGATTACTTAAAGGATAAAATAATGACTCAGACTGCATCACAGACCATCAAAGTAGGCGTGATTGGTGCCGGCGGCCGGATGGGGCGCATGTTAATTGAAGCGGTACACAACAATGCTAACACCGTATTGGCTGCCGCCATTGAGCGCAGTGGCTCAAGTCTTATCGGGGTAGATGCGGGCGAATTGATTGGTCAACACAAAAATCAGGTCGCCTTATCAGATGACTTAGCCGCTGAGCTTGGCAACATTGATGTGCTAATCGACTTTAGCTTGCCTGACGCCACTGAAAAAAATGTGCAGTTGTGCGCGAAGCACAAGGTGGCGATGGTGATCGGTACCACAGGCCTCAGTGAAGCCCAAGAAGCCATGCTTAATGCCGCCAGTGCTCAAATCCCTGTGGTGTATGCCGGCAACTATTCTACTGGTGTTAACGTGTCATTAAAGCTTATTGAGATGGCCGCTAAGGCTTTTGGTGATAGCGCTGATATCGAAGTCATTGAGTCACATCACAAGCACAAAGTCGATGCCCCTTCAGGTACCGCCTTTATGATGGCCAATGCCGCTGCTACCGCCCGTGGTCAGGACTTAAAACAAGTGGCTGTCTATGGCCGAGAGGGGCAAACTGGCGAGCGAAAACCAGGTAGCATTGGTATCCACGCTATTCGCGGCGGTGAAATCATTGGTGACCACAGTGTGATGCTAATAGCGGATGGTGAGATGGTGGAGATCAAGCATCATGCCCGTGAGCGTATGACCTTTGCCGCAGGTGCTGTGCGTGCGGCCACTTGGGTAGTGGCGCAGGCCCCAGGTCGCTATGACATGCAAGATGTTCTGGGCCTAAAGGGCTAAGGGCTGAGCCGCTCTGCTTTGATCTTCTAAATGGCCTAAAGTCAAAAAAGCCCATCACAGTTAAGTGTGATGGGCTTTTTTTTGGGTTTGATGTTTACCACGGTATCGTTAGCGACTAGGCTTTGTTGTGCTGTAGTTGCTTTTCACGGGTTTTAAGATATTTTTTGACCTTATCACGGGCACGGGTCTGCTTTAGGCGTGATAAATAATCGACGAACAAGACACCGTTTAAGTGATCCATTTCATGCTGGATACACACTGCCAATAGGCCTTCTGCAATCTCTTCAAAGGCATTGCCATCTGCATCAAGCGCTTCGATTTTCACTTTTACTGGACGATCCACTGAATCATAGACATCTGGTACCGATAGGCACCCTTCCTCGTAAGGCTTTTTATCTTCCACCAACGGGGTAACTTTGGGGTTAATAAATACACGAGGCGAGTCATTGTTTTCAGACAAATCCATGACGATAAGCTGAATATGACGATCCACTTGAGTGGCTGCAAGCCCAATGCCTTTGGCGTCATACATGGTTTCAATCATGTCTTTGATAAGCTGTTTTATTTCAGCATCAACAGTTTTGATCGGCTCTGCGATGGTACGCAGCCTAGGGTCGGGGTAGCTTAAAATCGGTAATATGGCCATAAGAAATCACGCAATGAGTTAATTAATAGGTAAATGAGAGATGCAATTAAACGAAAAGTGCCGTTAAATAAAACGTGTAATCAAATCAAAAATGCAATAAGAGACAGTCGTTAGACTATTATATCTAACTGAATGAGGGGGGAGGGCATAAATATCAAGGTGCTACATTCAAAAAAGGCGAGTCAAAAAAAGGTGAATCAAAAAAAGCGGACTTGAGGAGAAGTCCGCTGCAAACATAGTTAGGGTTACCGCTTGTTATTATTATTATTTAGTGAGCCATTTGATCTCATAAGATGTTTGCGCTCAATCACGTCTTAATCATGCTCTATTAGCGTTTGCTCATGATCAATTCATAGATGAACAATAAGATAATAGCACCAATTACTGAGAAAGCCAGACCGATAAAGCCGCCATCAGCGTTCATGCCAATTGCACTGGCGATAAAGCCACCAACTAACGCCCCTGCGATACCCAGTACGATGGTCATAATCCAGCCCATAGCATCGTTGCCTGGCTTAATAGCACGTGCCAATAAACCGGCAATCAAACCTATAATAATTGTCCAAATAATACTCATGAAGTCTCTTCCTTACAAAAATTGTGATGGTGTTTTAACCATCTAATATGTTTAACTAATAATTTTAATAGTCGTTTTATAAGTTACTTATACCGTCGCTAAGACGGTACAGAACTTTCTAATAAGGATTTTAATCAATAACTTATACAGGTGCTAAGGCTGAATTGTTAAGTACGTACGAGCTATGTGAGTTTAGTTGGGCGATTGATTGAAATTGGCAGTTTTTGGGTAATTGATTGTATAATTTATATAGAGTTTTGTTTCAAGCGAGGTTGATACATAAAAAAGCCCCATTGTGTTACCAATGAGGCCGTCTTATGTATTTGATGTGATTAAAAATTAGTCTTTTTTTAGTGCCGCAATAAAGCGCTGATGAATGCCCTCAAAGCCGCCATTAGACATAATGATAATGGCGTCATCTTGAGAAGATTGGCCAAGCTTGGCGCAAATATGGTCAATGATCTTTTGGGTGTCATTCATCACGTATTGCTGGTTGCTGATATTAGCGCCCTCAATGACATCAGTTAGACCCCATTCCAAACCGGCAGGCTCATACCAGATCACCTCATCTGCCAGCTGTGCTGAAGCCGCCAGATTGTCCTTGTGTACCCCAAGCTTCATGGTATTGCTGCGCGGCTCAATAATGGCCCAAATTTTGGCGCCTTTTAATTTCTTTTTGGCACCATCTAAGGTGGTGGTAATCGCTGTGGGATGATGGGCAAAGTCATCAAATACTTTTATTCCAAAAGTGCTGCCACTCTCAGCAGCGCCTAGCTCTGCGATCAGCTCCATGCGGCGCTTAATACCAGAGAACTGCGATAACGCCGCACAAGCATCGGCCACGCTGATACCGATGTCATAAGCGGCCGCCACGGCCACCATAGCATTCTCGACATTGTGACGGCCACTCATGCCCCAGTGTACCTCGCCACTCAAGACGTCGCCTTGGGTATTGGTGAAGTGAATGGCAAATTGACTGCCATCTTCGCTGATAAGCTCAGCCTGCCAGGCGATAGAGTCATCTTGGACGGCTTTATCTTGAACGCTCTTATCTTGCTGCCCGTTATTGGCAATCTGGGTGCGCCAGATGGGGGTCCAGCAGCCTTTGTCTATGGTGGCCTCTAAGCTTGGCGTATGAGCCGGCATAATAATTTGCCCAGAGCTTGGGATCATACGAATCATATGGTGGAACTGCGTCTGAATGGCATCCAAATCTTTAAAAATGTCAGCGTGATCAAACTCAAGGTTATTCAAGATAGCGGTACGCGGGCGATAATGTACAAATTTTGAGCGTTTATCAAAGAAGGCTGAGTCATACTCATCGGCTTCAATCACGAAGTAACCACGCCCGCCTTGGGCATTTTTATCAGCGCCCAAGTAGCTGCTGTGAGCAAAGGCTTTAGTCAGATTGTCATTCTCGCTCTCGACCAAAGGCACACCACCAATTAAGAAGCCGGCATCGATACCGCAGTAATGCAGCACCCAAGCGAGCATAGTGGTGGTGGTGGTTTTTCCATGAGTACCCGCCACCGCCAATACATGGCGATGTTGTAACACATGCTCTGACAAAAACTGCGGCCCTGAGGTGTAGGGTATGCCAGTATCCAGCATGTACTCTACCGCTTCAATGCCCCGTTTCATGGCATTGCCCACGATAACCAAGTCAGGCGCAGGCTGTAAATGAGTGGCATGATAGCCTTCTTGAATACTGACCCCAGCACGTTCTAGCTGAGTGGACATAGGGGGATAAATATTGGCGTCAGAACCGGTGACAGTATGGCCAAGATCGCGAGCCAACAATGCAAGTGACCCCATAAATGTGCCACAGATACCTAAAATATGAACGTGCATGGAACCTCTGATGTCTATCTAATAAATGAAAGCTAAATGAATGAACGCTGATGCACTACTAAGCGGTGCGCTTGCTAATAATACGCCATAAGACCAGTAGGTTAACCAAAATCAACGCGGTAAACAAGATAAGCGCTTGTTCTGGGATAGATAAGCCCAAAAATCTCCAGCTGATCTCAGCACATTCACCTGAACCGGATAAAACTTGATTAATCACCTGCTTCATCGGTAACGCCTCAAGGAAGTAATCCAGACCAGGGCCACACGCCGGTACTTGATCAGCGGGCAAATGTTGAATCCACACATGACGCGCTGCCACACCTGCCGACCATAAGATACCAGCCATTGACCCTATCCACAGCAGTAATTGCATTCCCATTTTTTTGGGATGGCCCACAGCAGCAATCAGCGAAAATCCGCCCATGACCATCAAGCCGATACGTTGAAAAATACACAAGGGGCAAGGTTCAAGCCCTTTGTAGTTTTGCAAAAATATAATGGCAAATAGCATGGCCACGACAGAGGCGATGAACAAAATAAAGTTTAACGCACGGTAAGTGAGGAGGCGCTGCATAAAAGTTTGCTCCTTAGGAACACTAACAAAGAGAGCCAGTATAATTAGCTAATACAGCTAATAATGATATCGGCAACATTAAGCGTTATATTCTAAACTCAAAAACCAGATTCAGAAAATTATTTCTGTGAACAGCTCAGATAAGGCTTTGCATCATTTGTGGTCGCTTCTTGACAGCCTAATAACCCTTATTGTCTGGCAAAACCTGACACGCTTATGATGAGCGCAAAAGCCTTTATCTATAATGCTGAATATAGTCATAGAAGTCTTGTGAGTCGTCTTTTTCAAGCTCCTGCTGCTGTAGCCAAGATTTTTCGGCCAACACTTCATATTTGGCCTGAGTTTTTGGACTCAATGAGCTGCGCAGGATAGATTCACGGTGCTGCTGGGCTAGGGCATGACCCAGCTGCCAAGTGCTGCCCAGTCTTTGGGTATCGGCCAAGACTTGAGCGGACAAGGTGGCATCGGGGTATACCGCTTTGCCTAGCATTAAGGTGACGGCCACACGATAATTATTGCCGCCATATTCTGCATCTAATAACGTGGCTAGAGGCATCATGGCCTCTAAGTGCTGCTGCATCCACTCGCTTAGGTTTTGCTCGCTACCGTCACAAGTTTGGATGGTCAAGTCTGGAGCACGACCGTTATTGACCACACGCTCAAGGTTTTCTGCCAGTACCGCATCCTCTTCTGGCAGTAAGTCAGGTGAGTCGGTAAGCAGGCAGTACAGTGCCAATACTTCTAAGAAACAGGCGGTCGATAAGCGAATACCGATATCACTATAGGGGTCTAAGTCAACGGCTCTAAACTCCACATAAGCGATGCCGCGCGCCTCTAAGGCATGGCTTGGAGCTTCTTCAGACTCAGCAATTTGTTTGGGGCGGATTGGGCTGTAGTATTCATTTTCGATCTGTAAAATATGATCGTTAATCTGAATCGGATTGCCCTCATCGTCATCTAGACCAAGCTCGGTAAAGCCTGAGAACGGGGTATTGATAGCGCGGCGCAGACCTTCGATATATTCAGGTAAATTGTTATAGCGGATGTCTAATTGATCTTGAACACTGTTGGTATAGCCCAATTTGCCCATACGCAGACTGGTGGCTTTGGGACTATAGTAAGTGGTGTTATTCATCAGCTGTAAGTTGTGCTTACGGCCAGTTAAGAAGCAAGGACATACTGAGGGACTGGCGCCAGTTAAATACAGCACCAAGCTGCTCATGCGCTTAAAGTTACGAATCAGGCCTAAGTATTTGGCGTTTTTAAATTCGCTCAATGACTCTAATTGCTCCGACTTAGGGGTGTTGTCACGCCAAGCGCTGAATAAATCGTCCCCAAATGACAGGTTGTAATGCAGACCGGCGATGGTTTGCATCCGGCGACCATAACGTATGCCAAGCCCACTGCGATATAAAGTCTTTAAGCGGCCGACATTAGAGCTGCCATATTCGGCCAGAGGAATGTCATTGTCATCGGATGAGAGCATACAAGGCATAGACAGCGGCCACATCAGCTCCCCATCTTCTAAAGACTGATACACCAAAACATGCAGCTCACGCAGCATATTAAGGGTCTCGGCCACAGTGGACTTAGGCGAGGTGATCAGCTCAAGTAAGCTCTCTGAATAATCGGTGGTGATATAAGGATGGGTCAATTTTGAGCCCAAAGATTGAGGATGCGGCGTCTGAGCCAAGTATCCATCAGACTGCATTCTTAACCCCTCTTTTTCTATACCACGCAACATGCCAGATAAGTGCTGGCTGGTTAACCAAGAGGGTATTAGAGGCTGGTGATTTGGGGCGGTTACTTCAGTCATACTATAGTCTCAAAATCAAAGGGGCCCATCACTGTTATTATAATTTTCAGTGGATATGGCGTTGTTTCTATCGGCAATATTTGGCCATTTATATTGTGATTAAGTGTAGCTTAAACCCATTTAAAAATCATATGTGGTTACAAATGATTGTAAAACAATAGGTAATAAGTCTTCAAAATATAGTTAAAAAATAACCGCTACAGTCTAAATAAAGACAGCTTGTAGCGGTTTTATGGCATTACTTTGCACAATAACGTGTCATTAGCAATCAGGTCTTTGGTATTCATAACTTATCTGCTTGAAATAAAAGCAGATATGGCAGGCTAAGCGATAGACGGTGTCAGAAGTTAAAGCAATGTGGTAGAGCGGTGACACTCATGTTGCCAAGGGCTTTAACCCAATGCTTAATGTGGGTCACAGCCTAAATAGAAAAAGAGGAGCCACAGCCGCAAGTGGTGGTCGCATTGGGGTTGGTTACCACGAAGCGTGCCCCTTCAAGCCCTTCTGTATAATCTACCGTTGAGCCTTGCAGGTATTGGTAACTGAGTGAGTCGACCAATAAGGTAACATCGGCATTCTCAAAACTGGCATCATCTTCGCCTTCTTCATCAGCGAAGTTAAAACCGTATGAAAAACCCGAACACCCACCACCAGTGACATACACTCGTAGCATAAGGTTGTTATCGCCTTCTTCTTCACGTAATTTGCGAACTTTATTAGCCGCACTGTCAGTTAGGGTAATGGTAGTCATAGTATCCTCGTAAAGCGCAAAACTTCACTGAACGTAAAATCAAATAGTCACACGCACCTGTCTTACAATAAGCAAAGAGGCAGATGAATAACTTAGCAGTGATTTTACGGTTATTTAAATTATTAGTCATTCAGTATAGCATAATGAGGCATAATGCTTGATTTTCAATGTCGCATAGCTGACCCTTTGTCCGTTTTTTGTTGAAAAAATTGTTAACTGGCTTAACCTGCGAAGAAATAACCAAAAGTGATTATTATCCATGATTGAATTTAATAAAGTTAGTGTCCGCCGTGATGGTAGAGTGCTATTTTCAGAGGCCACCTTTCAGATCCATCCGGGTCAAAAAGTGGGGTTGACCGGCAATAATGGTACCGGCAAATCCACCCTTTTTGGGGTAATCTTAACCTATATGGGTGAGCGCACCACCGATGAGCTGACCGTGGATGCGGGCAATATCAGTATTCCAAGCGGCTGGGAAGTGGCGCACATGGCGCAGGAAGTCGAGGGCAGCGCTCAGCCGGCCATTGACTATGTGCTAAGCGGTGATAAAGAGTGGTATGAGATTAACCAAAAAATGATGGCGCCTGATGAGTTAAGCGATGATGACATTGCACACCTGTATCAGCGCTTTGATGAGATTGATGGCTATCGTACGCCGACCACAGCGGCGCAAATTATGGCCGGACTTGGGTTTCAGCCCACTCAGCATGAGCTGCCGGTGAATGATTTTTCAGGCGGCTGGCGCATGCGCTTAAACTTGGCCAAAACCTTGATGAGTCGTGCTGACTTGCTACTGCTTGATGAACCCACCAACCATTTGGACTTAGATGCCATTTTATGGCTTGAGGACTGGATTGCTAAGTTTGATGGCACTGTTCTGCTGATCTCACATGACCAAACTTTTTTGGATGCCACCATTGGCTTTATTTTGCATGTCGAAAATCAGCGCTTGACCTTATATACCGGCAACTATTCGCAATTTGTGCGTACCCGCAGTGAGCGTCTGGCGCAGCAGCAGCAAGCTTATGAGAAGCAAGAAACCACGCGTGCTCATTTAGAAGACTTTGTACGCCGCTTCCGTGCCAAAGCGTCTAAAGCGAAGCAGGCGCAAAGCCGCTTAAAGCAACTCGAGCGTATGGCCGACCTGTCGCCTGTGATGGCAGACAACCCCTTTACTTTCCAGTTTTATGAGCCCAGTCACATGAGCTCACCTCTGATTTCGCTTAAGGGTGCGGACATTGGCTATAACGGTAAGCCGCTATTGACCCACACCAGTCTGGAGATTACCCCTGACACCCGCATTGGTCTGCTGGGTATGAATGGCGCGGGCAAGTCAACCTTGATCAAGGCCTTGGTGGGGGAGCTTGAGCCAATTACCGGAACTTATAAAGTATCGGACACCCTGCATATTGGCTATTTTAACCAGCATCAAATGGACAGCTTAGATGCAGAAGCCACGCCGCTGATTATGATGCGTCGTTTGGCCGGCAAAACCTCGGATGCTGAATTAAGATCATTTTTAGGCAGTTTTGATTTTCGTGGTGACCGTATTGATACCCCAAGCAAGCTATTCTCAGGGGGTGAGCGTGCTCGCTTAACGTTGGCACTGATCGTCTGGCAAAAGCCCAACGTCTTGGTGCTTGATGAGCCGACCAACCATTTGGATTTGCAAATGCGTCAAGCGTTGACCATGGCGCTACAAGGCTTCGCTGGTGCGGTAGTCTTGGTGTCGCATGACCGTGAATTGATTGCCAATGTCTGTGATGAGCTGTATCTGGTGCACAATGGCAAGCTGCAAGAGTTTGAAGGGGATGTCTCAGACTATGGTAAATGGCTGTCTGAGCAGCGCAAATCTGATGCCAAAGAGGCGGCAAAAGAAAGCCGTGATGCCAAAACGGTTCAAGCGGCAGCTGCCAAAAAAGCAGAAGAGGCCAAAAAAGCCGCAGCAGCTAAAGCAGCGGCTGAAGACAATCAGTTGACCAAAGAAGAGCGCCGCAAATTGGCCGCAGAGCAGCGTAAGCTCACTGCCCCCATTCGTAAGCGTATTGAGCAAGCTGAAAAGCAGCTGGATAAAGTGGCCGCAAGCTTAGAGGCACTAGAGCAGAAGCTGGCTGATACCTCACTGTATGAGGACAGCCGCAAAGATGAGCTGTTAACGCTGCTTGATGAGCAGGCCAAGCTACAGCAGCAGCAAGCTTCGCTTGAAGAGGATATGCTGATGGCGATGACTGAGCTTGAACAGTATGAGTCGTAAAGTGGGTATATAAAACCATACTGCCCAAACTGTTATGAAGCGTTATAAAAAAAGAGCCGTTAAACGGCTCTTTTTTTGTGGAAATTTATCTGTCAAAACCTAAGCCATTGCCTTTAATTAACCGACGAGCACAAAAAAGTATCAATAAGCAACGGTGAAATATGAGTTAATAACCCTTATATATACCGATATAAAGCAACTCTTTAGACCGCTTAAATAAGGATAATAACAATGGCAGAAAAAAGTTTTTATGAGGTTTTGGGTGTCAGCAAAGACGCCTCAGAACAAGAGATTAAAAAGGCTTATCGTAAATTGGTGCGCAAATATCATCCGGATGTCAGTGATGCCAAAGATGCCGATGAAAAAATTGCAGAAATCAATAATGCCTATGAGACTTTAAGAGATAAAGAAAAACGCGCCCAGTACGATGCGATG
The DNA here is from genome assembly GCF_022631235.3 of Psychrobacter raelei. Classification (NCBI taxonomy): domain Bacteria; kingdom Pseudomonadati; phylum Pseudomonadota; class Gammaproteobacteria; order Moraxellales; family Moraxellaceae; genus Psychrobacter; species Psychrobacter raelei. The sequence goes on from NZ_CP093310.2 coordinate 65,674, forward strand.
CAGGCCAATCCCTTTGCAGGTGCAGGCTTTGGTAGCGGTGCAGGATTTGGGAGCGGTGGCTCTGGAGCACAAGGTGGCTTTAGATGGGAGGACATAAAAGATCAGTTCGGGGAAGGGGCGCCATTTGGCAGTGGTAGCTTCCGCTTCGATGATATTTTTTCAGCATTTGGTGCCGGCAGGGGTGGTGCTCAGTCCTCTCGTCAATCTGGCTTTGAGGGCTATGACCACTTTGGCAGTGGCTTTAAAGATGCAGGCCCAGCGCCCGGTCAAGACCAACACGCTGAGATTAATGTCAGCTTAGACTCGGTATACAGCGGCGATGACTATAGCATTAAATTAAATGTACCCAGTCGCCAGCCCAATGGCAGTGTCATTCAAGAACAAAAAACCCTAAAAATTAAGATTCCTAAGGGCATCACTGAAGGTAAGCAAATTCGCTTAAGTGGCCAGGGCGCGGCAAGCTATGGCGGCGGCAAAAATGGCGACTTGTTCTTAAAAGTAAAAATCACCCACGATGCCAATATTCGCCTAGAAGGCGCGGATGTGTATCAAACCGTGAATATTACCCCTTGGGAAGCTGCGCTGGGCGAGAAGATTAATATCAGTACCCCCGCGGGTACACTTGGGGTGACCATTCCCAAAAACAGTAAGTCGGGCAGCAACTTACGAGTGAAAGGTAAAGGCATTCCCGCCAAGCAAGCTGGGGATTTATATTTGACCTTAAATATTGTTAATCCTGAGCTGACCACTGAGGCCCAAAAGGAGGCATTCGCTGCGCTAAAAGCCAGTTTTGCTGAGGCTGAAATAAAGCGTTGATAGCGCCAATAAAAATATAAGCATAAGAGGAGAGTTATCATGCAACACTCTAGTGAATTCAACGATATTATTATGAGCCTAGATGAGCTCATTGCCGCTTGTGGGGCTGAGCGCGGTTGGGTTTTGGCGTTGATTGAAGAAAATATCATTGAATATGATGTGCCCGAAAAGCAGCAATTCACCGGTTCTCAGCTGGCCACAGTACGCCGAGCTTCCCGATTGAGCCGAGATTTTGAGGCCAGTATTCCGGCTATTGGCTTAATTTTAGAGCTGTTAGATGAGGTTGAGCAGCTGCGTCAGTACAAGCGTCAGCAAGAAGCTGCCACCAACTCTGTGTACACCATTGAGGTCGACTTTCAGCAAAAATAGGCCAAAGCCATATCTTAAGTGATAACCTTGACTTCCTCCCCTCGCTAAACCGAGGGGATTCCTACAGCTAGACGGTCAAGCCCGACCGCAAGGATGTTCTTAGCAGCATTGATATCTCTATCATGCCATGTGCCACACTCAGCACACCTCCATCCTCTTATTCCAAGACCTGCTCTACCGCTCAAGCTACTACCGCTTATTTTAAGGCAGTACGAGCAGGTCTGGGTAGTGTAACTCTCATTCACTATCTCAAACTGACAACCTGCATGCTTGCATTTATATTCCAGTTGTCTTTTGAGTTCAAACCATCCTGCATCATATGTCAATTTAGCTAGGTTGGTCATCGAATTAGTGAATGAGCGTGATTTAACATCACCAACCACAATTAAGGCATTATCCTTAACTAATTGGGTGGTGAATTTGTGTATGGCATCTAATCTTGAGTTTTTAATTTTGGCGTGTATTGCCTTTACCCGGCTTTTATTGTTTGCACGCTGGGCGACTGCTAATTTATTCGCCCATTTTTGAGTTTGTTTAGTTGTCAGCTTGTCACCGTTTGATGTGGTAGCAGACTGCTTTAAGCCTAAGTCAATACCAACGCTGCCTTTGCCACTTGCTTGTCTAGGAAAATCTTTGACGGTAATACAGGCATACCAACGATTACGGCTGTCTTGCACTATCTCAAGCGTGTTAATTTGATACAAAGACAAATTGTAGCTATCGAATACGTCTATGATAAGCTTTTGACCTTTACAGAGCGATAGCTGTATGAACCGCCCCGGGATTGTCGGAGACTCAATTTTCTGAGAGAATACGACAATGAAAACACGAAACTATACCCCTGAAATGAAAGAGCGAGCCGTCCGTATGCTAATTGAAGCTAAAGACGACTACCCATCCACCTGGTCAGCCATCAAAGCTATAGCACCAAAGATAGGTTGCACACCTGAGACCCTACGATCATGGCATAAAAAGCACGTAGATAAAACCATTCCTGCAAACATTCAAGCTCAAAGCCAAGCGGAGCGTATCAAAGAGCTTGAACGTGAGAACAGAGAGTTAAAGCAAGCCAATGAGATTATAAAGAAAGCAGCCGCTTTTTTCGCCCAGGCGGAGCTCGACCGCAAACCCAAGTAATGGTTGATTTTATTGACGACCACAAACAACAATATGGAGTCGAGCCAATCTGTAGAGTACTACCGATTGCTCCATCCACATACTATCGTGTTAAAGAGCTAGAAGAAAGTCCTGAAAAGCGTTCACAGCGTAGTCAGCATGACGACTTCTATCTTAATGAGATTAAACGTATTTGGAAGGACAGCAAATGCCGATACGGCGCTCGTAAAGTCTGGAAACAGTTGAAGGCAGAGGGTATACATCCTGCACGTTGCACTGTAGAGCGGTTAATGCGTCAGCATGGTATGCAGGGTATTTGGCGAGGTAAGGGTAAGGTAACCACTAAGTCTCGTGATGATCAAAAGCGTGCTGATGATTTAGTTAATCGTAACTTTAATGCCCATCGCCCTAACCAGCTATGGGTTGCTGACTTTACTTACGTTAAAACATTGAGTGGTTGGGTCTATACTGCCTTTATCATTGATGTGTTTGCTCGCGCTATCGTTGGTTGGAAAGTATCAGATCGAATGAACACGGATATGGTGATGGCAGCGTTAAATCAAGCCATTGCAGACAGAAACCATCCTAAAGATGTCATTCATCATAGTGATCGCGGCGTTCAGTACTTATCCATTCGCTATACGGATAAGATGGCTGATTCTGGCGTTATTGCATCTGTTGGTACAACCGGTGATTCATACGATAATGCGTTAGCTGAAACGGTTAACGGGCTTTATAAAACAGAGGTGATTGAATATTTAAAACAGCAGTGGCGGGATGCGTATGATGTTGAATTAGCAACCCTTGAATGGGTCGATTGGTTTAACAAAACTCGCATTCATAGTACGATTGGTTATGTGTCGCCTTTTGAGTTTGAGAGACGATACTATGATAGCCTTAATGAGTCAGACAAAGCTGCCTGACTCAAGCAATCAACTCTCCGATATAGTCGGGGCGGTTCAGTATGGTTGATTTAAGTGCTTTTTTACCTGTTTGTCTGGTATGTAGATACTTTATGGCAGACTTTTTAAAAGGTATCCAGCCAAGTGATTTGCGTTTGGCATCCACACGGTTGGTTCGCCAATTGAGTTTGGCTTTTTTAAACTGCTTACGAGATTTGGCATGAGTTTCGTTGATGGCTTGCAAAGTTTGCGAGTGTAAGCCTAAATACTCACCACTGCCTTTGGTGTATTGGCTTAAATCATAGGCGGAAAAGTACTTACCTGTGCGTCTTACATGCTCAAAGCTTAACGCATTAACATAGTTCCACGCATAGTTAACACTCCCAGCTAGTTTGTTTAGCTGGTTTGCATGTTTGTCTTTGATGCGTAGCTTGAGTGTTTTCATAGGGTTAGTATGGCGAGGTTAATTTTAACTTGCAATACTTTAAGTGCTGATCACGACAGTGTGTGTCGCCTTATATCCACCCCCTGAAGTGGGTGGCTTTACGGCGACCGGTGATAAAAAAAACCTCAGCACTATGGTGCTGAGATTTTTTTATGGCTTATTAATTATTGGCTTAACCGTGCTAAAACCTAGCCATTAAGCGGTTTTGTTTTTCATTATCGGATCAGCTGCAGCGGTGAATAGCACATCGGTTGATGAGTTAAGCGCAGTTTCTGCAGAATCTTGTACCACCCCGATGATAAAGCCGATGGCCACAACTTGCATTGCAATATCGTTTGGAATGTTAAATAAGCTACATGCCAGAGGGATAAGTAGCAATGAGCCACCTGCCACACCAGAGGCACCACAAGCAGCAACTGTCGCCACCACACTCAGCAGTAGCGCAGAACCGAAGTCAACCGGCACGCCTAAGGTATGGGCCGCCGCTAAGGTTAAGACGTTAATGGTGATAGCAGCGCCGGCCATGTTGATGGTCGCGCCCAAAGGTAGGGTCACAGAATAGGTGTCTTCATGTAGGCCAAGTTTTTTGGCTAAGTTCATATTGACCGGAATGTTGGCCGCTGATGAACGGGTGAAAAAAGCGGTGATACCAGACTCACGCAGGCAGGTGAAGACCAGTGGATATGGGTTTCTGCGGATATTAAAGGCGACAATAATGGGATTAACCACCAAGGCGATAAATAGCATACAGCCCACCAAGATGGTCAGCAGACGACCGTAGCTCATTAATGCGCTAAAGCCGGTCTCAGCAATGGTATTGGCCACTAAGCCTAAGATACCAATAGGCGCAAAGGCGATAACAAAGCGCACCACATTAGAGATGGCTTCTGATAAATCAGAGACCATAGTACGGGTCGTGGCAGAGGCTTTACGCAGCGCAAGACCGATGATTAATGCCCAAGCTAAGATGCCCATGTAGTTGGCATTAGCAATGGCATTAACTGGGTTGTCTACCAAATTCATAAGCAGTGTGGTCAATACCTCTTTTAACCCTGAAGGCGGTGCTTGGTCGGCCACCGCTTCAATGGTGTTTAGACCAAGAAGCTCGGTAGGGAAGGCAAAGCTTGCTACCACCGCCGTTAAGGCCGCCAAAAAGGTGCCAAAAATGTACATGATTAACACCGGTCTAACATGAACTTGGCTCTCGCCTTGATGCTGGCTAATGGCTGCCATGACCAATATAAACACCAAAATAGGTGCCACAGCCTTCAAGGCACCCACAAATAAGCTACCGAGTAGCCCTAATGCGACACCGACTGAAGGCATTAACCAGCCTATTAAGATGCCAAGTACTAGCCCAACAATAATTAGGGGTACCAAGCCAATACGCTGGTACATATCAATAAGGGCTCTCATAAGCGCTCCATACTAGTAAATACTCGTGCTGAGTAAATACAAAAAATTTAAAAATAAAAATGTTAACAGCCCTGTCAAACAATCTGATTGATGCTGCAATACTTTCGTTTTGCTAAGGGTGATTGTGCGATAGAGCCTCGAGAGCCCGTCATCTTAAGTAGTAATAAATATCGTGGCCCGTAGCGAAGTGATCCCTATCTCATAATCAATTCATGCACTGATTATACAAAACTTCAACTCAACTGCAACATATAACTATAAATTGGTATAGTCAATTTAGGATAAATAAATAGATTTTAGGAATGAGTTGAGCTTAAGTTTTTGATAGTTAAATAAAAACTAAGCGGGCGGTGCAGCTGCATAGAAGATCGAAAACAGAGGTCGTAAAGAGGCGGAGCTTGAATAAGGAGAAATTAAGGGAGCGATTTGTGAGCAATTAACAAAGACGTCACGTGAGAAATTAAGAGAGAGGTTACCAGAAAAGAGACGTTAAGAAAGAGGTTAACAGAGAAGCTAAGACTGCTGCGACTCTATTGATTTTTATTTATTGATCGGAAAATAGTTAAGCTCAAAGCCCAGTTGCTGATAGGCACGGTACTTGTCACGGCCAAGTTGCTTGCCTGCCTCATCGGGGGTAATGATTTCAAGAACCCGTTCTGGCAGCACAGCGGCTGTCGTTTCTACAGATAAGGGAAGGGGAGTGGCAGCAAGGTTTAAAATAACGCCATCAAAACCCCCAGGCAGCGTTGATACCAAGCTAACAGGTGCCGACAGCTGGCTGACAGCGGCTTCTTGTAAGATAAAATCATGAGCGACGAAGCTGACTGGGTCAAAAGACCACAGCTGAGTATCGAGCTGTTTAAGACGCTCTACTTGATCGTCAACGATGACCAAACTGTGCTCGCTTTTTTGCAAAACTGTCTGGGTCAATCGGCACACAAAGTTAAGCACTGCCTCGGCGTTGGCCGCTGAGGCAGTGCTTGATGCAGCGGCGTTATCGTTAAGATAACGCTCACCCAACACATAAAAACTAATTTGCATTGCTAATGGCTTTGATTATTGAGCTAGGTTTTTTAGGTACTGCATGAATAGCGGTACCGGACGGCCTGTTGCCGCTTTTTCTTTGCCTGAAACCCAAGCGGTACCAGCGATGTCTAAATGCGCCCACGCTTGGTCTTCTTTTACGAAGCGTGATAAGAAGCAAGCAGCGGTAATGGCGCCGCCATCACGGCCACCGATGTTTTGAATATCAGCGATGGGCGAGTCAAGCTGGGTTTGATACTCATCATCCATAGGCATGTGCCAGATAAGATCGCCTGATTGTTCACTGGCGTTTTCTAAATCAAATAGCACATCTTCGTTATTACTAAATACCGCTGAGCGTACGTGACCCAATGCCACCACACAAGCACCAGTTAAGGTGGCCACATCAATGATGGCACGTGGGTTATAGCGCTGTACATAGCATAAGGTATCTGCCAGTACCAAGCGGCCTTCGGCATCGGTGTTTAAGATTTCAACGTTCATACCGTTCATGGCTTTAACGATGTCGCCTGGGCGAGTCGCCTCCCCTGAAGGCATGTTTTCGGCACAAGCCAGCGCGCCCACGACATTGATTGGCAGGCGGGCTTCACATAGGGCTTTGATGGTGCCCAATACAGACGCTGAACCGCCCATATCAAATTTCATCTCATCCATTGCCGCACCAGGCTTAATAGAGATACCGCCTGAGTCAAAGGTCACGCCTTTACCCACTAAGACGATAGGGGCATCGAAATGCTCTTCTACAACGTCATCTGCAGCCACTTTGGCGGCTTTGGTTTTGGCAGATTTTTTGGGTAATTTATCGGCCACAGCCTTGATGTTATTGGCCAAAGTATCGGCTAGGCTTGAGGTGGTATTGGTAGGTGCTGCATTGGCTTGACCTTTATATTCAAGGATAACCAATTGACCTTCGCGTGCTGAGCCACGTGATACTGACAAGAAGCAGTTCATGCCAAGCTCTTGCATTTCGCTTTCGCCAAGCACAGTGACTTGTAATAATTCAGGGTAGGCTTTGGCCAAAGCACGGGCTTGATCAGCCATGTATTCTGGGAAACAGACGTTGCCAGGCTCATTGGCCACATCACGAGCTAATGATTGACCGCTGTGAACTGCCGCGGCGTAATCTACATCTGCTTGAGCCACACTGCTTGAGACTAAAGTGATTTGATTTAACGCAGCGTCTGTTTGTTCTGATTTGTATTTATCAAAGCGATAGCTTGCGTTTAGCAGCTCAAGTACCAGTTGATGTAGGCTGTCATCCGCTAAGTCATCACCGATGGCAATGGCTAAGTCAGTGACTCGGCTTTGGGTGTTTTTATACAGTGCACTGGCAATTTTTTTAATAGAGGTTGAGCTGAATTTATCTGGGTTACCAATACCCACTAACAGCAGCTGCAAAGGTGTCTTTTTGGCGTCTGCGGCTAAGGCAAAATCTGCCACAGTTTCGCCCAACTTGCCTTTAAAGTTAGAAGCTGCAATTAAAGCTTCAATACGGGGCTTATAAGCTTCTAAGCCTTTGAAGCTACCAATTAGATTGGCATCATCATCTACCAACACTGCTAAGCAGTGGCTTTGAACCGCTTCTGGGGCTGATTTTTTTAGTAGTTTTTTTGTTGTAAGCTTTGGCAAGGTTTTGCTGACTGAAATACTTAAGCTCATGATAATTCCTATGTGTTTATAAAAATGAAAGTCTATTTGTTATTGAATATCGCCTGCCATTTGCGACAGCAGTTATGCGGTTATTATTATATCCTGAGCAGGCGCGGCGCAGTCGGCTATAAGCCGCTTTGCTTTAAGCAATAGTTTAACATATTGGCCTAAGTTGTGGGCCTTAGCACTTATTGGGCACGCTTATCTAGGCTATCTATTTTTACGGTAAATCAAGTTGACCGGTTATTGGCAACCCTATTATTGACAGAAACATGCTAGGATATGAGGGCTATCTTACACTCAATATCACTATCATCGCGATAGTGCTTACGATTATAATACGTGTCAGTTATTAGGGACTGATTTCTAAAAGATAAGCGAACACAGCTTTGCTGTATAGCCTATGTAATCAAGCGGTATTGAGCCCTGGAATATAGCTATCATGTCAGTACTTGATGCAAGCTGTGCTTGATTTGGTTCATCCCTGTAATTTATCTTTCTTCAATAATTTGAGTTTGCCTGTGATTTTACGCCGATATATGACCCGACAAGTTGCCTCAACTACCGCCTTGGTGTTGGGGTTTTTAGTGGTTTTACTGCTAGGCGGAAGAATGATCCGTTACTTCGGTATTGCTGCTGAAGGGCGCTTGGATGTGGGGCTATTGTTTTCTATTATTGGCTACAACTTGCCCTACTTCTTAGAACTGGTATTGCCACTGTCCTTTTTTATTGGCTTAATGTTGGTATTTGGGCGGCTGTATGTAGACCACGAAATGGCGGTACTCAACGGCAGTGGTATCTCACGCGGCCGTCTGGCACGATTAATGATTCCGCTGATTTTGGTGTTATTCGTGTTAGAAGCAGGGCTGTCTCTTTATGGTAAGCCTTGGGGGGTAAAAAACTCTGAGAGTATTTGGCAGCAGCAGTCTTTAAGCAGTGCCTTTGACCTTATTCGTCCGCAGACCTTTATCAATAGCGATGACTACCATTTGTATGTCGGCAGCATGAATGACAACAAAACCGAGCTGCAGGATGTGATATTAATCCAAACGGCCAAAGATGCCGCCAAATCGGTAAAGCCTGGCGCTACGGTACCGGAGGCGACCACCAACGCCCCTGCGGTGCGCTTAGGCCAGCAAGAGCTTGAGGGCTCAAACTCCGCCAATCAGTCCGTCTCCTCGATTGATAAAGACAAAGCCATTACCGCCGTCACCAACCCTGTCGCTGCCTCGCAAGATAAACCGGCAGCAAAGCCTGCAATCACGGCCGATGACGATCGCGATATTATCGTGTTGGCCAAACGCGCCGTTCAGGTCAAGGGCAGTGAAGAGAGCGGCAAGACACAACTTGATCTGTTTCAAGGTCGACGTTATGAAGTAGGCGCAGATAGCTTGGTGTATAGCCAAATTGGTTTTGAGCGTTATCGCATCAGTATCAATCAACCGCCTGCCGATGTTTTGACAGAAGAGAACGTGACTACCCAATCGGTACCTGCCCTATGGAAAGCGGCCACTGGGCAAAAGGTGGCTACCAAAGCAGATGGCAGCACTGAGCCTGAGCCACAGCAAATCTTATCCGCCCAAGCAGAATTGGGCTACCGTTTGGCACTGCCTTGGCTAATTATTCTAGCGCCTATGCTGGCTGTGCCCCTAGCTCAAGTAAGACCCAGACAAGGGCGCTGGCTGCGACTGTTGCCGGCAATTTTGATATTTACCAGCTGCGTGTTGGTGATTATTTCTCTTAAAAACGCCATTACCAAGGGCACCTTGTCTGTGCTGAGTTATCCGCTGGTATTAATTGGCTTTATTGTGTTGGCACTTTATCTTAACTGGGCCAGTCGTATCCATCACAGGGTACGCTTTAGACTCGGCCAACGGGCGCTACAAAGTCAGACAAATCATTCTTCTAATCCTGATATCAATCAAGGAGGCCGGTCATGAAACCTAGGCACACTGACCACTCCGATGCGTCAAAAGACATCCGTTCAGGCCGGATTATCTCGCGCTATGTCAAAAAAAACGCCCTGTTTGCCATGCTATTTGCCGTACTAGGCTTGTGGGCATTGCAGATGGTGTTTGCTTATTTAGCAGAGCTTGAAGACATCTCTGATGCGTATACTTATGTTGATGCCTTAACTTATATCTTTTATCGATCGCCTTACTTTTTGCAGCAGTTTATGCCCACAGGTGCCCTACTTGGGGCAGTGGTGGGACTGGGCTTGTTGGCCAATAACTCTGAGCTGATCGTCATGCGTGCGGCAGGATTAAGCATTTATCGCATTGTGGGGTGGGTGCTGCAGCCGGCTTTTATCTTTGTGATTTTAGCGCTGCTGATTAACCAGTTTATATTGCCACAAAGCAATGTCAAAGCGAGTCAAATCCGTAAGCCAGATACTGCTTTATTGGCGTCAGTTAATGGATACTGGACACTACAAAATGCACCCACTGAAGCGGGCAGCACTACGGATAATAAAGAGGGCTTAGCCAGCGAGCAGGCGCACAATATTATCTTTATTGACTATGCCGATGCCAATGGCAATATCGGTGAGGTCAAGCGCTGGCACTTAGATGCGGACAATAACTTAACCGCTGTCTCTAAGGCCACGGGTGGCACTTATGTGCCTAGTCTGCAACAGGGTCAAGACAAGCCGGTGGTAGCGGCGCAAGATCAATCAGATTCTTTGGCCAATTACCAATGGCAGCTGGATAATGTCACCACCTTAAAGGTGGCCGATAAGGCAGCTATTTTAGAGTCAGATACCTTAGGCAATCAGCCAGCAGCACAGCTAACGGACACGCAGGCTACCTCAGTGGATAGCGATCAGTCAGGACAAGCAATGGCGCTCACGAGCCAGCCTTTGGTGGCCAAGCAAGCTGAGTCGACAGATGTTATTAACCTGCCCATCTCACCAAGCTCGGTGTATCTGCTGACCCGCCGTGCCGAAGATTTGTCATTGACTCAGCTGTATGAGCACAAGCGCTTTAACGCCTCACAAGGCACACGATCACTGGAGCATGAGGTGGCGTTTTGGCAGAAGCTATTGTCACCTTTTTCAGTGTTATCCTTGGTGATCGTGGCCTGCTCATTCGTATTTGGCTCGCTGCGTACACACAGCTTAGGCTTGCGTATTGTGGTGGCAATTATTTTTGGCCTGCTGTTTAGCTATATTCAAGACTTGACCAGCTTCGTGTCCTTGGCCACCGGCGCACCGCCATTGTTAATGGTACTGTTGCCCATTATCGGTAGTGGACTGTTGGGTTTTTATTTAATTCGACGTCAAGGCTAAAGGGGACGAGTTGCCCTAACAGTGTGAATAGCGTTGACCATAAAACAGTTGGTAATAAAAAAGCCCTTCTAATTTTTTTAGAGGGGCTTTTTTATGGTGCTGATCTATTGTAGTTATCTAGTATCTAGGGCAGTTAGCTTAGACGATAACGGCGTGGGATAAACGGGCATTAAGCAGCATTAAGTGCTAGTTACTCTTTAATGGCGCGAGTGATGGTATAGGTTTTGCCTTGTTTTACTTTATCGGCATTGCCAAAAACTTCAGTAAAAGCACGCTTCATAAACTGACGCAGTCCATTGATGGTCACCACGTAGAAGCGGCCACCGGTGCGCATCTTGCTATAAGCATCTAATAGGTATAAATAGTGCTGCTCTTTGCCCACCTTGGCCGGCAAGTTAGACATCACTAAGCTGAAGTCTTTATTGGGATCTACATGATTAAAGCCATTTGATAAATGTACATCGACATTGCTCAGGCCATTGTTTTGACAGTTACGGCGTGCATATTCTACGGCCATAAAGTCTTTGTCAATTAAGGTATGCTGACCTTGTGGACACTCACGCGCCGCTGTCATGCCGAGCACGCCATAGCCGCAGCCTAAGTCAATAGAATCATCATCGCTTTGGAAGTCGATATGGTCCAGTAGCATCAGGCTGCCGGCATCTAGTTTTTCAGGGGAGAAAATACCCCAAGTGGTGGTGAAGTGCATCGGTGCGCCCAGCACCTCTTGAGTAAACGCGATGTCTTCACGCCAGTGGTTGGCTTTTTCTAATAAATCGGCAGGGGGTCTATGCATCATCAGGGCCTTAAGTATCAATAATTACAAAAAATAGCAGCGGCTAAGCGCTCTATAGCACAAGCGTTAAAATACAAACAAGCAGCACAGCGCTATGCGCCATGCTTAATAAGCCAGTCCACCAAGCTTTGAAAGTCATCAAAAGCTTCGGTGGGATTAAGACTTCGAATATCTTGGCCGTAATTATACCCGTAAGATAGCCCAAGCGTATCCATATTGGCGTTTTGGCCGGCCAAAATATCATTTTTTGAGTCGCCAATCATCACCGCTTGCTCAGGGGAGATATCTAAGGTTTCACACACATGCAACAGCGGGGCGGGGTCGGGCTTTTTGACCGGTAAGCTGTCACCGCCCAGTACTTGCTCAAACAGGGACTGCCAGCCAAAGGATTGCAAAATCTTAGGCACAAACTGAATGGGCTTATTGGTCACCAGCGCCAACGTAAAGCCGGCCTGCTTGAGTTGCTTTAGTCCGCTATCGACATGGGGATAGGCAACGGTGTTTTGGCCGCTAATTTGCGCATAGGCATCGAAGAATACCGATTCGGCATGGTCTACCTCAGTTGAGGTTAATTGACCCTCAGCGACCTCTATAGCGCCTACCAGTGCACGTTTTACTAGCATACGTGAGCCATTACCCACCCAGTTGCGAATCATATCGACAGGATAGGGCGTTTTATTAAGACGGGTAAGCATGGTATTGGTAGCTTCGGCCAAATCAGGCACGCTATCAATTAAGGTGCCGTCAAAATCAAAAATAAGCAGCTTTTTTGCGGTCATAGTCATAATCATCTCAATCTAAGGGGCCACTGATGGCTATCCCTATTTTTCGTAGTGTTGTTTATGCGCTTTTTTTAGAGCAAGGTAGGTATCGTTGCTACGGCATAAGTCCCACTTGTGCTTGAAGATACGGGCGGACTCAGCTTTGATGGGGTCTTCGGGCTGGCGAGGTAGCTCTTCGCGTCCATGAGAGCCGCTTTGGCCTTTTTTATCGTCAGGAACTGGGCCTTTGTATTTTTTGCCGCCCTTATGATTGGCATAACGTCGGGCTCGGGTGTAGCCCATCTGCAAAAACTTGCGCGCCATATCGGCACCGACAAAATCCTCGTTATCGAGATACTCTAAAAACATCTGATAAATTTTATCACTGCTTTTAAGTGCCACCTCGGGCGTGGCAAAGCGCCAGTGCGGCAAAATCTCAGATTTGTAAGGCTCAACCAGCAGCACGCCTTGCTCACCGCGTCCGATACGGTACAGCTCCGGATGCTTGCGTAAGTCTAAGTTTATGTAATCTAGGCTATAGTCAAATTGTGACATAAGACACCACTGTGGTGACAAGTATCTTAAGAGTATAGCCCTCAGATAAGCATTTGACCATAAAAAAACCCCCAAACTAAGTAGCTTGAGGGTTAATTATGCTGTAAAGCAGTATTCGGTATAAAGATGGTGGCTCGAGGCAGAATCGAACTGCCGACACAAGGATTTTCAATCCTTTGCTCTACCAACTGAGCTATCGAGCCGTCTTTATGAGGTCGCTATTAAACTAAATATTCGATGGTCTGTCAACCCTTTTTTGATAAATAATTTGAAATATATCAAAAAAAAGCGATTTATTTATGATTTTACCCGAATTAGCTCATATTCAGTCATAATTTTATGAATTTGAGTGTCGGCGGGCATAAATTGACGCACCCCTTTTTTGGTTTCCTTATCATAAACCAATTTAATGAATTTTGCATCAATGCCGCGATTAATATTTTCAGGGTGCAGTGCCAGATACTGCAGACGCTTGGTGTCGGTCTGACCATCATCAAAGCAGCCGACCACGGCAATTGGCTTGTCATTAAACATGCCGACATACATCACATTGCCGTGCTTAAAGGCTTTTTCGAATAAAGTCATGACCGCTTCGCTGTCTGCTAAATCGCCCAAATTGGCATTTTGTGCTTCATATAGCTTGGCAATACGCTCGCGCAGCTCGCCGTCATGCTTGGTTTCACGCATTAAAGGTGCATCAAAGGAGTTAATCGCAACGGCTTCTAGTGGCATGTCAGTCATCCAAAGGTTAGTCAAATTAAGAAATAAAGGGTTTGATTTTGATAAAGATCTTCATTGGGCCTTTATCTATAAGGCTATTTTAGCAAACATTACTTATGGGTATGGGCCAAATAGAGTTTTGCTATGGTTTAAAGGTAAGGCGTTTGCTATCATCAAGATATCCTATATTCCCTGACGCTATTTGGCGACTGTTTCTTCGTTATTATTTTATTAGTGAGCCTATTTGCCATGACTACTGAAATCCATCCAAACCCAGCCAACCGTCCGAATCGTATAGCCAGTGTTGAGCGTAATACCGCTGAGACTCAAGTCAGCGTCACTGTCAATCTTGATGGGACAGGCCAAGGTAAAATCGATACTGGTGTGCCATTTTTGGACCATATGCTAGACCAAATCAAGCGTCATGGTCTATTTGACTTAGACATCACCTGTAAAGGCGATACTTACATTGATGATCACCACAGCGTCGAGGACACCGGCATTACTTTGGGTCACGCTTTTGCCAAAGCGTTGGGCGACAAAAAGGGCATTCGTCGTTATGGCCACTTTTATGCGCCATTAGATGAGTCATTAACCCGTGCGGTGGTAGATATTTCTGGTCGTCCAGGGCTGCACATGGACATTCCTTTTACCCGCTCGCACGTTGGTAATTTTGATGTGGATTTATTCAGCGAATTCTTTTTTGGCTTTGTTAACCATGCGTGGATGACAGTGCACTTAGACAACCTTAAGGGTAAAAATAGCCATCACCAGATTGAGTGTACTTTTAAGGCCTTTGCTCGTGCGCTGCGTATGGCTTGTGAGTATGATGAGCGTGCGCTAAACACGCTACCTTCTACCAAAGAGGCATTGTAACTATATGACCAAAATTGCATTGTTAGACTATGGCATGGGCAACCTCCACTCTGCCAGCAAAGCGTTGGCTGCGGTGGGGGCTGAGGTATCTATTACCAATGATCCAAACATCATCCGTGCAGCAGACAAAATCGTCTTTCCAGGCGTAGGGGCAATGCGCGACTGTATGGCACAGATGCGTGAGCAAGGGATTGATGAGGTGGTCAAAGAAGCGGCCTTTAATAAGCCGGTGATGGCAATTTGTGTCGGCATGCAAGCGCTGTTTACGGAGTCGCTTGAGTTTGAACATACCGAGTGTTTGGATATCCTGCAAGGTCAGGTAAAACAGTTTGACCCTAGCTGGATTGATCCCAAAGGCGAGACCATCAAGATTCCTCATATGGGCTGGAATACCATTGAAGGCATGGATTTGAGTCATCCGCTGTGGCAAGGTATTGATGAGCATGCGCATTTTTATTTCGTACACAGCTATTACTGCGCCCCAGAAGATAACTCTGTGGTGGCGGCGGTGTGTGATTATGGTCAGCCGTTTTGTGCCAGCGTGTTAAAAGACAATCTGTTTGCGACCCAGTTTCACCCAGAAAAAAGCCACAATGATGGGCTACAACTGCTAAAAAACTTCGTTGAATGGAACATCTAACCAACTGGCAACATGACAATTCCAATAACAAGGCCAATAGCAATCAGGCTCGCAGCTAAAAAGACAGCAGCTAAAAAAACAGCCACAAACTAGAAAAATAGCAAAATACCCATCGGCTTTACGGCAGTGGGTATTTTTTTGTATAAAAATACTGGTATAAAATACTTAGCTATCAAGCTTACTTGCCGACATAGAAAATCCCAACAAATCATAACCCATCTTGTGGGTCGCTGCCTTATACTAATCGACTTCATTATTATTCCCCTTCAAGGCCATAGGGCAACTGGCCGAGTCTTGAAGAAGACTTTTGCGCTATAAAGAGAGCTTGGCAAAAGTGAGGCAACTTTTGGACGATAACGTGATCGATTTTCAACAATTTAAAATAAAAGTGATTGAGCTTACCGGACTTGAGAGAGATGCGCTGCATATCTATGTGGGGATCGGCGTGTTTTTAATAACCTTGATGCTGACCCGAAAATGGGTCAGGTATCACCGCACTAGGCTGAAGCTAGCACTGCTTGTGGCCATAGCGTTTGCACTGATGGGTGAGTTTTTGGACTTAAGGCACAGTTATCCCAATCTATCGGGCGATATTTTGGCAGCCAGTATCCATGATATTATCAATACCTGTTTTTGGCCGCTGATGCTGTATGTGATTAATCGCTGGACCCCTTTATTTAACAAAGACGACTGATACTATCAATTGCAACTACTCTCAACCATAAGCTGCTGTCGGCTTAACCCAAAAGTTTTTAGAATAAAATGATGCGCCATAAAGGATAAGAATGACAAGTGCGGTACAACCTGAACAAAAAATGCGTAGCAGAAACGACAGAATCCGTCATGCCCTAGGCTTTGAGATTCTAGGGCTGATGCTGTTTGCCCCTTTGGGGAGCTGGGTGTTTGGCTATGAGCTGCATACCATGGGGGTTATCGCTGTGGCGGCCTCTATTGTTGCCACAGTTTGGAACTACTTTTATAACATATTATTCGATAATGCCATGGTTAAGCTGCGCGGCAGTGTCCACAAAACCCTCCTTATTCGCATCTTACATGCGCTGTTGTTTGAGGGCGGACTGTTGTTATTGTTTATGCCGATCATTGCTTGGTATTTGGGTATCACCTTATGGGAGGCCTTCATTATGGATATCGCAATGGCACTATTTTATTTGGTTTATGCCTTTTTTTATAACATTGCTTATGACAAAGTATTTCCTATTGATCGCTAAATAAAAATGCCCGACCAATTGGCCGGGCATTTTTATTCACACTAAGATCAGTACAAGGTTAAGCCATTAAGCTTGGTTTTCTGCTGCCAGTTGACGCAGTACATAGTGTAATACACCGCCATGACGCACATATTCACGCTCTTTTGGCGTCTGCAGCATCACATTGACTTCAAAGCTCTCAGAGCTACCATCAGCGCGTGTGGCAGTAACGGTGGCGGTTCTGCTTTCACCATTTTCAAGCCCTGTGATGCTGAGCACCTCTGAGCCATCTAAGTTATAAGTGTCTGCATTTTCGCCTTTTTTGAAGGTTAAAGGCAGCACACCCATACCCACTAGGTTTGAGCGGTGAATACGCTCAAATGAGCTGGTCAATACTGCTTTTACCCCAAGCAAAATAGTACCTTTAGCAGCCCAGTCACGGCTAGAGCCTGACCCGTATTCTTCACCACCTAAGACCACCAAAGGACGTTTGTCCTCTTTGTACTTCATCGCCGCATCATAGATGGCCATCTCTTCACCCTGCTCTAAGGTGGCTTTATCACCGCTGAAGTAATAAGTGTAGCCGCCTTCTTTACCGCCCATCATTTTGTTTTTGATACGGATATTGGCAAAAGTACCTCGAGTCATGACCGCATCATTACCACGGCGTGAACCATAGCTGTTGAAGTCTGCTTGCAGTACGCCGCGCTGTTGTAAGTATTTACCCGCTGGTGAATTAGGATCGATATTGCCCGCAGGTGAGATGTGGTCTGTGGTGATTGAGTTGCCAAACAGACCCAAAATACGCGCGCCTGTGATGTCTTTAATGCCTTCAGGCTCCATGGTCATGTCCTCGAAGAACGGTGGGTTCTTGATGTAGGTTGACTCATCGCTCCAAGGATATAGCTGACTATCGGCTGAGCTTATGGCGTTCCAAGCCTCACTACCGTTAAATACTTCGCCATAGTTCTTGCGGAACATCTCAGCATCAATGTTATTGGCAATCAGCTCGTTAATCTCAGCTGAGGTCGGCCAGATGTCTTTTAAGAACACATCATTGCCTTCTTGGTCTTGACCTAGAGGCTGTGTGGTCAAGTCAATATCAACCGTACCTGCTAGGGCGTAAGCCACTACTAACGGTGGAGAAGCCAAATAGCTGGCTTTGACATGCGAGTGGATACGACCCTCAAAGTTACGGTTACCCGATAACACGGCAGCGGCCACTAGGTTGTTCTCTTCAATGCCTTTTTCAACCGCTTCTAAAAGTGGGCCTGAGTTACCGATACAGGTGGTACAACCATAGCCGACTAAGTAGAAGCCGGTTTTTTCAAGCTCATCCATCAGTTTGGTTTTTTCTAGATAATCAGTGACCACTTTTGAGCCTGGAGCCAAAGAGGTTTTTACCCAAGGCTTGGCTTTTAGACCTTTGGCCGCTGCCTTTTTGGCCACCAGACCAGCACCAATCATAACCGCAGGGTTTGAGGTGTTGGTACAAGAGGTAATGGCAGCGATAACCAAGGAGCCATCATGTAGCTGATGAGTCTTGTTATCGATATCAATGCTTGAGAACACCTTCGGTTTGGCAGACAGACGCTCAGCCTGCTCTTGCTCACCGCCTTCTTCATCAAAGCGTACTTTGCCTTCTTTTTCTGAGGCGCGATCTTTTGTCATGGTATGCAGCGTTTCGCCAAATTTTTGATGCATATCTGCCAAGTTGATGCGCTGCTGTGGTAGGTTTGGACCGGCCAGTGCAGGCTGTACAGTAGATAAGTCTAGATGTAGGTTACTTGAGTAAGTGGCCGCTGGGGTATCGGCATCGTGCCACAATCCTTGCGCTTTAGCATACTGCTCTACCAGCTCAATTTGTGCTTCATCACGGCCCGATAGGCGCAGATAGTCAATGGCCATCTGGTCAATAGGGAAGATACCACAAGTGGCACCGTACTCTGGCGCCATGTTGGCAATCGTTGCACGATCCGCCAGCGGCATGCTGTGTAAGCCCTCGCCATAGAACTCAACGAATTTACCAACCACACCATGTGCCCGCAGCATTTCGACCACACGCAGTACCAAGTCAGTGGCGGTAACCCCTTCTTGTAGCTTGCCTGTCATCTCAAAGCCAACCACTTGCGGGATCAGCATAGAGGAGGGCTGTCCGAGCATCGCAGCTTCCGCCTCAATACCGCCCACACCCCAGCCCAGCACGCCAATACCGTTAATCATAGTGGTGTGGCTATCGGTACCAAAGACGGTATCTGGATAAGCGGTGAGCTCACCGTTTTGTTCACTGGCCATCACCACACGTGCTAAATACTCAAGGTTAACTTGGTGCACGATACCGGTGGCTGGTGGGACAACTACGAAGTTTTCAAAGGCGTTTTTGCCCCAGTGCAAAAACTCATAGCGCTCATTGTTGCGTTTAAATTCGATTTTCTCGTTTAAATCCAATGAGTCTTCACGGCCGTAGACATCGACTTGTACCGAATGGTCAACGACCAGTTCACTGGGAATAAAAGGGTTGATTTGATCAGCTTTACCGCCAAGCTTGACGACCGCATCACGCATGGCTGCCAAGTCTACAACAGAGGGCACGCCCGTAAAGTCTTGTAGCACTACACGCGCCGGCATAAAGGCAATCTCTTTTGAGGCCTCAGCGCCTGCGTCCCAGTTGGCGACTGCTTCAATATGGTTCTCACCCACAGACTGTCCACCATCTTCATTGCGCAGCAGGTTCTCTAACACCACTTTCATGCTGTAAGGCAGACGGTTAATATTGGGGTATTTTTCAGCCAGTTTGGGTAGGCTATAGTAGGCATGGTCTTTGCCAGCGACAGTTAAGCTGTCTTTGACGTTAAAAATATCACTCATGATGGCTTCCTTTTCTAGTTATTAACTTTTTTATAGTATTAAGTCATTGATAGGTAAGGTGGCTAACTGCGTACTCTTCTGTGAGTCGTGTTGGGCTATTCCTTAGCCGAAGTTTTTTAAGCTTCACTTATAAGGCCTTAGATAAGCTTATAAGCGTTAAATAATAGTGAGCTTGTGACGTATTTATCATAAAAGTGGCTGTGATGCCTGTGATAAAGTGATACCTATGATAAGTATGACGACAAGCGGTTAGTAATAAGTGGCTCTTTTTGCCATTTATCACTTCTACTAACATAACAAATTTAGCGAGAGTTATTAAGACCTACAGCGTTGTGTCAACGTGGTGAAATCGTAACAAATACTGCTAAAGCCGACCCGAGCCTACGCATTAGCGATGATAAAGTCAGCATCAATAGTGTAGATCGCTATTAGGTGGAGGCTTAGTTGCGATTATGACTATTAAAATCAACTAATGAAACCAAGCTATGGGGGAGAGTAGCCTACGCTACTCTTTATCTTGCGGGGTGTTTTTATGTTGCCAAGGAAAGCGGCCTTCTAATTCTACTTGTAAAGACAGGCTCAAAAAGGTGCGAATGATGACAATCACCCCTAATACCACCACACTGCGCAAGGTTGGTTCGGTAACCACAGTGGCCATAATATCAGCGGCAATAAGCACCTCTAAGCCCAATAAGATGGATTTACCCACCCCTTGACGAACGCCTAGATAAGTGTCATGACTGAACTTGTTCGAAGAGATGGCTGCCTTATAAAAAGCCAATATCAGCCCAATAAACATGATCATGACGCCGATAAACTCAACTATCTTAGCAATAAGGTCAATTGATTCTATTAAATACGGCATTTGATTTCTCTCGTGCAAGTTCAATGTGACGAGCTAAAAATCGGCCTACGCGGTAGACCGACTTTAGTCATCAATTGGAGGGTTATCTGCTACTTAGCCACAGGCTTCTGCGCATTGTGATAGCCGCCATAGTATTTAACAGGAGACCAGCTAGGAATGACTGCTGGTAACTGCGGATCTAATTTATTATATTCGCCAGCGCCATATGCTATTTTGCCACCTACCACAGTTAATACCGACTCAATACCCTTAATTTTTTCTTCTGGTACTGTAAAGTAATCGTCAGAGAGCAGAACGAAATCTGCATATTTACCCGGTTCTAGGCTGCCTTTGACGTCCTCTTCATTTGAGAACCAAGCACTGCCACTGGTGTATACCTCTAGCGCATCGTCTCTGTCTAATAGGTTGTCTTTGTCATACAGCTTCATGCCACCGACTGTCTTACCTGTCGTCATCCAATATAGAGATATCCATGGGTTATAACTGGCGACGCGAGTCCCATCTGTTCCTGAGCCTAATGGAATGCCCATGTCATAGATTTTCTTAAATGGCGGGGTAGTCTTAGCCGCTTGTGCACCATAACGCTCAACAAAATACTCGCCTGCATACGCCATGCGGTCTTGTACCGAAACACCACCATTCAAGCGCTTGATTTCACGTAGGGTGTCGTCAGTAATGGTCTCGCCATGGTCAATTGCCCAGCGCATCTCATTTTTGATTTTGCCGTTATTTTCACGGTCAATCTCATCAACCAAATCAACGATCAGCTTGGTATTCTCGCCATAAGTAGAATGCTGTCTAAATGGCCAGCCTTTATCAACATGCATTTGGATGATTTCTTTGGTGGCTTCACGCCAGCCTTTATTGTCTTTAATCAACGGCTTATCGGCTAAGAAGTTTTCAAAGTCTCCAGCGGCCCACGTCATATATTCCCCGCCACCTTTTAACTCATAGCCATGGTCGTGGGCGATATCTTCATTCACAGATGCTTTATTATTGACCATCCATTTTTCAAAGGCTTGTTTTTCTTCACCTGCTTTTTGTGGGAACAAATAGTAAGAGATGCGTAACGACGAATCACCACTGGTGGCCAATGCTTTTGACGCTTCATAGTCATCTGGGAAAGTATGACCACCGCCGCCTGCATCAATGGCACTGGTCAGACCAAAGCGGTTTAACTCATGATGAAAGTGCTTGGTAGAGTTGATCATCTCTTCTTCAGACAGCTGTGGCATTTTACCGATCACCTGATATAGAATCATCGCATTCGGTTCTGCCAATAGCACCCCAGTTGGATCACCGTTGGCATCTTTTTCATAGCGGCTGTCATTATTTGGTGGTTGCGTATTGCGGTCGATATTTAACGCCTTCATACCCGCTTTGTTCAGCCAGCCTCGGCTGTATAAATATAAGACGAAAGCAGGTGTATCACCCGTGGCTTCATTGATCTCTTCAATGGTTGGCATTCGCTTTTCTTCGAATTGATACGGTGACCAGCCCCCAATAACTCGAACCCATTGTCCCTTAGGCGTACGCTCTGCTTGCTCTTTTAGCATACGCAGTGCTTCTTTTAATGAGGTCACCCCATCCCAGCGTAGCTCAGAGTTATAAAAACGGCCGCCACGAGTAATATGTAGGTGAGAGTCGTTTAGACCAGGGATTAAGGTTCTGCCATGACCATCAATAACTTGAGTATGCGCATCTCTTAGACGTAAAATCTCAGCAGCGCTACCGGTACGCAGCACTTTACCGTCTTTTACGGCAATGGCTTCAGCCGTAGTGCGCTTGTCATCCATGACGGCCACTTTGGCATTAGTCACAATCATATCAGCAGATTGCAGCGTATTATATGAGCCTTGCGGTGTGCTCTGAGTGGCGCAAGCGGATAAAACGCTGGCCGCCCCCGCAAACAATATTAAGTTCTTCTTTTTAAAGTTATTGTTCATAGCTGTCCCTTAATTTTAATGATAACAATGGTCATATTTAATGATAACAATGGTCATAAATTTAGAAAAAAACCAGTAGCAAAAGGCAGTTTAACATAGAAAATTGGCGCAAATAGCGGTTGGTAAACTTTTATAAACAACAGAAACAAAACTTCACACTGTTAATTTAATATTTATTTAACCATTTTTAAATGAAGTTATGCTTCATAAATTACAAAATCGGACACAAAAAAAGACCGCTACTGAGAGTAACGGCCTTTTAGAAATAAAGGGTGGGAGTGATTAGATGGTAAAGGCTGGGAAGCGGCTGTTGATCACACTTTCAGCTTCAATCAAATTCATAATCTCATCCGCAATATTCTCCGATAGCTCTAAATGGGTGCTAAAACCGACACAAGAGGAGTTAATTTCCCCCAGTACATAGACGTCTTTGCCCTCGGCATCTGTATCAAGAATAAAGTCAGCAGTCCACAGCAGCGGTAAAGCATAACCACCTAAGCGTGACTGTAGCATGGGAATGCTCGACTCCACCGTATCTACCATTTCCTGCCACTGCTCAGGCTTATCATAACGATAGGTGGCGCCTGAGAATAAAGTGGCGGAGAAGGCATCGGCAGATTGATCCGGTTTTTTGTGCACGATAGAGACCGCTTTATCACGCAGCATCAGGACACGAATCTCTCCCTCTTTGATGCGCGGTAAAAAGGGCATGTCCAAGATTAGACCACTGTCGCCCTCTAAATACTGATAACAAAACTCGATGAATTCACCCAAGGTTTTTTCTTCAGTATGATTATCCCGAGCTTCGGTGAGCTTTAACAGCGCATCTTCAGGGATCTCTGCCAAGTCTTTGTATTTTTTTGGGTCTTTTAACTGCACGCGCCAAATGCCTTCACCGGTTGAGCCGCGGTTTTGCTTTAGCACACGCTCACCCCGTGCCAAAGTCTGGGGGAATTGGTGCTTTAGTGCATCATAGTCATAATAGCAGTACACATCTTCTGGAACCAAAGAGGTGCCTTTTAGACGCTCAACCACATTTTTTGCGCCATAATTAATCATCACATCAGGATGCGGTAAGCCTTTGACTCCCTGATGCACCAATTCACGTAGCATTTGAAAATAACCGGTTTCATCTTTGAGGTTGCCTGGATTAATTCGGCTCACATAAGCATCGGCTTTATCAATGGTATAGCGATAGATTTCACCACGATTTTCATCACTATAAAAAATAACCTCGGCGCTCCAGCCGCGGGCTTTTAAGGACTCAATAATAGGGTAAGTATCACGGCGATAGCCATATTTGCTTTTGTCAGAGCCGCCACGGGCCTCAAAAATAACGACGTGTTTTTTCATATAAAAATCTCTTCAAAGCCAACTGCTGGATTGAGGAATCTACATTTAATGTAGGCCACTTAAGTCACCTGCAGTGGGATAAATAAGCTAATAAATAAGGGTGCCACGTCACTGTGGCGAAGATTGTAACGCTCAAAATTAAGGAGTTATCGCGTATAGAGGTCTAACAAGAAGGTGGTTCGAGGGTTTGATTTTAGAACGCGCAAGTCTATAGATGAGTTGTATAGAAAACAATACAAAATAGCAAATATTTTTAGATTTTTTTCACAGTCAATATATGATCTGCTACCGGATAACCCGCCTACTGCCGATACTGCCTAAGCGTAATACAGTGATGTGACGCTGTGATGACAATGAGCACTATCGGTAGGGGCATACCGATTAAAAAAACTGAGATTTTGCCGCCCTTTTCGCTCCTATCCATTTAAGTGATAAATAGCCTATTTAAGTGATAAACAGCCTATTTAAGTGATAAATAGCAAAAAATGAGCGGCTTATGTGCTGACTTAGTTATTAAGTGATGGGAAGTGATGTGCTGCCAGATAATCACGCATTAGGCCATTAAATTCATCGGCACGGCCAATATGGGGCCAGTGACCGGCGCCTTTATAAAAATGGGCATCGGCAGTTGTAATCGCCTCAAGCAGCTCAAGGCTCCGCGCGACAGGTACAACCTTATCGTCTCGGCCATGCACCAAAAGCACCGGTAGAGACAGCTGAGCCAATGCGTCTAAATCCAGTGGTAAGACTTCCCGGTCCCGATCACGCGCTGCCATAAGGTAGGGGCGCAGACCGAGCTTGGCCTCTTTTAGCGCCGCTTGATAGCGCAGATTGACTAAGGTGTCACTGATTATGGCGTCATTACGAATATTTTTTTGTAAGTCTTGCAAGATAAGCTCGGCGGATAGCGGCCCCTTGGGTTTAGGCTGTGCTGCACGGGTATCGGGTTTTGGCTTCTTTGCACCGCCTGTCCCGATAGATATTACCCCGCAAACCCGCTCAGGATGATCAATGGCCAATTGCAGTGCCACCCAGCCGCCCAGCGAGCTGCCGGCAAGCCAAGCTTTTTCGATATGCAGCGCATCCATCAAGCGTAGGGTATGCTCACCCCATTGACGAATGCCGTAAGCGGTATCGGGCGAAGTATTGGCTGCGCTCAGCGTCTCGCCATAGCCAATAAAGTCAAAGGCAATACAGCGGGCATATTGGCTGATGAAAGGGAGGTTCTGCCACCAAGTAACGGCTGCTGAAGTTCCCATACCTGAGCCATGCATCAATAGCAGGGGGACGCCTTGGCCTTGGTCATAATAGTGGGTAAGCTCATTGGGGGCAGTTTGAGCCCAGTTATCTTCAAGATTAAAAAAAGGATCTGTTTTAAACTCTGGGACAAAAAGCGTCATGATGTGCTCTGGCAACAGTGGGGTAACGGGGTATTTTAGCGCAATTTATGACGGTCGCGGCTGATTTTTTGGCACTATGAGCTGATTTTTAGGGTATGGCTGTTCATTAACATAGATGCCCTTGGTGTGCCAACAGCCATAGTTTACATAGATTTTATGGTTCTTATTACCGGATACTTTAGGTTAGCTAAAACTACGTTTGCTATAAAATACAGTAAGTAAATCTTGTTACACTGTGGTTATGAGTAAAAATAAAAAGGGGGCAATTTAATGAAACGACGTAAATTTATTCAATCCATGGGGTTAGGTCTGGGTGCTTCGGCTACTTTAAGTGGTTGCCAGACTTTGGCAAAAACTGCTCAGCCACTATCGGCGCCTCAAGTTCAAGCTGGACATTTTAGTAATATCATTGTGGGCAGTGGCTATGGTGGCGCGGTATCGGCGCTGCGCCTGAGTGAGCAAGGCCACAAGGTACTTATCCTTGAGATGGGTATGCGCTGGGATAGAAGCCCCAACCATGATACCTTTTGTAAAATGATTACCGCTGATGAGCGCTCCAGCTGGTTTAGTCATTGGCCCAATGCCCCCATTCCCATCCCCATTCCTATTAAAAAATATCCTGGGGTGCTCGATTTGATTGAGTATGATGACATGAAGGTGTTTGCAGGTCGGGCCTATGGCGGCGGCTCGATTGTCAATGGAGCGATTGCTATTGAGCCTAGACGGTCACATTTTGAGCAGACCTTTCCTTGGATTGATGCCAATGAAATGTATGACACTTTTTTTCCGCGTGCCATGAAGACCTTAAAGGTCAGTAAAATTCCCGAAGACTTTTTTAATAACTCTGAGCACTATGAATATACGCGCGCCGCTGAGCGTCAGGCTGATAAAGCGGGGCTAACTACGGAGTTTTTTGGCAATAGTTATGACTTTGACTATATGCAAAAAGAGGCAAAAGGGGAGGTGTACCCATCGGCTTTAGGCGGTGAGGTGATCTATGGCAATAATGCAGGCAAGTACTCTTTGGATTTGACCTATCTTAAACAGGCAGAAGCTACCGGTAATGTCAGTGTCAAAACCCTACGTAAAGTTAATAGCATTCAAGCACTTGATAACCATCAGCTAAGACTTGAGGTGCAGGTACTCAATAAAACCGGCGGCATTGATGCCATAGAATATTACACCTGCGATAAATTGTTTTTGAATGCCGGCAGTACCGGCACCTCAGAGCTGCTGCTAAAGAGCCAAGCTCAGGGTAAATTGACTCAGCTTAATGAGCACATTGGGCAGCATTGGGGGCCCAATGGTAATATCATGACCGGCCGCAATTTTGTACATGCTGCAGGTAAGATTCAGTCCACCATTCCGGTTAAAGGGATCAACATGTGGGATGGTGATAGAGGCGGATCAAAGTACAAGATATTTGCCGAATTGGCACCGCTGCCGTTGGGTCTTGAGACTTGGACCACCTTGTACTTGGCAATTACCGATAACCCAGAGCGTGGTCATTATTATTATGATAAAGCCTCGCAAAGCGTAAAACTTAATTGGAAACGCTCACAAAATGAGTATTCAGTGAATGCCGCAAAAGAGCTGATTGAAAAATTGGCTCAGGCGAATGGCGGGCGGGTATCAAGCTTACTGTTTAACCAAGGTTTTGGGGATGACTTCTGCTATCATCCCTTAGGTGGCTGTGTGCTTGGCAAGGCCACAGATGAATTGGGCCGTGTCAAAGGCCATCGCAATATTTATGTACAAGACGGGGCGCTTATTCCTGGCAGTGCTGGGGTTAACCCTTATGTCTTTATTACTGGGCTTGCTGAGCGTAATATGGCCTATATCCTTCAACAAGACTTCTCGTCGTCGACCCCTTAAGGAGGGCATTGTGACCTTGCCCATTAAACTTCGTATTTTAAAATCCTCTGTGACCAATCCGTGGTTTAACTTGGCCACCGAAGATTGGATATTCCAAGAGCTAGATGCCCATTCACACACCCTGTTTTTATGGCGCAATAGCGAAACTGTGGTTATCGGCCGCTCACAAAACCCTTGGGTGGAGTGCAAAACCGATAAAATGGCAGAGGATGGGGTGTATTTAGCGCGCCGTCAAAGCGGGGGCGGGGCTGTCTTCCATGATTTGGGCAATACCAACTTCACTTTTTTATCACCCAAAGACGGCTATGATCAGCAGGCCAACTTTGACATCATAATCAATGCACTAAAAAAATTGGGTATTGAGGCCAGCTTATCGGGGCGCAATGATATGCAAGTGGGCGATCGTAAAATCTCAGGCAGTGCCTTTAAGCATGCCACTGACCGCAGCTTTCACCATGGCACACTACTGGTCAATGCCAATATGCAAAAGCTTGGCGATTACCTTAATCCGCATCCGTTAAAGCTGCAAGCCAAAGGCATCAAGTCGGTCCGCTCTCGAGTGGCAAATTTGGTAGAGTTTAATGACAGCATCACTCACGAGTCACTATCACAGGCGATCATTGAGGCGTTTTGTGATTACTATGGCAAAACCGTAGAGATTGAGGAATTAGATGAGGATTCCTTAAAGCAGGAGCCTCATCTTAATAGATACTATGAGCAGATGGCCGACTGGGACTGGCGCTTTGGCAAAACCCCACAATTTAATCACCATATCGAGACCCGCTTTGAGTGGGGCATCATTGATCTGCACTTAGAGGTGGCGCAGGCGATCATGACAGAGGTGGTGATTTTCTCAGATGCCCTCAATGTTGAGCTGATTGAGGCGCTAAAGCAGGCACTGACAGGTGCAAAATACACTGTTGATGCCGTCACATCTAGATTGAATGACTTAAAACAGCAGCCAGCGGCAGGCTCAGAGTCAAGCTGGATAACACAAATCACTGACTTTGAGCAGTGGTTGACGGGGCAAATGGTAACCTAGGTACTGTTTAACTTGCCAATGTTAAACGTAGTTTTACACTTGATAACCTAAAACAAGCCACATCTTTTGTAAGATAGATTAATAAAATGAATCTTATAAAAAACTTAGGAGTGTGGCTGTGTTTGATTTAAAATCATTATTTAAAAAAGAAGTAGAAAAACAATTAACTGACGTTGAAGACTATATTTTTATGCCAGAGCGTATTCAGCTCAAAGTGGACGATGGACAACTTAATTGTGTGCTCAATAGTGATGGCAGCGTAAATATCTTTTATACCAAGCAAGGCGTAACAGATGTTCGAGTTGCCACACGTAAGCATCCTTTGACCTCATTTGAAGCAGAGTTGCAGCATGGTCTATATGATGATGTCATCGAGGATGTGGTCGACATGGTTAATAAAACGGTTGATGGTAAATCAAAATACTTCCGCAGCGCTGTCATATTACCTGCCACGCCATCCTTACGAGCGCCAGAGCCGACGCAAACCAAGACTTTTGACTGATAGATAGCACTGATAGATAGACGTTTGATAGATAGCATGGAGAAATATGGCAATGGGTGATAGCCGTTGGTGCTAGCAGATGGTGCTAGTATTAACATAGCCATTTTAATCGCATAAGCTGTCACAAAAAAGCCGATTATTCTTAGGATAATCGGCTTTTTGATGTATAACACCAAGTCACTCATAGAGCTTGATGGTCCGCAAAAACAGTCAGCAAAAACTGTCCACAAGAACAGCGATTAGTCTTTTCCACGCGTCATCTTGATAATGGTCCGGTCTTTTTTGACATAGTGATGATATAGCGCCGCTAAGATATGACCAACGACCAGCATCCAGCCCAGCCATTTACCAACAATCTCTTTATGAAGAAAGTCAAATGGTACCTCAAACTCTTCATAAGTTAAATTCCAAGTCGGTGCGATAAAGTCTTGGAACATAGAGGTGCTCTCAAATCTTGGGATAACAAATAGACCAAAAAACTCCGTATCTACTTTGGCACCGAGATAACCCGTTAAAGGCATGATAATCATAACCGCATACAAGCCAAAGTGACCCAGATGTGCGCTCAAGTGTGCCAGCTTACTGCCAGGCTCTTCATCAGGCTGAATATTATTTAGACGCCACAATATGCGAAAGATAATCAGCGTACCGACGACCACACCAAATGATAAATGCAACTGTAGTGCCGTCCAGTTAATGGGGGTCTCGTCTACCGTGAACCAATGACGAAAATAAACAGCCACATAGGCGCCAATAAAGGCGAACGCCATAATCCAGTGCATCCATTTTGCAATAGATCCATAGTTGTTCCTCGTGTTTCTTAAACTCATAAACCTCCTCCAAATGTACCAATAAGTTTTGAAATTGTAGTTAAGATAACACTGACCAAAATTGCGCATAGCTTACTATGAAATATAACTAAAGTACGGCCTATATTGTTGTAAATATCTTAATATTTTGCCTAGTACATACGCTATTCTTACTAGAAAGTTACCATAGCGGCATCAAGGATATATTGACTTATTAACAAGTGACTCGCCAAATAACAAAGGGTCTAACTAGGCGGGCTAAATGGAGTGGTATTGGGCTGTCAATCGTAAGCTCACAGAACGTTAGGGCATAGCAAAAGCCGTAAAAGCACAATAAAAGACGCCATAAAAAAGGCTACCTGCATGACTGATGCCGGTAGCCTTTTGGCGCTTAGATGATAATAAGCGCTTAGATAACACTAAGCTTTACTTTAATAGTGCCTCTAAACTTTAATAGTGCCTCTAAAAATATTTTGAGGGATGTCTTTAGTTGTTAAACCATCTCTCGTACTCTGGCCATAATCCCACGCCCAATCACCAAGCGCACATAGCTCACCGCAATGATGATTAGCACAGCGACTAACATCAAGCCGCCAATGCCGAAGCTTAGCCACGGCACACTAAAGCGCAGATTAAACCACTCAGTAATCAGCACATACGCCGTACCACTGGCAAGCACCACCGCAAACACGCCAGCACTCACCCCAAGTAGGCCAATCTCCAGCATGTTAATTTTGTACAAATCTGCCGTCTGCATCCCCAATAATCGAAATGAAGCGCTATCACGCAAACGGTCTTGAGACGTAGACAGCAGTGAGGTAATGAGCACCATAATACCGGTAATAATCGCCAGTAGCGTAAACACCTGCACCAGACGGCTCATTTGACTGACGTAACCTTGTACCTGTTTAGCAATGGCGCCACCATCTATCGTGGTAATGGCAGGGAACTTGCAGGCAAGATCAGTTTGTAATTGCGGAATTTGCGCACTGTCAACTCTGGCAGTGGCAAACTGAATTTGCGGCGCATCGGCCAGCACTTCAGGCTGAAATAAAAAGTAGAAGAAGGGGCTTGGGCCACGCTCATAGCGCTCCCGAATACTGGTGATTTGACCGACAATCTCGATACCTTGAATGTTAAAAGCCACCTGATCACCTAGGCCCACATTTAATAGCTTGGCTGCACCATCTAAGATGGACAAGGGCACCACACCTGCCTCAGTGGCCATCTTATCAAGTGGCGCATACAGCTGATTGGGATGAACCGCATCGGTAATAAACTCCGTCTCCATCACTGAATCGGCATAGCTTAAATTAAATACCCGAGTGGGGTCATCGCCCTCGCTTTGTGGTACGACAATATCGGCTGCAGGCACGCCGCCGGCCTCACTGACGCGGGCACGCACCACTGGATAATAGGTGATGGGCGCTTTAATCATACTGTCTAGCGCTGAGTGCTGGTCACTTTGGATATCGAGAAAAAATAAGTTAGGCGCATCCTTTGGATAAGCCTTAACAAACTGGGTATTTAGGCTGTCATTAAGCAGAGTAATCATCGACAGTACCGACACCGATAGCGCTAAGGTCACAAAGAACAGTCCGGACTGATTGCCTTTACGTGATAAATTGTGCACGGCCGTGCGCACCATCCAGCCGCTTTTTTTGCCAAATAAGCCATTGCTGGCAAGCGTTGCCAACAGCCACAACCAGCCTTTACCTATCAGCCAAAAGCTGGCAGCCAGCAGCATCATACCTCCCAGTACTTGTAGCCCATTTAATAATGAGCCAAATTCATAGGCCATTAGCCCAAAGCTTGCCAGCAACACCAAACCATACCAATAAATCGGCGGATGCTGACGGCTGTTAGCGGTGGCTTGCTTTAAGACAGCAGATGGCTTGGTGTGCATGACCGAATAAAGACTGTGCTGCACTACCAATAAGGTAATGACTAGGGCAACTATGCTGATTTTTATCAAGCTAATCAGCTTGATCGACAGATTTACATCCGGCGGCAGTATGGCGGTCAGATATTGAGCCCCAACTTTTAGCATACCCAAGCTTAAGAGGCCTGAGACGAGACAAGCCAACACCGCCATGGCAATGAATACACGGTAGTAGCTGTGCTTGATGTCGCTAATAGATTCGCCTAGAGCACGGCGTATGGCATTGGCATTTTGCTGTAAACTCACAAAAGCTTTGACCACACTTAGTAGCGCCACCGCGGATAAAAACAGCACCGCGATGACCAGCAGTTTTAAGAACATCAGCACATTATCGGACACTTGGGTCACTGAGGTATCCGCCTCATTGGCATCGGTAATCTTAACCTCGGAGGTATCGCCCAATAGCGCCTCAAGCTGTTGTCTTTCATCAACAATGGCCGGTTCAGAGCCGGCAAGTTCAATCTGATAATCGACTCGGCTGCGTTGTCCCATTAGACCAGTAATGGCCAAATCAGTGTCGGCCATCAGTACCCGTGCCCCAAACCCAAAGGCAGTCAACGGGCGATCTGGCTCAGTGACCAGTTCATCGGCTATGGTAAATAATCCCTCTCCAATCTTGACCGTATCGCCTATCTTAAGATGAAGCCCAGTCAATACTTGGGTCTCGACCACCACGCTATGCGGGGTCAGCTGTTGCCACAAGGGTTTGCCCGAGGCCAGCTCCACCTCACCATACAAGGGATAGTCTGAAGATACGGCTTTAATACGGGCAAGGAGGGTATGTGCTGCAGACTCAGCAGCGGCGTGATGGATAACTTGATTTTGGGTGAGCGTCTGAGCAGCCTTTGGCTCAGATACACTCGAGATCATGGCATTAAACTGATAATCGTAGACCACTTTTTGGTCAGCAGACTGCGCCTCAAACTGCTCAACCTTTTGTAAAACTTGTGGTGTCCACGCCTGCTTGCTCTCCAAGATCAAGTCACCACCGACCAAAGCGCGCTGATTGTCAGTCACGTAATCACGTACTGATTGCTGAATAGAGTCGAGGGTCAGGTAGGTCGATAGTGACAGCACCATGGCCAATAAAAACAGCAATGGATATATCCAGCTGCGCCACCAACTGCGCTGTACAGATTTGCTACCTAGGTTGTTATAAGGGTTTAACGGCTTTGAGGATGGCGTCGGCGTGGTGTGTGAGGTCATAAGGGCGCAACTGATTATCTATTGAGGAGGTTATGGGTTATAAAATAAGGCGTCGTAACACTATGCTAGCTAATTTAACGCCTAACGTCAGTGGCTTTATTACAGCCAAAGCAGTGTAAGGGTGACAGACTGTATTAATTTGTTGAATGACCGCCGCTTATTAACTGCCGAGCTATGATTTTTCTCAGTTAGCATCTCTCTAAGTTACCAGGCGATGGTTTTACCAGCCCAATCGATAAAGCAGCCGGTGTCCTCTACCGTTAATTCATTCAACACTTTTAGTAGATGCCTTGCACACGCATCAGGCGTAAATAGTTTGTCTTTGGCCACATTGGCCTGAAAGGGCTTGGATAAAGGGGTATCAACCGTGCCTGGCTGAATGACAGCGACGCAAACATTTTTTAGCGTGCGTTGCCATTCAATGGATAGGGTCTTCATACCCATATTTAATGCCGCTTTGCTCATTCGATAGCTATACCAGCCGCCTAATTCATTCTCACTGATACTGCCCACTCGTGCTGAAATAGTGGCATAAATAGCCGGACGCAATTCACTGGGGGTGCCCGCTTTTAATAAGGATATAATGTGTTTAGCAATCAATAAGCTGGGTAGGGCATTGAGCGTCATGTTCTGTAAAAAAAACTCTGCATCAAGCTGCCTTACGGCTTTTTCAGGTTGATTGGTATTTGTATGCAGTAAGCCTACGGCATTGATGACCCAGTCGATATGCTGTGTTTGACGGTTGATATCAGCAATTGCCTGTTTAATACTGCCCTCTTCTCGGACATCCATGTTAAGCCATACCACCTTATCTGTCGTATTTGTATCAGGCTTATGGCGGTGATAAGTGGCAAATATTTTTGTGACTTTATGGTCGGTACTGAGCCGTTCAAGGAGTGCTTTGCCTATGCCACTGGTGCCACCGATAAGTAGAATATTTTTGTTATAGCTCATGAGCATCAGCATCCCGATAAAAACTTAAACTGTACTACAGTATCAGGCATTTTGTTGGCCTAAATTTGGTTTAGCCAACAGTTAACGCTAGAGGGTATTAGAGCCTACCTTGTGGTGACAGTGGGGGCTATATTATTAATTTAAATTGTATTATTTAGTTAGCATTTAAGCTTATTAGCCTTGCTTATTGATCCCTTAAAACGTTACGATAGGCCATCATAAAGCGTGCACTGAGCCTGTGGCTTGCCGTTGGGCACAGACCCAACTATCAGACCCAGTATCAGGGGCATTAGGCTTAGTGCAAAGATAATCACTGATAATAAACGACAGTATATAAGGATATGATTATGGCATTATCGTTAAGTAAAGGCGGGAACTTATCCCTGACAAAAACTGATCCTAATTTAAACAAACTTTTAGTTGGATTAGGCTGGGATGAAAGAGCGACATCAGGTGCTGAGTTTGACTTGGATGCCAGCGTATTTTTGTTAAATAATACAGGACGTGTGCGCGGCGATCATGACTTCATCTTTTATAACCAATTAAAGTCAGACAACGGCGCCGTTGAACACACCGGTGATAACCGTACTGGGGAAGGTGATGGTGATGATGAGGTGATCAAAGTAGATCTGTCTCGCCTGCCTGCAGATGTGGACAAGGTGGTGGTAACCGTCACCATTCATGACGCCCAAGTACGCAATCAAAACTTTGGCCAAGTTGCCAACGCCTTTATCCGTGTGGTCAATGAAGAGACGGGCGTAGAGGTGGTTCGTTTTGATTTGGCTGAGGATTATTCTGTTGAAACAGCCATGGTGTTTGGTGAAGTATATCGGCATAATAACGAGTGGAAATTCCGCGCCGTCGGACAAGGTTATTCCGGCGGTTTACAAGCGATGTGTCAAAACTATGGTGTTGCAATCTAAACCCATTATCATGGTTAGATTATAGGTGGGTAGAGATACGCACCCTGAAACCCCTTTATGCGCTTCATATAAGCGCATAAAGGGGTCACTTGGACGCCTATCTTTAGGTTGAAGAACCTAGTACAGACAATAAGCTTTTACGACAGGATAAGTAATGAGACATTTTTATTTCGATTTTATTTTTACAACGCTTGCCCTAATAGTGGCCGCCTGGTGGGGCTACTCGCATGGCGGTATGGGTGGGCTGATCTCTGCTTTATCCATTACGGCTATTTTGGCAGTGATGGAAATCTCTTTATCTTTTGATAATGCGGTGGTCAACGCCTCAGTGCTTAAGCATTGGGACAAGTTTTGGAAAATGATATTTTTAACCGTCGGTATTTTAATCGCGGTATTTGGTATGCGTCTGGTGTTCCCTATTGTTATTGTGGCAGTGACCGCTGACATGGGTATGATGGATGTTATCAACCTAGCTTTATACAACCCAACAGAGTACTCAGCCAAATTGATGGCGCACCATGCAGAGATTTCCGCCTTTGGTGGCATGTTCTTACTACTGGTGTTCTTAAACTTCTTGTTTGATGATAAAGATGTGCACTGGTTTGATTGGTTAGAAAGACGTTTGGCGAAGTTTGGTGAAGTGGATGCCATGAGCGTGTTTGTGGCGCTCGCTATTTTAATGATTTCATTGTCTTGGGTTCATGAAGAACAAACCCTAGCGGTGTTAATAGCCGGTGTGTGGGGTATCTTAGTGTACCTAGGTGTTCAAGTGGTCTCAGGTATGCTTGAGGGCGACTTAGAAGAAGCTGAAGAAGCGTTAGAAGATGGCACCGTTGCCAACTCAAGTAACGGTTCGGGTAACGTGGGTAGCGCAGTGATGAAGGGCGGTATTGCCGGATTCTTATATCTTGAAGTGCTGGATGCGTCTTTTAGTTTCGATGGCGTTATTGGTGCATTTGCCATTACCAATGATGTGATTATCATCATGTTGGGTCTGGCCATCGGTGCCATGTTCGTGCGTTCAATGACCATCTTTTTGGTCGAAAAAGGGACGCTTGATGAGTTCGTTTATCTTGAACACGGTGCGCATTATGCCATTGGGGCATTAGCTGTGATTATGCTGCTGTCTATGAAGTTCCACGTGCCAGAGATTGTAACTGGTCTAATTGGTATTGCCTTTATTGCTTGGGCAGTTGTGGCCTCTATTAGATTTAAAAAGCTGGAGCAAGCGGGCAAAATCTAAGCGCTTGGTTTGAGTAGAGGTAATGGATCGATAAGTGATAGACACCCAAAACATGGATGCCATGAAGCGCAATAAAGACGGCTTTATAACAGGGTCTAACAGCCCTTTAGGGTTTTGGTAAATCGTCTTGCTTATCGGCCAGTCAGTTAGTATAGTTAACGAGAGTTTCGGCTCTCGTTTTTTAATGTCTGCCGATTGAGTACTTTGAATGCGGGCAGCATCACACGTGAGCGAAGTTAATCCTTATTAATAAGCGATAACAAATTAAATAACCCCTAAACAACAATAAAGGAAAATATCATGGCTATTAGCTTAACCAAAGGCGGCAACGTTAACTTATCAAAAGAAGCCCCTGGTCTTACCAATATCACCATCGGCTTAGGCTGGGATCCACGCGCCACAGACGGCCAAGACTTCGATCTAGATGCCATCGCCTTTTTATTAAACGATGCAGGTAAAGTACGTAACGACCAAGACTTTATCTTCTTTAACAACCTAAAATCAGGTGATGGCTCAGTTGAGCACACAGGCGACAACCGCACGGGTGAAGGTGATGGTGATGATGAAGCCATCAAAGTAGACCTAACTCGTGTGCCTAGCGATGTGTCTAAAATTGCGGTGTGTGCCATTATCTATGAAGGTCAAGCCCGCAACCAAAACTTCGGTCAAGTAGCCGATGCCTTTATTCGTGTAGTGAATGACAATGGCGCGACTGAAATTGCTCGCTTTGATCTATCAGAAGATGGCAGCACCGAAACCGCTATGATTTTTGGTGAAATCTATCGCCACAACGGTGAGTGGAAATTCCGTGCAGTCGGTCAAGGTTTCAGCGGTGGTCTAGGTCCATTAGCGGCCTCTTATGGTGTTGCGGTTTAATACACGAGTCAGCAGATAGATAAACGCTTAGAGGGGTGTCTGCCTGTCTAAGCCAATTGAGTAAAAGAACGGCGTAAAAGGACAGTATCATGGCGGCAACCTTTAGTCTCATTGGCACAATTGAGCCATTTTTACATTGTAATTTAAAGCCTGGCGACTCTATTTATTGTGAAGCCAATGCGATGGTTATGATGGAGAATAATCTTGAGCTAAAGGGTAAGTTGCAAGGCGGTCTGATGCAGTCCTTGATGCGCCGATTTGCCAATGATGAATCACTGTTTCAACAAGAGATTGCTGCCACAAATGGGGAAGGGGACTGCTTATTGGCCCCCACCTTAGATGGTGACATGCAGATTTTGGATATTGGCCCTCAGCAATATACATTAAGTGATGGCGCCTTTGTGGCAGCTACCCGAGAGGTTGAAGTAAAGGCCAATATCCAGCGCAACTTAGGTGGTGCGGTATTCGGTGATACCGGCGGATTTGTGGTGATGCAGACCCAAGGCCAAGGTCAGCTGGTGGTCTCAGGCTTTGGCTCTTTATTTGAGATTGAGGTGACGCCCGGCAAAGATGTGGTCATCGACAATGGTCATGTGGTGTGCTGGGACTCCAATCTGCAGTACAGTTTATCGGTCTCAACCAGTAAGAAAAAAGGCTTTATGAGTAATATTATCAACTCCGTCACCAGTGGCGAGGGGATGGTGCTAAATTTCTCAGGTCAAGGTAAGGTCATCATCTGTTCACGTAACCGAGACACCTATCGAGGCTGGGTACAAAGCATTTTGGGCAGTAGCTCAGGCGGACGCGGTGGCAGTGGCGGATTTTTAGATAATATTTTATAACGCCGACATTTACAGCCATCACGCCTGCATAAATTCATATATCAAGGATAAGTAACATGGCAGTTAATCTGCAAAAAGGACAAAAGATTTCACTGAGCAAAGAAGCCGGTGGTACGCTAACTCAAATTAAAATGGGCTTAGGCTGGGATGTTGCCGGCTCTGCTGCACCTGCAAAAAAAGGCGGCTTTTTAGGCGCATTATTTGGTGGCTGTGGGTCAGGCGGCGGTGACAGCATTGATCTGGATGCTTCATGCATTATGTTTGATGATAACAAGCAGCCAGTTGATGCCATCTGGTTCAATCAACTGCGCTCTAAAGATGGCAGTATCTTGCACACTGGTGACAACCGCACGGGTGCCGGTGATGGTGATGATGAGGTTATTAATGTGGATTTGAGCAAAATCCCAGCCCATGTCAAGTCATTGGTGTTCACGGTCAATAGCTTTACCGGTCAGAACTTCTCTACCGTTGAAAACGCTTATTGCCGTATCGTCGATGCAGGTAACAATGCTGAGGTGGCGCGCTATAACTTATCCTCTCAAGGCAATCATACCGCTATGATTATGGCCAAAGTCTATCGCCATAATGGTGAGTGGAAGATGCACGCCATTGGTGAAGTGGCCAGTGGCCGCACCTTTAATGACTTAATGCCAGCGATTACCCCTCACGCCTAATTATTGGTGACCAACCCCAACCCATGTCTAAAGCTAGGGTCGGGCACTATAGATAACCCATAACTTATGCTAACTAATAAAAAAACGCTGACCTAGGTCAGCGTTTTTTTATGTCACAAGTAGAGCAGGCGCCGCAACTGACTTTATTTGCGAGCCCGCTTCCAGTTAAAGCCCCAACCAAAGGCTTCATCCATCTGCTGATGGCCGGAGAAATAGCGGTTAATACGCTCCACATTAATACTGCCATTTTGGTTCATTAACCGAGCAACGGCACACATGCCTGAGGCGTTATTGCCCTCCGTCATCCGCGTCTCAATAGGCGGTTGGTCGGGGACATAAATGGTGACTGTGCCATCGGTTTGCGCCCAGTTGGGTGCCCCTTCGTAGATAAAGGCGAAGATAAACACCTCTTTGATATCGCTCCAGCGAGCACCATTGATATCGAGCCATTCACCGTCTAGGCTTTGGCCGGTGCGGTCATCGCCGCGCAGTAACACATAAGGCGCTCTTTGAAGATCACCAAATCGGCCGCCGAGTGCCTGAATTAAGGTGCGCTCGCCATTATTTAGGTGCACCATCGCACCAACATCAAGGTCTATACCGGTTGATTTTGCGGCAAACAAATCGTTTAAAAAGCCTTTCTTTTTAACCGCTGTATTAGCTCCGCTAGCGTTCTGGCGATTCCAGTTTAGGTTGACGGTGATTTTGCCAAAATCATCTTTTTTCTTCAGGTTAATACTGGATTGATTTTTGGTCAGGCTGATTTTGGACAAATTAACCGAGCGCGGCGCAGGTGAGCTGGGTGCAGGTGCGCTAATAGGGGGCGGCATTTGTGAGCTTCGGTTCTGAGCCGGTGGCGTTGCTACAGGACTAGGTGCAGGCGCCTCATCAGCGATTTCTACCCCAAAATGCTCAGACAGTGGCTTCAATCCGCCATCAAATCCTTGCGAGATAAATCGAAATTTCCATTGGCCTTGGCGGCGATAGCATTCCCCTAAGATAAGTGCTTTTTCGCTGCGATTGGCACTTTGTACATGGCAGGTCATCAGTACAGTTGTACCTTGGAGCACTTGCAATTGAATATCGCCCAATTGTGATAAAGGCTGATTGCTTGAAAAAGCCAAAGCAATTTTTTGGATAGTTTGTGGCTGCGTAGGTAGGCTGATGTCAAAAAACGCATCAGTATCGTGGCCGCGATGGCTGACACTGCCATCATCGCTGCGGGTTTGACCATAAAACACCATGTCGCCGTCACCGCGCACCTTGCCAGTTTCGGCTAAGCGGTAGGCAGCGCAATCAATGGGCTGGTCACTTAAAATACGTACACTAATATTATCGGTGGGTAGCGGCGCATTGGCACCGGCAATTAAAGTTTGACTCATAATAACTCTCCATAGAACGAATAAAGGGGGCAGCTTAGCCTTCCTAGCCTACTGTGCTTAAGTTTGGCCATGATTTGTTAAGGCGATGACCAGCTTTGTCTACTTATAATAATTTTGGTACTGTGATAGTAGTCTAGCAGATTTGGCTTTAACGAAAGGCAAATTAAAAAGCAGGTTAAAGGGCAGGCGAAAAGGCGAAGCAAAAGAGAGAATAAACGCATAAAAAAGCGATTATTTATCCTAAAATGTGCCTATAATGCAGCTGTTAAATAGAGGCAGTGAGTCGTTGGTATTTTTATTAAAGGGTTATCTATGTGTCCGTCCACGTTTAGTTGTGCGCCCAGTGTTTGGCTTGCTGAAGGGCAGTCGAGTCAGCGTGATATGCTACAAAGTTTACAGCAATTAAAGCGGCGCAGTATAACGCCATTTGAAGTTATTGCCTCACATCGTTCGCAGCGCCCGGAGACTTTTGAGTTTGCCGATCACGTCTTTATCGAGCCAAGCGTCAAGCAAGAGCAACAAAGCGGTTTGGCGCGCTGGCAGTTTGTGTTACAGCACGCCATTAAGGCCAATACCAAGGTGCTGTTAACAGGTCGCAATAGCATCACTTATGAGGCGCAGCGAGCTCAGTTTGAGCAGGCGGGTATTCGTCTGCTAACGGGCGCCACCTCGACTGAGATGCTACAAAAAATCGATGACAAATTTGCCTTTATGAGTCATTGTCAGGCGCACAACATTGCTGCGGCAGAAGGCTGGCGCTTTGATACAGTAGATGAGCTTAAGCAATTGATTGAGACCCATGGTCATCAGCCGCTCTGTGTGAAGCCAATTAGTGGCATATTTGCCCAAGGGTTTTGGTGTCTAGATACCCATGCTCAAGCCTCATTGGACGTACAGAGCGCAAGCTACGACAGCTTTGAGCATCTGTATTTCACGGATAATCGCAGAATCACCACCTCTGAGTTTATTAGTGCTTATTCTAACAGCGTTATGGTAAAACAGCGGCCGATTCCGATGTTGCTCATGCCTTATTTGCCTGGCAAAGAGTACTCTATTGATGTGGTCTGTGAGCGCGGTGAAGTGTTGGCTGCTGTGACCCGTTATAAGGTCGGCAAGGTACAGCATCTGGGCTATGATGAGTCAGTAATGGCGGTAGTTATCCCTTTAATTCGTGCCTTTGGTTGTGACGGCATTGTAAGCGTACAGACCAAGGCTGATGAGGCGGGCAATCACAAAGTGCTTGAGATTAACTCGCGTCCTTCAGGGGGTATAGGGTATACCGTACACAGTGGTATCGATTTAACCCAGATCGCCTTTGGCTACTGGCTAGGAGTTGAAGATAAGCCAGATTTGCCGCTCATCACGACACAAATAAAGCCCTGCCAAGTACGCTCTATTATGTGTAGTGTTTTGATTGAGCCCAGCGAGTAGCCATTAAGTGAGTATTCATTAAGCGAGTAGCCCTCGCATAAAATTGATCATTGACAATTTGTAATACCTGACCCATTACGGCGCCGGATGTACGCATCATATAATTCGTGTATTACAGAGCGCCAAAGGAAAGTTTTGACCATGACCTGCGATAGCAAATATCCCCCAACTGATTCACTGTCTTATCAACAAAAGCGGGTAGAGCTGCCCAGAGGCACGCTTGACTTAAGCTATCGGCTAAGTGGTGAGCACAGCTATCAGCTTGATGACCTGCTGGGATTTGCGCAGCGTATTAATCCGAAGCGGGCGTTTTTGTTTGTCTCCAAAGTACTGGGTCGACATATTCCGGTATCGCCCCAGATCATGCGCCAAGCTTTTAGCCATTTGGCTCATACGGTGCCGGATAATTTGCCTGAGCCGATAGTGGTGGTGGGTATGGCTGAGACCGCAGTGGGACTGTCAGCAGGCGTGCATCAAGCTTTACAGGAACGTTATCCCAATGCGCTGCTGCTCAACTCCACCCGTCATGCTCAGCAGCAAGCAAGCCTACTGACCACCTTTAGTGAGGACCATAGCCATGCGAGCACCCATCTGATTTATCAAAGCGATGAGCCGCACATACAGGCGCAGCTGATGGCCAGTAAGACCTTGATTATGGTAGATGATGAAGCCTCAACCGGAAATACTTGTGTCAATGTGGTCAGTGCCTTACGAGAGGCGGGGCTCACTGAGCTTGAGCAGGTACATTTGGTAACTTTGGTGGATTGGTCGTTAGGACAAGCAGACAATGATGACCATATCGCTCTTCGCTTAGAAGGGATAGCCTTTGAGCGTCATCACTTGATGGCTGGCGACTGGCAATGGACCGATGCGCCCGACCCACAGCCGATTACTATGCCCAGTGTCGATACCACTGACGCCGGCAGTCAGCCGCTGTTAGCAACTGGCAACTGGGGGCGTCAACCTACCTTAGACAGCACCGAGGGCTTTGCTCATTTTTTAGCACGCTTTAAGCAGGCTTACCAAAGAGCACGTGGCATTGATGTGGTCAGCGATCCGTTTATTAAGGATAGCGGCACCACTGATAATGCTCAGTCTACGCGAATTTTGGTGCTGGGAAGTAATGAGTTTGTGTGGTTGCCTTTTTTGTTGGCAGAGTGGATAGAGCAGCAGGCGCTGACGACATCACAAAGCCGTGCACAGGTGAGCTTTAGCGCTTTGACCCGATCACCGATTGCTTTGGGCGGTGCCATTGACGCAGTACTAAGCTTCCAAGATAATTATGGCCTAGGTATGACCAACTTTGTGTATAACGTGGTCCCTGAGCAGTGGGATATCATTGTGCTGTGTGTCGAGACACCCACTGAGAGTGTCGATGCGCTGTGGCATAACTTAGATAACGTGATTGTGGTGAGTCCCTAACGATGACGATCAATACCCATAGCTTAACGCCCTTTATGCCCGACTCGTTAATCATCAAGCCTTATGCATTGATGGATTTGGATGATACCTTATTTCAGACACAACGAAAAATTGCAGCGTGGCAGCTACCGACTGCTGAGCCACATCATTTGGTATATGCCGCCGTCAATAAGCAAGGTGAGCCATTAAGTCTTATGACCCAGCGCCAGCAGCTGTTTTTTAATTGGTTACTCTCAAGTACGGAGCTGATTGTGGTAACAGCTCGTGACCGACATGAGATTAAACGGGTAGTGCTTAACTTTAGCAGCTGGCAAGTGCTGACCCATGGCGCCCTTATCTTACAGCCCTCAGGGGAGCCATTAAAGGCTTGGCAACACCAGATGGGCGCAATATTAGCGCCGCTACAAGCCAAGTTACAGCAGTTAATAGCGATTATTGAGGAGTATAACCACAGACAGCAAGGGCCATTAAAACTGGCGCTGCATCACGATGATTTTGTGGCACCAGGCACTGACTCCAGCGATGACTCATTGAGCGAGATGCTGATTTATTTGGCCATCAAGCATCACCAAAAAGATGCCATGGCTTTACAGCAATTTGGTGAGTGGCTGCTGGCTGAGCACCCCCAGTTGGCCGATGATTTTTATATCCATAGCAATGCCAATAATTTGGCCATATTGCCCAAGGGTATCCATAAACGTCATGCGGTAGCCTACTTGCTTGAGCAGCATTTAGACCACGCTCGCCCTAGCTTTGGCTTTGGCGATAGCTTGGCAGATTTACCTTTTTTGCAGCAGCTTGATTGGTACGGCACCCCCAATCATGGTCAACTTCATGACCACATTCATGTGCTTTAAATACAGCTTATTTTCAATCTACCCTCGCTAACACATCGCCTTGTTTAAACATACTTTTTAAATATAACCGTTTTTAAATATAACCATTTTTAAATATAAAAGATAAAGCAGCTAAGCTATGGATTTACACAAAACAACGCCGCCATCAGACATTACTTCGTATTGTGGCAGCTATCTGCCAAGCGATGTGACTTTGTTATTAGACATTGTTGATAAGTCGGGTGTTAGGGATGTACCGGTGGCACAAAAAGAGGCGCTGATTCAAAGCGGACAGCAGCATTACTCAGACATGCTGACTTTAGAAAAAGCGCCTTCTGACGCCCATGAGCAGATGTATCAACAGGCGTTACAGCAAGGAAAGTTACGCTTGGCGCAGGATATTGTTCGGCTTAGTACCACTTTAAAAAGCTTGTTTGAGACGCAGACAAATAGCCGGTCTCCACTGATTTTGGTGAGTTTGGTGCGGGCAGGATTGCCGATAGGGGTTTTGTTACAGCGGGCTTTAAGCGATGGTGGCGCACCTTATCATTTGCCCAGTCAGC
The DNA here is from genome assembly GCF_022631235.3 of Psychrobacter raelei. Lineage (NCBI taxonomy): Bacteria > Pseudomonadati > Pseudomonadota > Gammaproteobacteria > Moraxellales > Moraxellaceae > Psychrobacter > Psychrobacter raelei. The sequence continues at coordinate 109,228 of NZ_CP093310.2, forward strand.
ATTATGGCGTCAGTATTATCCGTGATAGAGGGCTAGATCCGGTGGCCCTCACCAAAATCTTGAGCGCTCACCCCACAAGTCCAATAGTCTTCGTCGATGGCTGGACCGGTAAAGGGGCCATTTATGGTGAGCTGTCACGCAGCTTAAAGGCTTATTTGGATAAGCATTGGACGGCAGATGCAAGCTTTAGCAATGTGTTTCATCAAGGCCGTGGTGTGGTTCCCTTGTTAACCCTTGCTGACCCTGCGGGCGTGGCGTGGTTATCGGCCAGTAATGAGGATTGGCTGATACCTTCAGGTCTGCTTGGCAGTACCGTCTCTGGCCTGATATCACGAACCTTGTATAGCGACCCCAATCACGACTTAACATCCGGCTTACATCAAAGCGTGATTTATCATAATTTGGCGCATAAAGATCACAGTTTAAGCTTTATCGAGGCCATAGAAGACATGCGCCATCAGCTGCTTTTGCAAAATGCCAACACAACCGCTTTGCCGACTTATGCAGCCCCGCGTTATCATGCGCAGCCTATTATTGAGACGTTGGCCAATCACTATCAGATTAGTAACATCAATCGTATTAAGCCGACCATTGCTGAGGCTACCCGAGCCGTGATGCGGCGTGATCCTGAGCAAGTGTTATTGGCCAGTGCCGATCATCCTGACACGGCATTATTAAGGCATTTGTGTCAACAAAAGGGGGTGGCTGTGACGGTGATTGGCGAGCAGATTTTGCCGTATCAAGCGGTCACCATCATCAAAAAACGTGACCAATAGCCTTGCTACATATCAAAAAAAACCAAATCCTATCGCATAAGCTTTATATCTAATCGCAGTTTTTCTAATCTTAGAGTGTATATCATGACCCCGTTACCCCCTTTAATTACCTCAGGTGTCTCTGACAGTAATGCGCCCAATATCGCCATGAATGAGCCGAATTTTTTGAGCTCAGTAAGTGCCATATCCGAGAGCCCATTGCACCCTTATCAGTTAGGGGCAAGCCTGTACATGCCTGCCACACGCGAGGATATCTGGGCGGTGATTAGCCGCAGCAAACTGCCAAATTTAGACAGCGTCATTATCTGCTTAGAGGATGCGGTGAGCGAAAGCGATGTGCCTTATGCTTGGAGTAACATACAAAAGCTATTGTCACATTGGGCCAGTGTTCAACAAGATACGCCGCTTAGCGTATCGCGCAGTCAGTGTGTAAATCAGATAGATGAGACCACAGGCATTCAAATATCAGCAGTACAAAAGAGCAATCGACCGCTGGTGTTTATTCGCCCGCGCAATCCGCAGATGCTAATGCAGCTGGCCGCCTTGCCAAACATTAATCTGGTCGATGGCTACGTGCTGCCCAAAGTGGACATGGACAGTCTGTCTAATTGGCGCTTGGCCTGCCAGCAGGTGCAAGAGGACAGTCTATTAATGCCCACTTTAGAGACCGGCCGCTTATTTGATCCGGCACACAATCAGGCCCTAGCCACGGCCTTAGCGCATGCCTTTGATGAGCGGGTATTTGCATTACGCATTGGCGGCAATGATTTATTTTCTGCCCTGCGCTTGCGTCGACCCAGCACTCAGACCATTTATGAGACCCCTGTGGGCACCTTGATGCATCAGCTAATTGGGACTTTTGTGCCACAAGGCTATTATTTGACGGCACCTGTGTGTGAGTACTTTGATAATACCGCTTTGTTTATCCAAGAGCTTGCCACCGATGTCTCACTCGGCTTGGTGGGCAAGACGGTCATTCATCCGGCGCAAATTGCCTTGGTACAGCAGGCTTTTTCGGTATCTACGCGGGTATTAGAGGAGGCGCAAGCTATCTTAGCTCAAGATGCCAAAGCGGTATTTAAACACAACAATACCATGCTCGAGCCTGCCACCCATTATGCTTGGGCAGTACAGACGGTTAAGCGGGCTCAGATATTTGGGGTATTGGCCAATCAGATGTTGTAGGCTGGTGGCAGCGTATGCTTGTAGACTATTCTACCCGCCCATCATGAATGGTAATGACCTGATCGGCATGCTCAGTCATCGCTGGGTCATGGGTCACCACCACCAAGGCCGTCCCAGACTGCTGCTGTAGCTCCAATAATAAGTGCATCACTTGCTGCGCATTTTGTTCATCTAAGTTACCGGTGGGCTCATCAGCGAAGATGATTTTGGGACGGGCGACCAGAGCGCGGGCGATTGCTGTGCGCTGCTGTTCACCGCCTGAAAGCTGATGGGGTAAGCTGTCACGGCGGTGGGTAAGACCAACCGCTGTCAATAATTGCACCACCCGCTCTAGGTCAGGACGACGTGCAATATCCAGCGGAAACGCGATGTTTTCAGCCACGGTTAAGGTTGGTAATAAATGAAATGACTGAAACACAAATCCCATATCCTGCTGACGTTTTTGTGCCAATTCATCCTCGCTTAGGGTAGTGAGGTTTTGGCCATCAAGCCAAATCTCTCCACTATCTGGATAATCAAGTCCTGCCAGTAGCCCCAGCAAAGTTGACTTGCCTGACCCTGATTTTCCCATTATGACGACAAACTCACCAGCGTCAATCGACACATCGACACCTTTTATGATGTCGGTCTTGGTATCGCCGATTATCACGCTTTTGCTTAGGTTGCGTGCCGTCAGTAGGGGCGAGGATTTAACATCGCTGTTTGGATTATCGATTTGGCTGCTCATAAAGTCTCTTTAGTCAGGGGACAAATAACAAGGTAATTAAGCAAAGTAATTAAGCAAATTAATTAGGCAAAGTAATTAATCAAGGTGGCTTATTTATAGCGTGCGCTATTGAGAGGTCTGGGTCTGTTTTTGTGCTGCGACCTTTTCAAGCGCCGGTTTAAGCACCGGCAAGATGTTGTTATTGACGATACGCGCGTAGCCCTCTTTGGTGGGGTGAATGGCATCGGCCTGATTGAGGCTGGCATCACCGCCAACGCCGTCCAAAAAGAAAGGAATAAACACCACACTGGTGTCTTTAGCAATGTTAGGATAAATGGCCGAGAACGATTTGACGTAGTCATCCCCTAAGTTGTCATAGATTTGCATACCGCCAAGCACCACCACGCTGCCCTGGTCCTGTAAGCGCTTAATGGCCGTGCGAATATTGCTATCGATAGTCGCCACATCGATACCCCGCATGGCATCGTTGGCGCCTGTGGTCAAAATAGTGATGTCAGGTTTGGTTTTTAATACCCAGTCTAAGCGGTTCACCAATCCGGTGCTGGTCTCGCCGCTTAAGCCAGAGTTAATGACTTTGGCGTTGACATAACCGGCCTGTTTTAATGCCGCTTCTAATTGGGCGGGGTAGGCCTCAGTTTCGGGCAATCCTAATCCTTCTGTGAGTGAGTCACCGAGGGCCAGTATGGTAATTGGCTGCTCAATAACTTCAGCTGGAGCACTACTTTGTACGCTTGTGGTGGATTGTGATGCGGCGGGTGCGCTGGTGTTGGTCTGGGTCTTGGCTGTGGGCGCAGACTCAGCTTGTGACTGAGTGGCCGTCTTATCATTTGAGCTGGGCTGGCAGCCCATTAACAGAGCACTTGCAATAACAACAGCGGATAATGGCTTAAAAAACGGCATCGACATGGCTTTTTTTTATCCCAATAGTATGAATGACAAAATAATGAAATCTTATGTGAGCTCATACTAACAGGGGGTAGGCGCTTTGGCTGTTTATGAATGGTTATGAGCGTGTGAAATTGGCGCACACAGCATAGATGCACTACTGACCCTCTATAGTGCTGGTGGTTGTAGAGTGGCTTTCATCAAAGACTAAGGCAGTTAACACATGATCACGCCACTGCCCATTAATCTTTAAGTAAGACTTGGCATAGCCTTCTTGTTCAAAACCAAGCGTATTTAACAGCCGCGCACTTCGATGATTATCAGGTAAATAATTGGCCATAATGCGGTGTAGTCCATAGTGCTTGCGCACGTACTCAAGCGCCTGACTGAGCACCTCGCTCATAATGCCTTTGCCTTCATAGTCTGAGTCTATCGAATAGCCCACATATCCGGCCTGAAATACCCCATACATAAAGCCGCTAAAGTTAATCACGCCTATCACCTGTGTGCTGTTTTTTGAGGTGAGTAACATAGAGATGCCTTGGCGTTGACGGTGCATATCTAGTGCCGCTGCAATACGTGCTTGTACGCCATCTAAGGTGTAACAATCGGGCTCACGGGCGGGCTCATAAGGTGCCAGCCGTGTCTCATTGGCCGTCAGATACGCTTGCAAGGGCTGCGCCCACTCTTGGCTTATCAGATACACCTCGGTGCTATCGGTACCAAACAATTTATTCATAGCGCTGTGAGGCACCGTCTCAGTAGTAGAGGGCATGGCTATTATTTCCTAGACAGGGCAGTAAGTGTTAGCATCAGCTTTATGTCGCAACAGCGGATGCAACAAGAACTGATGTAACAACAGCGGATGTAAAACAGCCTGTTATTGGGCGTCATATAAGCTGCGTACCACTTCACCAATGACTTTAATACCCGATGCCAACGTTTCATCACTGGCGGCAATACTCATCCGGATGCACTGATGGGCGTGCGGATAATCGCTGATGTCTAAGCCTGGGAAGAAGTGTTCACTTGGCACAATGAGCGTGGCTTTTTGTTTTAACAGCTCGTAAAGCTCTGTGGTGCTAATGGGTAAGTCCTTGAACCACACCCACAAGAAAATCGCCCCTTCAGGCTTGTGAATGAACACTGGATACTCACCCAGCTGCTGTTTTAAATGCTCGATGGCAAGCTTAGCTTTTGCTGCATAAAAGGGCTGGATGGTCTCATCACACAGCTGCTTTAGGCTGTCGTCATTAAGTAGCGGTCCGGTAATGGCAGCCCCAAAGCGAGTGGGGGCCAGATTGACCACAGCGTTCATGGCGCTCACGGTTTTTACCACTTCTGGGGCGGCAATAATGATACCGGTACGGGCGCCAGGTAGGCCTATTTTAGACAAGCTAAAGCACAAAACCGTATTCTCATCCCAGTTTAGATTCACATCAGGATAAATAATATTGGGGAAGGGCTCACCATAAGCATTATCGATAATCAAAGGCACGTCGTACTGTTTGGCAAGCTGCGATAAATGTGCCATTTCTTCATCGGTCAGCACATTGCCGGTGGGGTTGGTGGGGCGTGAGCAGCAGATTGCACCAATTTCCCCATTTTTTAGTGCTGGCAAGTTCTCTAAGGCATCAAAGTCAATTTTGTATTTAAAAAAGCCGCTTTCGCCCTCGTGCTCAACCTCTTCAATCTCAGGCTTTATAGCAATAAAGTGTTTGCCATCAATGTGCACGTCGCTATAGCCGATATACTCTGGGGCTAGTGGTAATAAAATAGATTTGGTGGTGGTATTGCCTTTTTCGTCTTCGAATTGACCACCAAACAAGTTAAACAAATAGAAAAAAGCATTTTGTGAGCCATTGGTCAGCACGATATGCTCAGTGGTAAGGTTCCAGTGGTAATGACGGTTAAAAAAAGCCACCAAGGCCTCGATAAATTTGGCATCGCCTTGCGGATTTGAGTAGTTACCCACTGATTCGATGGCGCCGCCTTCAATGCCGCCTTTTTCCAATGATTTATAGACCTCAAAATAGGCTTCATTCACTTTATCAATGCGTGCTGGGTTACCACCGCCTAACATATTGACAGGTGTTGGGCTTTTTAGAGCGTCGCCTAGGTCGTCCATAAGTTGAGAGATGGCGCTGGTTTGGGTGAATTGCTGTCCGTATTTTGAAAACTTCATAACAGTACCGTTTAAGTTATTTTTAGATTAAAAGTTAAAATTATTGACTTAGAGTAGTCGCTAAGCGGGCTTGCCGTCAATCATAATAGGACGACTGGCAAGCCAAGCGATAATTAAGTTAATGATGGTCAGTATTAATATAAATAATAAAGGGCCATCCCAGCCGCCAGTTGCTTCATGCAGCCAGCCTGCGCCAAAAGGACCGGCGAAAGCCACCAAGTAAGCCACGGTCTGAGCCATCCCCGACAGTTTACTGGCTTGGTTTGGGCTATAAGTGCGTAAAGAGAACAGCATGATACATAGGGTAAAAATACTGGCACAGCCAAGCCCCATAATAGCGGTCCACAGCCAAGCTAAGTGAGGTGATAGATAAGTAATACCGACTAGGCCAATGACATTGAGTACCGTGGCGGCAATGGCCACAGTCTGAATTTGCATTCCGCGGCGAATTAGCCACGTCATACCGATAATGGCAATGGGCGCCATAAACTGGAACACCGAGCCCATGCTACCGCCCTCAACCTCACTTAAGCCTTTACTGATCCAGATGGAGGGTAAAAAAGCGGCCACGGTATAAAATAACAAGGACTGTAGCCCCATAAAAACCGCCATTTGCCAGGCCAGTGCTGATTTCCAAATACAGATGTCCTCTTGAGCTTGCTGCTCTGAGTTCATTACCGCTGCCGGCAGCTTATGAGAGGATCCAAGCCTTAAACGTAAGATGACCCACGCAATAATGGCAGCAATACCCAATATTGCCCAACCACCCAGCGCCCACTGCCAGCCGATCCGCTCAGTCAATGGATAGACCAGTCCCGAGACTATCCCCGCCATCACCGACATGGTTAAGCTAAATAATCCGGTCACTAACGCAATATTGTGCGGGGTTCGCTGCTTGATAACCGGTGCCACTAAGGTGTTGGCAAAACCGATGGCCAATGACAGCAATACCGTACCCACCAAGAAGCCATGCCAGCTGACCCAAGTTGAGCGCATGATAATACCGGCAGTAATGACGAATAGCACCGCAATTAAGGTATTCTCAAGCCCAAAGCGTTTGCCTATCGCCGGAGAGATTAAGGCGCCGAGTGCAAACATTAGCATAGGAATAGCGCCCAGCCAGCCAATATGGGTGGCATTGATATTGAGTGCGTCTTGGACCACAGGCGCTATGGCACCGAGTGCCACGATGGGCGAGCGCATATTGCTCGCCATCAGTAATATGGCGATGACCACCAGCCAAAATACCGCAGGTGGTGTCTTTTGACCCAAAGTATGGGCGGGCTGGGAGGCGTTAGGCGTCGTCGCCTTAGAGCTGAGACTGTTTTGGGCAGAGGTAGAATGCGACATAATAGACCACTTACTTGTGACAGACGGGGTAGAGGTTAGCGGGCATAAAAAAACCACCGCATAGGCGATGGTTTAACTATAACAGAAATGATCGGGGGAACCTAAGCCAGAAAGTTTGAACATTAATAACAGTCTATATTCTCTGGCGGTTTTACTGAGATTTTGGGGCTTTATGGCAGATTTGACTTATCCGGTATGGTTCATAAGGCCGATTTACCTAGGTCTGCCGCCTTTTTACTATCAAAAGCTTTTTCGTCATTAATCTGTTCACACAAATTAGGATCGTTACCGCAGAACTGACAGGTTTCATCTCCCATCAGGTTGGCCACACGTCCGCAAGAGCCGCGTAAAGGCTCTTTTTTTACCATATAGCCGATGCCCATCATCAAGAAAAATAGGACAAAGACGCCGAAGGTAATCAGCAGCATAGGAAGAAGTTGAGCGAGCATAATAACCTCACTTAGATTAAGAGGCTTGGGCGCAGGGCTGACTATAGAGTCTGTTGCTAAGTCTCTTACTGCTGTGCCACAAGCTAGATTTGTCATCGATCTTTGGGTATCTATTCTACCATATTTGGCTTAAATAGGCGGGGCTGATTAAAATCGCGACGGGTGCGATCAATTCGCCGCCATCTTAATCTAAGCTATAGTGCTTATAAACCCGGTACCTCATAGCTCTAGATATTTAGTCTTTTTGACCAGAGCGTAGCGTTTTCATAGCCGGAGTCTCGACCACTTCCCAGTAAGCTAGAGGGTCGGCTTTGTTCTTTTTAATCTCCTCAAGAGAGGGCACTTCATCATGGATCTTACCATCTTTGGGTATCACAAATAGCACTGCCAAATTATGCTGCTTAGCGGTGGCTAGCGCTTTTTCGTAGGTCATGGCGGTCAAAGCAGTCGCCCAAGCATCGGCCAAAGAGACACTATCTGCCACGACAGACACAGAGGGCGCACCGCCGGCAATGGGCTGGCCGGTGGTGGGGTCAATGGTATGGCTGTAGCGGCGCCCATCGAACACCACCGAGTTACGATAGTTGCCCGAGGTGGCCAGATGCAGCTTGTTGCTTAAGAGGGGCTGACGAATGGCCGCTAAGGTATAACGCTCGCTGACGGTACTGTCTATGATGGGCGCATCAATGGCAATTTGCCAAGGTTGGGCGTTTTGGTTCACCCCTGAGGTGGACACTTCACCACCAATCTCCACCATGTAGTTATTAATTTTATAGTCTTTGTGCAGCACCTCAGCAATCACATCGACCCCATAGCCCTTGGCGACAGCTGAGAAGTCCAGCGCCACGTTTGGCTTGTCTTTGCTAAGCTTATCTTCGGTGAGCTTGATACCTTTAAAGTCGAGTAGGGCTTTGGCTGTGGCTATCTCAGAGGCGCTTGGCGGGTTTTGTAATCTTTCGGCCGTCATTACTGTGCCAAATCCCCAAAGATTAATTAGCGGCATCACAGTAGGGTCAAAGGCGCCGCCTGATTGTTGATACACCTGTTTAGAATCATTCAATACTTTTATAAAATCAGCATCTACCGTGATTGACTCACCGGCGCCCAAACGGTTGAATTTAGAGATGGTCGAGTCTTGCATGTAAGTCGACATACTGAGGTTAATCTGCTGTAGACGCTTATCGATGGCTTGCTGAATCTCGTCTTGATTCACCCCCTTTGGGTTTTGGAAAGTGATGTGATAGCTGGTTCCCATGGTCTCACCCTTGATATAGTCATAGGTAGGAGGTTGATCACAGCCGCTCATCATCACAGTAGTGGACAGCATAAGCGTGCCCATTATGGCTTTTGAAGCAGATAAGTTAGAGGATGACCCGGTGGGTGATAACAGTGCGGAGAATAAAGGCGTCATAAGTATATTTTTATAAAAATAAAGGAGAGGGGCTGATATAAGGTCGTCTTATATCAGCAGGAGGGGGTATATTTTAACGCTATTAATGGGATTTGTGGCAGCTTTACTACTTAGCTTTACTTTACTACTTAACTTTTGCGCCGCGGATAAGTTTATACAGCTTAGGCGGTGATACCCGGTTGACTAAGGTGGCAAACTTCTCTTTTTGACCTGCGACGATAATGTACTCCTCGTCTTGAACCAAGGCTTTTACCGCTTGCTTGGCAAAGGCTTTGGCACTTAGGCCTTGGTCAGTGGCGTCATCCATCGTGCCTTGAGCGCTGCCATCGGCAGTCAGGGCATTGATGGAGACGTTGGTCTGGATAAAGCCTGGGAATATGGTGGCCACTTTAATATTGTCCTCACTTAATTCGGCACGCAAGCTATTGGCCCACATGTGAATGGCCGCTTTGGCCGCACCATAAGCACCGCGATATTGTGTACCTAATAATCCGGCCACACTTGAGACCATCACCACCTTGCCGCCACCCTGGGCAATCATATCTGGTAGTACCAAACGCGTTAGTCGGGTCTGAGCAAAATAATCGATCTCCATCAATTGGCGCTCAACGGCCTCACTGGTCTGCATAATTAATGAGCGCTGACTGACCCCCGCGTTATTAATCAGCCAATCGACATGTCCCGCATTTTGGATAACGGTGGCATAAGCCGCTTCAGCTTGTGCGACGTCTAAGATATCAAAGGGCACCACGACGTGTTTTGTCGGTTTTTTACATTTGGCTTTAACGGCCTCGAGCTTTTGTTTATTGCGCCCGCTTAATATAATTGTGGCACCGCGGCGAGCGAATTCTATCGCCAGCGCTTCACCCAGCCCACTTGAGGCACCAGTAATCCAAATGGTTAGGTTATTTAGTTTGGTTTTCATAAGCATCCTTTCTTATGTGACAGAGTTAGTAGGGCAGATCTTATAAATAGTGGCCATAAAAAAAGAGCCTCCATTGAGGCTCTTAATTTATCACAGTTTATCGGCTTAAGAGCAGTGGCTCTTTGTCAGCAGGCATTCATCCCGCTCACTAACCACCGAAATCATCCAATAAGATGTTTTCATCTTCGACACCTAGGCTGTGTAGCATGTCGATAACCGCGGCGTTCATCACCGGTGGCCCACACATATAGAATTCACAGTCTTCTGGGTTTGGATGGTCTTTTAGATATTCCTCAAACAACACGTTGTGAATGAATCCAGTATACCCTTCCCAGTTGTCTTCAGGCTGTGGATCAGACAGTGCCACGTGCCATTCGAAGTTATCGAACTGCTCCGCTAACATGTCATAATCTTCAACATAGAACATCTCGCGAACCGAACGTGCACCATACCAGAAGCTGATCTTACGATCTGAATGCAGACGTTTTAACTGATCGAAAATGTGCGAGCGCATTGGCGCCATACCTGCACCACCACCGATGAATACCATCTCAGCTTTGGTGTCTTTGGCGAAGAATTCACCATAAGGACCTGATACAGTGACCTTATCACCTGGCTTTAAGCTAAATACGTAAGATGACATCTTGCCTGGTGGGATACCTTCAGGGCCACGAGGCGGCGGACTGGCAATACGGATGTTAAACTTGATAATGCCTTTTTCATCCGGATAGTTGGCCATTGAATAGGCACGGATCACTGGCTCATCTACTTTTGAGACATATTTAAATAAGCCGAAATGATCCCAGTCACCGCGATACTCTTCTGCAACATCGAAGTCTTTATAATGCACTTCATGCGGCGGCGCCTCAAGCTGTACATAACCACCGGCACGGAAGTTGACCTCTTCACCATCTGGAATTTTTAATACCAGCTCTTTAATAAAAGTGGCCACGTTGTCGTTCGAGACAACCTCACATTCCCATTTTTGTACATCAAAGAATTCAGGGTCAATCTCGATTTTCATGTCTTGCTTCACCGCAACCTGACACGCCAAACGCATGTTGTCACGGATTTCGCCTTGAGTGAAGTGACCTTCTTCAGTAGGCAGAATAGAACCACCACCCTCGATGACTTTACAGCGGCACTGGGCACAGGTTCCACCACCACCACAAGCGGATGATAAGAAGATACCTTCGCTGGCGAGAGTTTGTAATAGTTTACCACCGGCTGGGGTTACCACATCATTGTCAGGATTGCCATTAATATGAATGGTGACATCCCCTGAGCTGACCAATCTTGAGCGGGCAATCAAAATAATGGCTACCAAGCTCATGATAATCAGGGTAAACATGGCGACGCCGCCAATGGCGGTACCAAATAACTCCATGATTTTTGTCCTTTTTTAAATATTAAAATCGCTTGTTATCTATTAAACGGGCAATGTAAATCGGTTAAATTGACATGCCACCAAATGACATAAATCCAAGCGACATCAATCCGACAGTAATAAAAGTAATACCTAAGCCGCGTAGTGGGGCAGGTACGTCTGAGTATTTTAGCTTTTCACGGATACCCGCTAATAAAGCAATCGCTAATGCCCAACCAAAACCAGCACCCACACCATAAGTTAAAGATTCGGTGAAGTTGTAGTCACGCTCAACCATGAACAGTACGCCGCCCATGATGGCACAGTTTACAGTGATTAGCGGTAAGAACACCCCAAGTGCGTTGTATAGTGAGGGCACAAATTTATCCAAGAACATCTCAAGGATCTGAACGGTAGCGGCAATCAAAGCGATGTAGCTTAGCAGACCTAAGAAGCTTAAGTCGATATCTGGGAAACCTGCCCAAGCCAGCGCACCATTTTTTAGGATGAACTGAAACAGTAGGTTGTTTAGTGGTACGGTGATACTCATTACCACGATAACGGCCACACCAAGACCAATGGCAGTAGATACTTTTTTCGATACCGCCAAGAAGGTACACATGCCTAGGAAGTAGGCAAGCGCCATGTTTTCAATAAAAACAGACGTGATAAATAAGCTGACATAATGTCCCATTAGTGACCTCCTCCGTGAGCCATGCCTTTCGACTGCGGCTTAATAACAAACTCAGGCTCTTCTACTTGCTCAGGCTTCCAGATACGTACTACTGTGATAAACATCGCAATAATAAAGAAAGCAGAAGGGGGAAGTAGTAATAAGCCATTTGGCACATACCAGCCACCATCGGTGACGGGTTGTAGTAGGGTAATGCCTAAGATGCTGCCATTACCTAAGAGTTCACGAATAGTGGCCACAAATAGCAATACCGCTGAATAGCCAAGACCGTTACCAATACCATCTAAAAAGCTTGGTACAGGAGGGTTACTCATAGCAAACGCTTCAGCACGGCCCATAACGATACAGTTGGTGATAATCAAACCAACGAATACCGAAAGTGACTTACTCACATCATAAGCCACTGCTTTTAGAATCTGATCCACCACGATTACCAGTGAGGCAATAATGGTCATCTGTACAATAATACGGATGCTTGAGGGAATACGATTACGGATGGTTGAGATAAAAAAGCTTGAAAAAGCCGTTACCAAGGTCAAAGCAATACACATAACCAACGCGTTTTTTACGCTGGTTGTTACTGCCAGTGCCGAACAAATACCCAAGATTTGTAACGCAATGGGGTTATTGTCAAAAATCGGCGTGGTTAAGATTTTTTTAGTTTCTGTAGCCATGTTATGCCTCCTCGCCCGCAGTGGTTGATGTCTGAGCGTTAGCTGTGTTGTTCGGAGTGCCACTACGTAAGTTGTCTAAAAATGGTTTGTAACCGCGGTCACCCAACCAAAATTGGATAAGGTTTTTTACACCGGCGCTGGTTAAGGTTGCCCCACTGATGCCATCTACCCAGTTTTCGTTTGGCTTAGGTTGACCGGCTTTAGTAACCCCTGTGGCCACTTCGCCTTGGTCATTATAAGCATGAACGCCTTTCCACTGATCACGCCATTTATCTTCTTCAATACGAGCACCAAGACCTGGGGTCTCTTTATGAGCGTACCAACTGATACCTTTTACCGTATTTAAGTCGCCCTCTAAGGTTAAGAAGCCGTACATGGTACCCCAAAGACCATAGCCATGTACCGGAAGTACCATCAGCTCAGGTTTGCCATTGGCATCATTTTTTACATAAACTTTGGCAAATTTTGGCGTTGAGCCGATACCAGCTGGGTCATCATTACCTAAGTCGATGCTTAGCGCCTTGTTTTTAGAAGCTTGGTCGGCATCGTACTTGTCAATATCTGTGATACCGGCAGTCGTTAGCTCTTGCTCGGTTGCGTACTGACCTTTTTGTAGGTCCACCAATTTTACTTCAAAATCTTTAAAGCGCTCTTCGACATCTTGGTTGGTGTCTTTCGCTGGGTCAAATAAGCCGGCTGCTACCAAGATGTTTTTGTTACGGTCAAGTAGCTGGTTGTCTACTTGAGCGGGTTTTAAGCCTACTGCTACGGCGGATACCATTACGGAACACACCAAACATAAGACTAGGGCCACCATAATGGTGGTCATGTTTGAGTTTGAGCTTTTCTTAGTCTGCTGGGACATGACGCATCCTCCGAGCCGTTTGACGTTTGATGTTTGCTTGAGTGACAAAGTAGTCAAACAAAGGCGCAAACAAGTTAGCAAATAAGATGGCTAGCATGATGCCTTCTGGGAAGGCGGGGTTGATGACGCGAATTAACACCGTCATAAAGCCAATCAAGATACCATATGCCCAGCGGCCTTTGTTGGTGTGAGCAGCTGATACAGGGTCGGTGGCCATAAATACCGCACCAAAAGCGAAACCGCCCAATACCAAATGCCAGTACCAAGGTAGACTCATCATTAAGTTGTCGCTTGAGCCGACAGCGTTAAATACCATTGAAGTGGCTACCAGACCGACCACACAGCCGGCGATAATGCGCCATGAGGCAATGCGAGTCCAGATAAGCACAATCATACCCAGTAAGATAGCTAGAGTAGATACTTCACCAATACTGCCTTGCATGTTGCCTAAGAAAGCATCCATCCACGTAATGGCTGAGCCGTAAGCGTCGACGAATTTATCTGGTGTCACACCGATGGCCGCTAGACCTAAAGGTGTTGCCCCTGAGAAGCCATCAACAGCCGTCCAAACAGTATCGCCTGACATGTAAGCGGGGTAAGCAAAATACAAAAACGCACGACCTGATAGGGCAGGGTTTAAGAAGTTTTTGCCGGTACCACCGAACACCTCTTTAGCGACAACCACACCGAAGCTGATGCCAAGGGCAACTTGCCATAAAGGAATATCAGGTGGCAAACACAGTGCAAATAGCACTGAGGTGACGAAGAAACCTTCGTTCACTTCATGACCACGCACCACAGCGAACACGATCTCCCAAAAGATACCGACTGCGAAAGTTACGATATAAATGGGTAAAAACTGCATGGCGCCATAAACGAAGGCGGCCCACATACTGTTCGGATCATAGCCGACCATGTTGGTAATAGCCGTGCGCCAGCCTTCAGGCTGTAGCCCTAATTGGCTAATGGCCATTAACGCTTGATGACCGACGTTGTACATACCCCAAAACATGGCAGGGAACGTACATAACCACACCACAATCATGATGCGTTTTAGATCAATACCATCACGGACGTGCGCCGCTGAATGGGTTGTGCTGCTTGGCTGACGTAAGAAAGTATCGAACATTTCAAACACAGCGTAGTATTTCTCAAGTTTGCCACCTTTAGTGAAATTAGGCTCTAAGCGGTCAAACATATTGTGTAAAAATTTCATCAGCGTTAGCCCTCCAGCTCGATGCGAGTTAAGTTATCACGCAAGATGTCGCCAAACTCGTATTTACCCGGTGATACAAAGGTACAAAGTGCCAAGTCTTCTTCATCAAGCTCTAAAGCACCGAGGTCTACTGCTGAGATGATATCTTCAACAATTAGGGCACGTAGTAATTGGGTTGGCAAATAGTCTTGTGGCATGACTTCCTCGAAGACGCCAATGGGCACCATGGCACGAGGAGAGCCATTTGTGGTCGTGGTAAAGTTGTATTTTTTGCTCTTAAAAAACTGCGAGATATAAATAGGCAGTTTTGAGAAGCGGTTAAAGCCTGGGCTAAAGAAGTGGAACGCTGGGCGCTCATAGCCTTCTTGTAACACGCTTACTTGGTTATGAAAACGGCCCAAATAAGCGGTGGTGCCAATGGTTTTACGGCCGGACAATACCGAGCCGGTAATAATACGGTTGTCACCAGAGATTAATTCACCTTGAGTCAGCTGAGTTAACTCGGCACCGCGCTCAGTAAGCACCAGATGTGGCTTGGCCACCGCAGGGCCTGCCAAGCTAATAAGACGGCTGGTATATAAGCGGCCTGTGGTAAACAACTTACCAATGGCAATCACATCTTGAAAGCCAATGGTCCACACCGTGACATCACGGCTGACGGGGTGTAAAAAGTGAATGTGGGTACCGGCATTACCTGCAGGGTGCTTACCTGCAAAAGCATGATATTCGGTGCTGTTGCCAGGCGCTGTTTTGGCGACTTTTGGCAAATTGGCATTGCCGTGATGACACACATAAGTTTTGGGAGATAAGGTCGACAAAACGGCAAGACCATCATCGAAGGCTTGCTGTTCTTGCTGGATAAGCAGCATCGGGTCGAAGGCTAATGGATTGGTATCCATTGCAGTGACGAAGATAGCTTGTGGACGCGCACCAATTTCAGGTGTACGGCTATAAGGGCGAGTACGAAACGCCGTCCATTCACCAGATTTGATTAATTGCGCTTGCACAGCTTCAGCATCTAATCCCGCCAACTCGTTTGAGGCATATTGCTTGAACGTCACCTCATTAGCATTTGGGCCAGCATTGGGATCAATCTCAATGACGAGGCTTTCAAATACTCGGCGGTCGCCACGATTAACAGCAACGACTTTACCTGAGGCGGGTGCGGTGTAGATCACACCAACGCGTTTTTTGTCTTCAAAAACAGGTTGGCCTTTTGTGACAATATCACCTTCTTTAACGTTCATTGTGGGCTTCATACCGACATAGTCGTAGCCCACAAGTGCAACGTGCTTTGGCGAATGCTGGGTGATTTCACTGCTGGGAGCGCCAGCAATGGGCAAATCAAGCCCCTTTTTGATGGTAATCATAAGCGAACTTATTCCATAAGCGAAGAAAGGCCAGACGTCCTGTCGGGTTTGCACAAGTCAAGAACGGCGCAGTGACCGAGATATGATCTTGCAAAGATAAGATGTAGCAGCAGTACGACAAAAACGCACTTCAGAACTATAAAACCCGCGAGATTTAGGAAAAATGCTTACGAATAGTTATACCTGTGCTAACCTCTTAGCATAGAAGACAGTGGCGACTGGCTACCAAAATACATATACAATATAACCTAGGATTATACGTTAAATTACCCTAAAATTGCCAGTATGTTTGCTAATTTAAGCAGTTTGAGGCTACAAATGTAACCTAAAAATGCTTTTTACTCACCCTATATTTTTCCTCGCTTACTATTTAAGCTAAGGCCTTTGATATGCGTACTCAATCTCCTTTTACCCAAAATACCGATGTAACGACCGCTGTGGCACCACTTCTTATTCCTGCCATTGATCTAAAAGATGGCAAGTGCGTGCGTCTTAAGCAAGGCCGTATGGAAGATGACACAGTATTTTCTGACGACCCTGTGGCGATGGCCACTCGCTGGGTGAATGAGGGTGCCCGTCGTTTGCATTTGGTGGATCTAAACGGTGCCTTTGATGGTGTGCCGGTGCACAAAGATGTGGTGATGCAAATCGCTAAGGCGCATCCGAACCTACCTGTACAGCTTGGCGGCGGTGTACGCAGCCTACAGACCATTGAGCATTATCTGGCTGCGGGACTGACCTATATTATTATCGGTACCAAGGCGGTTGAAAACCCCGAGTTTGTGGAAGAGGCTTGCCGAGAGTTTGCCGGTCATATCATCGTCGGCATTGATGCCAAAGACGGCATGGTTGCTACCCATGGCTGGGCCAATGTCACCGATACTAAGGCCACTGAGCTTGCTAAGCGCTTTGCTGATGCTGGCGTATCTTCTATCGTATATACCGATATTGCGCGTGATGGCATGATGCAAGGCGTGAACGTCGAGCAAACCGTGAATTTGGCCCGTGTTGGTGGTCTGCCGGTTATCGCATCAGGCGGCGTGACTGATATGAAAGACATTGAGCTGCTAAAACCCTATGGCGACTGCATTGAGGGTATCATTACAGGCCGGGCTATTTATGAAGGCACCCTAGATTTGGGCGAGGCTCAGGCTTATTTGGATAAGTAGTGTACCCCATAGCCCAGTAGATATTCAGATAAGCAGACCCTCAACCTAAAAACATCAGAGTAACCGGAGAACAATGCCCTTTTTTTTAAAGCTGTCTCATAGCCACCGCACCACTGAATCTGGCTTGCGCCTAAAACCCATCACCGCTGATAGGGGCAGGCTAGGGGCTGTGATGCTCCTTGTTAGTGCATGGCTATGGTGCTTGCCGGCGCAAGCGCTAACTGAAGCAGAGCAGCAAGGTACTAACAGTGAGGCCTCAAGCGTCAGTGCCGAGCCGGTGGAGAGTAATCAAGAGATTGAGCAGCAACCGGTGGACTCAGATAAGCCAGACATAGCTGAGACACCGGGTGCGGTCAATGTGCCTACCGCGGGCAATATAACCGACAAAGACACCGTGATTGCCACCAAGCCTGATCAGGTCAATGATCAAGATATCAAGCAGCGCATTAGCGGTATCTACTCTGAGATTGAAGGATTAAAAGCGCTTAGCGTTACGGTTAGCCAAGGTGTGGTCAGTATATCGGGTGAAGTGCCCAATGAAAAAAAGGCGCAGCAAGCCATTAGCTTAGCCAATAGGGTCAACGATGTGGTGGCCGTCGAGGACCGCATTAGTCGTACGCTGGATGTGCAAGACAATGTCACGCCGGTAATTAGTTCGCTAAACCAGCAAATCCGTGCTTTTATCCAGGCGTTACCGCTGCTGGTAGTGGCCATTTTAGTGTTTGCTGCGGTGGTCTGGTTTGGGTCTTGGCTGGCACGGCGTGAGTCGCTATGGCAGCGCATCACTCCCAATCCCTTTATTGCCGAACTGCTGGCACAAACGGTTAAGGTGCTGTTCTTTGTTATTGCGCTGTTGCTCGGCTTAAGCCTGATGGGGGCTGAGGCCATCATTGGCACCTTGCTCGGAGGTGCCGGTGTTATCGGTATTGCAGTGGGCTTTGCAGTAAAAGACACCATTGAGAACTATATTGCCTCTTTGATGCTCAGTATCCGTCAGCCCTTTCAGGCGCGAGATTTGGTCAGTATTAATGGTCAGCAAGGCATTGTGGTACGTCTGACCAGTCGGGCCACCATTTTGATGACCTCAGATGGCAATCAATTGCGGTTGCCAAATTCAGAGGTGTTTAAAGGTACTATCTTAAACTACACCAAAAACCCCGAGCGCCGCTTTACCTTTCAGTTGGGCGTCGATGCTAATGATGACCCCTTAGCAGCAATCAAGGTAGGCTTAGAGGCAGTTAACAGTCTGGATTTCGTCCTTGATAACCCAAAAGCTGTGTGCATTATTACTGAAGTCGGCGACTCCAATATCATGCTTGAATTTCAAGTATGGGTCGATCAAACCGATACCGATATCATGAAAGCTCGTAGTATCGCTATTCGTGAAGCCAAGCATGCTCTTGAGGACCATGGCTTTAGCTTACCTGAACCGATTTATCGGTTGCGCTTTAACCAAGATGTAGAGCATGCCATCATGCAATTGCATAGCGCCTTATCCGGTGAATCAGCAGAGTCTACTGAATATGACAACAGCTTTGTGGCAAATAACCCTAAGCTGATTGAAGCGCTGAGCAAACAAATAGCGGCACTCAATAATCAAGCCAAACCAGATACCGTACAAAAAGAGCAAGCCAAGCAGCGCGCCAAGCAGATACTGGGTGATAAGGCGGTCAAAGAGATCTTTGATGCCAAGCCTGATCCAAAATTGATGCAAAAAGTAGAAGAGGAAATCCAAGACCACAGCGGTGATAAAGACTTATTAGATGGTAATAGTCCGCAAGAGTAAGCCGTTGTCATTTGAATGTACAGTCAACACCTTCATGTACAGTCAACACCTTAATATACCGTCAGAACCAAAAAAAAGCTGAGCTCCCATATCGGGGCTCAGCTTTTTTTGGTATTCACACCTATAGGCTTTTAGCGCTTAATTATCAGCTCTTAGCCATTATAAGTGTCGTATTTCTCATTCTCACCAACGATATCAATGTAGCTTGGGTTTAAATCAGACAGTTTGGCCGCACCACTAAGTAGCATGGCTGTTTTTAAATCTTGCTCTAAGAACTCAAGCACTGACTGAACGCCTTGCGCGCCGCCTAAGCCTAGACCATATAATACTGGACGACCAACGGCCACAGCATCTGCACCCATTGCCAAAGCACGTACAACATCAATACCACGGCGTACACCACCATCTAAAATGATAGGCACACGGTTGTTTACAACCTTAGCAATGGCCGGTAGCGCAGTCATACTGGCAGGTACACCATCGATTTGACGACCACCATGGTTGGATACTTGGATGGCATCGGCGCCGGCACGGATAAATTTATCCGCATCATCAGGGCGTAAAATACCTTTAACAACGACAGGTAGACCGGTGAAGCTCTTGATGAACTTAATGTCTTTGGTGGTTAAAGAGGTTTTTTGATCAAAGAAGTTACCAAAGCCGCCTTTTTTCGGATCATGGTTACCGAAGTTTTTGTCAGGACGGAATGGGCTGCCCATCGCTTTAAAGTTATCAGGCTGACCTGGGCCTAAGGCATCGGCAGTCAAGATGATGGCTGAGTAACCTGCTTTTTTGGCACGAGTAAGTAGCTGACGTGTCACAGCTTCATCATTGTTGTAGTACAACTGGAACCATTTTGGACCAGTTGTGGCACTTGCAATCTCTTCTAACGTGGCATTTGAGGCCCCAGAAGAGCAATATAAAGTTTTGGCTAGGCCGGCACCACGTGAGGTATCTTGCTCAGCTTTTTCATGCACCATAGCATGAGCACCCATTGGCGCAACCATGATGGGTGAGTTTAAATCTAAGCCCAATAGGCGGGTTTTGATATTAATGTCATTATTTGATAGACCGACCAAGCGCTTAGCTGCGATACGATAGTCGTTAAAAGCACGGCGGTTTTCACGTAAGGTCCATTCTTCACCAGCTGCCCCTGATACGAATTCATAGCCGGCTCTAGGAATGACGGCACGCGCTTCAACTTCCAAGCGGTCTAGACTGATGACGTTTAATTTCTTTTCTGCGGTGCTGGCAAGATAGGGCGCAGGTGGCGTCTTGGCATCATTCGCCGCCGCAAACACTTGAGTGCTCATTAACGGTAGGGCAGTGGCGCTTAGACCAATACCGGCAGCGCCGATTAGCTGACGTCTGGAAAGTGATTTGTTAGCCAACGCTTCAGCTGATTTGTTAGAAGTTGTCATGATAGTATCCTCAAATTAGGTAAAAAACCAAGGTTAAAGGTTTATTAAACAAGCATAAAACAGCTGTTAGGTTACGCTGTCAAAGGGGTGTAATCATTTACTTAGCAATTTATTATAATCCTTATAACTAACGCTTTTATATTTTTCTAGGCGTCTTTTCAGCAAGCTGAAAACTCAGTTATTCGGTATAAGGGATATATTATGCTTAGGTTTTTATTTTACCTTGTATAAACAATCCTTGCACTATGTTAAATTTTATTAATGAAAGATTGCTGATATAATAGAGTAACAAATCTATAGACCTTTTACCACAAGGTATAAGCTCTAAAATCTTTATTAATCCATCTATATTTTTTTACAAAAGTTAATCATAAGTTACTTAATGAATCACAAGTTAACATAATGAAATAAAACTTCAGGAATTAAACACACTAAGATATAGTCTACATTATAAGTTAAAGATTATGAGTAGTGGTTTAATTTCATTACCTATTATAAAATTTTGGAGGTTTATTATGAGTTTTTTGAAAAAATCTATGTTGGCATTGGCAGGGTTAACCTTGTCATTGGCTGCAACAGCGGCCTCGGATACCGGAGTGGCGGTTGATAAGTCGAAGATTGGTGCACGTCCTGTGTTGCCTGACTTTACTGTAGGCATGTGTGATGATGCGGCACCTACTCTCGTGCATCTAAAAGACAACTTATATCGCCATACCAACGGCAAAGGTTTGGCCGTGCACAGTGGCATCGTTATGATTACCGATGAAGGTGCTTTGGTTGTTGATGCCGGCGCGACTTGTGCGGCTGAATGGTTAAATAAAGAGATTAATGAGCGCTTTAAAGTACCCGTCAAATATGTGGTAGTGACTCATGCTCATGCTGACCATATGGCTGGAACGGATGTGTTTCAAAGAGCAGGTGCAACAGTGGTCGCTAATCAGCGTGCACTTGAGCCAATTATTGGTGAAAAACTACCTTATGCCGTGCCAGATAAAGTCTTTGACAAGGACATGAGCATTACTTTGGGCGGCGAAAAAGTAGAGCTACATCACGTAGCGCCAAGCCACTCAGACAGCATGACCATGGTGTTATTCCCCCGTCAGAAAGCGCTACAATGTACCGACGTGTGTCAGCATAAGACCATGCCATACAATGACTTCTTAGACTTTTATTATCCAGGCTGGATTGATACTTTAGATTGGGTAGTGGCTCAAGATGTGGATATCATTGATATTGGTCACTACACCCCAGCCACTAAAGCGGATCAAGTGGCCTTACGCAACTATATGGTAGATTTGCATCAACAAGTACTCGACTTAACCCGTAGAGGCCAGACTTGGGATCAGTTATATCGTAACGTAAAATTTAGTCCTGAAGTACAAGAGTGGACTAACTTTAGTAACATGAAAACCCTAAATGTCCTAGGTATGCACCGCTGGGTAACGAACCATCGCCGTGGTATGTGGTAGGCCACCTCTATAATTAAAATCTAAGTGATAAAGACTTATCGTCTATCACCTTAACGCTACAATATCGAAAACTAAAAAAGACGGGTATCGGTTAGGCCCGTCTTTTTTTGTGTCTAAAATTTGTCTGAACAAAGAGTAGGTATGAGCTATGTCAAATTTTACTTAACCTTTGTTAATCATATATTAATATAACTACCACATTTTTTTGCAAAAAAAACAATAAAACTCAGCTATCTTATTTATTAACCTTCGCCGTAAAAGAACCCATTTAACGTATCTAATTATAGTTAGTTTTAGATTAGGGGTGACTTTAGGGAGGGCGGATGTCAATTAAATGCCCATAAACGAATAACTCACAACTTAATAATCAGCAATCAATAAATAAATAAAAAGGCAAATACCATGAGTCACATTACAACTTACAATGAATTAGTCCAAGCAGTCATGAAAGGTGAACAAGAGCTGGTCATCGGCCGAAGCATCTTGGTTAGTAGCTCGTTTACCTTAGCCCCTAATGTGATATTGCGAGGTGAGGCACAAGAAAACGGCGAGCTGCCAACCTTATCGTTTTCGCGTACCGATGGTATTGCCTTAACCAAGAATAACCACATCAAAGACTTAAACATTCAGGCCGATGCCTCACACCGTGCTATTTATAACATCTTGCAAGAACAAGATTTGGGCAGCTTTCAATTTGAAAATCTAGGCCTAGTCGGGCAATTGTCATTCATCACCCGTCCAGGTACTAAGTCGGCCAAGGTCAGCATTAAAGATGTAGACATTATCGCCTGTGATGCGCGCCATTACCCAGAGCAGCCGCAAAAGTACGGCGTCAATGTGCTTCAAGGTGCGCTGACTGTGTATAACTTTAATAGCGAAAAAGACAGCCGGATTGATTTAACGATAGACAATATTACGATTGGTCGTAAAAATGCCCCTGTATTAGGCTCAGGCTTATTTGTTTCAGGCTTTGGTGATGAGGGTGGTACGGTTGTGGCTGATCGCATTACCACCGGTGCGGTGTATTCAAATGGTAAATTGCCGTTTGGCGTACCCGATATCATTACTGCCGCAATCTTTATTGTCTATGGCGCCACTGTCAAACAGCTCACCCATAATGAGACCATCGTAACTTATGGCGTTAGCGATATGGTGTTAGATACTTGGGGACATGTGGATAACTGGCTGTCAGAAAAAGATGTTATCTCGTACGGCCCAAGCGGTATAGGGTTCGTAAACTTCGGTACTGTGGGTAACTTTGTGGTAAAAGGCGATGTGAAGACTTATGGTCTAGGGGCACGTGGTTATAACCAGTATGATGGGACAGTGGATAATATCGAATTTGGCAGCATCGAAACCTTCGGCGATGGCTCAATTGGTATTCAGTTAAGCCGTAAAATTGGCAAGCTGACTGTGCACCGTGATGTGATTACCCACGGTGGTGAAGGCCAGTCACTGGTGAAAGGGGTATTATCTACCCTAAAAGCCATTGGCTTATCGGTTAAAGAGGGCGGAGAAGCTGAGCAAATTAATATTGGTGGTAATTTAGAGACCCAAGGCAATGAGGTAAATACAGTAGAAGTTAATAAGGGCGGTAAAATTCATGCCATACAAGTGGGCGGTGGGATTGTTGCCAAAGGCGAGAAAAGCAAACGCCTAGACATCGAAGACGGTGCAGACGTACCTGAGTCTTTAAAAGAGGCTTAATGCAGACATTGTAGTGATGCTTTAGGCAAGGTGGCAGTCAAGATGGCATCGATATACAGAGTTAGGCTAGAGTTCTTAGCGTAACGGTATTATGCTGTACGACTACCACTCACTAAAGCAATAACAATACAAGGAGTATGTCATGTCTTCAACGTACCCACAGACACAATCGGCCATCATCATCACAGAATTTGGTGAGGCAGATGTTTTGCAGTATCGCTCAGATATGGTGGTGCCTAGTCTTGATACAGGTATGGTCTTAGTCAAGATTGCATACGCCGGCATTAACCCAGTCGACTATAAAACCCGTCAAGGTTTGGGCTGGGGCGCACAAAGTATCAAAGACAATCAGTTTGCTGCCAATCAGCCTGCGATATTGGGCTTTGATATGGCAGGCGAGGTGGTCGACAGTACCGTAGCGGACTTTAAGCCAGGAGATAAGGTGGCTGCCTTAAATTTCCAAGGCGGCTGCTATGCTCAATATAATACTGTGGACGCTCAAGTGTTGACAAAAGTGCCTGAAGCGGTCGATCTAAAGACAGCCGGTGCGCTGCCTTGCGTCGGCACCACTGCCAAGCAAATGATTGATTTTGCTGATATTAAACCAGGTGAGCATGTGGTTATGAGTGCACCTGCCGGCGGGGTGGGCCATCTCACCTTACAAATGCTGGTGAATGCCATCGAGGAAAAAGGTATTAAGATTACCCTTATTTGCTCGGCTGAGAAGTATCAAAAAATCGGTAGTTTCATTGACCTAAGCAAACTTGAAGGCTGGATCGACTACACCAAACAAGAAGCTTTTCCAGAGCTTGAGGCCGATTTATTATTAGACTTGGTGGGCGGTGAAGCGGGTAAAAAGGCATTAGCCGTGGTCAAGACCGGTGGCCGTGTGGTGGTATTGCCTTCGATTTGGGCCGATGAGCTAAAAAAAGCGGGGGCGGATAAACAGCTACAAGTAGAAGGCTTTATTGCTAAGCCCAATGCTCAAGACTTGGCCGCAGTCTTAAATCAGATTGCCCAAGGTAAGCTTGTGCTTCAGATCCAAGATACTTATCCATTGGCAAAAACTGCCGACGCACATCAGGCGCTAGAGACAGGGGACAGCTTTGGTAAGATTGTGCTGGAGATGTAGGGCTTTATTTAAGTGTGATGCAAGCCAATTGTCTAAGACACAGCAGATTACCGTATGAATGCATTAAGGATGGTTAAGCATATGGCGGAAGGTTAAGCTTATCCGCCCGGTATCCACCTTTTTAGTCTTAGTGATACTGTGTTTCCAGTACTGCTGAGTATCACCACGCATCACGACCAGTTGTCCTGACTCAAGATAAAGCTCGACTTTATCTTGAGTTTTTTTATGCTTAAACACAAATTTACGGGTGGCACCCAATGACAGTGAGGCGATAATTGGCTGATACCCAAGCTCAGGCTCATCATCGGCATGATAGCCCATGCCCTCCTCGCCACTAGGGTAGTAATTTAGCAGACAACTGTTAAATTGAGTGCAAATTTTTAGCGGTTGTAATTGCTGTTCAATCATATGTTTCACGTGAAACACAGCCGGATGCCAAGGCTCAATAGGGCGGGTATGTCCTGAGTAAGTATAGCTAAGGGCCTGTGTGGATGCGCTTGGGGTATCTCCCATCCACACAATCTGCCGAGTGGTTATATGGGTCTTGCCAAACAAAGTAACTTTGTCAGACTGCCAAGGCAACTCGGCAAGCAGCTGCTGATACAGCGCTTTATCATCAGTGATGAGTCGCCCCAAATCATTGACAATTCCGTCATAGGGCAACAGATTATCGGTTGGGGCTGGTGCAAATAAAGTGCTCATAAGCTTGTATCTTTATGGCACACGCAGCTAGCGTGACTGCAGCTTAAAAATAAGCTTGGCACACTGCTCTGGTGCTTCCATCGGCACTAAATGGCCATAGTCTGCTAAGGTGGTTATCCGGTCGCGGGGCACAATGCCTTGCCAGCTTTTGCGGACATCATCGCTGACAAACATGGTGGGCTTGGCCAAAATCAGATGGTAGGGCAGATTTAATTGATTAAGTTTTTTTAGGGCAGGGGTAATATAGGGCGTGCCAAAGTAGCTGGCCAGCTCATATTGTGGGCCAAACAATAGCGTAAATCCGCCTTCAGGCTTTTCAATTAAGCTATTGGCAGCAAACAGGCGCAAGTTCTCATCACTGATACGGCGAAAAGGTGACTGAGCGCGCAGATGTTGATAGTAGGCCTCGACGCTCTCCCAGTCTGCTTGTTTGACTTTGGTGCTTTTAAAGGGCTGACGAGTTAATAACACACGTCTGGGTATACGGCTATACAACAGCGATTGCGCTTTGGTAAAGGTCACTGGGTCAATTAAATAAATAGCACAAAACAAATCCGGGCGTTTGGCTGCTGCCAGTGCAGTAGCCGTAGCGCCTTGGGAATGACCGATGCCGATGACCGGGCCACTTTGGGTTTGCTCTAAGAATTCAATCAGCATGTCAGCGTCTTGCTCCCGAGTCATCACCTTATCTTGGGGTAGGTCATGCCAGTAGCCACGCATCGCCAAGCTGGTCACATGAAACTGGTCACTTAGTGCACTGAGTAACGGCTGATACACACCCACTGTAAAGCCATTACCGCCATAAAAATGAGCCATAGGTTTGGGCTGCGGCTGATTATTTGATGACTCAATATCTGACACCGTGCTGTCAGAGGCAGTATGTAATTGAGCAAAGTCATAGTAGCGGGCCTGTTTGCCCGAAAGCTTGATACTATGCTCAAATTGGGCGGTGTCATTGACCTGAAGTCCTTTCATGTGTGCATCCTTTTTTTAGCTGTTTGCTAGCCAACTGTGTAATAGTATAAGCGGCGCTAACAGGCTTGCTTATCTAATCCTAAGCTTACTAATCATAAGCTTACTAATCATAAGCCTACCAATCATGAGCCTACCAATCATGAACCTAGGTTAGTCTCATGCTAAACTTAAGCTTACGTCGCTATGTCCTCATCATCGCCTAAGAAGCCGCCACTTTGTCTTTGCCACAGACTGGCATAAACACCGTTTTTCGCCAACAACTCTTCGTGACTGCCTTGCTCAATAATGCAGCCTTTGTCCATGACCACTAAGCGATCTAGCGCGGCAATGGTCGATAGACGGTGGGCAATGGCGATCACAGTTTTGCCCATCATCATGCTGTTTAAGCTTTCGGTGATGGCGTGCTCAACTTCTGAATCGAGCGCACTGGTGGCCTCATCTAACAATAAAATGGGCGCATTTTTTAGCATAACTCGGGCAATAGCGATACGCTGACGTTGCCCCCCTGATAGCTTAACCCCACGCTCACCAACCTGTGTATCAAGCCCGGTATTGCCTTTGGCATCGTGCAGGCCTTGGATGAAGTCCCAAGCCTGTGCCTGCTTACATGCCGCGATAATCTCAGCGTCTGTGGCAGTCGGGCGGCCATAAGCAATGTTCTCACGCACTGTACGGTGCAAAAGCGAGGTGTCTTGAGTGACCATACCAATCTGTTGGCGCAGACTCTCTTGCGTCACCGCATCAATGGCTTGACCATCAATAATAATATGTCCGCCATCGACATCATAAAAGCGCAGTAGCAAATTAACCAAGGTCGATTTACCCGCCCCTGAACGCCCCACTAAGCCAATCTTTTCACCAGGTTTGATATCCAGATTAAAGTTATCGAGCAGCTTAATGTAGTTTTTGTGCTTGGTTGATGCTTCAGGCTTGCTGTCTTCTGTGGCGATACTCAGGTCGCTGCCTTCATAGCCGAAGTCGACGTTTTTAAACTCAATATGACCCTCACGGACCACCATATCCGGAGCACCGGGCTTGTCCACCACGCTTTGCGGTGCAGACAACGTGCGAATACCATCTTGCACCGTACCCACGCTTTCAAACAAGCTGGCCATTTGCCACATAATCCAGTGAGTTAAGCCATTTAAGCGCAGTGCCATAGCGGTAGCTGCGGCAATAGCGCCCACACCCACATCACCGCGCTGCCATAAGTGCAGACCAATGGCGGCGGTACTGCCAATTAAGATGACGCTAATGAGATGGTTCACAAATTCCAGCGCCGTCACCCAGCGCATCTGACCATGTACTGTGGCCAAAAACTGCTTCATCGCTGATTTGGCATAACTTAGCTCACGCTGAGAGTGGCTAAATAGCTTGACAGTCATAATGTTGGCATAAGCATCGGTAATGCGCCCAGTCATCAGGGCGCGTGCATCGGCCTGAATGCTGGCTGTTTGCTTTAATTTGGGCAAAAAATACCAAAGCGTAAACCCAAACAACACCAACCATAGCGCAAAGGGGATAAGCAGTAGACTATCGAGCTTGAATAAAATAATGCCACTGGTGACGAAATACACCAGCACATAAATCATCATATCCACCACAGTTATCACGGTATCGCGCACCGCAAGCGCTGTCTGCATCACTTTAGCAGAGACGCGTCCTGAGAATTCATTTTGGTAAAACTGCATTGACTGACCCAGCATACGCTTATGAAAGCGCCACCGCATCTGCATCGGGAACACGCCTTGGATAACTTGGAAGTGAACCAAAGCGGCAAAGCCGACCCAAAATGGACTGATAATCAGCACCACAGCCATCAGCTTTAATGGTCCGCTTTTTTCTGCCCACAGACTAGAGGGGGTATACATCCCAAGCCAGTCGACCAGATTGCCAATCCACGCAAACAGCATGGCCTCGTACATACCGATACCGGCGGTGAGAATCATAAATAACAGCAGCCAGCCACGCAGACCATAGGTACAGGCCCACAAAAACTTAAACAGTCCCTCTTTGGGTAGCGGGATCTTGTTCTCTGGGAAAGCTGAAAGACGGGTTTCAAAATAGTGAAAGAGCTTTTTCATAAAAGTCAGCAGGATCGATGTTGGTTGTGATGAAAGATAGTGGTTTTAGAAGGCACAAATCGTCATAGTAGAGGAATAATATGACAACGCAGCACTATCTTTTTTTGAGTGTCGCATATCGATGCGATACCAGGTAAAAAGCTGAGTAGCACAAAAGCTAGATGCTGTATTTGAACAAGCAATAGGTATATGAACAACAACTACACGTTTAACCCTAAAAAGTCGGCTACAAAGCCGGCTTTATAAGTATAGGTCTGATAGTCCGTATAATCAGAGCTGATATGGGCATAAGACAGATAGTTTGTACTAGATAGGGATAAACCGGCCAGAAACAAGGGCTTATTTTAATAAATTGCTGACTGCCAAGGCTGATTTTGCGTTAAGCTGTGATATGAGGTGTCAAAATTAGGTCGAGCAAAATATCTTGTATCTTTCGAAATAAATTGTTACATTCTTCGCTATTTTTATGAATTGGGCTCAAAAACTATGACATATCTGGTTATCGCTGTGCTATGCAGTGTGGCAGTTTCTATTTTGCTCAAAGTGCTTCGTCATCAACAAGTAGATATCCGCCAGACCATCGCGGCCGGTTATCCTGTGGCATTTTTGCTCACATTTGTATTACTCAAGCCAGACTTTTCAGGAATAGGGCAGCTTGGTGATGCGTGGGGTATTATTCTGCTGCTGGGCATATTACTGCCTTTGGTGTTTGTCATCTTAGGCCGAGCCATTGAGTCTGTTGGCATTATC
Organism: Psychrobacter raelei; assembly: GCF_022631235.3. NCBI lineage: Bacteria > Pseudomonadati > Pseudomonadota > Gammaproteobacteria > Moraxellales > Moraxellaceae > Psychrobacter > Psychrobacter raelei. The sequence goes on from NZ_CP093310.2 coordinate 138,501, forward strand.
GCTACTGACGCGGCGCAAAGACTGTCACTGATTATTCCTATTGTTGCCGCCTTTGTCTTATTTGGTGAAACCTTGACCACGCAGCGCACCTTGGGCATAGCGCTTGGGTTTTTGGCATTATTGGCGCTCATTACTCGTCATCCGGAGCCGGCGGTGGTTGGACAATCTGTCTACTCCTCAACACCCAATACGGCACCAATAAAAAGACCAGTTGGGCTATGGCTGCTGGGGGTGTGGCTGGGTTATGGGGTGATTGATATCTTATTTAAGCAAGTGGCCAAGCAAGGGGCTGCTTTTGCGTTGACCTTATTTATGGCCTTTGGTCTATCTGCTGTCTTGCTATTTATGTATCTGATTGCCAAAAAGACCGTGTGGGACAGCAAAGCCTTGATTGCAGGCGTGCTGCTTGGGGCATTAAATACGGGTAATATCTATGCTTATGTTAAAGCGCACCAAGTGCTGTCTGACTCGCCAAGTGTGGTGTTTACGGGTATGAACGTTGGGGTTATTGCTGTGGCCACTTTGGTTGGCGTATTTGGCTTTAAAGAGTCACTCAGTAAGCTTAATATTGTGGGTATCTTACTGGCCATGGCTTGCGTGTTTGTGCTGTTTTGGGCGTAGTCTGTTTATGGGCTAGGTAGCCTAGGTAGCCTAGGTCGCCACGGTGTGAGCTCTCTTACCATGAGCGTATTCAACTTAAACTAAAAGGACTGAGTCCTGTGCAATACAGAACTCAGTCCTTGATCTAAGCTAAACCGTCCAACATTTGGGGTTCAGTTCAATGCTATGGGGCTTTTTTGATAAACGGCTACTGCTCAATAGCTAGGATGACACTGAGTGTTTGTGTGTGGTAATAAACTCACTGACCTGTTTGGTTAAAATATCCCACAGCTTTTGCTGCGCAGCCTTACTGGCCCAAGCATTGTGCGGACTAAAAATCAGGCGTGGATGATTTTTTTGCCCCAATTGCCATAATGGATCCTCCTGAGTGGTCGGCTCTTGTTCAAACACATCAGTGGCGTAGCCCAGTACTTGACCTTGCTCTAGCGCTTCAACCATGGCTTTTGAGTCTACAATTCCGCCGCGTGCCACGTTCACCACCAAGGGTTTTTTGCTCATTTTGGCCAAAGTATCAGCGTTAATGAGGTGCGCTGTTTTTTCGGTCAATGGACAGTGCAGGCTAATCACATCAGAGGTCTCGAGCACAGTGTCAAAGTCGGTATACTCATCATTGCGCGGCGCTTGACCTTGATGCTCGGCCCAAAGCACAGTCATGCCAAAGGCTTTGGCAATTTCGGTGACTCGTTTGCCAATGGTGCCGACACCGATAATGCCCAAGGTGGTATCCTCTAAGTCAATTAATGGCACATCCATCAGGCTGAAGTTGCCTGAGGCCTCCCAGCTGCCATCGATGACTTTGTTGTGATAATGGACGCCGGAGCGCAGTGCCGCCAACATTAACATAAAGGTATGTTCTGGCACACTTTTTACGGCATAACCGGCGACATTGTATAGCTCAACACCCTGTTTTTTACAGGCGTCAGCATCCACATTGTTCATGCCAGTGGCCGTTAATTGAATGAGCTTTAGGTCCGGTAAAGCGGCGATAACCTCAGCGCTAATTTTTACCTTATTGGTAAAGATAATCTGCGCCCCTTGGCAGCGCTCGATGATTAACTGATCGTCTTGGGGCGTCTCATCAAAGGTTTGATACTCATCAATACCTTGAGGTTTTGGCAGCGCCAATCCTTCCAAAAAAGTGCCTCTGTCTAAAAAAACCGCTTTCATTTGTTGCTCCTTATGACTAAATGGCTTATTGAGTGGCCCATTCATTCATCTGTTAACTGATACATTGGCTGATGCATTAACTGATACCTTGATTAATGAGCTGGTCTAGAACAATGGCCATTTAAATTTTTTATTATTGTGTACAGTGGGGGTATAAACAGTTGTTGATACAAAATTATGGCTGTAAGGGCTCATCCTAACATTGTGGCGCCAAGTTCAAAAGGGCGTCTTTAAAGACAATGGCCAGCCTACATCGCTTAGTATCTTAATAGATGGTAAGGTGACAGCGCCCAAAACTGCCTTAAAATCGGCAGATAGTGAACAAAATTTGATTAAATCAGCCAAACAGACGCAAAATTGGTTAAAAAAGAGTCAAATTAGGCGTAAAATTGATTCCTTTTACATTGTTTATTATAAGTTGCCGTAAAACCCTGCCTGACTCTAAAGGGCTTTTTAAAGATTAGGTATAGAATTTACGAACTTTGACCTCATTAACGTAGATAGTGCTTATAATCCTTTATAATAAGACATAACTGACAGCGTGCTAGATATCGTTGTGGCTTGTGCCTAAGCAAACTCCACATTTAATAAAAGAACTGATAGATTTATGACAATAGCTGCTTTAATTCCCGAATTCGCCGTTGGTCAACGTTATTTATCCGACACCGAAGCCGAGCTTGGCTTAGGCGTGGTTATTGATGTTGACGACCGCTGCGTGCATATCTTATTTGCCCAAAGTGAAGAGACCCGGGTATATGCCAAGAACTCTGCGCCTTTATCCCGAGTGACCTTTAAGGTGGGCGATGAAATTACCGATCAAGATGGTAATGCCCATATTGTCACCGGCGTTGATGAGGTGATGGGCGTGATTAAGTATCATGTGGACGGCCATCCGCGCGGTATTATGGAGACCCGTTTGGCAGCCAATATCACCCTAGCTAAGCCATTAGAGCGCTTATTGGCAGGTCGTGTTGAGCGTGGGGATTGGTATGAGCTACGTCAAGATATCTTGCGTATGCAGTCAGCCTTAGCCGGTCACCCGCTTAAAGGCTTGATGGGTGCCCGTGTGGATATTATTCCGCATCAGTTATATATCGCTCATGAAGTGGGTAAGCGCATTGCACCCCGTGTGTTATTGGCAGATGAGGTGGGTCTGGGTAAGACCATCGAAGCGGGACTGATTATCCATCAGCAGCTGCTAACAGGTAAGGCGCAGCGCGTACTGATTTTGGTACCTGACAGCTTACAGTATCAGTGGATGGTTGAGATGCGTCGCCGTTTTAACCTAAACTTTGCCCTATTTGACTTGGTGCGTACTGCGGCTATTAAAGAGCACAACCCAGATCAAAATGTGTTCACCACTGAGCAGTGCATCATTGCAAGCTTAGATTTGCTGCTTGATCATCATGATTTGTATGAGCAGGCGATGGAGGCGGGCTTTGACTTATTGGTAGTCGATGAAGCGCATCATCTGCACTGGGACCCCGAGCAGGGCGGTAATGATAAGTATGAGCTAGTAGCAGACTTCGCGCATGAGACACCCGGTGTTCTATTATTGACTGCTACCCCAGAACAGTTAGGCGTTGAGAGTCACTTTGCGCGTTTGCGTTTGCTAGATTCTGACCGCTTTGATGATTTGGATGATTTTATCGCCGGTCAAGCGGCTTTTTCTGACACTGCGGCAGTGGCTGAAGTGTTGATGGATGACAAGCCACTGACTGACGGTCAAATCAACGCATTGACCCACTTATTAGGTATGCCTAACCCAGAAGAGCTGGCCGGCATTAATGAAGATGACAAGCTGCGCACCTATGCGCTAAACCAGTTATTGGACCGTCATGGTACAGGCCGTGTGCTGTTTCGCAATACGCGTGATAGCGTCCAAGGCTTCCATGGTCGTACCAGTCGTCCGCATCCACTGCCTTGTCCAGACAGCTGGCAGGGCAATTATCAAACTTGTGGCAAATTACGTGAGCAGCTTTGGGGTGAAGAAAATCAACCCGATGGCGGCTGGCTAGAAGATGATCCGCGTGTGCCTTGGCTCATTAGTCTGTTAAAAGAGGAGCTCAAGCAGAAAAAAGTTCTGCTGATTGCCAGAAGCGGCGCCACTGTTGAGAGCTTAGAGGCGGTTCTGCGCCTACATGCCGGTATCAAGACAGCCATCTTTACTGAGCAAATGAGTCTGCTTGAGCGAGATCAGGCGGCAGCCTTCTTTGCCGATGATGCCGGCGCACAGATTTTGCTGTGCTCAGAGATTGGCTCAGAGGGGCGTAACTTCCAGTTTGCCAGCCACTTGATTTTATGGGATTTACCGGCCAACCCTGATACCTTAGAGCAGCGTATCGGCCGCTTAGATCGTATCGGTCAAAGCCAAAAGATCACCTTACATGTCCCTTACGTGCAAGGCACTGCCCAAGAGCGTATGTATAAATGGTACGATGCGGCGCTGAACATCTTTAACCACATCTCGCCCACAGCGCAGACGGTACAAGAGCAGTTTATTGTGGATCTCAAGCCGCTGCTTGAAGGGGCTGATACACCCGAGAACCGAACAGCATTAGAGGATTTAATCACTGAGGCAGGTGCAGTACGTCAAGCGTTAGAGGCAGAGTTACAATCAGGCCGTGACCGTCTGCTTGAGTACAACTCGTGTCGTCCACGTGTGGCAGGCCGTATCGCTGATGCGATGAGCGACTTTGATGCCAATAACCTATTGCCGGCTTTCTTAGACCGCTTCTTCTCTTCAGTCAATCTAGATCACAGTGTACAGCGTGATGGATCTTGGATTATCCATCCACCAGAGGCCGAAAACAGCCAGCATACTGATGTGGATAATCTACCCATTTCTGAAGATGGTATGACGCTAACCTTTAAGCGTAGCCAGGCACTGATGCGTGAAGACATGGACTTCTTGACCCATGAGCATCCGCTGATGTTGGCCATTTATGACATGGCCAATTCTGGTACCTTTGGTAACACTACAGTGGCCATGTTAAAGAGCAACACAGTGCCTGAGGGCATGCTGCTGCTTGAGGTGAATTTTAGAGTCACCACCATTGCGCCAAAAGTACTGAACTTAACTGCCAACTTGCCCACCCAAATGCTGCGAGTGTTCTTAGGGGAGCAAGGCGGGGACTTGTCAGAGCGCATCACCGCAGATATGATCTTGCCACACATTGAGCGCCTGGACAAAAACCGTGCTCGCCAAGTGGTGAAAGTGCGCAGCCAAGTGATTGAATCGCGTTACCATGATGCTGAAGCCATTGCTCAAGGTAAGCTTGACACGATTAGCGCTCAGGCTTTGGCACGCTTTAGTCAAATTTGGGAGCGTGAGATTAACCGCCTAAAACAGCTACAGCAAGTGAACCCCAACGTGCGTGATGAAGAGATTGAGCGCCTTGAATCGCTTAAAGCACAAGGTGAGCAGGCCTTGACCAATTTGTCATTGGTGCCAGATAGCATTCGAGTGTTGGTGGCGGTTAAGCCTTAGACTCAGTCTCTACCAAAAAAAATCAGCGACAATTTAGCCTGATCGAAGTTGTTAGACGCCCCACTTATCAGTGGGGCTTTTAGTTTTTGGTGTAATGCGTTACTCTAAAACCACTTCAATGATATTGTAGAGGGCAGTGCATATGACCCCAGCTGTGAATTTAGCCAAAAAACTCAAACTCGATTATCAACTACATGAATACCAGCATGATCCCAGCGCTGAGTCTTATGGACTAGAGGCCGCTGACAAGCTGGGTCTGCCACCCGAGCACGTGTTTAAGACCTTGGTGGTGGCCACTGAGAGTGATAAATTGGCGGTGGCCATTTTGCCGGTAATTGCCACCCTCAATTTCAAAAAAATGGCCAAGGCTATGGGCTGCAAAAAGGTGCAAATGGCCGACCCCAAAGTGGTCGAGCGCAGCAGCGGTTATGTGCTGGGCGGCGTCAGTCCCTTAGGACAAAAAAAACGACTGCCAACTGTCATTCATGAGTCCGCCCAGCAGCTGACGACGATGCATGTCAGCGGCGGCAGACGTGGGCTGGAGATTGAGTTACCGCCGGCGCAATTGGCGCAGGCACTGACTGCTAAATTTGCCGATATTATTGATTAATACTTTAGATTTAAGTCACTTATGTCGTTTTTTTGATTTCAACTTACCTTATATAGAATATCCTAATGCCACATGTTATTGTTCAAGCCACCCCCAACGTTACCATTAATCGCCCTGAGCGCTTACTAAAACAGATCAACAGCTGCCTATGGGAAACTGGCCATTTTGATAAGCCGCAAGCCATTAAAGCGCGCCTGCTTGATGTAGAGACTTTCTTAGTTGGTATGGAGGATGATCAGCAGCAAGAGGGGTTTATTTATCTGCAATTAAGACTGATGCCCGGACGCAGCCAGCAGATTCGTGATGAGCTGGCTGAGAAGCTACGCATCTGTTTGCAGCAAGAGCTTGAAGCACAGCAGTCTGGCCGAGTTACTATTCAGTACTGTGTTGAAGTCATTGAGCTTAGCGCAGCTTACAGTAAGGTGCGCGTGCAGCCGTAGTCCACTACTGACAGAGGTCTTGACTGGCGTAGGTGGGCAGGATAATCACTTCAGCTTGATAGCCGGCCTTGCCGCCTTGAGTTGCCATTAAGTTGCGGGCAATGCGCAGCTTATAGGTACCCGTCTCGGGCAAGCAGTTTTGATAGACGATACCGCCCTTACTGCCGTCTTGCTGACCTGAGGGCATGTGCAGTACGCCGACATTTGCCGTTTCTGCAGTGCCTTTTAGTGGGGTAATATTGATTAAGGCAAACTGACCTTTTTGTGCTTTAAACTGATACCAAGTATCTTGCTGCTTGGCCGCTAATATCCCAGATACTTTACTGCTGACCGCCCCTTTCTCGAAGTGCAGAGGCTTGATAGAAGCCGCTACACCGAGCTGACTTACTCCTAGCAGCGCCAATAAACAAAGCTTAGCACCGCTTATGCTGCTGCGGCTTTTACGGCTTAATTTGTGTTTATGTGATGCGTTAATGGGGTGAATAATAGCCATAACTTGTCCTCGGGTTAACTAAAAATGAGTTAATCGGCTGATAAAAGGCGAGCTGTTTAGTATGAGCTGAGCTTGCTTTGGTGTGAAGTAAAAAATTGTAGAGGTAAAAAAACCGCCCTAATAAATAGGGCGGTTTTTTTAATCTAGTGGCCAAATAGCCGATGGATTAGTCTAAGAAAGCAAAGTGCTCGATGTCCATGTCAGTCATAGACGAGCTTGGCGCTACCATGCTCTCAGCATGACCTGAGGTGCGTGGTAGGATCTTATCAAAGTAAAATTCAGCAGTTTGAATTTTGGCTTTGTAGAATTCAGGGGCTTCTACACCACCGTTTTCAAGCTTGTCATAAGCGACAGCAGCCATACGTGCCCAGTGATAAGCCATCATGATGTAGCCCGAGTACATTAAGTAATCCACAGAAGCTGCTGAGATGATTTCACGGTCTTTACGGGCACTTAGCATTAGGCGTACAGTTAGCGTATTCCATTCGGCACATAGCTTGGTTAATGCCCAAACAAATTTACGCATGTTTTTATCCAGTGCATACTCACCACACCATTTCATGATGCTTGAGGTGTAATCACGGATGATTTTACCTTTTGACTGTAAGATAACCTTACGGCCTAATAAGTCTAATGCTTGAACGCCAGTAGTACCTTCATATAAGGTTGAGATACGAGCATCACGAGCGATAAGCTCCATACCCCACTCTTTGATATAGCCATGACCACCATAAACTTGCTGGCCTTCTTTAGCCGCTTCAATAGCCAGCTCAGTTAAGAAGCCTTTTAAAATGGGGGTATAAAAACCTAATTTGTCATCCCACTTCTCAAATTCTTCGTTGTTATTTTCAGCCACACCCTGTGACATCTTGTCGGCATAACGGGCAGCATGATAGATCATTGAGCGACCGCCTTCAGCGAAAGCTTTCATGGTCAATAACATACGGCGCACATCAGCGTGGTTGATAATCGCATCGGCTACTTTTTCAGGCTCTTTTGTGCCAGAAAGGGTACGCATTGAACGACGCTCTTTGGCATATGGTAAGGCATTTTGGAAGGCCAATTCACAATGAGCTAAGCCTTGGATACCGGTACCGATACGTGCGGTGTTCATAAAGGTGAACATGGCTTTTAGACCACGATTTGGCTCACCAATTAAGTAGCCTTTAGCATTATCGAAGTTTAGAACACAGGTGGCTGAAGAGGCGATACCCATTTTGTGTTCAATAGAGCCACAGCTTACGCCATTGCGCTCGCCGGCTTCGCCTTCTTCATTGATATTGAATTTAGGTACGATAAATAGTGAAATACCACGGGTACCTTCAGGCGCATCAGGAAGGCGCGCCAGTACAATATGAATAATATTGTCAGTTAAATCATGCTCACCACTTGAGATGAAGATTTTTGTGCCATTCAGCGTATAGCTACCATCTTCTTGTGGCACAGCTTTGGTCTTTACTTGACCCAAGTCAGTGCCCGCTTGTGGCTCAGTTAAGCACATAGTGCCTGACCACGTGCCTTCTATCAATTTTGGCAAGTAAGTATCTTTTTGTTCTTCAGTACCGTACTGCATTAAGGTGTTGATACAGCCAGTAGTTAGGCCAGGATACATCGCCCAAGGCCAGTTTGCGGTACCCATCATCTCTGATTTAATAAGGTTTAAAGACATGGGTAGGTTCATGCCGCCGTACTCTTCTGGGTACGAGATACCTTGCCAGCCGCCTTCAACGAACTGGTTATAAGCGTCTTTAAAACCTTTAGGCGTCGTTACCACACCATTTTCAAAATGGCAGCCTTCAGCATCGGCTGGCTGATATAAAGGGCTAAGAATATTTTCGGCAAAGTCGGCCATGCCTTGCAAAATCATATCGACCGTTTCAGGGTCGGCATTGGCACCATTGCTTAAGTCTTTATAATGCTTTTGAAAATCAAAAACATCGTTTAATAAGAACTTCATGTCACGAAGGGGGGCTTTATAACTTAACATAAGGCAGTCTCTTTTATTTTTTAAGTGTCGCTGTAAAACATTATCACCACTGGATAATGCAAGGCTTTATAATGAAATAATGAAAGTTAGTATAAGCGCAATTTATATAAAAGCCTATTATTTATAACTATTATTCATGTGTGTATACTTGTATCATAACCATAAGTTAAATTTAATAAGCACAGCTGCGTCCAATATTAAATAAAAATTAACTATAAATACTCTTAAATTAGAGCCAACACAAAGCATAAGGCGGCAAACAACCCTTGATGGGTTTTATAAGCAATAAAAAACAGTTAAGGTAGATGATAACTTTAATGACTCACCGTTTAATTAATATTAATTGTCAATCAGTATGCTATAGCTTTTAGATTCTCGCCACATTTCGGTGTAGTTAAAGTGTCATTTTTGGTTTTAGTTTGTTTCTTGATTCGATATATATGCCTTCAATAACATTTTTATAATTAAGAGTCCGCATCTTTTATGTCAATTAAACGTTTAAAACAAATCGCCAAGCACGAGGCTGAGCATCTATTCACAGTTAGGCCAAGTGCCAAGCCTTGGCATGTCAGCCTCTCTGCAGCACTAATTATTGCCTCTACCATTCTTATTGGTGCTTTATACCATAACTTGCCAATGGGTATTTTGGCGTCATTGGGCGCTATGATTATCCTAAACCAGCCCGTTGCAGGGAGTTTGCGCCAACGCCAAGGCTTGCTATTGCTCATGGGCATTATCATGGTGCTAAGCTTTAGTGTGGGCCTCATAGCGCATCAGGTTCAGTTATTAAAATGGCCTTTATTCACGCTACTTTGTTTTATCGTGGTGGCCATAGGTCGCTACATGCATCTGCCTCCGCCGGGTAGTATGTTTGTGCTGATGGCATCTGTCATCGCCATATTTATGCCTGGGGGATGGGAGGATATGCCAGGTAGGATAAGCGTGGTAGCCGCCGGTGCGCTATATGCTTGGGTCATGTCTTTGTTTTATAACTTAGCGGTGGTGGGGGTGGCATCTGAGCCTGCGCCCTCTAAGCACTACTATGAGCTTGGGCTAATTACTGAAAGCTTAATCGTCTGTTTTTTTGTGGTGTTGTCGCTTGAATTGGCGCTGTGGCTAGATATGCCTTATCCTTATTGGGTGCCTGTAAGCTGTTATATTATCATGCAGGGCATGCAGTTACGTACGATGTGGATCAGGCAACTGCACCGTGTTTTAGGGACCGGCATTGGGGTGTTTGTCGCCGCGTTTTTATTGTCGTTTTCATGGAGCAATGTAGGGGTGGCGTTGGTGATTTTTTGCCTACTATTGTGGATAGAGACGTTGGTGTCTCGCCATTATGCTTCGGCAGTTATTATGATCACCCCTTTGACGATATTTATTGCGGAATATGGTAAGAGCGCCGCCCATACCGAAGTAGGGGCAATGGCTTATCAAGGGATAATGCAAGCGCGGTTTTTGGATACTTTATTAGGTTGTGTGGTCGCTTTATTGGGCGGTGTGGTTATGCAGTCAACTTGGCTAAGGCGACCGCTGATGACACTTGAGGCCAAAGTTTTTCAAGACAAAATCCGACTGCAAAAATAGATCTTTTTTGACGATACAACGAAGCCCAGAGCAGCCAAAATTGGATAATTAAATAAAGAATTAAATAAAGAATTAAATGAATAAATTGCTATCTACCGCCTTACCGGTCCATTGAGTAAAGCTTAAAGCCGCCTGACCGATTAGCATACCGTAGCCCTCAGAGACTTGGGCGGAGTGTGAGTGAAAATGGGTCAAAAAGGGCAGCTCACGGCCATACATCATGTCATAAGCATAGCCGCATCTAAGTGCCTCACTAAGTGGCAGGCTGTCGCCAGATAAGCCAATGGAGGTGGCATTTATGATTAAATCGTATTGACCCGTGAGTGCCTCGATGGTGCAGCTTGTAGGGGCAATGGTTGCAATCAAAGGATGGGCGCTACAAAGCTGGTCTATCAAATCTTCAGCCTTACTGAGCGTGCGATTGGCAATGGTCAGCTCGCTTATACCCGCTTCAATCAGTGGTAATACCACACCTCGTGATGCACCGCCTGCGCCCAATATCGCCACTTTAGCGCCCTGTAGCGGCCAACCCAATTGCCGTAAGTGATTGACCAGACCTTGACCATCGGTATTATCACCAAACAGCTTACCATCTTTGAGTAACAAGGTGTTGACGGCGCCTGCCACCTGAGCATGTGCAGACAAGCCGCCTTGCTCGGCGCACATCTGATAAGCAATCTGCTTAAAAGGCACCGTGACATTAGCGCCCACACCGCCGCCATTAAAAAACGCTTCTACCACTGCCGTAAAGCTGGCCTTATCGTCAGGACAGTATTGACGCGCATAACGAATATCGAGTCCGGTTTGCTTAGCGAATTGCTGATGAATTTGTGGCGATTTACTGTGTGCAATGGGATTACCAATCACCATAAAATGCTGCGTCTGAGCATCAACTGAGCGTTTGGCGTCGGAGTTTGAATTAATAGTAAGGTTACGGCTGATGTCAGATGGGGTCATAAGGCACTCTTTAAGTAAAAAAATCGGTGGGATAGTGCACTGTGGCTTGATTATAGTATCGAAAAATATCAAACGTATCGAAAAATATCAAAAAAGTGTGTGGCCGTGTTAGGCTCAAGCAAGTCAACTATTATGCTACGCTGCTTATGGGTGACTATAATTTAGTACAAAAAACTTAATATAACAAACCCACTATCGTCGTGACAGCCCCCTGTAAGGTTTTACTGAGGCTTCATGCTTTTTCCACTATGCAATGGCGGGGGTTTTGGATACACTAAGCATTCGCTGCTGTATCAAATTGGCTCGATAATTGACCCCCATTTGATGCTAGGGCAATAATACGGCTAAATGCTATTATGGGCGTCATTATCAGTTAGCAATACAGTCCCAATGCCCTAAAAGTGATGCCTTTATTGTGAAGGATTCATTGAAAAGTTACCAAGGTGGGTAACGGTTTTACAATATAAGTGAAAAGGTGTGCGTGAATGATTTTCAGCATTATTTCGAACAAGCCAGCCAACGCTTCTCTACCACAGTCTTCCGCTCAAGGCCTTGCTACTCGTATAGGCGCCTTGGGTCTGGCCGCCTGCTTATTGGTTACGGGGTGTAGCAAGGTAGAGGAGAGCACCACCAGCGTAGAGACCACCGCGGAGCAAGCTTTGGCCGATTCTGGAGCAGCCGAGAGTACGCCTGATATGGCAAACAATCGCACCAAGGCCGCTGTGGTTCCTGAGGGTAAGCCGGTGAGCTACGATGTCGAAAACTGGAAGAGCGATGACAGCAAACGCCTTGAGCCCACAGATTTAAAACAACTGCAGCGCAAACTGGGCAAAGTGACGGTAACAGATGAAAATAGCCTAGATTACGCCAGTAACACCGCCATAAAATACCGCTTTATGAAAGGCGATGAGCCTTATCTAGACATTATAGACTCACAAGAATACCTAGAATTCGGCTGGTACTATGCCAACCCCAATGACTCAGACAGCGAAAAGAAAATGAGCATTGACCATGCCAAAAAAATGTACCAAGTAGCCGCCGAGCTTATGGGCTCTGAAGGCAGTCAACTGGTTGCTAACATGCTATCGGGCCAAATTACCAAAAATAAAAAGATCGGTGAGCGTCAAGTTGAGCTGGCCAAATGTGAGTTTTATAGCTGTATGTTGGTGTTAAAAAAATAGCTGTGTAGCGGCAGTTTGTCGCCCAATAACCCCGTGTGAAAAGCATCGATAACCCCATTACTCATCACCCTAAGGATACGTCTATGTCGCACGCCATGCAGTGGTATCAGATGAGTGATACCGGCTTAGTGGCTTGGGATAAGTCTGCTTCTGATACGGCCCCCAATCTTCGGGCCTTGGCGTATGGGGATGGGTTTTTTACCACCATGGGTGTGTATGATGGTTCACTGCTATGGCAGTCCTACCATCAAGCGCGCTTGCAATCACACTGCCACGCACTCAACTTATCTTTGCCTACCCCCACCAGCGAGGCGCTATGGCAAGCACTACAAGCGTGCGCCGCTAACATAACCCATGGTCTTATCAAAATTATCATCTCACGCCCTACGCAGTCTGTGCGTGGCTATGCTTATAGTGCGTCAACTGAACACAATGAGGCGCTTATTTGGGTGGGGATTATGCCAAGCGATATCTTGGCTCAGCAGCAAGCTCGGTTCTTAGACTTACCCCTAGGCATTAAGGCGCCCTCTGCTCATTTATCTGGCTCACTTGGGCAGGTGATTTTGCAGCAGCCTGCGACCATTGCCACTTGCTTGCAGTCACGTCTTGCCAATTTTCCTGCGCCACTTGCCGGACTTAAAAGCCTAAATCGTTTAGACGGGGTGATGATAGCGGGCGAGTTGCAGCGCATGAAGCAGCAACACCCCAAGCTGACAGAGGCCTTGGTGGCCGATATGGCTGGCAACTGGGTCGAAGGGGTGATGAGCAATGTGTTTTATCAACTCACCAGCGATGATGATCATATCAAGCATCAATGGTTTACGCCGCCCATTGAGGCATCGGGAGTGCGCGGTACCATGCGCCAAGTGATTATCGATAGATTGGCAGCTTTAGGACAACCCGTGGTTCTTCGTGCTTTGCAAGATGCCGATCTACTCAGTCTAGAAGCCTTGTTCTTTTGTAATGCGGTGCGCGGGGTGATGCCAGTGCGTGAGCTTATTGTGGGTAATCAGTGGTTAGAATTGTCTATAGAGCCTTATTTAGTAGGCGATTAAAATGTTGTTTAAAAAATTGCTTACGCCCTTCCTGTTGTAAATCATGATACCTGTCTTCGCTTAGCTTCATAAACTCATCTTCTTTATCTATTCCGATGAAATTTCTTTCAAGCACATTAGCCGCAATACCAGTTGTTGATGAGCCTGTGAATGGATCGAGAACGAGATCCTCTTTTTGGGTAGAAGCTAGAATAATTTGAGCCAATAGAGGCAGAGGTTTTTGTGTCGGATGTTTTCCACAGCCTTTCTCCCATTTACCGATAGCTGGTAGGCGCCAGACATCTTTCATTTGCTTATCGTTATTAAGCTTTTTCATAAGATCGTAGTCAAAATAATGTGGAACTTTAGGATGTTTTCTTGCCCAGATAATAAATTCAGTAGAGTGTGTGAAAAAGCGGCATGAGAAATTAGGTGGCGGATTCGTTTTTTCCCAAGTAATCACATTAAGTATTTTGAATCCGAGCTGCGGCAATATAGTGCCTAGTGTAAATATATTATGGTGGGTACCACTTATCCAAATAGTCGCATTATCTGCCATTTTTTCACGAGCTTTAGCTAACCATTCATAGGTAAAGTCGTAAGTCTCAGTGTCTGTTGTAAATTTATCCCATTTCCCTTTATTAACGGATTGAACCTTGCCATTCTTAACGGTTAGACCGTCATTAGATAAGAAATAGGGAGGATCAGCGAAAATCATATTTACTGGTTGGTTAGCATTATCAAGAGCTGACAAACAGTCACCTTGATAAAGAGTGAAGTCTTTATTATTGCTTTGAAAGTATGGAGTTTGCATATGTTATTCCAACATATCTGCTAAAAAATGGAGCAGTGTTGGGAGATCGAATGTACCTTCTGCAAAGCCATATTGTTCACAGTCTTCAGGAATTAGAACCTGCTGGCCAAGAAATCTAGGATCTTCACTGATTATTCTTAAGGTATTAACTAACTCCTCTCTTACTACTACAGGACTCTGTGAGCCTAAAGTTTCATCAGGTACGTTTTGAGTGGGTGTTTGCTGAATATTAATAGTGATATTTTCGATATTAAGCATAGCAGAACCTTAAGGTAAGTATTTACCTGATTTAAAAATGACACTTATTGTGTGTAGTTAAAGTCTAACGAACTCTCGAGAATAAAGCAAATGAAAGAACCAATTTTAATTAAATTCGGACAACGTATTCGATCTTTACGTAAAGAGCGTGGACTTAGCCAAGAACAATTGGCTGAGAGGGCAGGCTTTCATCGTAATTATGTGGGAATGATTGAGCGTGGAGAGCGAAACCCCTCGCTGCTTAACATAGAGGTGTTTGCTAAAACGTTTGGTATGAGTTTGTCGGAGTTGCTTAATATAGAGGAAGAATAGATATGCGGCTAGAAGAAGTCTTTGATAAACTGCCTAAGTTATACAATAAACCTTTTTCGGAATTAAAATTAGAAGAGGATATCTCTGGATTCTCTATTAATAAAGGTAATACAGGACAGTTCCTACAGGCATTACTCGATATGCCTAATAATAGTGACTTAACAGATTTTGATGATGGTGAGTTGAAAACTAACAAGACACGTATCGATGGAACCCCAGATCAGACAATGTTTATTACGCAAATATCACGAGACTTCGATTCTTTGTTTTTTGAGGATTTGGAAAGCAATCGCTTGTTAGATAAAATTAGTAACTTGCTTTATTTACCTGTAGTAAAGCCAGTAGGAAGTGACCCTGAAGATTGGTATTTTTTGCCTGCTCACCACATTGACTCTAGAAATAATGAAGTATTAAAAAACCTATATTTGCAGGACTTTCTAACTATTAAAGAAAAAGTTTTAGATGATTTAGAAAATTCTTCAGATGGCTTTATACACACAGCTAACGGTAAATATATCCAAATTAGAAGTAAAGACTCAATGAAGAAAGATGGTACTTACAACCCCATATATTCACAGAAGCTAGGACGTGAAGTATCTAATAAGAATCATGCATTTTACTTTAAGAGACAGTTTATGCTTGCAGTACAAAGTGGTGAGATACCAAGCAATATAATTCTCTAATAATTCCTAATCAGTAGCTCATTAATTTTGCCACGTTTGCTGCCTTTTGAATTAACACTTCTACCAGCTGAAACGCGATCAATAGTATATTCTGAGTATAGTTCATCAAAGAACCTATTTTCAGGATCTAGGTTAGTAGTATCTGAGTTGCTAAGAAGCCACTGATACCCTTGATTATCTAACAAGTCACAAGCCTGCTTTAGTTTTACTTGGTCTTCATCGTTAAAGCTGTCCTTGGCATAGGAAGTAAAGCTAGATGACTCACTTAATGGTTTATAAGGTGGGTCAAGATAAACAAAGGTTGGCAGTTGTTCCTTATTAGAGTCTTGTGCTGTCTGTATCGTGTCTTCAAAGCTCATATTAAGGATTTCGACATTCTGGAGTAACTCAGAACATCTATGAATAACTTCTTCAAAAACAAATTTTGGTTGTTTATAGCTGCCAATAGGCACATTAAACTTATTTTTACTGTTCACGCGATATAGCCCGTTAAAGCCTGCTCTATTCAAGAACATGAATAAGCCTGCATGTTTTATAGCATCTGTTTCTCTAAGATTAAACTCTTCACGTTTTGCGTAGTAATAAGGCTTTTTAGCTTCTTTATCTTCTAATTGATCATATTCATCTTGAAGTGTTTGAAGGTAGTTTAATAGTTTCTGAGGATGTGACTGAACCACCTTGTATAAGTTAACCAGATCAGTATTAATATCACTCAATATTACTTTGGTAGGCGGGTTTTGACTATCTAGTAAATGCAGGGCGACAGCTGCACTACCAACAAAAGGCTCAACGTATTGGTAAGGTTGACCCGCTTCTATATACTCAGGGAGTCTGCTTGTAATCTCAGGTATAAGTTGGCTTTTACCACCTACCCATTTTATAAACGGTTTTGCCATTAGCTGCGCCCACTTTGAAAATCAAATAGCTCAACATTATAGCAAATAATAAGTAATCAAATCTCAAGCAACCTTGAATGCTTTTTTCAGATAAAGGTTAAACTTGCGCTTAGATGACTAATCCCCATTGAATATCCGAGCATACAGTGCTAAATTCTAGCAAACTTTTACCTCGTGAGTGGCTATGAGCGATTCTAATTCAAAAAATCCCAGCAATACCCCGCACAATCCATCAGATGTTGACCAAAATGAAGCACCTCACACTGACGTCTCCTTAGTCTGTGATGACCCTTCTCGTCATAAAAAGCCGCCGCAAAAACCCACATCCAATCGTAGCTATCAGCTGCTGCTGGTACTGGGATTAATGGCTGCTTTTGTGGTGGCTATGGCTTATCAGACCCTGTTTGGTCACTCTGATCGACCTGCCGGCGACTTAGTGGTGGAAGAGGGTCAAAGTTACTATGGCTTCTTACCACAGTTTCAGCGCGATGTGCCCATGTTCTCAGCCAGCTTGGCCAAGCTTTATATCAAGTCGGCCGTCGATACGCCACTAAAGGCAGGAACCTATGAAGTGCCTGCCAATGCCAGCTTAAAGCAGCTTATTGATGCTTTTAAACAAGGCGAGAAAGTGGACATGGTGGCCATTCAGATTATCGAGGGCAAGACTGCCGCTGATTTATATAAAGTGATTGCAAACACGCCGGGTGTCACCTTAGAGGTACTACAAAAAGACGGCAAGCCCAAACCCAATTTGAAGCAGCTGCTGGGTATCGATGCTGTCACCCCAGAGGGAGAGTTTGCTGATAATCTAGAGGGTTGGTTTACCCCAGACACCTATCACTATGCCAAAGGGGTGACCGACAAGCAGATCTTGACCGATTTGTACCAGCGCCAACAAAAAGCGCTGGATGAGGCGTGGGCGAGCCGCTCTAAAGGTCTGCCGTATAAGTCGCCTTATGAAGCCTTAATTATGGCCTCAATCATCGAAAAAGAGACCAGTGTCGATAGTGAGCGTGAATTGGTGTCTGCGGTGTTTGTAAACCGTTTGAATAAGCCGATGCGCCTACAGACGGATCCTACCATTATTTATGGTATGGGTGAGCGTTATGAGGGCAACATCCGCCGTGCTGATATCAATGAAAAGACCGCTTATAACACCTATCAAATCGACGGCTTACCACCCACCCCCATTGCGCTACCCTCACCGGCATCTATTGACGCTGCGCTACATCCAGCTGACAGTGATGTGTTGTACTTTGTGGCGACGGGTACCGGCGGTCATAAGTTCACCAAGACTTATGCGGAGCATAACCAAGCGGTAAAAGAGTATTTGGCGGTGATGCGCCAACAAAAAAGCGGTCAATAAATAGATGTAGGCGAACAACAAGTACGCCTATTATATGTGGGGAAAAACACCCTGATATTAACAAGGGTGATACTGGCAACAACGAGGTAATCGACATTGAGTCTAGGTAAGTTTGTAAGCTTTGAAGGCACCGAAGGGGTAGGAAAAACCACAGCGATTAATGGCTTGTGTGAGCGCTTGCAAGCTCAAGGCATCGAGTATGTCCGCACCCGTGAGCCAGGCGGAAGCCCCTTTGCTGAGAAGCTGCGTGAGTTGTTGTTAGACACACGTACTCAGATTAATGATGACACTGAGCTGTTATTGATGTTTGCTGCGCGCAGTGACCATTTAGCGCAAGTTATTATGCCGGCATTAAGCGCAGGCAAATGGGTGATCTGTGATCGCTTTATTGACTCTACTGTGGCCTATCAAGGCTATGGACGAGGCTTTGGGAATGCCGATATGCTACATAAAATCGAGGCTCTTATTGCAGGGTTTGTACCGCGTTTACCTGACATTACCTTGTGGTTAGATCTGCCAGTCGCCGAGGGCATGCAGCGCGCCGGCAAACGTAGTGTAGCTGACCGCTTTGAACAGCAGCAACTTGATTTCTTTGATCGTGTTTATCAAGGTTTTGAGGCTCAGCAGCAAGCACAGCCGCAGCGCATTCAGCGTATCGATGCTCAAGGTGAGGTAGAGCAAGTGGCGGATAGAATTTGGCAGGCAGTCAGCCAGCAGCTATAGCGAGGCAGCCTAAGGGTGAGGCTTTGCCTTTGCTTCAATGACCGACTTCACCTCTTGCCAAGCTTTAGTTTGCTAAGTTTTGAGTCATAAAAAAGAGCAGCTCGTATTCGGGCTGCTCTTTTTTTTGCGGTGTGTAACCTGGTTTTAAGACAATTTATCTGAGCTATTTTTGGCATGGGTATCAGGCAGGCGCTGCGGATCTAGTGACCCATCAGGTTGTCTGGGTGCTTGTGAATTGCCATTGTCCTGTGACTGTAGTGATTTTACGGAGGCCGCTTTGCTCACTTTGGGGGCAGCTGCAGCACTGTCAGAGTGCTTTTGTAGGCTTTGCTCAAGCTTATTGGCCAGATCTGCCTCAAGCTGAGTGGCCGGTAGCGTAGAGGCTGCCGACTTCGATGCCGTGTCTGCATGAGCTGTGTCTTGAACCACTTGGCTATCAACGGCTGCCGTTTGGGCGTCAGAGGCGGCCAGTTTAGGTTCAGCTTTGGCAGGAGTCGTGGCCGCTTGGGCGCCATAGTTGGGGTCACGCACATCTTCATTAAGGGTCTTTTCTTTGCGTTTTTCAGGCGCTTTGGAGGTAGACTCAAACTGCAAGTCGGCCAAAGCACGGGCCTGATTTTGCTTTTCTGTGACATCGACTGTTTTAGGCTGTACTTCATCTTCAATGACGAGCGCTACCAGCTTGTGATCACGAGGTATGTCATTTTCAAAGCTGTCGGTAATCACATGCAAATGACCTTCTTTATCAATGGTATATAAGGGGACAAATTGCTTATTATCGGCGCGATACTGGCTGTAGCTATAGCTGTCGGTAATGTTGGTAATTTTGATGCGTGCCTTTTTAGACAGCATACTGGCCATCTTGGTATAGGTGGCATCTTTACCGAACAGCCAGCGTGAGGTGAAGTTGGCACGGCGGGTTTCGCGTTCGGTTTTGGCCTTATCTTCGGTGAATTTTAGACGGTAAATTTTTTGTTCGCCAAATTCATGACGGTAATGCAGCTCAGATAAGGTATTCATCTCCTTATCGGTGCTCATCGCAAATAAATGGCCAATACCAATCAAATCCAAATGCCGATCGGCATGGTCTGAGATGGGGTTACCAAAGTAGGTGCGTAGGCCAGACATACGTGCTTTAGCAATATTGGTGTAGTTATTGTGCGCCACCAATACATCGAAGCCTTGGTCTTGTAGAGATTCAGCCACTTTTAAGGCCACAGGGTTTGAGCCGACAATCAGTACACCATTGCTGGCAGGCTCACGCACGCCCAATAGGTTACCCACCATTTTGGCACCCAAGCCTTGGATCAATACAGTACCGATAATCACCATAAACACTAGGGGTACTAACAGCTCAACACCTTGAATATCATACTCTTGCAAGCGAATGGCGAACAAAGAGGAGATGGCAGCAGCCACAATACCACGTGGCCCAATCCAGCTGATCATCATCTTCTCAGAGGTCTTTAAGTTCGAGCCCATAGACGATGCCCACACCGATAAAGGGCGTGCCACGAACATCACAATGGCCAACAGCACCAAGCCTTGGAAGCCCACACTCAATAAGCTGTTTAGCTCTACACGGGCAGCGAGTACGATGAACAACACTGAGATGAGTAAGACGGTTAATGACTCATTAAACTCCAAGATTTGCTCACGCGGAAAGCCTTTCCAGTTAGCTAGAGCCACACCCATGACCGTCACGGCCAGTAGACCTGATTCATGTTCTAAATGGTTGGATAAAGAGAACAGTAGCAGCACAAAAGCTAAGGTAAAGACGTTGTGTAAGAACTCAGGAATCATATGGCGCTTGATCAAGTTGGCCAATACGAATGCCCCAAACATACCGATGGCGGTGGCAATAACCACAATCTCAGCGAATAAGAAGATACTGTTGGCCTCTCCGCCTGAGATGATATATTCATACACCAAGACCACGGCGATTGCGCCTACCGGATCAATGATGATGCCTTCCCATTTTAGGATATTGGAGATGGTTTTGTTGGGCCGCACACTGCGCAGCAAAGGCATGATTACCGTCGGCCCGGTCACACAGACTAAGGAGCCGAACAATAAAGCGATAAGCGGATCGACATCAAACAACAAGTAGGTGGATAATGCCACCACAGCGATAGTAATCACTACCCCTAAGGACACCAACATTTGTACCACTTTACCGTGCTGCTTAATCTCTTCAAACTCTAAGGTCAATGAGCCTTCAAATAAAATAATTGCCACGCCCAAAGAGATAAAAGGGAATAATAAATCGCCAATGACCGCATCAGGGTCGAAATAACCCATAACTGGACCGACAAAGATGCCAATGAGCAATAAAAATAAAATAGACGGCTGTTTTAAATACCAAGCCAGCCACTGCGCTGCAATGCCAAGCCCAA
The DNA here is from genome assembly GCF_022631235.3 of Psychrobacter raelei. Taxonomy (NCBI): domain Bacteria; kingdom Pseudomonadati; phylum Pseudomonadota; class Gammaproteobacteria; order Moraxellales; family Moraxellaceae; genus Psychrobacter; species Psychrobacter raelei. The sequence continues at coordinate 159,516 of NZ_CP093310.2, forward strand.
CCACGCCAGATAATAATAAGGCGGTATCCATGAAAAATTCCTTGTGTTTGCAGTGTCATTTAGACCAAAAGCGGGCGAAACTAAAAAATATCTAGGTTCCCTGCTACTTGTCAATGGTATATAAAAGCGACACCGAAAAAAAAGCCTAGTGAGTAACGACTAGGCTTTGCTAACTACAATATAAAGATAACCAGCGTAACAAATACTGAGTTTTAATGAGGTTATCATATCACGAAATAAAGTAACACATCCGATACAATGGGGCAGTTGCCATAAAACGGTGACTAAAATTGGTTAAAACTGGCGTTGATTTTGAGTAAAAACAACCCCTTTTTTTCAAAAAAAATAGGCGCTATTGCCTAAAATAAAAGGGCTAACGCTCAGGATGATTTTGTAAAGTCAAATTGGCATCAGCTGCGCCTAGATTTTAGGTAACAAAATAAAAAGCATGTGTAATTGGCGTGTTGAAAATCTATGATATAAGTCATGTAGCATATAAAGCAGTTACAATATAGTATAAACGTCACTCATATAAAAAAAGTAATGCTCGGTCGGTGTATTGCTAGGGTTATAACCTTAATTAAGCTCAATGGTTGTCTAATAGAGTATCACCTCGTCTCTGATGACCCTGCGGTTATGCCTAAGCACACACCTTTACTCATTAAGACCTAAGCGGGCCAGTATATTTTGCTTGTCAGCGGATCTTTGAGCACAGACTCACTTGGAGAATCAACAATGAAAAATACGCCCAACAGACCAAAAACGATAGTTAGCGCATTAAAAACAACTTACTTGTCTCAAAGCTTACAAAAAAGCCAACAAAAGCTTAAAGCGTTCGGTGCAGGCTCTGTGCTGGCACTGAGTGGCTTTGGCATAGGTAGTTTGGGGCTAACCGCAGGCACAGCTTTATTGGCTACCTCTGCGACTATACCTACGGCAGCACAGGCCGCGGTTGTGGCTTCAGATTTCTCAGATTTGGTGGAGCAGGTGAGCCCAGGCGTTGCTAGAGTCAACGTAGTGACTAAGGTGAGTGAAGAGGAGCTTGCCAAGGCTCAAACTGTTGAGCTGCTGCGACAGTTCTTCGGCGACCGCATTCGCATTCCAGGTGCCCAAACAGCCCCGGCCATTGAATACAACTATGGTACGGGCTTTTTTGTGACCTCAGATGGCTATCTGTTGACCAACCACCATGTGATTGCGGGGGCAGATAAGATTACGGTCACCTTAAATGACCGCACCGAGCTTGATGCCACTTTGGTCGGCAGTGATGAGCGCTCCGATGTGGCGGTATTAAAGGTAAAAGCCCAGCCAGGTAAGTCTTATCCTGCGCTGCCTACCGGTGACTCCAATGCGGTAAAAGTGGGTGAGCCAGTATTGGCTATTGGCTCGCCTTTTGGTTTTGATTATTCAGCGTCGGCCGGTATCGTCAGTGCCAAGTCGCGTAACTTCTCACGGGATATTAGCGTGCCCTTTATCCAGTCGGATGTGGCGCTAAACCCAGGCAACTCAGGCGGTCCACTATTTAATCGTAACGGCCAAGTTATTGGCATTAACTCTCGAATATTCAGTGGTACTGGCGGCTATATGGGACTGTCTTTTTCTATCCCCATTAATGAGGCGATGGATATTTATCAGCAGCTAAAACAAACCGGCACAGTGTCACGCGCTTATCTGGGTATATTCCCTCAAGACATCGACCGCAACTTGGCCGAAGCTTATGGCCTAAGTAAGCCGCAAGGGGCGCTACTGATTAAGGTTACCCCTAAGTCGCCAGCAGAAGCAGCTGGCCTAAAGGCGGGCGATATCATCACCCATTACAACGGTAAAATGATTTTAGAATCCTCTGACCTTTTAAACATCATTAACCGCAGTAAGCCAGGTGAGAGCTTTAAAGCCGATGTATTGCGTCAAGGCAAAAAGATTGCAGTCATTGGTAAGTTATCAGCAGCGCCCGATGATGTGGCACCAGATGCGGTGGTCACTAAGTCTAATAACAGCCAAATTCGTCTAGGCTTGCGCATTCAGGCGCTGCCTCGTGAAAGCTTGGCACAGCTGGACGGAGAAGGGGTATTGGTAACCGAGGTAGATCCTACAGGGATAGCAGCCAGAGCTGGTATAAGAGCCGGTGACGTTATCACTAACCTGCATCAGAAGTCGATTAAGAGTATCGATGACTTCCAGCGGGCGCTACGTCAATTACCTGAAGCGGGCGTGGTGACCATTGAGGTGGTGCGTCAAGGTATCCCAGCCATTATCGGTCTGCGTTTGGATTAGCACTGACGCTTATTCGTATTGCCTATTGCAAGAAGGCGATGTCATTTTATAGGGTGGCATCGCTTTTTTTGGGGCTATTGATGGGGATGGGGCGTTTACTGGTAATAAGGTGCTGGACTAATACACCGACGTAAAAAAACCTCCAATCGTTCTGATTGGAGGTTTAGTGCTTATCTCTTAAATAGATTAAGGATAAGCTCGAATAGGTGGTATCCCGTAGGGGATTCGAACCCCTGTTACCGCCGTGAAAGGGCGGGGTCCTAGGCCTCTAGACGAACGGGACACAAAATCATGTAAACATGAAATAGTTTTACAACGTAAGGTGCTATAAATAGCGTTGCCTAGGTGCTTACGTTGGTGCCGTTGATACTCGTTATATATTAAATATTTTGATTATCAACTGTCTTAGAAAATATGGTGGAGCTAAACGGAGTCGAACCGTTGACCCCTTGCATGCCATGCAAGTGCTCTACCAACTGAGCTATAGCCCCTCTCTAAGAGTGGGCGTATTTTAGGCAATATCTCAAGCATTGTCAACACCTATTTTCAATTAATTTGTATTTTTTGCAAAAAAAAGGCCACGGACTAGCCGTGGCCTTTGGTTATCAACCGTTATACACAATTGATAAGAGACAAATTAAGCACCTTCACCGAAGCGGCCTTGCTGGAAGTCGTTCACCGCTTGGATGATCTGTTGCTGGCTGTTCATTACAAATGGGCCATACTGTACAATCGGTTCATTTAAAGGACGACCAGTTACCAAGATGACTTTGGTATCTTCATTACCGGCTTGGATAGTCACCCCATCAGCATTCGGGTCGTTTTTTAAGATGGCCATGTTTTTAACTGGTATACGCTTGTCCTCAATGCTGGCGCTACCACGGTAGACAAACACAAAGCTATTGTGGCTGGCTGGAATATGGTGACTAAAGCTGGCACCGGCCGGCAAATGAATATCTAGATACGTAGGCTCAGTCACCTCACGAGTAACCGCACCTTCTACACCATTGGATTCACCGGCAATGACGGTTACTTTTGTGCCATTTTCGGTCACAAATTTTGGCAAATCAGCATCTTGGAAGTCTTTGTACCAAGGGGCATTCATTTTGTCTTTAGCTGGCAGGTTTAGCCATAGCTGAAAGCCTTCCATCGCGCCATCTTCTTGCTCAGGTAGCTCAGAGTGAATCACGCCACTGGCAGCGGTCATCCACTGTACACCACCATTTTCAAGCAAGCCTTCATTACCGGCACTGTCTTTGTGACGCATACGGCCTTCAATCATATAAGTTACGGTTTCAAAGCCGCGATGAGGATGGCTTGGAAAACCTGCGATATAGTCATCTGGGTTATCGCTTTTGAAGTTATCGAGCATCAAGTAAGGGTCAAGGCGATGCTGTAATTGGTGAGTCAGTACGCGGGTTAATTTAACGCCTGCACCATCTTGTGTGTCTACACCAGCATATAGCTGCTCAACTTGACGAGGTTGGGTAATGGTCACATCATTTTTTACAGAGGTAGTCATTGTTATTCTCCTAATGATTGATATATCTTCTATTTGATGTCTTATACTATAGAATTCAAGGTATCGTAGTTTGGTGTCTTTGTTACTGTATATTGTTAATGTAACATAATGATATGCGCTTTTAAATTAAGAAATTCTTATTAAATGATTTTCTTTTTTCAAATCATCCACCCGCCCAGTTATAACCTGTAAAAAGAGAGCCTTAGGTGACTGCATTAAAATATATTGCCCATTATCCCGAGCAAGTTCAAAGCCAAGCGCGCACCTTAATCGCCCAAAACAAGCTTGGTGATTATTTGCAGCAAAAATATCCCAATCGGCACCAGATCCAAAGTGATAAGGCACTGTATCAATACGTCACTGAGCTAAAAAACCGTTATATGCGCAATGTTGGCACCTTATCTCAGGTGAGCTATAACAGTAAGCTGAGTGTGCTAAAAAATGCGCTCGGTATTCACACCCATCAGTCTCGGGTGCAGGGCAGCAAGCTTAAATCGCACAATAGCATTACTGTGGCGAGCATTTTTAGAGAGGCGCCGTTTGAGTTTTTGCAGATGATTGTGGTGCATGAGTTGGCACACTTCAAAGAGAGCGACCACAATAAGGCTTTTTATCAGATGTGTTGTCATATGCAGCCGCAGTATCACCAAGTAGAGCTTGATATGAGGCTGTGGCTATTATGGCGGGATTTGGAGAGTAAAAAGAGGGGCTAGACGCAGCTGACTTTGATTAAAGTAATGAGCGCATTTGGTTCAAAATAAAAGGACTGAGACTTGTACAATACAGATCTCAGTCCTTTTTTGGGGACCGTTTAAACTTGCTTTTGTCTAAGTTAACGGTTACTCAGCTGCCAAAAAGTCTGGCATATCCGCTGCGGTTTTCTCAAGCTTTTTCAGCTTTTTCTTGCCAATACCGCCCAAAACTTCAACGGCATGACGCAGGCGAGTTAAGGTCATATCAGCGCCAATCACATACATAGAGTTCATCACAGGCGTCGATGAGGTGCTGCCAGCAATGGCAATAAAGAACGGCGCCATCATGTCACGCAGCTTGATATCGAGCGCAGCGCTTAAGCCTTTAAGTGTTTTAAAGATATTGTCTTCGCTCCACTCAGGTAATGCTTCAAGTTTCCAAGTGGCAATCTGCAGGATTTCCATGATTTGCTCAGGTGTGAGCGTTTTGTGCTCGAAGCTCTCAGCGGTAATGCTTGGCAGATTTTGGAAATAAAAGCCACCCCAGTTCACGGCATCAGACAACAGATGGATACGGGGCTGAATCGCCGCTGCAATGGCGGTTAATTTGTCTGAATCATTTGCCCAGTCCAAAATCTTATTTTTTAACTGCTCTGGGGTTAGCGCACGTAGCCATTCACCATTTAACCAATGTAGCTTTTCAAGATCAAAGATAGGGCCACCTAATGACACACGCGTGATGTCAAAGCTTTCAATCATCTCATCAAGGGTGAAGATTTCTTTGTCATCAGGCATTGAGTAACCCATACGACCTAAGTAGTTTAGTAGCGCTTCTGGCAACACGCCGGCATCACGATAATAGGTAATAGACGTTGGGTTTTTACGCTTAGACAGCTTTGATTTATCTGGGTTACGCAGCAGTGGCATGTGGCACAGCACAGGCATCTCCCAACCGAAGTAATCATACAATAGCTGATGCTTAGGCGCTGAGTTTAGCCACTCTTCACCGCGGATAACGTGAGTGATCTCCATTAAGTGATCATCCACCACGTTGGCTAGGTGATATGTGGGTAGGCCGTCTGTTTTTAACAGCACTTGCATGTCCACTTGTTCCCAAGGAATTTCCACTTCGCCGCGTAGCATGTCTTGTACTTTACACACGCCTTCGGTGGGCACTTTCATCCGAATAACGAATGGCTTACCCTCGGCAGCCATTTTGTCAGACTCTTCTCGAGGTAAGTTGGCATAGCGGCCGTCATAATGAGGGTTTTCACCACGCGCGATTTGTTCGGCACGCATGGCATCTAACTCCTCAGGGGTACAGAAGCAGCGAAAAGCATGACCTTTGTCCAACAACTCTTGAGCATACTGTTTATAAATTTCACTGCGCTCGCTTTGACGGTATGGGGCATGCGGACCACCATTGTCAGGACCCTCCGCCCAGTCTAGACCGACCCAGCGTAAGGCGTCTAAAATCATTTGCTCTGATTGCTCAGTTGAGCGGCTTTGATCGGTATCCTCAATACGTAGGATGAATTCACCGCCATGTGCTTTGGCAAAGGCTAGGTTAAATAGGGCGATATAGGCAGTGCCTACATGAGGAAAGCCGGTGGGTGAGGGGGCGATACGGGTGCGGACAGAGCGCTGGGCTGTGGTTTGTGTCATGATGCTCTCTTAAGTTTATGTTGGGTGGTTTTAAAATTTGGTTACGATTTATCAAAAAATTTGCAGCAGTAAATGAACTTTAACGCTTATTATAGCAGGTTTGATTTGGCGCTTATAATCTTGGCTCTATGCCCGCACTAGCTAAGCTTTTTGGCCAGTTTTTGACTTTTTATTGTGATGAATAGGCTTTTTTAAGCTCAAAATAAGCGGCCAGTGCTCAGCAATGAGGCGGCGCTAAAAGTGGGTTTGGTGCCTGAAAAAAGAGGTAACATATTTTGTTTGGTTAACTTATCTTACTTTTCTTGACATGGTGACATAGCTTGCGATAATGGATGGTTAAAATACCTTATTTATTACTTGCCTGTTTTAACCACACTGATAAGCTAAGTCTGCGATGTTGATGGCTATCAGGTTGGTTTACGTTTTTTAGGAATACTAGTTACTGTGACCGATGTCCCTACCTCCGCACCACGCTCCACCTCAAAATCAGAGTTTAGCCACGAAACGGTGTTACTGTTTGAAACGGTAGCGGCAGTCTTGGGCGAAAAGTCGCTCAATGATAACACCCCCAAGCATGACGGGATTTATGTCGATGCGACCTTTGGCCGTGGCGGGCACAGCAAGCTTTTGCTTAACTATTTAAGTGATGATGCCAAGCTGTTTGTGTTCGACAAAGATCCAGAGGCCATTGATGTGGCCAATGATTTGGCCGCAGAAGATAAGCGGGTGATAGTGGTACACGACAGCTTTGCTGATATGACGCAGTGCTTAAATAGCCGCGGGGTGAGCCAAGTTGACGGTATTATGGCTGATTTGGGCGTCTCCTCACCACAGCTTGATGATGGCAGCCGCGGCTTTAGCTTTATGCGTGATGGTGCCATTGATATGCGTATGGACACCAGCCGAGGACAGTCGGTAGGCGAATGGCTACAAACAGTGGATGAAGAGACGTTGGCCGATGTGTTGTACGACTTCGGTGAGGAGCGTCACAGCCGACGTATTGCTCGTGCCATCAAGGGCATGACGCAGTACACCTCGACTTTAGAGCTTGCGGAGGTGATTAAGCAGGCGCACCCCAAGTGGCAAAAAGGCAAACATCCGGCGACCCAAAGCTTCCAGGCGATGCGTATCTTTATTAACAATGAGCTGGGCGATATAGATAGCTTTTTGGCGCAAAGCCTAACGCTGCTTGCCCCCCAAGGTCAGCTTGCGGTGATCAGCTTTCACTCTTTAGAAGACCGCCGCATTAAGCAGTTTTTGCAGCGCCACAGCCGAGGTCAGTATCCTGAAGATGAAAACTTACCGATGCCGCCGCAGCGTCCACGTTATTTTAGTAAGCCCAAACGTATCGCACCAAGCAAAGCGGAGGTCACCGTGAATAATCGCTCAAGAAGTGCTTGGTTAAGAGTAGCAACACGCACCGATACCCCATATAATACCGACCCTAGCCCGCAACACAGTTAGGGCGAACCTAGGCAATATAAATTCAGTTAAATGGATGCGCTAACCGGGGTATGATTAAGTCAATTAACGCCCCAAAACTCCATAAAGCGGCTGTTTTACTGAGTCATTTTTTTTATCCTTAAAGACCGCTGCGGTCATAATATCAGTCACTATATGGCAAATAATAATACCCAAAGCTCGACCCAAATTGATAAAGACTCGTTGGAAATCAGCGAGTTTTTGACCAAGCGCTACCGCGGGGTGAGCGTCTATGGCACGGTCATGATTTTGCTGGCGATCGGCATTATCTGGACAGCGGTGCTGACGTCTGAACAGGTGCAGCAGTATCATGAAGATTATATGGCGCTGCAAAAAATGAAGGTTGAGCACCGCAATTTGCAAATTGAAAATCAGCGTTTGGTCATTGAACAGCAAACCTTTAGTGCCACGCCGCAAATAGCCAGCCGTGCTGTGACTCAGCTGAGCATGTATTCTCCTTCTAATAAAGACAAGCTTATTTTGCAGCCGATGGCCGCTAAGCCTGGGGATAGATTGAACATTGAACAACCCAAAACCGAGTCTGAAGAGACCGACACCACCACCGCACCATCACTAGGGGGCAAAGATGAGTAAGAAGCCTTCTAATCGTCCGACTACCAAAAAAGGCACTACCAAAAAAAGTACCGATAAGCCATTACACGGTAAGGTAACCGAGCCTTTGGTCACCCCAAAGAAAACAGCTGCTAATAAAACAAGCAAAGCCAATAATAAGGCTGAGCCTAACTCAGGGCTGTCTAAGCTTAAGTTTTGGAAAAAAGACCAAAGCGACAGTGAGGTCTACACCAGTGTTAAGCACCGCAGCGGCAAAATATTTAAATCGACCACCGTGGGCGCCTCAAGCCGAGGCAGCATAGAAAGTGATCTTATCCGTTTTAAGATTATGTGGGGATTTGCGGCAATTTTTTTGGTAGTACTCATCGGCCGAGCGATGTATTTGCAAATATTCAATGCCCAAAAGTTCATTGATAAAGGCAATGAAATCATTACCAGTGAGCGCACTCAGCATTCGTATCGCGGTATGATTACTGATCGCAACTTACAGCCATTGGCGGTCAGTGCGCCTTTGGCCAGCGTGTCATTTAGCCCATACGACTATGCCCAAGCCTATTACGAGCTGCAAAAACGCATCCAAAAAAATGCCGATGACCCCGAAGCCCAAGCGCGTTTGCTAAAAAAGCTAAAAGAGATGGATTTGGCACAATTGGCCAGCGTGTCAGGCATGTCGCTTGAGCGTCTGCAGCAATCTGTAGCCATTGATAAGAGCGTTGATGCTACTAATGAAGAGGCAGTAAAAGCAGCAATGCCCAAGGGGGCAGGCTCACATTATCTACCTTTATTAAATAAGGTCACCCCAGAGATTGCCGATGCGGTGATGGCGTTAAACTTCCCAGGGGTGTATGAAAACCAAGAGTTTCGCCGTTATTATCCGCAGCCACAGCCCAATGCACAGCTGCTGGGCTTTATGGGCCACAATGCCAATGATCCCAATAGTGGTTATGAAGGCCGTGCCGGTATTGAGCGTCAGTTTGAAAAGCAGTTAGCAGGGCAAGATGGTAAGGTGCGTGTCTTAAAAGACCGCTATCAAAACAGCATTGAAGAGCTGGAGCAAATTAAGCCTGTGGTTCCGGGTCAAGACGTTGCACTGTCTATCGATTCTCGCTTGCAGTACTTATTATACAAAGAGCTTGAGCGTGTGGGCCGTGTGCAAGAAGCACGCTGGTCAACTGGTATGGTGGTGGATGTACACACCGGTGAGGTGCTTGCCTTATCGACCTGGCCTTCATTTAACAACAACAACTTAAATGAAATGACCGGTAATAACCAACGTAACCGGGCAGTGCTCGATGTATTCGAGCCAGGGTCAGTAATGAAGCCTTTTACAGTGGCTACCGCTTTAAAATCTGGTAAATATACCGAGAATTCATTAATTAACACCAGCCCAGGTTCTATCCGTGTCAAGGGGTATACCATCCGTGACCACAATAACTTAGGCTCAATTACGATGGCTACCTTGATCCAAAAATCAAGTAACGTGGCCTCGACTAAGATTGCTTTATCGTTACCCCCTGATGCCATTACCAATATGCAAAAGAACTTCGGCTTTGGTCAAAAAACAGCGCTGCAGTTCCCAGGTGAGCAGCCAGGTATCATTCCAACGCCTAAAGAGAACGAGACCTCACGCAGAGCGACGGTGAGCTATGGTTATGGCCTGCAAGTAACGCTGGCGCAAATTGCTCAAGCTTATGCAGCGCTTGGCTCAGGCGGGGTGATGCATCCACTGACTTTGGTTAAACAAGACCAAAAACCTGCTGGCAAACGTGTCCTCGATGAAAAAGATGCCATGGCCGTGGTCAAGATGATGGAAACCGTGACTCAGCCAGGTGGTACGGCAACGGCCGCTGCCATTGATGGCTACCGCATTGCAGGTAAAACAGGGACCTCACGCCGAGTCAATCCAAAAGGCGGCTATTACACCGATCAATACCGTACGGTGTTCGCAGGTATCGCTCCGGCGTCCAACCCGCGCTTGGTGACCGTGATCTTAGTTGAAGACCCCCGTCAGACCTATTATGCCGGTATCGTTGCTGCTCCTGTCTTTAAAAACGTGATGCAAGAAGCGCTGCGTTTGTATAACGTGCCGTTAGACAAACCCTTAAAGGCAGAATAGCCGTTTTTAGGCGGCCAACTGTGGCAGTTGGCCGCTTAACTGGTCAATAGGCCACCGTTAGCGCTTTGGTCAATAAACACAAGTAAATTATAAGGCCCTCTAGGATGACACATACCCAACCTGCTCCTCACTTACGCTCTATAGTTCACGCCGCCGTCAAGATATTACCGCAGCATCAGTCCACCTTGCAGCTACTGAGCGTACCGGCAGTGCTTGATGTGCCTTTCTCAAAGTTTGCGCTCGATAGCCGTCAGTTGGCAAAGCGTGATGCGTCGTCCGCACCGGCAGCCTTTGTGTTATTAAAAAGTCAGACTCAGCCTTTGCAAAAAAGCCAGCAGTATGTCCAAACTGCCTTACCGCAAGCGGCATTTATCATTAGTGAGATTGACCCACAGCAGTTAGGCTTAGAGGGATTAAATAAACCAAGCGACTCAAGTCCAGACTGTCCTATTTTATTTGTGCCCGCTATCCGTGATGTACTGGGCACTTTGATTCAGTTGAGTCTTTTGTCTGATGATGCGCTCTCACAGATCGGTGATGCACAGTCTTTGGCACAAACACTGCCGCAAGTTATCGCTGTGACCGGCACCAATGGCAAAACCACCATTAGTCAGTTAATGGCTCAGTTGTGCCAGTTTTCAGAGGTCGCTCAATTACAAAACAGTGCAGTGATGGGTACCGCGGGTAACGGTCGTCTAGACAGTCTCGTACAGGCCAGCCATACCACAGGCGATGCGCTAGCGGTACAAGGCTTCTTACGTAAGATGGGTGATGAAGGGGTGGATTTATTAGCCCTAGAGGCCAGCTCACATGGTCTCGATCAGCAGCGCTTGCAAGGCGTACCAGTCACGGTGGCACTGTATACCAACTTAAGCCGTGACCATTTAGACTATCACCCAGATATGCAAGATTATGCCCAAGCCAAGGCACGCTTATTTGATAAAGCTTATTTTCCACAGTTAACACATGCTGTGATTAATGCAGATGATGAGTTTGCGCCGCTGATGATTGAGACAGCGCAAAACTCAGGGGTTAGTGTCTGGTTGTACAGCTTACAGGGCGATTTTATCGAAAAAAGCGATCTGCAACGTGATGCCTACTTTATCGCCAAAACCATTGAGCCAAGCTTAGATGGGGTGAAAATTGAGGCCGCAACCAGCTTTGGGCCATTGACGTTGCACAGCCCCTTATTAGGCCGCTTTAACGTGGCCAACCTATTGGCAGCTGTCGCCGGAGCGATCGCGTTAGGTATCGAGCCTGAGAGCATCCCCGCCTTAGTCGAACAGCTGCATGGTGCCAGTGGCCGTATGCAGCGTGTGAGCTTAGATGAGCAAGGCTCACAGCCTGAGCAAGGGGTGTTTATTGTCGATTATGCGCACACGCCGGATGCGTTAACCCAAGTGCTGACCAGTTTAAAATCGCATTGCAGCGGTAACTTATGGGCCATCTTTGGCTGCGGCGGTGACCGCGATAAAGGTAAGCGCCCTCTCATGGCGCAGGCGGGCTTGGCCACTGCCGATAAAGTGGTATTAACCTCTGACAATCCGCGCAGTGAAGATCCGCAAATGATCTTGCAGGACATGCAGCAAGGGATGAGTGATGAGCAGCATGCCAAAACCACAGTCATTGCCGATCGAAAACAGGCCATCGAGTATGCCGTAGAGCACGCTGCCGCAGATGATATCGTGGTCATTGCTGGTAAAGGGCATGAGACTTATCAAGAAATCAAAGGCGTGCGTTATGACTTCGATGACCGCTTAGTGCTACAGCAGGCATTAATTGCGGCGCACAGTTCAGAGACCTCAAGCCGCTAACCTTATCACCTTCATATTTTATATCCTGACCCATTAAATTAACGAGACGCAATCATCATGAGCCAACGACACCCCGAGAATGGACTATTTATTTGGACACCTGAGCAGCTACTTGCCGCAACGGCTCAACTAAACGGGGAGTGGATAGGGCTTGAAGCGGCAGATTCATCGAGCTTACGTGCCACTCGTATCATCACCGATACCCGAAAAATCGAAGCAGGTGATATCTTCCTTGCCATTGTCGGTGAGAACTTTGATGGACACAGCTTTGTGGCGAGTGCCGTGGAGAAGGGCGCTATTGCCACTATTGTCAGTCAGCCGCTAGCAGAGGTTAATGTGCCGCAGCTTAAGGTGGATGATACTCGATTGGCTTTTGGTCAAATTGCCGCTTATCGCCGTCAGCAGCATCCTAATTTAAAGGTGATCGCGTTAACCGGCTCTAGTGGCAAGACCACTGTCAAAGAAATGCTGCGTCATATCTTTGCTCAAGTTGAAGCCGCTTCTGCCGATGCGCAAAGCACAACTTTGGTGACCCGAGGTAATCTCAATAACGACTTTGGGGTGCCTATGATGCTGCTAGAATTAGAGCAGCAGCACCGTTATGCAGTGCTTGAGCTGGGCGCTAACCATGTCGGTGAGATTGCTTATACTGCTGCCATGGTCAAGCCAGATGTGGCCTGCATCCTAAATATTGGGACAGCGCATTTGGGAGAGTTTGGTGGCCGTGACAATATCGCCAAGACCAAAGCGGAGATTTATCAGCCGCTGACGCAAGCAAGTACGGCAGTTGTGCCTTGTGATGATGATTATAGCGATCAATTAATGAGCGTCGCCAAGCAGCATACCGATACCGTTATTGGCTTTGGTTGGCATTCGCTTGAGCAGCGGACGGCAAAGCTGCCTGCAGTCTATGCTACTGAGGTTAAAACCACTGCGCTACAAAGCCGCTTCCAATTACACTTTGCTATTGAGGGCAAAGCACCTGCCATGGTATCCGTCCTGCTGCCTATGGCCGGCGAGCACAATGTCAGTAATGCCTTAGCGGCGGCTGCTTGTGCTTACGCCGCTGGCGTGTCGGCTGAATTAATTGCGCAAGGTCTAAACCAAGCCAAATCCAGCAAAGGCCGACTGGGTAGACAGCGCTTGGGTCAACATCACATCATTGATGATACTTACAATGCCAACCCCAATTCTATGCGCGCCGCTGCTGATGTACTGGCGGCTCAAGAAGGCACCAAAATTTTGGTACTGGGTGACATCGGTGAGCTGGGTGATGACGCGGTTAGCGAGCATTATAAATTGGGTGAAGCGATTGCTAACAAAGCGGTGGACTATATGTTGTGTGCCGGTGAGTTTGCCAAAGACACGGTAGCTGGAGCCAGCAGTCAAGGCATGATACAGGCATACGCCTTTGATACCAAAGCTGACTTATTGCCCAAGCTTATTGAGCTGGTTCAGACGCAACAGCAGCAGGGCCAAGTGTGTACCTTATTATTTAAAGGCTCGCGCACCACCACGATGGAAACCTTGATTGACGATTTAACACAAATTAGTACAAGCCCCTCATCTCTATAGGTGGCGGGTAGCTTATAACCAAAAATAGCTTATTTAATACGTCGATTGATTCTAGGCTATGTGCATTTTTGGTGAAAAGTTGGATTAAACCTGTTTTTGTTGGTCATTTTTGCGATAATTTGATTTATTTTTACGATAGCCAAAGTTTATTGTCATAAATGGCGGCTGTTGTCTGGTTTGTTAGTCGTGATTTTTAGTCCCAGTTTCAAATTTGCGATATCGCTTTGGCATAGGCTGCGGCGATGTCATTTTTATTTGTGGTGATTAGGGGCTAAAAACACACATAATTTTTTAAAAATTTATGAGGAGTAGGCGGTGTTATATTGGTTATTTGACAGTTGGTTGAGTCAATTCTATTCACCGTTCTCGGCGGTATCTTCGGTAACCTTGCGTACTTTACTCACCGTTATTACCTCGCTTGCTTTTAGCATCATCTTAGGCCCCCGCACCATCGCTTATCTTCGCAGTGTAAAATATGACCAAGCTGTACGTGATGATGGCCCCAAAACCCACTTAGCAAAAACAGGAACACCCACCATGGGCGGGGTGCTGATCCTAACCTCGATTGGTTTTTCGACCTTATGCTGGGCCAATTTAGCCAACCCCTATGTTTGGATTTTAATGGTGGTCATGGTCATCTTTGGGGCTGTGGGCTGGGCCGATGACTGGTTAAAAATTAAGTATAAAAACCCCAAAGGCCTAATCGCCCGTAAAAAGTATTTTTGGCTGTCAGTGGGTGCGTTATTTGTAGGCAGCTCGCTGTATTATATCGCTAGCCAGCAGCCTGACCCTGCTCAAACCAAAGCCATGGTGGATTTGTTAATTCCCCTATTTAAAAACTGGATAGTGCCTTTATCAGCGCTACCGCTGGGCTTAGGCTTCATCATCTTTACCTATTTTGTGATTAATGGGTCATCAAATGCCGTCAACTTGACGGATGGCTTAGATGGTCTGGCCATTTTACCTGTGGTCTTTGTCGCTGCAGGTCTGGGTGTATTTTCTTATGTATCGGGTGATGTGCGCTTCGCTGATTATTTGCATGTGCCTTATATCGCTTATAACTCTGAGGTGACCATTGTTTGTGCAGCCATGATTGGCTCAGGCCTTGGTTTTTTATGGTACAACGCGCATCCGGCGCAGGTATTTATGGGCGATGTGGGCGCATTGGCACTGGGTGCTATGCTAGGTACCATTGCCGTTATGACCCGCCAAGAGATAGCCTTTGCCATCATGGGCGGTCTATTTGTTGCGGAAGCTTTATCAGTTATTCTACAGGTGGGCTCGTTCAAATTACGCAAAAAACGTGTGTTATTAATGGCGCCACTGCACCATCACTTTGAAGAGCTGGGCTGGAAAGAGACCCAAGTTGTGGTGCGCTTTTGGATTATTGCTATTTTGTTGGTAGTGCTAGGACTGATGACCTTAAAGCTGCGTTAATACAGCAGGTTAATCAGGGCTACTATTCATCATTTATTCAAGCAATAGTTTAAGCAATAATTGAAGCAATAGTCCCATATACAGCAGTTAATAACGGGTGTCATATTGGCACCCGTTTTGTTTTACTTTAAATTGTATCTGGTTACTTTCAGACTTGGTAATAGGATTTTGACTTATGAACTCTCAACCCTCACCACGTTATCAACCGCAGTTTTTGTGTCCTTATTGCCAGTCACCTTTGCTAATCAATGCCAAGACTTGGCTGTGTGATGGCAGTCAAAATGAAAAAGGGACCCGTCATCCCTTTGATGTGGCGCGCCAAGGCTACGTGAATTTATTACCTGTGCAAAATAAAAAATCCAAAGATCCCGGTGATAGCCAACAGTCGATTGACGCTCGCCACCGATTTTTAAACCAAGGCTTTTATCAGCCTTTGCAGCAGCTTATCGCCAGTTTGGTCATGCCCAGCTTAGAAGCTGCAGCGCCACCGGTTCAAGCAAAGGCAAAGACTTGGCTCGATGTGGGCTGCGGAGAGGGCTATTACACCGGTGCTATTGCTGCGGCTCTAGCGGCAACACCAAATAATCACGCTTGCTTGGTAGCACTAGATATCAGCAAACCGGCGGTCGCCACAACGGCCAGAGTCGCCAAACAACACTCTGGGCTGTGGTATCAGGTTGAGGCAGATCGTTTGAGTGCCACTGCTATGTATCCGATGGTGGCCAGTGCCTCGCATTTGCCGCTAGCCGATGCCAGCTTAGATGCCATCAGTACTATTTTTAGCCCGATATTGCCGGAGGAATTTGCGCGTGTCTTAACCTTAGGCGGACGGCTGATTATTGCCAAACCTGATGCTGGGCATTTACAAAGTATGCGCGAGGCCTTGTTTGATGAGGTACGCCCGCATGATTCAGATAAGTTCTTAGAGGAGCTGTTGCCGTACTTTAAAGAAGTGGCAACGCATACTGTGGCGGCTGATTTGATATTAGATGCTCAGGCTTTGGCAGATTTATTAACCATGACCCCGTATTCATATCGGGCACGTGCTGGGAGGCGAGAGGCGTTATTGGCTTCTACTGACCGTCAGCCATTTGAGACTACCGCTCGCTTTGTGGTGTATGAATTGGTAAAAATTTAGGCGGTTATTCAAAGTTAACGCTGGGTCTGTCTAAGCAGTAGGTATCAATTTAAGACGCAGGGGTATAAATCTACCGCTACAGCTTAGCAAACACAATCAACTAGCCTCTGGGATGATGCGCTTCATGAAGCTGCTGCAATCGAGCCGTGGCCACATGGGTATAAATCTGAGTGGTAGATAAGTCACTGTGGCCCAGTAGCAGCTGTACGCTACGTAAGTCAGCACCGTGATTAAGTAAATGCGTGGCAAAAGCGTGCCGCAAGGTATGCGGAGATAAGTCGCTTTGGATACCTGCTTGTTTGGCATATTTTTTTATCATGTACCAAAAGTTCTGGCGGGTCATATAGCCGCCTTGGGTGGTCAAAAACACCGCTTGGCAGTTACCTGATTTTAAATGTGCCACCAGCTCGCCTCGGGCATGAGTCAAATAATCATCCAAGGCGTCACTGGCATACTCACCCAAAGGCACCAAGCGGGTTTTATTGCCTTTACCGGTGATTTGTAGCCAGCCGGCATTTAAATTGACCTGCTCTAAAGATAAGTTCATCAGCTCACTGACCCGAAGCCCGCAAGCATAGAGCACCTCAAGCATGGCCTTATCACGCAGACCAAGGGCGGTACTGGTGTCGGGGGCAGACAGCAGGCTTTCGACATCGTTTTCGGACAAATCCTTGGGCAAAGATCGGCCAATCTTGGGTGTTTTGATACGCTCGCACGGGTTGTCTTCACGGCGCTCATTGCCCACCATCCATAAGTAGAACTGACGCAAGCTTGAGAGCATACGCGCTTGGGTGCGTGGCGTTTTTCCTTGTCTATCTAGCGCCGTTAAACACTGCATCACATCCATGTCTGACCACAGCGTTAGCGCTTTAGAATGGGTGGTCTCGCACAGCTTTAAATCACGCACATAGGCATTACGAGTGCGCGTAGACAGACCACGTGCTAGCATCGCCTGACGAAACTCGGTGATATAAGCGGGCTCATCATCCACCGCAAGGGCTTTGGGCTGTCTGGGTTGTACAGCGCGATCACGACTCATGTTATCTTCTCTACATCTGACTTAATTTGTGTCAACAACATCAGCTTTGCTTTTTTTGTACCACATAGCGATAAAGCGTATCGGTATGTCGCTCAGGGTCGCCGGCTGGATTGTTTGCCTCTGATTGGGAGATTAAGTTATGACCTAGGTGACGACAAAAATTGGGAATATCGCGGGTGGTCGCAGGATCGGTGGCCAAGATTTCAATATAATCGCCAGCTTCAGCCTTACGAACAGTGCGGTGCAACAACATCACTGGCTCTGGACAAATCAGGCCTTGGGTATCTAAGTGGTGCTCAATAGGGTGCTCTGGAGTGGTATCGGCAATACTCATAGTGGGAAACCTTTTATCAGTATATTGTCAAAAAGTAAAAAAAAGGGCGCAATTTACTCGCCTTGTTTGTCCTTAATAAATTTAAAAAAGCGCTTAAATGTGGCCTGAAACCAATAGGCCACCCCAATCCAAGCTGCCATAGCCAGCCACAGCCAGTCTGATAAAGAGAACAGCAGACAAATAATAAGCAGCAAGCTTGCGCCGCCGACGCTGGTCACCAACATGGATGGCTGACTTAAACGATAACGGTAGACCAAAAAAGCCTGATATAAAGTAAACGGAATGGTGAGTCCCACCAGGACATAAGGCAGGTAATGGAACAACCAATACATGTGCTGGCTGCCATGGAACATCTTTAGGCTGGCTAGTGTTCCAAATACCACAAAGGCAAAGATGGCCAAAACAATAACAAAAATAGATAAGCGGTTTATTTTTTGAGCACCGCGCAGCCGCTCAATGGCCAACACCGGAAATCCAGCAACACTGCCATTGGCCGCAGTGGTTGAAGGGGTGGGGTGATGTTTAGTCTCTGTACTCATGGCTGTAGGCTTATAGGTTATTGAGCAATAAAAAAGGGCGAGTTAATGCTAAGGGATCAGTGGGGCTTTCAATGGCACAATCCAATCGCTTAGTCTGCTTTGTAAGTGGCAATGTCTTCGGCGTGATCGGGATTGGCCAAGTAGCTTTGAAGCAGCAGGCAGGCGGAGATATCATCGATGGGGTCACGCTCGTTTTTTATGAGGCCAAGCTCCCATGCCATCTCACGCGCTTCTACTGAGGTCAGACGCTCATCGAATAACTGCACAGGTACATGAATGCGCTGCTCCATTAAGCGATGCGCCAAGCGGCGAGCAAACTTGTGGGCGCGTTTGGCAATCATTGAGCTGCTGCCATCCATATTTAGCGGTAGGCCCACCACCACCCGTCCAATCCTCCAAGTATCAATAATACCCAGTAGGTTGTCCCAGTCAGCAGGTTGGCCATTGTTCATCGCCAAGATATCAAAGGGGCGTGCATCTTGAGTGACGGTGTTGCCAAGCGCCATGCCCATTTTTTTGACCCCATAATCTAGCCCCAAAAGCACGGTTTGTTCTGGGTGAGCAGCAGCATCAGCGGCCACGTCACTATTTGCATTTTCTTTATTTGACGCATCATTTAACATAGGCAAAAATATCGCTTAATCGGTAGGGTGTCTTAATTTCGAGCTTACAGTGCCATCATTGGCTGTGCTTTGATAAAGCATCATTTGGCACAACATAAAAAGTAACAGCGCCGTGGCTTAGGACGGCAAAGACCAAATTAGGCGCGGCCGACCTCGTCGCTTAGAAAATCTAAATGTACCCCGATTTTTTCTGCCGCATGACGCCAGCGCTCTTCGAAGGGTATTTCAAATAATAAGGACAAATCGCCTGGGCTTACCAGCCAGTCGCCTTGGGAAATCTCTTTTTCAAGTTGCCCCTCATGCCAGCTGGCGTGCCCCAAGCACAGATGATAGTGGCCGATACCGGCTGAACCTGCTGCGATATTTTGCAGGATATCTTTGCTGGTGGTGATGCACACGTTTTCTGAAATGGGAAAAGAGGACGCCCATGTGGGTTGGCCGGTATGCAGCACAAAGCCTACCTCAGGGTACACAGGCCCACCATCTAGCGGCGTGTCATACATCACTGAGGTATCTGTGACTTCGATGTCTAGGTTGTCTAACAAATGGCCCACTTGAGTGTCAAAAATGGGACGATTGACCACCAAGCCCAGCACCCCATGCCGGTCGTGACGACAAATATACACCAAACTCTGTGCAAAACGCTCATCGGGCATACTTGGTGCGGCGATTAAAAAATGATGGGTCAAATTATCAAGGGTCATAGATACACAAAGCTCAATATAAAAAAAGGATAATGTCTTAAGGTGGGGTCAAAATGGCACAAAAGCAACGGCTAGCCCCGTGGATAGCTTAAGCAAAAGCCCTTAGCAGATTGAAGGCATGTACTACTCACTGCTGACATCAGCTAAGAGACTGCGCGCATGCTCACGGGTAATTTCAGTAATATTAACCCCACCTGACATGCGTGCCAGCTCATCCACTTGAGCGTCATGGCTAATGATATCAATTTGACTGGTGGTTTGGCCCTCTTTGGTATCATGATGCTTTTGTACCAAGATGTGCTGATGTGCTTGAGCGGCAACTTGAGCCTGGTGGGTAATGGCCAACAGCTGACGGCGGCTGCCCAATTGACGCAGCAGTTCTCCCACTACCTGAGCGGTGCCGCCGCTGATACCCACATCCACCTCATCAAACACCAGCATCGGCTCAGAAAAGTCACTGTGTTGATTTTGAGAGTGCGCAGACTGACCATCTAATGTCTGGTGAGTGGCCAGTAAGACCTGCATCACCAGCGCCATACGTGACAACTCACCCCCTGACGCAATCTTGTATAGAGGCTGCATCGGCATACCCACGTTAGCGCTGAACATCAGCTCAATATCGTGTGCCCCTTGAGCGTTATAATGACTCTCATCTTTTGGGGTAAATACAAACTCACAGCGGGCATTGGGTAGCGCCAGCGGCTGTAATTGAGCCACCAGCTTCTCGCCTATGCTGGGTGCCACTTGTTGACGCGCGGTATCTAACGTCAAAGCGAGGTGTTTAAACTCGGCCCAAGCGTCTTGAATTTGTGCCTCTAGTACCTCAGAGCTTGGCTGATTGACCAAGCCATCAAGCTCTTGCTGCCAGATTTGTGCCTCTTGCACCAAGTTGCTTGCTGGAAGCCCATGTTTGCGTGATAAGCGGTGGCCAAGGCTAATCAAAGCGTTCAGCTCTTCGAGACGCTCAGGGTCCGGCAGCTGCTGCTCAGCATAATCGGTCAATAAGGCGGCGGCCTCACTGACGTGTTGCTGCGCCAAATGTAGCGATTCGCTGGCTTGACTAAACGTGGGGCTGACATCCGACTGATTGTCACATAAGCGGATGGCTTTACCCAGCAGGTCCATGGCATCTGGGTCATCAGAATCATTGTCTAATAATTGCACCGCATGACTGGCTTCAAGCATCAAAGCTTCTAGGTTTGATAGCTCATCATGCTCCGCTTCTACTTGCTCATAATCAACCGCCAATAACGGTGATATATCTGCCAATTGACTGTTTAACAGCTCAATACGGTCATTGCGATGCGCCTCTTTGGCAGCGACCTCTTCAGCTTGGCGTTTTAGCTTCTGATAGGCTCGATATGCGTGTTCAGTTTGTGCCGCTAAGGGCTGAAGACCGGCGATATTATCGAGCCACTGCACCACAAATGCTGGCTTTAATAAAGCTTGCTGAGCGTGCTGACTGTGAATATTAACCAGCATAGCGCCCAGCTCTTTTAATTCGGTTAAGCTGACAGGCACTCCGTTAAGCCAAGCTTTTGAGCGGCCATTGCTGCTTAATTGGCGACGAATTAATATCTCACCGTCAAATTCCCTTTCGTGACGCTCAAACCAGTCTTGTATCAGTGCCACTGTGCCTTTGTCGTTAGAGTTGGCACTGGGTTCGGTATTATTATTGGCACTATCTTTGGCTGTAGTTGAGCGATTTTTTGTAGCCGGTAGCACAAATTCGAACTGAGCATAGATATCAGCATTGTCCTTGCCATGACGTACCATACTGGTGTCTGCTCGGCCGCCAATACATAAGGAGAGCGCATCTAATAATAAGGATTTACCCGCGCCAGTTTCTCCAGTAATAACGTTAAAACCGTCGTATAAGGAGAGCTCATGGTGATTGATTAAGGCAAAGTTTTGCAGTGTCAGCGAAGTTAGCATCAGCAATCTCAAAAATGGGTGTTTGTTATCAAAAAACACTAAAAAAAGGACGAAATTAGTTAGGGTATCGTATATCTATGAAGGTATAAAAGCAAACGGTGCGCAGCTTTTATCGTGACTTTTATATTGCTTTAGATAACCAATTATTTGTTGCTTTTAGGCGCATAAAGTCACACAATCTAAGTCTGATTTAACTTGAATATAAGCAACTTTATAATCGTAAAATAATAGGTCGTGTGCCCGTTATATAAAGGTATTGCTGTAAAAATGCAAGGTAGAAATCTGTTGATAACGGCTGTGAATTGATGCCCATATTGAGGCATGGCTGCTGGTAAAAAAAGGATATGGGTAGGTTAAGAGAGCAGCGCCTGTGTTTAGCCAAAGTACAGTTTTACTATAGGTATTGTGCAAGCGACTGCGATCATAACGTTGAGCGACATAGGACGTAGAGCGAGCAGATAATGGCTAATGACAGTTTGGAATAGCCATTAACTAAAAAACTGATTTGTTGTCACAATTATATTAGCAATATTGTGGTAGGATTGAATAACAAAAAATAGCATCAACAAGAGTAGGGCTGTAAGTTTAGCGATATCTGATTTTTAGCCCATGGTTATCATAAAGTAGATTAAGATTAAGGAAGTCATCATGCCGACGACTTATGACCAGGTTTCTGTCGTAAAGAATGCAACCATCTCTTATGATGGACGCTGTAGTAGCCACACGGTATTATTTGAAGATGGCAGCAAAAAAATGCTGGGCATCATACTACCTTGTGATGAGCATGTCCGTGAGTATGAATTCGCCACCCACACCTCAGAGAGAATGGAGATTACCTCAGGAGAGTGTGAAGTAAAAATCACCGGAGAGGATGAGTTTACTTATTATCGCGCTGGCCAAGCTTTTGTTGTCGCAGGGGACAGCAGCTTTGCGCTACGTACTGAACAAATTGTGCAGTATATTTGTCACCTAGAAGGGTAGGACAAGCGGCTTACCACCCACTTATTGGTATTTGTTTTAAGCATCCTAGGCTGCCACTTAGGGTGCTTTTGTGTCTTCTGGGCTGTTATTTAAGCCACAAAGTCATCGCGTTGTGTCTTATAATAAGCGAGAAACGCAGTCATCAAGTTGCGCCGTATGGCTGCCCTCACCGTTAAAATCCATCGTTTAAAAAGGTTATTTTATGGCAAAGCCCGTCCATTTTTATGGCATTCACGCAATTCACGCTTTGTTGTCGCACCGTCCTACCGACGCCATGGCTTTATTTATTCAGCAAGGCCGTGCTCACAAAGACAGCAGCACTCAGGACGAAGCCGACTCTACTTTTGAAGAGATTTTACAATTGGCTGAGCAGATGGGGGTGAGCATCCAGGAGGCCAGCCGTGATAAGCTGACCGCATTGTGCGGTAGTCCGCAGCACCAAGGTGTGGTACTCAATGCCCGTCCGTTAGCCATGGCCGATGAAGGTGAGATTACAAGTCTTGCTCAATCAGATGATGCCCTATTTTTGGTGTTAGACCAGATTACGGATGCGCATAACCTAGGTGCCTGCTTGCGTACGGCAGCGGCGATGGGTGTTGATGCGGTGATTTGCCCTAAGCACCATTCAGCGAGCCTCACACCAACTGTGGCCAAAGTATCGGTAGGTGCCATGGAAATCATGCCAGTCATCGCTGTGACTAATCTGGCACGCTGTATTGAGAACTTAAAGCAAGCAGGGGTGTTTGTTTATGGTACGGCGCTTGACGCCACCGCTAAGGCTCTGCCAGATGTGGACCTAAAGGGTAAGGTGGCCATCATTATGGGTTCAGAGGGTGAGGGCATGCGCCGCTTGACCACCGAGCGCTGTGATGAGCTGGTGTACATTCCCATGACTGGTAATAAGCATGGCTCACTACAAAGCTTGAATGTCAGTGTGGCCACGGGCATGGTCTTGTATGAAGTGAGCCGTCAGCGTCATCAGCCTTAATATCAGTCTGATTAAGACAGACAACAGCTTAAGAGGCAAAAAGGGCGCGCTTAGCATAAGCGCGCCCTTTGTGTGTCAAGGCACGGGGCTTTATTGCACGAGGCTACATTTTTTTTAGGTTTAAATAGTTGTGATGCAGCGGCAGTAATTGCGCATACAACGCATCTAAGTCGCCATTGTTACACACCACGTCATCGGCCTGCTCGATACGGGCCTCTCGGGTCAATTGATTGGCCATAATGGCTTTGATCTTGTCTATGCTTTGGGTATCTCGGCTGCTGGCACGTTTAAGCTGCGTCTCCTCGGAGGCATCGACCACCAGTACTCTATCACACAAAGACACCAGGCCTGCTTCATAGCTCTCAAGCAGCAAGGGCGCTGACAAGATAACGTATGCCGACTGAGC
The DNA here is from genome assembly GCF_022631235.3 of Psychrobacter raelei. Lineage (NCBI taxonomy): Bacteria > Pseudomonadati > Pseudomonadota > Gammaproteobacteria > Moraxellales > Moraxellaceae > Psychrobacter > Psychrobacter raelei. The sequence goes on from NZ_CP093310.2 coordinate 183,353, forward strand.
TTGACTGAGCTGGTTTTTGATTTCTTGACGGATGGCAGGATGGGTGATCGATTCTAAAGTTAGTAGTGCTTTGTTATTGGCAAACACATGCTCGCGAACTGCGCGTCTGTTCATTTCTCCTTGCGCATCAACAACCCACTCTCCTAAGGCCTCTACCAGTGCTTGTAGGGTGGGGCTGCCTTTATGCATAATTTGATGGGCGACCACATCGGCATCTACCACGTCGATGCCCTGAGTGGCGAACCAGTTAGAGACGGCGGTTTTACCACTGCCAATACCGCCGGTTAGACCGATAATGGGCTTGCTGACATAAAAGGTTTCAAATTTTTGTGGCGGGTCAATCACAGGCTCCTCTTGAGCATCATTGATATAAGAGTCCAAAGTGGCGGCGCTGGCGTATGTCATGGCAATACCTTAAAGCGGGTGTTCTATAAGATTGAACGGGGTTGGGATTGTGGCCTAAAGCTTACGCTTGCTATGGCGTATATTTAGCCCCAAGCAGCTATCAAAACCAAAAGCTTAGCGGTGTTATTGAAATCTGCTGCTAAACTTACGAGAAAACAGCTACTAAAATTACGATAAAAGAAGCGGTTAACTCTGGCTTATTGACTCAGGGCTAACTGGCTGATAAAAGTAGCATGTTTTTACGGCAGCTTTGTATTAATTAGTGTACTCAATCTCAACAGGGTGTTAATGGTGACTCTGTGGGGTGTTATCTATAGAGGATGACTAGTGACTGTGTTTTTATCGTTAATCTGCCGATAGCCTTGGGTAGTCACCCAAATGAGGCGTGCACTAAGCCAATAAAGCCCTAAGCCAGCAGCGTCCTAAGCTAATAGAATCCTAAGCTAATAGAATCCTAAGTTCGTAGCATTCTAAGCTAATAGAATCCTAAGCTAATAGAATCCTAAGTTCGTAGCATTCTAAATTAGTAATCCCCTAGGCTAATAGCGTCGCAAATACCAGTGCATCAACGCCTCACCATATAACAGTGCAACCAAGCCCGCTAACGCCAAATAAGGACCAAAAGCAAAGGGCTGGCTCTCCCGTCGTTTTTTTAGCAATATAAGCCCCATGATAGTGCCGAGCACGGAAGATAGCAAGATGACAAATGGCAGCATAAATGGCCCAAGCCAAGCTCCCAGAGCCGCCAGTAGCTTAAAATCGCCTTGGCCCATACCTTGCTTGCGGGTAAATAAATAAAATACTTTCACCACCACCCATAGACTAAGATAGCCTAAGATTAGCCCCCAAATAGATAAGCTTGGCGACACAAAAACGCTGTGGCTGTTCACCATAAGCCCCAAGATAGCTAAGGGGTAGGTCAGATTATCGGGTAAATACTGCGTCTCAAAATCAATCCCCACCAGCGCAATTAATAACCACAAAAATACCAAGGCACAAAGGCCGGCAAGCGACATGCCCAATTGGTAAATCACCAAAACGCTCAGCACGGCGGTCAGAAGCTCAATCAACGGATAACGCAAACCAATGCGGCGGCGACAAGAGGCGCATCTGCCTTTTAGCCACAGCCAACTGATAATAGGCAATTTGTGACGCCAAGCAATGGGCGTATGACACTGCGGGCACTGTGAGCTTGGGCGCCACAGCGACAATGGCATATCTTGGGTGATGCAGGCAGCCACAGGCGCTAGCGCATCCGCTGGCACATCAGGCTGCGATTGCAAAAACTGTAGTGAGCCCAGTCGCCACTGCCGCTGCAGTATTAATGGGGTGCGATAAATCACCACATTTAATAAGCTGCCCACACACAAGCCCACTATGGCAAATACACCAAGAGCAAATACATCAGGCGTCGCTAAATTGTGCGGTTCAAAAAACTGCCAGACTTGCCAAAACTGCATAACATCAGCCTATTGTTTATAAAAATTGAGACATGATTCATCAGAAGGTTAATAAGGGCTTAGCGCTCAATAAAACACTGCCGCTAGCCAAGGATTGAGCCCATTTGAAAAATAGGTAAGTACATCGCCACTATCAACCCGCCGACCAGCAGGCCAATGATCACCATGATAATGGGCTCCATTAGGTCGGTTAACCCATCAACGGCATGGGTCACCTGAGCTTCATAATAATCAGCCACCTTATTAAGCATCTGCTCTAAGCTACCAGACTCCTCGCCGATACTCACCATTTGTACGGCAAGAGCTGGAAAAAGCTGGCTGTTGCGCATGGAGCGCTCAAGGCGTTGACCAGCAGCTACCTGTTGTCTCATCTGGTAGGTGGCCGTCTCAAAGACATGATTGTCAGTTGCAGCGGCAGTGGCACCTAGTGCTTCTAACAGCGGGACACCTGCAGCATAAGTGGTGGCTAAGGTGCGGCAAAAGCGGGCAATAATGGCTTGATAGGCTATGCTACCAAAAATGGGCAGCTTTAATATCGCTTTGTCGAGCCACTGATTAAAGCCTAGGCTGCGTTTTTGGGCCTGCCTAAAAGTGATTACAGCCGCTATCGTCAGTAGCAAAAAAATTGGCCAAAGCTTTTGCATGATATGAGACAAAGTGACTACAAATTGGGTAAAGGCAGGCAGCTGTGACCCCATAGAGTCATATAGGTCTGCGAACACCGGCACCACTTTTAACAATAAGATAATACTGACAATCATCGCCACCAGCATGACGGCTAGCGGATATTTGATGGCTTTTTTTAGCTTAATTTTAAGCAGCTCGTTGTTTTCTTTGTAATCAGCGATGCGCTCAAGTAAGGTATCTAGCGTGCCGGAGTGCTCTGCTGCAGACACTAAAGCACAAAACAGGTCATCAAACTGTTTTGGATGGGCCCGCAGGCTATCTTCTAAGGACATACCAGTCTCAAGCTGCTGTTTTACCCGTAAAACCAGCTGCTTCATACTGGGTTTATCAAGTGCTTGAGCAATAAGCTCAAAGGCCTGTACTATGGGCACGCCGGCCTTGGTCATCGTCGCCAATTGCCGCACAAACAGACTGATATCAAGTGCGGTTATCTTCTTTTGCCGACGCCAAAGCGCTTTAGGCTTACGCCGAATGCGCTGGGTCACTATGCCTTGTTTGCGCAGCTGAGCTTTGGCCAGCGCCATACTGCTACTGGTCAGTATGCCTTTTACCTTCATACCTTGAGGGTTGATGCCTTGATACACAAACTCAAGCGTTTTGAGTTTGGTTTGATTGGGGACGGGGCTCACAACAGATACCTCAAGTAAAGAAAATAAGAGTGTCAGATAGATCCAGATAGATAAGGTAGCCAACGCTGCATTACTGGGCCGTCATGCGGGTCATTTCTTCAATGCTAAGGATGCCTTGAAGCACTTTCAAAATAGCGGCCCGCCTTAAGTCAAAAAAGCCTTGCTCGGTGGCAGCCGCTTTTATCTCAATGGCATTAGCACCTTGCATAATCATTTGTGCAAGCGCCGTGTTCATGGGCATCACCTCAAACACACCGATGCGCCCTTTGTAACCCTCACAGCACTTATCACAGCCCACCGCCTTATAGATGATATGCTCAGGCTGTGCCAACTCTTCGGCGCTAAAGCCAATCTCAATGAGACTTACCTTAGGAACCACACAAGGGATTTTGCAGTGGCGGCACAAGCATCTTGCCAGACGCTGCGCCACTACCAGACTAATGGCGGTAGCAATATTAAAGTAAGCTACGCCCATATGATGCAGGCGAGTTAAGGTTTCAGCAGCTGAGTTGGTGTGCAGGGTAGAGAGCACCAAATGGCCAGTTTGTGCCGCTTTAATGGCAGTATCCGCGGTTTCAAAATCACGTATCTCACCCACCATTAATACATCGGGGTCTTGGCGCAAAAATGACTTTAAGGCCACCGCAAAGCTCAGTCCGACTTTAGGATTGACGGTGACCTGATTGATACCTGTTAAATTAATTTCAACCGGATCTTCTACAGTGCAGATATTGGTGGCCACCGTGTTTAAAATATCTAGACCGGTATAGAGCGATAAGGTTTTGCCAGAGCCTGTGGGGCCGGTAATTAATAAGATACCTTGCGGCTGCTGTAGCGCTTGTAAAAACTGCTGTTTTTGCTCAGGCTCAAGCCCGAGGCTATCAATACCAGCGATAGAGGCGGCTGGATTAATAACCCGAAGCACAATTTTTTCACCGAACAAAGTGGGTAGAGCATTGGCACGAAAGTTTAGTGTCGGCATCCCATTTAGTTGCAGCCTAATACGGCCATCTTGAGGCATACGCCGCTCAGATATGTCCATTTGTGCCATAATCTTTAGGCGGGCACATATCTTAGCTTGCAGCTCAAGCGCTGGTGTGGCCACTTGCTGCATGACGCCATCGATACGAAAGCGTACCCGAAACGTATGCTCATAGGGCTCAAAGTGTAGGTCAGAGGCGCCTTTATCTACTGCCTGACACAATAAATCCTGTACCAGCTGAACTACCGGATCTTGCTGTAAATCATGAGGCTGATGCGCGCCATGCTCTGCCTGTGCTAGAGTCGCAGAGGGAGCGGCAGCTAGTTGATTAAGCGAAGGGGGCCGGGACATATCGCATCCTTGTCTGAGTAGGCGTAAGGGGCATTAGCAACCTCTTACAGTTAAGATCGGGTGGTTTGTTCAGACAATTGGCCTAAAATTAACGGCTTAGCCAGAGTAAATTGAGTTAGCTTAGGTTAACACAGTTTTTAATTTTAAATTTTGGCGTTTTCAAAACAACAAAGGCTAAATCTGTTAGATAAGACTATGATATAATTTAGGGCTATCATATTTTTAGACAGCTAAACCTAAACAATGCGCTGTCACAATGTTGTTTGTTATTTTGGTTTTATTTATTCGGGGCTTAATAGGCCCTTTTGATTAATTGGTTTTTAGGTGAGCGTGTTATGAAGTCTTGGGTTATCGGAAACTGGAAGCTAAATCCTACGTCGCTTGAGCAAGTACAGCACTTGGTGACAGACTTAGTAGAAGGCGTTGACGCTCAAACCCGCAGCATGGATAATTGCCATCTTATGTTGGCCCCAAGCTTTTTACATTTAAGCCCAGTGCAGCAGGCACTTAACGCCAACTCATCTACTCTTAAGCTGGCTGCGCAAGATGTGAGCGCACTCAGTGCTGAATCAGGGGCTTATACTGGTGATGTCTCGGCTAAGCAGCTAAAAGATATGGGCGTACAGTGGGTGATTGTCGGTCACTCTGAGCGCCGTCAGTACTATAAAGAAAGCAACGCCGTACTGCTAAAAAAGCTGCTTAATAGCGCTGAGCAAGGCTTGGGCGTGATTTTGTGCATTGGTGAGTCAGAGAGCGACTTTGAGGCGGGTCACACTGAGCAAGTGTTGGATGAGCAGTTACAAGTTATTGCTGACTTTTTACAGCAATTAAAGCCTGAGCAGGCGGGATATGCCGAGCAAAACCTGATTATCGCTTATGAGCCGGTGTGGGCCATTGGTACCGGTAAGGTACCAAGCGTAGAGCAGGTGACACAAATACATCGCTTTATCCGTCAGCAGTTGCATTCATTTGATAATAAGCTTGATACCACCCCAGTGATTTATGGTGGCAGCGTTAAGCCTGAGAATGCTGCAGATTTTGCTGCCTCAGACCAGATCAATGGGGTGTTGGTTGGCGGTGCCGCCCTGCAGGCAGACAGCTTTCTTGCGATTGCTAAATGCTTTAATAACTAGATAAAATAAGCGGCGCTAGGCTTGATAGCTTGGCGCTCTGCCCTGATAAACGGTGACATGAACGTTGTCATAATAGATAGTTGTTGTGGTAAAACTGGGGATAAACACTCCCTTATATTTGATAACATTATCCTCTTTAACTCTTAAGATTAAGTAAGGCAAAGCATGTTTAACATTATTCTAGCGATTCACATTATTGTTGCTATTGCCATGATTGGGTTGATTTTAATTCAACACGGTAAGGGAGCTGATGCGGGCGCTTCATTTGGCGCAGGGGCTTCAGGCACAGTATTTGGAGCAGCCGGTAGTGCCAACTTTTTGACCCGTGCCACAGCCATTTTAGCGATTATCTTCTTTACTACCAGTCTAACTTTGGCGGTGCATGCACGCAAACAGGCTGAAGGTCAGTATCGCTTAGATGTTCCGGCCGCATCGCAAGCACCAGTGACGGCCCCTGAGCCTACGCCGGCTCCTGCTGAATAGGCTAGCATAGCTAAAACAAAGCGCTGCAGCTCAGTTGGCCTTGGTGGTAAACTAAATAGGTTGCACCCACTGTCAAAGACGAGTAGAATGTGCCACCTAATTTAATAAATATTAAAGCAATCTATGGGCACTATCTTCTTTTATATAGATTTTATATAAAAAAGTAGCGTTGCTATCTGAGATATCGTGATTACCGATCTGTTTAACCTCAATAACAGCTTGGGTAGTAAAAATCAGTCAGAAGCAAAATAAATAGAGAGCAGATTGAATTAGACAATGCGATTGTGGTGGAATTGGTAGACACGCCATCTTGAGGGGGTGGTGGCGCAAGCCGTGAGGGTTCAAGTCCCTCCAATCGCACCAATATAAAGACAAAGCACGTACCTATACTGTATGATGTGTCTGTTAAATCCGATTAAATTAGCAGATTTATCGACATTGCTATTGAAAATAAGCCATATATGCCTTATATACAAGTAGTAACGACAATATAGGACAGCCGGTTATGATGGCTGTGGACAGCAAATAAGCGTGAGCACTTATCAAAATCAGCTTTTGCTATAAAAGCTTATAATAAGATAAGTTACGGCGATATAGCTGGCCAAATGTGTTAAGATGTATCAGGTAAAGCTGTTAGAATAGGCGTTATCAGGGTAGTGGTTAAAGTTTTGAATTTAAATTAGTTTAATGCTTGACAACCCCTAATAAACTCCATATAATAGTCAGCCTAGATTGATGCGGGGTGGAGCAGTCTGGTAGCTCGTCGGGCTCATAACCCGAAGGTCGTTGGTTCAAATCCAGCCCCCGCTACCATTTTTTATTTCAATCTTACCTTTTTCATTTAACCCACCATATTGTTTGTGGGTTTTTTTGTATCTGTTATTTTTAATATTGCCTAATAGTCATAATATGCATTTATAATAGATACTTCTATTTATGGACTAAACAAATAAGTCATGAAGCTATCTAACAAAGTCACCCAGTTAACCGATATTATTGCACCAGCTGTTGCAGCTTGTGATGTGGCACTATGGGGTGTGGAGTTCCTACCGCAAGGTGGGCGTTCGCTATTACGCATTTATATTGAAGCCTTGCCAGAAGATAAAGCAGCCGATAAACAAGTTACTATTGAAAATTGTGCTGCCGTCACCCACCAAGTCAGTGGTGTTCTTGAAGTGCATGATCCCATTGCGGGCGAGTATGTACTTGAAGTGTCCTCTCCAGGTCTTGATCGACCTTTCTTTGCCCCTGAGCAAATGACAGATTATATGGGTCAGACCATCAATCTACGCTTGATTCAAGCTGTGGGTACTGGAAGTTCAAAACGCCGCAAAGTAACCGGTAAGCTTGAGCAATTAGATGACAAGCAGTTATCGGTCGTGACCGCTGACGGTGAGCGCTATGATATTGCCCTTGATAATATTGATAAAGCAAATTTAATCTATCAAGATCTGTAGTCTTAGGGTATAAGTTGGTTGAAAGCTTACTGTCATATTTAACTTGATTTGACATCGTCAGTTACTATTAATTCAGTCTAATCTAATCTGCATGTCTTAATTATTTATAAGGTATGCCAACTATCGATAAGTTATGTGCTTATATAGCGTGTAGAGACTAGATAGAATGAGGAAATAGTAGGCCGCGTTTTGAATGAGATTAAACATCGCAGCTTTTAGGCCTAAGATAAAAAATAAATTTTAATAATTTTTTGCTACTTTAAATGACAAGTAGGCGAGGATAGGTGTGTAATGAGTCGAGAAATTTTAACGGTAGTAGAAACCGTCAGTAACGAGAAAGGCCTAAATCCAGAAGACATCTTTGAGGCAATTGAAGAGGCTTTGGTGGTTTCTACCAAAAAAAGAGTTTATACCGAGCAGCCAGAAGTGGCAGTAAGGGTTGAAATTGACCGTGATACCGGTGATTATGATACCTATCGCTATTGGACTGTGGTTGCCGACGAAGACCACGAAATGCCAGCATGTCAATTAGCCATCAGTGATTTAGATGAAAACGAATGGTCTATTGGTGACATTAAAGAAGAGCAAATCGAATCTATCGAATTTGGACGTATTGCCGCCACTCAGGCCAAGCAAGTGATTATCCAAAAAATTCGTGAAGCAGAGCGTGCATTAACTGCCGATGCCTTCGAGCCAAGAATTGGTGAGATGATGTATGGTGAAGTTAAAAAACAAACGCGTGATGGCTATATTATTGATTTAGGGGATAATGCTGAAGGCTATTTATCTCGTGATCAAATGCTGCCTCGTGAACAATTACGTGTAAAGTCTCGTATTAATGCTATCCTATACCATGTGAACCGTGACAACCGCGGCGCACAGTTATTGTTATCGCGCACCAGCCCAGATATGTTGGTGGCGTTAATGAACAAAGAAGTGCCTGAGATTAACGAACAAATCATTGAAATCCGTGATGTGGCTCGTCAGCCTGGGGTTCGTGCGAAAATTTCAGTAAAAACCAATGACCATCGCATTGATCCTGTAGGCGCGTGTATTGGTATGCGTGGTACCCGTATCCAAGCGGTACAGTCTGAGCTTGATGGCGAGCGTATTGATGTAATCGTGTGGTCTGATGACCCCGCGCAATATATCATCAGTGCACTTGAGCCTGCAGATGTTAGCAGTATTATTTTAGATGAAGATGCCAAGACCGCAGACATCATCTTTACCGCCAACGATCAGTTAGCGCGCGCCATTGGTGCCCAAGGCCAGAACGTACGTTTGGCTTCTGAGCTAACCGGTTATAAGTTAAACATGATGCTTGAGGCGGAATACCTTGAACGTCAACAAAACGAAACAAAAGCCTATCTTGAGCTGTTCTACAATCGTCTAGAAGTAGATGAAGACTTAGCTCAAGCGCTAGTAGATGTAGGCTTTACCAGTATTGAAGAAGTGGCTTATGTGCCTGTTGAAACCTTCTATGACATCGAAGGTCTTGACGACGACGCAATTGAAATGATTCAAGAGCGTGCAAAAGAAGTAGTCATTGCTGATGAACTGGTTAAACAGCAAAATATGAAAGAGCCAAGCAAAGAGTTGCTCACAATGGACGGCATGACGACCGACTGGGCGTACAAGCTGGCTCAACGTGACATCATCACGTTAGATGATTTAGCAGAACAGGCAGTATTTGATCTTGAAGACATTGAAGGTCTTGATGAGAAAACTGCTGGTGAGTTGATCATGAAAGCACGTGAATCTTGGTTTAATGAAGAATAATAAATAGGTGACTATAAATGGCAGATAAGACCGTCAAAGAATTAGCAGACATGGTAAGCAAGACAGTCAGTGCAGTACAAAAGCAACTGACTGATGCTGGGCTGCCTGCTCGTGGCGAGGATGACCTGGTCACCGAGCTTGAGCAAGAACAGTTAGTAGCATTCTTAAAACAATCGCACGGACAAAAAGAGAAGCGTCGTATTAGCCTAAAATCTAAAACGACGAGCACCGCTCGTGTGACTGGCTCCTCGGGCAAGTCAAAAAGCGTCAATGTAGAAGTGCGTAAGAAAAAAGTATTTGAAAAGCCAGATCCTAATAAACTGGCTGAAGAAATTGCAGCGCGTGAACAAGCGGCTTTAGAAGCCAAAAAACGCGCCGAAGAAGAAGCCAAAAAGCGTGAGCAGGTCAAAAAAGAAGCTGAAGAACGTCAAGCAGCAACTTTGGCAGCCATGCGTGCCAACTTAGGTGGCGGTTCTTCTTCAAGCGATAAAAAAGAAGAGTTATCTACTGTCGTGGTGAAAAAAGGCAGTAAAGCTGCTGCTGCGGCAAAAGAAGCGCCTAAGAAGAAAGTGGCTCAGACCAAACCTAAAGTAGAAACGGCCGCTGAGCGTAAAGCCCGCGAAACCCGTGAAGCAGAAGAAGAACGTCTACGTCAAATTGAAGCAGAAACCCGTCGTAAGCAAGCCGAAGAAGCTCAGAAGAAGACCCTTGAGCAGATGCGCAAAATGGCTGGCAAATACAGCGACAAAGATCCCGTGGCAGAAGTTCGTAAGGATGAGCCATTGGCCGAAGGTCTGGTGGGTGAAGCGTTAGAAGAGTCTTTTGAAAAAGAGCGTCGTGAAATTAAACGTGGATCTGCCAGCACTGCCACTCGTGGCCGTCGCCGTAAAGGTCAAGAAGAGCGTGAAATTCGCAACCGTAAGCATGGTCTAAAATCAAGCCAAGCCTCTCAGCATAAGTTTGAGAAGCCGGTTGAGAAGATTGTGCATGATGTAGAAATCGGCGAGCAAATCGTTGTTTCAGACTTAGCGCAGCGCATGGCGGTGAAAGCCCGTGAAGTGACTAAACTGCTTATGAAGATGGGCGAGATTGTCAGTGCTGACCAAGAGATTGATCAGGCCACGGCCAGCTTAATCGTTGAAGAAATGGGTCACAACCCAATTCCAGTAAGCGATACCAAGGTTGAAGACGACTTACAAGAAGCGGTAGAAGAGCGCCGCAGTAATGTTCAGACACGTCCGCCAGTGGTTACCATTATGGGTCACGTTGACCATGGTAAAACCTCGCTGCTTGATAAAATCCGTGAAACCAAAGTAGCAACGGGTGAAGCCGGTGGTATTACCCAGCATATCGGTGCTTATCACGTTGAGACCGATCGCGGCGTTATTACTTTCTTAGACACCCCAGGTCACGCAGCGTTTACCGCCATGCGTTCACGTGGTGCTCAAGCGACCGATATCGTTATTTTGGTAGTAGCTGCTGATGACGGTATGATGCCGCAAACTGAAGAAGCTATTGACCATGCTCGTGCTTCAGGTACACCGCTAATTGTTGCTATTAACAAGATGGATAAGAGCACTGCAGATCCAGATCGCGTATTAAATGAGTTAACCACAAAAGAAGTGGTTACTGAAGCGTGGGGCGGTGATGTGCCTATGGCGAAAATCTCTGCTAAGACCGGTGAAGGTATTGATGAGCTGTTAGAGCTGATTAACCTACAAGCTGAGCTTATGGAACTTGAAGCCCCAACAGACGGCGCCGCTCAAGGTGTGGTTATTGAATCTCGTCTAGAAAAAGGCCGTGGTGCAGTTGCTTCTATCTTAGTTAAGAAAGGAACTCTAAACCAAGGTGACCTAGTACTTGCTGGTGAATTCTACGGTAAAGTACGTGCGATGACTGACGAGACCGGCAAACGTGTCAAATCAGCGGGCCCTTCTATTCCCGTAGAAATCTTAGGTCTACCGGATACACCTGCGGCAGGTAGTGAATTCTTGGTAGTCTCTGATGAGAAAAAAGCACGTGAAGTTGCTGAATTCCGAGCCACTCGTGAGCGTGAGCGTCAACTTGAGCGTCAAAACAAAATGCGCCTTGAGAGTATGTTTGAGCAGATGGGCCAAGATGACTTGTCATTCTTGAACATCATCTTAAAAACAGACGTACGCGGTACACTAGAAGCGCTACTTGCAGCCTTAGAAGATCTGTCAACTGACGAAGTTAAAGTTAAGGTTATCAGCTCAGGTGTTGGTCCGATTGCTGAGTCTGATGTGACATTAGCTGAGTCAAGCGAAGCGGTATTATTAGGCTTTAACGTCCGTGCCGATAATGCGGCCAAGCGCAAAGCTGACGAAGCTGGTATCGATATTCGCTACTACAGCGTTATCTATGGCCTAATCGATGATGTTAAAGCGGCAATGAGTGGTATGTTGTCTCCAGAGCATCGCGAAAAAATCTTGGGTATTGCTGAAGTACGTGATGTATTCCGCTCTAGTAAATTCGGTGCAGCTGCCGGTTGTATGGTGGTTGAAGGTACCATATACCGTAACAAGTCTATCCGCGTATTACGTGATGACAAAGTGGCCTTTACCGGTCAATTGCAATCATTACGTCGCTACAAAGATGACGTGAACGAAGTACGCTCTGGTATGGAGTGTGGTCTTGCGGTTCGCGGCTACGATGTAGAAGTCGGCGATAAGATCGAAGTATTCGAAATCCAAGAAATTCAGCGCACCATCTAATCTGATTTTCTTGTAGCATAAGACCTATCAGGTCATCCTGTTAGGTCTTTTTTTTTAGTAAAATTTTAACAGCTTTTTAACAAGCCCCATTTATTGAGTTGTTCGATAACTCTTTTGGCTATTTTATTATCCGTTATCACAATTTTGGCCAAATAAAGGTCATCTAAGCCTGATAACGACATTGAAGGATATAACCATGAACCAACGTTTACAGCGCTTGGGCGATCAAATTCAGCGTGAACTTGCTGTACTTATCCGTGATGATGTTAATGATCCTCGTTTGACAGGGTTTGTGACCATCTCGAGTGTCAAAGTCAGCTCTGACTTGGGCTATGCAGACGTGTATGTCACCATCATGGAGCCTGAGCTTAATGATGCGATGAGCAAGCACAGTCATGAAGAGAGCCTAAAAGTGCTTAATAAAGCGGCAGGATTTTTGCGTACTGAGTTAAGTCACAGCTTAAAGACCCGTACCACACCTCGCTTAAGATTCCATTATGACGAAGTAACAGCGCGCGGTAACTACATGATGGACCTGATTAATAAGGCAGTGACTAAGACGGAGCAGACATCAGCAGACGATGATGCAGACCGCTTAGACAGTGAAGACCGTTCTTAATCAAAATCAACTTAGAGTAGATATGATGACCGAAGAGATCATTCAATCAGCGCCTGCTGCTCCGCTCAAAAAAAGCCGAGTTTCAGGGGTTATTTTAATCGATAAGCCGCAAGGTCTGACCTCGCAGCAGGTGGTATCTAAGGTTAAGTATCTGCTTAAGTCACCTTTGCACGACAGCAAAAAAGCCGGTCATACTGGGACTCTAGATCCTATGGCGACCGGCTTATTGCCTGTATGCTTAGGGGAGGCGACTAAGTTTAGTCACTACCAGCTTGATGCTGATAAGGCGTATCAGGCCACTATTAAGCTTGGCATACAAACCGATACTGGAGATGCAGAAGGGCAGAGCATTGCTACCGCGGCTGTACCTAAGCTAACTGCGGCTGAGCTAGAGGCTGTGGCGCAGCAGTTTATGGGAGATATTAAACAAATACCGCCCATGTATTCTGCGCTAAAAAAAGACGGAAAAAAACTGTATGAGTATGCCCGCGCCGGTATTGAGATTGATCGTCCGGCACGGCCTATCACTATTCAAGCAATAAGCTTAACCTTGGGCGCGCAGTCCGACGAGCTGATTTTAAATGTCACTTGCTCAAAAGGCACCTATGTTCGAGTGCTGGGAGAAGACATTGCCGCAGCGTTAGGCACGCTTGGGCATTTAACTGCTCTGCGCCGTACTCAAGTGGGACATTTTGATATTGCCGAAGCAGTAAGTCTTGAGGCGCTTGAGGATCTATCTCACGAGCAGCGCTTGGCTTATTTATTGGGTATTGATGCCTGTATCAATGGCATACCGACCCTTGAGGTGTCTGACAGTCAGTGTGCTCGCCTGCATATGGGGCAACGTCTTAATATCAAGCCTCAGCTTGATAAGGACATCACTGATTATATACAGGCCATGTTAAGTCAACGGCACAGTGATGCAGATGATAGTGGTAAGGACGAGGCGTTAGATTCAGTAGATATCAAGCTTGTGAACCCTAAAGGCGAGTTTTTAGGCTTGGGGGCAGTAGAGCTAAACGGCCGCTTACAGCCCAAAAAAATGATTCAACGTTAATGATTGGTTAATGGTAGTGAATACTAGGTAAACTATTAATTACTTTAAAGCTATCAGTAAGTTTTGCAAAATACGGCTCATACCCATTGGTATGGGCTTTTTTTGTGCTTAAGATAGATGCTTTTTATCATAATTCACCCTTTAAACAGTTTACTGAGTTTAAACACAGCTCACAATACAATACATTTCCTTGCAACTGGTATCTTTTCGCCTTGATATTTAGCTTGTATTCTTAATATCAAGACTGACAAGGAGCGCGCCGGTCTTATAAAAAATAAGTTCAAAAAATGAACACACATGGATGTATCTTAGAATAAGACATTCAATAAAAACTAAAAAAACAAAACAAAAAAAGAAAGAAAAGAAGAAATTCACAACAAAAAAATCAACCAAATAAAGCTAGGCGATAAAACATAATTAACACTATGAATAACAACTATAAAAGCATATCCCAGCTGACAATAATAATGATATAAATACTTATTTTTATAATAACTTATAGAACATCAATAGCAAAACAAGAAAAAAAGCAAAAGACGAACAACAAAAAAAGAAAAACAAAAGAAGAACAGCAGATGAGAACGGGGATAATAAAAGTATAAAACTACCTGTGACTAAATGACCAATTATCAACGGATAGATTGCAACCTATAAATTAATCAATAAAGATAATTAGACTAACAAATAACGGAGATCTAAACCATGAGTAAGCGTATCGCTTTTTTATTAAACTCTCATTTTGAGCAAGCCGAATATGCTGACGTAGATCGCTTGTTAAAGGACAAAGGTTATGAGACCGTACTGATTACCACCAATGATAATAAAACGGTTCAGGCCATGCAGCAGGATGTGGACAAAGCAGACACCTTTACTGCTGACTTATTTTTAAGTGAGGCCAGCGCTGAGGATTATGACGCGGTGGTTTTACCAGGTGGAACCGTTAATGCAGATACCATTCGTATCGACAAGAGTGCCCAAAATTTTGTTAAACAGTTTTACGATGCCAACAAGCCTGTAGCGGCCATCTGTCATGCACCTTGGCTGTTAGTGAATAGCGGTTTGGTAAAAGGTAAAACAGTAACCGCTTATCCGTCACTGCAAACTGATATAGAAAATGCAGGCGGTACTTTCGTGGATAAATCTGTACAGCAAGATGGCAATATTATTACGTCACGTAAGCCAGATGATATCGAAGACTTCGTAGCAGCTATTGATAAGGCACTGTCTTAACTTTAATAGCTGGTTAATTTATCAATCCCTCTAACCCATACTCAATTTTTCTAACCCATACATTGAGAAAAATCATCATATAAGGAATATATTATGACACAGTCTAATGATAATAAATTTGAACAGCAGCAGTCGGACGCCGAATTAGCCGGTCTAAAGAACCAAGTAGAAGGTAATTTGGGTGAAAATAAAGACAAATCAGAGGAACAGGCCGCTGAAGGTATCGCAGATAACTTAGCGCAGGGTAACGATAAATAGATTTCAGCATTTATTAGCCCTTTATTTAGGAGAACGATATGAGTAATACTCAACAAGGCGCTACCCCCTTAAATGGTGATGCCATTGAAGAGGCGCTAGAAGAGCGCCAAACGCCTGACTCATTAGCCGAAGCAACTACTGCCGAAGAAGACAGTCAAGCTTTAGGTCGTCATGCTACCGAGGCCGATGCCGAAAAATAGGCGCTTTTAGGCCATAAAAAAAACTACTCACTTCAGAGTAGTTTTTTGTTATAATGATAGGCTTACTTAGTCATTTTTTTAGGTCATCTCTAGTAATGCAGGGATGTCCCCAATGAAACTGACTTTATTTTATCAATGCATTGCAGGAGATAGTTATGTTAACTAACACCGATCGTCAACAAGTTATTGCTCAATATCAGCGCGCCCCTGGCGATACTGGTTCACCAGAAGTACAAATCGCTTTATTAAGTGCTCGTATCAATGATCTTCAAGCTCACTTTAAAGAGCATAAAGGTGATCACCACAGCCGCCGTGGTCTAATCCGTATGGTTAACCAACGTCGTAAGCTGTTAGACTACCTAAAACGTAAAGACTTAACTCGTTACGCGTCACTAATTAGTGAACTAGGTTTGCGTCGTTAATTTTAATTTCTATCTTGGCCTCAAGCACTGCTTATTTGGGCTTGATGTCACAGTAGATTTTAAATTAAAGCGCTCATGCCTTACGAAACAAAAAACGGTGTGAATATTTCACGCCGTTTTTTGTATCTAAACATTTAGCCAGCCTAAGATTTTATAAAGTCGCTTAGCTAAATGCCCCACAGGGAGGGGATGACTTTTATTGGTCAAGTATGGCAAATCCCTGTAAAATAAGAAGCCGTCTAGTTGCTGACCTTGGGCTTCTAACGTATAAGGTGTTTACCAAAAAGCTGTGTATTTCATCATATTTGGATGAGAGCAGGTATTTGGATAAGAGCAGTTAAACGTTAGAGGCTAACACTAAGTCGCAATAGACGAATTTATTCATTCGTATCCGAAGTTTATAAAAAATAGGAAAAATTAATGTCAATGTTTAATACCATTTCTCGAGAGTTCCAGTACGGCAACGAACAAGTTGTTATTGAAACCGGTCGTATCGCACGACAAGCCAATTCAGTATTGGTTCATATGGGCGGCGTATCAGTATTGGTCGCTGTGGTTGTAAAAAGCGATGCTAAAGAAGGTCAAAACTTCTTCCCGCTAACCGTCAACTATCAAGAAAAAATGTACGCTGCTGGGAAAATCCCAGGCGCTTATGGCAAACGTGAAGGCCGTCCTACTGAGTTTGAAACCCTAACCTCACGTCTCATTGACCGTCCCATCCGTCCTTTATTCCCAGAAGGTTATGTCAACGAGATCCAGATTACTGCCACAGTCATCTCAAGTGATAAAAAGCACTATGCTGATATCGCTGCCATGATTGGTGCTTCAGCTGCACTTTCAATCTCAGATGCGCCGTTTAATGGCCCTATTGGTGGTGCCCGTGTAGGCTTTATCAATGGCGAATACTTGCTTAACCCCTCAATTGAAGAGTTAAAGAGCAGTGATCTTGACTTAGTAGTGGCGGGTACTAAATCAGCGGTATTAATGGTTGAGTCAGAAGCTGCTGAGCTGTCTGAAGACCAAATGCTGGGCGCTGTATTGTACGGTCATGAACAGCAGCAAATTGTTATCGATAATATTGCTGAGCTGGCCAAAGCCGTGGGAACTCAAAAACAAGATTTTGTGGCACCTGAGCTAAATGCTGAGTTAAAAGAAAAAGTAACCACACAGTTTGGTGAGCAAGTGGCTGAAGCTTATGCCATTAGCGATAAGCAAGCACGCTACGAAAAACTAGATGAGATCAAGGCTGCAGCTATTGACGCCTTAGCAGGTGACCCTGAGTCAGAAGAGTTTGCTGAAAAAGAAGCTCAAATTAAAGAAATCTATAATGATCTAAAATATCGCACCGTTCGTGACGCCATTTTGTCAGGTAAGCCACGTATCGATGGTCGTGATTTAGATACCGTTCGTGCGCTAGATATTCAAGTAGGCGTATTGCCTTACACCCATGGTTCAGCGCTATTTACCCGTGGTGAGACGCAAGCTCTAGTCACCACGACTTTAGGTAATTCACGTGATGTAAACTTGATTGACTCGCTAGCGGGTACTATCCAAGATCATTTCATGCTGCATTACAACTTCCCGCATTATTCAGTGGGTGAAACTGGCCGTGAAGGCGTGCCAAAGCGTCGTGAAATTGGTCATGGCCGTCTGGCTCGCCGTGGTGTTCAAGCCATGCTTCCAGATAGCGACCGCTTCCCATACGTTATCCGTGTGGTGTCTGAGATTACTGAATCAAATGGTTCGTCTTCAATGGCGTCAGTTTGTGGTGCCAGCCTTGCCTTAATGGACGCTGGTGTGCCGTTAAAAGCCCCAGTAGCTGGTATCGCTATGGGTCTGGTCAAAGAAGGCGACCGCTTTGCTGTCTTATCAGATATCCTAGGTGATGAAGATCATTTAGGTGATATGGACTTTAAAGTGGCCGGTACTAAAGACGGTATCACAGCCTTACAGATGGATATTAAGATTGAAGGTATCACCTCAGATATCATGGAAAAAGCACTTGAGCAAGCTCATGCCGGCCGTATCCATATCTTAAATGCCATGAACGAAGTATTGCCAGCCAGCCGTACTGAAATTAATGCGCATGCACCAAACTATGCGGTCATCGAAATCAATTCTGATAAAATCCGTGATGTGATCGGTAAAGGCGGCGCAACCATCCGTCAATTAACCGAAGACACCGGTGCGGTTATCGATATTGATGACAATGGTACCATTCGTATCTTTGGTGAAAACAAAGCCGCGACCAAAGAAGCCATCCGTCAAATCGAAGCCATCACCGCTGAAGTGGAAGTGGGCAAAGTATACAAAGGCACCGTTGCGCGCGTTGTAGACTTTGGTGCATTCGTAACGGTTTTACCAGGTACTGATGGTCTGGTACACATCTCACAAATCGCTGATGAGCGTGTAGAGAGCGTATCGGATTACCTAAGTGAAGGCCAGCAAATCAATGTGTTGGTGCAAGATGTAGACAACCGTGGTCGCATCAAATTAACCATGAAAGGCGTTGAGCAAGAGCAGACTCAAGCTTAAGTCTATTCAAGGTTAGGCGTAAAAAACATTGCGCCTATCAAAGTAGATCCCATCCAAAAATAAGTGGATAAATTAAAAAAACCAGATACTCGTGTATCTGGTTTTTTTATGCTCAATAATCCAAATCTTGATGACTTTTAAAAGACGTTACCATATTCAAACTTAAATATAGTCTCATATGGTGATAAATATATACTAGAAATAGAAAAATTATTTTATATCAATAATTTATGGTTAAGCATTGCTTATAAAATAAAAAAAAGGACAGCCTATAGACTGTCCTTTTTTTAAATAAGATATGGATGTAGGTTCCGTTCATATCGCAAAAAATTCACTAACGCTTACGACTAAATTTAATCAGTTTTTTGTTATTAATTTCGCTAATGGCGTGGTTGATTTCTTCTTCATCTAAGCTTGCCACGTGCTGCAAAATTTGCATGATGTCTGGGTTTAAAATGTAATGAGCATGACGGGCGATGTTATTAATACGCTCATCAAATGTTAATACTCCAGTTTCGGCATCTTTTTGTACATAATCTAGACGAAGGAGTGCGTTTAAGAAGCTGGTAAATAAGGCACGATCAAAAAAGTCAGGGATATCGTCAGCGTACAGTACCGATAAGCGCTGGCCTAAAAGATGGCACAAATCGACCACTTGATCAGCAGTTAAATTACCTGAGCCTTGCTGAGCCAAGAGCGCCAGTGACATAAAGTAGCGCTCAAGGCTTTGTGAAACTGGAGAGGCAAGCATATCAAGTTGCTGATACTGTTCACTGTTTTTCTCAGGGGTGCCCAAGATGCCATTGCCCAAGTCAACAATGATACCCAGTTCGATTAAGTTACTCAGCTTTTCATCAATTAAGCTTGGTAAGTTACGGGCGGCACGGTATAAAAACAGCTCACTTTGTAAGAAGGGATACAACTGAGTGACGATACTGTCTAAATGTTTGCGCTCGATGCGGCCATTACGATAGATAAGCGCAGCTAAGAAGGAGGAGATAATAAACACGTGCAAAATGTTATTGCGGAAGTAGCTTAAAATAGCAATTTGCTTGGGCATCACTTTAATCATATCACCTAAGATATGCGGGGTGCGCTCGATAAGCTTAAGCTTAATGCCATAATCGATAATCGACTGAGCTGACATATCCGTAATAATGGTGTCCTCAGCATAAGGAGAGCCATTGGCAATGGCTTGATACAAGGCAATCTGCTCACGGCAGCTTTCTTCATCTAAAGCGGCTTTGGGCGTAGACAATAACACCAAAGACAATAAAGAGATGGGGTTAATTACCGCAGCCTTGTTGATGTTTTGCATAATTTTCACACCCAAATTATCCACCATAGCCGCAGCTTTGGTGTCTAATGGTGTATTGGTGCGATCGGCCGGCAAGCTGTTGGGCGCCACATCGAACTTTTGCATAAAGTCTTCCATATGCAGCGGGGTACCAAAGCTTAAATGTACATGGCCAAAAATACGCTCAATCTTACGACTGACCTTTAATAAGCCTAATAGCGACTCAGATTCTTTTGGCTTGCCTTTAAGCTCGCCAATATAAGTGCCACCCTCCATAATACGCTCATA
Source organism: Psychrobacter raelei (assembly GCF_022631235.3). Taxonomy (NCBI): domain Bacteria; kingdom Pseudomonadati; phylum Pseudomonadota; class Gammaproteobacteria; order Moraxellales; family Moraxellaceae; genus Psychrobacter; species Psychrobacter raelei. The sequence continues at coordinate 203,360 of NZ_CP093310.2, forward strand.
ACCGATGTAGGTCGGAATAAAGGCCAATGGCTTGTTGGAGCCACGCAGATGGCTGTGCACCGTCATCGCTAGCATACCTAACTTGGGTGGCAGTAGACGGCCTGAGCGTGAGCGTCCGCCTTCAATGAAGTACTCAATAGGCGTGTTGCGCTGGATAAGTGTGTGTAGATATTCACGTAATACAGCCTTATAAAGCTCATTGTCTTTAAAGCTACGGCGAATATAAAACGCCACTGCACTACGTAATAAGGGACCGATGACAGGCACATCTAAATTGTTCCCTGCGGCCACATAGGGGAGACCCAGCCCCTTTTCAAAAATAATATAGGCCAATAGCAGATAATCCACATGGCTACGATGACAGGGTACATAAATCAGCTCATGGGTGGCAGCCAGACTGCGTACCCGCTCGAAGTGATGCACCTCTACACCGTCATACAGCTGAGTCCACAGCCAGTCTAAAAACTTGTAGAAGAATTTGACGACCGAGTAATTGTAGTCGTTTACAATCTCATTGGCATAGCCACGCGCCAGCTGGCGGGCTTCGTTTATACTGATATTAGAGGCGGTTGTTTCTTGCTCGCAGGCATGATTGATGGCCGGTGAACGGATCAATTTATCGACCAAATTACGCTTGTCTGATAAGTCAGGGCCAATCATGCTTTGACGCTGACTGTCTAAGAATCCATTGAGCTTATGCTGTACCAATAAGGTTAAGCTAAAGTTGGCCTCAGTGGCAGTGAGCAAAGCCGTCGAGGTGGGTAGAGCCTCGATGTTCTTTTTGGCTTGTAGTAGTAGCTCTTTTTCGCTCTTTGGCAGAGCTGTATCGGCCAATTTGGCATCATCAAAGAGATCATTGGCCACTTTTTCTGCCTCATCGCCTGGGATATGGTCGGCACCTGATTGCGAGAAAGTCTCAATAATGTCATGCAAAGACTGGGGTGGATGAAACTGCACAAAAGTATCACGGCCCATCACCCCAATATTAAACAGCTGCTTAGCAATGGTGGGCTCTTCCCAGTTGTCAGCCATTAGCAGTTTAAATAAGGAATCTTCATTTTCTGGTGCACGTCCCCAAAGAATAGATACTGGCACTAAGTTAATCTTAGGTGCTGAGTTTTGGCGGCAAGCAGAGACCAGTCTGGCCAGTCTTGGAGATACTTTTCGACCTTTGGCATCAGGGTGATTAAGGAAAATGACAGCCGCATTCTCATCTATATGATGCACGCTGTCTTCCACCCCAACCAAGGCGGGCGGGAAGCCATGCTTTTTGGTTTGTAAGTCAACTAAGACGCTATTAGAGCGAGAGTATTCACGTAAGACATAAAAGGTCAGTGCACCCTCTTCAGTATTAATTTCAGGCAGCTCTCCGATAACTTTCGGCTTTACAGCAAGCTCTAAGCTCTTTCCAGATAGCTTGCGGTAAAGCTGGTTTACTGAGCGACCTGAGCGTGAGATGGCCGCACCGGCCTGCGCCGCTTGCTCTTGAAAGCTAAGCGCTGAGCGCTGAGCATCCGACGAGTTATCTCGGTTACTTTTTTGGGTCTGGCGCTGTTTTTTTAGGCGCTGCTTTAAAGAATGCATTAAACGAGAAGGTAGCATAAGTCTTAGTTAAACCTATAAAAAAGATTGGGCTATATTGCCATGAAAATAAATAAAGTAGTACACTTGTACTCTCAAATTGCTTAATTACCCTCTTATTATAGAGGATTGATTCGGTTGCTGCTTGTTATATCCTGACTAAAATTTTGGGCAAAAACAGCCCAAATAATTGGTAATTATTTCAGTGATTTGTCCGTCGAAATAAGTAGGGATTAGCCAATAGTAGGCGATGAGGTTACACTTTTTAGCACAACACCGACCTCAATACCGATATGCTACTGGGTTTAGTAAGGCAACAAACGTCTTTATTCAGTGGCAAAAAACCACTATGATAAGCATTATCATTATCCTTTTTTAAGTGATATATGGCAGTCTTAGCAGCCGTATTTAGGCAAGTAAGCTAAAAGATAGGGGTTAGTAGATAAGCCTATCCACACGGACAGGCTAGGGTCAACGTCATAGCTTTGTTTGCCCACTTGCTTTGTTTGCTCACTTAAAATAGGCGACCATGTTGTCGATTATTCCAAGGCATCTGGTTTGCTTTAGTAGGCCGGGGTCTTATCAATTTAGGGTCATTGGAGAGATAAATGCCTGATTATAAACAGCTGGTAGATCAACTATTAGATACGGTAAAACTGACCGAGATTTCGGAAAATATCTTTGAAGGCAAAAGTTATGACTACGTAGGGAAGCGTATCTTTGGCGGTCAAGTACTGGCACAGGCAATAATGGCAGCCGCTCAAACTTTAGATGAGGATAAGCCTTGCCACTCTTTGCATGGCTATTTTTTGCGTGGCGGCAGTATCGGTCAGCCAGTTATCTATCAGGTACGACGCTTACGTGATGGGCGCAGTCTGTCAGCGCGTGAAGTAACCGCGGTACAGATGAAACAAGACAATGATGGCAATATGATTGAGCAAGTGGTGTTCTCTATGATTGCCTCTTTTTCTCCCATGGAAGGTGGCTTAGACTATCAAGAAGAAATGCCTGCCTATCCGCCGCCGGAGGATTTAGAGTCTGAGCAGTCGCTAAAAGAGCATCACGTGGGTAGCGTGCCTGAACCGTTACGTGAGCGCTTTATGCGTCCGCGTCATGTGGAAATTAAACCGGTTAAGCCGCGTGATCCCGTATATCCTGAGCCTATGGTACCAAGACAGGCCAATTGGCTACGAATTCGTGAGCTTGGCGAACAGCCGGTCGCCATCCAGCAAGCACTATTGGCGTTCTCATCAGACTATTATCTGGTAGGCACAGGCCTTATGCCACATGGCATCAGCTTTATGACCAAAGGTTTGCAGGCTGCCAGTATTGATCATTCAATGCATTTTCACCGCCCTTTTGATATTAATGAGTGGCTGTTGTATGACATGTGGAGTGACACCACCTCTCATTCTAAAGGCTTAAACCATGGTCAGTTTTGGCAAAATGGCAATCTGGTAGCGACCGTACAGCAAGAGGGTTTAATGCGCCTTCGTGGATAGCGATACAAGCTTTTAGACAATCTACTCTGTGTGTCATCATAAAACTACATCGAAAAAGCCGCTTATCTTAAATCAAGATAAGCGGCTTTTTTTGCCCCAATTTTAGCGATTAAAAGCCTTGACGATGGGGCTATCTGATAACGGCTACAGCATTACCAGATTAAAGCGGATGCACTGCGCTGAGTGACAAAGCCATCTGCAGTTTGGCCATTGGCCGCCTGCCATTTGGCAAAAGCGTTACGGGTATTGGTGCCCATGATACCGTCGATACCTTTGGTGTCATAGCCGGCACTGGTTAAACGCTGCTGTAAGTTGCGTACTTGAGCGCTGGTTAACGGCTGTTCATAACGAGGCCAAGCTTTTTGGATACCCGGCTGACCATTGATGGCGCGGCCCAATAAGCTAACACCCAGCGCATAGTTGGAGGAGTTGTTATACACTTTAATCACATCAAAGTTTGGGCTTAATAGTAGCGCAGGGCCGTCTTTACCGGCAGGTAGCCACATTTCAAATGGCGTGCCTGCATCTAAATAGGCACCGTCAATAGGGGTAATGCCCATAGAGCGCCACGTTGAACCGGGCATTTTTTGCCCCAACAGCTTGTAATCAAATGAGGCGGGCAGAGTCACTTCATAAAATGGGGATAAGCCGCGCATCCAGCCTGAGTTGCTTAAGTAGTTGGCCGTTGAAGATAAGGCATCAGCAGTAACCCAAGGGCTACGACGGCCATCGCCATCACCATCTACGCCTTGGGCCAGCCAAGTGCCAGGGATAAACTGGGTATGACCCATACCACCGGCCCAAGACCCATTCAGCTGAGAGGGATAGATATCACCATGCTGGATAAGCTGCATTAAGGCCAATAGCTGATCTTCAGCCCACTGACGGCGACGGCCTTCAAAGGCGAGCGTGGCCAGCGAGCTTGGGATATAGCTGTTGCCGGTGACTGCACCATAAGAGGACTCCATGCCCCAAATGGCAGCGATGATTTCTGCATTCACCCCATATTGTGACTCAAGGCGAGACAATAGGCTTCTTTGCTCATTAAACTTGCTCTTACCACTGCTAACTCGGCCGCCCGATACTGCTGAATCGGCATAATCCCAAGGCATTTTAACGAATTCTGCTTGGTTTGAATCCAGTGAAATAACCTGTTGGTTTAATTGAGCAGAGTCTAAAATACGGCTGACATCATAAGCGCTATAGCCTTGACTCATCGCACGGCGGCTAAAATCTGATTTCCACTCTGAGAAGCTGCTATAGCTAGCTTGTGGCTGCGGCGCAGGCTGGGGTTTTGGCTGCGGGGTAGGCTGCGGCTTAACCACAATCACAGGGGCTGGCTTTTGAATGGGCACTTGCTGTATTGGTGCTTGACTGGCACAACTGGCCAAAATGATGGCGGGTACCAACGCCAAGGTGCTTTTTAATAAGGTCAACTTTTTGCTGGGCTGAGTGTCGATTTGATGAGGTAGAGAGGGGCTATTTAACATACTAAAGAGTCTCAATTATTTGTCACTGAATATTTTTTAAGTTTGTGGTCAAAACACTTTAACAATAAATACCGTTAAAGTCGATGGTGACTCAGTATGTTAAAGTAACTGTGATTATGAGCCTAGAGGCGGCGCTCATAAGGGCTGCCGCTCTGAAACAGCCTACGCTAAGCTTTGTAATATTTTGAGCATCGCCTTAGGCAGTCCTAGATGGGCCTTGGCATACGTGGCAGTCTGCCAAACAAAGTGAATGCCAGCGTCCGCCAGTGTTGCAATCAGCTCTTGGCTTTGAGCGGGCGTCAAAGGCAGTGCTTGCGGCTGCAAATACCAATGAAAGTGGGTCAGCGTATGTTTGATAGGTGCGTCATCAAATAGCTCTGCACTGATGGATTGCAGCTGTAGCTGTCCGTTATTATCGGCTATCCATTTATCGATAATCTGCTCGGCCAACGTATTTTCTGATTCATATGCTGCCTCTTGCAAGCTGGTGCTAATCACTGTTTTACCCTGTGTCTTTTTTTCAAATTGCATCGGCAATACCCACAGACCGCCCCAAATGCCACTATCAGGACGCTGTAGCCATAACAATTCACCCTGCACATTTTGAATCAATATCACCTTGCTAAACTTGCTCGGTTTGGCTTTCTTTTTGGCTTTAACAGGATAAAATTCTTGCTTACCCTCTGCATAAGCAATGCAGTCACTATTTATAGGACAGACCTCGCAGCTTGGGTGACGGCGGGTACATAAGGTGGCGCCCATATCCATCATCGCTTGGGCAAAATGTCCGCTATCCTCAGTAGGGGTCAGACGCTCAGCTAAAGCCCACAACGCTTTATTGGTCGCAGACTTAGTGATATCGCCATCAATACCGGCCCAGCGGGTAATCACCCGTTTGACGTTACCGTCACAGATCACCCCATAGCCATGTAGGCCCATGGCCACAATCGCCCCAGCCGTAGACTGACCCACACCTGAAATCGCCTCCCAATCTTCAACGGTTTGTGGAAAGCGGCCTGTTGTCTTAATAATTTCGACCAGCTGCTTGGCGCCTTTGTGCAAGTTGCGAGCACGGGCATAGTAGCCAAGCCCTGCCCAGTGTTCAGCCACTGTATCCCACTGAGCATTGGCCAAATCTTGTACGGTGGGAAACGACGTTATAAAACGCTGAAAATAGGGAATAACTGTGGTGACTTGGGTTTGTTGTAGCATCACCTCAGACAACCAAACGATATAGGGGTTTGGGGTATCTGTCTTATGCTGTTGCCATGGCAAGTCATGACGACCGCTTATATCAAACCAATTTAGAATGCGCGGAGCAAAGTCGGTGAGCTCAGCGTCACTGTGATTAAAGGTGTGTGGCTTGAGATGGGTGTTGGTATTAGTACTGGTGCTGGTATTAATATTGGTGTTTACGTTAGCGATTGGCTGGCTCATAAAGGCGACTGTCTTATTAAGGTTAAGCTACTTATATGGGGGCAAATTAGAATTTTGCATGACCAAAAAAGAGCTGGGTTAACTCAATAACCCAACTCAGAATACGAAAACTGTTAACGCATCATCCACCTATTTACGGTTCTTACGCGCCCGTTTTTTGCGTAGCTTTTTTTCTTCAATCTTGGCCAATCTGCGCTCTTCGGCCTCGGCGCGCAGCTGCTCAACCAACTTGTCCTCCTCGATACGCATGGCAGGCGTCTCAAGCGTAATACGCCCCAGTTGACCACTACGCAGCTCGTTAATCAAAATCTCAGACATCCGGTAAGTATCTACCACGCCGCCTTTTTTCAAAAAGCCGCGATTGCGCCCAGCCATCTCGAAGAACTCCCAATCGCTCTGCGGCAGCTCATCAATTTTATAACGCTCTTTTAGCAGCTCAGGATAGGCCTTAATGAGATATTCAGCGGTGTAGCCGGCCACATCAGAGAAGTCAAAAGCGGTATCTTTGATACCCCCTGTGGCGGCTAAGCGAAAGCCTGAGTTGGGGTTTTCAATTTTTGGCCAAAGCATACCTGGCGTGTCATAGAGCATGATGTCGTCATCAATTTTGATCAGCTGTTGTGACTTGGTGACCGCTGGCTCGTCACCGGTTCTGGCGATACTACGACCTGCCAGCGTATTGATCAGCGTTGATTTACCGACATTAGGAATTCCCATAATCAGCACTTTAATTTGACGTCCTGTACCGACTTTATTGGGTATAAGGTCTTTACACATCTGTATGATACGCTTGACGTCATTAGCCTTGTTGTCATCACAGGCGATGGCTTTAACTTGGCTTTGTTGTTCTAATTGTTCAATCCAAATCTGTGTGAGTTCTGGGTCAGCAAGATCCGCTTTGTTGAGAATTTTAATCACCGGTTTTTGAAAGCCTGCCTCATTACTACGTAGGGCAGCGACCATGGGGTTTTCACTACTAAATGGAATGCGGGCATCAATAACTTCAATGACCACATCCATATCGGGCATGATTTCTTTGATTTCGTTACGGGCTTTGTTCATGTGGCCTGGGAACCACTGAATACTTGGGTTTTGTATCATTACTCAATTAACCTTTATCTAGTTTTTGCGCATTCGCTTAAGTTTACACTATTCGGCTTTAAGATGCGCTGTGGCTGAGATTGGCACATTGCTATGTAAGACAAATACAGCACAAAATAAAGACGCTCAACTGTGGCAGCGAGCGCCTTTATTTCATTACAGATATAGCCAAAATGTAAGATGGCTAATTTTGGCAAAGTCAGAGCGTGCCCCGACAGCTGCCTATTTTAAATTTGCCGTCATAAAGTCAATCATCTTATCCCAGCTTTGGTTCGCCGCTTTTTCGTTATAGCCCAAGTCTACCCCGTTTTCTTCAGCGCGTTTGTCTGCATTAGGGTTGGTAAAGCCATGCTTGGCATCATCATAGACGTCTACGGTGTAGTCCACACCCGCATTATCAAGCTCTTGCTTTAAGCCATCAATGGCCTGCATCGACACCATGCTGTCATCACGGCCATGAGCGATGAGCGCTTTGGCGGTAAACTTACCCTTTTCGGCAGGCTGTTTTGGGGTAGGGTTGCCGTGGAAAGTGGCGACGGCTTTTACTGGCATGCCTTCACGGGCCATATCCAGTGCTATTTTGCCTCCGAAGCAATAACCCACTACGCCTAGGCGTTTGCCATCTACGGGCAGTTGATCGGCAAAGTCATTTAAAATAGCGCGGCAGCGGCCCATCAGCTTGTCTTGATCCTCTAACATTTGAGTCATCCATTCATTGGCTTGGGCGGCATCAGTGGTCAGTTTACCTTCACCATAAATGTCCATCGCAATGGCAGCAAAACCTGCCTTGGCCAGACGTTCAGTCACTTCGCGAGGGTGCTCGACCACCCCCCACCATTCGGGCGCTACTAAAATACCGGGCACTGAGCTCTCATCAGTGGCTGATTCAGGTAGTGTTATATAGCTGATAAGCTCCATGCCATAGTCTGCTGTGGTTTTGATTTCGTAGGTTTTGATACTCATGTTATTTCCTTATTGATTATGGGGTTATTGTTTTTATGAGAAGCAGTTGATTAAATATTTGCGTTATAACCCCTCATAACATAACAAAGATAGCGGCCTGTTTCGATTAAAGAAATGTGAACACGGTTTACTCTTTGCTATCGGTTTGTATTGATTCGCCTGCGTGAATCGATTAGGCTGCTGTTTATCGTTAGGCCACATGTCAATCACAAAAATCGTGCTGGTGTTGTTAGGTGGCACTAATCTGAACCATATAACGAGGAATTATCGTGAGTGAAGCGCAGTTAAGAGCTAATTTTTGGCAACATTATCCGCTACATGAGCTGAGCACAGCTGAATGGGAGGCTTTATGTGATGGCTGTGGGGGCTGCTGTTTGGAGAAGTTTTTGGACGATCCAGATGAGCCATACGAAGTAGAGTACACGGATGTGGCGTGTAAGCTACTTGATTGTAGTACCGGCTATTGCTCCAACTATGAGCACCGTCAGCAGTTCGTGCCTGAGTGTGTGTCTTTGACCGCAGATAAGCTGCCAGACATGATGTGGCTGCCCAGCAATTGTGCTTATAAACGTATTTACTTGGGAGAGGGGCTGCCCAGCTGGCACTTACTGCTTACCCAAGATATTGAATTGACCCGACAGGGTATGCGTCGGGCAGGCGTGGGGGTGGCAGGCCGCTGTGTCAGTGAAGATTTTGTAAATGAAGATGAGTTGGAGGAGCGCATTGTGCGCTGGATACAGGCTTAGGTGTGATGAAATTTAAGTAAGTCACGCACAAAAAAAGGCGCCCTAAGGCGCCTTTTTTTTGTTTTAAATTCAGGTGTCATCGACTGTCGTTGTTAACTGACTTATAGATAATAACTGGTAGATAATAACTGGTAGATAATAACTTGGTTAACGCAGTCTAGTTAACAAACTCAGGATAAGCTTCTTGACCACATTCAGCAATATCAGCGCCTTCATACTCTTCTTCTTCAGAGATACGTAGACCGACCACCGCTTTAAGCACGCTCCAAACAATCAAGCTACACACAAATACCCAACCGAAGATAACCGCAGCGCCGCCTAATTGACCTAGGAACGTGGCACTATCATTGGTCAGTGGCACAATCATCACCCCAAAGAAGCCGGCCACGCCATGCACTGAGATAGCACCAACGGGGTCATCAATTTTCATTTTGTCTAAGATTAGAATTGAGCAAACCACAATGATACCTGCCATCATACCGAACACAGTGGCCAGTAGTGGTGTTGGGGTATCTGGACCTGCAGTAATGGCAACTAAACCTGCTAACGCACCGTTTAAGAGCATAGTCAAATCAGCTTTACCAAAGATTAAGCGTGCAAGTAATAGAGCACCGATAGCGCCACCTGCAGCAGCAGCATTGGTATTTAAGAACACCATTGCTACCGAGTTTGCGCTGGCAATATCACCAAGCTTCAATACAGAGCCGCCATTAAAGCCAAACCAACCTAACCATAAGATAAGGGTACCTAAGGCAGCAAGGGGTAAGTTTGCCCCAGGAATGGCACGGATTTCGCCATTTTTGCCATATTTTCCTTTACGAGCGCCAAGTAACAACACGCCTGCTAGGGCCGCTGCTGCACCCGCCATATGAACAATGCCTGAGCCTGCAAAATCGACGAAGTTTAGCTCACCAATAAAAGGTACCGCATTGCCGCCCCAAGTCCAGCTACCCTCCATAGGATAAATAAATCCGGTCATCACAATAGCGAAGGCGAAAAATACCCACAGCTTCATACGTTCTGCTACTGCGCCTGATACGATAGACATACAGGTAGCGACGAAGACCACTTGGAAGAAGAAGTCAGAGGCAGCTGAATAAACCGCATCTCCCTCAAAACCATTTTTTGCAGAGTCTGCTAAAGCATCAGCCACGAGCGTTTCGCCGCCAGCAATACCATTTAAGAAGAAGCCGCCATCATACATAATATGATAGCCACAAATGAGGTACATGGTACAAGCAATAGCAAAAAGGCCGATGTTTTTGGTTAAAATTTCGGTGGTGTTTTTAGAGCGAACTAGGCCTGCCTCTAGCATGGCAAATCCTGCCGCCATCCACATGACTAAGGCGCCACACACTAAAAAATAAAAGGTGTCGAGAGCGTATTGTAGTTCAAAAATCTGGTTTTCCATGATGATTCCCCCTTGGAATGCGATCGGATAGTGGCTTAATATCATTTATAGTGGTCATTTAAGACGTTGCTCTTAAATAACCGAAATGAGCGCTGTCATAATCACAGCTTAGATAGCGTCAGGACCCGTTTCGCCAGTACGGATACGAATAACTTGCTCAAGTGGGGATATAAAAATCTTACCATCACCAATTTTGCCAGTGCTTGCAATGCGAGTAATCGCTTCGATGGCAGGCTCTACCATCTCGTCAGTCACCGCAACTTCTACTTTTACTTTGGGTAAAAAGTCGACCACATATTCTGCACCGCGGTACAGTTCAGTATGACCCTTTTGGCGCCCGAAGCCTTTAACTTCAGTGACGGTTACACCTTTTACACCGATTTCAGAGAGTGCTTCACGCACATCATCTAGTTTAAAAGGCTTTAATACAGCTGTAATCAATTTCATAGGAAGTCCTTATTAATGATTCTGATAGTGTCTGGCGTGATAGGTGAATGTCACCATTTATCGATACCACAAGCACTGATCACTTTGATGTCATTGTTTCAAGAATTGTGCCAACCAAAAACGAAGGGGGAAGACGTTTTTGGGGCTTAAATTGCATCAAAATAGTGCATAAAACCCTATAATGCACCAAAATATGTTGCACCATATCAGCCAATAACCGAATTATTATAGCGAAGTTTGATTGTATAAGGTTAGCCATTAGTGACTAATTTGTGAAAGCTAGATTTAGCTGTTTCTTGTTAAGAAATTAAAGATCATAAAGGAGTGTCTCGTTTTAGACTCAATCAAGCCTAGATAAGGCGATGGCCTATAAGCCATCACACAGGCTACATTCGAGGGTAGAGTAAATAAGGGGTGCGACTGGCACTTAAGAGTTTTCGAGTGTTACTGCCATGCAAAAACTCATGCAGTCTTGACTCGCCAAAGGCGCCAGTAATGAGCATATCCAGCTCATGTTGCTGCTGATAATACATCAAGGCTGCCGTCACATCACGGCCTTCAATCAGCGCCTTTTTACACTGGATACCTGACTGGGTAAGGCGGGCATAGGCTTCCCGTAGCGCATCTTTATTGCGCTCATTCTCTTCACCAACCATAACCACATGCAAGCTGGTATTGCGCACCAAGGCATTGCTACATAGCCAGTCTAGTAGTGCATGACAGGTGGGTCGATTGTCGAAGGCGAACAAAGCTGTCTTGGGGGCTTTAAAGGTTTCATGAGTGACTAAGGTGGGGCAGCGGCTGGCACGAATCAATTGTGACAACGTATCTTTACAGGTGACTTGATGACCAATGACCACCAATTGTGCACTTTCATCGACATAATCTAAGCTTTCGGCAATGGAAGCGTGGCGGTGCAAGGTATACAAATGGTGCTGATACCGACCTTGCTGCTGCTCGCAGTAGCTTTCGGCCTGCTTTAACAGTAGTCTGCCTTGATCACGTAGCTTACCATTGCTGTCTTTTTCTTCTAAAGCCAACTGGTTTAGCAAGTGATTGCCATCATCTGCCACCAGGCAGCCGGAGTAATCCACAGCTGCTTTGCGGTGTACGCTGGGTGCAGCATGTAGCAAGCCTACGGGTGCTTGCAGCATTTTGGCCGCCCACAGACTGGCATTGAGCACAGCTTGGACGTGGCTGGGACAATCTAGGCAGGCAATCACACTATCAGGGCGTAAATTACTCATATCACTCACTCAGCTTAACAGGCATAGAGATAACGTAAACTAAAAATCCCACTCAGGCAATGCCAAAGCAGGATTTATAACCAAAACTTTAATAAACTCAGTGTTTATCTATTTATAAGCATCAAATAAATAAGCTCATGGTCATTAATCTAACAGACCAATATCACGGCGATCGTGCACTGAGAATTTATCAATTAGGGTGCGACTGGCACTATTGAGTCCCACCACTTTAACATCAATCCCTTCGCGTTGAAAACGAATCACCAGCTTATCTAAGGTATCAACCGCAGTCACATCCCAAAAATGCGCTTGGCTGACATCAATCACCACTTGATCAAGCGCCTCTTTGGTGTCGAAGCTGTCTAAGAATTGAGTGGTGGAGCTGAAGAACACTTGGCCGTGAACATAGTAATAACGGGTGTTATTGGTTTCATCGTATTCACTTAATACGCTTAAAAATTGCCCGATTTTATTGGCAAAAAACAGCGCAGATAACAACACCCCAACCAATACCCCATACGCCAAGTTATGCGTAAATACTGTGGTAATTACGGTGGCCACCATCACCACGTTAAAAGAGACAGGATGGGTCTTAAACTCACGCAGCGACTCCCAGTTAAAGGTACCAATAGATACCATAATCATCACGGCGACCAGCGCTGCCATTGGGATTTGACTCACCCAGTCGCTTAAGAACACCACCATAATGAGCAGCACAACGCCTGCGATAAAAGTCGATAAGCGGGTACGGCCGCCTGATTTTACGTTAATCACAGACTGACCAATCATGGCACAACCAGCCATACCACCGAAAAAACCTGACGCAACGTTGGCAATACCTTGGCCACGGCACTCACGGTTTTTGTCACTGGTGGTATCGGTCAAGTCATCAACGATGGTTGCGGTCATCATCGACTCAAGCAGACCGACAATAGCCAAAGCGATGGAGTAGGGGGCGATAATCAGCAAGGTATCTAGGGTTAAAGGGATATCAGGCAACAAAAACATCGGCAGCGTATCAGGCAGCTCGCCCATATCGCCGACGTTACGGATATCTAATCCCATGTACAACGCCACGGCAGTCAAGCCAACAATACAAATCAGCGGTGAGGGGATAAGTTTACCGATTTTTGGAATCAGCGGAAAACCATAGATAATGGCCAGACCTGCTGCGGTCATGATATACACCGGTAAGCCGACTCTATCTACCGCAGGGTTGAGCTCTGGTAGCTGCGCCATAAAGATTAAAATGGCCAGTGCATTAACAAAGCCAATAACCACAGAGCGCGACACAAAGCGCATGAGGTTACCGAGCTTAAATACCCCCATAAAAAACTGAATGACACCGCACAATAAAGTGGCAGCGAGCAGGTATTGTAAGCCATGATCTGCCACCAAGGTCACCATGACCAAGGCCATTGCTCCGGTGGCTGCTGAAATCATACCGGGGCGGCCACCGACGAAGCTGATGACGACGGCGATACAAAAGGAAGCGTATAGCCCCACTTTCGGATCTACGCCTGCAATAATAGAAAAGGCAATGGCTTCTGGAATGAGGGCCAAGGCGACCACCAGTCCAGAAAGCACATCGCCCCGCACATTTGAAAACCACTCGTCTCGTAGCGTATTTATTGAAAGTACTGTCATAGGTTTGAATCGATTATTTGTTAGGTTATCTATCAAATCACTGTGATTTTCATAAGATCACGTAGCGGTGCTAAACAGTGTGCCAAATTTAGGGTAGACTGTATTAAGCAACATACGTTTTATAGCGCATGCGCTCCGGCAGCAAGATTCTCATAAAATATTCACAGCACAAAAGTGGTGCTAAGATGAAATGACGTTCAACTCACAGTTAACTATAGTTTTACAGTTGACTGCCAAAGAGAAGTATCCGCCAGTATGGGACAAAGGCTTTGTCATTTAAGCAGATTTTTATTGACCTTAATGCCAAAAAAAACGCTTTTTAGTGCAACAAAACGTCAGTAAATTAAGTCTATTGAGGCAGGGGTCATGGTAGAATAAATACCTTGTGCCCACACCCTGACCTATGTGGCTATTTTATCATTATTAAGCCGCCCTGTGGACACACACAGCGCGCCACAAGTTGGCCAAACTAAGTAAGCCTAGGAAGTTATGAGTGCTATTGTGGCAGTCATAGTTACCAATTGCTACAAAAAAATGGGTGCATCATATCACAATAAAGAGACAAGGACAGACCATGAGTACTGACCCAACCGTTACCCCATCCCAGAACCAACAAAGCACAGACTATGTGTCACATACCCGCACGCCTCATCGAAGCCATAGTAGCGAAAAAGATGCGGTGTCGCATTACACCCCTGCGCATACAGATCAAACTGAGCCACAAAGTGGTGGCCTGATTCAAAAAGGCGAGGGGCTACAGGTGGTAATCGGTCTGGGTCAATCAGGTTTGGCCACAGCCAACTATCTGGCCCGCCGCGGCTATAAGGTGGCGGTAACTGATGGCAATAGCGCCCCTAAGCTTGCTGAGCAGTTAGAGCCGAATATCAGCATTCGTGCATTTGGTGACATTGATGCAGAACTGTTGTTACAAGCCTCACGTATCATTATTAGCCCAGGGGTATCGCTGGCGACACCGGCTGTGGCGGCGGCTAAACAGGCTGGCATTGCCATTGTGAGTGATATTCAGCTGTTTAAAGAAGCGTGCAAGGCGCCGATTGTTGCCATTACCGGGTCTAATGCCAAAAGTACCGTCACCACTTTGGTGGGTCAAATGGCCAAAGATGCGGGCGTGAATGTGGGCGTTGGTGGCAATATTGGGGTACCGGCACTGAGCCTATTAGAAGATGAGGCGCTTGGGGAGGCCATGCAGCTTGCGGTATTAGAGTTGTCGAGCTTTCAGTTAAAGACAGTGACCAATCTTGGCGCAAAAGTGGCCACTGTGCTTAATATGTCGCCGGATCACTTAGACCGTCATGGCGATATGCTCGGCTACCATCAAGCCAAGCACCGTATCTTCCAAGGGGCACAGTCGGTCGTGGTTAACCGTGATGATGCCTTGTCTCGCCCTTTAATTGCGGATAATACGCCGCGTCTAAGTGTCGGATCTGGCGCCCCTGATTTGGGCGAATATGGTCTAATTACAGAAGGCGATGGGCGCATTTATTTGGCCAAAGGCACTGAGAAGTTATTGGCCGCAGATCAGCTCAAAGTTAAAGGCAAGCATAATCTGGTTAATGCGTTAGCCGCCTTGGCGCTTGGGGAGCTTGCCGGCTTGCCAAAACAGAGCATGTTAAAAACGTTACAAGAGTTTTCTGGACTGCCACACCGCTGTCAATTTGTGGATAATGTGGCGGGCGTGGATTATTTCAATGATTCTAAAGGCACCAATGTCGGCTCAACTTTGGCGGCCATTTTGGGTTTAGGCTCAGTGTATGGCAGTCAAAGTGGCGCTAAGACCAAGTTGATGCTGATTTTAGGCGGGCAGGGCAAAGGTCAGCAGTTTGGCGAGCTTGTGCCTTTAATT
The DNA here is from genome assembly GCF_022631235.3 of Psychrobacter raelei. Lineage (NCBI taxonomy): Bacteria > Pseudomonadati > Pseudomonadota > Gammaproteobacteria > Moraxellales > Moraxellaceae > Psychrobacter > Psychrobacter raelei. Next base: position 218,796 of record NZ_CP093310.2, read on the forward strand.
AATAAATACGTCAGCCAAATCCTACTAATAGGACAAGATGCCGAGCTAATAGAGTCGCATTTGCAGCAGGCCAATTTAAGTGGTGACGTCGAGACTCATCAGTGCCATGACTTGGCTCAGGCAATGACGAAAGCAAACAGCTTATTATCGAGCAGCCTATCACAAGTAACTGCCGTTTTATTATCGCCTGCTTGTGCCAGCTTAGATCAGTATCCTAGCTATGCTAAGCGTGGTGAGCACTTTTGTGAGCTGGTAGTTAAGCTCAAAGATTAGTTTGACCGTTTAATAATTGCCTAACATATCGCGCTTTATCACGTGTTAGGTACTTATAAAAAGATAGAGGCTTGGTCTTTATTCTCATTTAACATACAGTTTTAAGTACAGTTGATCTTCTATGGCAAAAAATACTGCTAATGCATCGGGTTATACCCCCAATGCTCTCTCCAAACGTAAGCGTGACAAAACAGGCGTATTTTCATGGCCGTCAGCCAGTAGCGTGCTGCTGGCCAGTGTCGGTAGCTTGATGGTACTGAGCCTAATTATGGTGGCATCGGCCTCCATTCCTTTTGCCAATATGCACGATATTGACCAGTTGTACTTCTTTAACCACCAATTAATGTATATGACCATGGGTCTGGTGGCCGGCTTTATGGCCTATAAGGTGCGCCTGCCTTGGATTTATGACATGCTGTCGCTGGCTTCAGCGTTGGTGGTGGTCATATTATTGCTGTTGGCAACTTTAGCGTTTGGTGATGCTATTAATGGCTCAAAGCGCTGGATTGAGCTGGGCTCTTTTAATTTCCAAGTCGCTGAGCTGGTTAAGTTGGTCATGGTGTTGTTCACCGCAGACTTTGTGGTACGCCGTGGTAATGAAGTGCGTCAAGGCTATGGTGGTATTGCCCGTATGGGTATCGTGGTGACAATCTTAGCGGCGCTGTTTTTGTCACAGCCTGACTTTGGGTCTTTGGTCATCATCATTGGTACCATCTTGGCCATATTTTTTGTGGCGGGAGCGCCGCGCAGTCAGTCTATTTTCTTATTAATTGGGGTATTAATTGGGGCCGCCTATGCGGTTATGTTCCAAGAATACCGCATGACGCGAGCCAGCTCCTTCTTAGATCCCTTTGATGATATCCAAGGCTCTGACTATCAGTTGGCCCGCAGTTTGATTGCTTTTGGCCGTGGTGAAATTACTGGGGTAGGCTATGGTGAGAGTGTCCAAAAATTGGCGCATTTGCCTGAAGCCCATACTGACTTTTTATTGGCGATTACTGCCGAAGAGTTGGGCTTTGTTGGCGTATTGACGGTATTGTTTTTGGAGGCGATGGTTATTGTCAGTGCGATGCGCATCAGCTATATTGCGCTAAAAAATCGCCAGATGCGCTTAAGTTATACTGCCTTTGGCTTTGCGACCATCTTTATCGGTCAGGGCATTATTAACTCAGGCATGAACATGGGGCTGATGCCGACCAAGGGCCTGACTCTGCCTTTCTTTAGCTATGGTGGTTCCTCTATGTTGGTGAGTTTAATCATGGTTGGCTTACTACTAAACATCTATAAACTCAGTCCACAAATCCCGTCAGCGCAGTGCCGTCACTATTAATAGAGGCTATTAAAGTGTCCATGCTAATGGGGATGCTGGGATAAATTAGCCGTTTTGTTCAAGACAAAAATAAGCTTAATAGCAATCTATTAAGCTTATTTTTTTGCTGTGATTTTTAAAATAAGGGAGAGCGGTTCGCCGGTAGCGCGCATGGCTGGGCTAAGGGTGGCATATCATCGGGCATAGAGAGCCGCATTTGGCACAGCTTATGAGCTGCGGCCTAAGCGGCTTTGGTTGTGTAGCGGGGTGTGTTGCCACTGCTGAGTGGCTTGCTTGAGCATCAGCTCAGGGGTATCTATCTCGACTTTAGGCTGTTTTAACAACAGCAGTGCGTGCTGGATTAACCGCTGACAATGGTGCTTGCTTGAGGTATCAATGGGGGTGGCTAGATTCTGTTTAGACAGCTTTTGGCCGTACTGATTTTCCACCAAGGGCAGGTGATACCAGTGCGCGACTGCTGGTAGCGTCAGGTACTGCATAATTGCAATTTGGGCTGAGGTGAGCGGCAAGATATCTAGGCCACGCATCACATGGGTAATGCCTTGTAGGCCATCATCGACACTGGCGGCCAAAAAGTAATTTATGGTGCCATCAGCGCGGCGCAGTACCACATCACCTAAGCTTCGCTGCGGATTGGCCCACTGCATGCCTTGAATGCCATCTAAGAACCCAATACTGTAATCAGGCAGCTCAATGCGTACCTTTTTGCCTGCCAAGCTTTGGCTTTTTTGGTCAAAATGGCGGCGTAAGGAAGCCTCAGGCAAGCAGTATCTGGGATAAATCTCATGTCCCGCTAACTGCTTACGTGAGCATTGGCAGCCATAAACGCGCGGCAATAAGGTGTCTTCGAGCAGCTCATTATAAATGGCTTCACGCTGAGATTGATACCACACCTCGCCATCCCAGTGTAGTCCTAGGCGCTCTAGATCGAGTAAGATTTGGTGGCTAAATTCAGGCAAACAGCGCTGATGGTCAGTGTCTTCGATACGTAGCAGCCAGCGGCCGCCGATAGATTTGATATGACAATAGCTGGCAATGGCTGTGGTTAACGAGCCCAAATGCAGCGCACCTGTGGGGGAGGGAGCAAAACGGCCCACAGCTGGCTTCGTAAAAGTAGCGGCAGGCCTATTGAGTATTGATACTGGCATCACAAAAACTTAACGGGGCAATCGGTATTGATTATGAATGGCCCCAGTTTTGACGTTCTTTGATTTCAGCCAAAGTTTTGCAATCGATGCACTGTGTTGCGGTAGGGCGTGCTTCTAAGCGGCGCAAACCGATTTCTACACCACAAGTTTGGCAAAAACCATAATCGCCGCTGTTAATCTCAGCCAATGATTTGTCAATTTTGCGGATAAGCTTACGCTCGCGATCACGAGTACGCAGCGCTAACGCAAACTCTTCTTCTTGAGTGGCGCGGTCGTTGGTGTCTGATAATGAAGCCGACTCATCTTGAATATAAGTCTTAGTACTTTCAGCATCGCCTACCAGCTGTGCTTTCCATGTCTTAAGAATATTTTCAAAATGTTCAAGCTGGGCATCTGACATGTACTCTTCATCTGCTTTAGCTTCATAAGGCTTAAAAGTTAGGTCGTCAGTAGCAGTTTGATTCATGACAGTTTCCTATATCCATTTTGTAGGGGGTGCCAAATAAAAATAATTGACTCTTATATCACATTTCTTTTTTTATTACTAGGACAATTATATGAGGTCTTTTGCCCCTTTTTTCAATAGTAAGGCGGCAATTATCATGGGGTTACTATAAATTTGAAGTTGATTATTCTGCATTATCTTCAAGCCTAACTACCCAGCTTTGCAAGGTACCATTGGCTTTTAAGCTCAGCCAGCGATAGCCGGGTTTTGCCTCATCATCCAAAGTAAAGTCATCACAGCCAGGCTTAAATTGATAGCCTGTTGAGGGCGTGCTATATAACTGCACGCCTTGGTAGCTCCTCGTTGAGCTTTGATGCACATGACCGCCTACCACAGCTTTTAAGGCATTAAAGGGGGCGACGGTTTGCCAAAACTCAGTAGCATCTTGGGTAATGTGCGCATCTATCCAAGCGGAGTGCATTGGAAGCAGGTGATGATGCATGGCAATTATGACAGGATGATGACTATTTGCTAATTTTTGAGAGAGCCAGTACAGATTTTTGTTACCTATACGGCCAAAGATTTGCCCCGGTACACTGCTGTTTATAAAAAGTATTTCCCAGCCATTAAGCTTCATACTATAGCGAGACAGTAATCTAGAGTCAGGCTCATGCGGCTCAAAGCTGCGCTGCTCAAAAGGCAGATCCTTACCAATCTCATCGGTGACATCATGATTACCAGCGATACAAGCAAAAGGAATGCCACTTTGGTGTAGTCTTTGATACAGATGCTGGTAGAGCTGCGGATGGATCTCACTCACCAAGTCTCCGGTAACGACAATTAAATCACAGCGCACATCCTCGCTCAACGCTTGTGTCAAACATGCCTCGAAGCTTGCGTAATTATGGATAACTGGTGTGACACTATGGTTAATCGCATCCGCACTGTGGGGGTTGCCACGCTTGGCGCTGCTATTTTGACAAATACCGGTTATAGTCTGATGAGCCAAGTCTTTGTTGATATCTTGCTCATGGGTAGCTTTGGGCGTGTCAAAATACAGATGTAAATCGGTCAACTGTAATATATTGACCGTACCATCGTCTGTGCTTATCTCAGTGGGCGGATGATAGTCGGTTGGCTCGGAAAGACGACCGTTGTCAGCGACTTGTGTATGACGTGGGCTAACAGAGTGAGGCAATGGCGCCATGGCAAACTCCCAAAAAATTAAACCGTAACCAAAAGGCGACTAGAGGGCGCGAGATGCGACAAAAGCGGCAAAAAATGCCAAGGCTAATCCCAATACAATGGCCAAACCGGTTTGAATATCAAGTAAAACACTGCCCCAAACCCCGCCGGTGACAGCAAGCTGTGCCAAGATGACGGCGATAATCACCATTTGTTTCGGTGAATGGGCGAATAATCGGGCAGTCAGCGCCGGTAAAATAAGCAGACCGCTAATTAATAAGCTGCCCACCGCTTGGAGCGCCAGCGCACAAAATCCGGCCAACACGCCCATAAAAAACAAGCGCTGACGGGTGGCTTTAATACCCGCCACTTGTGCCAAATCAGGATGGGTGGCCAAAATCACTTGCGGACGCCAAATCACAGCCAAAACAACAATACCCACGCCGACACAGGCCGACAATAATGGTAAATCAGTCCAGCTTACCTCAAGCAGGTTGCCAAATAAATAACTGAGCACATTAGATTGCATCTGGGTTAGCTGCGTTAAGGTGAGCAGTCCCAGACACAATAAGGTTACCGAGACGACAGCCAGTAGCGCATCATTGGGCAGGCGCACATCTTCGAGCCACAATAGGCCGACCACCACCAACACACTGACCAAAGCAATCCCTATGCCAAAGGGCAGATGCCATAAGGCGGCCAGTGCCACCCCAAATAACGTACCGTGAGCGAGCGCATCAGCAAAAAACGACATACGCCGCCACAATACCAAGCAGCCCAAAGGCGCCGATAATAAGGCCAATAAGCTGCCAGCAATCCAAGCAGGCGCAATGATATCAAGCCATTCAGTTAGCATAAACGCGGTTATTCCACAAAGGTTACAGAAGAAGTAGGACTCGCAACACGCAAGCGGCAGCCCATGATTAAACAGCCCAGTTTCAAACGGCCAAAGATATATCGCACCTAGGCTCAACGCTCATGCGGTGCATGATGCTGACACTCGTGCGGCTGATGAATATAGGGCTGCTCGTATTGATGACCAAAAAGCTTTTTAAATTCTTGAGATACGCCCAAATCGCTGGGCTGCCCTTCACAGCAGATGTGTTTATTGAGACAAATGACTCGGCGACTGCCACGCATCACCCAGTGTAAATCATGGGAGACCACCACCATGGCACACTGCAAAAAAGGTGGTAAGTCATCGATAAACTCATACAGCCAGCGCTCGCTTTCAGGATCTAAGCCTTGCATCGGCTCATCTAAGATAAGCAGGTCGGGTTTACTGAGCAATGAGCGTGCCAGCAAAATACGCTGGGTCTCACCGCCTGACAGATGAATAACTTGCTTCTTAAGAAGAGGCGTAACGGACAGACGCTGATACAAAAAAGCCTGCTGCTCAGCAGTCAGCCGGTTTTTGGTCTGTGCCAATAAGTCTTGCACTCGTAGCGGCAGTATGGCGGGTATGCTAAATTTCTGGGGTACATAGCCAATCTCAAGCTTGGGATGGCGTTTGATGTGTCCTGAAGTGGGGGTCAATAGTCCCAAAATAAGCTTCATTAAGGTGGACTTGCCAGCGCCGTTGGGGCCGATGACGCTGATTTTCTCACCGCGCTCAATACTAAGACTGATATTGCTTAGCAGCACCTTTTGTGCTGGGTCATCAGCCAGTGTTAAGGACTCAGCTTCGGCAGAGCGGGCACCTTTAAGCCAGCCGGAGAGTTTGCCTTTGGCCGGCTCAGAGACACCTTCTTGTCTATCTAAGCCTCGGCTGCTAATGCTAAAGCCTACGTTGTCCAAATGCATTAATACTGAGGTTGACTCAGAAGCATTAACCTCAGCGGCAAGCTTTGTGATATTTATCCCAGCGCTGGGTATAACACTGGCCTTAGGCGGGTTAGGCTCTTTTATAAGGCTCATAGACTATCCTTGCACTACCGCATCGGCTAGGCTTGGCGAGCAGGTATGGCATAACCCTTTAAGCTCCATCACGCTTTGTTTGACCTCAAAGCCAGCTTGCTGCTTCACGTAGCTTGAAATCTCCTGAACGGGCATGCCGCTACATTCTTGTACCCGCTGACAGTCATTGCATAATAAGAATACGGCATTGTGCTCATCGCGGGGATGGCAACAGGGTACAAAGGCATTCAGTGAGGTCAATTGATGAATAAAGCCGAATTCTAACAAAAACTCTAAGGTTCGATAAATGGTCGGCGGCGCCACCATCTTGGCTTTATTGCCTTGATCTTGGGCGCGGCTGTCTTGCAGGCTTTGGATTAAGTCATAAGCACCAAGCGGCTTATCAGATTGCAAAATCAGCTGATAAACGGTGCGTCTTAAGGGTGTAAAACGGGCGCCTTTAGTCGCACAAAGTTGCTCAGCAGCCAATAGCCGATTCTCAATCTCGGCTTGAGTTAAAGCATGCACATCATGCAAGTGTGGGCCATGATGGTCACAGGGGGCGCTAATTACTGCGTCAGGGGCATTACTAGATACGCTCATAACTCACCTCAGAAGTGGGCCTTACAATAAATTTGTAAAAATGCTTAAAATTATATTAGTTATAGTATAACATATCTGTGTATAGATAGAGAATACTGTTTATTGACGCTATTTTACTTACGCGCGTCTGCTCGCCACTGCGTCATTAGTATTTGCCAGCTGCTTATCATTAATTGCCTTATCACAGAGAATAGTATGTTCCCAGCTCAGCCTAACACCGCCTTACACTCTTTATTATCAAAACAGTCATTATCTGTGCGTTTAAAGCAGTTAGCACGCGGGGTAGGGGCCCTGTTATTAACCAGTGCAGCACTGACAACCTCTGCCAATGCGGCGCTATCAACAGCCGCCGCCCCTATAGGGATTGACCAGCTGCCAGCTGCCATACGCGACAATACCCAGATTGCCATTAGTAACTATCCTTTGTTTTTACTCAGTGAAGCGGTCACCAAGGGCGCGCCCTCAGGCAAGCTTTTATTAGATCCAGGTGATGTGGGCCATCATGGCAGCCTAAGCCCCAGCGATATGAAGAAGGTACAAGACAGCCGTTATGTGATCTGGTTTGGCAGTCAGCTAGAGTCCAATTTGGCCAAGCCTTTGGCAAAAACTCATAATAGTATTAGCTTATTTGGCCTAAAGGCTTTTCATCGTGAGCCGCTGCGTGATGTCAAAGCAGAGCCCATTGAAGGCACTTTAGATCCGCACATTTGGCTAGACCCCAATAATGCCAAAGCCATCACCCGAGCACTGGGCGCAATTTACAGTCGTGCCAATCCAGAGTACAAAGCGATTTATGCCGCCAACGTGCAACGCTTCGCACAGCAAATGGACAGTGCGGTACAACAGGCTTTCGTCAGCAGCAAATCGCCTCGACCTTATTGGGCGTATCATGATGCCTTTCACTATATAGAGCCGGCCCTTAATTTACGCTTAGCAGGGGCGCTTACCTCAGACCATCACCTACCACCCAAAGCCAGTCAATTTCATTGGTTAAAACAAAATCGCCCCAAGCCTACCATGTGTATGCTGTTGCAAGCAGACAGTAATCAAGGCGTGCTCAGCAAACTAAAACCTATTAATAGTACAGTGCAACAAGAAGACATGAGCGGCGCCACTGACTTTATCTCAGGCTGGCAAGCTTTGGCCAAAGACATCAATACGTGTATTGGCTAGAGCGAGCGGTATAAGCTGACGTTGAGTATTGTTAAGGTTGCTGTTAAATATTGCTTACAGTGTTGTATAAAAAAAGTAGGGGCTGTCCTAGATAAGTAAAATTATTTAGGATAGCACTATGAGAAAGAGTAAACTAAGTTGGTATAAACAAAGCAGACTAATCGAGTTATTTGTTGCCGGTTCTACCGCGAGAACAGCAGCAAGCCTAATTGGTATTAATAAAACGACAGCCAGTTATTACTTTCATAGGCTAAGACTGCTTATTTACGAGAATAGTCAAGACCCTGGTCTATTTGAAGGCGAAATCGAAGTAGACGAATCATACTTTGGTGGAACTCGTAAAGGCAAGCGAGGGCGAGGTGCTGGTAGCAAAGTGCCCGTGTTTGGTCTATTAAAGCGTAATGGCAAGGTCTACGCTTGTATTATACCCAATGCTAAAGCAGATACTTTGATCCCCATCATAAGAGAAAAAGTGAAGCCTGATAGCATTGTTTATACTGACTCATTTAAAAGCTATAACGCATTAGATGTCAGTGAGTTTACTCATTATCGTATCAACCACTCCAAAACCTTTGTTAATGACAAGAATCACATTAATGGTATAGAGAACTTTTGGAACCAAGCTAAACGGCATCTACGTAAGTTTAACGGAGTTCCAAAAGAACATTTTCACCTCTATTTAAAGGAATGTGAGTGGCGTTTTAATCACAGTGACCCAAAGTCGCAATTACTACAATTAAAACAATGGGTTAAACAGGGTTTGAACTAGTTATCTAGGACAGCCCCAAAAAGTATTTGACAAAACGATATTTTTTCCTTGCTTTAGGGAAAAGCGCTCTCTATAATAGTCGGCGTTTTGTATTACAGAAAAGCCATGTCAATTCAATCAAAAGCGCCACTACGCGCATCGCAAAGAAAAGAGCTGCAACGCCAAAAACTACGACGACAAGCTCGGCTTAGAGCCCTCGTTCTTCTAGTGATTATCGGTGCTGCCTGGATAATTGACTTTGCTTTTTTTAATAATACGACAAGCAATGACAGCGCTTATGCGTTTATTATCGCCAAAAGCGTGGCTTTAGGGGCGTTATTAAACTGGGTAGCCCAAACAGTCTTTGCTTGGTTTATATTTCGCTATAGCGGTGCTCAAGCCAGACAAAATATAGTAGGCAGTTTATATTTTGGTCAAATTGTTAAATGGGTGATCGTTATTGCTGGATTTAGTCTTATTTTTATGACTATTAAGTCGCTTTCAGCCGCTGCTATCGTCGTGGGATTTATGACCATGCAGATAGGGCAGTTTTTAACCTTATGGAAAATCCGTTAGGGTCTGTGTATTCAAAGCATTCACCGCTGTCTAAACTTTGTAATCAAAGAGAAGGTGAGCAAGCTTAATACAGTTAAGCTTAAATTAGTGCTTAGCATTATCTGCTTTTAAACTGTCAACTAAAGGCGTAAATAGTGTATGATACGCTGGCAGTTTTGAGTAAGATAAAGTAACAGGTTTACAATCTGGAAATATTTATTAAATAAAATAAACGTTTTCTTTACACTTTTACCTCTCTACTTTAATATAAGTAGTGATTTTTTGAGCGCCGAAATTTAATTAGCAAAGAGTTCGAAATTACTATTTTTTGCTAATTAAATTAAAGGTTAACACACACTTATAAGAAGCTAAGATTATGGCAGCTGAAATAACCTCGACTGATTATATTGCTCACCATTTGACCAACTGGACTTATGGCTACTTGCCTGGCGAAGGCTGGAAAGTAGCTCATACTGCAAAAGAAGCCGGTGAGATGGGCTTTATGGCCATCCATTTGGATTCAATGCTTTGGTCAATTGGTCTGGGTATCGTGTTTTGCGCATTATTTTGGTTGGTTGCTAAAAAGGCGACCGCAGGTGTTCCAGGCAAGCTACAAGCAGCAATCGAGATGATTGTTGAGTTTGTTGATACCAACGTTCGCGATTCTTATAACGGCACATCACAGTTAATTGCGCCATTAGCATTAACAATCTTTGTGTGGATCTTCTTGATGAACTTGATGGACTTAATGCCCATCGACTACATTCCAGTACTTGCCCAAAAAGTGGGTGCTGCTATGGGCCATGATCCCCATCATGTGTTCTTTAAAATCGTACCAACTACTGATCCGAACATCACTTTAGGTATGTCGTTCTCAGTTTTTGCATTGATTATTTATTACAGCATCAAAGAAAAAGGTCTAGGCGGTTTTGTTGGTGAACTAACCCTTCATCCTTTCAGCGCTAAAAACCCAATTGCAAAGATTATTTTAATCCCAATCAACTTCATCCTAGAATTTGTTACTCTAATTGCCAAACCAATTTCACTTGGTCTACGTTTATTCGGTAACATGTACGCAGGTGAGCTGATCTTCGTATTGATTGCCTTAATGCCATTTTGGATTCAGTGGGCACTATCAGTACCTTGGGCAATTTTCCATATATTAATTATTACCCTTCAGGCGTTCGTATTTATGATGTTAACGATAGTTTATCTATCACTAGCGTCACAAACCGAACATTAATTAAAGTTTTTCTTAGGTAAATGAGGATACATCAATGGATCCAGTATTAGGTGGTTACACAGTTATCGCAGTTGCATTACTAATCGGTTTTGGTGCTCTAGGCACAGGCATTGGTTTTGCTATCTTAGGTGGTAAGTTTCTAGAAGGCGTAGCACGTCAGCCTGAGCTTGGCTCACAGTTGCAAACTCGCATGTTCATTGTAGCCGGTCTTCTAGATGCGGTACCAATGATTGGTGTTGGTATTGCGATGTTATTATTATTCGCAAACCCTCTAGCTTAATTTAAACATCAGTGACCCCTGTTGACCATTCGAAGTAATTTTGAATTTTTATCAGATACCGAGTGGTCAATGATACTGATTTTTATTAATAAAGAGGTGATCGTGTGAATATTAATCTTACCCTAATCGGTCAGTCCATAGCGTTTGCAATTTTTGTTCTGTTTTGCATGAAGTTCATTTGGCCCGCTCTTATGGGTGCTATTAGTGAGCGTCAGCAAAAGATAGCTGATGGTCTTAATGCAGCCGAGAAGGCAAAAGCAGACTTAGCAAGTGCTGAACAATCAGTTGAGCAAGAACTTGCGACAGCGAAAGCGAAAGCTGCTGCACTGATTGAGCAAGCGAACAAAAGCGCTAACCAGCTTATCGAAGAAGCAAAAGCGCAAGCCCAAGTGGAAGGCGAACGTATTCGTCAACAAGCCCGTGAATCAATCGATCTTGAGATCAATCAAGCACGTGAAAGTTTACGTACTCAGGTTTCTGAGCTTGCCGTACTTGGTGCTGAGCAAATTCTAAAAGAAAAAGTTGATCAGCAAACGCATGCCAATATGCTTAATGAATTGGCTGCTAAGCTATAATCGATAGAGTTAAATTAAAAGCACTATTGTTCTTTCAGTTGATGTCAATCGGCTGAGCTAAGCGCTAATAATGCTGCAGTTTGCCACAGCGATGTTGTTGACTGTTCGTTATCACCTTAGTCCACAGTAGGGGTTAACTCTTATCAATAATCAATTTCTCATACCTGGTTTGTTTTATATAAAGTTTTACATAAAATATGGCTAAGAGGACATAATGGCTGAATTATCTACACTAGCGAGACCCTACGCCAAAGCAGCATTTGACTATGCCCATGAAAACTCAGTCATTGGTGAGTGGGAAGATTTCTTGTTTATCGCAAGCAGCGTGGTTGGTGATTCTGCCTTTGTGCAAATGCTAGAAAACCCCGCTATTACTGCTGAGCAAAAAGCTGACATGTTAGTTAGCATCTATGACGAGCAAGTAACCTCAACTGAGGAGACACCGCTTAAGTCTTTGCTTCTTAGCACTCAAAGTCATAAAGATGAGGCGCAGTCTAACCAAGCTCTTCCGGCCGCAACCCCTCAAATCAAAAACTTTGTGCACCAATTGGCCGAGCAAGAACGTTTGAGCTTAATACCTCAGGTATATGAGCAATTTCGCTTGCATCGTGCTCAAGCACTCAAACAAGTCAACGCATATGTGACGTCTGCTTATCCGCTAAGTGAGACACAGCGTGTCATGATTCAAAAGCGCTTAGAAGAATCTTTAAAAGCATCTGTTATTATTCATGAAGATGTAGATCCTAGTTTATTAGCGGGTGCCACTGTTAAAATTGGCGACAAGCTTGTTGATGACTCGGTGCGTGGAAAATTAAAACAGTTAAAAACACAGCTAACTGCTTAACGCATAATTAAAAATAATAATAGTGGCCCAACACGGCTTACTGTATACATACAGGCTATTATTAAAGTACTTATAACAGTAACTTTTGCCTAATAATAACAGTTACTAAGTACTAATAAACCGGCGAGTAAGCAGGCAATCACAAATTAAAGGAAACAAGGCAATGCAACAATTGAATCCAGCAGAAATCAGTCAACTGATTAAGCAGCGTATTCAAGACCTTGATACGAGTGCAACCGCTAAAAATGAAGGCACTATTGTCAAAGTATCTGATGGTATTGTTCAGATTCATGGTCTTGAAGATGCGATGTACGGTGAGATGATTGAGTTTGAAGGCGATGTCTATGGTATGGCATTGAACCTTGAACAAGACTCCGTCGGTGCGGTTGTTTTGGGTGATTACCTAGGTCTTCAAGAAGGTCAAAAAGCTTACTGTACTGGCCGTATTTTAGAAGTACCAGTAGGTCCTGAATTATTAGGCCGCGTGGTTGACGCCTTAGGTAACCCTATTGATGGTAAAGGCCCAATCAACGCTAAGCTAACTGATAAAGTTGAAAAAATCGCCCCTGGTGTTATCGCTCGTCAATCTGTTGATGAGCCAGTAATGACCGGTTATAAAGCGGTTGATACCATGATTCCAATCGGTCGTGGTCAGCGTGAGCTTATCATTGGTGACCGTCAGACCGGTAAAACTGCTATGGCCATCGACGCCATTATTGCTCAGAAAAACTCTGGCATTAAGTGTGTGTACGTAGCCATCGGTCAAAAACGCTCAACCATCGCAAACGTAGTACGTAAGCTTGAAGAAACTGGCGCTTTAGCCTACACAACTGTGGTTGTGGCTTCAGCTTCTGAGCCTGCAGCACTTCAGTACATCGCGCCATACTCTGGCTGTACTATGGGTGAATACTTCCGTGACCGTGGTGAAGACGCGCTAATCGTTTATGATGATTTATCAAAACAAGCGGTAGCTTATCGTCAGATTTCGCTACTACTACGTCGTCCACCAGGTCGTGAAGCTTATCCAGGTGACGTTTTCTATCTTCACTCACGCCTATTAGAGCGCGCATCACGCGTAAACGCAGCGTATGTTGAAGAGTTCACTAACGGTGAAGTAAAAGGTCAGACCGGTTCTTTAACCGCACTACCTATTATTGAAACTCAAGCAGGTGACGTATCTGCATTCGTACCAACCAACGTAATTTCTATTACTGATGGTCAGATCTTCTTAGAATCAAGTCTGTTTAACTCAGGTATTCGTCCTGCAGTTAACGCCGGTATCTCTGTATCACGTGTTGGTGGTGCCGCTCAGACTAAGATCATTAAGAAATTATCTGGTGGTATTCGTACTGCATTGGCTCAGTATCGTGAATTGGCAGCGTTTGCTCAGTTTGCATCTGACCTTGATGATGCGACCAAGCAACAGCTTGATCACGGTGAGCGTGTTACCGAATTAATGAAGCAGAAGCAGTATCAACCAATGTCAATTGCGGAACAAGCCGCGGTTATCTTCGCCTCGAACGAAGGTTACTTAAGCGCTATTCCTGTTGAGAAAATTGGTGCATGGGAAGAGGCTTACCTACGTTACATGTATGACGAGCAAGCTGACTTGATGCAAGAGATTAACGACACTGCAAACTATAATGATGATATTGCGGGCCGATTAAAATCTTCAGTTGAAACGTTTTTACAAAACCACACTTTCTAAGTAACAAGGGTGCGATCAGCTTAGCTGGTCGCACTATTTGAAGTGTGACGTTTCAAGATTAATCCTCATTTAAACCCCGCCGAATTGGAAATGTTATGGCAAGTTTAAAAGAAATTCGTGCTAAGGTTACCAGCATCAAGAGTACGCAGAAGATTACGCGTGCGATGCAGATGGTAGCCGCCAGTAAAATGCGCCGTGCCCAAGAGCGTATGGAAGTTGGTCGTCCTTATGCTGAAAGTATGCGCCGTGTGGTCTCACACTTAGTGAATGCTTCTTCAGATTATAAGCATCCTTATATGACTAACCGTTCGGTAAATCGTGTTGGCTATATTCTAGTGACTTCTGATCGTGGTTTGGCAGGTGGGTTAAACATTAACTTGTTTAAAAAGTTAATGCACCACGTTCAAGAATTTCAAAATCAGTCTGTTGAAGCTGAGTTTGCTGTAATTGGCTCTAAAGGCGTCAGCTTCTTTAAGAGCTTTGGCGGTAAAGTAACTTCAGCAGTCACTGATTATGGCGATAATCCAACATTTGAGCAGTTAAATGCTCCTGTTCAAGCCATGCTTGATGATTATGCTAATGGTCGTCTAGATCGTATTTACATGGTTTACAATAAGTTTGTTAACGCGATGACGCAACAACCTATTGTTACCCAATTGGTTCCTCTACCAGACAGTGCTATTGACTCTGCAGATGCTGGTATCAATACAGAGCTTAGCTGGGACTATATCTACGAGCCTGATGTGAAGACATTGATTGATGGTTTGCTTAATCGTTATATCGAATCAATTGTTTATCAAGCGGTCATGGAAAATATTGCCTCTGAGCAGTCGGCACGTATGGTTGCGATGAAAGCAGCAACTGATAACGCTGGTGACCTAATTAATGATTTACAGTTAGTTTATAACAAGCTGCGTCAAGCGGCAATTACCCGAGAGATTTCGGAGATTGTCGGCGGTGCTGCTGCTGTTTCCTAATTGACATACCTATATTTTAGAAGTTCAAGGAGAACGCCATGAGTAGCGGTCGTATAGTACAAATTATTGGCGCAGTTATTGACGTCGAGTTTAACCGCACTGACGTGCCTCAAGTATATGATGCATTAGTCGTTGATGGTACTGATACCACACTAGAAGTTCAGCAACAGCTGGGTGACGGTGTTGTACGTACTATTGCAATGGGATCGACAGAAGGTCTTAAACGCGGTCTACCAGTAACCAATACTGGTGCCCCTATTACCGTACCTGTGGGTGAAGCCACCTTAGGTCGTATTATGGACGTATTGGGTCGCCCCATTGATGAGCAAGGCCCAGTTAATTCTGAAGACAAGTGGTCTATCCACCGTCAAGCGCCATCATATGATGAGCAAGCTAACAGCACTGACCTTTTAGAAACGGGCATTAAAGTAATTGACTTACTTTGCCCATTTGCTAAAGGTGGTAAAGTTGGTCTGTTCGGTGGTGCCGGTGTTGGTAAAACCGTAAACATGATGGAATTAATTAACAACATCGCGCTTAAGCACTCAGGTCTATCAGTATTCGCTGGTGTGGGTGAGCGTACTCGTGAAGGTAACGACTTCTACCACGAGATGCAAGAAGCGGGCGTTGTTGATGTTGAAAACTTCACCAACTCTAAAGTTGCGATGGTTTACGGTCAGATGAATGAGCCACCAGGTAACCGTCTACGTGTTGCACTAACTGGTCTAACCATGGCTGAATACTTCCGTGATCAAAAAGATGAAAACGGTAAAGGTAAAGACGTTCTATTATTCGTTGATAACATCTACCGCTACACACTAGCCGGTACTGAAGTATCAGCACTATTAGGTCGTATGCCATCAGCGGTAGGTTATCAGCCGACACTCGCTGAAGAGATGGGTGTACTACAAGAGCGTATTACATCAACTCAAACGGGTTCTATTACCTCTATCCAAGCGGTATACGTACCTGCGGATGACTTGACCGATCCATCACCAGCAACAACCTTTGCTCACTTAGACGCGACAGTGGTACTAAGCCGTGATATCGCCTCTCAAGGTATTTACCCTGCGATTGATCCACTAGACTCAACTTCTCGTCAGCTAGATCCACTGGTTATCGGTGAAGAGCACTATAACGTTGCTCGTGGTGTTCAGGAAGTTCTACAGCGCTATAAAGAGCTTAAAGACATCATCGCCATTCTTGGTATGGATGAGCTTTCAGAAGATGACAAAATGGTGGTATACCGCGCTCGTAAGATCCAGCGCTTCTTATCACAGCCGTTCCACGTTGCAGAAGTATTCACCGGCGCACCTGGTAAATATGTCACGCTACGTGAAACCATCTCAAGCTTCCGTGATATCTTAGACGGTAAGTATGACAACCTTCCAGAACAAGCGTTCTACATGGCAGGTGGCATCGATGAAGTGGTTGCTAAAGCTGAGAAAATGAAGTCTGCAGCTTAATGAGATAGTGCTAAACAGGGTGTGGCATATTTCATATAAAGTATGTCACACTCAGATTAGCGATCAGCTATCGCAATTTAAGACATTTATATCAAATTAGTAAGTTAATGAGTGAATAACGGAGAGTCGCATGGCAACCTTACAGTGCCGAGTAGTCAGTGCTCGTGAAGAGATATATGCTGGTGAAATCAGTATGTTAATTGCGACGGGTAGTGAAGGTGAAGTTGGTATATTAGCAGGTCATACCCCGCTCATCACACTATTAAAACCGGGCTCAATGCGCATTCAAACACCTGATGGAAATGAAGAAGTCATCTATGTGTCTGGCGGTGTTCTTGAGGTTCAGCCTAAGCTTGTGACCGTACTTGCAGACACTGCAGTGCGTGCCCATGACTTAGATGAAGCTAAGATTGTTGAAGCTCGTAAAAAAGCAGAGCAAATGCTGGCTAATCAGACTGAGACTTTACAGACCAATGCGGCATTGGCCTCTTTGGCAGAATCTGTTGCCCAGCTACAAACGATTAGAAAATATCGTAACCGTGCTTAAGGCTTATACTGCCTAGTAGTGTATACATATTAAATACTTATTAAAATAAAAAAACAGCCTATACTAGGCTGTTTTTTTATGACAATATAGTTAATCTATATACTAAATGTAATGCATACTTTTAAGTAGAGAAGGCAATCACAGTAAACATTGATAACTGTTTTGAGGAAGAATAATGTCTAATATTGAAGAAGAACAAACCCCACGGATTTTAATTGTAGAAGATGATGAACGTCTTGCTATGTTAACCCAAGATTACTTGGTTAAAAACGGCATGGATGTCGCCATCGAAACTGACGGTAACCGTGCTATCCGCCGCATTATCAATGAACAGCCTGATTTGGTTGTATTAGATGTGATGTTGCCAGGTAGCGATGGTCTAACCGTTTGCCGTGAAGTACGTCCACATTACCACAGCCCAATTTTGATGCTGACTGCGCGTACAGAAGACATGGACCAAGTCTTGGGTCTTGAGATGGGTGCTGACGATTATGTCGCTAAGCCTGCTCAGCCTCGCGTATTATTGGCTCGTATCCGCGCTTTATTACGCCGCTCGGAGAATGCGCCTTCAGAAGAAGTACCACAGCGCTTAGAGTTTGGTGAGCTGGTTATCGACAATGGTGGCCGCTCAGTAACCCTAAATGGCGAATTGGTTGACTTCACCAGTGCTGAATATGACTTACTATGGCTGTTGGCCTCAAATGCAGGTCGCATCTTATCACGTGAAGACATCTTTGAGCGTCTGCGTGGTATTGAGTATGATGGTCAAGACCGTTCAATTGACGTACGTATCTCACGTATTCGTCCAAAAATCGGTGATGATCCAGAAAATCCCAAACGCATCAAAACGGTACGCAGTAAAGGCTACTTGTTCGTTAAAGAAGGCAACTAATTTCTACCTAAATAGTTGCTACAGATGGCGTTGCTCATGCGGTGATATAAAGCTGACATAGGGCCTAACTGCTATCTGCTGTCTGATTAGCTGTGATTTATCACAAAGCCGGCTATAATAGCTGGCTTTTTTGTGTTTGGCTTTTGAGTGATCTTTAGCATAGCGGTTGTGTTCGACTGGCTTTTGTGTACTTTGTGCTAATTAATGGCCTATTTTGACAGTTTTTTTACAAAACTTGTGCCCTGACAACAAAATTTCAAACCATAGTAGTCGGAACTGCCCTTATAATTGAGTATCATTTCCTCCTAAGCGACCACTTAACGCCAACCGATTATTTTTTAAGTCTTTACCCACTCATCTATGTTGTTAACTACCAATATTAACTCATAAACGGGTAGCTTTAGTAGACACTGGTAGCAGCTTGGTCATCGGTAGGTTAAAAATCCAAATTAGGGTAAACTAGGATAAAATTAATTTTATTAGATGTCATATGCCAATATTCTCATCCTTAAAACATAGTATTTTTCTGCGCATCTATGCCGGCTTATTATTGGTTTGTCTTTTTGTTGCCTTATTTGCCCAGCTGTTGGTGGACACCATCAATAAAGAGCGTATTCAAACCTATAGAGAAAACGTGGCCACAGGCGCTTTGTATTTGGTCAGCTCGGGTCTAAAGCAGCAAGCTTCTGAGACCCAGCGCGAATATTGGCTTAATGATATCAGTCAATTATTTGGTAATAATTTTAGTATTCAGCCAGAGTCAAATATCGACTTTAAGGCCAGTGAGCTTAAGCGTTTAGAGCAACAAAAAACAGTGGTACGTTATGTCGCTCAGCCGGCCTATGCCGACATCTTTCATCCTATCGAGGGTGAAGATAATGTCATTACTGTGCGTATTAGCAAAGTCACTGAGCAACAAGTGCGTGCCATGGCAGTGCTGCTTTTAAATGATTTGTCCTACTTTCCTGACCTTGAAAGCAAGCGTCAGCGTCTTAGTGAAATTTCAGAAAAATTCGCGTTTCCACTTAGCATTGAAAATGTCGATAAGCTTGAACTAGATGATGATCAACTGCGCCGACTAGACCGTGATGAAGTGGTCATGCTATTTCGTGACAGTACCCGCTCTGATGACTCCTCTATTAAGATTATAGCGCCCTCTGAGCTTGAGAATATGGCGTTGGTTATTGGGCCGGTTAGTCTGTTTAAGTGGTTCCCCTTTAATCTGATTATCAGTGTGGTGCTTATTAGCATGTTCCTTATTAGTTTGGGAGTTTATGCACTGATTTTCCCACTTGAGCGCAAATTGCAACTGATTCAGTCCGGTGTTAATGAGGTCGGCGATGGTAATTTAGATACCCGCGTGCAGGTGGTGGGTCAAGATGAGATTGCTCGATTGGCGGCTACCTTCAACGCCATGACCGAGCACATCAAGCGCCTTATTGAGTCACAGCGGGAGCTAACCCGAGCGGTGTCACATGAGCTGCGCACCCCTGTGGCACGTATTCGCTTTGCGGTAGATATGTTGGCCGATACTGAAGATCAAGAATCTCGAGAGATGCAACGCGACTATATCGATGAAGATATTGAGTCGTTAAATGGTCTTATTGATGAGATTTTAACTTACGCTAAGTTAGAAGAAGGCTCGCCTAAGCTAGACCTTGAGCCGGTGAGCCTAAAAGAGCTGGTCGATCAGATTGTGCGTGAGACCAATGCGTTAGGTAAGCCTATTGAGATAGTGGGTATAGCACCGACAGCCAAGGTGACTGCGGTGGCAGACAGACGCTACCTACACCGTGTGGTGCAGAACTTGGCGGGTAATGCCTTGCGTTATGCTGAGTCGAAGATTGTTATTAGCGCCGGCGTACGTAAAGGCGAGGCTTTTGTGTCGGTAGAAGATGATGGCCACGGTATTCCAGAAGAAGATCGCGATAAGGTATTCGTGCCTTTTGCGCGCTTAGATGACAGTCGCACGCGCGCTTCAGGGGGCTATGGCCTCGGGCTGTCTATCGTGTCACGTATTGCGTTTTGGTTTAATGGCACCATGTCTGTGGATGAAAGTCCGAAATTGGGCGGCGCTCGCTTTACCATGAATTGGCCGATTAAGCCGTTAACCCAGACCATTTCAGCCGATCAATTAACGCAAGAAAAAGGCGCTCGTAAACTGATAGACAGCGACAGCTAATCCATTAGCTGTCCTATTGTCTGGTCTTACTCATACTGGTCTTGCTCATGCGGGCCCTATTCATGCAGGCCTTATTCATGATAGGCTTCTACGTCATCCTCATCGTTAGGCTCCCAGTCCGTAGGCTGGGTCTGAGATAGCAGTGGGATACGCACACACACTTGCAGTCCGCCTTCAGGATGATTGATGGCTTCTACCGTGCCATGATGTAGCCCTGTAATGCGCTGTACGATGGCAAGACCCAGTCCGCTACCCTGAGTCGTCCGAGCCGATTCTCCACGCTCAAAGGGCTGCATAATGCGCTCTAATTGATCATTTGCTACCCCAGGGCCGCAGTCGCGCACACAAATGATTAATTGCTCCTTAGCCTTGCGTACCATACCTGGCGTGGACACTGAGGTTTCGTCATCTGGATCCACCTGTTGCGAATTAAAGGTTGGGGTAATGGTAGCGGTCAAATAAATGGGCGGCTTACCATAGCGCTGAGCGTTTACGATTAAATTAATAATAAGACGCTTGATAGACATGGGTCTGACCGCCACCTCGCGCAGTCCATCGGATTGATAGATGAATTCAAGGGGTGCAAATTGCACCATCACCTCTTTAAAAATACTGTCCAAGTTGGTTAAGCTGACCGCCTCATCGGAGCCATCTTTCATAAAGGAGATGAACTGCTCTAAAATCGCATCCATATCTTCGATATCGTAAATCAGCCCTTCTCGAAAAAACTCATCGGGCAGCATCTCAGCGGTAAGCCGCATTCGAGTCAGGGGCGTGCGCAAGTCATGTGAAATACCGGCAAGCATAATGGTGCGCTCTTTTTGAGCCTGATTTAGTGTCGTAAATAGGCGGTTAAAGGCCATGTTTACGCGGCGAATCTCAGTGGTGCCTGTATTGGTGGGTAGGGTCGTGGCGCTACCCAAACTGATATAGTTGGTCGCCGCTTGTTGTAGCTTACGCAGCGGACGGTTTAATTGACGTACCAATAATAAAATGGTCACCAATGCCAATAGCGGAATGCCCAATAAGAAGAAAATCAGCGAACTTGGGCTATACTGTGCATAAAATATAACAGGTTCACGTATCCAAAACTCCGGTGATGCTGTATCCTGAACCCAGAGCTGCGGCGTGGGTTTAAACTTAAAATAAACCACACTGTCACGGCCTAGCTGCTGGCTGATTTCTTGCTGAATAACATCGGTAAAAAACTCAACCACAGCTTTATCTGAAACATCAGGAAACTGACTGGGATCTTCAACCACCGCAATATGATTGTGGGCGAAAATCCAGCGGCTAACCTCCTCATTGTCTGCCCAATCCTGACGCGTTGCATTGACCAGCTTCAACTCAGTGGTTAGGTAACGAGCATGGTTTTTTAGCTCGGGCAAATACAAACTGCGCCAAAAAAACCAGATTGAAACCGCCACACTGACGGTCACTACCAGCATCACAGCAAGGGTGGTCTGCCAAGTGTTGGAATAAGGCTTCAGTCTAAAACGTGAGCGTATGGAACGAGAGGCTGAGTGGGTCATTGGGATATCGCTTAGTAGTTTATTGTTGGTTACAGTTTTAATTAAGGTAAAGGTTTCCAAGTCATTAGTATTCTGATATAATTATGCCCTTTTTGGTATACCTACGGAAGAGAGAACTCAAATGGTTGTTATTCGTTTAGCACGGGGCGGTGCC
The DNA here is from genome assembly GCF_022631235.3 of Psychrobacter raelei. Taxonomy (NCBI): domain Bacteria; kingdom Pseudomonadati; phylum Pseudomonadota; class Gammaproteobacteria; order Moraxellales; family Moraxellaceae; genus Psychrobacter; species Psychrobacter raelei. Next base: position 240,552 of record NZ_CP093310.2, read on the forward strand.
AAAAAACGCCCATTCTATCAAGTTGTTGTAGCTGATCAACGTCGTTCACGCGATGGCCGTTACATCGAAAACTTAGGTTTTTACAACCCACTAGCGAAAGGTCAAGAAGTTGAACTTCGTCTAGACATGGACGCTTACAATGCTTGGATCGAAAAAGGCGCACAGCCTTCAGATCGCGTTAAAGCATTGGCTAAAGGTTATAAGCCAACAACTGAAGAAGCAACTGCTTAAGACATCATTTGCCTTGCAATGGGAGTGTATCTCATTGCAACCAAGTTTTGAGTAATTGTTTTTTTATTAATTGTGGCTGAGCAAGTCTTATGACCAAACCAAACGCTGACAGTCTTATGAAAATAGGACAACTAAAAAAACCATACGGCATTAAAGGCTGGTTATGGGTTTTTAGTGAAACTGAGGAACGAGAAGCTATTTTTAGTTATTCGCCTTGGTGGATGAAAACGGCTACAGGCTTTAAACCCCTGACCGTGACTCAGTGGCGCCGACAAGGCACAGGTATTGTGGCTCAATTTGAGCAAGTCCCTGATCGCAATGTCGCCGAAACGATGAACGGGGTTAGTATTTGGATTGATAAAGACAGCTTACCTGGCACTGAAGAGGACGAGTACTACTGGTCTGATTTGGTGGGCTTAAGTGTCATTAATAAGCAAGATGAGTGCCTAGGCACAGTCAAAGAGCTGTTCGAAACTGGCGCACACCCGATTATGAAGGTAGTGCCGAGTCAAGACAGTATCGATGATGAGCCGCGCATGATTCCTTGGCACAAACAAACTGTCGATGTGGTTGATTTGGCTGCCGGACGGATGGTTGTAGATTGGGAACGTGATTTTTAAGCCCATAATTTAGATTAAGGCTTAACAATGATTCCTAGTTATTCAACGATTGTCTGTATTTTGACGCATTAATAAGATGGAGGTGACCTAATGTATTTCGCTGTCATCACCATTTTACCTGAGATGTTTACCGCGATAAGTGAGTATGGCATCACCGGTAGAGCGGTTCAAAATAAGCAAGTGGTTATCGACTGCATAAATCCTCGCGATTTTACGACAGACAATTATCGCCGTATCGATGAGCGCCCTTTTGGTGGTGGTCCGGGTATGGTGATGATGGCAGAACCTTTGGCAAAAGCCATAGCGTATGCCAAGTCGCAAGCAAGCTTACACGGCTGTATCACAGATTCAGAGCACTGTCCGGTTGTCTATCTGTCTCCGCAAGGCGATAAACTAGATGAAGCTGCAGTGGTTTCTATGCGTCATTATGAGGCTATGATTCTGTTGTGTGGTCGCTATGAAGGCATTGATGAGCGACTGTTAGCGCGTTATGTTGATATGGAGATCTCTATTGGAGATTTTGTATTGACCGGTGGTGAGCTACCTGCGATGGTATTGATGGACAGTGTCATACGCCGATTGCCCGATGTTATGGGTGATGCAAAGTCGGCTGAGCAAGACTCCTTTGTTGAAGGGTTGCTAGATTGTCCGCACTATACCAAGCCTCATGACTTTGAGGGGCTACAAGTGCCAGAGGTGTTATTATCTGGACACCATGCCAATATCGCAACGTGGCGGTTTATGCAGCAAGTTGAGCGCACCAAACAAAGGCGTCCTGACTTGTGGCAATCCTTTACCCCAAACGCCGAGCAAGCCCGCTTGCTCAAAAAAGTTAACAAAACGATGAAGTAGAGAGCCGATAGAACTTTCAATATGCTTTGTCTAAGTGCTAACTTTACTGTTTTTTATTATCCCAGATTCTAAACTAGCTGGCTAAACCCGATGATAAACCAACTTAATATCATGGCCTAAGCCGTTAGGGTTATTGGTTCAATATCAATAACAATCGAAAACCGATTTCTTATTCCTGTTTCCCCAGTCCGCTCGTATTGAGCTTAAGGGGTGATTATTATAAACGGGTGGTATGCGTGTTAGCCTATGCCGTCCCATGTGAGGAGCAATCTCATGAGTAATATACATCCATTAGTACAAGCAGTTGAAAATTCACAACTACTTGAGCGTCCTAACTTCTCTGCTGGTGATACAGTTGTTGTTCAAGTAAAAGTTCGTGAAGGTGACCGTGAGCGTCTTCAGGCTTTTGAAGGTGTGGTAATCGCTAAGCGTAACCGTGGTCTTAACTCTGCATTTACCGTTCGTAAAATCTCAAGCGGCATCGGTGTTGAGCGTGCTTTCCAATTACATTCACCAATCATTCATAGCATTGAAGTGAAGCGTCGTGGTGCTGTACGTCGTGCGAAACTTTACTACTTACGTGAGCGTTCTGGTAAATCTGCACGTATCCGTGAGAAATTATCTGCACGCGTTCAGACTAAAACTAGCGCGAACGTTCCAGAAGCAGTAGAAACTGCACCAGGCATCTAAGCTGATCCTACTTTAGGTTAAAGCATTAATTAGTTGTATACCAAAAAGAGCTAATGGCCCTTAACAGCCATTAGGAAAAAGCCCCAGTCTTAATTGATTGGGGCTTTTTCATTTGACTAGACAATTTTTATTCTATAAATCAGTGATTTAGCGATAAATAGCACTCGTATTATTTGTGCAGTTAGAATACAATAAGCTTACACATGTACTGTATGAATTTATACATCTATTCCTTTTAACATCCTAAGCGTACGGAAGATATTTTTTTATTAGTATAAGGAGATACTATGAGTAATGACTCATTGCCTAATTCAGGACACGACTCTATCACTGATGAGGGTCCTGTTTTAACCGGTACTTATGAGCAGCTGCACAAGCCCAGTTCAAGTTTCGCCAGTCGCGATGACTACCTTAATCACGAATTACAAATCATGCAGCCTAAGCGCTGGAAACCCAACTTGCCATTTCGTGATTATCGCTTTGAATTCGAAGATACCATTCCTGCTTTAGCAGCCACCATTGGTAAAGTGGTCATGGTGGGCGCCATTGCCGCGACTTTCGCCGGTGCTCTTAATTTGGGTGATGCCTTTATTCTAGAAAACGTGCGTTATGAGTTACTTATTGTCTCGTTTTTCGTGGTGCTATTCTCCGGATTTATTCTTCCTACCGCCAACTTGGCCGGTACCCATGGCCCCTTAATTCCGCTTATTCCTATTGTGGTGTTGGCAGGCGGTCACCCGATGGCCTTTGGTCTGTTAATTGGTCTGTTTGGTATCTTGCTCGCCATTAGTAAAGGGGGGAGTCTGCTGGCCAACTTGACCAGTAAAGGGGTGTGTGGCGGTCTGCTATTGTACTTGGGCTTTATTGGTACCACCTCTCAGGTGACCAAGCTGCTTAACTGGTCCAAAGACATCAATATGCCGCACATTGCCTTTGTGGTAATTTTGAGCACCATTGTGTTGTATGCGGTACTGGAAAACTACAATAAGCGCTGGCTTGCGGTTCCTTTAAGCTGCTTATTGGGTGGCGGTGTTGCTTTCTTACTGGGTGCGCCTTTTGCATTTGAGACTGCGCCAGGTATGCCACATATGAGTCCGATGTACTGGTGGGGTGAAAACACAGGATGGATGTTGGGTCTGCCCAATTTAGAGAGCTTTATGGTGGTATTGCCATTCGCGGTACTGGCAGTAGCCATGTGGTCACCTGACTTCTTGGGCCATCAGGTATTCCAAAAAATTAGCTATCCCAAGCGCACGGAGCGTGTGGTGATGAACATTGATGACACCATGACCAGTGCTTCTATCCGTCAGGTGGTGGGCTCGGTATTAGGCGGCGCAAACTTTACCTCATCTTGGGGAACTTATATTGTGCCTGCAGCAATTGCGAAGCGTCCCATCCCAGCAGGCGCTATTTTGACCGCTGTTTTTTGTGTGATCGCAGCGATTTGGGGCTATCCTATGGATTTGGCCATCTGGGAGCCTGTGATGTGTGTGGCGCTGATTGTGGGCGTATTCATTCCGCTACTTGAAGCGGGCATGGAGATGACACGTGAGGGCAAAACCACTCAATCTGCAGCCATCGTAGTATTCGCCTCTGCCTTGGTAAACCCAGCCTTTGGTTGGTCTTTAACTATGCTACTAGACAACTTAGGGCTTATTGGCTCAAAAGAGCGCAGCGCAGGCCTAAGTAAAATGAGCCGCTGGATTATTCCCGCCTTTATGTTCGTACTATTAACGGTGGTTATGGCCATGGTAGGTATGTTGCCAGGTATCCCTGCATTGATGCCAAGCTTTAGACACTAAGGCCTCACCATAAGTCTAAGCCTCACGTATAGCAAAAAGGTTGTAAAAAGCTGGCGTTATGCCAGCTTTTTTTTGTGCTTGCAATAATGCCCCAAAAGCCCCATAAATAAAGGTATCTTTAATAATTTTTGGTTTAATACGTTATGGTGACTCCGTCGTTAACGGCTCAAGCCGATGACAAGCAAGCCCGTCTAAAGCATCTGATAAAAAGACTGCCTAATTTACCAGGGGTGTATAAGATGCTGGGTAAAAACGGCGATATTTTGTATGTCGGTAAAGCCAAATCGCTTAAAAGCCGCGTCAATAGCTATTTTGCCAAAACCATTGACCACCCTAAGACCCGTGCGCTGGTGTCTCGTATTCATGACATCGAGACCATCATTACCCGCAGTGAGACTGAAGCGTTATTGCTTGAGCAAAACCTGATTAAAGAGCATCGTCCGCCTTATAACGTGCTGCTGCGTGATGACAAATCCTATCTGTATGTGTTTATCTCCGCTGACCAGCCTTATCCGCGTCTGGCTTATGGCCGCGGTAAGGCCAAGCATCAAAAGGGCAAGTTTTTTGGGCCCTTCCCCTCAGCACACGCTGCCAAAGAAACCTTGGTGCTGATGCAAAAGATGTTTCAGATGCGCCAATGTACCAATACCTTTTTTCGTCAGCGCAAACGTCCCTGCCTTGAGTATCAGATTAAACGGTGCCGCGCCCCATGCGTCGGCTTGGTGTCTGCTGAAGAGTACGCAGCCGATGTACAAAACACCATCCGCTTTTTAAAGGGGGACTCAAGCGACATTCACACCACCTTGATTGAGAAGATGGAACACTCTGCTGAAGCGCTAGACTTCGAAAAAGCAGCCTTTTATCGTGATCAACTCTCCATGCTGCGTGAAGTACAATCACGCCAAGCGGTATATACGGTGCAAGGGGAGGCCGATGTTATCTCCATTGCCAGTCAAGCAGGTATGACCTGCGTTAATGTGCTAACCGTGCGTGGCGGGCGGGTATTGGGCGGCAAAAACTACTTCCCCGATGTCGATAGCAATGAGCCGATCAATGACAACTTATCCGCCTTTATCACCTCGTTTTATTTTCAAGTTACCGATGACTTGCCAGCAGAGATTATCATTAGCCACGAGCTGCCGGATCAGATGGCACTGCAAGAGGCGCTAAGCACCCACTTTGAGGCCAAGACGGTCATCAAAACCAATGTGCGCGAGCACCGTGCAGAGTGGCTGGATTTGGCCAAACTAAATGCGCACAATGCGTTAAAGACCAAGCTTGGCGATTATCTGGAGCTGCATGCCAGATTTGCTGCGTTAAAAGAGGTGCTCGAGCCGGTCAGCCAAAGCAGCATAGACACCATAGAGTGCTTTGATATTTCACATACCATGGGTGAGGCGACCATTGCCAGCTGTGTGGTGTTCGATCAAGGCGGCGCCCGTAAACGTGATTATCGACAATACGCCATTCATGGGGTGCAAGATGGCGATGACTATGCTGCTATGGCGCAGGCGATTACCCGTCGTTATAAGAAGCATCCTTTGCCAGATGTACTGCTCATCGATGGGGGTAAGGGTCAGCTGTCTATGGCCAAAAATGTGCTTACTGAGCTTGGCCTTTTAAATGACACCTTGCTGATTGGGGTGGCCAAAGGCGAGGGACGTAAAGCGGGTCTTGAGGTGCTGCACTTTATTGAGCATGAGCCGCTCGACTTACCGATGGACTCTAAGGCGCTGCATTTAATTATGAATATTCGTGATGAGGCGCACCGCTTTGCCATCACGGCGCATCGCAAAAAACGCGATAAACGCCGCTCATCATCGGTACTTGAAGCCATTCCAGGTCTGGGAGAGAAGCGCCGCCGTGATTTACTCAACCACTTTGGCGGGCTGCAACAGCTACTGGGCGCATCGCAGCAAGAGCTTGAAGGGGTAAACGGTATTGGTAAAGTGATGGCCAACACCATTTATAAAGTGTTGCACGAGTAGACTGAGCGGCAACAAACAACAAAGCGGTAGGCTTGAGGCCTACCGCTTTGTTGTTTGTGCTGTGCTGGGATGTGATTAAGACTTACTTGCTGCTTAAACGGTGCATGATTTGATCACGCAGCCAAGCTTTTAAATTCTCTGACATATCGGCCAACTGCTCACTTAAGTAGTCATCGATATGCGCCTCAAGACCTTTGATAAACTCCTCATCAAGCTCGCCTTTGAGCGCCGCAAATTCAAAAGCGGGCGGGGTGCTGGTATCGGGGGCAGTGACGTGCTTGCTCGTTTCACCCTTATCGGTTGCTGCCGTGTCAGCTGCAACCGGGCTTTCTACCGCCGCCGCTTGCTGATACGCCTCGGTTTCAATCTCGCTCTGGTCTAGATTGCTCTGATCTAGCTTGCTTTGGTTTAAGCCTTCTTGATCCAAGTCAGAGAGGGTATCGAGGGTATCAGCTGTGCTGTCAGCAGCTAGGCTAGATTCTGAGATGGTGTCTAGTAAGCGGCTTTCGGCTAAGTTATCTGCCGAATGGTCTTGCTCAATCTGTGCTTCGGCAGCCTGCTCAGCCTGTTGCTGACTTAAAGCATGCTGCTTAGCTGCCTGTGCTTCAAACGCTAAGCGCTCAGCTTCAAGCTTTTCATATTCTAGTCTCTCGGCTTCTAGACGCTCAGCTTCTAACTGCTCTGCCTGCAGGCGAGCTGCGGCATGCTCAGCTTCGACCTCGGCATAAATGGCTTCAATATGCTCATGCAAATCCGGCACAGTAAACTCAAAGCTGTCTAAGTCGGTCTCAGCCTCTAACAGACGGACGATATCATCAAACTCTTGAAATAAGGCCTCTTTCACAGGCTGAGGCGCATTGCTCCAGCGGTGTGAAAATTGATGCGAGAACGCGACTTGTGACATGCTAACAGGTCTCCTGTTGGATTAGACAATAAGGGTAAATCAAGCCAATAAGCAGCAGGCGTGTAAAGCTACTCTGACCAGCGCCCGAAGATTAGTGTACCATTGGTACCACCAAAGCCAAAGCTATTGGACATGGTGTAATTAAGATCTGTGACAGAGCGGGCTTTGTGCGCCACATAGTCCAGACGGCACTGCTCATCGACATTATCAAGGTTAATGGTGGGCGGCACCTCTTGCTCTAATAGAGCCTTAACACTAAATACCGCTTCAATGGCACCGGCAGCGCCCAATAGATGTCCGGTCATAGACTTAGTGGAGCTGACCAAGATGCTGTCTTTACAGGCGTCAAAGACGGTCTCGATGGCTTGAGACTCAGCGATATCACCGGCTGGGGTACTGGTACCGTGCGCATTGATATAGCCAATGTCACAGGGCTTAATACCCGCATCATTGATGGCCATAACCATAGAGCGGGCAGCACCGTTACCATCGGTCGGCGGCGCAGTGATATGATGCGCATCATCGCTCATACCGAAGCCCACAAGCTCTGCTAAGATTTTAGCGCCGCGTGCTTTGGCATGGGCCAAGCTTTCTAACACCAGTACCCCTGAGCCATCACCCAATACGAAGCCATCACGGTCCTTATCAAATGGACGGCTGGCACGAGTTGGCTCATCATTGCGGGTAGACAAAGCGCCCATTGCAGCAAAGCCTGCCATACCCAGCGGGCTTGAGCCTTTTTCGCTACCGCCAGCGAGCATCACATCACAGTCGCCATAAGCGATAAGACGGGCGGCCAGACCAATGGCGTGTGAGGCTGAGGTACATGCAGTGGCAGTGGCTAAGTTTGGTCCACGTAAGTTGTGCTTAATGGCCACCATACCTGAGGCCATATTGATAATGGTGCCTGGCAAGCAAAACGGAGACACACGGCGCACGCCTTGATTGGCCAGCGCATCACGGTTGTCCTCGATAATCTGGATACCACCGATACCTGAGCCAATGATGGCACCGAAGCGATCAGGGTCTACGTTTTGCACTGGAGCAGGCTCAGCAGACAGGGTATCGATAAAGCCGGCTTGTTTTAAGGCCATACCCGCTGCCGCTACGCCGTAGTGGACGAAGCTGTCATAACGGCGTGCTTCTTTTACGGCCATATATTGGCTGACATCGAAGCCTTCAATAGTGCCGGCAAATTGTGAGCGATAAGTAGACGCATCAAAATGGGTAATGGGCTTAATACCACTTTCACCCGCAATGAGGCGCTGCCAAGTGCTGTCCACATCCAGGGCAAGAGGCGTGATGGCGCCCATGCCTGTGATTACCACACGTTGATGGTCGCTGCGCTCATAATGGGGGGCTTTTGTTGTTGGATTATTATTATTTATAGGTAGACTCATGATGGTATCGCCTTATCCTTAGCTTTGGCTTTGTTGTTTATTTATTGCCTAGTTTTTGTTTAATGTTGGTGTTTATTCACCATACACCTTTAATTTGGCCGCAAAGGCACAGTTTTTGATACGGGCAGATTGTACGACCGCATCGCTTTCGCCATAAAGACGAGAGAGCTTGGCATCACGGGCAGCATTGTTATTGCTTTTGCCCAGGCCGATATTTATGTTGGGTGAAATGCCCCAGCGTCCTGCCGATACACCGACGCCCACACCTGTGGTGGTGATGCCCGAAGCGCTGGATTTTTCATTATTAATATAAGAGTTGATTCGATTGTATTCTTGAGACAAGCTTGCACAGTCATAGTTTTGATAGGTGCTGGGCGGAATGTACTGCGGGGTGACATTGCCAGTGCTGGCACAGCCGGTTAATACCAAGGTGCCGAGCAGAGCACTTGAGGCCAGTAGCGCATTAAGAGTAAGTTTTGGCATAAGGGTTCCTAGATTTGCTGTTGGGTTCGTCGCGGGGTAACCATTGTGTTAACGGCTAACTTGTTAACGGCTAAAAAAAGTTACTCGGTTTTACGAAAGCTAAGGTAACAATACCGATATAAGCCACTAAGGCAATGAAAATGCCCGCCTTACTTTGTGCAACTGTCGCTGTGGCTCTAAAGGCCTTAATACTAGCACTTATTGCCGCAAGGAGTAATATAATTTTGGCCGCCACCCACTGTAATGGCGCCCCAGTAGACAGAAGTGGCATCACCGTGATTGCGCCTGAAATAATCAATAACGTGTAGACAATGTGAGTGGCAATTTTGCCTTTTTTATCGAAACGCTCACCTTTGGCCAACACCAAATAACTTTGCCACAAAAATAATGCAATGGTTATAAAAGCCATCAACATGTGCATGTGTTTCATAAGTTCCTCAAGCCGATGGGTATGGGACGGTATAGTTAATTAGATTTAAGCCAAAATAAAGACGCTAACCTTTGTTTTGTCCTGCACACAAGGGGCTAGCAGGTACAGATTGCTGCTCTTGTAATAAGCTATCCCACTCTTCAGGGGTATACGCATGAATCGCTAGGGCATGAATGCTGCCGCCTTGAGAGGTCATTAACTCACCGGCCTGTGCATAGATGAGCTGGTGACGTGCCACGGCTCTTTTTGACAAAAACTCAGGGCTGACTATGGTGAGTTTAAAGTGGCTTTCTTTGCCTTCAAAATAGCCGGCATGATTCATAGACTCGTTAACCAGATCAACATGCGTAGGGCTAAGTGCGTTAAGACGTTCAATAAGCTGATTATGAACTTGCAAAGTATATCTCCTAAACGATACGGCCTATAACTGTGATCATTAATTTAAGTGTGCACAGTTTTAATATGCCTATATTAGCAGTTAATGGGTCTTATACTCCAGTGTACAAGTGCAAACAAATTGCTACGAGTTTATCACTGAGGCGTTATTTGGACAAAAAAACAGCCAATGCAAGGCAGTTGGCTGTGGTTATAATAAGCGTAGCAGGGTAGATTAAGCGCTTACTTTTTGTAGTAAGGCATCACTTGGGGGATAAGCGCTTGCAAGGTAGCAATACGGCTAGAGCTTGAAGGGTGAGTGCTTAAGAATTGTGGTGGCTCGCCTTGGCTGGCTGCCTGCATTTTTTTCCATAGGCTGATGGCCGCATTTGGATCATAGCCAGCTTTGGCCATCAGCACCAGACCGATCTGATCCGCTTCTGACTCTTGGGTGCGGCTGTGCGGACGGGCAATACCTAGGTCACCGGCAATATTGGCCAGCTCAGCTTGACCTTGTGATAGGCCAAAGATACTGGCGGCAAGGCCAATGCCGGTCTGGGTAGCATATTGACTCGACATACGCTCACGGGCATGTTCACGTAAGGCGTGTGCCATTTCGTGGCCCATAATGGCGGCAATCTCAGCATCAGTCAGCTTTAGCTTATCGATAATGCCTGAGTAAAACATGATTTTACCACCGGGTAATACAAAAGCGTTCAACTCAGGTGAGTTAATAGTATGCACTTCCCACTGCCAATTTTTGGCATCACCGCGGTAAGCTTCTGCTTGTGGAATGAGCTTACGTGCAATGCTGTTTAGGCGGGCAAGCTGGGCGGCATTGGTATCGAGTACTTTTTGTTTGCTTGCTTTTTGTAGCAGCTGATTGTAACTTTGCGCTGACATTTGTAGTACTTGATCGCTTGAGACCAATAACAGCTGCTGGCGGTCACTGCCGATAAGGCCTGAATTGGTGGTTGAGCTACAGCCGGTTAATGCCATAACCGATAAAGAGGCGGCAAGGGTGCTGCGAATTAAAAAGTTTTTCATTATTATCCTCTCAATAAGGAAAGTAGTGCGCAAGCCATTAATAGCCAAGGCGCAATGAGTATCCAAGTCATCAATATTGTCGCTATAGTAACGAAATTTTATGTCTGGTAAGGTAATAAAACAGCGGTTTATTGTAAATGTAGAGTTACGGTTTGACAGAGTTTTTTGCCCTTCAACCGAAAAAATGCGATAAACCAAAAAAAAGTGTTGACACTGTACAAAATTAATCTATAATAGCCCACCTATCAAGACGCAGCAATGACTATGGTCTAAGCGACTGATTAAGCGGGAATAGCTCAGCTGGTAGAGCACGACCTTGCCAAGGTCGGGGTCGCGAGTTCGAATCTCGTTTCCCGCTCCAATTTGCTTTAATACGATTACCTATTTAGTAATACGTTGTTTTAGCCTTAAGCACACGTTTCAAATGGCCGGTATTGACAGATTCTATTTTTAATCTATAATACCTGTCTTAGCTAGTCAGCACGATCTTACCAAATGCGGGAATAGCTCAGCTGGTAGAGCACGACCTTGCCAAGGTCGGGGTCGCGAGTTCGAATCTCGTTTCCCGCTCCATATTCTAAAGAAGCCTCACTTCATAGTGAGGCTTTTTTTTGTCTTTAAAATCAGTAGATTAATAGGGAATTTTCTATCAGGTATAAAGGAATTTATTAATCATATCTTAACATTAAAAACCTTAGTCGATGGAGACGTGACCAAAACGTGACCCTTTCGTGCCCAAGTAGTAAAACTCCAACCGTAAAATTGACCCCGACCTTTCTATTTTATAGATTGGAATCAAATATTATATTAATAAAAATGTTTTTCCAAATATGACTTCATATTTTGGTAGATTAGATACGTAGCTATCAAAAAAAGCGTGACCAAAACGTGACCAGATAAATAATTTTTTTATTAAAAATCAAATAGTTATAACGTTATTGGACTTCAGTTAAAATTAACCAACTCTCCCCTTTTAATCCTCATTCGATACCTCTCCTTTATCAACTTCCTTAGAGTCTGGCTCATAAACAAATAAGTCACCTACCTGGACATCTAAAAACTCACACAATTGATTTATGGTATTGAAATCAATCCTAGAAGACTCGTCATTATATAGTTTATGAAGAGTTGATTTACTCATGCCTGTTGCTCTCACGACATCTGCTACTCGAAGCCTTTTTTCAGCAAGAATGACGGGGAAATTATTTTTGATCATAAAATTACCTCTTTTCGGGTAAAAATGCTTTACATTGGGGTAAAAAGATTGTATAGTACGTAAATAGAGTAATTATTACCATTAAACAGGTAATAATTATTCGAATAGAAGAATTTATACTTTCTTAAAGTTTAAATTCATTTTACATTCTAGCACTTAATGCAGGTATTTATTAACTGAAAAAAGGTAAAAATTATGAGTAATACATATTTAACAACAGATGAGCTTGCAGAACGTATCAAATACGATCCACGCACAATACGTAATCAACTAAAAGACAGCGTATTAATTGAAAATATTCATTACATACGTCCGTTTGGCGGTAGAAAGATTTTGTATGTTTGGGAGCGTATCGAGGAGGATATGTGCAAGCCAGTAATGAGTACTATTAATGGAATGGCTCTTCAATAATTTTAAGGAGATAAACTATGGCTACTATGAGAGCACGCTTTGGCAAGTTAGTTGTTGATTTTAGATATATGGGGGTACGCTGTAGAGAAAAGACAGCTTTTGCAGATACCCCTGCTAATCGCAAAAAACTAGATAAAATACTTAAAAAGATGGAAGCAGAAATAACGCTTGGAATATTCGATTATGCTGCCTATTTTCCTAAAAGTGAAAAAGCAGAAGAGATGCGGAAGTTATCTGATAGGTCAGAGGCTTGTATCAGTCGTAATCCAAGTTTTAGAGAATTTTCCGATATTTGGTTTGAAGAAAAGATGATTGAATGGCGGCCTTCTTATCGAAAAAAGGTCAAGATTATTCTTAATAAGTACTTGATACCCAGTTTTGGTAATAAAGCAATACACGTTATAAAGAAGCCAGACTTGATGGCCTTCCGTAGCTCTCTCGCCAAAGTTCGTTACGGTAAAGATGGCCAATCAAGTCTGTCGGTAACACGGATCAACGAGATCATGATACCTCTTCGTATGATACTAGAAGAAGCGTCAGAACGCTACGAGTTTGAGATGCCTTTTAAAAATATTAAAAATCTAAAACAGTATCGTCCAACAGTTAATCCTTTCACGTTAAATGAAGTATGGCGGATTATTAATGTTGTACGTAAAGAATTTAAGCCTTATTACACTATAAGATTCTTTACAGGAATGCGTACCAGTGAGATTGATGGACTGACATGGGATTGCGTTGATTTTCATAGAAGAGAGATTTCAATTAAACAGGCTCTTGTAGATGGAGAGCTTGGACCAACTAAGACCGTTGGATCGCAACGTGAAATCATTATGTCGCAAATTGTCTATGATGCTCTGCAAGAACAAAAAAGACGTACTTATGGTAAATCTGATTTTGTTTTTTGTAATAGTCAAGGCAATCCTCTTGAGTATCGCAATGTTAATCGAAGAGTGTGGAAGCCAACTCTTGAGTTATTAGGTCTTAAACACAGACGGGCTTATCAAACTAGACATACAGCAGCAACGCTTTGGCTTGCTGCTGGTGAAAATCCTGAATGGATAGCACGGCAAATGGGACATAGTAGTACAGAAATGTTATTTAGGGTGTATAGCCGTTATGTGCCAGATATTACCCGTCAGGATGGCTCTGCAATAGATAATTTGCTACTTGCCAGTAAGGAGAGGCTTGTCAGCCCACATACAACGAATAGCGACACAAAAGTTATAAATGGTAATCAGTTAGATAGTGACGAGATAAACTCTAATGATAATCATATATCTGGCGACATTACTGAGGTAGAAGTAAGTTTAGAATCTGAATCAGAGGAAGATGCAAAGATAGACACAATCGACACTGGATTTACAGGTTCTGATGTGACGAATAACTTTAGGCCTTTTTATTACTTAAATAGGGTTGCCACCGAACAAGATAAGTCAGTTAATTTTGACCAGAAAGGCGAGGAGCAGACCCATGAAAATAATTAATTATGATGAGCTTCTTGCAGATCACAAACCAAAAGGTTATTTCAGTGATGAAGCCAATAGGCTTGCCAATATATTGATACATGAATATTGTATTCAAAAAGATAATGGACTAGCTCGCTTTTTAGATGTGGATAGTTGTTTTGACGATCATACGGCTCTTAGGGTCTGGGTCCAAAAACAATTAGAGACTCAAGAAGATTATATAACCGATGAGCTGCTTTTAGAGTTGCAAAGTCGACTTTATCAGCTTATTCCACAGACTGACTATCGATAAGGAGAAGAGGTATGAGCTTGAAACTTATCTATAGTCCTATGACGTGTGAAGCTGTCAAACAGCTATGTTAGGATTACTGGTCTTTTGATAATAATGGCGGTTATATTGCCTATGTCAAAAAGCTATGTCAGGAATATAATGTTTCGCCTAATGAGCTTTTCGTAGCTATAAGCACTTGTCATGTTTATATTGATGATGTACGTTGCCAATACTGTGGTAGTTGCTGTCCAATAGAGGTACCTGCTGATATTCCTTATATGCGTTCAAAGACTTCTTGGTTTTGTGAGGCCTGTATTAGCTTTTCAAGAGGGCAGGTATTGGTTGGAAAATAACTAGTTGTTCGATAAAAAAGGCAGAGAGCAAAAAGCTATCTGCTTTTTTTAAGCAATATCCATTAATTCATATTGAGCCAAATATATTTAATAAATTATGTTCTTAATCTCTGCACACGACAAAAAAATTATCCCCACCCAATTTTCATAGGTTTAGGGGTTAAAAAGCTAACTAACTGTCGAAGTACAGTCTTATCATTGTTAAAAAACACCAAGCGCAGGCCCTCAATCAACACATCCAGGCCAAGCACAAACAAACTGGCTTGAGGTCGAGCGTTTGACTTCAACTTGCGTTTTAACGGCTTATCTTTGTCTTTATAAATACCGACATGATAAGCCCAACAAAATGCTAAGGCGTTCACTGCGACTAATTTACTGACCCGATCAAGATGGGTTAAGTGGGTATCTTCAAGATTAAAGCCACGCCCCTTTAAACAAGCAAATAAAGTCTCAATCTCCCAACGCTTAGCATAGCTTGTCATCGCATCCACTGTTTCTAGTTGATTGGTTGCGACAATCACTAAACCATAGTCTTTATCACGCTTGGCAAATACTCGAACCAAACAACCATCGACAGTCAGTATTCGCCCATGTCGATATGTTTCTTGATGGCTAACATGGCGCAATAACTCTTTAATCTGTACCAACTTGCCATGATGATTCTTAACTTTACTGTTCTTCTTAATCCGTATGGCAAAGGGTATGTGATTATTGGTGAGCCAGTTAAACCATTTTTCGCCAACAAACTCTCTGTCCGCTACTATCATCTCAAGGTTATCTTTGCCAAATTGTTTGATAAACCGCTCAATAAGTTCACAGCGTTCAAGATGGTTTGTATTACCTCGCTTATCTAGCATTTGCCAGTATAAGGGGATGGCTATCCCTTTATATACCACCCCTAGCATAAAGATGTTGAGGTTACTTTTACCCCATTTCCAGTTGGTGCGGTCAATGGTTAAGGTGACTTTGCCTAGCCCAAATAGTCGATATATCATTAAAGCTAATTGATCGTAGTCTATCCTCGCTTCGGCAAAAAATCGCTGTAGTCTGCGATAGTGGCTGTCGGTCTTGCCACCCTTAGGGAGGTGTCTTGCTATTTTTTTTAAGATTACTGCTTTGAGCAGTAATCAGGGCTATTATCATTAGGCTCAAACATGTGATTCTTGCCTTGTTCATACTCAGGTTTTGGGTTAAAGTTTCACTAAGTCTGTTAAAGTTTGGCATGGTCTGATTCGTCTTAAAAATCACTATTATGCCTTTGCTTTAACAGACTTTTTTGTTTTTTTTGTCGTGTGCAGAGCTATTTTTATTACTGATATAGGATCAAATATGAAAACGAATATCACGGGTTTTGGACAATTAACTAATTCTGAAATAGAAGCTTTTGAAAAGCAGTACTCTATTAATTTACCTCAAGAGTTTAGATCTTTTTTAATGAAATATAATGGGGGTAAGGTATATCCAGAAACTTTTGTATTTCATGATAAAACAGATGCTTCTAGCATAAGTTATTTTTTAGGTATAGGATTAAAAGAATACTATTATAATTTATCCTATACATTTGATATGTTTAGGGATAGGGTCCCTAATAACTTATTTCCTATAGCTAGAGATCCAGGTGGTAACTTAATCCTAGTAGGTTTATCAGGAAAAGAGTTAGGAAAAATATATTTTTGGGATCATGAGTTTGAAGCAGATGGCAATAAACCAGATATGTCAAATGTTCATTATTTATCTTCAAGTCTTGATACGTTTTTAAATGAGCTATACGAATACGGCGATCATGAAATAGAAGACGACTAAAGTCTTGTATTTATTTGACTGAAACTTTAAAGAATAGTATTAGATAAAAGATCCATATATTACTAGAAGAGTTTTTTAAGGAATAAGGTGCTCCCCAATGTCTAGACCAAATTATCATAAAATTAAGATAGAATTGGGTTGATAAAACGATTCATTATCCGAACTATTGTTAGCCAGATAAACCTGTGCAGGAGTATGGTAATCGAGCGACTGATGTAAACGCTCATGATTGTAAAACTCGAAATACTCTTTCAAACCTGCTCTTGCCTGACTGACTGTCTCAAACTGTCGCAAATACACGCATTCATACTTCACTGACCGCCAAAGCCTTTCCACAAAGATATTATCCAGTGCCCTACCGCGACCATCCATACTGATGGCAATACCCTGCTCAATGAGCGGTCTAGTAAATCTTGGGCTGGTAAACTGAGAGCCTTGATCCGTATTAAAAATCTCACAGCGTAACCCATTGTGCAGTAAACTACTCACCGTATCCACGCAGAAATCCGCCTCAAGCGTGGTAGATAGCGACCAGTCTAGAACATAACGACTGTACCAATCTATTACCGCCATCAAATACACGAATCCCTTGGCTAAGCGAATATAGGTGATATCAGTACTCCATACTTGATTACAACGGCTAATCGGTACATGCCTAAGCAAATACGGGTAAACTTGATGCTCAGGGTGAGGCTTACTCGTGTTAGGATGCTGATAAATAGCGTCTAGCCCCATTTGCCGTAGTAAGCGCCTAACTCGCTTTTCTCCCACTTGATAGCCTAGTTGCCTCAAATACGCTGTCATGCGTTTAACCCCATAAAATGGGGTCTTGGTGTACTGCTGGTCAAGCAAGTTCATCAGGGTAATATCAAGCTCGCTGATGGGCTTTGGCTGATAGTACAGACTTGAGCGGTTGATACCGAGTAATTCACATTGCTTACGAACACTAAAATCCTTGTTATCAGGTTCTAGCAGTTGTTTACGAGTGCTCAGGGTAGCTGTAAGGACTTTTTTTTAAGCCAGTCTCTTTCGCTTATAACTTGCCCTAGCTGCCTATGTAGTTCATCGATAATAGCTTGCTGGGCTTGTTCGTTGGCTTGCTGTTTGGTATTGAATGCAGTAGGGATAACTGCCAAAGCCTGCTTTTTCCAGTTGCTGATTTGGGTTGCATGAACCCCATATTCTGCGGTTAACTCGTTGAGGGTCTTGTGTTCTTTGATGGCTTCAACGGCGACTTTGCTTTTAAATTCAGCATTGTGACGCTTACGTACTTTCGTCATTAGATAGACCTCTTTTTCTAAAGGATATTCTATCTTATTTGCTACAATTTTTTGGTCTAGTTTTCCGGGAGTATTATATGTCTAATGTCAGCCTACTTTTTGAACCACCACCGAATTTTTTAATATCTTCACTGACTTTCTGACATAATAGCTCAAGGTCTTTTATCTGTCGGATTTTTTTTATTAAATTTTCTGTATATTTTTCTTCATCCGTTTCTTCATCAGAATAAAAGTTTATAAACTCTAATATTTCATTATCAAACGGAATGTCTTGTAATGTTTGTAGCCATTCTTTTGTTTCATCATCGACCGCTTCTTTAATTGCTTGTTCAAGACAATAGTTAATCAACTGTTTTGCAGAATCATCCACAAACTTTACTGATTCTAGCCATTGATTTTCTGGACTGTCATTATTCACTTTATAACTGCATTCATCTATAATTTTTGATATTTCGTATCTAGGTCTATTTTCTATTTTTAATGAGTCTAAAACATTCATAAGACTTTCAAAACTCTTGAATGGTCGATAACCTTGAGGCATTACAGCTCGTTTTTCCCATAACTTCAATATCGTATCAAAACATTCTTTTTTAGCCTCATTGCAACCATTTTCTGCTAATAGCGTAAGCATCTGACCATCCCATCTTTTTTTCTATTAAAAAATGCGAGATAGTGTCCATGAACAAATAATCGTGGACACTAACATGACAACACAATCTCCTAATACACCCAAACGAAGAACTTACAGCGCTGAGTTTAAAGCGCTTTTAGTAAAAGAAGCGACAGACTCAGGTCGATCAATTGCCAGTATCGCTCGAGAGCATGGCATTAACCAAAACCTTCTACATAACTGGAAACGCCAGTATCAGCGGGCACATGCTCAAGCTGACACATTACCTGGCGCTATAAACAGGTCTCATGATCCAAAGCCGCACTTTATTCCAATTCATCTTGAGCCTGAAGGTGCGCATCTAGGCTCAGCCTCCGTCATACAAAACATCAAACTGCAAATCACAGCTCGAGCATCTGGAGGTATAAGCCTCAACATTGCCCAAATAGACACTCAAAGCTTGATTGACCTACTACGAGGACTGCAATGATACCCATCACTCACATCTGGCTATCCACCACGCCTATGGACATGCGATGTGGTAGTGGCAAACTACTGGCCTACATCCTCACCGAGCACCAAAGCATTCGCCCTCACTGTGCCTACCTGTTTTACAACAAAGCAGGCACACGCCTAAAAGTATTCATTCATGATGGGCTTGGCGTATGGCTTTGTAGCCGTCAGCTTGATGACAATAAATTTCATGGCTTAACCAAACAGCTTGCCACCACTCAAACTGGCATCAGCATCAACCGTGAACAATTTAATGCCTTAATCAGTGGACTGCCTTGGCGTAACATGGGCAAAGATAAATTAACCCCCATCCTATAAATAGCAGATGACAGGCAAATAAAACTCTGGCAACATATCGCCATGACTGTTGCCAACTTATCCGACTTATCAAAAGACCCCATTTACGCCGAGCTTTTGGTGAAAATCCACCTGCTTGAACAGCGTAATGAGCACCTGCAGCAACAAATTGATCAAACAAACACAAGTCACGATCAACTACAGCAGCTTTTTAACCAAGTGGTTGAGGAAAACCACAAGCTATATGAACAAGTGCTTGAACTCATCGAAAAACAAAAGCGGCTTATTCACCGGCTCTATGGACAAAAAAGCGAAGGCATCACTGCCAGACAAACCCACTTAAACTATGAGGCGGCGCAAGAGGACTTAGCGCAGCTTGAACAAATCCGAGATGACTACCTTAGCGGCTTAAGCCAAGATGAGCTTGCCAAGCTGCCTGCGGTTGATCGTACTGAGGCAGAAACCCTCATCGATGAGGCTGAGCTTAAAGCCGGCAAAGAGATCACAGATGAGCTGCCAGCTTCAGCTACTGATCAGCCTAAAAAAACAAAGCGTGCCAAATACACAGTGATTCCTGACAACCTTGAGGTCAAAACCTTGGTTCATGAACCACTCACCACCGTTTGTGACTGCGGCTGTCAAATGAAGCGAATTGGGGAGGATAAACAAGACAAACTTGGCATTATCCCTAAGCAGTTTTATATTGAGCGTCACATCTACCCTAAATGGGTATGCCGTGAGTGTGACATCATTCATCAAGCGGCTACCCCCAAGCAGATTATTAACAAAAGCATCGCCACCCCAGAGCTGCTTGCACACATCCTTATTAGCAAATATGCAGACCATCAGCCCCTATATCGGCAGAATATTATCTATCAGCGAAGTGGGGTAAATATCCCCGATGCTACTATGGCAGACTGGGTAGGACGCTGCGGCGTTGCCCTTGAGCCTTTAGTCAGTCGCTTGCACGCGCTATTACTGTCTGAGCCTATCTTACATGCCGATGAAACCCCGGTATCTATCATGAAGAACCATGTAAAGGTAGGTGGTAAATCATTAAAAAAAGGCTATGTCTGGGCGTATCTTACGCCACAGCACAGCTCCTTAAAAGCGGTGGTCTATGACTTTGCTGAAAGTCGTCGTAATGAGCACCCTAAAGCCTTTTTAGATAAGTGGCGCGGTAAGCTGGTTTGCGATGATTACAGCGGGTATAAGTTCTTATTTCATCAAGGTGTGACAGAAATCGGTTGTCTGGCCCATGCACGGCGTAAATTTCATGAACTGCATATCACTGGGCAAAGTATCGTGAGCATTGAGGCATTAACGTTATTTAGGCAGTTGTATGCTGTTGAACGTGAGATTGATGAGCGATTTGAAAAAAATACACCCCCAATACCAAGAGATCCCCAAATAGTTCGGCAAATCAGGCAAAAAAAAGCCAAACCGATTGCCGATAAGCTGCACCAATGGTTACAAGAAAAAAGGCAGTTAACCACTAAAAATGCCAGTATTAGTAAGGCGATGGATTATTGCCTGAAACGTTGGCAGGCGCTGACTCTGTATCTAGATGATGGCAGGCTGCCGATTGATAATAATTGGGCGGAGAATCAGATGCGTCCATGGGCACTTGGGCGTAAAAACTGGTTGTTTGCCGGTTCGCTGCGAAGCGGGCAGCGGGCTGCGAATATTATGTCCATCATTCAGTCAGCTCGCTTAAATGGCTTGGATGTGTCTGCTTATTTGACAGACGTGCTAAGACGCCTGCCTACTCAAGAGAGTCTGGATGAGTTGTTGCCTCATCGCTGGGTGCCACCGCAATAGGGGTTGGTCGGATGCTTACCTTGTATGGTGTAAATAAACATTACTAATTTTGAAGCTGTTATTTCTTATTGTTAGCAATATTTCTTCTCGTAAATTTTTTTTACATTATCCATATTATTGATTTGTATTAATTTTTTTAAATAAAACCATAGAGTTGTTAATGATTAATTGAACTTTGATATATAACCTGTATTATATTATTAGGCGGTAAGGTGAGTTTAACACTCTAGCAGCCTAGACGGATATTACTAATAAGTACAATAATCTTTATTGACAAACTAATAATTGCAATTGTTAAGTTTTGTTATTCGAAATATGTAAGGTTTTATGCTTAGACCCGAAGCCTAATTCAGTTTAATAAACTGAAGTTGAATAGCTTAAATAATTAATAGGTAAGTTTATGATATTTAAAACCCTACTAATACCAAGTGTATTAATCACAATGTTAGCAACAGGCTGCCAATCTACAGCTTTTATGGCTTCAGCGGATAACCCTATAGGAAGTATAGCAAGTACACCTGTGTCAACGACGGATGGCGTTCGTCAAGTCGACACGGCTCGCTGGACTAAAACGGGTCAAGTATTTACGACTCCTGATGATAGTGCATTAGCCGCTAATGAGAGTCGTATTGTTATATTTCGCACGCCTACAGGTGTGTCCGAAGCCACCTCAATAGATGCCGCTGGCGCTATAGATTTTGAAGACAGTGTCGTTGTTGGTATAGAGAATTATTTTCAAACGTCGTTACAGGCGGGGCACTACTCACAGATTAAGGTTTGTACTGGCCAAAATGTGTTAAGTGCTGAGCTTACAGACCAAAAAAACAATCACTTGGCGAATCAAAGCCTCATTGTAAGTCTACAGCCTAAGCGCACTTATTATTATCAAGTCAGTCATGTAGAAAGAGGAGTTACGCCAGTAATTAGAGCGGTTAATACCTCTGAAGCCATAGAGTTACTTAAAGGCTCTATTGAGCAAACGCATCAAATCAGCCGAGTTGTCACTGATAACTGTATGCAACCACCCACTCAAACCATTACAACTCATCCAGTGACCACACCTGTAATGGAGACTCAGAAACCGATGAATCTTGATGTGCTATTTGATTTTGATAGTGCTCAGATAAAAGGAAAATATCAACAAAAAATACAACTGCTTGGGGAGTATATGCAGGCCAACCCAGAGGCTACTGTACATTTAGAGAGTCATACCGATAGTAAAGGAGCAGCTGGTTATAACTTGAAATTATCCTCTTAATAAAACTATTTTAATCACTTCACTTTTATCTAATGTAATTAGTGAGATACAAAAATACTTAATGTCCCTTACTACACAATAATCAATACAAATCAAAATTTAGGAAATATCATGAAAACAGTTATCGTAAAAGTAAACACAGCTACTCAAACCATTGCAGAACATACTGTGGTAACTCAAGACGGCCAGCCCACTGTGATTAAAGCTGTTCAAAAAGTAAACTATGAACTTTTTGATCCAGCCACAGGCCATGCACCAAACCATATTGTGACTAAGCGTGTGGGTAATGATTTACATGTGTCAATGGAAGATAATGCCCAAGATAGTGATTTGATTATTGAAGGGTTTTATGATGATACAAATAGTGCGTTAATAGGCTTGGCAGAAGATGGTGAGTATTACTACTATGTACCTGATTCAGGTGAAGTGGTAGATTATGTTACTCAGCTACAAGTTGGCGATATAGAAGGTCAAGCGCTTGGCGGTGAAAGTCAAGTAGCCCCTTGGTGGGTTGGGGCTACCGAAGGCAGCTTTGATACGCTGCCATGGCTAGTCGGCTTAGCGGGTGCCGGTATCGTTGGTGCTGCTTTAAGCAGTGGTGGTGGTAGCTCAAGCTCTAATGGGTATGTTCCGCCCGTTGATAATAATAAAAAAGTTGACGACTTAGTTAAAGCTGCTGAAGAGGCTGAGAAAGCGGCAGAAGATGCCTTAGTTGAAGCCAACAAAGATGGTCTAATCACCCCTGAAGAGAATCAGAACCTGACTGATCTTAACAACGCGGTGACTGAGGCGAAAGACAAAGCACAAGCTAAGGTTGATGAGCTACCAGAGAGCACAGGTAAAGATAGCTTCCAAGATCGCTTAGATGTGATTGACGGCATTGTTGTGCCTGGCATTACAGACCAAGATAAAGATGGTTTAGATGACACGCTACAAGCAGAGGTTGAAGACTTAGTTAAAGCTGCTGAAGAGGCTGAGAAAGCGGCAGAAGATGCCTTAGTTGAAGCCAACAAAGATGGTCTAATCACCCCTGAAGAGAATCAGAACCTGACTGATCTTAACAACGCGGTGACTGAGGCGAAAGACAAAGCACAAGCTAAGGTTGATGAGCTACCAGAGAGCACAGGTAAAGATAGCTTCCAAGATCGCTTAGATGTGATTGACGGCATTGTTGTGCCTGGCATTACAGACCAAGATAAAGATGGTTTAGATGACACGCTACAAGCAGAGGTTGAAGACTTAGTTAAAGCTGCTGAAGAGGCTGAGAAAGCGGCAGAAGATGCCTTAGTTGAAGCCAACAAAGATGGTCTAATCACCCCTGAAGAGAATCAGAACCTGACTGATCTTAACAACGCGGTGACTGAGGCGAAAGACAAAGCACAAGCTAAGGTTGATGAGCTACCAGAGAGCACAGGTAAAGATAGCTTCCAAGATCGCTTAGATGTGATTGACGGCATTGTTGTGCCTGGCATTACAGACCAAGATAAAGATGGTTTAGATGACACGCTACAAGCAGAGGTTGAAGACTTAGTTAAAGCTGCTGAAGAGGCTGAGAAAGCGGCAGAAGATGCCTTAGTTGAAGCCAACAAAGATGGTCTAATCACCCCTGAAGAGAATCAGAACCTGACTGATCTTAACAACGCGGTGACTGAGGCGAAAGACAAAGCACAAGCTAAGGTTGATGAGCTACCAGAGAGCACAGGTAAAGATAGCTTCCAAGATCGCTTAGATGTGATTGACGGCATTGTTGTGCCTGGCATTACAGACCAAGATAAAGATGGTTTAGATGACACGCTACAAGCAGAGGTTGAAGACTTAGTTAAAGCTGCTGAAGAGGCTGAGAAAGCGGCAGAAGATGCCTTAGTTGAAGCCAACAAAGATGGTCTAATCACCCCTGAAGAGAATCAGAACCTGACTGATCTTAACAACGCGGTGACTGAGGCGAAAGACAAAGCACAAGCTAAGGTTGATGAGCTACCAGAGAGCACAGGTAAAGATAGCTTCCAAGATCGCTTAGATGTGATTGACGGCATTGTTGTGCCTGGCATTACAGACCAAGATAAAGATGGTTTAGATGACACGCTACAAGCAGAGGTTGAAGACTTAGTTAAAGCTGCTGAAGAGGCTGAGAAAGCGGCAGAAGATGCCTTAGTTGAAGCCAACAAAGATGGTCTAATCACCCCTGAAGAGAATCAGAACCTGACTGATCTTAACAACGCGGTGACTGAGGCGAAAGACAAAGCACAAGCTAAGGTTGATGAGCTACCAGAGAGCACAGGTAAAGATAGCTTCCAAGATCGCTTAGATGTGATTGACGGCATTGTTGTGCCTGGCATTACAGACCAAGATAAAGATGGTTTAGATGACACGCTACAAGCAGAGGTTGAAGACTTAGTTAAAGCTGCTGAAGAGGCTGAGAAAGCGGCAGAAGATGCCTTAGTTGAAGCCAACAAAGATGGTCTAATCACCCCTGAAGAGAATCAGAACCTGACTGATCTTAACAACGCGGTGACTGAGGCGAAAGACAAAGCACAAGCTAAGGTTGATGAGCTACCAGAGAGCACAGGTAAAGATAGCTTCCAAGATCGCTTAGATGTGATTGACGGCATTGTTGTGCCTGGCATTACAGACCAAGATAAAGATGGTTTAGATGACACGCTACAAGCAGAGGTTGAAGACTTAGTTAAAGCTGCTGAAGAGGCTGAGAAAGCGGCAGAAGATGCCTTAGTTGAAGCCAACAAAGATGGTCTAATCACCCCTGAAGAGAATCAGAACCTGACTGATCTTAACAACGCGGTGACTGAGGCGAAAGACAAAGCACAAGCTAAGGTTGATGAGCTACCAGAGAGCACAGGTAAAGATAGCTTCCAAGATCGCTTAGATGTGATTGACGGCATTGTTGTGCCTGGCATTACAGACCAAGATAAAGATGGTTTAGATGACACGCTACAAGCAGAGGTTGAAGACTTAGTTAAAGCTGCTGAAGAGGCTGAGAAAGCGGCAGAAGATGCCTTAGTTGAAGCCAACAAAGATGGTCTAATCACCCCTGAAGAGAATCAGAACCTGACTGATCTTAACAACGCGGTGACTGAGGCGAAAGACAAAGCACAAGCTAAGGTTGATGAGCTACCAGAGAGCACAGGTAAAGATAGCTTCCAAGATCGCTTAGATGTGATTGACGGCATTGTTGTGCCTGGCATTACAGACCAAGATAAAGATGGTTTAGATGACACGCTACAAGCAGAGGTTGAAGACTTAGTTAAAGCTGCTGAAGAGGCTGAGAAAGCGGCAGAAGATGCCTTAGTTGAAGCCAACAAAGATGGTCTAATCACCCCTGAAGAGAATCAGAACCTGACTGATCTTAACAACGCGGTGACTGAGGCGAAAGACAAAGCACAAGCTAAGGTTGATGAGCTACCAGAGAGCACAGGTAAAGATAGCTTCCAAGATCGCTTAGATGTGATTGACGGCATTGTTGTGCCTGGCATTACAGACCAAGATAAAGATGGTTTAGATGACACGCTACAAGCAGAGGTTGAAGACTTAGTTAAAGCTGCTGAAGAGGCTGAGAAAGCGGCAGAAGATGCCTTAGTTGAAGCCAACAAAGATGGTCTAATCACCCCTGAAGAGAATCAGAACCTGACTGATCTTAACAACGCGGTGACTGAGGCGAAAGACAAAGCACAAGCTAAGGTTGATGAGCTACCAGAGAGCACAGGTAAAGATAGCTTCCAAGATCGCTTAGATGTGATTGACGGCATTGTTGTGCCTGGCATTACAGACCAAGATAAAGATGGTTTAGATGACACGCTACAAGCAGAGGTTGAAGACTTAGTTAAAGCTGCTGAAGAGGCTGAGAAAGCGGCAGAAGATGCCTTAGTTGAAGCCAACAAAGATGGTCTAATCACCCCTGAAGAGAATCAGAACCTGACTGATCTTAACAACGCGGTGACTGAGGCGAAAGACAAAGCACAAGCTAAGGTTGATGAGCTACCAGAGAGCACAGGTAAAGATAGCTTCCAAGATCGCTTAGATGTGATTGACGGCATTGTTGTGCCTGGCATTACAGACCAAGATAAAGATGGTTTAGATGACACGCTACAAGCAGAGGTTGAAGACTTAGTTAAAGCTGCTGAAGAGGCTGAGAAAGCGGCAGAAGATGCCTTAGTTGAAGCCAACAAAGATGGTCTAATCACCCCTGAAGAGAATCAGAACCTGACTGATCTTAACAACGCGGTGACTGAGGCGAAAGACAAAGCACAAGCTAAGGTTGATGAGCTACCAGAGAGCACAGGTAAAGATAGCTTCCAAGATCGCTTAGATGTGATTGACGGCATTGTTGTGCCTGGCATTACAGACCAAGATAAAGATGGTTTAGATGACACGCTACAAGCAGAGGTTGAAGACTTAGTTAAAGCTGCTGAAGAGGCTGAGAAAGCGGCAGAAGATGCCTTAGTTGAAGCCAACAAAGATGGTCTAATCACCCCTGAAGAGAATCAGAACCTGACTGATCTTAACAACGCGGTGACTGAGGCGAAAGACAAAGCACAAGCTAAGGTTGATGAGCTACCAGAGAGCACAGGTAAAGATAGCTTCCAAGATCGCTTAGATGTGATTGACGGCATTGTTGTGCCTGGCATTACAGACCAAGATAAAGATGGTTTAGATGACACGCTACAAGCAGAGGTTGAAGACTTAGTTAAAGCTGCTGAAGAGGCTGAGAAAGCGGCAGAAGATGCCTTAGTTGAAGCCAACAAAGATGGTCTAATCACCCCTGAAGAGAATCAGAACCTGACTGATCTTAACAACGCGGTGACTGAGGCGAAAGACAAAGCACAAGCTAAGGTTGATGAGCTACCAGAGAGCACAGGTAAAGATAGCTTCCAAGATCGCTTAGATGTGATTGACGGCATTGTTGTGCCTGGCATTACAGACCAAGATAAAGATGGTTTAGATGACACGCTACAAGCAGAGGTTGAAGACTTAGTTAAAGCTGCTGAAGAGGCTGAGAAAGCGGCAGAAGATGCCTTAGTTGAAGCCAACAAAGATGGTCTAATCACCCCTGAAGAGAATCAGAACCTGACTGATCTTAACAACGCGGTGACTGAGGCGAAAGACAAAGCACAAGCTAAGGTTGATGAGCTACCAGAGAGCACAGGTAAAGATAGCTTCCAAGATCGCTTAGATGTGATTGACGGCATTGTTGTGCCTGGCATTACAGACCAAGATAAAGATGGTTTAGATGACACGCTACAAGCAGAGGTTGAAGACTTAGTTAAAGCTGCTGAAGAGGCTGAGAAAGCGGCAGAAGATGCCTTAGTTGAAGCCAACAAAGATGGTCTAATCACCCCTGAAGAGAATCAGAACCTGACTGATCTTAACAACGCGGTGACTGAGGCGAAAGACAAAGCACAAGCTAAGGTTGATGAGCTACCAGAGAGCACAGGTAAAGATAGCTTCCAAGATCGCTTAGATGTGATTGACGGCATTGTTGTGCCTGGCATTACAGACCAAGATAAAGATGGTTTAGATGACACGCTACAAGCAGAGGTTGAAGACTTAGTTAAAGCTGCTGAAGAGGCTGAGAAAGCGGCAGAAGATGCCTTAGTTGAAGCCAACAAAGATGGTCTAATCACCCCTGAAGAGAATCAGAACCTGACTGATCTTAACAACGCGGTGACTGAGGCGAAAGACAAAGCACAAGCTAAGGTTGATGAGCTACCAGAGAGCACAGGTAAAGATAGCTTCCAAGATCGCTTAGATGTGATTGACGGCATTGTTGTGCCTGGCATTACAGACCAAGATAAAGATGGTTTAGATGACACGCTACAAGCAGAGGTTGAAGACTTAGTTAAAGCTGCTGAAGAGGCTGAGAAAGCGGCAGAAGATGCCTTAGTTGAAGCCAACAAAGATGGTCTAATCACCCCTGAAGAGAATCAGAACCTGACTGATCTTAACAACGCGGTGACTGAGGCGAAAGACAAAGCACAAGCTAAGGTTGATGAGCTACCAGAGAGCACAGGTAAAGATAGCTTCCAAGATCGCTTAGATGTGATTGACGGCATTGTTGTGCCTGGCATTACAGACCAAGATAAAGATGGTTTAGATGACACGCTACAAGCAGAGGTTGAAGACTTAGTTAAAGCTGCTGAAGAGGCTGAGAAAGCGGCAGAAGATGCCTTAGTTGAAGCCAACAAAGATGGTCTAATCACCCCTGAAGAGAATCAGAACCTGACTGATCTTAACAACGCGGTGACTGAGGCGAAAGACAAAGCACAAGCTAAGGTTGATGAGCTACCAGAGAGCACAGGTAAAGATAGCTTCCAAGATCGCTTAGATGTGATTGACGGCATTGTTGTGCCTGGCATTACAGACCAAGATAAAGATGGTTTAGATGACACGCTACAAGCAGAGGTTGAAGACTTAGTTAAAGCTGCTGAAGAGGCTGAGAAAGCGGCAGAAGATGCCTTAGTTGAAGCCAACAAAGATGGTCTAATCACCCCTGAAGAGAATCAGAACCTGACTGATCTTAACAACGCGGTGACTGAGGCGAAAGACAAAGCACAAGCTAAGGTTGATGAGCTACCAGAGAGCACAGGTAAAGATAGCTTCCAAGATCGCTTAGATGTGATTGACGGCATTGTTGTGCCTGGCATTACAGACCAAGATAAAGATGGTTTAGATGACACGCTACAAGCAGAGGTTGAAGACTTAGTTAAAGCTGCTGAAGAGGCTGAGAAAGCGGCAGAAGATGCCTTAGTTGAAGCCAACAAAGATGGTCTAATCACCCCTGAAGAGAATCAGAACCTGACTGATCTTAACAACGCGGTGACTGAGGCGAAAGACAAAGCACAAGCTAAGGTTGATGAGCTACCAGAGAGCACAGGTAAAGATAGCTTCCAAGATCGCTTAGATGTGATTGACGGCATTGTTGTGCCTGGCATTACAGACCAAGATAAAGATGGTTTAGATGACACGCTACAAGCAGAGGTTGAAGACTTAGTTAAAGCTGCTGAAGAGGCTGAGAAAGCGGCAGAAGATGCCTTAGTTGAAGCCAACAAAGATGGTCTAATCACCCCTGAAGAGAATCAGAACCTGACTGATCTTAACAACGCGGTGACTGAGGCGAAAGACAAAGCACAAGCTAAGGTTGATGAGCTACCAGAGAGCACAGGTAAAGATAGCTTCCAAGATCGCTTAGATGTGATTGACGGCATTGTTGTGCCTGGCATTACAGACCAAGATAAAGATGGTTTAGATGACACGCTACAAGCAGAGGTTGAAGACTTAGTTAAAGCTGCTGAAGAGGCTGAGAAAGCGGCAGAAGATGCCTTAGTTGAAGCCAACAAAGATGGTCTAATCACCCCTGAAGAGAATCAGAACCTGACTGATCTTAACAACGCGGTGACTGAGGCGAAAGACAAAGCACAAGCTAAGGTTGATGAGCTACCAGAGAGCACAGGTAAAGATAGCTTCCAAGATCGCTTAGATGTGATTGACGGCATTGTTGTGCCTGGCATTACAGACCAAGATAAAGATGGTTTAGATGACACGCTACAAGCAGAGGTTGAAGACTTAGTTAAAGCTGCTGAAGAGGCTGAGAAAGCGGCAGAAGATGCCTTAGTTGAAGCCAACAAAGATGGTCTAATCACCCCTGAAGAGAATCAGAACCTGACTGATCTTAACAACGCGGTGACTGAGGCGAAAGACAAAGCACAAGCTAAGGTTGATGAGCTACCAGAGAGCACAGGTAAAGATAGCTTCCAAGATCGCTTAGATGTGATTGACGGCATTGTTGTGCCTGGCATTACAGACCAAGATAAAGATGGTTTAGATGACACGCTACAAGCAGAGGTTGAAGACTTAGTTAAAGCTGCTGAAGAGGCTGAGAAAGCGGCAGAAGATGCCTTAGTTGAAGCCAACAAAGATGGTCTAATCACCCCTGAAGAGAATCAGAACCTGACTGATCTTAACAACGCGGTGACTGAGGCGAAAGACAAAGCACAAGCTAAGGTTGATGAGCTACCAGAGAGCACAGGTAAAGATAGCTTCCAAGATCGCTTAGATGTGATTGACGGCATTGTTGTGCCTGGCATTACAGACCAAGATAAAGATGGTTTAGATGACACGCTACAAGCAGAGGTTGAAGACTTAGTTAAAGCTGCTGAAGAGGCTGAGAAAGCGGCAGAAGATGCCTTAGTTGAAGCCAACAAAGATGGTCTAATCACCCCTGAAGAGAATCAGAACCTGACTGATCTTAACAACGCGGTGACTGAGGCGAAAGACAAAGCACAAGCTAAGGTTGATGAGCTACCAGAGAGCACAGGTAAAGATAGCTTCCAAGATCGCTTAGATGTGATTGACGGCATTGTTGTGCCTGGCATTACAGACCAAGATAAAGATGGTTTAGATGACACGCTACAAGCAGAGGTTGAAGACTTAGTTAAAGCTGCTGAAGAGGCTGAGAAAGCGGCAGAAGATGCCTTAGTTGAAGCCAACAAAGATGGTCTAATCACCCCTGAAGAGAATCAGAACCTGACTGATCTTAACAACGCGGTGACTGAGGCGAAAGACAAAGCACAAGCTAAGGTTGATGAGCTACCAGAGAGCACAGGTAAAGATAGCTTCCAAGATCGCTTAGATGTGATTGACGGCATTGTTGTGCCTGGCATTACAGACCAAGATAAAGATGGTTTAGATGACACGCTACAAGCAGAGGTTGAAGACTTAGTTAAAGCTGCTGAAGAGGCTGAGAAAGCGGCAGAAGATGCCTTAGTTGAAGCCAACAAAGATGGTCTAATCACCCCTGAAGAGAATCAGAACCTGACTGATCTTAACAACGCGGTGACTGAGGCGAAAGACAAAGCACAAGCTAAGGTTGATGAGCTACCAGAGAGCACAGGTAAAGATAGCTTCCAAGATCGCTTAGATGTGATTGACGGCATTGTTGTGCCTGGCATTACAGACCAAGATAAAGATGGTTTAGATGACACGCTACAAGCAGAGGTTGAAGACTTAGTTAAAGCTGCTGAAGAGGCTGAGAAAGCGGCAGAAGATGCCTTAGTTGAAGCCAACAAAGATGGTCTAATCACCCCTGAAGAGAATCAGAACCTGACTGATCTTAACAACGCGGTGACTGAGGCGAAAGACAAAGCACAAGCTAAGGTTGATGAGCTACCAGAGAGCACAGGTAAAGATAGCTTCCAAGATCGCTTAGATGTGATTGACGGCATTGTTGTGCCTGGCATTACAGACCAAGATAAAGATGGTTTAGATGACACGCTACAAGCAGAGGTTGAAGACTTAGTTAAAGCTGCTGAAGAGGCTGAGAAAGCGGCAGAAGATGCCTTAGTTGAAGCCAACAAAGATGGTCTAATCACCCCTGAAGAGAATCAGAACCTGACTGATCTTAACAACGCGGTGACTGAGGCGAAAGACAAAGCACAAGCTAAGGTTGATGAGCTACCAGAGAGCACAGGTAAAGATAGCTTCCAAGATCGCTTAGATGTGATTGACGGCATTGTTGTGCCTGGCATTACAGACCAAGATAAAGATGGTTTAGATGACACGCTACAAGCAGAGGTTGAAGACTTAGTTAAAGCTGCTGAAGAGGCTGAGAAAGCGGCAGAAGATGCCTTAGTTGAAGCCAACAAAGATGGTCTAATCACCCCTGAAGAGAATCAGAACCTGACTGATCTTAACAACGCGGTGACTGAGGCGAAAGACAAAGCACAAGCTAAGGTTGATGAGCTACCAGAGAGCACAGGTAAAGATAGCTTCCAAGATCGCTTAGATGTGATTGACGGCATTGTTGTGCCTGGCATTACAGACCAAGATAAAGATGGTTTAGATGACACGCTACAAGCAGAGGTTGAAGACTTAGTTAAAGCTGCTGAAGAGGCTGAGAAAGCGGCAGAAGATGCCTTAGTTGAAGCCAACA
Organism: Psychrobacter raelei; assembly: GCF_022631235.3. Classification (NCBI taxonomy): domain Bacteria; kingdom Pseudomonadati; phylum Pseudomonadota; class Gammaproteobacteria; order Moraxellales; family Moraxellaceae; genus Psychrobacter; species Psychrobacter raelei. The sequence continues at coordinate 272,613 of NZ_CP093310.2, forward strand.
AAGATGGTCTAATCACCCCTGAAGAGAATCAGAACCTGACTGATCTTAACAACGCGGTGACTGAGGCGAAAGACAAAGCACAAGCTAAGGTTGATGAGCTACCAGAGAGCACAGGTAAAGATAGCTTCCAAGATCGCTTAGATGTGATTGACGGCATTGTTGTGCCTGGCATTACAGACCAAGATAAAGATGGTTTAGATGACACGCTACAAGCAGAGGTTGAAGACTTAGTTAAAGCTGCTGAAGAGGCTGAGAAAGCGGCAGAAGATGCCTTAGTTGAAGCCAACAAAGATGGTCTAATCACCCCTGAAGAGAATCAGAACCTGACTGATCTTAACAACGCGGTGACTGAGGCGAAAGACAAAGCACAAGCTAAGGTTGATGAGCTACCAGAGAGCACAGGTAAAGATAGCTTCCAAGATCGCTTAGATGTGATTGACGGCATTGTTGTGCCTGGCATTACAGACCAAGATAAAGATGGTTTAGATGACACGCTACAAGCAGAGGTTGAAGACTTAGTTAAAGCTGCTGAAGAGGCTGAGAAAGCGGCAGAAGATGCCTTAGTTGAAGCCAACAAAGATGGTCTAATCACCCCTGAAGAGAATCAGAACCTGACTGATCTTAACAACGCGGTGACTGAGGCGAAAGACAAAGCACAAGCTAAGGTTGATGAGCTACCAGAGAGCACAGGTAAAGATAGCTTCCAAGATCGCTTAGATGTGATTGACGGCATTGTTGTGCCTGGCATTACAGACCAAGATAAAGATGGTTTAGATGACACGCTACAAGCAGAGGTTGAAGACTTAGTTAAAGCTGCTGAAGAGGCTGAGAAAGCGGCAGAAGATGCCTTAGTTGAAGCCAACAAAGATGGTCTAATCACCCCTGAAGAGAATCAGAACCTGACTGATCTTAACAACGCGGTGACTGAGGCGAAAGACAAAGCACAAGCTAAGGTTGATGAGCTACCAGAGAGCACAGGTAAAGATAGCTTCCAAGATCGCTTAGATGTGATTGACGGCATTGTTGTGCCTGGCATTACAGACCAAGATAAAGATGGTTTAGATGACACGCTACAAGCAGAGGTTGAAGACTTAGTTAAAGCTGCTGAAGAGGCTGAGAAAGCGGCAGAAGATGCCTTAGTTGAAGCCAACAAAGATGGTCTAATCACCCCTGAAGAGAATCAGAACCTGACTGATCTTAACAACGCGGTGACTGAGGCGAAAGACAAAGCACAAGCTAAGGTTGATGAGCTACCAGAGAGCACAGGTAAAGATAGCTTCCAAGATCGCTTAGATGTGATTGACGGCATTGTTGTGCCTGGCATTACAGACCAAGATAAAGATGGTTTAGATGACACGCTACAAGCAGAGGTTGAAGACTTAGTTAAAGCTGCTGAAGAGGCTGAGAAAGCGGCAGAAGATGCCTTAGTTGAAGCCAACAAAGATGGTCTAATCACCCCTGAAGAGAATCAGAACCTGACTGATCTTAACAACGCGGTGACTGAGGCGAAAGACAAAGCACAAGCTAAGGTTGATGAGCTACCAGAGAGCACAGGTAAAGATAGCTTCCAAGATCGCTTAGATGTGATTGACGGCATTGTTGTGCCTGGCATTACAGACCAAGATAAAGATGGTTTAGATGACACGCTACAAGCAGAGGTTGAAGACTTAGTTAAAGCTGCTGAAGAGGCTGAGAAAGCGGCAGAAGATGCCTTAGTTGAAGCCAACAAAGATGGTCTAATCACCCCTGAAGAGAATCAGAACCTGACTGATCTTAACAACGCGGTGACTGAGGCGAAAGACAAAGCACAAGCTAAGGTTGATGAGCTACCAGAGAGCACAGGTAAAGATAGCTTCCAAGATCGCTTAGATGTGATTGACGGCATTGTTGTGCCTGGCATTACAGACCAAGATAAAGATGGTTTAGATGACACGCTACAAGCAGAGGTTGAAGACTTAGTTAAAGCTGCTGAAGAGGCTGAGAAAGCGGCAGAAGATGCCTTAGTTGAAGCCAACAAAGATGGTCTAATCACCCCTGAAGAGAATCAGAACCTGACTGATCTTAACAACGCGGTGACTGAGGCGAAAGACAAAGCACAAGCTAAGGTTGATGAGCTACCAGAGAGCACAGGTAAAGATAGCTTCCAAGATCGCTTAGATGTGATTGACGGCATTGTTGTGCCTGGCATTACAGACCAAGATAAAGATGGTTTAGATGACACGCTACAAGCAGAGGTTGAAGACTTAGTTAAAGCTGCTGAAGAGGCTGAGAAAGCGGCAGAAGATGCCTTAGTTGAAGCCAACAAAGATGGTCTAATCACCCCTGAAGAGAATCAGAACCTGACTGATCTTAACAACGCGGTGACTGAGGCGAAAGACAAAGCACAAGCTAAGGTTGATGAGCTACCAGAGAGCACAGGTAAAGATAGCTTCCAAGATCGCTTAGATGTGATTGACGGCATTGTTGTGCCTGGCATTACAGACCAAGATAAAGATGGTTTAGATGACACGCTACAAGCAGAGGTTGAAGACTTAGTTAAAGCTGCTGAAGAGGCTGAGAAAGCGGCAGAAGATGCCTTAGTTGAAGCCAACAAAGATGGTCTAATCACCCCTGAAGAGAATCAGAACCTGACTGATCTTAACAACGCGGTGACTGAGGCGAAAGACAAAGCACAAGCTAAGGTTGATGAGCTACCAGAGAGCACAGGTAAAGATAGCTTCCAAGATCGCTTAGATGTGATTGACGGCATTGTTGTGCCTGGCATTACAGACCAAGATAAAGATGGTTTAGATGACACGCTACAAGCAGAGGTTGAAGACTTAGTTAAAGCTGCTGAAGAGGCTGAGAAAGCGGCAGAAGATGCCTTAGTTGAAGCCAACAAAGATGGTCTAATCACCCCTGAAGAGAATCAGAACCTGACTGATCTTAACAACGCGGTGACTGAGGCGAAAGACAAAGCACAAGCTAAGGTTGATGAGCTACCAGAGAGCACAGGTAAAGATAGCTTCCAAGATCGCTTAGATGTGATTGACGGCATTGTTGTGCCTGGCATTACAGACCAAGATAAAGATGGTTTAGATGACACGCTACAAGCAGAGGTTGAAGACTTAGTTAAAGCTGCTGAAGAGGCTGAGAAAGCGGCAGAAGATGCCTTAGTTGAAGCCAACAAAGATGGTCTAATCACCCCTGAAGAGAATCAGAACCTGACTGATCTTAACAACGCGGTGACTGAGGCGAAAGACAAAGCACAAGCTAAGGTTGATGAGCTACCAGAGAGCACAGGTAAAGATAGCTTCCAAGATCGCTTAGATGTGATTGACGGCATTGTTGTGCCTGGCATTACAGACCAAGATAAAGATGGTTTAGATGACACGCTACAAGCAGAGGTTGAAGACTTAGTTAAAGCTGCTGAAGAGGCTGAGAAAGCGGCAGAAGATGCCTTAGTTGAAGCCAACAAAGATGGTCTAATCACCCCTGAAGAGAATCAGAACCTGACTGATCTTAACAACGCGGTGACTGAGGCGAAAGACAAAGCACAAGCTAAGGTTGATGAGCTACCAGAGAGCACAGGTAAAGATAGCTTCCAAGATCGCTTAGATGTGATTGACGGCATTGTTGTGCCTGGCATTACAGACCAAGATAAAGATGGTTTAGATGACACGCTACAAGCAGAGGTTGAAGACTTAGTTAAAGCTGCTGAAGAGGCTGAGAAAGCGGCAGAAGATGCCTTAGTTGAAGCCAACAAAGATGGTCTAATCACCCCTGAAGAGAATCAGAACCTGACTGATCTTAACAACGCGGTGACTGAGGCGAAAGACAAAGCACAAGCTAAGGTTGATGAGCTACCAGAGAGCACAGGTAAAGATAGCTTCCAAGATCGCTTAGATGTGATTGACGGCATTGTTGTGCCTGGCATTACAGACCAAGATAAAGATGGTTTAGATGACACGCTACAAGCAGAGGTTGAAGACTTAGTTAAAGCTGCTGAAGAGGCTGAGAAAGCGGCAGAAGATGCCTTAGTTGAAGCCAACAAAGATGGTCTAATCACCCCTGAAGAGAATCAGAACCTGACTGATCTTAACAACGCGGTGACTGAGGCGAAAGACAAAGCACAAGCTAAGGTTGATGAGCTACCAGAGAGCACAGGTAAAGATAGCTTCCAAGATCGCTTAGATGTGATTGACGGCATTGTTGTGCCTGGCATTACAGACCAAGATAAAGATGGTTTAGATGACACGCTACAAGCAGAGGTTGAAGACTTAGTTAAAGCTGCTGAAGAGGCTGAGAAAGCGGCAGAAGATGCCTTAGTTGAAGCCAACAAAGATGGTCTAATCACCCCTGAAGAGAATCAGAACCTGACTGATCTTAACAACGCGGTGACTGAGGCGAAAGACAAAGCACAAGCTAAGGTTGATGAGCTACCAGAGAGCACAGGTAAAGATAGCTTCCAAGATCGCTTAGATGTGATTGACGGCATTGTTGTGCCTGGCATTACAGACCAAGATAAAGATGGTTTAGATGACACGCTACAAGCAGAGGTTGAAGACTTAGTTAAAGCTGCTGAAGAGGCTGAGAAAGCGGCAGAAGATGCCTTAGTTGAAGCCAACAAAGATGGTCTAATCACCCCTGAAGAGAATCAGAACCTGACTGATCTTAACAACGCGGTGACTGAGGCGAAAGACAAAGCACAAGCTAAGGTTGATGAGCTACCAGAGAGCACAGGTAAAGATAGCTTCCAAGATCGCTTAGATGTGATTGACGGCATTGTTGTGCCTGGCATTACAGACCAAGATAAAGATGGTTTAGATGACACGCTACAAGCAGAGGTTGAAGACTTAGTTAAAGCTGCTGAAGAGGCTGAGAAAGCGGCAGAAGATGCCTTAGTTGAAGCCAACAAAGATGGTCTAATCACCCCTGAAGAGAATCAGAACCTGACTGATCTTAACAACGCGGTGACTGAGGCGAAAGACAAAGCACAAGCTAAGGTTGATGAGCTACCAGAGAGCACAGGTAAAGATAGCTTCCAAGATCGCTTAGATGTGATTGACGGCATTGTTGTGCCTGGCATTACAGACCAAGATAAAGATGGTTTAGATGACACGCTACAAGCAGAGGTTGAAGACTTAGTTAAAGCTGCTGAAGAGGCTGAGAAAGCGGCAGAAGATGCCTTAGTTGAAGCCAACAAAGATGGTCTAATCACCCCTGAAGAGAATCAGAACCTGACTGATCTTAACAACGCGGTGACTGAGGCGAAAGACAAAGCACAAGCTAAGGTTGATGAGCTACCAGAGAGCACAGGTAAAGATAGCTTCCAAGATCGCTTAGATGTGATTGACGGCATTGTTGTGCCTGGCATTACAGACCAAGATAAAGATGGTTTAGATGACACGCTACAAGCAGAGGTTGAAGACTTAGTTAAAGCTGCTGAAGAGGCTGAGAAAGCGGCAGAAGATGCCTTAGTTGAAGCCAACAAAGATGGTCTAATCACCCCTGAAGAGAATCAGAACCTGACTGATCTTAACAACGCGGTGACTGAGGCGAAAGACAAAGCACAAGCTAAGGTTGATGAGCTACCAGAGAGCACAGGTAAAGATAGCTTCCAAGATCGCTTAGATGTGATTGACGGCATTGTTGTGCCTGGCATTACAGACCAAGATAAAGATGGTTTAGATGACACGCTACAAGCAGAGGTTGAAGACTTAGTTAAAGCTGCTGAAGAGGCTGAGAAAGCGGCAGAAGATGCCTTAGTTGAAGCCAACAAAGATGGTCTAATCACCCCTGAAGAGAATCAGAACCTGACTGATCTTAACAACGCGGTGACTGAGGCGAAAGACAAAGCACAAGCTAAGGTTGATGAGCTACCAGAGAGCACAGGTAAAGATAGCTTCCAAGATCGCTTAGATGTGATTGACGGCATTGTTGTGCCTGGCATTACAGACCAAGATAAAGATGGTTTAGATGACACGCTACAAGCAGAGGTTGAAGACTTAGTTAAAGCTGCTGAAGAGGCTGAGAAAGCGGCAGAAGATGCCTTAGTTGAAGCCAACAAAGATGGTCTAATCACCCCTGAAGAGAATCAGAACCTGACTGATCTTAACAACGCGGTGACTGAGGCGAAAGACAAAGCACAAGCTAAGGTTGATGAGCTACCAGAGAGCACAGGTAAAGATAGCTTCCAAGATCGCTTAGATGTGATTGACGGCATTGTTGTGCCTGGCATTACAGACCAAGATAAAGATGGTTTAGATGACACGCTACAAGCAGAGGTTGAAGACTTAGTTAAAGCTGCTGAAGAGGCTGAGAAAGCGGCAGAAGATGCCTTAGTTGAAGCCAACAAAGATGGTCTAATCACCCCTGAAGAGAATCAGAACCTGACTGATCTTAACAACGCGGTGACTGAGGCGAAAGACAAAGCACAAGCTAAGGTTGATGAGCTACCAGAGAGCACAGGTAAAGATAGCTTCCAAGATCGCTTAGATGTGATTGACGGCATTGTTGTGCCTGGCATTACAGACCAAGATAAAGATGGTTTAGATGACACGCTACAAGCAGAGGTTGAAGACTTAGTTAAAGCTGCTGAAGAGGCTGAGAAAGCGGCAGAAGATGCCTTAGTTGAAGCCAACAAAGATGGTCTAATCACCCCTGAAGAGAATCAGAACCTGACTGATCTTAACAACGCGGTGACTGAGGCGAAAGACAAAGCACAAGCTAAGGTTGATGAGCTACCAGAGAGCACAGGTAAAGATAGCTTCCAAGATCGCTTAGATGTGATTGACGGCATTGTTGTGCCTGGCATTACAGACCAAGATAAAGATGGTTTAGATGACACGCTACAAGCAGAGGTTGAAGACTTAGTTAAAGCTGCTGAAGAGGCTGAGAAAGCGGCAGAAGATGCCTTAGTTGAAGCCAACAAAGATGGTCTAATCACCCCTGAAGAGAATCAGAACCTGACTGATCTTAACAACGCGGTGACTGAGGCGAAAGACAAAGCACAAGCTAAGGTTGATGAGCTACCAGAGAGCACAGGTAAAGATAGCTTCCAAGATCGCTTAGATGTGATTGACGGCATTGTTGTGCCTGGCATTACAGACCAAGATAAAGATGGTTTAGATGACACGCTACAAGCAGAGGTTGAAGACTTAGTTAAAGCTGCTGAAGAGGCTGAGAAAGCGGCAGAAGATGCCTTAGTTGAAGCCAACAAAGATGGTCTAATCACCCCTGAAGAGAATCAGAACCTGACTGATCTTAACAACGCGGTGACTGAGGCGAAAGACAAAGCACAAGCTAAGGTTGATGAGCTACCAGAGAGCACAGGTAAAGATAGCTTCCAAGATCGCTTAGATGTGATTGACGGCATTGTTGTGCCTGGCATTACAGACCAAGATAAAGATGGTTTAGATGACACGCTACAAGCAGAGGTTGAAGACTTAGTTAAAGCTGCTGAAGAGGCTGAGAAAGCGGCAGAAGATGCCTTAGTTGAAGCCAACAAAGATGGTCTAATCACCCCTGAAGAGAATCAGAACCTGACTGATCTTAACAACGCGGTGACTGAGGCGAAAGACAAAGCACAAGCTAAGGTTGATGAGCTACCAGAGAGCACAGGTAAAGATAGCTTCCAAGATCGCTTAGATGTGATTGACGGCATTGTTGTGCCTGGCATTACAGACCAAGATAAAGATGGTTTAGATGACACGCTACAAGCAGAGGTTGAAGACTTAGTTAAAGCTGCTGAAGAGGCTGAGAAAGCGGCAGAAGATGCCTTAGTTGAAGCCAACAAAGATGGTCTAATCACCCCTGAAGAGAATCAGAACCTGACTGATCTTAACAACGCGGTGACTGAGGCGAAAGACAAAGCACAAGCTAAGGTTGATGAGCTACCAGAGAGCACAGGTAAAGATAGCTTCCAAGATCGCTTAGATGTGATTGACGGCATTGTTGTGCCTGGCATTACAGACCAAGATAAAGATGGTTTAGATGACACGCTACAAGCAGAGGTTGAAGACTTAGTTAAAGCTGCTGAAGAGGCTGAGAAAGCGGCAGAAGATGCCTTAGTTGAAGCCAACAAAGATGGTCTAATCACCCCTGAAGAGAATCAGAACCTGACTGATCTTAACAACGCGGTGACTGAGGCGAAAGACAAAGCACAAGCTAAGGTTGATGAGCTACCAGAGAGCACAGGTAAAGATAGCTTCCAAGATCGCTTAGATGTGATTGACGGCATTGTTGTGCCTGGCATTACAGACCAAGATAAAGATGGTTTAGATGACACGCTACAAGCAGAGGTTGAAGACTTAGTTAAAGCTGCTGAAGAGGCTGAGAAAGCGGCAGAAGATGCCTTAGTTGAAGCCAACAAAGATGGTCTAATCACCCCTGAAGAGAATCAGAACCTGACTGATCTTAACAACGCGGTGACTGAGGCGAAAGACAAAGCACAAGCTAAGGTTGATGAGCTACCAGAGAGCACAGGTAAAGATAGCTTCCAAGATCGCTTAGATGTGATTGACGGCATTGTTGTGCCTGGCATTACAGACCAAGATAAAGATGGTTTAGATGACACGCTACAAGCAGAGGTTGAAGACTTAGTTAAAGCTGCTGAAGAGGCTGAGAAAGCGGCAGAAGATGCCTTAGTTGAAGCCAACAAAGATGGTCTAATCACCCCTGAAGAGAATCAGAACCTGACTGATCTTAACAACGCGGTGACTGAGGCGAAAGACAAAGCACAAGCTAAGGTTGATGAGCTACCAGAGAGCACAGGTAAAGATAGCTTCCAAGATCGCTTAGATGTGATTGACGGCATTGTTGTGCCTGGCATTACAGACCAAGATAAAGATGGTTTAGATGACACGCTACAAGCAGAGGTTGAAGACTTAGTTAAAGCTGCTGAAGAGGCTGAGAAAGCGGCAGAAGATGCCTTAGTTGAAGCCAACAAAGATGGTCTAATCACCCCTGAAGAGAATCAGAACCTGACTGATCTTAACAACGCGGTGACTGAGGCGAAAGACAAAGCACAAGCTAAGGTTGATGAGCTACCAGAGAGCACAGGTAAAGATAGCTTCCAAGATCGCTTAGATGTGATTGACGGCATTGTTGTGCCTGGCATTACAGACCAAGATAAAGATGGTTTAGATGACACGCTACAAGCAGAGGTTGAAGACTTAGTTAAAGCTGCTGAAGAGGCTGAGAAAGCGGCAGAAGATGCCTTAGTTGAAGCCAACAAAGATGGTCTAATCACCCCTGAAGAGAATCAGAACCTGACTGATCTTAACAACGCGGTGACTGAGGCGAAAGACAAAGCACAAGCTAAGGTTGATGAGCTACCAGAGAGCACAGGTAAAGATAGCTTCCAAGATCGCTTAGATGTGATTGACGGCATTGTTGTGCCTGGCATTACAGACCAAGATAAAGAAAACAATCCTGCAACTGTGACAGACGCACAAGGTGCTGTTGTAGAAGATGCGGCAGAAACAACCATCAGCGGTACAGTCACCATTACAGATCTAGACGAAGGCGAAGCTTTTGCTCAGCCTCAAACAAAACAAGGTGCATATGGTACGTTTAGTGTCAATGAAAATGGTAACTGGAGCTATGCGCTGGATAACGGTAAACCAGAAGTACAGGCATTACGTGAAGGACAGACTGTTGAGGATATCTTTACTGTAACGAGTAAAGACGGCACAGGTACTGGCACAGTCACAGTGACGATCACAGGTACTAATGACCAGCCAAAGCTTGACGTTGTTGATATAGTTGATATAGTTACTGAGATTTATCAGGGCTATGTTGATACCAGCATGTCTATTGCTGATGCAAATGGTAGCGATATTGATGAAGGTGATGTATTAACGTACAGCCTACCTGATAATAATCAAGGGTATTTTGCGATTGATGAGAGTACAGGTGTAATCACTTTGACTGAAGCAGGTGTGGATTATATTAATGCCGGCAATGACTTGCCAAGTCAGCTAACAATCATGGTAAGTGATAACAGTGGTGCAAATAATGATTCAATCACTCAAATTATAGATTTACCTGCAACGATATTAGCAACCAGAGTTGTCTTTGTAGAAGTCACAGATGACTCTAACGAAGAAGTAGAGAATTTACCCGCTAATCAGAACTCTGCATATGGTGTTAATGGTGTGTATACCGGTATTGTTGCTAACAATAGTGATGGCAGTGTACAAACTGACCCTGCTGTTTTACAGGGACTAACCAACGATACAACACCAACGATTACTGTCACTCTCGAGAAACCACTTCGTACAGCTACTTCTGGTATTGCTGATGAAGCTGTACAGGTTGTCTTGACCCCAACACAGGGCGAGCCTGTCATACTTGATATGGGTCAAGCACAAGTCAGTGCCGATGGCATGACCTATACCTGGAGTAACTTTACTTTGGCGCAAACACAAGCGCTTGGTAATGACTATCGTGTAGATGCTCAAGTTGTGGCAGGTACCGTCAAGCCTACGTTATCTACAGAGTTTACCTTAGATACTCTAGCGGGTAGACCGACAGTATCATTGGTACAAGAAGAAAATGCTTTTGATGGAACCAATGACAGCGAAAACAACCAAGCTAATATTCAAGTTATCGGTGGGACTGGTGAAGTAGGTGGTACCGTTATCTTCGATGTCAATAGGAATGGCATCTTTGATGCAGGTGATGTCAGTACTGTGGCTGACGCAAATGGTAACTGGAAGCTAGCAATCTCTGAGTTAGCAGGTAAGTTTGACTTTGCTAATGATGGGGATACTACGACAGGCAGTGCTGAGACAACCAATAGCAGTGCAAATCGCAATCAAACCAAGGACTTATATGCAAACCTTATGTTTGTTGATAAGGCCGGTAATAAGTTGCCAAATGAGAGTTTTGCCAAGTTCTATCTGTTTGATGAAACGACAGGTGGCGCTGCTTTCCTTGCTAGTGATGAGCCATTGGGTGCGACTATTTATAATAGATATAATTCTAATGGCAAAAACTCTATCAACATTAACCAAAGAGGTGAAATTCAAACTGATGGAACAGGTCAGAATGTAGAAGCCATAGTGTTTGATAGTGATAATACTGATAAGCTAATCATTGTCGACGGCAATATGCAAGCCATAGCTGCCCCATTAATTGATTTTGCTGTACTTACAGGTAATGGTAATGATTTCTTCACCCTTTCAGGGCGTCAGTCTCTTAGAACACATGTCTATATGGGAGAAGGTGATGATACTTACGAAGGCTTTAGAATCAGAGGGTACGGTGGTAGGCCAATAGTTGATTTAGGCTCTGGCAATGACATTCTAAACATAGAAAGCTATGTTAGAACTGCCATTGTGAACTTAGGTGAGGGCAATGATACAGCAAACGTAGGTACCTATATTAGTGATACGGAGGTAAGACTAGGTAATGGTAACAACTTACTAACAGTAGGCAACTACCTTAAAGAGCGTACAACTATTACTGCAGGCTCTGGGAATGATACGATTAATATTGGTCAAACACTTAATGATGATAGTAGAGGAGGCGTATGGGTTAGTAATATCAATGCAGGTGATGGCGATAATACTATTAATATTAAGGGAAGATTAATAGCAAGTTTAGCCAGTGAAGCAGGATATGGTGAGATTATTACTGGGAGTGGCCAAGATAACATTACTATCTCTGGTATTGTCGATGGTAGGAACGCTAAAATCGATACCGGGTCTGGAAATGACGTCATTGATGTAGGTGTTATTCAGAGACAAGCCACAGTGATTACGGGTCCAGATGCCTTGACACCTGGTACCACTGATAATGACACATTAATAGCTGTTGCTTTGGATGATAACGCACTCGTTAGAACAGGAGCTGGTAATGATATTGTTAAAATTTCTAGCAATATAGTAAATAGCACGCTTAGTATGGGTTCTGGCATAGATCACTTGCAGGTAAACCAAGTTAGAGGAAACTCTACTATTGATATGGGAGAGGGTAATGACACCGTCAACATGGAAAGACTGGGTCAGACATTAGCTAGTACAGGTACCCCTAATTTAAGACTTGGTGCTGGTGCTGACAATCTTGATTTAGGAGTATTGCGTATAGGTAATATATACTCAGGGAATGATACTGACCAAGATATTATTAATATTAATAATATGGAAGCTGGGTATGTTGAATTGGGTAACACCGATATCCTCAATATCAGTAATTTACAGTCTGGCACTATTAAGTCTTCGCAAGGTGGTAACGATGTGAGTATTAGCGGTTCCATGACTGGAGGCACTATAGACCTTGGTACCGCCAGAGACGATGTAAGTATCGCGAATAAGTCAGCTGGTAATGTGTTCTTAGGTGATGGTAATGATACTATTGACGTGACAACACACTCGGGTGGCGATATCGATACTGGAGCGGGTAATGACACAGTGACTATCGATACCATGTCAGGTGGTAATATCTATCTCGCTAGCGGTAATGATACGATAAGTATTAATACCTTTACAGGAGGCACCTTAAATGGTGGTGATGGTACAGACACCCTTCACATCACTGGTGGTGGTAATACTTTAAGTTCAAGTAATATTTCAGCTATTGAGGTATTAGACCTAGGAGTTGGCAATAATGCAAACATTCTAAACCTTAGAAATGATGATGCTCGTAGCAATGGTTACAATAATATCCGCATTGATGGTGATGCTCTGGATACGGTCAATTTAACTAAGAATCTTGCCGGTCAAAATTGGACTAAAGGATCTATTGTTGGAGATTACACCATCTATGAAGCCACCTACTTTAGCCAAAAAGCTACCATCTATATCGATACCGATATTAAAGTTGTCATCTAACCCAATCTAATCTTTTTGCTTCACAAAAAAACCGCTCTCACTCTGAGGGCGGTTTTTTTATGCTTGCAGATATATCAATATTTGGTCTGTCTATCCTGTCTATGCAAACCCAAGATAGATTTTTTTAGCCTAAAACTTGATATCAATTAAAAATTTTAATACCCTTACTGCTTAGTTAAATATCACAGTTGTCTTGTATTACTTAAAGATAGCGTAAATCAGACTAAGGAGAACCTATACGTTTATGATCAAAAAAAAGCCCTACGATCCTGAGGTAAAGGGCTATAGAGCCTCATCCAACTTTCTATTAGATATTGCCCCTCTTGTACTAACTGCCATGATACTCATGGTGCAGTTCTTCATCTTCAAAGACTTTACCCCTCATATTCCGCTCGCTTGTGGTATTTTAATCACAGCACTATTCATGGCTGCGCGTGGTCGTAGCTGGGAGGGTATGGAGTCTCGATTTTTAAGAGTGATTAAGGTCGGTCTGCCAGCAATTATTATCCTTATGGGGGTGGGTATGCTTGTCGGCGCATGGATTATTGCCTAATAGCATTTGTTCTGCAAGATAGTTTGCCATCCATGCTATGATTACATCGTCATCGTCCTTGCTGAAACTGGCAAGTAACTTTTTACCTAAGTCGATAACTTTTTCTTGTGTCTCTAAGTCTTCCATCAGCAGATAAGATGAAGGTTTTGCTGTAAGGCAAGTTTCTGTCATTATTTATTTTCCTTCTATACGATTGAACCGCCCCGGGATTGTCGGAGACTCAATTTTCTGAGAGAATACGACAATGAAAACACGAAACTATACCCCTGAAATGAAAGAGCGAGCCGTCCGTATGCTAATTGAAGCTAAAGACGACTACCCATCCACCTGGTCAGCCATCAAAGCTATAGCACCAAAGATAGGTTGCACACCTGAGACCCTACGATCATGGCATAAAAAGCACGTAGATAAAACCATTCCTGCAAACATTCAAGCTCAAAGCCAAGCGGAGCGTATCAAAGAGCTTGAACGTGAGAACAGAGAGTTAAAGCAAGCCAATGAGATTATAAAGAAAGCAGCCGCTTTTTTCGCCCAGGCGGAGCTCGACCGCAAACCCAAGTAATGGTTGATTTTATTGACGACCACAAACAACAATATGGAGTCGAGCCAATCTGTAGAGTACTACCGATTGCTCCATCCACATACTATCGTGTTAAAGAGCTAGAAGAAAGTCCTGAAAAGCGTTCACAGCGTAGTCAGCATGACGACTTCTATCTTAATGAGATTAAACGTATTTGGAAGGACAGCAAATGCCGATACGGCGCTCGTAAAGTCTGGAAACAGTTGAAGGCAGAGGGTATACATCCTGCACGTTGCACTGTAGAGCGGTTAATGCGTCAGCATGGTATGCAGGGTATTTGGCGAGGTAAGGGTAAGGTAACCACTAAGTCTCGTGATGATCAAAAGCGTGCTGATGATTTAGTTAATCGTAACTTTAATGCCCATCGCCCTAACCAGCTATGGGTTGCTGACTTTACTTACGTTAAAACATTGAGTGGTTGGGTCTATACTGCCTTTATCATTGATGTGTTTGCTCGCGCTATCGTTGGTTGGAAAGTATCAGATCGAATGAACACGGATATGGTGATGGCAGCGTTAAATCAAGCCATTGCAGACAGAAACCATCCTAAAGATGTCATTCATCATAGTGATCGCGGCGTTCAGTACTTATCCATTCGCTATACGGATAAGATGGCTGATTCTGGCGTTATTGCATCTGTTGGTACAACCGGTGATTCATACGATAATGCGTTAGCTGAAACGGTTAACGGGCTTTATAAAACAGAGGTGATTGAATATTTAAAACAGCAGTGGCGGGATGCGTATGATGTTGAATTAGCAACCCTTGAATGGGTCGATTGGTTTAACAAAACTCGCATTCATAGTACGATTGGTTATGTGTCGCCTTTTGAGTTTGAGAGACGATACTATGATAGCCTTAATGAGTCAGACAAAGCTGCCTGACTCAAGCAATCAACTCTCCGATATAGTCGGGGCGGTTCATGTTGTTAGTGTTCACTATTTATTTCTACTCGTAAGTTTCCCATTGAAAGTGACGTACTATGTGTACGATATATAGCTGAACCTGAGCATTGGGGTAAACAGTATTAATAGCATAAGGAAGTCCCATAAACCATCAATACAGGCAATGAGAGGATGTCTTGCACCCCTCGGTTCTGTTGCTCAGTTAGAATACCTAGCGAGGACTTAGTGCCCTCATTCTCTGATAACCATATACCAAGTAACTCTTTTTTAGACCTCTTTCGAAACCTCAAACTGGGTATGATAAACTGGTATAAACCCATAATAACTAATAGGGGTTATGAAGTACCAGAACCTAAAAACAAAAGCACCTGAAGCATTTCGTCGTTACACAGGCATTACCCCAGATGTATTTGAATGTTATACATAGCATACTCAAACAAGCTTATAACATAAAGCATGCCAAAGGGGGAAGAAAACCCAAACTATGCGTAGCAGACCAGTTAATTATGACTCTTAGCTACTATAGAGAATACCGAACTAAGTTTCACCTTGCTCAAGACTATGAAATATCAGAAAGCAGCGTCTGTAAAACCATAAAATGGGTTGAAAGCACCTTAGTTAAAGACTCCAACCTATCGCTACCGAGTAAAAAAGAGTTGTGGCAAAATCCAAATACCGAGGTTGTACTGATTGATGCCACTGAAATTCCCGTATAACGTCAAAAAAAAGGCAAAGACGATACTATTCAGGTAAAAAGAAAAGGCACACCCTAAAGGCTCAAGTGGCTGTTGATAAACAACATAGCCAAAAGATTATTTGCAACGATTTTTCGACAGGAAGCTGCCACGATTTTACCTTGTTTAAACATACTTACTTAGCTATCAGCCAAGATAAAATACTCAAAATAGATTTAGGCTATCAAGGCATTCAACAATATCATAAAAATAGCGTATTACCCTTAAAGCATAGCAAGCATAATCCATTGACTAAAGCAGACAAACAAGCCAATAGGGGGTTGGTCGGATGCTTACGAAAAAATCCATTAACCACTTAACCCTTCAACTATCAATAAAAAATGTAGCACATACTTCATTAAAGCTGAAGATTGATTTTTCTTAGATTTTACAGGGCTAATAACGGATAATGCATAGCCATTGTAATTATCATCAGTGGTGATAGTACCTCTAAAATCTGGATAATTAGCTTTGAGATCTTCAGTTTTATTAAGTGTATCTTCACTGTCAACCAAAGAGCTCATCGTTCTTTTTTTCTTTTCATTGTTTTGAGACTTATACCTGATACTACAGACATTTATTCGCCAATAATGACTAGGTAATATCCGGCACATAACCTTTAAGTACTTGTAAAACAATTGCTTTTCTTTAAAAGGAAAACGAATTTCACTTTTTGAGGTATTCACTTTGTCATAGAACACTTTTAGCATGTCTTTTACATCTCGCCTGCTCGATGGGTCAGCATATAGCGTTTCAAGATTATCAAAACATAATTGCAGTAATGCATTATCTTCGCGATAATGGAGGGGTGTCGGGGCAATTAATATATGCTCTGACTTCTGCTTGCGATCTTTAGATATTAGTTTGTGATTGAGATTACCTTTTGAATCAGTCACTAAATTTAACGCACGCTCATATAACCTAAGTGCATCATCATAATTAAAGTTTAAACTACTTGCCTCGCTAACAGGCTGTCCGTCTTCAATATCATGAAGTAGCTTCTCAATCACTTCACGATTATAAATGCCGAAAACAGCCGAAACTTTTTGATTGTTGCTACTAGTATTTGAATCATGAGAGTCTTTATTGACCTTATTACAAATAGTTATGGTTGTACTTAATTGTTCAAGCTTAATCTTCCTATTTATGTAATGTCTGATTTGGCTTAAATCGACTGTATTTTCTTTGGCGTCAACAGCTAGTTTATTATGCTGATAGAGCTTGTTTCGATTAGTATTAATCAACTTGTAAACAATATGTGAAGGAAGTGTTAAGTTTGCTTGTTGTAGCTGATAACTGGCAATAATATCTGCTGTATGAATGTAGGAGCTAAAGGTTGTATTTAAGTCAGCATGACCTGCAAATTCCATCAAAGCATCCCAGTAGTTTGTTGAAACCTTGCGCACTTTGCCTAAAAAATGCTGTCTAATGGTAGTAAGTTGATTTTCATTATAGTCAATAAAATACTTTGCGATATTGTAATCACTACGCAAAATAACCGCCATATTAGAGATGGCATTATGCCTAAAGGCATGTAAGGTAATATCACGATATATAGTATCTGCTAATATTTTTTTAATAGGCTGCTCAATGCTATGTCGAGAGAGTATCTTTGACTGATATTGATAAGTAAATAAATAATTAATATTTTGAGTACGTCTAGAATTTAAAAACTTTTTAAACTGCTCAAGCTCGTCATCTAGCAGTAGTACTGATAAATAAATACGCCTTGTATCGTCATCAGATTTTAAGGAGCGGTATGGATTGGATCGTACAATAATATTGTACTCACTAAAGCTTTGATTGTCATATTCGATATCCTTGACCTGAAGACCGAGTATCTCGCTAATTCGCATTCCAGTACGATATAGTAGTGTCACCACTATATTTAAGAGCTGCTTATAATAATCGCTTATACCATGTTGGTTTGAAATGCTACTTTGTAGTACTTGATAAACCTGATATGGAATTAGGTAGCTTGAGACGATTTGAGGATCGCCACCACCTCGTAAATCGATGTCAGGTGCCTTAAAATGTCTTTTTAAACTACTATGTAATGAGCAAATTACAGTGGTTGTATATCCAATCCTATTCTGATTTTTATTCGCAAGAATTTCATCATATATGAAGTGATAATTATGTTTTGACCATCCAAAAAAATCAGTATCACGTGTGCTTGCAATAAAGTCATTACCTATGTCTGATAAGTACCTTTTTAAAGTACTGATTTTATTACCAGTGGTATGCAAATCTATTATCCAAGTCACTAATCGTATTTGATTTGGAAATAAAGGTTCAGTTAGCAGTTGTTCTAGTTTGGCTCTAATTTTTTTGGCGTCAGAATTTAGTATGCTTCGAACATCTTTTACGATATCTGACTTGAATTGCTGTGAATTATCGTCAGTACTTCTCAGTTCATCTTTGCTTTCAATAGTTAGTTTTTCTATATCATTGTTAGACAGTACAGCTTTAGGTTGTTTTATTTTTTGAAAATAGCGCAGTAACTGTTCTTGAGTTATGGATGTTTGGTTTTGATTGCCTAATAGAACTTGAACAAGTTGTATATCGAGTCTAACCTTTGGGAGGGTTTGCCAGTATACTGAGTTATGCTTCAGGTATTCAGACTTATGAATAGACTTTACTGTAAATCCCTCGCCTGTAAACTCACCCAATCGCTTTATAACTTGATGATACTTAGGGAAAGAATCACTTCCTGTTTGATGTTGTATCTTGTACAACCATAAACGACTAATATCATCAATAATAACTAATCGAGTAATGTACAACTGTTGTAGTGAATCATTAAGTATTTTAATTTCATTAGCATAAAAAGGTGATTCAATTTTAATTGGTAAACACAACATATCATCAAACAACTGATAAACAGGCTTGTCCTCAGCCATATATTCATAAATGGCTTTAAGTATTTTGTCATCACTGTATCCAGCAAAACTAACTAATGAAAATAAAAACCAGCTAATACTATCAAGTAATGAGAATTTGTTTTTTTGACACCACGTGTCAATGGCATTGTTTGCTACCTCTTGAGCTTGCGATAAATATAAAAAGCTATCTAAATCATTAATATTCTTAGGGCGACTGACTCGAGATGCTATGACAGGCTCTGGGAAAGGAGGAAGATTAAGGGTCTTACGTTTTTGATTTATCTTTTCGAAAAAACGTTTGCGTTCAAACAAAGCAAACGGAATAAATTTTGTTGGAACGCATTTTTTTAACTGCTCCAGAATATCATCATATAGCTGATTGATATCGTCATCGCTGATATTTTCTTGTGTGTTTTGAACACAAAAGGTTTGCCATAAGGTTTCGCAAAGAATTTTACACTGCTCTATTGCTTCTTGACGTTGTTTTTTGCGTTGGGATGATCGTCTTTCATGACCAAACAACTCATTGTCACTATTTTTTATATTTGAACTCATAAAGCTACCTGCTCAAGCTGAAGCTCATCGGCTAGTTTTTGGTAGATATCTTTAACAGCTATGATGTCACCAATACTAAGAGAGGATTGTTTGCGCCATGCTTCTTGACCCATCATTTCATGACCAAAAATCGCGAGGACAAGAGACTCGTCTACTCCTTGTTCATGCAAAAATCGTTGACCAACATGGCGTGTCCAGTCAACTTTAAATCTTAGATTGTCTGACAGTTCTTTTGCAACAATACCAGGACGTAGTGAATGGAATTCATTATGAGAGTCAATATAATTTAATAATGGTCGTTCTGAGTTGAGTATTTTTAAAACGTCATTTCTTAATTGTGGCTCTAAATACTTATAGCTGGTTGCAAACTGTTCTAAATACGACATAAAGCTTTCAATGGCAGATGCTAAAAAAGAACAAATAGGTATCAACCGTTGAGAGTTACTAGTTGCTCGTTCCTCTTTATCCGAAATCCATGCTAACCCAGCAGTTAAGTTGAACTGATTTATAAATCCTGGCGCACCCTCTACTGCTCTTACAGAGGTTAATAACAGTGAGATATGCCAAAGCCATAAGTTGTAAGCGTTAAACTTTTTGATGAAATCAGTAGTGGTGATAACCTTTTTACGTAGATGTTCGATAAATAAACTTACAATAGGGTAGTCTGGGCTATTTTGACTACCAATTGAATCTTTTGTTAGTTTAACCTCATCTAAATAGTTAAATGCTAATTGTCGGTTATGACAGCGCTTAGTTAGTATATCAATGGCCTTGGCATATGCTTGCTTAACTTCTTCAATAGGGTGTGAGCAGTACCAAAGGTCCGCCCGTTTTTTAGTATTACGAGTGGTAATGATTGACGCGATTTGAGTGGTTGTCACCTCCTGCGTGAGAATAGTGTATAGAGATTTTTCAATACGACCTAGGCTTAGTAAAGGCAGTTCTAACTCCTTTTTTAATTTGGCTATAATTTCATTAATAAGATGGTTATCTGGATAGCCCTTATAGGTTAAGAATGTACCTAATGCTATAGGAATAGGCAGTTGAAATTGAGTCACACGATTAGCGATGACTAATTGTACGCCTGGTGTTTTGATCCGAAGTGGGGTGATATCAAGATGAATAATAAAATCAAAATTTGATTTTCGCGCACTGATTCCGATAATACTTTTACTATTTTCATTTATATCTTGCGCCAACTGTGACACAGAGTGACCTGTATATAATGATAGAAGCAAATATACTATCGCTCTTTTTGTTTCTCTCTTACTATCTGGACCATTATCTTCAAACCACTGCCACAATTTAGTGCAAATATTTTGTATAACGCTGATTGGTAGTAGCCTAATATTACTACTGATAAATCGCTCATTTTTATTGGCATGAGCAAATTTAGACTGAGTACGACGATAAATTAGATTGGCTGAATACTTTTCAGTATTTGTTACTGTGCTTTGTTTTATATAGGTAAAGTCTGGTACTGGATTATCCAGCCTTTCACGATTAACATCATTATGATCATCAGTTTCCTCATAGATAGTTGTCGATACTAATTCATCAGTATCTTCATCAATATTATCTATATACTCATATTCAGTTTTTGGTTCATTAAGCTTGCTTATCGAACGTTTTTTTCTACCAGTGATATTGCGAGTTATTTTGTTTCTTTTATTGAATGCAAAATCGATAGTTCTATATATCTTCAAAAATGAAATGAGATTTGGATCGTTCTGTTTTTCAAGCTGCTGATGATAAGACTCAAAGTTATAATAAGTTTTTTCTAAGGTGTCGCTTTGCAGTTCCTTATAGCAATATTGCCAGATGATGTGATTATGGCTTGATGGATTGATCCATTTTCTCGCTTCAGTTGTCGTCTCTTTTATCCGCTGTGGTAAATCGTGTTCTACAAAATAAATAAGCAGGTGACAAAGTTTAGCTATCCATAGCCATTCTTGAGAAGGGTTTTTTATATCAAGTGTTTGAAGTTGATGCGTGCTGGCTAAAAATGTGCGAGTTAGATTTTCAGTCTTAGTTAAATTGCCACTGTAGGACTCGAATATATTTTTGAGCGTGTCTTTGGTCAAGATAGTGGGTTGTCTAACTTCAACACCAAATCTTACAGATATGCCCGTAAAATCAGAAGGGGCTATGCTAGCAATTGTTAAAAAAAAGCCTTTTAGGTCGTCAGTATATTCATCTTCTGTTGGAGGTATTAGCGTATTAACCATGTCATTTAAGATCATTACGTACCTCTTGAATTAAATCAGAAAAAGAAGGGAGTTGATGAGTATTTAATCCACCATGCTTTTGCAAGCGATAATCATATTTATAACGTGGCATTCCTCTTATATCTAATATGTGCTGAATAGTGAAGCTCCCACCAAAAAAGTATTCTTGAATATGTTTCGGGATAATATTTTTAAAACTATGTAAAAGCTCAAAATTAAGTGGCTCTGACATTACTAAGTGGTTCAACAAATACTCCCATGCCCGTCTTTCAATATCAGCATTACTGATATCTATACGCCGGATAGATAGTTTATCTCCATACGAAATTGAACTAAGCGTTTCAAAGTCATCAAAAAAAAGATAGTTGTTTCTATATTCAGTTATTTCGATTAACGGTATTTTAGGTTCAACCTTATTTTTGGCCATAACTAAATTACCATGGACTGATTCACAGAAAATCTTGTATGGCACTTTAGCAAGTTTGTGTACCAAAAATCGATCATCAATTTTGATGGTTTTCACTGACTGCCTAATTTTGGCCTTTTTAGTTTTGGTCATTTTAGTATAGCCATATATTAATTTGCGAAAATAAAGGGTAGGGGAGGGCCGATGTAATTTTAGGTTGGTGTCAATATACTATAAAATAAACGTGACAAAAAATATATAAATATTTTAAAGTGCTTTAAATTGCATGTAGTAAAATAAAAATAAAAAAACCTATAAACCTTTAATATAAAGGGTTATAGGTTAAAGTGATTTTAAGTAACTTTGGTGGGTGACATTGCCAAGGTCGGGGTCGCGAGTTCGAATCTCGTTTCCCGCTCCAAATTCGCTCTTAGAGCAAAAAAAGTCCCACATATTCACTATGTGGGGCTTTTTTTATGCCCAATTTTTGAGACTGTCTGATCCGATCTACTACTCACACCCAGTTTATTCGATATTTTTTAATCACGTATCTCTTTCTATCTTACTCTCTATCTATCTATCTCATTTTATCTACCTACTCACACACCTAACCGTCCATACCTCTAACCACCCATATACCTACTCATCCATACATCTACTCATCCATACAACAACGCTGCCTGACGGGCTGTGTTTATAGCAGTTTTGCGAAACACACACGATGTGCAATACAACCTTACTATTTCGTTCACAAATTAGAAATATTTATGCTTGGTGTTTTTCTATAAAAATTAAGCAGCTTTTCACAAAAATGGCAAAATTTGGTGGCTATTTACTATTACCTTAATTATAATAAGGATATTATCAAATTGTATATATATTTTATAACCATATGCGGTCAGGGCACAAAAAATAAGTGATTATCAGACAAGACAAATAGATTGGATGACTGTCATAGCGTCATCGAGTTTTATGATAGGCCATTAGCATCGCTTTAATATATCTAAACTTATATTAATCATATATTAAGTTTAGTTTAAAATTAAAGATTACATAAAGTAACATTTATAGTTTTTAAACTTTATGTGGTTACAGCGCATTCGCAAGGACTGTGCTTAGCGCGTCTTAAAACCTTCTGCTCCAATACCGCGCCTCATTTATTGGCTAAGCAATGTTACCTCCAACGGCAATTGCTATCTGCCGTCACAGTAAGCCTTCTCGCGCTTATGAATTATTAACACTGACGGGTCGTTATCTTTGACCTTATCGGTTAGCCACTATCAGACAGCCATTAGCCAGTCAGCAGTCATTATCGACAACAAACATTATCGAAAATAAAGAAACAAAAAGGGGAGTTGTATGCAATCAAAAGAGCAACCCATCAAGCGTGAGTGGCTTACCGCGCTACTTATGTCTTTTATCGCCTTGCCATTTTTGGCCATATTATTTGTCTGTGCGTATGGCTTTATTGTGTGGTTTGGCCAGATGTTTTTTTGGGGACCACCCACGTAAACGCAGCCAGTTTATTGAGATAAATGGGCTATCAATGAGCGCGTATCGGCTTTGGCCAATGCGCATTACTGATTATTAAAAGGCATCAAGCACCTAATCAGCGAGTGAGCTATTTACGGATAGCAATTGATGCAAACAATGGCAAGGAATCATCATGAACGCAATTAAACGCCTATTTGGTTGGCTGCGTCAGCTTCTATTTAAACCGGCTGCAAAAATTGGGCTTGGTGTATTGATTATCATCGGCTTCGTAGGCGGGGTATGGTTTTGGGCAGGCTTTAACTCAGCGCTAGAAGCGACAAATAGCGAAGAGTTCTGTTTGTCTTGTCATACCATGAAAGACAACATGCTGCCTGAGCTACAAAAAACGGTGCATTGGCAAAACCGCACTGGGGTGCGTGCTGAGTGTCAAGATTGTCACGTGCCACACCAGTTCACCGATAAGATTGCCCGTAAGATGCAGGCCTCGCGTGAAGTGTTGTCACACGTTATGGGCGATATCGGTACACGCGATAAGTTCTTGGCACACCGCGGGGTATTAGCGCAGCGTGAATGGGCTCGGTTTAAGGCGAATAACTCAAAAGAGTGCCGCGCTTGTCACGACTATGACAGCATGGACTTTAGCAAAATGCGCGTGACCTCACAGATGATTATGCGTAGCGCCGCTGAGCGTGATGCCAGCTGTGTTGACTGTCACAAAGGGATTGCGCACGAATTACCAGTTATGGAAGGCATGCATAACCCAGCGTTCGACTCTTTGGTATCTGAGGCGGGCAGCACCAAGATTAATGTGGGCGAAACTTACTATAACATCGTGCCGCAACCTTTATATTTAGATGCTGAAAAAACCAAGCAAGCGGGCACCATTGAAGTGGCGGCTCCTGCAAAAGTTATTGCCCACGAAAAAGGCATGACTCAAATTGAGCTGGATATGTGGCGTAAGAACAAGGGCTTCGGCCGAGTTTGGTACACTCACTTTGGCCTAAACATTGTCGATGCCGTCATTGAAAAAGAGCTGTCTCGTGATGAGAGTATTGTGAAGGTAAAAGAGTCCAAAGAGGATCCTTTAACCGGTCTTGAATGGCAAAAAGTCAGCGGTACCTTCTGGGTAGAAGATGGCCTATTAATGAAGAGTCTAGAGCCCGCTTGGGACATCGCCGGACAGACTTATGCAGAGAACTGTAGTGTGTGTCACCGTCAACCAAACCCAGCCTCGCATGATGCCAACCAGTGGCCAGGGTTATGGAGTGGTATGGTTGGATTTACCAACCTTGACGCAGATACTGGCGGCTTAGTACTCAAATACCTACAGCTGAACTCATCTGACTTTGCGGGTGCCAAAAATGCCCCAGGCTCACCTGAGAATACGCCTCAGATGGCTCGTCCATAAGGCACCATGCGCATAATAAGACACACAAGAATAGGCAGAATAATAAGGGTTATATTATGAAAAATATCAATCGCAGGGGCTTTTTAAAATCGCTGGCGGCTTTGTCGGGTACGGCGCTACTCCCTACGCCGCTGTTGGCCGATGACAGCGTATTGACCTCAGCCACAGGTGACAAACCGCAAGACTTTAGTGGCTGGAAAATGTCCGGCGCACACTGGGGCGCTTTTCGTGCTCGAGTCGAGGCGGACAAGCTGGTGGAAATCAAACCATTTGAGTTTGATCAATATCCCACTAAGATTTTAGATGGCGTACCGGGCATTATTTACAGCCCTTCACGGGTACGCTATCCGATGATTCGCGTCGACTGGTACAAAAACCGTCAAAACAGCGACACCTCACAGCGCGGCGACAACCGCTTTGTGCGTGTTAGCTGGGATGAGGCGTTAGACATCTTGTATCAAGAGCTTGAGCGCATTCAAAAAGACTACGGGCCTTGGGCACTACACACCGCGAACGTGGGCTGGCGCTCGGTAGGTAACGTACACAGCTGTGGTAACCATATGCTGCGTGCCATTGCTATGCACGGCCACAGTGTAGGGACAGCAGGCGATTACTCAACTGGTGCCGGTCAGATGATTTTGCCGTATATCTTGGGCTCCACTGAGGTGTATTCGCAAGGCACGTCTTGGCCACTGATTTTAGAAAATGCCAAAGTGATTATCTTCTGGGCCAACGACCCGATCAAAAACTTACAGGTCGGCTGGAACACCGAGACCCACGAAGCTTATGAATACTACGAGATCTTACGTGACAAGGTTCGCAACAAAGAGATCGAAGTCATCTGTATCGATCCGGTAAAGAGCAAGACGCAAAACTACCTAGAGTGTGAGCATCAATTCGTCAACCCTATGACAGACGTGGCATTTATGCTGGGTCTGGCGCACACGTTATACACCGAGAAGCTGTATGACAAAAAGTTCATCGACATGTATGCGTTGGGGTTAGAAGAATTCACCCCTTACTTGATGGGTAAGACCGAAGACAAGGTGGAGAAGACCCCTGAGTGGGCTGAGAAAATCTGCGGTGTAAAAGCCGATAGAATTCGCGAATTGGCACGTAAAATGGCCAAAAACCGTACTCAGCTTTGCTTTGGCTGGGCCATTCAGCGTCAGCAGCACGGTGAGCAGCCGTATTGGATGGGGGCGATTATCGCAGCGATGCTGGGTCAAATAGGTCTGCCAGGCGGCGGTATCAGTTACTCACACCACTACAGCTCTGTGGGTGTGCCGACCTCTGGCGCCTCTATGCCAGGCGCGTTCCCACTAAACTTAGACACTGGCCGTAAGCCTAAATATGACAATAACAATTACAATGGCTACAGCTCTGTCATTCCGGTTGCGCGTATGGTGGATTGTCTGCTTGAGCCTGGCAAGAAGATTAACTTTAATGGCCATGAAGTGACCCTACCACCGCTGAAAATGGGAATCTTTACGGGCAGTAACCAGTGGCACCGTCACCAAGATCGCAACCGCATGAAAAAAGGCTATCGCAATATGGAGACCGTGGTATCCGTTGATTACAACTGGACCGCCACCTGCCGCTTCGCTGATATCGTGTTGCCGGCCTGTACTCCTTATGAGCGTAACGACATTGACGCTTATGGCTCGTACAGTAACCGAGGCGTGATTGCGATGCACAAGCTGGTAGACCCCTTGTATCACTCTAAGTCTGACTTTGAAATCTGGTATGAGTTCACCAAGCGTATGGGCCGCGAGCTTGAGTATAGCCGTGCGATGAATGAGATGCAGTGGATTGAGCAGATTTATGAAGACTGCCGTGCTGAGAACCTAAAAAAAGACTTCTTTATGCCGGAGTTCAAAGAGTTCTGGGAAAAAGGCTATGTGTTGTTCCCAGAAGGGGAGAACTGGGTACGTCACGCAGACTTCCGTGAAGACCCTGAAGTCAACGCACTGGGCACGCCATCAGGCTTTATCGAGATCAGCAGCCGCAAGATTGCCAGCTACGGTTATGCAGACTGTAAAGGTCATCCTATTTGGATGGAAAAAGCCGAGCGCTCACACGGTGGCCCAGGCTCAGATAAGTATCCGTTATGGCTACAATCTGTGCACCCAGACACCCGCTTGCACTCACAGACCTGTGAGTCTGAGGAGCGCCGTGCTACGTATACCGTTCAAGACCGTGAGCCTTGCTATATCGGCCCTGAAGATGCCAGAGCAAGAGGGATTAGCGATGGTGACTTAGTCCGAGTGTTTAATGATCGAGGGCAACTGCTTGCAGGCGCCGTCATCTCTGATAACTTCCCACCTGGCGTCATTCGTATTCAAGAAGGCGCTTGGTATGGCCCGACAGGCCCTGAAATTGGCGCCTTGGATACCTATGGAGATCCCAATACCTTGACGCTAGATATCGGGACTTCGATGTTGGCGCAGGGCCCAAGTGCCAATACCTGCTTGGTTGAGATTGAAAAATTCGTCGGCAAAGCGCCAGCGGTGACCTCCTTTGGTGGTCCCACTTATGTCAATCCAGACGGCACGCCAGCGGCAGAAGACAAAGGCTAGTCGCTGATATAAGCGGTCAGTGCTGACAAGGGCTTTGCTTAAGCGCTAAGCAGGGCCCTTACTTTGTGGTTATGCCGCTTGTTGCGACCACCCATAACTCTTTAGTGTAATGGAATTAAAATGAATAATAGTCAACAATGGCAGGCAGCCAATACTGCCCGTGCCACGCTTTATCGCTGGTTTGCCGAGCTGTTCGCCCGTGAGTTAACTAAGAGCAATTTAACGCAGCTGCAAGCCCAATATCCACGCCTGCATGCCGCTTTTATTGATCTTAATCTTGAGCCGCAAAGCGCGGCGCTACAAACAGCACTGGATAATCTGCAAGTTATCCCAGCACCAGATAGAGCATTAGAGCTCGCTGCAGACTTTGCCCACCTGTTTTTGTTAAGTGGTCATCAAAGTGCGCCGCCGTACGCCTCTTATTATCTTGAGTCTGATCAGATGCTTTATGGCAAGCCGGCGCAGCAAATGAGTGAGTTTTTGGCCAGTCATAAGCTCGACCTACACCCTGAGTTTCGTGAGCCCAAAGATCATTTAAGTATTTATTTGCAAGTGATGAGCCTGTGGATTAAAAGCAGCGTCGATGAGCAGGTGAACCTTATCGAGATGGCTGTACAGCAACAGCACTTTTTAGAGGATGCGTTGCTCAGCTGGCTGCCTAAGTTTGCGGCGCGTTGCCAACACATTCGGGTAAAAACCCAAGTGTATCCCGCCATCATTGACTTGCTGCTGCATTTTGTACAAGAAGACAGACAAGCCTTGGAAGACATGGCCGAGGCCGAGTAGAATGGGGTATGATGTTAGGACTTATCAAGCCTGTGAATAACCCGATTAATCAAAGAGAGCGTATTTATGATCACTGTTGCTGAGCTACAAGCTGCCATTACTGAGCGTATTAATAGTTACAATCACACCGATTCAAGCTTGACGCAGCGCACCACAGAGCGCCGTGATCTATTGGCCAGTCAGTATCATATTTTAGCGACCGATATCATCTCGCCCTTTGATGTGCCGCGTCAGAATTTATCGGCCATGGACGGCTATGCGCTTGCCGGTGGCAGTACTCTTGACGCGGGCAGTTACATTGAGATTGTGGGCGAGTCACAAGCCGGCGCGCCTTTTAGCGGCAGTAGTGTAACTGGTGAGGCACAATTACAGCCAGGCCAAGGCGTGCGCATTTTTACCGGCGCCGTAGTGCCCAGCGACTGTGACACCGTGGTGATGCAAGAGAACACCAATTTTGCGGCTATCAAAGATAGCATTGATAAATCCCAAAGCTATCAGATTCAGCTCACCAAAACGGCGGTGGCCGGCAATAATATCCGCCGCCAAGGCGAGGAGATTGAATCCGGTGAGGTGGTGTTGCACGCTGGCAAACGCTTGAATCCCGCTGATATTAGCTTACTTGCCAATTTAGGCGTGGCCCAAGTCGAGGTGTATCAGCCGCTGACTGTGGGTATCTTAGCCACAGGAGATGAGCTGGTCGCAGTCGGTGAGCCGCTACAAAGCTTGGCCCAGATTTACAACTCTAATACGCCAACCCTCAAGAGTATGCTTGCGCATTTGCCCATACAGATTCATGATTATGGCATCATCCCCGATGACTTAGAGCGCACCAAGCAGGCGGTATTAACGGCGATGCAAGAATGTGATGTGGTGATCTCAACCGCTGGGGTGTCGGTGGGCGATTATGACTTTTTAACCACTGTGATTGAAGACTTAGGGCAGATTAATCATTATAAAGTGGCGATGAAGCCGGGCAAGCCTTTTGTGTTTGGTGAATTAAACAAAGACCTTTCGGTGCCAGTGTTATACTTTGGATTGCCCGGCAATCCGTTATCGTCTGTGGTGGGCAGTTTGCAATTTATCATTCCTGCCCTATGGCGCTTATCGGGTATCGATGTGGCAGACATGCCGCTACCATTGACCGTTACTGCTACCTTGTCTAGCGATGTCAAAAAGTCGCCAGGCCGCGCCGATTTTCAGCGCGGTATTGTCAGTCAAAACGAGGCGGGGGAGTATGTGGTGACCCCTGCTGGCAAACAAGATTCGCACCGCATCAAGCAGTTAAGCCATGCTAATTGTCTGATTGTGTTGCCCCAGCAGTCGGGCAGTATGAGCGCCGGTGAACAGGTGACGGTGCAGCTGTTTCCTTGGAGTTAATGGCTGCTAATAGGGAACTGGCTGTGCGCTATATAAGCGCTATCTAGGTGCTATATATGCCCTAGCTAGGCGCTATGCTGGGTTATAGCGCTTATCTAATGTTTGTTTATTAAATAGCGGTCACCACCATCAATACCTCTAACCACCATCAATACTCCTAAAGAGGTATCTGGCCTTTAGCAGGGCTTCCTTTAGGGTAAGTATCTATTAGGCCGTAACCTGTTATAATGACGTTATCGCAACTTTTTTAAGTTTTCATTCACAACCTGAGGCAACGCTTAGAGCACATTCACTACTAATGACTACGGTACCCCATATGACCCTTCTTAATTCCAACCTAGGGAAAGCTAGGCTATACACACCTTCCCCCAATTCAGTTATGTTTGATGGTCATGTTCCGCTGTCATCTGCTCATGCGCTCTTGCATCCTACTGTTAACTCTTTTAATGCGCTTACCCATTCTACTACACCCTCTGCTGCAAGCACCTCTTTTGCCTGGCCAAAAGCGATAAAGCCAGCTGACTTTATGTCGCCCTTTACCCAGCTTGCGCACAGTACCTTGACCACACTGAGATCTACCAAAGGCGCAGCGGCTGCCTCTGTCAGCAGTCATGTGCCCCAAACCAATGACCATGATGCTCTATTGACCGATGGCTTCTCAAGGCGCTTGACCTATTTGCGCCTGTCGATTACTGATTTTTGTAATTTTCGCTGTGGCTATTGTCTGCCCAATGGCTATCAAGGCAGGCGTCCGGATAATGAGCTGACTTTGCAAGAGATTGAGGTATTGATTAAGGCTTTTGCTCAAGTGGGCACAAAAAAGGTGCGTTTAACCGGTGGCGAGCCATCTATCCGAAAAGATGTCACTCAAATTATTGAGCAAGTCAAAGCCACGCCCGGCATCCAAACTGTGGCGATGACCAGCAATGGCTATAAACTGGGCAAGCACATCACCAATTGGCAACAAGCCGGCCTTGATCAATTAAATATCAGTGTTGATAGCTTTGATCCGGCCACGTTTAAGCAAATGACCGGTTTTGATATGTTGCCGCAGCTGCTACAGGACATGGATACGCTGCTAGAGACGACTGATATTAAGCTCAAGCTCAATGGTATCTTGATGGAAGAGACCGCTTACGACAGTCTGCTTGCGGCCCTAGACTATGTCAAAACGCGTCCGGTTACTTACCGCTTTATCGAGTTTATGCAGACCACCGACAACAGTGATCTATTTTTTGCGCAGCATGCACAGTCAGCGCTGATTACTGATTATTTGCTAAGTCATGGCTGGCAAGCGCAGGATAGAGGCCAAAATGATGGCCCAGCCATAGAGTACACTCACCCCGATTATGTGGGCCGTATTGGTATGATTGCCCCCTATGCGGCGCACTTTTGTGACAGCTGTAATCGACTGCGGGTCAGCAGCCTGGGTAAGGTGCATTTGTGCTTATTTGATCAAGGCAACTATGATATCCGTCAGTATTTACAGCAGCAAGATGTGGCGGGTCTGGTACAAAAACTCCATGAATTTATGCCGATAAAACCTGAGCACCATCACTTGGCAGAATCCGACAGTGGCATTATGCACAACTTATCGATGATTGGTGGTTAACAGGATTGGCGGCTAAGCCAAAAGGTACGTTTGCAAGACATCTGTTTAAATCTTAATTGTTTTCCCTGTTATTTAAGGCGCTTTTATGTCAAAAGAAAAAGTATTTACTCCGTTAAATGTGGCGGTATTGACCGTCTCTGATAGCCGTACGTTAGAGCAAGATACGTCAGGTCAGTATCTGGTGGACTCGCTGCAAGAAGCGGGGCACAACCTGGCTGATCGTCAGTTAATTACCGATGATATTTACAAAATCCGAGCCGTGATTAGTGGCTGGATTGCTGATCCTGAGGTGCATGCGGTGATGACCACGGGCGGTACGGGGTTTTATATCCGTGACAGCATGCCTGAAGCGGTCAGCGTGTTATTTGACAAAAAAATCGACGGCTTTGGTGAGATGTTCCGTTTGATCTCCAAGGATGAGATTGGCATGTCAACGGTGCAATCGCGCGCCATTGCTGGTATGGCCAATAACACAGTGATTTTTTGTCTGCCAGGCTCATCAGGCGCTTGCCGTACCGGTTGGACCAAGATTATCAAAGATCAGTTAGACAGCCGCACTGGCCCTTGTAACTTTGTGCCGCATTTAATGCGCGTTAACCCAGGCCACGATTAGTTATATGACAGACGCCTTGCTGCGCAGACTGGACGCAAAGCCTTTAGCGGGGGTGGTTATCCTCGCCGGCGGCTTATCGACGCGTATGGGCGCACCTAAGGCGCTATTAAAGCTGCCTTGTGGTGACACCTTGCTACAGTATCATGTGCGCAGGGCGTCGCAGCTTGGGGTGCCAATTTTAATTGCTGATAACGGGCAGGGGTTTGCTACGCACATACAGGCTGAGCACAGTGTTGCTAATAACGAGGGCGGTAATAAAGAGGGCGGTAATACAGCGGGCGGTATTCGTCATATTGCCGATTATCAGCCGTGCAGCCGCTCGTTACAGGCTAAAGCCAATGCCAATGCCAATGAGAAGCATTCAGCAGGGCCACTGGGCGCTATCTTGGCCGGCATGCAGCAGCTGTTGCAAGATAACCAGACGGATAGTCGCTTTACTGATATAGGTAGCCACTCTGATGCTGGCTCACAATGGATGCTGGTGGTCAGCTGCGATAGCTTAGTAAATGGCGTTGATATTTGGCAGTATTTGACTGAAAAAAAGGCTCAAAGCGTATCAAGCAGTGTTGATGCCGTTAATGAGGATAATGCACCGCCGCAAATGTATTGTCTGGCCGATAACGAGCGAGACTATCCGTTATTGGGCTTGTATCAGTTAAGTCTGTTTTCATCACTAAAGTCTTATTTAGACAGCGGCGAGCGCCGAGTGATGCGCTTTATTGACCCCATCAGCCAGTCGCTGCCCATGCCGCAAGCTTGGTACACGCGCTCTAATTTAAATACCCCGCAGCAGTTTCAATTGGCTTGTGAGGAGTTGTAAATAAAGCTCGTACGGTTATCGACTATTAAATGTTAAATGTTAAATGTTAAATGCCGAATATTAAATGTTGAATGTTGAATATTGAAACCAGCCTTGAAACCAGCCAAAGTTACTCAAAGCCAAGATTATTCAAGGCTAAGGTTATTCAAAGCTGTTGCAAGCTATAGCCACTTTCTCAATAAAATTTAACCCAGTTAAGCTGAACATTTTAGGTCAAAGCTCTTATGTCACTATTAAACTCTGAATCAAATTCTGAATTAACTTCTGAATTAACTTCTGAACAAAGCACGCCAGATTTAGCAAGCAACTCTGTTCAAACGCATGCCCACAAGCTATCGCACTTAGATGCCGATGGCGATATTCATATGGTGGATGTGGGACATAAGACAGTGACCACGCGTGAAGCGGTGGCGCAGGGTTATGTGGTGTTTCCACAAGACATCTATAGCCAGATAAAAGCGGCCGATGGCATGACCAAGAAGGGCAGCATCACTCAGACGGCTCATATCGCCGGTATTATGGCCGCCAAGCGCACCCATGATCTAATCCCACTGTGTCATCCGCTGCCACTTGATAAGGTGGGCTTAAGCTTTAGCTATGAGGATGAGGCATGCGCCATCAAGGTTACCTCCACAGTGCGTGTCACCCATAAGACTGGGGTGGAGATGGAGGCGTTAACGGCGGTGAGTGTGGCCTGCTTGACCATTTATGATATGACTAAGGCGTTATCGCACGACATTATTATCGATGACATGCGCTTGGTGACTAAGACTGGTGGCAAGTCTGACTATCAAAGCACTTAGCTGAGCTTAAAATGGGTTGAATTGAACTGGATTGAATTTGCTTTGACGCTAAATAGATGAGGTAGCTGTCACTGGTCGTTATGTTAGGAGCATCCAACAGGTGTGGCCAGATACCAATAAAATAACGACCAGTCACATAGCGTTAAACTGTTTTTTTATATCAATAATTTTTTGTATTAATTTTCTGTATCACTAAAAAGCGACTAAATAGGCTGAGTACACTATGAATATTACGGTTTTGTTTTTTGCAAGCTTGGCAGAAAAAGCGCAACAAGGTCAGCAGCAATTAAGCGTAGAGGGTAAGTTAAGCTTGCCTGAGCTTTATGCAAAGTTAACACAAGATCACGGCTTTACGCTTGAGCCTGCCAAGGTGCGTGTGGCCATTAATGATGAGTTTGCCAGTTGGGATGATGTCATTAATGATGGCGATACCATTGCCTTTATTCCACCTGTGGCCGGTGGTTAGCCGTTTAGATAAATAATTGTTGGAGTAACACATGGACAGTCAATCTGCTTTGGACACGGCCAATCAGCCGCATCAGCAGGCAAGTAGCATATCGCACAGCGTAGAGGAGGTATATCAGCTGGCACAGTCTCAAGGCTTTGCGCTGCTTGATGAGGCCATTGATGCTGAGCGCCTAAAAGATATGCTGCAAGATGATCAGTGCGGCGCTTTGGCCACCTTTGAGGGCTGGGTACGCAATCACAATAACGACAGCCAAGTGACCCGCCTGACCTATTACGGTTATGAAAAATTGGCGATTAACCAAGGCAAACTGATTATTGAGGAAGCCAAGCGCTTATTCGATATCGAAAATGCGGTAGCGATTCATCGCATAGGGGCGTTAGGAATTGGTGATATGGCGGTGTGGGTTGGGGTGTCCTCTAAGCACCGTTATCCTGCCTTTGATGCTTGCAAATGGATATTAGACACCATTAAGGCCGATATTCCGGTATGGAAGCAAGAGTATTATCAAGATGAGTCTTCTAAATGGCTAAGTAACAATGGTTAAGTGACAATGGTTAAGAAACAATGGCTAAGTAACAATGGTTAAGTGACAATGGCTAATAAAACAGAGTTAATTTAAGAAACTTAGTCTTAGATCCAATAACTAATAAAAATCCAGCTTATGCTGGATTTTTTATGGGTCACTGTTCTATAGAGTAGCTATCTTTTGGGCTTAGGCGGCGAGTGATTTGTCGTTGTTAATGAGCCTTCATTGACCTGACGATTGATACTGGCAATCAGACCCACCAGTATGATGCCTAGTAACACCAACAACAGTGACATGGTGTGTGCCATGTCATAGTTAAGCGCTTCGACCTGCTCATAGATGGCAATGGAGATGACCTTGGTCTCTCCGGCGATACTGCCACCAATCATCAGCGCCACCCCAAACTCACCAATGGTATGCGCAAAGCTAATCAGGCTGCCTAAGATAATGCCAGTCTTAGCTTGAGGTAAGGATACGGCGGTAAATCGGCGCAATCGGCTGGGTTCAAGCAGCAGTGCCATGTCACTTACGCTTTTGGGGATACGTAAAAACTGGGCATACACCGGCTGCATATAAAAGGGCAGTGAATATATGATGGAGCCCACCACCAAGCCTTTAAAGGTAAATGCCAGAGCGCCGATGTCATGTGCCATAAGCCATTTACCCAGTGCAAAGTTGGGACTGAGCAGCAGCAGCAAATAAAAGCCAAGCACTGTAGGTGGTAACACTAAAGGCATGGCGATAATGCCTATCAGCATAATCTTAATACGCGCGATCAGGTTGCTAGAGGAGGGCTTGGCCAGCCAATAGGCCAGTGGAGTCGCAAACAGCAGTAAGCACAAGGTGGTGATGGCAGCAAGCTTGAGGCTTAACCATAGCGGAAGCAGCATGTCAGAGAGTTGAGGCGACAGAGGTGACATAAAATCAGCAAGACCACAGGCTTAAAGCAGTAAATGAAAGGAACTCATACAGCATAGCAATATTTGCCCGCTTTACCTAGTGCTAAGCGGGCGTTAAACGGTTATGGCCTTGTCATCTGGTTAATTTAGTTCATCTATGTTGCTTGCTGCTATGCTGGCTACCATATTGGCTACTATGTTTATGTTGGCTACTATGCTCGCTACTTTGCTGAGCCAGAGGCAGTATGGCCTGCATTTACCGGTAAGTATCCGGCGTCTGCAAACAGTTTTTGCGCCGGCTTGGACTGCAAATAATGGCTAAAGTCGATGGCGGCGGCACTGTCACTTACCACGATACCGTCTTGCAAGATGGCCGGATAGCTGCCTGGCTGTAGAATTAGATAGTTTGAGGGGGCCACCTTGGCACTGATCAATTGGGATAACGCCACAAACCCATAGTCGGTACTGGCGGTGTGCGCATATTGGAAGGCCTGACCAATGTTCTCTGCTTGGATAATGGTTTTATTGCCATTTAGGCTGTCATAAATGCCTTGCTGCTGTAAAAAGGCTTTGGCCGATGCCCCATAAGGTGCCAGCTCTGGATTGGCTAGGGTAATTTTAATGGGCGTTTTGCTTTGATTGGGCTGAGTGATGAATAACTGCTGCAGGCTGGCTGTGTCTAAGGTTTTAACGGTGCTGATATCTTGGTTGCTGCTATACAGCGCCAATTGGCCGCGTGCATAGGTAAAAGGTGGCTGTACAGTGACGTTAGCAGTGGCTTGCTGCTGAGCATATTTGGCCGGGAAGTCTTGATCAGCGGATAAAAACAAATCATAAGGTGCGCCGGAGTTAATCTGTGCAAACAGCTTACCCGATGAGGCATAGGTCACTTCAATCTTTGGCTTGGGAGTACTCGTAGCATCTGGGTTATGAGCCTCTTCGCTTTGATAGGCGTCAATCACTGCCGGTAATACGCCAGCTAAGTTGGCTGCGGCGGCAATGCGCATGACCTCGCTAGATTGGGCTTTATTGGTATTGCTATCAGCCTGCGGGGCGGCGTCGGTTTTTTCAGGGCTATTGGTGCCAGAGCAACTGGCCAGCAGCAATAAAGTGGGCAGGGTAGCGATAAGTTTTAAAGATGTTTTCATAAGTAATCTACAGTGAGGGAGAAGGGTGTGGGCAGTTTTATATGAGTTATATGAGTTATATTCTGCCTGAATTCTTAAGCTTTACCAATAACACTTTAGAGTAGGTCGCTAATTAAAAAAAGCCGAGCAACTGCTCAGCTTTTTGATACTTAATGTTTAAATCAGATTGGCTATTAGTCTTTTAAGACTTCTGCCATGGCATTGGCCACATAGTCGATGTTGTTGCCATTTAAGCCGGCCACGCACATACGTGAGTTTGACACCATGTAGATACCGAACTCAGTTTTTAGGCGTTCTACTTGCTCAGGAGTTAGGCCTGTGAAGCTGAACATACCATTTTGCGTGGTTAGGTAGTCGAAGTTGCGACCTGGTACTTTGGTCTCTAGTACTGATTTTAGCTTTAAGCGCATGGCTTTGATGCGATCACGCATGCCATAAACTTCACCAACCCACTGTTTGTGCAGCGCTTCATCATTCATCACGATGTCTACAACGCGGCCGCCATGTGATGGTGGGCTTGAGTAGATGCGGCGAACGGTGAATTTAAGCTGACCGAATACACGCTCGGCTTCTTCTTCAGTTGGGCAGACCACAGATAGGCCGCCGACACGCTCGCCATAAAGTGATAAGTTCTTTGAAAATGAGTTACTGACAAATAAGGGCAGACCCATATCTACCGCTTTACGGATGGCATAAGCATCGCTGTCCATGTCTTCGCCAAAGCCTTGATAGGCGATGTCCATAAACGGAATAAGCTCACGCTGTTGAACCACTTGTAGTAGCTCATCCCACTGGGCTTGTGTTAAGTCAACACCAGTAGGGTTGTGGCAGCAGGGGTGTAATAGCACCACGTCGTCTTTGTTTAAGGTGTTAAAAAAGGCGATAAGCTCGTCAAATTTGACAGTGCCGGTGGCTTTGTCATAGTAGGGGTATTTACCCACTTCGATGCCGCTACCCTCAAAGATAGAGATGTGGTTGCCCCAGGTTGGGTCGCTGACGTAGCATTTGGCTTGAGGGAACCAAGCATTGATAAAGTCTGCACCGACTTTTAGAGCGCCTGAGCCCCCGATGGTCGCAATGGTCGCGACACGCTTGTCTTGTAATACTTGTGCGTCCTTACCAAACAATAAGTCCTGGCACGCTTTACGATGGCCAGGTAAGCCTT
Source organism: Psychrobacter raelei (assembly GCF_022631235.3). Taxonomy (NCBI): domain Bacteria; kingdom Pseudomonadati; phylum Pseudomonadota; class Gammaproteobacteria; order Moraxellales; family Moraxellaceae; genus Psychrobacter; species Psychrobacter raelei. The sequence continues at coordinate 309,976 of NZ_CP093310.2, forward strand.
CCATAGGCAAATAAGGGCGGGCAGAGATAGGGTCAGCAATGCGCTGCTCAGCAGTCTTTACACACTCAAGCACTGGCAATACGTTATTTTCATCATAATAAACGCCAACGCCAAGGTTTACTTTATTGGGGTTGCTGTCATTAGCATATTCAACCATAAGGCCTAAGATTGGGTCACCAGCATAAAAATCGACACGTTCAAACATTTTATTTCCTTTCAGAAGGTTGTAGGTCACACACTCTAAAAGAATAAACTAGATTGGCGGTTAACTCAATGTTAGATTGAGCCATAATCCAATTGTTTGCACGCTTATTGTGCCAAAGCTTATGTAATTGCTCAAAAAATTGCTATTATGGGCGCTTTTTATGCCACGTCGCTTATCAAACGGATAGTGTATGTCATCAAATACCCCCGCTCAGCCTGATCACACCGACTCTACTCATCACCCCCAGTCAACACCTAACCCTACTTTCACTCAGCTATCAAGCCACTCGCCGCAGCCCGATCCACAGCTGTCGCCCATCCAAGCCTTTGTGATGGCTGGATGGGTGGTTTTAATTATGGGCGTGACCATGATTGGCTTTGGCTGGGTGCCGCATCTGTCATTATTATTAGCGATTTGCTTTTTGTTATTAATGGGGCGGCTAAGAGGATTGAGCTTTACCCATCTACAGTCGGCGATGACAGATGGGGTGGTCAGTGGCAGCGGCGCTATCTATCTGTTTTTCTTTATCGGGCTTATGGTGGCGGCGTTAATGATGTCTGGGGCCATTCCCACCTTGATGTACTTCGGCTTTGAGCTGATTTCTCCACGGTTTTATTATATTTCAGCCTTTGTGCTCACTTCTATTATTGGTATTGCCTTAGGCAGCAGCTTGACCACGGTAGCGACGCTTGGCGTGGCCTTTATCGGCATGAGTAATGCCTTTGATGCCAATGTGGCCATTGCGGCAGGCGCGGTGGTCTCTGGGGCCTTCTTCGGTGATAAGATGTCGCCGCTGTCTGATACCGGTACCATTGCGTCGTCTGTGGTGGGTATTGATCTGTTTGAGCACTTACGCAATATGATGTATACCACGGTGCCAGCTTGGATCATTAGCGTGCTGCTGTTTTGGATGTTAACCGGACCGATGCAAATCGCCAATTTAGGCCAAGTCACTGTACTACAAAATCAGCTTGTCGCCAGTGGCTTGGTACACCGCTATGCCGTACTGCCGTTTGTGGTATTAATAGTGTTGGCCATGTTTCGAGTCAATGCCATCTATACCATTATTTGCACCATTATCAGTGCCTTGATGATTACTTATATACACAGCTCACCCAGTATCGAGCAATTGGGTGGTTATCTGTTTGCCGGATATGCGCCTGCTGCAAATTTAGAGTTGGGCGAGGTAGGGGGTATGTTGACTCGTGGCGGTATCCAAAGTATGTTCTTTACGCAGACCATTGTGATCTTAGCGTTAAGTCTGGGCGGATTGTTAAAAAAACTGGGTATTTTGCCGGCTTTGCTGGCTGGCATGCGCGATAAATTGGCCACAGCCGGCCAGGCCATCTTTGCAGCGGCTATGTCAGCTCTTAGCATCAATGTGCTTATTGGCGAGCAGTATCTAAGTATCTTGTTATCAGGGACGGCATTTCGCCCGACTTTTGAGCGTTTGAGCTTACATCCTAAGAACTTATCACGTACCATTGAAGATGCGGGTACGGTGATTAATCCTTTGGTGCCATGGAGTGTGTGTGGGGTGTTTATTAGCCAAGCGCTTGAGGTGCCAGTGTTAGAATATCTGCCGTATGCGTTCTTTTGTTATTTATCGCTGCTGCTGACTATTTTATTTGGCTTTAGTGGGGTGACTATTAGCCGGTTGGATGATAACGTTTAGACAGAAGGGAAATATATCTAGTATATAAAATAAAAGCTCTAAACCGTTAAGGTTGAGAGCTTTTCAAATACAAAGATATTATTAAAGGCTAAAAGTTAGCAAACTCAACACCAATACCGCCGCCCACATCAGTTGAGTGGATATCTGAGTCAGATACCCAGGCACGACTAGAAATGGTAGTTTTTGGATTTAGCTGGTGTTCCCAAGCAACATCTAATACAGTTAGCTTGTCTGACTCTGGGAAAGCTTGGTTAGTAGTGTGGTTTCTAGGGTTGACTTTGGCATGCTGTAGCTTAGTGTTAATAAAGTTTTGGTTGTTTACCCATAGCTTACCGCCTACAGCAATGCTCTCAGCGTTTCCACCCAGAGCATATCCGAGAGGGTATCCATGTTGATAGTAGCCATCGGTATACGTTGAGTGATTATATGAGGCATTACCAACCTTACCACTGGTACGGGTATCCGTCCATTCCGTGTATAACTGATAAGGCATAGCGCCCATAGTTGATGTATTCAAGCTCGAAGCAAAGTCAGCACCTGCTAAATACATATTCTTGGCAGGTAGGCCGCCAGCTTCGTCCTCACCAATGTATTGTCCATAGACACTTACGGGTGCATTAACCAAAGGTGCTAGGTTAACACGAGCATCAAACCCGGCCAATTGGTTAGCTGGGTCACCCCCATCGCGACCCCCATTATCTTTATTACCCTTTAACGCATCCCAAAATGAACTGGCACTTTCAGGACGTCCATCGCCGCCCCACATAAAGGTACGTGAAGCGCCGACTTCTAGCCATTCTGTTGGGCTAGCCGTTAGACGCATCCCGATTAGTTTTGTATCAGGGACAGCTTTATAATCATCTAATTGGCCGGCGAATAGTTGATATTGCCAAGGACCTATCCAGTTTAGATAAGGATGGCTCGGTGCTGCTTGGACATCACGCTGCATAGTGACACCGACGACAGGTTTGCTGGCATCACCACGGATAAGGCTGCCATCATGCCCTGGTCCCCACCAAGTAGGAATTTGACCCGCAATAAGCCACTGATTGGCATACTTGCCCGCCAGGTATGAGCCTTCAAAGCTTAAGTCTTCATCATCAATCATGTCTTTGTCTTTGACATTAGCCCGAAGGTTGACTTCCCAATCCTCTTCACTCAAGCTGGCTTGTGCGCTGGCTTGGAAGTTGGCTGTCTTATCGTCAGCAAAGCTTTGTGGTAGCTGTTCTCTATCAGTTTGCGCATAAGCTGACACTTTAGTGTTCACTAAAGACTTTGGCTCTTTACCTAGCGTATAGCGAATAGACTGCACAATTTGCTGCTGCTCAGCAGTGCGAATATCTGCCTTAGCCAATGCTCTATTAATTTCATTGGCGGTCAAAGGCCAAGTACTGGTACTGATTTGAATCACGCCTTGCGCTCTTAGCCAGTCTAGCTCTGACTTTAAGCTCATGTCATTCATCTGTAAGTTCTGAGCACTAGCCAGTGTACCTACTAAGCTTAGGCTTAGTAGCACACTCAGCTTTTTCAATGTAAAGGTCTTTTTCATAGGGTAGGGCCTTGAGCAATAGGGAGGTTTAAAAATTGTCTGGTGGCTTATAATAATGATAATAGTTAAGTAAAGCTACTATTATAGGCGGCATAGATAACTTATCTAAAGTCTATCCATATCTAATTTCGAGAATACAGTATTAATAGCGTCAACGGTTTTTTCAATTTCACTATCTAATAGAGTGGGGTGTACCAAAAACATTAAGCTCGTTTCCCCCAATTGTTTGGCCACAGGTAATCTTGGTTCTGGGCGTAAGCCTGTATTATCGAAAGCTTTTTCTAAATATACTTCAGAGGCAGAGCCGGAGTAGCAAGGGACTCCTAATGTATTGATTTCGTCGATAATACGATCGCGTGACCAGCCTTCAGGTAAGTTCTCTGGGCGAACATAGACATACAGTTTGTAGTAAGCGTGAGTGCAATCTTCAAAGCCTGGCGTCTGCTCCATCACAGGCACATTGAGATAGCCTTTTTGTTCCCAAGGCTTGCAGGCTTGCAGAATAGCATGGGCATTTGCAGTACGTTTGGTAGTCCATTCAGCCATTCTTGTTAATTGGATGCGGCCGATAACAGATTGCATCTCGGTAATGCGCCAGTTGGTACCGAAGCTTTCATGTAGCCAGCGGTAACCTGGGGCATGCTCGGTCTCATACACGGCAGCATAGCTCTTACCATGATCTTTATAGGCCCACATCTTGCGCCATAGTGCTTCATCGTTGGTGGTAACCATACCGCCTTCACCACCAGTGGTCATAATTTTATCTTGGCAGAAGCTCCAAGCGCCGAAGTGACCAATGCTACCGACACTACGACCTTTGTATTTGGCACCATGTGCTTGAGCACAGTCTTCAATCACATACAGATTGTGTTTCTCCGCTAATGCCATGATACCATCCATATCACATGGCCAGCCTGCTAAATGGACACAAACGATGGCACGGGTCTTGTCCGTAATAACTGCTTCAATAGTTTTGGGTGAGATGTTACCACTGTCAGCATCAATATCAGCGAATACAGGTTTAGCACCAGCATTTACCACGCTTGAGATACTGGCGATAAAGGTGCGTGGGGTAACAATCACTTCGTCCTCTGGCTGTAAATTTAATACTTGCAAGGCGACATCTAGGGCTAAAGTACCGTTACCCACCGCTACTGCGTATTTGCTATCGGCCCACTGAGCAAACTCACGCTCGAACTCACGGCTCTCATTACCCGTCCAGTAGTTGACTTTATTTGATAGTAGCACACGGCTGACAGCATCAGCCTCTTCTTGGGTAAAACTAGGCCAAGGTTGGAATTGAGTGTTTAGCATGGGGATTACTATACCTTTACAGTTTTTAATAGCATTTATAGTAGAAAATCACTGAGTTCTAACATCAGGAGGTTCAAATTTAACGATACAATAGGTTATTTTACCAAGGGTCTGGCGGGGTTACCAACCACAACTGCACCAGCAGGAACGTCTTTAGTGACTACAGCGCCCATACCAACGATAGCACCTTTACCAATAACTAAAGGCTTATCAGGAATGCCTTGCTTGATGACAGCTCCTGTACCGATATAGGCGTGGTCATGGATATGGATATTACCATTACAGCTAACTCTTGGTGCAAAGGTCACATAGTCGCCGATAACACAGTCATGTTCTACATAACTATATAAATTTGCATGAAAGCATTTACCAATACGCACATTAGAGCCTATAGTGACAAAAGGGCTGAGTGCTGCCCCTTCTTTTAGTTCTACTGCGTCCATGATGATACTGCTATCCGCTAAGATAGTCCACAAAGGGATATTATCCGCAGCAAGCTTATCGGCAATTTTTTCACGAATGGAGCTGTTAGCAATGGCAATAAGAACTTGCTTGTTCCTGACTTTAATCGATTTAAATTTTTTATAATTCATGGCTGTATAGCCATTGACTAACGTATCTTCTTCTAGAGCATCATCGATAAAGACAATTTTGGCTTGTTCATATAAGCCATCACGTTTTAGTTGCTCAACAGCAACAGGCATCAAGCTGCGACCACAGCCCGAAGCGCCATATATACCATATAGATAATCCATAATCTATTGAGCCAGCTCATTAGTAGCAGCTGTACCAGTAAACTTACTCATTGTGGCTTCGCCTTCAGCACTAATACCATCCTTAATAAGCACTTGTTTAACGGTCTTTGCTAGAATTTTGATATCCAACCATAAAGACTGATTATCTACATACCAAGTATCTAGCGCAAATTTATCTTCCCAGCTAATCGCATTTCGACCGTTGACTTGAGCATAGCCTGTTACGCCTGGGCGCACCTTATGTCGACGAGCCTGTTCACTGTTATATAAAGGTAAGTACTCCATAAGCAGTGGGCGAGGGCCAACCAAGCTCATATCACCTTTTAGCACATTCCAAAGCTCAGGCAGCTCATCAAGACTGGTACTGCGTAGTTTCTGACCGAATGGCGTCAGACGTTCACTATCTGGTAATAGATTACCGTCTTTATCAGTCGAGTCCTTCATGGTGCGAAACTTTATCATTTCAAATGGCTGACCATCTAACCCCGGACGAGTCTGTTTAAATAAGACAGGAGAGCCTAAGTTCTTTTTAACTTTATAAGCAGTCGCCGCTAAGACGGGGGATAGTACTACTAATGCAGCGCTACTGGCAGTAATGTCGATTAGTCTTTTGAGCATATGAATGACCTTGTAAGCTATAGCCCCATTTCTTTGAGCATAAAGTTATTGACAGCGTGTACGTCGAATTTTTCTTCAGCAATTTTACGAGACGCTTTACCCATGGTATTAATTAAACCAGGATCAGTTATAAATTTCTCCATAGCCTCTGTTAATCCAACTACTGATTTAACAGGTACTAAGAAGCCATTAACCCCATCTGTTACCGTCTCTCGGCAGCCTGGTGCATCGGTAGTAATGATTGGTCTACCCATGGCCATGGCCTCTAGCACTGTACGAGGCGTACCTTCTCTATAGGAGGGTAGAACATAGATGGAACTGGCAGCGATGGCGGGCTTAACATCTGCAAGCTTACCCCAGAAGTTGATAGTTCCGTCTTTAATCCAGCTATCTAACTCTTGCTGCTCTATACTATCAGGATTGTCATCAATCCAACCGACCAAGTCAAATTGAGTTTGAGGATATTTTGCCTTAATACGTTTGGCAGCTTGAACATATTCTCTGACACCTTTATCTCCAAGCAGGCGTGCAATCATCAGAAATCTGAGTTCGGTAGTTTGATCATCTGTGATAGGTAAGGGTGCAATTTCATATTCGGAAATATCTACCCCCGATCCATTGACCACTGCAGTAGGCGTAGCAGAAGAAATAAGCTCTAGCTGTTTAAACAGGTTTAAATCATCCGGATTCTGAAAAAATACTTTGGACGTCTTAGCTAGAGCCTGCTTATACAGTCCATGTATAAGTTTCTGTAGTTTACTACGATGACCTGTTTCTTCAACCTGTTGAAAGGCATAGCCTAACCCCGTTATTAGGGCATAGCGGTTAGGAATCTTTGCTGCCCAGGCTGCTAGTGTTCCATAGATGACAGGCTTGATTGTATAGCTCATAACATAGCTAGGTGTAACTTTCTTCATTATTAAATATAGTGCAGATAACGCAGCAGCATCCTTTAGAGGATTCGTGCCAGTTCGTTGCAGTGGTATATTATGAAGGTTGTAACCTAGGTTCTTAAGCGCTGTAACATCTTCTGGGTGGTTACCAAATTCAGGGGCTGCAATATGTATCTCAAACCCTTTGTTCTGTAGTGCTTCAATCAAAGCGCCACGAAACTTTAGGATAGAGCCTGGATAGCTGGCTATAATTAGAAATTTCATTTTTAACCGCACCTATACCGTATCAGAATCAAAATAGCTTAAGTACCATTTGTTTCTATCGCTTAAGGTTTCTCTCAGGTTCTCATTAAAGATTCTAACCCCAAAGTGTAGTTCTATAGGTCTGATTTTTTCAGGTAGTGGTAAAAAGCCATTAGCTTTGTATGCAGCATGGTTAGGCGAGTGATTAAAGTTCCACGCTAATACTGCATCGCAATGACTATCTTTTAAGTTTTGTAAAGCTTTATTCAAAGCAATAGAGCCTAATTTATCATCTAAGTATATAAGCTCCATAATGTAACCTATTAAGCCACCATGCTTCTCTTTAAGGGAGTAAATACAAATAGCTTGCATTTCACCCTTGTTATCGAGTATAGCAACATTCTGATAATCTTCACCAGGGCGAGAGAGTCGCCAATTGACATATTTAGCGTCCCTAATAAGGCCTGTATTTATTTTTTTAGAAAAAGCAGTCCATAGCTGATCGTAATTAGAATCAATGGGTATGTTTTCGACTATATCGAAACTAGTCTGATACTTAATCTTCTTTAAATATGTAATATTAGGTAATAAATTAGATACCTTATTTATAATAGGCATCTTTGATAAGATGTAATGTGAACGTAAGGGTAAAACTAGAAAAGGAATGGGGTCTAAGTTTATCCAGTCTAGTTTATTAAAGAAGCCATGGGCAGAGTTACCATTTGGAAATCCATAAACAAAAGCGATACCTCGGTTTTTTGCCTCATCATAAACTTGTGAGGCTAACTTGTTAAACAGCCCCTGACCTCTGGCTTCAGGAGCAACCAAGGTATCTAGAGATTGTGAGGCAGTAACTTTTTGATTGTCAGATATAAATCTGTTTTGAAAAATAGCATAGATACCGGTTAGGCCTTTTAATAGGGTTGGATCAATGCCTCCTAGTACCAGTCTACCTTCTTGACAATAACTATCTATGTATTGCCATTTCAAATGTTGTAGGGTACGAGGGCTATCATTGTTATTAAAGAGTTGCTTAACCAGCTCTAGGTCCTGCTCATTGTCTATCCATTTATTATTCATTGTAATACCTTTTGCATTCTTCCATTGTCAGATTTAGAATTTCACCATTATCAATTCTAGTAGAAATATTTTTTATTATACTTTCAAACGTATCACGCATTTTAGGAGCTGTAATCATATTATGAGGATGAAACCACATATGTGCCTGTGCAGAGCGACGTGACGCAGATCTTAATATGTGATCCCATCGTCTATAAGTAACCTCACTAGGTATGAGTCGCCTTGGACCACTGGGCCAGTTCAAAAAGTAACCTGCAGGCAAGCTTATCATAGGCGTCTTTTTAGATTTAGATGACTTAAACTTTTGTGATGACTTTAATACATTAAATTCGTCAAGGACTCTATAGTATTTATTAGAATGTAATCTAGATTGCTCTATTACACCTTTTCTATACACATCGAAGCCCGAGTTACCCAGTAAATTTAAATGACCCACATCATTACGTGGGAATACTATAGAAGTCACATCTAAACTCTCTTTTTCAAATACCTTAAGAGACTCTGAGACTTCAAATTTAACGATATTTTTTTTGGTAGTTTCGCCTAATGGGTGATGAGTAAAACCATGCCAAGCAATTTCATGACTATTTTTCTTAGCTTGCAAATAGAATTCTCTGCCTAGCCAACCGTCCAAATTTCCGTTATGTAATGTATTAAAGATATGTTTATACCATTCATCTTGCTCATTAATATAAGATTGTATACTGTCTTTATATTTTAGGATGTTAGCTTCATCCTGGGTGAAGAGGGTGGTGAAGGCATAAGTGGCTTTAATTGAGTGGTGTGATAATACGTCATCAATATACGAATAAACTTCACTGAGGCTGTTTTGATTAATAGATTGCGTAGAGGAGCCTAGATGATCAGCAACTCCCCATAGCCCCTCACAGTCAAGCGACAAGGTAAAAACCCCTTTACTCATTTTTTTCTCCGGGTATGGTTACTTTGATTTATTGCTTCATTCCATACATCAATATAGCGCTCACACATTTTCTCGATTGAGTAATTTTCGATAACTCTGTCATAAGCTTTCTTTCTGCGAGCTGCCCATTTCTCTGGGGAGCTCATATATTCGTGATAAGCCTCTTCCAAAGCATTCTCTAGTGCTTCCTGATCGTCTGACGGAACAATCCAACCTGTATCTGCAATAATTTCTCTAGCATCACCGACATCGGTACTGATGCATGGTACACCAAAGCTCATAGCTTCAATAAGTACATTGGGGAAGCCCTCAGTAATACTACTTAATACTAGGCAGTCCATTCTCTTATAAATATCAGAAAGTTCCTCTCTTGTATCTATTTGGCCCAATAACTCATACGAATCATTTAGTATCGAAGCGAAATTTTCCTCGAAGTTTATGTTACTAAGGGTTACGCCTGGCCCTGCCATTAAGGCGTAAGTATCCTTATAAGCGGAATGAAATTGACTAAAGGCATGTATAAAGAGCTTATGGTTTTTTGCTGTGCTATATCTACCGACATGCCCTAAAGTAAAAATAGAGGCTGTTGAGTTAGGAGATTCTTTTGAATAAAGCTTTTTCTCAATGTAGCTGCCATTAGGAATATATACGAATTTGTCAGCATAACCCTCTTTTTTATGTAGATTAATAGAGCGTAAAGAGCAGTTTATTATTTTAGTTGGTATGTTCTTAGACAAGGCTGCATTAACTTTTAGAATAACTGTATTTTTAAAGCCTAAAGTTTTTCTATTAAGAGTGCCTTGTCTTATATTCCATACAACTGGGATACCTAGACTTTTACCTATAAGCCCAAACATGAAATTAGGATGGCGCATCCAAGTCTGGATGACGTCAGGTTGAATTTCACGAATATCCTTTTTAAACTTTGCTAGGTTTAAAACAAACTGTTTAGGAGCTTTTATATTTAGGGATTTTAAATTGATTCCAACCTTTGAAAAATCAGGGGCATAGTCAGGCATATCCTGTAGTGTATACACAGTATGCTCTATAGAATCAGATGTCTGATTCACAAGTCTTAGAAGAGCACCTTCTGCTCCACCGCGGCCATTGCCACCTGTAATTATATGGATAACTTTCATAGTATTGTCTTATTTTTAAAATATTCAAATAAAGTATTTTAGTATTCACCTAGCTAGTTTTTTAAGGAATCTGTTCTGTATTGATGAAAAACATAAATTAGTAGGTATATAATAACTGGCATAAACATCCATTTCTGTCTAGTAGCAATACCTAAGTTTGCTGTGGTCAGGGCAAGCACCGAAGAAGTAAGCATTAAGTAAGCAAAAAGCCACATATTCTTATCTTGTATAAAGGGTCTAAGCTTAAACCTGGTTTTAATAACAATATATATAAAGGCAAATAGAAGTAGGGTGTTCTCAATACTGTTGACCAAGGCGGTTATACTGTGAGCCTCAAACGGTAGGGGTCTAAAGGTGTAAGTGAACATTTTCATGGGATAGCTCATTGAACTGATATCTACTGCTGAACCACCTGTTTGACTAACTGATTCTCTTTTATCAATATAGTCCATATAGCCATCAGCAGATGACTCGTCTAAACCTATATACTGTTCTACAAAGCTGATAGAAAGTAATAACCCTGCTAATATGGCAGGGATAGTTATAACCTTAAAAAGAATGTGTACTTTGGCTCTAATAATGAAGTATATAACATATGAAGCTAGAATCAATGCTCCAATATGAGGCCGAACCATAAACATCGCAAAAAAAGCAATAGATGATAGTAGTATAGTCTTTTTACTTGTAGTTATAGCATAAATCAAAAGACATACAGCAAAAAAAGATATTGAGTCTTTACTCAGTGATGAGGTCCAAAAACTCATCGATGGTAACAGCAGTATCAAAAACCAATACGATGATAAGGAGTTTAGATATTTCTTTAAAGACAGGTAGAAAAGGACAAGACCAAGCGCTCCTATTATACTGAAGACTAAAGCTGTATTCAGATAGCTTGCATCTATACCACGAGAAAATATTGATGCAATATAATTGACAAAAGGACTACCTGGATAAAACTGGAAAGAGTCTTCAGTTATTGAGCTTCTATAATAGCCTTTTGCATCTGAAACATTAGATAGTGAAAATAGGTAATATATAGCTGCAAATAGAGTATGCCATACATATAGTATGAGAATTTTGGCCACATCCCCCTTTTTTTTGGCACCAATGACTAATACTAGAAATAGCCCTAATATTAGTATCGTGAGAGTTAATAGGTTCTGGTAAAAATCTAACTTATACTCAAACATTTTTTGAACCTAGTAAGTTTTTTACTAATCTGAATTTACCGCTTTTTTCTTTAGTTATTTCCTCTACTAGCTCTACTTCAATCAACAGCTTTGGGCCGAATCTTTCTTCTAGTGCAGCTTTAAATTTTTGACTTTGAGCTTGAGTAAAGCTGTCATTTGATACTATTAAAACCTTAACCTTATCAAGGCTACTCTGAATTACTTGAAACTTAACTATACCTTCTATATTTTTCGTACTATTACTAATATTCCCTAGGTTAACCTTGCCATGTGTCGGCGAGAGAACATAGTCTGTAGTTCTACCATCAATTCGTTCAACTAATGGAAAGCTTGAGCCACAGTCACACTTTATATTTGAAGGCGCTAGTTTTATGCCATCTCCTATACGATATCTAATAAGCGGAGTACCATGTGTTGTGAAAGAAGTAACTAGCATCTCTCCTTCTAGAGAAGGTTTTAGGTTTTCATCTACAACTTCAAATATGCCTGTTAAGGGGTGAATATGCAAAGATCCTGCTGCGCATTCTAAGATGAAAGGTGCGCCCTCTGATGAAGCATATTGATCGACCGTTTTACAGCCCATCACTTTAGCTATCAGTTTCCTATGCTCAGGTAGTACAGTTTCTGCTGTTGGGAAAAAAACCTTAACTTTTCTTTTCAACTTAAGCCCTTTTTTATCAGCAATTTTACATATTTCGTAGACACTAGAAGGGAAGCCTACAATAAATTCAGGCTGAAACTTATTTAATGACTTCCAATAAGTATCAAAATTCTTTTGGTTTATGTGAAATGTCGAATAGAATTTAATTTTATTTAGAAAGTCGTAGTGAGAGCAGATGTTTTTTTTCAGGTGTTTTTCAGAGATTAGGTTTTTACCTGAAAACCAAGCCGTTTTCTTGCCTAACTCATAGCCATGCTTAGCTCTAAAGTGATCTAATATCGCAAAACGTTCCTGCATATCACTTTTAGTATAAACTACTTTCATGGAGGCGCCGGTTGTTCCTCCAGTTAAGCTTATAACACCATCTTTCTCATCAATAGTTTGGATTAATGCTAATTTATTAATCACATCACTTTTTTCTAAAATTGGTAGTGACTGAAACTCATTAAAGTTATAATTTTTGTACCAAGGAGATTTAGCTTCAACATAATTAAAGAATTCATTTTTTTTCGCATCAATTTCTCTATGAAGTTCAAACTCATTCATTAATTCAGCTCTTGCATAATAATCTCTAAAAGCATTGTAAACGCCGCCATGACGCATCTTATACTGGTAGTTATTAAACAAAGCAATAGCTGAGTTTTGAATGAAATATGGAGTCTTAGAAAATAACTTCTCTTTAATGCTCATAGCTAAATCCGATAACTTGCATAAGTTTGGAGATTACTTATGTAAATGCTCTTGTTAGGGGGTTCAATATAAATTTATCTTTGCTAAATGCTTGAGTTTTTTGTGCATATATTAACAGTCTGAGAGTAAAGTTTTAGTACGATTATTAGTCACAACTGACACCTTATTAATTAAAAAACAATCGTTTAAAATTACATACTAGGGAGTTTTATTTAGTTCAAAGTTTTCTTTATACCAAGCTTGGAACATTAATATTGACCATAGCCTTGCGCCATAATGCCTAGTACCTGATAAGTGATGACGCCACATATTACGAATCTCATCGGTATGAAAGATATTTTGTTCTTCTAAAAACTGAACACTAAGTAAATCTTCAGCCCAATCTTTTAGTGGTCCGCGGAGCCAATCATTTAAAGGCACGCCAAAGCCCTGTTTAGGTCTTTCGATTAATTCTTTAGGTACATGCTTATATAAGACTTGACGTAAAATCCATTTAGTTTGACCATCTCTATATTTAAATTCAAAAGGAAGCTGCCATGCATACTTTACTAAGTTATGATCTAAGAACGGTGCTCTTAATTCTAATGAAGCGGACATAGCTGCACGATCCACCTTTACCAAAATATCATCGGTTAAATAGGTGAGGGTGTCTAAAGCCATCAGCTTCTCAATAGGATTGTTTAGCTCAGGCCATTCGTTAATACTACCTAGTAAGTATTGAGGCAAGCTATCTAACCCTTTAACTAATTTTGTTGGGTTATTAATTTCACTGACATATGCCAAGTATAAACTTTCGAATGAGTCCACATTTTCAAGGCGCTCCCCAAGTTTATATAGCTTATCAGGTAGCGCTGCTTGCTTAACTCTGCTAAAGAGCCAACCTAGTAATAAATTAGATTGCTCAGGCGTTATCGTAGTCAGTAATGTGCTCAGCTTGTTACGTAGGGGATGAGGCAGTTTGTCTAAATTTTTCCATAGCTTTTGTATTAAGTAATAACGGCTATATCCTCCAAAAGTCTCATCACCTGCATCACCGCTTAAAGCCACTGTAACATGCTGCTTGGCTAATCTTGATACAATAGTAGTAGGTAGCTGTGAGCTATCTGCAAATGGTTCATCGTATATTTTCGCAATCTCAGGTACTAAGTCTAATAAATCACCTGGTCCCATGATTAGAGTGGTGTGATCCGTACCTAAATGATCAGCTACAGCCTCTGCGTGTTTAGATTCGTCAAACTTTGGATCTTCAAAGCCAATGCTAAACGTTTTAATAGGTATATCAGAGATATCTTGCATTAGTGCAGCTACTAATGAAGAGTCTACTCCTCCAGATAATAAGGCACCTAAAGGAACATCCGAGATCATCTGTCTTTTGATGCTTTCTGTTAATAGATTCTCCAGATTTTCTACTGCAGAATCATCACCAATATCCAACTTATTGGAATCAGACTTTTCTACTAAATCTTTAAATGACCAATAGCAAATAGGTTTTGGACTAGTATCGCCTCCAGTAATAATAAGATAGTGCGCAGCGGGTAGCTTGAATATATTATCCCAGATAGAGTGGGGGGTAGGTATATAGCCGTGCTTAAGTAACAGGCCTATAGCACCTTTATTTAACTTCTTTTCAAAAGCTGGATGTAAGGTGAGCGGTTTTAATTCAGAACCAAATAAAAGGGTGTCACCTTGCCAGCCATAATAAAGTGGTTTCTCTCCAAATCTATCACGTGCTAAATAGAGCGCACTTTTCTTTTTATCCCATAGCGCGATTGCAAACATGCCTATAAGTTTTGTTAAAGTACCTTCCCAGCCAAACACCTCGATTGATTTTAGAAGCGTTTCTGTATCGGAATGACCATTCCAGTAGATTCCTGAAAATTTAGACTCGATTTCTGAACGAATTTCTAAATGGTTATATATTTCACCATTAAAAGTAATGACGTATCTATTGTCATCAGACTGCATTGGCTGATGTCCTGCATCGCTCAAATCTAATATAGATAATCTGCGATGACCTAAAGCGATTTCATTATCCTTATCTATCCAATGACCTTCTGAGTCTGGTCCTCGATGAACTATTGAGTCTGTCATTGTTTTCAAAATAACTAAGCTATCTTCTCTCATAGAAAAAGAAGCGCCCTTTAGAAAGCCAGTTAATCCACACATAATGTAAGCTCCTTAGTTTACAATTAATTTTTAGGATAGAATAAGTTTTTACTATGGAGCAAAAACTGCTATATAGCCACTTAAGGAGTTGTCTACACTGAAATCTTCGGCTCGTTTTTTTACTAATTCTGATTTAAATTTAGTATTATTCAAAGCTTTTAATATAGCTTCAGCTAAACTATCAGGATCATTGGTTGGAACAAGGCTTCCCCAACGACCATTTTCCAAGATCTCACTCGGGCCACTAGGACAATCTGTGCTAACTACAGGGGTACCACATGCCATAGCTTCTACTAAGACATTACCAAAACCCTCATATATTGAAGAGAGTACAAAGAGGTCCGCTTTAGACATCCATGCATAAGGATTATTAACAAACCCAGGAAGTTGTACGTTATCTTGTAGATTTAAGTCTTTGATTAATTTTTCTAATTCACATCTAAGCTCTCCTTCTCCAAGAATAATTAAATTACAGGCCTTGTTTTTTAGTACTTTTTTAAAAGCATGTATTAGTGTAGCAAAGTCTTTTTGATGAGTAAGC
Source organism: Psychrobacter raelei (assembly GCF_022631235.3). Taxonomy (NCBI): domain Bacteria; kingdom Pseudomonadati; phylum Pseudomonadota; class Gammaproteobacteria; order Moraxellales; family Moraxellaceae; genus Psychrobacter; species Psychrobacter raelei. The sequence goes on from NZ_CP093310.2 coordinate 325,617, forward strand.
CTACCTACAGCTAAGACCAATGGAAGTGCGTTTTCATTAAGCCAGGGATGTGAAACTGGCTCATCAGAACGTCTAACTAAGTCTTCTGAAAAAATTGGATTATAAATAGTAGTAAGTTTATTCGCTTCTATATTAATTTCGTGAATTAGGGATTCTGCAACACCATTAGATACTGCTACGATTTTATCAGCCTTGTTATAAGTGTAGCTCATTAGAAGTTTTAGGATATGGTGTGTGATAGTGCTTGATGACTTATTGGATTCTGTTAGATTGATGTGTTCGCTAACAATAACTTTGGTATCCGAGTTGCTAATCAACTTAGCCATTACTGTTACAATATTAACGTAGTTCATAGCTGATAAAATAGCATTAGGCCTCTCTGTACGTAGATATTTAGCTAAAGGCAATATACTTCTAAGGGTTCTTGAAGTGTTTAAATTAACTATATTAACTTTTTTTGATGCATCTTTCAGATACGGGCCATCTACTCTATTTAGTAATAAATCGACTTGAATATCTTTTTCAGCTAGCCCATTAGCAAGAGCTAACATAACTCTTTCCGCACCACCGCCGTTCATTGATGGGATGTATAAAGCAATTTTATTCATATAACTTCCTAGATAGTCATTTTATTTATAAGATATGAATTACTATTTTATTTTATTATCCAAAGTTGCTGCATGCTTAAAAACTTTTAATATTAGAATTAAGAAAGCAAGCGAGCCAGTAATACTAAAAAGTGATATGGCTACGATTGGGTTATTGAAATAGTAATAACCAATAAACAAAGCCAGAATTTTCACTATTGTTGATATTAGTTCGAATATCAACAACCATCCTTGAAGTTTAAATACAGGAATAGCGGAAATACTCGGTCGGCTGACTAATGTAAATAAAAACCATATTGATAGCCATTGTGCATACTTGCCAGCTTCGTACCATTCATCTCCAAAGACTAAAGAAAAAGCAAAAGGTGCAAAGAATATGGTTAGCACAAGTGGTACCAGTCCTACATATAGTAAGGTCAAAGTAGGCTTCATTAAAAGACTTGTGGTTTTAGAGTTGTTTAATACAGCTTCATTAAAATGTGGGTAAAATACACTCTGTATTGAGGAGCCTAATAAATTTATGGGAATGGCTAATACTGTTCGTGTAAGTGTATAAAACCCTGCAATAGTTAAACTAAAGTATGTGGATAATAAAATAACTGGCATACCTTGGGATATTGCGCTGAGCAACATTTCAGGGGCTCTATACATTGGGAAGTCGTAGTACTTCCTCAGTATTCTCAAGGCTGAAGGTTTACTATTACGATCACTCTTTAATGAAGTGCTTCTAATATCTTTACTAAAATAATATAGCATTAAAGCTCTAACGAATATTCCAATAGTATGAATTGCAATCAGTATATAAGTAAAAGGGTATTTAAAACCTATAAGTGCTTGTGTCCCATAATTTAATAATGAATGACTAACTGAAACTTTAGATAAATCTTTAAATTCTTTTTTTCTAATGATCCACTGAGTATAAACATCTTGACATGAGGTGAATAAAAGTGCTAAAGGTAAAAACCAAATCAAATTACCAAGGTTTTGGAAGGTTGAGAGATTTACTAATAAGTCATTAGCTGCTATAAACACTAAACTAAGTATTGTAGAGACTAGCAGAGCAATAATAAGCGAAAGCCGAGCAATTGCCCTAGATTCAGAGTCTTTTTCAGGTAATACGATTGCACTAGGTAATGCCATTGTGGAGATAGGTGTTAATATCGTTATTACTGTGATGAAAACACCTAGTTTTCCATAGCTTTCCGGCCCATATAGTCGTGTAATAATAGGCATTAAGATCAAAGCAATAATTTGGGCGGCAGCAGTCCCGCTAGCGACTATTAATACATTTCTTGCTAAGTTGTTATTGCTAAGTTTTTTGAATATATTAGATTTCATAGAAACTGACTACTTTAGTTTCCTAACATACCAAGCCATCGCTTCATCAATACCTTGAGAGATATTAAATTTCGGCTCATATCCAAGTAGGCTATTGGCTTTACTGACATCGGCTTGACTATGACGCACATCGCCTGGTCTAAAGTCGCGATAAGTCGGCTCCTGCTCGTAAGTTACACCGTTATCTGCTAATGCTGACTTAATCGCATTAAACAGCTCATTAAGTGTAGTACGATCGCCTATAGCCACGTTATATACTTGGTTGATAGCCTCTGAATTTTGCGTAGTAGCGGCTAAGATATTAGCTTGTACCGTATTTTCGATATAGCAGAAGTCACGGCTGGTATCACCATCGCCATTGATAAATACCGTATCGTTTTTGATCATGGCAGCAGTCCACTTAGGGATTACTGCAGCATAGGCGCCGTCTGGATCTTGACGACGACCAAAGACGTTAAAGTAGCGCAAGCCAACACTCTTAAATCCATAAGAGCGAGCGAATACATCAGCATACAGCTCGTTTACATATTTAGTGACCGCATAAGGAGATAAGGGCTTACCAATTTTGTATTCTACTTTAGGTAGGCCAGGGTGGTCACCATAAGTTGAACTACTGGCGGCATAGGTAAAGCTTTTTACTTCTGCATCACGGGCAGCAGTTAGCATGTTCAAGAAGCCTGAGATATTGACGTCATTGGTGGTGATAGGGTCCGCAAGTGAACGAGGTACTGAACCAAGGGCGGCTTGATGTAGCACATAGTCTATGCCAGAGCAGGCTTTTTGGCAGTCTGCAAAGCTACGAATATCACCCTCAATGAAGCTAAAGCGCTGCCATTGCTCACTAGATACTAAGCCTTGAACCTCATCTAAGTTTTTCTGATAGCCAGTAGCGAAGTTATCCAGACCCACTACTGTTTGATTTAGCTTTAATAAGGTCTCAAGCAGGTTCGAGCCAATAAAACCAGCCACCCCTGTTACAAGCCAGGTCTTAGGCGCAGCAATTAAGTCTTGTTGAGTCTTTTTATATTGGGTCATAGGACTTTACTCTTTTATTTTTAAAATTTTAGTCTATCTATTACTTAGAGTTTAACTTATAAGCAAGATAATATTACAAACGAATATCACTAAGATCACTATTGAATAGGTATTTTAAGTCATAAAGTACATGATTAGATTTACCGAGAGCTCTAATTTGCTCTACGCCCATTTCTACGAACTGATGATGTGCGACTGCTAAGATAATACCATCGTAGCTATTATTCTCTAAGTTAGTATTATCATTGATAGGGCTAATACCATACTCATGTTGAGCTTCTTCAGCATCAACCCAAGGATCGAACACATCAACATCGATGTTATATTCTTTTAGCTCATGCACGATATCAATCACTTTGGTATTACGCACATCAGGGCAGTTCTCTTTGAAGCTTAGACCTAGGATGAGAACTCTTGCGCCTTCAACCTGAATGCGCTTTTTAATCATAGTTTTGACTAATTGGGTAACCACATATTCGCCCATACTGTCATTCAAGCGGCGACCTGCCAAAATAATCTCTGGGTTGTAACCAATGGCCTGAGCTTTATGAGTGAGGTAGTAAGGATCGACACCGATACAATGCCCACCGACCAGACCTGGACGGAAGGGTAAGAAGTTCCATTTAGTACCTGCCGCAGTTAATACGGCCTCAGTATCAATGCCCATTTTATTAAAGATAACGGCTAGTTCATTGATTAGGGCAATATTGACATCGCGCTGAGTATTTTCAATAACTTTAGCTGCTTCAGCTACCTTGATAGAAGGTGCTTTATGAGTGCCGGCTGTAATGACCAAGTTATAAACATCATCTACTAGATCTGCTACTTCAGGAGTAGAGCCTGCAGTCACTTTAAGAATGTTAGTAACGCGGTGCTCTTTATCGCCTGGATTAATGCGCTCTGGACTATAGCCTGCAAAGAAGTCTTTATTGAAAGTGAGACCCGAGCTTCGCTCTAGCTCAGGAATACAGACCTCCTCTGTAGCACCAGGGTAGACAGTTGACTCATATACCACAATGTCGCCAGCTTTAAGCACACTACCAATGGCAGTAGAAGCTTTAATTAGAGGCGTTAAATCAGGTTGTTTATATTCATCGATAGGGGTAGGTACGGTTACGATATAAAAGTTGCATTCAGCCAGTTCATTGATGTCTGAGCTAAACTGCAGTTGTTTGGCACTGGCGAGCTCTTCATCACTGACTTCTAAGGTATGATCTGTTCCTGATTTTAGCTCTTTGATTCTGTGTTGATTGATATCAAAGCCGATAACTGGATTCTTTTTACCAAACTCAACGGCTAAGGGTAGACCCACATAGCCCAAGCCGATTACTGCAATTTTTATATCGTTAACATTTAACATAACTGTCCTTTTACTTTTTATAGAATTTTATAAAGGTTATTTAATTTAGATTAGACTCTGGCGTATAGCCTTCTACATAATGAGTAAATTGCTGCTTTAACCAGCCCACATCATGGTATTGAGCTCTAGATGCCAATTCAGATAGCGTGTCCTCAATATCAGCGAGATCAAAGCTGTGCTCACGGGCTTGCATAATTAATGAATGCTGAGTGGCCTCAATATTGTCATCTCCGATGATCAGCTCCTCATAAAGCTTCTCGCCTGGGCGTAGACCACTAAAGACTATCTCTATATCACCAGCAGGGTTGTTCTCATCTTTAACTTCATAGCCACTTAGGTGAATCATGCGGCGCGCTAGATCAACAATTTTTACTGGTCTGCCCATATCTAGTACGAAGACTTCACCGCCTTTTGCCATAGCACCAGCTTGAATTACTAAATTAGCAGCCTCTGGGATGGTCATAAAGTAGCGAGTCACTTCAGGATGAGTGACCGTAATAGGGCCACCTTTAGCGATTTGTTTGGTAAATAGAGGCACCACTGAGCCTGATGAGCCCAATACATTACCAAAGCGTACCATACTGATTTTCGTCTTAGGATGCTGATTACTAAAGCCCTGACAAACCAGCTCCGCTAAGCGTTTCGAAGCGCCCATGATATTGGTAGGGCGTACCGCTTTATCGGTTGAAATAAGTACAAAGGTTTCTACATTTGATTCACTAGCTGCTTTGACACAATGATACGTACCTTTGGCATTATTGATAACGCCTTCAAAGGGGTTATATTCTACGATAGGCACATGCTTATAAGCTGCCGCATGATACACGGTATTAATCGCATATTCGTTAAATACCATGTTTAATTTTTGTTGGTTGTTCACATTACCCAATAGAGCGATGATCTGTGTAGGAGAACTATCGCTAGTCATTGGATTAGCTGTCTGCCAAGCTAATAAGTCTTGGTGAATGGCATACAGAGCGTATTCAGACAATTCGTATAATACCAAGCATTTAGGCTTATTTTTTATAATTTGGCGACATAGCTCACTGCCGATTGAGCCACCGGCACCCGTTACCAATACATTCTTACCTTTAATGTTCTTAGCTAATAATACAGGGTCGGGATCAACTGTTTGTCGATCTAATACATCCAAGATATCGACGCGGCGCATGGTACTGACTGTCACCTTACCTTCAGCTATATCTTGCAGGCTAGGTAGCTCTTTGATTTTTACAGACAGATTGGTTAAATCGTTAATAATCTCACGACGACGCTGGCGATTAACCGAAGGCATCGCCAAAAATACTTGGGCGATGTTTAGGTCTTCAACCAAGCTTTCAATATCGGTAGCGGGATAGATTTTTTTATTTAAGATATGCCCGCCCGTTAAGCGATTGTCATCATCAATAAAGGCAGCCACTTGATAGCGAGGAGAGTCTTGTAAGGCTTCTAATAACGCAGTGCCTGATGAGCCAGCACCATAGATAAGCACATTGTCGCGCTCGATACCGCTTTTATGTAAATCCTGATAAACCGGCTTGCCTTGTAAGCGCAGTAATAAGTCGCGTAGAAACAGCCGGCTGCCCCACAGCCAGATAAACAGCATAAACAAATACAATAGCGGGACTGAGCGCGGGATACTGGTGATAAAGTCAAAAAGGTAGACAACGGTAAATACAATTAAAATAATGACAAATAGCTTAAGCACGCGGCGCATATCGGTATCGAAGAAGATACGAGTTACACCGCGGTAAAATCCAACCACATATAAGCCTAAAATCGGTACTAAAGCATATAAAGCGACCAGTAAAGGGCTAGCATTAACATCGAGCACGCCTTGACGAAGTGATAGTGCTAAAAATAGGCAAATAATAGAGATGATATAATCACCAACTAATAAAATGGCCTGTTTTATTGGTCTGGATAAATCTAGTAAGCTCTCTGCTAGGACATTAAGTTTAGTTGAAGAAGCAGGATTAGCAGCTACTGTGTTAGCCAGAGTGTCTTTATCTTTGTGTTGCATGGTTATATCACTGTTATATTCGCTATGAGACTAGACTAGCAGAGAGTAAGTTACTAAAACTAATCTTTCGAGTTGCCATAAGCATAGCTATAGTGGTAACTATACTTACTGGTAATGCTTTGTACCATGTCATTTAACACAATACCATCAACCGTAATATTTGCCTTATCCATCTGCTTAACTGCATAGGCCAGCTGTCCTTCTATAGAATGATTGTAGCGAGTCACCATGAGTACTTTATCTGCATACTGAGCGGTAATAATAGCATCGGAGACTGCTAATACTGGCGGTGTATCAATGATAATATAGTCATAGATATTCACCAGCTGCGCTAACATATTGGAAAACTTATCTGTTGATAGTAGAGACGCCGGGTTATGTGGATGCTTACCACGCGGCATAAAGTCAATAAACTCAAAGCTGGTAGGTTGGATAAAATCTGCTATGTGCGCTGCAGACTCCGTTAGATAATCCCCTAAACCATTATTTTGGGTAATGGTGAATATTTTATGCAATTCACCGCGGCGCATGTCACCATCTATAATCAGTACCTTTTTATTCAGCTGAGAGAAAGTTTCAGCTAAGTTTGAAGAGATAAAAGACTTGCCGATATTTGGCGCCTCACCAGAGATAACAATGATTTTACCTTGTTTACTATTAGCATCATTTAATTGAGTGCCTAATACGGCTGATATCTTACTTACCTTCGGCATAGCAAACATTAAAGAGGTACGTAAACTCTTAATACCCTCATAGCTGAGCCCGTCATGATCCACCATGGCCAGTAGGCGGCGACTGTTCTTGTTATTTTTCATCAAGTTGATAGATGTTTTTGAACGAGGAATGGTGGCAATAACGGGTACGCCTGTTTTAGCTTCCAAACGCTCTGGATCTTTAACGGGATTACGTAGCAAGCTCTTAATAAGAACTAATAAACTCCCTAGAAGCAAGCCTAGCAATGAAGCAATGGCCCAGATTTGTGCTTTTTTGGGTGCAATAGCTTTATAAGTATTGATAGGCATATCAACCACTCTTACATAACCAATCTCACCGGCTTGAGCAATTTTCAATTGCTGATAGTTTTTGAGCATGGTTAGATAAATTTCGCGGTTAATCTCAGTGTCTTGAGATAACTGGAGAAATTCACGCTGCATTTCAGGTAAGCGAGAAATGCCTTCTTTGATCTGACTGCGTCTTTCACTTAAAGCCGAGAGTTGATCATTAATCTGAATAACTAATGGATGCTCTTCAGTATAATAAGTAAGCAGCTCTGCTTTTTTTAGATTGAGCTCACTGGTTTGCTTTTCTATAGCAGCACTTTCATTTATTAAAATACCTGCTTCTTGAGTAACATCAATAGTGCCATACTGTTCACGGAATTTATTGAAGGCTTCTTCTGATTGTTCAAGCTTTTGTTTAAGTTGTGGAATCTGTGATTCCATAAACTCGATAGTAGTTCTGGTTTGTTGAGAGCCTCGAGCTAAGTTTTGGGCGGTATAGGACTCAATAATATCTGTTAATATACGGCTAACTTGTTTTTGATCTTCTCCTGTTAAGGTTAATTGAATAATGCCAGTTTTCTGGCCACGTTCCGCTACAGCTAAAGCATTATTTAGAGCATCAATGGCGTTAGGGGTCGATACTTTAGTTAAGTTAACAGGATGACCGGTCGCAGGTAAGGCGCTTACTGCTATAGTGATATCACCGTCTGGCGTCTTAAAAGTGGTGGGCGTACCGATATTACCCTTGTATTCTACTACCTCTTCATTGAGCTCAAGGCTTAGAGTGAAGCCTGTAGATGTTTTAACTAAGCTAAAAGGTCTATTTGCATAAGCTAAAGGTACCTCGAAACGACTAATTTGTGCCCTTCCATTACTTGTTTCTAGTACGACTCCTTGCTCTGTACTGGTTTGAGTCGGTGTTTTTGAGTGTAGGATACGATCCCAAGTACTTAATTCTGGGTTATGCAGCTTAATATCTAAGTGCAACTTCTCTACTACAGGCTGTAGAACCATACGTGATTTAATAAGCTCACGCTCGGTCTCTGCAGGAGTAGACTCTTCACCCACTAACTCAGATATGTTAGCACCTAAAGCTGCAATACTTTTTGATTTATTATCAATTTGTAATAATGCATCGGTTTGGTAAGTAGGTTGTACATAACGGCTATAGGTAACGCCTAATAAAAGCCCCAATAATGCAGCCGCTAAAATTGTTTTCCAACCACGCAACAAAGCCAATAGTAACGCCATTAAATCAATTTCGTTGTCATCTTTAATAGCTTTGTCATTAGGTGAGGGAGGCACAGTTTGAGTCATAGGTTTTTTTCACTATTTATTAGTTGCTAGTTAAACAATGGGCAGGTTTTTATATCGAGAATAAAAATAGCGTTAAGTTAATTTATTTTATCCTGCCAATCCTCTATACCTTTTACGATATCTTGATATGCCGTTTTAAATGCACTCATCTCATGTTTGTAAGGGTCGGCAATATCTTTATCACGCCAATGACCCAGTTTAAAGGTTTTACCGCGGCAAAAAGGGAAGCGTTCTTCAATCCACTTATTTTGTCCGTCAGACATGGTGAGTATTAAATCATATTTTAGAGCCAGATCTTCATCTATTTGCTTAGCGATATGACCGGTAATATCAATATTTTGCTGCTGCATAATTTCGATAGCAGCGGGATCGGCTCCATGACCGACCAAAGCCCCAACACCTGCAGAATCAATGTTTTTGTCAGGAAAGCGCTGCTTTAATAACGCTTCTGCCATAGGACTACGGCAGATATTACCGACACACACTACCAAGATATTTTCAAACGCCATAAGATTAATCCTCAACCTACTTCTATTTAGCCTATTTGATGTAATATACAGATACTTTAGTTAAGTCTATCAAGAGCATAGGCTGAAGGAAGGATAGCACCAATAAATCTTGACCATCGGGTTAGACCTGTAGGGTCTACATAGACGATATCATTGGGCTGCATTTCAAAGCGGTTGGCTAATGCTAAGTTAGTAACAGATTGTAGATTGGCATGATAAATATCCGTATAAGAAGCATTGCCGTGATCACGTATCACATAAAGCTTGGCAGCATCTGCAGTACGGGCATCTAGACCTTCTACTTCACCTAAGACTTGAGTCAGGCTTAACCCTTGGTCTGGTATCTCTACAGGTTTGACGCTGCCAAACTCGCCTAATACGTAGACTTTATTACGATCACGACTATTGACATGTACAGCATCGCCGTCTCTTAGATAGATTTGATTCGCAGAAACCCCCATACTTTTTAGGTCATTCAAACCAAGCTCATAAGTGGTACCGTTACGAGTTAAAGTAACATTGTTTGAATCACCTTCAGGCGCAACACCTCCAGCCATTGAAATAGCGCCATATAAAGATACAGGTCTATCATCCATACTGAACTCACCTGATTGCTTTACAGCGCCATCAATAAAGAAGTTATTACTACGATATTTTAAAACTTGAACCTGTGGATCAGGATATTTTAAATAGCGTTGTAACTGGTTGCGTAATTGACTGGTAAACTGAGGTACAGAAAGCCCACTGGCCTTTACTCGACCTACCAAGGGAAACTGGATATAGCCTTGCTGATCTATAGGGTAGCCAATATCAGATTTTGGAATTTGAGGGTAATCACCCAACGAGATGGTAAGTACATCCCCTTGTGCTAGACGATATTCGCTACTGCGTGGTCCATTTAATAGCTCATGTACGCGAGCATTCTTCATGCTAGAGCCGCTATTACGTCTACTTGAATAAACAGGTGAAGCGGGTAAGCCAGCTAAGCTTAAGGGCTGAACGTTGAATTGCATGCCGTTTTCAGCGATAAAGACACCTTGTGGTGGCAGCTCACCTGCTTGCAAGCCTGAGTTGACGCTGGCACAGCCTGAAGTTAAGCCTATCAACACCGCAAGAGAGGTACTGGCAAACAGTGATTTTGGGCTTTTTAAAACATTCATGTTAACTTCTCTACCTTTATTCCGACCGACTTTGCCCAGAAAGCTACTGGACAAAAACTATTCTATGAGCGGCAATTATGTTGGCAAAATGCACCCATTATTACCGTTATTTTAACATTAAATTAAGAGTGCTGCCCAAATATGCTGATATCTTACTATAAAAAGACAGAATACGTACTATAAAAGTAGGGAATTATATGGTCAGTTGTGCTTGCTACCACCATTCGGGGTCATTCGATTGAGATTCATCAGATTTTCTTACAGATTCTGCAGCATCAGCTTTTACAGTATCTTCTGGAACCTCAGCAATAAAGCGGGATATCTTATCGAAGTAACCGGCGAAGCTTGAGAAATAATCAGGGGCGGTTAAATATAGGTGGGTTTTGGCGCGGCTACAGGCCACATAAAACAGCTTACGCTCTTCTTCTAACGCCTCAAATTCATGCAAAGAGCGGTGATGCGGCATTAGGCCATCGACTAAAGCATTAATAAAGACCACCGGCCATTCAAGACCTTTGGCGCTATGAATGGTAGAAATAGTCACCGCATCGGCCTCTTTGTCCTCAGGATTAGTCATTACCGCGACCGAGTCATTGGGCGGATCGAGTGCTAAATTCTCCAAAAAGTTATCTAAGCTGCTGTGCTCTTGCGCCAAATTAATCAGTACTCGAAAGTCCTCAGAGCGTTCCCGCCAATTGTCTTCCAAGGTTTTTAAAATAGGCGCATAAAAGTCGATCAGGGTTTGCAAGATATCGGCGACAGTGGCTTGCTGCTGCGCTTTAATGAGCACATGATACAGCTCGTTAATGGGCACTTTGTTTTTGGTCAGCTTGGGATCGAGTAGCGGCTGTAACGAGTCATTACTGCTGGTAATGGCCTGGGTAATCTTAGATGCAGTCACATCACCAACGCCACTGAACAAGGTTAAAATACGGTGCCAAGCAATGGTGTCATTGGGGTTGTATAAAATTTTCACCAGCGCCAAGATGTCTTTGATATGACGCTTTTCAATAAATTTGATACCGCCCACCACGATAAAGGGGATATTGCGCTGCATAAACTGCAGTTGAATCTCGTTGGACTGAAACGAGGTGCGGCTCAGTACCGCAAAATTATTAAAATCATACTCTGGCTTAAGCTCGATAATTTTATCAGCAATATAAACCGCCTCTTGCTTGTCATTACTGCGCCGGCAAAGTGTCGGCTTTTCACCTTCAATCGCTAGGTTAGAAAACAGCTTTTTTTGATAGCCCAAAGTGATGTGTTCAGACAGCGCATTGACGTAGTCTAAAATGGCAGGCGTGCTGCGGTAGTTTTGTTCAAGTTTAATCAACTTAGCGTCGGGATAACCGTCAGCAAACAGTAGGATATTTTCGTAATTGGCGCCGCGAAACGCATATATACTTTGGTTATCATCACCGACCACCATCAGCGACACATTATCAGGCTCACAGAGATAGTCGATTAACTGCTTTTGGGGAATGTTGGTATCTTGATACTCATCTACCATGACATGACGGTAGGTGTCTTGAATCAGCTTGCGAAATTGCAGGTTATTTTTTAGATGATAAACCACCTGGCTAATAATATCGTCAAAATCGTATAAATGATTGGCACGCTTATACTTGTGATACGCCATCGCCAGATCTTCAATCAGCGGAATATGGATGGCGATATCAGGATAGTCATTTTCAATCAAATCGCGCAGTAAGATATGACGGTTGCGAGAGGTGGAGATTAGATTTTGTAGGGTCTTTTTGCGCGGAAAAGCCTGCTTCATGTTTTTGCGCACAATGCCTTGCTCTTTGCAAATCATATCCAGCGCATCTTCGCTATCACCGGTGTCCAAAATCGTAAACTTAGGGTTGATGCCCAGTAAGCCTGAATAGCGGCGCAGCAGCATATTACAAAAAGAGTGAAAGGTGCCGCTGGTAATGGCATTGAGATCCAGGCCACTTAACGCGCGATTATCGGCCAAGCTTTCGGCCAACAAGCTTTTGACACGGCCCTTGATTTCGTTGGCTGCTTTTCGAGTAAAGGTCAGCAGCAGAATACTGCTTGGAGACGCACCGCTTTCAATCAAATAACTGGTGCGGAAGGTGAGGGTTTTGGTCTTGCCAGAGCCGGCGCCAGCAATGACCAATACCTTACCTTCGGTGGTGGTGGCGGCCAGTAGCTGGCTTGGGTTGAGCTCGCCAGCATAATCAACCTCGCTTGATGCCAATACGCTGTTGTGTGAAGCTGAGTGCTCATTATCTATTGTCTGATCAGCTATTTTATGATCATCTACTGTGTTTGATAAGTGTTTATCCATGGACTCTGGGGTGATTAAATTCGACTCCAGCTTGGCGATAGACTGCTGTAAATGCGCCATTTTTTGACGAATGGTGTCATCAAGGGTAGGGTAGCTGTAATGGCGGGTCGAAAATAAAGAGTCGGTCATAGCGTCCAATAGTAAAATATAGTAAATATTAGGGCATCTGCTAAGCCTGCTTTTTAATTAAGCTGAAATCAAAAGCTCTAAGCTGAAACCAAAAACTGCTTTAACACACGTGAGAACTGCAGCGGTGCATCCAGAGGAATGGCGTGACCAGAGCCTGCAATCTCAATCACCTGAGCATTGGGCAAGATATTGGCCACCTGGCGTTGCCATTTGGGATCATACAGCTGGGACTGAGCGCCAATCAGCATGATCACCGGAGTCTGGGTAACCGGCAGAGCGTCTCGGTAATCATACGGTAGCTCAAGATAGGCCTGCAGACCACGCAGCTTTTGTTGCCAAGTGGGGTGCTGATAAACCGCCAGCTTATGATCGGGCAGATAACCACTGGCTTTAATAAATAATTGCGACGCAACGCGGCCGGCTGACAGTAATGAAAATGCAGTTTCCATCTGAGTGATTTGCCGTTTTACCTGATGCGGTAATTGGGTAAATGCCAGGGTCGTTTGCCCATTAGCACTTTGACCATTGGCGCTTTGCTGATTCACATAAGGCAAAGTTGCTTGCAGTACTGTATCAAATTGTTTAAAGACTTCGGCCTGCTTCTCCCCAAACACCCCGCCTTGCCAGTCAGCGTGATTGTGCACAATAGGCGATTGATCAATGTTTAAATAACGCTTAACTTTGGATGCAGTTTCAAACGTGGCTTCTGCTTTGGTTTCAAAGTTGCTTTTTGCTTTGCCTTGTAGCTTACCTGCTAGTTTATCTTCTGCCTGTGCGCTGTCTGTCTGCGAATGCTGTGCATGGCGATTAAAATGCGCCCACATGACCAAAGCGCCCATAGAGATGGCGGCCACATCGACCGACTTGACCTGATGTTTACTGCAAATATGAGTCAGAATAACGTCCACATCATCGGCGTACTGCTCGATAAAGTTAAACTCACTGCTGGGCGTGGCAGCAGCTAACCCAAAGCCGCGAAAGTGAGGCAGATAAAAGCAGTATTGGCCAGCCAGCGGCAGCACAAAGGGTAAAAACTGACGGGCGTCCATGCCAAACGCATGTAGCAAGAGTACAGGTGTGGCGGATGGATTACCAACGATAGTCACAGGGATTTGACTGCCATCGTAGCTGACCCAGTGCTGCAGCTGAATATGATACGGCTGCAGCAGCTGAGTTGCCACTCCCAAAGGCTTGGTAAGTAGCGTCTTTGAGAGCAAAGGCTTAAGCTTAGATTTAGGCATCTTGGCAGAGGCTGCCGTCATCGAAGACGGCTTTAAAGCAGATGCCTTGAAAGCAGATGCCTTGTTTTTGAGCGTATTAAGCATTTGGCGCATCAGGTGAGTCAATGCACTCGACCACATTTAAATCAAAGCCTGACAACGCATTAAATTTGAGCGGGGTAGATAATAAGCGCATGTCACGTACACCTAGGTGACGTAAGATTTGTGCACCCACGCCGATGCTGCGGTAAGGCTGATTGGATAGCGTAGAGACAGACTGATTGTTGCTGGCAAGCTCAAGCGCTTCGCCCAGATCAACCGGCTGATTGTTGCCAATCCAGACCAGTACGCCGCGCTCAGACTGACTGATTTCTTGTAAAGAGTTTTGGATACTCCAACCACTGCGGCCGGTGGCATCACGTTTGGCAGCAAATAAATCACGTAGCGGATGGAAGCCATGCACACGCACGGTACTCACGCCTTCGCTAGGATTGCCTTTGACAAGGGCTAAGTGAGTCTCTGACGCACCGTATTCTTTAAATTGATATAGGGTAAAGGTGCCAAAGTCGGTTTCAAACGGACGTTTGCTGACTTCATTGACCGTTTGCTCATTGGCAATGCGGTAGTTGATAAGATCAGCAATAGTACCGATTTTTAGATCATGTTCAGCGGCGAATTTTTCTAAATCATCACGGCGGGCCATGGTGCCATCGGGATTGATGATTTCTACGATAACAGCGGCAGGCTCAAGGCCGGCTAGGCGTGCCAAGTCACAGCCAGCTTCTGTATGGCCAGCACGGTGCAATACACCACCTTTTTGCGCCATGATGGGGAAGATATGGCCAGGCTGCACAATGTCTTCAGCCTTGGCTGTGGCAGATACCGCCGCTTGCACGGTACGCGCACGGTCAGCAGCAGAGATACCGGTCGTTACGCCTTCAGCCGCTTCGATAGACACGGTGAAGTTGGTGCTGAATTTGGCCTCGTTACGGTCACTCATCAGCGGCAGCTCAAGACGGCGGCAGCGCTCTTCAGTCAAGGTCAAGCACACCAAGCCGCGGGCATGGGTAATCATAAAGTTAATCGCTTCAGGGTTGACATGAGTGGCGGCCATAATCAGGTCACCTTCATTTTCGCGGTCTTCATCATCCATTAAGATGACCATTTTACCGGCACGAATGTCTTCAATGATGTCTTTAATATTATCTAGTGCCATGATGTGTTGTCTCTTTTATTGTTCGTTAAATATTGTTCGTTCAGTTAAGGGCCAATTATAGCAACCATTGTACCTGTAACTGAGTCTCAGTGCCATTCACTACAGTCAATCAATGTGATTGAAAAATCTGTGAGCGGCTGATTATCATCAACGCGTACCCTTATTGCTTATTGAGCGGCTGATTATCATCAACGCGTACCCTTATTGCTTATTTGGTTTATTAGGGGTTATTAGAGGGTGCCTGCGTCTGCAACCACTGCATAAACTGTAAACTGTGCTGCTCACGTTGGTTATCGGCATACTCATAAAGGCGAGTACCCACCAAGTTGTCAGGCAGATATTGCTGCGGCTGATAATGATTGGGGTAATCATGCGGATAAATATAGCCCTGGCCATAGCCTTGGCTTTGCATCAGCTTAGTGACCCCATTGCGCAGGTGCATCGGCACAGGTGATTGATCCTGTTGTGCCAATTGCATCGCTTTGTTAATGGCCAAATACGTGCTGTTACTCTTAGCGGAGGTGGCCAGATACACCACCACTTGGCCTAAGATAATCCGCGCCTCTGGCATGCCAATGGTTTTTACCGAGCGCAAGGCGGCATCGGCCAGCAGCAAAGCATTGGGGTTGGCATTTCCGATATCTTCACTGGCCAAAATCACCAAGCGCCGAGCGATAAACTCCGGCGGCTCGCCAGCCACCAGCATCCGCGCCATCCAGTACAAAGCAGCATCAGGATCTGAGCCACGCACCGACTTAATCATCGCTGAGATAATGTCGTAATGCTGGTCACCATCTTTGTCATAGCGCTGCAAGGTGGTCTGTGCCACGCTTGATAACAGCGCATCATCAATCACAATTGGCTGCTTGCTGTGGTCAGAGGCCTGTACCGCCATCTCTAATAAGTTAAGCGCTTTGCGGGCATCGCCTTGGGCCAGGTTGGCTATTTGTGGCAGCGCTTGCAGATCAATGCTGAGCTGAGATAAAAATTCATCTTGGCTAAGCGCCCGCTGCAACAACTCACCAATCTGGGTGTCATCGAGTGGCTGCAAGCGATATACCTGACAGCGTGACAGCAGCGCATTATTAACGCTAAACGAGGGGTTTTCGGTAGTGGCACCAATTAAGGTAATGTCGCCTGATTCCACCGCTCCCAGCAGCGCATCTTGCTGCGCCTTGTTAAAGCGGTGAATCTCATCTATAAACACCACAGGCGACGCAAAATCCAGCCCCCCTTGACCAGAGCTACAGCCTGCATCGAGTACCTCTCGCAGCTGCTTTACCCCCGTGTTAATCGCTGATAACGGGTAAAACGGGCGACCCACGGCATCGGCCAACAGCATGGCAATGGTGGTCTTACCGATACCCGCTTCCCCGTGCAAGATAAGCGAGGGCAGATGACCATGCTCGACAAAGCGCTGGATGGGCGCACCCGGCGCTAGAAGATGGGTCTGTCCAATGACCTCATCTAGGCGCTTAGGGCGCAGCCGCTGAGCCAGAGGAATATCAGGATAAATAGCAGAGTGGGGGTGAGTGGCCATAATGGGCAATGATTACCTTGTTTTATAACGTTTTTAACATGCGTAGCGACAGTCTTTGTGGTATCCATAGCATAGGAAGATAGCATAAAACAGTTGCTATAAGATGACAGGACAATGCGTGTTAGTATGCCTTGTCGCGTTGTAAACTTCAGTGCAATTAGCGTGAAGGCGTGTCAATCAGTCACGATTACAGCCCAAAATCAGCCTAATTGCAAGCTAAGTCCCACCTAATTGCAAGCTAAGTATAGCTAAGTTAAGCCTTGGTAAGCGTTTATTAAAACTGTGGGATTAGCGTGAGATATCCGAAGCGTTCACTTGTAGTTATGGCCGCTTGCACTCATTATTAGAGTGTGGTCATCTTTTTCATATCCATCACCTTAATCTATACCTTAATTTATAAAGAATCCGTCTATGTTGCCCAAAAATAGGCTATCAAAAATAGCAGTCTTAAAAATAGCGCCCTTAAAAATAGCGTCAAAAGCCATCACCCCATTAAAAACCTTAGCGCATCGCTCAGTGAGCAGCTTGCGTTTAAGTCAGCTAACGCCTGTGGCTGAGCAAAAAAGTCGGCCGTTAAATGCTGATGAGATTGCCATGGCGCACTCGGTATTCGGTGCTGACTTTGATGTCTCACAAGTGCGATTAAAAACCGCGTGGTGGGTGCTAAAAACCTATGCGGTAAGCCCCAATGGCAATATTTATTTTAATCCAAAAGACTGGATCGAGGACTTTAGCAAACAGTCTTTGGGTAAAAAAAGCTGGCTGATTCATGAGCTTACCCACGTGTGGCAACTGCAGCAAGGCCTTAAGGTGGTGCGCGGGGCCATGATGAACCGCCGATACGATTACAGACTTGCTGAGGGCAGACCGTTTTTTAGCTACGGTATTGAGCAGCAAGCACGCATGGTGCAGGATTATTTTGTGCGCCGAGAGCAGGGCAAAGACTGTAGCGCCTGGCAGGCGTGTATTCCGTTTTTGCAAAACCAAGCGCTTGGCAATAGTGCGTTGTTGCAAGCGCAGCGCCAGCATCAGACTCAGGCCGATGCTCAAGTAGATAAGCTAAGCACCCAGGAGACCAACACATGAGCTTTATCACATCAGATGTTGTCAAGCCGTCCAATAACAAATCACAGCCCACAAAAAAATCTTTTATGGCATTGGCGCTGCTCTCAAGCTTGGGACTGGCCGCTTGCCAGCCTAGCGCTGAGCAGTCGGCCGCCAATAAAGCCCCCGACAATAGCACCCAAAGCAGCGAGGCGGCGCAAACCTCAGATACCCAGACACCCACGCCAATGAGTGCAGAAGCTGCTGCCCAGGTGAAAACCTTTGAGGCAGAATTTGTGAACAAAATGCTGGATCTACAGCAAAGCCAGCAGGCTGAATATGAAGCGCTGCAAGCGGCAGATGCTGCAGAGCAGGAGGTGGCTACCAAACAGGTCGACGCGTCCAATCCAAAAACTGGCCTTGAAGCTGGAACTGGCACTGGCTCTGAAGCTGGCTCTGGTTCTGAAGCGACCACCAAAACCACTGACCCTGACATGACAGGCATAACGGGCAGCGGTGAGGCACAGGCGGCGACCCAGCAAGAGGCAGAGCCGTCCCAAGAGCTACCCAGCTTACCGCTTGTAGATTTGGCCATTAAGCCGCCTGAGCAGCTAACGCCCACCGAGATTAGCAGCCGTTATAACGTGGCCATGCAGTCGTTGTATCTGGAGGAGGGCATACCGCTACCAGCTCAGGCCATTGATACTTTGCTTAATATCGCCACGTTAACCCCAGGCGTGTTTCATAATACTGAGCTGGCTGAGCATTTGGTGGCAAAAAGTACGGCATTGGCCAGAATGCTCAAACAGTATCAGGCATGGGATCAGATTGAGCGTCAGCAAAGCGCCGAGCTTGAAGCGCTCAAACAGTCGCAGATTGAGGCTCAGCAGAAGCAGCAGGCTGAGTTTGATGCGTTGGCCAAAGAGTTCAATGACAAAATTGCCGCGTATGATGAGCAAATCAAAAACTATGAACAAAAGCTGAAGACGTTTAACTAGGCGAGTGCGTGTGGTGGGCAGGTGTTTATGGACTGGCCATTTAAAAGCAGATATTCAAAAGCAGCCATTTAAAAGCAGTTATTCGAAAATGGCCATTTAAAAGCGGCCATTCAAAAAAAGCTTAAATTGAATACCCAATAAAAAAGCGCCCGATAGTCATATCGGACGCTTTTTTTAGCAGAAGCTAAATTTAAATCTTAAACGAACACTCGCTTATTTGCGGTCTTCAAGTTTTACGAAGTCACGTTTGGTTTTACCAGTGTATAACTGACGTGGACGACCGATCTTGAATGGTGCTGAGTGCATTTCTAACAAGTGGCTGATCCAACCTGACGTACGTGCTAGAGCGAAGATAACGGTAAACATTGAGGTTGGGATACCGATCGCTTTTAGGATGATACCTGAGTAGAAGTCAACGTTTGGATATAGGTTACGTTTTACGAAGTACTCATCTTCTAGAGCGATTTTTTCAAGTTTCATCGCTAGTTCAAGCTTAGGATCAGTGATACCTAGCGCTTCTAAAACTTCGTCACAAGTTTCTTTCATCACTTTGGCACGTGGGTCGAAGTTTTTGTAAACGCGGTGACCAAAGCCCATTAGCTTCACTTCTTTACGCTTAACTTTTTCCATGAACTCATCAACGTTCTCTACGGTGCCGATTTCATCAAGCATCTGTAGTACCGCTTCGTTAGCACCACCGTGTGATGGGCCCCATAGCGCTACGATACCCGCTGCGATACAAGCGTAAGGGTTGGCACCGGTAGAGGCGGTTAGACGAACAGTAGAGGTTGAAGCGTTTTGCTCGTGGTCTGCGTGTAGAGTGAAGATCTTGTCCATAGCTTTCACTAGAACAGGGTTCACTTTGTAGTTTACATCTGCAGGGGTAGCGAACATCATGTATAAGAAGTTTTCTGCGTAACTAAAGTCGTTACGTGGGTACATGAACGGTTCGCCCTTGGTGTACTTGTAGCTCATTGCCGCAATGGTTGGCATTTTTGCAATTAGGCGAATGGCGGTGATGTCACGTTGTTTTTCATCAGTCACATCTAGGTTGTCATGATAAAAAGCAGATAACGCACCTACCACACCGACCATAATGGCCATAGGGTGAGCATCACGGCGGAAGCCTTCGAAGAACTTACGTAGCTGGTCATGAACGCCAGTGTGGCTACGTACTTTTTCATAAAAGTCCGCTTTTTGTTCAGCGTTTGGTAGCTCGCCATGTAGTAGGGCATAACACACTTCTAAGTATTCAGCATTGTCAGCCAGTTGATCAATGGGGTAACCACGGTGCAATAACTCACCTTTATCGCCATCAATATAAGTGATTTCTGACTCAACAGGAGCAGTTACTTTAAAGCCTGGATCATAGGTCCAGTAGCCTGCGGTTTGGAAAGCTGAAACGTCAACTACTGACGGGCCTAAAGTGCCCTCAATAATAGGTAATTCATATTCCTTTCCATCTACCTTTAAATATGCAGTTTCGTTAGCCATAAGATCCTCTTAATTGTTGGAATAAATAATTAGTTTTTGGGGTGATAGCCTAAAACTAAGCCAGCTACCCATCGAATGACAGTAACTGGTATTTTATAAAGAACACCCGCTATCAGGGTATGACACTATTACTCTACGTAGGGTCTACGTATTTTCTTGGAAGAAACTTGGTCATATAAGCTTGCGTTAAATCTCTTAAAAAACCAACGCTAACAACAGGTTATCTTTTTAAGAGATAGGTTGTTTAACACAAGATTATGGGGGTAATACTATTGTTATGAAGTAACTGGCGGGCAGTGGCAATGATTTACTATCTGCACACAGTCCTTGTGACAACACTAAGAGAGGCTGCTAACAGGGACGATTGATATACTACCAGTTAATACAGACAATTGAAAAAAACATTTATAACGCAGATTCCCCCCGCTAGTCAATGATTGTTGACCATATTGCCGGATTTGCAGCACAGCCTTAGCGCAGATTCATCACTGATTTTTTGACAGGTGTGGTGAAAAATAATGTTGTTAAATCTAAAGTAAAACAAAGAGGGTGCCGGATTTAATTTTAAGGTTGCCCTTAATCTATCAAGGCGGCCGTCGTCTTGTCAGTGTTTAGCCCTACTTTGTAAAGGGTGATAACTAAAGCGTGAGCACCCAGTGGATTTTCAAGTTTTTGGCGTAACGGTAAGGACGGTTTTTAGAAACATTTAGTTACGTATTAGTTTGGCCAAAACCAAGCGGTGCTGTGTCCATATTGGCGGGGCAAATTCGACCAAAGCGGCTGTGATTGATAGCGCCTAATGCAGTCAATAACCCTTAAGTTCTATACCAACTTAGCCGCAGCGCTCAGGCCTTGCACTGATTTTGACCAGTAAATAAACAACACAGACAATCTAACCGGCAGCAATGGGTAATAGTCGGTAATAAAGCCTCACAAAGCGTTAATTTGGCAATTTATTTGTAATTGACAGCAACAAACTCTATAATTACAGCGTTATAGATGCTGGCTTGTCATTTATTTAATTGATTGGTCACAGAGAATTTACCCAGATTTCTAATTAATATCTAATCAGACCTAAGTAGTATTAAGGTATATTTAATATTAATTATAAATTTTTCGTATAAAATTATTTGTGATTACAATAAGTTAGCTTTATGTCAGCCGCCAACGCCTTTCAAGCTTCAATTCTGTATTTGTTAACACTCTGTCTGGTTTTTTGATTGGATGGGCCTACCAGGGTAGGAGGATTTGAGTGACGGCGTAAGCTTTAGCATCAACTCCAACTGCTCTAAGTCTTTTTTAACATTAAAATATATTTAGAGTGCTGTAAGCTTTACAGTACGGCTAGGTATGAATTTAGCCAGTTAGCAACTCCTTAACTTATCCGTCTCGTGTCCGTTTTATGCGTCAGAGCTGGTAATGAATTAACTAGGTGAGTGTTTGACAAGCCCTTATTAATCACATTACATCTTGGTTTTTTGGCGTTAAAAGCGTATCCACGAGTGTCAACCGCAAAAGGACGCCCGCTGTGAAAAGCAACCGACCGATTAATCTGCCACTTAGCCAAGTGATAAGCGTTAACAGTTCACCGACGGCCAGAGCTTCGATTTTACATCGTATCTCAGGAATTATTCTTTTCTTATTAATTCCGGTGATGCTGTGGCTTTTGCAAACCTCATTATATTCTCCTCAAGATTTTCTCGCTGTGTTTGACAATGTGCTTGTGCGCTTTGTTGCGTGGATCTTTGTCGCAGCAACGGCTTACCATTTTGTGATGGGTATTAAGCACTTATTTGCCGACATGGGTTTTAACGAAGAGCTTCAGTCAGGTAGAACTGCGTCAATTGTGAGCTTTGTTATTGCCGCTATCTTGATAGTGCTGTCATTTGTATGGGTGATGTTCTAATGAGAAGAAATGATTCTGGAATTAAAAGTGCGACAGGCCTAACCGGCTCTGGCTCGCGCGACTGGGTAATGCAGCGTATCAGTGCCGTCGTATTGGCCATATATGCTGTGGTAATGGTAGGGTTTTTCTTAATTAATGGTGATGTATCCTACCAGCAGTGGGTTAGCTTCATTATGAGCCTGCCCATGCGCCTATTAAGCTTGGTCGCAATTATTGCGCTAGCGGCTCATGCTTGGGTAGGGATGTGGACGGTATTTACCGACTATGTTAAATCTACTGGCCTACGCCTTGTGCTTCAAGCTGCTATGATTATCGCAATTTTGGTATACCTATTCTGGGGCGTCATGATTTTCTGGGGTCCAGGTTTACTAAACCTAGGTTAACAGACCAGTTTGGGCGGTTTTGGCTATATTGTTAATCAGTATTGTATATAGCACGGACTGCCCTGATTTAGGTTTGGGGGCTTAAGCACCTGTTAGCGACTTTAGATTTAAGTGAGCCTGTCTGGTAATGTGAGGCTATGATAGTGATATCTATAGCGCCCATCGCCAGCTTATATGACGACTAACGTATTCATTAGGAAAACGTAATGGCAACTAGACAAGACAATACAATTAGTAATATTAAAACCCTAAATTATGACTCTGTTATCGTTGGCGGTGGCGGCTCAGGTATGCGTGCAGCGCTGCAATTAGCAGAAGGCGGCATGAAAGTAGCTGTTATTACCAAAGTATTCCCAACCCGCTCGCACACCGTTGCAGCTCAAGGTGGTATCGGGGCAAGCTTAGGTAACATGAGTGATGACAACTGGCACTTCCACTTTTATGACACCGTAAAAGGGTCAGACTGGTTGGGTGACCAAGACGCTATCGAATTTATGTGCCGTGAAGCGCCAAAAGTAGTGTATGAGCTTGAGCACATGGGTATGCCGTTTGACCGCAACCCAGATGGTACGATTTATCAGCGTCCATTCGGTGGTCACACTTCAAACTACGGTGAAAAAGCGGTACAACGTGCTTGTGCGGCCGCTGACCGTACTGGCCACGCATTGCTACACACTCTATATCAAAAGAACTTAGAAGCGGGTACTGAGTTTTTCATCGAATGGATCGCGCTCGATCTCATTAAAGATGAAAAAGGCGACATCAATGGTGTGGTAGCCATTGAGCAAGAAACCGGCACTGTTGCTGTATTCCAAGCCACTAATACCGTATTAGCAACCGGTGGTGCAGGTCGTATCTTCTCAGCTTCTACCAACGCTTACATCAATACCGGTGATGGCCTAGGTATGGCAGTACGTGCTGGTATTCCATTACAAGATATGGAATTCTGGCAATTCCACCCCACCGGTGTATTCGGTGCAGGTGTACTGCTGACTGAAGGTTGCCGCGGTGAAGGCGCTATCTTACGTAACAAAGATGGTGAAGCCTTCATGGAGCGTTATGCACCAACGGTTAAAGACTTGGCACCTCGTGACCTCGTATCACGCTCAATGGACCAAGAGATTAAAGAAGGCCGTGGTTGTGGTCCAAACAAAGACCACATCGTAATGGACATGACTCACTTAGGTGTTGAGACCATTATGAAGCGTCTGCCTTCTGTATTCGAGATTGGTAAGAACTTTGCCAACGTCGACATTACCAAAGAGCCTATTCCAGTTATCCCAACCATTCACTATATGATGGGCGGTATTCCAACCACCATTCATGGTCAGGTTATCGTGCCAGATCTTGAAGGTCATGTGGATGAAGAAGGCCTATACACAGAAGGCAAAATCGTTAAAGGCTTATACGCCATTGGTGAGTGTGCTTGTGTGAGTGTTCACGGTGCCAACCGTTTAGGTACCAACTCATTACTTGACTTGGTGGTATTCGGCCGTGCTGCGGGCAAACACATCATTGATAACTTCGGTAGCTCAGATCATAACTACCATCCAATGAACCCACGTGTACTAGACTTCACTGTGGGCCGTTTGAATAAGCTACAACAGTCAACACAAGGCTATAACGCTCAAGAAGTGGCTGATGAAATCCGCGCCCTAATGCAAAAACACGCCAGTGTATTCCGTACTCAAGCGTTGATGGATGAAGGTGTTGAGAAGTTATTGGCTCTAAAAGATAAAGTAGATAACATTCATTTGGCAGATAAGTCGCAAGTGTTCAACACCGCGCGTATTGAAGCCTTAGAAGTTGCTAACCTTTACGAAGTGGCCAAAGCCACCATGCTATCAGCGGCCAAGCGTCATGAATGTCGCGGCGCGCATACCGTGTTAGATTATGATCGTCCAGAAGATGATCCAATCGCACCAAACGGCCGTAACGATAACGAGTGGATGAAGCATACTGTTTGGTACTCAGAAGGCAATAAGATTGTTTATAAGCCGGTTCGTAAAGTACCGCTTACTGTTGATTACGTTGAACCTAAAGTGCGTGTTTACTAATTACCGCTTTTGTTTGCCGTCGTTTAACGTTAATTATTTGAATTTAATTTTTTAAATTAGTAAAGCTGTTTTACAGATACTGTGACAGGTTATGCAAAAACAGCTTTACGCCGTGTGGAGTTAGCACTATGAGCCGAGGTACTCGCACCATTGAGATTTACCGCTACGATCCTGATAAGGACGCAGCCCCTTACATGCAAACTTATACGATTGAGCTGTTAGACTCAGATCGTATGTTACTTGACGTTTTATTACGTTTGAAAAAACAAGATGAATCCATCACTTTTAGACGCTCATGCCGTGAAGGTATTTGTGGCTCTGATGGGGTGAACATCAATGGTAAAAACGGCTTGGCATGTTTGATTAACATGAACACTTTGCCTGAGAAAATTACCATTCGCCCACTACCTGGCCTGCCTGTTGTGCGTGACCTTGTTGTGGATATGAACCAGTTCTATGAGCAGTATGAAAAAGTACATCCGTACTTAATCAACGATCAGCCTGCACCGCCTACTGAGCGTCTACAGTCTCCAGAAGATCGTGAGAAGCTAAACGGTCTGTATGAGTGTATCTTATGTGCGTGCTGTTCAACCAGCTGCCCATCATTCTGGTGGAACCCTGATAAGTTCTTAGGCCCATCAGCACTATTGAACGCTTATCGCTTCGTAGCAGACAGCCGTGACAGTGATACACAAGCGCGTCTTGCTCGTATGGACGATCCGTTTAGCTTATTCCGTTGCCGTGGTATCATGAACTGTGTGGCCGTATGTCCAAAAGGCTTGAACCCAACCCGTGCTATCGGTCATTTACGTAACTTGTTATTAGAGCAGGCCGGTTAATATCTAATTAGCCCGTTTTAACACAGTAATTAATAGCATTAATTAATATTACAGGTTTAAGTTATCGGTTAGCATTACTTACGTGAATACGACAGACCTCTATTTGTTGATAGGGGTCTTTTTTTGTTAAAATTAGACACATTCGAATAATCATCATTTAGCAACTAAATACATACTATTGAAGAAACAAACGCTGCTCGGTTCGATTCCATGTTACCCTTATACTCAGTGTGCAACTGTATCCTGTTAAGGGATAACCACCTAGTAACAACAGACAATACTTCAATAGATATGGCACACTATGTGCAATATTTCAGACGCTAACCCATAATTATTCAAATTATTAGATCACTGCCTAATTTAATGAGCACTATGGCCATTTTGGCTGTAAGGCTTGACTGAAATTTAACCATGACGCCCTGATGAGATTTGGCAAGCGCATTGGCCAAAGAGCTGAAGGCTGAGACAAACGTTAACGGTTAATACTTTAGTAACAGTGAATACCTGGGTAATGAGCAGTAGATCACAGGTTTTGATAAAAATATCCGCTTTGCCCTTGATATTTTATTAATATCCTATAGATACGAGACTAAGGTTAAGTCAGTTTGATTTATAATAATGCAAATAAATCTGGCTAGAAAATGGCCCAGTTTTTTTATTTATAGCAGACTATTCATAAAAGACGTGAATCACCCATAGCGATAGCATGAAATAAATGTGTTTTATTTTAATTAAACTTTAATGTAAATAAGAAAAGACTATGAATACTATGACTAATGATGCCTTAAAAGCCGATGCTACAGAGCTTGCAGGGGACAACGCTACCTATATCGAGTCTCTATACGAGCAGTATTTACAAGACCCAAGTAGTGTAGATGCTGATTGGCAAGCTTATTTCAAAAACTATCAAAGCGACAATGATGCCCTGCATCATGCCATCCAAGATCAGTTCTTACTGTTAGCCCGTAATCAAACGGCTAATAAAGGCGCTGCAGCTCCTGCTACCTCAGGCAGCTTAGATGCCAACTGCGTTGATCCAAGACATATGGGCGTACAAAAGCTAATTTCAGCTTATCGCCGTCGTGGTCATCGCCGTGCCAAGCTTGATCCTTTAGGTCTACAGCCACGTGCGGATGTAGAAGACCTAACCTTAGCGTATCATGGTCTATCAGAGGCGGATCTAGACACCATCTTCTCAACCAGTGACTTAAACATTGGTAAGAGCGAGGCGAGCCTACGCGAAATCATTGAAATCATGGAGCGTGTGTACTGTGGCCACATCGGTCTTGAGTACATGCACGTGACGACCAGCACCGAGAAGCGTTGGTTTGAAAACTACATGGAAACCAACCTAGGCTACATCAAGTTTGACAACGAGAAGAAAAAAGAGATTCTTGAGCGTCTAACTGCGGCCGAAGGCCTAGAGAAATACTTAGCACGTAAATACACCGGTGTTAAGCGCTTCGGTCTTGAGGGCGGTGAAAGCTTTATTCCAGCGGTTCACGAAATTATCCAGCGTGCTGGTGGCTACGGTACCAAAGAGATGGTTATCGGTATGGCTCACCGCGGCCGCTTAAACCTATTGGTTAATATCTTGGGTAAAAACCCAGCGGATTTATTTGATGAGTTCGATGGTAAAGTCATGCCAGAAAAAGGCTCAGGTGACGTAAAATACCACAATGGTTATTCATCAAACGTGATGACACCAGGTGGTGAGGCGCACTTAGCATTGGCCTTTAACCCATCACATCTAGAAATCGTTTCTCCTGTACTTGAAGGCTCAGTACGTGCCCGTCAAGTTCGTCGCAATGACAAAGATGGTAACTTAGTATTGCCGTTGGTGGTACATGGTGACGCTGCGATTGCTGCGCAGGGTGTGGTTCAAGAAACCTTCCAGATGTCACAGACCCGTGCTTATACCACAGGCGGTACCGTTCACATTGTTATTAACAACCAAGTGGGCTTTACTACCAGCCGTCAAGAAGATGCTCGCTCTACAGAGTACTGTACTGACATCGCTAAAATGGTGCACGCACCAATCTTACACGTCAATGGTGATGATCCTGAAGCGGTCGTATTTGCGGCTCAAATGGCATTAGATTATCGTCACGAGTTCCACAAAGACATCGTGATTGACTTATTCTGCTACCGCCGTAACGGTCACAACGAAGCCGATGAGCCATCAGCCACTCAGCCACTGATGTACTCGATCATCAAAAAACTGCCAACCACGCGTACTCAGTATGCCCAAAAGCTAATGTCACAAGGTGTTATCTCTGAAGGCGACGACAAGACGCTTGAAGATGAATACCGTGAAGCATTAGATAAAGGCGAATATGTTGCTAACTCTTTAGTACAGCAGCCTAATGAAGAGCTGTATGTGGACTGGAGCCCCTACTTAGGTCATGAGCTAAAAGATGACTGGGATACCAGTGTTGATATCGAAAAACTAAAAGCCTATGGTCGCCGCATGGCAGAAATGCCTGAAGGCTTTAAGCTTCAGCGTCAAGTTCAAAAAGTAGTCGAGCAGCGCTTAGCGATGCAAACTGGTGAAGAGCCTTTAAACTGGGGTGCTGCTGAGACCTTAGCTTATGCCTCACTAGTAGACGAAGACTTCTTAGTGCGTATTACCGGTGAAGACGTGGGCCGTGGTACTTTCTCACATCGTCACTCAGAGATTTTCAACGTTGAAAATGGTGATATGTATGTGCCGCTAGCGCATTTAAATGACACCCAAGCTCGCTTTGCCACTTACAACTCATTGTTGTCAGAAGAAGCGGTATTGGCGTTCGAATACGGCTATGCAACGACAGTACCAAAAGCACTTATCATTTGGGAAGCTCAGTTTGGTGACTTCGTAAACGGTGCGCAGGTCGTGATTGACCAGTTCATCTCAAGTGGTGAAACCAAGTGGCAGCGTGTGTGTGGTCTAACCATGCTTCTACCACATGGCTTTGAAGGTCAAGGTCCTGAGCATTCATCAGCCCGTTTAGAGCGCTTCTTGCAACTGTGTGCTGAAGACAACATGCAAGTGATTACCCCAACCACACCTGCACAAATCTTCCACGCCTTACGTCGTCAAGCGGTACGCCCAATTCGTAAGCCACTAGTGGTGATGTCACCGAAGAGCTTACTGCGTCACAAACTTGCGACCTCAGAGCTTGAAGAGCTTGCTAGCGGTAAATTTGAAACCGTACTACCAGAGATCGATCAGCTAGATAACGATAAAGTAACTCGTATCGTCATGTGTGGTGGTAAGGTCTATTATGACCTGCTAGAGCAGCGTCGTGAGCTGGGCCTAGACCATGTGGCCATCGTTCGTATCGAGCAGCTGTACCCATTACCACAACAAAGAATGGTAGAAGAGGTTCAAAAATATGCCAACCTTGAAGAGATTGTATGGTGTCAAGAAGAGCCATTAAACCAAGGCGCATGGTACTATTTAGCACCGCATATGTTCCGTATCTTTGGCCCACAAGCTGACAATCAGCCTCGTGTGACCAAGGCACGTGTGGTAGACCCTGTCGCGCGTCCTGCGTCAGCAGCGCCAGCAACTGGTCTTCCTTCAATCCATGTGCGTCAGCAGCGTGAGCTGGTTGCCGGTGGTCTTGGTGTCTCAGTAGACCAACTAAAATAAGCCAAAACAAGGTCTAAGCGGGTAACTGCTTAGACCTTCGGCATTTGTTTAGAACCAACCGAATTTATTTTTTACCGTAAACAACCTCTTAATCCAAAAAGCTTTATGCATAAGTTGTTTATTTGCCAATCATAAAAATAATGTGCTTATTTAACCCTTATCAATAAGTCATTAACACTTTATATTAATATAACAGGAGCAATTCCCATGGCAGAAATTAAAGCGCCCGTATTCCCAGAGTCAGTTGCTGACGGTACCATCGTAGAATGGCACGTAAGCGAAGGCGAACAAGTTAACCGTGATGACATTTTAGCTGAAATCGAAACAGATAAAGTGGTCTTAGAAGTGGTTGCTCCAGATGACGGTGTGGTAACTAAAATTGTTAAGCAAGTAGACGACACTGTGTTGTCTGACGAGCTAATCGCTGAATTTGAAGCTGGTGCAACAGGCAGCGCTGCTGGTGCCTCTGAAGACAAAGCAGAAGAAAGCAGTGACACGGCTACTGAAGAAAAACCAGCAGCTAAGCCTGCCGCAAGTGCTGACAGCGCCGACGATCATAAAGATCAAAGCCCAGCGGTTCGTAAAGCAGCCAAAGAGTCTGGTGTAGATCCTAAAAATGTAGAAGGCACAGGCCGTGGCGGTCGTGTGACTAAGCAAGATATGGCCAGCCCAACACTGAAAGCGGATAGCTCTATCAAGTCTGACAGTGGCCGTCCTGTCGCAGAATCAGTAGGTGAGCGCACTGAAAAACGCGTGCCTATGACTCGTCTACGTAAGACTGTGGCCAACCGTTTGTTAGCTGCTTCTCAAGAAACTGCGATGTTGACCACGTTCAACGAAGTGAACATGAAGCCTCTAATGGATCTACGTGCTAAGTACAAAGATCAGTTTGAAAAACGTCACGGCACTCGTCTAGGCTTTATGTCTATGTTCGTTAAAGCTGCTACTGAAGCACTAAAACGCTTCCCAGCTGTTAACGCGTCAATCGACGGTGATGACATTGTTTATCACGGTTACTATGACGTTGGTGTTGCGGTATCTTCAGACCGTGGTCTGGTGGTGCCTGTACTACGTGATACAGATCGTATGAGCATGGCAGACATCGAAGGCGGCATCCGCGACTTCGCTGGTAAAGCCCGTGATGGTAAATTATCACTACAAGAGATGACAGGTGGTACCTTCACGATCACTAACGGTGGTGTATTTGGTTCATTAATGTCAACGCCTATCTTGAACCCACCCCAAACTGCCATCTTAGGTATGCACGCGATCAATGAGCGCCCAATGGCAGTTAATGGTCAAGTTGAGATCCTACCTATGATGTATCTAGCGTTATCATACGATCACCGTATGATTGATGGTAAAGATGCGGTACAGTTCTTAGTCACCATCAAGCAGTTGGTTGAAGACCCAGCAATGCTACTACTTGACCTATAAGGTCAACAGGCTTGTATCGGAGAGATTCTGATACAAGCTTTTTCGTTATGGATTGATTGATTATTAAGTTATTTAGCACACAGTTTTTTGAGTAATGATTTTGATTCAGAGGCTCGAAGCTTCGCTAAAGACTTAACAAGCATAGCTAAGTAGGTCATTTCATAATTCAAACTATAAATAAAGAGCTTTTACAATTCTTTGATTAAAAGACGGAATATACTATGAAAGACAATTATGATTTAGTAGTTATTGGCGGTGGTCCAGGTGGTTATGAAGCCGCTATTCGTGCCGGTCAATTGGGTATGAGCGTAGCCTGTATCGAAAAACGCGTTTATAAAGGTGAGCCTGCATTGGGCGGTACTTGCTTAAACGTCGGTTGTATCCCATCAAAAGCTTTACTAGACTCTTCACACCGTTATGAAGCCACCAAACACGAGCTTGCAGAGCATGGTATCACTACCAGCGATGTTGAGATTGACGTGGCCAAAATGATCGAGCGTAAAGAAGGCATCGTTAAGCAGTTAACCGGCGGTGTTGCCATGCTACTTAAAGGCAACGGCGTAGACTGGCTACAAGGCTGGGGTACGCTAGTTGACGGTAAAGGCAGCGACAAAAAAGTTAAATTTACGGCGCTAGCAGATGAGTCTGAGACTGTTATCACCGCTAAAAACGTTATTTTAGCAGCCGGTTCTGTGCCTATTGATATCCCTGTTGCGCCAGTCAACAACGAAGAAGGCATTATCGTTGACTCAACAGGTGCGCTAGATTTCACCGAAACACCTAAGCGTCTAGGCGTGATTGGTGCTGGTGTTATCGGTCTTGAGCTAGGCTCTGTATGGCGTCGTCTTGGCGCTGAAGTGGTGGTATATGAAGCGCTACCTGAATTCTTAGCAGCAGCTGACAAAGACATTGCTAAAGAAGCGGGCAAATTGCTTAAAAAACAAGGCCTAGATATCCGCGTTGATACCAAAGTAACCGGCACTGAAATAAAAGATGGTCAAGTGGTTGTGACCAGCGAGAAAGGCGGTGAGTCTGCTGAGGAAACCTTCGACAAGCTAATCGTTTGTGTGGGTCGCCGTGCTTACTCTGAAAAATTACTGGGTGAAGATTCAGGCATCACGCTAACTGACCGCGGTTTGGTTGAAGTTGATGATCAGTGCAAAACCAACCTAGATGGCGTATATGCTATCGGTGACTTGGTACGTGGCCCAATGCTTGCGCATAAAGCGATGGAAGAGGGCATGATGGCCGTTGAACGTATCCATGGCGAAAAAGCACAAGTGAACTATGATACTATTATCAACGTTATCTATACCCATCCAGAAATCGCTTGGGTAGGCTTAACTGAGCAGCAAGCGGTAGAGCAAGGTTATGAAGTAAAAACTGGCTCATTTAACCTAGCGGCTAACGGTCGTGCTTTAGCACAAAGCGAAGCTCAAGGTAGCATTAAAGTAGTGGCTGACGCTAAGACTGACCGCTTATTGGGTATGCATGCTATTTGTGCTGGTGCCGGCGATATCGTTCACCAAGGTATGATTGCGATGGAATTTGTTTCAAGCATTGAAGACCTACAGTTAATGACCTTCGCTCACCCAACCATCAGTGAAGCGGTACACGAAGCTGCTTTATCTGCTGATGGCCGTGCTATCCATGCGATTCAGCGTAAAAAACGTAAATAACAAAAACAGTTATAGACACCAATAAATCACTCATAGGCGGTTAATAGTCTATGAGTGATTTGACAAAGTCTGTTACTAAAGTGAGTTGCTGAGTGTAATTGTTTTAAGCCATAAAGCAGTAAACGGCCGTGGTATTAGGTCATTTATTTGCCGCTATTGCCAAAACATTTAAATCAGCTTTACCCTGCTAAATAAAAAAACTAAAGGATAACTTTATGAATTTACATGAGTATCAAGCAAAACTATTGCTAGAGAGCTATGGACTACCTATCCAAAAAGGCATCATTGCTTATAACGGTGAAGAAGCGGCTGAAGCCTTTGATAAAACCCCAACTGACGTAGCTGTAATTAAAGCACAGGTTCATGCTGGTGGCCGTGGTAAAGCAGGCGGTGTTAAGCTTGTTAAAACTCGTGAAGAAGCCAAAGAAGTTGCTGAAAGCTTAATCGGTACTAACCTAGTGACTTACCAAACTGATGCAGAAGGCCAGCCTGTAAACTTCGTATTAGTTGCCGAAGACATGTACCCAGTAAAAACTGAGTTATATCTTGGTGCCGTTGTTGACCGCGCTACTCGCCGCGTAACCTTCATGGCCTCAACTGAAGGTGGTGTTGAGATTGAAAAAGTAGCTGAAGAGACTCCTGAGAAAATCTTTAGCATTACCGTTGATCCTTTAGTCGGTCTATTGCCTTTCCAAGCGCGTGAAGTAGGTTTCAAATTGGGCCTAGAAGGCAAACAAATCAATCAATTCGTTAAACTAATGACTGGCGCTTACAAAGCGTTCGTTGAAAACGACTTTGATATGATTGAAATCAACCCACTGGCCGTTCGTGAAAATGGTGAATTGGCTTGTGTTGACGGCAAAATCGGCGTGGATTCAAACGCTTTATTCCGCCAGCCAAAAATCGCAGCACTTCATGACCCATCACAAGAGAACGAGCGTGAGCTTAAAGCTGCTGAATTTGACCTAAACTATGTGGCTCTAGAAGGTAACATTGGTTGTATGGTTAACGGTGCCGGTCTTGCTATGGCGACTATGGACATCATCAAGCTATACGGCGGCAAGCCAGCTAACTTCCTAGACGTTGGCGGCGGCGCAACCAAAGATCGCGTTGTTGAAGCTTTCAAAATCATCTTAGAAGATTCAAGCGTACAAGGCGTTCTAATCAACATCTTCGGTGGTATCGTACGTTGTGACATGATTGCTGAAGCCATTATCGCGGCAGTTAAAGAAGTTAACGTTACTGTACCTGTTGTGGTTCGCTTAGAAGGTAACAATGCTGAATTGGGCGCTAAGCTATTAGATGAGTCTGACGTTGAAATCATTTCAGCTCAAGGCCTATCTGATGCTGCACAAAAAATTGTTGATGCTGTAAAAGCGGCATAATTCGCCTATCACAACTGTATCAAACCTATAATAAGTGAATCCTACTAGGAGTAAATAATGAGTGTATTAATTGATAAAGACACCAAAGTATTGGTGCAAGGTTTTACTGGTAAAAACGGTACTTTCCATTCAGAACAAGCCATCGAATACGGCACCAAAGTAGTTGGCGGTGTTACCCCAGGTAAAGGCGGTCAAACTCACCTAGGTCTGCCTGTATTTAACACCATGGCAGAAGCGATGGAAGCAACTCAAGCTGACGCGTCAGTTATCTATGTACCAGCACCTTTCGTACTAGATTCAATCATCGAAGCGGTAGACGCAGGCGTTAAGCTAATCGTTGTTATCACTGAAGGCGTACCTACTTTAGATATGCTAAAAGCCAAGCGCTACATCGAAGAAGCTGGCGATGTGAAAATGGTTGGTCCAAACTGCCCAGGTGTTATCACCCCAGGTCAGTGCAAAATCGGTATCATGCCAGGCCACATCCATCTGCCAGGTAAAGTAGGTATCATCTCACGTTCTGGTACCTTGACTTATGAAGCTGTGGCTCAGACCACTAAGCTTGGCTTCGGTCAGTCAACTTGTATCGGTATCGGTGGTGACCCAATCCCAGGTATGAACCAAATCGATTGCTTGAAGATGTTCCAAGAAGATCCTCAAACTGAAGCCATCGTACTTATCGGTGAAATCGGTGGTACTGCTGAAGAAGAAGCCGCCGCTTACATCAAAGAGCACGTCACTAAGCCAGTTATCGGTTACATCGCTGGTGTGACTGCCCCTAAAGGCAAGCGTATGGGCCATGCTGGCGCTATCATCTCTGGTGGTAAAGGTACTGCAGAAGAAAAATTCAAAGCATTCGAAGATGCGGGCATCGCGTACACTCGTGACCCCTCTAAGATTGGTGAGACGGTTAAACAAGTTACTGGTTGGTAATTTGCCCGTCTCGGTGTTAACGGTAAGTTAACTCAAAGAGCATCCTTCGGGGTGCTCTTTTTTTGTCGCATATTTAATGATCTGACCAAGTTTTTATTAAGCTTTGTACGCTTATTGGTGGTGCTGAGCGCTAAGTTTGCTACAATAGAGTGATAATTAGGGCTTACTCTATGTTTATAAAAAACTAAACTGATATTTTAAATTGGATGCTTATGACCACTCACGTTACTCATGCCGTTATCCCTGTTGCCGGCTTCGGTACCCGTATGTTGCCTTTATCAAAGTCTGTGCCCAAAGAGCTGCTACCACTCGGCAATCGTCCAGCCATTCATTATGTGGTAGAAGAGGCGATAGCGGCAGGGATTAAACACATCGTCTTAGTGGGCCATGCTCAAAAAAGCGCCATTGAGAACTACTTCGATGTCAATGCTGAGCTTGATAATCAATTGCGCGCTAAGGGAAAAGATGAGCTGGCCGATAGCCTAAACTGGCTGCCTGAGGATGTCTCAGTGTCTGTGATTCGTCAAGGTAAGCCCTTAGGTCTGGGTCATGCGGTTTTAAAGGCGCGTCCTATTGTCGGTGACAATCCTTTTGCGGTGCTGCTACCTGATGTGGTGCTAAACCCATTTACTACCAAGATGGATAAAGACAATCTGGCCTATATGATACAAGCCTTTGCGCAAACCCATCACTCACAAATCCTAGTTAGCCATGTTGCTGATGAGGATGTACAAAAATATGGCATTGCTAAGCTAAAAGATGCTGATCAATTGTCGCAGCTAACAGGAGACAAAAACGCCAATTTTGCAGTGGCAGGTTTTGTCGAAAAGCCGCAGTTAGCAGATGCCCCCTCTAATCTGGCGGTAGTGGGACGCTATGTATTTAACGCCACTATCTTTGACTACTTGGCCAATACTCAGCCCTCTGTGGGCGGTGAGATTCAGCTAACGGACGCCATTGATGCGCTTATTAGTACTCAAGGTGTTGATGTCACGACCATGCTCGGTGATAGCTTTGATGCCGGTGATATGACCAGCTATATGCAGGCCTTTATTTACTTTGCTCAGCAGCAGCTACAAGCCTAAGCCAGCCAGCCTTAAGACTTATAACGACCTAAACCTGATAAATAGCACTGTGCGAACATGACTTTAGCTGTCTATGAAGTTAGGGCTACAGACATTAAACGCTTTTTGTAACACTTAATTTTTGAGTACTCTGTTTATGGATAAAACCTTGCCCAATCAGCTGCCCCAATGGCAAAGGCTTCAGCAATTAGCGCAGCAGCCTTGGTCAATCAATGAGTTATTTGCCAAAGACGCCCATAGAAGCACCAACTTTAGCCTCAGTGCTCAAGGCATGTTTTTTGATTACTCCAAGCAGTGCTTAGATGAATCGGTGAAAGCAGAGCTGTTTGAGTTGGCCAAAGCATGCCGATTGCCACAAAAGCTGGCTGCCTTGTACCAAGGCGATAAGGTCAATACCAGTGAAAAACGTGCAGCCCTGCACACCGCATTGCGTCTGCCTAAGTCGGCTCGTCTAACCGTAGATGGGGTGGATGTGGTGGCTGAGGTACATGACAGCTTGGCCAAAGCAGAAGACTTGGTTGATCGCATTCGTAGCGGTCTGTGGCGTGGCTATTCAGGCAAAGCCATCACTGATGTGGTCAATATTGGGGTAGGCGGCTCAGACTTGGGTCCGGTGATGGCCAATACCGCGCTTGATGAATGGGCAGACAGTAATATTCGAGTGCACTTTGTGTCTAACATGGATGGCACGCAATTGGGCAGCCTGCTCGATAAGCTAAATCCAGAGACCACCCTGTTTATCATCTCATCTAAGTCTTTTGGTACCGTCGATACCTTATCGAATGCGCAGACAGCCCGAGCTTGGCTATTGACCACCGGCGCCAGTCCAGCCACTTTGTTGCGCCGTCATTTTATTGGGATATCAGCCAATACGGAGCGAGTAAGTGCGTGGGGGATTGCCAAAGAGCATCAATTAAAGCTTTGGGACTGGGTAGGTGGCCGCTTCTCTATGTGGTCAGCCATTGGTCTGGCTGTGGCCATCCGCATTGGGATGCCGCGATTTTATGAAATGCTGGCGGGTGCTCACGCTATGGATGAGCACTTCAAGCACGCGGACTTTGAGCATAATTTACCCGTCTTGCTGGGGCTTATCGGCGTATGGAACAGCAGCTTTTTGGGGATTAATGCCCATACCGTATTGCCGTATGATGGCCGTTTAAAATATTTTCCAAGTTACCTAACCCAGCTTGAGATGGAAAGTAACGGTAAGTCGGTCACGCATGGCGGCCAGCCTGTGCCTTACGCCACCTGTCCTATCTTGTGGGGTGAGATTGGCTCGAATGCTCAGCATGCTTTTTATCAGCTATTGCACCAAGGTACTCAAAAGGTGTCTTGTGACTTTATTGCCTGTGTTAATTACTATCAAAGTCGTGAAGCTGACGAGCTCAAAAAGCAGCATGCGTTATCTTTGGCCAACTGTTTGGCACAAAGCCGAGTACTGGCCTTTGGTAACGATGCTTTAGCGCCTAAGCCTGATCAGGTGGCCACTGAGCTTGATAAATTTAAGCGTTACCGTGGCAATCAGCCCTCGACGACGTTGCTACTTGATGAGTTGACGCCAGCCAGCTTTGGCGCCTTAATCGCGCTGTATGAGCACAAAGTATTTGTCATGGCCAGTATTTGGGACATCAACCCCTTTGATCAGTGGGGAGTGGAGATGGGCAAACAGGTGGCCAATGAGGTGTTTGCTCATATTCGATTGGATACATCTGTGGCCTCTGACGCAGCAGCAGATGACGCTCATAAACAGGCTCAGCTTGCTGCAGAAGCCTTTGATGGCTCGACTCAAGCATTGCTGCAGCACATTAATCAGCAATTAGACAGCTAAGCGCAGAAAAGCTTGCTGTTGGCCATCACTGCTGGGCCCAATGTGCCCCACTGACTTTATTACCATTAAAAAATATTAAGGATATGCGTATCATGGCAACGTCAACTCATTCGCCTGCTGCCCCTAGCAAAGCCGTTACCGACCACTGCGTTATCGTGGGTCATTCTATCGATGCCATCACCACCGCGACAGTCATGGTCAGTCTTGGCAATCAGGTGTGCCTGTATGCAGACCAACAAGCCTTGCAGCATACGCTTGAGACTTACACCTTTGAGCATCAACAGCAAGCGCTATGGCAGCTGTATCTCAATCAAAACAGCATTGTTGTGCAGGACATGCCACAGCTTGCAAGCCAATTATTTAGCGATACTAAGGCCAGCTTCTACTGGCTGTTTTATGGCGATTTGCCCAGCAGCTGGCACGCTTTGGATGGGGTGCAGCAAGCATGGGTCAGTCAGCTGAATGACAGCCAAGTACCCAGTCAAACGCCAGTTATTTTCAGTGGTATCAGCACCCTAGGGGTATTTGCAAGCCTGGCCAAGCAGTGCCAAAGACCATGGGTGTATTATGTCCCCTTTGTGTTTTTACAAGACGGCAGTGCCTATCCTTCGATGCTATCGCCAAAATTGTGGCTGATGGGTGAGAAGACTGCAGATTCTATCGATAAAGTGGCGGTGCTGCAGCCGCTAATAGCGCAGGCTCAGCAACGCTATATTAGCGATATTGCCACCATTGAGTTTTCTCGTAGTGCCATTATGAGCATGCTGGCCACCCGAGTTAGCTTTATGAATGAATGGTCGAGACTGGCCGATCAGCAGGGCGTAGATATCCTTGAGGTTGCCAATATTATGGGGTTAGATACCCGTATCGGCAGCAGCTATCTAAAAGCAGGCTGGGGCTTTGGCGGTCAAACCTTGCCGGCTGAGATTAGCGCCCTACAGCAAACCTTACAAAATACTCAGGTTGAACACCGCCTAATGCAGGCGGTCAATATCATTAATGATGACCAAAAAGAGCTGATTTTCCGTAAATTCTGGCAGCATTTTGATGGTGCCATTGAAAACAAACAGGTGAGCATATGGGGTGCAAGCTATAAAGCAGGCTCAGGGCGCACTTCCGCCTCTGCCATTCATCCGTTACTACGCCTATTGTGGTCATATAACATTACCACCCATATCTATGCGCTAGAGGCACAGTCTGAGCTGGCAAGTCTATACCCTGATCAGCCGCTGTTACAGTTTATTGACTCTGCCACCGATAAGTTGGCCGATAGCGATGCGTTATTTGTGCTGTCTTGGCCAAGCACCAAGCGTCTACCTATCAGTGCCATTAATGAGGTGGTGGTGCCAGTCTTTGATGCCCAAAATGCCTTTGCAAAAACTCAAGTGGCCGCTTTAGTAGGGACGTATCAAGGAATTGGCCGCAGTAAATAACCACCCTAATTTTAAATCTATGTCACTAAAAAACCCCGCGACTTAGTAAGTCGCGGGGTTTTAATTTACCTATCTAGCGGCTGATTGAACGGGGTAATCATTGGATGCCCTGCTAAGCAGCTAAACAGCTAAGCAACTTGAGCGCCTTGTGTGGCAAGCCACTGTTTAATCTCCGCTGTCTTCTCAGTAAGCAGACCCTCATCGCCTTTGGTTTCTATATTTAAGCGAATCAGTGGCTCTGTGTTGGAGGCACGGATATTAAAGCGCCACTGACCGAAGTCTAGGCTTAAGCCATCTAAAGTGTTCTTTTGAGGGTTTTGTACACTAAAATATGCCTCAATGGCCTTAATGATGTCATCACTGCTAGCTTCAGTGAGCTTAAAGTTAATCTCACCAGAGCTGGGGTAAGCATGGATACGCTCATCGACCAGCTGGCCTAGAGACTTGCCGGTGGTCGATAACAGCTCGATGGTAAGCAGCCAAGGAATCATGCCGCTGTCGCAATAAAAGAAGTCACGGAAGTAGTGGTGGGCGCTCATTTCGCCGCCGTAAACTGCGCCAGACTCACGCATCACTTGCTTGATAAACGAATGGCCGGATTTACTGATGACCGCTTTACCCTTACCTTCTTCGATAAGCGCTTCGGTATTATATAGGACACGCGGGTCATAGACGATGGCGGCACCTTGATGTTTTTGTAAAAAGGCTTGTGCCAACATACCGACCACATAGCTGCCTTCTACAAACTCGCCTTGGGCATCAAATAAAAAGCAGCGGTCAAAGTCACCATCAAAGGCAATACCTAAGTCCGCTTTATTGTCGATCACCGCTTGCTGGGTAGACTCACGGTTGGCCAAAACCATGGGATTAGGGATGCCATTAGGGAAGCTACCATCGGGTGTATGATGTACTTTGATGATTTCAATGGGGGCGTTTTTTTGCTGTAAACGCTGCTCTAATAAGTCCACGGTGGGACCTGCACTGCCATTGCCTGAGTTGATGACAATCTTTAATGGCACCAGCTTATTGGTATCGATAAAGCGCATTAAATGATCGACATAGGCGGTTTTATCAAACTTTTCTACCACTGTGCCTGCGTGAGTGATAGCGGCAAAATCACCTTGCTCTGCTAACGCTTGAATCTCTGCTAGGCCAGAGTCGGCACTAATGGGTCTTGAGCCTTCACGCACCAGTTTTAGCCCGTTGTAGTTAATTGGGTTATGACTGGCGGTAACTTCAATGCCGCCTAAGGCATGATAGTGACTGGTGGCAAAATACACCTCTTCGGTACCGGTCATGCCCAGGTCAATGACATCGACGCCGGCATCGATGATGCCCCGAATGGTAGCCTGCTTGAGCGTCTCGCTCGAGTCACGGATATCGCAGCCTATAACAATGCTGTTCTCTAAGGTGTCATTACCTTCACTGTCGGCTTTTTGACTGGCCAAAATCTGGGCAAAAGCTCGGCCGATACGATAAGCAATGTCTTCATCAAGGTTAACGCCCAGCTCACCACGAATGTCATAAGCTTTAAACGAGGTAATAGGACGATGTGGCAGATTATTAGCAGAAATAACAGGATTTGTGGTCATTGGTGGCCTTTTTTAATCGCGTATAAAATTAGTAAACTTAATTAACTGAATCAGGGGGACTTAATTTTTGGTCACAGAGTCGCTGCGGCGATTAACTATAGCCAAACACATCTCGTGAGTAAACCTTGTCTTTCACATCGGATAACTCATCATGCCAGCGGTTGGCAACAATCAAATCGTTTTGCTGTTTAAACTGCGCCAAATCATTGATCACTGGGCAGCCCTCAAAGCTGTCAGTTTCTAAAGCCGGCTCATAAATGCTAATGCTGACCCCATGCTGCTTTAGAGTATTGATCACATCGAGTACCGCCGAGTCTCTAAAATTATCAGCGTCTTTTTTCATGCTCAGGCGATAAATACCCACTTGATTGGGGTTTTTGTCGATGATTTGACGGGCGATGAAACGTTTTCGGGTGTTGTTGGCATCGACCACAGCATGGATTAAGTTGGCAGGAATACCGGCATAATTAGCCTTTAACTGCTGGGTATCTTTGGGTAGGCAGTAGCCGCCATAGCCAAAAGAGGGGTTGTTATAATGCTGGCCAATACGTGGGTCTAAGCCGACGCCGGTGATGATGGACTGGCTGTTTAATTGATGCTTTTCAGCAAAGCTGTCTAATTCATTAAAAAACGCAATGCGGGTGGCCAGATAACTGTTGGCAAATAGCTTGACGGCTTCAGCTTCCGTCGGCGGCATCATCAGCGTCGCCACCTCAGGCGCTAGGCTGGCTTGTTGATATAAATGCATTAAGGCTGATGCCAAATCTTGCTGCTCTAAGCTTGCGCCCACAATAATACGAGACGGATATAAATTGTCATACAGCGCTTGGCCCTCGCGCAAAAACTCCGGCATAAACAAAATTTGATTATCAAACTGCTGACGCATGTTGTCGGTAAAGCCAATCGGAATGGTTGATTTAATCACGATGGGTACCGTCGCATTTTGCTGTCGAACTGCGGCAATACTGGCTTCAACCGAGGAGGTATCAAACTTGCCTGAGGCCACATCGTAGTTCGTCGGGGTGGCAATGATCACCAAATCGCTGGCCTGATAAATGCCCTGATCCTCTATCACCGCCTGCATCGTGGCAGTTAGGTTGAGCGGCTTATGCGCCAGATAATCACAAATCTCGGTGTCTTGTAGCGGTGACTTATTTTGTTGTAATAACTGTATTTTGTTTTGGTCGATATCAAACAGCATTACTTGGGTATGTAAATGAGCCTGCGCCAATAAAATAGCGTTGGATAGGCCCACATAGCCTGCACCGATGACCACAATCTTGGATAAGCCAATAGCAGCAGCGTGCGCAGATGAGGGGTGTAAATGTGAGGCAGTTTCAGTGCTGTCAGAGTTGCTCATATCTTTATTCTTGTGTGTTTTAACGTTATTGGATCTTTAATGTTACAGTTTACTATATTCTGATGGGGTCATAATTACAATTTCAAAATGATACACTGCTGATATGACAAATTAAAAACGCTGCCATAAGCAGATAATATGAACAACGAGAGTCCACCCTTATGTCAAAGACACCTGATATGCACGATAAAAAAATGATAGCGCCAAAACCTGTGATGGGCGTGCCTGAGCCAACGGCCAATATACACGACTTGTTGGCTTTGATGGCCAGACTACGCGCTGATTGTCCCTGGGACATTAAGCAGACCAATCACAGCTTAATCCCTTATGCGATAGAGGAGGCATACGAGCTGGCAGAGGCCATTCAAGAGGGCGATATTGAGGACATCAAAGGTGAGCTTGGTGATGTGCTACTGCAGGTTATTTTTCATTGCCAAATCTATGCCGAGCAGCAGCAATTCGACTTAGGTGATGTGATCTATACGCTACAAAGTAAACTGATTCGTCGCCATCCCCATGTGTTTGAGGCCGATCAACTGCCCGATGAGGCGGCAGTAAAAAAACGCTGGGATGAGATTAAAGCCATCGAGAATGCAGAGCGTGAACGCCGTGGCAAACCCAAACGAAGCCTAGATGCGGTCAAGGCGGGCAGTGCTTTAATGCAGGCGCAAAGCTTACAACAAGCGGCCAGCAAATTGGGCTTTGACTGGGAAGGAGTGGCGGGCGCAGTAGAGAAGCTGGAAGAAGAGATTAGCGAGTTAAAGCAAATTCTGCCGCAAGCCGGTGAGAGCATGGATGCGGTGCATAAGCAAGCGCTTGAAAAAGAGCTTGGCGACTGTGTGTTTGGCTTAGTCAATGTGGCACGAAAGCTTAATTTAGATGCAGAAGCGGCCACTTTGACCTGCGTGCATAAGTTTCGCTCACGCTTTGGATTTATTGAAGCCCAGCTGGCCAAGCAAGGTAAGACGGCACAAACCAGCAGTTTAGAGGAGATGGATGCGCTATGGGAGCTTGCCAAACAGCATGAATAGGCGTACTAGCGCTTTAATTTTGGGAATGCTTTGCATGATGCAGGCGGTGTTAATGCCCGGTGCTTGGGCGCAGCAATGCTTTGCCGATGCCCATCAAGCCTATGCACACCTAATAAATGAGCAGCAAAATCAGCAATTGGCAGAGCAAAGCGTGACGGTTCATTTAAATAGCGCGACCGAAGGTGAACTGACTCAGCTCACCGGTATTGGCAGCAATAAAGTGCAGCAAATTATCTTGTATCGAGACGCTTTTGGGCCGTTTGGCTCGGTGGATGATTTGGCAAAGGTAAAAGGCATCGGGGATAAAACCGTTGCCAAAAACCGTGCCCGAATGAGTATAGAGTAGACCATGCATGGCATTCATCAGATGAGCCTTACTTATATGAGCCTTACTTATATGAGCCGTACTTATATGAGCCTTACTGACATGAGCCTTACTGACATGAGCCTTACTGACAGACTGCCTGTAATAGGTCATCATCAGCGGCCAACGGTTGCCATTGCAGCTGTTGAAAGTTG
This sequence comes from Psychrobacter raelei, assembly GCF_022631235.3. NCBI lineage: Bacteria > Pseudomonadati > Pseudomonadota > Gammaproteobacteria > Moraxellales > Moraxellaceae > Psychrobacter > Psychrobacter raelei. The sequence goes on from NZ_CP093310.2 coordinate 369,027, forward strand.
GTTGCAGACAAAGGAGGGGCGATGGTGACACTGGTGATGGCAGGCTGACTGCAATTAACCAGCTGCGCAATGACTTTGGTGCTGATGCGTCTTTCAAATAAGTAGATGTTGGTGCTTCTGATGTCGTCTGTGCTTGATGTGATATCTGTGGCTACAGGCTTGCCTGACTCTGCGGCCATAAAGCGGATCACTTGCGGTTTTAGGTAACTCCAAGGGCGATACCACACTTGACCTTCGACGGTTTTGACCACTTTTACCTGTGCAGGCAGTCTATCTATTTGCTGCTGTTGCCAGTGGTATTCTTGATGAATTTGAAACCCTAACATACCGATACCAGCAAAAATGGGAATCAGCCATTTTGGGGCTTGTTTGCCAGCAAGCTTAGTCAAGTGACGTATAATCATGGCAATACCGGCCATACCAAAGCCTGCAGTTACGGTGGCAATAAATTCATAAATCATAAGCAGGGGTCCAAAATAAGTGGGTCAAAAATGGCCAGTGGCAATAAACACTCATACTAATAACTACTAGCACCAATCAATACTAGCACCAATAAACACTCGTGCTAATAAACAAAAGATGAATAAGTCGATTTACTGACCTATTCATCTTGTGTTGGTCACTCAGTGGGCCAGCCACTGAGTGCGTTTAATTTCATATAAATATACCGCGGTTGTCTAACATTAATGATCGATAGCAGCACCAGCACCACGAGGAGAGCGTACGCTTTCTACCAATTTTTGAATGTGTACAGGAGGCGCTTGGGTCATTGATGACACTAAGAAAGCCACAATAAAGTTGATCAGCGCACCAATGGCACCAAATGACATGGGTGATACACCGAACAGCCAGTATTCTGCAGTGTCAGGAAGATTGGCGGTATGTGGAATAAAGAACCAACCTTTGTACACGAAGATATAAACTAAGGTAGTGATTAGACCCGCCAGCATCCCTGCGATAGCGCCGTAGTTGTTGATACGCTTTGAGAAAATACCCATCATCAGTGCTGGGAATAAAGACGCACCCGCGATACCAAAGGCTAATGCCACCACTTGCGCGGCAAAGCCAGGTGGGTTAATACCTAAGTAAGTTGCCACCACAATGGCCACCGCCATTGAAATACGGGCTACCAACAGCTCACCTTTATCGGTGATGTCAGGATTGAAGTTACGTTTTACCAAGTCATGGCTAATGGCAGAGGAGATGGCCAGTAACAGACCGGCAGCCGTAGATAGTGCTGCAGCCAAACCACCTGCTGCAATTAGACCAATAACCCAAGGTGGCAGATTGGCAATCTCAGGGTTGGCCAGTACTAAAATATCATTGTTCACATCAAGCTCATTACCTTGCCAGCCGGCAGTGACAAACTTGCCCTCTAACTCGCCAGCGTGCGCGGTAGTGGCTTCTTCAACGGCGGTAGTGGCGGCAGCAACATCGCCACCTTCTGCTTGTGCTGTGGCCAGTGCCGCCTTAGCGGCGCCCAGACCTGAATCATTATACAGCTGAATACGGCCATCGCCATTTAGGTCATTGTATTTGATAAGACCGGTCTCTTCCCAAGTCTGCATCCAGCTTGGACGCTCATCATAAGGCAGAGCAGGGGCATCAACACCTTGAGGATAGACGGTGTCCATCAGGTTCAAACGTGCCATAGCACCCACAGCAGGGGCAGTAAAATATAATAAGGCAATAAAGACCAGTGCCCAGCCTGCCGACCAACGCGCATCGGCTACTTTAGGAACGGTAAAAAAGCGAATAATAACGTGGGGCAGACCCGCGGTACCGATCATCAGTGATAAGGTGAATAGCACCATATTAAGCTTGCTAGGTACATCGGCGGTATAGGCGGTAAAGCCTAAGTCTGTGACCACTTGATCAAGTTTAGTCAGTAGCGGAATGCCAGATTCAGTATGGTTTGAGAACATACCTAGACCAGGAATCGGGTTGCCGGTTAATTCAAGTGAGATAAAGACAGCAGGAATGGTGTAGGCGATAATCAGTACCACGTACTGCGCCACCTGAGTGTAGGTAATGCCCTTCATACCACCTAATACAGCGTAGAAGAAAACCACAACTGCGGCGATAATAAGCCCGGTGGTATTGTCCACTTCCAAAAAGCGTGAGAAGGCAACGCCGGCACCGGTCATCTGACCGATCACATAAGTGGTAGAGGCAATAATCAAACAGGCCACGGCCACTAAAGCCGCCGTTTTTGAATAGAAGCGATCGCCGATAAAATCTGGCACGGTGTATTTACCGAATTTGCGCAAATAAGGCGCAAGTAACATGGCTAGTAACACGTAGCCGCCGGTCCAGCCCATCAGATAGGAGGAGGCACCATAACCGCCGGCTGCCAATAGGCCTGCCATAGAGATAAAGGACGCCGCACTCATCCAGTCAGCGCCCGTTGCCATACCGTTTAACACAGGGTGAACGCCACCACCGGCCACATAGAATTCTTTTGTAGAGCCTGCACGCGCCCAAATGGCAATGCCAAAGTACAACAGAAAAGAAGCCCCAACGAATATAAGATTGATAGTAAATTGGCTCATAGGGTTACTCCTCGTCTACGCCATATTGTTTGTCTAACTTATTCATACGCCAAGCGTAGAAGAAGATAAGAAGGATAAAGCAGATGATTGAGCCTTGTTGTGCAAACCAAAACCCAAGATCGGCCCCGCCAAACTTAATACCGGCCAGAAGAGGACGAAATAAGATGCCGCAACCATATGAGCAAAAAGCCCAGATAAACAAACAGATGAGGATAAGACGGACGTTGGCTTTCCAATAGCCTGACGAATCTTATGAGGGATTCATAAGACAAACTCCTTTTGTCAGTAGGGGGTGGCCCCTCTAGTGGGAGACTGCTTCCTGCAGCCTGATAGTTTCTTGTGAAAGTGTGTAAGTAACCTTTCAATTCATCTCTAAAACGACCTAAAATGTATCAGGTTAGTTACAGACTCATTTAAGTTTACAGATGTAATCTTGGGATAGCAATCAACTATTTTCATATTTTGCATTTTTTAGTTAAATAATTTCACGATAAGCATCCGTTCAAGATATATATTTTATTCTTCAAAATAGCTAAGCCTTCTCAATTAAAGTTTAGTTTTTTCACAGTATTTGTTGTACTCAGCTCGACATTTTCTTAGAATGACCGGCTTGTCTGTACAAGTTGACACTTGGCTTGGCAGTCACTATCTGATTATCTAGAGATGGGGGCGTTGGCGCCAGCCCATTTGCGAGTCTTAATCGATGCAAACGGCGTCTCCACGTATCATGTATTAAAATTAAGCACACTTAATTGCTCTAAACCTTGCCTATATTGAATAAAGCTTGGTGCCTGGGTTTTGCTTGGCTTTTTAAGTATTAGAAAATCAAGCCAAAGCCAGTTGCATTAAGCACTTGGAGGGTTTAGACACAAGGAGAATTGCTATGGTGGAATCAACGAACGTCTTCGCAGAAGGCTTTAATGCGTTTGTAAATTGGGGAAATGGGATTATCTGGGGTAATGACTCTTGGCTAATCATGGACAACCCCTGGTATGGTTTATTAATTTTTATTCTAATTGGTGCCGGTATCTTTTTTACCATTGCCACCCGATTTGTACAGTTTCGTCAGTTTGGTCATATGTGGAATCTACTGCGTAGCTCAGGTCAGGGCCGTAAAGATGGGGGGATTAGCTCATTTGAAGCCTTAATGACCTCACTGGCTGCTCGTGTGGGTACGGGTAACTTAGCGGGTGTGGCCATTGCCGTCTATATCGGTGGTCCAGGTGCGGTATTTTGGATGTGGATTACTGCAATTTTGGGGATGTCGACCAGCTTTATTGAATCGACCTTGGCGCAGGCTTATAAAGTGCCACACAATGATAATGTATACCGCGGTGGTCCAGCTTACTATATCGAAAAAGGCTTGGGTCAGCGCTGGATGGCGATCTTTTTCTCATTATGTTTGTTGGTGGCCTTTGGTCTGGCCTTCAATGGCGTACAAGCCAACACCATCGCTCAAGCCACGCATCAAGCGTTCGGTGCACCAACCTGGTTGACTGGTCTGGTATTGGTGGTATTGGTAGCACCGGTGGTCTTCGGTGGTCTTCGTTCAGTGGCGCGTGTGGCAGGTAAAGTGGTACCAGTAATGGCCATCTTATATGTGCTATTGGCGCTGTTTATTATTGTGACTAATTTTAGTCAGTTCCCAGCTGCCATTGCCCTAATCGTCAAATCTGCCTTCGGTTTAGAACAAGCCGCTGGCGGGGTACTTGGCTATGGTATCGCTCAAGCAATGATTAACGGTATCAAACGTGGTCTGTTCTCAAATGAGGCGGGTATGGGTTCTGCACCAAACGCAGCAGCAACGGCCAAGAGTCATCCTGATCACCCTGCCGTACAAGGCTTTATGCAAATGCTGGGTGTGTTTATCGATACCTTGGTTATTTGTACCGCTACCGCATCGATTATTATCTTATCGGGCGTTGTGAATGATCCCAATGTTGAGCAAGAAGGTATTAAACTCACTCAGCTGGCCTTATCTCAATATGTGGGCGACTCAGGTATTTACTTTATTGCAGTGGCTATTTTCTTCTTTGCCTTTACCTCTATCATTGCCAACTACAGCTATGGTGAGTCAAACTTAGAGTTCATATCCGGTGAAAAAAGTGCTAAGTCTGCGATTATGATTTTCCGCTTTATGGTATTGGCCATGGTATTTATTGGCTCAGTGGCCAGCTTGCCTGCCATCTGGAACTTTGCTGATTTATCTATGGGTTTAATGGCCTTAACCAACTTGGTGGCGATCATCATCTTATCACCTGTGGCACTGCGCGTATTACGTGACTATGAGCGCCAGGTAAAAGAGGGCAAGACCCCTGATCAAATCACCTTTGATCCAGATCAATTTGTGAAGTTAAAAGATGAAGCCAACCGTGATGCGTGGAAGGATTAACTCATCAATTAATTAATTGACACGCTATTTTGCTACAAAAAAACCCAGTCAGTGACTGGGTTTTTTTAGCGATAGGGTAAAGCAATAGCTTATGCTTAATTTTGATGGATTACATGTTGGGGTAGTTGGGGCCACCGCCACCTTCTGGTGCGACCCAAGTGATGTTCTGTGAGGGGTCTTTGATATCACAGGTCTTACAATGCACACAGTTTTGGGCATTGATGACGAACTTAGCACCTTCAGCGTCTTTTACGATTTCATACACGCCAGCTGGGCAGTAACGCTGTGCCGGCTCAGCATAAATCGGTAAGTTGACAGTCACGGGGACCGTTGGGTCTGTCAGCTTTAAGTGGCTTGGCTGATCTTCAGCATGGTTGGTGTTTGAAATAAACACAGACGACAGCTTATCGAAGGTCAGCTTACCATCAGGCTTTGGATAATCTGGCTTATAGGCTTGTGCCGCTTTATCCAGCGCCTTGTAATCAGGGGTGGTATCATGAACGGTAAAGGGCATTTTGCCTTTGAGTAAGTTGTGCTCAATAAAGGTGAATGCACCGCCCATAAGTGGACCCATACGGTGAATAGCTGGCGAGAAGTTGCGCGCTTCATGATTGTCTTGATACAACCAAGAGTCTTTGTACATCTTGCTGTAGCTGTCGACTTCATCATGCTGACGACCAGATTGAAGCGCCGCAAAAATGGCTTCAGCAGCCAACATGCCTGACTTCATTGAGGTGTGCGTGCCTTTAATCTTAGCAGGGTTTAAGAAGCCGGCATCATCACCGACCAAGACACCGCCTGGGAAGGTCAGCTTAGGTAATGAGTTGAGACCACCTTTGGTCAATGCACGCGCGCCATAAGACAGACGCTTACCGCCTTCTAATACCTGCTTAATCACTGGGTGTGTTTTTAGACGCTGCATCTCATCAAAGGGCGACATATAAGGGTTGTGGTAGGCCAAGTCGATCACCAAACCGAAGCTGACTTGGTTATTCTCATCATGGTACAACCACCAGCCACCGGTAGAGCCGGTCTCAGTTAACGGCCATCCTAAACCATGCATAACCACGCCTGGCTCGTGCTTGCTTGGGTCAACTTCCCAAAGCTCTTTTAGACCGATGCCATAATGCTGTGGGTCGCTGTCTTTGTCTAGGCCAAAGCGGCTAATAAGGCGCTTACCTAAATGACCACGGCAGCCTTCAGCAAAGATGGTGTATTTGGCATTTAGCTCATAGCCTGGCTCATAGCCTGACTTGTGTGAGCCATCAGCGGCCACACCCATATCACCCGTTAATACACCACGTACTGAGCCATCATCGTTATACAAGATATCAGAGGCAGCAAAGCCTGGGAACATCATAACCTCAAGCTCTTCGGCTTGTTCGGCCAGCCAGCGTACCACGTTGCCCAATGACACAATATAGTTGCCTTCATTGTGCATAGGCGCAGGTATCAATGCGTCCGGTGTCTTGATAGATCGGGTGGCTGAATTGAGATAATACACACGGTCTTCGGTCACTGGAACATTTAAAGGCGCGCCTTTTTCTTTCCAATCTGGGATAAGCTCGTTAATAGCACGAGGCTCAATCACAGCGCCAGATAAAGTGTGAGCACCGAACTCAGAGCCTTTTTCTACCACACAAACCATAAATTCATCTAGGCCAGCTTCAAGCGCAAGTTGACGCAGGCGAATAGCGGCAGATAGCCCAGAGGGACCACCCCCAACGATAACAACGTCAAACTCCATCGATTCACGTTCTATTTGTTCATCTTGCATTTCAGACTCCTTATAGCTGGCTCAATAATGCCAACACCAGACCCTATAGTTGGTGTGGATTATGTTAATTTAATCGCTAGCAAATGTTTGTTTGAACTCCTGTAAATATACCCAATTGTATCCCAATAAGCGACCACAGTCGGGTATAAAAATAAGTTCTTATGACTTAGGCTGGCGGAAATATAAAAAAAGGGTTGCAGTTGGTTACCCATTATAAAATAAAAGTTGGATAAAGACGACACGATTTGTGACTCAGCCGTGGTAAAGTAAATGTCGCTGTCGCCTGCATAGGCCTTGTAACAGCTGTCTGTGTCAAGCTAACGGCAGTTTGACTCATCAGTAAAATTTCATAATCTTAGTATCAAGTGAGTCAATAATACACAAATGATCAGCGCCGATAACAATAGATAGCAACAACAGATAATAAATAACAGATAATAACTATCAAATAAAGGTAGCCTAATATGTCACAGTCTTGTTCTAATCCAAAAATAACGGCAAACCCAGATAACCAATCAGAGACAAACAGCACTTTAGCCAAAGCCAGTATAGACTCGCTTTCGGAGTATCTTAAACATCAAGTCACAGACCGCCGTGGCCGCTCTATTCCGCCGCTGGATAAGTGGCATCCTGAGCGTGTGGGCGAGATGGATTTGGTGATTAAAGCCAATGGGGAGTGGTGGCATGAGGGCAGCAAAATTAGCCGTCAATCCTTGGTGGACTTGTTCTCCACCGTACTTTGGCGAGAAGGGACTGACGAAAATAGTGCGTATTATTTAAAAACTCCAGTTGAAAAACTGCGCATTAAGGTAGAAGATGTGCCTTTTTTAATCACTGAAGTCAATGTCATCGAACAAGAGGGTACTCAGACCATAGAATTTATCACCAGCACCGGCGATGTGGTCCATTTAGATGAGGATCATCCCCTACAAATGGGCGAGTATCAAGGCGAGCAGCGCCCTTATATCGAGGTGCGCTTTGGCATGAAGGGTTTGCTGTCACGCACGGTGTTAATGCACCTGGTGAAATTAGGAGAGCTGACTGAGCAGGACGCTCAAACCAGCCTAATCCTACAAAGTGGTGGTAACGCTTATTCGATGACGGTCGCCAATTAACTTATGTGTACTTGGGCCGCAGTAGAGGTGACTGCAGCGGCTCAAGTACCTTTAGCGTAGTAAGCCTAGGCCATGACAACTCAAGCTGTAGCTATCAACCAATCCCAAGATGCCAGTCAAAAAGTGGCTGCCGATGACGATAAGGCGCAGATGCCGCCTTCTGTTAGTGGCCCCGCGCCCATAGGGATCTTTGACTCAGGTGTGGGGGGGTTGTCGGTGTATATGCACCTGAAGCAGGCACTGCCCCAAGAGCATTTTATTTATTATGCCGACACCTTAAATGTGCCTTATGGGCCTCGGCCAAGCAGTGAAATTCAGCAGCTAAGCCTGACGGCAGTTGACTGGCTGGTGGCTGCAGGCTGTAAGCTGGTAGTGATTGCTTGCAACAGTGCGTCGGCGCATGCGCTGCATTTGGCACGGCAAAAATACCCGCACATACCTATTGTCGGGTTGGTTCCCGCACTTAAGCCTGCCGTATTAAATAGTACCAGCAAAAATGTGGCGGTACTGGCCACCAAGGCTACCTTGGATGGGCCGCTATTAAATACAGTTATTGATGAGTATGCGCGGCCCTCGCAAGTGACCGTGATTAAATGGTTTGATCCTGAATTGGTGCCTTGGGTCGAGGCGGGCATGCCCATGGACAGTGATACGCCGATGCGATTAAAGCAGCAGCTGTATCAGTTTGCTCAGCAACAAGTTGATCATCTGGTGCTGGGCTGTACCCATTATCCATTTTTTAGAGAGTTTGTTTTAGCTGAGGTAGCCAAGCAAGGACTGGATATTAAAGTAGTCGATTCAGGTGCTGCCATTGCGGCCCGAGTTAAAGCCTTGCTGCAGCAGCAAGCGGCGGCCGAATCCAGTATTGCGCGCTTGGGCCATAAGTTTCTTTTGCCCACTCAATCTGTCCTACACAGCATGCAAGGGCTGTCTGTGGGGCATACCACACAACGTCACACAGACCGTCTTAGCGATTTAGAACCGCAATACGCGTCAAGCTTAGCGGTGCCCAAGCTGGCATTTTTCGTCTCCGACCCCAAAGCAGATTTGGCACAGGTATCAACTATGGTGCAGCGATTAATCTATCCGGTGTAAAGCGATCGTCATTTACCCTATGTTTTACCACATGCTTTACCAAACCCTCGGATTAGTAATATAAAGTATACGTGTTGTCATTGTAGTTGCGCTAAGCTTAAAGTAGAATTTCATCATATCCCATGCTAATAATATCTAAACTAATAATATCTAAACTAATAATATCTAAAAATAAGCGACTCTCAAGGTCTAAGGACAACACTATGAGCAACCAAGACAATTTAAAAAACGAAATCGATCATCTAGAACAAGTCCTACATCAAGCAGAAGGCGGCCACACGCTAGAAGAGCAAATTGCTGATATGAAGCGCCGTGGTATTGACCCAAGCGAGAACTATAAAACGTGGGATGATGAAGAAGAAGAGGACTGGGGAGATGCCACTTGGAAAGAAAACGGCAAGTGGGAGCCCAAAACCCCAGCAGACTTAGATGAAAAAGCCCGTGAAAACTGGGATGGTGAAAACGGTAAACCGACGCCGCCACCTATCGTTTAATCATCAACATAATTTTAAAAAAAGCCATGCAATTGCATGGCTTTTTGTTGGCGGTATTGTTGGCAGTATTTAGTTAAATACTCACGTATGGCCTTGGGCTTATTGACCTTTATCGACTCTAATTAAACGGATGGTGCCATCACTTTGAAGCTCACGGCGATAGCCATCTTGCTGCTCAATTAAGCGGGTGATGCTGTCATTGGTCGCACTAGGCGCTTGGCTTGGCTGCGCCGGATAAGAGGATGAGGCGTAGGTTGACGCCGGACGTGGGTTATTGGCGCTACCTCCAGTATTGCCCATAATCAAGCGATAGAACTTCTGACCGGCACGGCCATCGGCAGGGAATACGCCTTTACTGGTCTGATATTGCTGAATGGCCAGACGGGTGTTATCACCGATGATGCCATCAACCTCTCCAATGTCATAACCGGCATTAAGCAGTGCTTGCTGAATGTCTTTGGCTTGCTGACGGCTGATGCCTGGGTCATCGGTCGGCCAAGCGGTGATGAAGTCGGTCTTGCTGCTGTCCTCTTTAGTGATCAAATCAGACAGGTGGGCAATGGCTAACGCATAGTTCTCTGAAGCATTATAAGAGTAGAAGGTATCGAAGTTCTTACCCACTAAGAAGGCAGGGCCATTTAGGCCGGCAGGTAACAGTAAACCTGCGCTGCTTAAGTCATAAGGTAGAGGACGACCATCGGCTAACGTGAAGCCTTTGTCGCGCCAGTAGCTCATAGACTTTTTGTCTTTGCGGCTATTGCTGCCCCAGAATCCTTGTGGAATTTTTACTTCATAACCCCATGGCTCTCCGCTGCGGTAGCCACGTTTGGCTAAGAAGTTGGCAGTTGATGCCAGCGCATCAGCCTTACTGTTGACCAAGTCTCGGCGGCCATCACCATCGAAGTCTACCGCTAAATCAAGGAAAGTACCGGGCATAAACTGAGTCTGACCAAAAGCGCCTGCCCAAGAGCCTGTCATATCTTGTGGACGAATGTCGCCTTGTTGTACGATTTTTAGGGCATTGGCATATTCGCCGCGGAAATAAGACTGACGGCGGTCAAAGCAAGACAAAGTAGCCAGTGACTGGAACAGATCTTTTTTGCCTAAGGTTTGACCGAAGTTTGACTCGACACCCCACACGCCCAGCACGTGCTCAGGCTTCACCCCGTAACGCGCCTCAATGCGGCGTAAGGTATCTGCCATCTCATGCTTGGCACGAATACCATCTTCAACGCGCTCTTTATCCACCAGTGATGACAGATAATCCCACACATCTTTTTGAAACTCAGGTTGATAGTTTAACGAAGCAATCACACTCGGATCCGGCTCGATGGGGCGATAGTTTTCAAAAGTTGAGCTGCTTACGCCGCGAAAAGTACTTGAGTTTTTTAGGCCACTTAAGCACTGTTGAAATTCAGCATTTGATAAGTTAGGGGCCGGCGGCTTGGCGGCGTGTGCTGAGGTGGCCGCCAAAGAAATGCCAAGGGCCGTGGTCAAGGTAGCAGCAAGAGGGGTACGCAGCATAAAGGAATTCCTTAAAATAAAGTAACGGGTTATGAGATATTTGTTGGGTGTCCTAAGTGACCAAAGTCTATCCGGTAAGGTTAGGCACCCTAAGTATTGGGGGCTATGTTATTAACCGTTTTATTAACACATTGATAAAAAACGAGTAAGCAAATCCAGCCAACTTAAGGCATGGGCTTTTTAAATGGTTTATAAGATTATAAACAGCGCCAGGTTAGGGTAACCAAAATACAGCGTAAATAAAAGGTATACAGCAGTTTGGTTACCATAACAAAACGACGGGACAAGGTGAGGTTAAGGTGGGCAGGCTAATGAGCTTGGGATAGGCTTAAGCTTAAGCTGTGGGTTTGGCCTGATTGCAAGGTGACGGCATCCAAATGGGCATTGGCGGTCTCGATACACAGCATACGTAGGTAGTCATCCTCGGCAAATTGGCTGACCTGCTTGGCCTTTTTGATCCACGGATTCCAAACAACCGTACTATTGCTGCCTGTAGCGATAAGCTGATAGCGCTGGGTAGGGGTGGTGAGGGTGATGTCTGGCGCGCCGTGATAGATACGGTCAACTTCACCCTCAAAGCTGATATCACCTTGCTGGGTCTTGGTTTGCCAGCCACCATTTGTCGCATCTGTCTGTAGCGTATCACTATAATTGACACCATCAAAGCCACCAATCACCGTTTGCGTAATATCTGCAGTGGGCAAATAGGTATGCAGCGCCTGCGAGAAATGCACAGTATGCGCCTCTTGGTTTTGGGTGGTCAGCTTAATGTTAACACCCTGATCATTAAAGCTAAATGTCACTGTCAAATCTAGCTTGGGCGAGCTAGACCCTGTCAGCGTTAATACCAGCTCTGAGCTCTTACTATCACCAATCTCACTGCCAAAGCGCTCAAAATCAAAAATCTGTGTGCGGGCATAGCCATGCTGAGTTACATCATACGGGCTATCTTTAAAGCTTGTTTTAACCGCTTCAGGATTGGCACTAAACAACCCAAATACCGGCCAACATAGAGGCACACCGCCTCGCACTGAATCTTGAGTGTCGTATTGGGCCTGCGCGCTGACCCACAGCCAGTTATCGCTAACATGCTGCGGCGCTAATTGCTCAAAGTCTTTTGTGGGCAGCTTGCCGCTAGAAAAATAAATCAGCTGAGCACCTTGCAGTAATACAACCGCTTGATACGCCGGAGCACGGATATCTAGGGCATCTAGTGCGCCAATTTTAATACGTTTAACTGTGGCGGCTGGGCTGGACAAAATAGTATGCGGCATAGGTAGAGAGTCATCAAGTCTGTGGTAAATGCAGGGAGAGAGGCGCTATAAATGCAGGGAGATAGGCCGGTTACGATTGGTTAATTAATCGCCAGGCTTGGTTAATCAAGCGGTCAGTCGGTTCAAAAGCATCTTGACCTAAAAACTCAACCTGATACGCCTCTTGATAGTAACCATAAATGGCGTCATCTGATACCACAAAAGGCGGCCCACCTTGCTGGCGGCTCAGACGCGTGGCCTCATCCATCGCTGGCGCATTCAGCGCAAAATTAAGCAGCAATTGCGGCGCAGTTTGGGTCAGCTTTATGACTTGCTGTACGTATTGACGGCGCAAGTGAGTGGGCGCTTTATCGGGCATGGCCACCAAAGCGGCTCTATCATAAACGGCATCGATAGTGCCCACATCAGTAGGGCTCAGCTCAAAGATATCCCCTGCAAAGATTTGGATCAGTCGTCCGGCATATTGGCCTTGATAGATATTCATAGACTCATTTTTAGGATGCTTAGTGATACTCATCTCGATATTGTTTTCTGAGAAAAACTGCTGTACTGCGCTATCTATCAGCTCTGAGCCAATCACATCATAGCCTTGCTCAGCCAGCCAAAGCATATCTATGCTCTTGCCACACAAAGGCACAAAAACACGGCTGGCAGGAGCTAGGCTAAGAGACTTAAAGTAGCTGGCCAAAAGCTGGTTTGGCTTTGCTTGATGAAAGCCTGGCTGCGGGTTTTGCCATTTTTCTTGCCAAAATTCAGGATTCATAATGACTCGCTTAGTAACAAAGGTATTTTTGTGGTGAGACAATACAGTGAGATTAATGATAACCCATTATCTATATATTGACTCACAAAAAAATGCTGGCGCCATGATTCATGATGCCAGCAACAGTGTTCAACATAAAGGCGTTAACACGCAGCCCTATTTGGCCATATATTGCTTAAATTCTTTACGTAGTTTGCCTAACTTAGGCGGAATAACCGCTTGGCAATAGCCTTGCGTTGGGTTTTTATTAAAGTAATCTTGATGATAGTCTTCTGCCACATGGAATTCATGAACAGGGTGCACTTCAGTGACGATATCAAGTCCCATGTCACGCAGTTTATTGATGGTACGGTCGATGGTTGGTTTTTGAGTTTCTTCATCGGTATAGAAAACCACTGAACGATATTGACTACCGATGTCATTGCCCTGACGGTCACGAGTGGTAGGATCATGCGTGGCAAAGAAGATATCTAACACCACCTCTAAAGGCACAATAGTGTCATCAAAATCAACGCGCACCACTTCGATATGTCCGGTAGTGCCAGAGCAGACGTCTTTATAATTGGCCAAGTTGGCATCTTCGCCGCCCATATAGCCTGAGGTGACTTTTTGCACCCCTTTTACCGACTGAAAAACAGACTCGGTGCACCAAAAGCAGCCGCCGCCTAAAATAATTGTTTGCATGGTTTGTCCTTATTATTCGCTTATTTTATTCACTTATTAACGAGCTCGGTCTTAATTCTAACAAAATACAATCAGCCGATAAGTTAAAAACAGTAATGTTATAATACAGTGTGTTCAAAATTGAATAAGAGACTTGATATGTCTAATACAACAGATGTCGATGCTAAGCACCCTCAGTCCAATATCCTTGTCGAAGAAAATGTGGTGTATGACAATGTGTTTACCACACCGTTAGACAAGGCCGCGCGCTTTTCATTTGATGAGCAAGTGGTGGCCTGTTTTCCTGATATGATTCGCCGCAGTGTACCAGGATACGGGCAAATGCTGGCAATGTTGCCGATTTTTGCCAAGCGTCATTGCCAGGCTGGCCAAGTAAATGCTGAGGGCAAACGGGTCAGCCGAGTCTATGACCTTGGGTGCTCGCTGGGCGGAGCCACCATGGCACTGCTGAATGAAAAAGGCGGCTTTGGCAAAGAAGAGCTACAAATTAAAGCGGTAGACATCTCGCCGGCAATGACTCAAAAAGCTGAGGTATTGCTGCAACAGAACTATCCAGAGCACGATATCGAAGTCATTACGGCTGATATTCGCGGATTTGAGCTTGAGCCTTGCGACATGGTGATATTAAACCTAACCTTGCAGTTCTTGCCGCCTGCCGACCGCACCCAAGTACTGCAAAGCATTTATAACGCCTTAAATGACGGTGGTATCTTGGTATTGACTGAAAAGACCCACACCGGCGATGAGCAAGATGATGCGTGGTTGGTTGAGCGCTATTATGACTTCAAGCGTGCCAATGGGTATAGCGAGCTTGAGATTAGCGGCAAACGTAATGCGTTAGAAAATGTATTAATTACCGACACTTTAGATCAGCATCATCAGCGTCTAGCAGAAGTAGGCTTTAATCGTAGTTTGACCTGGTTCCAGTTTTTAAACTTTGCGTCTATGATTGCGTTTAAGTAGGGTGGCGTTTAAGTGATTCACTACATAACCGGCGGCGAGCGCTCAGGCAAAAGCAGTTATGCTGAGCGCTTAGCTGAGCAGGTGAGCGCCACGCCTTATTATCTGGCGACTTCTCGGGTACTCGATGAGAATTTTGCCAAGCGTGTTCAGCGCCATGTCCATGACAGAGCAGAGTCGAGCTGTCAATGGACGACCATTGAAGCGGATTTGAATTTAACAGAAGCATTACAGCGCTATTTTAATCAGCACAAGTCTGATTTAAAGCAGTATAACCAACCGCTCGTTATAGTTATCGACTGTGTCACTTTATGGTTGACCAATTATGTGATGGATTATGACTATGATGTTGATAAGTGTTTGATTTTAGCCAAACAAGACATTGATTCTCTAGCCACTTTTGCCAATCAACACAAGGCCACACTGTTTATTATCTCCAACGAGATTGGTATGAGCTTACATGCCAGCACCGCGGAGAGTCGACAGTTTGTGTCGTTACAAGGCTGGGTTAATCAATATCTGGCACAAGTGGCGGATAAAGCGACTTTGGTGGTGTCAGGGTTGCCTGTGGTTTTGAAGTGAGAAGTATATTAAATAAGGTCATAATATGGTGCCATTTTCACTTGAACAAAAGATTCATCAAGTTATTACCGGAAAGTTGAGCCTAAAAGACTTTGAGCAATGGATGTATCAAAATGAGGATTTGGCGTCTGTAAATCCAGACTTATACCTTGAACTGATTTCTTTTGATTATAGCCATGAGTATAGTCTTAAAGCATTTCAGCTTAGCTTTGCAAAATATGTTGGTTTTCATAAATTTGAAGCAGATTTAATAAAAGAATGCTTATATTCAATTATTAATAGAGACGGTGATTATATTCACTCTATTCGAATGTTATATGAGTTTTATTTTATAGGATATGAGTTTTTACAGAAGCTAGGCTTGAGTTACGGGCTCTGGGTTATGCATGCCCAAACCTCGGATTCACATGGTGATGTTAACGATATTGTTGAAAGTTATTATCCCGATATTGTTTACGATACTAAAAATGCATTGCATTGGTTAGAGTCTGGTAACATTGTCTTTAAAGCAGAAAAATGTGATTTAGGTGGTTTTGAATATGATGATTTGCGTAGTGAAGATGAGAAGATAAAAGGGTATGTCATAACGACGGAGATTTAATTTAAGTAGCACTACTCTATCCATTGGTTGCATTTATATTTTCGCCCAAAATTTTTTCAAAGTTCACCCTAAGCGCATTACCCTTTATAATAGCGACCTTCATTACCAAGCTCACTACTAAATATAAAAACATAACGCCAAATTAAACATACAAACACAATGACCCACCTATGACAAACCAAACCATCGAAACTGCCGAACGTGAACTGTACCTTGCTTTGATAGGGCGCGCGAAATATCGCCCTATTGCTACCCAGTGGTTGGTAAACTTACCCCAATGGCTCAGTGACGTTAAAGACAAACGCCGCTATGCTCACGCGCCAGCTTACCTATCTGCGGTAGAAAACTTGCCACAAATCACGGTCAAAAACGTCGATTTGAACAGCGATATTCTAACCATTGATGCCGATTTGACTGACGGTCAAAGCAAGCAAATAACCGCGCTTATGAAACAGTTAATGCCATGGCGCAAAGGCCCGTTTCAGATTGGATCTGGCGACAATAAGGTGTTTATCGACACTGAATGGCACAGTGATTGGAAATGGAATCGCATAAAGCCTCATTTAGGTACTTTACAAGGCCGTTATGTGCTTGATGTCGGTGGTGGCTCAGGCTATCACGGCTGGCGCATGGCAGGGGCAGGGGCTAAGCAAGTGGTTATCATTGATCCCTCTTGCCTTTTTTATCATCAGTTTATGGCCATTCGTCACTTTGTGGCAGGCTTCGATACTGATATGGACAGTGATAGAACAGGCGTCGGCTACCGCACTCACTATATTCCTGTTGGCTTAGAGCAGTTACCCTCAAGCTCAGATCAAGGCAATCAATTGTTTGATACCGTATTTTGTATGGGGGTGCTATATCACCGTCAATCACCGTTTGAGCATTTGATTCAACTCAAAAACCAGCTGATAAATGGTGGGCAACTGGTGTTAGAAACCCTAGTTATCGAAGGCGATGCCAATACCGTACTGGTGCCGCACAATCGCTATGCGAAGATGAATAATGTTTATTTTATTCCCTCTGTAGCAGCGTTAACCGGCTGGCTAGAAAAGGTTGGTTTTAGTGAGGTTAAGTGTGTGGATATTGATATTACCTCGACCAAAGAGCAGCGCGCCACAGACTGGATGAGCTATCAATCGCTCAAAGACTTTTTGGATCCCAATGACCCCACCAAAACGGTTGAAGGGTATCCGGCGCCCATGCGAGCAACATTAATCGCCACTAAGTAGCCCGCCCCACTTATTTGGCAATTCATTTAAAGGGCTTATTGCAACTGCATGTACCGTGCT
Source organism: Psychrobacter raelei (assembly GCF_022631235.3). Classification (NCBI taxonomy): domain Bacteria; kingdom Pseudomonadati; phylum Pseudomonadota; class Gammaproteobacteria; order Moraxellales; family Moraxellaceae; genus Psychrobacter; species Psychrobacter raelei. The sequence goes on from NZ_CP093310.2 coordinate 386,132, forward strand.
ACAGTTAACATATAAATCAATGCTCGTCGACATCTCTTGTCTAGGCGACACAATAGGAGCATGCCCTATGAATAAATTGCATTTGCTAAGCACTGCTTTATTTGGATTGTCGACGCTGATCACGTTACCAGCTTTGGCCGCAGAGGGCTATGGCAAGCCATTTGAGGATGGGGGCTACAGCAAAGACGACTGGCAATTGGTCTGTGATAATACGTTAACTTGCCGAGCGGCGGGTTATTCAAGTGAAGATAATCTGGACAGACCGGCTTCAATTTTAATCACGGCGATACCCAAGCAGAGCACCCCGAAAGTTGAGGTGCAGTTTGCAAGCGAAGAAGATGATAACGGCAACAACGAGATTGAGCTTTGGTTAAACGATAAGTTTTATGGGCAGCTCAGCGCTGGTTCAGATGGGGCAGGTGGTGGTGTTTATCAATTAAACCAAAAGCAGGCCCAAGCGCTACTTAGGCGAGCGCGTCAAAATACTAAAATAGACATAGTCGCCGTCTCTAATGTGGGTAGTAAACGTTGGCAAGTTAGCGATAAAGGTATGAGTGCGGTACTGCTTAAATTAGATGAGGCACAAGGGCGAGTCGGTAACGCATTGGCTTTAGTCAGTCATAGCCATCTGAATAAACAAGTGCCCAAATCAGCAGTAGCAAAACCCATTATTCATAAAGCGTTCGCCTATGCTGATGCAAAACAAACGACACTGTCGCCCTCAGCGCTTAACTATTTTAACGCTAATATTGAAAAATGGGTGAGGGTAGGCTCTAAACCATTAATTGGCAGCTCAGATGACATGGGGGCGTGTGAACTGGCAAATCCTAAGTCTGAGCAGTCTCAATCTTTTAGGGAGTATGCCACAGAGGATCTTAACTGGAGCTTTGAGCGGGTAGATGCCACGCATACGCTGGCCAGTCATTTGTGCTGGCGTGGTGCTTATAATATGGGATATGGGTATTGGCTGATAGACCATGCCAAACCGAGTTCGCCTCAGCTTATCACCACCTCTGGCTCAGAGTATTCTGACGGTGAGATTTGGGCAATTCATAAAGCTCGCGGGATAGGGGACTGTTGGGGACAAAAACAGTGGGTATGGAATGGCCAATCTTTTGTACTTGCCACAGAAGCAACTACAGGTATGTGCCGCGGCTTTGCAGGTGGTGCATGGCAATTACCCACTCATGTCACTAAGATTATCGAGCATAACAGTACCCAAGCGTCGATAGCCAACTAGCCGGTGACGCTTGGGCTGACTTGAATTAGGGACTCTAAAGCACCCACTTTTCGAACACAACTTCTAGCACCAGCTTTAATAAAAAGCCGACGAAGCCTGCACCTAAGGCCAAAAAAATCCAAAAAGTGCCGGCACGACCTGCATCAGATTTTTTGGAAATGTCCCACATAATAAAGAACAAAAAGGCGATAAAAATAGGCAGTAAGACGTAGAGGCCCCACTTGGTTACGGTTTCAGCGGCAATAGCAAACACGGCAGCAAGCATAAATGCATTCCAAAAATAATGATAAAAATAGGAGGGTACTGTCTAAAACAGTGCTCAGAGTGTGATAAGTCAGTCTAGAGTGCCCCATTATAGAGGAGAGTGACCCCATAATGCCATTTTGGTGGGCGACTGATAACAAAACAACAAAAATGAAAGTTGATGGAAAAAGTAAGCTAACCTTGATATATTAAAGGGTTGCTCCAAATATATGAGTACCCTTTCAAATTTTGTATCAAAACCTTATCTCAATCCCAAATTCACTTAACTTCAGAGTTTAATAAATTATGTCGCAAGCTCAAATTGATGAAATCTTTGCATTACTAGATAGCGCCGCCAAAGTATTGATTGATCAAGGCGTATTGCCGGCCGATTGGCAGAATAACAGCCAGATCACGCGCAGCAAAAGCCCTGAGCACGGCGACTATGCCAGTAATATCGCCCTAACCGCTGCTAAAGCCGCCAAATCCAACCCACGCGCCTTAGCGGAGCAGTTGACAGCGGCCTTACCAGCCAATGACAGCATTGCTAAGCTAGAGATTGCAGGGCCTGGCTTTATCAACATCTTTTTAAATACTGATGCAAAATTTGCGGTATTGGATGCCATTTTTGCTAAAAATCAGAATTACGGCTTAACCGATGAATTTGCGAATAAAAAGATTCAGGTTGAGTTCGTATCTGCCAACCCAACTTCTAGCTTGCATGTGGGGCATGGCCGCGGTGCCGCCTTTGGTATGAGTGTGGCAAACCTGCTTGAAGCTGTGGGCTATGAGGTGACTCGTGAATATTATGTCAATGATGCCGGTCGTCAGATGGATATTTTGGCCACCAGTACTTATTTACGTTATTTACAGTTAAATGGCGAGCAAATCCACTTTCCAGTGGGCGGTTATCAAGGCGATTATGTGACCGACATTGCACAAACCATTAAGACCCAGCAAAACGACGCCTATGTGCACAGCTATGCTGATATCAGCGCAAATGCACCAGAAGATGAAGTCTCTGAGGTGAATGACGCCGGTGAAAAAGAGGTGGTCTCAGGGGATAAAAATGCACACATTGATGTGATAATTGCCAATAGCAAGCAAGCACTTGGCGATAACTATGCTGTCTTCTTAAATGCAGCTTTGAGTGAAATCTTGGGAGATATCAAAGACGATCTTAATGAGTTTGGGGTGCGTTTTGAGCGCTGGTTTAGCGAAAAATCCATAGCAGATGAAATTGAGCCGGTTTTGGCTGAGCTTGACAGCAAAGGCCATTTGTATGAAAAAGACGGCAACATTTGGTTCCGTTCTACCGACTTCGGTGATGAAAAAGACCGTGTGGTACGCCGTGCTAATGGCCTAACCACTTATTTTGCTTCGGACATCGCTTATCACAAAAACAAATTTGAGCGCGGATTTGACACGGTAATTAACGTATGGGGCGCTGACCACCATGGTTATATCGCCCGTGTTCGTGCCGCTTTGACTGCACTGGGTATCGATGAAAAACGTTTGGAAGTTATTTTAGTTCAGTTCGTGGCATTATGGCGCGGTGAAGAAAAAATCCAAATGTCATCACGCTCAGGTAAGTTTGTGACGCTGCGTGAGCTGCGTGAAGAAGTGGGTAATGATGCCGCCCGTTTTTATTATGTGGCGCGTAAGCCTGAAGTGCACATTGACTTTGACTTAGAATTGGCAAAATCACAGAGCAAAGACAATGCCGTGTATTACATTCAATATGCTCATGCCCGCGTGTGCAGCGTACTTGAAAAATTAGCAGCCAAGGGTTTCGATGTGGACGACGCTCAAGGCAGTGCGCAACAACACTTACTAACCGCAGACGCCGAAAGTGAGCTGATTAAACTGCTGGCCGCTTATCCTGCGACCTTAAAGCGTGCAGCCACTGGTTACGATCCACACGTATTGACCAACTACCTAAAAGACTTGGCCTCCTTATTCCACGCTTGGTATAACGACAATCGTATCTTGCCGGTGAGCATTATTGCTGATGAGACACCAAGCCAAGAGGAGCTGGATATGATGCAGGCTCGCTTGCGCCTATCAAAGGCGGTGCGTCAGGTATTGGCCAACGGCTTAAGCTTGCTGGGCTTGTCTGCACCTACTAGCATGTAGCAGGCTTTTGGTAGAATAAAAAGCTGCTTAAGTGATTAATTTAGCATTATAAGTTATTTGATATACTCGCTCATGTTAGTGACTTAATGGTTAACTTATAAATTGCCAACGAGCATGGCCTGACTGATTCATAAATGGAGAAAATTTATGTTAGCAAAAAAACCTAAAGGCGCAGTACAAAAGCGACAAGGCGGTGGGGTTGCAAGCTTACTGTGGATGTTCGTTGGCGCCATATTGACTGTCATGTGTTTGGGTGTGCTGTATCTTTGGAACCCGTTTGACTTAGGTAGCGAGACCAAAGCGGAGCAAAAAACCGTTGAGCCGATCAATCAGCCTAAGTCTGAGACCAATGACTTTGAGTTTTATGATTTGCTGCCCGATCAAGAGATGATCAGCGTGCCAGATGAAGCGGTGTTTGATCAAGATACGCAGACCACGACTGCCCCAGATGTGTTACAACCTGATGTGGTGGTAACCACGCCAAGTACCCAAACTCGTGATAATAGCATTCAATCTATTGATGATTTGGCCGGGGTACAAGACAACTCTACTCAGACACCGGTAAAACCAAATGCGCCGGCAGCCAGTGGGGATAATGACATTGTGATTGTGGAGGAGGAGGGGACTTATGATGACCCCACGCCGGCCACCAGTAGTGGCAACCAAACCAGTCAGAGCACAGGCCAAGCCAACCGAGTGACTCAAGCTGGAGTTAAGCCTGCCGCTGCTAGCAGACCACCGAGTTATATTCTGCAAATTAACAGCTTTAGTAGTGCTGATGAAGCAGATAAACGCCGCGCCCAAGTGCTGATGGCAGGCGTAGATGCCAAAGTGGTTAAAAGCAAAATGAACAATGGTCAGGTGTTTTACCAAGTGGTGTCACCCACCATGACCAGTCGTCAAAATGTCGTGGCCGCGCAGCAAAAACTACAAAATAATGGCATTGACTCGTTAATTGTTGAGCAGCGCCGCTGAGTCGTCTCTAAGCCAATGAGAGACATTAAGTAAGCCCGTTAGTTTTTATATTCAAAGGTATTTCTTACATTTAAAGGTATATGGATCATGCCCAAAGTCTCCTCTATTACTCGAGTGCTGCAAATCATTGAGGCGGTCTCTTATGCGGCAAAGCCCATCACACCTTTAGAGTTATCACAACAGCTCGATATCCCCAAGCCCACCATCCATCGGCTGCTACAGCAGCTGGTAGATGAGGGGTTTGTCACCATAGACATTACCGGCGGCATCATTGCGGGACGCCGAGTGCGCAATTTAAGCGTTGAGCTGTGGCAACAGCGTCAGTTCTATAGTGAGCGTCATGTCATCTTGCAGCGTTTGGTGCGTGATGTGAAAGAGACGTGCGGGATTAGTGTGCCGCACAATATGCATATGATTTATACCAACCGGGCGAAGACGGATTTGCCGCTACAAATCTACTTACCTGTGGGCGCTAAGTCGCCGATGTGGTGTACCGCAACCGGTAAGCTGTATCTGAGTCAATTATCGCCTGAGCGGCGCGATAAAATGCTACAAAACTTAAGCTTGGATAAATTCACCAAAAACACCATCACCGATGTTGATAAGCTTAATATTGAACTTGATGCGATTGCTAAGACGGGTATCGGTATCGACAATGAAGAGTTTATCTCAGAGATGGTCGCAGTCTCTGTGCCTATTTTGGATAAAAAAGATCGCTATTTGGCCTCGTTATATATGCACGCACCGACCGTTCGGGTGTCACTTGAGGACATGATGCAGTCGGTGCCTCGCTTGCAGGAAGCGGCGCTGGATATCCAGGCTTTGGTATATGAGCTACAAAGCTAACACCGCCCTCACCACAAGTATCATACACATCAATAAGCCCAAGTCAGTGACTTGGGCTTATTGTTTTAGCAGAGGGACCGTTAAATGTTAAAGTTAACGAAGTACACTGCTGTCAAAATGAGCCATGATACTCGAGAAGTCTTTTGTATTGTGCTCTTTGATATGCTCATCATACAAGGCTGCAGCTTGGGCGCCCATGGGCACTTCGGCATTGATGTCTTCAGCGGCTTGTAAGGCCAAGTGCAAATCTTTGTGCATGTGCTGACTCATAAATCCGCCGCTATAGCCTCGGCTAGATGGTACAGTTTCAGATACACCAGGATAAGGGTTGTACACCTCTAGTGTCCAGTTGCGTCCTGAGCTTTGTAGCATAATATCTGACAATACTTTGGCATCTAATCCGTTTTTGACGCCCAAGTTTAAAGCTTCTGCTGTACCGCTCATTAGGATGCCCAACAGCATGTTGTTACAGATTTTGGCCACTTGTCCGGCGCCATTACTGCCGGCATGAAATATGTTTTTGCCCATGGCCTTTAAGATAGGTTCAGCGCGGTTAAAGGCACTGTCTTCACCGCCTACAATAAAGGTGAGCGTGCCGGCTTCTGCACCTGCGGTTCCCCCTGACACCGGAGCATCTACCATATCGATGCCTTTGGTGGTGGCGATACGAGCCACGTTTCTGGCGGCGGCAGCATCAATGGTAGAGCTGTCAATGACTAAGGTGCCACTGGGTAATTCTGACAGTAGCCCGTCGGCGGTCAGCTGTGTTGCTTCAGCATCACCCAGATAGACCGTATTCACATGTTTGCTGGCCGGCAGCATGGTAATCACCACATCTGCACCTTGCACTGCTTGTTTCGGTGAGCTTGAGGTTGACGCGCCAGCGTCAGATAATTGCTGCTGCGCGGCCTCTGATAGGTCATAGACGGTGACCTGGTAGCCGTTTTTTAGCAAGTTTTTTGCCATAGGGCCGCCCATATTGCCCAGACCAATAAATGCAATTTTGGAGGTGTCTTTGGGGGTGTTTTGGGTCATATCATCGCTCCTTGATGAAAAAATAAAGAAATCATTTAAGTTATAAATTTGGGGTTAAGCAGTTTTTATAGCCCAAAGTAAGCGTGGTGTTAGCTTTGCGCCTCATGGGTTAGGTTCTGTGCCATCAATGAGCCTTTGCACTCAGAGCTGAGCCACTCTTGGAAAATATGCTCACCTTTTGGGTAAGGGTTGTCAAAGTGGCTATTGATATAAGCGCGACCTTCTTGGCTTAAACAGTGTTGCAGGGTGCGTGACCAATTAGGGTTTTTATCCTTATCGATAAGCAGCGCGCGTACCCCTTCTTTAAAGTCTGGATTATTGGCACAGTGCACTGCCACATTGGCCTCTACATACAAAATCTGCTCAAGCGATAAGTCTTTAACGCGGTGAAACAGCTCATAGGTTAACGCGGCAGTCACTGGGCAGCCAGCACGATAAGTGGCCAATGCCCGCTGAGTCCAGCTGTCTTCGGCGAAGTTTGGATCGATTTCGGCCAAGGCAGCATCGTCTTGTAAGCGTGCATCAATCTCTTTGAGCCCGCCGCTGACCATCAGCGTCTGAATGCTGGCCCAGTGCTCAGCCAATTTGCTGGGTTTGAATACAACATCTGCATTATCTGCAGCATTAGCCGACCGCTCAAGCTCCGCTAAGCTGTGATGAGCGACACGATGCGCTTGGCTGTAAAGCGCGCTGGAGGCTGGGGCATCTTCCCATGCGGCCGCTGCTAAGGTGTCAATGACTTGTTGATATTGGCTACTTGGCAGGGCATATTCAGCAAGGCTTGCAAACTTGGCATCACGAGCATTACACAAGGCGCCAGTTAAGCCTAAGAACAGTCCAGTTTTGGCTGGCATGCGCTGTAAGAACCAACTGCCTGAGGCATCAGGGAATAGACCAATGCTAATCTCTGGCATGGCAAACTTGGTGGTCTCAGTCACAATACGGTGACTACAAGCGGCCATTAGACCCATGCCGCCGCCCATGATGATGCCATTGCCCCATAAGATAATGGGCTTGCCATAAAAATGCATTTGGCGGTATAGCGCATATTCACTACCAAAAAAATCAGTGGCATAAGGGTTAGGCATCGGCGGATTATCTAGCATACTGTCATACAGCTTACGGATATCACCACCGGCGCAAAATGCTTTATCTCCTGAACCGCGCAGTAGCACAGCCACAACTTTGCTATCATTTTGCCACTGTGTGAGCTTCGCGCTCATTAGCTGACACATATCGATGCTCAAGGCGTTCAGCGATTTGGGCGAATTAAGCGTCATCTCACCAATCACATGACCTGACTGAGTGGTATGTGTAGTAAATAGGACAGAGGCTTCAGTAGAAGCAGCAGTTGATGCGATGTTATCGGACATGTCGGTCACCTTGTTATAAACCATGAGCAAGAAGGGCTATGTGTGCAAGCTATTTGTTTTGCCAAGTGGGTTTGCGCTTTTGTAAAAATGCATTGACCCCTTCGGTTTGATCGGCAGTATCAAACAATTTGACAAACGCTTCACGCTCATTAATCAGGTTATAAGCCGGCGGTGTGTGGCGAGCTGACTGCACCAGTTGTTTGGATAAGGTGACTGCAACTGGTGATTGATTGGCAACTTTTTGAGCAAGTTTTAGTGCTGTGCTTAAGCCTTCACCTTTTTCGACCACCTCTTCGACTAGACCGATACGCAGCGCAGTGTCTGCATCGACACGCTCACCGCACAAAATCATACGCTTTGCCCAGCCTTCACCGACCAGCCAAGGTAGGTTTTGCGTACCACCGGCGCAAGGCAATAAGCCAACCCCAGCTTCAGGTAGCGCCATTACCGCATGTGCCTCGGCAATACGGATATCACAGGCGAGCGCACACTCAAGACCGCCGCCCATCGCATAGCCATTAATGGCGGCAATGCTCACGCCGCGATAGTTCGATAGCGCTTCAAACGCTTCACCAAAGGCAATTGCCATTGAAATCGCGTTGCCTTTATCGCCATCCGCAAAGGTATTTAAATCGGCACCGGCTGAGAAGAATTTTTCGCCATCGCCATGGATGACTAGGGCATAGACCGAATCATTGTTATTTAAATCAGTGACCAGCTGTTTTAGAGCGGCTAGACTGCCAGCTGTCCAAGTGTGAGCCGGTGGGTTATTTAAGGTAAGGGTGGCCACATGGCCGTCAATCTTAAGATCTAGGTTGGTGTAATTGCTCATAATATCCCTATTTTTTATATTCACTATTTCGTATGTTTACTAAGCGACTGGGCATCATTTTTTAAGCCTCTGGCTTTATCTCTCAGACAGTGCAAATAAATGAGTTCCAGTCGTCATACCGCTTTAGTTTACGTATCTTCTGTTACGATTATTGTAGCCAATAAGCTGCTATATATACCTTTTATTATTCGGCACTGACCCTCTAATTAACGTAAGCTGTCCAACGCGCCGTCACTCAACATTTTACGTGACACGATGACACGCATAATCTCGTTAGTGCCTTCTAAAATTTGATGCACACGCAAGTCGCGGACATGGCGTTCCAGCGGATATTCATTGAGATAACCATAGCCACCATGCAGTTGCAGTGCTTCATTGGCGACTGCAAAGCTTAAGTCTGTCGCTAAGCGTTTGGCCATGGCGCAGTAAGTGGTGGCGTCTGAATGTTTTTTATCGACTTTATTGGCGGCCAAATATAGCATCTGACGAGCGGCAATGGTTTGGGTCAGCATATCAGCCAGTTTAAATTGCACCGATTGCAGCTCTGCGATGGCGCTACCAAACTGTTTGCGTTCTTGCACATAGTTCAGTGCTGTCTCTAATGCCGCTTGAGCGGTACCGACGGCGCAGATACCGATATTAATACGGCCACCATCAAGGCCTTTCATGGCAAATTTAAAGCCTTCGCCCTCACTGCCAAGCAAGTTTTTGGCAGGGACTTTGACGTCTTTGAAGTGAATGGTGCGGGTAGGCTGAGCTTTCCAGCCCATTTTGTGCTCGTTTTTGCCGTAGCTGATGCCGTCACTGTGCGCATCGACCACAAACGCAGACACGCCTTTAGGGCCGGCATCGCCAGTACGTGCCATGACTACTAAAATATCGGTTGAGCCTGCCCCTGAGATAAAGGTTTTTTCACCGCTGAGTAGATAATAATCTTCGCCGTCTTGTTTGACTGCTTTGGTAGTCAAAGAGCCTGCGTCGGAGCCGGCATTGGGTTCGGTGAGACAGTAACTTGAGAGCAGTTCGCCGCTGACCAGTCTAGGAACGAGGTCGGCACGAACGTCGTCTTTGGCATATTCGCCAATCATCCAAGTGACCATATTATGGATGCTAATGTAGGCGGCAACAGCGGTATCGCCCCATGCCAACTCTTCAAAAACAATGGCAGCGTCTAAACGAGGCAGGCCGAGTCCGTCATAATCTGGATTGGTATACAGACCTAAAAATCCAAGCTCGCCGGTTTTTTTGATCACGTCTACAGGAAAGTGGCTGTTTCTGTCCCACTCGGCAGCGTTGGGTTTCAATTCCTTTTGGGCAAATTGGCGTGCGGTTTGCTGATACGCCAATTGGTCGTCGGTCAATGCAAAGTCCATGATGCATCCTGTTTAACAGTTTAATGAGGTCGTGCTTTTAGTATTGTGTTTCTAACCTAAGTATAACAAGTAAAATATAGTGGGGTCGCTAATATATGAGCCGCCTCAAACGATAATGAAGCGTAAGCCAGATAGTGATTGATCGGCATATTTATATAACTATTAGAGAGTGTATAAACGTTACCGACTCAATCACCATCCGAGTTTGCGTCAAATCTACATCGAAATCGTGGTATTTACTTTACCTTTACTGGCTTCATCATCAAACCAGCGCGCAGTTACCGTCTTGCTCTGAGTATAGAACTGTACCGCTTGTTTACCATAAGGGCCTAAGTCGCCAAGCTTACTGGCACGTGAGCCTGAGAATGAGAACATAGGTAGCGGCACAGGAATCGGTAAGTTGATGCCTACTTGACCCACATCGATATCCTGCTGGAATTTATGCGCCGCTGCACCAGATTGGGTGAAGATAGCGGTACCATTGCCATTTGGATTGGCATTAATAATCTCAATCGCTTCATCAAGAGAGTCAGCACGCATGATGCACAGCACAGGGCCAAAGATTTCTTGGCTATAAATCTGCATGTCGGTGGTAACGTTATCAAAGATGGTTGGACCCACAAAGTTACCGTTCTCATAACCTTCCACAGTAATGCCGCGGCCGTCTAATAGCAGCTTAGCCCCTTCATCGACACCGGTTTGAATCAAACGCTCAACCCGCTCTTTGGCTTGAGGGCTAATTAGTGGGCCTAAATCCTTGTCATGCTTACCGGCGGATACCACCAAGCCTTCTGCTTTGGCTTTAATCTCATCAACCCAGTCTTTAGCATCACCGACCAACACCACAACCGACAGCGCCATACAGCGCTGACCAGCAGCACCAAAGGCGGCACCGGCTAATTGGTTTAGGGTTTGCTCTTTGTTGGCATCAGGTAGGATTACCGCGTGGTTTTTGGCGCCCATCATACACTGGACACGTTTGCCGGCTTTGCTGGCACGGTCATACACATGGTGACCGACGTTGGTTGAACCCACAAAAGACACCGCTTTAATGTCTGGATGATCACAGATGGCATCTACCGTTGGTTTGCCGCCATGTACCACATTTAGTACGCCTTTTGGCACGCCGGCTTCAATGGCAAGCTCAACCAAACGCAAGGTGACCATTGGGTCTTGCTCTGATGGCTTAAGAATAAAGGTATTACCGGTGGCAATCGCCATTGGGAACATCCACAGCGGAATCATGGCAGGGAAGTTAAATGGGGTGATACCGGCACACACACCAAGCGGTTGCCAGATACTATAGGTATCCACGCCAGTTGCGACGTTTTCAACGAAATCGCCCATTTGCAAATTGGCGATACCCGCAGCATGTTCAACCACTTCTAGACCACGGAATACATCACCGCGCGCATCGGCAATAGTCTTGCCTTGCTCTGAGGTCAATAGCTCAGCCAGCTCATCCATGTGCTCACGGATAAGGGCTTGATAGGTTAAGAAGATGCGGGCACGTGTGGTAATCGGTGTTTTGCGCCAGGTTTTAAACGCTTCTTTGGCAGCCGCGACGGCTTCGTTAATCTCGTCATTGGTGGTTTGTGGTACTTTGGCAATGACTTCTTGGGTGGCAGGATCGGTTAAATCAATCCATTCTTGAGTGTTAGAGTCGACGAATTGACCGTTGATGAGTTGTTTAACGTGATGCATGAGATGTCCTTATCTTTAATGGTTTCTATATAATGATACAAAGCATATCACTTTACAAGAAAAATTTTTTAAAATATACCCTATTTTATGTGCTATAGAGTGAAGCAATATATATGTTGTTTTGAAATAATTTATTTCAGGTAAAAATGGTTAGAAAGAGCCAAATACAGTTCCTAATATAATTACTACGATTAAAGCGATAATTGGAACCACTACAGCAGTGACAAAGATATCTTTATAAGATTCTCTATGTGTCAGGCCACAAATAGTCAACATAGTGATTACTGCGCCATTATGCGGTAAAGCATCTAAACCACCAGAAGCCAAAGCTGCTATACGATGCATTAACTGAGGGTCTATGTTGTACTGTTGGGCAAGCTGCATATAGTTGGCGCCCATAACCTCTAAAGCAATACCGAGACCTCCAGATGCTGATCCAGTAATACCCGCTAAGACGTTAACAATAATTGCTTCTGAAATAATTGGATTGTTTGGGGCAATACCCATCAAAAAGTGTTGGATAATTGCAAAACCTGCTAAGCTAGCAATGACAGAGCCATAACCTACTTCAGAGGCGGTATTAAAGATAGGTAAAAGTGATCCTGTTGCGCCTTTGTTTAGACTATCTGCTATGTTTTTAATGCGCTTAAAATTAAATGCTATAACAAATAAGCAAGCAATGGCTAAAGATATAATAATAGACCAAAGTCCTAAAACTGAGCTTAAGGTAACCCCACCAAATTTTTCATCTGCAAGATAACTGTTATCCCACAAAGGAATAATTATTTTAGAAAATAAGTAGTTTCCTCCTACGACTATAGCGATAGGTAGTAAGGCAACCCAGAAATTAGGAATTTTCCCACCCAAATCTAATTCTTTTTCATTTAAGGTATGAGTTCCATATCCTTCATTATTTTGATGAGCTAAACGTAACTGATGATTCATCCAAAGCATCCCACCACCTAACATTAGAACTGCAGAAATGAGACCTAGTCCTGGTGCTGCAAAGGCATCGGTTTGGAAGTAAGGCATAGGAATAGCATTATGAATGGCAGGTGATCCAGGAAGTGCAGTCATCGTAAAGGTGAATGCACCGATACTTATAGCACCTGGAATAAAGCGTTTAGGAATATTGACTTGTTTAAATAGTTCAGCGGCAATAGGGTAAACAGCAAAAGCTACTACGAAAACTGATACACCCCCATAGGTTAATATGCCACAAGCAATGACGACAGCAAGTAATGCATGTTTGTCGCCTAACTTATTAACGATATATTGAGCAATACTGTAGGCATAGCCAGAGTCTTCCATTAATTTTCCGAAAATAGCCCCTAATATAAATAATGGAAAATACTTAACTGCGAAACCACCCATACCTTCCATAAAGACCTGAGTGTATATACCCATTGATTCGCTGCCTTGACCGCTTAACACTACGGCGAGTATTGCTAATATAGGTGCAAGAACCAATACGCTTACGCCTCTATAAGCAAAATACATAAGTAAGGCTAAAGATAATAAAATCGCAAAAATACTCATATTTAGTTCCTTCTAAATGGTATTGCGAGTCCATAAAGCAGAGTGCTCAGACAGCACTCCCTCCAAACGATAAAGTTTAGTGACTGATAATAAATATTGGGTGAATACTTGGTATCTAAGCGAGTGCTTAATAATTCTCAATAGCCGCTTTCACCGCATCAATGGCTGTCGGATCATCTAAGGTGGACATGTCACCTGTGTCCTGTCCTTCAGCAAGGGCGCGGATGGCACGGCGCAGAATCTTGCCGGAGCGCGTCTTAGGTAGGGCTTTGGGGAAATAGATGGCGGCAGGTCGAGCCAGTGCACCTAAAGACTTGGCGACCACACCCATGATTTGCTGCTCGACACGGAAGCGGTTTTCGGTCTCTTCAATAATTGATGGGTCGCGCAGGATACAAAATGCGATGGGCAGCTCGCCTTTTAGCTCATCTTTGATGCCCACCACACCCACTTCGGCAACTTCAGGGTGCTCGCTGATGGCAGCTTCAATCTCTTGGGTGCCTAAGCGGTGGCCGGCGACGTTAATGACGTCATCGGTACGACCTAAAATATGATAGTAGCCATCCTCATCAATCATGGCATAGTCTGAGCTTGAGTACTGTTTGCCATTAAATAGGCTGTAATAGCTTTTCATAAAGCGTTCATCATTGCGCCACACTGTGGTTAAGCAGCCAGGCGGTAGTGGTGCTGAGATGGCAAGCAGACCTTTTTCACCGGGCTGGCAAGGTTCGCCGGTTTCTTCATTGAGCACTTTGGCATCATAGCCATACATGGGGTAGCCTGGGGTGCCGGGTCTGTGCGCTTTATAGTCAAATTTGGGCACATGGCTTAAGATGGGCCAACCGGTCTCGGTCTGCCAATAGTGATCGATAATGGGGACGCCCAAATGACCCGATAGCCATTCGCCTGTGGGCTCATCGAGAGGCTCACCGGCTAAGAAAAAGGATTTGACGCTGCTGGTGTCATAGCGGGTCAGCCAAGATTCATCTTGTTTTTTGAGCATGCGCACCCCAGTAGGTGCAGTGAATAGGATATTGACCTTATTGGCCTCAACGATACGCCACCAGATCCCTGGGTTTGGGTTGTGCGGTAGGCCTTCATACATAATACTGGTTAGGCCGGCAAGCAGGGGTGCATAGATGGTGTAGGAGTGTCCGACTGCCCAGCCGATATCTGAGATGGCCCAAAAGGTCTCGCCTGGATTGCCATCATAGATATAATCCATGGTAGTGGTCAGTGCCACTGCATAGCCGCCAGTGTCACGCTGAACGCCTTTTGGGGTACCTGTGGTGCCTGAGGTATACAGCAAATAAGAGGGCTCATTAGATTCAAGCCACACCGGCTCTACCACCGCGCGATTGTCACAGCTGATACGGCGCTCAGTGGCATAATCTACATCAATGGCTTGGCGCTCATAAGGCATAATCCCGCGGTCGACGACCAGCACATGCTCAGGCTTATGCTCAGCTTGCTCGACGCCTTGATTGACCAAGTTTTTATAGTTAATGACCTTACCACCACGCAGACCGGCATCTACGGTGATTACCAGTTTGGCCTCGGCATCGCTCATACGCACCGCTAAGTTATGCGCTGCAAATCCGCCAAAGACGACCGAGTGAATGGCACCAATACGGGTACACGCCAGCATGGCGTAAGCGGCCTCTAGTATCATCGGCATATAGATCACGACGCGGTCACCTTTGCCCACCCCTAAACGCTGTAAGACATCGGCGAAGTAGTTGACCTCTTTATACAAGCGGTTGTAAGTCAAGCGTCGTTTGGCATAATCGGTATAAAATTCGACGTGATTATCAAGTGCTTTAAAGGCTTCGGCGACGCCAGGGTGGTTATCAAGCAGCTCTTGGTTAATCTCAGAGGACACCCAGACGAAGGCATCTTGCTCAGCACGCGCCTCTAAATGACGATCAACGCAGTTATAACAAAGATTGGTCTCACCGCCGACGAACCATTTGGCAAAGGGCAGATTACTGTCATCTAAGACTTGCTGTGGTGGCTTATGCCAATAAATGCGCTCGGCCTGTTTGCCCCAAAAAGCATTGGGGTCGCTAAGCGAGTTTTGATGCAGTTCAGCAAAAGATTCGGTGGCGGAGGTGACGTAGGGAGAGTGGGAGTGATTCATGGTGCTGTCCTTAGCTGATTAAAAATAGGCGCAAGTTGGCCCACGTTGATAGGCCACTGGCTCTGTTAGCAGTCCTTGCTAATACATAAAAGAAATGACAGTTAGCGGTCATTGTTATAAACGATACATATTTTATCGTTTTAGTGATATTCAATTTAACAAAATTGGTTGTCGTCGGTCAATTAAAATTATTGTTTTCATGGCTAAGTGCCGCTTAAATGGTCATTAATCTGCCGGGTTATTCAAGGTTTTTACCATGCCAATAGAGGCAATTAATAAGGCGATTACTTGTACCGTCAATAACACCCAGACCGTAAAGTGCCATTGGCCATAAGCATAAGCCAGACCACATAACCAGGCCCCTGCGGTGCCGCCAGCGTAATAGCCCATATAGTAGATACCTGAGGCCAATGAACGGCCATGGTGCACATTGGTGGCGATATAGCCTATGGTCGCTGACTGGGTAATGAACACCCCCGATGACATAATGCTAATACCAATTAAAATCAGCCACAGCGGTCCGCTAAGCGTAATGAGCACGCCCAACATAGACATCAATACCGCGGTAATGATGGTGCGCACTGAGCCGAAGCGCTGCAACAGCTTGGTAGATAAAGGGGTAATGATGACACCAATTAAATATACCGCAAAGATGTTGGCCAGCTGTCCGGTAGTTAAATGGTAGGGCTGCTGTGCCAAATGCAGATTAATAAAGGTAAAACAGCCTACCAATGAGAATAACACACAAAACCCAAGCAGTGAGGCGGAGACCACATAGCGGTTGGTCAAGTGATTGCCCAAAGTGGTCAGCGAGGTGCGAAACTTGGGGCTGGCAACGAAATGCTGTGAGGCAGGTAAGGTCTTAGCCACCCAAAGCGCGCCGGCCACAGTTAATACAGCCATAAAATAATAAGCAATACGCCAGCCAACCCACTCATGCAGATGACCCAAAATAAAACGCCCTAAAAATCCGCCCAGTACCGATCCTGAGACATAATAAGACATTAATTCTGCAACCGCATGACCTTTAAATTCCTCGCCCAAATAGGCGATGGTCACCACTGTAATGCCCGGCACCGATAAGCCTTGCAAAAAGCGCCAAATGGTCAGACTCTCTATACTCTGACTGTGCGCAATCAGCGCTGTTGGTATCGCCAAAAATAACAACGCACCGACAATAATAGATTTGCGTCCTACCGCGTCAGAGAGCATGCCCAAAAAGGGCGACATGATTGCCACGGCCATCACTGTGGCGCCTACCGCCATACCGACTTGCACTTCGCTGGCCTTAAAATCAAGCATCAGCACCGGCAAAATTGACTGAATAGAGTACACCTGCAAAAACGCAAAGACGCCAATAAGCATGGCGGTCATTTTTAGTACAAAAGAAGGTGCTTGAAGAGAGTTAAAGGGGGTGGAAGAGTCAGTCTGCATAAAATAACCAATTTGTCTGTAACAAGGCTACACCAAGCATCAATGCCATGCCCAGTACAAGCTGATTTATCAAGGTGAGTCGTCAGTTAGGGTTTATTGGCAGCAGCACATAAACTGGCAGGCACTGGCTCTTATTGCAAGTGCAAGACAGACCTAACTAAGATAGCTCATCATTGTATAGCGCTTGGTGCATTTGAACTATTGTTTTTGCGTAGTTGTGCGCTTGCGGCGCGATTTTTTGGCTTTGGCAGCAAGTTTGTTGGCTTTATTCATGATTTTGCCATAATGCGAGGGGCAAAGGCGCTGCAGCAAATCAATTAACTTGGCGTCATCACCGATCAGGCAGCGGGGCTGATTTTTGGCAGCGGCCATTAGAATAATCTTTGCTGCCATATCGGGGTCAAATTTAAGCAATTTGTTAAAGCTTTTAAGGCCCTTAACACCGGTTGCCATGCCCAAGGCACTGACGCTTTCGTTACCACGGGCGTTGTTGGCAATATTGGTCTTGATGCCGCCAGGATGCACTGAGGTAATAGACACACTGCTGCGCTCGATATCAAGCTCTTGTCGTAGACTTTCGTTAAAGCCGCGGATGGCAAATTTGCTGGCGTTATAGGCAGATTGTGCTGGCTGAGCAATAATACCAAATAGACTTGAGATGTTAATAATGTGACCGTGCTTGGCGTTGCCCGCTTGCTGCATACTTTGTTTAATCAGCGGTAAAAAGGCTTTGGTGCCGTATACCATGCCCCAAAAATTAATGCCCATTACCCACTCAATATCCTCAACGCTCTCACCCTCAACTGTAGACGACAATGCCACGCCAGCATTGTTAAAAATAAAGTTTACCTGAGTGTGATCTTGCATGACGTGATCGGCCCAGCCAAATACAGCCTGTTTATCAGAGACATCTAGAGCTTGGGTAGTGATCTTAATCTCAAACGGCTTTAATAACTGCTCAGTCTCAGCCAAGTTTTTGGCGTTAATATCAGATAAGGCCAGATTGCAGCCGGCCTGAGCCAAGTTTAAAGCCAGCGCTCGACCAATGCCTGAGCCTGCACCGGTAATGGCTGCCACATGGCCTTGGTAGAAATGAGTAATGACATCTTGGTCTATATATGGCGCCATAAAGGGGGCAATGGGGGATAAGCGCTGTTTTAAGGGCTGAGTGACTTGATGGACTAATGAAGATTGGGGGAGGGTCAAGCGAATTGACATGCGGTATCATCCTTGAGCGTTCATTGGGCAGTGTATGTAAAGCTGCTTAAAATTATTGCACTTGTGCCTGTCATCATAGGCCAGTTGATAGCCAGTGACAATAAAAAAGTGACAATTAAGAAGTAGCATAAGAAAGTGACAATTAAGAAGTGGCATCAGAAAATAGCCATAAAAAAACGCTCACCGATTAAGGCAAGCGTTTTTTGGACAAAGCTAGGGACGCTAAGATAACAGCGGTCATAAAGGCTTATTACAGTTTAAGGGCTGATTAAGCAATCTTAGGGGCTGCGCCCTCATTGATAACATCTTCATCGACCACAACCTGCTTCGCATCGCTCATAGAAGGCAGCTCATACATGGTATCTAGCAGTGCGTTCTCTACGATTGAGCGCAGACCACGGGCACCTGTTTTACGCTCCATTGCTTTGTGAGCAATGGCTTTTAGTCCCGCTTCAGTGAAGCTTAACTCAGCATCTTCCATTTCAAACAAGTACTGGTACTGTTTAACAATGGCGTTTTTCGGCTCAGTTAAAATCTGCATTAATGCTTCTTCATCGAGCTCTTCAAGCGTTGCTATGACTGGTAGACGGCCGATTAATTCTGGAATAAGACCAAATTTAATCAGATCTTCAGGCTCTACTTGCTTAAACAGTTCAGACAATTGCTTACCATCATCTTTTGACTTAACTTCAGCGTTAAAACCAATGCCAGTTTTCTCGGTACGCTGCTGAATGACTTTATCAAGACCTGAGAAAGCACCGCCAACAATAATTAAGATATTACTGGTATCAACTTGGATAAGCTCTTGATTGGGATGTTTGCGGCCACCATGGGGTGGAATGGCAGCAACCGTGCCCTCAATTAATTTGAGTAGCGCTTGCTGCACGCCTTCGCCCGATACGTCACGGGTGATAGACATGTTCTCGCCTTTTTTACTGATTTTATCAATCTCGTCGACGTAGATAATGCCTTGCTCCGCTTTTTCGACATCATAATCAGCAGCTTGCAACAGCTTTTGTACGATGTTTTCAACGTCTTCACCCACATAACCGGCTTCGGTTAAGGTGGTGGCATCGGCCATCGCAAACGGCACATCCAGCATACGTGCTAGGGTTTGTGCCAATAAGGTTTTACCCGAGCCGGTAGGACCAATCAACAAGATGTTACTTTTTGACAGCTCAACCATGGCATCATCAGCGCCCAGTTTGGCCTGCTTTTTATCTTCGGCCAATTTAGCGGCTACTTTTAAGCGTTTGTAATGGTTATAAACGGCCACTGATAATGCCTTTTTGGCGGTTTCTTGACCGATCACATAACCATCTAGATGTTCACGAATCTCTTTTGGCGTAGGCAGCTTTTTGGTCAGCCACGTGTTCACTTCACCGTCTTCTGAGTCGACAGTATTTAAGTCGCCCTCTTCAATTAAGTCTGTGCATAGCGCCACACATTCATTACAGATATTGGCGTCATCCGCTGCAATCAGCTGGGCAACTTCGTCTTTCTTTTTACCACAAAATGAACACTGTGGTGTTTTGTCCTTTGCCATGCTTGGCGCTCCTTAATAAGTGCTTCGCCCTCAAAACCCAGCTTTGAATGCCATAAGCCTAATAACAGGGCCATCACTCAAGGTGGGTGCAGGAGGGGTAAATTTAATACGATTTTAACCGGTTAGGCAGCCATTTATCTGGCTGCTTCCGGCTCTGCGAATCATCCATATTGATCATTAGCAGAGCTTACACGGGGTACGGGGTTATTTGGCTTCTTCTGGGCGACGCTCTAATACTTCGTCAACTAAGCCGTATGCTTTGGCTTCTTGAGCATCTAGCCAGTAATCACGCTCAACATCTCTTTCAATTTTTTCTAGTGGCTGGCCGGTGCGCTCAGCTAAGATGCGGTTTAGGCGGTCACGGATTTTTAGGATTTCACGAGCATTAATCTCGATATCAGTTGCCTGACCTTGTGCGCCACCTGAGGGCTGGTGAATCATCACACGTGAGTTGGCTAGGGCATAGCGTTTGCCTTTTTGACCAGCGGCCAATAAGAATGAACCCATGCTGTAAGCGCCGCCCATGCAAATGGTTGATACGTCAGGCTTGATGAAGTTCATGGTATCGAACATGGCCAGACCCGCACTCACTGAACCACCGGGTGAGTTGATGTATAAATGGATGTCTTTTTCTGGATTTTCTGCTTCCAAAAACAGCATCTGCGCCACAATTAGGTTGGCCATATTGTCTTCAACTTGACCGGTCAAAAAGATAACCCGTTCGCGAAGTAGGCGCGAGTAGATATCAAATGAGCGCTCACCACGGGCAGATTGCTCCACAACCATAGGCACTAATGCTGCTTGCGGAACGCTAACCGTCGCATCACGCATGTTTCTTAATACCGCATCGTGGGCAGCAACTAATGTCTCAAAGTGAGGGTTGTTAATAATACGTTCGATATCTTGTTGGGTGTTTTGGTGAGTCATATATATTCCCTGTGGATTGGTCAATTTTACAATTTTTTGATGATCATTCTAAGTAAGCGGCTGTGTTAATCAGGCTTTTATAGCGCCGAATGTCGGCTTGAGCCTGTCTGATATAGTTATATTTTGGGGTGGTTGGCGATAAATCAAGCGCCAAGCTTATATTAACCTGGTTATCTTACTTGATGATGACCGATTAATACATAATTTTAATGGGCTAATGGGTTCCCCCACTTTATCACATAGTGTCATAAAGCATCATAAAGCTCATCTTGTCAGCTCATGCAAGCCTGAGGCTGATGAAAGGGAGTTGCCTCCACTGACCGTCAGTTATTGCGGCATGCTATAACTAGTGTGATAGACCATAACTAATGTGACAGGCCATAAAAAATGCCCCAACTAATTTAGCTGGGGCATTTTTGGTTTCAAAAGTTAAGGCCTAACGCCAAAACAACTTTTGAATGATTACATCATGCCTTGTTGCTGAGAGGCTAGAAGCTCTTGGTAACCGACTTCTTTGTCAGTGACTTTGCCTTGCTCAAGTAAGAAGTCAACCACTTGGTCTTCTAATACTACAGACTCGATGTTAGCGCGCTGCTGTGCATCATTGGTGTAGTACTCGATAACCTCTTGAGGATCTTCGTAGTTTTCAGCCGTTTCTTTGATGAAAGTCTCAACACGCTCTTGGTCAACTTTCAGATCGTTTTCTTCGATAACGCGTGATACTAGAACGCCAAGACGGGCCGCACGGATGGCTTGCTCTTCAAATAGCTCACGTGGCAACATGTCTTTGTCGATGCTGTTAGCATTGCCGCCGAACTGCTGAGCAAAGCGCTGCATCATTAGGTTACGTTGACGGTCAACTTCTTGGTCAACCATAGCGCTTGGTACGTCAAATTCGTTCTTTTCAAGTAGCGCATCAAAGGCAGCTTGTTTGACTTGATTACGGGCAGCGTTTTTGATTTCGCGCGTCATGTTTTTGCGAACATCAGTTTTAAGCTGTTCTACGCCGCCTTCTTTTACGCCGAATAATTCTAAGAATTCGTCGTTGATTTCTGGCAGTTTGGCTTCTTCAACTTTTTTCACGTTGATTTTGAACTGAGCTTCTTTACCCGCTAAGTTTTCAGCTTGGTAATCTTCTGGGAAGGTCACGTCGATGGTTTTTTCTTCACCAGCAGCAAGACCTTTGATACCGTCTTCGAAGCCTGGAATCATTTGGCCGCTACCTAACACAAGTTTGAAGTCTTCAGCTGAGCCGCCTTCAAATTTTTCGCCGTCGATAGAACCTTCGAAATCAAAAGTAACTTGATCGCCTTCATCGGCAGCGCCTTCTTTTTCAGCGAATTCTTGACGCTGTTTGCGAAGGTTTTCAATCATGGTGTCAACGTCTTCATCAGTGATGGTCGCTGTGTGACGCTCAACTTCGATGTCGCTCATGCCTTCAACTTTGATTTCTGGGAAGATTTCAACCGTGGCTTGATATACTAAGAACTCATCTTCTAGTTTTACATCATCAATGTTTGGCATGCCAACAGCGCGCACGTCTTCAGCTTTAATAGCTTCAAATACGGTGTCACGGATCACATCGTTGATCACTTCTTGCTGAATACCAGCACCATATTGGGCACGGATGTGTGAAACAGGCACTTTACCTTTACGGAAACCATCAATTTTGGCAGTTTTTGCCACATTGCGGATACGGCCTTCCACTTTGTTTTGGATTTGTTCAACAGGCACTTTTACAGTAAGTTGTGTTTGGTTGTCATTGACCTTGCTGGTCGTTACTTGTAGATCTTTTGCCATGGTTATTAACCCTGTATGTTAATCGTTTGATTTTAATGATAAGCAATACCCATTTTATATCAGATCAATCAATTTGATATATAGAGCATGAGAATTGCCAAGAATATAACGCTAAAACTGGTTTTAATAAATAGATAGCCAAAAAGTGGTGACTCATCTGTGAGTAAATACCACGCATCCCACTAGCCATCTGATCTAGAAGGAGGTGGCCTTGGTGACTCAAGGGGCACACACTTAAGGCTAAATAGCAGCAAAGCACGCACAGCTTATGGTGTAGCCGTGGTACAACTGGTACCGCTATAAAATTATAAAAGTAGAACAGTATAGTCTATCAGCCTATCAAAGTAAAAATAAAGTAAAAATTACTCAGTTTTAAAGCCGATTATAAGCTGTGTAGCGCTACTGTGCGGACAGCTGTTGTAGCAAGCTTTGCATGGCGCGTCCTCGGTGACTGATGGCATTTTTTTGCTCGGCCGGCATTTGTGCTGCAGTCAATTTCAGCTCAGGTACCCAAAATAGCGGGTCATAGCCAAAGCCATGCTCACCTTGAGGCGCATCAAGTATCTCACCCTGCCATAAGCCTTGTGCAATAATAGGTAGCGGATCATCAGCATGGCGAACTAAAGCGAGTACGCACACAAAATAACCTTTAATAGGCTGCTCAGGGCTTTGCTGGCGGATGGGCTGTAAATCCTCAATCAACTTAGTATTGTTTTTGGCATCATTGCCGTGCTCGCCGGCATACCGTGCAGAATAGATACCAGGCGCATTACCTAGGGCAGGTACACATAGCCCTGAGTCATCAGCAATAGCGGGTTTGCCACTTAAACGACTGGCATGGCGCGCTTTAATGATGGCGTTTTCCACAAAGCTTAAGCCGTCCTCAACCGCGTCTTCTATATCAAGCTCACCTTGAGGTACGATATCAATATTAAGATTGGCCTGATTAAACAGACGCTTAAACTCACTGAGTTTGCCCTTATTATTACTGGCTAATATCCACTGCATGGCTTGGGTTGTTGAACCATTTGTTTGGTCATTCATTGCTATAATCCTATTGCTTATTAAAAGAATGTTTATTACAAGATTGCTTGTCAAAAGACGGATAAATAATGTTATAAAAGAGGATGATGAATTACAGTATGAGATAAAAGGTTAGATTTTATTTTGATTATATTTGATAACTTTATCTGTCATGGACTTTGTCATTTTACATCATCATGAAAACCACACATTTGTCGATAAACCAAGGTGTGATTGATTTTACTAATCGTAGAAATTAATAAATTAACGCAAGATATAACATTCAGTAACTGAGTTTGATGATTTGCTTTGCTATAGTATACGGCAAGACTTAGCGATCATAATCTTTAGTTGGTAGTTAAATATCAGCTTAAAGTAATCAGCTTTCAACCAGCTAGATTGTTTAGGTCTCGTTTAGAGACTATGCTCGTTTAGAGGTTATGATTGGTTATGATTGTAGTAGTAATGCACACTTGATTGACTAATTAAGAGTGCATATATTAGTAATGGTCTTTCAATTATTCGCTTATATTTGTGCGATTTCAATGTTTCATATAAGAGCGCGGATGAGTAGTAAAGACATTACGACATTAGGAATTTTTAATAAAAACAAGCCACTTAGCCTGATGTGATATGCGTTTTAGCATGAGCATCATAACAGTCAAAAAGATTGTTAAGAACAGGCTAACATAGCCAAAGGATAATATAATATGTCAAACATTACTCTACCAGATCTTCCTTATGCAAAAGACGCACTTGAGCCACACATCAGTGCTGAAACTTTAGAATTTCACCATGACAAGCACCATGCTGCTTATGTCAACAAGCTAAATGAATTGCTACCAGGTTCTGGTCTTGAAGGCAAAGCGCTTGACGAAATCATCACTGCCACTGCTAAAGATGACAGCAAGCAAGGCATGTTCAACCAAGCTGCTCAAGTTTGGAACCATACTTTTTACTGGAACTGCATGACTCCAGATAATGGTGGCGGCGAACCTACTGGTGATCTAAAAGCAAAAATCGAAGAAGATTTCGGTTCATACGACAAGTTCCGTGAAGAGTTCAAAAACGCAGCCACTTCACAGTTCGGTTCAGGTTGGGCGTGGTTGGTAGCAGATTCTGTAGGCGGCAAACTGTCTATCATGAAAACTGCCAACGCTGATACACCACTAGCACACGGTAAAGTAGCGGTTCTAACTTGTGACGTATGGGAACATGCTTACTACATCGATTACCGTAACCGTCGTCCTGACTATGTTGACACTTTCCTAGAGAAGTTGGTTAACTGGGATTACGCAAACGCTAAGTACAAAGGTCAAGACGCAGGCGTTGAAGAATAAGTTATTTACTCTCAATGTTTCAGTGTTAGACTCAATAAAAAAGGATGCCCTCGGGTATCCTTTTTTTATACCAGCAGTACTTTCAGCACTGATAGCGCTTATAGCACTTGAAACTGCAAGGCTTGTAATGCTTCACGTAGCATGGCGATATTATAATAAGCATGGGCGTTGGTGGAGTTTTGAAAAAACACGTACAACTCATCGAAGTGCTGGCGCTGATTGGCAATGGCTTGAGCCCAGTTTTGCATCTCTTGAGGCGTATAGCGATAATCATGACGCTCACTGGCTGACATAGCATCCCACCAGTTGAGATTGTTGCCATGCATCCTCAAATAGCCGATACGCTTAGCTGTGTTGTGTTGCACAGTGCTTTGGGTGAATAGCAGCCGAGAGTTGGGCAGACCCTTAACTTGAGGGTAGTCGACACTGCACCATATCAGCCCAAATTTTTGAAAGCTGTGCTCTACTTGAGCGATGTGCCAGCTGGCATGACGAAACTCAACAGCCAGTGGATAGTCATGAAACCAATCGGCAAGCTTGGCCAAATACAGGCGGTGCTCATGGGTACGATCAAAGCCGTGTGGAAACTGAATTAATAAAGGCGCTAAACAGTCGGCCTCAATTAAGGGCTGAATTGCCTCAATAAAGGCCTCGGCATGCTCGGGCGTGGCTTTTAGGGTATGACTAAAGTCTTGATGCAGTTTTATGGCAAATTTTATCTTAGCTTCCGATTTTCTCAGCATGCCCTCATACGCCTTTTGTCCGAGCGGAGCATAAAAGCTGCTGTTAATCTCGACCGCGCCGTAGTGCTTGGCATATTCGCTTAAAAAGTCGGTTTTTTTGGTACCAAGTGGATAGAGCGTACCCAGCATATCTGTATCGCTATAACCCCCTGTGCCAAGATAGACAGTGGGGTGAAAAGTATTTTGTGCGCTCATAATGAAAGTAACCTAAGCCAGTCGAAGCTGACGGTGATGAGGGGATATATTGCCCACGCTTTTATTGAATCGTGTTGATATTTAACGTTTATTCCGCTAGGGGTCATTATTAATCAGCCGGCTGTATAGGATAAACTGTACAGACCGTGATTGAATAGGCATTCAATGCTATAATTACCGGTTTAGAGCATCTGTTATACTACCGCATTTATTAAGCGGTGATAAATGGGTGCGTGTCTGTCCGTACAGGTATCACAGTGAATGCCCATTCATGGTATGCAGTTAGCAAAGGCTAATTGCACGGAATGTTGACGGCTTAATCTCTAACTAATGGGTAGATTTTACATGAATCTTGTTGTCATCGGTGTGAACCATAAAACTGCCCCCGTCGCCTTGCGTGAACGGTTAGCATTTGTGGGCGGCGACATCCAGGTGGCGCAAGCACAATTGCAACAAATCACCGCAGGCAGTTTGATCATCTCAACGTGTAACCGTACTGAGATTTATGCTTTAGCGCCCAGCACCCAGTTACTTGCCAATTCTGATGCTGCCTTGAGTAAGCAAAGCGATTTGTCGCTGGCTGATGAGCCTGTGAGCACCGTTGATTTAACGGAGCAACTGATCACGTGGCTGGCAGACTTTAAGCAAGTACCTCTTGAAGAGACCCGCCCTTATTTATATGACTACGTCGATGGTCAAGCGCTCACCCATATGCTGCGCGTAGCAGCCGGTCTGGACTCTATGATTTTAGGGGAGCCACAAATCTTCGGTCAGATCAAACGATCGGTCAACCAAGCCAAAGAACAAGGTTTTTTGACCAATCAGCTAAACTGGGTCGTGGAGCAAATATTCGCTGCGGCAAAAAGAGTGCGAAATGAGACGGATGTGGGTACTCAGGCCATCTCCTTGGGCTACGCGGCCTCTAAGCTTGTCACCCAAATTTTCGATCGTCCGGAAGAAACTACCTTTTTATTGATTGCCGCAGGTGAAATGAACCGCTTGGTGGCACAGAATATCGCTGGGCTTGGGGTTAAACGTATCTTAATCTGTAACCGTACGCCGGAGCGTGCCAATCTTTTGGCGCAAGAGCTTGCGCACTTGGGTATACAGATTGAAGTGCACCCGCTCACAGAGCTGGACTCTTTGTTGTATCAAGCCGATATCGTGAGCAGCTGTAGCGGTAGTATGGACATGCTCATTGACAAGGCCATGACTCGCCGCGCATTAAAAAAACGCCGCTATAAACCCATGCTCATGGTAGATTTAGCAGTGCCTAGAGACATCGATTCAAGCGTAGGTAAGCTTGATGATGTGTACTTGTATTCTATTGATGACTTGCAACATGTGATTGCCGGCAACCTAGAGAAGCGTCGTCAGGCGGCGGTAGAGGCAGAGCTTTTGGTTAGTCACTTGGTGGTTGAGATTGAGCGCCGTTTCCAGGTACGCAAAGTAGGTCAAGATATCCATGATTACCGTGCCCTTGCTGCACAAAAGGCCGAAGCTGTATTAAATGAAGCATTGCATGAGCTGAGAACCTCAGAGGCGACTGCAGAGGAGGTCATGACAGAGTTGACCCGCCGTCTTACTCAGACGTTAGTGCATGCGCCATCTTCTTTAATGCGCCGAGCTGCTCGTGACGGCAATAACGAAGCGATTGATTTGATTATTCTGGGTCTGAAAGATGCTTATCGCAAAAAGTAAGCTGGTCACATCACGCTTTTAAGTCGCCGAGTCAAACGCTAAATTAATAAACACACCCATTGTCCACAAAAAAGGAGCGCTTAGCGCTCCTTTTTTTTGTGGACGTCACTAACTTTTTTTTGGACGTCACTAACGTTGTCACTAACTTAGATACTTGATTGTGAGTCACGGTGTCATTAGGCACTGCTAAAAACTTGGATGCATCAAGGCATTAAAGAAGTGACCCAAAACACTGGGCGATAATAAAATGGTGGCCACCACACCAAAGGCACCGCCCCATAAATGAGCCAGATGATTGATGTTTGAGTTGCCCTTGTTGTTGGCATAAATGCTATAGCCAACATAAGCGATGGCAAATACGATGGCTGGGATGGGCACAATAGCAAACAAATACAGCATGCTCCAAGGTGCCATTAATATGAAGGAGAATAAAATGGCCGATACCCCGCCCGAAGCGCCAAGACTGCGATAGCGTGGATCATTTTTGTGCTGCAAATAGCTGGGTATCATGGCCACCATAATGGCGCCTAAATACACAGCAACAAACCCAAAACCGCCTAAAAATTGATTAAAAAAGCGTTCTACTGCGCGGCCAAAGAAATATAAGGTAAACATGTTAAACAGTAGGTGAGTACTGTCAGCATGAACGAAGCCGTGGGTAATAAAGCGATACCATTCGCCTTTATTCACCGCAGGTGGATAAAAAATAAGCTTGCTCATCATCTCTTTGTTTTGCCAGGCCAATAAGCTGACAATAACGGTGATGATAATAATCAAGGTGGTATGGCTACTAAGTAAACTGTTCAAAAGATGTCCTTACTAAAATGAGATGTCCTATGATACATGATATATGCAGCGATATAAGCCAAATTGATGGTGCTATAGGGTTATATCAACTCATCATTGGGCTAGGATACTTTTTATCTAAGAGGGTAGTTGTTATTTACACCAGCTTTAGTGTGAGATTCTAGGTTCATTTATTATCAGTTTGTCACCATTTCACGTTTCTGTAACAAGCCTTAACTTAGACTTTACTTTACTATAACGGAATTTGAAAAAAGATAGCGTATTGTAGTATGCAAGTTTGGTAAACAGCGCTTTAGTTAAATACATCAATAGGGTTTAATTGGTCGTAATAACTATAAACAACCTCGGCTTTAGGCGTTCATTAGACGTTAAGTTAATAACAATTAATCTGCTCCCTTTAACTGCTGTTTACCCAATATTTTTTAATTTTTTAGGAGAGTTACTCATGGATATTATTGGTCACCTGGCTCGTACCGTTACCCCAGCTGTTCTGGCTGACAATCATAACCCACAAAACGAAAGCTTATTAAAGCAGTTTTACGCTTTATTCATCGCTAAACTAGCCGATCAGGAGAGCTTTACTCGTGTAGGCTCACAAGAGATTCATCGTGATGACTTAGGTCTGTTCGATCGTCTATGGACTGATGAAGGCCAAAAAAATCACATTGCTGAAGAATTAGCGGCTCATAATAACGTAGATACCATTTCAGTAAAGGGCCTGATAGCTTCAGCAGCGCCTTTGGCTTTTAATGAAATCAAAAGCTTAGCGGGTAGTGTACCTATTCCTCAGTTTTTACGTGATAACCTAGAGTCATATCGTAATCATATCCCTACTTGGGCAACCAGCGTTCTGCCTGCCGGTCTACTAGGCCTAGGCGCTAGTGCAGCCGGTGCTCATGCCGCTCATGCCACCACAACCAATACCACAGCGACACCTGCTGGCCATCGTATTTCTGATACCACTAGTACTGAGCCTTTGGTACGTGAAGAAAAAGAAAGTGGCGGCTTCTTAAAAGCATTATTGCCTATTATTGGTTTAATTATCCTAGCGGCGCTAGCGTGGGCACTATTAAAAGGTTGCCAAAAAGATCCTGCACCTGTGGCTACACCAGAGCAAACGGTACAGCAGCCTGCTGAACCTGCAGTTACCGGTAATACCGCGCTAGCACCTGCAGTGTTAAGTCTTGCTACTGGCGAAGGCAATGAGTTATTCGCTTGTCGTATCAATGCAGGTAATGAAGAGTTAAGCAACACAATAATGACGGCTGTAAAAGATGTGTTTGGCACAGGTGGTGATAACTGCCGCGCAGACATCGATGATGGCTTTGCCACTGACATGCCAGCGGCACCGCACTTAGCTGCTATTTTACCTCTCATCAAAAACACACCTAATGCTAACGTGATTATCGAAGGCAATGATGTGCGTATTGATGCGCCAGATCAAGCTCAGCTAGACAAGCTAGTGGCTGATATTAAAGCCGCTGCTCCGGAGCTTAATGTCGTTGCAACCGGTCCTGTAGACTTTGATGCTGAAGTGAAACAAAGTATCGCAGATGCCACGACAGCTATGGATAACCTAGGTGAAAATCCAGATCCAAAAGATGTGGCTCGTGCACTAAGCTTACAAGTTATCAACTTTGCAGTAGATAAAACAGACATCCCAGCTGAAAACCAAGCGGTACTAGATCGTGCGGTTGAAGTTATGAAGCAAGTACCTGATATGCAGCTGCTAATCTTAGGTCATACTGACAGCGATGGTGATGATGCTTATAACAAAGATCTATCTCAGCGCCGTGCAGAAGCGGTAAAAGCCTACTTGGTATCTAAAGGTGCCGATGCTGCTAAGCTAATGACCAAAGGTATGGGTGAAACAGACCCTATGGCCACTAACGAAACAGAAAATGGTAAATTCCGCAACCGTCGTATCGAGTTTACGGTATATGATGAAAGTGTAGCGGGTATGGATACACCGATTACTGTAACACCATCAGACAGTGCAGATATCAAAGCACCTACTGCTGAGGCCACAACTGAGCCACAAGCTGACACTGCTCAGTAATCAGTAAGTGGTTAGCTTTAAGCGCTATAAAATAAGTAGCCATAAATAATGTATCGTCAGTATTGCTTGCTGTGGTTGGTCAAGCAGCTGACATAAAAAGACCGCCTTTTAAAGGCGGTCTTTTTTATGGGTTGTCTGTTATACAGTTATCAGTTTTAAAGGCTTTAGTGCTTATAATCAGTAGGATCGGTTGCTTGCGCAGCCACTAGTGATTCGTTAAAAAAAGCCTGCGTAATATTTTGTTTCGCCACTGCCCAATAATCAAATTGGGCGCAAGTGGCCTCTAGTGAGCCTTGCCAAGTAGGCAGCTGACTACGCATCGCTTCAAGCCGGGTTTGATTGGGCTTGGGCAACTGGGCTGCGGTCTGTATGGCTTGCAGCGCTGCCTCTCTATCATTACACACTAAGGCCATGTCGCAGCCAGCTTCTAAAGCTGCGGTAACTCGAGCACTGACATCACCGGCCACGTGTGCCGCTTTCATAGATAAGTCATCTGAGAATAACACCCCATTGAAGCCCAATTGCTCTCGGGCAATGTCTTGTAGCCATACTTTGGAGAATCCTGCCGGCTTATCATCTACTTGAGAGAAGATAACATGGGCGGGCATAAGGGCATCAAGCCAAGGCTGACACTGAATAAAGGGCTGCAGGTCTACCGCTTTAATCTGCTCAAAGCTGCGATTGTCAATGACATCTGCCACATGTGAATCAGGGGCAATGGAACCATGACCTGGAAAGTGCTTGCCTGTGGTTGCCATGCCTGCAGCTTTCATACCTCGCATAAACTGAGAAGAAAGCGCCACGATGGCTTCGGTGCGCGCATGAAAGCTGCGATCGCCGATAACTTGACTGACCCCATTGATATCAAGCACGGGCGCAAAGCTTATGTCAATGCCCACCGCCATCACCTCTGCGGCCATAAGATAGCCGCAGTCGTAAGCCAAGCTAAGCGCCCCACAAGGGTCTGAATCAAATAAATCACCCAGTTTTCCCATTGCTGGTAGCGGGGTAAAGCCTTTACGCAGTCTTGCCACCCGTCCGCCTTCTTGATCGACACCGATGATGATATCGGGCTGCTGTTGATGAATCTCATCACATAACCGCCGTACTTGCTCGGGGGTCTCGACATTACGGGCAAATAAAATAACACCCCCCACCTGCTCACAGCTTAGGACGCCGCGATCTTCGGCAGTCAGTTCGGTGCCTGCCACATCTATCATTAATGGCCCATACATAAAGCTTCCCCTTAGAATTTATTTCAAATAAAAAATGAATTGGTTATTATTACCCTAGGCATATTATTACAGCAATATCCAACAACTGCCGGCGTCATTTGAGCTTCAAAACCGTCAGTAATAAAATTAGGTAAGAATGCTTATACAGTTTTAGACACTCAAGGGCAGTTTGTTATGCTAATATCAAGGCATTATATCCATAATGTAACAAGAATAAGAGAGAGTAATTGATGAGATTTCAACCAACCCAGCTGGTGTTAAGTGCCGCCGCCATTGGTATGGCCGGTGTGGTGTTATCACACAGCTATAGCTCTGCTGTGGCTGCGGATAAAAGCGCCTTTGTTGCCACACCCGAGCAAAAGCTTACCACACGCCAAGTAGCCGCTTTATTAGACAGAGCGCATTATTCCAATAAGCGCTTTGATGAGGCGATGGGCCGTAAAGTGTTGGATATGTATTTTGACCGTTTGGACCCCAATCATACTCTATTTTTGCAATCAGATATTAATGAATTAACCACCAAATACGGTGCAACTTTTGCCGATAGATTAAAGCAGGGCGATCTCAGCGCAGTACAGGCAATTTTTAATCGTTATACCCAGCGATCAAATGAGTACTATAACTTCGCCGATAAGTTCTTAAGTAAGCCTGTCAATCTTAATCGCAATGATTCTGTGGTGCTTGACCGTGAAAAAGAACCCCGCTTTAAGAGTGCTTCAGAGCAACAAGGCTATTGGGGCCGTCAATTAACTTTGCAGATTATCAATCTAACTTTGGGTCAAGAAGAAGACAAGGCTCGTGATGAGCTGTATACCAAAAACCCTGAGCTGACCAAAGGTAACGACTTAATCTTAGGAGAGGACAGAAGTCCGCAAGAGATTTTGTTAAATCGTTTGCATCGTCAGCAAGAGCAGCTACAGCGCATTAAGAGCGATGAGATCATGGAGTCGGTGCTAAATACAGCCACCTTAACTTATGATCCGCACAGCAACTATTATGCCCCTGTGCAGTCGGTCGAGATGCAAGTGCAGTCCAACTTGCAATTAGAAGGTATTGGCGTGTCTATTCGCCCTTATCGTAAAAACCCAGATTATACCCAGATTGTGACCCTGGTTGATGGTGGACCCGCTGCCAAA
This sequence comes from Psychrobacter raelei, assembly GCF_022631235.3. NCBI lineage: Bacteria > Pseudomonadati > Pseudomonadota > Gammaproteobacteria > Moraxellales > Moraxellaceae > Psychrobacter > Psychrobacter raelei. Next base: position 418,732 of record NZ_CP093310.2, read on the forward strand.
TCAGGCAAAGTGCAGCCCAATGATTTGATCATGGCTGTGGCCAAAGATGGCGAGAATATGCAAGATGTGGTGGGCTGGTCAACTCGTGAAGTGGTGGCCTTAATCCGCGGCAAACGTGGCACAGATGTGACCATCAAAGTTAAGCAGCCCAATAGTCCTGACGCCTCAGCACGTACCATTGTCATCACCCGTGATGTGATTGAGCAAGAAGATGCGGGCGTGACTCATCGGGTGATTACGGTAAAACCTGAAGGCAGCACGGAAGAAAAACGTATCGGTGTGCTTGAAATACCAAGCTTCTATCTAAACTATCAAGCCCGCCGCAGTGGTCAAAACTACCGCAGCGTGAGTATTGACACTCAAAAAGAGCTTGAGAAGCTTAATAAAGAAAACATTGACGGCCTGGTGGTCGATCTACGCAATAACCCTGGCGGCTCCTTAGATGAAGTGGCTAAAATGCTGGGATTATTTATTAAAGAAGGGCCGCTGGTTCAGATTCGTGACAACCAGGGTAACGTGCAAGTCTATCAAGACGAAGATGGTGGTAAGCAGCTGTATTCAGGCGATATGGTGGTCATTACCAATATGGCATCAGCCTCTGCCTCTGAGATTTTCGCCGCTGCCATTCAAGACTATGGCCGCGGCTTAGTAGTGGGTAGTACCACCACCGGTAAGGGCTCAGCTCAGATTCAGTTAGATAGTCTGGCCTTAGGCTCAGCCACGTTGACTCAGCGTAAGTTTTATCGCATTACAGGCGGCAGTACCCAGAATAAAGGGGTAGTGCCTGATGTGTCTTTAGTCAATATCTATGAAGGTGCTGAGTTTAGTGAGCGCGACCAAAAAAATGCCATGGCTTGGGATACCATCAAGACCTCGCCTTATAAGCCTGAAGGCAAATTTAGCAGTAAGACGTTAGCGACCTTAAATCAGCAGTCGAAGATTCGTCAAACCACCAATCCGCAGTTTGTTTATCTAGATACGCTAAATAAATTACGCAATATGGAAGATGACAAAAATGCGGTTAAGCTAAATATCACTGAGCGCCGCGCACATCAAAAACAGATTGAGCAAAAAACTTTAGATGCAGAAAACGCACGTCGTAAGGCCACCGGTCAAAAGCCTTATGCCAGCTGGACTGAGTATCAAGCTGCTGTCGAAGCCATGTTCGAAGAGCGCAGTCGTCTAAAAAATGATGAGCGTCCTAAGCTACCAGAAGAAGAGGCATACGTGATTGAAGCGGCCAAGCTGATGCTTGATGCCCGTAAGCTACAAAAGTTCGATGAGCTACGCAGCGCCAAGTAGTCACTAATCAAGAATAATGACGTCTCAAGGCCCTAGTATTTAAAATACTAGGGCTTTTTTGCGGTTTGGCACTGTATTTTTAGCACTGTACTAAGGACGATTTATCTTATTCGACTTATATTTTTAAAAAATGAGTCATCAAATTTTTGTACCCTTAACAACAAGTTAGGGTGCTTAACGCCCTAAATAAAAGGGCTAACCAATTTTTTTTAATCGTGTCTTACTCAAAAAATAAGGCCTTGTAAGCATATGCTTACATCACATGACGCTTTGGCGACTTACGCGCACAGCGCTTATTTGAGATTATAGCTTCACGGCATCAAGGATGATGACTCAAAGGATTGAGTGCTTAACCGCTACCGTATTATGGATAAATCGCTAAGAACAAAATTTGACTTCGGTTAAATTTTCTAATTAGCATCTATGAACAGAGTGTCTAGATTGATACTGTGTCATGGGTTTGGTAAGGATACATACTTTTTACTTTATTTTCATAGGATGTGAGAATTAAGGATAAAAAGAAAAGGAATGATCAGAGCAGGATGCTCACTTGCGTGACCTAATCTAGGATAGAGCAGGTAACAATAGACTGTCAGGATGACAACAATAAAAGCCGCATAGCGAAAGTTATGCGGCTTTGTTGTTTTTGACCTATATGTATGCTCAGCTTAAAGCTCATTGAGTGCCGTAAGCAGTCCACTTTCAACAGAAAAAACGACCTAAAATAGATCATTTTTTCTCATTCATGGCGATCATACAGCTTGCTGGGAGGCAGATAGCCTCCTTTATTAATTGATGAAATGATTAATTGATGAAATGATTAATTAATAAAATGCTAACTGGTAAAATTAATGAGTCAATAACCACGACTTAGACGTCGTGCTTGGTACGCCAGTCATGTACTTGCTGCTCAACTTTTTCTTTAGTGTCACCATAACGCTCCTGGATTCTACCTACTAATTTGTCAAAGCTGCCTTCAGCATGGGTCAAATCATCGTCAGTCAGTTCGGCCCACTGTTGTTTGATATTGCCTTTTAGCTGCTTCCATTCGCCTTTAAAGGTATCTTTATTCATGATCGTTCCTTGTTTTTATTAATAATTTATTAGGGCGTGTTGAACATTCATAATTTGAGCCAGATATAAGCACAAGCAAGAGCGACCGTATTTTCATAACTCTGCTTGAGCTTATCAAACCTGGTGGCAACCGCCCTATACTGCTTTAGCTTAGCGAAAGCATTTTCTACTAGATGCCTGGCTTTATACAAGTCCCAGTCCATATGGTCGTTAGAATACTGAGTGTTTCGTTTTCGAGGGATGTTATCCTGCGTCCCTGCTTGTTCAATATGGGCTCGTAGCGCATCAGAATCATAGCCTTTATCGGCACATAAAACCTCTGTATTACTCAAATTAACCTTATCTATTAAATCAGGTGCGACTTTGACATCGTGGGTTGTGCCATCTGATAAAAGAAAGGTAATCGGATTGCCATGAGCATCAACTGCTAAGTGAATCTTGGTCGCGCGGCCTGCCACACTTTTGCTAATGGATTGTAGGTTCTCATTGCCACTACTGCTGTGCTGATGCGCCTTGATATGAGTACCATCAATGAAGACCCACTCAAGGTCTGCGTCTTTGATCAGTAACGTAAATAATGCAATCAGCTTATTACTGCGAGACCAGCGCTGGTAAGCTTTATAGATGGTATTGGGCTTGCCAAAATACTCGGGTAAGTCGCGCCAAGGACAGCCAACACGCATGCGATAAAGCACGCCTTCAACCGTTTGTCTAAGATTTCCTTTGTCATAGATATTAAGTTCTAGTAATATAGGTTTCAGTCTTGTCCAGTGTTCATCTTTGAGCATAGTGCGAGGCATAGCGAACGATATCTTTTTTGTGTGAGAACTTAAAGATTAACCGTTCGCTATTTTTTTTGCCATTAATTTATACCCAATGTTCAACACGCCCTAATGAGTTATTATGGGTAAAAAAATATGCGATGACTTTTACTTCATATTTTGGCTATATTCAAAAGCCACTATTCAAAAATCTTAAAATTCACTAGGTTAAGGTAAGTCTTGTCTTAACCTGCTCAATCATTATGCGCTTTAGTGAGCTATGCTGTGTATCAACTGTGTTTATTATCAGTGGCTTCTTATGAGGTTTTGGTTTCTATTGTGACTTTAGCTAACAATTATGTTGACGCAGCCCTTTAAATACCGATGTAAGCATATGCTTACAACACATGACGCTTTGGCGACTTACACTTACCTACATAATTTGAGACTATAGCTTCACGGCATCAAGGATGATGACTCAAAGGATTGAGTGCTTAACCGCTACCGTATTAAGGATGAAGGTTAACAAGTAAAGACGAGAAATTTATTTCAAGCTTTATGAGTTAAGTAGGGAAACCCAACTTGAGACGAGATAATCACAGGATGTGATATTAAGTTAAGAGTAAATGACGTAAATAGAGCAGGAAGCTCGCTATTATTAACTATTCTAGGATGGGGTAGTCAATAACAGACTGTCAGGATGACAACCAGCGAAAGCCGCATAACGAAAGTTGTGCGGCTTTGTTGTTTTTGCGGCTTTGTTATTTTGATGGATAAATATAATAGATAACCCCAGCTATTGTTTGCGCCCAAAAAATAAAGCATAAAGATGAGCCGTAGAAAAGTCCAGATAGCTTACATATCTTATTGGCGCTTACCCCTTATTAACTCTGGGTATGAGGCGCGTTTAGCAACAATAAAGCACACAAGAGGGGGAGATAACAGGATAAGGTTGTTAATTTTGTAAGCATAAGCTTACACCACAAAGCGCTTTTTGCGTCTTATGCTACTAAGGTTAATTTGAGACTATAGCTGTACGGCATCAAGGATGGTGACTCAAGGATAGAGTGGTGACATTGTTTGCAATGAAATCTTCCGTACTAAGGATAAATAATTGTCTTCAAGGGTTAATTGGTTTTAGCCATTAAAGATAACAGTCATGAACAAAGCATCTAGGTTGGTGCAGCGTCATGAAGGGGTAAGGACACAACATGACCTATACTGCGCAGGCTTGCAGGGATAGGGCGCATTACCAGAGCAGGATGCTCGCTATGATTAACTATTCTAGGATGGGGTAGCTAATATAGACTGTCAGGAGGACTAACAGCAAAAGCCGCATAGCGAAAGTTATGCGGCTTTGTTGTGTCTACTGCTTTTATTTGTAGCTTTAGCCTACGATTCAATGGCTACGATTCAAGGGCTACGATTCAAACGTGCTGTGAATAGGTAAAATGGCCTCAATAACCAGACCGGAGTGTCCATCTTGGCGATTGTAAGCGACCAGTGTGCCTTGATGCGCGATGACAATGGCATGAGCTATTGCCAAACCCAATCCATATCCACTGTATTTTTGCGGCGAATTGACAGACGCTGTGGGCGTTTGACTTAAGCGCTCTCGTGACGCACTAAGGCGCACAAACGGCTGAAAAATGCGTTGTAAATCGGTGTCTGCAACCCCATCACCAGCATCCATCACTTGCAGTTTTATGGCTGGGTTTTTTGTCTTTTCATCGATGATTGACTGCAGCACCACGGTCACAACTGAATTTGGCGCTGTGTGAGTATAGGCATTACGGATAATGTTCTCAAATGCGCTGTGTAGCTGCTCTTGATCACCTAGTAGGGTGTAAGCTGTAGCTTGACGGCTGATTGCAGCTGATCGTGATTCATGACTTGAGCTGACAGCCGAGGGCTTAGGGTGTGAGGACGTACTGAGGCCTAAGATAGTGGGTGATGTTTGCCACTGCCAGGTGACCCCTTTATCTTGAAACTCAAAGCAAACATCTTCTCTTATTTCATCGAGCAGTGCATACAAGTTCACCGGCTGATAGGCTTCAATATCCAAAGCATACTGACGCATCTGTAGTGACTGAATACGAATGATGTGCTCGATAAGCTCATTCATCCGTGCTGACTCTTTTTCGATTCGATCCAAATAATGACTGGCCTCAGGCGCAAAGTCGCGCGTGAGTTCTGTGGCCACCTCTAATCGAGCCAGCGGCGAGCGCAGCTCATGAGATATGTCACTGAGCATCTGCTTACGCGCAAGCTCACTGTCAGCTAGGCGAGTCGATAGCTTAGAGACATCCTTAGCCAGTGCCCCAAGCTCATCATTGCCCAAGTCGGTCAGCTCCTCACCAGCCTTAAATCGGCCTTCACTCATTAAGTGCACCGCCTTTTGTAATCTATGAATACGGCGGGTGAGTGCCTGACTGAGCCAATAACACACTAAAATACTAAACACCAAAATAAGCACCACTCGGATTAAAGTATGGTCCTTACGCAGTGAAGCCAAATCACGCAGCGACAATCGAGGCTGCAGCTGCACGGTGTAAGTTTGACCACTGGCAGAGGTCACGGTAGTGTCTTGAAGCTCTGGGTAATTTAGCACGTCTGCGCTGACCTGTTGCCAAGATGGCTCAGATAAGGGGGGTGGTAATTCTGGAGGTGGACTGCTATGAGAGTCCCTATCTGGCGGGGAAGGAGGGCCTAAAGGCTCATGCTCAGAGCGAAAGCGGCCAAACTTTGGAAATAAAATTTGTCCTTGTTGATCGATAATACGCATTTGCGCCATGAGCCGGCGCTCGTCACGATACAGTTGGCGTACTGTGTCTAAATCATCCTCGCTTAACGCCGCCATAGTATTTTGACGAGCAACAAGCAAGCGTGCTATCTGTAATTGCATCCGGTTATTGAGCTCTTTGGCATTCATCCAGCGTTCAATACCCACAGACAGGGCTGAGGTCAGCAGCAAGATGGTGAGCATGCTCAAAAAAAGCCGCCAAAATAAGGTTAGGGGCTGGTTAAGCTTATGATGCAAAGGTGGTTTGGTAGTAGAGTTACTCATGAAAACCTACGGATTAAGAGACTAGAGAGCTAAAAACATCAAAAAATAAAAGCAGTGACTTTAGATGTAGGGTGAATGGACGCCAACATAAAGCCGTAACCGGTAGCATAAGATTATAAAACCAGTTGGTAGCCTTTACCGCGCACCGCTTTTATTGGGTCTTCATGATAAGGTTGTAGTTTTTTTCTAAGCCGTGAGACATGCACATCTAGACTTCTATCTAAAGGCTGTAGCTCGCGCTGTAGCACAGTTTGTGACAGCCACTCCTTACTTGCCACACTGCCTTGCTGCTGTAATAAGGCCACCAACAGGTCAAACTCAGTTCCGGTTACTTGCAGCGTCTCGCCATCTACCGTGCAGATACGGTGCACTTGATCCAACTGTAGGCGCTCATGCTCCAGCGGTACAATATCGCTTTGCTGCATAGTGGTGCGTTTGATAACAGCATTGATGCGAGCCAACAACTCACGTGGATTACAAGGCTTGGCAATATAATCATCTGCGCCCAGCTCAAGGCCAATGATACGGTCAATTTCATCACCTTTAGCCGTGAGCATAATAACGGGCGTCTGGGTCAGAGTCGGTAATTGACGCAGCACATTTAACCCATCAATCTTGGGCATCATGATATCTAACACGATTAAATCATAAGGCTGAGATTTTATCTTATTGAGCACCTGTTCCCCGTCATAAGCGCAGTCACAGCGGATACCGTGATTGGTCAAGTACTCCTGTAACAAATCGGTCAGCTCTTTATCGTCATCGCCTAATAAAATATGTGTCATACAAAATTCCTAAAAAGTGAGTCAATAAGCGTCTACAAAAAGAGGCTTGTCTGAGCAAAACCGCAAAATCAGCCTGTGCCTAGAATACTAAACATGGCTCTTAGCACAAGCAAGTGCGATGAGAAGTATTGTTGCAATTGTTACCTTTCTTAAAGTTTCATCAACCTACGTTACGTTGGATTGACTTATTATGGCACACATAGACAGCAGGCCTGCTCTGAGCGACCCGTGTAACCGGCCTATTTAATCACTTATTACGCCAGTTATTTAATGTGTAGATAACGATGAGACAAGTGCTAGATAGTAAGCTTGGCCCACCAACAAATAGTAAATTATGGAGATTCATATGAAAAAATTCGTACTAGGTTCAGTATTGGCCCTATCAGGTAGTTTGGCAATGGTAGGCTGCACGCAAGCCAGCGCTGTTTCAGAGTCACAAGCCAATCCAGCCACTCAAATGCAGCATAAACAAGGTGGCCATGGTCAGTATAAAGGCCATAAAGGTGGTCACGAAATGGGCCGTATGGGCAAAAAAGGTGCAGGTTTTGAGAAGCTAAACCTAACTGAGCAGCAAAAAGCACAGATGCAGGCTTTAAGAAAAGCGCAAATGGAAAAACGTCAAGGTGAGCGTGCACAGCGTCAAGCACAGATGCAGCAGACCCGTGCTCAAACCGAAGCTTTGATTAACAGTCCTACTATCAATGCCACTGCCTTAAACACGCTAGCCGATCGGCAGGCGGCCATCGCTAAGCAGCAGTTCGTTGAGCGCATTCAAGCTCAGCACGCAATGGCACAAATCTTAACCCCTGAACAAAAAGCGACGCTAAAACAGATGCGTGAAGAGCGTCAAGCTAAGTTCAAAAACAAAGCCAAAGGCGAGCACAAAGGCCAAACCGCTCAATAATTAAGGTTAGACAATGGGATTAGCTGAGCTCATTGGGTTAATTTTGATACAATCTAGCTAACAAAAAGCGATCCTCGGATCGCTTTTTATGGTATCTGACCTGAGTCAGCTTAGATCTGATAGCTTAGACAGTGGCCTAAGCGGTGCTTGGCTTAAGCGTCACGTGCCACGCTAGCTTGTAGCGCTGGTGGTAAGTCCAATACGTGTAACTGCTGCGCCTGCTCAAGCTGTTCTGGACGCGCCACTACTAAGGCCTCATAGCCTGAACCATCGGCCAAATCAATGGCATTAACCACCTGAATTTTGTCCAAGCTCTCGCCTGCTTTGGGGGCAGCTCCTGTGCCTTTTACTCGGTGCAAGAAGGCTTTTGGCGCCGCTTTAAAGTAAATACGGGCGATGACCTCTTGGCCCAAATAACAGCCTTTGTCATAGTCTACGCCGCCACGCTGATGCAAGCGTAGCTCTTGCGGCTGAAATAACGTCTGAGTTGCCTCAGTAATCCAGTAGTTACCAGTAGCGATACTGGCAGACATCCAATCGGTCATGTTCTGCTCATCAGCGTTTTCGCTAAAGGTGGGCTGTGCTTGTCCTGCTTCATCCCCCACATAGGGATAGATGTCGATGGGCTCTGAGATAGTAAATTTAGAGAAGGCACCAAATTTTTTTAGATGCGCCTGAAGCGGTGCTAAGCAATCACTGCTGATGACGATATCAAATTGTTTGTCATCTTGTTTTTTTATCCAAAGTCCAAATTCAATGCGGCCTTTGAGATTGGCGATGGCCGCCGGCTGATAGCTTGCAGTGAGCCTATTAACGTTTACTGTGATCTGGCTTTGAAGAAATTTTGCAGCATCATCACCTTGTAGCGTGATTTGCTTAAAGCTTAAGTTACTCATAACTCTATCCTTTTTAGTAGATGTCTTATTTAGTGAACTGGATTTAATAGATATTTTGTTTGAGGTTTATTCAGCTGTGTACTGGCATCTTTTATTATAAGCGGTTTAATGGGTAATGACAGTTTGGGGTATTGAGAGATTAATTTTGGCAACGCTGAGATATTTCAACCGCTGTTTGAGCAAAATTTTGTGGTTTGCGCTACAATACTAAGCGAAATTAATTCAATGATTCAAATGAGGATAAAATGAGCTTACCTAATTGCCCTAATTGTGATTCTGATTTAACGTATGAAGATGGCGCTTTATTGGTGTGTCCTATGTGTGCCCATGAATGGACAGCTGCCGAAGCAGACGGTAACAGTGCAGAGACTGAAAACGTTATCCGTGATGCCGTAGGTAATGAGCTACAAGATGGCGACGCTGTAACTGTTATCAAGGACTTAAAGGTAAAAGGGTCATCGACACCGCTTAAAGTGGGAACCAAAGTAAAAAGTATTCGTCTCATCCATGACGCGCCTGATGATCATGACATCGACTGCAAAGTAGAGGGCTTTGGTCAAATGAAGCTTAAGTCATCTGTGGTGAAAAAAGCCTAGTCTTAACTGCCTTATCGTGTCATGACAGGCACCGATACTTATACCCTCAAAAAACCTCGTTACGATGAACTGACCCCCAAATCTTGGACGGTTTAGTTCAGTCTTGGCGAGGTTTTTTAGTTGTCGTATCTGATTGTCTAGTATTACAAGCTTAAAATTTAGCAAACAACTTGGCAGCAGAGGGCACATCGCCTTCAAAGACACACAGGCCTAAGCCGCTAGGGCCATGATTGGCTAAGGATATGGCGGATACTGGCAATACCGCAATGTCTGTCACGCCTGTTTTTTGCTTGAGCATCGCAATAAAACGGCTATCTAAATCGGGTCGTCCGGCGCTTAGGACATAAGCGAAAGAATCGGCGCGCGGTATCACGTTTTCAAACTGGTTGACCATATATTCAAAGGCTTTGTCTATTTTGCGGATTTTGCTAATCGGTACCACGTCACCTGCATCAGAGACTTGCAACACCGGCTTGATGCTAAATAAATTGGCAAAAAATCCTGCTGTGGTAGACACCTTTTTGTTTTTTATTAAGTAGGATAAATCATCGGCAGCAAATAGCATATGATGGCTGCGGCGTAGGGCATCTAAGCGTGAGGCGATGTCTTGCATAGCATAGTTTTGCTGCATCAAATAATCTGCTTCTAAGGCAAGTAGCGCTTCACACGCATTCAAATCCTTAGTGTCATAGACGTAGATGTCCATGCTGTCTTTAAAGCTTTGGGCGACCTCACTGATAATCTGATAGCTGTCACTAACCTGTGATGATAAGGTGGTGATAAACACCTCCTTTACGCCTTTATTTTGTAAGCCGCTTAGCATCATAGCCACTTCATGCGCAGGCGCTGGAGAGGTGTGTACTGGGGAATGGCTCACCTCATTCATAAGATGCTGCAAGCGCTCGCTACTGATATTTTTTCCATCAATAAATTCAACATTATTGACGTGTATGCGTAACCGAATAAGCTCAATGTTATGTTTGATATCCATATCATCAAGCCCAGAGGAGGATGTGCTTAAAACAATGCGACTCATAGGGGCACCTAGTATTTCCATAATCGAGATAAAGCGCTCATTGCTTTGGATTATAGAGGGTTAAATTCAGTTCGCATAGAGGCAACACCAAGCAGCCATACTCATTATCAGCATTTCATTGGCTTCTAGCTGCTTAACGACGCTATGTTAGCGGTTAAAATTTAGCTTGATAGTTTAAACCATAAAATTTTTAAGGGTTTAGTTGAGATAAGCATAAAACATGTAATGAGTAGTAGGATTTGATAATAGCCACTATAAATACTTGCTATAATAATTAAATAAAACTATGTAATGTTTTTTTTAAAGCTAACAGCAAGGGGCGACTATGTCAAAAAAAAGTAATAAGTCTGAGAAAATTAGCGACGCTTATGTGACCAATCCCAAAAAGATTGAAAAGTATGAAACCCAAAAGAAAAAAGACAGCTCACGTATAAAGACCAAAGAAGTCATTGATCAGGTACTGCTAAAACAACTAGCAGAGGGCAATATCGAGGCGATATCAGATCGCATTCAATCGCTCATTCATGATGCTTCTCCAGATGACCTAGAAAAGCTAAAAAATCTATTTGCCAATCATGCGTTGGCCAATGCTGTCAAAACAGGCACCAAAAGAGACGATGAGTTATCTGATAACTGGCGTGAAGGCGGCTATCCTTATAAAAACCGCTTATCGCGTAAAAACTACGAAAAACAAAAGTATCACCTGCAAGTTGAGCTCTTAAAGCTACAAAAATGGGTGCGTGAAAATGACAAAAAAGTGGTCATTATCTTTGAGGGGCGTGATGCGGCGGGTAAAGGCGGTTCTATCAAGCGCTTTATGGAGCATTTAAACCCTCGTAGCTCACGAGTTGTGGCGCTAGAAAAACCCACCGAGCGTGAGATGGGGCAGTGGTACTTCCAGCGCTATGTGCAGCATTTGCCCTCAGCTGGAGAGATGGTGTTCTTCGACCGCTCATGGTACAACCGCGCTGGCGTTGAGCGGGTAATGGGCTTTTGTACGGAAGAAGAGTACGCTACTTTTATGCGCCAAACTCCTGAGTTTGAGAAACACTTAATTGACTCGGGCATTCATTTAATCAAGTTTTGGTTCTCAGTGAGCCGTGATGAGCAGCGTCGCCGCTTTGCTCAGCGTGAAGCACATCCCTTAAAGCAGTGGAAGTTATCTCCCATTGATTTGGCTTCACTGGATAAATGGGATGAATACACTTTGGCCAAAGAAGCCATGTTCTATAATACTGACACCGCAGAATCCCCTTGGATTGTCATCAAGTCAGATTGTAAAAAACGTGCCCGTCTTAATGCCATGCGCTATGTGTTAAATAGACTTCCCTACGATGGCAGAGACAAGAGTCAGGTGGGGAATGTTGATCCGCTTATTGTCGGTCGTGCAGGTGCATTATATGAATTGGGAGAAAAATCGGACCTAGAGATTTAAAACAAATTGGTCGAAGTCCCACCACCTTACAGGTGGTGGGATGAAGGCCATAAGATAAATATGATAAATACGATAGATACGATAAAAGATTAAATTCGCCCGTATCTGAGTCAACATAGCAATTGGCCAAGCCCAGCAGCTGGCTTAAAGCTGGGTCTCAGGTAGGCTGATGCTGTCACAGAGCCCCATATCCCACTGATGATGGCTGACCACAATAAGTAGGTTTTGCTGTTGATGCTCACGCACGTTTTGCCACAGCTGTGCTCTGGTAGGCGCATCAAGACCTGCAAAAGGCTCATCTAATAATAGTACGCGACGCGGCTTTAACAGCAGACGCGCTAAAGCAATGCGGCGTGCTTGCCCGCCTGAGATGGCGGCACCATATTCGCCCAAAGCGGTGTCCAGCCCTTGTGGCTGCGCTTGTAGCCAGCCCAGTAGCCCCACCTTATCTAAGGCGGCGATTAGCTCTTCATCACTGGCTTCAGGTTTGCCTAGGCGCAGGTTGGCCGCCAAGCTTTGATCAAAGATATCAAGCTGCTGTCCTAAGTAGCCCAATTGGTCTTGCCAGTCATACTCAAACCAGTTTTTACCATTTAACTGAATCTCACCTGACTGCAGCGGCAGCTCACCAGCTAAGGCTTGCAGCAGGGTCGATTTACCACAGCCAGAAGGGCCTTTGATAATCAACGGCGTACCTGAGTTGACCGTCACACTCACCTCTTTTGCCCCGACTAAGGCCCCTTCAATCTTTGCTGAGACATAAATCAGCTCAGCTTGTAACGGCGCTTGGGGTAAGCGGTGCAGCGGCTTGGGTGCAGAGGTAGAGACCGTGCCAGTGTTAGTGTTAGTGTTAGTGTTAGCGCCAGCTTGGCCAGTTTGATTGGGGGTAGGGGTCGGCCTTGAGCTTGATAACAAATCATTTAGCCGGTCTTTGGCAGCGATACTATTGCCTAAAGCCAAATAATGCTGACCCAGCGGCACGACAATCTCTTGAATACCGAGCAGCCCCAAGGTCACTGCCAATACCAATGGCACCTCAATCACCGATTGCAGCTTAGGCAGCAAGGTTGTCTCAGAGCCGCCTTGAGTGACGCTATAGATGGCGAACAATACGGTCAGCACTGCCAAATAAAACAGCCACTGAATCAGTAGCATATAAACAGAGCGGCGCTTTTGCGCTTGCCATTGTAGTTTTTGAAGCTGATTGTCTTGTGCCACATAGCCTTGAGTTTGCGTCTGCCACTGCTGCCAAAGTAGCAGCTGGGTGATAATGGCCAGCGGCGATAGCAGCTGCTGGCGACGCGCTTCAGAGACTTGAGATAACTGCTTGGCCTGAGCGATGCCGTTATAACTGGCCAGTAAGGCAATCACTAGGCTTAAAGCCAGCAGCACATAAATAATGAGCTTAAAGCTTGACGCAATCGGAAGTGCCCAGCCTATAAAAAGCCCCAATAGCAATACGCTTAAGCCGCCAATCAGCCAAGGCGAGATAACGCGTAAGATAAATTCGTCCAACTTATCGATGTCGCTGACCAATCGGTGCATATATTGTGAGGCTTGTAGGGCACTGCGCTGCTGAGTAAGCGGTAGTGCAGCTAAGCGGTTAAAAAAGCGAAGGCGCAGCGTTTTTAATAAATCAAACACCGCATGGTGTGACACCATCAGCTCGCCATAGCGCCCAGCAGTACGTGCCATGGCCAGCATCCGGATAATGCCGGCCGGCAGCATATAGTTAAAGCTGTGCGAGCCGACTGCAATCATTCCAGCCAGCGCCGCACCCGTAATAAACCACCCAGAGATCATCAGCAGCGCTATCATAGATAATGCAGTGATCAGCCCTAAGCCCCAAGAGATGAGCCATAAGTCAAACGAGGGCTTGAACATATCTCGAAGACGAAAAGCAGGGGCGTGGCGGGCTGCGCTATCAAGCTCGCTGTGTGAGCGCATCGGATGTTTAGTCATGGTCTGCTCCTTGTGCCACACTTGCTGTAACCGGAGCGCTGATGGCAATCACCTTATCCAGCCAAGGCAGCTGTTCTTTGGCGTGGGTGACCCAAATCACCGTTTTACCGAGGCTCACGTGCTGCAAAAGCTGATGAATGCGCTGCGCCGTATCAGGATCTAGATGTTCGGTAGGCTCATCAAGCAGCCACAAGCTGTCGTTTCTTAATAACAACTGAGCGATGCCCAGCCGCTGCTGTTGTCCCCCAGATAATCCCTGTCCTCGCTCGCCTAACAAGGTGTCCATGCCTTGTGGTAGTCGTTCAATTAATGACCACAGCTCAACTTGTTTGAGTACTTCAATCAACTGAGCATCGCTGGCATCAGGATTGGCAAGACGTAGGTTTTGAGCAATGCTTAGCGGCATCAGCGCCACTTGCTGAGCCAAATATCCAAGCTTTCGGTGTAACTGCTCCGGCGCGATGTGCTGTAAGTTTTGACTAAAATTCTCAGCAGCATTATAAAGGGTGATATCACCTTGGTAGCTGACAAAGCCCATCAAAGCCTGTAACAGGCTTGACTTACCGCTGCCGCTTTCGCCCACTAAGGCCACGCGCGCTCCCGGCTCTATCTCTACCGTTAACGGCGCCAGACGGCTGCGATATACAGCAGCCGTACAGTCATTATCAGCTAAGGGCGCTGAATCCTCCTGTGGCGCTTGGATATCCACCACCGCTGTCTGAATACTAACCTTACTTAACTGTAGGCCAAAGCTTTGCGGTAATGTCGTGGTAGAAGTAGGGGGTGTGTTTGGCTGTTGAGGGATAACGACAGCATTGGCAGATTCGGCCGCGTTAATAATAGGTAGCAAGCTTTGGACAGCGCCTTCTGCTTCAGCTTTGGCGTGATAGTCTGCGCCCAATTGACGCAGCGGTACATAAAACTCAGGTGCCAGCAGCAAGATGAATAAGGCACCGAAGTAAGGTACTGGCACATCACCTTTATCCCACGGCAAAATGCCCATTAGCCCAAAGCCTAAATAGACCGCGACCAAGGCAATGCTGAGCGCTGCCAAAAGCTCAAGCACCGCCCCATTTAAAAAGGCAATCTTTAACACATCCATGGTGCGGCGGCGATAGTCTTCGCTGCTTATAGCCAAATCATGCTCAGCAATAGGTGTCGCTTGTAGCCGCTTAAGGGTGGGCATACCGCGGATCCAGTCCAAAAACCGGCCGCTTAATTGCGACAGGGCGCCAAACTGAGCGGCGCTTTTGCGGGCAGTTAAATGGCCAATTAAAATCATAAATATAGGCACCAAAGGCGCGGTCATCAATAACAAGGCTGCGGCAAATTTGCTTTGCCAAGCCACAGCGACAAGCAAGATAAGTGGGGTGCTGACCGTGACTTGTTTTTGGACACTAAAGCGGCTGATAAATCCATCTAAGGCATCGGTCTGATCAATGATTTGGCTAGAGAGGCTGCCATCACTGCCGAAGTGGCGCAGATTGGGTCCAAGCTTGGCCATAGTGATAAGTAGCGAGCTGCGTAAATCACTGCGCACTTGTAAGCTTGCCTGAGTGCTGAGCAGCTCACGTCCAGTATTGAGCAGTGGGCGCAGGGCAAAGCAGATGATCAGCCCCACAAACCAGCTGCCCGACACCCCGCTTGATAACGGCACTTGATTAAAATAGTTGCTCAACCAATGGCTAAATAAACTGGCCAATAGCCACGCTTGCCACACAAATAATAAGCTGCTGATAACCGTCAGTAGCCACGCCATCGTTAACGGGCGACGCACTGTATTTACCAGCTTTTTTAAAAAGTCTTTTTCGGCAGTAGAAAGTGTTGCCATAGTGTCATCAATCTTAGGTAAGAAAACAGAAAGTTACTAAATACAAAACATAAAAGAGAAGGGCGTAAATTAGGTATAACATTTACCAATTATTGTAAGCTTACTGCAATCAAAAGCAAATGTAGCCACTGTGTGCTAATGTATCTAAGTTATTGATAATATAAGAGTGTAGAAAATTTAATAATTATTAGCCGAAGTCGCAGATACATAAAAGGCCAAACCAGCCCTAGCGAAACATTATATAATTATGTATTATATCCCCAGATTAATTCCATAATTAAAATATGGTTTTCAAAGAATGAGCCATTCAGCTCATTGTCTGGCCAACAATCAAGTTAAGTTTCTTAAATAGTATTGATAAATATATTTTATCAGTACCCAAGCTGTATAGGCGTATAGTGTAGTAAAAGGTTTGCCTGTTTACCATTTGAGTTTAGTAAGGTGAGTGGGTAATGTTTTAGTATTTTCCTGACATCTAACGATTCTGAAAGATGTTAAAAATTATGGGTAACGCAGGATTGATCACTCAGTTGGTTTTTAGTGCATAGTAGGATGAGTAATTAGGGCGGATGAGCAAGGATGTGAGTGGACAGTGGGCCCTATGTTGTGCAGCTCAAATGATGGTGTGAATTAGTCCTTCTTTTTAGGAGGTTTGGTATGATTACTGAACATCTCGTTGATATATCCCGCTTGCAATTTGCGGTAACAGCGCTTTACCACTTTTTATTTGTTCCGTTAACCTTGGGTATGGTTTGGATTCTGGTGATTATGGAGTCCGTCTATGTCACAACCGGTAATCCAATCTGGAAGGACATGACCAAATACTGGGGAAAGCTCTTTGGTATTAACTTCGCTTTAGGGGTGACCACAGGGATTACCATGGAGTTCCAGTTCGGGACCAACTGGGCCTATTATTCTCATTACGTTGGGGACATCTTCGGTGCGCCACTGGCCATTGAGGGTCTTATGGCCTTCTTCTTAGAATCTACCATGGTGGGCCTATTCTTCTTCGGTTGGGATAGACTCTCGCGCGCTCAGCATTTGATTGTCACTATGCTAATGGCGCTTGGTACCAACTTGTCTGCGCTGTGGATCTTGATTGCCAACGGCTGGATGCAAAGCCCTGTAGGCGCATCATTTAGCTACGAAACCATGCGTATGGAGATGGACAGCTTCGCAACCATCTTATTTAACCCTGATGCCCAAAACAAATTCGTACATACGGTATCAGCCGGTTATGTCACCGCCTCTATGTTCGTTTTATCCATCTCAGCTTTATACCTACTACGCAAACGTGACGTGCCTTTTGCCAAGCGTAGCTTTCAGGTAGCCTCAGCCTTTGGTATGGCTTCAATCTTAAGTGTTATCGTGTTGGGTGATGAATCAGGCTACTCTATTGGCGCCGCTCAGCAAACCAAGATGGCGACCATTGAAGCCATGTGGCACACCGAGCCTGCCCCTGCGTCCTTTAACCTGATTGCAGGTATTAATGAAAAAGAGCAAAAAAACGATTGGCAAATCCAAATTCCTTATGCGATGGGCATTATCGGTACGCGATCTTTAGATAAAGAAATCCCAGGTATTCATGAGATTAAAGAGGTCAACCGAGGCCGCATTATGAATGGGATGCAGGCAGTGGACTTACTTGAGCAGCTACGTGAAAATCCACAAGATGCCGCCTTAAAGACCCAGTTTGAAGCGGTAAAAGAAGACCTAGGCTTTGGCTTATTGCTTAAAAAATACACCGAAGATGTCACTCAAGCTACCCCTGATATGATCCAAAAAGCGGTGGATGACACCATTCCAGCGGTGAAGCCTATGTTCTGGTCATTCCGTGGTATGGTGGGGCTAGGCTTCTTGATGCTGGCGTTATTTGCAGTGAGCATGTGGCATACCATTAAAGGCAACTTTGCAGAAAAAACTTGGCTATTAAAGTGGGCGGTAATTATGTTGCCTGCACCTTGGATTGCCATTGAGCTTGGTTGGTTCGTGGCCGAGTATGGCCGTCAGCCTTGGACTATTTATGGGGTACTTCCGACCTATTTATCAGTAACTAACTTCAGTGTGGCCAACGTTTATGGCTCATTGGCAGGCTTTGTCGGTTTTTATACCATCTTGCTAATTATCGAAGTCTATCTGATGGTGAAGTATGTCAAGCTAGGCCCAGCCAGTTTAGGCACCGGCCGTTATGATGGGGAAACCCCACGTAATGTGACCCCAGTGCATAGCAATAAGGAGGTCAACGATGTTATTTGATTATGCAACTTTAAAATTAATCTGGTGGCTATTGGTTGGCGTATTGCTTATCGGCTTTGCCATTATGGATGGTCACGACATGGGCGTAGGCTCCTTACTGCCTTTCGTTGGTAAAAATGATGACGAGCGCCGTGTGGTAATTAACAGTATCGGTGCTCACTGGGAAGGCAACCAAGTGTGGTTCATTACCGCCGGTGGTGCACTGTTTGCCGCTTGGCCTATGGTTTATGCTTTAGCCTTTAGTGGGTTTTATTGGGCGATGATGGCGGTACTTTGGGCGCTGTTCTTCCGTCCTGTGGGCTTTAAATACCGCAACTTGGTCAAGGATCAAAGATGGCGTAATGCTTGGGACTGGGGTCTGTTTGTCGGCTCGTTTGTGCCAGCAGTGGTCTTTGGTGTGGCCTTCGGTAACTTATTCTTAGGCGTGCCTTTTAGCTTCGATCAAATGATGCGCTCTACCTACACAGGTAGCTTCTTCCAGCTATTAAACCCCTTTGCTTTATTGTGTGGTCTGGTCAGTGTGACCCTATTAATCATGCAAGGCGGCGCATATTTGGCACACCGTACCGAAGGCGTTATCCAAGATCGCACGGTCAAATACGCGATGATTTCAGCGATAGTCATGGTGGTGTTGTTCGTGGGTGCAGGCGTGTGGATCCAATCTATTGATGGCTACGCGATTACCTCTCAGATTGATCCAGCTGCTTTGGCCAATCCTTTGACCAAAGAGGTGGTGGTACAGCCGGGTGCATGGATGGCAAACTATGCAAAATACCCAATGGCTTGGGCTTTCCCAGCACTGGGTATCATTATGCCACTATTGACCGCTGTGCTCTTAAAAGCGCGTAAGACATTGACCGCTTTTGTTACCTCAAGCTTGGCCATTGTTGGGGTTATCATGACCGCAGGCGTCTCACTATTTCCGTTTATCATGCCATCATCGACTACCCCCAATGCCAGCTTAACCATCTGGGACAGTGTCTCAAGTCACTTAACGTTAATGGTGATGTTGTATGTCGTGGTGCTGCTACTGCCCATAGTGGTGTTCTATACCAGCTGGGCGTATAGCGTGATGCGCGGTAAAGTAACTGTGGCCTATATTCGCGAAAACGATCACACTTCGTACTAAGCTATCTACTTATCTAGGAGAAAATTATGTGGTATTTTGCATGGATATTAGGGCTTGGATTCGCTGTGTTATTGGCGATTGTCAATGCCGTTTGGCTTGAGCATGAGCAAGGCCGCCTTGACTCTTATAAACCCAAGCCTAAACCGAGTGAAAACCCAAATTTGAACAAAACGCTTAAATAAGCGCTAAGCTCAAATAAAGGTTAAATCGACAAAGATACAAAGTGGGCTCATCAGAGCTCACTTTTTTTTGTTAAGATAGTCGACATAAGTATTGATGCCCTTTTTTTCGCCCCTGTTTTTAGAACCGTAACCTTTAAAATCAAAAAAGATAATAAGGTTTTTTTATCCATAAAATTAAGAGTGACTGTAATGAGTGAGACTATGAATATAAAAATGAGTACAAAGAACGAACAACTTTTTTTGCAAGCCAAAAAACACATTCCAGGTGGGGTAAACTCTCCTGTGCGCGCTTTCGCTGGCGTGGGCGGCACACCAGTATTTATGCACAAAGCAGCGGGTAGCAAAATCTATGATACCGAAGACAATGAGTATATTGATTATGTCGGCTCATGGGGCCCTATGATCTTGGGTCATGCCCATCCTAAAGTGATTGAAGCGGTAAAAGCTGCGGCCGATGATGGTCTAAGCTTTGGTACCCCAACCACGTTTGAGACCTCAGTGGCGGACATCATTTGTGATATCGTTCCAAGTGTTGAGATGATTCGTATGACCAGCTCTGGCACAGAGGCCACCATGAGTGCCATTCGTTTGGCTCGTGGCTACACTGGCCGTGACAAGACTGTTAAATTTGAGGGCTGTTATCATGGTCACTCAGACAGCCTATTAGTAAAAGCGGGCTCTGGCATGTTAGATATTGGCGAGCCTACCTCACAAGGGGTGCCTGCAGACTTTGCCAAGCACACCATCACCTTGCCATACAATGACCCACAAGCGATTAAAGACTGCTTTGAGAAATGGGGTGATGAGATTGCCTGTGTGATTGTTGAGCCTATTGCGGGCAACATGAACATGATCGTACCGAGTCAAGAATTCCACGATACTTTACGTGCGCAGTGTACTCAAGGCGGCGCTGTGTTGATTTTTGATGAAGTAATGACGGGCTTTCGCGTGGGCCTAAAAGGCGCTCAAGCACACTTTGGTATTGAGCCAGATTTAACCTGTTTTGGTAAAATCATCGGTGCTGGCCTGCCAGTAGGTGCCTTTGGTGGTAAGCGTGAAATCATGGAGTGTATAGCACCTATGGGCGGCGTGTATCAAGCAGGTACGCTGTCAGGCAACCCATTGGCGATGCGTGCCGGTATCGCTATGTTTGAAGATTTAACTGTGGAAGGCTTCTATGAGGGCGTGGCTGATAAAGTCACTTATCTGGTAGAGGGTATCCAAGCGGCGGCACACAAGCATGGCATTAAGCTACGCTCAACTAAGCTTGGCGGTATGTTTGGCCTGTTCTTCGTCAAAGATGAGGCCACGGGTGTTCCCCAAAACTTCGATGAGGTGACCGCTTGTGATATGGATAAATTTAACACCTTCTTCCATGGTATGTTAGATCGTGGTATTTATCTGGCACCATCGGCTTATGAAGTGGGCTTTATGTCTTCAAAACACACGACCGAAGACTTAGATGCGACCATCAAAGCCGCTGATGACGTGTTCGCTGAGATGTCAGCTGCGTCATAAATCGCTGATGCGCTGTTGGGCCTTTTTTGTTCTAGTCGCTTGCATGTTTTTTGCGGATTGGAATAAAAAAGGCCTTTTTTTTAAAGCGGTAATAGGCGCTTTGAAAAAAGGATTTTTGCTTAAATGTAAATGGACTTGGCCAATTATATTAAGACTTTGGTAGAATGGGGCAAGGCTTCGTTCTAGATTGGTATAATTGGCCCATAGTGCTGATTTAAAACTGCCAAAATAGGGCATGATTTAATTCAAAACATGATTTAATTCAAAAATAGCCACTAACTTTTAATCGTTGCATTCACTTAAGGTAAGACACCCGCCTATGCCAAATAACTTTTTAGCGAATGATGAACTCATGGCGGCCATTGATATTGGCTCAAACAGCTTTCACCTTGCTATTGCTCGCTTAGATCATGGAGAGGTGCGCAAAATTGCCTCTATGTCTGAAAAAGTGCAATTGGCTGCCGGCCTGGATAAAAATAAAATCTTGAGCGAAGACGCTCAGCAGCGTGGACTAGAGTGCTTGGCCAGGTTTATGGGGCGGCTTGATTCAGTATCGCCTGATAGACTGCGTATTGTCGCCACCAACGCCTTGCGTCAGGCCAAAAACTCTGATGAATTTATCCGCCGTGCCAATGAAATCTTACCAAAGCCCATTGAAATCATTGCTGGACGAGAAGAGGCACGCTTGATCTATTTGGGTGTGTCGCACACCAATGCCAGTAGTGATAAGCGCTTGGTCATTGATATCGGTGGGGGCTCAACTGAGTTTATCATTGGTCAAGAGTTCGATCCATTATTGACCGAAAGTCTACAAATGGGCTGTGTGGCCTATACCCAGTGGTTCTTTGAGTCTGGCGATATTACCGAAAGCGCTTTTCAAGAAGCCATAGCCGATGCGCGCAAAGAGATTTTACGCATTAGCACCACCTATCAAAGAACCGGCTGGACCAGTGTGGTGGGCTCAAGCGGTACGATTAAAGCTGTGCGTAATGTCTTGGTCTCTCAAGGTTGGTCGGATGAGCAAGAGCGCATTACCTACCAAGGTGTGAAAAACCTACAAAAGCATTTACTAAAAATTGGCCGTGTAGAAGACATTGATTTAGAAGGGGTAAAAGAGCACCGTAAAGCAGTATTCCCTGCTGGTGTGGCGGTACTGCGTGCGGCGATGAAGGTACTGGGTATTGAAACCATTGCCTACTCAGATGGGGCGCTGCGTGAAGGGGTGATGTATGATATGCTCGGCCGCTTCGCTAGTGAAGATGTGCGTGATCGCAGTGTACAGGCATTAATTGAGCGCTATTCTGTTGATAAAAGACAAGCTCAGCGCGTGGTGAAAAGCTGTGAGAACCTCTATGATCAGACCCATGACGCTTTAGGGCTAAGCGGCGAAGACAATGACCTGCTGCGCCGCACCGCGTATTTACATGAGATTGGTCTGGCAATCAGTCATAGCGGCTATCATCATCACAGCGCCTATTTGCTGCTGCATTCAGATATTCCTGGATTCTCCCAAGTGGATCAAGGCCGAATGTCACAGTTGGCACGCAATCACAGACGCAAACTAAAAACCGAAAATTTTGAACAAGCGCTGGAAGTAGGGGGCCCGAGTTTGGTATATTTGTGCCTCTTATTAAGGCTGGCCGTGTTGGTACATCGTAGCCGTAATGATCTAGATAAAAGTGCGCTCAAACTGACAGTTATTGATAAAAATCACTGGCAAGTTAGTGTAGAATCGGACTCCGAAGATTATGCGTTACTGGTATTTGATCTAAAAGACGATATTGATCAATTTAAAAAGTGGGGCGTTGAGCTTAGTGTGACTTGTGCTGGCGCCTACTAATCCATCAAACATCACACTATAAAATAATATAATTATAATTTAAGGATAAATCATGAGTTCTGTTTGGGAAAGTGTTGGACTGGCAAGGCATGCAAAGCGCCCGCTATTTTTAGACTATGTGAGTCAGCTATTTACTGAGTTTGATGAGCTGCATGGCGACCGCGCTTTTGCTGATGATAGAGCCGTTATAGGCGGGCTGGCCCGTTTTAATGGTGAGCCGGTATTAATTATCGGTCAACATCGAGGTCGCAGCACCCGTGAGCGTATCGCCCACAACTTCGGTATGGCCTATCCTGAAGGCTATCGTAAGGCCATTCGCTTAGTCAAGCTTGCTGAGCGCTTCAACCTACCCGTAATGACCTTTATCGATACCCAAGGTGCTTATCCGGGTGTGGGTGCTGAAGAGCGCGGTCAGGCTCAGGCCATTGCCGAGAGTATTGCCACTTTTAGTAGTCTAAAGACGCCAATTATTGTCACCATTATTGGTGAAGGTGGCTCAGGTGGTGCATTGGCTATTGGTGTGGGTGATAAGGTAAATATGCTTGAGCACAGTATTTACTCGGTCATCTCACCAGAGGGCTGTGCTTCTATTTTATGGAAAACTGCCGAAAAAGCCCCTGAAGCTTCTGAAGCACTGAAGCTCAATGCAAGTAACTTGTATAATATGGGCTTGATTGATGCCATTATTCCAGAAGGGGAAGGCGCGCATGTTGATGCCAAACCAGTTATGGAAAAATTACAAAAACTGCTTACTGAGCAGTTAGCAGAGCTAAAACAGCTAGACAGTGTCAGCTTAGTTGAGCAGCGTTATCAGCGTTTAAAAGGCTTTGACTCTACTTTAAATTTAGTAGAAGGCTAAATTAACTGACGCCATGTGATGACAGCCCATCTGCTTAAGCAAAAGTGAGGTCACAGGCTTTTTTACGGTATTAACATTAGGGTATTAATATCATTAGGGTATTAATATATAGTTAGATGCGTTAAGACAGGCTTAGGCCTGTCTTTTTTTTTGCCTAAAAACCCGTGTTAGAGTAATAATACCAATTCTAAGAAATAAGGTACAATACAACCAACTCAACAACATAATAGAATCATATGCCGAAAAAGACCCCTAGAAATCATAAACTCACAGACCACGATTTTCTGCAATTGTCTAAAACAGAAGGCAAGGCCAGAGCGCGAATCAGACTACTCATGCTGCATCAACTGAGTCAAGGTCATCCTATAGCGACCGTCGCAGAGAACTTTGGCTATAACCCTAGAAGCGTCTATACCATAAGAAGGAAATACTGGTTGCATGGTATCACTAGTGTCTATGACGCAGCTGGCAGAGGCAGAAAGAGTCTTTTAGCAGAAAAAGACATAGAACCATTCAAACAAGCGATAGTAGAAGCTCAGCAGCAAAGAGGTGGTGGTAGGCTCACCGCAAAAGACATCGCACAAATCGCCAAGGAGCAATTTAACGCCAACTATACCCCTAAAGCGATCTACCCTCTCATGAAACGTATTGGTATGAGCTGGATATCTGCGCGTAGTCAGCATCCTAAGGCAGATCCTAAAGTTATGGAGGCATATAAAAAAACTTCCTTGAGCAGGTAAAGCAAGTTCTACCTGATGGTGTTGATATCAAGCAAGTTGATATATGGTTTCAGGATGAAACACGTATTGGACAACAAGGTTCTATCACAAGGGTTTGGCACTATAAAGGACAAAGACCTCGAATAGTCAGGCAACAGCAGTTTGAATCGACTTATCTGTTTGGTGCCTTTAATCCGGCGACAGGTGAGAGTGTTGGACTTGTTCTACCTTATGTGAATAAGCAAGCCATGGGATTGCATATGGAGGAAATTAGTAAAGCTGTTCCTGAAGGTCGGCATGCCGTGGTGGTTATGGATGGGGCGCTATGGCACCAACCAAGCTTGGATAAAGATAATGTGACCATGCTTAAATTGCCTCCCTACTCACCTGAACTTAACCCTGCTGAACAGGTATGGCAGTACCTTAAACAGCATTGGTTATCTAATCGCTGTTTTGAGAGTTATGATGTGATTGTCGATGCGGCATGTGACGCTTGGAATGCATTGTGTAATGAGACTAACTTAATTAGGTCTATCACTCAGCGGGAGTGGTGCGATTTGAGTGTTATTTTTTAGAATTGGTATAAATACAACGGTCTAGGTTATATTTTTAAAATTTTTTTAAATTTAATCGGTATTATTTTAAGTTATTTTAAAATAAAGCTTGCTAAAGGGGAGTTGTCACCCTATACTAGGCTCCTGCTTGAGAGAAGCCCACAACAAATCATTACCTCGTAGTATTAGCATTAATCCTCCGTTTTAAGATTTACCGTAGTTGCTCAGAGCGTTACCGACCAAATTGGTCATTATGTTTTAAAATTAGGATTATATATATGTCAGATACTATCAAAGGTACAGTAAAGTGGTTTAACGAAGCTAAAGGTTTTGGCTTTATCGCTCCAGAAACTGGTCCAGACGTTTTCGCTCATTACAGCGAAATCGCAAGCTCAGGTTTCAAAACCTTAGCTGAAGGCCAAGAAGTTGAGTTCACCGTAACTCAAGGTGCTAAAGGCCCACAAGCCCACGGTATCACAGCTATCTAATTAGCGATGATGATTTAAAGTGGTGATCATTAAACACTCATTACTTTAGATGAATCAAAATTAGATGAATCAAAAAAAACGAGCCTTTGGCTCGTTTTTTTTCGTCTTAATTATTTATAATTTTCGGTCAAGGCCAGACAGTTTTGAAGATTTTTGTTAATCGACCTGCCAATATAAATACCGCCTTGTATACTGGTTAGTTAGCATATTGGCCAAATGGCCTTTAGCCAGCCTTTGTGTGAATACGACTCATACAATACAGTAAATATAAGGCGTTATACTAAACTTGGGTTAATAAACACTGTTTTTGGTAATAAGGATTGTTATGCGAAAGATACCGGTTTATAACCACCCCGCTGCGGGTTGGTCGGCGTTGATTGATTCTTCTCGTGTGCTTATGGATTATAAGGCTTTTTTGCGCGGCAGCTTAAGTGTGTTTGGCAGCAACCAGCCCAATGGCGGTTTTGATTGCCCAGGCTGTGCATGGCCTGATCACAAATCGCATAAGACCATAGATGTCTGCGAGACGGGCATTAAGGTATTAGCCAGTGAGGTCATGAGTGCTAAGGCCGATGCTGATTTTTTTGCCAAGCATACCGTCAGCGAGCTGCAAGGCTATAGTGGTCATGAGCTTGAACAAGTAGGTCGTTTGGCTCAGCCCTTACAATACGATGCCAGTCAAGATAGGTATGTCCCCATTGCGTGGGAGGCCGCTTTTGAGCGTGTGGCTGAATACTTACACCGTCTTGAGTCACCGCATCAAGCGATGTTCTATACTTCGGGACGAGTGACCAACGAGCCGGCCTTTTTATTTCAACTGTTTGTTCGCAGCTTCGGCACCAATAATTTACCTGATTGCTCAAACATGTGCCATGAGCCAACCTCAGTAATGCTCAGTCGTCAGCTGGGCGTGGGCAAAGCGACTGTAGTATTAGAAGATTTCGAGCAGGCCAAACTGATATTGATGTTCGGCCAAAACCCGGCTACCAATCATCCCCGTATGCTCGAGATGCTGGCACACGCTCATGAGCAAGGCTGCCGCATAATCTCGATTAATCCGATGCGCGAGCAAGGGCTTAGCCGCTTTAGAAATCCACAAAAAGTGACCCATATGGTCAGTGGTGGCAGTGACCCCATGGTAGATGAGGTCATCCAAATCCAAATTGGTGGTGATGTGGCACTGCTCACGGGCCTTACCAAATGGCTGATTGAGAATGACAACATAAACCATGAATTTATTGATCAGCATACCTCAGGCTTTGATGCCTTAAAAGCATGGGTTATGACCCAAAACTGGGCAGATATTGAGCGTGGCTGCGGCATTGACCAAGCTAAGATTGTGAGTCTTGCACAGCTGGTGGCGGATAGCCCCGCGACCATTTGCACTTGGGGTATGGGGATTACCCAGCACGTCCAAGGTGATGACAATGTGGCCATGATTACCAACTTGCTGCTTATGATGGGTATGATAGGCATAACGGGTGCCGGCGCTTCTCCGGTACGTGGCCACTCCAATGTGCAAGGCGATCGCACTATGGGTATTCATGAACGCCCATCTCAGGCGCTGTTAGACAGATTACAGCAGGTATTTGAGCGCCCGATGCCACAAGAGCACGGCTACGATGTGGTGTCCGGTGCTAAAGCCATGATACAAAAAAAGATAAAAGTATTTATGAGTATGGGTGGCAACTTCTCAGTGGCTGCGCCTGATACGCATGCCATCCAGCACGCTTTAACTGACAATCAGCTCAATGTCTTTGTGGGTACCAAGCTTAATGAAAGCATGCTGTATCCAGGCGAGGACAGTTTAATTCTACCGTGCTTAAGCCGCACTGAACGCTATATTACTAGCCGCGGAGAGCAGTTTGCCACTATTGAGGATTCGATGTGTCAAGTGGTCAGAACTCAAGGCCGCCTAAAGCCAATGAGCGATCATCTAAAGTCGGAGGCACAGATTGTGGCCGGTATAGCGAACGCCTTTTTTGGTAAAGACACCTCTATTAATTGGTCGATGATGGCAGAAGACTATGATGTGACACGCAATTATATTTCTCAGGCAATCAAAGGCTTTGAGAACTTTAATCAGCGCATTCGTGAAGTGGAGCGCGGATTTCATCTGTATCACCCAGCCCGTCATCATAAGTGGGAGACTGAGTCGGGTAAAGCGCAGTTTGAGGTGCCAAAATACGACATTACGTATGTGGCAGATGAGATGGCCAGCCAAGCAGATACCAAAGCGGATCCTGCCAGAGCGCAGATGGTCTGGCAGCTGACCACAGTACGCAGCCATGATCAGTTTAATACCACCATCTTTGGTCTTGAGGACAGGTATCGTCAGACCACGCATCGTGATGTGCTATTTATGCACCCTGATGAGATAAGCCGTCTGGGTTGGCAAGCGGGTGATAAAGTAGTGGTATCACGAGTCGACAGTCAAGGCGGCGCTCGCAGCTTAGGCCCTTTGGTATTGACCCAAATGGACATTGCGGCCAATGCGGTGGCGGCTTATTATCCTGAGTGTAATGACTTGATAGACTTAGACAGTCATGCCTTGGAGTCTTTAACGCCCTCCTACAAGTCGGTTACGGTTACCTTAAAAAAGGTAGACTTAGATGAACAACAACAAGCGATATCCGAGCCCAGCACTACAGCGACCGCTTAATGATGACCGATTTAACACTAATTAAGGCGATATGGACAATACAGCAGCACATTTTGACTCACAGATAGGCGTGCCGGCGGAGTTACAACGCCACTTGACTCGAGAGCACAGTGCGCAAATGCACCGTTTTACGCACAGTGATGAGGCGTCTATAGGTGGTGGCAGCTGTGTTAGCAGTCGTACCCCCACTAAAGATGCTCAGCCATTACAGATTGAGACCCATCTGGCTACGTTAGCAGTAGAGGCGGCAGTGGCTTTGGTCATCAATGGCATTCATTATGCGGTGCTGATGGCTAGCCCCGCTCAGCTTGAGCATCTGGCACTGGGGTTTTTGTACAGTGAAGGCTTGATACAGCACAGTGGTGAGCTGCTCGACTGGGAGATTACCGCCATTAATAGTGTTGAGGATTTACAGGCTTTCGCACCCGCAAAGGAGTCACGTCTTATTGAGTCACAAGCTGCCGTAAACTGGGCACATCTGCTCAGTGATTATGAAGCGTACGTCGTCACATTAGTGCTCAATCAGCGCTGCCATCAGCGTATTTTAGCGCAGCGCCGGCAACTGACTGGGCGTACAGGCTGCGGAATGTGCGGAATGACCGGATTGCAGCAGGCTTTGCCGGATCTAAGCGCCTATAGTCGTTATGCTACAAGCGATGAAGCATCAAGCTCCCCCAACTATCCAGTACAGCCTGTCAGCGTAGAGCAAGCGGCGTATGGTCGTGGTGATAACGCTATTAATGGCCGTGCTGATAATGGCTCGCCTAATAGCAGTGCCGACAAGCAGACACGTCCAAACCTAGAGCAGTTATTACAAATTAGAGCACTAATTGAGTCGACCCAAGCCACGCATCAGCTAACGGGCGCAGTACATGCAGCAGCAACTTGGTATCAAGGAGAGCTGTACTTGTTTGAAGATGTCGGTCGACACAATGCACTGGATAAGCTTATTGGGTGGCAGCTGCGCAATCAAGTGGCGTTAGAGTTTGTGGTCATGACCTCAAGACTGTCGATTGAGCTGGTTCAAAAAGCAGTGCGTTGTCGTCTGCCTTGGTTGGTTGGTATGTCAGCACCAACCAGTACTGCGGTACGGGTGGCACAGCGTTATGGGCTGGGCTTAGCCGGCTTTTTGCGAGATAATAGAGTGACTTATTATGGTGATAATGTGTAGGCGTGCTTTTTAAGCCGTTATTTTAATACGTTACTGTTTGCAGATTAGTTTTTTGTAGAGCAGCGCTTGCAGTGCAATGGTTGACAGACTGGCTAAGAGGCCGCAATTTATTATGACTACCCCTGTCTGTATTTCACAGGCCTTTATGGACAGCTTTCATGCCCATCACGCACAGCTACTTGGTAAACGGGTTTGGCTGGCTTGTAGTGGGGGGCGTGACTCTTTAGGACTGGCGCTATTGTGCCGTACTTTGTTCGATCAAGGCCGGCTGCCTTTTTTGCCGCAGCTCATTCATGTCAATCATGGGATGCAAGCTGCCAATGATCAGTGGGCGCAGCAAGTGGCTCAGTGGGCGCAGCAGCATGATATGGCCTGCCAAATTATTGGTCTTAATTTAACTCATAAAAGTGAGCAAGCGGCGCGCGATGG
The DNA here is from genome assembly GCF_022631235.3 of Psychrobacter raelei. Taxonomy (NCBI): domain Bacteria; kingdom Pseudomonadati; phylum Pseudomonadota; class Gammaproteobacteria; order Moraxellales; family Moraxellaceae; genus Psychrobacter; species Psychrobacter raelei. The sequence continues at coordinate 448,188 of NZ_CP093310.2, forward strand.
TCGCTATCAAGCCATGATGCAGCTGATGAATCAAGATGATGTCTTAATACTGGGCCATCATCAAGATGATCAGGTCGAGACTTTATTGATGCGGCTGTTTAATGGAGCCGGGGTGACGGGTTTGGGCGCCATGCGTGAGTGGACCTCAAAGCAGGCTCATACTGCGCAGTTGCCATCAGATGTTAATAAGCCGCGTCAGCGCATATTTTTGTGGCGGCCGTGGCTAGAGATTAGCCGAGCTCAGATTACTGAATATGCCCAGCGCCACAATCTAAAGTATATCGATGACCCGACCAATGTGGCACAGTCGCCATCAAAGCTTGCTTTGCAGACGCTAAATGATAGAGCTTGGCTACGCAGTGTGTTGTTGCCGCATATCACTGAGCGCTACCCGCAAGCATCTGAGGCCATGGCGCGTACGGCGCAGCTTATGCAGCAGGCCAGTGACAGTATTGATGAGCAAGTGACGCAGGATTTGGGGCAGGTGGCTCTAGCCGCTACTGAGCAGCAGTCTGTGATTGCCTTAGATAAGCTGGCAGGGTTATCTGCACCACGGCAAGCGGCGCTTATTCATCACTGGCTCGCCCCGTACCCTAATCAATTGCCGCCCTCAAAGCGCCTAGTGGATGAGGTGCTTGCACTTAGCTTTCGCCAAGACAGCAACCACCAAACTTGTCTTTATTTCGATGTTGGCAGTGAGCAGTATCAAGTACGCCGTTATCAAAATAAACTGTATCGCTTACAGCACGCCTATGCCCAGTGGCTACAGATGATGCCGCATCAAATACACTTACCGCTGGCGCACAATGCTGAGGAGCTATCTTTAAACCTAGCAGATACCGATGTTTTATCTTTAAAGCAGTCGGGGCTAGAGTTTGATTGGCAATTAACTGGGGTGAGGGGGTTGATGGCACATTTAGCCCGTTTGTTAAATAGCGCGGATGCTAAAGTAACTCCCTCTGAGCTTATCTTTGAGCCCTTGCCTCGGACAATTAAACTGGCTCTGGCGGGGCGTAGTGGGCGTAAGTCGGGCAAAAAGCTGCTACAAGCTTTAGATCAGCCAAGCTTTATGCGTGGCTCTGTGGTGCTGTGCCGCTTAGATATGATGGGCTCTGATGGTATTTTGCAGGACTCATCCACTGCTGTCCCCTTATTTATTATCTGTATCGATAGAATTTGGGTGCTGCAAAGTCAGTTTACCGCTTTAATTAATCAGCTTTTGGCCACTGAGGTTCTAAGCACTCAGATTTTAGAGTGTTAATGTCTAAATAGCTGATGTCTAAACGTCAAAGTTTTAAGTGCTTAAATAAAATCATATCCGCCTAACTTAAGTGCGAAATCATAACCATATCTATTCATTAAAATCTTAAGAAAAGCGCCGCGAGCATTTGCCTGCTGCGTCAATACTATAATCTGTAAAGTGATGTGATACACTAGCAGCCATATCAGTACAAATTTTGTGCGCCAAAATAAACACACAGATGTGACGCGTAGTGTTAGACCGGAAGTCTAATTTTGCCCAAAAAATTAGGGTGCGTGAAACCAACAGGAGCAATCATGTCAGAGCTTAAAGGTAAAAAAATCAGCTTCATCGGTGGCGGCAATATGGCCCAAGCCCTTATTAGTGGTTTATTAGCAAGAGGCATTAAGCCAAACGATATTACCGTAGCCGACCCTTCACAAGATATTCGCGATGCCTTAAAAAGCCAAAAGATAAACACCGTAGATCCGACAGGCACGACCGATACCAACAATCCCCAAATTGCTGCAAAAACAGCGGATGTGATTGTGCTGGCAGTTAAGCCTCAAGTTATGGATAAAGTGGTGGCTGATTTTGCTGACGTCTTGGACAGACAATTGGTTATTTCTGTGGCGGCAGGTTTGTCTACCGACAGTTTAAGTAAAATGCTTGGTGGCTATCAGAACATTGTCCGCGCTATGCCCAATACCCCAGCTATGATTCAAAAAGGCGCAACCGGTCTTTATGCCAATGACAGCATTAGTGAGACCGACAAGCAGCTTGCCGCGACACTTATGGCCGCTTCAGGCTTGGTCAGCTGGGTAGAACAAGAAGAGCAGCTGCATGCCGTAACGGCCGTATCTGGCTCAGCGCCGGCTTATTTCTTTTATATGATTGAGTCGATGATTGAAGCAGGTGTGGAGCAGGGACTAGATAGAAAGCAGGCGGCTGCTTTGGCGATGCAAACTGCTTTGGGTGCCGCTCAAATGGCCATCACCAGCGGCGAAGCACCCGCTGAACTGCGCCGTAAAGTGACCTCTCCAAACGGCACTACGCAAGCGGCTATTGAGTCACTACAGCAAGATGATTTTGCCGGTATCATTAAAAAAGCGATGCAGGCTTGTTACACGCGTAGTGAACAGATTAGCCAAGAGCTGGCCGACTAATGATATAGCGCTAATTTTTTACCGCTTTGCTTTAAGCGCACAGTTATTGTTTAAGCAACTAAATAAACCTGGTCGTCGCCCCTTTATATAACGAATGAGTAAGAGTACGCTGAATGAGTCTTTCGTATGCCCTATTTAACATGGTTGTAAACTTTGCCATGCTACTGGTTTTTATCCGCTTTATGCTGCAATTTGCAGGTCTTGAGCGCAATCATCCTTATGTTGAGCCTGCGTATAAAGCCACTCAAATTGTGGATCTGTTTGGTCGTATCTTCCCTACCGTTGGTGCAGGACGGGTGAACTTAGCGGCGGTGATGCTGCTATTTTTATTAAAGCTCATTGACATCTCAGGCAATGCAGCGATTGTGGGTCACAGTTACACGCCCATTCGTTTGTTCTTTGAGGGCACACTGCAGTTAATTCTAAGCTTCTTGAGTGTGGCACGTTATTTGATTATTGGCTCAATTATTATTAGCTGGATAGTGGTATTTACCCAAAAGATGCACCCTATCTTTGAGCTGATTATGCAAATGGCTGAGCCCATCTTAGCGCCTTTTCGCCGCATCACACCAAGCTTAGGTATGTTAGATCTATCGCCTATGATAGCTATTTTTGGTTTACTGTTGATTGAGATTTTCGTTCAGATCATTGCCAACAACTTGTTGCCGATGATTGGCTAATTGCCAACACACCTCTCTTCCCTAAATGCTATTTGTGATGGGGAAGAAATGAAAAGGCAATAAAATAGGGCGAGTAGGGCAATAAATGAGACGATATGGGCTTTATTTGCATAAAGTTTGCAGAAACTTTGAAATCTGGCTTGCAAAGTCGATTTAGTTTGTTATAATACTCGCCCACAACATGAGGTAACTGGTTAAGTTAGCCAATGATCAAATGTTGTCGTTTTAGCAGTTTCGGTGAAGTGGGTGAGTGGCTGAAACCGCACCCCTGCTAAGGGTGTATACGTTAACGCGTATCGAGGGTTCGAATCCCTCCTTCACCGCCATTTTTTTTGAAAGATTTAAATTTTTAAAAAAAATTCAAAAAAAGGTTGACTACTAAAAAAAACTGGCTATAATAGCCATCCTGTTAACAACGAGTGGTAACACACCAACAGTTGCTAGCACAGTAAGTTAGATAAATATGCGCCTGTAGCTCAGTTGGATAGAGCACTTGGCTACGAACTAAGGGGTCGGGAGTTCGAATCTCTCCAGGCGCACCATCTAACATTACCTTAAATCAATCGCCCTTGTTTGGCGATTTTTTTATGCCTGTTGGTTTTTCAGCAGCGCAGTCTTTCTCTTTTCTCTCCTCTCTCTTTTCTTTGTCTACCTAACCGTCTCCTTATTGAAAAAACAGCTGGGTGTATCGCCACTACCAGTTTGTGTAAAATACGCTACAATAGCGGCTTTGCTTCTTTTGTCACTTATAAATATCGGGTGGTCTGTACAACCATGTCAAAACAACGTCGTTCTAACCTGTCTAAACCTCCCACAGCATCCTCTGAAAAGGGGTTACGTCCTACAGGCATTGAGGGAGTTAGCGTCTCAGGTGAGCCTGAAATCGCCAAAGCAGCCATTCGTGTTATTGCCATTGTCTATGATGGCATGTTGATCTTGGCCTTGTTGTTTTTGGTGGGGACGGTATTGACGGTGCTTGGCACTATGATGACGATGGAGACGGGGGTGACCTCAGATCAGGCGCAGACTTTGCCTGCGTGGTATCGCAATCTGGTGCTAACGCCAGCCTTTATTGTGACCTTAATTGGCTTTTATGGGCTATTTTGGCGTAGAGCAGGGCAGACGCTAGGCATGCAGACGTGGCGCTTAAAGACGGTCGATAGCCAAGGCCAACTGCTGACTTGGTCTAAAACGGTGAAGCGTATTTTAGCAGCCTGCGTAGTACCTGTGATATGCGGCATGATTGGCTATGCTTTTCATAATTCACGTTCAGCGATGCTGTTTAGTGCCTTTTTTGGTCTGATGTTTAATTACTTGTTTTGCCTGTTTAATCGAGGTGGGTTGGCGGTACATGACATGCTCTCTGGTACTGTGACCCTAAAAATGCCTAAAATCCATCACGAGGGCTTATTTAAATCGCTTAGAAAGAAAAAATAGCCTTTTGTTTATCCTGTTTTGGCCAAAATCACGCCAGGTTTTGGGTGGTGAATACGGCATAAATAAGAATGGCTTTCATTAGTCACACGCCCACACAAAACTTAGTCTAACTAAGACAGCAATTGGCACCTGTTATGTCTATAATAATTTGATAAGCCGCTGGTTATAATATAGGTTTTTAGGTTATAGCCAGCTGGGCTAATTTGAAGCATTTATGGATAAATTTTGGAGAGAGCGATGAGTAACAGTAGTGGTGTGGACTTTGATCAAGATATTTTTGCTGCGTTAATTGCTAAGCATGACATTCAGCGCGATCTGTGTGATCAATTAGAAAAACAAAGCGATAACGATAAGCGCAAAGCACTCTATCAAGAGCTGAAACTTGAGCTGCAAGCGCATGCGGCGGCTGAAGAGCGCCATCTGTATATTCCGGTAATGCAGCACGATGAAGGCCTAGATTTATCACGTCATGCCATCACCGAGCATCATGAGATGGACGAGATGATGGAAACGCTAGACGATGGTCGTATCAGTCAAGAGACTTGGGACACCACCTGTGCTGACTTAATTGAAAAAGTACGCCATCACCTAACTGAAGAAGAACAAAAATTCTTTAAACAAGCCCGCAAAATCTTGGATAGCGACTTGCAGCAGCGTCTGGGGGCATTGTATCAAGTAGAGCATGATGAATTTGAAAAAATCCATGCCAATGATTAAGCTTGTGTGCCCAAAGCAAGTTCAAAAACCCACTTTTTAGTGGGTTTTTTATGGTCAGTATACAAATAAATTGTAACGACCGGTCTAATCTGCTTTAAATTTAAAAAGATAACCGCCATAATAGCAGCCACTCCCGCTCATCTTTCTGCCCTTATACGGTTGCCATTAGCTATTAAGCCTTAATAGTGATGGCTTTTGTGTTAACTATGAGCCATTATGGCGCTAAATTATCCAATTCATAAACCGATAGGTTTAGTGCAGTAAGACAGTGAAACTTTATGAATAACTAAAAAGGAAGTCGCATGGCATACGCCCCGTTATTTAACCCCATTAAGATGGGCAACCAAACCTTTAAAAACCGTGTATTTATGGCGCCTTTGACCCGTCTGCGCTCTATTGAGCCCAGTGATATGCCCACCATATTAGCCGCTGAATACTACTCACAGCGTGCAGGCTCAGGTCTGATTATTACAGAGGCCACTCAAGTGTCGTTGCAGGCCAAAGGCTACGCAGGTGCACCAGGTCTGCATAACGAGGAGCAGGTAGCAGCATGGAAAGTCATTACCGATGCTGTACATGCCAAAGGCGGCAAAATTGTGGTGCAGCTGTGGCACACCGGCCTGGTATCACACAACAGCGTACAGCCTGATAATAAGGCGCCTATTTCAGCCTCTGATGTTGATGTTGGTGTCCGTACTACCTTACGTGATGACCAAGGTGCTCCTATCCGTGTTGAGGCCACAACGCCTCGTATGGCAAGCTTAGAGGAGATTAAACAAGTCGTCGCAGATTTCGCTCAAGCGACCCAATATGCCAAGCAAGCCGGCTTTGATGGTATAGAGATCCACGGTGCCCACGGTTATTTATTACATCAATTCTGGGCGGAGCATACCAACAAGCGTACAGACAACTATGGTGGTAGCCGTGAAAACCGCGCCCGCTTAATGCTTGAGGTTATCGATGCTTGTGTGGCTGCTTGGGACCAAGATCATGTGGGCATTCGCATCTCGCCACTGGGCAGCTTTAACAACGTTGATGTGGGTTATAACGAAGATGAGGCGATTTGGTTGGTTGAGCAAATCAACAGCCGTAACCTTATGTATCTGCATATGTCTGAGCCAGACTGGGCCGGTGGCACGCCTTACTCAGAAGCGTTTAGACAAAAACTACGGGCGGCTTTTAACAACCCTATCGTGGCCGCTGGTGGCTATAGCGCCCAAAAAGCGCAGGATTTAATTGAAGCGGGCTATATTGATGCGGTGGCCTTTGGTCGTGATTATATTGCCAACCCAGATTTAGCAGAGCGTCTCCAAAAAGATGCCGCGTTAAACGAGCAGCATCCTCAAACCTTCTATGGTGGTGGTCTACAAGGCTATATTGACTATCCATTTATGAGCCAATAAGCGTGTCATAGACGCGCTCTTAATAGCGGTCTATATTAAATAGCAGCGCACATAAAAAATCCCCAGTCTAGGCTTATAGGCTGGGGATTTTTTTGGCTAAGTATTTGATTTTTGACGATTAGTTTTGGCGGCTTGGCTCATCAAAATAACGCATTAACCCGTTTAGCAATAGGCTTTCACGGATATGAATGGGGACGGTGAGGTGCTGAGCTAAAATAGGCGCATCTCCTCCTGTCAAGATAAACTCATAGTTGGGGCTGCGGCGTGCAATCTCATTAATGGCACCAACAATGGACAACAAAATCCCGCGGTGCACAGCATCTGAGGTCGTGGTGCCCTCACTGATGCTATTAAAAGTGCCCTCAACAATGCTAATTTGCTTGGTGCCAGAGAATAAAGCTTCACGTTGCAGATAAATACTGGGGAAAATATAGCCGCCCAAATGATGGGCATGATCGGTCAAATCTATGGTCAAAGCCGTACCGCAGCCTACGATACATTGGCGTTTTTTATTGTCTACCGCGCCCAAAATCTGCAACCAGCGGTCCACCCCCAATTGACTGGCATCATAATCACTACTGAGCAGTGGGTGGCAGGCATCCACATGCACAAATTCAAAAGCAATATCGAGCGTAGACAGCGACTGAGCCACTTGCGCGTTCACCTCGTTACCAAGTACCGAGGACACACCAATAAACTCAGGTGCCAAATTGGCAAAGCGGTCAGTTAGACCGATTAACAGCTCAGCGGGCGCCTGCAAATGTTGCTTGGCATCTGAGGTGATGATTTGTCCCACATCATCCGTGAGCCAGTATTTTAATCGGGTGTTTCCCAAGTCAAGCCATAGCTTTGCCATAATTGCATCCTTACGGTTTTGTTCGCCTGACAGGGCATGTGTGGCCACAAAAAGTCCTGAAATAGCCCCCTTAAATAAACAAGGGAGCAATAAGAGACGAACAAGCTTTTAAAAAGAGGCCAATAATAGCAGTTTATGCTTAAATGAGGCAAAGCGAAGACAAAAAAAGACGCCATAAGGCGCCTTTCATAACACAATAACGACTTGGGCGTCGCTGAATAGATGCTCTAGCGCTCGCTTAAATCACGCGCTACTAACTTCTTAAGCTCTTCTGGTGAAGACCATAGACCTTCTAAATCATAAAACTCACGTGCTTGGCGAGTCATGATATGTACGATAACACCGCCTAAATCTACTAAGGTCCAGTCGCTGTCTTTCTCACCTTCACGGCCTAGTGGCATAAAGCCTGATTTTTTTGCGGTGGCGCCCACTTCATCTGCCAAGGCGCTGACGTGGCGCTTCGAGGTGGCATCTGCGATAACCATATAATCGGTGACGTCAGTTAAATCGGCCACATGCAGTACGGTGATGTTCTTAGCTTTTAGGTCATCTAAAGTTTCTTGAACCATGTTTAGACAAAACTGTAGTCTCTCGTCACTCATGGGGGTTCTTTGGGTTGCGTCTAATGTCATAGCTATCCTATAAATTATTTTGGGTTTTCTTATATCCGCTTGCTGCCAAAAGCGCTCGGCTAAAGCAGACTAGGCTAAAAGAAAGTTATACAAGCTTGGGTTGAAAATTTAGGTCATTAAGAGGGTATAAGGTTTGCACGTAGAGGTGTTGTAACAGCCATTAACTCAGTAAGAATGATATAAATTATTTTTCATAATATACGAATAAACAGAGCGTGGCAAAGCAGATTTTGCAATATCAAAGCTGCCCTCAGTTATAGCTTGGCGTATGGCGCTACTAGAAATGGGGTCAACACGGTGCGAATCTATGTATATATGGCCCTTTGCGGCGTATTTCAAGTCCTCAATATGTTCAGTGAGCGCAGATTTTAGTTTATTTGGCAGTAAATTAGCAATGTGTTGGTGCGTTTGTAAGTGATCACGGGGGATTACCCACAGATGAGCAAACTCAATAAGCCGGTCGCCATCTCGCCATTGGGGCAGGCTTTGGACATTATCGGCGCCAATGACAAACACCAAGCTGGCCTCAGGATTGGCCTGACGCAATGCTCTGAGCGTATCAATGCTATAGGTGGGCGGGGTTTGCCAAATTTCGTGGTCACAGATTCCAAAGTCAGCGGGACTGATTGCCGCCTGCGCTTTAGCTGCAGTCATCTCATCAATAGCCAGCTGTAACATGGCCATACGATGCTCAGGACGACTGCTGTTGTCTTTGAGCGGTGAGCGTGAGGTGGGCATAAAATAGGCACTCAGCTTTGAGGAGGGCTTGGCTGTGTGTAGATGCTGATAAACATGGGCAAGCAGAGCCAAATGGCTGTTATGCACCGGATCAAATGAGCCGCCCAAATAAATTTGGATGGGCCGGGTGGCGCAAGCATGGCGCGGATAAGCATCCGTCTCTAAATGACGACAAGATGAAGGGCTAGAGGCTGGGGTTGTAGTTGTGGTTGTGTTTGTGGTTGCAAGAGTAGGGGCAGGCATGACATATCCAGTCGAAAATCTAGCGATAGTAAGACCAATTTGGCCATCAACAGACACAGTAGCTTATCACAGCGCCTCTATGTTAAAGCAAAAAAGGTTAAAGCAAAAAAATCCATAGGGTAAGATGGGGTGTCGCTTGTCTGCCAAACCGCTTGGCTAATATGTAATAGTATCAATAAAAATAGCCGGCAAAGCGCCGGCTATTTTTAGGCTATCAGGTTATCTCTCTGGCAGTTGCCATTAAAATGCCTGTAGCTATTAGCGATACCAACAGTGATTAAATCTCAGAGCTGCTGGCTTGAATGGCGGTTAAGGCGATGGTGTACACGATATCATCAACCAAAGCGCCGCGTGATAAGTCGTTAACAGGCTTGTTTAAGCCCTGTAGCATCGGGCCGACGCTGACGACGTTGGCACTGCGCTGTACCGCTTTGTAAGTGGTGTTGCCGGTGTTTAAGTCAGGGAAGATAAACACGTTAGCTTGACCCGCTACAGGTGAGTCAGGCGCTTTTTGTTTGCCCACGCTAAGCACAGAGGCTGCATCATACTGTAGTGGGCCATCTACCATTAAATCAGGCGCACGTTCACGTACAATTTGAGTGGCTTGTTTGACTTTTTCTACATCGTCGCCGGTACCAGAGGCGCCGGTTGAGTAGCTAATCATCGCCACTTTGGGCTCAATACCAAAGGCTTTGGCAGAGGCGGCCGACTGAATGGCAATCTCTGCTAGCTGCTCAGCATTGGGGTCTGGGTTAATGGCACAGTCGCCATAGACCACCACTTGTTCAGGCAATAACATAAAGAAGATAGAGGAGACAAGAGAGTACTGAGGGGCTGTCTTAATTAACTGGAAAGCCGGACGTACGGTATTGGCAGTGGTATGAATAGCACCCGACACCAGACCATCCACCTCATCCATATGCAGCATGGTGGTGCCCAATACCACGGTGTCTTTTAGCTGTTCAGCGGCCTGCTCTGGAGAGGCTTTGCCTTTACGGCGCTCAACAAAAGCGGCAACGTATTTGTCTAAATTGAGGGTGGCCGGATCGATGATTTCGATGTCTTTTGGCAGATCTACGCCGCGGTTTTTGGCCACTTGGGCAATCTCATCAGAGTTACCGATAAGCACACACTGGGCAATGCCGCGGCTTTGACAGATGGCGGCCGCTTCGATGGTGCGTGGCTCTTCGCCTTCAGGGAGCACCACACGCATTTTGGCTTGTTGTGCTTTTTTGACCACTTGATGACGAAACGCTGAGGGAGACAAGCGAGGCTTATAGTCGCGCTCAAAGTAAGACTTCAGCCAATTTAAATCTAAGTGCGCAGCCACGAAGCGGGTCACAGTCTCAGCACGCTCCACATCATCTCGTGGAATCTCATTACTGATGTTAAATAAGTTGGTCACTGTCTCTAAGCTATTGGTCGGTACGCTCATAATGGGCAAGCCGGTTTTTAGCGCAGGCTGACACAGCTCAAATACAGTATCGTTGGGGATGATACCACCGGTTAATACGATACCGGCCATGGGGATACCGTTCATGGCAGCCATGGCTGTGGCCAATAACAAGTCATCACGGTCGCCTGGGGTCACAATCAAGGTGCCGCGGTTGAAGATTTCACCCACACGCGAGATGGTACGCGCCGCTAGGCTGGTTTTTAACACACGGCGCTGTTTTGCCTCACCTTGGTTAAGCCAAGTGGCATTTAACTGCTGGGCGATGTCCCATGTGCGCGGCACAGACAAGCTGTTGCTAAACGGTACCACACCAATGAGATGATATTTTTCGGTGGCAAAGTTTGGAGAGTACTTTTGCATCGCTTCGATAAATTCAGCATCCAGCTCAAGTGTGGCCTCACCTGGTGCGACTGGCTGCGTATCAAAGGTATTGGGTACGTTATTGGCACGCATTAAGATACTGCCCAAAGTACGCTCACCGGTTAAGCCGCCGAACGCACGCGCGTGTAAGTCTAATTTATCCGCCAATTGCTTGGGGTTTTCAAGGTCAGCCATGCTCACAAAAATAACCTTGGCATCAAGCGCAGTGGCCAACGCATAGTTGACTTGCGAGGCGTAATTGACTTCCTCTGTGGGCACCAAGCCTTCACAGACCACCACGCCGTAGCCGTCATCTAACTTATGAAAATTGGTAACCACATCTTCCATTAAGTCATCAACATTGCCCGCATTCATCATGCGCTCAACACGCTCACGGGGGATAGACTCAGGCGGTGTTAAGCCAAAAGCTTTGTGCGCAAGCTCACTTGAGCTGTCTAAGGTGTGCTGTGAATCATACGAGTCATCTTGCAAAAATGGCTTCATAAAGCCAGCTTTTATGCCCAAGTAATCGAACGCTTTAATCAGACCAAGACCTGCAGATGTAAGGCCAATACCACGACCGGTAGGGACCAGCAAAATAGTTTGCATCAATCAATCCTTAGTTATTTTTTAAATGAGTTATTTTTAAATGAGTTGTTTTCAAAAAGTGCATCAAGCCAAAAATCAGCTTTGTGATATAAACCTGCCCGCCCATCGCTAGGCAGGTTTATGCTTATAGTCCCAATACGGCTCGAGTCTCTTCAGCGATTTGATACTCTTCATCAGTTGGAATGACCCATAATTCATAGCGGCTGTCAGCGGTATGAAAACTGCCTTCTTCTCCGCCATATAACTCAGCATTTTTTTGTTGATCTATATCTAGACCAAAATGACGCATCACATTTAAGATACCGGCACGGATGGTGGCTGAGTTCTCACCGATACCGCCTGAGAATACAATACCCGTCATATCAGGTAGGGCGCAAGACAATGACGCTAAATATTTACCAGCGCGGTAGCAGAACATCTCTACCGCTAATTTGGCGTCTTGTTGGTTGGGATGTGAGTCATCATTAGCGATGGATTCAACAGTACGCATGTCGTTTGAGACACCAGAGATGCCAAGTAGCCCACTTTCTTTGTTCAAAATAGTGTCGATTTGCTCTAGGTTTAGCCCCAACGTGCGCTTGAGGTGAATGTGTAAGCTTGGGTCGACATCGCCGCAGCGGGTTCCCATCATTAACCCCTCAAGTGGGGTAAGACCCATGCTGGTGTCTAAGCTTTTGCCATCATAGACCGCTGTTTCCGAGCTGCCATTACCTAAGTGAGCGATCAGCCAGCCGTGTGGCCCTGATTGTGTGGTTAACTCGCTTGCACGGTGAGACAGATAAGCGTGTGAAGTGCCATGGAAGCCATAACGACGAATGAAGTCTTTTTCATACATCTCTTTTGGAATGGCATAGCGGAAGGCTTTGGGCGGCATGGTTTGGTGGAAAGCGGTATCGAATACCACTACTTGGGGCAGCTCAGGATGGATGGCTTGAACCGCTTCAATACCAATGGCGTTGGCAGGGTTGTGTAGCGGTGCTAGAGCTTTTAGGCGTTTGACTTCTTCGATAACGTGCGGGGTAACTTTTTCGGCATGGCTAAACTCGCGTCCCCCATGCACCACACGGTGACCTACTGCGATAGGAGATTGGTCGCCCAACAAATCCATGATACGCACCAAAGCCGCTTGGTGGTTGGCACCTGGAATGGTCACCTCAGTTTTTTTACCTTCAAGGCATTTGTGAACAATACGGGCATTATCTAACCCTAGGTTTTCGGCTAAGCCGGTGATTCTGTGCTGATTGTCTTCACTAATTAAAGCATATTTGATCGAAGAGGATCCGCAGTTAACGACTAACGTTGGGTTACTGATAATGGTATTGCTCATTTTGTGTCCTTACATTAAAAAGTGAAAAGAAAGTAAGCAAAAAAATACACCACAAGAGGTGTGCTCTTTAAGCCATAGGCGCATAACGCCCTACATTATCTTCTACCAACACATAACATCCTATTGGGTGTGGCTTTATATTTGGCCAAGCCAAATTTATTATAATTTCTACACGAAATAAAATATAACTGAGTTGGAGAGTGCCCTAAATACAGCTATGAGCGACTTATGGTATGCGCCTATATTAAGTATAGCTCAGATTAATTTTAAAAACAGCGGGTAAGTGCTTAAAAATAAAAACTTTCTTTAGAGGGCTTATGAAAAACCATCAAAACCCTTTAGGCAAATTTTCAGAAGTTTGGTACCATAGCCTACACTTAATTTAGCAATATAGGCCTAGTTGGGCCCCCATAGGAAGCTGCTCATGGCAAACCGTTACTCAAAAATTTTATTTAACTCAAGCTTAACTGATTTAGTCTGTGAGCGCCTATATTTTGACAATAATGGTGCTCAAATGAGCGGTAAAAATGCACAAAAAAAGGCGCGTAAAAAACCCAATACCCCTATTATAACTATGGTTATGATGTTGGGGACGCTGATGTTAACCGGCTGTGGTCAAAAAGGGGCGTTATATTTGCCCGAAGAGGCGCCTAGCAATACTGATTTTATGATTTATAAAGGCAATAAGAGTGAGGCTAATAAGGTAAAAGAGGCACAAACCCGCGAGCAAGTTGAACAAGCGGCTGAGCAGGATCCTGAAGATTATTAATTTGCTTTGGGTGCACCGCTTTACCTGTTTTGACATTAATGGTTTAATAAGTTGATTAAACTGCTTTTTTGTTGATTTATACTCTCTGACTTGGACACCTTTATATTATGAGCAACCCCGACTTATCTCAAGCCGCCGTACAACATAGCGAATCTGGTCTACGCATCAATCCTGAAGTCTTTGTCAAAAAACTGCCCACTTTAAGCTATCAGCAAGGGACCTTGTTTGTGGAGCAAGCCTCTGTACAGCAGTTGGCTGAGCAGTATGGTACGCCTTTGTATGTGTATTCAAAGCAGGCAATTTTGGATGCTTATACGGCATACACTACCAGTTTTGCAGCCATTGACCATCAGGTCTGCTATGCGGTCAAAGCCAACTCAAACTTAGCGGTGTTGTCGGTATTGGCCAAAGCCGGTGCAGGCTTTGATTTGGTGTCCTCAGGGGAGCTGGCTCGAGTACTGGCCGTGGGCGCTGACCCCAGTAAAATTGTATTCTCAGGTGTGGGCAAAACCGTCACTGAACTCACAGCGGCGCTTAAAGCAGGTATTGGCTGCTTTAACGTAGAGTCATTAAGTGAGCTTGATACGCTAAATGCGGTGGCAGCAGAGCTGAATGTTAAGGCGCCGATCTCCATTCGGGTCAACCCAGATGTCGATGCCAAAACCCATCCTTATATTTCAACCGGCCTAAAAGACAATAAATTTGGTATCAGTCATGACATCGCTGTGGCAGCATATCAACATGCCGCAAGCCTAGAGCACTTACAGATTGTCGGTATCGACTGCCATATTGGCTCACAGTTGACCGAAATTGATCCGTTTGTGGCCGCTTTGGATAAGGTGTGTGAGCTGATTGAAGCGCTCAAACAAGTAGGCATTGAGCTACAGCACATTGATTTGGGCGGTGGTTTGGGCGTTATCTATATTGATGAAGAGGTGGCTAAGGTCAGTGAGTTTGCCGCCGCTTTATTACCAAAACTACAAGAGCTTGGGTTAAAAGTATTTTTTGAGCCGGGCCGCAGTATTGTTGCCAACGCTGGCATGCTGGTTACCAAGGTTGAGGTGTTAAAACCCACTGAGCATAGAGACTTTGCTATTGTTGATGCGGCTATGAATGATTTAATTCGTCCAGCGCTGTATCAAGCCGAAATGGCGGTCATTCCGGTACAAACAGCGTCGCAAGCATCACAGAAGAGCTGGGATATTGTCGGCGCTGTGTGCGAAACCGGCGACTTTTTGGCCAAAAAACGTCTGTTAAGCCTAGCAGTTGGCGATATCTTGGCCATTACCGGTGCTGGCGCTTATGGCTTTGTGATGAGTAGCAACTACAATTCGCGCCCACGTCCTGCTGAGGTTATGGTGTCAGGGGATAAGCACCAAGTGGTACGCGCCCGTGAGACCGTAGCACAGTTATTTGAGGCGGAATCAACGTTTGATATAGATTAAGCCATCAACGCATTAAAAAAATTAATCATAATTATCTGCTCAACGTGCATTGATAATTGACAAAAAAACCTGCATTTACTGTGCAGGTTTTTTTATTTTTTGGCGCATCATTCAGCGCCGCCCTTGTATTCATTGGCAATCTAATAACTGCTGTGTGCTGTATCGCTAAGCAAAACTTAAGGGCAGATAAGCCAATTGCCAATACAGCACAGTTAGGCATTATCATTGTGATATTGTGCATGTTAAGATAAGCCATAAATAGAATCTAAGGAATATAAAATATGCTTATGGAGTTTACAAAAATGCATGGGCTGGGCAATGACTTTATGGTCATTGACTTGGTCACTCAGCGTTTGGAGCTGACACCAGAGCTGATTACATTATTGGCTGATCGCAACTTAGGTATTGGCTTCGATCAGCTGTTGGTGGTTGAGCCACCCATGCGTCCAGATGTTGATTTTCGCTACCGCATCTTTAATTCAGATGGTAGTGAGGTGGAGCAATGTGGTAATGGGGCACGCTGTTTTGCCCGGTTTGTACAGGCGCGCAAACTGTCATTCAAGCAGCGTATTCGGGTTGAAACCAAGTCAGGTATTTTGACGTTATCGACTGATAATTACGGCTGGGTAGAGGTGGATATGGGCAAGCCGCGCTTTGAGCCGGCAGAGATTCCTTTTACGCCCAAAGCCATTACTAAAATACAAAACGCTTATCACCTAGATGTCGAGGGGACGCCGGTACAATTGTATGTGGCCAATATGGGCAACCCACATGCGGTTATTAAGGTCGATGATATCTTGACGGCCGATGTTGAGAAGCTTGGCAAAGCCATTGAGTCGCATCCGGCATTTCCTGAGCGGGTCAATGTTGGCTTTATGCAGGTGATGAACCAGCGTCACATTCGTCTGCGTGTCTATGAGCGCGGTGTGGGCGAGACCCAAGCCTGTGGTACAGGTGCTTGTGCGGCGGTCGCTACAGGCATTCGCGAAGGCTGGCTAGATGAGGGCGAGGAGATTAGAGCGCAGCTTTATGGCGGCAGTTTACTGATTCGCTGGTCACCTGGCTATTCTGTGATGATGACCGGCCCGACCGCTTTCGTCTATGAGGGTGTGTTTAGTCCTGATGGTATTATGGCGCAGGCCGGTCTTAAGCCATTAAGCTAGGTGCAAGCAAGGTCAGGTCAACCACAGTCATGACAAATAAAGTGCTGGAGCAGCAGCAGCTAGAGGATTCTTTGGTCACCAAACCTGTTTTTGCTGAGCTAGAGGCCTTATTGCCACCAGTGGAGCAGTGGTTAAGCGAGCTGTCGGTGCGTCAGATGTCAGCGCATACCATTGATGCCTATTATGCAGGCCTGTATCAACTGGCCTGCTTTTTGGCGCAGGCCCAGCTCAACTGGACCCGCTGTGATAAACGGCAATTGGCCAAATATATCGCTAAGCGCTTAGATACTGATGCGCTGGCCATCTCTAGCGTGCAGCAAGAGCTGTCGGCCATTCGCCACTTTTATAGCTGGCTTATTGAGCAAGGCCAAGCCCGCATCAATCCCACCACCGGTTATCAGCTCAAGCGTGCGCCTCGGCCGCTGCCCAGTATTGCTGATGGCGACTTAATTGCTCAGCTACTTGAGCAGCCCATGCCAGATACACCAGAGCAGGCTCGGCTGTGGATACGGGATAAAGCGATGTTTGAGCTGCTCTACAGTAGTGGCCTACGTGTGGGGGAGCTGGTCGGGCTGAATGTGGCTGATCTGCGTATCGATGCCAAAGGGGAGCGTGGCGAGGTGCGGGTGACAGGTAAAGGTAATAAAACCCGCTTAGTGCCAGTGGGGCGCCAAGCATTAAAGGCCATTAATAGGTATCTGCCACATCGCAATCTGTGGGAAGAGCGTGGTGATAGAGCTTTATTTATCAGTGAAAAACATGGTACTCGATTGACCACACGAGCGGTGCAGCAGCGCCTAAAAGTTGCCGCTGCCCGAGCTGGTATTGCCCAAAATATGTATCCGCATTTGCTGCGCCACTGTTTTGCCTCGCACATGCTGTCAGGCAGTGGCGATTTGCGGGCAGTGCAAGAGATGCTTGGCCACAGTGATATCAGCACCACGCAGATTTATACCCATGTAGACTTTGATAGACTGACTCAAGTGTATGATAAAGCGCATCCTCGAGCCTCGCAGGAGAAAAAAACGCCTCGTTAACGCTTAACCAACGTGGCTAACATACCGCCAGTACTTACCCATAACCCAGTACTTACCCATAACAAAGCCAGATAGCCACCTGCCATCTGGCTTTGTTATTTAGGGTTTATGCCAAGCGATGACAGTGATGGATGGGCATGTTTTGGCGCCAATTTTGCTGCTTTGTGCGCTCAAAGGGAGCAGTAATTAATTCAAATCCCTGCTCAGGCTGCATAAGCTTGGTCTGATTGGTGCCGACCAGCTGCTCACCATTAGCATTCATGATGCTACTGTGCCCCCAAGTCTGCCGCTGCCCACTGGGGATATCGTGCGTGCCGCCTTGAGCTGAGCCTACCACCAAGCACTGAGCATCCAAGGCACGTGCTTGTAATAACAACTGCCAATGCGCCTTACCCGTTTGATAAGTAAAGGCGGATGGTGCGGTTAGAATCTCGGCGCCTGATTGCCGCAGCTTTTGCGCTAAGGCGGGAAAGCGCAGATCAAAGCACACCATCATCCCCACAGACAGAGGCTGAGTCTGAGCTGATTGGCCAAGCAGGTTGTCCATATCGCACTGTGCGACTACCGTGGTATCACCAGGCTCAAAAGTTCTGCCCTCATCATAGCTTCCGGTGTTATCGGCCACTTGCGCTTTAAATAAATGAATCTTGTCATAACGTGCCACTCGCTTGCCCTCAGGCGAGAATAATTGACTGACTTGGCGCAAGCGTTCACCAGGTACTGGCGTACCATCAGGACGATACGCACAAGGCAAACTGCCAGCGACAATGAACATCTGATGCTCGAAGGCCAATGTGGCATACCACTGAGACAGCTCATCGAAGCGCTCGGCAAGCTGCTGCTGTCCCCCCATCCGGCAAGCATTCTCAGGCAGCACCAATAGGTGGACATCTTGCTGCTTAGCGGCGATTACAGCACGTTGTATATTCGCTAAATTGGTCTCGATATCAAACTGACTGCTCAGCTGCACACATCCAATGATAGGGTCCATTATAATCGCCTTGTCCTTTTATCTGTGGTTCAAATAGCCTGTGGCTTAACTAGCAATTTGTAGTTTAACTAGCAATTTGTAGTTTAACTAGCAATAGTTACCTTAAAAACTCACGGCCAGCTTATTTGTTTTTTGGTTCAATATTGTATTTAGAGTAGCATGTTCGCTGGTTAGAATCTATCTAGAACCGCTGGCATTAAACGGTGTGTTTGTAGAGCAAAGCCACGGGTTATCCATGTCAAGCCCCCAAACATTAGTAGGCTAGCTTGACCAAAAAAACAACCATAAATAATCAATAAGCTTGTTTACTAAAACAAAGACTTAAGGTATTTTTTAAAAAGCCCATCGCCCAGATATTACCGCTGATTTATGGCAGCAGTTTGTGTTAATGCGTTTATTACAACTAACTAATTTTCGTGATTTTCTAAATAATATGTGCTACTAATAAAGCGGCGTGTCCGGCCTGAGTCGGCCAGCACTCCTCCCTAATTGAGATAAATACCCTTATGATAAGCACTTCCTTTAATTTAGGCTTTAATCTATCCACCACCCAAAAGCTGACACCTCAGATGCAGCAAGCCATTAAGCTGTTGCAGTTATCGAGCCTTGAGCTTGAGCAAGAGGTGCAGATGAAGCTTGATAGCAATCCTTTATTAGAGCGGGTAGAGGATGATGATATTGATGCTGAGGATTTTAACAGTATTGAGGAGCTGACTCGGTTGGAGCTTGATGCCGAAGCACAAAAGGAGGTGTATGACCCTTATAATGACGACTATGGCTTAGAGTATCAAGAAGGGGCGACTGAGGATGTATTTAGCGAGTTAGATGGCGATGGCTTAGGTAATTTAGGTGACTTAAATGACTTAAACGACTTAAACGAGAACGCGCTGGATGACACAAATAAAGCGGAGGGGGATATAGAGCAAAACCAAGCTTTAATCAGTATCACCACCACAGCAGATAACGATCTTAAGGCTGAAGCATCAAACCTAGACACCAGTCTCGGTGAGCTGCCGATAGACACTGAGTGGGATGATATCTATACCCATAGCCCCACTGGACTTGCCGCACCAGACACCCAAGGCATGAGCGATTATCAAGGTGCAACCTCCGTCAGTTTACAAGACCACATTCGCTGGCAGCTCACTTTTAGCAAGCTGTCCTCAGTGCAGTCGCTTATCGCTGATTATTTGATTGATGCTTTGGATGATCACGGTTTTATTCAAATAGACATGGCTGAGCTAAAAGACAGCTTTGATGAAATGGCCAGCTTCTATCAGTGGCAGCAAAAAATAGAGTTAGAACATATCCAACAGGTCATCGAGCTGATTCAAAGCTGTGAGCCATTGGGAGTGGGGGCGCGCAATTTGGCCGAATCATTACAAATTCAGCTGCGTGCACTGGATGAGAATACCCCTTATATGCGTCAAGCGCTGCGTCTGCTAGATGAGCATCAACTGCTTGTGAGTAACAATATTAAAGAATTGATGAGTCGCACGGGTCTAAAAAACAATGAAATCAGCCCCGCACTCGAATTGATTCGTACCCTGAATGCCGCGCCAGGATTGGCTTTTTCTAAAGCGCAGCCAGATTATGGCAGTACTCCTGAGGTGTATGATATCCCTGATGTGATTGTACAACTGGTGCATAACCAAGGCGGCGGTGAGGCGGTGTGGAAGGTAGAGCTGAATCCAGAGACCCTGCCTAAGCTAAGAATCAATCAGCAATATGCAAGCTTGGTTAAGCGCGGGGATGACAGCCCAGACAACGTGTATCTGCGTGATAATCTAATGGATGCCCGCTTATTTATCCGAAGCATCGAAGAGCGCAATCACAACCTACTTAAAGTGGCCACCTGCATTATAAAAATGCAGCAAGATTTTTTATTACAAGGTGCCACTGCCATGAAGCCATTGATTTTAAAGGAAGTCGCTGAAGAGGTAGGTCTGCATGAGTCTACCGTATCACGGTTGACCACCAGTAAAAGCATTTTAACCCCGCAAGGGCTGTTCTCTCTCAAGCACTTTTTCTCCTCCCACGTCTCAAGTGATCAAGGTGACGTCTCCTCCACAGCCATTAGTGCCATGATTGAGGCATTAATTGACGCTGAAGACCCCAAAAAGCCGTTGTCGGACAGTGCCATTAAGCAGCATTTACAGCAGCAAGGTATAGATATTGCTCGGCGCACAGTGGCCAAATATCGAGAAGCCATGAATATTGGCTCTTCTACACAGCGCAAGTTAAAGTTCTAGTCGTTAGCGCTTAGTGGTGAGTTTTTTTGAAAATAAGTTTTTGCTGTTTTAGCCTAAACATAACCGAGGCGTAGACCTCATCAAATCGTCACAAAGCCCCATTAGACAAGCAATAGCCGTTATTTAAAAAATAAAAAAATTTCAGATTATAAATGATATGGAGAAAATAACCTTATTTATTTACATTTATTTACAATAATTGTTCTTGTGCAAATGTGTTTTTCATGTCAAATTAAAGCTGTCCCAACAAATGTTTAACTTAACCTAAGTTGCGGGCAAGCGATTCTAATACGGATTTTAGAAGACGCTACAACCAATAATGCTGGAGTGCTATCTTATAGGTTTTTTAAAAAGCTTAGATAATACAAAGGTTTACACAATGACTTAGACAGGAAAAATGCCATTTACTAAAAAAATGCCATTGAATCGGTCATTATAAAAAAGTCTCCTTGAGTCAGCGGTAGCTGCTCAAATCAAAAAAGGATGTAAGCATTATGAACATTTCAATTACTGGCCATCACATCACTATTACTGACGCTATGAAAGACATGGTTATGGACAAGCTTTCAAAAGTTGAACGCCATTTCGATCAAATTCAAAGCATTAAAGTGATTCTTTCGCTGGACAATCATCGTACAGATGCCAGCCACAGTGGTAAAAATAACCACAAAGCAGAAGCGCTGATGCGGGTAGCGGGTCAAGAAATGTTTGTACAGTCGTATGATGATGATATGTATAAGGCCATCCATGAAATGGCAGATAAATTAGACCGGCAAGTGCGTAAATATAAAACACGTATTGACCGTAAGACCCGCTCTTCTAAACGTAGAGAGCGCTTGGTTGCTAGCCTACCGGTAGTAGAGCCCGCCGCCGAAGAGTCTTTTGCTTATTAGGTTCTAGCTTAGGGTGATAGCTTAGGATTATTTGATAACCTTAAGCTTGATAATCTTAAGACTGATACCCCTAAAAGCGGTTAAAAAAGTAAAAATAGGTCATAAACAGGACAAGTTATAACTAATAAAGCCCCTATTCGAAAGAGTAGGGGCTTTATTGATAGCTTAAAGGTGTGTTTGGATTGGTATACGACTTGAGATATAACTAGATCTATAAAAAGTGCTCAGTCCCCAATTTAGCCGCCGCCGACAGCTTGTACCACTTCAATACTCATATTTTGCACTAACACAGTGGCCATAAGCTCAGACTTAGGGATAAGCGCCCCATCAATCTCTACTGCATAACGACCTTGGGTAAGCTCAAGCTCATCTAATACAGCTTTTACGTTGTCTTGCTCAGTGCTAATTATTTGCCCGTTGACGGTAATGGTGTACATGGTTAATCCCTGTCTTTAGTGATAACTGTCCAAGTTTAAGATGTTGTTATTTAGCGAGGTACCAACCTAAAGGCGGTGATGGCCAGCCACACCCAGCCAATAATCATTAAACTGCCGCCAATAGGTGTAATCGCACCAAACCAACGTGGTGCCCCCAAGGTCATCGCAAATAGACTGCCTGCAAAGATAATAATCCCAATTTGTAATAGCCATGCTGTAGTCTGAGTGGTATAACCCAGCTTGATAAGCAGACCGACCAGTAACAAGCCTAGCGCATGATAAAACAAATACTGGGCACCTGTGTGCCACCACGCCAGCTGTTCTGCTGATGCTATGGCCTTAATGCCATGAGCGCCAAAAGCGCCTAATGCAACCGCCATTGCCAAGTTAATGGCTGCAATAGCAATCCAGTTCATAATATGTGCCCTGTTATTGAGATATTAAGTCTGATTAATCTTATAAATGCCTTATAAAATTAAGAAAATTAAGTCTAATTGACAATGATAAGGGGATATCCCAGATATGCCAAAGGCTCTCACTGTCTCACCAGTAAAAGCCTTTATTGCATAAATGCTGTATCTGCTTAATAAGCATCATCGCTTGGCATAATGACGCTGTCGATGGTCATGGCCTCACGGATTTTATCCATGGCATTTTTTTCGATTTGGCGCACGCGCTCAGCTGAGATATTGTACACCGCTGCCAACTCATGCAAGGTGGATTTTTGTTCGGACAACCAGCGCTGTTCAACGATATCACGAGAGCGCTCATCTAAAGTATCCATAGCATCCATCAAGGCATTGGTGTTGTTCTCTTCCCAGTCAGCATCTTCCACCATCTCTGCCGGATCAACGCCATCTTCCAAGAAAAGCTGAGGCGCATAGTGGCCGTCTTCATCATCAGTGGACTGTGCTTCAAATGATGCATCATAAGAGGTCAGACGCGACTCCATCTCCAGCACTTGCTTGCGGGTGACGTTTAAGTCTGCGGCAATGGCATCGGCCTCCTCTAAAGTCAGCTGATTGTTGGTCTTTTTTAGACTGCGTAAGTTAAAGAACAGCTTACGGTGTGCCTTGGTGGTGGCCACTTTGACAATACGCCAGTTACGAATCACAAACTCATGGATTTCAGCCTTGATCCAGTGCACAGCAAAAGACACCAGACGCACGCCTTTATTGGGGTCAAAGCGTTTTACTGCTTTCATTAAGCCTAAATTGCCCTCTTGGATTAAGTCTGCTTGCGGCAAGCCATAGCCTGAATAACTGCGCGCAATATGAATCACAAAGCGTAAGTGTGACATAACCAAGATACGCGCTGCCTCCACATCGCCATCGTCGTAATAACGATGCGCCAATTCTTGCTCTTGCTCTGTGGTCAAGATAGGTATCTGATGCACAGAATTCATATAAGCACCCAAGTTGATACCGGGTGCTGATAGGTTCACCGGCATCGCAGGCACTAAGTCGCGCGTGCTGGTGTTGGGATAGTCGCTTACCCAGTCATCGGCTTTGGCAAGCTCGGGGGTCAGCAGATCATCGTCTATCCCATCATCAAGCTCGTCATAATCTAGAGCCAGATCATCGTCATCTAAATCCGCATCGATATCTAAATCGATTGGATCTAATTCAGAGGTGACCGCTGTAGGTGGGCTGCTTTTAGCCGTCTCTTTTTTAGTTGTTTTGGTTTTTTTTGGAGTAGCCATGTTTTGACCTTCAAAGTAATAACTTTATTGAGATCTATTGTAAAGGATAGCGCACCCTAGTTACCATTGGTTTTGGTAATGATGAGGTGAAAGATTGTATCGAGTTTTTCTAAACTATCGACTGACCCTTGAACACTACTGGTATTCAGGGCTAATTGCAAATTGGCATGGTCACAAAAAGCGGCCAAATCATGTTGTGAATTTGGATCGGTGGCCAGAACATAGATGCTCTGCCCAGGCTGCATACTGCGTAAGGCAACCTTGGTTTTTAGTAGCGGCATCGGGCAGGCAAGGCCGCGACCATCGACCAAGGCGCTAATGGGCGCCGCTTGGCTAACCTCAGCGATGGTGTTCTGATCGGCGCTAGATAAAGGCGTCATTTGCTCGCTCAAAAGCTGTTCAAGTTGCGGATTTAAAGTATTATTTATCATAAATAAGTAGTTTCACTAATGAATAAAAGAAGTTGTGGGTTGTTATAAAGGGGTTATACACTGCGCTGAAAAGGGCAGGGTATTATAAAAAATTACATCCCAGAGACGATGGCATAAGGTTAACCGGTTATGATGTTATCATCAAAGGAAAATCACCTTTTACTATAATAAGTGCATACGAGGTTAGCGGTTATAGACGGGATGTAGGTCATAAGATATTGACAATAGCTCAATATAACTGCATCGTTAATGGCTATAGATAATAATAAAAGCGCTAAAATTCAAGCAGCCGCAGCGCTTTGTTTGCTAAAGTTACAGGCAGACAAGCGTATGATCACTATTAGCAAGGATAACAAATAGAGGTTGAATCTATTGAACTTACCGTCAGGTTTTAGACGTTTTGTCACTTCTCATCAGCGTGACAGTCAGCAAAGCGGGGCAGCCGTGCGATTTGTAAAAGTTACTTATCGCTGTTACTGCACAGCCGCTGTCCCTTTATTACTGCTTGGTTTGCCGCTGATGGCCACGGCGGCGCCAACTGCAGCTATCAATGCCACCTCCGCTTCAGCGATAGGCTTTGATAATCCAAATTTTAGCCTGCCTGAACTGGGCAGTGGGGGTGGACGCTTTATTGAAGCCAATCAGCACAAAGTGCTGGGCGAGTGGTCGCTACAGCAGCTTGGCAAAAGTGCACCCTTGTTAAATGATCCGTGGTCACAGGAGCAGCTAGAGAGCTTGGCTTGGCAGATTAATGCCCAAGCACGTAGCCAAGCGCCACTTGCTTTGATGGTTATTAACAATGCCAGTATTAATGCCTTTGCCATTCCCGGCGGAGTCATGGGTATTCATACTGGCACCGTTATTGATGCCAATAGTATGGATGAGGTGGCCAGTGTGATTGCCCACGAGGTGGCGCATTTAAGTCAGCGCCATTATGAGCATAGAGATGAGGCCAGTCGAAAAGCGTTAATGATGCAAATTGGCGGTTTATTGGCTGCAATCGCTGCCTCTGCCGCTGATGGAGATGCAGCGGCGGCGGTGATGATGGGCAGTCAGACCGCCGCGTTAAATGCGCAAATGGCCTTTAGTCGTAGTAATGAGCGTGAGGCAGATCGCATCGGTATGCAGCTTATGGCCAAAGCCGGCTATGACCCTAGAGCCATGCCGCGATTTTTTGCCACCTTAAATCAAAAAACGCAATTAAATATGGTCAAAAACGCCTATTTGCCCAGTTTTATCATGACCCATCCGCTAAGCTCTGAGCGATTAAGTGAAGCACAAAGCCGTGCTAATAGCTATGCCACAGTTGGCCTGCACAACCAAAGTGATCCGCTGACCTTTGATCTTTTAAAGTGGCGTTTAAAGGTGTTGAGTAATCAAGTGACTGAAGGCGATTTATTGGCGGCTGCAAAGCAAAGTACAGGTGCCACGATGGCGCTGGCTTTTTGGTATGGTAAGCAGGGGCGCTATAATGAGGCGGCGGCTCAATTCTCAAAGCTGAAGAATACGGCTATCAGCTCGACCAAAGACAAAATGGCATTTGACGTGCTGCTTGCTATCAGTCAAGGCCAAGTGGCCGGCATGCAGGGCAATTGGCAACGTACAGAGTCACTGATTACTCCTTATTATAATCTGTATCCTGAGCGCCGTGATACCAAGATGTTATTGGCAGATGCTTGGCTGCAATTGGGTAAATATAATGAGGTGATCAGCTTAATGAAGCCATTGGTTCAAAGCCGTGAATATGATGTTGAAGCCTTATTTAGAATGCAAAGAGCCTATGAGCTACTGGCCACTAGCAACCGGCAGTCTAATACCACGTTGAGTCAAATCTCAGCCGTCAATGCTTTGCGCTATAGAGCCAAAGGTGAGCTGTGGCAAGGAGAGTATAACGATGCCTTGGTGTCATTGCAGCAGGCTAAAACATTGGTGCAGAGCTTTAGTAAAGCCTCCGGCTCAAGCTCAGGCTTTAATAGCCGTCCACTGCTGGCCAGTATTGATAGCGAAGTTGCCCAAGTAAAAACAGCCAAGGAGGTTCGTCCTTAGCTGTTATTGATGATAGCTTTAGGTCGCTGTTAGTACTAGCCCATTAATGCTTTTTTGACCAGCTGTGACATGACCGCCGCATCAGCACGCCCAGCAGTTTTGGTTTTTAAGGCGCCCATAACCTTACCCATGTCCTGCATTGAGCTTGCGCCTTGGGCTGCGATTTCTTGATTGATAAGTGCTGCTAATTCTTCATCACTCATCTGCTGCGGCATAAACTGATTGATAATATCAATTTCAAACTGCTCTTTTTGAGCCAAATCATCACGGCCATTATCTTGGAAGACATGCAATGACTCTTGGCGCTGCTTGAGCTGCTTTTGTAAAATCTCTAATACCCCTGCATCATCTAAGTCAACTTTGCGATCAATTTCAATTTGTTTGATGACTGATTGAACATTACGCAGTACTTTTACTTTTTCAAGCTCACGAGCTTTCATAGAGGTTTTGACTTGTTCGGTAATGGTGTCTTTTAACGCGCTCATAATAGTGTCCTATTGTTATGATTATAAAAGGGCGTGATTGCCTTAACTTTAGTAAATGTTGACAGACAGTCATGCTAGATTAAGCCCATAGGCGCAAAGCTGTCTAGTGGGCTCTTGTAAGAAAAGTAGACAAAAACATAAGGGCATAAACAAGCTATTTGCCAAAATCTTAGCACAAAAAAACCACCTATATTATGGCGCCATTAGCAATGCATGCAAGTGGGCGACAAAATAAGGTGGTTTTTTAATCAGTATTTAAAGCAATAAGCTTTAATGGCTACTGATTAGTACATACGAGTGGTACGGATAGACTCGCGCTGTAATTTCTTTTTGTAGCGTTTTACGGCTGCTGCCTTTTTACGCTTACGCTCTTGCGTTGGCTTTTCGTAAAACTCGCGCTTACGTACATCAGATAAAACACCAGCTTTTTCGCAGGCACGCTTGAAGCGACGGATAGCGATATCAACAGGTTCGTTTTCTTTAACCTTAACTGAAGGCATGCAGACTCCTTAAATAAGTAGTGGAAATAAGAGACTAAGGGCATTAGTAATGCTGTGTGGTTGGTATTAGCCGCAGTGTCTCAAAAGGATGCGGCATCAGCTATTACTAGGATAAAAACTTAATAATCTCAATACGTATATTAGATTAAGAGCGAGATTATACTAAAAAATGTGCCTTGTGTCAATGTGCTGCAGCCGCCAATGCTCATAGGGTGACTGCTTTATAGGCTTTATTTTTTCTAGGCTTGGCAAAAAAAAGACAGGCCATTTACAATAAATAGGTTTGAAGCAAATATTTAAACAGTTTATAATGCGATAAAACATTCATTTATAATGAATGATTATAATTGTTTTTTGATATGTCCTCATAGAAGTAACTGATTTTTGGCGACCGCTTGGGTAGTGAGATCGGACAAATTATTGTAGTCAATGCGCTAAAATCTTAGCTGGGTGATAGTGAGAGGCCAGCGGTTGTGATATTATTGCAGAGTCGATTTAGCAGACCTTTATGCCTGATATCATTAGGCTACTGTCCTTATTTTAATCAACCGATGCATCTAGATACTTAACGCTTATGTCCTAGCTTGACTGTTTTAACTTAAATAAGACAGCTTTATTAACATAACTTGCGCTTAGCGTATCTACAATCCTTTTAGGAGTTCGTAATGTCATTAATTGCTCAGCAAACCCCAAAAAAATCAGCCACTTTTCGTGTGACCGCACTGGCTTCTATTATGTTAAGTGCCGCAGTAACTTTGACAGCCTGTGGTGGCGGTGAACATGAAGCCAAAGCGGTTGATAAACTAGACGAGGCGGCGGAAATGGCTAAAGCCAATGCGCCTAAGCCTGAGCCATTAAAACCTGAAGATATTGCGCCAGCTTCTTCAGCCCCAGCTGCCACTGATGCTGCCGAAGGTACGGCTACCGCTGATGCTGCAGGTACTGATGCTGCTGCGCCTACGGCTGAAGGTGCAGCCACTACCACAACAGATGCTACTGCGACGACTGACAGTGCGACAGCGCCTGCTACTACAGATACTACAGCCGATGCCGCGGCTCCTGCTGCTGACATGGCACCTGAGGCTAAATAGCACAATAGGCGAGTGCTAATAAGTGCTAAAGCGGGCGCAGTAGATGAGTGGTTTTGGCGTGACAGGATGTGGTATTAAAGATTAAATAGGGCGCCATCACGGACGCTACTATAGATGTAACATGGACTTTTAACCAGATTTAGCAAAGGCGAGGTTTCTCATGCTAACCATTAACAATCAAAACAACGCTCAATCAAAAGTGGCACCCAAGCTTTATTCAGCCAAAAGTGGCTGGCTTCTTATTAGCGCCCTAACTTTAGGCTTGGCTGTGGGCTGTAGTGGCGGTAATGATACCGAGGCACAGAACCAAGCTGAGCCTAGTGCGAGTGAAAGCATTCCTGCTGATCCTGCAGCCACCCAAAGCGAGGCACCTGAAGCAGAAGCTTCTGAGACGATAGAGTCTTCAGAGTCTACTGAGCAAGCACCTACTGCTGACAGTGAGGGCTCAGAAGCTAAACCTGCTGAGGAGACAACAGCAGCTGCACCAGCACAGTCTGCGCCTTTAGCTGCAGATGCCGGCCAAAAATTGTATGAAGTAAAATGTAAGCAATGCCATGAGCCGGGGTTATTAAATGCACCTAAGTTTGGTAATAATGCGGACTGGGCGCCGCGTATTGCGCAAGGTAAAGAGGTGCTATATAAGCATTCTGCTGAAGGATTTAAAGCCATGCCAGCCCAAGCAGACGGTACGGCAAGTGTCGAAGAGGTGCATGCTGCTGTAGATTATATGGTTGAGCACGCCAGCTAAATGGCCGTTTGAGGGTAGAGGCATTATTGCGCACCGCCTAAGAAGCCATGACCTGCTGATCGGCAACGTTCGGCGGTAAAAATCGCCTTGATAATCTGATAAACTACCGCCATTGTGTATTCACCATGGCGGTTTTTTATCACTGATTAAATAGTGGCATAAATTAAATAGTGGCATAAATCATTTATTAATAGTAAGAGGGTTAGACGCAACCAGACCGTTAATAAGTGATAAAGATAAGCACAAGCCGCTTCAGAATATACCCTTTAATCACTTAACAAGTAGGTGCTAATTGAAAGTATTAGGTTTAGAGACTTCCTGTGACGAGACAGGCTTGGCTATCTTTGATAGCGAGCTATTGGCTGAGGGCAAAAATGGCCTACTGGGTCAAGTACTGTATTCACAAATTGAGCTGCATGCTACCTATGGTGGCGTGGTGCCTGAGCTTGCCAGTCGTGACCATATTCGTAAATTGGTGCCACTACTTGATGAGCTGTTGGCGCAGTGTGATATCAGTAAAGATGAGATTGACGCCATTGCTTATACCAAAGGCCCAGGTCTGATTGGCGCCTTAATGACTGGGGCATTATTTGGTCGTAGCCTAGCTTATGGCTTAGACGTGCCAGCCATTGGTATTCATCATATGGAGGGGCATTTATTATCGCCTTTATTGGGGCCTAATCCGCCAAAGTTCCCTTTTGTGTCTTTGTTGGTATCAGGGGGGCATACGCTATTAGTGGCCGCACATGGTATCGGTGAGTATGAAATATTAGGTGAAAGTATCGATGATGCCGCCGGTGAGTGTTTTGACAAAGCTGCCAAGATGCTAGGATTGCCTTACCCAGGTGGCCCAAATGTGGCGCGTCTGGCAGAACAAGGTGACCCTCTAAAATATGAGCTGCCCCGACCTATGTTGCACCGAGGACTGGACTTTTCATTTAGCGGCATGAAAACGGCGGTGCACAATCTGGTTAAAGATACCCCAGGCTCAGATAATGACGAGCAAGTCAGAGCCGATATTGCCGCAAGCTTCCAACACGCAGTGGTCGATACCTTAGTCAAAAAATGCGTCAAAGCCTTAAAGCAGACTGGTATGAAGCAACTGGTTATCGCTGGCGGGGTGAGTGCCAATTTGCATCTGCGTCAAACTTTGGAGCAGCAGCTTGCCAAAATTGGTGCCACAGTACATTATGCGCCGTTAGAGCTGTGTACCGATAATGGGGCAATGATTGCCTATGCCGGCTATCAAAGATTGCAAGCAGGTCAACAAGATGCGCTG
The DNA here is from genome assembly GCF_022631235.3 of Psychrobacter raelei. Classification (NCBI taxonomy): domain Bacteria; kingdom Pseudomonadati; phylum Pseudomonadota; class Gammaproteobacteria; order Moraxellales; family Moraxellaceae; genus Psychrobacter; species Psychrobacter raelei. Next base: position 478,321 of record NZ_CP093310.2, read on the forward strand.
TCTGTCAGCTGTGTACCCCGCTGGAACATTAGTGATTTGCCCGCTTTAGCTCAATAACAGGAGAGGCCAGATGCAGTGGATAGCCATCGGTATGGGCGCAGCGTTTGGGGCTTGTTTGCGGGCACTGCTGGGCCGACTTAATCCTTTGCATGCCTGGATTCCACTGGGCACGCTGGGCGCTAATGTGCTTGGCGGGCTATTAATTGGGATGGCCATGGTGGTATTTATGAAAGCGGGCCAGCTGTGGCATCCCAATGTTAAGCTGTTTGTGATGACCGGTTTTTTAGGCGGTCTTACAACCTTTAGTACCTTTAGCAGTGAGGTGTTTGCACTGCTTAATAGTGGTAAGGTTATGGCTGGATTGGTACTGATCGCAGTGCATGTGTTGTTGACATTAACCGCGACCGCCATGGGCTATTACCTCACCCGTTTATGCTTCTAAAAGTAGTTGATTGCAGCCTTAAGGCTTAACCAATTCCTCAAGTAATTTGGCAAAGCCTTGCATGTAAGCGGTGTCTTGGCTGCTTTGGCGGGTGGCGGCAAATAACTGACAATAAATCCCAGTTTTTGGCAAAGAGTGTGCTCGACTGCTGGGATGTGTGATGGGGTTAAGCCTATTATCTGAGCCTTCAGGCGCCACAAAAGGTCGAGTGACCACCCATCCTTTTTTCTCATATTCTGCAGCTACCCAGTCAGGTAGAGCAGCCACGCCGCGCTCACTTGCTACCAACTGAATCAGCATGGCTGTCAGTTCAGTGGTACGAATTTTGGCAAAGCTGGCCTCAGCAGGCGCCATAAACTTAGCAATCACATCCAGCCTTTTGGTTTCTACCGGATAGGCAATCAAGGTTTGATCAACCAAGTCATCAGGTACGATACTTGTTTTGCTGGCCAAAGGATGCGTCGGCGACAATACCAATCGGCTTTCGTAACTAAAAAGCGGCTGATAACAAATCCCTTCAATATCCAAATCACTGGTGGTAATCAGCAAATCGATATCGCCTTCACTGAGCAGATGATGCGGCTCAGGCTCAAAGCCTGTGGCAAAATCTAGCTCCACATCTGACCATTCGCGCCGGAACTGATTCAAAATCGGCATCAGCCAATCAAAGCAGCTGTGGCATTCAGAAGCCAGTCGCAATCGGCCGGCTTGCCCATGTGCCAGTCTTTTTAGGTTGTTTTTGGTACGAGTGACTTGAGGTAATATGCTGTCTGCCAGCTTTAGCACTACTTTTCCTGCCGGCGTGAAGGTTAAGGGGCGAGTACGGCGATTGACCAGTTTTACCCCATAATAGTTCTCCAGCTCTTTTAATTGGTGCGAGACTGCAGACGCGGTAACGTGCAGCTCATCGGCGGCAGCGGCAAGTGAACCGTGGGCACGTAAGGCAGTTAGTGTTTGTAGATGACGAAGCTCAAGCATAAGGGTTAAATCATTGTTATTAGAGTGGTCTCTATTCTACCGCATTCCCCCCTGTATATTCATCCGCTTAATCTATTGACTTGGCCTGTACCATTTAATAAGACGGGCGATAAGTTATCACTTCTTAGAATGTGTATGGGTGTGTATTATAAAAATAACTTGCGATAAGGGTAACTTTTACTTTATATTGGCGGCATACGGTCGAGACACATTACTTTACATTAGGGTAACTATTTATAGAACGCTGCATTGGCGCCTATAAAGACTATTTGAAGTGCCCTAATCTGATTATTAAAAAGTAGGTGGCTTGATAGACACAAGGAGTGTGGCCTGCAACTGTCTTTAACTCTATAGGGATGATAAGGCGAGTTATCGCGGATGTTTCGGTACAACATTGCTTGTTGTACTTATGAATTTATTCGGCAGACCATGATTAGTAAGGGATTGATAAGTTATTGTGTTTTAATGATGGTCAAACAACTTGCTAGACAGGTCTTGCTTTAAGGACAAAGTTATGTGGAAAAATATGGGTTTAACCAGTAAGATTCTGGTGGCTATGTTATTGGGTATCATCCTAGGGTTGATTTTTAACTATACAGGATTGAATGCCGAAGGTGGGTTTGTTAATACCTATCTAGTAAATGGCTTGTTTAGTATTGTCGGTAAGCTGTTTGTAAACTCACTAAAAATGTTGGTGGTACCCTTGGTTCTTATCTCACTTATTTGTGGGGTATGTGGTATTGGCGACATCCGTCTATTGGGCCGTATCGGTACCAAAACCTTCTTTATTTATATGGTCACCACAGCTATTGCTATCGCAACTGCTATTGGCCTCGGCTCAATCTTTGGTATCGGTAAAGGCATGAACCTAAAGCCTGAGAATGCCTTTGAAGCCAAAGATGCACCACCATTGATTGATGTTTTCTCAAATATTATTCCCTCTAACCCAATCAGTGCCATGGCCAATGGCGATATGCTGTCTATCATTTTCTTCGCCATCTTAATTGGGGTGAGTATTTTGATGGTGGGCAAGCCGGCCAAAGGTCTGGTACAAAGCCTAGAGCTTATTAATGAAGTTATCTTGAAAATGGTAACCATCATTATGAACCTAGCGCCTTACGGGGTGTTTGCCTTGTTGGTCCAAGCCATGTCTGATTTAGGCTTAGACTTGATGCTCTCGTTATTTGGTTACGTCGCCGTGTTGGTTGGCTCTTTGGCGTTCCACTTCTTCGTCACCATGATGATTATCCTAAAGCTTACCTCCGGATTATCGGTGAGAACCTTTTTATCAAAAATGCGCGAAGTGCAGATCTTTGCCTTTAGTACGTCAAGCTCAAACGCCACCATCCCCGTTAGCTTACGCACAGTGACCAAGCGTATGGGTGTGGATAACTCGGTGGCGTCATTTACCATTCCTTTTGGTGCGACCATCAACATGGATGGTACGGCCATTATGCAGGGTACCGCCACTATCTTTATCGCCAATTTATATGGTATTGATTTAAGTGCGGGCCAGTATTTGATGGTTATCCTAATGTCAGTACTGGCTTCAGTCGGGACAGCTGGGGTACCTGGTGTGGGCCTGATCATGCTATCGATGGTGTTTGCTCAAGTGGGTCTGCCTATCGAAGGTATCGGTCTTATCTTAGGTGTAGACCGTCTGCTTGATATGTTACGTACTGCAGTAAACGTCGGTGGTGATGCGGCTGTGACTGCCATTGTGGCAAAAGCAGAAGGCAAGATGGACATTGATGTGTATAACGATCCTGAAGCGGGTACTAAAGAGGTATTCGATGGCCACATTGATCCAGAAAGCGAGCAAGAGTTTGCTAATGTGATGAGTGATGGCATTATGGGCAGCGAGTATGATGACCTAAAAAAAGGCTAAGCACTCACGGTAACTCATAAAAAAAGCCCCAATTGGGGCTTTTTTTATGTCTGGTCTGATTTAGCGGCTACCTAAAATTCAAGCAGATAGCCTTTATCCTATAACATACTTAGTCACCATGGCCAGACAGACCAGTACAATAACCGGCCGAATCAGCTTGCTACCGCCTTTGACCACCATGTGAGAGCCAGCATAAGCGCCTATGGTTTGACCCACCATCATCGCCAGACCCACTTTCCACAGCACATTACCGCCTAAGATAAAGAAAATCAGCGAGGCAATGTTGGTCGATAAATTAAGCACTTTGGCAGTTCCTGTGGCCGCAATAATGGCTCTACCCCGCAGTGCCACATTACCTAGCGCAAAAAACATACCGGTGCCCGGGCCGACATAGCCATCATAAAAGCCTATCAAGGGTGCCACCACACGCTGCCACGTGGTCTCCTTAATTCTAGGCTCAGCCTCCACATCCCCCAAGCTTGGCGCAAATAAGGTATAAATCCCAATAGCGGCAATCAAAAATGGAATGATCTTTTCAAGCATATCCGGTGGTGACATCTGCACAGCGATGGTGCCCAATACCGAGCCAAAAAAAGCGCCGGCAATGGCCATTTTCATAGTGGCTGGCTTCACCACGCCTTTTTTTATCATAGTAATGGAGGCGGTCAGCGCCCCAGAGGCGGCCTGAAGCTTGTTGGTGCCCAAAGTCATAACTGGGGGGATATTGGCCAATAACATAGCGGGAATGGTGAGCAGTCCGCCGCCACCGGCTATGGCATCAATAAATCCTGCCACGGCTGCTACGGCAGTTAACATTAAAATTACTTCAAGGGTTAAGGAAAAGTCCATACATGACATCCACAAGTGGGGTAGACAAAAAAAATCAACAGCATTACAGCTAAGACCTATAACAAAGGTCGTTAGCTAAGGGTGCTAAAAGGGTGCTAAGAGGATACTAAACGAAAATTTTTAGCGACCTATTTTGATAAATGGGCCCAAAAAATGCAGCAAATTATAGCACGCCAATCAGGTCAGTTAGGCGCCGAGCTGCCTATCTATTCAAGATAAATGCCGAGTAGCTTTGTCATAAGTAACCATAAGCGTATTTAAAGCTGTACTTAAATTTTATCTCGTTGCTGGCCACTTTTCTGCTACCATAATTGCAACTAACTTATTCGTTAAAACAATAAACTAAATCATTTGATGGGCCGATAGAGTTTGCCCATTGGTAAGAAAGTGAGGATATACGGTGTACCAGAAACTAAAAAAATTCTTTGAGTATGAGGCGGCAGGAGGCATTGTGCTGGCACTGGCAGCCATCGCAGCCATGATCGTTGCCAACTCTCCCTTACATGATTGGTATGAGTCTTTTATTCACGCCCCTGTGGTGGTTCAGGTGGGCGAGCTAATTATCAGCAAAGATGCGCATCATTGGATTAATGATGGTTTGATGGCGGTGTTCTTCTTCTTAGTCGGCTTAGAGCTTAAGCGCGAGGTATTGATTGGTGAATTATCTAATATCAATCAAATTGTCCTGCCTGCGGCGGCGGCCGTCGGGGGCATGATAGCGCCAGCTTTGGTCTACGTCGCTTTTAATGCCAGCCACCCCGAGTACTTGGCAGGCTGGGCAATTCCTGCTGCCACAGACATCGCTTTTGCCATTGGTATCTTAAGTTTGCTTGGTAGCCGTGTACCGAACTCGTTAAAGATATTTTTAGTGTCAATTGCCATCTTTGATGACATTGGCGCCATTTTAATTATCGCTTTGTTTTATACCAGTGACTTGTCGTTGTTATCTTTATTGATAGCAGGATTGTGCTTGCCGTTTTTATACCTGCTCAATCGCCGTAATGTCACGGCAATTACCCCCTATTTATTTTTTGGGATTATCATGTGGATTGCGGTATTAAAATCCGGTATTCATGCCACTTTGGCGGGGGTCATCCTAGCGCTATTTATCCCTATGGTGAATACAGATGACCCTGAGCACTCGCCCCTTGAAGACTTAGAGCACGACCTACATGGCACGGTAGCCTTTGCGATTTTACCGCTATTTGCCTTTGCAAACGCTGGTATCTCATTGCAAGGTGCTGGATTTGGTCAGCTGTTACACTCAGTGCCCTTTGGCATTGCGGCCGGTTTATTTATCGGGAAACAGGTGGGTATTATGCTGATGACTTGGAGCATTATTAAAGCAGGCCTAGCCTCATTGCCTAATGGCACCAACTTTAAGCAAATCTATGGTGTTTCTTTGCTGTGCGGTGTGGGCTTTACCATGAGCTTGTTTATCAGTGGCCTAGCCTTTGGCGGCGTTACCGAAGGTTTCGATCCGCGCTTGGGTATTATCCTAGGCTCTATCATCTCAGGCATTGCCGGCTACATGCTGCTAAAGCGTACTTTAAAAGAAGACACTGCCACTGGCATCACTGCACTGGATTTAACTCGATAGCAGCCATAAGCTAAGGTTGCTGACCCAAGATTCGGTCAGTGGTAGCAGATAACGGTGTTATTTGTATTCATACAAGCCAACACAGCCGGCCGGCAAGGGCATACGCCTTTGTTGGCCGCTTTTATAAGGGAGTAAAATATTGTGAAAAAAGGATATCTACTGCTAAGCATGGCTGTTGGGATGTCAGTGCTGACAGGCTGTGCAACGTTATCAGAGCAAGAGTGCCGCACGGGCAATTGGCAGGCTATCGGTTACGCCGATGGGGCAGCAGGGCGCTCTGCTGATTATTTGAACAATCACAACAAAGCTTGTGCCAAAGCAGGGGTGGCCACAGATTACGAGGCGTGGGCGCAGGGCCGAAAAGAGGGTTTGACCCAATATTGTACGGCGACCAATGCTTACCAAATCGGCCGTAGAGGTGCACAGATGAATGCAGTCTGCCCAGCCAATGTGACCGCCAACTTGGAGCGTATTAATGCCGACGGCCGCCACTATTACTCCTTAAATAAACAGCTGAGTATCGAGGAGGACAGACTGCATAACTATCAAAAAGAGTATGAAAAGCTGCGTGGTGGTGACAATCTTAATTTTGCTACTGAAAAACAAGCGCGTACTTATTTGGTAGAGCTGCCTAATAAGGCAAGTCAGGTCAATCAGCGTATCGAAAATATCAAGCAATCACTGGCGCAGTTACAGCTCAAATATGGTTATTGAGACGTATACAGATCAGCCTTTAGAGGACACAAAAAACTCAACAGTTAAAGCAGATTAATTATTTTGTTACATAACTTAATCAAAATCATGAAGAGAACACTAACAGAGCTGACAAGAGGTAACAGACACAGCTTTTAGTGTGGATATAATAGAAAGCAGATTAATTATCTTATTGCCTATTATTTGTGTCATTGGCTTTTGAATAATTGGTTTTGAACATAGCAAGATATTGATGCTAATTGTTGTATTTTTTATTTCGTTACCTTAATTGATAACAACCGCTACTGGAGTTCGTTTATGAAAAAGTTATTAACTTTATTACCTCTAAGCTTAGTTATGGCCGCTTGTGCGACTAGCCCAACCACCACGACTACAACTCAGCAGACCACCAACAAAGCTTATGACCGTATGGCGCCAGAGCAGTTTGTTTGTGAAGATAATGCTACTGTCCAAGCTAAGTACTCAATGGATGGTGAACAAGCGATGATCAATGCAAGCCTACCTAAAGCCAACTGGAACAACCAGACCTTAACCATGAATATTGCTACCTCAGGGTCAGGCGCTCGCTATGTAAACAGTGATAGTCCAAATGTGACTTATGATTGGCACACCAAAGCAGACTATGGCATTATGAGCCTAAAATGGGCAGATGGTAATGAATACGCTGTACAATGTGAGCGTAGATAATTAGCTAGATTTTAAAATAAATCCGCTTGTAAACAGCCACTATTTAATTAAAGTAGTGGCTGTTTTTTTTGGGCTCTGTTATACTCTGCCGCTTGGTAAACCAGACGATCGCCGTTTTAAGTTAAATATTGATGCGTTAAGTGTGATTATTTAAGACAAAAGGGAGGAAAGTCCGGGCTACATAAGGCAGCGTGCCAGCTAACGGCTGGGCGGGGTAACCCGACGACAAGTGCAACAGAGAGCAGACCGCCTCAATTTAAGCTCTACAGCCTAGCTGTAAAGTGGTGAGGTAAGGGTGAAAGGGTGCGGTAAGAGCGCACCGCGTGGCTGGCAACAGTTCATGGCAAGGTAAACTCCACGCGTAGCAAGACCAAATAGGTGTCCATTACTTGTCGCCTGCAGGGGACACGGGTAGGTTGCTCGAGCGTACTGGCAACGGTGCGCCTAGATGAATGATCGTTCACGACAGAACCCGGCTTATCGGTTTACCAAAATATTTTATATTTTCCCTAAAAAAAGTGTATATAATAGCGGCTAGCTAACGAAGTAGCAGAGATTATTCTCTAAATTGAAAATATTTTTAATTTAGGGGTTGACGGCTAACAATGTTTTAGGGATAATACTGCCCTCAAATGGCGATGTAGCTCAGCTGGTTAGAGCGCACGACTCATAATCGTGAGGTCAAGAGTTCAAGTCTCTTCATCGCCACCATATATTTGGCCACCGTGCCTAAAATAGCCGATTACTTTGCCATATTAAGCTAAGTAGTTGGCTTTTTTTATGTCTCATCGTTTTGTTAGTCACTCAGTTTTTGCCGCATAGGCTCTTTAATTCTCACCGCCAGAATGCCTGACCATAAAAAATCTTAGGTACTATCATGGGTGGTAACTCTCAGCTTAGGCCACAAAACCAATCTTTTTTGACTTCTGTCACTCAGCATTGCATTTCTATCACTTACAAGCTGAGTTAAAGCTGCTAGAATAGCTAACCTTACTATATTTTTTACTTCATTTTTTATTTTATTAATGAACCCAACAACTAGGTAGCCGCAAGACGTGACCGCATTATCAAATATTCGAAATTTCTCAATCATCGCCCATATTGACCATGGTAAATCCACCTTGGCCGATCGCTTTATTCAGACTTGTGGTGCGCTGCAGGATCGTGAAATGCAGGCCCAAGTCTTAGATTCAATGGACATTGAGCGTGAGCGTGGTATTACCATTAAAGCGCAATCGGTGACTTTGTATTATGATCACCCCAATGGTGAGCGCTATCAGCTAAACTTCATTGATACCCCAGGCCACGTTGACTTCTCTTATGAGGTGTCACGTTCTTTGGCGGCTTGTGAAGGGGCGCTGTTGGTAGTGGATGCTGCACAAGGCGTTGAGGCGCAGTCAGTAGCCAACTGCTATACCGCGGTAGATTTGGGCCTTGAAGTATTGCCTGTGCTCAATAAAATTGACTTGCCGCAAGTAGAGCCTGAACGTGTTATTCAAGAGATTGAAGATATTATCGGTATTGAGGCCGATGATGCACCTCGGGTATCTGCCAAATCAGGTTTGGGTGTCGATGAGCTGTTAGAAGCGTTGGTTGAGCGTATTCCTGCACCGACCGGTGACCGTGATGCGCCGCTACAAGCCTTGATTATTGACTCTTGGTTTGACAACTACTTAGGCGTTGTGTCCTTGGTACGTGTGCGTCAAGGTAGCCTCAGTAAAGGCGATAAGATTTTAATTAAATCTACGATGGATTCACACTTGGTCACCTCAATTGGGGTATTTACACCAAAGCCGCTAGAGACAGGTAAATTAGAAGCTGGCGAAGTGGGCTTTGTGATTGCTGGTATTAAAGACATTCATGGCGCGCCTGTGGGTGATACCATGACCCATGCCAAAACACCCGATGTGGACTTAATTCCAGGTTTTAAACAGATTACCCCGCAGGTGTATGCCGGTCTATTCCCGGTAGATTCAAGTGATTTTGAGAAGTTCCGTGAAGCGCTACAAAAGCTGCAGATTAACGACTCTGCCTTGTTCTTTGAGCCAGATACCTCAGATGCACTAGGTTTTGGTTTTCGCTGCGGCTTCTTAGGTATGCTGCACATGGAAATCATTCAAGAGCGTCTAGAGCGTGAGTACAACCTTGATTTGATTACCACAGCGCCTTCTGTGATCTACGAGATCAAAAAGAAAAATGGCGAGATTTTGCTGATTGACAACCCATCAAGACTGCCTGATCCAGGCTTTGTTGAAGAGTTCCGTGAGCCTATCGCTCGCTGCCATATTCTGGTGCCGCAAGATTATCTAGGCAACGTCATGACCTTGTGTATGGAGCGCCGTGGTACGCAAGTTGATATGCGCTTTATGGGCAAACAAGTTCAATTGATTTTTGATATTCCACTAGGTGAAGTGGTTATGGATTTCTTTGACCGCTTAAAATCTGTTTCTCGTGGTTTTGCCTCCTTAGACTATGAGTTTGATCGTTATGAAGTCGATAAGCTGGTTAAAGTAGATGTGTTAATCAACGGCGACAAGGTGGATGCTTTGGCCATGATTTGTCACCAAGAACAGGCCCGTTACCGCGGTGGTCAATTGGTCGAAAAAATGAAAGAACTGATTCCGCGTCAGATGTTCGATGTCGCTATCCAAGCGGCCATTGGCAGCCAGATTATTGCGCGTAGTACAGTAAAAGCCATGCGCAAAGACGTACTTGCCAAATGTTATGGTGGTGACGTTTCTCGTAAGAAGAAACTACTATCGAAGCAGAAAGAAGGTAAGAAACGCATGAAGCAGGTGGGCAGTGTGGAGATTCCACAAGAAGCCTTCTTAGCGGTACTACAGGTGGACAACCAATAAGCTTTTTAACACAAAATGAATAGGGGCAGAGCCTAGGTTGTAGGCACTGCTATCTTAATATCAACACAGTAAGAAGCATCAGCACAAGCCTGTCGTTAGAACGTGTGACAAATTGCAACGTAGGCTTAGGATGATAATGAAGCGGTTAAGGCAGCAGTATGGACTTTGATTTTAATGTGATTTTAGTGCCAATAACCTTAATTTTAGGGGTGGTATGGCTGCTCGATAAGCTATGGCTAAAGCAACATAAGCGTGGCGGTGGTCTGGCAGGCGGCGTTCATAGTAAAGAAAGCCAAGCTGCCCAAGCCAACCTTGCCACAAAGAAGCACGCTTATTTGACCGCTTTGGCTGAGCATAATCTTGTGCCTAAGGATAACAGCACGGTAGATGTTGATAATATTGATATCGATGATGCCCCTATGCCCGTTAAACAGGCACATAGAGAATACCGCGAAGCCAAGCGTCAGGCCAGTATCGCAACCACAGCCAATTTGCCAAAGCAGTCAAAAAATGAGAATTTCTTGGTACGCTGGGCATATGATTATTTTCCGGTGTTGGCTGCAGTATTGATTGTGCGCTCTTTTATTGTTGAGCCTTTTAATATTCCGTCATCTTCTATGGTACCGACCTTATATACCGGTGACTTTGTTGCGGTGAACAAATACGCTTATGGTATTCGTCTGCCGCTCACTTATAATAAAGTTATTGATGTGGGTGAGCCTGAGCATGGTGATGTGGTGGTGTTTCGCTATCCACAAAACCCGAAGATTTATTACATCAAGCGTATCATTGGCTTGCCAGGTGATGAGGTCAGCTTTAGCCAAGGCAAGCTTTCAGTAAATGGCCAGGTAGTGCCGAGTGAGCCGGTTAGCTTTACGGCTGATGAAGCTATGGTTGATCAACTTTATACACCGGTGAAAGGCAGTGACCCAAGCCGTGAGTGGGATTTGTCACCACAAGATGCGGTGGCGGTGGCGCGCAATGAAGAGCAGGGTGCCCGTTATTTTCAAGAAAAGTTGGGTGAGCATCGTTATTTGCGCCGCTACTTAGCGCCTAATTTACTTGGTTCAGAATATTCTAACTTTTTACAACAGCCCATTACTCATGAAGGCAGTTGGCAAGTCAAGGTGCCTGAAGGCAACTATTTTGTGATGGGAGATAACTCAGATCGCAGTGAAGATGGTCGCTATTGGGGCTTTGTCCCTGATGAAAACCTAGCGGGTAAAGCGGTCTACGTGTGGATGCATAAAAAGCCGGGTCTAAGTAATCTACCTACCTTTAGTCATAACCGTTCTATTGATTAATCAAGTCTAGAGGTTGATCGATAGAGCGACTGATTTTTAATTTATTTTTTCACTTTATTCAACAAGTGCTGCTGTATTTAATCCAAATTTTTATAAGTTTATATAAAAGCTTGAGAGAATAACGGCGGCTAACGTGCCTAATTAATATGCCAAAAGTTTTTAGAAAAGCCAGTGGTGATAACAGTAAGATGACAGAAACGGCTGAAATAGCCCATACGAGCAAGCAGTCGCCCAAACAGCGCTATACCAGCTTTGAGCTGGGACTGCTAAGCTTACAAAAACAGCTCGGTTATAGCTTTAACGACACCAGTTTGGCTAAGCTTGCACTGACGCACCGCTCTTTTGATGGCAAAATAAACTACGAGCGTTTGGAGTTTTTAGGCGATGCCCTGTTAGGGATGATTATCGGTGAAGCTTTGTACTATCAGTACCCCAAACAAGATGAAGGCCGTTTGACTCGCATGCGTGCCACTTTGGTGCGCCAAGAATCCTTGGTAGTCGTGGCACAAAAGCTTAACTTATCGTCGTATTTGATATTGGGTGTGGGTGAGCGAAAAGGCGGTGGCCGAGAGCGTGCCTCAATTTTGGCAGATACGGTGGAGTCTTTAATTGGCGCCATTTATTTAGACAGTCAAAGCGTGGATACGGTCAAAGCCTGTGTGCTAGATTGGTTTGCGGAGCTGATAGACAACGTCAATGATCAACGCGTGCTAAAAGATGCCAAAAGCCGGCTACAAGAATGGTTACAAGGCTATAAGTTTGAGCTGCCCAATTATGACTTGCTCGAGACGCAAGGCAATGCGCCCAACCAAGTATTTATTGTGCGCTGTGAGGTAGATGTACCGCACACTACGCCCATTGTAGAGTCTGGTGAAAGCCGCCGAATTGCGGAACAAAAGACGGCTGAAAAAATGATTAATCAGCTCAATAAATTGGTTAACGACCGCATTATTAAAGTCAAAGCTTAGCTTAGGCTGACTTGATAAAAATCCTCTATTCTTCCTAATTTTATTTTTTATAAATCTTTTATTTTTTATAAATCAACTCACATTCAAAGCGCCACTAATATAGCGCTTTTATATAACGACATCGGATAAACAGATATATGGCAAATGCACCACAAGACAATCAAGACATCACTCCTGAAACAAATTTGGGGACAGATAACTTACTAGACAGCTTTTTTGGCGACGACAATGCCCTGCCAGAAGATTACCGCGCAGGCTATGTGGCCATCGTGGGCCGTCCAAACGTCGGCAAATCAACGCTAATGAACCACATGTTGGGTCAAAAGCTATCTATTACTTCGCGTAAGCCGCAAACAACCCGTCATCGTATTCATGGCATCTTATCTCATGAAGATATGCAAGCGGTGTTTGTCGATACTCCAGGTATTCACAGCAATGAAGTCCGCTTGATTAATGAGCGTATGAATAAAGCTGCTTTTTCTGCGTTGGTGGACGTTGACTTAGTATTGTTCGTGGTAGATGGTGATCAGTGGCGTGAAGATGACTTATTGACCTTAGAGAAGATTGGTGAGACCGATACGCCTGTGGTACTGGTGATTAACAAGGCGGATACCATTAAAGATAAAGGCTCAATTCTGCCACTTATTGAAACCTATCATGAAAACTTTGATTTTGCAGATATTGTTCCGGTTTCTGCCTTAAAGAACCAAAACCTAGAGCGTTTGCAGCAAGTGATCCGCTCACATCTGCCTCAAGGCGCACCCATTTATGACACTGAGCAAATCACCGATCGCAGTGAGCGCTTTTTGGCCAGCGAAATCATTCGTGAAAAAATCATGCGTCAGTCAGGTGATGAAGTACCTTATGATTTAACGGTACAAATTGACGAATTCAAAGATGAGCCGGCGCACATTGATCCAAAAACTGGCCGTAAGCGCAAAGCGGTAACCTTTATTGATGCCACTATTTTTGTTGAACGTAATGGCCAAAAAGCCATTATCATTGGTGATAAAGGCAGCCGCATTAAACAAGTGGGTACAGCCGCTCGTGAAGATATGGAAGCTTTGTTTGAGCGCAAAATTATGCTTAACTTGTGGGTAAAAGTGAAGCAAGGCTGGTCAGATGATGCGCGTGCGCTCAGCAGCTTAGGGTACTAATACTGAGCCTGAGCCAAGTGGCGATCACTATCAAGACAGGTGCGTTAAGGGTGTGCTTAGTTAGTCAGTTTTTTGAGGATGACAGCCATGCGTAATGAACCCCTACAAGCGTATAGCTTACATCAGCGGCCCTTTCAAGAAAAACGCAGCATTTATTATCTGTTGACAAAAGAGCATGGTGTTTTGCATGGGGTGGCCAAAAAGGGTATCCCGCAGTTTGTGCCTTTAACGCTCTTTGCTAGCGGAAAAAAATCCTTAAAAACCCTGCAGCAAGTACACATTGCTGAGTCTGTGCCAAGTCTCATGGGTCAGCAGCAATATGCTGCTTTGTATGTGAATGAGATTACCCTTAAGCTCTTGCCCGTTGAAGACAGTGTGCCGATTATTTATGAGCAATATAGCCAGACCATGCGGCAATTACAGGGTGTACTTAGTAGAGATGACTTAAAGATGGTGCTGCGCGCCTACGAGCAGGTTTTATTTAATGAGCTAGGCTTTGCCATTGATTTGGATCAAGACTGTGATCAATACCCCATTGAGGCTGAGCCGCTATACCGTTTTGCCCCAGACAGGGGGTGGGTCAAGCAGCTTGAGTCTGATGAAAACTTAGACTGCGCTCATATCAAGGCATCATCTGCACTGCTAGGGCGATCTATTATCGCCATGCGCTCAGGAATAACCACCCATACTGTCAATGATTGGTCACAAATCCATCGCCAATTAATTGACCACCTTTTTGACTATCAGCCGCTGCAAAGTCGTATACTTTGGCAGCAGTTTTTTCGTTATCAATAAGTCACAGTTTCTCATATTGCCTGTACTTGCAAAAGGGTAAGTGTTAGGCAATAAAGGCATATTACAGCCACTTATTGCTTTTTTTATAGGGTGATATCTTATGACTACTCGTACTCAATCTACGGCATCTCGACCTTTATTAGGCGTTAATATTGATCATGTGGCCACTTTGCGTCAAGCACGCGGCGTGGCTTATCCTGATCCTGTTGAAGCTGCTTTATTGTGTGAAAAAGCAGGTGCTGATGGTATTACCTTGCATTTGCGAGAAGACAGACGTCACATTCAAGATGCCGATGTTTACCGCATGAGACCTTTGTTAACCACACGCATGAATTTAGAGATGGCCACTACCCAAGAGATGCTAAGCATTGCGTTAGAGGTCAAGCCGCAATGGGTCTGTTTGGTACCTGAAAAGCGTGAAGAGCTGACGACAGAAGGTGGCCTAGATGTCGCCGCTCAAGTAGATGGCCTAAAGCATTATGTGGCGTCTTTGCAACAAAATGGCACAAAAGTGTCTTTGTTTATAGACCCTGAGCCCATTCAAATTGATGCAGCTATTGCTTGTGGCGCTGATGCCATTGAGCTGCATACTGGCCAGTATTCAGAAGCCACGCTTACGAGTGAGCCGTCAACCCAAAAAGAGTTGCTGAGAATTCAGCAAGCCACAGCTTATGCTTTAGCCGCTAATGATAAATTAATTGTTAACGCAGGCCATGGCTTGACGCGAGATAACGTGGGTCCTATTGCTGCCATTGACGGTATTTACGAGTTGAACATAGGTCATGCCCTAATTGCAGACAGCGTATTTATGGGGCTTGAGAGCGCTGTCAAAGCCATGAAGCAGGCCATAGAAGCCGGTCATAAATGAACAGTACAGTAAGAATGGACTAAGACAAAAGTAGACAAAAAAAGAGCGATCCTTTATGGGCAGCCAGTCTTTTTAAAGCGATAAGGCTTGAATCGATGGTTGCCTTGTTGGTTTATTGATATCTGATACATGTTTTGCTTATTACCATTATTAGGACAGTACTTTATGTGACCAAAATGTCCGCGTGGTAATCCGCTATCACCAAAGAACTTAATATAGTGACGCCGCCCTGCATTAAGATACACCCGCCCATAATTTAAATTCAAAGCTTGCTTTAACAAGAGCTGATCTGCTTGCAAGTCAAATTTATGATTGTCATCACTGTCGCTAAAGACCAGTAAATAGTGAGCGGCTTGTTTGTGACACACTTGATGAATATCGGCCAAACACATCACTGTATTGGTGCGCTGGGTGAAGCTGTGAGCTTTAGCAACACGAAAAGTATTGATAATATCAGATCGTATCTTATGTGCTTCCCATCTTTGCTGAGCGGTAACAAAGGAGGGTAGGGCTATTGAGCTGATAGTGGCTAATATGAGCACTGAAATTATGGCCTCAATTAACGTGAAGCCGGATTGATAAATAGGCAGATTATTTGAAGCTTTTATAACATGATCAAAGCCATTTATCGAAGCATTCTTAAGATGGCTCATATGGCTTAGCCCTTTAATATATTGAGTTTTGAGCCAATCATAATTTAAGTCCATTATAATGCTAAGGTAATAGAATATATCCTATTGTCAAATTTTGTTACATTTGGTGAAAAACTTAGCGTTTAGGATAGAACTCTCGCACTTAATGTATTAGAATTGGTTTCAATGAATTGTGTATCACATTTAGTTGTATCTAATTACATATCATTTAATCACATCACTAGAACGTTTAGTTAAGTAATTATCATTTTCTTTTAGCAGTATTTTTTAGAAAAAATTACAATGTAACGGTGCGTTTTTTTGTGTGATTATCATGTGTACTAGATGGCTGGGTCACAAAAATATGTTGTAACTTATTTAATTTATATATAAGCTATTATGCGAAAGTATAAATTAGTATCCGGCTTTTCTTTGATAAGTTAGGGTATATATATTAGAGATATTAAGTGTTTTTTGCACACAAACCGTCCCTTTGGAGGAAGTTTATGAAACTTAACAAAATTAATCTAGCAATCCTAGCTGCTGCTGTTGCTGCACCAGTTATGGCTACTGCTGGTGTAACTGTAAGTCCACTATTACTGGGTTATCACTACAGTGAAGCTAACAAAACTCAAGAAAAACAAGGTGAGTTGTTCGGCGCACAAGGTAACGCCGGTGATTTTAAAAATGCTGACGACACCAAAGGTGGCGTAGCTCAAGAAGACGGTTTATACACTGGTGCCGCTATTGGTATCGAACTAACCCCTTCTACTCAGTTCCAAGTTGAATACGGTGTTTCTAACACTGATGCACAAATCGGCGACACCAAAGTTGGCGATATGGAACAAGAAATGATCTCTGGTAACTTCCTAGTGGGCTTTGATCAGTTCACAGGCTACCGTGACACAGCTTTCCGTCCATACGCTCTAATTGGTGCTGGTCAGTCTAAACTTAAATATGACAGCGACAACAGCAACCGTAAAGCAGAAACCAAAGACACTATCGGTAACCTAGGTCTAGGTGCTATGTATCGCATCAATGACGCATTAAGCCTACGTGGTGAAGCGCGTGCGATTCATAACTTCGACAACAACTGGTGGGAAGGTATGGCTCTTGCTGGTCTAGAAGTTGTTCTAGGCGGTCACTTAGCACCTGCAGTAGTAGCACCACCACAAGCCACCGTTGAACCAACTCCAGTTATCGTTGTTGAAGCAGACCAAGACAGCGACAATGATGGCGTAATCGACAGACTAGATCAGTGCCCTAACACGCCAGTTAACACCGTTGTTGACGAAAACGGCTGCCCAGTACAAGTTCAGATCGACGACGAACTGAAAATGGAACTACGTGTATTCTTCGATAACGACAAATCAGTTATCAAAGAGCAGTACAAACCAGAAATCGCTAAAGTAGCTGAAAAAATGCGTGAGTATCCAAACTCATCAGCTAGCATCGAAGGTCACGCTTCAAAAACTGGCCCATCAGCTCGCTACAACCAGCGTCTATCTGAAGCCCGTGCTATCGCTGTTAAGACAATGCTAACCAACGAATTTGGTGTTGCTCCTAACCGTCTAAGCACAGTTGGTTACGGTTATGACCGTCCAATCGCACCAAACGACACTGAAGAAGGTCGTGCAATGAACCGTCGTGTATATGCTGTTATCACTGGTAACAAAACCATGACTGTTGATCAAACTAAAGACATGAACGTTCAATAGAATCTTGTCTATGTTTTAGTAGTTATTTAAAAAAAAGCTGCCACATTGGTGGCTTTTTTTGTTTTATATTATGAGTAACCTCTTCATTTTTCTTAAAGCATTTTTAAAATCAGTTTATTAACTGTTATATAATAATGCTATACTGCAGCGGTGAAAAAGAGTTACTGGTTATTACCCGAAAAATATTGAGTCTTTAAAATATGTCTAACGAAATACAAAACTTACGCAATATCGCTATCATAGCGCACGTCGATCATGGTAAAACTACCTTAGTTGATAAACTATTACATCAATCTGGTACTTTTGGTGACCGTGCAAATATTGCGGAACGCGCAATGGATTCAGGCGCAATTGAGCAAGAACGTGGTATTACGATTCTTGCCAAGAACACAGCCATTAAATGGCAGCATCCCACAAATGGTATTGAATACCGCATTAATATTGTAGATACCCCAGGTCACGCCGATTTCGGTGGTGAAGTTGAGCGTGTTATGTCTATGGTTGACTGTGTACTATTGGTAGTAGATGCTATCGATGGCCCTATGCCACAAACTCGCTTCGTAACTCAAAAGGCATTCGAACAAGGTTTGAAGCCAATCGTTGTAATTAATAAAATTGACCGTCCAGGCTCACGTCCTGATTGGGTAATGGATCAAATATTCGATTTGTTTGACAATCTAGGTGCCACTGACGAACAGTTAGATTTCCATGTGGTTTATGCCTCAGCACTAAATGGTATCGCTGGTTTAAGTCCTGATAACCTTGCTGATGACATGACGCCATTATTTGAGACCATTGTTGATGTGGTAGAGCCACCTCAAGTGGATGCTGACGCACCATTTCGTATGCAAATCTCAAGCCTTGATTACAACAGCTTCGTTGGTGTAATTGGTATTGGTCGTATTGAGCGTGGTCGTATTTCAACCAACACACCAGTTACTGTGGTTGATAAAGACGGCAATACTCGTAACGGTCGTATTCTAAAAATCATGGGCTACCATGGTCTAGATCGTATTGATGTTGATGATGCTCAAGCTGGTGATATCGTATGTATTACAGGTATTGACGCGTTAAACATCTCAGATACCATCTGTGATCCTAGCCATGTAGAAGCATTACCACCATTAACCGTGGATGAGCCTACAGTTTCTATGACTTTCCAAGTCAACAACTCTCCATTTGCCGGTCGTGAAGGTAAATTTGTGACCTCACGTAATATTCGTGAGCGTTTAGAGCGTGAGTTGATTCATAACGTAGCATTACGTGTGGAAGATACTGAATCAGCTGAGAAGTTTAAAGTTTCTGGTCGTGGTGAGCTTCATTTATCTGTATTGATTGAAAACATGCGCCGTGAAGGTTTTGAGCTTGGTGTGTCTCGTCCAGAAGTTATCGTAAAAGAAGTAGACGGTAAACTACAAGAGCCCTATGAAAACGTTATTTTTGATGTAGAAGAACAGCATCAAGGTGCTATCATGGAGCAAGTAGGTCTACGTAAGGGCGAAATGACTGACATGCAATTAGACGGCAAAGGTCGTATGCGTATTGAAGCAGTTATGCCTGCTCGTGGCCTAATTGGCTTCCGCTCAGAGTTCTTAACCTTGACTTCAGGTACAGGTATTCTCACCTCAAGTTTCTCACATTACGGTCCACAAAAGATCGGTGAAGTGGGTGGCCGCACTAACGGTGTACTGGTTTCAATGGCGAACGGTGTTTGCTTAGGTTACGCACTATTTAACCTACAAAAACGCGGTAAACTATTTGCTGAACCTCAGCTTGAAGTTTATGAAGGTATGATTGTTGGTTTAAACTCACGCAGTGATGACATGGTAGTAAACCCAACCACGGCTAAACAGTTAACCAACGTACGTGCCAGTGGTACTGACGAAGCATTGACTTTGGTACCTGCTATTAAGTTTACCTTAGAGCAAGCACTTGAGTTTATTGAAGATGATGAATTGGTTGAAGTAACGCCAAAGTCTATTCGTTTACGTAAGAAATATTTGTCTGAAAGTGAGCGTAAGCGTCACGGCCGTAAAAAAGAGAAATAATTCAGTAACTTATCTGGGTTATTAAAAATGCATTAGTATAAAAGTGTGATTTGGTTTTATTTTTTGCGATAAAAATGAAGAAAAATTTTACATTTTGACTACTGAACCGCATTTTCAAAAGGTTAATATAGGCGCAATGTCTATGTTAACCTTTTTTTATTATGTATTAATAAACCTTAACATATAACAGTAACCAGTAAGATAACTCCGTCTGTCTTGATGGGTTTCTATTCAGTTTTAATCCCTATTTAAGTACTGCTTTTAAGCGCTAAGCACGTTAAGTGTGCTTACTATATTAGTCGGTGCTATTTTGTTTGCTTTATATTTTTGGAGAAAATTTATGAGTATGATGTCAGAGTTTAAAGAGTTTGCCCTAAAGGGTAATGTCATGGATTTGGCAGTGGGTGTGATCATTGGGGGTGCTTTTTCAGGCATCACAAATTCACTGGTTGAAGACATCATCATGCCGATCGTTGCATTTATCGCCGGTGGTGAACTAAACTTCAAGAACATGTTTATCTTATTAGGTGATGCGCCTGAAGGCGTGGCCATGACTTATGATGCGCTAAAAGAAGCCGGTGTTCCCTTATTGGCCTACGGTAGCTTCATCACAGTATTGATTAACTTCTTAATCTTAGCCTTCATTATCTTCATGATGGTTAAAGGCATGAACAAAATGCGTCGTAAGAATGAAGTGGAAGAGGTGGTTGAAGAGACTCCATCAGAAGAAGTGTTATTGCTACGTGAAATTAGCCAGAAACTAAGCAAATAGCACGCTTGTAGCTATCGTAACTTGATACAAGTTAGATGCCACATAAAAAGAGACTAACCTAGGTTAGTCTCTTTTTTTAATGTTAGGTGACTGTAAGCGAGATTAAGATGGCTCAGGCTGACAAGTGGGACAAAAGGTACTGGCGCGGCCGGTTATCACTACCTTATCAATACCAGCACCACAAGTCGGGCAAGGTGATTTATATTTGCCATAGACCAACAGTGTTTGCTGAAAGTATCCGGTTGTACCACTGGCTACGGTAAAGTCTTTTAAAGTTGAGCCACCTTGAGTGATTGACCGTTTTAAAATCTCTTTGATGTATTTTACCAGTTCAGCTAACTGCACTTTACTCAGCTGATCGGCAGGGGTGATAGGATGGATGCCTGATAAAAACAAACTCTCTGTGGCATAAATATTACCGACTCCGACCACAACTTCTTGATCCATAATCACCGCTTTGATAGGCCGACTAATGGGCTTTAACAGCGGTTTGTTATGACAACTGCGGATGGCATTCTCAGCGACTCTATGAATCTTATCAAACAGGTAGGCGCCTGAAAATTGGTCATCTAAGGGCTCTATACCTAGATGATCAAACAGTTTTTCGGCATAGTCATCGAACCATAAAATTGCCCCAAAGCGGCGAGGGTCATGATAGTGCAGCTGTATGGCTGGCTCTGTATCATCCGCTTTATATTGCATAATTAAATGATCGTGTTTGCGCTTGTCCGTGCCAACTGGGAATTGTTGCAGACTGCCTGACATACCTAGGTGGATGATTATCGACTTGGTATCAGGCATATTAGCTGTTTTAGCGCCACTTTGAGAGGGGAGGCGTTGAAATTGTAAAATTAAATACTTAGCACGGCGCTCTACTTGCTGCAAAGTATAGCCCTGTAAGCGATGAATATCATCTGGTACCGGCCAGCGCAATTTGGGCTGATACACGTCAACCTGCGCCACTTGTTTCTTGAGCAAAGGCTTAAGGCTGGTTTTAGTGGTTTCGACTTCAGGTAATTCAGGCATAACTAGATTGCTCTTCTGGCGTGTAAAATTCCAGGCTGCTGCTCAAGCTTGGCCAGTAGCTTTGATAACTGAGATAAGCCGGTGACCTCTAAGCGAAATTTTAGATGTGCCACGTTGTCATCATCGCTATTGGTATCCACGCCGCGAATATTGACATTCTCTTTGTCAATCACTTGGGTCAAATCTCTCAGTAAGCCCCGTCTGTCGTAAGCTTCGATAATAATCTCAACCGGCTGATAGCTGGTCTGCTGAGAGACCCAGGACGCTGAAATCTGACGTTCAGGCTCACGTTCAATTAAGCGGGCATATTCTGCACAGCCGCGGTTATGAATAGAGACGCCACTACTTTGGGTAATAAAGCCGGCAATAGGCTCGCCATATACTGGCTGGCAGCAATTGGCAAAGCGCATTTCGATATTATCTAGCCCATCAATATTGATCTTATACGCATCGAGCTTACCGGTGACTTTAGGATGTACGCTGGGCGCATAGTCTTGCTCTTCATTATCAATAACCAGATCAAGCTCACGGGAGATATGACCTGTTAACTGGTGTAGGCCAATTTCTCCGGTAACCAATCCTACCAAGATATCATCGGGGGAGTTGACGTTATTAAAATGTTTAACGTAATCTTTTAGGCTAATGCTGTTGGGGTGTACTGACAGACGAGTCAGCTCTTTGGCCAGCATTTGCTTACCAATATCGATGTTTTTGTCACGGTCTTGTTTGTTAAACCACTGGCGCAGTTTTGAGCGGGCACGACTGGTTTGGATATAGCCAAGTGAGGGCACTAACCAATCCCGATTGGGCTCACGGGAAGACTTGGTAATAATCTCCACCTGCTCACCGGTTTTGAGCTGATAGGTGAGTGGTACATAGCGCTGGTTAACCCGTGCTGCCTGAGCACGGTTACCCACTTGGGTATGCACATAGTAGGCAAAATCAAGCACGGTAGCGCCTTTAGGCAGCTCAGTAATGTCCCCATCTCGGCTAAACACATAAATATGCTCAAGCTCACCAAAGTCAACCAATTGCTCTTCTTCATCAAGCTCATGGTCAAACTCGTCAGTTAAGCCCTCATGTGGCCCTTTGTTAATCCCGTCTTGGATTAAATTTTTATTGGTGGTATCACTGCCAGCCAGTAACAGCTGGCGTAGTGAGTTGATTTTTTGACTCAAATAAGCATCTTGCTTGTTTTTGCCGCCCTCTTTGTAATTGACATGGGCGCACATACCCAGCTCAGCTTCAAAGTGCATCTGATGGGTACGTATTTGAATCTCTAGTGATTTGTTTTCGGCAATCACGGCTGTGTGTAGCGAGCGATAACCATTGGCTTTAGGGTTGGTAATATAGTCGTCAAATTGCTCAGGAATATGACGCCACATGCCATGTACTAGGCCTAAAGTATGGTAACACTCAGCTTGCGTGTCGACCAAAACGCGCAATGCACGGATGTCATAAAGCTGATGAAACGACAAGCCTTTTAATTTCATTTTGCGATAGATGGAGTAAATGTGCTTAACGCGGCCTGAAACCTCACCTTTAATGCCAGCTTCAGCCAAAGCCGCTTCTAGCTGAGCTTGGACTCGCTCAATGTATTCTTCACGCTCACTGCGTTTTTCGGACAGTAATTTGGCAATTTCTTTATAGCGCTCAGGCGCCAAATAACGGAAGGCTAAGTCCTCAAGCTCCCATTTAATCTGAGCAATACCTAAGCGATGTGCCAAAGGGGCATAGATGGTCATAACTTCCCGTGCCACACGCTGTCGACGCTCTTCACTGGCATAGGACAGCTCACGCATAGCAAAGGTACGTTCTGCAAGTTTAATGAGCACCACACGCACATCATTGGTCATTGAAATAAGCATGCTGTAAATATTTGACAGCTGCTCACGCTGATTATTAGCGAAGTGATCCTCTAAGCGTTTGTTGCTTTCTATGGTTTCTGACAACTGTCCCAAGGCCAGTGCATCTCTGACGAGTGTGGCGACTTCATTGCCGAATATCTCTTGAATACGCTCATGAGAAATCAGCTGGGTACGAGCCGCTCGATATAACATGGCTGCGGTGAGCGCATCTTCATCTTGGTAGAGGTAGGTTAAGATATCGGTCATGCCGATACCTGTCATATAGGCACTAGAGCGGTTGTCCTCTTCTCCTAGGCTAGACTTTGTGCCGATTAAATCACAGGCTTTGGCCAAATGAGGAAGTTCAGGAATATTAACCCGTAAAGACACCGCTTTTAGCCAAGCGGGCAGATCAATAATCGTATTATCAGCCAGCTTCTTATCTTTGCTTGGCTCATCAGTTGTGGGGGCTTCATTTTTGGCAGGGCTGTGCTGAGTTGACATACTACCGGGTATGCCTATCTCATTGGTAGCATTGTTATTATTGCTGTCATTATGACAATAGGTGAGGGTATCAAGCTGAAGTCGCTTGACTAAGGCGGCATCATTTAGAGGCAAATAATCCGCTTGTATTGAGCGATCCATAGCCGTCGTCAGCTTTGAGGTTGCTAACTGTTTTTTTAGATCTTCGTTGAGCATCTCAAAAGATAAGCGGCTGGGATTGTAATAGCCGTGCTGCTGCTGAGCAATCATTTGTGCAGCTAGGGAGGCACTATCTTCTGTTGTTGTCTGACCGTCAATAAGGGGCAACCCTTCACGAACTTTTACCAAGTAATCCTCCCTTAGCACACCACACCGGGGCTGACACAATGTCGCCCACTTCCAATGACCATGCGCTTACTGTTACCTAACTCTTATTTATTATTATCTTATTTACAGATAAAAATTCAAGCTTAGCTGTGTGAACTGTTGTGAACTAAAGGTAACATGAGCGCGGCCCATACTAAGGCAAAACCCAATTTGATAATAAAGGTTTTAATGCCTTAGCTTAGGCGCATTTGTCATATAAGATTAGGTTGAAAGTTCTAAACGCTAAACGGTTTGTAATTTTTCAAAACGTGCAATAGATTCTACATGACCTGTATGACAGAACATGTCCATTACGCCGGCATCTGTTAAACGGTAGCCTTGCTCAAGTAACGCCTTGGTATCCCGTGCTAAAGTGGCAGGATTACAAGACACATAAACAATGCGTGAGGCGTTAAAGCGGGGTAGATACTGCATAACCTCCCAAGCACCTGAGCGAGGCGGGTCAATCAAGATGGCATCAAAACCTTGCTGCGCCCAAGGCTGCTCGCTAAAGTCTTGAGTTAAGTCTTGATTATAAAACTCAGTGTTGTTAATGCCGTTGCGTTTGGCATTATCAGCGGCACGTGCTGTCATAGCATCTGAGCCTTCTACCCCAATGGCCAGACCTTGTGAGCCATCTTCACCGCCCACCAAACGGGCTAAAGGCAGACTAAAATTGCCTAGACCACTGAATAAATCAAGCACACGCTCACCAGGTTTTAAATCCAACAAGTCGCAAGCCAGCTTGGTCATCTTGCGATTAACCGATAAGTTAACTTGGGTAAAGTCGGTTGGAATAAACTCATAAGTTAAGTTAAATTCAGGTAATTGATAATACAAGCGGCCAAACTGCTCACTGACATCGTCTGTGTCATGTAGAGCAATACGTTCAATACTCTCCGGGCCTTTAGACTGCAAATATAGCTGCCAATTGCGTGCTTTAAAGAACGCCTTTAGCTGATCAATATCACTTTTAGATAGCGGCTCTAAATGACGTAAAATTAAGGCCACAGGTTGATTGCCATCTTTAAGCTCAGGGATGGCTTCACCCATCGCCAATTCAATCTGGGCAATGTGCGCCCGCGCCTCTAAACTGCTGATTAAGCTCTTGAGATTCTCAAGCTCAAAGCCAATGCGCTTATCAAGAATGTGACACTCGTTTAGCTCGGCTAAGAAGTTGCTATTACGTTCGCGAAAGCCGACCAAGGCGGTATCTTTTTTGGCCACATAACGCACACCCATACGCGCTTTGGTACGATAGCCTAGGCGATCAGCCACCACTGGCTGCAGCCAGTTATCGGGCTGGATATTGGCTTGGTGTTCAAGTAGCTCAGCCAATACCGTCTGTTTAAAGGCAATTTGGCCCTCAGGTTGCCAGTGCTGCAAGCTACAGCCGCCACAGGTCCCAAAGTGTGGGCAAGGCGGGGTTTGGCGCTCAGGATGAGGGTTAGCGATAAGCTCAACCGCATCGCCTTCTTCAAAGCTTTTGCGGCTGTTGGTCAAGCGTACCTTGACTGACTCATCGGGCAGGGCGAAGCTTACGAACACCTTTTTGCCATGTTTGTCTTCACTGTGGCCATCTTCTACGCCAAACTCATTGCCATAAATAGCCACACCACGTCCGTCATGGGATAAGCCGTCAATTTTGAAGGCAAGAGGTGGCGCATCTTTTAGGCGACGACGCACACGCGAGCTGGGCTTAGAGAGCTTCTTGCTCGGTGCTGCGGCCAATGACGCATGGTCAGCGCTACTGTTGGCTTTAGAAGAAATGTTGTTGGTATCGGTGGGCTGCATAAACCTGCCTATCTGTTAAATGTGCTGAAAAATAAGGGGGTGAACTGTGGGGGTGATTTTAACACATAAACGCATAACCCGAGGCCGCAGTATTATCAATAATCACAACTGTGTTTACCTCGCATAGAACGAAAAAGCGCTTAACAATGATTAAAAAGTCAGCACTCAGGGCATAAAACGTCATTTAGCCATGCGCTGTCAGTGTAGAAATGAGCTTAGTTTTACGATAGATAATTAACAACTAAGAAGAGTTACCGTTGCCAGTGATCCAAAAACAGCTGATGCTGAACCTGATTGTTATCATCGAGCTTTTTGGTCAGATAATCCCGAGTCTGCGCCTGCCACATATCAAAGTCGCTAGAGGATAAGACACCAGTTAAGCGCAGCCAGCGCAGATAAATAAGCCAAGTATTTAGCAAATCAGACTCACAGTACAGGCTCAGCTCACGCCACTGACTATCAGCGACCATTTGCGCCACTTGGCTGGCTTTTACGGCCATTTTTCCTGGTAGACCATATAGGCTAGTAACAATAGTCATGGACTCTCGGCGACTGCCACCATATTGACTAAAGCGGTCCATCAAGTCCAAATGCCGAGTGTGAAAGCGATTGACGTAATTATCATAACGCATATTAGTGATGCGATGACCTTCTTCGAACAACAGCGGTACGCTTAAGTCATATTGCATGGCCCGATAAATGAGTACAGGAATATCAAAAGCTGAACCATTCCAGCTCACCAGTTGTGGCAAGCTATTTAGGTCTTTAAAAGCACGAAAGAAGGTGGATATAATCTCTTTTTCGCTTAAAGTATCTGCGGTCAATGAAAACAAAGAGAACTGGCCATCTTTGATATACAACACAGAGATACAGACAATTTTTTGAAGCGGCAGGCGCATAAAGTCATGTCCTGCTTCTTGGAGTCGTAGGCTGGTGAGCGCTGTTAAGGTATCGTCATCATTGAGTTTGGCCAGCTGCGGATACACCCGGCGTGCCCCTTCAATATCTGCCACAGTTTCAATATCAAACACCAAAACGGGGGTTTTAGAAAAGTCGGGCATGGCAGTTCACCTATTTTTTTAAGAGAGCCGTTCAAGCTGTCTTTGATATACAAGGGCACATCGAGCAAAGATGATATGAAAGTGGCTAAAGCACAATAAGCTAAAGCAATATAAACCACAGCTATTGGGCGGTAAATAACCCAGTAGATAAGTATCGATCACCACGGTCACAGACGATGAAGGCAATCACAGCGTCTGGCTGAGTGTCTTTAATCTCTTTGGCCACTTGTAGCGCTGCCCAAGCGGCTGCACCTGAAGAAACCCCAGCTAGAATGCCTTCGGTGCGTGCTAATTTGCGCATGTACTCTTCTGCAGTATGTTGGCTGATGTCTATGGTGCGATCAATCACTGTGGGGTCATAGATGGCTGGTCTGTATTCCTCAGGCCAGCGGCGAATACCGGCAATGGCAGAGTCTGCATCGGGCTGTAAACCAATAACTTGGATATCTGGGTTTTGCTCTTTGAGATATTTACCGGTGCCTGATATGGTTCCTGTGGTACCCATTGAGCTGATAAAGTGGGTGATACGTCCGCCAGTTTGACGCCACAGCTCAGGTCCTGTGGTTTGGTAGTGAGCAGCGCTGTTATCTGGGTTGGCGAATTGGTTTAAGACGATGCCTTTGCCCTCAGCCTGTAGCTGCAAAGCTTGGTCACGAGCGGCTTCAATACCTTCGTCCACTTCAATTAAAGTGGCGCCATAAGCGGCCATGGCATCTTTGCGCTCTTGGGTGGAGTTGGTGGGCATCAACAAAATCATTTTATAGCCACGCATGGCAGCTACCATCGCCAAAGCAATACCAGTATTGCCACTGGTGGCCTCAATTAACGTATCACCTGGCTTAATTTCACCACGTTTTTCGGCCTGTAAAATCATATTAAAGGCAGGGCGGTCTTTTACTGAGCTGGCAGGGTTGTTGCCTTCAAGCTTGGCCAAAACTTGTACCGAAGTATCTATCCCTTCAAGCTTGGGTAGACGCTGTAGTGCAACTAAAGGCGTGTTGCCTAAGCAGTCTGATAAAGTGGTGACTTGTTGGATAAAGTTCACAGAATTTTGCGACGTATTTGACATAAAGGCCCTCAGTACAAATTGGCGGTAGGTATTGTATGATGATAAGTGCAAAAGATTATAACATTTTGCGCCCTCTCAGGTTATCTGCAATACGTTGAAAACCTGTTACACTTAATCTAGCGGCGCTCTTGGCGCTTATTCTTTCTTGGTTTATTGCCCTCAAAATAGCCTTATTCTTTATGCGAAAAAAAATAATCGATTTTAGCAGTGCTTATGCTCAGCTTATTTTGCTGGTGTTTTTGCCGATAGTTATTCTTGCTGCGGTGGGGGCGTATTTAGTCCAAAAAGAGTCCAGCAAAGCCATTAAATCTGAGCAGCACACACTGGCGACTGCCGCTTTAATTCGCTATGAACCCATGGTAAAACAACTGCTGCCAGTTATTCTTAGCAATCAAAGCCTAACTGAGCAGCAAGTAGCCCCTCAACATTCAAGCCGTCAAGCCAATGAGGGGCCATCTACTTGGCAAGTGGATACGGAAGCTGCTTCTGACAAAGTGCTGCCAAAGCCGGCGGCGCAAATACAAAGCACAGGGGATAGGGCCGCGGATGCTGTCGTTAAGATGACTTTGCCCGATGAGCTGATTGATGCGAAAGCCATGGCCGATGAGCCTGAGGTTGAGCAAAGCCTAAAATCACTAGATGATGTAAAAAAGCGGATTGGCTTTATTTTATCTTCTATGAATAACAATCAGCACGTGCAGCGTGTGGCAATCATTGATTCTAATGGCAAGGTGTTGGCAGCGTCGGGCGATATCAGCACCACCTCTTGGGAGCAGATGAGTCAGCAATACAAGGCCGATCAGCAAGGCTTTATTTCAGGTATCCCGACTGAGATTGGCACAGCGTACGGCCGCTCACTGGGCAATTATGAAGGCATGCAGTATTGGCTATTTGTTGATATGGACAATGAGCCCTTGACCATTGCTCGGCTGAAGGTGTGGCTAGGGCTGGGTATTACCGGATTATTCACTTTATTAATGCTGCTGCTGAGCTTAAATATCTATGCCAAGCGCTGGATTGCCCCTATTTATGATTTAAGACTGCATTTGCAGCAAATCACTCCTGAGAACATGTATCTGCCAGTCAATACCCAGTCAAGTGGCGAGCTCAACCAGTTGCAACAAGATCTGCTCAAGACATTGCGCCGCTTATATGGCGACTTTCAAGAGCTCAAGGATCACTCAGATCAGACTGAAGATGACTTACGAGATGCCTTTGATGAGATGGAAATGCAAAACATCTTTATTCGTGAAGCACGCGATCAGGCCATCTCCAGTAGCCAAGCCAAATCGGCGTTTTTGGCCAATATTAGCCATGAGCTGCGCACGCCGCTCAACAGTATTGATGGCTTTATTAACCTATTGGCTCGACATGGCGATCTGACGGCTGAGCAGGATTTGTATGTGCAGACCATTCGTAAATCCTCTGCACATCTATTGGCACTCGTGAATGATGTCTTAGATTTCTCAAAGATTGAGGCCGGCAAGCTGGTGCTAGATAAACATGAGTTTAGCTTATATTCTGCCATTTATGATGTGATGGATATGCTCTCGCCGCTGGCTGCTGAAAAAGGCCTGCGCATGGCAGTGCTCTACTACAATGATGTACCCAATACCATCATTGGGGATGCACTACGGGTCAAGCAGGTACTAACCAACTTAGTGGGTAACGCTATTAAATTCACTGATGTGGGTGAAGTGGTGGTGCGAGTCGGCATCGATGAGATTGAAGATGCCAGCGTGATTGAAGCCAGTGGACAGGCAGAAGACGAGGCCAAGAGTCATCATGCCAA
Source organism: Psychrobacter raelei (assembly GCF_022631235.3). Lineage (NCBI taxonomy): Bacteria > Pseudomonadati > Pseudomonadota > Gammaproteobacteria > Moraxellales > Moraxellaceae > Psychrobacter > Psychrobacter raelei. Next base: position 508,037 of record NZ_CP093310.2, read on the forward strand.
AGTGGCCACTGACAAAGACAACAGCGGTAGCATGATACATATTGCGATACAAGACACTGGACATGGATTATCTGAAAAAGCCAAAAGCCAGTTGTTCAAAAGCTTTAGCCAAGGCGACCCATCCATTACCCGTCAATATGGCGGCACGGGTCTAGGGCTGGTGATTTCCAAACAATTAACCAAGCTTATGGGCGGTAAAATTGGTTTTTATGACAATGATAACAATGCCGCCCAGTCGCAATTGGTGCTACCTGAGCCAGGTTTATCGGCAGGATCGGTGAATAAGAACCCGATGAGAACCGGCGCAACCTTCTGGTTTAGTATTCCCTCTTATGTCGATATAGATGAGTTATCTGACCAAGAGTTTGGCGTCGGCTATGAGCAAGAATTGACCGATGAGCAGCTCCAGCTCCCCATGTTACGCCCGTTCGCACAAACTCAAGGTGATGATGACAAACCCTTTGATATGCTGGTATGGATTAACCATCCTTCTAGTATTCAAGTGTTTATGGCGGCAGTGCGGCCGCTCAATATCAATGTGACCATGGCACGCTCTTTGGCCGGTGCTCTTGAGAAGTTAAAAGAGGAGGGCAACCGCTGGGATTGGGTGGTGATTGATGGCGGTGAGAGTGAAACTCGTGAAGATCGGGCCGCATTATTAAAGCAAATCCGTCTGCATTATCAAGGTAAGCTGGCCATTTATGGCTATCAAGTGGCGCTAGATGCCACGTTGCTTGAGCGTTACAAGGCGATGGGGCTGTATCAGCCGCTAGATAAGCGCCAGTTATATAGCATGTTAGACACCCGCACTACCAATGTCTCAACCTTGGTGGCCCCTCCAACTTGGCAAGGAGTGACCATCTTGGCTGTCGACGATCATCTGCCCAATTTACTGGTATTAGATGCCTTGTTAAGCGAGCTGGGTATTAAGGTGATTACCGCCAACAGTGGTTATGATGCCGTAGAGATTATTGGCAAGCAGCTCATGTATGACACTTACGACAGTAAGCAGGCAGCCGCCTTAGAGGATAAGGCGACAGGCGCAACCCCAAAAGACGCTCAAAGCTCAAGCTTGCCCGTACAGCCTACTACCATTGATTTGGTATTTATGGATGTACAAATGCCGCGCATGTCAGGCGATGAGGCAGCAAAAAAGATTCGTCAGTTGGAGGCCGATGCGCAAAAAGAGCATAAAAATTACCACAAACGCTTGCCTATTATTGCGCTAACGGCGCATGGCTTGGCCGATGGTAAAGACAAGTTTATTGCCGCTGGTATTGATGATTATGTGGGCAAGCCCATTAGTCGCCCGCAGCTATTACAAATTCTGCAGCGCTGGCTGGGGCGGGGTGCTGAGGCCGCAAATCCGGCCTTAAAGCCTGAGCCTAACTTGGCACAAAAACAAAAGCAAGATGAGCATGAGCAGGTGCAAGATGAGTTACTTATTGTGGACTGGAAGGATGCGCTCATGCGCTCGGCCAATAAGCCGGACTTGGCCAAGCAGCTGCTACATATGATGCAAGATTCTGTCGCCGATGAGCTACAAGCCTTGCAGCAAGCGTGGGAAGATAGAGACCGTGAGCAATTGGCACAGATTGCCCATCGTATCTTAGGCGCCAGTCGTTACTCTGGGGTACCGCAAATCCGTCAAGCTAGCCAAGATTTAGAAGACAAATGCCTGCTTAATGTGCAGCATACCATACCGTCGCAATTTGCAATGCTTGAGGAGTACTATACAGTCCTTATTTCTAGCCTAAAAATGTTGCAAGCTTTGGATTTAGATGCTTATATTACTCAGCAGATGCAAGAAAGTGATGAGAAAGCATTAAGTGAAAATGATATGACTTGGAAAATGATCTAACCCTATAAAGTTAACGGAACTGACCTTAACTAATCCTAAGCAGAGAGCTAATATGTCATCTTTATTCAGTCAAAAATTAAATGAAAAATACACCACATTGGCGTTAAGTGAGGCCGATGAGGTGTTGACCGTCTCGCTCAATCGCCCGGACAAAAAAAACGCCATGAGCCTGCGTATGATGCGTGAGCTTATCGATGTGGCTGAGCGCCTAAAAAAAGACCGTAGCATCCGTTCAGTGATTATCAACGGGGCAGGTGATAGCTTTTGTGCTGGGATTGATCTTAGTGACTTAAACAATCCCAAAAATGCCATGATGGGCTTGTATGAGCTGCTAAAGCCTACCCAAAGTATCTTTCAAAGAGTATGTTTAATATGGCGTGAAGTGCCAGTGCCGGTGATTGTGGTTACCCAAGGTTATTGTATTGGGGCAGGCATGCAACTGGCTTTAGCCTGTGATTTTCGTATCTCCACCCCCGATTGTCAGTTTGCAATTATGGAGGCCAAATGGGGCTTAGTGCCCGACATGGGATTGACTCAGTCAGCCCTTCATGTGTTGCCAGTAGATGTCCTAAAAGAGCTGACCATGACCGCGCGCTTAATTGATGCCAATCAAGCTGAGCAGCTGCACTTAGTCACTCACATTGACGATACTCCTTATGAGCGTGCGCACGCTTTGGCCACAGAGATTGCCACCCGTTCACCTGATGCCGTATTGGCCAGTAAACGGGTCATTAATCAGATGACCAAACAAAGCTTTTGTGCTTTGTATCAAGAAAAAATGTGGCAACTTAAGCTGATGGGCGGGGGCAAAAACCGTAAATTAGCGATAAAAAAAGCCAAAGACAATAGTGTGCAGTTTTTAAAGCGTCAATTTAGTTAGGGGCGACATAGCCGGTAGTGAGCACTGCGTTATTTTTAAAATAAAAGCCCAGTCATGAGCCCAGTAAGCGATAAAACCTACTGGGCTTTTTGGTTTTTAAAGGTTAATTTTACAGCGGGGGTGAACATCACTTTGTAGTTCGGTAAGCATGCGTAAATTTCGTTGACTATATAAAGGATAAGAGTAGGCTACCTGTGTTAAATTGGGTATCATCATAAGGTTGCTTTTTGATATTGGTGATATCAAGTGTATTAATAACATCACAATAAAATAAATAGGTAATACCTATATTAAACCTTTAGCTCTGTGTGAGATTTATGTCAAATACTCAAAATTCTACGCCAAAACTGCCTGTAGCATGGATTATGATGCTGGGGCTTATCGTGGCCATCGGCCCATTATCTATCGACATGTACCTACCTGCGCTGCCAACAATGGCTGAGGATTTTGGGGTCAGTACCGCTCAGATTTCAAACTCAGTACCGGCATATTTTGCCGGCTTGGTCTTCGGCCAGCTGATATATGGGCCGTTAAGTGACCGCGTTGGCCGAGTCAAGCCGCTGTATTTTGGTATGACCTTGTATGTCATTGCTTCGCTGATTTGTGCCACCACCGACAGTCAATATGTGCTGTTTGCAGCGCGCACCTTGCAAGCTTTAGGGGCGTGTGTTGGGGCGGTGGTTACCCGAGCCGCCATTCGTGATACCTTGCCGCCCAAACAAATGGCCAAAGCCTTCTCTATTATGGTATTGGTGATGGGACTGGCGCCAATTTTAGCGCCTTCACTGGGTGCCGCATTTTTACGCTTTTTTGATTGGCATGTGATTTTTTGGTTCTTGGCAGGTTTTGGGGTACTAAACTTGCTGCTGACCAAGTTCTTTTTTAAAGAAACCTTGACTGAAGAAAACCGAAATTACAAACCTTTGAATACCATTTTAAGTCAATATCTAGACTTACTAAAAGATCCCTCTTTTGGGTTTCCGGCTATTGGTGCCGGTCTATTAATGGGCTCAATGTTTGTTTATATCAGTGCAGCGCCCGAGCTATTAATGGATGGCTATGGGCTAACGGAGAGCCAGTTTAGTTTAATATTTGGTATGAATGCCGCAGGTTTTGTGGCACTCACTCAGGTGAACCAGTTTTTAACCAATAGGTTTCGTCTGATTAGCTTACTGCGTTTTGGGGCAGTTATGCAGGCAGTTGCTGCGATAGGACTGTTGTTGTTAGGTGTGATTTATGGTGCAGAGGCTTGGTTGCCATTGGTACTTATCTGTATTTTCTTCTGTATTGCCGGTTTGGGGTTAACTCAGCCGAATGCCTCAGCAATTGCCTTGGCGTTTCAAAAACACCGCGCCGGTATGGCCAGTGCCTTACAAGGCTCATTAATGTTTTGTGTGGGTATTTTTGGCGGCTTATTGCTCAACTTATTTCCGGTAAACCCTGTGTTTAAGCTTGGGGCCACCATGTCAATCTTAATGTGTTTGGGCACCTTTTTGATTTATCGCATGGATAAGAATTTAAACCTAGAGTAGAGGTAAGACACGGGGTCACGCCAGCAACATGCAGCCATCAGCAGCTGCTTTGACGCAAAAAATACGTTTTGTAGATAGCGCCTAAATTGGCGGTACTATGGGCCGCAAAGACTACCCACCATCACCGTTTGGCTTGGTGGGAGTTGCCCAGAGTACGCATCAACAGTGCGTTGACGTATCACCAGCCTGGACGCCAAAAAGGACTGCGCCAGCTATAAGGTGAAGCGTAGCCATAACGCCCGTAGCCCCAAGGATAAGGCGCACTCAAGTACTCCATATCCCGTTGACGCAGATAATAGTAGCGACCCTGATTATAAGCCTCTTCTAGTTTTTCTATGTTCTCAAGCGGACAAACAGGCTGCCAAGCATAACCCTCACGGCCAAGCTTATAAGCATTAAGCTCGGTACAAAACTGCTTTAAGCCTTGCTGACGACCTTGCTCCCACAACTCGCGGTTTGGTGCACTATTGGCCACCGGACTACAGTTTTCAATATGCCTACCGAAATAGGCGCCCGAGCGACCAGCCAGCCCGTCAGCATAGCCAATATCTTGCCAGTTGCCTGCCTGACACTGCTGCGGCGATAGTGCTTGGGTAGTCGCGCAACCAGACAGCACAACCATAGCCGTACCGAATACGGTGGTCAGTAACGTGGTTTGCAAAAAAGTCATCTTATTGCTCCTTAAAAAAAGCCATTACTTATAGTGCCACGTTATTCACTTATCGGCTATTGTGCTTCTGTTATTATAAAGATGATGTTGACTTCCTCCCCTCCCTAAAGTGAGGGGATTCCTTCTACAAGACGGTCAAGCCCGACCGCAAGGATGTTTTTAGCAGCATTGATATCTCTATCATGCCATGTGCCACACTCAGCACACCTCCATCCTCTTATTCCAAGACCTGCTCTACCGCTTAAGCTACTGTCACTTATTTTAAGGCAGCACGAGCAGGTCTGGGTAGTGTAACTCTCATTTACCATCTCAAACTGACAACCTGCATGCTTGCATTTGTATTCCAGTTGTCTTTTGAGTTCAAACCAACCTGCATCGTATGTCGATTTAGCCAGTTTGATCATCGAATTGGTAAATGAGCGTGATTTAACATCACCAACCACTATCAAAGCATTGCCCTGCACAAGCTTGGTGGTGAATTTATGAGTTAAGTCTAATCTTGTGTTTTTGATTTTGGCGTGGATTGCTTTGACACGTTTTTTATTATTAGCACGCTGGGCTACTGCTAATTTATTCGCCCACTTTTGCGTTTGTTTAGTTGTCAGCTTATCACCGTTTGATGTGGTAGCAGATTCCTTTAAGCCTAAGTCAATACCAACGCTGCCTTTGCCACTTACTTGTCTAGGAAAATCTTTGACGGTAATACAGGCATACCAACGATTACGGCTGTCTTGCACTATCTCAAGCGTGTTGATTTGATATAGACTTAGATTATAGCTATCAAATACGTCTATGATTACCTTTTGACCTTTACAGAGCGATAGCTGTATGGTTGATTTAAGTGTTTTCTTCCCCGTTTGTCTGGTATGTAGATACTTGATGGCAGATTTTTTAAAAGGAATCCAGCCTAAACTTTTTCGCTTGGCATCGGGACGATTGGTTCGCCAATTTAGTTTGGCTTTTTTAAATTGCTTACGAGATTTGGCGTGAGTTTCGTTAATGGCTTGCAACGTTTGCGAGTGCAAGCCTAAATACTCACCACTACCTTTGGTGTATTCATTAAGGTCGTAGGCTGAAAAGAATTTACCAGTCTTTTGTAGGTGTTTGTAACTTACGTCATTAACATAGTTCCACGCATAGTTAACACTACCAGCTATTTTGTTTAGCTGGTTTACGTGTTTGTCTTTGATGCGTAGCTTGAGTGTTTTCATAGGGTTAGTATGGCGAGGTTAATTTTAACTTGCAATACTTTAAATACTGATCACGACAGTGTGTGTCGCCTTATATCCACCCCCTGAAGTGGGTAGTTTTACGGCGACCGGTGATAAACCAAGCTGTCAACACAGCTCATGTATTGCGGTGTATTGCTGCTGATGCCATAAAAGCGTTGTTGATATTTACTTGAGCTTTGAGCGAATACCGGTAGAATTGTGTAAGTGGCAAAAAATCTTAACACGCTATCAAGTTATACTCTAAAGTTGTGCTAGCAAGATAAGCGATAGAAATAAGGTATTATCAATGACTTAAGCCGCTATTAGGTCATGACATAATAAGGCGACAGGGCACGGGCGCGAAATTAAGAGATAACAAGTCGACACCCTTATAAAAAACAGATATAAATAGGGATAGGACAGTAAAACAGTATGACTTTAACAAAAGCGCTGAGAACAGCAGATTAAAACGACAGATAAAAAATAAAATGAGCAACGATTATGAAAACTGTATTAATAGCAAATCAAAAAGGTGGCTGTGGTAAAACCTCTGTCGCCATTACGCTAGCTGCGGCATTGGCCAATCAAGGTCAGACCGTCGCCTTAGCTGATGCCGACCCCCAAAGATCAAGCCTACGTTGGCTAAAGCAGCGACCCGATACCGCCGCAAAAATTTATGCAGTAGATTGGTGCGATGAAGAAGATATTGGTGACTTGCCCAAAAAAGTGGCCAAAACCTTAGGTAAAAAAGACTGGCTGATTATCGATGCGCCAGGCTCTTTAAGTGGCGATCGCGCAGAGTCGCTAATCAGTGAAGCCCGTGCTATTTTGATTCCAGTGTTACCGTCTATCTTCGATGCTGACAGTACCAAGCAGTTTTTAAAATCCATTCAAGATATCAAGCGTATCCGTAAAGGTAAGGTCGATATTCATCTGCTAGCCAACCGAGTGCGGTCACAAAGTAGCACCAATTTAACATTGCAGAGATTTTTTGAAAATATAGGCCAGCCGCCCTTAGCCTGGATTAGTGAAAGAAGCTTATATCCACAGTTGGCTGAGCAAGGATTGGCCATTTTTGATCATACTCAAAAACGCTACCGAGACATTCAAGCACAGTGGCAGCCGGTGATGGATGCGCTGATGCCCAAAGTGGCTACTAAGTACGAAGAGGTATTGGCAGGCAGTGAGATTCCCGCTAGTCTGGAAAAACTGCCCCAAGCAAAAAGCAACACAGGTATGCACAAGGCCGGAAAATCGTCAAAAAAAACCAAGGATAACTCAACGTGGTATGAATAAAAGCAAAAACCTAATAAACTAGCGCGCTATTTGTTACTTCTTACAACTTACGGAAAAAATATGGGAACTTGGGTAGCGATTGCTATTGGATTATTTGTATTAGGCAGCATTATGGCCTTAAAGCCTAGTGGCGTCGATGTGCGCTTGGATAAGCTGCGGATGACGGCGCGCCGCTTGGAACTAAACCCCAAACTCGTTGCCTGCCCTGATTGGATTCGGGGCCGCAATAATGAGTATGGCAAGGGGATGATGGGGCAGTATGCCTTAATTCTAGATGACATGAAATTCCCTGAAACCCGTTATCAAGTCATAGACGGTGAGCTGCGTCCGGACAGTACCAGTGGTACACAAATAGAGGTTAATGATGGCGCGCAGGGTAACGCTGGTACGCAGGATGTGACTTATCGCTTAGACCATGAACCGCTCAATTTGCCAGCCAGCATCACCCCGCTTGTAAAAGCCGTTTATACCAAGGCCAATAGCTTGGTGGTATTTTGGGAGGACAGCGGTTATGTGAAGCCCAATACCAATCCCAATTATGATCCGCAGCACATTGAGCCAGATTTATTAGCGCTCAAAGCCGCCATGTATCAATGGGCGCAAAAGCTGGCTAATAAAGGCTGATATAAGCTCATAAATCCAGTCAATTGACACTTTAGTTACTGCTTGCTCTTGAAAAACCTTGTTGACAGCGCAACTGTTAGCAGTGTAACGTCAATGCAGATTTAGGCCAAAGCCAGACATTTAAAGCAGATCTTTGGCTGAGCTCACCAGACTATAAAAAATATAATTTATAAGAAAGTTTAATTAGGACTTTGATATCAATGGCTAAAACCACAGCTAAAAAAACAACCTCGACCCCCGCGGCCAGTGCAAAAGGCAAATCACTGGTCATTGTGGAGTCTCCTGCCAAAGCAAAAACCATCAACAAATATTTGGGTGATGACTTTATTGTACGCTCAAGTATTGGTCATGTGCGTGACTTGCCCACCAGCAGTGGCGTTAAGAAAAAAGCGACCAAGACGGATGAAAAGCTAAGCAAAGAAGACAAAGCGCAGCAGGCTTTGGTACGTAGAATGGGTATTGACCCTGAGCACGGCTGGAAAGCTGTGTATGAAGTGCTGCCTAATAAAACCAAAGTGATTAAAGAGCTTAAAGCCTTGGCCAAAGATGCCGATAAGATTTATCTGGCAACGGATTTGGATAGAGAAGGGGAAGCGATTGCTTGGCATTTGCGTGAGGTTATCGGCGGAGATGACAGCAAGTATCAGCGTGTGGTGTTTAACGAGATTACCAAATCGGCCATTCAAAATGCATTTAAAGAGCCCGGTAAGCTTGATATTGACCGGGTGAATGCGCAGCAAGCACGCCGCTTCTTAGACAGAGTGGTTGGGTTTATGGTCTCGCCGCTACTGTGGCAAAAAATTGCCCGTGGCTTATCGGCTGGGCGAGTACAGTCAGTAGCCACTCGGCTTGTGGTCGAGCGTGAACGTGAAATCCGTGCCTTTATTCCAGAAGAGTATTGGCAAATTCACGCCGATACCACCATGAAAGGTAGCGATAATGCCAATGTGGCTGCAGATACTCCCATTCGCTTAGAGGCCGTCAAACAGGCAGGCAAAGTACTCAAGCTTGGCAACAAAGCGCAGACTGATGCCGTACTGGCCGTATTAAAACCGGCCACCTTCGTGGTCAAAGAGCGTGAAGAGAAGCCCACTCAATCTAAGCCGAGTGCGCCTTTTATTACCTCTACTTTACAGCAAGCGGCCAGCACACGTTTGGGCTTTCCTGTCAAAAAGACCATGATGCTAGCTCAGCGCTTGTACGAAGCTGGTCACATTACTTATATGCGTACCGATTCAACCTTCTTATCCAATGATGCCTTGGCCAGTGTGCGCGGCTTTATTGAAGAGAATTACGGCTCTAAATACTTGCCAGAAAAGCCTAATTTTTATGGCAGCAAACAAAACGCACAAGAGGCTCACGAAGCCATTCGTCCGACCAATGCCAATTTAAAATCTACCCAGCTCAAAGGGGTGGATCGTGATGCCATTCGCTTATATGAGCTGATTTGGCGTCAGTTTGTGGCCTGTCAGATGCTACCGGCAAAATATAAGTCGGTTAATCTATTGGTAGAGGCGGGCGATGTTGAGCTAAAAGCCCGCGGTCGCACCATGACCTTTGACGGCTTTACCAAGGTTATGCCACCTGCCAAAACCGATGACACCTTATTGCCTGATGTCAAACAAGGCGATGAGCTTAATTTAATAAAACTAGATCCCAGTCAGCACTTCACTAAGCCGCCAGCGCGTTATACGGAAGCAAGCTTAGTTAAAGAGCTTGAGAAAAAAGGCATCGGCCGTCCATCAACTTATGCCTCTATCATCTCAACCATTCAAGACAGAGGGTATGTTCGCTTAGAAAACAAGCGTCTGTATGCTGAGAAGATGGGTGATATTGTCACCGACCGTCTAACCGAAAGCTTCCCTGAGCTGATGGATTATACCTTTACTGCGGGGCTTGAAGATGAGCTTGATCATGTGGCACAAGGCGATCAAGATTGGAAAGCGGTGTTAGATGACTTTTATGGGGACTTTAAGACTAAGCTTGAGCATGCCAAAGATAAAGACGGTATGCGCCCGAATGACCCCACCGATGTACCCGACGTGCATTGCGATTTATGTGGCCGACCAATGCAGCTGCGTAATGGCTCAACCGGTGTATTCTTAGGCTGTACTGGCTACAACTTGCCACCCAAAGAGCGCTGTAAGGGTACCAAAAACCTAATGCCGGTAGAAGCCTTTGCCAACTTAGATGACAGCGAAATCGATGAAAGCGCTGAAGTCAAAGAGTTGATGGAGAAAAAACGTTGTCCTAAGTGTAGCACAGCGATGGATGGCTATATTGTGGATGGTGGCCTCAAGCTGCATATCTGTGGTAACAACCCAGACTGTGATGGCTATTTATTAGAAGAAGGTATGTTCGAGGTGCCAGGCTCTGATGCGCCGACCATTGACTGTAATAAATGTGATGGTCAGATGGAGCTTAAGACCGGCCGCTTTGGTCCTTATTTTGCTTGTAATAAGTGTGATAATACCCGCAAAGTGCTCAAAAATGGTGAGCCTGCACCGCCGCGCATGGATCCTATTGATATGCCAGAGCTTAAGTCGACCAAGCATGAGGATCACTTTATCTTACGAGAGGGGGCTGCCGGTCTATTCTTAGCGGCCTCTAAGTTCCCTAAAGTGCGCGAGACGCGTCCCCCTAAGCTGTCTGAGCTGCGCACCATTAAGGACAAGATGGATGATAAGTTCCAGTATTTGTTTGATGGTCCAGATCAAGATCCGGAGGGCAACCCTACCATTTTGCGCTGGTCACGTAAGCAAAAAGAGCAGTACATTGGCTCTGAGAGCTTAAAAACAGGCAAGGCCACGCGTTGGGGCGTTTACTGGCGTAAAGGCGAGTGGGTAGAGGAGTAGCCTTTAGCCACAGCCATAAAAAATCCCAGTCAATTGACTGGGATTTTTTATGTCAAATGATAGCGCTGTTAGATAACAACAAGGGGTAGCACCGCTTATTTAAGCTCGTCTTCTTGCTGCTCAAGTCGGGCTTGCAGCTTTTGTTGTTTGCGTGCTTCAATCACGTCATTAACGTCTGCACCAATATGGACTTCGCCGCGCTGCTTGGCCAATTGGATCTGACGTTGACGCTCACGAAAGCGGGCACGCTGTTCTTCAGTCGCTTTATCGATGCAGTGCGGACAAGACTCCCCTTTGACATAGGCAGGATGCTGCTTGTCTGCTTCGGTGATGGGCATGCGGCAGGCATAGCACTGATCGTATTCGCTTTTTTGTAGGCTGTGATTGACTGCCACGCGATTATCAAACACGAAGCAATCGCCTTCCCACATCGACTCCTCAGCCGGTACCTCTTCTAAATACTTTAAGATACCACCTTCTAAATGGTATACCTCATCAAAGCCTTGCTCACGCAAATAAGCAGTAGACTTTTCGCAGCGAATACCACCGGTACAAAACATCGCTACTTTTTTATGTTTGTTTGGGTCAAGCTCATTTTTTACGTATTCTGGGAACTCACGGAAGGTTTCAGTTTTTGGATTTACTGCATTTTTGAACGTACCGATTTGGACTTCATAATCATTACGAGTGTCGATTAATAATACATCTGGGTCGCTGATTAAGTCATTCCATTCGCTAGGTTTTACGTAGCGCCCAACCGATTGTAGCGGGTCAATGCCTTCTACACCCATGGTAACAATTTCTTTTTTGAGTTTTACTTTGGTGCGAAAAAATGGCTGTGTATCAGTGAATGACTCTTTATACTCTAAAGCGCCGATAGCAGGAATGTCTTGAATATAAGCAAGCACGGCATCAATACCAGCGCGGTCGCCAGAGATAGTGCCGTTAATGCCTTCAGAGGCCAATAATAAGGTGCCACGCACGCCTTTATCTAGCATGAGTTGGCGCAGAGGCTCACGGTAGTTTTCATAGTCATTAAAGCGGGTAAATTTATATAAAGCAGTGACAACGATGTTGTTGGTTTCTGTCAATGTGGCTGATGTGGTCATAATTTTCTCCTGCCGTCTAAGTCGTAAACCTAGTGCGTGATTAAGTCAATGCGCTGTGCAATGACGTGATAAGCTTAATTTATATACCATTAAGCAGTGTCATGGCCACATGCTTTAAAACATGTGACCTGATAAAAAAGGGTGAGTCATACCCAGTACTCTATAATTGAGGACAGTTTATAACAATAAAAGCGCTATTTTCATAGCGCTCTTGATGCTGACTAACTGATTTTTTTAGTCAGTGGTTTTAGGTCAATATTGGTAACACCTGTGGCCATTTAAGTGGCTAAGCTACAGAGTTAGTCATTGGCCGGTGCGGCTTTGTTCTCTGTAGGCTTAGGTTCAGCTTTGGGCTTCTCAGCGGGTTTGGGAGCAGGTTTTGGCGCTGCTCTGGTACTGCTGGTATCGGCATTGGTACTGCTATTACTGTTGCTGTTATTGTTGCTATTGACTGGCTTAGGGGGTTCAACCGGTTTAGGCGGCTGCCTTTCAATCAAAGAGGCTCTTGGTGGTCTGACAACACCGTCTGTGACCTTTTGATTGGTGATGCGAGTATCGCTGCCGCTGCCAGTAGCACCGGCCGTGGTGTTGTCATTATCATCGGATAAATTAATCACCTCTTGTTTTGCGGTTTCTGATTTGGCTTTATTATTGACACTAACCCACTGATAAGGCACAGATTTTAACGCAGTGCGCATATAATCTACCCAAATAGGTAGGGCAGCCACACCACCATATTCGCCTCGACCTAGCGTTGAGGGTTGATCGAAGCCCACCCATACAATAGAGACTTGAGTGGGGTGGAAGCCGGCAAACCAAGCATCCTTCATCTCATTGGTCGTCCCTGTTTTACCACCGACATCTGTACGGCCTAAGGCTTTGGCTCGAGTGCCCGTTCCTCTTTGAATAACGTCACGCAGCATGCCCGCCATCTCATAAGCCACATTTGGCTTTAAGATACGTGGGGCTTGGTCAGCCACTTGATAGGTAATCGGCACAGGCTTCAAGCGATCAGATTGTGGGCCAGCATCATAGCGGATGGCATCAATGGCTGCTTGTAATGACGCTTTGCTATTTTTTGGTTTGGCCTTGGCGTTATCTGCCTCATCCTCTGCGCCGTCATCCGCTGAGTCTACAGTTTCAGACTGAGTACTATCCGCGACTTGTAATAGCTTAGGATCTTCTGCTAGCGCTTTTAACGCCAATTGGTGTAATTTGGCATCGGCTTCGGCCTGCTTCTCATAGTCTTGTTTTAGCTTAGCATTGAGTTTTTGTAGATCATTGTTAAAGCATAATGCGCAAGCACGTTGTGGGTTGGCCAAGTACAACAGCTTATTGTCATAATCATAAATTTGATCAATAAAGTACGGCTGAATGCGGTGACCGCCGTTGGCAAAGGCGGAATACGCAGTGGCCATCTGTAGAGGCGTTGCTTGACCTGCCCCTAAAGCAAGCGATAAGGTGGTGGGCAGCTTGTCTTTATCCAAACCAAATTGATCTAATAATTGACGTGCATCTGAGGTGCCAACGGCTTGTAATAGGCGAATAGACACTAGGTTACGTGACAAAATAAGGCCACGGCGAATGGTCATATCCCCATAAAAGCGGTTATCGGAGTTTTTGGGCTGCCAATCACCAATACGCAGCGGACCATCTGAAATCATACTGTCGGGACGATAGCCTTTTTCTAAGGCCGCCGCATAGTTTAATGGCTTGATGGTTGAGCCGGGCTGACGCCAACCTTGAGTGGCTCGGTTAAATTTACTATAACGGAAATCAAAGCCACCAACCAAGGCTTCAACCGCACCAGTCTCAGGGTCGAGCGCAACCAAGCTACCTTGAACTTTGGGTATTTGAGTTAAGCGCCAAGCGGTTTTATTTTCGTTGGCAATTAAACGCACGATATCGTCTTTTTTGACAAGATCTGAGGCACTGTTAGGGTAGCGTCTGATGCGGTTGGCATCTAAGTATTCTTTGGCCCAGCTCATGCCTGACCAAGGTACGGTGACCACTTCGCCATCTGCTAACTCAGCCTTAAAGCTGCGGCCGCTGACCTCTACTACCTTGGCCGGTACCATATTAGAATACGTGGTGAATTTGGATAAAGGCTCACCATGTGCTTCCACACCGCGCCAGCCGTGACGACGATCATAGCCAATCAGACCTTTTTTAATGGCGGTATCTGCCGCTTTTTGGTCTTCACTATCGACAGTAAGCTTAACACGCCAGCCGGCATTGACCACATCCTCGCCATAACGATCTACCAAGGTGCGGCGGGTCATCTCTGCCAAATAGGGCATGTTCACATCCAGCTGCTCTTTGTACAAATGCACGCCGATGGGTTCTTTGACGGCTGTGTCATGCTGAGCTTGGGTGATATAACCAAGCTCTAACATGCGGCCCAAAATCCAGTTACGTCGCTCAAGTGCTTCTTCAGGATTTGACACAGGGTTGTTTTGTGACGGTGCTTTAGGTAGACCGGCTAAGGTTGCCATCTCAGCGATGGTTAGCTTATCGAGCGATTTACTGTAATATTTTTTGGCCGCCGCACGAATACCGTAGGCGCCTTCACCCATATAAATCTTATTAACGTATAAGGTTAAAATCTCTTCTTTGCTCAGCTGATCTTCGATACTACGCGCCAGATACAACTCAGTTAGCTTACGGCTAAAAGTACGCTCGGGGCTTAAAAAGTAGTTCTTAGCTACCTGCATGGTAATGGTAGAGCCACCTGTCTGACCGCCGTCTTCTGTAATAATTTCAGTAATGGCACGGCCCAAACCCTTAATACTAATCCCGCTGTGCTCATAGAATGAAGAGTCTTCTGCTGCCAAAAAGGCATTAATAAAATTCTTTGGAATGTCATCATAGGTCACCGGTAATGACATACGATTGCCGTATTGGCCGATTAACTTGTCATCTTTACTATAAATCTGCAAAGGCATCTCAAGATTGGTGCTTTTCATCTCAGAGATGCTGGGCAAGTTAGGCGTGATGTACATGGCCATCCCATAAAATCCAATAGGGAATGCCAGAACCAAAATGAGGGCCAGCGCTACGATGGCCAACAAAATGGACACAATATAATGGATAAGACGAGAGTTAGCAGACGATTGAGGCATAGTGACTCTATTAATTAAAAACTGAAATATTAGACATAGAAGACCCCGCAAAATTAAGCTTACCTATTGATATAACTGATTATTTATCGGTTTATCAAATGGGCAGTAGGCGCAAATTGCAAGCTTATGACTACGCTTATGGCTACAATTATAAAGCAAATTATAAAGTAAATGAGCGATATCTTATAGACCTAACATTAAAACACAGAGTCCGGCTCGCTTCTACCAGCGGCTGTAGACGTATTTTGGCTATAAATACCACGCCCTTTAAATGGCAGTACTGAGATTAAGGGGTCAAAGCTGAGGCGTATTTTTGCCCAATAGTGTAGCCTAAATTGAAAGTAGCCATTGTCGGCACGTTGTTAACATACAGCGCAATAAGCATAGGAGAGGGTATGCCTTTTTGATAGCTGGTTTTGTGCCCTAATTTTGATAAAAATCTAAAATATTTAGTTAATTTAAATTAAAAATAAATTGACAAAGTCCTTTTAAATAATTAGGGTTAATAGCCCAAGAAGGCTATGCGCGATAAGGAGAGGCAGTTTGCGATTAGGGTTTTTTATGGCAAAGCCTCAGGCTTGGCTGGGTGTGGCAATCAGCAATACGGCGGTAACTTTGGTCGAAATTTGCCATCATAAAGGTCACACTCAGCTGTTAGGCTATGCCATTAAGACATTACCACCAGGTGAGGTCATAGACAATCAAATCGTAGACTGTGAACAGATGGGTGACCATATTGCGCATCTGGTGCAGCGCATAGGCAGTCAATCCAAACAAGCTGCCATAGCTTTGCCTACTAGCTTGGCACTGACCAAAATAATTGAAATGCCTGCGGAGCTGACAGAAGATGAGATAGAAGCGCAAATTCATATCGATGCCGATCAGCACATTCCCTATCCTTTATCACAAGTCTGCCTAGATTTTCAGATTCAAGGTCCGGCTGATACTGATGACAGTATGCAGCAGGTACTTTTGGTTGCTGCGCGCTTAGAGCACGTTGAGCAGCAAGCGGATAGCCTTACCTTTGCACAGTTACAGCCCAAGGTCGTTGATTTGGAGTCACACGCCCAGATATGCGCTTTTCAATTGGCTTGGGATAATTTATCTGTTCATAAGCCAAACAACTTCACGCCTAACAACTTGGCGCCTAATCACTCATTTGCGCCAGCTAATACGCCACAGACCGTGGCGCTTATTGATATTGGCGAGAGCCGCACCACTTTTTATAGTCACCAATCAGGACAATTGGTCTATCAGTCCCAGCAGCTGTTTGGCGGCGCTCAATTGACTCAGGCCATTGCCAGTCAGCAGGGTATAGACTTGTCGCAGGCTGTGATAATAAAGCACGATTTAGCGGCATACATCACTTGCCATCAGCAGCAGGGCAGTGGTCGGCACAAGCGGTCTCACAAGCATGCAGATTTGACCAAGGTTTATACGCAGTTTGTCGCTGATTTAGCGGAGCATATCACCCAAGCTTTTGACGCTTATGCTGCTTTAGCACCGGCAGTCGTCACTGAGCATATTATGCTGTGCGGCGGTAGTGCACTTTTGCCTGATATCGAGGCGATGCTAAAAGACCAGCTAAGCTGTGAGGTCAGTGTGGCCAATCCATTTGGACAAATGAAAGTGTCTGATCAAGTCGATAGGGATGAGTTATATGCCGAGGCGCCTAGACTAATGAGTGCTTGTGGTCTGGCACTGCGTTGTCAGATGCAAAATCAGGCATATCTGTGAGCCATATTAATTTATTGCCATGGCGTGCCAAGCGGCGTGCTCACCATAACAAGCGCTTTAGACAGATGGTGGTCATAAGCATTTTAGCAGCGGTGGTCTGCTGTATTTTGGTGTGGGGACATTTTTATCAAGCACATGCCAAGCAGCAGCATCTTAATAGTCAACTGGTGCTCAGCAATGCTCAGTTAGAGGCACAGATTGCCAGCAGTGAGGTGTTACAGCAACACCAACACACCATACGCGCTCAGATAGAGCTGCTCAATCAACGACAAAGTCAGCGCTTGGCATTATCTGTGCTCTGGCGTGACATAGCAAAAGCAGTACCTGAAGGCTTATATCTGACTGGTATCAAAAGACAAGGCAATTTATTGAGCGTTACTGGAAAAGCCAGCACAGCCCAGCAAGTTACTGATCTGATGGCGGCTTTAGAGCGCAGCACTTGGCTGCATCAGGTACAAGTGCAGCATATTCAGGTGGCCGGCGCAGATGCCATTAAAGAAGATGAGACCATCAAGATATTGCCCGCTGCGAACATGGATTTTGTGATTAGCAGCCAGCACCGTCCGTCTACTAAGTAAGGAAGCATTATGAGCCTAGCTGCTCGCGTCAAAAAAACAGGGCAGGTTAAAGGGCGAATTTGGCCACTTATTTATCAAATGCAAAGCCTAGATACCCAAAACTATGGTAGCTGGCCGAGGTTCGTTAAAGTTTTTATTATTCTGCTTATCACACTGAGTATAGCTGTGATCAGCTATATGCTACCGATTCGTCAGCAGTTGGCTCGTATTGAGGCGGCGCAAAATCAACACCAGGTTTTATTGGCCGCCGCCAATGAAAAGCAGCTTAAACTTAAACAGTTACCTGACAATGATGCCCAGATCCAAGCATTACAGCAAGGCTTTATTGAGCAGATACAGCGCCTTGGTCTGCTTGATAGCTCCGATAATTCACAACCACAGAGTTTAACAGGTGAGGCTGTAGAGCCATCATTTGCTGAGCGTCAGATGGCAAGTGGCGCAGCGCCCTCAACGCTACTACAACAAATCACTGAAGCGGGTCGCAGCAATCATATCGTGTTCAAAAACTTAGCCTTGCCTACGCAGTCGGTGGCTCACAAAGACTCTGATAACCGCTCGGATCAGCTGATGCCAGCAGACACAGTAGATGCTGCCAATCCCAGCTCTAACAAGGATGTCTCCCCACAGGTTAGGACAGCAGCCACTGCCGAAAAGCTGTTTATTGAGCAGCCTATGACCCTCTTAGCCGTGGCCGAATATCAGCAGTTAGGAGGTTTTTTGGCGGATTTAGCGTTGCTACCTAAGCTGATAGTGGCACATGATTTTGAGTTAACACGATTAAAGACCGGTAGCACCTTACAGCCGCAATTGTCTTTGAGGCTACAAGCTAACGCCTATGTTTTGAGTGCTGAGACTCAAGCTAAGCTTGGCAATTTAGCCTTAAATAGCCTGTCAGACTCAGATAATCCTAAGACAACTCGTACAAATAGGTCGCATACCGATAAAAGCCAGACAAATTCTTTGCCCTCCACTGTCTATCAGACAGCATCTAACCGTGATCCTTTTGGATTTAAGTCCATATTAGTTCAACACAGCGCTGTGCCAGATGTGACGGTAGTACAGGCTGGCAAGCCGGCAGCTAACCTTGACGTAAATAAAGCAGATAACCTGGCCAATGCAGTTATCCCGCCAGCTGTGTGGTCAGGAGAGGGCAGCGGCCGCATACGCCAAGCGATGGAATATTATGGGCTATCTCAGCTGACCTATCGCGGGATGATGGGGTGGGGAGCTGCCACTACACAAGGTCTGGTGCAGCGGCCAGATGGGGTGATTACTGCTATAAAAATAGGTGATTATCTGGGACTGCATCAGGGCCGAGTGGTAGAGATTACGCCCACTCATCTTAACTTGGTAGAAACAGTGCTTATCCCAGAGACCGGTAAAACCAAGCGCAGTGTCAGTCTAATCGCCCCCTTTTAGCTAGATACAAAAGCACAATCTTGCTTTGAGCGTCACTTTTTATTATGCCCTTTATTAGGAACAGCACATGATGTTTTTTAGGCCTGAGGTTTATCAGCTACGGCTCAAATTTAGGGCAGTGCAAGCGCTCACACTGGCGGTGACTGTCAGTCTTAGCAGCCAAGCACCAGCGGCAACTTCTGCACTCATCAATGTGCAAGAGCAGCCAGATACTGTCACTGCTAAAGCGTTCAACTCTTTTGCCGCGCCTTATCAGATTGACTATCAGCGCCTGTCTGAAAATCAAGAGATGCTGCAGATTGCATTAGATAATCCGGACACCCAGATTGAGATTAAGCGCCAAGGCAATAAATTACTAGTGCGCTTAAAAGGGGTGACAGCCTCATCAGCACACGGGTCAATGCCTGTACTTGGCCAGAAGCTCACTGGGTTATTACAACGTATTGAGGCGGAGCAGCGCGGTAAAGACACTTGGCTTATCTTCACGGTATCCAAAGATTTTGAGTATCAAAGCTATCAATTAGATAATCTCATTAAAATCCAGATTCAGCCGGTCAGAGCAATTCAACAAAATACTGTCACCCCAAAAATATATAGCGGCAAACCCATTTCGGTGGACTTTCAACAGGTTGAGGTGCGCAGCGTGCTGCATCTGTTATCTCAATTTACCGATACCAATATTGTCGCCACTGATCAAGTAACAGGCAGCTTAATGCTCAATTTGGTCAATGTGCCTTGGGATCAGGCGTTAGATATTATCCTTACCAGTCAGCAGCTGGGCAAACAAATCCAAGGTAATGTAATTTTGGTTGCGCCACTGGCACAGATGGCCAAACAGCGGGCCCAGCAGTTAGCCATTGAGCAGCAGTCTCAAGCACTGATGCCACTGCGCAGTGAGTATATTCGGCTTAATTATGCCAAGGCAGCAGACCTACAAGCCTTGATTATTAAAGCCAGTGGCAGCCCTACACCTACCCCTGTGGCCATGCAACATCTACCGGCTTCAACGGCTGTCGCCAATGCACCATCAGCTTTACCCGCTGTAGTAACACGCTTGAACTTGCCTGTCAGTAGCCGCTTGCTATCGAGCCGAGGGGTGATTGCAGTAGATGCGCGTACCAATACTTTAATTATCAAAGATACCGCTGATAGCCTGTCCAATATTCACGCTTTGATTAAGCAGATAGATATCCCAGTGCGTCAGGTAATGATTGAGGTCAGAATGGTTAGTGCCACCGACAACTTTAGCAAAGAGATGGGGGTTAAATGGGGGTTGTTATCAAAAGGAGTGGCGCACAATGATGATCTGTTAGTGGGCGCAAGTGATCAAACTTTGGCTGATTTAAAAAGCTTTAGTGCTCCAAATACTGCTTATAAAGGCCGTAATAAAAGTCGAGCGGGATACGCTATTACTCGCCCAGACAATCTTAATGTCGACTTAGGGATTAGCAATCCGGCCGGACGTATTGCATTTGGTCTACTTAGCATGTCAGATTTGATGATTGATTTGGAATTATCGGCGATGCAAGCTGAAGGCCGTGGCGAAGTTATCTCTACCCCTAAGATACTGACTTTGGACAAACAAACGGCCACTGTATCTTCTGGAACCAAAATCCCTTATCAAAGTGAGTCAGAAGGCGGTGGTACCACCACTCAGTTTGAGGAGGCCTTATTGAGCCTACAGGTCACGCCTAGTATCACGCCAGAAGACAAAATATCATTGCAATTAAATATCGAAAATGGCCGGCCCAATCCTGTCGGCAATGGGGTGATATTGATAGATACAGACCGATTAAGCACCAGAGTGACTGTCGGTGATGGCCAAACTCTGGTACTGGGCGGTATTTATCGCAATCAGATTTTTAATAATACCCAAAAGGTGCCTTTTTTTGGTGACTTGCCTTATATAGGCCGCTTATTTAAACAAGACTTGCGCCGTAATGACCAACAAGAGCTGCTTATCTTTGTCACCCCTAAGCTGATGCAGCTGCCCTAATATCAATGTAGTATCGATTTAGTATCGACCGGCCGCCATAAACATAAAGGAACTGAATGAAACTGGCTGTGTTAAAGCAGTAAGGCTTTTGACTGTGTGGGCAAAGCGTAGCGGTGCAGCTTTAAAGTGTGGTCAAGGCTTGGGCGAGTTGCTATTATTAACAGCAATAATACTTTTTAAAACGGATACAGCTAACTGGGACTAAACCTATAAATGCCTGTATAATCCGTGAATTTATGTGAGAGATAATAATGCAATCGACATTGCCGTCATTATTTATTGTAGGCCCTATGGGAGCGGGGAAAACTACGGTTGGTAAGCTGTTGGCAAAACATTTGGGCCGAGATTTTATAGACAGTGATCACTATATTTGTGAGCAGACAGGCGCCGATATTCCGTGGATCTTCGAAAAAGAGGGTGAGACGGGGTTTCGAGAGCGTGAAGCACGTGCTATTGCTGAGCTGACAGCTTTGCCCAATGTGGTATTGGCGACAGGTGGCGGGGTAGTGATGCAGCCACAAAATAGAGACAATCTAACCAAACAAGGCATTACCATTTATTTGCGGGCCAATGTGGATGTACAGCTTAAAAGAACCGCCAAAGATAAGTCGCGTCCTTTATTAAATACCCCCAATCCTCGAGCGGTGCTGCAGTCTTTGTTCGATGTGCGTGACCCGTTATACCGCGAAGTGGCAGATATCGTGGTGGAGACCGGCGATGGCTACCCACGCTATATGCTCAAAAAAATCATAGAAGCGTTAAAGCAGCATTATCCTGAGCACATGAAATCCTAAGTCTATAAACCCTTAGCGGAAAAGCGATAAGCGAGTCTGTCTTTTAGTTAGTAAGCGTATTGATTGCCCAGCGTATTGATATTAAGCCTAAAATGGATGTTGAGAGTCTTATGAAAGCAAATTTAGTCGTCCACACCCAAAGCCATGATTATCCCATCATTATCACCAGTCAGTGTGATATGGCCAAAGAAATTGCGCCTTATATCAAGGGCAAACAAGTGATGATAGTCACCAACACCACAGTTGAAAAGCTGTATCTAGCAGACTTGGCTGCGGGGCTAGAAGAGGACTTTGAGGTAATGAGTGTGGTGCTACCAGACGGTGAGCAATACAAGACTCAGCAGTATATTGATACCATTTATGACGCCTTGATGGACAACCACTGCAGCCGTGACGTGACCTTGGTGGCCCTAGGCGGTGGGGTGATTGGCGATATGACCGGCTTTGCTGCGGCAAGCTTTATGCGCGGGGTGAATTTTATCCAAATCCCAACCACCTTATTGTCTCAAGTGGATTCTAGTGTGGGCGGTAAAACAGGTATTAATCATCCAAAGGGTAAGAACATGATTGGCGCCTTTTGGCAGCCACAAATGGTGCTGGCTGATATGCACACCTTGACCACCTTGCCCCAGCGTGAGTTGTCAGCGGGTATGGCTGAGGTGATCAAATACGCGCTGATTATGGACGAGACGTTTTTAGATTGGTTAGAGGACAATATGGCCGCTTTAATGGGGCTTGATAAAGTGGCATTGGCAGAAGCGGTGGCGCGCTGTTGTCAGTACAAGGCCGATATCGTGGCACAAGATGAGCGCGAAGCGGGTAAGCGGGCGCTGCTAAACTTTGGTCATACCTTCGGTCATGTGATTGAGACCCATGAGGGCTATGGTCAGTGGCTGCACGGCGAGGCAGTGGCTGCCGGAATGGTGCAGGCCGCTCAGCTGTCGCATAAGATGGGCTGGATAAGTGAGGCGCAGCTGCAGCGTATCTGTGCGGTGTTGATATCGGCCAAGCTGCCCACACAGCCGCCTAGCATAGATACCCAAATTGCCCTTGACTTAATGCAGCACGATAAAAAAGTTAAGTCAGGACAAGTTAGGCTGATTTTGTTAAAATCAGTGGGTGATGCCGTCGTTACTGCTGACTTTGAGCCTAAGCTGCTTGAAGAGGTGCTTGCAAGCTGCGTACCTAATTAAACAGCAGTTAATGACAGCACAAGGACTCACACAGTATAATAGTGTGCGTTTGATTCATATGATTTAAGTTTAATTAACTATTTCAATATCTCTTTATTGACTGGATTTGCTCTATGGCAATCACAAAAAGCTCACCTTCTAATATGCCTCAAAAAACCAAAAAGCGGCTTGTGGCTAGCGTGTGGTTGATTACGGCTTTATTAGTCAGTGCAGCCGCCCTAGCTTTATGGATGTTCAGTGCCGCGCCTGTTTTTGATGATGAAAAAAAGGCCGAAACCGAGGTGCCTCCTGAAGCAATCGCCTCAAAAATTGATCAAGTAACTCGTATCGATAAGCTTAATGAATTGAATGCCGATGTCAAACCTATCTCATTTGATGCTTTAGTGCGAGATTTACGTGATTATCCGCCTGAGTTTAAAGATGCCAAGTATTTAAAGAAATTTAAGGGTAAATGGACCGTTCAGGTGATGGATGTGTCTGAGCACGAGATTATCACCGACTACCTTAATTCACGCAAAGACCGTCAAAAATTCGCCTATTTCCGCTATCGTGATTCAAACAATCAGCCGCGTTATCTGCTTACCTATGATGTGATGCCAACTGAACAACTGGCTGTTAATGCGGCCAGTAGCGTTGATTTTGATTTACCGGCTAACGTCCAAGTAATCCCCGAAGAGATCTCTGGGTACTTAACGGTCATTGAAAACTATGAGCTGTCGGCGCCTATTAAAGACCTATCTCGCAACCGTGCCCGTCAGGTTAAGCTACAAGCTACTCGCAGCGAAATTGCGCCACGTCGCCGCATCGTTAGTGAGCCACAATCGAGCAATAATAGCAGCCAAGCACAAAGTCAAAGCAGCGACAGCAGCGGCACTAATAACAGCAGTGCTCGCCCAAGCAGTGACATTAAAACCTCGAATAATACCAACGACACGCTATCGGTACAAGAAGAGCGCAAAGTCGTCAGCCCATCAGAGGGTAATATTCAGCCAAGCGTTGAGCCGACTCCACCAAAAAACAATGCCAAACCCAAAGAAGAGGCTGAAAAACCAAAAGCAGAAAAACCAAAGCCAGAACCTACTAAGCCTGCCGAGGCCAGTAAAAACACTCAAAAATCTGGTAATGACAGTATTAAGCAGCTCATCGATGAAAAAACTGAATAGTTTTTTGGCGATGACATAGCCATTATCTAAGGTACTCTTGAAATCATAGAGTACCTTTTTTTTGTCTGGTTTTTATCTGGTTTTTATCAATAAAGCTTAGGCAGTTAACAAAGAAGTTATTAAATCCCCCCATAATCTTGGCGCATAACAGGGCAGCTAAAAACAGCGTTATAGTGCGTGGCTAAGCTTTATTGATAAGGCGATAAGGTTGTGACTTGTCTAATTGATTAGACAGTACAGGCACACAATAAGACAGCTAACCAAAGTTTTTCTAATGGTGCTTATAATAAAAAGTTATTACTTAATAAAGGTTTGGCTACAAATAAAATGTGAAGAAAAATATAATTCAATCCATAAATTTCACTGGATTTTATAGTTATGTTTCTCTAATATGGGTTATACGACGTTTAGCTAGGTTATCGTAGGTATTTATTTTAATGATAGTGAGTATTACTATTTTTATCTATATAAAGCGATTGCTAGGCTCGGTATAGACCATTATTTTTAACGTTTTTGCGATGGTCGATAACTGCCTTATGGGTGTGATGAAGTGCTGCCTATTATCCTAATCTCATCGTATTCATCTAGGTTTGGAGTGACTGTTTTGCCAATATATTATTGGTTAAATAAGAATCCACAAAGCGTTATAGTCATTAAGATATAGATAAACAGTGAGTTAATTATTGCTACTCTCTATTTTTTGGCCCATTTCCTAACACAGCTGTGCTATCCATCCTGACAGTTGTGTCTATCTCGAATATTCATTTAGTGGTGCGTAACTGGCATCACATAAATAAAGGACACGCCATGACCCAGAATTTTATAGCCAATCCTGCAACCTTAGACCACACTCAGAACCATACACAACCCCCCGCTATAGACACCCCCACCTATCTTGCTTCTCCTGACGATTTCACCGATAACTGCGGCTTTGGCCTAGTTGCTCACATCGAAGGCAAACCCAGTCACCATTTAGTAAAAACTGCCATTCATAGCTTAAGCTGTATGACCCACCGTGGTGGTGTAGCCGCTGATGGTAAAACAGGCGATGGGTGTGGCTTATTATTGGCCAAGCCAGTTGACTTCTTCCAGACCGTGGCCTCAGAGCTTGGCCTTGAGCTCGATGAAAACTTCGCTGTCGGTATGGTGTTTTTAAATCTAGATGAAAAGCTTGCTGCACACAGTCAACAAGTATTGGACAAAGAGGTGGCAGCCCAAGGCTTAACGGTTGCCGGCTGGCGTGATGTGCCTGTGGATTTGTCCATTGTGGGTGAGATCGGCCGTGAATCTTTGCCGCAGTTTAAACAGATTTTTGTGAATGCTCCTAGTGATTTAAGCGTTGAGGATTTTAACCGCAAGCTGTATGTCGCCCGCAAAAAAGCTGAGCTTGCACTGACCGATGATGAGCTGTTTTATGTGACCTCATTAAATTGCCAGACAGTCATTTATAAGGGCCTTGTTATGCCCTCTGACTTGCCTGCCTTTTATAGTGACTTGCAAGACAGCCGCCTGCACTCGCATATTGTGGTGTTCCATCAGCGCTTCTCAACCAATACCTTACCGCGTTGGCCATTGGCTCAGCCGTTTCGTTATTTGGCACACAACGGTGAGCTAAATACCATTACTGCCAACCGTAACTGGTCTGTGGCACGTACGCCAAAACTTGAAACGCCAAAGCTACCAGAGATTACTCAGCTACACCCGTTAGTGAACCGTACCGGCTCTGACTCTTCAAGCCTTGATAACATGCTTGAGGTGCTTATTTCAGGGGGTATGACCTTATTCCATGCGATGTCTATTTTGGTGCCACCCGCTTGGCAGAACGTGGACAGCATGGACATGGACTTGCGTGCCTTTTATGAGTTCTACTCGCAGCATATGGAGCCTTGGGATGGACCGGCAGGTCTGGTGATCCAAGATGGTCGCTATGCGGTGTGTATGCTTGACCGCAATGGTTTGCGCCCGTCACGCTGGGTCACCACCAAAAATGGCTACATTACGGTTGCCTCAGAGATTGGGGTTTGGGATTATGATCCTAATGACGTGATTGCCAAAGGCCGTGTTGGGCCTGGCCAAATGCTGGTTATCGATACCTTAAATGGTGAAGTATTAGACGATCAAGTTATCAGCAATCGCCTAAAAAAAGCGCACCCTTATCGCAAATGGCTGCGTGAAGAAGCCACCCGCATCCGTGATAATGAGCAGATAGAAGAGAAGCTGCTTGAACAGGGTGTACTCGGTGAGCCGCTAAAAGCGCTACAAAAAATGTTCAACATTACCAATGAAGAGCGCACTGAGATTATCCGTCCCAATGCCGAAAATGGCCAAGAGCCGGTGGGTTCAATGGGAGACGATACCCCTGTTGCGGTGCTGTCTAAGCAAGTACGTAACGTAGCCGACTTCTTCCGTCAGCAGTTCGCTCAGGTCACCAATCCCCCGATTGACCCCTTGCGTGAGTCTATCGTGATGTCATTGCAAACCTGTTTGGGTGCAGAGACCAACATCTTTAACCCAACCCCTCGTGATGCGCACCGTATTATTCTAGCCTCACCCGTGCTGTCACCGAGCAAAATGCAGCAAATTGAAGCCTTGGAGGACCCCGCCTTTTTAAGTCAGCGTATCGACATCAACTATGATGAGTCGTTAAGCTTAAAGGTGGCAATTAAGCAAATTTGTGAACAAGTTGAGCAGGCGGTTTTAGCCAAAAAGACCTTAATTATCTTATCAGACAAAGGCATTGAGAAAGGTAAATTGCCCGCCAACGCTATTTTGGTCACTGGTGCTGTGCATCATTACCTAATCGAAAAAGGTCTGCGTACCGATGCCAACTTAATTGTAGAAACTGGCGTGGCGCGTGACTCACATCAAGTGGCAGTCTTGATCGGCTTTGGTGCCACGTGTGTGTATCCGTACTTGGCCTACGATGTCATCTCAGATTTAGTGGCGTCAGGTGAATTGTTGGGCGATCCGCTGCAAGCACGTGCCAATTTCCGCAAAGGCTTGGATAAAGGGCTGCTTAAAATCTTATCTAAAATGGGTATCTCAACCATTGTCTCTTATCGCGGCGCGCAATTATTTGAAGCCGTTGGCTTATCAGAAGAGATCGTTGAGATGTGCTTTAAAGGGGTGCAAAGCCGTATTAAAGGCGCCACTTTTGAAGACTTGACCAAAGACCAAGCGTTATTGGCCAAAAATGCCTTTAGTCGCCGCACCCCACTAGACCAAGGTGGTATGCTCAAGTTTGTGTTTAATAAAGAGTATCACGCATTTAACCCAGATGTGATTAACACCTTACACAAAGCGGTACGCACTGGCGATTATGAGAATTACCGTGAATACGCCAACTTGGTGAATATGCGCCCTGTGGCCACCTTGCGCGATTTGTTAGCCCTTAAATCAGACAACCCCATTAGCGTGGATGAAGTTGAGGGTATCGAGGCAATCTTGCCACGCTTTGATTCAGCGGGTATGTCATTAGGGGCATTATCCCCTGAAGCGCACGAAGCAATTGCGATGGCGATGAATACCATCGGCGGCCGTTCCAACTCCGGTGAGGGCGGTGAAGACCCTGTGCGTTATGGCACCATGCGTAACTCAAAAATCAAACAGATTGCGTCAGGTCGCTTTGGGGTAACCCCAGCTTATCTGCGCTCAGCACAAGTGATGCAGATTAAAGTGGCTCAGGGTGCAAAACCTGGCGAAGGCGGGCAGTTGCCAGGGGGTAAGGTCAACTCGTTAATCGCTCGTCTACGCTATTCAGTGCCGGGTGTGACTTTGATTTCACCCCCACCACATCATGATATTTACTCTATTGAAGATTTGGCACAGCTTATTTTTGACTTAAAGCAAGTCAACCCAGAAGCCTTAGTGTCGGTCAAATTGGTATCGCGCCCAGGCGTAGGCACCATCGCCACTGGTGTGGCAAAAGCGTATGCAGACTTGATTACCGTCTCAGGATATGACGGCGGTACAGCAGCATCACCTTTGTCCTCTATTCACCATGCCGGCTCACCGTGGGAGCTTGGCTTGGCCGAAGCGCATCAGTCTTTGCGTGTTAATGGTCTGCGTGACAAAGTACGGATGCAAACCGATGGGGGCTTAAAGACAGGTCTTGATGTGGTCAAAGCGGCTATTTTGGGGGCAGAAAGCTTCGGCTTTGGTACCACGCCTATGATTGCGGTGGGCTGTAAATACCTACGTATCTGCCATCTAAACAACTGTCCGACAGGGGTTGCCACTCAGCAAGCACGTCTGCGTGATGAGCACTTCATCGGTGAAGCTGAAATGCTGATTAACTTCTTTAAGTTTGTCGCCACCGAGACCCGTGAATGGCTGGCCTTCTTAGGCGTACGTACTATGGAGGAGTTGGTAGGCCGTACAGATTTATTAGAGCTGTTAGAGGGCACTACCGATCAGCAGCGTAACCTAGATTTATCGCCACTACTGCGCACTCATCCTGCCGCAGAGGGCAAGCCACATACTTGCCAAGTTGAGCGCAATGAGCCCTTTGATAAAGGCTTACTGGCTGAAAAAATGGTCGATGATATGATTTTGGCCATTCGCCAAGGTCATGGCGGTACTTACAGCTATCAAGTGGGCAACTGTGACCGCTCAATTGGGGCACGTATCTCAGGTGAAATTGCTCAGGTGTGGGGTAATTTAGGCATGTCAGATAGCCCCATCAAGCTGCACTTGGCGGGTACCGCGGGTCAAAGCTTGGGCGTGTGGAACGCAGGTGGGCTTAATATTGAGCTTGAAGGCGATGCCAATGACTATGTGGGCAAAGGCATGGCAGGCGGTGAGATTGTTATTTATCCGCCCAAAGGCTCAACGTTTGCCTCACAAGAAACCGCCATTATCGGTAACACCTGTTTGTATGGTGCCACCGGTGGTAAGCTATATGCTTCAGGGACAGCGGGTGAGCGCTTTGCGGTACGTAACTCAGGCGCACACGCCGTTATCGAGGGCGTGGGTGATCACTGCTGTGAATATATGACAGGTGGTGTGGTCACGGTACTGGGTAAAACCGGGCTTAACTTCGGGGCAGGTATGACCGGTGGTTTTGCCTTTGTACTCGATTTAGATAACAGCTTCTTTGATCGTTGTAATCATGAGCTTATTGACTTGCATCGTATCTCAAGCGAGCAGACCGAAGAGCACCGCATTTATCTAAAACAGATTATTGAAACCCATGTGGAGAAGACAGGCAGTGCTTGGGGCCGTCAGATTTTGGCTGACTTTGAGCATTATGTGCGCAAAGTCTTCTTGGTGAAACCAAAAGCCGCTAATATGGCATCATTGCTGCATAGCACCACCGCAGATCCACAATAAGGCAGCGCTAAGCGAAGCCATAAGCTGTGGTCTTGATAGATTAAGGCCACAGCGCTTAACCGATAATTGCTTGACTTTTACCCCGTATATTTTGTCCAACTGAGGGTAGCCACCCCCTCGTGCGGCAGGTTTTGCGTTTAGTAGATGATTAACAGCAGCCTTTATTTGGCCATAATTGTCCTAAATGTAATACCAACTTAAGGAGACAAAACCCTAATGAAGCGTATTAATAACAATTTTCAGTTTTTGGACGTGCCCCGTCGTGAGCCTGAGAAAAAAGACATCGTCACCCGCTCTACCGAATTTGTGGAGATTTATAGTCCCTTTGAGGCGACTGAGGCGGCGCAGCAAGCCCACCGCTGCTTAGAGTGCGGTAACCCTTATTGTGAATGGAAGTGTCCGGTACATAACTACATTCCTAACTGGTTAAAGCTTGCCACTGAAGGTCAGATTTTCCAAGCGGCTGAGCTTTGCCACCGCACCAACACTTTACCTGAAGTGTGTGGCCGTGTGTGCCCCCAAGATAGATTATGTGAAGGCGCTTGTACTTTAAATGATGGCTTTGGCGCTGTGACCATTGGTAATGTTGAAAAATACATCAACGATACGGCCTTCGCCCTAGGTTGGCGCCCAGATATGAGTGATGTACAGTGGACGGATAAAAAGGTGGCCATTATTGGTGCCGGTCCTGCTGGTCTAGGCTGTGCCGATATTTTGGTGCGCGCGGGTGTGAAGCCTGTTGTGTTTGATAAACGCCCTGAAATTGGCGGTTTATTAACCTTTGGTATTCCTGAATTTAAGATGGAAAAACAGGTGATGCGCAATCGCCGCACAGTATTTGAAGGCATGGGTATTGAGTTTCGCTTAAATACCGAAATTGGTACAGATGTGACCATTGATGAGCTGTTAGAAGACTACGATGCCGTGTTCATGGGCATGGGCACGTATACTTATATGCGTGGCGGTTATCCAGGCGAAGAGCTATTTGGGGTGTATGATGCCCTAGATTACTTAATTGCCAACGTCAATCGCTGCAATGAGTGGGAACAAGATCCAAGCCAGTACATCAACCTAAAAGACAAAAAGGTTGTGGTGTTAGGCGGCGGCGATACCGCCATGGATTGTAACCGTACTGCCATCCGTCAAGGTGCTGAGCGTGTGGTCTGTGCCTATCGCCGAGATGAAGCCAACATGCCAGGCTCGCTACGTGAAGTAAAAAATGCCAAAGAGGAGGGGGTTGAGTTTTTATTTAACCGTCAGCCGACTCAGATTGTGGGGCTAAATGGTCAAGTGACCGGTGTGAAAGTGGTGACCACTCAGCTGGGCAAACCAGATAACCGAGGTCGTCAGCGTCCTGAGCCCATTCCCAATTCAGAAGAGATTATTGAATGTGATGCGGTTATTATGGCCTTTGGCTTCCGCCCAAGTCCTGCTGACTGGTTTGAGCAAAGCGCAGTTAAGGTTGATAACTCAGGGCGCGTTTTGGCGCCTGAAGAGCAAGGCTTTAAGTTTCAGACCAGCAACCCTAAGATTTTTGCTGGCGGTGATATGGTGCGAGGCTCGGACCTAGTGGTCACTGCCATTTGGGAAGGTCGTGAAGCGGCCAAAGGCATCTTGGATTATCTAGAAGTGTAATCCAGCAAAGGCGCTAAGCTCACTCTTAAGCTGTTTATCAATAAAGCCCTACTTGTTAGGGCTTTATGCTGTCTGGCGATTATGAGCTAACTTTAACGCTAACTCTAGCTATGACGTTATGAGTTAACTGCGAGTAGGGCTTATCGATAACGCACCGGCCAAATAAACTCAATAATAGGATAAAAAACAGCAGATAAGTCAGCAAACAGACAGCATAAAGAGTAGCTTAATAAAGCCGTTTCGCTTAAAAAGAAATTGTGCAGTGTCTGTAAAGCTGAGCAGATTAAGGGCTAAGAATGCCCAGTGCCTATGCTAAAATTAGCGCAGATGTCGTCAGCTACGGCACCTTTTTAATACCTTAAACTATAATGAGATTATAATTATGCCATCAAGAAACTCAGGAGAGAGACCAAAAACTGGCGAGGAAGCCCTGCAGTGGTTAAAAGTTGGTAATGATCGCTATGTCAAAAGCTTAAATAACCCTGGAAATGCGGTCGCCACGCGTCATGAGCTGATCTCAGAGCAAGATCCTTTTGCCATTATTCTTGGCTGCTCAGATGCCCGTGTGCCGGTTGAAATTGTATTTGACCAAGGCCTAGGTGACTTGTTTGTTATTCGTGTTGCTGGTAATGTGGTCGCACCTTCCCAAATTGGTTCTATCGAATTTGCTGTTGAGAAGTTTGATACCCGTTTGGTTGTGGTACTTGGCCATTCAAATTGCGGCGCGGTGACCGCTTGCGTGGATGCTTTGATGAACCCAGAGCAAAACTATACCACCAACTTGCAATCTATCGTTGATCGTATTCGGCCCAGTGTCTATAACCTACATGAGTTGGCTACGGCCAAAGGTGGTGAGGTAGATAAACAAAAACTTATTGATAGCTCAATCAGTGCCAATGTGCGTATGTCTGTGAGCCAATTAAAGCATGCCTCACGCCTACTTGAAGACATGAACCGTACCGGTGAGCTGCTCATTGTGGGTGCCGAATACAACTTAGATACCGGTGAAGTTGAATTTTTGCCCATGTAAGTTTTTGCCCCGATAAACAGTATAGGGTAACCGGCTTGATTCAAATGCCTTTTAGGCTAGGTGGTCGTGGTACTAGATACTGTTTTTATCAGTGATGTATTTGATATAAAGGATGTAATAATGTCTGTTAATTATGTTGACCAACCCAAAGGCTCCGTTGTGGTAGATGGCGTACAGCCGATTGCTGCGGCAACCACAGGTTATACTTTTAACCACACCATGCTACGGGTTAAAGACCCCAAAGCGTCGCTTGAATTTTATACCGGTGTGCTGGGTATGACGCTTTTGACGGTAAAAAAATTCCCAGAAATGGCATTTGATTTGTACTTTTTGGCCAAATTAACCGATGACGAGCGCGCCAATTTGCCAGAAAACGAAGAATTAGCGATTTATACTTTCCGTCAACGTGGTATTTTAGAGTTGACCCATAACTATGGCACCGAGACCCAGCCAGGACGTATTTATCATGACGGCAATGCTGAGCCACAAGGTTTTGGTCACATTTGCTTTAGCGTCCCTGACTTAACTGCCGCCGTAGAGTGGTTTGATAAAAACAACGTAGAGTTCAAAAAACGCCCAGAAGAGGGGAAAATGAAGAACGTGGTGTTTATCAAAGATGTTGATGGTTACTGGATTGAAGTGGTACAGGCTGATCTTATGGGTTAATAGATTGTACAAGTGAATACTGTGCCTCTAAAGCGTTATAAACTTAACACGTTTTATCACCGGTCGCCCTAAAACCACCCACTTCAGAGGGTGGATATAAGGCGACAAGGTTGCTACAATCAATCAGCTATTAAGTTAAACCATCTACAAAAAACAGCTAAGACAAGTATAAATTGCGAGTACGCAGTGTCTTGACTGGTAGATGGTATTCCACACACACCCTCAAACTAGCTCGTGTCAACAGACAATCTTAACGGTAGGGTTAGTTTGAAATAAGAATCTTAGATGCAAGGTGTGAATTGCAAGGCGGTAGCCACCTCTAAGATTTGCGGTCGGGCTTGACCGTCTAGCTGTAGGAATCCCCTCACTTTAGGGAGGGGAGGAAGTCAAAAAGGTCACTAAGAGGTATTAACGCCGGTTTTGCTAACAGTAGAACCGGTTTTTTTTAACTCAAAATTAACCGACTAATAAAAAACAGTCCTAAAAACTGCCTCAAAAAAGCGTTAGAATTGAAGAAAGCCGCTTAAATTGCCCAATAGGAGTACTATGCCACAGCTTGATAGTGTCAGCGATAAGATTAACGAATACCAGACCATAGCATCTGCTGCCAATCAAATGGTGAATGACTTTATCGTACGGCTGCCTTATTTTATTGTGGCCTTATCGGTGCTGCTGCTGTTTTGGCTGCTGTCGATACTGTTCAAAAAGCTTGTCACTAAGCTATTATTAAAGACGCACACCCACCGTAACTTGATCAGGGTTTTTCAGCGTATTGGTGGCGCACTCATTATCTTCGTGGGAGTGATGGTGGCCATGGTCATTGCCATCCCTGGGTTCACACCTGCCAAATTGGTCGGTGCGCTGGGCATTGGTTCGGTGGCCATCGGTTTTGCCTTCAAGGACATCTTCCAAAATCTGTTGTCCGGTATTTTATTGCTGCTGTCTGAGCCGTTTCGTATCGGAGATCAGATTGTCTCAGGAGACTATGAAGGGACGGTTGAAGACATTAAGGTACGTGCGACCACCATTCGCACCTATGATGGGCGACAAGTGGTCATCCCCAATTCTCAGCTGTATACCAGTGCATTAACAGTGAATACGGCGTATAAGCGTCGCCGGTTAGAGCTGACGGTCGGCATTAGTTATCAAGATGATATTAATGAGGCGAAAGCGGCGATACTAGAGGCATTAAAGCAGTCTGAGACCGTCTCTAAGTTGGCTGAGCCTTCGGTGGTGGCGACTGAATTTAGTGGCTCAAGCATTGACTTGAAGGTGCGCTGGTATATCGATGATGGGACACAGGCCAATAAGGTGGCCTCTATTCATGAAGTGATTGTACAGACAAAATCACATTTGGATGCGGCCGGGGTCAGTATACCTTTTCCGATTCGCACCTTGGATTTTAGTGATGCCTCAGCCCAAGCTTTAATAGACAACATGGTAAGCGCCCAACAGGTGTCACAAAGCTGCGCTCATAAAAGCAGCCGTAAGTGAATTTGAGCGCCGCCCCATACGTTAGACCTAACTTATGGGGCGGCGCTCATTATTTGGTTACAGGCGCTTTTTAGGCACAATCTTGCTGCAATAAAAGGGCAGCTTACTTGGCTTTGAACTCTTGGTGACAAGACTTGCAGCTTTCGCCTAATTCATTAAAGGCGGGCTGAACTTGATCTGCTGTGGTCGCACTTTGCGCCACAGTGTTTAGGTTGGTTGCGGCTTGTTTGAATTTTTCTGCTGCGGCTGTAAAGCCTTCTGGGTTCGACCAAACAGTCGTGTTGGCGCCACCCACTGCCGCTTTGTCTTGGAAATGTTGCCAAGGGGTCAAGGCATCATCCGCCAAAAACTGGGTATCTTCTTTAAACTTAGCAGCATCAAAGCTTTGCGGAGATTTGATCATGCTCTCCATTGAGTCTTTGGTATCTTTCCAGTTTTTCATGGTGTCTTGACGTGCGCTCACATCTGAGCTTACGCCGCCTGAGTTACAAGCGGATAGGGCTAAGCTTAAGGGCAATAAAGTGGCTAGCATTAAAGATTTAATCGGCATGGCTGTCTCCTTGCTGTTGTTGTTTTAACGTAAAGCTCCCTACTTATATTTCTTTTTAAAATGCTTGTAAGCAATACCTAAAAATGCGCGGTTCAAAAGTCATGGGGTATCAAGTAGATTGCATAGGACTAATACTAGCAAAGAATTTTTAAATTGCTCAAGTCAAATGTGGATATATTGTTAACAAGGCACGGTTGGCTTATTTATCAGGCGCAGATATCTTTGTTAGCTATTTACGCCAGCGCACAGTCTATAGGGCCAGCCAATCACGCGGTTTTAGATAAAAATCTGTAAGCTCATATTCAGGGGTGCCAGCCTCTGGCTCATAACGATACTGCCAGCCAGTCAGCGGTGGTAAGCTGACCA
Source organism: Psychrobacter raelei (assembly GCF_022631235.3). Classification (NCBI taxonomy): domain Bacteria; kingdom Pseudomonadati; phylum Pseudomonadota; class Gammaproteobacteria; order Moraxellales; family Moraxellaceae; genus Psychrobacter; species Psychrobacter raelei. The sequence continues at coordinate 543,149 of NZ_CP093310.2, forward strand.
AAATTGACTCAATGCGTCCATTACTTTGCAAGCCGAATAAAGTACCCCGATCATAAACCAAGTTGTACTCTACGTAGCGGCCACGGCGATACAGCTGAAACTCTCGTTGCTGCTCGGTGTATGGCAATTGTTTGCGCTTTTCAAAAATAGGAATTATGCCATCTAGATAACCTTGGCCGACCGCTTGCATAAATTTAAAGCAAGTCTCAAAGTCCCAGCCGCGGCTTTGGGTATTGACGTCATCATAGAACAGACCACCCACGCCGCGCTGCTCATTGCGGTGGCGCAGATAAAAATAATCGTCACACCATTTTTTAAATTCAGGATAAATCTCTTCACCAAAAGGCGCACACAGCTCATGGCATATGTGATGCCAATGCACACAGTCCTCTAGGACAGGATAAAAAGGGGTTAAATCAAAGCCGCCACCAAACCACCAAATCGGATCTTCGCCTTCTTTTTCAGCGACAAACAAGCGCACATTAGCATGGCTGGTAGGCACATTTGGGTTGCGCGGATGCACCACAAGTGACACGCCCATGGCCTGAGCTTTACGGCCAGTAATGTCAGGATGGCGAGCAGTGGCGGTGGCAGGCAGATTGCTGATATGAATGTGGCTAAACATAACCCCCGCTTTTTCGATAACCGCACCATCGGCCATAACGCAAGAGCGACCACCGCCGCCCTCAGGGCGTTGCCAATCGTCGGGCACAAAAGTCGCTGAACCACCGCCGTCGATTTCTTGTTGTTCTAGAGCTTGGCAGATATTGGCTTGTAACTGAATCAAAAAATCGCGTACACGCTGAATGTCCTTGGCAGTGGGGCTATCAGGATTATCAACAATTGGGGCGGCATTATTGATGCCAGTGTTGGTTAAGCTCATACCATGCTCCATTAAGTCAGGGGTAGATTTATATCGCTCGCAAAAATAGTAACTGAAGTATTATTGCTCCGAGATGGGCTTAAATACTAAAGAGGAGATGTCATTGTTCAAATGATGACCCATGCGCTCACGCTTGGTGGCCAAATAATCCACATTAAAAGGATTAAGTCCCACTACCAGCGGAATACGCTCCACCACCTCAAAGCCTAAGTCTTCTAGATAGCTGAGTTTATCTGGATTGTTGGTCATAAGACGCAGCTTGCTGATGCCCACATGATCGAGCATGGGCTTACACATTTCATACGTTCTGGCATCAGCGGGTAGGCCGAGCAACAGGTTGGCATCGAGTGTATCGTGACCTTGATCTTGTAGTGCATAAGCTCGGATTTTATTGGTCAGTCCAATACCGCGCCCCTCTTGACGCAAATACAAAATAGCGCCACATCCTTCTTGTTGTATGGCCTGCATCGTTGCATTTAGCTGGGGACCGCAGTCGCATTTTAAAGAGGAAAAAGCATCACCAGTTAGACACTCAGAATGGATACGTACCAAAGGTGGCAGTTTCTCTTTATTGGCTACATCATCAGTGTTATCAGTCGGCAAGCCGCAAGTGAGCATAACATGCTCTTGGCCTTCTGCATTCTCAAACACGTGGATATCAAATTGACCATGCGCCGTTGGGAGACGGGCTTTACTGATGAATTTATAAGGAGAGTGAGTTTCGTTTGTTGAAGGTAGTTGAGACATTACAGACCTAAAGAGTCATATTCGTGAAGGAGGAGTGAGTTAGGTTGATATATCAAGGCAAACCAAGCGCTTTAGGGCTTAATCACCCTGCATTGTCAAACAAACTGCGATTAAAAACATAGAAAATTCACACAGCCAGTCCGATGAATAAAGCGCTAAATGAAAAAAAATGCTATTATGCCATACTCTTAATCCCGATACAGTGTTGGCGTCAGTGAAGCTTGGCTGGCTTACAAGAGACCTACCAAGCGGTTAGTCGCTGGTCCACTATAATTATTCTTTTGATTAAGACGGTATGGTGTCGCTATACCATTATAACTTATCATAGGGAAGTAAATGACGGCAGATGCCTAAATATCAAGTCTTAAAATACAGACTGCCGCAATAATGACTACTGGAACGGGTTTTAATCTGTGCAGAAGATGCATAGGTCTGATATCTTATCAATGTACGCCAAAATGGTGCACATGTGTCAAAAGACAGATAATTATTTTATACCCATATTCACTCACACTGATGCTCCGCTTAAGGTTGTGGTACTTTTATATCCCAGCATAAGCAATTTTAATATTGAGTTGAATTACCTCAATTCGATAGACAGCGTCTATACTAAGATTAGTAGGTTTTGTAAGGTCTATGCAGCAATATTCTAACTCCACTACGCCCAAGCCTGCGCCCTCGCAACAAATGGACTCAACCTCTGAAGATAACAGTGTTGATATGGCCATTTCGGATGCTGTGGCAAAAAAGCCGGCAGCCATGCGCCTATTTAGTGCAATTCCTACAACACGTCCTACGACCCCTTTATTAGATAGTATAGAGTCTCCTGCTGATTTAAAACCCTTATCTCAGGCTCAGTTGCTTGTTTTAGCAGATGAGTTACGTGAATACTTGCTATATTCTGCCGGTCAAAGCGGCGGACATTTTGGTGCAAACTTGGGGGTGATTGAATTAACCATCGCTTTGCATTACCTATTAGATACCCCAAAAGATAAGCTGGTCTGGGACGTCGGTCATCAGGCCTATGCCCATAAAGTGTTGACTGGTCGTAGAGATCGTTTGGCCACTATTCGTGCCAAGCAAGGTCTGACTGCTTTTCCTGAGCGTCAAGAGTCTGAATATGATACCTTTGGGGTAGGCCATTCTTCTACCTCGATTTCAGCAGGCTTAGGCATGAGCTTAGCGCTGCGTCACCTCAAGTCAGATGCCAAAGTCGCTTGTGTGATTGGTGATGGCGCCATGACCGGTGGTATGGCTTTTGAAGCTTTAAATGATGCAGTGCAACAAGACGCTGATTTATTGGTGGTTCTCAACGACAATGACATGTCGATCTCTTGCTCAATTGGGGGCTTTTCGCGCCACTTGGCCATGCTTTGGGAATCAGGCTATCAGGTAGATATTACGGCAGGTGGAAAGCCTAAGCTGACGCATCGTCCTGAGATGCCTTTGGCGGATCGCCGAGCACGTCACAGCGCCATACGCGATATTCCCCAAGTGGCTGATAACTTATTTAAAGCCATTGGCTTTACCTATTTTGGCCCCTTTGATGGTCATGACCTACCTGAGTTACTAAGGGTGCTTGAGCGTGCCAAAAACGTCTCAGGGCCGGTACTGGTCCATGTCTATACCACCAAAGGTAAAGGCTTTATCCCCGCTGAAGGCGATCCGGTAAAATACCATGCTATTAGCAAATTGCCCGAAAAACTAGAGCCCAAAGCTGCCGACTCTCAAGCCAACTTCGAAAAACAAGCATCTGTCCAAAGTGCCCCAACTCAGCTGACTAAGAAAAAATACTCTGATGTTTTCGGCGACTTTTTATGCGATAAAGCGGCAGTAGACCCAAAGCTGATTGCCATTACACCGGCTATGGAGTCCGGCTCTGGTATGACGGAGTTTGCACAGCGTTATCCTAAGCAGTTTTTTGATGTGGCGATTGCTGAGCAGCATGCCGTGACTTTGGCAGCGGGTATGGCCACTTTAGACGTTAAGCCTGTGGTCGCGATTTATTCCACTTTTTTGCAGCGTGGTTATGATCAGCTGATTCATGATGTGGCCTTACAAAATCTAGATGTCACTTTCGGGATTGACCGGGCAGGCTTGGTCGGGGAAGATGGGGCGACCCATGCAGGCGTGTTTGATTTGGCTTATATGCGCTGCGTGCCAAACTTAATCGTTGCCACCCCAAAAGATGAACATGAGTGCTACCAGTTACTCAACACATGCTATGAGTATCAAGGCCCAAGTGCGGTACGTTACCCTCGTGGTACCGGCCCTGGTGCTACTATTGTTAAACCTGCTCAGTGCTATGAGGTCGGTAAAGGGGTGATTGAGTCGACTTATCATTCAGACTCAAGCGCTCAGCCTGAAGTAAAGATTGCGCTACTGGCCTTTGGACCCATGGTCACTACCGCTGAAGCGGCGGCGCAAAACTTAATTGCTGCCACCGAGCTTGGTGCCATTACTGTGAGCGTGGTAAATATGCGCTGGGTTAAGCCACTGGACACCCAGCTGTTAGATGAGCTGTTGGCGCAAGGCTATACCCATATGGTAACTTTAGAAGAGCATGCAGTCATGGGCGGCGCCGGCAGTGCGGTTAATGAGTATTTACTCAATCACACCGCGTGCATTCAGCAAGGCGTGCGTATAAAAAATATTGGTATTGCTGATGAGTTTATCGCGCATGGTAGCCATGAACAACAATTGGCCGAATGTGGCTTAGATGTGGCTGGCGTTACTGCTCACCTGCAGGCGCTACTTGCGGTAAAATAAGCGGTATGACCTGCTTAAAAATAGGTTTTAACCTCAATCACAAAATATGGGCCACGCTTGGCCCCGCTGTTTTTTCTCCTTCTTAAATCAACACCACTCAACTGAGTATTTCAGCTGAGTTTTTAACCGCTTTAGTCGAGCAAATAGGAAAATTATGGAACCAATGGTCGTAATAGCAGCCCGCGCTGCTGAAAAAGTCGGTGCTGAGCTATTAAAAGCGCATCAAAACCGCCACAAAATTGAATTCGATACCGAGTCTAAAGGCCTTGAAGGTCTTGTCACTAAGATTGACCGATTTAGTGAAGAATTGACTATCGAAACTTTAAAATACAACTATCCCAATCATTCGTTTTTGGGAGAAGAGTTTGGCTTACAAGAAGGCCAAGGTAGCGACTCTGAATGGTGCTGGATTATCGACCCACTAGATGGTACGCACAATTTCGTACATGGCGTTCCTCATTTTTGTATTTCTATCGCAGTGCAGCATAACGGCGTTACTGAACATGGCGTTATTTATGATCCTATCCGTGATGAGATGTTCTCAGCAAGCCGTGGTAAAGGTGCTCGTCTAAATCAGCGCCGTCTGCAAGTCAGCCAGCGCAAAACCATCGAAGGCGGCTTATTCACGACAGGCCACCCGCTTGAGCGTCAACGCGGTGATCAAGTGGTCTCTTATGCCAAAGAGCATTTTGCTACGTTACAAAAAATCGCTGAAGAAGGGGGGCAAGTTCGCCGTCTGGGCTCAGCAGCGCTAGATTTGGCTTATGTAGCCGCTGGCCGCTTTGATGGTTACTTTGAAATGAAGTTAAAGCCTTGGGATATCGCTGCCGGCGAACTGTTGGTCAACGAAGCGCGCGGCGTGGTAGTGGATCATAATGGCGCTCACAAAGCGATGGAAACGGGCTCTATTTTTGCCTGTAACGTTAAACTGTTAAAGCCATTAATGAAGATGGTTGTGCCGACTTGGGGCGATGCGGTTCGTTAAGACAAGATTTAGTCTGATTAAAGCCCATAGATCATTATGATTTATGGGCTTTTTTAAACCAATAAATTTGGTTTATAACGATAAAATAGCTATTTAAATAGATGAAATATGATAATTAGGATAAGCCATGAAAAAGCCAGTGCTGAGTGCCCTAACTGCCTGCATAATTTTAATCGCAGGCTGTAATGCAGAGTCGGAAAAGGCGGAACCTAAAGCGGCTGTAACTAATACAGAAGATGTGGCCCCTATTGGTCATACTCAGACCCCGAATCATGGCCAAGCTGCCAAGTTGATTAAAAAGCCAAACTTTGATATTAAAGCTGAAGATTATGGCAATAAGCTAAATGAGTTACTTGCCAATACTGAATTTGCGGCTATGACCGTGACCAAGATTGCAGAAGGAGACTTAGGTGATGCCTTTATAATAGATTATCCGCATCACATAAGCCTTACCGGCGAGGTGAATGATTCTGGAGTGCTAGAAGCGTTAATTTACACCATGCCCTCCAATGAGCAGTTAGAAAAATCGGGGGCTAAATTATCACAGTTAGTGACGGCTTCCGTGTTGGCGTTAAATCCCGAGCTATCACCATCAGAAGCTAAGGCCAAAGTGGCAGAGTTATTAGATCACGCTTTCTCTAATTATATTTTGCAAAAGACCCACCAACGGGCCATAGGAGTCGTTGGAGAAGGAGTATATGTTTGTGAAATCTCTGAGATGGGCGTAAGGTTGTTAATTGAGCCAGCTGAAGGCAGTCGTTTTATAAGTAAGTAATAAAGATAAGCAATTAAGATAAGCAAAAAAATTAGACAATAAAAAAGTGGGTGGTGTTGTAAAAACGCCACCCACTTTTTTAGCTATTCTTTTATTACTATCAGTTAAACACAATGGTCTTATTACCACTGACAATCACTCGGTTTTGTACATGCCAGTTTACCGCACGTGCCAGCACATTACGCTCCACGTCACGGCCAATAGCACGCAGCTCGGCAACCCCTTGACGGTGAGTAACTCGGTGCACATCCTGCTCGATAATCGGGCCTTGATCCAGATCGGCGGTCACGTAGTGCGCTGTGGCCCCAATTAGTTTTACCCCTTTGTCAAAGGCTTGGCGATAGGGGTCGGCGCCGACGAAAGCTGGCAAGAAGGAGTGGTGGATATTGATAATCTGCATGGGCCAACGACTGACGAAGTCTTCAGACAAAATTTGCATGTAACGCGCCAATACCAGTAAATCATTACCAGCCATAATCTGATGAATTTGTTCTTCAGCCTCGGCTTTATTATCTTTGGTGACTTGTACGTGATGAAAAGGAATACCAAAGTTTTCTACCGCTTGGCGTAGATCATTATGGTTGCTGACTACGCAGGTAATATCACAATCTAATAAGCCACGCTGATGACGCCATAATAAGTCGAGCAGGGCGTGGTCAAATTTCGAGACCAGTATGCCTACTTTGGTCTTAATCGCATTGTCATGCAAGCGCCACTGCATCTCATAACGTTTGGCCACTGTGTGCGAAAAACTGGCCTCGAAGTTTTCAATAATCTCACTTAATCCAGCTAAGGCGAACTCTAGGCGCATAAAATACTGGCCGCCTTCATGTGCGGTTGAGTATTGGTCTAAAGTAATGATATTAGCGCCATAACGATGGATAAATTCAGAGACGGCTTGGACGATGCCAGCTTGGTCTTTACATTTGATTAATAGAGTGGCGGTGTCAATGGCAGGATTTAGGGATTGTGTATTTTTTGACATGAATAACTCACTAAAAAATAAGATGAAAAAAAGCAGTCAATCACTGACTGACCGCCTGTTCTAAAGGTTTGTAATGAAGATATTGATGTTGTTAAAGGTATTAAAGGGTCGCGCCATTATAGCAGGTACTGGCGTGCAGTGAATTGACAATAAGTCAATCAATCAAATAGTTACGCCTATAAAAAAAGACCTGCCATATAAATATGACAGGTCTTTTTAATATATGGTCGGAACGGCAGGATTTGAACCTGCGACCACTACACCCCCAGTGTAGTGCGCTACCAGACTGCGCTACGCCCCGATGGACTGCTATTTTACTTAATATTAGAAATTTTGCAAGGGGTTATGATTATTTGGCTTAGATTCATTATTTCTAACTAAATATACACTACATACTGCTAACAATATCTATAAACAGCCAAAAAAACTCAAATAAGCCTATCGTTAATATTGTTAAAGTTATCATTAGCCAAGTAGGTGTTTTGAGCTTAAGTGTCTGCTGACTAAATGTTATTAACCAAATAATAAGTGAAATAGATAAGATGAAGACACTTATATAGGAGTAAGTATTAAAGCTTTCACGTATTTCAACGCTGGGTCTTAAAAAAAACTGAAGATAGAAATTGTGAAAGTAGATTAAGCTAAAAAAGTAAGTGAGTAGGCAAGTAAAATGCCAAAGATTGATAAAGAAATCATTTCTTATTTTTGGAAATTTTATAATAATAAAAATCACGCCACTATTAATGAGTAATACGACAAGGGTAATGACACTAAAGATAGTAGTGTATATAGAGAGGTCAAAAAAACCCTTCATATAAATTGAGTCTGCAATCGTTCTCCAGAATAAATGATAAAAGATAGTCACTAGACCAATAGATGCAAGCCAAGTCATAAAAACATAAAGGGCGCTACTTTTGTTTGCTGGTTTTGACATAATAATTCCATATCAAGAATCTTTAATAAGTAGATATTAAGCTAAAATTCGAAATTTTTAACAGTAGATTATTTATAATATTACATGAAAAAAGGTAGGCCATTAACAATGACCTACCTTTTAAATTCTAAAGATACTGAATGAAGCTTTAAGCTTGGATTAACCCAACAACTCTTTTAGAATCTGGTTAACTTGCTGTGGATTGGCTTTACCACGGCTGGCTTTCATTACTTGACCGACTAGACCGTTAAAGGCTTTCTCTTTACCGCCTTTATATTCATCAACCATGGCTTGGTTGTTAGCAATGACCTCTTCCACGATGGCTTTAATAGCGCCAGTATCCGTCTCTTGCTTTAAGCCTTTGGCCTCGATGATCTTGTCTGCTGCATCAGCCTCATTGCCGCCTTCACCGTCATATAGCGCAGTAAATACTTGCTTGGCCAGCTTACCTGATAGGGTGTTGTCATTAAGACGTTTTAGCAGACCAGCCAATTGTACTTCGCTAATGGGCGAGTCGGTAATGGTCTTGTCATCTTTGTTTAAGGCGCCAAGTAGGTCACCCATAATCCAGTTGGCGGCCAGCTTAGCGTGCTCAGTACCCACTGTGGCTAATACGCTCTCAAAATAGTCTGCCAATTCACGGCTATCGGTCAAGATGCGGGCATCATACTCTGATAAGCCAAGCTCAGTGCTAAAGCGCTCACGGCGCACCACAGGCAGCTCTGGCATGCTGGCACGAATGGCATCTACGGTCTCTTGCTCGATACGTACTGGCAATAAGTCAGGATCTGGGAAGTAGCGGTAATCGTCCGCGTCTTCTTTGGTACGCATGATGCGTGTTTCATCGGCCTCTGGATCATACAGCATGGTAGCTTGGACGACTTTTCCGCCATCTTCAATGATGTCGATTTGACGCTCGATTTCACGTTTGATCGCATTTTCGATGTTACGAAATGAGTTTAGGTTTTTAAGCTCAGTACGGGTACCAAACTCTTCGCCCGGCTGACGCACAGACACGTTACAGTCGCAGCGGAATGAGCCTTCTGCCATGATGGCATCTGAGATATCAAGCCAAGTAACCAGCTGATGAATGGCTTTAATGTACGCCACCGCTTCGCTGGCTGAGCGCATGTCAGGCTCAGAGACAATTTCAATAAGCGGCGTGCCAGCACGGTTTAAGTCCACACCAGTCATGCCGGGTACCGCATCATGCACTGATTTACCGGCATCTTCTTCTAAATGGCCACGGGTGATGCCGATGCGTTTGGCATATTCATTCTTCTGGCCTTCATTAACGATAACATCAATGTAGCCTTTACCGACGATGGGATTTTCCATCTGGGTAATCTGATAGCCTTTTGGCAGATCAGGGTAGAAGTAGTTTTTACGATCAAAAGTATTGAGCAGACCCAGCTCAGCGTTGACGCCGATGCCAAATTTCAAGGCACGCTCGATAAGCCCCTCGTTTAATACTGGTAATACGCCAGGCAAGCCTAAGTCAACGATATTGGCCTGAGTGTTGGGCTCATTACCAAACTTAGTGGGCGAGCTTGAGAAGATTTTACTGTCGGTATTGAGCTGACAGTGAATCTCGATACCAATGACCACTTCATAGCCATCGATTAATAACTCTTTGCGAACGGGCTGATGGGTGGTGTTGCTTTCAGTGATAGCAGTCATTAGATGCTCTCCTGTGCAGTAGCAGATAGCTTAGTGTGATGGTCAGTGTGTTGTTGGAAGATATGTGCCGTTGATAACAGCTTGCTATCATCCCAATGGTTACCAATCAGCTGTAGACCAATAGGTAAGCCTGATTCGGTGAAGCCCGCTGGCATGCTGATGGCAGGTAGACCGGCAAGGTTTACGCCGATGGTGTAGACGTCACCTAGGTACATGGTCACCGGATCTAGGGCGGCATCTAGCTTATAGGCTGCCGTAGGCGCAGTAGGACTGGCAATCACATCACACTTCTCAAAGGCGTTTTTGAAGTCTTGTAAAATCAGGCGGCGAACTTTTTGTGCCTTGGTGTAATAGGCATCAAAATAGCCGGCTGATAGTGCATAAGTACCCATCAAGATACGGCGCTGTACTTCCACCCCAAAGCCTTCAGAGCGTGAGCGGGTATATAAGTCAGCCAAGTCTTTAGGGTCCTCACAGCGGTAACCAAAACGTACCCCATCAAAGCGTGATAGGTTCGATGAGGCCTCAGCAGGGGCCAACATATAGTAAGTGGCTAGAGTAATCTCAGGGTCAGTGATGTTCACCTCGACAATGGTGGCACCCAGCTCTTCATATTGCTTTAAGGCGGCGCGAACGTTGGCATCTACTTCCGCGTCTAGTCCTTTACCGAAGTATTCTTTGGCCACACCGATACGTAGACCGGCAAAAGGCTTGTCAGCGTCTGCTTGTGCGGCGGCCGATTGTAAGTCTGCCACATAATCAGGTACATCACGCTTGATGGAGGTCGCATCACGGGCATCATGACCGGCCATGGGCTGTAATAAATACGCGCAGTCTTGTGCTGAGCGGCCGAACGTACCGGCCTGATCTAAGCTTGAAGCGTAGGCAATCATACCAAAGCGTGACACACGGCCGTAGGTAGGCTTAATACCGGTTAAACCACAAAATGAGGCTGGCTGGCGAATAGAACCACCTGTATCACTACCTGTTGCAAAAGGCACGAAGCCGGCAGCCACGGCAGCAGCAGAGCCACCAGATGAGCCACCAGGCACACGGCTTAAGTCCCAAGGGTTATGCACGGCACCATAGTATGAGCTTTCGTTATCTGAGCCCATCGCAAACTCGTCCATATTGAGTTTACCTAAGCACACAGCGCCCGCTTCACGGATGTTTGATACGATAGTGGCGTCATAAGGGGAGACGAAGTTGTGTAGTATCTTTGAGCCTGAAGTGGTCAATAGTCCCTTGGTACAGAACAGATCTTTGTGCGCCATAGGCAGACCCAGTAAAACTGAGTTATCGCCTGCGCTGCGTCTGTCATCGGCTTGTTGTGCCGCTTGACGGGCGCCTTCTTCATCGATGGTAATAAAGCTGTTAACTTTTTTATCTAACGTATTGATACGCTTTAAAAAATGATCGGTTAATTCGACACTGCTAAAGTGCTGGTTCTGTAAGCCATCTACCAGTTTTGCAATGGATAAGTGATGTAAATCAGACATATTGGGTGTCCATATTGAGTAATTAACTAAGTAATCGGTTAAGTGAGTAATAGGGCATAAGCCATAAAGTCAGTTAAGCGTCTGGCTGTTGTTGTTTTATGTCACGTGTGCCAGCGCTTGATAGGCGGCTATGGCGAGTTTTTATGCTAAGCGGGCTATTTTATTTTTTACCCCTAGCAGACAGACAAAGCTAGCAGCCAAGCTAAATGCTATTCAATGACCTGAGGTACTAGATACAAGCCTTGCTCAACGGCTGGGGCGATAGATTGATTCAATTCACGGTCGATATCTGGATTGGGGATATCAGCACGCAGCTCTTGAGCCGCTTCATGAACGTTGGCTAATGGTGTTAAGCCTTCGGTATCGACGCTCGATAGGGTATGCATCATGGCTAGGATTTTGTCGATGTCTTCTGCGAAGTTTTGCGCAGTTTCTTCATCGACGGCCAGACGTGACAGCTTGGCTACCTCTAAAATATCGGCTGTGCAGATTTTGTCATCACGAAGATCGCCGATGGGCGCTTGTGGATTTTGGATTGGGGTAGTCATGAAACAAAGCATCCTTTTTTAGATTAGTTAATAAAAATAATTAAGACAATCAATGGGGCAATACATTAAGGCATTAAAGATACCGCAGACAAATACGCTGCTGATAAATATAAGGCTCAAACTCAGTTAAAAAAGCGTGCTTGCCCGTGTATTTATTCCTAAGCAGGCTTGCGGGTCACTACAATCATGAAATTGGTGGATATTATAAAGCAACTGGCAGTTATTTTCAGTGGTTACCTTGTGATAATGGCCAGTGGCTAAAGCGCTAAAGTGAGATAAGGCGGATACTGATGACATGAGCCATCTATCAATAAGCAGGGTCATAAACGATGGTCATACCCCAAGCTTAGGCGGTTGGCAACAGGTTTGACATGAGATGTTGCAAATTAGTGTACTGTATAAAGATGAAAATTTAGAGATTGACATGATTTATCGACAATTAAGCGCTATAATTTGCACCACTTGAATATTTGACGAACCTTTTTAGGTTTTTCCTTGTCGTCATACTTAACTTTAGTTAAAGTGTGTGCTTATATCTGCTCGGCAATATCTTAGAATATTTTTTAGTAACTCAAACTCACTTATTTGAGAGCCAATCTTAGCGAATTAACCGCTGATGATGACGGCTTCTCTTTAACTCGCAATACGCTGGAAACACGATACATGAACCCGTTTGGATTTCTATCTAACAATATCGCCATTGACCTTGGTACTGCCAACACATTGATTTATGCGCCTGGAAAGGGTGTGGTTCTCGACGAGCCCACGGTAGTGGCTCTGCGTAGTAATCGCACTCAAAATCCAACGGTAGCCGCTGTCGGCATCGATGCAAAGCAAATGCTGGGTCGTACACCGGACAATATCACCGCCATTCGCCCGTTAAAAGATGGGGTTATTGCAGATTTTGAGGTCACTCAAAAAATGCTAAAACACTTCATCAATAAAGTAAAAGCGCGTCGCTTTTTGGCTCAGCCAAACGTTGTGGTTTGTGTGCCTTGTAAATCGACCTTAGTTGAGCGTCGTGCCATTCGTGAAGCGGTATCTTCTGCTGGCGCCAACAAAGTCTTTTTATTAGAAGAGCCGATGGCAGCTGCCATTGGTGCCGACCTGCCAGTGCATGAAGCCAGTGGCTCTATGGTTGTGGATATCGGTGGTGGTACCACTGAGATTGCCGTCATCTCATTATCAGGCTGCGTCTATGCCGACTCTATCCGTATCGGCGGCGACATCTTTGATGAGGCGATTATCACGCACGTTCGCCGCAATCATGGCTGCGTCATTGGTGAAACCACAGCTGAGCGTATCAAGCAAAGCGTAGGCTCGGCCATTGATGAAGATGCCAAGCTTGAAGTTGAAGTGCGCGGCCGTAGTATGGCTGAAGGGGTGCCTAAGACCTTAACGGTGACCTCTGAAGAAGTTCAAAAGGCATTAAGCGACTCATTAACTGGTATTGTTAGTGCGGTAAAAACGGCCCTAGAACAGACGCCACCTGAATTGTCATCAGACATCGCTGAGCGTGGTATCGTGTTAACCGGTGGCGGCGCTTTGTTGCGTAACTTTGATAAATTATTGTCAAAAGAAACCGGCCTACCGGTTACCGTTGCAGAAGACCCCTTAACGTGTGTGAGCCGTGGCGGCGGTGCTGCATTAGCATTTATCAATAATAAAAGTCTTAATATGATTTTTGTGTAGCCGATGAGTTTATAAATTTAATATGCCAACAAGCATCTTTGCTCAGTACAGTCTATCGTTACGAAAAACAGCGGCCGTGTTATTGGTCGCTATGATTTTGATGTTACTGGATAGCAAAAACCCTGACTGGTTCACACCAATCCGTGATACCAGTCATTCGGCCATGCAGCCTATTTATCAGATGTCTGTGCTGCCAAGTTTTGTGAGTCACTGGGCAGATGGCACTTTGATGAGTAAAGAGGCGCTGCGTCGCGAAAACGTACAGCTGCATGCCCAATTGTTGCATGCTCAGGCCAAACTACAGCAGCAGGATTATGTGTTGGCCCAAAACGCCCGCTTGCAAGGCATCTTGTCGACGACCAAGCCGGATCAATATGATTTGAATTTGGCACAGGTTATCGGCACAGATACCAACCCCCTAAAGCAGATTGTGGTGCTGAATAAAGGCAGCAATGATGGGGTGGAAGTCGGTCAGACCGCGATCGATGAAAATGGCATCTTGGGACAAATTATTAATGTGTATCCCAATACCAGCCGTTTGTTATTAATCACTGATGAATTGCAGTCAGTGTCAGTGACAGTGCGACGTACCGGTCAGCGTGCTATTGTTTCAGGGGAGGGCACGCCAAGCTCCTTGAAGCTGGATTATATATTTAAGACCTCAGATATCCGAGTCGGTGATGAGCTCATATCATCAGGGCTCGGTGGCCGGTTTCCAGCTGGATATCGTGTGGGCCGTATTGAATATATTAATCCTGAGCAAAATGATAATTTTATGAATATCGAAGTAACGCCCGCAGCTGATTTTGTGAACAGCTCGTATGTGCTCATTATGCAAGACAGCAAGCACTCTCCGCGTTATTCCGATGACAGCTTTACCGGGTCATTAGAGCTTACTCAGGCCCCGTATGTGCCCCCAAGCCGTCCTATTGATGAGCCTTAGCCTGTCTAAGCTGGTCTATGGCAGGCAGCAAGCTCGTCGTTAAACACTAAGCCAGATGACTTGGTGTTTATCTTAAACTAAGCCCATGGCACAGTGTGTTTGTGGGCTTAGTGTTTAGCAACCCTGTGTCTTTGGTTCAAAAACTAGGTGATTTTGCTACATTTTTGAATTAAGATTTTGAACTTAGGTTTCTTAACAGGCGCTACCGCAATTATGATCAAGTCTCCCTTAAGCCCGTTACAATCTTTGCTGTTGGTTATTGCAAGTTTTGTGGCGGCTTCTGTCGTTAATATCTACCCGCTTAGTTTGGATGCCTCGAAGCTACGGCCCATGGCACTTATTATGGTGCTTATTTTTTGGCTTATCTATAAACCGCGCTATGTGGGGGTGGTGACCGCTTTTGCCATTGGTATTATCTCAGACTTGTTGTTAGATACCCGCTTAGGGCAGCAGGGATTTGCGGCAGTGATTATGGCGTTTTCGCTGCGTTTTGTTGGGCAGTATATCAAGCAAGTTAATTTGCCCGTTGCTTGGACGGTGGCGACAGGGGCACTTATCGTGTTTCAGCTGACGTTATGGATTGTGCAATACCTGACCCAGAACATATTTTATGCCAGTGCAATTTTTAGCTTATTGGTCAGTGTCATTAGCTGGCCGTTGGTATTTTTTGGATTGCACCGTTTTATCAACAAATATTCATAGCCCTAAGTGCATAACCAGTCATACCTTTAACATACCAAGTGCTGTCTGTTTTGTGCGCTCACTTTTAATCATTCATTTAATGTGGATAACCCAGCCGATATTATGATAACTGTTGTTCTTGCCTCGACTTCACCGCGCCGTCAGCAGCTGTTGGCTATGGCTGATCTTGACTTTGTGATACATAGCGCTGAGGTAGATGAAACGGTGCAAGCTGGGGAGAGCCCGCAAGATTATATCGTGCGTATGGTGGGGGCGAAGGCTGTAGCAGCGTGTCATAGCTTGGTATCACAGATGCCGGTAAAGACAGCAAGCACTGAGCGTCAGCTTTTTTTGGTAATTACCTCAGATACCATTGGTGTCTTGCCTGATGGCCGCTCTATTTTGGTGAAGCCCATTGATAAAGAGGATGCCTTTAGGATGTGGCAGCAGATGTCTGATACCGAGCATGCCGTATGGACTGCGGTACAGTTAACCTTGATTGATGAGTGCGGGCAGGTTGTATTAACCGATAACTTACTTGAAAAAACAGCGGTAAAATTCATTGCGCTCAATAAGGCGGCGATGGAGGACTACTGGCGAAGCGGTGAGCCTGCAGACAAAGCCGGTGGGTATGCCATTCAAGGTAAAGGCGCCGCATGGGTGGAGCGCATTAATGGCAGCTACTCTAATGTGGTGGGTCTGCCGCTGGCGCAAACCTTAGCTGCTATTAAACGTATGCAGCAACAAGCGGCTGACTTATAATATCTAGGCACTCATAAGGTAGGCTGCCTAACAATAACTTGGTGCAAGATAACAATTTATCAAAGTCAGTGGTACACTGAGAGTCCTAACGTTTTGAGTGTCCTGAACTTATCAGCGTATCATTCATTTATAGATTGTCATTAACTTATAATAAGATAAAAGGTCTGCTATGTCAGAAGAGCTACTCATTAATGTCAGCCCAATGGAATCTCGAGTCGCTGTTTTAGATAACGGTGTGGTTAGTGAGGTTTATATTGAGCGGCATAATAAGCTGGGTCTGGTTGGCAATATCTATTTGGGTACTGTGGTGCGTGTTTTGCCTGGAATGCAGGCCGCTTTTGTTGAAATTGGCCAGTCTCGTACCGCCTTTTTGCATGTTAATGATATGCGCCGTATTGCCCGTCCTGCCCCTACGGCAGACAAGGCCCCTGAGATACGTCACAACGCTAAGCAAGAACCGACCGTATTAACCAGTATGCCAGTAGATCGCTGTGAGCACATTGCTGAAAATGTGGTGACGGCAAGTGACACCATGGCATCTGTAATAACAGAAACTGGGCCCGCTATGGAGGCTGACCCGTTGTCTGCGAAGACAGAAATTGAGGCGGGCAGCTTACGCGAAAAAAAATCGGCTTTAGCAGATGAGTCCGACAATCTAAAAAATGATCTGCTCGATAACGCGCTACTTGAGATTGACTCTCCCGATATGGTGGGTAACGCCATTACCAAAGCCGATACCAAGCCCGCTGCGGTCAAAGAGCGTCAGATTATCGAGCCGCCACGTCATGAATTAATTCAGTATCGGCTGCATGAAGGCCAAAAAATACTGGTACAGGTCACCAAAGACCAGCTCGGTACCAAAGGCGCCCGTCTTACCACCAATATATCCTTGCCATCGCGCTATCTGGTATATTTGCCCTCCAGTGAGCACATCGGTATCTCGCAGCGCATCGACAATGAAGAAGAGCGCCACCGTTTAAAGACTGAGCTTGGCGCACTGATGCAAACGGTCAATCTTACCGGCGGGCTTATTGCTCGTACCGCCGCAGAGCGGGTACCAGTGGCCAAGCTAGAAGAGGATATCTACTATCTAGTACAGCTATGGCGCACCATTCAAGCGCGTAAAGAAGCCTCAGCGGGTAGTGGTCAAAGTGCGGTGCTGATTTATCAAGAATTGTCGCTTCCACTGCGCTCTATCCGAGATTTGGTGCATCCAGATACCGAAAAAGTCATTGTCGATCACGAAGGTATGTACAATGAGGTGCGTCAGTTTGCCAAAGAGTTTGTGCCTTTTATCTATCCACGTATCCTGCCTTACAGTGGCGAGCAGCCTTTATTTGATGTGCACCGAGTTGAAGAGGATTTGCGTGATGCGTTAAAGCGCCGAGTAGACTTAAAATCGGGCGGCTACCTGATTATCGATCAAACCGAGGCAATGACTACCATTGATGTCAATACCGGCTCTTTTGTGGGTGGCCGCTCGCTTGAGGACACGGTATATAAAACTAATTTGGAAGCCACTCATGCTATTGCCCGTCAGCTTAGACTGCGTAATTTAGGCGGCATCATCATCCTTGATTTTATTGATATGCTCGAGCAGCAGCACAAAGATGATGTGTTAGAGAACTTACAATATCAGTTGTCACAAGACTATGCCAAAACCAAAATTACTCAGGTCAGTGAGCTTGGACTGGTCGAGATGACCCGCAAGCGCACACGTGAGTCATTAGAGCAGCAGCTTTGCGAGCCATGTAAGACGTGTGAGGGTAAGGGCTTTATCAAGACAGCAGAAACCGTTTGCTTTGAGATTTTCCGTGAAATTATGCGCTGTGCCCGAACTTATAACTCACCTAAGAAGTTTACGGTGGTGGCGCACGCTTCGGTAATTGACTTGCTACTCTCATCTGAAGCAGACACAGTCGCTGACTTAGAGTATCTTTTGGGCCGAGTTATCACGTTTGAGGTGGAGAATTTATATACCCAAGAGCAGTATGATATCGTCTTAGATTAGTTGCATGCTAAGTGCAGATTATTTTAAGCGGTTGCTGGCTTTTTTAAAGACAAGCCTAAGCGTTATAAACTGGTTGTTTTTTAGACACTTTAGCCCTGTTTTCGCCTGACTATCAGATAAGTTTTGGTTAATTTATAGTCAAATTAGACACCTAAAATAGGGATGTTATTAAAATGTAAAAAGGGCGTAATAACCCCAAATATATGGCGATAAACACCAATAATATACTTGCAATTGGCTGTCAGCTATGTATAATACAACCCACTGAATTTATATGAGCGTTCCAAGTAAGTGTGATCAGATACGGCAGCGTATTGAATAGTAAACACTTGTAAAGCTTGACGTTAATACAGCCAAAGCATCGTTTTTGGCACTAATTTCAATCTTCTTTGCTACCTTCTTATATAGAAATGGTGGGCAAGGATTAAACTTATTTTGTTTTTTGAATTGTCTCATGTGATTAATCTCACGATTTGACCAAAAAATAAATCATTTATATAACGGCTATTTGTCATTTAACGTTCGCCATTTGGGTTATCGTTGATGATAAAACCATTTATTAGGAGCTTGCTGGCATGGCTAACCAGAGAATCCGTATCCGACTAAAGTCTTTTGATCATAGATTGATCGATCAGTCGGCACAAGAGATTGTCGATACCGCAAAGCGCACTGGTGCGCAAGTTTGTGGTCCTGTACCGTTGCCTACTCGCATCGAGCGTTTCAACGTCCTAACCTCGCCACACGTCAACAAAGACGCGCGAGATCAGTACGAGATTCGTACTCACAAGCGTATGCTTGACATCGTGCAACCTACTGATAAAACAGTAGACGCATTGATGAAGTTGGACTTGGCTGCTGGTGTAGACGTTCAAATCGCATTGGGTTAATAAGTACGTTTCTATAATAATACGTACTGATTAATATAGAGCGACATACTAACAATTACCCAGAATATTAATTGAAGATATAAAGAGGTTTAACATGGCGATCGGTTTAGTCGGTAAGAAATGCGGCATGACCCGTGTCTTCACTGAAACAGGCGCTTCTATCCCTGTAACGGTTGTTGAGGTCGATGCAAACCGCATTACTCAAATCAAAACGAATGACACTGACGGCTATCAAGCCATCCAGATCACCACAGGTGAGCGTCGTGACAGCCGCGTAACAGCAGCACAAAAAGGTCACTTTGCTAAAGCAGGCGTTAAAGCCGGCCGCGGTGTGTGGGAATTTCGTGTTACAGAAGAAGAACTTGAAGGACGTGAAGCGGGTAGCGAAATTGCTGCTGACCTATTTGAAGCAGGGCAACTTGTTGATGTTACAGGTCAAAGTAAAGGTAAAGGCTTCCAAGGTGGCGTAAAACGTCATAACTTTAGTATGCAAGATGCTACACACGGTAACTCAGTATCGCATCGCGTATTGGGTTCTACAGGTCAGAACCAAAGCCCAGGTAAAGTTTTCAAAGGTAAGAAAATGCCAGGGCAAATGGGTAACAAACGTGTTACCGTTCAAGGACTTGAAGTCGTGTCAGTAGACGCTGAAAAAGGTCTTCTCGTCATTAAAGGTGCCATTCCAGGTGCCAATGGTGGCGATGTCATCGTACGTCCGTCAATCAAAGCCTAAGCAAGGGGATTAACGTGAATTTAAAAACTGTTACAGGCGCAGCGGTTGAGCTGTCTGACACGGCATTTGGTCGTGAATTCAACGAAGCCCTCGTTCACCAAGTCGTCACTGCTTATTTAGCAGGCGCACGTCAAGGTACCCGCGCACAAAAGACTCGTGCTGAAGTTTCTGGCGGTGGTAAAAAACCATGGCGTCAAAAAGGTACTGGCCGTGCACGTGCTGGTTCTACTCGTAGCCCAATTTGGGTTGGTGGTGGTCGAGCGTTTGCTGCCAAGCCACAAGACTGGTCACAAAAAGTGAACCGTAAAATGTATCGCGGTGCGATGCAGTGTATCTTAGCTGAATTAGTTCGCCAAGACCGTCTAATTTTAGTTGACAGCATCACTGTGTCAGCGCCAAAGACAAAAGAATTAATTAGCAAATTGGCAGAACTTAATGCACCACGTGCATTAATCGTGACCAATGAAGTTGATGAGAATCTATACTTAGCTGCCCGCAACATTCCACATGTGAATGTTCTAGGTACTAACGAAGTGGATCCAGTTAGCTTGATTGCGTTTGATAAAGTCATCATGTCTGTTGACGCAGCGAAACAATTTGAGGAAGCACTAGCATGAACAACGCAAGACTTTATCAGGTCTTAAAAGGGCCTGTGTTCTCAGAGAAATCTCAGCTGTTAGGTGACTCGTTAGGTGTTCAAGTTTTCAAAGTTGATAACAATGCCACCAAGCGTGAAATCAAAAAAGCAGTCGAGTTAATGTTTGAAGGTGTGGAAGTTACTAAGGTAAACACCTTAAATGTTAAAGGTAAAACAAAGCGCTTTGGTCGCACTGTAGGTCGTCGTAATGACTATAAAAAAGCCTATGTGACTTTAAAAGCTGGTCAAGATGTACAAATGGCTGATGCTGGTGAAGAGATTGCAGATAATGCAGCTTCTACTAGCGAAACAGCGAACAACGAATAAGGATACAAATCATGCCTATCGTAAAAGCAAAGCCAACATCACCAGGTCGCCGTTTTGTTGAAAAAGTGGTGCATCCACACCTTTACAAAGGTCGTCCGCATGCCCCACTTGTTGAAGCACAAGGTAGATCAGGTGGTCGTAATAACAATGGTCGTATTACATCACGTCACATTGGTGGTGGACACAAGCAACACTATCGTATTATCGACTTCAAACGTACTAAAGACAATATCCCAGCAACGGTAGAGCGTATCGAATACGATCCAAACCGTACTGCACATATTGCCCTTCTTAAGTATGCTGATGGTGAGCGTCGTTATATCATCGCTCCTAAGAAACTTAAAGTTGGCGATACAGTATTGTCAGGTGAAGCGTCACCAATCCGTCCAGGTAACTGTTTACCTCTAAAAAATATTCCTGTTGGTACTACCATCAGTAATATTGAACTAAAAATCGGTAAAGGCGCGCAAATGGCTCGCTCAGCTGGTGCTTCAGTTCAGTTACTAGGTAAAGAAGGTATTTACGCAATCCTACGTCTACGTTCAGGCGAGACTCGTCGTGTACACGTAAATTGCCGTGCCGTTATCGGTGAAGTTTCAAACACTGAAAATAACCTAAAATCACTTGGTAAAGCAGGTGCATCTCGTTGGCGTGGTGTTCGCCCAACGGTTCGTGGTACTGCGATGAACCCAGTAGATCACCCACACGGTGGTGGTGAAGGTCGTACAATGGGTAAACATCCAACAACGCCATGGGGTCAGAAGACTAAAGGTCTTAAAACGCGTTCTAACAAGCGTACTGACAGTATGATCATCCGTCGCCGTCGCGCCAAGAAGAAATAAAGGAAAATTTCATGCCTCGTTCATTGAAAAAAGGTCCATTCATTGATGCGCATCTGTTTGCCAAAGTAGAAAAAGCTGTAGAGTCAAACTCACGCAAGCCTATTAAAACTTGGTCACGTCGCTCGATGATTCTGCCACAAATGGTTGGTCTAACAATTTCTGTTCACAACGGCCGTACACATGTACCGGTTATCATTAGTGAGCAAATGGTTGGCCATAAACTAGGTGAATTTGCCCCGACTCGCACTTATCGCGGTCATGGCTTTGACAAGAAAGCAAAAAAATAAGGTGCTCACTATGGAAGTAACTGCAAAATTACGCGGTGCCGCCATTTCGGCACAGAAAGTTCGACTTGTCGCAGATGAAGTTCGTGGTAAGTCTATTGAGCGTGCTTTGGATATCCTTGCGTTCAGCAATAAAAAAGGCGCAGTATTCGTTAAGAAATGTCTTGAGTCTGCTATCGCAAACGCTGAACACAACCACGGTTTAGATATCGATACGCTTAAAGTATCAACTATCTATGTGGATGAAGGCATCACGCTAAAGCGTATCCTACCACGTGCAAAGGGTCGTGCTGATCGTATCAGTAAACGTACCTGTCACATCACTGTTAAGGTAGGAGAATAACTCATGGGACAAAAAGTACATCCAATCGGAATTCGTCTTGGCGTTGTAAAAAAACACAATGCTAACTGGTATGCAGACCCAAAACAGTATTCTGAATACCTACTTAACGATCTTCAAGTACGTGACTATCTTCGTAAGAAGCTAGACAATGCTATGATTAGCCACATTATGATCGAGCGTCCTACTGGCGCAGCTAAGATCACAATTTCAACGGCTCGTCCTGGTATCGTTATTGGTAAAAAAGGCGAAGATATTGAGAAGTTACAAAAAGAATTAACCAAAATGATGGGCGTACCTGCTCAGGTTAATATCGAAGAAATCACTTCTCCAGATTTAGATGCTCGTCTAGTTGCTGAAGGTATCGCCAGCCAACTAGAGCGCCGTGTTATGTTCCGTCGTGCGATGAAGCGCGCCGTTCAAAACAGCATGCGCTCTGGTGCTCAAGGTATTAAAGTAGAACTGTCTGGTCGTTTAGGTGGTGCTGAAATCGCTCGTACTGAGTGGTATCGTGAAGGTCGTGTACCTTTACATACGCTACGTGCTGATATCGATTATGCATCAGTTCGTGCAGAGACTACTTACGGAACCATCGGTGTTAAAGTATGGGTATTCCGTGGTGAAATTCTAGATGGTATGGATAGCGTTTATAATCCTCCTAAAGAAGATAAGACTCGTGCGCCAAAACGTCGCGGCCGTAGTAACAGCAACCGCCGCAATTCAGACAGAGCAAACACAGATAGAGGTTAAGCTATGTTACAACCAAAACGTACCAAATTTCGTAAAATGCATAAAGGGCGTAACACGGGTTTAGCACATCGTGGTAGCACCGTTGCATTTGGTCAGTTTGGCCTAAAATCAGTTGGTCGTGGTCGTATGACAGCACGTCAAATTGAAGCGGCACGTCGTACCATCACTCGTAAAGTAAAACGTGG
The DNA here is from genome assembly GCF_022631235.3 of Psychrobacter raelei. Taxonomy (NCBI): domain Bacteria; kingdom Pseudomonadati; phylum Pseudomonadota; class Gammaproteobacteria; order Moraxellales; family Moraxellaceae; genus Psychrobacter; species Psychrobacter raelei. Next base: position 566,028 of record NZ_CP093310.2, read on the forward strand.
TGGTAAGATCTGGATCCGTGTATTCCCTGACAAGCCAATTACTAACAAACCATTAGAAGTTCGTATGGGTAAAGGTAAAGGTCCTGTTGAGTACTGGGTATGCGAAATCAAACCAGGTAAAATGCTTTATGAGATCGAAGGGGTTTCAGAAGAGTTAGCCCGCGAAGCGTTCACGCTTGCAGCAGCTAAGCTTCCCTTCAAAACTACCATTGTTAAGCGGACGATAATGTAATGAAGATCAGTGAATTACGAGACAAATCAGTAGAAGAGCTGACTGGATTACTAGATGAGAAGCAACTTGATGCTTTCCGTCTTCGTATGGCAAAAGCCACCGGTCAACTAGGTAGCACCCACGAAGTCAGAGCCAATCGCCGTGCGATCGCTCAGATCAAGACTTTGATTAATGAAAAACAAAGAGGCGCCTAATGAGTGACGATATTCAACAAACCGAAGTTTCGGGCACAGGTGTAGGTATTGTTACTGGTAAGGTTGTCAGTAACAAGATGGACAAGTCCATTACAGTATTGATTGAGCGTAAAGTTCGTCACCCACTATATGGCAAACAGATCCGTCGTTCTACAAAAATTAAAGCCCATGATGAAAATAACGTCTGTAAAGAAGGTGATGTGGTTCGTATTATTGAAACCCGTCCTATCTCTAAGACTAAGTCTTGGAAATTAGTAGACGTTGTGGAAACAGCGGAAAAAATATAAGCAAATTGCAATTGGCATTAATTACTGGTAGAATACGTCCCCTTGTGGTGACTTACCAAATTAGTGAGTACTTCATGTGATTTTTATAATTGCATGAAGTTATTCACCAGTATAGTTATTGCCTATTGTATATGATTGGAGTAACGCGATGATTCAGACTGAAACAATTCTGGAAGTTGCAGATAATAGTGGTGCACGACGTGTACAGTGTATTAAGGTTCTTGGCGGTTCACATCGTCGTTATGCCTCTGTCGGTGACATCATTAAAGTATCTGTTAAAGAAGCAATTCCACGTGGTCGTGTTAAGAAAGGCGATGTAATGAATGCTGTGGTTGTACGTACCAAAAAAGGTGTACGTCGTCCAGATGGTTCAGTACTTCGTTTTGATGACAACGCTGCTGTATTGCTTAACCAGAATAAAGCCCCGATTGCCACTCGTATCTTTGGGCCGGTAACTCGTGAACTACGTGGTGATCAATTCATGAAGATTGTATCACTAGCACCAGAAGTACTGTAGAGGTAACCCATGGCTAAATTACGTAAAGGCGACAATGTCATTGTTATTGCTGGGAAAGATAAAGGCAAACAAGGCACTGTGCTAGCGGTAAAAAATGACCGTATCAAAGTTGAAGGCATTAATATTGTAACCAAACACCAAAAGCCAAATGCGGCAACTGGTGCTGAAGGTGGCATTGTTAAGCAAGAAGCATTTTTACATATTTCAAACGTCGCAATTTTCAATGCGCAAACCCAAAAAGCTGATCGTATTACTTATCAGTTTGACGATGAAGGCAACAAAAAACGTGTCTATCGCTCAAACGGTGAAGTAGTGGCGACTGCGTAAAACACTAAGGGTGTAATAGCAATGGCTAGATTAAAATCACTATACAATGACCAGTACAAGCAACAGATCAAAGATGAACTAGGCTTGGAAAACGTCATGCAAGTACCAAAAATCACCAAAATTACTCTTAATATGGGTGTTGGCGGTGCTTCACAAGACAAGAAGCTTTTAGAAGGTGCCGTAGCGGACATGACTGCAATTGCAGGCCAGAAGCCGGTAATTACTAAAGCTCGTAAATCTGTCGCTGGCTTTAAAATTCGTGAAGAATGGCCAATTGGCTGTAAAGTGACACTTCGTGGCGAGCAAATGTATGAGTTTTTAGATCGTCTCATTGCTATTGCTATCCCACGTATCCGTGACTTCCGCGGCTTTTCACCAAAAGCATTCGACGGTCGTGGTAACTACTCGTTAGGTATTAAAGAGCAAATCGTTTTCCCAGAAGTTGATTATGATAAAATTGATCGCCTTCGTGGGCTTGATATCACTATCACGACATCTGCTCAGGATGACGAGCAGGGTCGCGCACTGCTTAAAGCATTCGGCTTCCCATTCAAATAGGAATAAAGCATTATGGCAAAAAAGAGCATGATTAATCGCGAATTAAAGCGCGAGAAAATGGTTGCTAAGTATGCTGAGAAGCGTGCAAAGCTTAAGGCAATCATCGGCGATGTTAATGCAAGTGACGAAGAAAGAATGGAAGCCATTCTTGAGCTTCAGTCTCTTCCACGTAACTCGTCTCCAGTAAGACTACGTAATCGTTGTGGTGTAACTGGCCGTCCTCATGGTTACTTCCGTAAGTTTGGTTTATCACGTAACATTTTACGCGAACGCGTAATGCAAGGTGATGTTCCAGGCGTTCGTAAAGCTAGTTGGTAAGGGAGTAATACTATGAGTATGCAAGATACAGTTGCTGATATGCTAACCCGTATCCGTAACGCACAAATGGCACGTAAAGTTTCTGTTGCTATGCCAAGCTCAAAACTACGTAAGTCAATTGCTGACCTACTGGTTCAAGAAGGTTACATCGCTTCTGCTGAAGTAACTGACGAAGGCAATGGCAAAGCAACACTAAGTATCGAATTGAAATACTTCGAAGGCAAGCCTGTTATCGAAGTAATCAAACGCTACAGCCGTCCAGGTTTACGTCAATACCGCGGTAAAGACGCTATCCCATCGGTACAGCAAGGTTTAGGCGTTGCGATTGTTTCTACCAGTAAAGGTATCATGAGCGATCGCGCTGCTCGTGCTGCTGGCATCGGTGGTGAAATCATCGCATTTGTTGCTTAAATCATAATTTGTATTATTTAACTTTTTAAAACATTATTAATCAGGTATAATGGGCGCCTTTATTTAGGCCCCAAGTTTTGATTACTAATAAAAAGCTTAAGTAATATAGAGCTGATTATTTAAATTAACAGGCCTAGTGCCTGTTAATTTTTTCATAATCATTCGTTATTTATCTGTTATTAAGGAATATTCCTATGTCTCGTGTGGCTAAAGCCCCAGTAGCACTGCCTAATGGCGTAAGTGTTACTTTGAACGGTCAGCAGGTTGAAGTTAAAGGCAGTAAAGGTACTATGTCTTTACACCTGCATGATTTGGTCGAGCTAAAACAAGAAGATAGTCAACTGATCTTATCACCTGTTTCTGACTCTAAAGAAGCTTGGATGCACACTGGTACTATGCGTTCAACTTTGAATAACTTCGTTATCGGTGTTTCTGAAGGTTTTGAAAGAAAACTTCAGTTGATTGGTGTTGGTTACCGTGCACAAGTTGCGGGTAATAAAATCACCCTAAACGTAGGTTACTCACATCCAGTTGAATACATCCTTCCTGAAGGTGTAACTGCTGAAACGCCAAGCCAAACTGAAATCATTTTAAAATCAAATGATAAGCAGGCACTAGGTCAAGCTGCTGCGAAAATCCGTGGTTATCGTCCGCCTGAGCCATATAAAGGTAAAGGTATTCGCTATAGTGACGAGCATGTGGTTCGTAAAGAAGCTAAGAAAAAATAAGGTGAAATGACATGTTTGATAAAAAAGCTGCTCGCTTACGTCGAGCTAAAAAAACACGTGCCCACATCCGTCATTTGGGTGTGCATCGGTTAGTTGTTAACCGTACTCCACGCCATATCTATGCTCAGATCATTTCTCCAACTGGCGGAGAAGTATTAGCACAAGCCTCAACGCTTGACGCTTCATTACGCTCTGGCGCTACTGGTAACGTTGACGCAGCTGCTGCTGTAGGTAAACTTATCGCTGAACGTGGAACATCTGCTGGTATCACTAAAGTTGCTTTCGACCGTAGTGGTTTCAAATACCACGGCCGCGTTAAAGCATTAGCTGACGCCGCTCGTGAAAATGGATTGGAGTTTTAATCATGGCTAAAGTAGAACAAAACGACGGTTTAGTAGAAAAATTAGTTTCTGTTGACCGTGTATCGAAAGTTGTAAAAGGTGGTCGTATCTTCTCATTCACAGCATTAACTGTTGTTGGTGATGGTAATGGCCGTGTTGGTTTTGGACGTGGTAAAGCTCGTGAAGTTCCAGCTGCTATCCAAAAAGCACTTGAAGCTGCAAAACGCAACATGATCACTGTTGATCTTGATGGCGCTACTTTACAGCATCCTATTATTGCCCGTCATGGTGCAAGTAAAGTATACATGCAGCCAGCTAACGAAGGTACTGGCGTAATCGCCGGTGGCGCAGTACGTGCTGTACTAGAATCTGCTGGTGTAGAAAACGTATTAACTAAATGTTATGGTTCAACGAACCCAACTAACGTAGTACGTGCAACATTCAATGGTTTACGTGATATGTCGTCACCTGAAAAGGCGGCTGCAAAACGTGGTAAATCTGTAGACGAAATCTTGGGCTAACCATTATTTAGATATTAAAGTAGGTGAGTTACGATGAAAACAATGAAAGTTACTCAAATTAAATCTGGTGCCCATCGCCTCAAGAGCCACAAAGCTTGTCTTATGGGCCTTGGTTTACGCCGTATTGGACATACAGTTGAAGTTGAAGACACGCCTTCAACCCGTGGAATGGTGAATCGCATCAATTACATGGTTAAAGTGGAGGAAGCGTAATGGGACTTAAATTAAACGAATTATCACCAGGCGTAGGCGCCAAAAAAACTGCACACCGTAAAGGTCGTGGTATCGGTTCTGGCCTAGGCAAAACTGGTGGCCGTGGTGTTAAAGGTCAAAAATCACGTTCAGGTTCAGGCGTTCGTCGTGGATTTGAAGGCGGCCAAATGCCATTATTCCGTCGTGTACCAAAATTTGGTTTCACAAGTCAAATGGCATTAACTACTGCTGAAGTTCGTCTGTCTGAACTGAACAAGATTGACGGCGACGTAGTAAGCGTTGAGACTTTGAAAGCGGCAAACATTATCCGTCATGACATGAAACGTGCGCGTATCATCCTATCAGGCGAGATTACTAAAGCTTATACATTCAAAGGTGTTAAAGTAACTAAAGGTGCTAAAGCTGCTATTGAAGCTGCCGGCGGTACTGTTGAAGTTACTGAGGGTACTGAGGAGTAATTTAGATGGCTAAGCAATCTGCGCCTACCTCTGCAATTCCGATGAACCCGCTCGTTTTTATTCGTAAATATGATGAGCTATGGAATCGTCTGTTATTTTTGATAGGGGCGCTGGTTGTCTACCGTTTAGGTTCACATATCCCAGTTCCTGGTATTAATCCGGTTAGCCTAGCTGACTTATTCTCTCGCAATGAAAACACCATCTTAAGCATGTTCAACATGTTCTCAGGTGGTGCTTTAGAGCGAATGTCAATTATGGCTTTGGGTATCATGCCTTACATCTCAGCTTCTATTATCGTACAGATGATGTCGGCGGTACTACCGTCGCTTGAAGCTTTGAAAAAAGAAGGAGAGGCCGGTCGTCGTAAGCTGAACAAGTATACGCGACAAGGGACTCTCTTTTTGGCATCTATTCAAGCCATATTTATGTGTACCGGATTAATCAGTCAAAACCTGACTTTATCCTCAGGGTTAACCTTTTATATTCCTGCTGTGAGCTCTCTTGTAGCAGGCGCCATGTTCTTGATGTGGCTTGGTGAGCAAATTACAGAACGCGGTGTGGGCAATGGTATTTCAATGCTTATTTTTGCAAGCATTGTATCCAGTGTGCCTAGTATGTTAGGTCAGTCTTTCGAAATGGTCAAAAACGACCCTCAAAGTCTGATTGTACTGCTGATATTTGCGGTATTAGGCATTGCAGTGACTGCAGGTATTGTGTTTATTGAACGAGCACAGCGCCGCATTCCTGTTAACTATGCGCAAAAACAGCAACTAGGTCGTAAAATTTATGCCGATCAGCAGTCGCATTTGCCACTGAAGATTAATATGGCCGGCGTTATCCCAGCGATTTTTGCCAGCGCTTTATTAATGTTCCCAGCAAGTCTGGGGCAGTGGGTAGGTAACTCTGCCGATCCTAGTACATGGCAGCAAATTCTACAAACCATGTCATTAGTTCTCGCACCGGGTCAGCCATTATATTTGGTTTTATTTGGTACAATGATTATTTTCTTCTGTTATTTCTACACGGCATTGGTATTTAGTCCACGTGAAGTAGCAGAGAACTTGAAACGTAGTGGGGCATACATTCCTGGCATTAGACCCGGTCTGCAAACTCAGCGTTATCTAGATCACGTATTAAACCGCTTAACCTTCATTGGGGCGATTTATATGACGGCGATTTGTTTAATGCCAATGCTACTACAGTCTTCATTTGGCATACCATTCCACTTAGGTGGGACATCACTTTTAATTATGGTAGTCGTGGTTATGGATTTCATTTCACAGCTACAGGCTCACTTAATGACACATCAGTATCATGATCAAACACTGATTAGATAGGTCTTAACTTTATCCTTAAAATCGCTAAAAAGTGTTTGTTCAATAGGAGAAAATTATGAAAGTTCAAGCATCTGTTAAGAAAATTTGTGGTAGCTGTAAAGTAGTTCGCCGTAAAGGTAAAGTACATGTTATCTGCAAAGCAGAACCACGTCATAAACAGCGTCAAGGTTAATCAGTAATTTTTGAGTATTTTAGACACGTTTAGAATACTATTTACGAATTAAACTTGAAAAATAAAGGCGGATGAGCTATCATCCGCCACTTGCCGTCGTTTACTAACTTTTATTTGGCTTTTGGCGTTAAAACCAGTTGACCAAAGACAAGATACAGTAAATGGCAAAATCTGAAACATAAGTCTCAAGATTATTTTTAATATAATAAAGACTCATTTTTCATAACTGGAGAGAAATCAATGGCTCGTATTGCCGGCGTCAACATCCCGGATAACAAGCATGCAGTGATTTCATTGACTTATATTTTTGGTATTGGCCGTACTACCGCTAAGAAAATCTTAGACACGGTTGGCATTGCTCCTACTACCAAAATCAGTCAATTAGATGACGCACAGCTTGATGCTATCCGTGCAGAAGTTGGTAACTACATGACAGAGGGTGACCTACGTCGTGAAGTTTCAATGAATATCAAGCGTTTGGTCGATTTAGGTTGTTACCGTGGCATCCGCCATCGTCGTAACTTACCTGTAAGAGGTCAAAACACGAAGAACAACGCTCGTACTCGTAAGGGTCCGATTCGTTCAATTAAAAGATAATTAACTTAGGAAGCTAAAAGATGGCAAAAGACACCCGTGGTCGTAAAAAAACGGCACGTCGTTCGGTATCCGAGGGCGTAGCCCACATTCATGCGTCTTTTAATAACACCATTGTAACGATTACTGATCGTCAAGGTAATGCATTGGCTTGGGCCACCTCAGGTGGACAAGGCTTCCGTGGTTCACGTAAATCTACACCATTTGCAGCCCAGGTTGCAGCTGAAGTTGCTGGTAAAGCAGCTCAAGAAACTTATGGTGTAAAAAATGTCGATGTTCTGGTTAAAGGTCCAGGACCGGGTCGTGAGTCTGCGGTAAGAGCTTTAGGTGCATTAGGTTATAAAATTAACAGCATATCTGATGTAACCCCAATCCCACACAACGGTTGCCGTCCGCCTAAAAAGCGTCGCGTATAAACTATTGTTGCCGTATATTGTGCCGAACGTATTGGCAGATATACGGTGTGTGTATTAAGACGAAATTACCGTTACAAGTTACTATTAAGACGTAACTCAAGGAGACACAAGCATGGCCCGTTATATTGGTCCAAAATTAAAGTTGTCGCGTCGTGAAGGTACTGATTTACAATTAAAATCAGGTGTTAAGCCTTATGACGTTAAAACTAAAAAAGCAGGTCGCGTACCTGGCCAACATGGCAACACTCGCAATAAAGCTTCTGAATACTCGTTACAGCTTCGTGAGAAGCAAAAAGTTAAGCGTATGTATGGCGTTTTAGAGCGTCAGTTCGCTAACTACTATAAAGAATCTGCACGTGCTCGTGGCGCAACTGGTGAACACCTATTGCAAATGCTAGAGCGCCGTTTAGACAACGTTGTATATCGTATGGGCTTTGGCTCAACTCGTGCAGAAGCACGTCAGTTAGTAAGCCACCGTGCGGTTATGATTAAAAAAGCTGGTCGCGATGAGTTTGTTCGTGTGAACATTCCATCAATCCAAGTTCAAGATGGTGACGTTATCGCCATTCATGAAAAAGCGAAAGAACAGTTACGTATTAAGAATGCTATCGAACTTGCCACTCAACGTGGTATCCCTGAGTGGTTAGAAGTTGATCATAGCAAAATGCAAGGTACATTTAAGCAAGCTCCAGATCGTATTGATCTACCTGCAGAAATCACCGAAAGCTTAATCGTTGAATTGTATTCTAAATAATCGCTAACAATAATTTGATTAACTAATCGAGGTGACAATATGATGCTAAATGCTACCGAGTTTCTGACCCCTAATGCCATTAATGTGGATGCGGTTGACGAAACCAATGCAAAAGTCACGCTCGAGCCGTTAGAACGCGGCTTTGGGCATACCCTAGGTAATGCCCTTCGTCGCATTCTTTTATCTTCATTGCCTGGTGCAGCGGTTATTGAAGCAGAAATCGAAGGAGTTGATCATGAATATTCAACTCTTGAAGGTCTGCAAGAAGACGTTTTAGATTTATTGTTAAATCTAAAAGGTCTTGCGATTACTATGCACGATCAAAATGAAGTGTTTTTAACACTAGACAAAAAAGGTCCTGGCATTATCACTGCGGCAGATATCGAACTGCCACACAATGTTGATATTGTTAACCCTGAATTGGTTCTAGGTACGCTAGGTGACCGTGGTCATCTAAAAATGCGCTTACGTGTGGTTATGGGTCGTGGTTACGAGCCTGCTAACCTACGCCGTGAAGATGGTGACACGAAGGCCATTGGTCGCTTGAAATTGGATGCTAGCTTTAGCCCAGTTTCACGTGTGGCTTATCAAGTTGAAAATGCTCGTGTTGAACAGCGTACGGATCTTGACCGTTTGATCATTGAACTAGAAACCAATGGCACGATCGATCCTGAAGAAGCAATTCGCAAAGCAGCAACTATTTTGCAGCAACAAATCTCTATTTTTGTAGATTTAGAAGCAGAAGAAGCGCCAGAGCCTGTGAAAGAGAAAGAAGAGGTTGACCCTGTACTATTACGTCCAGTGGATGACCTTGAACTAACGGTTCGCTCAGCCAACTGTTTAAAAGCTGAAAACATTTACTATATCGGCGATTTGGTTCAGCGTTCAGAGACTGAACTGCTTAAAACACCAAACCTTGGTAAGAAATCATTAACCGAAATTAAAGACGTTTTAGCGTCTAAAGGTCTTGAACTGGATATGCGCCTAGAAAACTGGCCACCAGCAGATCTACGTGTTGATGACCGTTTTTCTTACCGTAGCCGTTAAACTATTAAGGATATTTGACCATGCGACATCGTAAGAGTGGAGTTAAGCTGGGTCGCACCGGCAGCCATCGTAAGGCAATGTTCCAGAACATGACAAACTCTCTGTTTGAGCATGAACTGATCAAAACAACATTACCTAAAGCTAAAGAGCTTCGCCGTGTAGCTGAGCCTCTAATTACTTTGGCAAAAGAAGATTCTGTAGCCAACCGCCGTTTAGCATTCAGCCGTATGCGTAACAAAAATATGGTTGGTAAGTTATTTGGTACATTAGCACCACGTTATCAAGCGCGCCCAGGTGGATACATCCGTATCATCAAATGTGGCAACCGTGATGGTGACAATGCACCAATGGCTTATGTTGAACTGGTAGACCGCGACTAATTTTTATTGGTTGTTGGCCAGTCCATCTGCTACAAAAAACCTCAGTAGCTTTATAAATTCTGTTTTACATAATTTATAAAGTAGCTGGGGTTTTCTTATGTTCTAAAAAAAGCTTAGGTTGTCCTCACTGACTTCAAATACTCGATGTAGACCCCAAGTCTAAAGACATAAATTCTAAAGACATAAATAAAAAATAACGGACTACCATTCAGTAGTCCGTTATCTCAATTCTAGCGTTAACTGTACCCTATATCATCTTTGATCTACACCATTTTACTCAAGAATTTGACTGGCATCACCAGCACCTTGGCGCACTAATTGTGGGGGGAAGACAGTCATATCCACTATGGTGGTCAGCTTGGTGGTTAGCACACCGGCGTTAATCATGACATCAATATTATTACCCAGCTTGTCTTCAATATCGAAGGGATCATCTAGTGCCAATGGGGTAGAGGGCAGGATAAGCGAACTGGTCAAAATCGGTTCACCCATAGCCTCTAGCAGCATCTGCGCTATCGGGTTAGAGGGCACACGAATACCAATGGTTTTTTTCTTGGGATGCGATAACTTCTTTGGCACATCTTTGGTGGCATCTAGAATAAAAGTGATTGGCGCGGGAGTGGATGCTTTTAACAGCTTAAACTGCTGATTATCTACGGTAGCGTAGGTGGCAATTTCGCTTAAATCTCGGCACAACAGTGTAAATTGATGCTTATCATCGAGTTGACGAATTAAACGCAGCTTCTCAATGGCCTCTTTTGAGCCAATTTTGCAGCCAAAAGCATAGCTGGTATCAGTAGGGTAGACGATCAGCTGATCACGGTTTAATGCATCCACAGTTTGGCTGATAAGTCTGGGCTGAGGGTTTTCGGGGTGAATGTATAAAGTTTGCATAAGATGCCTCCTGATAACTAAGGTCAATCCTGATGCTGCTTTGAGCTTGCGATACAGGCTGCATTGTAGCGCCTTTAGAATCGCACAGTTAAAAGTTAGCCATTATGACCCTAGACTAGGTTATTTATAATTGTCTAATGAGTTAAATTGGGCAATTAATTAGTTGGGTGTCTAAGCTATAGTATCATGACACAAGTAGGCTAGAGCTGTTAACAGTATTTTTGCATCTTTGGGCAGGGTTTGTGGGGCGTTAAGGTAACTGAGCGCTTGGTTATAAACGTCAATAACAAAAGTGCTCTGACTGGTATCAAAGTTGGCATGTAGGTTGTCTTGTGAGACCCGAAAACGTCGTTGGCACATTAGGCTAAGTAGGCATTCTATGGCTTGCGGCTTAATCTCTACTTGCTCAAATGCATGCTGTTGGGCTTCTGTACGCCCATCGGGGGCATACCAGTAGCCAAAGTCGGACAACGTGCGTCTGCGGGCACCTGCCAAGCTCCAGTGACTGATTTCATGTAGAGCGCTTTGAAAAAAGCCATGTGCAAACTCGATACGTGCAGGTTGTCCATCAACTGAGGGAAAATACTCAGGCTCAAAGTCGCCGCGTACTAAGGTGACGTTTTGAGTGGCAAATAAAGTATTAAATACAGCAATAAGCCAGTCCACCTTCACAGCCTCTATCTGCTCATCTGTTAGATTGACCAAATTAAGTGTTTGCTGCGTAATGTGTTGCCATTGGGATTTGAAACGAGATAATGCTTTAGGCATAGTACTTGGCATCTCTTGCAGCAGCGTATTGGCCAAAGCGGTTATGGGTAGGTCATAAAAATTAATCACAGACATGGCTTTAATGATCCAAAGAAAATGGCAAGCGGCTATTTTAGCAAGTTAATTGCCGCTGACAACCTTATACTCGCTTAGCAATGAGCGATATCATTTTTAAAAAAGAGAGAAGTATGACAAAATACACCAAGGATACTAAATCCACTAACTTAACGGATTTGAACGTGAGCAATAATACTGAAAAAAGTGCACAGCAGTTACCTAATCACGTCAATTTAGAGAAGTGGGAAGATGCCGGCTATGTTTGGTCCGGTAGCATTACCCCACGTCTGCTAAAGCGATTGGTAGATATTGTCCCTGAAGACTATCAAGATAAGCCCATTGACTTAAGATGTGAGCTGAAAAAACAAGGTCAGCTATTGACCTTAGAGATGCAGTTCACAGGCGATATTTGGGTGACGTGTCAGCGCTGTCTTAATCCACTGAACATCGATGTCACTCACGATGCGCAGCTGATACTATTACAGCGTGAAGAGCAAGAAAGCTTGGTGGATGAGTCCGATGATTATCTGCTGCTAGAGGAGCTGCTCGCCGATCAGCCTGAGAATAAAAAAGGCGATCGCCTGCTACCACTAAAAAAACTGGTCGAGGATGAGTTGCTGTTAGATGTCCCTTTATCTGCCAAACATGATGATTGTGAAATGGCAGTAGAGCAGGTCGGTGAAATTATCGAAGAGGAAGCAGAAAACCCGTTTGCCGCACTCGAAGCACTCAAAGGTAAGCTTTAAAACTTGATCCTAGCACGTGCTCATCTGATTGATTAGATCTCGTAAAACTTGCAAAGTGAATACCCCTTTATTTTATGGAACAAAGCGAGTATAATCTCTCGTTTATTATTCCCAGATTTTAAACCTATTTGATTTTTAATAAGAGTTGCTCTTATTGAGGTCAATAGAGAACTCATTTTGCTAAGTGAGCTTATTGTATTTTAGATAAATTTTTATTTAAAATATGGCGCTCACCGCCAAAGCATATTTTAAAATAGGAGCAAGACCCATGGCTGTTCAAAAAAGTCGTAAAAGCCGCTCACGCCGTGATATGCGTCGTTCACACCACCATATGGAAGTTGCTGAGCTAAGCATCGATGCTACCACTGGTGAAAAACATCGTCGTCACCATATGACTAAAGATGGTTTTTACCGTGGCCGCCAATTGTTTAAAGCGAGTCAGGAAGACTAACTCATAATCATTTTAAATGATTATGGTTAGATATAAGAGCTAAGCCTTACTAATGACCCTTTTATCATTAGTGGCGCTTGGCTCTTTTTTTATGAGTATATTTAGGGATAAGAAGGCTTATAATGTCACTAAAAGCGTCGCAAGCAGTTAAAAAACAAGGTCAACTGGATGTGCCTCGTCGCATTGCGGTTGTTTTTCCTGGGCAAGGTTCACAAACTGTCGGTATGCTAAATGAGCTGAGCGAAGCGTATCCTATCGTCAAAGAGACGTTTGCTGAAGCGAGTGAAGCATTAGGGTTTGATTTGTGGGCAGTGTGTCAAGATGAGGCTGAATTAGGTAAGACTGAGAACACTCAGCCTGCGTTATTAACCGCCAGTATTGCCGTTTGGCGTATTTTGCAACAAAACACTCAAATTGAACCTCTATTTTTAGCAGGGCACTCTTTAGGAGAGTACAGCGCCTTGTGTGCTGCGGGCTCAATTAGCTTTGCAGATGCTGTAAAATTGGTTCACGCGCGTGGCCATTTTATGCAGCAAGCTGTGGTAGGGGTTGATACTAAGATGGCTGCTGTACTTGGCTTAGATAACAGCCAGGTGATTAGTATCTGTGAGCAAGTAGAGAGCAATAATGATGACACCATCGTGAGCGCTGCCAACTTCAATAGCCCAGGTCAAATCGTGGTTGCGGGTAACTCTGAAGGTGTTGATATCTTAAGCCAACATATCCAATGTATGGGCAAGCGTATAGTGCCGCTCAAGGTGAGCGTACCTTCGCACTGCGCATTGATGCAGCCAGCCACAGAAGCCTTGGCAGAGAAGCTGGCCGAATGCAAATTTGAGCTGCCAAGCATTCCTGTAATTCAAAATAAAAACGCCATGGAAGAAAAAACAATCGCCGGTATAAAAAAGGCGTTAACTGAGCAGCTTAGCCATCCTGTGCTATGGACTCAAACCATGCAAAAACTGGCCGATAAACACATCAATTTAATCATTGAGTGCGGTGCAGGCACGGTTTTGAGTAATTTGGCAAAAAGACAAGACACGCCTATTGCCACTTATCCTACTGATAAGCCAGAGCGACTCGCTAAGCTTTTTGATAAGTTAAATAATGAGGATCTATAATGAGTCGTACAATCACTTTAGTTACAGGTGCCAGTCGTGGTATCGGTAAAGCTATTGCCAAGCGTTTTGCTAAGGAAGGTCACTTTGTGATTGGCACTGCCACAACCGCTGAGGGTGCTCAATCGATTGATGAGTACTTACATGATGCTGGCGGTATTGGTCGCAGCTTGGATGTGACCAATCAAGAAAGTATTGATAAATTATTTGAAGAAATTGAAAGCGTTTATGGTAGCGTGCAAGTATTGGTCAATAACGCTGGTATCACCCAAGATGGTCTGCTCATTCGTATGAAAGATGAAGATTGGGATAACGTGGTAGACACCAACTTAACCTCAATTTACCGCATGAGTAAGCGGGCAATGCGGGGTATGATGAAAGGGCGCAAAGGCCGTATCATCAATATCACCTCAGTTGTGGGCCAGATGGGTAACGCCGGTCAAGCCAACTATGCGGCTACCAAAGCCGGTGTAGAAGGCTTTAGTCGTACTTTAGCCCGCGAAATTGGTTCACGTCAGGTGACCGTTAACTGTGTGGCACCAGGTCTTATTGAGACGGATATGACCGATGAGCTTGATGAGCGCCTACTTAATTCTATGCTAGATGCGGTTCCTGTGGGACGTCTGGGCCAGCCTGAAGATGTTGCTGCTGCCGTCTCTTACTTAGCCAGTGATGAGGCGAGCTATGTAACTGGCGCTGTCATTCCTGTCAATGGTGGCATGTACATGTAATATATGCAGGTAAATTGTTAATTAATTAGAATTACGCCGACACTTTTGCTATTATAGGCAACAGATGTACACTTTAGATGAAAGTGGTCGCAATAATTGATAATATAGTGACCCCTATCTAGTAGATCGATGCTAAAGTTCAATGCTTGAGCGGCCACTACAGGTGAAAAGTTTAAGCATTGCCATTATTAGAAAATTTTAAATTACCAATCAGGATGGAGACTCCTATGAGCGAAGAAATTGAATTAAAAGTAAAATCAGCTGTAGCCGAACAGCTAGACGTGAATATTGAAGACATCAAGAGCGATTCTTCATTCATTAACGATCTAGGTGCTGACTCTTTAGACCTAGTTGAACTAGTAATGAACTTTGAAAATGACTTTGATATCACTATCCCTGATGATGATTCAAGTGAATTAACCACCGTTCAAAAAGCAGTAGACTATATCAAGTCAAAATTAGAGTCTTAAGCTTTAATTTGCTGTCAATGACTCGGTTATAGAGGCATTGATAATAAAAGACCATGTACGCACGTACGTGGTCTTTTTTTTTGGTGTATTGTTTATGTGCTCAGGCGGCACGCCATTTGTAAGTAATAAAATTTAACAATTAGCTACATTGAAATAGTAATAAATCACAAGGGCAGTGGGTATACTTTAAAAGTGGAAGTCACAAACCAAAATACACAATATTAAAGACTCATTGTTTGCTGCGCTGCTTAAGGTAGTTATCAGTCGGTACTGGCTACTTGGCTGAGATGTGCCTTAGACTTGAGCTAATAATTTTATTTAAAATAATATGTGGCAAATAATATAATCAATAATTTTTAGGAGAAATTCATGGGAATTTTTAGTTTTGCAAAGGATATCGGCGATAAGATTTTTAATCGTGATGATGCTAAAAAAGAAACAGAATCACACGCAGATGCTAATGCAACCCCAGCTGCCTCTACTGAGCCATCAGCACAGTCAGTAGCTAACTTGCTATTAAAGCGTATTCAGCAGCAAAACCTTAACATCACTAATTTAAAAGTTAAGTATAACGCCACCACAGATACCGCTGAAATCAGTGGTAATGCAGAAACTCAAGCAGACCGTGAAAAAGCGATCATCGCTATTGGTAACGTTCAAAACGTTGCTAAAGTTATCGATAACATCGATATCAAGCAAGATGCGCCTGAATCTACGATGTACACTGTAAAATCTGGTGATTCTTTATCTAAGATTGCTCAAGAAGTGTATGGTTCTGCGAATGAATATAACAAGATTTTTGAAGCTAACAAGCCTATGCTAAGTAGCCCAGACAAAATCTACCCAGGCCAAGTACTTCGTATTCCTAAGCCTTAATCTGTTTAATAGCTAAGCTTCTCTATCTAAGGCCCTATATTTAAGGTCCTATATCTAAGGTGCTATAGCTAACAGACTACAGGAAAACGTAAAAACGCTTAAGCCAAAAAGCCACCAACAACAGTTGGTGGCTTTTTTAGCTTCAAAATAAACACAAATAAACGCTTAAGTGACCTGTCATTGTTTATGATATTTTAAATCCTACATTGGGCCACAGACTTATCAGTTATGACGTTGATGAGTGAAGCTTAGCCAGCTGCTCCTTAATGGCCCAGTGAATGTGCTCATCTAATACCTCACCGTGCTCGCCTAAACGAGAGTTAAGCTTTTCGATGTGCTTGGCATGATAAGGTGCATTACCGATACCAATAGACAGATTACGCAAAAAGTTCACATAACCGGTGCGGCGCAGTGGGCTGCCCTCGGTGCTTTTTAAGAACTGCTGCTCGCTCCACTGCCACAGCTCAATTAATAAGCTGTCATCTAGATTATGGCGGGCATGAAAGTCGTCAATAGGGCTAATTTGAGCATAACGATTCCAAGGACAAATAAGCTGGCAGTCATCACAGCCGAAGACTCGATTACCAATCGCCTTACGGTATGTCTCGTCAATGATGCCATCATGCTCAATGGTTAAATAAGAGATGCAGGCACTGGCTTTAAGCTGATAAGGGGCGACAATCGCCTGGGTGGGACAAATATCTATACAGGCACTACAGCTACCGCAGTGAGCGCTAACGGCCGTATCCTCTGGCAGTGCTAAGCTTAAAAACAGCTCTCCTAAGACAAAAAATGAGCCTGAGTCTTTATTAATCAACAAAGTGTGTTTACCCGTCCAGCCCAGTCCTGCCGCATCGGCTAAAGGACGCTCAAATATCGGTGCTGAATCACTAAAGGGACGAAACACAAAAGGGCTATCTACGCCAATATCCAAGTGTTGCCACTGAGGAAGCATGGCTTCAATATTTTGAGCCAGTTTTTTTAGACGCGAGCGCATGGTTTTGTGATAGTCACGTCCTCGGGCGTAGCGGGCAATAATGGCATGATTGGGGCGCAGGTTATCTTCAATACGGCGCGGTGCGGGTGCCGCCTCTAGATAATCCATACGCACTGAGATGATGGTGCGTGAGCCCTCTACCAACAGCGCAGGATTGGCGCGCTTATCATGGTTGCTCTCCATAAAGGTCAGCTGTCCGTGATGTCCTTTCGCCAGCCAGTCACGCAGACCTTGCATTTGTGCTTCAAACAGCGGATTGTCAACGCTAATAAAGCCGCAGTCGGCAAAGCCTAACTTGATTGCCTGCTCACGAATCCACCGCTTGACATCGATGGCATCTTGAAACTCATTGGTCGGTATGGACGCATTTTTGGCAGTTGGCATAGGCGCTGTGGCAGAGGCTGGGGTAGACGACGAGGAGGACATAATAAGACACAATACTCAAAGCTCAATTAAGGGGGTATGATAAGCTATAACTACCCAAATATAAAACCTAAGCTGCCTTGGAGTCTTACTGATATGTCAAAGCAATCTCATTGTGACGCCGCTGCCCGTAGTATTCAGTCTATTCAAGCTAATGATGCGCTAGTCCCCTTGTACAGCCCTAAGCAGGTGTATGGCATAGAAAAAGCGTGGTTTGATGCCGGTAATGACAGCTATGCCCTAATGCAGCAGGCTGCTTGGCAGATTGCTCATTGGATTTACCGCACTTATAGTAAGGCCGGTGATAAGCTAAAGATAGGGGTGTGGGTGGGCCGTGGTAATAATGGCGGTGATGGCTGGCTGGTGGCTGATTATTTGACGCAATTAGGCGCGCAGGTCGCTGTCATTGAAGTGGGGCCAGAGGTCAGTACCGCTGATGCGCTTTTGGCCAAGCAGCAGGCTACAGCGACCTTAAATAACAACAAGCAAGTAATAGAGCAGACATTCATCGGCCATTTAGCGAATCAAACAAGCTTTGCTAAAGTTTGTGAACAATCCGAGTACTTAAGCGCCGATGTCTATGTGGATGCCTTATTTGGTATTGGTCTAGACCGAGCGCCTCAGTCTGCTTATGCCGATGCCATTCGCTATATCAATGCAGCCAAGCAGCACAATCATCGCTTACAAGTGGTCAGTGTGGATGTACCAAGTGGCGTGGTCTCAAGCACAGGTGAGGTCTTCGATGAACAGGCGGTGAGGGCAGATATTACCTTATGTTTGGTGGCTCGCAAAGTAGGCTTGCACCTAAAAGATGCTATGGACTATACCGGAAAGCTGGTAGATCTGCCGCTGATACCCACAGTGTTGGGTAAGCTGCCACAAGCTTGGCTACAACATCACGCGCAGCCGTTACCTGCGCGTGATCACAATACCCATAAGGGCAGCTTTGGTCATGTACTTATCGCTGGCGGTAATCAGGTCGACGGGTCTCAGGGTATGGGTGGTGCCGCTATTTTATCGGCCAGCACAGCCTTTGCCACAGGTGTGGGTAAGCTGACGGTGGCTTGTCATAAGGCTTTTCATGGCAGTCTAATAGGCGCTGTGCCTAATGCCATGAGTTTAGACTTGCATGATGCCTCAAGCGTAGAGTCTCTTATTGCGCAGTGCGATACTTTGGCAATAGGTATGGGGTTTGGGCGAGATGAGAGTAGTTTTACGCTGTTTGAGCGCTACTTGCGTACCGCTTTGCAGCAGTCCATTCCCCTGATCATTGATGCCGATGGTTTGTATCATTTGGCCAGCTTGGCTAAGCAGGCTCCTGAAATTATTGATCAGCTGATTGCGCATGCTAAGACTCATGAGGTCTGGTATACACCGCACAGTGGTGAGGCAGGGCGATTGCTAGATATATCGGCTGATGAGATAGAAAAAGATCGACTGGCGGCCATCACGCAATTGGCCAATAAATACAATGGCAGCTGGCTGCTCAAAGGTGCAGGCTCATTGGTACTACATAAGGGTGAAATACGAGTCTGTGCAGCGGGCAATGCGGGAATGGCAACGGCTGGCATGGGTGATGTATTGTCTGGGCTGGCCGCAGGGTTACTGGCGCAATCGGTACTGCCTAAGTCTTCTCGCACCCTCATACAAGCGGTCATGATTCATGCAATGGCTGGTGATGTACTTGAGCGCAAAAAAGGAGTGTGGGCGCTACAAGCCAGTGACATGCCGCCTGTGGTAGGACAGATTATGCAGCAGTTAACCCAAGCTCAGTAGCGCTGTGAATATAAGCGCTTATATCGTCCAATATGTTGGCATAGCCAGAGCAAGGGGATGACTTGTAAAAACTAGCAGTACTGTGCCAATAGTTGCTCGGTATTTTCTCGCTTTAGCTCAATCATAGGGGCGGTTAGATAGACTCTTTGGCCAGTAGCATTGAGCGTATATACCTCATCGCCTGTGGTTAAGTGCATTAAATTAACTTGCAGCTTTTTACATTGGGTCTGAATGGTTGGGTCCAAAGTCTTGGAAGGGGGAGGGGCTTGGTTGTTTTTTGCAGTGGTGCTGCCTGAAGATGACAATAAAGGTGCAGTAAAAGACGACTTAGGCTGGGTTGACGTATTGGTCTGAGGCGGCGCGACAGGGGCGGAGAATTGACCTGGCTTACTGGGCCGGCCGTCACCTCTCATCTGTATGATTTCAACCTGAGTGCCTATGTCAGGTGCAAATTGTGAGTATTTTACCTCACCAAATTCTCCCGTAGTTTTATACACCGGCATGGCCCAAGCTGGCAGAGCAACACCTAGGCCAAGTGCCGCCACACTTAGTCCATATATGAACGTCCGATTTAACGGTGGCTTGGCAAGCCTATCGTGCATATGGATCCATGGCACAGCCTTAAATAAATTCATAAGCACGGTTTATCCTATATAAGCTAAGCAGTGGCAGGCAATAAGCAGTGGGACGCAGTAAGCAACAAGATGTAAATTTTAACCAAATCATCGGGTGACAAATGATTAGTAGCGCTTGATACTCTTGTCTTTTGAAATGGTCTCTTGATGAATAGGAAACTGGCTGTGCTCAGTGACCGACTTTCGGTCATTAAAATAGTGATGCAAAGTGCGTTTTACCGCTTCAAAGGCGATGTCATCCCAAGGAATGTCTTTTTCTTCAAATAAGGCACACTCTAAGCTTTCAGGCCCGACGCCATATTTGCCGTCTTGCAACTGGGTCAGATACAGCACATAGATTTGACCGATATCAGGAATGTCATATAGACAGTACAAATGCGGGTGTGTTGCCACAGCGTCAGCTTCTTCCACAGTTTCCCGAGCGGCGCCTTCTGCCATGGTTTCGCCAATCTCCATAAACCCTGCTGGCAAAGTCCAATAGCCATATCGAGGCTCAATGGCACGGCGGCATAGCAGCACCTTATCTTGTGAGATGACAATGGCGCCACAAATAACTTTAGGGTTTTCATAGTGAATATAATGGCAGTGTGGGCAGACCAAGCGCGGGTTGTGGTCGCCGGCAGGAATTTTATGCTCCGCTAACTGGCCGCATTGCAAACAGTACGCCATAGGGCAGTCCTTATTTTTGAAATTAATCGATTACTTATTATTTTAAGCCGCATTTTTAGCGCTTGCTTTGTTAAAAATGAGCAAAAAACAGGCTGGCTACTGATACGCGTTATAGCATTTATCATACATAATTACTAAGGCCAATTTATCATCAAGATAGCATATTTCAGCATAATACGTTAGTCTAACCCTACACTCTTATTTGTTGGTTTACTGTTTATCGCGCCTTATGAAATCCTCTATTGAAACGCTACTTGTACCACAAAATCTGTATCAAAATGAGCACTCACCACGCTTTGAAGAGCTTGCGGTGGTGTTGCCTGAGCAGGTCATTCACCCTAAGCTTAGGCAGCTGGTTGAGAGGGTACAACAGCACACATTGCATGCCACCTTCAAGCAAGACATAGCGGACACCAAGGTTCACACTCAGGCGCAGTTGGCGGCGCACTTCCAAGGCAACTCTCAAGATAATGCCCGTGCTACTGAGCAGAGCAAGTCTGCGCATAATCCGTCTCACTCTACAACAACTGATGCTGCAGTTGATGGCATACAATCAGTACTCAAAAAGGAGGTGGCCACGGTCAAGGGTGGCGCACACACTAAAAATACCGAGTTGTCATCAGGGGGCATCAGTCGAGCCCAAAGGATTTTAGAGAAGCTGGTCACCACTGACAATGCAGATGCCGCAGTTTTGGTGGTTATTACCAACGAGGCGCATCCTAAAATGCTGCTGACTCGGCGTGCTGCCCACTTAAGCAGCCATGCCGGAGAGGTGTCTTTTGCGGGAGGAAAGCACGACACAGGTGACGGTAATAATGTGGTTACAGCGCTGCGAGAGGCCTGCGAAGAGACTGCTCTACCACCGAGCAAAGCACAGATTGTTGGTCAATTACCAATTCAGGTATCCAAAAAGGGACTGGTGGTGCGTCCTATCGTGGCTTTGGTGGAGCCGCCCATTACCTATGTGCCTGAGCTGGGCGAGATTGCTCGTATTTTTTGGGCTGACTTTGAGACACTAATCGAGCAGCCCACCACAGACCACATTTTGCCTTATACCATCAATGGCCAGACCCTTAATATAAAGACACCCAGCTGGCGTGTAGATGGTGAAGTGGTGTGGGGGCTGACCGGTCGGGTGCTGGCTGGTTTACTACAGATCGGTTTTGATCGCGAAGTGACTTGGTATTATGAGCCGGTTGACGGCTCTGATTAACCCATCAAACTCTCATATTCATCCTGAATCTGCATATTTAGCCTTTATCCTTGCCCGTTAAACGGATGGTGCCTGTGTAGATATTACGCGGCTCTACGTATCCTTGCTGCGTGGTGTTTATGGCTAAGCTGCCATCCGTATTTATCCCCGTTACCACGCCGTGAATCACCACTGTATCTGAGTGTTTATCTTGGGCGCTTTGTGGTTTGGTCGCTTGAGTGGTGTGAGCAGATAAAGGTGGCTGCTCAATAATGATTGGTCTGCCAGCCAGCACATTGACTGCACTATAGTCTTCAATAAACTGTGTCAGGGCGTAGCTTTGTTGTGAAAACTGTTCAAATTGAGCCACGGCACGCAGCAAGGTGGCACTCACAGGTATATATAAATCCTCAGCACGCGGTAAGTGGCCGTGAGCGTCTGAAGGCAGGCTGTTATGGGCGCTGTGAGCATTATCCTTATTAGCTATGTGGGTTTGTTTGTAATTTTGGGTTTGCTTAATAATCTGAGTTAGGCTAATGGCCTGATAATCCATGCCTTCTTTGGTGCTGTCACTTAATACAGGCGCAGCCTCGATATTCATACCGACCCCAATAATAACGCCGGTAATCTTATTGTCTGTCACCACAGGCTCAATCAAAATCCCCGCCAATTTATGAAAACTGGTATTGCTTTTATCAGCTGCGGTGGGCGTCTCACCAGCGCTGAGAGACTCAGTGTCATAATAGCCTATGTCATTGGCCCATTTTACCCCGACTATAGGCAAGCCTAGACTGCGGCGCTGACGATTGAGGTTTTGCAGCACTGGCAGGCGGGTGATGTGCAAGCCGACCACCAAGGATAATAGGCCAGACAAAGACGATTGTAAGGGGTGATACAGCGATAGATAGATATTGCCAATAGGTGACTGCCACGTTCGGGTACGCTGGCCACGGCCGGCAGTTTGCATACTGGCAGTGAGTAGATAGGGGCGAGTTTTGTCAATGTCACCATTGGCAAGTTGTTGCATAAGCTCGCTATTGGTAGAGGGGCTGACGGCCACGTGACGGTGTATTAACGGCTGATTGGCGCCTTGATTTAAGACAGACTGTGAAGCAAAGGGCATAACTTGGCCTACAAAATAAATTTAAGGGGCTAATGTGTGAAATCGGATTTTCAGAGGTTGATAACTGGCGAACAAATAAGGGGAATATTAGCACAGCTGCCACCCAGCTTGCCGATATGTTGCGCTGCATTCGGCTTATTTTATTGATTTTCAAAATTGGTGTTTTGTTATACTGACCCTGCAGGTAAGTTTAAGACTCATTAACTGTGATTTGCTAAGTATTGAATAGGTATCGGCAAAGCGCACAAGGCAGGAAGAAACAAGTATGATGATACTGTGGTTTTTATTGGCAGGAACCTTTGCAGGCGTGTGTGCCGGTCTATTCGGTGTGGGCGGTGGTATGATTATTGTGCCAGCACTGGTGTGGATGTTCACCGCTTATGGCTATTCACCCGATATCATTGCGCATTTGGCAGTGGGCACCTCACTGGCAACCATTATGGTTACCTCCATCAGCTCTTTGACCGCACACCACAAGCGTGGCGGTGTGCGCTGGGAAGTATGGAAAAATATGGCCATTGGTTTGGTCGTCGGCAGCTTACTTGGTGCAGCAGTGGCTGATCAAATGAATGGCTTAATGCTACAGGCACTGATTGGTGTGGCAGCGCTGCTGGTGGCCTTTAAGATGCTGTTTTTGTCCAACAAAGAAAATTTAGGTCGTCCTCTACCTTCAGCACCGGTTCAAATTGGCGCCGGCTCTGGTATTGGTATGGCATCCGCAATATTCGGTATCGGCGGTGGCAGTTTAACTGTGCCTTTTTTGACATGGGCAGGCTTACCGATGCGTCAAGCGGTAGGCACATCAGCCGCTTGCGGATTACCGATTGCCCTGGCGGGTGCGGCAGGCTTTGCTTGGTTTGGTCAGGACGTGGTAGGCTTGCCTTCTGGGGCCATTGGCTTTGTACATGTCACCGGATTTATTTGTATCTCGATCGCCAGCTTTATCACCGCTAAACTGGGCGCAAAATGGGCGCACCAATTACCGGCTGCTACCTTAAAAAAGGGCTTTGGTGCACTCTTGGTAATCGCAGGCAGCCAGTTGTTGTGGTCAGGCCTAAAAGGCATGGGTGTTATTTAGATAAGCACAGCGCAAAACCTGAAAAATCACCGCGTTTGCGGTAAAATAGCCGCGCTCATTTGTCTGATAGACAGCTACGTTTTCTCCTTCTTATCTTTTAACTTATTATGCGGCCTTCATGCGTTTAAAATCTCTTAAATTGTCCGGCTTTAAATCTTTTGCCAATCCAACCACTTTTAGCTTTCGCCATGGCATTACTGCCATTGTGGGGCCTAATGGCTGTGGTAAATCTAATGTGATTGATGCCATCCGCTGGGTTTTGGGCGAGTCCTCTGCCAAGCAGCTGCGTGGTGGGGCAATGAGTGATGTTATTTTTGCTGGTACTCAGAATAAAGCTGCCAAAAGTCTGGCCAGTGTTGAGCTAACCTTTGAGCATACCCAAGATGAGCAGACCGGTATTCGCCATGAGCTCAATTTATATCATGAGCTGTCAGTGCGCCGCCAGATTAATGGGGAGGGTAAGTCGGATTATTTTATCAATGGTACCCGATGCCGCCGCCGTGATGTGGTCGATGTATTCTTAGGCACAGGCTTGGGACCACGCAGCTACTCGGTGATTCAGCAAGGGATGATAGGACGTATTGTCGACTCAAGCCCGCTACAGTTGCGTGAGTTTATTGAAGAGGCCGCGGGGGTGTCACGCTATCAGGCCCGCCGTGAAGAGACTCAAAAAAAGCTGCTTAGAACCCGAGAGAATTTAGAGCGCTTGCAAGACATTGAAGCTGAGCTGAGCCGTCAGAAGAAAAAGCTGGCCAAACAAGCTGAGAGCGCCACCCACTATCAGCAGTTGCAGCAGCAGCTAAGTGAAGTCAAAGAGCAGCTGGGCACGCAGCAATTGTATCAGGCCAAAGCGGCACAAATGCAGCACAAGGCTGAGCAAGAGCAGCTGACTAAGAGCCTTGAGGCGCAGCAAGCTCAGGACAGTATGCTGAAACAAAAGCTGGCCAAAGTCAGTGCCCGTCTGGCTGAGGAGCAGTGGCTAAAAGATGAGGCGCGTGATAGCCTGCACCAACAAGATTTACAGCGCCAGCAGGTTGAGCATCAACTCAAAGAGCTGCACTCTAGCCTCAGTCAGCTGGAAGGGAAGTTACGTGCCAATGCCGATCGGCAGCAAAAAATACAAGCCAGTATGTTGGCCACCGAGCAAGACAATCAAGCACAAAATGAGACCTTGACCCAGTTAGCCCCTGAGCTTGAAGCCCTGCAAGTACAGCAGCAGCAAACGCAGGAAAAATATACGCCGCTGCAGTTGGCTTGGGAGGCAAGCAATACCAAAGTGGCTAAGATTGAGGCGGACAAACGAGAGGTTGAGCAGCGTCTTGCGCTTGCCAAACAGTCTGAATCTCGGCTCACGCTGGATTTGTCCAAATGGCACAACAAAGATAAGCTATGGCAGCAAGAGGCAATAAAATGGGGAGTGCGCCCAAGCGGTGATACCCTTAGCGCTACTGACGCAGAGGTGACATCAGCCCCAGTTTCGCAGCCGTTAAATGAGCAGATTGCTGGTATCGATAACCAGCTTAAAGGCTTAGCTAAGCAGCAAGAGGTTATTGAAGAGCAGTTAGAGACTAAGCAGCCAATTTTTAATCAATTAAAGCAGACACAACACCAGCAGCAATCACAGCTTGCCCAGTTAGAAAAGCAGCATGCCAGTCTGATGGCAGAATATGACACGTTGCATGCCATTGTTCACCCCAAAAAGCCGGCCAAGTTACCCTCAGCGCAGCCGACAGATGGCGCTCAATCCGTTATGGCTGCAGATAACAGTACGGCTAACCGCTCTTTAGGACACACGCTTGGGCAGCTTTCAGCATTACACGAGCAGATTAAGCTGACCGCCGCTGGCGAGCCTTATGCCCAAAGCTTGGATAAATGGTTGGCGTTTTGGCTGGATGCGGGGATACTGCCGGCCACCGGCTTTGGCAACGATAACGGCCATGCAGGATTTATTCAGTGTCTGCTGTCTGATGACAGCTTTGATAAGCTTAGTAATAAGCCTCAAAGTAAAACAGATAAAAGTGCTGCAATGCCCCCTCAGAGTGTGTTATTTGAGGGCAGTACTGCATCAGAGCATCAACAGCAAGACTTGCCACCTGATTTACAGCCCTATTTAAAGCCTTTAACTGAGCTGATTGCTGCGCCTAAGCTTAGACTGTGGCAGCATACTTATTTGTATGTGAAAGAGCATAAGACAGATGAGGGCGCGACAGACCTAGCACTGGACTTAGATAAAATCGCAGTGCTGCTGCACACCATGCCTGCACCTATAATAATATTAACGCAAGCAGGATGGCTAATCACTCGAGTCGGCGCAGTGCATATCAGTAAGCTTGATAAAAGTGGACAACATCCGTCATTTTTAAGCATTCGCTTGCAGCAACAACAGCGTCTGGCTGTACTTGAGGCGCATTTAAATGAGACAGAAACCCAGATTGAGCAGCTTACTAACACCATAAAAGCACAGGCTCATAAGCAAGAGCAGCTGTCTGTGGTTATTGAAGAGCTGTTGGCACAATTATCTGCCTCAGCGCATAAGCGCCATGAACTACAGCAGCAAAGAATTACCTTGATAGCCAAACAAGAGCGGCAAGACAGCGAGCAGCAGCGCTTACAAGCACAGCGGGATGAGCTGGATGCTGAACAGCAAGAAATCCAAAGCGCTCAGTTGGCATTAAGCCAAAAAATTGAATCAGATAACAAGCACTTACAAGCCTTGATGCCAGAATTAAAGGCGGCAAAACAGCAGCAGCAACAGCTAGAGCTAGAGCGCCAGCAAATCAGTCAGCAAGAGCGTGACAACAATGACAGCTTACGTCAATTACAGTTGCAATACAGCCAAGCACAGATTGCTGCCAAGCACAGTGCGGCGCAGTTACAGCAGTTTATTGAGGACAAGCAGCAGTTAGAGCGCAGTCAGCAAAAGCTTATCCAAGAGCAAGATAAGCTGCAACAAAAGCTGCCACAATTACAAGCCCAGCAACAAGCAGTCAGCCAGCAGCACCATGAGCTGCAAGTGGCCTTAGATGAGCGCCAAGCGGTAATTGGCAGTTTACAAGGTGACGTTGAGGCGCATCAAGCCCGCCGTGATGACTTAGAATCGCACATTCAGCAGATACAAGATAAGTTATCGCACAGCATCACTCAAGTAGCCATTGCTGATGAGCGTATCAAAGAAGCCAGTGAGCGATTAAAGGGGTTAAACACACAAATTAGCCCCTTGGCTTTACTGACCGATTATATTACCCATGGGCGCAGTGTGTCAGCTGCCAAGCTAGAAAAACTGCAAGCGGCAGAAAGTCAGCTAACGGCTAAGCTTAATAACATGGGGCCGGTAAACTTAGCCGCCGCAGCCGAGCTGGCTGCTGTAGATGAGCGTCTGCTTCCGCTTGAGCAGCAGATTAATGACATAACAGCCAGTATGGATACTTTAAGTGAAGCCATTGCCTCTATCGATGGCAAAACCAAAACCTTGTTCTTACAAACCTTAGACTCGGTTAATGAGTCACTCACTCAGCTATTTACCAAGGTGTTTGGTGGTGGTCAGGCCAGTTTAACCTTACTCAAAGACGATGAATTGGGCGTAGGGGAGCAGTGGCGAGCAGGTCTTGAATTGATGGCGCAGCCTAAAGGTAAGAAGAACAGCCGTTTGGCAGTATTGTCTGGTGGGGAGAAGACATTAACAGCGCTGAGCCTTATTTTTGCTATCTTTAAGCAGCATCCTGCACCATTTTGTGTGCTCGATGAGGTGGACGCACCGCTTGATGATGCTAACGTGGTGCGCTTTACCAATTTGATTGCTGATTTAGCTGATGAGGTGCAGTTTATTTTTATCAGCCACAATAAATTGGCAATGCAAATCGCCGACGAGCTTAAGGGGGTGACCATGCCGCAAGCGGGTATCTCAACGCTGGTGAGTGTCAGCCTAGAAGAGGCCGAGCAGTATTTAGAGCCTTCGGCTTAACGATTTATAGACATTGAAAGTTACATTGGCTAAGTAGCAACTACCAGATACTTCAGGGTAAAATTAAATAAAACATAAGCCAAATAAAAAGTTACCCATTGCTCGCAGCGGTTGATGACGGGCAGGGTTAAGCGTGCTAGACTAATAGCGTTTTTTCTACCTCAATTTTAGGACACGTACATCATGACCACCGTAGACTATATTTTAATTATCATCGCTGTTGTTATTATGGTGGTAGGTCTGTATATGATTATTCGCGGTATTTCTGCTCGCAAAAATAAAGCCCACGCTCAGTCAATTATGCGTGATAAAAATGGCATTCCTATTATTCCGCGTCATGAGCGCAAGCTGGTAGAAGAGCCGGAAGCTCTAGAAGCAGGTGAGACGGTTATTGTGCCAGATCGCGAGCATTTGCAGCCGGTTATTACCGATAATGCCCCTGCCGCTGAGCCGCAGCCTAATCATTTAGATAAGCCAGCTGAGACTGAGTTTGTACCCACAGCACGCACCACTCAGTCAGCTGATATGATGCCGCATACGCCTGCCGCCTCCCATCAATTTGCCAATACCACTGACAGCCCATTGACCAATCCGCATCTAGCCGCGCTAGACGATGATGGCGAAGATGACTTGTTTTCAAGCTTGGCCTCAGCGACCGAAAAGCTGATGCCGGTTATTGAGACCGCTCAAGAGTCTGAGTTCTTGGACAACAGCCCCATGCTTGATCAGCATCTGTTGGCAGAAGCAGACCAAGATCAAAACAGCCCGCTTAATCACGCACAAGAAAATATCAACATCACTTTAGTGCCCAAAAACAGCTATGACACTATTGATGGTAAGACCATTTTATCCATCGTATCGCAATACGGCCTAAAATATGGTGCCATGAATATGTTCCATCGTTATGAGAATAAAGATGGCTCGGGTATTTTATGGTTTAGTATGATGGGGGTGACTCAGGACGGTATTGCGCCCTTTGATTTAAACTTGTTGCCCACTTCTCGTTTTAATGGTTTGGTGTTGTTTTTATCGCTGCCCCATCCTAAAGCGACTCAAGGCTTCGACACCATGATGAGTGTGGTCAATTTAATCTCTAATGACTTAAATACCTTGGTGCTTGATGAGAATAATGACATCTTAACCCGTGAGCGTAGACAGCAGCTACGTGCTCAGGTCCAAGAGTATCAAGCTGCGTATCAACAGGGTTAATTGATCGCTATTTTAAAGACAGAAAATTAAGATGGCCGTTAAATAAAAAACGGTTAAATAAAAAACCGTGTTCTCACAAGAGCACGGTTTTTTATATTGCGGATGTTAAGTTTGAGAAAGTGCAGGGTACTAGTGACGCAATAACCAAGTTATTAGCCCAGCTTATTGACTAAATGTAGGGGCAAATGCTTCATGGCTTTACCCACCAACATCCAAGGCAGGGCAGGTACGCAAGCTTCTTCAACACCTGATTCGATCGCGGCGACTAAGGCTGTGCTGCCGGTTTGCTCATCAACTTCAAAGGGCAGCTTAGGTGCCCCTTCATTGATTTCGGTGCGAATATAGCCAGGATAGATTGTGGTCACTTTGATAGGTAGCTTATCGGCAATCATTTCAGCGCGGATACCTTCTGCTAAGTGAGCCAGTCCTGCTTTACTGGCGGCATAAACCGTTAAGTGCTTGGGCATACCACGCATGGCGGACATACTAGATATGGCGACTAAGTGCCCCAGGTTTTGTGCTCGGAAGATCTGCATCGCCGCTTCACACTGAGCCAGTGCTGAAATAAAGTCAATCTCTGCGGTGCGCCGGTTAATATGAAAGCGGCCGGTACCTACTCGGCGGCCTTCACCGACACCGGCATTGACGATGACTTTATCAATTTGTCCAAACTGCGCTTGAAAGGCCTCAAATACGCTAAATACTGCCTCATAGTCGCTCACATCCAGTGACTTAATCTCAACACGGATGCTAGGGCTGTTGGTTAGTATCTCTGCCTTTAAGGCATCAAGACGATCTGTGCGGCGCGCACAAAGCGCTAAGTTATAGCCCAGTTTGGCAAAGTTTTTGGCCATACCTGCGCCAATACCTGAGCTGGCACCGGTGATTAAAATTGTCTTATCTTTACCGACTTGCTGCTTGGTTAACTCAGCCAAATCTTGGTTTTGTAATAAGGATTTGGTTTGTTGTGCCTTGTGCTGCAAGGTGCCCATAATCCCTTGTTGTAGACTGCTAAATAAAGTGTGTTTCATAGCTATCCTTGTGATTTGTTAACAATGTGTGTCGAATCATTATCTTGTGCGGCTAAGAAATAGGGCTTAGTGCCACGTCAGCAAATCTTGCCCCTGTTGATACAAATGACTGTGCTCGTTGAGTGACAATAACCTAAGCTTTGGCGGTGTATCAGATGGAGTAGACTTAACCACCACCGAGGTAACGCCTGTGTTAATCAGGCTGCGATTAATGCTGTAAGCGTTGGCACTGCTTTGACCGAGTAAATGGGCAGTAATGGCAGCAATCACCCCACCTGAGGTAAAAATCAAAGCAGTGTTTGCTTGCTTGTGCTGGGTAAGCTCAACCACGTGCTGCAAAGCCTGCTGCACCCGCTGATTAAACTGTGGCCAACTTTCTAAATACTCCTCATCATGGTCGCCACTATGCCAACGCAGCATGGCTTCATTAAACAGCTCCGCCAAGCGCACTTTGGGCACAGGGGCACTGGCAATGGCCGTCAGTAGACCGACTTCAGTGCTAAACTCAGGGTTGTACTTAACAAACACATCGGTATGATTAAACTCGTTAAAGCCTTCGATCAGGGTCGGTTGAAGCTGTGCAGCATCTGGATAACCGGCTTGATAAGCGCTTAAGAAATGGGTTGCCGAGTCTTGTTGACGTGATAAGGACCCCGTTACAATCGCATCAATTTTGCGCTGGGCTTTGGCATACTGGCTTCCTAAGCACGCCGCTTGTTTGGCGCCAAGCTCAGAGAGCTGATCGTAATTTCGTTGACCAAAGGAGGCTTGGCCGTGTCTGGCAAATAGCAAGGTAGTCATAAAGTCCCATATATCAAAATCAAAATAAATGTAGAGCAAGCTTTAAAGGATAAGGCAGGGCTACTTTAACCACTGCTTGGCCAAAGATTGAATGGGCGCAGGCAGCTTGCCACTGTCTATTACCCGAATGGCCTCGTGCTTGGCGATAAGCTTTAAAGCGCGCGCATGAATGGCGTGGATAATAAGCCAAAAATCTTTAAAAGCGGGGTTATCAGTCTGCTTATTATAGTAACGATAGTAGATTTGCTGAGCGATACCAGCCAGACGGAACAGACCGAATACCTCATAAAAAGCCCAGTTGCTATCCGCCATGCCAGTCTTGTTCAGATAGTATGTCACCACCTCTTCTCGAGTCATCATACCCTCTAGATGTGTGGGCTGACGGCGAGACTGACGCATGATTCTATTGTCATCTTTTTGTACCCAGTAGGCCAGCGCACTGCCTAAGTCCATGAGCGGATCGCCCAAGGTAGCCATTTCCCAGTCTAGTACCCCGATCACTTCAGTGGGGTTGTCAGGATTTAACACCACATTGTCAAAGCGCCAATCATTGTGAATCACACAAATACGGCTGTCTTTTGGCAGATTGCGTTTGAGCCATTGACGCACTACAAAGAAGCTTGGCACATTGGGGGTCTTGGCTTTTTTATACCGCTTGTCCCAGCCGATCACCTGACGCTCGCAGTAGCCTTCACCTTTGCCCAGCGCCGTTAACTGAGGATTTTGTTTGTAGTCAATTTGATGCAGCTCGATTAAAGCATCGATGACATTGGTACATAGCGTGCGAACTTGGGCCGGCTGTAAGGTGATGGCTTTGGGCAGGTTGGCGCGTGGAATAATACCGATTAAGCGCTGCATGACATAAAAATCGCAGCCAATCACCGAGTCATCGGTACACAAAGCAATCATTTTTGGCACGTAAGGGTAGTCATCCTGCAACGCTTGCTGCACCTTGTACTCACGCACCATGTCATGTGCCGACTTAGCCTTAGTGCCGGCAGGTGGACGGCGTAGAATTAAGTCCATGTTGGCGTATTGCAGTCGATAGGTCCAGTTAGAGGCACCGCCTGAAAACTGAGTAATCTGCGGCTCACCTGCTACCTCAATACCTTGGGTGCGTAGCCAATTGCTGACCGCATTACCATCTAAGGTCTCAGAAGCGCGTACTTTGCCCGCCTGATCAATCACTGAGTTTTGGGCAGTGGGCTTGGCTTCTGTTGAGGCTGTTGACTGGGAGTTTGAGGAGGTGGGAGTGGCATCTGTGGTGCTCATAAAAAGTCCTTTTGTCTATGGCAAAGATAAAAAATTAATTGGGATAACGCAGCGGTAAAACTTAGCCCAAGCGGTAGATGACGCCGCTTGGCTGTATATTAGGTGATTAAGAACAAGGCGATTTTTTTTATGCTATAAGGTTTAGCCGAGCTAAGGCTTAGCTTTAGGGCGGCCGTAGCCCAATTTCTTTAATTCAAGTTTGGCAATCATGGTCTTGTGCACCTCATCGGGACCATCGGCCAAGCGTAAGCTGCGTGCTTGAGCATAGAATCTTGGGAGCATGGTGTCTTGGCTGACGCCCATACCACCGTGGATTTGCATCGCCATATCGACCACTTCTTGTAGCACCGTTGGTGCCACCACTTTGATGGCTGAGATTTCAGTTAAGGCCGCTTTTACCCCTTTTTCATCCATCTTTTGTGCGGCATAGAGGGTAAGCAGGCGAGCTTGGTCAATGCTGACTCGAGCCTCAGCAATGCGCTCCATATTACCGCCAAGTTGCAAAATGGGTTTGCCAAAACTGGTACGGCTCATGCCACGATGAATGGCCAGCTCCAGTGACTTCTCAGCGGCGCCAATACAGCGCATACAGTGGTGAATACGGCCAGGGCCAAGGCGACCTTGGGCAATCTCAAAACCCATGCCTGGACCGCCGATAATATTGCTTACCGGCACGCGTACATTATCGAATACTACCTCACCATGGCCGTGCGGTGCATCATAATCACCAAACACTTGTAGCATGCGCTCAATCTTAACCCCCGCAGTGTCTAGCGGCACCAGTACCATAGAATGCTGATGATGGCGGTCTTTGCTGTCATCAGGGGTGTGAGCCATAAAAATAACAAAATCCACATCAGGATCACCGAGGCCAGATGACCACCATTTGCGGCCATTTAGCACAATATCATCACCATCAATAATGGCAGTGGCTTGCATATTGGTGGCATCACTTGAGGCTACGGCAGGCTCAGTCATACAAAATACAGAACGGGTTTCGCCTTCCAAAAGAGGCATTAAAAAGCGCCGCTTTTGTGCCTCATTGCCATAGCGCCATAACAGCTCCATGTTTCCGCTATCAGGGGCGTTGCAGTTAAAGATATTGGGAGCAATGAGGCTACGGCCGGTCAATTCGGCGATGGGGGCGTATTCGGTCACAGACAGGCCAGCGCCTAAGATGTCATCGGGTAAAAACATATTCCAAAGCCCGGCCGCTTTCGCCTGTTTGCGCAGAGTATGATACTGCTCAGGCCACTGCCAGCTTTGCCAGTCGCCACCAGGATTTAGCTTATGACAACGCTGCCAGAATTCATCTTCAATAGGTTCGATTTGGGTTTGGATAAACTCTTTGACACGGTTATAAAAGTCTTGTCCACGCGCACTGATGTCAGGCATCATAAAATCCTTTTTATGTGAAAAATAGGGAGGGGATAACAAAATAAAGCCTTGAGTCTTAATACTTTATAATTGACCACTTGGTTAGTTTATCACTAATGGCGCTATTTTTTAGAGTCACTATTGACCGGTGGGTATTTGATTGACTGCCGTTATGTTTTTCGATATATCCCTGAAAAGTGCAGGTTAGATTTATTGGCTTTGAGCGGTGTTTATTGGCTTTTAGCTCGGCAGCAAAGGTGCAAAATTGGTATCATATGACCACTCAAATATTTGAACCAAATGAAACATTAAGCGCAAAAATGCAATTAAAATAAGGCCCGCTCTATGACTCAAAACACAGCAGACACTCATGCCTCAGCACAAGCTCAAGAGGTCATTGCAAAAATGCGTACCTTGATCGCACAGGTGCGTAAACACAACAATGCTTATTATGTGATGGATGAGCCAACCATCAGTGACAATGAATATGACCAGTTGCGCTTAAGTCTCATTGAGCTTGAGGAGCGTTATCCTGAGTTAACTCAGCCCGACAGTCCGACGGCTAGCGTGGGCGACAATCCTCTGCCATCATTCTCCCAAGTGCAGCATGACATTGCTATGCTGTCGCTGGGTAATATTTTTAATTATCAAGACTTACAAGAGTTTATGCGCCGGGTCAATGACCGTCTAAGTGATGCTGATCGAAATCCTGAGTATGAGATTGAGATGAAATTAGATGGCTTGGCTGTTTCATTAAAATATCATAACGGACAATTTGTGCGCGGCGTGACTCGTGGCGATGGTCAAATGGGCGAGGACATTACCCAAAACGTGAAGACCATCAATAACATTCCACTGGTGATAGAAGCGGCGCAAGATATTGATGTGCTTGAGGTGCGGGGCGAGGTACTGATGCCAAAAGCAGGCTTTAAGCGCTTAAACCGTTTGGCAGAAGAAAATGGTGATAAAACCTTTGCCAACCCCCGTAACGCAGCAGCAGGTAGCCTACGTCAATTAGACCCAGCCGTGGCTGCCAGTCGTCCTTTGGCTTTTTATGCGTATTCGGTGAACCAAGGCTTGCCTGAAGCGATTACTTTGCAATCGGCGGCTTTGACCTGGCTTAAGCAGTTAGGCTTTACTGTTAGTGACTTTGAACGGGTAAAAACAGCCCAGCAAGTTCAAGACTACTATGAGTCGATGATACAAAAACGGGCAGATTTAGCCTTTGAAATTGATGGGATGGTCATTAAGGTCGATGACTTAACGCTACAAAGTCAACTGGGCGCGTTATCACGTGAACCGCGCTGGGCCACCGCCTATAAGTTCCCTGCTGAAACGGTGATGACCACACTCAATAGTATTGAATGGCAAGTGGGGCGTACCGGTCAGCTGACTCCAGTGGGCAAGCTTGAGCCAGTGCAAGTGGGCGGTGTGACGGTCAGTAACGTGACCTTGCACAACTTCGGGGAAATCCAGCGCCTTGATGTGCGTGCAGGTGATACCGTCAGCGTCCACCGAGCGGGCGATGTGATACCTAAAGTGACTCGGGTATGGCATGATTTGCGCCCTGAGGGTACCTCGGCGGTGACGCTGCCAACCCACTGTCCTGTGTGCGACTCACCTGTGGTACTGCCAGAGGGTGAAGCCTTGGCACGCTGCACCGGTGAGCTGTTTTGTCCGGCGCAGCAGCAAGAGGCACTAATTCACTTTGTATCACGTAAAGCGATGGATATTGATGGGCTCGGTGAGCGCTGGTTAATCAGTTTCTTTGAGCATGGCATCGTCAAAACTGTGGCCGATATTTATCACTTAAATGAGCATGCCGATGAGCTGGTTACTCTAGAAAAATTGGGCGAGAAGTCCGTTAGCAATATGTTGCGCGCCATTGAAGAGAGTAAAAAAACCACACTGGCGCGCTTTATCTATGCGCTAGGCATTCGCGGTGTGGGAGAGACCACAGCACAGAATCTGGCACAATATTTTGGTGATTTGCCTGAATTGATGGGTGCCAGCATTGATGCCTTAGAGGCCGTACCTGACGTGGGCCATATCACCGCTGAGCTTATTTATAATTTCTTCCGTGCTGAGCATAACATCGAAGTCATTAACGCATTGCAGCAAGCTGGCGTGTATTGGGATAAGGTAGAGCAGCAGGCCTTAGACAATCTGCCCCTTGAGGGCCAAACGTGGGTGATAACAGGTACCTTGGTCGCCAGCGGTATGTCACGCGATGATGCCAAGGCGCATCTGCAAGCTTTGGGTGCAAAGGTCTCAGGCAGCGTATCGGCCAAAACCTCGGCATTATTGGCCGGTGAAAAGGCAGGCTCTAAGTTGACCAAAGCGCAGAGTCTGGGGGTGCGTGTGGTGTTAGAGGATGAGTTCTTAAAGATGATTGGGGCGTCATGACACCACACTCATCCATTTAATAAAACAAAATGCCGAAATCAATTTAAAAACTCAATCAAATTAGTAGCACTTTAGGCGCATAAAAGCGGTATCATAATGCGGTGCACGTCTGTTCTATAAACGATTATCAGACGTGCTTTTTATTATTGAATATTCTCAACTTGTTAACCTGACAGTTCATTTAACTGGCCCAGGAAAAGGATGTTTTATGCAATACGATGTTATTGTGATTGGCTCAGGAATGGTAGGCACTT
This sequence comes from Psychrobacter raelei, assembly GCF_022631235.3. Taxonomy (NCBI): domain Bacteria; kingdom Pseudomonadati; phylum Pseudomonadota; class Gammaproteobacteria; order Moraxellales; family Moraxellaceae; genus Psychrobacter; species Psychrobacter raelei. Next base: position 602,148 of record NZ_CP093310.2, read on the forward strand.
CAATTGCTTGGCACCTACAAAAGAATAATTCTAAAGTGCTGGTTTTGGACAAAAAGGCGCCCGGTGAAGAGACCTCTTATGGCAATGCCGGTCTTATTCAACGAGAAGCTGTGTATCCTAAGGCTTTTCCAAGACAAATGAGTGAAATCTTAAAGGTACTGCCCAATACTCGAACGGATATTCGTTATCGCTGGTCAGCTTTGTTTAATTATCAAAGCGCTTTATATCAGTATTGGACCAACTCAACGCCCAACAAACTGACCAAGATTGAAGATGAATGGGCCACTTTAATTGAGCATTGCACCAGTGAGCATGATGTGATGATTCAAGCGTCAGGTGCGGATGACTTAGTGCGTAAGGGTGGCTGGTTTGAAATTTACCGTACCCAAGAAAAATTCGATTACGCCATTAAACTGGCTGAAAGAGCGGCATCCAAAGGTGTTCAATATAAGCTATTAACCCCTGAAGAGCTAAAAGCATATGAGCCAAATGTTAACTTTGATGAGTTCATTGGTGGTATCCACTGGCAAAACTCTTGGCAGGTCAAAAACCCAAGCCGTTTGGTAAAAACTTATGCAAAAAGCTTTGAGGCCATGCAAGGTGAGATTAAGCAAGCCAATGTGAAGACCATCGAGCAAAATGACGAGGGTATCTGGCAAGTAACCGTTGAAAATAACTCAGGTGAGATGACCACGTATACCAGTAACCATGTGGTGATTGCAGCCGGCCCTTGGTCGACTGAGTTGACACGTCCTTTGGGCTACGATTTCCCATTGTTCCCAATGCGCGGCTACCATCAGCACTTTAAGGTAGATGAAGCCAACCGTATTGGCCACAGCTTATTTGATGCCGAAAAAGGCTATTTAATGGGGCCTATGGATCAAGGTATTCGCATCACAACGGGTGCGGAGATGACCACGCTCAATGCACCTAAGAACTTCGGTCAGCTTGAAGCGGTATTAAAAATTGCCAAAAACGTCCTGCCGTTAGAAGAAGCAGTAGAGTCAGAAGCTTGGTGCGGCTCACGTCCTTGTATGTCGGATATGAAGCCAGTCATTGGTCCTGCGGCTCGTCATCCTAATCTATGGTTTGCCTTTGGTCACGCGCATCAAGGCTTTACACTTGGCCCAGCTACTGGCCGTTTGGTACAAGAGATGATCAACGATAAGCCATTGTACGTGGATGCCACACCTTTTAGCGCACAGCGTTTTGGTAACTAATCATCACTTTACTGGTATTATGTTATCTATTTTAGTTAAGGTGTGATCTTTAGCTGATAGGCATGATAAATAAGCTGGCAGAGGGAGCCTCTCTTTGTCAGCTTATTGCCCTTTTTTAGTGATGTTGTTCAAGTTTTATAGATTAATTAACCCTAGGTGACCCTTTATTTATGCAAAAATTACACAGCAACCAGCGCATGAGCAAAATTGTTATTCATAACGAGACCATCTACTTATGTGGACAAGTAGGTAACGCTGAGGATGATATCTCTGCACAAACCTTAACCTGTTTAGAGAAGATTAAAGCACTACTAGAAGAAGTGGGTAGCGACAAATCAAAAATCTTATCTACCACAGTTTGGCTAAAAGACATGGCTGACTTTGCGGCGATGAATGCGGTATGGGATGAGTGGTTTAGCGATGTGTTGCCACCAGCTCGTGCTTGTGGCCAAGCGGCTTTAGCCCGTCCTGAGCTATTGGTCGAGATGATTGTCACTGCTGCCGTTTAAAGGTACTGAAGGTATCAAATAGCCATAAAAAAAGACAGCCAATTGGCTGTCTTTTTTTATGGGCGATTATGGGCAATGACTTAGAGGGGGTTTGCTCACAGTGACCTTGATAAGAAGCCCCTTTTATACCGTATAAGCTCTGAGCACAGCCCAAGACTTAATGCCCAAGACTTAATGCGCTGCTGTGTTACTGGCAGCATCTGCCTTGCCCTCTGGGCTTGGCATAATCTCAATAGGCAAAATCAGCCCGCGAGCGAACTGATGCTTAATCACATAGTCGTACTCGCTGGGGGTAACATTGGGGGTGGTATACACAATTAGCTTGGCATCTTTTTCTGAGTAGCTGTGTGAAACGTAGCTGTCAGCCAACTGATCCAGCAGTTTTTCTAATGGCTCATTGCTGGCCATGCCCACAGTTAGACTATGCTGCGCCTGTTCAGGAGATATGCCAGAAAATTTGGCTTGAGCCTGAACCGCATCGCTGTCTAAAGCAAAGGGATACTTAAAGCTTTTGGGGTCGACCGCTTTCTCACCGGAATCTAGCGCACGCCAGTTAATCTCTAGAGGCTTGTCTTGAGTGGACATCATAGGCTGAGCGTCAGGGTCGTTTTGTGGCTGCTGCGCGGTTTGCTCATTATTATCAGTATTGGTGTCTGTTTTTAATTCAGTCTTTGATTCAGTGTTATCCGTAGAGGCATCGGCTTTAGTCTTGGGTGCTTGATTACAGCCGGCAACCACCATGCTGCAACCGATAAGCATAGAGAGCAGGGCAGGCTTGAAGCGGGATATAGCGCTGCTGTAAGGCAGTAAGGTATTAAAAGAGCGGGTCATAAATTACATCTCAATAAGAGGGCAGGCGATGCAGCTATCTGTAGGTTATAAGGTGGATCCAATAACCACAGACAAAGGCTGGCACCTGCCAGTGTGTGTTATGGGGAATTAGTTTAGCGCCTCAGCCAAACTGACCAGTTTAATAAATTCAGTACGGCTGCCACTGCTGTCGATCGGGCTTTGAGCGCCGCTTTTGGCCAGTCTTTGTAGTTGACTATAGCTTAAATCATTCACATATTTACTGCCAGTGAGCAGCTGACCATAGCCTGCCACTGCTAAGGCAAAATTGGTATCGGCTGACGCGGCAGTTACTCTATTGGCAATAGGGAAGGACAAGAGCTGCGACTTTTCAGCTTGAGGTGCCTTGTAGCGAATTTTTAAAAACCCAAGTTCACGGTTATTGCCACTGACTGCTGTGCTGTTTTGGTAACGGCTTGGTTCTAGTAAACCTTTTTGCCCCACAGGAGTCACCTCAAATAGCGCCACCACAGATTTTCCTGCGCCCAATTCACCTGCATCGACATTGTCATTATTAAAATCCTCTTTGGCTAATACTCGGTTTTCATAGCCAATCAAGCGCCATTCAGAGACAGCAGCAGGATTAAATTCAAGTTGAATTTTAACGTCTTTGGCCACGGTATTAAAGGTAGCAGACATCTCATCGATAAGTACTTTTTTTGCCTCAGACAAGCTGTCGATATAGCTGTAGTTGCCATTGCCGTTATCCGCCACTTGCTCCATCATGTGATCGTTATAATTGCCTTGACCAAAGCCTAAGGTCGATAATGAGATGCCCTTATCCCGATTACTGCGGATAATTTGCAACATGTCTTTGACACTCGATACCCCCACATTAAAGTCGCCATCAGTGAGCATCAAAATGCGGTTAATACCGTCTTTTTTAAAGTGCTCAGTAGCTTGTTGATAAGCAAGCTTAATAGCCGCCTCACCATTGGTTGAGCCGCTGGCGGTTAGGTTGTCAATGGCATTTAGGATTTTTTGGGTCTGATTGCCTGGGGTAGAGGGCAGCACAACCTTTGTGTTACCGGCGTAGGTGATTAAGGTGATGCTGTCTTGGGCACGTAGCTGTTTGGTGAGCATTTTTAAGCTAGACTTCGCCAGTTGCAGCTTATCTTCAGTGTCCATTGAGCCTGATACATCGACCAAAAATACCAAGTTGGCCGGCGGCTGTTTTTGTTTAGCGGTTAATAGGTCTTCGGCTTTAATGCCTACTTTGACAATTTGATTGGTTGGGTGCCAAGGAGAATTGACCACTTCTGTACTGACTAAAAATGGCGCATTGGCCTGTTTTTTGGCTGCTGTAAAATCGTAGTTAAAGTAATTAATCAGCTCCTCTACCCGCACCGCATCTTTAGGGGGCAGTTGGCCTTGATTCAAAAAGCGGCGTACATTGGCATAGCTGCCGGTGTCGGTATCGATGCTTAACGTTGCAAAGGCTTGCTCTGAGGTGGCATTGACCGCATTAGGCTCAATTTCAGCATAATTTTCTTGTTGCTTTGGTGCCATATAACCTTGTGAGGGGGGCGGCATGATGCTTGCATTCGCTGTCATTTTGCTCAATTGGCGGGACTCAGCCATGGCTGGGGTGGCCATGACCACCACTGGGGCAGCAGCATCCGCTTGAATGCTTTGCTCTGCTGTCTCCAAAGTTGTGGTGCTGGCTTTATCGGACGCAGGCGTGATTTTTGATTGTGGAGCACAGGCTGTGATGACTGACAAAGACAGTACACTTAGGAGTGGCCAAACTTTGGATGTAGCATTAGGGTTGGCGGTGCGGGTTATATGAGTTGTTGAGATGTTCATAAACTGTCCTTGTTAGAGGCGAAATACATTAAAGCCATTAGGGTTTAGCGCCTTCTTCATCCTGTTCGTGGCTCATGATATAAATAATTGGAGCCTATGATATGAATAAAATGTTAATAATTGTCGGCTTAGTGCTTAAATTAACCTGCACTGCTTACAATCGCAATATGGTTTTCATTAGATTACGAGATAAACTAAGCATTAACAGTAAATATATGTTGAAATAAACCCAATACGAATTTTTATATTGTATTTAAATCAGTGTCTTAGTTATTTATGATAAAAGCTTGTAAGGCGCGTTAGGGGCTTTTATGAGCTTTATGGCTGAGTAAGTAGAGGCAATAAGGATTTAAATACATCATAACATAGGTAATAACTAAGGAGATTTTATGGCAGGTGGTAGCTTACTAATGCTGCTCGATGATATTAGCGTGATTATGGATGATGTCTCGGTAATGACCAAAGTGGCGGCCAAAAAGACCGTGGGCGTGCTGGGGGATGATCTTGCGCTAAATGCTGAGCAGGTAAGCGGGGTCAAGCCTAGCCGTGAGCTCCCTGTGGTCTGGGCAGTAGCAAAAGGCTCCATGATAAATAAGTTTATCTTGGTACCTGCTGCGCTTCTTATCAGCTATTTTGTGCCGTGGCTTATCACGCCTTTACTTATGGTGGGTGGCTTGTTCTTATGTTACGAGGGTGCCGAAAAGGTTATTCATAAATTTTGGCCAAAGCTGTTGCCCCATGATGAAGAGCAGCAGGCGCGCATCCATGCCAATGCAGATGACACTGTGGACTTGGTTGCGCTCGAGAAGCAGAAAGTAAAAGGTGCCATTCGAACTGATTTTATCTTATCGGCTGAAATTGTGGTGATTGGCTTAGGGACGTTAAGCGCCGCCAATTTATTAGACAAAGCGATTGTGCTGTCTGTTCTAGCCATTGGGGTTACCATTGGTATTTATGGCCTAGTGGCAGGTATTGTTAAGATTGATGACTTGGGGCTGCACATGATGCAAAGACCAGGTGCAAGTAAGATAACCCAAAAAATCGGTGAATTCTTATTGTCAGCGGCTCCCAAGCTTATGAAGTTTTTGACCATCGTAGGCACTATTGCCATGTTCTTAGTCGGTGGTGGCATCATCGTACATGGTATCGGTTATCTACACCATGCGGTAGAGGACATTGCACACTTATCTGGTGTATTTGAAGGGTTATCTACCAATCTATTAAATGGTGCCATAGGTTTTGTCATTGGGGTGGTGCTGTTATTTATATTAACTGCCATCTCAAAAATGCGCGGTGACGCCCACTAAGATTATCATCAAGACGCCAGCTCTAAACCAAAAACAAGACTCAACAAAAAGGCCACTTAATTTATTAAGTGGCCTTTTTGTTATTAGGATGATCAAAGATGACCCTTGAGGTCAGCCAATCGATAGAGGTAAGCGGTTAGCTGTCACTATCGGTGGAGCCTTTAGGGGTGGCTGTGGTCTTTTTGGCATCCTCTTTTACCTTGCGCGAGCGTGCTTTGGGCACTTTTGGCGAGGTTAGATTTAACAGTCCTGTTTGCGGCAGCAGCTGCTCTGAGATGTTTTCAATCATGCTCTTATAAGTCTCAATACTGGTTTTATTGGACGTATTAGCAGCATGGTGCGCTGCTTGTAGCATCTCGGTGCTGTCATCACTGATGGCATCGGCTTGTGGCTCATTCACTAACGCTGTGGCCGGCTGCTCTATGGTTTCAGTAACATGAGCCTCATCCGCTACTTGCTGCACTGTTGCCTTAGCGCTTGAGTCGGTATCCTCTAAGAGTGTATCATTAGCGCTTTGGGCCGATTGGGCTACTGGCAGCGGCTGACGCAAGGCTTTTAAGAAAGCTGCTTCAGTGTGTCCCGCTGCAATGCTGTCCACGCCCTCTTGACCGAGCATTTCACGGATAAAGTGGCCGACATTTAGCGTAAGTAGCTGAGCTAAATCCTTAACTTCTTGTGGCGCTGCCTCCGCTTGAGCCGGTGTCGCCTCCACAGTATCGCTAACATCGCCCGCAGTTAAGCCATTGTCTAAAGGCTGTGTCACTGCGTCAGAGGCAGCATCGGGGGCAGTATAGTCCGGATGCTGGCCACGTGGGTCATTTGAGGCGCGCGCACCAATTGGGCTTGGCTCAACTTCAGTCTTACCTTGCTCAATGGTATGGGTCGCTACCGCTGAGGTCATCTGGGCAAAGCGCTCTAGATAACTGGGTGATAAAGACTGATAGCCATAATTTACGAAGCTAAAGGCCTTGGCGTGCTGCGTGCTGTTATTAGCAGCGGCTTTACGCTTCGCAGCAGGCTTGGTTGTACTGCCTGACGTCTGCTTGTGCGCATTTAATGCCGCTAAGAAGCATGCAATTACCCCATCTTTAGCCAAGCGCATACGTGGCTGGGCTAGGTGAGTGTGGATAAATTGACCCACAGAGCCTGTAATCGTAGCCACTGGTGCTAAGAGCTCTGGCTCATCGGCTTCAGACGCTGCAAAAGACTGAGCTTGAGCTTCAAGAGAGGCTTTGATCACACGCGGGTCATTGCTGGCTTGACCATATTTTTGCGCCGCCACGTAGCGGTTGGCAAACAGCTCTTTGGCATCAAAGCTTAAGCTTGCCGTCTCAGGGGCCTGATCTTCTGAGGCGACAACAGGCTGTGCAGTTGCCTCCTCTGGGGATCTTGCAGCGTGAGCAGCGTTACTAGCGGCAGCTTTGGCTGGAGTCGCTTCTGTATCAATCACCGCTTCAGCTGGTTCAGACTGGGCTGTGCTGGCTTGCACCTTAGCCGGCTGGTCCGCTTTGGGCTCAGCATCTTTGCTTACTGAGGGTGCCACGACTGACTCAGTCTTGGTATCGGCTTTTTGCTTTTGATCGCCTTGAGCAGCACCATCTTTCATATTAGAAGCTGGTTCGGCCACCTCTGTGACAGCTGCCGTGTTAGGCTGAGCTGCAGATGCGTCATCGCTTGGCTTATGATCACGCGAAGCTTCAGACTTAGCTGCCTTCGAGTTGTCAGCTTGAGGCTCGGCTTGGGTGCTTTGCTGGCGAGTTACGGCGCGATTGTTAGGGCTCGCTTGCTGCACTTCAGGCTTACTTTGAGCCTGTGCAGATTTTTGGCTTGATTTAGCGTCATCTAAACAGATATGCACCACTTCGGATTTTTTCAAAGTGTTCTGTGCTTCAGTCACTCTTAGGTTCACCTCATTAGGGTCAACCGGACGCTCAGAGTTTGAGCGGCTGCCATTTTTATCGGCGCTGCGTGACTTTTCGTCTGTTTTTTGATTACGATCAGGGCGGTTGTCTGAGCTGGCCTTGTTAGGCTGTTTGGTGTCACCGCGCTCTATAGCGCCACGTGATTCACGTTTGCTATTAGGCTCACGCTTAGGCAGCTCTTTGTTAGGTTCTTGCTCAGCTACCTGACGGTTGTCTGACTTGTCTGCTGTATCAGCCGACTTCTTGTCTTCTTTGTCTTGGCTGCGGCGACGGTTGTCAGGCTTGCTACGCTTGTCATATTTATTACGGCTGCGGTTGTTGCGGCTGCGGCGACGGTCTTTGTCATTATCGGTTTCACTGTCATCTGTGCTATTGGCTTGATCGCTAGCGGTAGGGGCAGAGGCAGGTTTGGCTGCTACAGTAGCGGAAGCCACAGGGGCAGCGGCTGGCGCGGCGCTTACTTGACCAAAAGCGCCTCGGCTTTGCGCACCGGTATTAACGATGGCTTCAATCGCTTGAGCGGCATCAGCACTGCTTACTGTGGCTGACATCTGGGCTTGCGGTGTTGGGGCAAATAGGTTTGATAGCCAAGCCACGGCAGCAGGTTTGGCCTGTTCTACTTGGGCCTCGGCAGGCTGCTGTGGTTTGGCAGCGGTGTTGGCCACAGGAGCAGCGGCTTTAGCGGCCTCGGCAGGCTTGCTGGTATCGGCGCTGGCTTGAGGTGCCGTTTTGCGCGGCTGACGCACAGGCTGCTGCTCTGGACGCTCAGATTCCGCAGTTTGCCAGTCCACTTCATAGCCTAGGCCACTGGTTTCTTGCTGCTGAGTATCGGTCACACGCTCATAGCTTGCGGGTGCGAAGCCATGGTGGTTAAAGTGGATATTGAAGTTTGGCGACTCAAGGTGGGCATGTGGCAAGATAGTAATGCGGGTGCCGCTGTCTTGCTCAAGGTACACCAAGCTTTCACGCTTTTCATTTAATAAAAATGCTGCTATATCCGTAGGTACTTCAGCTTGCACCTCACCATGACGCTCTTTTAAGGCTGTTTGTTCAATTTGACGCATGATAGACAGTGATAACGAACGTAAATCACGAATCATACCGTTGCCATGACAGCGAGGGCAGATATAGCCGGTGGACTCTTCTAAAGAAGGACGTAGGCGCTGACGGCTCATTTCCATCAGACCAAAGCGTGAAATCTCCCCAAACTGAACACGAGCACGGTCGTATTTGGTGGCTTCAACCAGACGTTTTTCCACTTCTTTTTGATGTTTGCTGTCGTTCATATCAATGAAGTCGATAACAATTAGGCCGCCCATATCACGCAGACGCAGCTGACGGGCAATCTCATCGGCTGCCTCTAAGTTGGTGTGATAGGCTGTCTCAGCGACGTCCGCACCTTTGGTCGATTTGGCTGAGTTGATATCGATAGAGACCAAGGCTTCGGTTTGGTCAATAACAATTGAGCCACCAGAGGGCAAACGTACTTCACGCTGATAAGCGGTTTCAATTTGGCGCTCAACGTTGAAGCTTGAGAACATAGGCTCAAAGTCAGTGTACTTGCGTAGCTTATCAATTTGAGTCGGCATAACTGCTTTTATAAAGGTCTCAGCCTCAATGAATGCCTCTTCATTATCAATCCAGATCTCAGTGATGTCATCACGTAGATAATCGCGTACCGCACGAGTCACCACCCCCGCTTCTTGATGTACAAGACGAGGAGAGGCGTATTTTTTGTTTTGATCTTGAATGGCGTTCCAGATATTAAGCAGGTGATTTAAATCGTGTTGCAAATCTTCTTGGGTTTTGCCGATACCAGCAGTACGTACGATAACGCTCATCCCTTTTGGCAAATCTAAATTACCCAGCATACGCTTCATGTCTTCACGCAGCTTGCCTGAGATTTGACGTGAGATACCGCCGCCTTTCGGGTTGTTTGGCATTAATACCAAATAGCGGCCGGCCAAAGACACATAAGTAGATAGGGCGGCGCCTTTGTTACCACGCTCTTCTTTTTCGACTTGCACGATAAGCTCATCGCCTTCTTTGATAAGCTTGCGGATGTTTTCTTCACGAGGGTTGCCTGACAGATATTCGCTGGCAATTTCGCGCACTGGCAAGAAGCCCTGACGCTTTGAGCCATATTCGACAAATACGGCTTCTAATGACGGCTCTACGCGGGTGACATGGCCTTTATAGATGTTGGCTTTTTTCTGTTCGCGGGTGCGGTTTTCAAGATCGAAGTCGTATAAATGGTTGCCTTTACATAAGGCGACACGAACTTCTTCGTTGTGGGTGGCGTTAATCAGTATGCGTTTCATTGCTGTGTCCTAGTTAGGTCATGACACACAATGGCTGATAGTATCTAGAAGATAAGCTTTGGCATGAAGGCGGCAAAAATGATATCGCCTGTGAAGTGCTTGTTGCCGATAATTATACTGCGCTAATTATGCTAACAATAAAGCGACTTATTTTGGGCAAAAAGACCAATAATGAGTGGCTGAAAATTAAACTTTAAAGCAAGTGTTTTTTAAGTGATTAAGTGGCTGTCAATTGCTTAGCAAGAAAATCAAGCAGAAAAAAAGCGAAGAAAAAATCTAAGCACTCTGCTGTCATTAAGGGTGCAGCTTTGGGTGATACGCTAAGTTGTATAAAACTTGGCTGGCCGTAAAGGTTAATATCACTTATCTGACGAATAACGTCAGGGGGTGCTGCCGGTTTCCAGCTGCTTTGTTATAAGCAATCTGGCTTTATTACGTTCCTGCTGGTGTTGCAAGTGGCTAATTAAACCTATCCGTTTTACTGGGTAGTAACTGATAAAGAGGGGTGTAAGTTCTCTTTATATTATTTAGGTATGACCGCTGGACTGTATGGCAGTCAAGGGTTAGGGACCTGTTAATCGGGTCGGTCTTAATTATAAAAACTTAATCAGTTAAAGGGTTTTGAGTCTAAAGTCTTATCTCGTTATCAATTTAGAGCTAATTTTGACGGGGCGTACTTGGCAAATAACGGCTTTTAATTATCGACAATCGCAAGATTTATTGAGCGTTTGCTTACGGTTATTTGACCGCCAAATTAGCACAGTTTGGTCTTTTATATCCATGCTTATTACCACATAACATAAGCGGTAGCTTAGAGGGTAAATCGGTGCAAGGTGTAAGGTTGCAGCAATTGGCTAGGGGCTACTTTATGTCCATCTGGCGCTTAAAGTCAGAGGGTTTGGGCTTGTGGCCAAAAACCTCAAATTTCTAAAAATATTACAGCATTGTGTTCATGTTAAATTTAAATGGGGGCGGCGGTGCCAAGTCGGCAATAGGTAGTTGTAAGCTACAAAAAAACCACTCACCCAAAATCATTGTTTATGAAAATAACGTTGTGGGCTGACTTTAATATCCAAAAAACAACAGGGCTTATAACCACCCTAATACAAACTGTCCACAGTGCCTAAACAGGGATACTGCCGGTAAAGGAGTCAGTTTTTGTTGTGAAACCGCGCTAGCGTGTCAAAGTGATCATAAAAATGAGCTTTTAGACAGAACAATGCACGAGACACAAAGTCAACGTGTTAGACTATACCAAATCTTTTGCCAAACACCTAACAAAATATGTCAAAATCCAACCGAAAACCTGAGAAAAATGTAGATAAAATGAACAGTCAAAATAGCAAGATAGAGCAAGATTTAGAAGGTCTAATGGCCAGCGTTGGTGCTGAGCCAACCCAAGTTAGACGCCATTCTACCAAGGCTCGCCCACAAAGTGCCGATGAAGATATCAAGGATTTTGGACAGGTGAACCACCTAGAGGTTACCCGTAATCAACATGGCCAACGCATTGATAATTTTTTGTTAGCCAGACTTAAAGGTATGCCGCGCGCGCACATTTATAAGATGATTCGCTCAGATGAGGTGCGTATTAATAACAAGCGCTGTAAGCCTTATGACAATCTGGAGCGTGGCGATGTGGTGCGTATTGCTCCTGTGAAACTGGCGACTCGTGAAAAACCAGTGATCAGCGAAGGCTTCGCTAAAAGCTTACTTGAGCGTGTGGTCTATGAAGATGAAGGGCTTATTGTGCTAAATAAGCCTTCAGGCATGGCGGTACATGGTGGCAGCGGCCTAGATTTTGGGGTCATTGAAGCCATGCGTGATGCCACTAGCAAAAAATATTTGGAGCTGGTGCACCGCATTGATAAAGATACGTCAGGCTTACTGATGATTGCCAAAAAGCGCTCAACGCTTAAAGTATTGCAAGAGTATTTGCGTGAAAAAACCATTCAAAAGCACTATCTGTGCTTGGTAAAAGGGCAGCCGGCACTTAATGAGTTTGAGATTGATGCGCCGTTATTACGTTACACGGTGGCCAATGGTGAGCGCCGCGTAAAAGTAGATAAAGCTAATCCTGAAGCTAAGCTTAGTCAGACAACCTGCAAGGTGTTGGCCCGCTTTAAGATGAACGGTGAGCCGGTGAGCTTAATAGAGGCCATGCCTCACACTGGACGTACCCATCAAATCCGAGTGCATTTGGCGTATCTGGGTCACCCTATCTTAGGCGATGACAAATACAACATCAAAGATACCTCAGGAGTTCGACGCTTATGCCTACATGCTTGGCAGCTAGATGTGCCTGAGTATGAGGTGATTAAAGCGCCGCTGCCTGAGGATATGCAGTCGTTATTGCCTGCAGATTTTAAATTAGATTAAGCTGGGTTATCAGAGGGTTAAATTGCTATGAATGAGGTGGTCACTAACACTGAGCATGACTTGAGTCAAAAATCGCTGATTATTTTTGATTGGGATGGCACCTTAATGGATTCAATCGGCCTGATTGTAAAAGCCATGCATGTCGCAGCAGAGGCGCATGGCTTTAGCACCACAGATGAAGCGGTTAAGTCTATCATTGGGTTAAGCTTAATGCGCGGTATTGAGCTCTTATATCCGCAAGCGAGCGCTGAGCAGCACTTAGCCATTCAGCAAAGCTACGCCGATTACTATATTCACGCCAGCACCTTACCCAATCAGCCGCACTCTGAGTTTTTTGAAGGCATCGAGGCCATGTTCAAGCAACTGCTGGCACAGGGTAAAAAACTGGCTGTGGCCACTGGCAAAAAGCGTGCTGGCTTAGATAGAGTCATGGATTATGCCAATAGCCGTCATTATTTTGTCAGCAGCCGCTGTGCTAATGAGTCCGGCTCTAAACCCAGTCCGCAGATGCTGCTTGATATTTTGCAAGAGACAGGGTACGCCGTGGCAGATGCGGTCTTTATTGGTGACAGCATTCATGATATCCAAATGGCCAATGCGCTGGGAATGACCTCGATTGCGGTCAATTATGGTGCAGCAAGCGCGCAAGTGCTAGCCGCTGAACACCCGACGTATCAGGTAAGCACTCCCTCACAGCTCATTGAGTTGTTAACGGCAGGCTAAGCTTGATTTAATTTAATGGTTTTTAAAGCGCTGCTGATTGTCGCCGCTCTTGAATTTATTTAACCCCCCAACCGCTTCGGTGTAACTGATTTAGCTTTGCTGACTTGCTATGACTACCAATTTTAAAAATAAACTTCAAGCCTATATTCACTTAACCCGCTTTGATAAGCCTGTCGGAATTGAGCTGCTGCTGTGGCCCACGCTCTGGGCAGTATTATTGGCAGCTTTTGGCCAGGCCATCGCTCAGACCCCCTCAAGTGTAACAGCATCACCAAGTGTGCTGCCGGCTTGGTCGGTACTATTGATTTTCGCGCTTGGTGCGATATTGATGCGCGCTGCAGGCTGCGCGATTAATGATTTTGCCGATCGTAAAGTGGATGGTTCGGTAACACGCACCAAAGGGCGTCCTTTAGCCGATGGCAGATTGACCGGACGCGAGGCGGTAGGGGCATTTTTAGTCTTGTCGCTTATCAGTGCCAGTTTATTGTTTTGGCTGCCCATTGCGGTGTTTTACTGGTCAATCGGCGCCCTTATATTGGCGTTTATTTATCCCTTTATGAAGCGGTTCACCCATTTGCCGCAGGTGTTCTTAGCGGCCGCATTTGGCTGGGCCATTCCCATGGCTTATGTGGCCATACAAGGGCAGCCGGATGTGTGGTGCTGGCTGTTATTTATTGCTTACATGTGCTGGACGGTAGCCTATGATACTCAGTACGCTATGGCAGATCGTGATGATGATTTAAAAATTGGGGTGAAGTCCACGGCGATATTATTTGGCCGCTATGATGTGGTCATCATCTCGTTACTACAAGTGGCCTTTTTGGCAATAATGGGTGTGGTTTTTTATCATTATTTTGCACCCACAAGCCTTGGGTTAATTCCTGTTTATGCCTTGGGACTGGTTGCCATTTTGTTTGCTCAGCAAAATAGGGCCTGTGCAACTCGTGAGCCTATGGCCTGTTTTCAGGCGTTTTTAGCCAATGTTTGGGTGGGACGATATGTGTTTTTAGTGGTGCTTTTGAGCAGCCTTTACATCCAGTTTAATGGCCTCACTTAACTTTTTTACACCCAAGAGAGACTCATGGCAAAACCCTTTAAAAGTGATTTAAGCCTTGACGCTAAACTAGCAGCGCATCAGCGGTTTGAACAAAATCTGCTAAAACAGGGCCTGACTAAGCAGCAAGTGGTAGAGATGGAGCGCAAACTGGCCAAATTCGCCAACACCATGGATTCTGTGGTGCGCATCCCCTTTACCAATCAAGGGGTGGGTGCAGATGCCGCCTTATCTACTGTGCCTATTGCAGGTGATGTTGCCGGTTTATTATTGACCGGTTACGCCTTTATGCTGGGGATTAAGCTTGGTGTCCCTGCAAAAAAATTAACGCCAGCGGTTAGATTGGCATTGATAGATTTGGTCGTCGGGGTGGTACCCGTAGCCGGCACGGTGATGGATGTATTTTTGCGTCCCAGCCGCAAAACCTTACAGATCGTACGTGAGCACATGCAGCAAGAATATGGGATTACTGATACCACTCATGTTGATCGCCCTTTTATGCATCAGGCGCTACAAAAAAAGCAGCAGCAGGCAAAATTTTGGTGCAATCCTTTGGTGGCGTGGCTTTATTTGCATGTGCCTGATATTTTAGGACTTATCGTCCTAATTTTATTGGGCTTGGCACTGTGGGCTATGCTAAGTTGGATTATGGGCTGGGTGTTATGATGATTTTTGCGGCTTAATCACTTCGGTATCACTATCCACAGCTGTAAAATTAATAGGCTTACCTTGATAAATCAGATCAATATTATTGCCGCCACCATGAGTCACCAGCTCAATACTGCCATCAATGGAGCGATAAGTGGGGTTGTTGCCTTGGCCAGTAGGGGCAGTTAGCAGTACCCGTTTACCTGAAGGCATCATAAGATTGGCTTGTAACGTAGCGGTAGCTGAAGTCTGAAAGGTCACATAAACGCTGCGGCCTTGGCCATCTTTATACTCTACATCCGTAACTTGGGTCTCACTGGTGGGCGCCGCATTTTTGGTGGTGGAGGCCGTGGCCCCAGCGCTGCTATCTGCATTAGCTGGATCGGTATTGATAGCCGATGCCTGCTGGCTTTGCTCCTGCTGCATAGCCTGTGCATCAATAATCTCGGTATCTGCACCATCATTGACATCTTCCACCGTTTGGCTCTGGGTGTCCATCGTCTGAACCTCTGTGCTAGGGACAGTATCAGCAGGCTGTGAGGCTGTACTGCTTTGGGCAGCGTTACTGTCTGTGTCTTTGGTGGTTTCATCCGTTTTTTGGCAGCCATAAAGACCAACAAGGGCACTGCATAAACAGGTGGCCATAATCAGCTTTTTGGTCGGGGCGAGCACAGAAGAAGATAACATGAGCATCTCACTTACAAATAATTTTGGGGATAAAAGCCATAGATATGGATGTATTGGCAACAGTCATCAGCCAACTAAAGCTAAATTTAATCACACTGTGTATTCAGAAACAAATACCATGATTAACACTGTGTATGAATTTGTTAGCAGTATCTGTCTTTACTTTATAAATACAAAAATACTTAAACAGTTGCTGTGAGTACAACGGTGCGGCTGCCCCCATAATTGCGATGCTCACACAAATAAATACCCTGCCACATACCCAGTCCCAATCTACCGTTGGTCAACGGCACAGTTAGGCTCACTCCAAGCAGCATGCTTTTAAAATGGGCGGGTAAATCATCCTCGCCCTCTAAGGTGTGTCTATATTGAGGCTGATTGGCCGGGGCAATTTGATTGAGCCAGTCTTCGGTATCTAACCGCACATCTGGATCAGCATTTTCGTTAATTGCTAAGCTGGCCGAGGTGTGCTGCAAAAAAAGATGCACCAGACCGGTGTCAGCATTTGGCGGCAACAGCGTCTCTAGTGCTTGATGAATATAATCGGTGATTAAATGTACGCCACGAGAGTGCGCAGGCAGCTTAATCGTTGTTTGGTAAAATGCCATCACATAAGTCTCTTTGTCATTTGAACAGGCGCGTGCCAAAAATTATACAGCCAAACAGGTGCGGTGCAACGATTATCTTTGAGGCCCAAAAAAATAGCCAGGCTCAAAAAGCTTTGATAGGCGGTTACTGGGTGTATAATACCCACTGCGGCGCCTGATGCAAAACGATTGAGACTGGCTACTTGACAGAGGCGCCAAATAAAGGCGCCCCTGCTACGACTAACTTATGAGTTACTGGCTAACGCGAGTTTGATAGTCACCAGTACGGGTGTCCACACGAACGACTTCATTTTGTTGTACGAATAAAGGTACACGAACCACAGCGCCAGTTTCAAGGCGGGCAGGTTTACCACCACCACCTGACGTATCACCGCGTACACCTGGATCAGTTTCTACAATCTCTAACTCAACAAAGTTAGGCGCAGTGACTGATAAAGGAACACCGTTGAACAAAGTGATGGTACATAAATCGTTACCGTTTTCTTTTAACCATTGCTTCGCATCAGCCATTGCATTAGCATCGGCTTGCAATTGCTCGAAGGTTTCTGGATGCATAAAATGCCAAAACTCACCATCGTTATATAGGTAGTTCATTTCGGTATCAACCACATCTGCGCCTTCTAGGCTCTCACCTGATTTGAAGGTTTGTTCTAACACTTTACCAGTACGCAAATTACGTAGTTTGACACGGTTAAAAGCTTGGCCTTTGCCTGGCTTCACAAACTCGTTATCAATGATGGCGCAAGGGTTGCCATCATACATAACTTTAAGACCGGCTTTAAATTCGTTAGTTGAAAAACTTGCCACAATATTGCTCCTGATACTTTTCAAATTAATGACAAAAAATCACACATAATGAGTCCCATGATAAACCATTTACCCCAACAAAAAAACAAGCAAATCCCTATTACCTCAGTCGCTGTTGGTACCTGTGCACCAAAGGCGGGTGAGTCGTTGCAGGTTATTGAAGATAGTAATGAGGCTATCAACTGGCAAACACAGGTTGCAGATGTTATTACAGATATCGATCAGTTGCTAGCTATTTTGGAATTAAGCCATATTAAAGATGAGCTGTATGTACCGCAGGGCTTTGGTTTGCGGGTGCCTAAGGCGTTTGTGGCAAAGATGAAAAAAGGCGATGCAAATGACCCGTTATTGCTACAGGTATTGCCCAATAAGCAAGAGCAGACACAGGTTACCGGTTATGTCAGTGATCCACTGGCCGAGAATGCGCATAATCCAATTAAAGGATTGTTACATAAATACCGCTCTCGGGTATTGGTGACCGTCACTGGGGCCTGCGCCATTCACTGCCGCTACTGCTTTCGCCAGCATTTTGATTATCAATCCAATTTGCCAAAATCAGATCAGTTACGCTTAATACAAGACTATATCAGGCAGCATCCTGAGATTAATGAGGTTATATTAAGTGGCGGTGATCCGTTAAGCGTGACCAATCGACGCCTGTTTTTGTGGCTACAAGCTTTAGAGGATTTGCCGCAGATTAATACCATACGTCTGCACACTCGGCTGCCGATAGTCATTCCAGATCGGCTAGATAATGAGCTGCTTGATCGACTCGAGCACAGCCGCTGCCGTATCGTGATGGTGGTACATACCAACCATGCCAACGAAATTGACAATCATACAGCAAAATTGCTACAGCACGCCCGCCAAAAAGGGATTACGCTACTCAACCAAACTGTACTATTGGCTGGGGTTAATGATGGGCTTAAGCAGCAAGTGGCTTTAAGTGAGCGATTATTTGAGGCTGGCGTGCTGCCTTATTATCTACACCTGTTGGATAAAGTGGCTGGCGCTGCGCATTTTGATATCGCCCAAAAGCAGGCCATTGACCTATATTGGCAAATGCTGGCTCATTTGCCAGGTTATCTGGTACCCAAATTGGTACAAGAGCTACCACACAAGCCCTTTAAAACCCCTGTGGACTTATATCACAGTGACTCTGCCCATCTATTTTAAGAGAGCTTTTCATGTCTTTATGTGTTCATTCATCAGCGGGTGTTAAGCGCCTAGCGAGTGCTTTTGGTATTAAAAAATCAGTGGCTTTATTGGCGATGGCTGGCTTTGTGGCCTTAGGGAGTGGCTGTACGCCGACCCCGCCGGATTACAGGCCGCAAGTTACTGCGCCCGCTTATCAAGGCGGGGATGCCCAAAAAGGCGAGAAGCTATACGAGGATAACTGTACTCAGTGCCACACCATCCGCCCAGGAAGCAATAAAAAAGGGCCTCAGTTATTGGGGGTGTATATGGCGCCATCAGCTCAGCTAAAAGACTATAAATACAGTGAAGCGATGAGCCATGCCAATTGGGTATGGGATGCCAAAACCTTGGACAAATATATTGCCGATCCAGAGGCAGTGCTGCCAGACACACGTATGCTGTCTGACCCCATGCCAAATACCCAAGATCGACAGGATATTATCGCTTATCTATCGACACTAGGTCATGATGCGCCGCCAGTGCCCGAGGAAAAAAAGTAGCGTTTATCCAAATCTAAACTCCAAATCTAAACACTGCCACGCCAGATCATGTACGTGGTCAACCCAATGAATCCCGCTCTTGTGGTTGGCTCATTCATTATTTGGCCCAGCAGCTTATTTAGCCAACAACTATTTAGCCAGCAACTATTTAGCTAATAATGGATAAGGGTTGACGGCACCGGAGCGGGTATAGATACCATAATGTAGGTGGGGCGGGGTGCCTTTGGCATTGCCGCTGTCACCGACATATCCTATGATCTCACCGGCCTCAACCCAGTCCCCAACCTCAATATCAGCAAACTGCTGCATGTGCGCGTAATAATGCATCACACCTCCTGGGCCAATAATAGACACCACATTACCGCCGAGTCTATCCAGACCCACCTTACGAACCACGCCTATAGTCGTACTGTGAATAGGGGTGCTGCGCTTGGCAAAAATATCTATACCCTCATGAGTACGGCCTTCACTGCGTGCTGCGCCCCAAGTATCTACCAAACTTGCCCCTTCAATGGGATTAGGTAGGCTACCCATCTGTGGAGCGCTTTGCTGGATAAGTTCAGTATATTTGATGCGATCACTTATATAATGACGTAGTTGCTGCTGATAATCGCCAGTATAAATATAGGCCATATATCCTAAGGCACTAATAATGGCAAGCTTGATCAAAGACTTTATGGAGCGAGCCATACCGTTGCTGGGCGGTCGGTTTGGACTGGGAGTTGGCATAGAGGGACCTCGTTATTTTTATCTGGTTTGAGCGCTCAAGGCAGCAGGCCAAATATCTATAATAAAAAACCGTGCTCAGAGTGATTGAACACGGTCTTTTTTAACGCTTACAGCAGGAGGTGTGGTAGAGCGCACTGTGTAGTAAGCACTACTTATTGGGGCGATGCGGATTGTCTGAGCTATCGCTTTGAGCGCTCTCTGTCTGCTTATTGGCCTGCTCTAGGCTGGCTTGATGACGAGCATGATTTTTGGCCATGCGCTGCTCTAATGTCAATTCAGCATCACGCAGGCGAGGATCATTTGCTTCATTAAAGTCGGCTTCATTAAAGTCGGCTTGATCCACCTGCTCCTCTAACTGCGTTTGTTCAGAGACTGGCTTAACCTCTCCATCTTGCTGATAGCCGTGCGCGCTATTTTGATCGCCACTGTCCTCTATATAATCTGACTGCTCTGAGGCAGCTTGTGCAGGGTTTTCAATGGCTTCAAGCACATAAGGCGTTAAATTTTGCGCCGCATTTTCTAAGGTATGCGGATTATAGCGGGGTAAGGCATGATTTAAGTGCTCATCAAAGACGTCTGTAAGCAGGGCATCAAAGCGCACAGCGTTATACTCAATCAGCTGTTCAGACTCATGCTCGGTGATAACCCCATCTTTTAAGGCAGTCAACACATGATCTTCAAAGGTCAAACCGGCAAATTCGCCTTTGTTCTCCGCTTTTTTAAAGCTGTGCCATAATGGCTCTATGTGGCGTAGCATCTGGAATGCGTTTTCGATACGGCCAGTATTGTTGTCCGGATCTGTGGTGTAATACACCAAGCTTTTTAATTGCTCGCGGAAAGGGTTTTGCTCGCCATCTAACATCATCAGCTCGCCCACCTCACGTTTGAGCGCATCACTTGGCTTACTGGCAAAAGCGCCGCCTGGGAAGCAGACAAATTTAACCAAGCCGGCTGCCATACGATTTGGGAAGTTGGCATATAATTCAAAGAAGGCTTCTTGAATGGTATATAACGCATTGTCTAGTGCCAAGCGGGCGTGCAATTGTTCTGCTTTTGACTGAGTGCCATGGGCGTAATAACGTAAAATGGCCGTCATAATAAACAGATGGGCATGAATGTCTGCTAAGCGGCCAGACAGCATCTCTTTACGTTTTAAGTCACCAGCCAAAAGTCCCAATGCCATATCAGCGGTTAGCGCAAAGTTGGCACTTAAACGGTTAATTTTTTTGTAATAAGGACGGCTAAAGCTGTCAGCGAATTTCGGTGCTTTGCTGCTACCACCAAAATAACCGGCCACAAATGAGCGGGCACCGCGGTTAAAGGTGTAGCCTAAATGTTTGAAGAACATGTCATCAAATTTATGCTGTGCTGAGCGTTTGTCCTCACTTTGTAGCAGTTGTAGCTCTTCAAATAAGTAAGGATGGCAGCGCATGGCCCCTTGCCCGAAGATCATCAATGAACGGGTCAATATATTGGCACCCTCGACAGTGATAGAAACCGGTATGGCCTGATATGGTAGTGCTAAGAAGTTACGGGGGCCAAGCTGAATAGCACGTCCACCAACAATGTCCATACCATCATTGACTATTTTGCGCATGGTCTCAGTAGCATAGTATTTGGCCATCGCAGTCATTACTGAGGGCGTGCCGCCTTCATTGAGGCCACAGGTGACCAAGTGACGGAATGACTCTAGCATGTAGGTATTGCTGGCGATGTTACTGCTGGCATCTTGTACGCCCTCAAATTTACCCACAGATATTTTGAATTGCTCACGAACTTTGGCAAAGGCACCAACCGTCAAATAGCTCATCTCGCCGGCTGAAGTCGATAGGGCAGGCAACGAGATACCGCGGCCCACAGCCAGACATTCCATCAGCATACGCCAGCCTCTACCCGCATTTTCTATTCCCCCAATAATGAAGTCTAGCGGAATAAAGACATCCTTACCGACCACAGTACCATTCATAAATGGTGAGCCTGGGTTATGACGCTCGCCGGTATGAACACCTTCATAATTGGCGGGTACTAAGGCGCACGTAATGCCGTAATCAGTTTTGTTTTTATCACCCAATAAGCCATCTGGATCATGCAGTTTAAAGGCCAGACCCACTACGGTAGCCACAGGGGCTAAGGTAATCCAGCGCTTAGAGAAGTTCATGTTAAGGCCCAGTACCTCACGGCCTTCATACATGCCGTAGCACACTACGCCGGTATCAGGAATGGCACCTGCATCTGAGCCAGCTTCAGGACCGGTCAGACCAAAACAAGGGATTTCAGTACCTTTAGCCAGACCTGGCAGCCAGCGCTGCTTTTGCGCCTCAGTACCGTAGTGCATCAACAGCTCACCTGGGCCCAATGAGTTTGGCACCATACACGTAACGGCAGCCGTTAAGCTGCGTGAGGCGATCTTACTCATAATACGGCTTTGAGCATAAGGGGTAAACTCACGCCCGCCATAACTTTCAGGGATAATTAACCCCAAAAACCCATTGTCTTTAATATACTGCCATGCTTGAGGTGATAGGTCTTTATCATGATGATGAATTTGCCATTCATCTAACATGCTACACAGTATTTCTACTTCATTATCAATAAAAGATTGTTCTTTTTCAGATAACGTTGGGTACTGATAATTGGCAAACTTATTCCAGTCCGGCGCACCCATAAACAGCTCTTTTTCCCACCAGCTGGTACCTGCATCTAATGCCTCACGTTCGGTGTCGCTCATACTAGGCATGGCGCCGGCCAGCATCTTATAAGCCGGCTTACTAATCACTGCCTGACGCAGTGGCGCGATAAGAACCAACAGGCTACCGATAATCATTGGCACGCCCAATAACAGTGACCACGGTGCGATAAAGGCACTGACCACGGCAATGACAATAAGAAAAATGGCACCAACAGTGCGGCTTAGCCCATACAAAAATACCAGCAGTAGAGCGAACAGCTGCAATAAGACGGCGAGTATAAAAAAGCCAACTAAAGTTAAAGGGGTCATAATTAGCAACCTAAAAAGAATTAAAAAGTAAAAAATCCGTCAACTATTGGCCAAAAGCTTGTGAGTTATAGTATGTGCTTTGCAACTTGCCTATCAATAAACTGCTTTATGGCACTTTAAATAGGCGGGAGTATTGGCCGAGTTTTATCGGTTTGATTTTAGCTGTTGTTTGATACTAATTAGCTGTTTTTTGATACTAAGTAGTAGGGCCAGATTACTTGAGGTGTCTGCTAAGTCAGACCGATAGTGACGCTATGTTACAGAGTAAGTAGATAAAAGGAGATAATCAAGCTAATAATCTTTACAATTGGTTAATTTTGTACAGATATTTTTTAGAGCTATTTTGATACAAACGATTATCAAAACGGTGCCGTGGCTGTTTCGGCAAAAGACAAGGTTTGATTGCGCCCAACAATAATGTGATCTGTTAGACGCAAGTCGATGGCTTCGCAGGCAAGCTTTAGGGTCTGGGTCAGATGAATGTCTGCAGCAGAAGGGGTGGCATCTTGATTGGGATGATTATGAGCGATGATAATCTGACTGGCGCCTTGCTCTAAGGCATGACGTAGCACTTGCTTGACACACACCGAACAAGAGGAGAGGCCGCCTACAAAAAGCACCTTATAATCGAGCAGGTTTAAGCCGTTATCTAAGCACAATACGGCGAATACCTCTTTACTTTCGCGGCGTATTTGGGTGGTAATATAGTCTTTGACCACTTGCGAGCGGTTTAAGCTGTTACCTGATTTAAGCTCGCTGTTTAGGTAGCGTTTGCCCATCTCAAGGCTGGCGAGTAATTGAGCATACTTAGCTGTGCCAATGCCATGACAGGCGAGCACCGCCTCTTTGGGTGCTGCCAGTAGCTCTGCAATCCCTCCAAAATGATCAATAAGACTTCGGGCAAGCTCTATGGCTGATTGCTGCTTGCTGCCTGTTCTTAAAAATATGGCCAGTATTTCAGCATCTGTTAGATATTCGGCGCCAAGATTTAATAGTTTTTCGCGCGGTCTATCCTCTTCGTGCCAGTCTTTGATTGCCATGGGATTACTCTTTTGTCTGATAAGTGAATAAAATAAGATTAAGATCAATGATGGGCGCAGTAAAACCGCCGCTTAGTCTAACAAATTATCAAGCCACCATGGCAGATATTGTGAAATTAATAACAATAAATAGTTAAGTTATTCTATTTAAAAATACAAGTTTTAATCATGGCTATGGCCTGCAAGCGGTCAGTAGGTAATGTGATCCTATGGTAGGAAGGCAAAATAGGCAGTCAGCGTTTTTGTGACTTGCGGTGAGCTTAACCAATAAAAGCTATCCAAAACCGAGTCAAACTTGTTACCATAACCGCATTTTTATTGATAACAACTCAATCTATCGTCAGATAACTCTCCAAAAGGTAGCTTTTGCTTATGAGCCCAATCTTTACGCCTGTCACCTCTGTCGCCCCTAATATTACTAAGGTTATCCTGGCCATCACCGGGGGTATTGCCGCTTATAAATCTGCGATACTGGCCCGACTGCTTATTAAGTCAGGCTTTGAAGTGCGGGTTATCATGACTGCAGGCGCGCAGCAGTTTATTACCCCTTTGACGTTGCAAGCATTGACGGGTAACGAGGTACATAGCGAATTATTAGACACCAAAGCAGAAGCCGGTATGGGTCATATTGAGCTGGCAAAGTGGGCAGATCTTATTGTTATAGCCCCAGCTTCAGCCAATACTTTGGCGCGTTTGGCAATGGGCATGGCTGATGACTTACTAACCACCGTGTGTCTGGCCACAGCGGCGCCAGTGATGGTAGCGCCAGCGATGAATCAGCAAATGTGGGCACATCCTGCCGTCCAGTTAAATGTACAAACTCTTAGTGACATGGGGTATGAAATCATTGAGCCGGACAGTGGCGTGCAAGCTTGTGGCGATGTGGGCTCAGGACGATTACCTGAGCCGGATATCTTACTGCGCCAAATTATTAACTTCAAAGCCCGACTGACTGTAGCGCAGTGTTTAACAGGTAAAAAGGTCACCATTACCGCAGGACCAACTGTAGAGGCGATTGATCCGGTACGATTCTTATCCAATCATTCCACCGGAAAGATGGGTTTTGCTTTGGCGCGAGCTTGCCGAGATGCTGGAGCAGAAGTCACTTTGATTGCAGGTGGTAAAGTGAGCCTAATGACCCCGTTAGAGGTTAAGCGTATTGATGTGCTCTCTGCAAATGACATGCTACAAGCGGCGACCCGCTCTGTGGAAGCCGGCTGTGATATCTTTATTGCTACAGCCGCTGTGGCCGATTATCGTACCCGTGATGCCGCCCCACAAAAAATCAAAAAAACTCAGGATGAAATGACCCTGGATTTGGTAAAAAACCCTGATATTTTGGCCACCATTTCACACAGCTATCCAGATATGTTTGTGGTAGGCTTCGCCGCTGAAACTCAAGATGTAGAAAAATATGCCCGCGGCAAACTTGAGTCAAAGAACTTAGATATGATTGCTTGTAATGATGTGTCACGCAAAGACATAGGTTTTGCCAGTGATGAAAATGCGATGCTGGTATTTTTTGCCAATCAGTATCAAAAACCGCCAGTTGAGTTAGAAAAAATGAGTAAAGCTAACATAGCTGAACATTTAGTTAACCTAATAGGTAGTGTTTTAACTTAATCTTGACTTTATAATACAGTTTAAGAGGGGGAGGGTTTTGCTTGACGCTCTCTTATCCTTGATATCTGACAGTTTATATCTGCTGTTATAAATTCAATCAAGTAAGGATTGGCTATGACCGATGTTTCTGAAAATATAAAAAAAATGAACTCAACCTTAGACGCTATGCTATCTCATCGCTCAGTTCGCAGCTTTACCGATGAGCCGATTAGCGAGCAGATGCTTGAAGCCATCTTACAGGCAGGACGTGCCGTCTCAACGTCCAACTACATGCAGTCTGTTAGTGTCATTCGTATTACAGATCCTGAGCAGCGCATTAAATTTCACCAAATCTCTAATGGCATGACACAAGAGCAGTACAATCAAGCCAAAAGCGCGGGCAAAAAACTGGCGCATCCTTATATCTTAGAGTGCCCGGAGTATCTGGTTTTTTGTATGGATAACTACCGTCATCACTTAGTTGAGCCTGAGGCGCAGCTGGACTGGATGGAGGTGGTCATTATCTCAGCTGTCGATGTTGGCCTGTATGCACAAAATGTAATGGCTGCCGCTGAGTCTTTAGGGCTAGGTGGCGTGTATATTGGCAGTATGCGTAATGACATCGAGCGAGCGGGTGAGGTTATTAATGCCCCCAAACACGTTGTGCCCTTATTTGGTATGTGTTTGGGTCATCCCAGCGATGCACCGGTTAATGCTACGCAAAAGCCACGATTCCCATTGTCTATGCTGGTCTCTGAAAATCAGTATACACCGGCCACTCAGCAGCAAATCGATGCCTTTAATAAAGAGGTAAAAGACTACTATGACAAAAGAGGTAGTCAGGAGCATAAAGCTTGGGAAGCTCAAGTGACCAAAACCTTTGCGACGGCAGTGCGCCCTCAGGTTATGCCATATTTAAACAAACAAGGTTACGCCAAACGCTAATCTTATAAATAACAGAACGCACTCAAGTTCTGTTAACCTTATGTTATAGGGATAGAACATGTTCGATTTCGAACAGCTATTACTGCTCTTTATATTTGCAGTGGGCTCGTTGTTACATGGTATCACCGGTATAGGTGTCACCTTAGTAACGACGGGCTCATTGGCGAGTATGTATCCTCTGCAACATGCCATCATTCTTACCATCTTGCCCTCATTTGCGCTTAATCTGATGACTTGGCTTATCGGCGGCGAGCGCAGTATTTGGGGCAATTTTACATTTTATCTGAGCCGCTATTGGCTACTGGCCTTGATGAGTCTGCTTGGCAGCTTACTTGGGGTTAAGCTGCTCATGTGGGTCGATAGCAGTTATATTCTACTGTTGTTGGCTGCGGTGATTGCTTTTTATGTGGCCAGTAATGCACTGGGCAAAAAGATTATTCTACCGGCCACCACACCTGTGTTAATAGTGACGGGACTGATAGCGGGCATTATCGGTGGCTCGACCAATGCCATGTCCACCATATTGCTCATGTATTTGCTGGGCAGCACCAATGATAAAAACACCATCGCCAAAGTGGGTAACATGTGTTATTTGCTTGGCAAGGTGGCTCAGATTATTGTGCTTCGAGAGTCGATAGTGGCCCTGCCCAAAAGCGATTTACTGCTGATTGCGGTGCTGACCACCACGTCGATTGCGTTTTTATTGGTGGGTATTCGTCTGCGCCGTTATCTCTCGCAGCAGCGGTTTCGCCAATTGGTACTGCTTATCTTAACTATGCTGGGTATTAGAGTAGGCTGGCAGGGAATTATCGGGCTGATATAGCTGTATATCACTTTGGGGCCTGAATGACTGCGGTGAGTCAGGCAATCCATAGCATCTTCATTAAATGAAATCATCCAATCGATGATAATGTCCGCCAAGGAGACAGTCGCTACTCATGAAACACTCCTCTCTAAACCGTCAGCCCTCTGTATTCAAACTGCCCAGCGAGCCAGCCTGTAACCTGATACAGACTATGAATGATCTTAGCGAGCTTGAGGGTCATATTAAACAATTGATTGACATTGAACCTCGATTTGCCCCCATTTATCAGCAGCTAGGGGTACCAAGCCTGCGCCGTAATCGCGGCGGCTTTAGAGAGTTGATGCGAGCGATGGTGGGTCAACAGCTGTCGGTAGCAGCAGCAAGCAGCATATGGAGTAAGCTTGAGAATGCGGCACTGATTACCCCAGATGCGATAATGAAAGCCGATGATGATACGCTACGCTCCCATGGCTTATCTAGACAAAAAATTCGTTATATACGCTCCTTGGTCGAGCATGATATTGACTTTGAGGCATTGGCTCATTTGCCGGATGAGGCAGTCATCTCGGAGTTAACCGCGGTCACTGGTATTGGCAAATGGACGGCGCAGATGTATCTATTGTTTAGTCTGGGGCGCGCCGATATATTGGCGGTAGATGATCTGGCTATTAAGGTGGGTGCCATGGAGGTGCTAGGACTTGATGAGCGACCCACGCCAAAGCAGCTAGAACGCTTAACCCAAAGCTGGTCACCGCATCGCAGCGCCGCAAGCTTATTGCTATGGGCGCATTATGGCTGGCTAAAAGACCAAGAGGCAGTGCCGGTTTAGGTATGGTTTAACCGCTACTAGCCTAGAGACTATTCAGATTTTTGTAAGTCAAGCAGCCTCTGATACAAAGTGTTTTTCTTAACGCCGGTAAGCTCAGAGGCCAAAGCAGCCGCTTTTTTTACAGATAAATCCTGTAAAAGACGCAGCAGTAGTTCATCATGAATACTGTCATCATCTGAGTCATTATTCACATTACCCCCAACCACCAGCACAATCTCGCCTTTTTGTTGATTGTTATCAGCCTCTACAAACTGAGCCAATTCACCTAAGGTAGATTTTTTGACGGTTTCAAAGGTTTTGGTTAATTCACGGCACAAGGTGGCCGGGCGATTATCACCAAAGACGCTGGCCATATCTTTAAGGCTCACCACGATACGGTGCGGCGCTTCATAGAATATCAGGGTTTCGGTACGCTCAATATACTGCTCAAGCTGCTTGACACGGCCATGGGTTTTGGCAGGTAAAAAACCGACAAAGCTAAACTTGTCCGAGGGTAGGCCAGCCACACTTAACGCAGCAATGGCAGCGCTAGCCCCTACGATAGGCACGACGCCAACCCCTGCTGCATGAGCCGCCTGAACCAACTGATAGCCTGGATCACTGATTAAAGGGGTGCCGGCATCACTGATTAACGCCACAGAATGACCGCGCTGGATCATTTCGATAATCTTGGGTGTTTGAATCTCGCTGTTGTGTTCATGATAAGCCCAAGTCTGGGTATCGATACCGAAGTTGGCCAAAAGTTTGCCTGACGTGCGGGTGTCCTCACAGGCAATAATATCTACCTGCTTTAAGGTATCGATGGCGCGAGCGGTGATATCGCCCATGTTACCAATGGGTGTGGCTACGATATAAAGATAGGCGCTGGCCACGTTATTATGAGTATGACGAACGGGCGCAGTAGCAGGTGCTGAGGTGGCGGTTTGGGTGAGAGACTGAGAGTCATCTTGCGCTGACATAAAAGACCTTTTGTAAAAGTGAGATATAAAATAAGGAGCCATGCTATCAGTTTACCATGATGTGCTAATATATCCCCTTCATTGCACTATAAAAAAAGGGCAGATTATGCCAGCTAACCCCGAATTATTGATTTCGCCAAAACAGCGTCAGGGGGGAGGGTATGAGCAATTGGCCGCTGATTTCTTGCAGCAGCAAGGGCTACGGCTTATTGCCCGTAACTGGCAGCAGCCCAAAGTAGGTGAGATTGACTTGGTGCTTATTGAACACGGCCGCTCTTGGAATGTCTTAGTATTTGCTGAGGTGCGTAAGCGTAAGCTTTTAGGCTATGGCGACGCACTGGCCAGTATCACTGTAACCAATCACTAAATATGGGAATAAATGAAATAAGACGGAATTAAGTGGGAGAAACCCTAGGAATCCCATGATAACAAGGTTTGAAGAGTTTGAAGACTCCGAGGGCTTGGAGATTCTCATTTTAACACGTTGGCCGATGTGAGGATATATAGCCAGTTAAAATGAGAAAGCGTGGACAGGCTTTAAAAGATGTTTAAATGAGTTTTAAAAGGGCGGCTTAGGCTGCCCTTTTTTTGTGGGCGGAGATTAGTCAGGAAGATCGTAACTGGCATGGATGACTTGACCGCATATCTCGATATCATTAGCTTGCATGTCTTGCTTGGAGATATCGAAGCTGTCATAGGCTTTGTTATCGCTGATAAGCCTTAGCCCGCCTGTCGGTATCCACTGAGTGCGTTTGACATATAGCCTGTCATCAATGCGTATGACGTATACCTTTCCGTCTAGGGCTTGGTTACGCTCTCTATTAATGACGATAGCTGCATTCTCTGGAATGGTAGGAATCATTGAGTCACCTTCTGTGAACAGCACCGCTAAACACTTAACAGTTAAACCCCTTGCTTGCACCCAGTGGCGGCGAAACGCTAGGTATTTGTTGGGCTTAATAGTGCCGTCATTGAACATGCCATGCCCTGCACTGACAGCGATGTCAAAAGCAGGTATATGGACGTATTCATCATCATTAACCGCTTCTGAGTCAGGTGCTAGCTGCTGTGGTGGTTGAGACTCTGTATCTCCAAATATCAGGTACTGAGGACTGACGTTATAAAGTTTAGCTAGTTTTTCAATAGTCTCAATACTTGCCTCTCTACCTCCTATTTCCCATTGTTGAAGCGTCGTTGTTCCAATACCTACTTTAGTAGCAACCCCGCCTCTTGATAGATTTTTACTTTCTCTTATTTCTCTTAAGCGGTTACCAATCTCTGTTCTATTCATAATTCAATCCGACTTATCTTCTTTACGGTTTAATACCTGTAAGGGTAAAGTTTTTATTGGCTATATTTATTCGTATACAGTTTTAAAAGCTGTTTAAAATCAACTAACTACCACTTTAAGACTCTTTTTTCTTTAATATTTAACTGTAAAGTAGTTACTTAAACTTGCAATTTAACTCTTTACGGTTATAATGAACACACACATTAAGCAAAGGAGGTCAGCAAATGTGTTCATTTCCAACCAAAAAAAAGGCGTCGAATGAACAACGCCCATCTGACATCTTAAAGTTTTTACAAGATGCAGGTGTAGATACCACTAGCATTACTATCACTAAAAAAGACTGGGATAGAAATGATGTTGTTTATGCTTTACGTAAGGCGGGTACTAATATGGCAGCCTTATCAAAAAAGCATTATGACAACCGTTCAACATTGAATAATGTTTTCCGAGGACATTATCCACGTGGTGAGCAGATTGTCGCTAAAGCCTTGGGTCTTGAGCCAAAAGATATTTGGCCAAGTCGCTATTCTTAATTATCAGAATTTAACAGGATACAGACTATGAAAGTTAAAAACTGGTATAACGCACAAGAATTAGCAGACCTTAACTTGGTCAGTTTACCAAATACAAAAGCAGGTGTCATTAATCGGTCAAAAAAAAGTAATTGGGTAACTCGAAAACGGTCAGGTCGTGGTGGTGGTCTTGAATACGCCTTTGAAAGCCTGCCTGAGGATGCTCAAAACGAAATCCATATCAAGGTTGCCAAGCAGGTAGCAAAGCAACAAGCTCGTGAAGCAAAAGACAATCAGCCCAAACAGGCAGATGAACCTAAACAGGCAAACTATTTGCCAGAAGTGCTTTGGAAGGGCTGGAAGGATGCCACGGCTAAGCAAAAACAGAAAGCTACTGAGCAGGTAGGTAACTGCTTTGCTGTTGATGACTTAATCAACACGGGCATGGGTACTGTGCAAGCGATTGAACAAGTTGCTGACGATACTGGTGTTAGCAAAGGCTCATTAAAGCGCTGGTATTACAAGGTACGCAACTTTGAGCGTAGTGATTGGTTACCAATATTAATCGGCAACTATCACAAAAGCAAAAAGCGTCAAGCGGACTTTACCCCTGAAGCATGGGAGGCGTTTAAAGCGGATTATCTACGTCTTGAAAAGCCACAGATGGGCACGTGTTATGAGCGCCTGCTAGTGCTTGCTAAAGAACATAACTGGGAAGTTCCCTCATTAAGTAGCATCAAACGCAAGCTTGAGCGTGAAGTACCAAAGACACAGCAAGTCCTATTAAGAGAAGGTGAGCGTGCTTTGGCTGATATGTATCCGACATTGGTACGTAGTGTGGAAGCGATTGAGGCTCTTGAATGGATTAATGGCGACGGCTATCAACACAACGTATTCGTACGTTGGCATAACGGCGAGATTGTCCGCCCCAAAACATGGCTGTGGCAAGACGTCCGCACCCGTAAGATACTTGCCTACCGCACTGATCTCAGTGAGAACAGTGACACTATTCGCCTAGCTCTAATGGATGTAGTCAGTAAGTACGGCATCCCCCGTAAGCTGACGATTGATAACACCCGTGCAGCGGCTAACAAGTGGATGACTGGCGGCGTTAAAAACCGTTACCGCTTCAAAGTTAAAGAAGATGATCCGATGGGCATTATCCCTTTGCTTGGTATTGAGCTGTTTTGGACGAGCGTGCAATTCGGTAAAGGCCATGGTCAGGCAAAACCAATTGAACGTGCCTTCTCGCATGGCGGACTTGGTGAGACTGTGGATAAGCATCCACTACTGGCTGGGCATCATGCTGGTGCAAACGTACTAGATAAGCCTGATAACTATCACGGCGGTAAAGATGGCGTGAGCTATGAGGACTTTATTGCCGCTCTTGAGCAAGGTATTGAGCTTTGGAACAACCGTGAGAAGCGTGATACCGAGATTTGCCAAGGTGTGTATAGCTTTAACCAAGTGTTTGAGCGTGATTATGCACAGGCAACCGTCCGCCGTGCGACGACTGAGCAGATGCGTCTGCTAATGCTTATGAGCGAGGCAGTAACGCTGAAACATAACGGCACGTTTAGTCTGTCATGCGGTGGCAAGGTGTTCGGTCAGAAGAACCGCTATGAAGCGACAGACTTAATTGGTACCAGTCATAAAAAGGTAGTGGTTAAGTTTGATCCACAGCGCTTACATGACACGGTATGGGTATATAGCTTGGATGGTCGTTTCTTAGCCGAAGCTATCTGTACTGAGAAAGTGGCATTTGGTGATAAAGCCACTGGCCGTGAGCATGATAAAGCTCGCAAACAATACGTCAAAGCTAATAAGGCAATGGCTAAAGCACAGCAAGCAATGGGCATTAAGGAGCTTGCAGAGCTGATGCCAGAAGCTGAAGAAGATATCGCACCAATGCCAAGTATCACCGAAATCATGGTGGCTGACGGCAACACGATGCGTAAGCAGACAGTAGAAGCTGAGGCTGATAGTGCAAATGAATTTGATGATGACTTTGTGCGGGCTATGGCAATGATAACAAAGGAGAGGAATGATGAGTAAGCTAACTAAAAAGCAGATTGATGAGCTGAAAAATAAGACGATGGTTGAGCTGCTTTGTGATGGGTTTAATGTGAAAGTATATAGAACAATCATCAAAAATAAGGTTCGTTTCTTCTTACGTATTAATGACGAATTAAATTTTGATTGGATGTTTGAGCCAACCAAGCATACCGAAAGTAAGATCTTTAGACCAAATATCATATATCGAAAGATGTCAAAACGTAGTAAGAAAATGACCAAATATGATACTGGAAGCAAAAAAATAGATTACGCCAGCATGGGTCAGGCTCTACGTTATTTTAACAAGGTGTGTGACAGCGTTGAGGTAATCAGTGTGAATGGTGTACCAGTCTGCTCTACGAAGGACAGCCCTAAGTCAGTAACAAGAAAGCATTGTGAAGTATTGATCGATGAAGTTTTAGGAGAGAAACAATGACATTAACAGATCAAGTAAAACAACTGATAGAAGAAAAAGGCTTAACTCAAACCCAAGTTGCCAAAGAATGTGGCTTTAGCTCTGGTGCGTTAAGTAGCTTCTTTAAAGGTACTTATAAAGGTGATAACGAAAAGCTTGAAGCTACGCTGCAAAGCTGGCTGAACGCACAGACAAAGCAGACTGATACATTTGTCTCTGCCCCTGACTTTGTTGAGACACCTACGGCGACAAAGATATTTGCTGACTGCGACTTTTTGAAGATGTTTGGAAAAATGGGCGTTGTCTATGGTGCAAGCGGAGTGGGTAAAACGCAAGCAGCTCGCCAATACACCAAAGCTAATAACAATGTGTGGATGATAACCGCCCGCCCTAGCATCTGTACTATCAATGAAGTGCTGTACGAGATGGCATTGGAGCTTGGCATTACTGATGCGCCAAAACGTGCAGGCAAACTATCACGTATCTTAAAGACGAAGCTGTCTGGCACTAAGGGTCTCATGATTATTGATGAAGCTGACCACTTGCCGCTGAAAGTATTGGAAGAATTACGCATCTTGCAAGAAGACAGTGAAGTCGGCTTTATGCTGATTGGTAACGATAAGGTCTATACACAGATGCAAGGCGGATTTAATCAACGCCACCAGTTTGCAAGGCTTTGGAGTCGTAACGCCAAACGCCAATCAGTACAGCAGAGCAGTAAAAAGGATGTCGATGCGGTAGCCCAGGCTTGGGGGCTTGAGCTGTCTGATACCAAGCTTATGAATGCACTGTATAGCATCGGTCAAGGGGCTGGGTCATTACGTGCCTTAACCAACTACTTACAGCTAGCCGGTCTGACTGCTAAAGCTCGTAATGAGCCAATTACGCTACCGCTGATTTTATCAGCACAAAAGCAGATGGGGTGATTATGACGACTAATACAACAACTGTCTATAAGAACAAGCTGAAACGCACTATCAAGACAGGTATGCACGCGCTACAGCTTGATGATGCAACGTACAGAGATATGCTGGCTAACGTAAGCCTGCGTGTCAGTGGCAGTGCTAAGCGTAGCATCAAAAATATGACGCTTGCCGAGCTTAACGCTGTCATTGATGAGATGCGCGGTAAAGGCTTTGAGGCCAGACGTGGTAAGTATAGCGGTCAAAAAGACAACTCCGTACGCAATAAAGATGAGCAAAAGCTTGGCGGACAAAGCCCGATGCTTGGCAAAATCCAAGCACTGTGGATCACGATGCACCAGCAGGGCTTTGTGAAAGACGGTAGTGACAATGCGTTAAATGCCTTTGCACGTAAGCTATTTAACAAACAGCGCAAGCAGGATGATAAGCCGCTGATTATTAACTTGCGGGGCGCTGATGATAGAGAGCTGTGGCGACTGATTGAGACGCTGAAGAGCTGGCAGCAACGTGAAGAAGCCAAATTGCGACATCAAAACTTAAAAGACAAAAAGTAAGGGGTTAATCATGGCGGATATAAAAAAAGATGAAAAAAGTGCGGCTGGTATGTCACTTGATGTGTTTGGTGTATCCGCCCCTGAATTAATCAAAGACTTGGCGGGCACTGTTGCTCATGTTGGCGTTAAACATTACGGTCTTACACCTGTTATAGCAAACAAATTAGGGGTGGATGTTGCGTTGGCATTTGCTGAACAGGCAGGCGGTACTCAAGTTTATATTCCTATTACTTTGAGCGTAAAAATCAGTAATAGAGATCTAGAGATGTACAAGAAGTTTGACGGCAGCAACCACAACCAGCTGGCCAAAGAGTTCGGCTGTAGTGTGGCTTGGGTGTATACGGTGCTTAAGCGTGTCCGTAAACAGATGCAAGATAAAAATCAACCTAACCTGTTTTAAATCAGCTTTAAGCGTGATTAAAACAGTATTAAAAGAGGATAAGACGATGGAAAACAAAACTGTACCACTATCAGATGTGCGACTTACAGGTGTACCACTTGGCAGAGAAACAATAAGACCAGCTAAGCCACAAAAAACAATACAAGATTGGTTGCTTGAAGACAATCAGCGCAATGAGTTCAAGCGTGATGTTGAACAGATGAAACGTGATGTAGACGCAGCGATTTTTATGCTACGCATTAGCGGCGGTTTGCTGTCATTGGTGTTCATCATGCAGATGCTTTTGTGGTTTGCTGGTTAGAACAATTAAAAAAATCAAACAATCGTAAGGAGTAAGAACGTGACTAATCAAGAAAAACAAATAAATGTACCTGAAGGCTTTATGGTCAACGAAAAAGGCTACCATGTACCTATCGACAAAATAAAGCCTATCGACAAGCTGCGTGATGAGCAAGTTAGGCAGATGATTAAGGATGCTAAGCACTTACGCGGTGTGATGCAGGATATTAAGGCTTCCCTATTTTCTGATTTTAGAGACTTTCTTGATATTTCTGCTGCTGAATATGACACTGAGTATGGCGGCAAAAAAGGCAATGTTAGTCTGCCTAGCTTTGATGGTAAATACAAAGTGCAGATTGCCATTCAAGATCATATTGTGTTTGATGAGCGCTTGCAGATAGCCCAAAACCTCATCCATGAGTGCATTGAAGAATGGGGTGCAAGCAGTGCCAAAGAAATTATGACACTGGTTAACGATGCCTTCCAAGTGGATAAAGAAGGTAAAGTTAGCACTCAGCGCGTGCTTGGCTTACGCCGTCACAACTTTGAGCATCCAAAGTGGGAGAAAGCCATGGAGGCCATTGCAGATGCGATGCAAGTCACCAGTAGCACTGAATACATGCGTTTTTATGAGCGTGATGACAAAGGCAAGTATCAGCAAATAGCTCTCGATTTTAGCAAGGTATAGGAGGTCAATGATGGCTAAAACTATGAGTGCTTTGGTCGCTGATGTTCAACGAGCTGAGAAACGTTTGGTTAAACATGTGGAACCTCTTAATAAACGTTTAAACGCTTTAAATATGCATGTTTATTGGGATGGGGATTTTAAAGAGTGGTTTATTAATCGTTTTGCTGCTGATGATAGAGGTGGTATCAGCTTTTGACTTAACGAACGTAAGCTCAAAAAGCTAATGGCAATGAATGATACAGACCTTCGTGCATATTGTGAAAATTGGGGGTAGAAATGAAAATTAGCAAAATGCGTAAAGTGTTTCCTTTCTATGAACAACATGGAAACTTGGTTTATATTGGCGGTGTGCAACGTAAACTAAGACCAGATGAAGAAAATTTGCTTTTTCGAGTCTTGCTTAGTCGAAAACTAAATAGGCTTGGTAAACAACTTGGTGAAGCAGCAAAAGCAATGAGCCTAGCAGGAATAGGTAACCGCCGTCAGTCGGATACTGAACAATCAAACTAAACTAAGGAATAAGACAATGATCAAACAAGATTTAATCAACAAAATGGCAGATGGAGCAGGTATTAATAAGAAGCAGGCACACGCTGCACTACAAGCCTTTGAACATGGCGTAACAGAAGCATTGGCAAATGGTGATAATGTTCAAATGGTTGGCTTTGGTACCTTTAGCACTGCCAAGCGTAAAGCGCGCCCAGGTCGTAACCCTAAAACTGGCGAACCTTTACAGATCCCTGCAAAGACAGTTGTCAGATTTAAAGCTGGTAAGGGATTGGATGAAGCGGTTAACTGATAATCTCTTTTAATCAGTAAACCAGTTTAATAACCTTACAGCTATGCACTAGATAAACTCTAACTAATACACATTAGTTAGAGTTTTTTTATGCCTAAAAAAATCACCCTTGAACAAATCCGAGAGTCTGCCAAAGGCTTGGGCGTTGAAACAGCCGTATTGTTAGCCGTGCGTGATGTTGAGTGTCCTGAAAGCGGATTTAATGCTGATGGCTCACCTGTCATCTTATTTGAGCCGCATGTGTTTTGGCGCGAGCTTGGCAAGGTCTATTACTACACCAAGCGCAAGCAAATGCGTGACCTATTCCCTGATATCTGCTATCCATCTTGGCGCAAATCTGCCTATAACGTACGCCCTTCACACCAAAAGCTATATGTTGCATCCGTGCTGCATTGGGATGCTGCTCATGCGTCCTGCTCTTGGGGTTTGGGTCAAGTGATGGGTAATAACTGGAAGGACTTGGGCTATGCATCGCTTAAAGAATTTGTGGATGCCATGCATGAGTCTGAGGCTAAGCAGTTAGATGCGATGTGCCGATTTATCAAAGCAAATAACCTCGTTGATGAGCTACAACGTCATGACTGGGCGGGCTTTGCACGAGGGTATAACGGTAGCGGGTATCGTAAAAACAAATACGATGAAAAGCTTGAGGCTGCATACAACAAGCATAAGCACACTAAATAAAGGGCATTAAAATGGATAGACAAGACAGTATTATATTTCCGATTATCCGTTATTCACTTATCGGCCTTGGTACTAACTTGGTGCAAAGCGGTGTGCTCAATGCAGAACAGCTGGAAACAGCAGTCGGGGCATTGATTACATTGGGTGCAACGGCGTGGTTAGTCTTTAACAAAACATATAGACACAAAAAGTGATTGACTATGGATAACGTCGATATTGCACAACGACAGCAAGATATTATGCTGGCACACCAATTAGCTAAAGCAAAGGCGCAAATACAGCCACTAACAGCCCATAATCAAACCAGTGACGGTGACTATGAGTGTATTGACTGCGGTGAGCTTGTAGAGCTACCACGAGTGAAGCTTGGGCTGACTTTACGCTGTATTGGTTGCCAGAAAGTCTATGAAAAAAAAGGATAGCTGGTGCGACAAATCTTTGAATACATTACAGCTCATTGGGCAGTGTTTTTGACACTATGCGGCACAATCAGCTCTATTATCTATCTGATATTAGACGCACGCTATGCACGCAAAATAGAGATAAAAAAAGGTCTGGACTACCTACAGCTAAAATTTGACGAAGTAGAAAATCGCGTCGATAAAGTTGAGCAGGATCTTCAGCATTTGCCAAGCGCCAAAGATGTTGTGGCACTGCAAGTGGCAATTAAAGAAATGAGAGGCGAAACCTATGCACTGCGTTCAAGCATAAAGGGGTTGTCTCGATTGGTTGATCTATTAGTAGAAAAAGAAGTAAACAAAGGGGATAAATAGCGTGACAAATTTAATCATAGCAGATCAACGGCTTGCGTTATTGCAGTCTTTAGTTGCTTGTAACAACGATGCGAATCAAAACATCCTGCAAACCTGCCTTGCTCAGTACGGCCATAATATCAGCATGGATTTGGTACGTAATCACATGCTGTGGCTTGAGGAGCAAGGTCTGGTTAAGAATAATCATCTTGATATCACTGGTACTGACTTGCTGGTGGCAACAATCACCCAGCGCGGCCTTGATGTGACCAACGGTGTCAGCGTCGTTGATGGTGTAAAAAAGCCTAATCCACGCTATTAGGGATAGCTATGACTGACAAAACACGAGGACGTGCAAGCAAAGTGGATCTACTCCCAAGCGACATCAAAAGCCAGCTGACCATGATGCTACGTGATAAGAAACTATCACAAGCAAAAATCTTAGCTGAAATTAATCAGCTTATCTTAGATGCTGGGCTTGATGAAGAGCACTGCTTAAGCCGAAGTGGGCTTAATCGCTTTAGCACTCGCATGGAGCAGATGTCAGCCCGTATCCGTGAAAGCCGTGAAATGGCAGAGATCTGGACCAAGCAGTTTGGTGAAGCGCCGCAAAGCGACGTGGGAAAAATGCTGATGGAGTTTATTAAGCAGCTGGCATTTGAAACCACAATGACCGTTGGTGAAAGTGAAGACGGCGTTGATATCAAGGCGCTTAATCAGTTAGCCCTTGTGGTGCAGCGTGTTGAGCAAGCTGAAACCAGTAGCTTTAAGCGTGAGCAAGCGATACGTAAAGAGATTGCGACACTTGCTGCTGATACCGCCGAGCAAGCTGTATCAGAAGCTGGATTGTCTGCTGATACGGTCAAAATGATTAAACATCAAATCCTTGGTATCGCTAATGACTAATGCCGTTACAGAGCGCCCACTGAATCAGCTATCTAATGAGTGTCAAAACTTCTTAGATAGCTTTAGTGGGTTTAATAAAAATGATGTACTGCTCGGCTATCAAAAGCGATGGATAGCCGATGACAGTCAAATCAAGGTGGGTGAAAAATCCCGCCGTATTGGTCTAACCTGGGCGGAAGCTGCGGACAACGCCCTTGATGCTAGTATGAGCCGTACAGCGGGCGGTTGTGATACGTTTTATATCGGCTCAAACAAAGAGATGGCACGCGAGTATATCGATGCTGTCGCTATGTGGGCCAAGGCTTACGGTTATGCTGCAAGTGAAACACAGGAAGATGTGTTTAATGATGAAGACAAAGACATCCAGGTCTTTGTGATCTATTTTGCTTCTGGCTTTAAGGTCAAAGCCCTGTCATCCAGTCCCAAAAATCTGCGTGGTATGCAAGGTAATGTGGTTATTGATGAAGCGGCATTCCACGATAGATTTGCTGAAGTGTTAAAAGCTGCAATGGCCCTTACTATGTGGGGCAGTAAAGTCCGCATTATTTCAACACACAATGGCGATGACAGCCCCTTTAATGAATACATTAAAGACTGCCGGTCTGGTAAAAAGCGCGGCTCTGTGCACACCATTACCATTGAAGATGCGTGTAATGATGGCCTGTATCAGCGTATTTGTCAGGTACTGGGTAAATGCCAGGTCACTGGTGGTGAGTATACGGCTGAAGGTGAACGCCAGTGGATACAAAACCTGCTTAATGACACAGAAAGCGAGGAAGATGCTCAAGAAGAGTATATGTGTGTGCCCAAGCATGGCTCTGGTAACTGGTTAACCCGTGCCATGATTGAAAAGAACATGGATAAAGACACGCCTGTTATTAGCCTTATTAAAACAGATGACTTTAGCTTGGTTGATGAGCATATCAGACGTAGTGAAATACACGACTGGTGTGAAGAGCATTTAAAGCCACTTTTAGACGGCTTAAACCCTAATTTAAAACACTATGTTGGAGAGGATTTTGCACGTAGTAGTAACCTTACGTCAGTAAGTGTTGGCGCTGAGCAACACAATCTAGATTTAGAAGTCCAGTTTATTGTTGAGCTTGGCAAGATGCCGTATAAGCAACAAGAACAAATCATCGTTGATTATATATTGAAGCAATTGCCTAACTTTGCTGGTGGTGCGTTTGATGCGCGTGGTAATGGTGGCTTCTTGGCTGAAGCGGCGGCGGATATGTTTGGCAGATGGGATGAAAAAGAGCAAACGGGCTTGATTGATGAGGTGAGCTTTAGTGACCCGTGGTATCGAAACAACACCCCACCTTTAAAGTCAGCGTTAGAAGACGGCACAT
Organism: Psychrobacter raelei; assembly: GCF_022631235.3. Classification (NCBI taxonomy): domain Bacteria; kingdom Pseudomonadati; phylum Pseudomonadota; class Gammaproteobacteria; order Moraxellales; family Moraxellaceae; genus Psychrobacter; species Psychrobacter raelei. Next base: position 642,202 of record NZ_CP093310.2, read on the forward strand.
TTAAGAAGATACCTAAAACAGACAGAGTATTGGCAGACTTGCGAGCATTTAGAGTGGTCAAGGGTATACCAAAGATACCGACTGCAACGGCTAGTGAGGATAGGCAAGGCATTAAGCGACATGCTGATACCGCTATATCACTATTACTGCTACGTCATGCCCAGTTTACTATTGAAGCCAAGGTACGTGAATACGGCTACGAGAGTGTTAAAAGCGACACTATCTATCAAGATGACGATGCCACAGAATTTTATGGATTTAAACGAGGCGTACTGTGAAAGAAATAGACCCAAAAAGCCAAGCAGGCAAAAAAGTATTAGAGCAGGAAATTGCCGCCGCATCTATGACGGGTGTACGCCGTGCGTGGAATGATGACAGCATTGCAAAAGGGTTAAATCCTGTCAAGCTGGCCAATGTACTGACAGATGCTAACCAAGGTGATATATACGACTACCTAACGCTCGCTGAAGAAATGGAAGAGCGTGAGCCGCATTACGGCAGCGTAATTCGTACTCGTAAATTGGCAATTGAGGGGCTGGATAGACACGTTGAGCCTGGCAGTGATGATGAGCTGGGCCAAAAGATTGCTGATGACATCAACAACTTAGTACAAAGCGCTGAATTTGATGACCTGATTAGCGCTTTGGTGGATGGTCTTGGTAAAGGATTTGCCGCATGTGAGGTAATGTGGCAAAACTTTAAGCCAACTACTTACAAATGGCGTGACCCTCGTTACTTTACTTATGCTGCTGATGACGCGTATACATTACGGTTACGCAATGAAGATGGTACGGCTGGACAGCATCTGCCCGCTTATAAGTTTGTAGTACACCAGCCCAAGCTAAAAGCGGGTGTACCTATTCGTGGCGGTTTAGCACGTATGGCTGCACTTAGTTATATGTGTAAGACGTATGCCCTAACAGATTGGATGGCGTTTTGTGAAGTGTTTGGTATGCCCATCCGTGTGGGTAAATATGGCAATGGTGCGTCTGACACTGATAAGACAATCTTAAAGCGTGCTGTGGCAAACATAGGTACAGATGCGGCGGCCATTATCCCGGAGTCTATGCAGCTGGAGTTTATCCAAGCGGCAACCTCAACAGGCGGTGAAAGTCTGTTTGAGAACTTGGCAAACTGGCTGGATAAGCAAATCAGTAAAGCCGTGCTTGGTCAGACGATGACCGCTGATGATGGCAGTAGCAATGCTCAAAGCCAAGTGCATAATGAAGTACGGTTGGACTTGCTAAAAGCTGATGCCAAGCAATTGGCTGCTACGATTAACCAGCAACTGATTAAGCCGTACATTGATTTTAACTATGGCGTACAAGAGGTCTATCCAAAGTTTGTCCTGCACGTACCAGAGCCTGAAGATATTGCAGGTCTAGTGAGTGGTCTTGCTCAGCTGATACCGCTTGGGCTTAAAGTGCCACAGAACTTTGTACGTGACAAACTTGGCATTCCTGATCCACAAGAGGATGAGGAGTTATTAGGAGTACCAACGGCTCAAAATACTAATAATTTTGAACTGAATAGAAAATACGCTGAATGGGTTGCAAACGGTTATCGTGATCCAAGTGTTGCAAGCATGCACAGTGATCACCCAAAAACCAAAGATGCTGTCATTGATGTATTAAAAGAACTCAATGGTAAGCAAGACCATGTCACTGATGATACCGACGATGACTTAGACGACTTTATCAATATGACTGAGCAATCTATTCAAGATTTGGTGACACAGCTACAAAGCGCTAATAGCTTTGATGAGATGCTAACTCTGCTTAATGATGCCCAATTAAACACCAGTGATATTACCGATGCGCTAGCATTAGCAGGCATCAAGGCGTTTGCTGATGGGGTTAAGTAATGGCAGATAAACCTTTAGATGATAAACCCAAAGTTATCCCTCATGAAGCCATTGCTTATATTAAAAGTAAAAAGCTGGCAACCAGCTACAACTGGTCAGAGATATATGCACAACAGCATGCTTCTAAGTTCACAGTCGCTAAGATTATGGAGATGGATGTATTAGAGAATATCCATCAATCTGTGATTGATGCTGTGGCTGAGGGTCAAAGCTTTCACAGTTTTAAAAAGGGTATTCTAGCCAGACTTGGTGAGTCTGGATGGGGTAACTTTGAGCAAGAAGATGAAGTAACGGGCGAAAAGATAACCCGATTATCCAACAGACGCTTGCGTAAAGTCTATGCAGTTAATAAGACTCAGTCTTATCACACAGGCTCTTGGCATCGATTTGAGTCTAATAAAGCCACGCACCCGTACTTACGCTATCGACTTGGGCCAAGTCGTGAGCATAGGCTAGATCATAAAGGGTTTGAAAACTTGGTACTGCCTGTTGACGACCCCTTCTGGCAGACGCATATGCCCATGAACGGCTGGGGATGCAAATGCTGGGTGCAAAGCATCACAGCAGATAAAGCGGAGAAACTAGGCATTAGTAAAAGTCCTAGGGTTGAAGTGCATGACTGGGTGAACAAATCGACTGGGCGTATTCATAAAGTGCCCAAGGGTATTGATCCAGGTTTTGAATATAATGTCGGTAAGCATCATGAGCATAAAGCGCTTGAGATGGTGACAGATAAGCTGTCAAAAGTGGTGACGCAAAACCCAAGCTTAGCCAATGCCACCATGACAGCCTTGCTTAATGATGCTGCTCAAAAGGCTATGATTGATAAAGTAGTACGTGACATGGTGACTGATATTGCGGAAAACAAGCGTGCTTATGGTAATACGCTGGCAGTTGGCACTATTAAAGACGAGGTGGTCGATAAGCTAGAACAGATGGGTAAAGCGCCGCACCATCGAATTATTGCCGTACGAGATGTGGATATATTGCATGGTTTAAGAGACAGTAAGCAGAAATTAGATAAGCATTTAGATATAGAGTTCTGGCAAAACTTACCAATCGAGCTACAAAACCCTACCGCAATCTTATTACAGAGTAAAGAGCAACAACGGCAAAATAATGCGCTTGATACATTAGTGTTTGTTTACGCTCAACAAAATGGAAAGCTACTCATTAAAGTTGATTATGCTGTCAAAACAAAAGACAACAATGGCAAGAAAAAACAAGTTTTATTGAATTTGGTGAAAACAGGGTCGGCGTTATCTAAGGATGAGCTATCTACTTTAAAGGCGTTTGAACTACTGTGGGGAGAGTTATAGGAAAAGATGGCGTTTTTATGTTGGGTTGGATTTGAACCAACGTCACTTGCTAACCTATTTTTGTAATACCGCCATCATAATACTACAAAACCACAGTTAACAATCCCTTCTACCTGAATTGGGCTCTACAACATAAAAACTAACTAATATTATACGGCAAACCCCACTCCTATCAAGTAAAAATCAGTAAACCACTTTAATAACCGCATCCCCGTCATATTGCTACTCTAAGCAATATGAAAACACCTATACATACCACGCTTAACAATACCAATCAAAGTGACGTTATCACGGCACTTTGCCGTAGCTTGCCATCTGATACTAATGCAGAAAGCGGACTATGGTTACCCCTGATACCGATTGGTGCATTCGCTGGCCGAGATGGGCGTAGCTGGAATAACAGCGACCCTGAAGCGGTCATTAACAACACCATCCTGCCGTTTATCTTAGACATTGATCATGCCAGTGAAACTACGCCAAACACTGAAGCCAGTGGCTGGATTACCAAGCTTAAGATTGAGAACAACCATATCTTAGGTTTGTTTGAGCTCAATGCACGTGGCAAAGAAGTCATAGAAGATAAGCGTTATAAATTCTACTCTCCCGCATTTAACATCACTAAAGATGGCGTGGTACATGCGCTAGCCAGTGTCGGCTTGACCAATAAGCCGAACTTAAATGTGCCTGCCCTAAATAATGCAACCACCACCCCAAACTCAAACCAAAAGGACACTCCTATGGACCCTGAATTATTAAAAGCCCTTGGCTTAGCCGCTGATGCTGATAAGTCAGCAGTGCTTGAAGCTATCAAAGCACTAAAAGCTGCCAAAAAAGCGCCTGATTTAAATAGCTTTGTGCCGCAAGCCACCCACACTCAAGTTGTTACCGAGCTTAATACTACTAAACAGCAACTGGCAGACATGCAGGCTGCAAAGCATAAAGAAGCGGTAGAGACAGCTATTAACACGGCTATTGCAGATAAAAAGATTGCACCAGCTGATAAAGAGTTTTACACCAGCTGCTGCTCAACTGAACAGGGCTTAGCAGATTTTAATAAGTTTGTTGAAACCAAGGCGCCCATTATTGGTGACAGCAATCTGCCAAGCACGTCACCCAAAGAAGATAAAAGCACAGAGTTAAACAGTGAGCAACAAGAAGTGCTGGCTCAAATGGGTGTGACTGTAGATTAAGCAACACCTGCTTTAAACACTTTATTAATCAGTAACTTTCTTCAAGTAAATCATAAAACAAAAGGAACAAGCCCATGGCTTTAGTTAATGCTGCAACGCTATCAGCACTGAATACGGCGATTAAAAAGACCTTCCAAAGAGGTCTTGATAGCGTTGAACCTGAATACACTCAAATCGCAACTGTCGTACCATCCAGTACCGCGAGCAACACATACGGATGGCTTGGTGAGATGCCAGACATGCGTGAATGGATTGGCGAACGTGTACTAAATGATATCAAAACGCACGGCTACACCATTGTTAATAAGCTGTATGAATCAACGATTGCGGTCAAACGTACTGATATTGAAGATGATAATTTGGGTACATTAACCCCGATAGTTGAAGCGAATGGCAAACGTGCTCGTCAACATCCCGACAAACTGGTGTTTGGTGCATTAAAAAATGGTCACAATCAATTGTGTTATGACGGTCAAAACTTCTTTGATACCGATCACCCTGTGTATGAAAACCACGATGGCACAGGTGAGGTAACGACTGTCTCTAATCTTGATTATGACCCTGCTGGTACTGATCCATCTTGGTACTTGCTAGATACCAACAATATTATCAAGCCAATCATCTTCCAGAAGCGTAAAGACGTTGAGCTGACGAGTATGACCAAGCTTGATGATGAGTCTGTGTTCATGCTTGATATCTTCCGCTGGGGTGCTCGTGCTCGCCACAATGTGGGCTATGGCTTCTGGCAGATGGCATATATGTCAAATAAACCATTAACCTCTGACAATCTAAACGCTGCCATTGCACACATGCAATCACAAAAGGCAGATGGTGGCCGTGAGCTAGATATTAAGCCTACTTTGCTAGTTGTACCGCCAGAACTACGAGCTAAAGCTTTAGAGCTTGTAAAAGCTGAACGTTTAGCAAATGGTCAGACCAACATCAACAAAGATGTGGTTGATGTGCTAGTCACTCAGCGAGTGTAACCAATCGTTTAATGTAATGCTTTAACATCAAGCTGGGCTAAATGCCCAGCCCCTAACCAATAACAGAGTTTTATAAAATAAAGGATATAACCATGACTAACAAAGTTTTAGTATCAGTGATGGCGGCTGGTTGCCTGAGTCGATTTCGTAACGGCATGCAATTCACAAAGACGGCTAAAGAGATTGAAGTTACGCAAAACGAGCTGGCAACGCTTGAAGCCGATAGCTATCTTAAAGTTAAAGTGCTCTCCGATGATACTGCTGATATCCAAAATGCAAGCGGTTCATTGGGCGATGATGCAGATGTTGCAGCAAATGCAGGTGCTGATACAGCTCAAAGCGATGATGCAGATACAAATGCTGCTGAAAGTGCTGATGTATCAGAGAAGCCTGATGAGCGTCTAGTTGTTATCACTGAAGCCATACGCGGCTTAAATCTTGATATGACTGCTGATAAGCCGACCGTTAAAGAGCTTAAAGACGCTGGTCTTGATGTGAGCGCAAAAGAACGTGATGACGCTTGGGATGTGCTTGTCGCTGAGCATACTGAGAGTATCCCAGAATGAGTTATGCCGCTGTCACAGATCTAGAGTTGCGTTTGGGTACGCAGACAGTTATTGAGCTGACCAATCCCAAGCGCCGTGCTGACAGCATTAATACGCCAGTTGCAGACGCAGCCATTGCTGATGCGACTGGCATCATTGATAGCTATATCGGTCAGCGTGTGAGCTTGCCGCTTGATATCGTCCCTGCCTTGATTAAGACGCTCGCTATTGATTTGGCTGTGTACTATCTAAAGGTCAAGCTTGGCAATACGGGCAATACGGATAATGCTACTACCAAACTATACGATGATGCCATTAAGCATCTTGAGCGATTTGCTAAGGGTGATACCAGCTTAGGTTTGCATATTGTTGAAGATAATGCCGATGATGATGTCAATCAAGGCAGTGATCATGCAGATATTAGCAGTGAGCCACGGCAGTTTACTCGTAATAAAATGGGGCGGTTGACTTAGTATAGAAGTATTAAAGGGTAAGGCTATGTATTCATCTGATGAACAAGAAAGTGCTCAGCAAGCGATACAAGACTTCAATAAAGTCATTCGTCCTATTATTGCTAATCTAAATTTAGAGAATGAAAGAAAAGGCTATGCAAAAGCTTTGTTCATATTAGCTTGTCATGAGCTAGAAGATGCGACTGGTGATAACTTCGAATTTACCATTGATTTTATAACTAGTGGCGCCAAAAGTTATTTCAAAGATCATGCTTCTAAAGCGCCCTCTAAGCCGTTTTAACATTAAAAAGCGGTCATAGCACCATAATTAAGTTTTGAACAAATTTAAAAAGGGTTTAAACACATTTAAAAAGGGTTTGATGTGAGTACAGCGATAACATGGAACGGGATGGATGAATGTCGAGCGCTTTTTGCACGATTGCGTGAGCAGACTGATGATTTAAGACCCATCCTAAACGCTATTGGTAACGAGCTGACTGAAAGCGCCAAGACGCGTATCGCTGATGAAAAACAATCACCCGATGGTACGCCGTGGCCAGGTTATGTCAAACCTGACTATGCTGCATTAAAGAGATCAGGCATTAAACGTAAAAATTTAGCGCCTGGTGTTAATGATTGGGTGCTCATGCCGTCTGGAGGCGGCTTGCTGGAGCATTCGGGCAACTTATTACAGTCGATTACCTATAACGTAGGTCGTAATGAGGTGAATATTGGCTCTAATGAAGAATATGCCAGGCGCCATCAAAAAGGTGGCGGCGGTATACCAGCCAGACCTTATCTAGGTGTTAGTAGTGATGATGCCAATGCTATCAATAAACTTATCAGAGATGCTTTAGATGCAAATTAGACAACAAATCGCCCAGCGTATCAATGACTATGACCAAGCGCATGAGCAATTATTTATTGAAGTAGCCGACTCTGGCCAGCTTGATGAGGTGCTAAGAAACCGCAGCACAACAGAGGCATGTTATGTCATCAAGCTTGAAACACAGGCACACAGCCAAAGCGACTATTATCAAGCAGTCACTGAACGCTATCAAGTCATCACTATTTGCAGTAACTACACGGATAGCTACGGTGCTGCCGTTGGAGAGCGTGCCGAGGCTATGCAGCAGGCAGTGTTTAAAGCATTAAGTGGTTATGTTTGCACCGATATTAATAATAATAATACTGATCCGCTCAAGTTTGTGACTGGGGGCTTGGTGGATTTAAAAGACAGCTTACACGTATGGTCTGACATATACGAGCTGGGTTACACACAACAAATTAATCAGCAAGATATTTAATGGCACAAGGAGTAAACCATGCCAAATGTTGCATTAAGTCGTAAATTTAGAAAAAAGCTACTGTTATGGGGTGTCGGTGATCTCGCCACCAGTGAGCTGACGCCTGTTGAAACCACCGATGTTGCTATTAGCTTTGAGGGTGACACCGTTGAGCAAGCAAAAGATGGCGAAAACTGGGGCGCTAACAAACGGTTTCGTACAACCGACAAAGTAAAAATTACAGGCAAGGTTGCTTTTGCAAGTAGCGGTACCGCTGGTACTGCCCCTGCGTATCGTGATTTATTCTTAATGGCGGGTCACTCTGAAACAGTCGATGTAGATAAGGTGACGTATACGCCTGAAACAACAGACACCAATCATGGCACCGTGGCATTTTTGTTAGATGGTCAGTTTCATATTGGCAAAAAAGCCCAAGCTGAAATCAAGCTATCAGTAAATAGCGGTGAAATTGGCTATTGGGAGTTTGAAATCTCTATGGTGGGCGGCACTGTGCCAATCGAGAAGCCAAGCGACTTAAATACAATCGTTGAAGGTTATAAGACACCCAAAGCGGTTAACTTCGCCAATACACCCATATTTAAACTGGGCAACAAAGATTATGCAATGAATACGTTTAGCCACACGACAGGTAACGAAGTCACCAGCTTGGATATGGTTAACCATCAATCTGCAATGATTAGTAATCGTATCCCTGTGTTATCTATCACCGTTGGTGCGCCGCAGCTTAGCGAGATCAACTTATATCAAAAAGCCTGGGACGGTGAAGAGATGCCGTTAGTGCTTGAGCACGGCACCACGGCTGGTAATAAAATCAAACTGGACTATCCAGCGGTTGCACCTGATATCCCTAGTGCGACAGATATGGATGGCGCACTGGGCTATGAGATTGAATGTAATGTCATGCAATCTGGCAGTACACCACCATATACCATCGTATTTAGTTAACTCAATCTACTCTAACCTAGCAGTTAACCCGTTTAACTGCTTTAAACCCACTTTAAAACCACTTAAATTAGGAAGAAAATCATGTTTAAACTGAGTGATGTCGCCGACACTTATCCTTGGACAGTAACCGTTAAGATGCCATATAACGGCAGTTATAAAAAGACAACTGTAAAAGTAGATTTCAACCGTTTGCCGCATGATGAGCGTATGCGTCTGATGGAGCGTATCCAAACAACACAAGATGTTGAAAGCGTAGAAGAAGTTGAAAACGATTTCTTTGATAAAGTCTTTGTCGGTTGGCAAGCCGGTCAAGTAAAAGATGAAAATGGCGATGATCTAGAAGTCAATGATGATACTAAACGACAGCTGCTGACTATCTCAGAGTTTCGTCAGGCGGTTATTGATGGTTATTTTGATAGTGTGGCTGGCGATAAGTTAAAGCAAAAAAACTCCATGCGCTAGGTAGTCATGTGGCTTGTCAACGACAAGCCTATCAAGACTATTTAGCGGAGCAACAGGCCCTTGATGATGCATTTGCAGAGTTTGGCGTAGCAACCGAGCAAGAAGAGTTTGAGTTTGAAGTCATGACGATATGGCGTGAGTTTGAGCCTATTCTGCCATTATTTGACTACATTGTATTACAGCGCAACAGCTTTAACGGTCATGTCATAGGGATCGATTGGATTGCAGTAGATATATTATTACGTCGTGAGGATGTCACTGTAACACCAGAGGACTTTGCAAACTTTAGATCTGCAACCGACGGCTATGTAAATAGCATTAATGAGTACTTATCAAACAGATCTTCGTCTTAAACAGTAAACAGCTTTAATAATACTTAGAAGGCCCAGTGTTTATCTTAAACACTGGGCTTTTTGTATTTATATTAAAGGATAAGTAAATGGCTGAAGAGCTAAAGTTTGGGCTGGTCATATCTGCTGATGGTACAGCAGCAATACGGACACTTGATGACCTGGAAGATGGACTGAATGATGTTGATGATACGTCGGCACGTGCTGGGCGAAGTGCGAGCAATACATTTGATAGATTGCGGCAACGAGCAGGCAGTTTTGGTAATACATTAGCAAATGTTGCCAAAAAGGTCACTATGTTTGGTGGTGTTGTTGGTACATTGGGTACAGCATTAAGTCTAAGCTCATTGACAGAGACCCAACGTCAATTTGACATCCTCAACTCTCAGCTCATAACGGCGACAGGTGGCACAAAAGAGGCCGCGGCCGCTTTTGATGAGTTGACTAAATTCGCATCAACAACACCTTATGCGTTAGAGCAATCTGTACGAGGATTTACCCAGCTCAAAAACTTGGGCTTAGATCCCAGTATGCGTAGTATGCGTAGCTACGGGAACTTTGCGGCAGCTATGGGCAAAGATTTGAACCAGATGATTGAGGCAGTTGCTGATGCCTCTACATTTGAGTTTGAGCGATTAAAAGAGTTTGGTATTAAATCGAGTCAGGAAGGTGACAAAGTATCGTTTACTTTTCAGGGTGTCACCACAACTGTTGCCAAAAACTCTAAGGCGATTCAGGAATATTTATTAGCTATTGGTGAGACCAAGTTTGGTGATGCAATGGCTAACCGAGCTAAGACGCTGGACGGCGCACTTAGCAATTTGGGTGATAACTTCAATAGTTTAAAACTAGCGATAGTGCAGTCTGGTATTGGCGATGTCATACAAGACATTGTTATCAGAGCGTCTGACGGTCTAGCAAGAATGACAGATGCGTTAAGAGCACCTGAAAATGCTGAAAAAATGAAAAGCGCTATAACATCTGTAGGTGGTGCTTTTAATCAACTTCAAGGCTTTGTAGCTCAAACTGGTGACGTTGTGGGTCATGTCATGGATGTATTGGGCAGACCCGAAAATATCGAAAGAATGCATAGTGCATTAGAGATATTAGGTGAAGGTTTTAATCGCTTAAAAGACTACGCATCACAGACAGGTGATGTCATCAATCAAGTAACCGACTTCTTTGCTGCTCATCAAGAGATTATTATCCCACTGGCTAGCGGTATTGGTGCAGCTGCTGGTGCGTTTTTATTGTTTAATGGTGCAGTGGCCGCTTGGGTGGCAATCGGCACAGCAGCAACCGCCGTCACCACTGCATTTGGTATCGCTGTCGGTGTTGCGACCAGTCCTGTCACGCTGATATTAGGTGCAATCGCTGGGTTGGTAGCCGTTGGTGTGCTGCTCTATCGCAACTGGGATACGATCAAAGACAAGGCAACTGAGGTATTTAACTCATTGCCAGGGCCAGTCCAAGAAGCCTTTAGAAATATCAAGTCTGTATTTACAGGTATTAAAGACTGGGCAGGCAAAGCTTTTGATTTTCTTGCACCGTACGTCAAAGCGACGATGGATGTTGTATCCGCGTTGTTCACAGCACATTGGGCTACTATCAAAGGTATTTTTAGCACCTCATTTGATGTCATAAAAGGTGTTGTTAGTACAGGTTTTAATGTCATAAAAGCGGTATTTAGTGCGGGTATAAATATCATTGCTACCGTTTTTAATACAGGATTTGAACTGGTTAAAAACACGGTTAAAACAACTTTTGATGCTATCAAAGCACTAGCAAGTGGGGGTATAAAAGGCTTTGCTAACATCATTAGTAATGGCCTTAAAAACACCGTTAGTATTGTTACAGGTGGTGTTGGCAATATTATCGATGCATTTGGCACCCTTGCACAAAAGCTGTTTAGCATCGGCGTGGATGCTGTGCAAGGTCTCATTAATGGGGTAAAAAACAAAATCAGCGGTGCGATTGATGTTGCTCGCAATTTAGCCAGCAGTGTCAGTGATACAGTTAAAAGCTTCTTTATTATTCGGTCGCCTTCAAGACTATTTAAACAGTATGGTGGATATTTATCTGAAGGTCTAGCCATTGGCATTAAGGATAAGCAAAACGAAGCTGTGCAGGCTGCGTTGCAACTGGCTCAAAATATCAGCAATTCCATGAATAGTATTAAAAAAGATATTGCGCTATTTGGCAATGACAGTGAGTTAGCTAGCTTTGACTATGACCGTCAGCATGGGGTTTATGCGGGTATTAAAGACAGCGTATTAAACAGCTATCGTCAATTGATTAAAGCCAAAGAAGACTTGATTGCTCAAGACAAGCGACAAAAAGAGCTGGCTCAAGCTCAAAAAGCTGAAGCTGATATTGTTAACAACTTCACTAATCAACAGCGATCATCGTTAGAGCAATACAGCTTCGAAACATCATTGATTGGTAAGCAAGCTGATGAAGTTCAGCGGTTACGCTTTGAACATGCACTGATGGCTGAGCAAAAAAGAGCACTAAAAGATGTGACTGGTGATAATCAAGAAGCTATTAAAAAAGAAACTGCTGAAATCTTAGAGCAGTATAACTTAGCCTCTAAATTAAGAGCTGAAAAGCAAAACGAACAAAAGCTTGATGAATTTTTAGGACGTCAGCAAATAAACCTTGAATACTACGCTTTTGAGACCTCGCTTATAGGTAAACAAGCGGATGAGGTTGAGCGCTTGCGCTTTGAGCGTAGCTTGTTAAACCAAGCGGAACAAGCAGGTATTACTTTATCAGACCAGGCAAAACAAAAAATCATTGAACAGCGTGATGAATTGATTGAACTACGTAAGCAACAGCAAGCATTGCAAGATAATAATTGGGTTGTTGGGTTGCAGTCAGGCTTTCAAAGCTTATCTGATGGCGCTAAAAGCTTGAATGAAACTATGCAGCAGGCCACTACTGGCGCCTTTAACAAAATGAGTGATAGCTTCACAAGCTTTGTGGCTAATGGCAAAGGTAGCTTTAAAGACTTAGCTTCCTCAATCTTGCAAGACATTGGTAAGATGCTGACTCAGTGGACACTTTTTAAAGCCCTAAGTGGTATAGGCGGTGCGATTGGTGGTAACTTTGGTTCGTTTTTGCAAACGACATTTCAGGCGAAAGGTGGCGGTTGGAGTAATGGGGTTCAATTCTATGCAAACGGCGATATCTTTAATAAACCGACTGCATTCCGTCATGCTGGCGGGCTTGGCGTCATGGGTGAAGCAGGCCCTGAAGCAGTCATGCCGCTAACGCGCGGCCCTAACGGCAAGCTTGGTGTGCAGGTTTATGGCAATAAGCAGAATAATCAATCCGCTGGTGTGGTGAACCAAGTTAAAATTGATATACATATTAACAATGACGGTGCTAATACTGATGTGCAAACAACCACGCAAGATGGCAAGCAACTGGCTGAGTCATTAAAAGCAGTCGTGCTGCAAACATTACAAAATGAGATGAGACCAGGCGGTATGATAGCCCCTGCTTAAATGTTTTGCAGTGATTAGTAATAACAAGGTATGATTAAAGTTTATTTAAACGAGTATAGATGAGACTGAGTGATGATTAAGAAGATATTAATTGGTTTGGTTGGGTTCATAGTGGTAATGCTAATCATTGGACTTATCGCAGGTGAAGACACTACAGAAAGCACAGATACAACGGCTACAGAAACGTCTGGAGTAGCAACTGAGCAGGTATCAGTCGAGCCAGAGCAAACACCAGACGTGACACCAGAAGAAGTACCCCCCGTTGAAGACACAACAAATGAAACACCATCTACTAAAGTAGAAAAAGAAGTTACAGTGACTGAAGCCATAGAGCCAAAAGAGCCAAAATCAGATGACGGCAAATTGACTGACGCAAAAAAAGCCGAAATAATTGAGTATTTTAAAGGTGATGACGAGCCTAATGTGCTTGATGTATTATTCCCCTATAGCACTCTGAAGCTGGGTATGCACAACGACGGTAGTAATCGTGATGGTTATGCAGAGTATGCATGTCAGGTACTACAATCAGATTTTGGGATCAAAGAAACAGTTACTGTAACTATTATTGATATTGATAAGCTGGTTAGTACAGATAAATGGGAAACTATTGGAAAAGCAAGCTGTAACTACTAAATAGCCACTAGAACACAACTTTTTAAACCCCCTTTAACCAACCGTTAAAGGGGGTTTTTAATGCCTAAAAATCAGTAAATCACTTTAATAACCTCTTAAGTCATGCCCTGCTAATCTAAGTAACATGAAAACATTTACTTATGACATTGGCATACAAGCAACAGGTAGCACAGACAATGATGTCGTGATTGTGCAATTTGGTGACGGCTATGCCCAGCGCCAGTCGAAAGGGCTTGCACCACGACTTGAACATTGGCAAGCAAGTAAAGTCGGCAGTAAAGCAACCATTGATGAAGTCAAAGCCTTCCTTGACGCACATACTGTAACGCCTTTTTTGTGGCGGGTTACCAGTGATGAGCCACTACGTAAGTACATAGCTAAAGATATATCTCGCAGTCCACAGGGCGGCGCTAAATGGACACTTAGCTGGACAATGCAGCAAGTGTTGGCATAACGCCAACCAAACCTACAAATCGGAGCAAATTATGAGCGAATCAACAAACACGACCAAAACCGTAACTCTGGATGAACTATCTGTCTTAATGAGTTTTCATTACGCAAAAGAGGCTTGGGATAAAGAAGACACAGCTCAAGTCAGCATTGATTTTGATAACGAATACAAAGACTTTTTAGTCACTACAAGCGAGACAAACGTACGCCCTGGCCGTTTCTCGAAACTACAGGCAGAAATCACTGCCTGGGCTGATAGTCAAATTAAAGCTTTGTATTATCAAAATAAAGTTGTCAATGCATTTGTACTGACATTTGATGATGATGTTTTGAGTATTGATCTGGGGTTTGAGTCAGACGTGGGAGCTGAAGACACAGTAGTATGAGAGAGTTAACCCCCGAACAAAACAAAGCAATCACTCAGCTTGAGCAAGACGTACTGCTTGAGCTGTTTGATGTTGACTTCACCAAGTTTGGCGGCGACGTCTATCACTTTTGTAACCAGACAAATGAGCTTGGTCAGCCCATTGTCTGGAAAGGCGTGACTTATTTGCCGTACCCCATTACCGCTGATGGCTTTGAGCTTAAAAACACAGGTGCTAGCAATCGCCCAAATATTACCTTATCCAATCTATACGGCTTAGTTACCGCAGTCGTTGAGGACTATCAAGGCGGCGTAGGTGCAGTGGTTACAAGACGCCAAGTCTATGCCCAACATTTAGATGCCATCAACTTTGCTAATGGCAATCCCAATGCTGATCCTAATCAGCAACTGGTATCACGCTATGTGATTGAACGTTATTCAGCGTTAAACAATCAAACAGCAACTTTTGAGTTGGCAGTGCCGAGTGAGACAGATGGCGCTATGTTGCCACGCCGTATCATTGTCGCTAACACTTGCGGTTGGACGTATCGTGGTGCTGGCTGTGGTTATACCGGTCATGCGGTTGCCGATGAGTACGACCAACCTACAGACGACCCTGATAAAGACAAATGTAGTAAATGCTTGCAAGGTTGCCGTGCAAGGTTTGGCCGTAAAGCTGTCTTGCCGTTTGGTGGCTTTGTAGGAGTCGATAAGTTATGACGTTAAAGCAGCAAATCATCACCCACGCCAAGCAGCAATACCCAAACGAGTGTTGTGGCTTGATTGTCGATGGCACTTACGCCCCGTGTACCAACGTAGCCGATAAGCCCACCGAGACATTTAGAATCAGTCATGACCAGTGGCAACCTGCTGATATAGTGGTTCATTCGCACCCGCAAGGCCAGCGTTATTTGAGCGGTGCAGACCGCCAAACACAGCACAAAATGCGTTGTGATTGGTGGATAGCTGTAAACAATAATGACGACTGGGAGATTATCAAATACCGCTACACCCCATTGTTACGGGGCCGTACTTTTGAGTATGGCAAGCACGATTGTTACTCAATCGTTGAAGATGCTTACATGCTATGCGGTATTAAGATAATGGACTATCAGCGTAAGGGTGAAGCTATCGAGATAGCGGACAACGCCTTTTTGGTCAACTTCCCCAAGACTGGCTTTTATCAAGTTGAACTATCAGATATGCAGTCTGGCGACGTCATCTTAACGTCAATCCGTGGCAACGCTAACCATGCAAGTATCTATCTGGGTGATGAGCAAGTGCTACACCATCCATACGGCGGGCTGTCAAGGCGTGAGGGCTTTTGTGACGTCTGGCATAAGGCAATGCACTCAGTATGGCGGCATAAAGATTGGCAACCAGACATGATGACCGCCATTTTTAATGATTTAGAGGCAACAAGATAATGGCAATCGTAAGACTATACGGTGATTTACAGGATTTTGGCACCCGCTTTGACTTGCATGTCAAAACAGCGGGTGAAGCCATGCGGGCGTTATTTACTCAATTAGATGGACTGCAAAAGCGTATTAGCGAGGGCGGTTACTTTGTGCGTGTCGCTCGCAAAGACGTCACAGATAAGACCATCGACACAGATTTTAGTCGTGATTTAACAGATAACGATGTAATCCATGTGGTACCAGAGATTGCAGGCGCTGGTAAGTTTGGCCAGATTATCTTAGGTACGGCTATGATTGGTGCGGCCTTCTTCACAGGCGGCGCATCGATTGCCGCATGGGGTGCATTATCAACGGGTTTGCTCACGGCTGGTGTGGGACTGGTATTGGGCGGTGTCGCTCAGATGCTAACTAAGCAGCCCGGATTTGGCGATACCAGTAACACAGACAAATCACGCTCATCATCGTTCAGTAGCCTTGGCAACAATACAGCACAAGGCTCATGCGTACCAGTCGCATACGGTGAGATTATGATTGGCAGTAAAGTTATCTCACAATCGATTGAGAGCTACAAAGTGAGCGGTGATGTGGTCGTAAAAGATGCAGCAGAGCTGGTGCAAACTCGTGATTATCATGTGCCAGCAGCATTTGATAACTATAACTTAGATACAGATGATGACAGCGTGAGAGCAGTTAATTATACAGTGAGGGTAGATTAATGGGTGGCGGCGGCGGAAAAGGTGGCGGCGGTGGACATACGCCGATTGAATATCCAAATACACTAGAATCAGCACAACGACTAAAAATTATTGATTTGCTATGTGAAGGCGTTGCTGGTCAAGATGTGACGTTTAAAAATATCTATCTTGATAATACGCCAATCCAGAATGTGGACGGATCATACAACTTTACGGGCATACGTGTGTCTGCCCTGCCTGGTACGCACAACCAAGACTATCTAGCAGGCTTTGATAGCACAGACAAGATCGTATCTGTCGGCGCCGAAGTAAAAGCGTCTAAACCCATTACCCGTACTATCACTGATCCGCTTGTTGATAGCGTGCGAGTAACATTGGCACTTGGCTCACTGGTTGAGATGAAAGATAACGGTGATCGTGTTGGTAGCTCTGTATCACTAACAGTCAGATGCGGTAATAGAGACTATCCAGTTACCATCTCTGGTAAAACCACGTCTGCCTATCACCAAGATGTTGTTTTAACTGACTTGCCAGACGCACCGTTTAATATTAGTGTGCGCCGCAATACACCAGACAGCACAAGCGACAGCACAAGTAACGCTACGCATTGGGTCAGCTATGTTGAGTCGATAGATGCTAAATTTAACTACCCAAACTCTGTGGTAGTCGGACTTGAGATTGACTCTGCACAGTTTGGTAACAAAATCCCGACTCGTACTTATTTAAACAAATGGACACAGATTAAAGTACCTGATAATTACGACCCTGTTAAACGTACGTATGACGGCATCTGGCTGGGTGAGTTTAAAACAGCATGGTCTAACAACCCAGCATGGGTATTTTATGACTTGGTGACTGATAAGCGCTATGGCCTGGGTGATAGATTGGGCGACTTTGGCTGTGACAAATGGTCACTATATCAAATCGCTAAATACTGTGATCAGATTGTACCAGACGGCTTTGGCGGCGAAGAGCCACGCTTTACCTGTAATGCGTATCTTAGCGAGCCAAGAGACGCTAAGGCTTTGCTTGATGATTTGGCAAGCGTATTCCGTGGCATTGCTGTGTGGGATGGTCAAATGGTGACGGCATTGCAAGATGCGAAAAAAGACCCCGTCGCAACCTATACCAATAGCAATGTAGTAGATGGTGCATTTGCATACTCTGGTGCTGCTCAAAAGACTATCTTTACTGCTGTGCATGTCAAATACAATGACAAAGCTGACAACTACGCAACCAAGACAGAGTATGTAGCAAATGACGAGGCTATCAAGCGCTATGGTCTCAATGTAAAGCAAGTCACTGCATTTGGTTGTACAAGCCGTGGTCAAGCTGCTCGTGTCGGTAAATGGTTGATTGAAACCTCTATCCGTGAGCAACAAATGGTTAGCTTTAAAGTGGGCCGTGAGGGTATCCGTCATTTGCCGTTTGACATCATAGAGATTGCAGACAACGACTACGCTGGCGATATGATCGCTGGGCGTGTGTTATCAGTTGCAGGCAATACAATTACTGCTGACCGTGCTATGGGCGATATTAAAAATATCCGTTACTATGCTAATGGTCAAAGCAAAACTGTGTCTGTGCAATCAGTAAATGGCACCAAAATTACTCTAACAGATACGCCCGTTGGTATCGAGCAATTGGGTGTATTTAGCGCCACTAAAACAGACGTTAAACCAAGATTGTTCCGTGCTTTAAGCATCAAAGAAGACGGTGACACGTATACAATTAGTGCTGTTCAACATGACGAAAATAAAGAAGCGGTAGTTGATCAAGGCGTAACTTTTGAGCAAGATGATACAGCGACCAAGCACACACCACAAGTCAGCTACGGCCGTGTCTCTAAAGACGGGGATGAGCTACTAATTGCGTGGGAAGGTACTAACACTACAGAGTATCTGATCAAAGTCTATAAAGACGGAGAGCTATACCGCAGCTACAGCCAAGACAGCGCCGAAATCAAGCTTAAAGGCCTGCCAAACGGCGAATACAAAGCTGAAATCCGTGGCAAATCTGCCAACGGCCAACTGACAGAGCCAGTCATCAAAGAGTGGTCTATTGACTATGATATCAAAGGACTAAAAGCCACACCTGAGCTATTTGCTATCAAATTAGACTGGACTAATCCAACAACGGTTATCAATAAGGCTAAGATTGAGATATACCGTAGCTTAAGCAATAACAGAGCTACTGCAACTAAAGTTGCTACTTTGTCTTACCCCACCGATACCTTTACTCAAAACGGCGTTAAGCTGTCAGAGACTCACTATTTTTGGTTAAGACTGATTGATGATCAGGGCAACACAGGTAATTGGGTAGCTATGAGTGGTCAATGCAGTGATGATGCGTCGCAAATCGTCGCCAGCATCAATGGTAAAATCACCCAAACCGAGCTGTCAAAAACACTGATTGACAGCTTACAGTCTGATATTGATACCGCTAAGACCCAAGCTGTCAGCAGTGCCAATGCTGACGCTGCTAGTAAAGTAGCTGCGGAAGCCCAAGCACGTGCTCAAGCCCTTCAAGCAGAAGCTCAAGCACGTGCTCAAGCGCTCCAAGCTGAGGTAACAGCACGACAACAAGCACTGGCAGCACAAGATAAAAAACAAACAGATGCTTTGACTGCTAAAGCTCAAGAGCTTAGTACGCAAATCAGTGAGGTTGAAGAGGTTAATGATGCTCAAGCTAAACAGTTAACAACGTTGACTGCTAAAAAAGATGAGCTGGTAGCTGGACTCGAAGAAGAGCGCACAGCAAGGATAGAAGGCGATCAAGCTGAAGCAAGTGCCCGTCAAACGCTTGTTAGTAAAGTAAACAACGCTGAAAGCAGCATCACTAATTTACAGTCTATAAAGGCATCTAAGACTGAAGTAGCCAGTCTCGCACGTACTGGGCTACAAAGTGAGTGGCAAAGTGCAGCAAACACAGCTAAGCAGCAAGCAATAGATGCTGCAAAGGCTGATGCTGAGGCTAAAGCTAATGCGGCTAAATCAGCAGCCCAAGAGTATGCAAATGCTCAGGTTAATGCTAAAAGCGTATCTGATAAAGCTTATGCAGACGGTCTTATCAGTGCTGAAGAACGGCGTGCTATTGATGATGCCAATGCTAAATTAGCGGCTGCCAAAGCTGATGCAAAAGCCAAGGCAGATGCGGCTGAGTCTGCTGCCAAAGCTCATGCAAATGCTCAGGTTGATGCTATTGAAATTGGCGGACGGAACCACTTTCAATATAAATACTTATCAGACGACAGTAACTGGGAGGGTGGCTCATATAAAACACCAAAACAGCCAATTAAACTAGAACCAAATACCGAATACACTATACATATTAAAAAGGTTGACTTAACAGCTGGATGGGGTGTTTTACTGCTCTATACAGGTGAAAAAGACAATAAAGTCGGTATAGATGGCTCTGTTTATAATAATGGTGGCAACAGTAAAATTTATCACAATGTAGAAAAAACATTCACAGTTGATGAAACTGGGAACTTGTGGCTTTCTGTATATGGTCCAAACATAACAACCTATGTAGAGGAAGCTCAAATATTTAGAGGTACTAAATTACTTGACTGGACACCAGCCCCTGAAGACGTGGCTGAGGAGATCAACAACACAAAAGCCAGTCTTGATGAGTTTAAGCAAACCCAAGCGAGTAAAGACCAAGCGCAGACCATTGCTACCAATCAAGCTTTGTCTCGTATTGGTGATGCAGAGAGCAGTATCACTAACTTACAAAGTACCAAAGCTAGTAAGACTGAAGTAGCCAGTCTCGCACGTACTGGGCTACAAAGTGAGTGGCAAAGTGCAGCAAACACAGCTAAGCAGCAAGCAATAGATGCTGCAAAGGCTGATGCTGAGGCTAAAGCTAATGCGGCTAAATCAGCAGCCCAAGAGTATGCAAATGCTCAGGTTAATGCTAAAAGCGTATCTGATAAAGCTTATGCAGACGGTCTTATCAGTGCTGAAGAACGGCGTGCTATTGATGATGCCAATGCTAAATTAGCGGCTGCCAAAGCTGATGCAAAAGCCAAGGCAGATGCGGCTGAGTCTGCTGCCAAAGCTCATGCAAATGCTCAGGTTGATGCTATTGAAATTGGCGGACGGAACCACTTTCAATATAAATACTTATCAGACGACAGTAACTGGGAGGGTGGCTCATATAAAACACCAAAACAGCCAATTAAACTAGAACCAAATACCGAATACACTATACATATTAAAAAGGTTGACTTAACAGCTGGATGGGGTGTTTTACTGCTCTATACAGGTGAAAAAGACAATAAAGTCGGTATAGGTGGCTCTGTTTATAATAATGGTGGCAACAGTAAAATTTATCACAATGTAGAAAAAACATTCACAGTTGATGAAACTGGGAACTTGTGGCTTTCTGTATATGGTCCAAACATAACAACCTATGTAGAGGAAGCTCAAATATTTAGAGGTACTAAATTACTTGACTGGACACCAGCCCCTGAAGACGTGGCTGAGGAGATCAACAACACAAAAGCCAGTCTTGATGAGTTTAAGCAAACCCAAGCGAGTAAAGACCAAGCGCAGACCATTGCTACCAATCAAGCTTTGTCTCGTATTGGTGATGCAGAGAGCAGTATCACTAACTTACAAAGTACCAAAGCTAGTAAGACTGAAGTAGCCAGTCTCGCACGTACTGGGCTACAAAGTGAGTGGCAAAGTGCAGCAAACACAGCTAAGCAGCAAGCAATAGATGCTGCAAAGGCTGATGCTGAGGCTAAAGCTAATGCGGCTAAATCAGCAGCCCAAGAGTATGCAAATGCTCAGGTTAATGCTAAAAGCGTATCTGATAAAGCTTATGCAGACGGTCTTATCAGTGCTGAAGAACGGCGTGCTATTGATGATGCCAATGCTAAATTAGCGGCTGCCAAAGCTGATGCAAAAGCCAAGGCAGATGCGGCTGAGTCTGCTGCCAAAGCTCATGCAAATGCTCAGGTTGATGCTATTGAAATTGGCGGACGGAACCACTTTCAATATAAATACTTATCAGACGACAGTAACTGGGAGGGTGGCTCATATAAAACACCAAAACAGCCAATTAAACTAGAACCAAATACCGAATACACTATACATATTAAAAAGGTTGACTTAACAGCTGGATGGGGTGTTTTACTGCTCTATACAGGTGAAAAAGACAATAAAGTCGGTATAGATGGCTCTGTTTATAATAATGATGGCAACAGTAAAATTTATCACAATGTAGAAAAAACATTCACAGTTGATGAAACTGGGAACTTGTGGCTTTCTGTATATGGTCCAAACATAACAACCTATGTAGAGGAAGCTCAAATATTTAGAGG
The DNA here is from genome assembly GCF_022631235.3 of Psychrobacter raelei. Taxonomy (NCBI): domain Bacteria; kingdom Pseudomonadati; phylum Pseudomonadota; class Gammaproteobacteria; order Moraxellales; family Moraxellaceae; genus Psychrobacter; species Psychrobacter raelei. The sequence continues at coordinate 664,026 of NZ_CP093310.2, forward strand.
TACTAAATTACTTGACTGGACACCAGCCCCTGAAGACGTGGCTGAGGAGATCAACAACACAAAAGCCAGTCTTGATGAGTTTAAGCAAACCCAAGCGAGTAAAGACCAAGCGCAGACCATTGCTACCAATCAAGCTTTGTCTCGTATTGGTGATGCAGAGAGCAGTATCACTAACTTACAAAGTACCAAAGCTAGTAAGACTGAAGTAGCCAGTCTCGCACGTACTGGGCTACAAAGTGAGTGGCAAAGTGCAGCAAACACAGCTAAGCAGCAAGCAATAGATGCTGCAAAGGCTGATGCTGAGGCTAAAGCTAATGCGGCTAAATCAGCAGCCCAAGAGTATGCAAATGCTCAGGTTAATGCTAAAAGCGTATCTGATAAAGCTTATGCAGACGGTCTTATCAGTGCTGAAGAACGGCGTGCTATTGATGATGCCAATGCTAAATTAGCGGCTGCCAAAGCTGATGCAAAAGCCAAGGCAGATGCGGCTGAGTCTGCTGCCAAAGCTCATGCAAATGCTCAGGTTGATGCTATTGAAATTGGCGGACGGAACCACTTTCAATATAAATACTTATCAGACGACAGTAACTGGGAGGGTGGCTCATATAAAACACCAAAACAGCCAATTAAACTAGAACCAAATACCGAATACACTATACATATTAAAAAGGTTGACTTAACAGCTGGATGGGGTGTTTTACTGCTCTATACAGGTGAAAAAGACAATAAAGTCGGTATAGGTGGCTCTGTTTATAATAATGGTGGCAACAGTAAAATTTATCACAATGTAGAAAAAACATTCACAGTTGATGAAACTGGGAACTTGTGGCTTTCTGTATATGGTCCAAACATAACAACCTATGTAGAGGAAGCTCAAATATTTAGAGGTACTAAATTACTTGACTGGACACCAGCCCCTGAAGACGTGGCTGAGGAGATCAACAACACAAAAGCCAGTCTTGATGAGTTTAAGCAAACCCAAGCGAGTAAAGACCAAGCGCAGACCATTGCTACCAATCAAGCTTTGTCTCGTATTGGTGATGCAGAGAGCAGTATCACTAACTTACAAAGTACCAAAGCTAGTAAGACTGAAGTAGCCAGTCTCGCACGTACTGGGCTACAAAGTGAGTGGCAAAGTGCAGCAAACACAGCTAAGCAGCAAGCAATAGATGCTGCAAAGGCTGATGCTGAGGCTAAAGCTAATGCGGCTAAATCAGCAGCCCAAGAGTATGCAAATGCTCAGGTTAATGCTAAAAGCGTATCTGATAAAGCTTATGCAGACGGTCTTATCAGTGCTGAAGAACGGCGTGCTATTGATGATGCCAATGCTAAATTAGCGGCTGCCAAAGCTGATGCAAAAGCCAAGGCAGATGCGGCTGAGTCTGCTGCCAAAGCTCATGCAAATGCTCAGGTTGATGCTATTGAAATTGGCGGACGGAACCACTTTCAATATAAATACTTATCAGACGACAGTAACTGGGAGGGTGGCTCATATAAAACACCAAAACAGCCAATTAAACTAGAACCAAATACCGAATACACTATACATATTAAAAAGGTTGACTTAACAGCTGGATGGGGTGTTTTACTGCTCTATACAGGTGAAAAAGACAATAAAGTCGGTATAGATGGCTCTGTTTATAATAATGATGGCAACAGTAAAATTTATCACAATGTAGAAAAAACATTCACAGTTGATGAAACTGGGAACTTGTGGCTTTCTGTATATGGTCCAAACATAACAACCTATGTAGAGGAAGCTCAAATATTTAGAGGTACTAAATTACTTGACTGGACACCAGCCCCTGAAGACGTGGCTGAGGAGATCAACAACACAAAAGCCAGTCTTGATGAGTTCAAGCAAACTCAAGCGAGCAAAGATCAAGCGCAGACTGTTGCTACCAATCAAGCTTTGTCTCGTATCGGAACTGCCGAAGGTAAGATCACAACGCTGCAAAATACGTCAGTAACAAAAGACAAAGCACAGTCAACTCACACCATCAAAACTCAAGCAATAGCTGGAGGCAAGCGAGCTATTGCGGGCATCGCAGTGGGAGCAATGGCAAGCGAGCAAACAGCAGAGTCTCAAGTCATCGTTATGGCTGACAAATTCGGTGTTGTTAGAGATGCTGGTGATGGTGTCGTCAAGCCCATGTTTAGTCTAGTCAATAATCAGGCAGTATTTAATGGCGACCTGATTGCTGACGGCACAATTCTGGGTAAGCATATCAAAGCCAATCAAACGATATCAGCACCGATAATCAATGGTGGTGAGTTGAATATCAATAACCGCTTCATCGTTGATAGGTACGGTAATCTAACTGCACTTAGCGGTCGGTTTGAGGGCACTGTATTAGCCGACAAAATTAGCGGTACTATTGATATTGAGTCGATGAAGCGGTCGGCATGGACGCCTAGTTACCTTGTTAAAATGTCGAATTACTACGCGACTAACGGGTACCTTTTATACAACCCTGATGAACCGATGAAAGATAAAACGTTACGTTTACCGTCCTTCGGAGGGTTTACGTTCATAGCTCCGGAATATGGCGGCGGTGGGCAGGTGCAAACCGTAGAATTCAGCATAGCGGTTAGGGCTGGAAAGAAAACGAATGTCAGTCAATATCTGGTAAATTTAAATGACATTTTATATGTAAAAGTCTTTAGCCCTGGCGGGGTTTACGAGAAGAAGTACACGCAAGGGCAGTCCGAAATCAATTTTGAACTACAAGAAGGCTACAATACGGTTGTGTTCGTTCTTGCAAACAGCGGAGGGTCGACTGCAATGACGGTACTAGGCGACTTTATCGACAATGTAAACGTAAAATTTGCATAACCACACCACCTTCGGGTGGTTTTTTTATATTTAGAATAAGGGGGCGATATGCTCAAAAAGATTTTAACTCAAGGCATACGTCTTAAAAAACGTATGCTGTGGGTAATTGCAGCATTGTTAGTACTGATGTCAACAGCATTGGCTCAAGTAGTAGCAGCGCCAGCACATGCTATAGCAATCAACAGCTAATGGGCGGGCGAACCTCAAGGCGAACGAGGTACAGAGTTTATATCTGAGCTGGGCGAAATCACAATTAATATGAAAAATTCGAGCGGCAGTATTTTAGTAAATGGATACGCTGAAAATTTTAATTTAGTAATATATGCAAAAGAAGGTCGTACGTATTATTTCACTGTGCGAATAATACGCAGGATAGAAGGTCTTGAAGATGAAATTGTCAGAGAAACGACAATGGGCGGTATGGCGCCATTTACTGGAAACTCAACGGTATCGTGGTCTCAATATTTTATGGCGCTTGCTCCTTATTTAGATGTCAATCCACCTGTCGGCAAAAGTGTAACATATGTATTCCAGGCGGCATCATCAACATCAAGCTATGTGCATCATCAACATAGTGTTACGGGCCTAACATTGACAGCAACGGGAGTAAAACGATGATTATTAAGATATACGTCTACAATCCTAACAATCTTGCGTTTTTATACGAAGATAAAGGCGATGCTGATACATTGATTGCAGATGTAGAAAACAAGCGGCTGGGATTTACGTTACAGCCGCCGCCAGATTACCGCAACCAATGGCAGTGGGATGGATTGAGGTGGATTAAAACTGATAGCCCTCTATAGGAGTGATTTTAAATAACACAGAGTAATAAAAAACCAGTTAAAATGGGAACGTTTAAAGACCGTTTTAACTGGTTTTTTTGTTCCTATTTTAACTGGTTGCAATTCTCATTTTACGCGACCGGCTACAATCACCCGCAGTAAACAAAAAAAACTGATCAAAACCGCACGCTATTTTTTGCGTCATCATCCTGAATATGCCGATTTTGAGTGCCGCTTTGATGTGGTGGGGTTTACTGAGCGAACAGGCCGATCCGGCCAAGGGGAGCCGCTACAGTCAGAGTGGCTACAAGGGGCATTTTTGGCGCCTGCTTGGTAAAATAGCCAACAGAGGCTACGCTTTTGTTACCAAATGTTCAATGCAGCGTAAGTTATTAGCGGTAAACTAGCAGCTAAACTTTTTAAAAGCGCACCCCTAACCGTACCGCTTAAAATCGCAAAATTAAAAGTCAATGTTATGAAGCACTAAGCTATAAATAAGGACATTATAAAATGGTAAGTTCTTGGCTATTCGGCAATAAGATAATCCAGCGCACCACTGTGGCTGTGGCACTAAGTGCAGGCCTACTTTCTGGCTGCGCCAGTATACAATCTTTTAATTCATCTGATGATTCGTTTGGGGTGGCGGTGACCGACCGCACTTTAGCTCAGCGTATTTTGGATAAAAGTATTGAAAATACCGCAAAAATTAATATTAGCCGTATTGATCCCACTTTGTATCAGCGCAGCCGCATCAGTGTCGACAGCTTTTATAGCACGGTGCTGGTGACCGGCGAGGTGCCAGATGAGCAGACTAAGCAGCAGGTAGAGACGATTGTGTCCTCCATGCCAGATGTAAAACAGTTTTATAACAAGCTGACTGTGGGGAACCAAAAAGGCACCAGTTATACGGTGCATGATGCTTATATTAGCTCCAAGGTAAATGCCAAGATATTGGCCAATAATGCCCTAAGCAGCAGCCAAGTTAAGGTGGTTACTGATGATGGCATTGTCTATATTTTAGGTAAATTGACCCCAGCGCAGCGCAGTCACTTAATTAATATCATCAATAGCACGGTAGGTATTAAAGAGTTGGTTCTGCTCAATCAGTTGATTGATGATAATGGGGCCGTAATTGACGAAAGCAGCATCACACAAGAGACGGGGCTTGAGCCACCTGCACCGGTCTATACAGAGCAGCCACCTGCTCAGGCTGCCCCCGTAGATACCCAAAACTATGCGCCGCCGGCTCAAGTTGCACCTGAGTATCAAGCACCAGAGACTGCGCCTGCTGCACCGACAGCTGAGGCGTCGACCACTCAAAACTCGCAGGTGTATCCGAGTCCTTATATTGAGATGTACAAGCAAGATGTGAGTGGTTGGTAGAGCATACTAATCGAGCCGTAGGCAGATTATCTTTTGAGCCACACCATATCTTCTAATCAACAATCTAAGTAGAGTCTATGCTAAATTATAAAAAACTCAGCTATTCACTGGCTGGCGGAGCGGTTATTTGGATGTCGATACAGACGGCAAATGCTGCCTCTGTACTCGGCCTGTTAAATGCTGTGACCCCTAATGGCGGTGTAAGCGTCATTAAAGATTTGGCTTATGGCAGCGAACCTGAGCAGGATTTGGATGTGTATTACCCCAAAGCTTTGACCCAAGCGATACGCAACAATGACACGCCTGCTGCCAATTACCCGTTGGTGGTGTTCGTGCATGGTGGCTCTTGGGAGAGTGGCAATAAAGAGCAGTACAGATTTGTTGGAGAAAGCTTAGCTCAGGCCGGTTATGTCACTGCGGTCATCAATTATCGCAAAGCACCTGAGCATATTTATCCAGATTTTGTGCAAGATACGGCCAAGGCCATTGCTTGGTCGCATCAAAATGCGGCTAAGTTTTTTGCCGATGCCAATAAAATGGCTGTCATTGGTCATTCTGCTGGCGCTTTTAATGTAGTGGCGGCTGTGTCTAATGCCGATTTTTTAGCAGCTTATGGTTTACAGCCAAGCGACATAAAGGCTGTGGTGGGTATGGCCGGTCCTTATAGCTATGACTTTAGAAAGTTCTCATCGCGCATTGTATTCCCTGCCGAGGCCACGCCAGATGAGGTGATGCCTGATCGGTTGATTAAAGCGGGCAGCAGTGGCAAGCAGCCACCTTATCTATTAATGACAGCACAAAATGATAAAGTGGTACACATTAGCAATACTCAGAACATGACCCAAGCGCTACAAAACGCAGGTGCAAAAGTGACAGTAGAGCAGATTGATGGGGCCAGTCATGCAACCAGTATTGGGGCCATGGCCACCACCTTAACCTGGGTTAATCCGGTACGTCGGCAGCTACTTGATTATTTACATGACACCTTATAGCGGGCACGCTTAATGAACAGTAAAGCGGCCACTTCTACTAAAAGGCAGGCAAATAAATGGCAGACAACAGGGCTTAAAAAACTCAGGCAGGACATATGAGGATATCGAATGTTATACCTTGATAAACGACCTAGCCTCAGCCATCTGCCAACATCTATTAGGTAAATAACCGCAACCCTTGCTATAATCAAAAACTTATAGCAGGCTTTAGGTTATTTGCCTATTTAGCGACAGCGAACACATTTTAGCGACAGCGAACACATTCACCCAATAAAATTATAGGTAGTTTTCATGAGCATGAACGCGGACGATTTAATCGCATTTTTACAGCCCCATTTCCCAGAAGCTTTTATTCAAGCGGCAAATCAAGGCAATAAATTTGATGTGCGTGTTGTGGATGCAAGCTTTGAAGGCAAACGTTTGGTACAACGCCAGCAAGCAATTTATGGCTTGGTCAATGACATTATCGCCAGCGGTGAGATTCATGCGTTAAATATCCAAGCCTTGACCCCCCAAGAGTGGGAAGCCAAACAAGCAGGTCAATAGGGGCTGATGACGAGCTGATACCATCACTCTTATATTAGCGGTATTTAACTGAGCGCTTGACCTTATCTTTAGTCATAGTATTTTTGATGGTCAGTGTTGTCTTATTTACCGGCACCCTTTGTATTTTTAGTCACTTATTTAGTGTAATTTTTATTGAAACAATCGTTTAGGACAGTATTCAATGGACCAATTCTTAATCACCGGCCGCAGCCGCATTGCAGGCGAAGTCACCATCTCAGGCGCAAAAAATGCCGCCTTGCCACTTCTTGCTGCCATGATATTGGCAGAGACGCCGACAACATTGAATAATGTGCCTTCACTACAAGATGTGCGCACGTTAATCAAGCTGATTGCAGGACTTGGCATTCGTATTGAAAAGCAAGGCGATACGGTAACCTGTGACACCAGCACCATCGAAAACTACTTTGCCCCTTATGAGCTGGTAAAAACCATGCGTGCCTCTATCTTGGTTTTAGGTCCTTTGTTGGCCCGCTTTGGTGAAGCTGAAGTATCACTGCCTGGTGGCTGCGCTATCGGCTCACGTCCAGTGGATCAGCATCTAAAAGCCTTTAAAGCAATGGGTGCGGAGATCACTGTAGAAAACGGCTATGTTAAAGCCCGCGCCCCTGAAGGTGGCCGCTTGATTGGCTGTGAGTTCAGCTTCGATATGGTAACAGTGGGTGGTACAGAAAATGTGCTGATTGCCGCCACTTTAGCCAAAGGCACCACGGTATTAGAGAACTGCGCACGTGAGCCAGAAGTGGTTGATTTGGCCAATATGTTGGTGGCTATGGGCGCTAAGATTAGCGGTATTGGCACGGCTACCTTGACCATTGAAGGTGTAGACAGCCTACAGGGCTGTGAGTACTCCGTGGTGCCTGATCGCATCGAGACCGGATCTTATTTGGCAGGCGCTTTGATGACTGAAGGTGATGTGACTACTAAGAATACTGACCCGGCGTTATTACAGCCTGTGCTACAAAAGTTTGAAGAAATGGGCGCCATTATTACCACAGGTGATGACTGGATTCGTGCTCAAATGACCGGCCGCCCCAAGCCAGTTGATATTCGTACCCAGCCACACCCAGGCTTCCCAACCGACATGCAGGCCCAATTAATGGCGGTATGCTGCTTAGCAGAGGGCACCAGCACCATTAGCGAAAACATCTTTGAAAACCGCTATATGCATGTGCCAGAGCTTAAGCGCATGGGCGCAGATATCCAAGTTGACGGTCACACAGCCATTATCCGTGGTGTGGATAGCTTCAATGCGGCACCAGTTATGGCCACTGACTTACGCGCCTCAATGTCACTGGTAATGGCCGCGGCTGCTGCCGAAGGCGAGACGCTGATTGACCGTATTTATCATATTGACCGTGGCTATGAAAACGTAGAGGAAAAGCTACGTGGCCTTGGGGTAAATATCGAACGTGTCAATCCGGTAACTGATGCAGCAGAAGCCGATAGCTTGGATGACTAAAGCCCGCTTGGTTATAACAAAAATACTCTCATCTTATTAAGACATACCCGACTATGACTGAAACAAATGAAATATTAAACCAAGCCGATAGTGACTATGATGGTCTAACTTTGGCATTATCTAAAGGGCGTATTCTAAAAGAGACGCTGCCTTTGCTAAAAGCGGCAGGTATCGAGCTTTTAGAGGACCCAGATAAATCTCGCAAACTGATTTTTCCCACCTCACATGACAAGGTTCGGGTACTGATTCTGCGGGCCAGTGATGTGCCAACCTATGTAGAGCACGGGGCGGCCGACTTCGGCGTAGCGGGTAAAGATGTGTTGTTAGAGTATGGCGCCAAACACGTGTATGAGCTGCTGGATCTAAAAATTGCTCAGTGTAAACTGATGACTGCAGGCATTAAAGGTGTGGCGTTGCCCAATCGTCGCCTGCGTATTGCTACCAAATATGTCAATGTGGCGCGTGCATATTTTGCCAGTCAAGGTCAGCAAGTAGATATCATCAAGCTGTATGGCTCGATGGAGCTGGCGCCTTTGGTTGGCCTAGGTGATTTAATTGTCGACGTGGTCGATACCGGCAATACTTTACGTGCTAACGGCCTTGAGCCGCTTGATCACATTTGCGATGTCTCGTCACGTCTGATTGTCAATCAGGTCAGCTACAAGCGTAAATACAGCCTGCTTGAGCCAATTTTAGACAGCTTTAAGCAAAGTATTGGTGATTAGTACGGACATAGAGCATTGATAACCACTTGCTATTATTGATATTTAAACCAGTGTAGGGCAAAACCTAGCAGTTTTGCGTGATACACTGGTTTTTTTTTAAGTGTTCTTATATGACTTTGTAAGACACTGATGCTTAGTGCTTAGTAAACATAAGCCCTTTTGGTATAACCTTATTTTTTGAGGATTTTTCATGCGTACTTTGACCAGCACCGACCCCAATTTTGAGCAGCAGCTTACCGACTTGCTTGCCTTTGAAACTGTGAATGATAAAGAGCTACTGGCTACTGTTGATGACATTATCCATCAAGTACGTCATGGGGGTGATGCAGCGGTACTGGCACTGACCCAAAAGTTTGATGCTCACCCTGCAACGAGTATGCAGCAGTTAGTCTTAACGCCAGACGCTTTAAAACAAGCTTTTGGTCAATTAGATGAGCCGATTAAAGCCGCTCTAAAGACAGCTGCTGAGCGTATTAAAGATTTTCATCAGCGCCAAGTACAGCCAAGCTGGGATTATACCGATGCACTGGGCAACCGTCTGGGACAAAAAGTGACGCCGCTAGATAGAGTGGGTATCTATGTGCCCGGTGGGCTGGCCTCTTATCCCTCGTCAGTACTTATGAATGCGGTACCTGCTAAGGTCGCTGGCGTGGCCGAGGTGATTATGGTGGTGCCAGCGCCAAAGGGCGAGCTGAATCCCTTGGTATTGGCAGCCGCTTATTTATCTGGCGTAGATAAAGTCTTTACCATTGGCGGCGCGCAAGCAGTAGCGGCATTGGCTTATGGTACAGATAGCATCGCGCAAGTGGACAAGATTACTGGGCCAGGCAATAAGTATGTGGCCGCAGCCAAGCGTGCGGTATTCGGTCAAGTGGGCATCGATATGATTGCCGGTCCCTCTGAAGTTTTAGTGTATGCCGAAGGTGAGGCGGCGGACAATGCCGACTGGTTGGCGATGGATCTATTGTCTCAAGCGGAGCACGATACAGTGGCGCAGGCGATCTTTGTGACCACCAGCGAGCAGCAATTAAATGAGGTTGCTACGGCCATTGACAATGCCCTTGAGCGGTTGCCCAAAGCGGATATCGCCCGTGAAGCACTACAAAACCGTGGTGCACTTATTTTGGTAAAAGACCGTGCTGAGGGTCTGGCTTTAATTAATCGTATTGCCCCTGAGCATTTAGAATTGTCACTTGATAAGCCCGATGATGTGCTGGCAGATATTCGTCATGCTGGCGCCATCTTTATGGGTCGTCACACCCCTGAGGCCATTGGTGATTATTGCGCAGGCCCTAACCATGTGCTGCCGACTTCTGGTACTGCACGCTTTTCCTCACCGCTTGGGGTGTATGACTTTCAGAAAAAATCCTCTATTATCTACTGCTCAGCTGAAGGCTCAAAGCCACTGGCACAGATAGCAGATACTTTAGCAATGCAAGAGGACTTAGAGGCGCATGCCCGTTCGGCACGTTACCGCAGCTAATTTAACACGCTTATCTGCAGCTTGTAATTCATTGACACCCGTTTGGTGGAATTGGCCTATTTAGCATAGGTACTTATGGTCGTGGCGTCTTGATCAAAATGACTGGGTCATAAGGGCGCTGTAAAGTGACACTAACTGTCGTTTAATGCCTTATGGGTGTTGTTTTTTGGTGGATTATTATCGTTTACTTGGGGCGGGCGTGCTAAGATAAGCTGTGCTATTTGCTTTGAACTTGCCCTTAATATCTTAATTGAATGAAGTGAGTAAGACCAAGTTATTGCGTATTGTGATGGCTGGCCACACTTCATATCACCCCTTATAAAAAGATGATAAAGACTATGGAATTTAAACTTGATACGCGATTGTGGTCTACAAAAGCACGTAATTTAAACCCCTATGTACCCGGAGAGCAGCCCAAGCACGATAATTTGTGCAAGCTAAATACCAACGAAAACCCGTTTCCGCCTTCCCCCAAAGTTGTAGAGGCCATTACGGCCGCTTTAAGTCATGGCGGTGATCAATTGCGTCTGTATCCGGCACCTGAGTCTGATGCATTAAGGCAGGCTTTGGCTGATGCTTATGATTTACATCTCAATCAAGTCTTTGTTGGTAATGGCTCAGATGAGGTTTTGGCGCTAGTATTTGCCAGCTTTTTTATGAAAGAGCGCCCATTATTGGCGCCGGATATCAGCTATAGTTTTTATCCGGTATACGCCGATACTTTTGGCATTGATTTAGTAAAAATCCCATTGCGTGATGATTTTAGTATTGAGACTGATGATTATCGTCAGCCTTGCTCAGGCATTATTATTGCTAACCCCAATGCGCCCACTGGTATCTTAATGTCACTTGAGGCCATTGACAAGCTAGCCACTGAGCACCCCAATGCAGTGATTGTGATTGATGAGGCTTATATTGATTTTGCCAGTACCGAGCAGGCGTCAGCCATCCGCTTAATTGAGACGCATGATAATCTACTGGTTACCCAAACCTTCTCAAAATCACGCTCATTGGCAGGGCTGCGTGTGGGTATGGCTTTTGGTAATCCTTCATTAATTGAAGCGTTAACCCGCATGAAAAACAGCTTTAATAGCTATCCACTAGACCGTTTGGCACAAGCGGGAGCCTTAGCCAGTGTAGAAGATGAGTTGTATTTTAAGAGTACCTGTGAGCAAGTTATTGCGCTACGCGAACAGCTAATTGAGCAATTAAGCTCGCTTAACTTCACGGTATTGCCATCACAAGCCAACTTTGTGTTTGCTCGCCCACAGCAGGGCAATGCCAGTGAAGTCGCCCAGCAGCTGCGTGAGCAAGGCATTATCGTGCGTTATTTTAATCAGCCAAGAATTAATGAATATTTGCGCATTACTGTGGGTACCGCTGAGCAAAACCGACGTTTGATTGGCGCCTTACAGCAGATGGCTGGTTAATCCGTATTGTCTTTCTGCCTTGCCTTTTTGTCTTGTCTTTCTGCCTTGATTGCATGGCCATTTAGCAAGACATGCATAAAAAAGGACACCCTTATCGGTGTCCTTTTCTTTTTGTCTTTTTTGTAGGTAAAAATAAAATGAGGTGTGTCTATGGCGTAGATTTAGAGGGCTGCGGATTTAAGATGTGTCGCAAGTTGCCCACCTTATCATGACACTCTTGATATTCTGATTGGCACTCAGAGCCCACGGTAATACCGCCGCCTGCCCACAACGCCACGTTGCCTTGATGATCAGCTTGCAAGGATCGAATCAGCACATTCCACTGTCCATTGCCAGAGAAGTTCATAAAGCCCAATGTTCCGCAATAGGCTCCTCGTGGCGCCACTTCTAGCTCACTAATAATCTCCACCGCACGCTTTTTTGGGGTGCCAGTAATAGATCCTGCCGGTAAGCTGTCGAATAATACAGTTAATGGATGGTGCTCAGGCTTAATGGTGGCAGTGATGGAGCTGACCATATGGTGCACGTTGCTAAAGCTTTCGATGGCAAACAGTTTGGGGACTTTGACGCTGCCTATTTGCGCATATTTGCCCAAGTCATTACGCAGCAAGTCTACAATCATTACGTTTTCGGCTTTGTCTTTTTCGCTCATGGCCAATTGCTGCTTGAGCGTGTCATCTTGCTCGGGTGTTTTGCCTCTTGGCAGCGTACCTTTGATAGGTTTGGTTAGAATTTGTGATTGGCCTTGATGATCGTTATCAAACCACACAAACAGCTCAGGCGAACAGCTTAACAATTCAAATGCAGCAAAGGGATGACCACCTGATGGGGCAGGGATGTCAGAGTGTTTAGCCTGTTTTGTGAGCTGCGTAATGCAGAGATAGCCGGCAAAAGGTGCCTGTGTTTGCTGATGTAGCTGGGGCAGGTAATTGACCAAACGAATGGGGCTATCTGACGGGAAATAGGTATCGGTATCGCTGGTGGCAGTCGCCTGCGTCGGAGAGTGATTTTTTGCACTGTCATCATTTTGAGCATGCAAAGCGCTGGGCAATTGTCCTTGCCACTTTTGGGTTAAGTTAATCTGATAGCTGTCGCCTTGATATAAATAGTGTTGGGTTTGCTCAAAGGCAGAGCGATAACCCTCAACATCCCAGATAGGGTCTAAGGCAAGCAAAGGTGATGCCAATTGTTTTTTTTGCCTTGAGGACAGCTGCGCCTCAAATGCCTGCAAATAGGTCATAACTTTGTTGATAGCTTGCTGAGGGCACGCCGGCTGTGTGTGCAGCTGCCAGCCTTGGGGCGTTGGGGTCAAATAAATATCATAATGACCCAAGAAGGCTGCCGGCTGCTCGGCCAAGCCGATATCTGACTTGGGACTAAGTGCTTTGGCCGCTATGTCATAACCAATAAAGCCCATCAGACCATTGTGATAAGCACAGCTTTCGTGAGGTTTATTGATGCTGTGTGCGCTATAGTTGCCGCCATTATGAGCCTTGTTATCAGCTTTTTTATGCACAGTGGCATATTCAATCAGCTCACTTATCCACTGCTCATAACCCATGTGCCGCGTTGTAACCATTTGGGTGGCGGCTTGTGATGCTTGATCTTGTGGGCGGTTATATACGGTCACCTCTACGTTCAGCGCAGAGGACTTGAGGTTATGGGACTGTGTGATGGGCGAGACGCTCCAGGATTTTTTTGGCAATAAACCTACCACAGGGCTGCCTTGATTATTAAGCCAGCATACATGCCAAGGCAGATGACGCTCAGCGCACTGCTCAACAAAATCTATCAGATAAGGCACAAGCTGATGCGCCGGCAGGTTATCAAATGAAAAGGTGTGGTAAATCATAAACGCTCAATAAAAGTAAAAAGGGCTGTGGTATTGTTGGATAACAACCATACCTATAGACAGTTGGGCACAGGTGATGGCCATTTTCGGCTGCTAAAAGTTAACGGATACCATACATCAAGTGCCACAAACAACATACGTAAAATGCCGGCTATTTTACATTGTGCCAATCGCTGATAACACTGTTTAAACTGATATCTTGCTTACAATTACATATCATTTGGTAATAACTAAGCTTAACATTTGCTAGGCACAAGTGGCTGTCTGTAATATAGACTAATGTATAAGTGCTAATATAATAAGTGCTCATATCAATAAGGCGAACATAGGCTACAGCAATATTGTAGATCGCGACATGAGCCGCACCAAGTTTAACAATACTCAGCCATTATCCATAACGGCACTTTAAGGCTTATTTTTATTCGCTATTTACCTTTAATTTTTACTCATTCAGGAAGAATATTTTATGGCTAAGCAATCAAAAAGTTCAAAAAAAAGCAAAGCAGTTGTAACCGGTCTAGACGTATTAGGCCATGTGGCACGCAATAATTTAGAGCGTTTTGGCTCTATGCTTGACAGTTTAAGTGCCAAATCAGGCAAAGCCAGTCAATTTAAAGCGGTCGATTTATCTGACTACAAAACCAGCACGGCCAGCAACTTGTTAAGCCAACAAACCATTAAGACCTCAGAGCAGCTATTGGGTAAGCGCTTTGCGACTTATGGCAAGTATGCCAAAAAAGTTGTGCCAAACAGTATTTATCAAAAGGCGTCTGACAGCGTATTTTCACAAGTGGCAAAATTGGCTGCCACATGGAGTGAAATCGATTTACCACGCGAGCAGCGCTTTGAGGGCATTCAGACGTTAAGCGATCAAGAGCGCAATGCGTTGGCACGTGATATAGCCAACCAAAACCGTGCTTTGGCTACTATAGGCGGCGTAACGGGTCTGGCTGGTCTACCGGGTATGTTGGCTGATACGCTGTGGTTGCTTTTGGTATCACTACGCACGGTTTATCAGTTGGCCACTGTGTATGATAAACCCTTAACCGGTAAGCAAGGTATTAAAATGGCGTATGCGGTGATTGGCAGCGCTGACTTAAGCAAAATGCAAGAAAAACAGACGATTTTAGCAGCGCTAGGTGTGGCCAAAGGTTTAATTAGCAATGCAGATAATACGGGTCTACGTAGTGAGCTTTCAAAAGGCTTAGGCATTGCTGGCAGTAATATTGAGTTTTATGCCAAACAAGTGGATAAGTTAGCAGAGCAGTTTAACTTCGACTTAGACAGCATTAATATCAGCTGGATGGGCAAATTCTTACCGCTTGTGGCTGTGGGAACTACGGTACATTACAACAGCCATTTGATTGATCAAGTTATCGGTGTGGCCAAGGCAACATTTGGTCCAGAGCCTATTGTGGCGAAGCAGGCGTTAACGGATGCGACCCATGAAGAGGATCAATCAGACAACGCGTCAGAAAAAGCTGCCGATAAAAAGCAGCCTGCTAAAAACGATAGTGAGGCTAAAACACAAAGCGCTGATGAAGCAGCTGACAAAAACGCTGACAACAATGCTGACAATAAGCAAACTAAGGCTGATAAAAAAACTGAAGTAAGCGATGACGTGGCCGATCAATTCGGTGAAGAGCCTACAGATCCCACCAAAGGTGCAGAAACCCAAGAAAGCTATGACTTTCACACACAAGAGGGGCAACCTGCCAAAAAAGACGCTGAGTCAACAACTGCCAATGACGCTAAAAATGACGCTAAAAAAGATCAAGCCAAATAGCCTAATAGCTTGATAATTTAATAAGCTTATTTTGGCTTAATAACCGTTTAGACAGGTCAGGGCGTGACGTAAGGTGAGTATTGTTTAATACCACCTTGCATCATGCGGTATAACTCTGTAAAATTACCGCCTTAACTTCCCGCTGAGGAAGGCTAGAATAGCAGGTGGTTGGTGTTGTGTGCTGGAATGAGCCAGTGACATGATAGCTAACAGCTAATGCGTTTAGTGCCTCAGTTAAATACAGCTTTGCTGTATATCGGACATAGAGAGAATTAATTATGCGTAAAGATATCCACCCAGAATACCAAGAAGTATTATTCCACGACACTAACGCTGACGTGTTCTTCTTAACCCGTTCAACTGCTAAAACTAAAGCTACTCGTGAGTATGAAGGTAAAGAATATCCTTACTACCCACTAGATATCTCTAGCGCTTCTCATCCTTTCTACACTGGCGAACAACGCAAAACTTCTAACGAAGGTCGTGTTGCAAGCTTCAACAAACGCTTTGGTGCGTTTGGTGGCCGTAGCAAGGCTAAGAAAACTGACGCTGAGTAATGATTTAAATTATTCTGCTTTAAGTTTTAAGCAAAAAAAACCACCGTTTTTTACGGTGGTTTTTTTATTATATAAACTATCCGTTAGCCATGTTTTAATTGACGAGGACGGAAGCCTGATGCCAGTAGCACCACACCATATACCAGCGCACCCACGGCACAGATTAGCAATAAAGCAAAGACGCGATGCCACTGTGAAGCATGAGTGGGGAAGTAGGGGAGCATTAAATACAGCGCAATCACCATCAATAAGCTAGATATGGCAAACTGAGCAAACAGCTTTTTCCACTGTGGGCCAAAGCGGTAAAAGTTGCGCTTATGCAGAAGATAGTACAGTAGACCTGCGTTGACGAAAGAAGCGGCTGTGGTGGCCAATGCCAGACCGCCATGCAAAGGCAGTTTGAGCAGATAAAACAGACCCACGAAGATTAAGCTAAAT
The DNA here is from genome assembly GCF_022631235.3 of Psychrobacter raelei. Taxonomy (NCBI): domain Bacteria; kingdom Pseudomonadati; phylum Pseudomonadota; class Gammaproteobacteria; order Moraxellales; family Moraxellaceae; genus Psychrobacter; species Psychrobacter raelei. The sequence goes on from NZ_CP093310.2 coordinate 680,319, forward strand.
ATCATGTTAGCAATCACAGTGATAATACCAATTTTCACTGGAGTCTTGGTGTCTTGACGGGCGAAGAAAGCGGGCGCAAAGATTTTAATGAGCATAAAGCCTAAGATGCCGCCAGACATACTTCGTAGCGCAAAGCCACTCATATTAGCATCGCGTAAAGAAAACTCACCACGCATAAATAGCGTCTGCATCAATACATCAGACAACACAAATAAAGCACACGCTGCTGGCAGACCCACCACAATAATTAATCGAGCCGCCCAGTCTAAGGTCTTACGGAAGCTGACATCATCTTTTTTGGCTTCACTGGTAGACAGGCTTGGCAAAATAACGGTACCAATGGCGACCCCAATTAAACCCAAAGGCAATTCGGTCAAACGCTCAGCGCCATATAACCAAGAAACCGAACCGGTGATCATTAATGATGCCAAGATGGTGTTAAGCAGCAAGTTAATTTGAGTGACTGAAACACCAAAGATGGCCGGTAACATCAGTTTTAAGATGCGGCGCACCCCTTCGTGCTGAAAATCAATCTTGGGCGGCACCAGCAGTTTTTGCTGATACAACTGCGGCAATTGGATAAAAAACTGTAATAGACCTGCTATGGCAACGGCGTAACCTAAAGCCATAATCGGTTTATCAAACATAGGCGCAAAAATGAGAGCGGCCGCAATCATACTTAAGTTAAGCAGGACAGGGGCTACAGCAGGCGCAGCAAAACGTCCATAGCTTTGCAAAATACTACCGGCAAAGGCGGTCATAGAAATAAACAGCAAATAGGGGAAGGTTAAACGCAGTAGCTCGGTGGTGGTGTTAAACTTATTGGGGTCCTCAGCAAAACCTGGCGCAAATAAACTGACTACCCATGGCGCTGCCAACATAACCACTACCGTTAGCATAGATAAAATCATCAATAGCGCACCTGAGGTGCGGCTGATTAAAATCTGTACTTCTTGTAGGGTACGGCGCTCTTTGTATTCAGATAAGACAGGAACAAAAGCTTGACTAAAGGCGCCTTCAGCGAAGAGACGGCGTAGAAAGTTTGGAATCTTGAATGCCACCAAAAAAGCATCCATCAGGCCACCAGCACCAAACACACTCATTAGGACCATGTCGCGCACAAGGCCTAGAATACGTGAGAGCATGGTCATGGAGCTGACAATCATTGTCGAGCGAAACAGTTTACTTTTTGCCATGTAATCTCAATACCTGTTTGTTTAAAATAGGTTTCATTGGGTTTTAAAATTATAAAAAACTGGCAGATTATAGCACTATCTCGATACGATAATTGTACTGGCTAATGAAATTGTGATGGAATCTGGGGGTGTGTCATACTTGGTAGTTTGTCTGTTTTGGCTCTGAGCTGTAATCATTTTATTGTTAATTTTAATAAATATACCTATAAACCATGAAGGGTAAAAAAGGATAAAAAATGAGCGACTCTTATCGCATAACGCCAATCGCCAGCTCTGGTACAGGCAGCCGGCCAATCGTCAGTCCGCGCAGTTGGTTATTCGTTCCCGCCACTTATCCAGAGCGATTTAATAAAGCATTAAACAGTGGGGCGGAAGCGGTCATTATTGATTTAGAAGATGCTGTGGCCTTGGACCAAAAGCGCCAGGCACGTGAGAATATAGCTGAGTTTTTTTCACAATTAGAGTCTGATAATGTGAGAGCCAGTGTTTGGCTGCGCCTTAATAATGATGAGCAATTGGCTGAGGATTTAGTGCTATGTAAGCAGCTGACCTCAAGTAAGTTGGTGTCCGGCGTGCTGCTGCCCAAGCTGACCTCAAGTGCGTCAGTCACTCAAGTATGGGAGCAAACGGGGTTAACTGTTGTGGGGCAGATTGAGTCAGCTCTAGGATTAGGTCAGTTAAACCAAATCACCCAAAGCAAGGGGCTTATGGCGCTAAGCTATGGCCGCCTTGATATTAGCAATGAGTTGTCATTACGCGCAGGCAGTCAAGCTGAGCAAGACTTTTTTCGCCAGCTGCGCGTCACTTTATTATTAGCCAGTAAAGCCAATGGATTACAAGCCCCGATCGAGAGTATTTATGCCGATTTTAAAGATGAGGCAGGCATGCAAATGGCGGCTGAATACGCTTCTGACTTAGGCTTCTCAGGTATGCTGTGTATCCACCCCAAGCAGGTGGCCTTAGTAAATACAGCCTTTACCCCCAGCCAAGCTCAGCTTGAGTTTGCCCAACAAGTAATCGACTATTATCAGCGCACTGGTGAGAGCATCTTTGCCATAGACGGGGTCATGGTAGATTTACCGGTGATTTTGCAGTGTCAAACACTGTTGTCTGCTTAGAGTCAGACACTGCATTATTTAACAACGCTGCATTATTTAGCCACCAAGGTGCTGACTAAGTCACGCAGCGTGTCCCACTCAAAATACTCTCCTGGATCCGTTTTACGCCCAGGGGCAATATCACTGTGGCCTGTTAAATGACGGCGTGTTTTGGGATAAGCCTTATAAATAGCGGCGATTACACTGGCCAAGGCGGTGTACTGCTCAGCGGTGAAAGCCTGAAAATCTGAGCCTTCAAGCTCAATACCTATGCTGTAATCGTTGCATTCAGGCCGGCCCAGATAGCTTGATCGCCCGGCATGCCAAGCTCTGTTTTCAAAGTTGACCAATTGAGTGATTTGGCCACTACGCTCGATAAATAAATGCGCGGAGACCTCCATGCCTTCAATGCTCTTAAAATAAGGATGTGCGTCCCAATCCAAAGTATTGGTAAATAATGCTTTGACATAATGTAGGCCTTGCTCATTTGTTTGACCAAACTCATTAGGTGGCAAGCTAATATTATGGATAATGATGGCACTAATTTCGCAAGATTCAGGACGCTGATTGTAATTAGGTGAGGGCAGCCAGTCGGCTTGAGTTAAAAGACCTGATTCAATGCTTAGAGGTATAGGCTTGTAAGAAGCGCGGGCTTTAATAAAGGGTTTTTTCATAAGTAGTCATTTTATTATGAGTAAATAAGGGAGGCTAATAACACTGTTTAAGCGGCACTAAGCAACATAATATATACCGCTATTAATGGCTTTAAATCAGCGGCATGGTATCATAAACCCATTAGGCGGCAATCGATTAAGCTGCTTTATTATACTTAAATTAATAATAGGGTGAATCATGTTATCAGACAAATCGGCTGTAGGTTCTTGGGCTCAAAGCACACCCTTATTAAGCCTAAAAAATAGTGTCACTCATGTGGCAGTGACCAGTATCTTGGTAAGCTTAAGCGCGTCCGCTTATGCCCAAGCTCAGCCGCAGCAGACTAAGCATAACAAGGACATCGCAAAGATGCCTATAACGCAGTCTGCTAAAATGACGGCAGAACAAGCCGGTAGCTTAGAGCAACAAAAGCAGATAGATCAATTGATTGCCACAGCAAAGCAAAAAAATCTGGCCACCCATCCCAGCTGGCTGCGACTGCATTATTTTGAACCAAATGGCCATACAAAAAGTGGCTCAGCACGCTATAAAAGTAAAATCACTAACCCAGAATTTTTTCTAAGCCCTGCAGGTCACACTGATCCGCAGGCTGAGTTAGAGGCCTTTATCACTGCCACAATCACTCAAGGTATAAAGGGCAATGACAGTGCGGCCTGTAGGTTTCCGGCGCGTACTCATTGGCTCAAGACTCAGCTTGGCCTTGAAAACATTCAGCCCGACTGTCCTGACTTTGATAATTGGCTTCAAGCATTAGACCCACAGCGCTTATCTGTAGTATTCGCTGAAGAATATCCCAACCGTCCGGTATCCGCTTTTGGTCATACCTTGATGCTCATTGATTCTAAGGCCAGCCTGGCTGATCCCAAAGCCATTGATAAAGCGCATGCACTAAATGATACCGTGGCCGGCAATCCTGATGATTCATTTCTCGTCTATGCAGCCAAATCTGCCGCTGGTGGTTATCCTAATGACATTACTATTGAGCCCTACCCACAAAAGCTTGCTGACTATCTAAAGACCGACAACCGTGACGTTTGGACCTATGAGCTTAAGCTAACAGATGCTGAAATTCAGCAAATTATGCGTCATGTTTATGAGACCAAAGACTTAGAACTGCCTTATTATTTTACTTTAGATAACTGCGCCTCAGAGATTCTACGCTATATTGATGTGGTACGCCCTGAAGGCAACTTATTAGATGAATTTAAGCTGGCAGTGGTGCCCTCTGATGTGGTTCGATTGCTTAAAAAACAAGGCTTGATAACAAATCAAAGCTATTTTCCTGCAGACAAAACATTGGCACAGGCCAAACGCAATAACCCCCAAATAGAATTGCCCAAAAGCAGCATTGATGCGAATAATCGCCTAATCCCCACTCAATTAACCCCTGCTGATAATAACCCGCTAAATGGACATGAACTACAGCGCGTGATGATCGGTGCAGGTGCGCAAGATGATACAGGCTATCTAAGCTTGGCCTATCGCGGCGGATTTAATGACTTATTGGATCGGCCCAGTGGCTATCCACAAAATTTTCATTTAGAAGCAGGTTCTATTGCGCTTAGAGTGTATCAAGACCAAGAGCCGCACAAAGGCGATCATAACCGAGTAGAGTTACAAGAGTTGGCCATTTTGCGTGGCCGCTCATTTAACCCGATCAATACCGCCCGCAGCGGCGACTCTAAGTTGTCAAGCTGGGGAGTTAACTTGCAAGCTACGCAAGTAAAAGATGGCTCTCAAGCCAAATTAGCGACTCATGACGATCCCGATGCCAGCCATCTGGTGGGCAGCTTTGCTTACGAGAAAGGGATATCTGCCGCCTTTGGGACACCAACAGCGGGCTCAGGTAAGCTACCGCCGCAATTGTGCTATGCCTTTGGCTCCGGCTTAGCACAAGTGGGTAAAGGCTTAAGTCATGGCTACCGAGTGGGAGCAGGCGTGAATTTGGGCTGCCGCTATCAGCTCAATAGCAAGGCTAGGGTGGTGGGGGAGCTACAAATGCCATATTGGTATCACGGCGACTTAGATTCAGACAATCGTAGAAGTCATTATTGGCAGCCAATAGTTAGCTTAGGGGCGCAGTATGACTTGGCGAAGAACCAAGCGATTCGCCTGCAAGGCAGTTATCAGTTGCAAGATGATATTGAGGGCAGAGACGATATACAACTGGCGTATATCAAGCATTTTTAACACTTAAATACTGAGCATAGCAGTATGGATGTCACTTTATGGAAGCGGCCTAATGATCAATCCTACCTCACCCTTGAGTGCCATGCCGATATCGCATCAGTCATCAGCTTTGACCACAAACTATCCGTTACAGGCAGATACTGATCAATTAGATGAGCGGGCATGGCAAGACCCTGAGCTGTCTTTGCGTGATTTTGTGGCCGGTATCAGTCAACTTGCGGTGATGGGCGTGATTGAAACGACAGGTATTGCTGAAGCCATACACCGCGAAATCGTTTTGCGGCCATTAGGGCTATTGAATCACCGCTATGGCGACTTGTGGTATAAGGGCATTAGTGGGCGGATGTATCAGGTGGTGAAGGGCATCACCTCAATCGTTGGTCACAGTTTGGCAATGGGTCTAAAGCAATACAGCCAGTTAATGCACCATACAAAGCCTCATCCTCTGCCAAACACACTTAGTATGGTGGTGAATGTCATCAACGGAGTCATGGGCGATCATCTTGTTAGCAACAATAATCCGCTTGCTCTGCCGATGACCTTGTATGGCGTGGATAGCCATCACAAATATACCAAGCCAATACTCTCTGAGCCCGGCAATACTACTCAAACCGTGTACACAAATCAGCGAATCAAAGGCCGTGTGGTTATTATCTTGCACGGCTTGTGTATGGGCTACATAAACTGGCAACCTGATGATGACGCGTCACTGGGGCGGCGAGTGATAAAGAACCTACCTGCATCCACGGTATTGTACTTGAACTACAATACCGGTCAGCGCATATCGACAAATGGTCGTCAGTTCTCTCAACTGCTAGAAATGCTGATAACGCAATACCCTGATATCACTCAAATAGATCTAATCGGCCACAGCATGGGTGGTTTGGTATCGCGTAGCGCGCTGTATTATGGCAGTGAGCAACAGCACGACTGGGTGAACAAAGTACAAAAGTTAATCACACTCGGTTCGCCACATCATGGCGCCCTGCTTGAGCGCATTGGTGATGTGGTGCAGCAGAGTATTGGCAAGCTGCCCTTTGCTGGCTCGTTGGCCAAGCTTGGCGATATACGCAGCATGGGTATCATTGATTTGCGCCATGGCAGCGTGCGTGATGAAGATTGGCACTCGCTGCAAGCTCGCAGTGTGTTGCCAGACAGCGAGCGTCATGCAACCCCTCTACCACAGCATATCAAGGCTTACTTTTTGGCAGGCAGCTTGAGTGAGGAGGGGCAGGCTTCGAAAGTGAGTGATCTGCTGGGTGATGGGCTGGTAAATATCAACTCAGCCCTTGGCGAACACACAACCGAGCATACCTTAGATGTTCCCCAAGAGCGCAAAGCCGTCTTTTATGGCGTGGGCCATATGGCTTTGCTGTCTGATGAGCAGGTGCTGGATAAAACGGTTGAGTGGTTGGTGGAGTAATCGCAGTCTGAGCATTAATCTAATTATGGATTATAGACACCCACATCCACAAAGTAGTCTCCGGCATGATTGATATTTCTGGCATTATCCTTGATATCAATCGTGGTGCTAACGGCCACCCAGCAAAACTGGTTGCCGGTGTCTCTGTCTGTAAAGTATTGACCGCTCTGACCAGCATTGGCATGATAAAAAGTGATATCGGCTTTTAAAAAGCTGTTACCTTGCCGAATTTCAGCATCTTTAATAATGGCCAAGTTATTGCCATCAGCTAAAGCAGTGGCTATCTTTGGTCCACCAGGTGAAGGGTATTTGTTATTGGCCTGAAACAGTCGGGGCGTTGCTCTTATATAGCGGCGAATAACGGTGTACTGATCTCTAGGAGTACACTGGTCTTCTCCTCTACGGGAGTTCACACGGCTATAGAAGTTAAAAACAGACGCTTTCCCCAATGCGCCACCATTTACGGGGAAATTGGTCTTTGCCAGCAGTGATTTTAGGTTTAATGTATTTGTGCCTGGGCCAATAAGATTGATAGAGCGGTTACTGATAGGAGCTCGTTGAATGGCTTGTCCCATGACAATGGCTTGGCTACCACCTGTTAACAAGTCATTGGGCTGAAAGGTATATTGCAGCTGGTTATTTGAAAATCCAGTTTGCATACAAAAATAGATTGTTTGGCCGTCTATATCATTGACGGTATTTAAACGAGTCACCTGATTATTAAAGTAGACCACAGGGCAGGCGAGTGCGGCATGGCTACCTAGACCCAATAGCACCGCGCCTGTCATATTTATGAGCCGCTTATGCTGTCTTAGCCGTTTAAGTAAGCCATTTAGTGTCATATATTTCATATACCGTTATCTTTAAGTTTTAGTCAGCTGGCTGTAATATCAGCTGCATAACAAAATCATTGGTGATGTCAAAGGGATAGGCTTGGTAGCCGTCAGCTTGTAAGGTGTAATGGCCTTCAGCTAATCCAAAGGCTTGGAAATAACCATAGCTGCCAGAGCGTACACTTTGTACCTGCTCCCCATTTTGATAAATACCAATCTCAACACCCGTTTTGGCATCTGCCAACTGACCAGAGACACCATAGGTCTTGTGTAGCTGAATCGGCACAGAGGTGGGCGCATAGTTACTGACTCGGATGCGCGGCGTTGGTAGCTCTTGGGTACTGTACTCTAGCGGTAACTCTTCGGCATCCATCTTTAATGTATAGTCGCCTGCCTTGATGTTACTAATCAAATATTGGCTATGATTGTCCTTTGAGCCCAGTAGATTGGCGACTACTTTTTGATTATCTAAAGTAAAGCTCATTGAGTCACTATGAATAGCAGGCTCTGCCGGATGCGCAACATCAACCACCACACTGCCTAGGTTTTGACGAGGAAAATTACCCATCTTCAACCCCTGCTTTGGTGGTTTAAACATATCAAAAGACAGCTTGGCATATAAATAATTATTCTGACGCCACGCAGGCAGTGCATTATCAATAATAAAGCCATCAGTAGTAATTAAACCATCCAAATTTTCAGTGGCGATGGCATCGACATAACGGTGCTTATAACCAAGACTAAAGTTAATGCTGTTATGATGGGTCAGCTGCCAATCGGCCTGCCATCCCACCTTATTATCATAAAGACTATAGCCCACGCTCACTAGATTATCAAAGCCACTAAAGCGTGAGGCCAGATTTGGGTCTGCGCCGCCTTTATAAAAGCGGTAGCTGATATCGCCTTGATACAGTGGCTCACTATGCTCATGATGACGGCTGACAGACTGCCCTAAGCTTATTCGGTCATTTAGATAGTGACGTAATGATAAGGTGTCGCTGTCATTGGTGCCTGAGAGCCCAACACGATTACGGGTAGAGCTATTATTATTTGGCCGGCGATTGAGGTTGATATCTTGCCAATTGACTCGGTAATTATAGCGGTCACCGCGAGTATCCCAGTTAACATCAGCATTGAGCGCTTGGCTAAACTGATGATAGATACTGGCGTAAGCATGATATTTATCCCATCCAGAGAGTGGCTGATCTAAGTCATCATAATATTGATTTAAGCCAATAATGGTTTTGTCATTGGGGCGATAGTTTAGTAATAGCTGATGACGTTTGTCACGCAATACGTCAGTATTTGAGCCGCTATTACCGCGACCGATACCCTCAAATTCACGATAATTGTATTGATAATTCGCCCACAGTTTATCACGTTGATACTGTAACTGCGCTTGCCATAGCTCTTGAGTCGGTGTGTGCGCATAGCTTAGGTCTGCATTGGTATAAACAGATGGGCTATAATTGACCCCTGTATGCCAAGAGAGCTCATCGCTATTTTTGGTATCATTTTGTAGGTTGGTATTCGCCCCAGCGCGCACTGCTAAGCGGTTACTAATACCATACTCGGCATAAACATGAGCGGCGGTATCGTGGTTGTCATTGCTGTCACTATTAAACAGGTTACCAGAGCGGCCGATACCTGCCTCGATTAATAGCTCATCGGTTGCTGTATTAGTTCGACGCTTACCCAAGAATATAGGGCGCACCTCTAAGGGCTGGCGGGCTAATGGATAGGCAAAAATAGCAATTTCGACCAAGGTGTCGGCCAAGGTTAATTGGCTGACATCCAGATTCAAAAATTCATAACGCCCATCAAGTCCAATCTGTACCTGTGCGAGCGCACGGCCATCGATGCGTAGCTCAGCGACACCGCCAGGCTCACCGATACCGGTAATATGTTGGTAATCTTGACTGGTGTTTTGTAATAGGCTGCTGCTAGTATCATCAAAAAAGGCGAGGTGACGCTCGATATCCCGATTACTATAAGCAATCAACGCCCCTGTAAACTCCGAGCCAGATGTCTGAGCGCCTTGGCCCAAAGAATTTGGCTGACTCACCCCAATACGAGTGGCCAGCTGTTGCCCTGATTTTGCCCAGTATAAATTATCAATTTGCCAGTCATCCCACTCTGAGGGCAGATAGGTAAAGCCATCGAGTGCTGTTTGAGAGAAGCGCTCTGAGCGAATGCGTTGCTCGTCGTCCCAGCGCTCCGTATTATCCCAGCGCCCAATACTGTCAGAATCGCTGTCTACCCCCAAAGCACGAGCCCCCCAAACGCCGCCAAACGCATAGCCAAAAGCACCAATATCGGCATACATTTGACGATTGGTCGATGACTGTTGAGAGGTTAGCGGGTTTTCTGAGACACTCAATGAGCTATTAAAAGAAAGCCCTAACAGGCCAAGTGTGCCGGGACGATAATCAACGGCTTGCTGCTCAGATTTTGATAATGTCTCAGATGCTGCTAGGGCTACCCCCTCTTTTTTAGGTTGCCAGCCCATATTCAAGCGTACTGCCAGATCAGCAGGCATATAGTCAGCCGTAATGCCCAGCTTTTTGAGCGTACTGAGTGCGATATAGTCTTGAGATTGATACTGGGTGAGGGTGTTTGCTGTCAACTGGGTATCGCCAATGGGGGTGCTGACCTGATAGCCCGTGTTGCTATTTGATCCTACCGATCCATTGGCGGTGAGCTGGATGCCAGTTAAGCGGGTTAAATCCGCTAAGGAGAGATAGTAATGATGGTTGTTTTGTTTTTCACCACTGTCCCCTGTTTGTGTGGGCAACGCCTGCGCATCGCTATTAACCAGTACTTCTATGGTATCGACTTCTTGATCATTAACATAAATACCAACCAGACTGGGGGTTAATGACAGATTTTGAGGGTTTGATTTTATCTCTTGGCCTGTCGCCTCAGCCGCTGTTGTCATCGGCTCAGCATTGGTATGATGCGGTATGTTTATGGCAGCCCCAGCGATACCATAAGTGCCCCAAAGCCCAGGTAGGGATGCCAGTATCATCAGGCGTAAGGTGGTTGGTTTTGTTATCATAACGGGCACTTAAATGGGGCTTTGAGCAAGCAGAGCAACTATTGGTTATCTTTATTAGACTAAAGAGTAGTATGGAGCTGACTAGATAAATTGTCTTTGAAAGCTCCTGCTTGATAGAGCGGTTTTATTCTATGTTCATGATAATAGGCATGCCATAACGTGAGCCAATTTCAACGGTAACCCCTTTGCCATCAGCATCATAAGTCAACGCATTATCTACCTGCTGCTCGATAGAGAGCATGGCTTTGTGGCTGCCTTTGGCAAACTGCATGGGTAGGCGGATGGCCATACGTACCGTCTGATAGCCGCCTGGAGCAATACTAAACTCAGTAGGATTAATCAGTGTCCAAGGCTTTAACGTATTTTCATTGGGCTCAATCGGCTTACCGGTCGCTGTATCAAGGTCAACTAGATTTAAGCGAATTTTTTTGGGTTTGTTGCCATAGTTGTATAGCGTGAGTGATTGATTTAAACCTGCGGTGTTTTTGTTTTGAGTCAGTGATACAGTTTCATCAACACGAGAGGGCGTAATACCTAATTGGGCAGGCGGCAGCTCTTTTTGTTTATCCTGATTGACCACCATTTGGGTTCTACCGCTGTTATCCTTTGAGGTATGGATAATCAGCTCAGCCTGTGCAGACGGCATCAATAATAATGTACTAGCGGCAAGTGTGAGTAGAGACAGAGTGGTAGAGGTAAGGCGCGGTGAAAGGATAGACATGGCAGACCTTTGAATAAAATAGATATTGATGAGACTCACTGTGTTTCAAGTATATTTAAAGCATTTTGAAGTAACAACTACGTCAAGTCATTGATGGACTTCAGATTGTCGTTTATTTAAAAGCATTACGTCATATATAGACTAGCAATTAGTCAAAAAAATACCAGCATGAGCTGGTATTTTTAACGATTGCTCTATCGGAAGACGTTTAATTACTGAGCATTGCCAGTTAGTGTCAATAAGAAAGTATCAGTCTTCTCATCTGTATCTGCTGCTTTACCACGAGTGTTGTATTCGCCAGCGAAGTCTGCATTGGTTAAGTCTAAATTAAACTTAATATCACCCATGACAGGTGCCCAGCCGCTAGGGATGGTCATAGACGCTGAATCTGTACCAGTGACGCCATTGCCTGATGATGCTAATACAGCATCTTGGGTGGTAATGGTGGCTGCATTATTCGTAGCATTTTTTAAAGTTGCATTCGGGTTGGTTAAGGTTAACGTTACCGGTGCGGTTGATAAGCTACGTACTGCCCAAGAGTTTTTTAGCGTCACCTTTACAAGACCTGAATCAAAGTTTGTGATTGGTGACGCAGTGTTGACATCATTGCCTTGAAAGGTCAAATTCGTCTCTTGTAGCGTTGCTGATAAATCACGTGTGGTCGCATCGCTGATCTCACGAGGGTCACTGTCGTTATCTGGTGTGGTTGCCACATCTGATAATGTCAGGTGTGCATCATCCCAGTGATACAAAACCAAGATTTCTGGTAGGGTAACACGGAAGTCAGTTGAGCCACTGATAGATGCTGCTGATGCGAAAGAAGCGATAGATAAGGTAGCAGTAGCCAGTGCAATTTTAGAAAAAAGTTTCATATATATAGTTCCCTGGGGTTAAGCCAGTTTAAAAGTTTGGGGACCAGTGATACTTATTATGATTAATTGGAATCGATAGCGCAGGATGATTTTACTGAATCAAGCAAGAGTGTTACTGGTAGTCTGGAGGTTTAAAAGGTAAGCTATGTGGAGGATATGAGGTATTAGAGGGTTATATGATGCTCTATTAATCTATCTCTACATATAATACCATCGATTATATTATGGCTTTTAGATTTAATCAATGAATGTTTAGATGACTCGAATAATATTTTTGTAACTTAAATTAAAAGCACTATAAAAATCATTAAAAAAATAATATTAAAAGACTTAGCAGAATTAAAAGCTTAATCAAACAGTTATGATAATTGTTATAGACAATAAAAAACAGTTAAAAATAAAATAAGGAAGCGAGAATGGAGAGTTTAACAAACACAGATTTAGCCAGTTCACAGACATCGAAATATCTCATTATAGGGCAGGGTGATATTGGTTTGGCAGTGACTAATGTGCTGGCTCAGCAGCAGCTTAAGGTTACGGGGTTGGCCAGAGGAGAGCGTCAGTCTTATGATTTGAATGAACAGGCGGACTACCTGCAAGCTGATGCGCTAACGCTAACGGCAGAGCAGCTTTATGCGTTTACCCATATTGCAATCATAGTGACCCCAGATGGCTATGAGACAAAAAACTATAAACATACTTATTTAGGTGTCGCCCAGCATGTTGCAAATTTAGCTGATCAACTGCCAAAGCTTCAAAGAGTAGTGTTTATCTCATCCACCGGGGTGTATGGACAGGATAATGGTGAGTGGATAGATGACACCGTTGTCCCAGTAGCCCCCAAAAGAGAAGCTTCAAAATACATCTTGCAAGCTGAGCAGGCACTGCAGCAAATATTTGCTGAGCGCGCGGTAATCATTCGTCCTAGTGGCATTTATGGTGAACAGCGCCTCATGCGTCTGCGTCAGGCAAAAGAGGCCGATAAAGCGCCAATGCCAGTGTCCGCTTGGACCAATCGTATTATGGATACAGACTTGGTGACCATTATTGTTAAAGTGCTCACTTTATCTGCATCTGAGCCTATAGCGCCTATGTACTTGGCAACAGACTATGTACCGGTGACCTCTTATGAGTTGATGGTTTGGCTGTGCAATAAACTTGGTACAACGCCGCCTGCAGTCTTAAGTGAGACAGATAAAGCGCAGGTAAGTGGCAAGCGCTTGCACAGTAACATTCCGCGCGATTGGCTGCAATATCCAGATTGGAAAAGCGGGTATATGCATATTCTACAAGCTATTGAGGCATAAAACGTTATAATAGTTATAATATATTACACGCTTTAAAAGAGCGTTTTTACGTTAAGCTTATCAGGAGGGCGTATGTCATCAATGGGAAACTCACAAGACGATGCGCAACAAGGCTCATCAGCAAGTAATAAGCCTAACTTAAATAGTAGTCGCAGTAATAGCCAAGACAGTCAGCCTCACCCTTTTATTCAAATATCGCGCTTGAGTGATAAGTTGCATCAGCCTTTTCAACAGGATAGGCATTTACGCGACTCTAATACCAATCATGTCCGCTCAGATGAGATGCAGGTATCTAACGCCCATACCTCTCATACTGGCACTCAAGCACACTCAGAGTCCTCTGCTCTCGATTGCACCGACTTATCAGAGTCATTGTCTGATTGTGAGTCTAAGACAGATACAGAGGTAGAAGCATATAATCAGATGGCGCACACCTTGCAGCAGCGTCAAATTAAGCACGCGGGAATCAGACATCCTAGCTTTAATGGCGATGCTATAGGATTAGATCCAGACCGCCCTTTGAGCGATATACCACATCCTGCCCCACGTTATCAGCAGGCGCTACATCAATTGGTAGAGCGCACTCAGATACCGCATCAATTATCAGAGTCTCAAAGAGAGGGTTCAAATGCTTCGATGTGGGCGCTCATTGCTTCACCTGAGTTGGCTTCACATTTAGAGTTGCTGCAGTTGGGCGGTTTGATTAATTTGCCGGCTCATTTCTTCGAGCCTGTATTTGATACTGCCAGTGGCTCTGAGCAATCTGATCACTTAGAATCGGCCAATGTATCAGACACACAGCTGTTAGCGCCTTTAACTCAGATGAGCTTATTAGATATGGCCGATATCTACCAAGCGTGTCAACAGTATCCAGGCTTAACACGTTATGGGTTTAGGCGCTCACATTGTAATGACGATCAGACTTGGGCAGGGCAGGCTGATAAGCAAAACCACGGTGTCTGCTCATCAAAACTGTCTGCCTTGATGCCTGAGATGATTAATGATTTATTTGCCCCAAGCTGGGAGGTTATCTTATATCCTGAGCGCTTTGATAATGGGGTTGACAGCTTAACCACAGATATTTTGGCTTGCAGTGTCGCTGTGCACATTCTTAAGCAGTGCCGTCGTCAAGCGCATATTAATGAGTACCTAACTGCCAAACAAATCTGTCAGCACATGCGCAGTTATGTGCTTAGTCAATGTAATCTACACCCACAGTTTGCAAAGCAGTACCGTCAAATTCGCTTGTTTGAAGGTCATGTGGTGGTGGCCGCCAGTTACCTATCTTTGCAGGTACAGCACGCCAAACAGCACAGCAAAACCGCGATCACCAATCAAAAGGGTGAGACCAGTCATAACTTAGGCCAGCCCATTTATCTTAACCTATGCAGCGATTGTGTCCTGTTTACTAGATACCCTAATATCAGTAACTATTACATTAATGGCTGGTCATAACCCTGACATTAAAAGGCGATTAAAGCTATAATACGCCGCTAATTGGCTTTATATATGACAGATTTTTGGCCTATCTTTTACCAAGCTTTGGCCTAACTTTAGCCTAAGTTTGGTTGGTGGCTTGATATAACGTCACTTTACTTTTTATTTATTTAAATAGGACTTTTCATGGCAGTTTCTCCTTCTATTTCTAATTTTTCTAGCAGTGCTTTTATTGAGCTTGCTTTGTCTAATGAAGTGTTAAAGTTTGGTGAATATGTGCTTAAATCAGGCCGTATTAGTCCTTATTTCTTTAATGCAGGTTTACTGTCCACAGGAGAGATGTTGTCATTATTGGCCAATGGTTATGCCGAAGCTTTAGCTCAGCAAGTAAAGGTGTCGGGTAGCGATGAGCTGGTTATCTTTGGCGCCGCTTATAAAGGCATTCCTTTTGTGGCAGCCACTGCACAAGCCCTATGGAATAATCATGGCATTAACGCACACTGGGGTTACAATCGTAAAGAGGCCAAAGATCATGGTGAAGGCGGCAACTTAGTGGGTGCAGATGTGAATGGCAAAGCGGTATGGGTGCTAGATGATGTCATCACTGCTGGCACAGCAATGCGAGAGGTTGTCGATATTTTGGATGCTGCCGGTGCCACAGTGGCCGGTATTCTTGTGGCGCTTGATCGCAAAGAGCGTGGCCAAAATGAGCAATCTGCGATTCAAGAGCTGGCAGAGAACTTAAAAGTTCCTGTACAAGCTTTGGTTAATATAGATGATATTATTGATTATGTGGCCAAAAAGGGTGAGGAAACGCAGTTGGCCAAAATGCGTCATTACCGTGAGCAGTACGGCGTATAAATGGAGTGGGGCTTAAGTCAGCTAGACTTGTAAAAATGACGCCTAGCCATCACCCTAACTATAATCATCTTATCTTTGTCAGTTACTGACAGTCATAACGGAGTGAATTACCATGAGTCAACATAGCGCCCAAAAACCACTTAATATTTTAGTGGTGATGGATCCAATCGAAACGGTGAACTATAAAAAAGACTCAACATTAGCCATGATGTGGTCTGCCAGTGATCGAGGACATGGTTTGGGGTATTGTCAAATTCATGACTTATGGCTGGATAAGGGCGAGTTAAAAGTAGATGCGCAAGCGGTCACGGTTCGCCGTGACCCTAACGATTTTTACAGTTTAGCGGATAAGGTAACTCAGCCAATTACTGATTATGATGTCATCTTAATGCGTAAAGATCCGCCATTTAACATGCGCTTTTTATACAGTACTTATATGTTAGATCATGCCAAGGCAGCGGGGGTATTGGTGGTCAATGACCCTCAAGCGATTCGCGACTGTAACGAGAAGCTTTTTGCCACCTGGTTTAGCGACTTAATGAGTCCCACCATAGTGACCAGCAAGCAGCAGCATATTCGCAAGTTTATCCAAGAGCATCAAGATGTTATTGTAAAGCCTTTAGATGGTATGGGCGGTACCGGTATCTTTAGATTGACGCAAGACAGTCCCAATATTGGCGCCACGCTTGAGATGCTTACTGAACTTGAGAGTTTACCGATTATGGCGCAGCGTTATTTGCCAGAAATTAAGCAGGGCGATAAGCGAGTGTTGATTGTTGATGGTGAAATTGTTCCCTTTAGTCTGGCGCGCATCCCCACAAAAGGCGAAACCCGCGGCAACCTAGCCGCCGGTGGACAGGGTGTGGCTATGCCAGTGACTGAGCAGGAGATGGCTGTGGCCAAAAAGGTGGCGCCTATTGTTAAGCAAAAAGGCTTGATGTTTGTTGGTCTAGATTTGATCGGGGCCAGAATTACAGAGATTAACGTCACCAGCCCCACCTGTGTACGTGAAATTAACGACCAATGTGGTACCGATATCGCGACCGATTTAATTATCGCCATTGAGAAAAAATGCACTCAACATTCATAACTGGGATGGCCATAAGTAGAGGGGATTGCCATAATATGGCAATGTTTTGTTAATTAATCTTACAAAATAATTAAATATTTTATCGTTAGTAGGGTGGTTGTTTGTTACACTCTACGCTACGATGAATAAAGTGAGTGTGACTCACTTTGGATTAATTAAACATAACACAAGGATGTAATATGAGTACCTTTGCAAAATCACTTATACTTAGCGCCGGTTTGGCTTTCGCTTTTAGTGCTAGCGCTGCGGACCAATTAAATAACACTCAGTGGACGACTTATAACGATAAGGGTCAGCCAGATTCTGTATTAAAATTTACCGAATCAAATGGCAAGATCTCTGCAAAAATTGTGAAGTTATTAGACCCCCGCGCTCAAGGTAGAACGGTGTGTGATGTATGCCGCGGCAAATTCAAAGACAAATCTTTAATAGGCGCGACTGTACTTTGGGATTTAAAAGCAGATCCAAACAACCCTAATAAATATGTCGGTGGCAGCGGTATTGAGCCTGAAACAGGCATGACTTTTTCAGGTAAAGGTGAGCTTAAAGGGGATACTTTGGAGCTTAGAGGCTATAAAGGCATATCACTACTGGGCAAAACACGTGTGTTAAAGCGTCGTTAGTCTTAGCACGTTGACTGTCAATGAGACTCAATGAATGAGAGTAACTGTGTAAAATGCATGAATTGGCTATGAAATGAGGTGATTCATATCCCACCTACTTTCATAGTACTCATTTTAATAATAAAATATAGACCATCTTAAAGGCCAAGCTGTGAAAAACATCGCAGCTTGGCTTTTGTGTATTCGATGTTTTGTCGGAAAACTCAGTTTGAGGCATAGATTGTCCTACAGCATCTAAACAGTTGTTTACTTTGTTGTAAGATAAGCGGGTATAACTTAGGTAGGTCATCGCCTAAGCCTGTTATTTATGCTATGATTTTTCAACTTTTATCTGTACCTATTTTTAGCTAAAAATTAGGAGAACCATCCGTGTCTGAGTATGCTGCTGTACAAACCTCCGCACCAACATCCCCATCGACAAGCTCTTCGGTAAAGACTCCTAAAGTATTAATGATGGCAGCGGGCACAGGCGGCCATGTATTTCCTGCATTGGCAGTGGCAGAAGAATTGACCCGACGCGGCGCAGAAGTACACTGGTTAGGTACGCCGCATGGCATGGAGAACGACTTGGTTCGACCTGTGGGCTATACTTTTCATACCATCGATATGCAAGGCCTGCGCGGCAAAGGTGTGGGTAGACTCTTAAAAATGCCGTTTACTCTATCGCAGGCAATGCTGGCGAGTATCAAGGTCATCAAAAGCAATCAGATTGATGTGGTGGTCGGCTTTGGCGGTTATGTCAGTGCCCCAGGAGGTCTGGCTGCAAAAGCCACCGGAACACCGCTTATTATTCATGAGCAAAATGCCATCGCTGGCATGAGTAATCGCTACTTGGCCAAGATTGCTACCAAGGTATTACAAGCCTTTCCTAACACGTTTGGTGATAGTGACAGTGCTGAAAATCCTAAGCTTGAAACCGTGGGTAACCCGGTGCGTGAAGCGATTTGTGAGATTGAGCCGCCTGAGAAGCGTTATGATCTTAATGATGAGAGCCCGCTTAAGCTTTTGGTGGTTGGGGGGTCTTTGGGTGCCGAGGCATTAAATCGTACGGTCCCTGCTGCCTTGGCTCAGATAGATAAGCCGATTGCAGTCCATCATCAATGTGGCCGTAATAATTTGGACAGCACCCAAGGCTATTATCAAGCGGTGGATAGAGCTGTGCATACGGTCACGGTTAAACCCTTTATCGACGACATGGCCGCAGCGTATGCTTGGGCGGATGTGATTGTTTGCCGAGCGGGGGCGCTGACGGTGACTGAAATTCAAAATGTGGGACTGTCAGCCATCTTTGTACCTCTGCCACATGCCGTCGATGACCATCAAACTGCTAATGCCCGCTCGCTGGCTATTGAGGATGCCGCCTATTTAATCCCGCAAAGTAAGCTGACGCCTGAATATCTAGCACAGACACTACTGGACTTAGACCGTGAGAAGTGTCAGAGCATGGCCAAAAAAGGCAAAGCCTTGGCCAATCCAGGATCAACTGTGGTGACGGCAGACTTTGTGTGGGAGCAAGCCATTCGCTAATGAGTTGCTTTGCATCGGCGATATTTAGCGTACTTGTAACGGTTAGGCTCAAGTTACTACAAAACTTATGCTATTACCGTAAAACCTATTTTAAACGGTATTTAGCTCATTACTAGGTAGCTGTTATTTCTACCAAATATTTATTGTCATTTTTTATTGAAAGAGAACCCTATGTCAAAATCAGCCCTGCCAAAAAGATTAATCGAAATTCCAGAAATGCGCCGCATTAAAAGCATTCACTTTATCGGCGTGGGTGGTGCAGGGATGTGCGGGATTGCTGAGGTAATGAAAAACCAAGGCTATGGTGTTAGTGGCTCAGACATTAAAGAAAGTCCGGTAACCAAGCGCTTACAAAGCTTGGGAATTGAAGTATTTATCGGTCATGACTCAAAAAATATTGCCAATGCCGACGTGGTCGTGGTCTCTTCTGCCATTGATCGCGAGAATCCTGAGATTCAGGCTGCTCTAAAAGCACAATTACCCGTGGTACGCCGTGCTGATATGCTGGGTGAATTAATGCGTTATCGTCATGGCATCGCCGTGGCCGGTGCCCATGGTAAGACGACAACCACGAGCTTGCTGACCATGATGATGACAGAGGCCGGGTTTGATCCTACCTATGTTATCGGTGGTAAACTTAATGCTTCAGGAAAAAATGCTTCACTGGGTGAAAGCCGCTATTTAATTGCAGAAGCTGATGAATCAGATGCTTCATTTTTGACCCTGCATCCTATGGCTGCTATTGTGACCAATATTGACCAAGATCATATGGATACTTACGGTAATAGCTTTGATAAATTAAAAGCCGCTTACATCCAGTTTTTACAAAATATGCCGTTTTATGGTCTGGCTGTGGTCTGCGGTGATGATAAAGAGCTGTTCGATATGATTGATGATATTGGTCGCCCAGTATTAACTTTCGGCTTAGAGCCGCACAACAATGTGCAGGCCACCAATGTACGTGTTGATGGCACTAAAACTCACTTCACCGTGCTGCGTAAAGACCGCGAGCCATTGGAATTAACGTTAAACATTCCAGGGCAACACAACGTACTTAACGCCTTAGCTGCCATTACTATGGCCACCGATGAGGGGGTGAATGATGACGCTATTAAACGGGCGTTGGCAAAGTTTGCTGGGGTAGGTCGCCGCTTTGAGCAGCAAGCTTGCGTGGCCAAAGATGACGGTGATGTTTTATTAATTGATGACTATGGTCATCATCCAGTAGAGGTGGCAGCGACTATTAAAGCGGCGCGCGCCAGTTATCCTGAGCGCCGTTTGGTGATGTTATTCCAGCCGCACCGTTACAGTCGTACTCGTGATTGTTATGATGACTTTGTGGCGGTATTATCGCAGGTGGATGTGCTGCTATTGCTGGATGTGTATAGTGCCGGTGAAGCGCCAATTGTGGGCGCTGATACCAAGTCATTGGCTCGTAGTATCCGCTTGCGCGGTGAAGTTGAGCCGGTTGTGGTGGATAAAGATGAGCTGGCCCCTGTGATGCAGCGGGTGCTACAAGCGGGTGATATGCTCATTACTCAAGGCGCAGGCAACGTAGGTCAGGTAAGCCAACAATTAGCGGCCAATAACCTGTATCTTTAAGCCAATACTAATCCTTGAAGATTATGATTAGTGTTTGAAGTAATTTTTATCTATACTATTTACGTTGTGACTAAGCTGACTGGTCTTATTGGCCTTGCTGGGTGTCACGGCTTTGATTATTGACCCTTTTTACCATTTAAGATGCCCATGACTATGACTCAATCTGCTACCAACCCAACTGCAATCCCTGTATCTGCTACCAAAGCTTCTGCTAACGCCGCCACGACTCAAGATCCAAGCATCTTTGGTAAAGTCGCCGTGGTCTTTGGGGGTAATAGCAATGAGCGAGCAGTGTCATTAGACAGTGGCAATGCGGTATTACAGGCGCTACAGTCACAGGGCATCGATGCCACTCACTTTGACCCTAAAGACCAAGATGTGACTGAATTAAAAAATTACGACCGTGTATTTAATGTGCTACATGGCCGCGGCGGTGAAGATGGTCAGTTACAAGGCCTGTTAGATTGGCTGGGTCTACCCCAGACAGGATCCGGTGTTTTGGCATCAGCGATTGGTATGGACAAAGTACGTACTAAGCAATTGTGGCACGGCTGTGGATTATCTACTGCGCCTTTTGCAGTCTTGGGCGCTGACACAGACTGGCAGCAAATCGTTAATACTTTGGGTCTGCCTTTAATTGTAAAACCAGTGCATGAAGGCTCAAGTATTGGTATGAGCAAGGTGAATACGTTAGATGAGCTGCCAAAAGCCTATGAAGTAGCAGCAGGGTGTGGTGATGTGGTGATGGCAGAAAAATGGATTACTGGCCGTGAGTTTACCATCGTTATTATCGATGATGAGGCTTATCCAGTTATTCGCCTGCAGCCTGCAGACATCTCCAATTTCTACGATTATGAGGCCAAATACAATCGTAACGATACTCAGTACCATATTCCTTGTGGCTTAAGCGCAGAAGAAGAAGCACATTTACAGGCACTAAGCTTGGCGGCATTTAAGGCAGTAGACGCCAAAGGCTGGGGCCGTATTGATGCTATGCAAGACGAAGAAGGTAACTTTTGGCTATTAGAGATTAATACCGTACCTGGTATGACCAGTCACAGCTTAGTACCTATGGCAGCTAAAGCACGTGGGATGAATTTTGAACAGCTATGTTGGCATATCTTAGCCCAGACGCTGTAAGGGTTAACAGGGCTAGTGTGGTCAAATAATCAGATAAATAAGGCAAGGCTAACCACCACGCGGATCTGATTAAAACACACCCATTTAAACCCAAGACCAATTAAAAATATGTATTTTTAGACCCAAATAGCCCTATGAGATATTGCATTATTTCTCATATGGTTTTTTCTGTCATAAATTGATACATGCTCACTAAACATAGGCGCTATCGCTACTTCAGCAAATGCGTTACAATTATAAGTTATTAGACAAAATGGACACGATGGCTGCCTCTGTGAATAAAACTTCGCTGAATTTAAGTAAATTTTTATCTGCAAAAGTGTGGATAGCTATCGCGGTAGTGTTGTTTGTTGCCATATTTGTTTTGGTGGCCAATAGGGTGTATCACTCTCAGCCTGCCAAAGTGGTGGTAAACGCCAAAAATCTAGATGCCGCTCAGTACCAAAAGCTTAATACCGCTATGAGCAAAAAACAGGCTGGTAGCTTTTTTACCGCAGTATTGCCTGAGCTTAAAGACAGTGTGATGCAGCAAGATTGGATTAGCCAAGTAGACATTGAGCGCAAATGGGGTGAAGGAATTGTTATCACCGCCTTACCACGTGAGCCGATAGCTAAATTTGGCAGTGAACACTTAATAGATTCGCAAGGCAAAGTATTTAAGCCTGTGAGCGAATCTGAATTGTCTCAAGATGGACTTATTATGCTGCAAGGAGATGCTGAGCAATCCTCCTTAATTATGCAACAAATGCAGCAAGTCAACCAGTGGTTTGCCCCTTTAAAAATGCAAGTGGATGATCTGGTGTTAACACCGCGCATGACTTGGGCAATTCGCTTTAATAATGGCATGCGTATTATTGTCGATAACGAGCACACCTCACAAAAGCTTATGAATCTTAGCCAATTGCTTCAAAACCAGTTGGCAGATAAACGTGGTCAAATACAGGCAGTAGATTTGCGTTATAAAAATGGCTTTGTGATTGATTGGAAAAAAGACTCAGCACCTGATAAAGCTGAAATGAATCAAAGAAGCGATACTCAAAAGACGGCAAGTACGCAAAAAGCCACCAGTAGTACAAGTGAACAGAACAAAAATACCAACAGTTCAAGCTTAGCTAATGAGCCGCAAGCAGCAGCTTCGCGTCCAAGCAGCCAACAAACCAACTAAAGAGCGCATTTGATTCTGCCGCAAAGCATAGGCGATGCCCGTTTATTGATAAGTTGTTTTTATATCACCTCTAGCTGCTGCGTATAGTGTGTTACCGTGATAAGCGCTAAGCTTGTCTTGGCCAATAAACGCTCAGTTAGATATAAAATAAAAGATGGTGGATACATGGCTGGCAAAGGATAGGGCAGTAATAGCAGGAAATAATAAAGGGTACTTAAGGCCAGTCTGCTTAAGGATAAGCCCAGACGAATTAATAACCAAACAACTTAATCTAACCTTACTGTTTTTTGTAGGACACAGCGTATAACCAAATACTCTAAACTCCTAACAGTACCTATTATGTTCTAAACTTATGAGTAAATCTGAAAATCTTCTCGCCGTTATTCATCTAAGCGCCACTGCAGTGTATGTAGTCGTTGGTAATGTGATTTCTGCAAAAGAAATTCGCATTAAAGGGGTGGGTGAGGTATTTACCAATGATTTTCAGCAAGGTCAGATTACCCACTTTGATCGCTTAAAAAGCTCTATCCGTCAGGCCATTATCCAAGCTGAGGAAATGGCCAATTGTCGTATCCATAGTGTTTGGCTTACCTTATCGACTCCTGAATTATTAAGCCATAATGGCTTTGGTGTGGTGGATTTAGACAGTGGTGTGGTCGAAACCCAACACATTGTTAATGCGTTAACCTTAGCCAAAGCCAGTGTGCTACCCAATACCCATTATTTAATGCATTATTGCCAACAAGGCATCTTCCTTGAAAATCAAGAAAAGATGGTAGATGATGCCATTGGTATGTATGCAAACAAAGTCACTGTGATGTATCATTTAATGATGATGCCGGTGAGCAGCCGACAAAATATTCAAAAACTAATTCAAGCCTGTGATGTGAGCATTGACCATATGTTGTTCGATGCGGTATCAAGTGCTGAATATGGTCTGATGCCAGACGAACGTGAGCAAGGGGTGTGTTTGATCGATATCGGCGCAAGTACAACCAGTATTTGTGTTTATCGTGAAAATAAATTAATTTTTACCCACTGTATCGCTGATGGCGGTAATAACGTCACCATGGATATTTCAGCTGAGCTCAATATCACCATGATGGAGGCTGAAAGACTCAAAATTGAAAAAGGGACTGTGGATACGCGTGATATAGACCCTTCTCGTTTTGAGACGTTTGCTCGTGTGGGTAGTATGAATGATGAGGTAACGGTTAATATCTTACAGTTGGCTCAAATCATTGAAGCCCGTTATATCGAGCTTTATAAAGCGTTATTTCAAAAGCTTTCAGATGCCGGCTTACTCGACTACCTACAACGTGGTGTGGTATTAACCGGGGGTGGCAGTCAAGTCAAAGGTATGGTACGTTTCTCAAAACGCTTGCTTGAGATGCCGGTAGTGCTGACCACGCCGCATGAGGCAATTTCCGCTTACAACTATTTTGATAGTCATGATGAGAAGTTTAAAGAGCTCAATGCAAGAGTGGAGCAGCGCTCGCTACAAACTGCTTTTGGCGCGTTGTTATACAGTCAAAGCGAGCAGTTTAAACACAGCGAAAGAAGCTCTCCTGAAGCGTTAGAGGTTGATAAGCCCAATTCATTTAGCAGAATTAGACACAGTTTGAATAACTTTTTTAAAAACCTTATATAATTTAATTTTCATATTTGACAGTCATCACTTAGTTAATACATATAAAAATTAACTAAAAAAGGTGACCCCAAGGAGTGATAATGTCTAAGTACACAATGGCTACTAATAGCCACGATTTAAATAATGGCCAAGCTCGTTTTACAGTATTTGGCGTTGGCGGTGGCGGCGGTAACGCGGTTGAACATATGGTTCAACAAGGCGTTAAAGGGGTTACCTTTGTTTGTGCCAATACTGATAAGCAAGCCTTAGACAGACTAACTGCTGATAACAAACTACAATTAGGTGCCAATACCAACCGTGGTCTAGGCGCAGGTGCTAACCCTGAAGTGGGTCGTGAAGCCGCTGAGCAAGAAGAGGAGTCTATCCGTAAACTACTTGAAGACTCAGACATGGTATTTATTACTGCTGGTATGGGCGGTGGTACGGGTACGGGTGCGGCCCCTGTTGTGGCGCGTATTGCCAAAGAGATGGAAATCTTAACGGTCGGCGTAGTAACCACCCCCTTTAAATTTGAAGGCGGCAAACGTATTAAAGCGGCCAAAGCCGGTATCGATCAGTTATCAAACTTTGTAGATTCTATCATTACCATTCCAAACGATAAGCTATTAAAGGTGTATGGCAACATCTCAATGCAAGATGCTTTTAAAAAGGCGGACGATGTATTGATGCATGCAGTACAAGGTATTGCCCAGACCATCTCAAGCGAAGGTGTGATCAACATTGACTTTAATGATATCCGCACTGCTATGACCGCCAAAGGTCATGCTATGATGGGTATTGGCCGCGCCAGTGGCGAAGATCGTGCCCGTCAAGCGACTGAAAAAGCCATTCGCTCACCACTACTTGATAATTTATTGTTAGAAAATGCCAAAGGTCTTATCGTAAACGTTGTGTCTTCTGAATCAGTGACTTTAGATGAGCTAAATCAGATCACTGAAGTGGTTAACGATATTACCGATATAGAAGATGCCAATATCTTTATTGGTACAGTCATTGATGAGAAGCTAGGTGAAGACTTACATGTCACGGTGATCGCTACAGGTCTGACCTTAGATGAAAGCCAAGATGAGCGTAAGCCTATGCTGTCTGCCAATAGCAATCAAACCGTTGATCCTAGTGTACACACCAGCGCGTTTAACAGCCATCAAAAAGCGGCTCAGTCTCAAGCCTATCCGGCACAGGCACCTGCAGGTAGTTCTTCAGCTCCGCAGCAGCCTGCAGCGACTAAAACCAATAGCATCCAAGACTATCTAAAGCGTCAACAAAACCGTTAATAACTTAACAATAAAATTGTACCTGCTATTAAAAAGCCAAGCCAATGCTTGGCTTTTTTTATGCCTGTCTTTTGTGAAATTAACCACAAATACCTAGGATATAAGGTAATATTATTGAGCGACTGTGCTAGAATTCTTTTTATTTTGCTCGTTAATGACAGCAACTCATTGACGACAGCAATAAGGTACCGGCTTTATGAAACAACGCACCTTAAAACAGCCCATAACTGTCGTTGGGATAGGACTACATAGCGGTCAAGATGTCACCTTAACCTTGCAGCCTAGTGAGGTAAATACGGGGATTAGATTTTTGCGCACCGATATTGAGGATGCTCCCTTGATAGCGGCCGATGCATTTTTGGTGACAGACACGGTCATGTCCTCTAATCTGATGGTAAATGGCATAAAAATTGGCACAGTCGAGCACCTATTAAGTGCTTTGGCAGGCTTTGGTATAGATAACCTACTGATTAAGGTGTCTGATGCTGAGATTCCTATTATGGATGGCAGTGCTGCCAATTACGTCACCTTATTACTCGAGGCAGGTATAGAGGAGCAAGCCGCTCCTAAGCAGTTTATGAAAATATTAAAACCTGTCAAAGTAGTCGAGGGAGATAAGTGGGCACAACTTGAGCCTTACGACGGCTTTAGCTTAGATTTTGAAATTGACTTTAATCATCCTGGTATTCCAAAAGATACCCAGCGCTATCGCTTTGAATTCTCCTTGCAGAACTATATCGAGAATGTGGGCAATGCTCGAACCTTTGGATTTATGCGAGATATTGAGCATCTGCAGAAGAATAATCTGGCGCTAGGCGGCAGTTTGGACAATGCAATTGTGCTTGATGATAACGGCATTATGAACAAAGAGGGCCTAAGACATCAAGAAGAGTTCGTGCGTCATAAGATTTTAGATGCTATTGGTGATTTATATTTGGCTAAATACAGTCTGATTGGCGGTTTTTCTGCTTACAAATCTGGTCATGCATTGAACAATAAGCTCATTAGAGAGGTATATAATGACCCCAATAACTTTGAAATTGTAACAATTTATGACACATCTTCAGTGGCGAGAGCTTATGAAATTTAAATTTCAAGTAAAATCTTCAATAATTTTTAGATTTTCTGGTCGTTTTTTTAGATTTTAAGCAACAATATGGAAATATAAAAAAAGGTGAAACTCAGGTTTCACCTTTTTTTGTGTCTAAATAAGAAATACTTTCATAATCCAAACATATTCAATACTTACAGCCTAATTATTAAAGTGTATCTCATGATGAAAAAGTGGATTTATTTAGGAGAATTGATGAATTGGTTTTAAAAACTAAACGTTATATACCAAGAAAACGACATCAAGTTACATAATAAAACATTTTAGAGACTATTTAGTTAGGTTTTGCGAGACGCTTTAGAGAGTTTTTGAGGCGCTCGTCTTTAATGACATGCTCTAAAGTGTGTGTTATAGTTCTTCTCGTTGTTTCGGTCAGGCCATGATTAACGTGGCTTGAGCCCTTATTAGCAATTAAGTTCGATTGATTTGAATGCGGTTTTGAGTGATCATAATTTTCATTTAAATGATTAATTGAAGCAGGGTAAGTAACGATTACATCTATATTCTTTAGTACGCTGAATGTAAGAGATTGTTCTTTAAGTATATGAATTAGGTTGTTTGACTGGTATCGAAGATGATTTGCTGCAGTTTGAGACTGTACAGAGAGCACCAAGTGCCCCTCTTCGAATTTAACCACCCACAGAGTGTCTAATATCTCTTGGGGGAGGCCAGAGTCAAATAATACCTTAATCTCTTGAGTTATTTTGTTCAGCTCAGAGCATTTATCTCGTAAAAAGCGCGGCAAGGCAGACGCTGCAGACTTTTGATGATCAATGCGATTTGCTAAGTGATTGGGTTTTAATGGGTTTTGCATCGCAGGCCTCAGACTTAATTTTAGATGGCGTTATAACTGACTATATGAATAGCATAAACGGTTGCTAGGTCTAAATACAGACTGTTTCGATAGGTCGTTTGTTTTACGTTTATTTATTAAATGAAGATTAGAAGACTATTTGACAGGTAGGTTGAATAGTACATTAAAAAGATTAATTCTGGGAGCGTTATGAAAAAGTCACTTATTATTTTGTCGTTAATGGGGCTAAGTGCCACACAAGTAAATGCCACGGTTCAACAGACTTTTGAACCATCTGCAAGCTCTTCATTAGCTTCAGTTAATAATACACCTATCAAGAGAGTCTCAGTTTACTCAAACATTAGTGGAAATAGTGCAAGTATCGGTCAGATTGAATCTTTATCCAGTCAAGCAAGTCAAAAGAGCGATGAGTTAGCTCAGCTTGCTAGACAGTTAGAAAGTAAGTATTCAGCGACCACATTTGCCACCACAGCCAATAGTCCTATTCGCTCAGCAGCTCGTATCGATAGTTCAGCACCACCCGCGCTAGCCGCAGCCCGTGCAGCCCGTGCCGCTCATTCAAGAACTCAAGGTTTATGTGCTCGCTACGTACGTCAAGCATTACAAGCTGCAGGTTATAGCTTCACCCCCAATGCCTCAGCTTATCAATACGCCACTCGTGGCACTCTAGCAGAAGCTGGCTTCGTTAAAATCAGCAATGACGCGCCACCACAAGTCGGTGACGTAGTGGTGTACAACCGCTCATCTAAGCACCCACATGGCCACATTCAAATTTTTGATGGTAACACTTGGGTATCAGATTTTATTCAGCCTAGAAAAAACCCTTATAGCGACGCCTATTCATATACCACATGGCGCGATGCCCGTTATACAAACGATGCATCAAACGAAGGTATCTACTTAGCAATGGATTAAGCCTAAGCTTGATAGATTATGGCAATGTATTTAGACATCAAAGCTCAGCAACAAGCTGAGTTTTTTTGTGCCGGCAGTTTATGACATTTATGGTTGATATCAATATGGTTGATGTCAAAGCGGCTAACCCTTCTAACAGCATTGGCTACTCACAAAAAAAGGCCGCTCATACAGAGCGGCCTTTTTAACTTGGCATAACAGCTTTTAAATAAAGCCAATAAGCCTTTGAAGACTAGTCGCTGTAGCGGCTTAGATTTGACAGCTTAGGATTGGCATTGGGGTTACGACGAAGTAATAGCGCCATACGGCCGATGCTGTGGATAAGCTGAGCGCCAGTTTTGGCGGCTAAGTCATCACTAAAAGCGTCACGTTCTTCTTTGGTGCCTGGTGGGGTTTTGATTTTGATCAGTTCATGATCGTTTAAGGCACGCTCTAATTCTTCTAGCACTGATTCGGTTAAGCCTTTGTTACCGATAGTGACCACGGGCTTAAGCTCATGACCAATGCCTTTTAGGCGGCGAACTTCAGTGCTATCTAGGGTTTTGCGTGTGTTTTTTGCAGTGCTCATAATGTCTCAGTATTAATTATTAGGCCTAACTATGCCAGCCTTGAAAAATGTACGTGATAAAAAGACAAACCGATAATTTAGTCATCTAAAGGCTTATCTCAACCGCTGCCATTATAAAGAAAGTTGACTGCGCTTGCATGATTAGATTGTCTCAAAAATTGACATGGCTATAAATTCTTTGTATTAACTCTTTGCATTTTATCACCGGTCGCCGTAAAACTACCCACTTCAGGGGGTGGATATAAGGCGACACACACTGTCGTGATCAGTACTTAAAGTATTGCAAGTTAAAATTAACCTCGCCATACTGACCCTATGAAAACACTCAAGCTACGCATCAAAGACAAACATGCAAACCAGCTAAACAAACTAGCTGGGAGTGTTAACTATGCGTGGAACTATGTTAATGCGTTAAGCTTTGAGCATTTAAGACGCACAGGTAAGTACTTTTGGGCCTATGATTTAAGCCAATACACCAAAGGCAGTGGTGAGTATTTAGGCTTGCACTCGCAAACTCTGCAAGCCATTAACGAGACTCATGCCAAATCTCGTAAGCAGTTTAAAAAAGCCAAACTCAATTGGCGAACCAACCGACCCGATGCCAAACGCAAAAGCCTAGGCTGGATACCCTTTAAGAAATCAGCCATCAAACACCTTACCACAAGGCAAAGCGGTAAAAAAGCACTGAAATCAACCATTCAATTATCGTTATCTAAAGGTCAAAAGCTCATCATTGATATATTTGATAGCTACAACCTAAGTCTATATCAAATCAATACGCTTGAGATAGTGCAAGACAGTCGTAATCGTTGGTATGCCTGTATTACCGTCAAAGACTTTCCTAAGCAAGTGAGTGGTAAGGGTAGCGTTGGTATTGATTTAGGCTTAAAAGAGTCTGCTACCACATCAAATGGTGACAAGCTAATTATTAAGCAGACCCAAAAATGGGCTAAAAAGCTTGCCATCGCTCAACGTGCTAAGAATAAAAAGCGTGTCAAAGCAATTCATGCCAAAATTAAAAATACGAGATTAGACTTAATTCATAAATTCACCACAAGGCTTGTGCAGAGCAATGCCTTGATTGTGGTTGGTGATGTTAAATCACGCTCATTTACCAATTCGATGACCAACCTAGCTAAATCGACATACGATGCAGGATGGTTTGAACTCAAACGACAACTGGAATACAAATGCAAGCATGCAGGTTGTCAGTTTGAGATGGTAAATGAGAGTTACACTACCCAGACCTGCTCGTGCTGCCGCCAAATAAGTGACAGTAGTCCGAAAGGTAGAGCAGGTCTTGGAATAAGAGGATGGAGGTGTGCTGAGTGTGGCACATGGCATGATAGAGATATCAATGCTGCTAAGAACATCCTTGCGGTCGGGCTTGACCGTCTAGCTGTAGCAATCCCCTCGGTTTAGCGAGGGGAGGAAGTCAAAAAAATAGCGAAGTTAAGTCAGAGTGAGCTTTAGGCCACAGTGAGGATAACTCGCTGATATCAATCAAGGTCAAAACGATCAGCAATGAAGGATTAACTGCTAGCCATCCGCCCAGTTAGCCCCTTTATTGGGGCAAATAATGCTAGAATTAAGATTAAAATTTAGTTATGAATTGTCTGAAAATATAGTGAGGATATTTTGGCGACACGTATTACCAATAAAGGCCTATCAAAAAGCAGTAAGGCTTGGATGAAAGAGCATTTGGATGACCATTATGTGCAATTGGCGCAAAAAGAGGGTTACCGCGCTCGCGCTGCCTATAAACTATTGGAAATCAACGAAAAAACCAATCTCATTAAAAAAGGGATGACGGTGGTTGATTTGGGCAGTGCCCCTGGCAGCTGGTCACAGGTGGCAGGCAGACTGGTAGGGGATGAGGGCATACTCATCGCTTCAGACATCTTACCGATGGATGCCTTAGAGAATGTCACCTTTATTCAAGGTGACTTCAGAGAGGAGGCCGTGTTTGATCGCTTGATGAGTGAAGTGGGTGACAGACAGGTAGATGTGGTGTTATCTGATATGGCACCCAATACGTCAGGGCATACCGCCGTAGATCAGCCACGTATGATTTATCTGTGTGAGCTGGCAGTAGACTTTGCTTTGCGCGTACTGCCAAAAGGTGGGTCGTTGGTAATGAAGGTATTCCAAGGCGAGGGTGAGCAGCAATTACGCCAGCAGCTACAGTCTCAGTTTTCAAAAGTTCGCACCATTAAGCCTGCCGCTTCTCGTCCGCGCTCAAAAGAGGTGTTTTGGGTAGCTACCAAATAAAGCGGTATGGCGCTGAGCGTTGCTCATGATGCGCATAATCCCATTCACACCGACAACAGATAATCAATACAGTAGCTAATATTTAGACTTTATTGATGCAACAGGTGGATAATTATCTGTTTTATGCTTGATAAATACTTATACTGACCTAATAAAGGTAGGTAGAAGCAACGGTTTGCTAAAACATACAGTTTAACTCAGCTAAATTTTGGTCAAGTATTATAAAAATTTAAATGACGTAATTTAACTCAATGTAAGTCAGATGTATTGAAACTGCTCAATCTTAAAGCGGGTTATGTCTTAACAGTAATCCACTATTAACCGATTTGAGTAGAATGTTTTAGCTAAAAAACCTTGATTTTATTACTTTTATTTTAACCAAAATTGTGTCATCTGACATAAGGTTAAGCGGGTGTATTAACAAGGTGACGGGCCGTCATTGTTTTTCTGCCTCATGCTATAATGCTAGATTAGGCAGAATTTTGAACACATCAACAAGTAAGGGATGGTATAGCTTGTGAGCGACATGGTAAAAAATACCTTATTGTGGCTAGTTGTTATCGGCGTATTAGTGCTGGTATTTAGCAACTTTGATAGCAGTAATGAGCCTGATACGCTCAATTACTCTGAGTTTGTAACTCAAGTCACTGAGGACCAAATAAAAAGCGTCAAGATCGACGGTGAACAAATCACTGGCGAAAAAGTCAACGGCTCGGAGTTCGAGACCGTTCTTCCTGCAGTGGCGGACGCAGAGTTAATGCCTACGTTGCGTGAGCATAAGGTTGAGGTGCAAGGGGCAGCCCCCGAGCGTCAAAGCATTATGATGCAGTTATTAATTGCAAGCTTCCCTGTTCTGCTAATTATCGGTATCTTCTTGTTCTTCATGCGTAATATGCAAGGCGGCGCTGGCGGTAAAGCCGGTGGCCCCATGAGCTTTGGTAAATCTAAAGCCAAAATGCTGGGTGAAGACCAAATTAAAGTGACCTTTAATGATGTGGCCGGTGCAGAAGAAGCCAAAGAAGAAGTGGTCGAAGTGGTCGATTTCTTAAAAGACCCTGACAAATTCACCAAATTGGGTGCTACCATTCCTCGTGGTATCTTAATGGTGGGCCCACCAGGTACGGGTAAAACCTTACTTGCTAAAGCCATTGCCGGTGAAGCCAAAGTACCTTTTTTCTCAATCTCAGGTTCTGACTTTGTTGAAATGTTCGTTGGTGTGGGCGCATCACGTGTGCGTGATATGTTTGAGCAAGCCAAAAAGAATGCGCCTTGTATTATCTTTATCGATGAGATTGATGCCGTAGGCCGTAGCCGTGGCACAGGCATGGGTGGGGGTAATGATGAGCGCGAGCAGACCCTAAACCAGCTACTGGTAGAAATGGATGGTTTTGAAGGTAATGACGGTATTATCGTTATTGCTGCCACCAACCGCGCTGATGTACTTGATAAAGCCTTATTACGCCCAGGTCGTTTTGACCGTCAGGTGCATGTGGGCTTACCAGACATCAAAGGCCGTGAAGAGATTTTAAAGGTGCATTTACGCAAACTGCCAGCAACCATTGGTGTAGATGTGAATGCTCTTGCTCGTGGTACGCCAGGTTTTAGTGGTGCGCAGATTGCAAACTT
Organism: Psychrobacter raelei; assembly: GCF_022631235.3. Taxonomy (NCBI): domain Bacteria; kingdom Pseudomonadati; phylum Pseudomonadota; class Gammaproteobacteria; order Moraxellales; family Moraxellaceae; genus Psychrobacter; species Psychrobacter raelei. The sequence goes on from NZ_CP093310.2 coordinate 713,366, forward strand.
AGTGAATGAAGCTGCTTTATTTGCTGCTCGTCGTAATAAGACCAGTGTCGATATGAACGACTTTGAGGATGCCAAAGACAAGCTATTTATGGGTCCTGAGCGTAAGTCTATGGTGCTGCGTGAAGAAGAACGTCGTGCGACCGCCTATCACGAAGCTGGCCATGCTCTAGTCGCTGAGATGCTACCAGGCACCGATCCTGTGCATAAGGTTACCATCATGCCGCGTGGTTGGGCACTGGGTGTGACTTGGCAGCTGCCTGAGTTTGATCAGACCAGCTTAGATAAGTCAAAGATGTTGAATGATATTGCGATTTTATTTGGCGGGCGTATTGCAGAAGAGGTCTTTGTTAATCAAAAGACCACAGGCGCATCAAACGACTTTGAACGTGCGACTAAAATGGCGCGCGCTATGGTGACTAAGTATGGCATGTCAGATGCATTGGGGGTGATGGTTTATGAAGATGATGATGCCTCTCAAGGTTATTTCGGCGGTGGTGCCCGTGCTATTTCTGAAGCTACACAGCAAAAAGTGGATGAAGAGATCCGTCGTATTTTAGAGGAACAGTACGCCATCGCTCGTGAGATTATCGAAGCCAATAAAGATAAGATGCATGCTATGGTTGAAGCGCTGATGAATTGGGAAACTATTGATAGAGATCAATTGCAAGATATCTTGGCAGGTAATGAGCCACGTGCACCTCGCAATTATCAAGAAAAAGATGTTACCCCAAAAAAGGAAGTCAGCTCTTCAGGTCCAACACCGCCACCTTTACCTGCAATGTAGTGTATTAGACTATCTCACAACTTGTAGATTTAAGTGGTCTTAAAAAAGGTCTTTTCTCAATGAAAAGGCCTTTTTTTATGCGCCGCCACCGGGCGACATATCTGTTAGAATAGCGGATGAAATCTATGGAGTATTTGCCAAAATAATTATAAACAGATGAGCCATTATGCAACTACATTGTCTTCCTAATATTAAAATTAAAGCGCCTTTATCTACCAAGCCAGGTATCGCTAGCGGCTATAAACAGCTAGACTTGTCTCAGCCTCAAGTAATGGGTATTTTGAATGTGACCCCTGACTCGTTTTCTGATGGTGGGCAGTTTAATAATATCGAGTCGGCTATACGGCACTGTGAACGCATGATTCAAGAGGGTGCCACTATTATTGATATCGGCGGAGAATCAACTCGGCCAAATGCCAGTCCAGTGAGCGAAGAAGAAGAATGCGCGCGCGTAGTGCCTGTGGTTGCAGCGATTCGTGAACGCTTCGGTGATAAGCTGTGGCTGTCTATTGATACCAGCTCACCGACAGTGATTGAACAGGCGGTGCACGCGGGTGCTGACATCTGGAATGATGTGCGAGCATTGACTCGGGAGGGCGCACTTGAGATGGCGGCCAAGCTCGATATCCCTGTGGTACTGATGCACATGCGCGGTGAGCCTACTACCATGAATGCCAAAGCCCATTATCAAGATGTGATCAGTGAAGTACTTGCTGAGCTTAAGGTACGAATTGAGGCAGCTCAGCAAGCTGGCGTAAAAGCACATAATCTCATTATTGATCCAGGCTTCGGCTTTGCTAAAGAGTATGAGCACCACAAGCGGTTATTAAATCATATGTCGCAGTTGCATCAATTGCAGTTGCCCATCTTATTCGGTGTCTCACGTAAGCGCTTTTTAGGTCAGGTGCTGACCCATACCGGCCTCGGTATCTTTGATGATCATATGGCAACTGATAGAGATGGCGTGGGTATGGTTGCAGCATTATTAGCAGTACAGCAAGGCGCTAGTATTATACGCACTCATAATGTCAGATTAAGCGTAGAGGGTCTGGCTTTGTGGCAGCAATTGAGCCAATAACAATACATTATAAATTTTAAAACCGTATTACCTCAAAGCATTGGCTTTTATCGCTATATTATTTTTATTTTTTTTACTTAGTTAGGAGTGTCTTATGAGCACACAGCTCGAGCCCACCAATGAACAAAGACGTGTTATCTACCAAGCTCGCCGCGGTCTAAAAGAGCTGGATTTTTATATTGATCCTTACGTCAAACAGTACTATCTAACCGCAGATGAAGATGAGCAAGCAACCTTTGCTAAGCTGCTGACTTATGAAGACCCTGATTTATTGAATTATTTCATGAATCAAGATACGCCAGACGATGCCAAAGTGGGTGAGTTGGTATTAAAGCTCAAAAAACTGCAGCATGGTGATCTATCTTAAATGCTCAGTCTATAAATACCAACGCCTGCCGTAAGGTATGTTGTTTATGAGCCGTCAACTCAACTCTTGCATTGCCGCAAAGAGTGGTTGGCGGCTTTTATATGCCACAACCTTTTTGGCTGTGCCGGTATTGTTGATAGTGACAACCTTGGTGACTTGGGCCGGGATTATGGTGCTGCTTTTAAGCAGTGCACTGCTTGCTATGGTGTTCTACGTTCATGATACACCGTTACACATTAGCGTCAGTGATTGTGATGATATGACAAAAGGCTGGCAGCTTTTATATAAAGCTGGGGCAAATGCTAAGGCAGCTGGTGCAGCGCCGGTACTTTGGGAGGCAAAGCTGGTAAGTGCCAATGCTTTACGTCACTGCTTGCAGCTGAGCTTTGTGACTCATTATCCTATTGTGCAAAAAAAGACAGTCGTGCTTTGGCAAGATCAAGTTCAAGTGGATACTTGGCGGCGCTTGATGGTATTGGCTCAGTGGCGCTAATAACGCAGCACCATCTTTTGATATACAAATTACATAACAAGTAAATGTAATTGCTAACGCACTAAGCGCTAAGCTTTGCTATAGTAGGGGCATGTTATTTGTAACCTATTTTGTAAATTACTAAGGAGATATTATGAGTCTACTCGGCAATCTAATCACTCAGGTGGCACGCCAAGCATTGGATCCTAATGAAGCCAAGCGCAATCCGGTTAATCAGCGTATCGAGCCACGTGCTACGGGCGGCTTAGGGGATATTTTAGGGAGTGTTTTAGGCGGCAACAATCAAGCGCATCAAAGCCAAGCACAGGACAATGGCTTCGGTTTAGATGACCTATTAGGCGGCGTTCTGGGCGGTAGTATGGGCGGCAATCGCAATACGGGTGGCTTAGGCAGTATCTTGGGTAGCGTCTTAGGTGGCGGTAGCATGGGCGGTGCTCGCGCAGGTGGTGGTAAAGCCATGTTAGTAGCGGCGCTGATGCCTATTGCACTTAATTGGATTCAGCGCAATGGCGGCTTGTCTGGTGCTTTATCTAAGATCCAAGACTTAGGCTTTGGCCATCAGGCGCAATCTTGGCTGAGCAATGAGCAACAAAACCAAAACCTTGACCCCAACCAAATCAATAAACTATTTGATGAGCAAGAGCTTGAGCAAGTTCGTAGCCAGACAGGCGCAGATGATACAGAAGTACGCCAAGGTTTAGCCGAGCTATTGCCTGAGATTGTTAACCAATTGACCCCAAACGGCGGCTTAGATAAAGAGCAAGAAGCCAACCAAGAGATTGAAGATATCTTACGTCAAATCTCAGGCAGCTTGCCAAAATAAGAGATGAGTCTTGATTGGCGGTTAATAACATAAAAATGGTCAAAACCAGATTACTAAATGAGTGGTCTGGTTTTTTTAGTTGATAGCAAATGAGGTGGGTTGCATAAATGGAACCAACTACTGATTTATCAAAGCCATGTGCAGTGGTATGATACTGCCACTTATTTGGTTCACTCAAGATTAGATTTTTTGTCTTATATTTTTGCTTGTATTTTTTAGTTGTATAAAGAGGCTCCCATGTTTTTGGCAATAGATACCGTTTTTGATCAATGTTCTGTGGCGATAGTGAGCCAAGATTTACAAGTCATCAGTGATCACACCGAAACCGGTAAACGTGATCAAACCCAGCAGATATTGCCTATGATTGACAGCGCTTTACAGCAAGCGGGAATTAAATTGGCAGATATTACGGCGTTAATTTTCAACCGTGGCCCTGGCCCTTTTAGTGGTATTCGAATTAATACCGCAGTAATACAAGCGTTGTCTGTGGCGCATAATATTCCTTGCGTTGGGGTATCAAGCTTAGCAGCCATTGCACAGGCGGCCTTTGATAAACAAGGTGTGCAGCAGGTCTATGCCGCGTTAGATGCGCGCATGAAGCAGGTCTATTTTGGAGAGTATCAGCTTGCCCAAATGCAAGGCACGCCAGATGTTCAGGTGATGACTCAGGTAGAGGGCAGTGAGGAGAGGTTGGTTGATTATGATCAAAGCACCGATAAGGCGCTGCCCATTGCTGGTAACGGCGCAACTTTGCTGCATGCAGTGGAGGATCAACCTTTGTTTGCTGAGATTATTCCTGATGCGGTGAGCTTAGCTAAGCTGGGTATTGCCCAGTATTTAGTATCAGGTGGTGTCAGTGCAGATCAAGCTCTGCCTGTTTATTTGCGCAATAATGCTTGGAAAACACTCAAAGAGCAGGGCAAAGCTTAAGTCACACAGAAAAGTTGGTCTAAGCGACAGGTTTAGTTGAGCGAAGTTTTTATTTTTATTATTTTATAGTGAGCACTTATTTTGGATTTACTACTCATTCTCAAAGCCGTCATCATGGGTATCGTCGAGGGCATTACTGAGTTTTTGCCCATATCCAGTACCGGTTATCTGATTCTCTCTGCCGACTTGATGAGCTTTTGGACCAAAGAAAAAGCCGATTTATTTATCGTAGTCATTCAGCTGGGCGCTATCTTGGCAGTCATTTATGAGTATTGGGGGCGCTTATGGCATGCTTTAATGGGTCTGATAACGGGTAAGTCTGAAGGTCCTAATGCGCTAAAAAACCCCCGTCAGCTGGGGCTTAGTCTGATTGTGGCGACCATTCCGGTGATGCTTGTCGGCTTTACGTTAGCCGATCAAATCAAAGAGTATCTATTTAACCCTTATACTGTAGCGATTATGCTGATATTAGGGGGCCTGCTTATCTTCTATGTTGAGCGTAAGCAGATTCCGGTGATTGCTGAAGAGGCAGAAGATGTGAGTCTAAAAACAGCGCTACTGATTGGTCTTATGCAGTGTTTGGCGCTTATTCCTGGTACATCGCGCTCAGGCTCTACCATTATCGGTGCGCTATGGCTGGGTGTGTCCCGCAAGGCCGCGGCAGAGTTTTCTTTTTTCTTAGGCATCCCCGTGATTATTGGTGCCGGCTTGCTGGATTTATTAAAACACAAAGACGTACTCAGTAGTGGTCAAGATTGGCTGATACTGGGTGTTGGGGTATTGGTATCCTTTGTGGTGGGTTTGTTGTGTATCCGCTGGCTGGTAGATTGGGTAAGTCGTCGTGACTTTACCATATTTGCTTGGTTGCGCATTATCACAGGTATCATAGTGCTGTTGGTGGCTTGGATATTTGGTTATACCATTCAGGGTTAGTCGCCTTAATTGAGAAGGCATTAATTTTCAAAATATCAGCTTTCAAAATATCAGTTTGCAAAACAGGGACTTACGCCAGCCATGACTTCGCCTATATCTTGTGTGACGCTTATTTATCCTCAGTCTATTGCTGAGCAGGCCTTGATACTGATTCAAGCGTTGCAGCAGCTGATAGTAGAGGCTAAGCTGCCGCTGAGTATCGAGGCGGTCGCCAGTGAGCAAAAGCTGACTCAAAAAATACGCAAACAGCTCAGTCAGCAGTATCAGCAGCCGCTACTGGTGATAGATGACAAGCAGCAACTGACCTTGCTGACTAATGGGGTGAGTGTCTCGCCAGAATGGAATAGCCTACAGCGTCGAGTGGTCAGTGCCGGCAGAAAGTCAGAATTGCTGCTGCAAGCCACCAAGCTTACTGCCAGCAGTCGGGTGCTTGATGCCACTGCAGGCTTTGGTCATGACAGTTTGATTTTGGCCAGTAGTGGCGCCCAGCTTACCTTACTTGAGCGCAACCCCTTGATGGTATTATTGCTCAAGTATGAGCAGCAGATGATGGCCAAGCAGCCCAATTGGCAAAAACTGATGGCGCGCTTGCACATAGTTTGTGCAGAGTCTACTGAATATATGCAGCCTGCACCGACTGCCTGTGACTTGCAAGCCCAGACTATCAGCCACGCCTTTGACGTCATCTATCTAGACCCTATGTTCCCAGAGAGCAGCTATGCGCATAGCTCTAAAGGTGCTAAGGTGGGTAAGCATATGCAGGCACTACACCAGATTGCTGAGCCACCTAGCCTTAAAGAAGAGCAGGCCTTATTAAGTCTGGCCTTATCTTTTGTGGCCCCTGGGGGACGAGTGGTGGTCAAAAGACCAATACAGGCACCTGTTTTTGCCTCACAAGCTGCCAATGAAAGTTGGCAAAACGACGTGGTACGCTTCGATGCCTACTTTACTTATTTATAGCTTATTAAGTTAACAATAGTGTTTAGATATACCCGATTGGGGCTTACTAAATCTGGGTATAAATGCTAAGCTAGATGAAACCAAACGCTGTCTAAAAGTTATTATGAGCCCAACACCTATACAGTCAAATTCACAATCTAGCATTTTTAATTTGCCTAATAACTTAACCATTGCCCGTATTGCGATGATTCCGTTGTTTGTGGCGATCGCCTATTGGCCGCCAGCCTTAGGTATTGGTGTGCCGATGATTTCGGACAATACCATTGCCAATATTGGTATGAATATGGATGCGTTTAGTGACAGCATGCTGCGCCATTTGCTGTTGACTTTATTGTTTGTGTTGGCAGCCATTACCGACTGGTTAGATGGTTATTTGGCCCGAAAAATGAATATCGTATCCGCCTTTGGTCGCTTTTTAGACCCAGTGGCAGATAAGCTGATGGTGGCTGCGGCGCTGATTGTATTAGTGCAGTGGCATCCTAATATTATTATGGCCATTGCCGCCATTGTTATTATTTCACGTGAGATTGCGGTATCTGCGCTGCGTGAGTGGATGGCAGAGCTTGGGGCCCGTACTAGCGTGGCGGTGTCCTATGTGGGTAAGTTGAAAACTACGTTCCAAATGATAGCCATTACTGTGCTGCTGCTTAATATAGAGTCACTGGAGTTGTTAGGCTATGGCTTGATGGTGGCAGCGGTTGTATTAACCTTATGGTCTATGATGATCTATATGCGCGCGGCTTGGCCTTATCTCAAACAAAACTAGTCAATTACTTGCAGCTGAGCGATGAGTAAATCAAATCCACAGCTTACCAATCACTAAAAGCCCCAACCAATTGCAATTGGTTGGGGCTTTTTTGTTCATATTTTGAGATGAAGCTGAGCTGTTTTGGCTTAAAATTCAACAGAACCATTGTCGCCTAAGCTGTCGGCTATTTTACCATCTTGAACAGCTGCTACGGCCAACTTGGCGGCATTAATAATACCGTTGCCACTGCGCCAGAATTCAGCACCATTCGGCACCACTTTAATCAGCTGCACGTTTTCATCTTCTTTGCCATGCTCATAAAAGGCATTGTAAATAGGGGACCACAGCTCATCAAGTTTGGCTTTATCATCTACCAGTTCCGCCTTGCCATTAATAGACACATAGTCTTTGCCATCTTGGCTAACATAAGATAAATTTACTTGCGGATTGTTGTTGATATTATCAACGGCCTGAGTGGTTTTATCACCAATAAACCATATCTCACGGGCGCCAAGGCTGGTCTCACTTGTGGTCATAGGACACGCGTGCAAATGCCCCTCTGTAGTAATGCTGGTGAACATTGCAAACTTAACCTCTTTTACAATCTCACGAATAAGGTCAATGTGGTCTTGTTTACTCATAATAATTTCCTTATATCAAAATATCGTTATTGGTTGATTGTCTTTGAATTTTTATAAATATCTTTAACACAGTGTTTATGCTAAATGGCTGGTCAAACAAATGATACCCTGACCCTGTAAGAGCACGTGAGCCTTTGTAAAAAAGCGGCTTATTTAGTTAATTTAAGTAAGATTATCTTTTGGTTATCTAATAATCACTGTACTAGATGCTGCTAAAGAGTAGATAAAATAATAATTGCCATCAAAAGCTGTTTTATGAGGTGGTTCACTAGCACCTTAAGCGTAACTTCTTGCTATAATAGCCAAGGATTTTATGGACTGCCAAAAGCTTGCCTTATAAACAGGCGTATCAGTTCACTGTGACAACTTTTGTTTTCATTAATCTCGTTTCTACACTCTACTCAGACACTGCGGAATTTGCCTTATGATGATCCTCGCTGGACACCGTTTTTTAACCGAGTTCAAAGCCCAACAATTAATTGAGCAGTTAAATAGCCAGACGGCCCTCAAGGTGACAGGTATTGATACACAACAAGTGTACGTCCTATCACGCGAACTTAACGATGCTGAGCGTAAAAAGGCTTTAGACCTATTAAATCAAGGCGAAGAAGTGGCCGCTATCACAGCCAGTGCCGGCCAGTGCCAAGTCATCGTTAGCTCACGCTTTGGTACCATTTCTCCTTGGTCAAGTAAAGCCACCGACATCTTTAATAACTGTGAGTTAGCAGTAGAACGTGTTGAGCGCGTTATCGTATTTACCTTAACTGGCGAGGATTTGCCATCGAAACTACCAAAACAAGCTGAGCAAATCTTACATGACCGTATGACCCAAAGCTTGGTTTATGATTTAAATCAGTTGAGCCAATTATTCGATGATCATACACCAGCGTCACTCAAGCATGTGGATATCATTGGCCAAGGCCGCAGTGCCTTAGAAGCGGCGAACCGAGAGTTTGGTTTTGCGCTATCGGTAGAAGATATCGATTACTTAATGCAGGCTTATGGTGAAGAGCTTAAACGTAACCCCACAGACGTTGAGCTGATGATGTTTGCTCAGGCCAACTCAGAACATTGCCGTCATAAAATCTTTAACTCAGAGTGGACGGTTGACGGTGAAGTGCAGCCCAAATCACTGTTTAAAATGATTCGCAACACCCATGAAAAAAACCCTACCGGTATCTTGTCAGCTTATAAAGACAACGCTGCGGTGATGCAAGGCTTTGAAGCTGAGCGCTTTTATCCGCTGCCTCAAAAAGAGCTGGGCGAAGATGTTTTATCCTCGCAAATGCACCAGTATGACTTTCATAATGAGCACATCGACATCTTAATGAAAGTCGAAACGCACAACCATCCCACCGCTATTGCTCCGTATGCCGGCGCATCAACCGGTGCCGGTGGTGAAATTCGTGATGAAGGTGCAACCGGCCGAGGGGGCAAACCAAAAGCGGGCTTAACTGGGTTTAACGTCTCACACCTACACCTGCCAGATATGCCAGAGAAGTGGGAGCAGTCAGGTCAATTTAGCACTAAAGACTATGGTAAGCCGGAGCGCATGGCGTCAAGCTTAGAGATTATGACAGAAGCGCCGCTAGGCTCAGCCAATTTTGCCAACGAATTTGGTCGTCCTAACCTTTGTGGTTATTTCCGTTCTTTCCAATTAGATACCAGTGCGAATCAAGATGGTAGTGAGATGCGCGGTTATCATAAGCCGATCATGATTGCTGGTGGTTACGGTAACATCAAACGCAACTTGGTTGAAAAAAACAGCATCCAAGAGGGCGACTTACTTATCGTCTTGGGTGGCCCTGCGATGCAAATCGGTCTGGGCGGCGGTGCAGCCTCATCAGTAGACAGTGGTGAGCTTGATGAAGGGTTAGACTTTGCTTCTGTACAACGTGATAACGCTGAGATGGAGCGCCGTTGTCAGGAAGTGATCGATCGCTGCTGGGCGCTTGCAGGTAATGACATTGAGGCGAGCGCTGCCAGTAAAGATGGTAACCCGATTGTGTCTATCCATGACGTGGGTGCAGGCGGCTTATCAAATGCTATGCCTGAGCTGGTCAATGATCACGACATGGGTGCGGTGCTAAACTTACGTCAAATTCCTTCACTAGAGGCGGGCATGTCACCGATGGCCATCTGGTCAAATGAGGCACAAGAGCGTTATGTGCTTGCCATTCGCCCTGAGAGCGAAGCCTTATTTGATGCCATTTGTAAGCGTGAGCGTTGCCCTTATGCCATCTTAGGTACCGCAACCGCCATCCGTCAGCTGCAAGTGGATGATGCATTATTAGACGAGCAACCGGTTGATATGCCGATGCAAGTGTTGCTTGGCGGTACACCGCAAATGAAGCGTACCTTCGAGCGTGAACAAAAAATCCTTGCTCCGCTTGATTTCGCTGATGCTGGTGACAGCTTTGATATCAAAGAGGCGGTGCATGATGTGCTGCGTCACCCAACGGTAGCCAGCAAGTCATTCTTAATTAGTATTGGCGATCGCTCAATCACAGGTATGGTAACCCAAGATCAATACGTGGGGCGTTATCAAGTGCCTGTGGCCGACTGTGCGGTAACCAGCTCAGGTTTACTGGCCAATACCGGTGAGGCCATGAGTATGGGTGAGCGTCCACCTGTGGCATTAATCAATCCTGCCGCATCGGCACGCTTGGCAGTGGCTGAAGCCATCACCAACATCGCAGGCGCGCGTATCGATAAGATTTCAGACATTACGTTATCAGCTAACTGGATGGCCGCTTGCGGTGAAGATGTCGAAGACGCAGCCTTGTTTGATGCAGTATATGCCGTAGGTGAAGAGTTGTGTCCTGCCTTGGGCATTGCAATTCCAGTAGGTAAGGACTCATTATCTATGCGCGCAGGCTGGAGTGATGAGGTGGATGGTCAAGCCGTGGATAAAGCTGTTGTGAGCCCCATGAGCTTAGTCATTACTGCCTTTGCGCCGGTGATTGATGTCAATAAAACTTTAACGCCTGAGTTAAAAAATACGGATGCTGCTTTATACCGTCTAGATTTGTCGCAAGGTAAGCTGCGATTGGGTGGCTCAATCTTAGCGCAAACCCAAAGCCAGCTGGGTAATGAATGCCCTGATTTAGCCAGCCCTCAAGATTTAATTAATTTCTTTAATTTTATCCAGGCCGGTAACCAGCAAGGCGTTATCAGTGCTTATCACGATATCGGTGATGGAGGCCTATTGGCAACAGTGGCTGAGATGCAGTTTACTAATCGCTTGGCGATTAACCTAAACCTAAGCAATGACAACCTCTTAGGCCAGCTGTTTGCTGAAGAACTTGGTGCAGTGATCCAAGTACTGCCTGAGCATATTGACGCTGTTATGGCGTTGGCTGAAGAGCACAACGTTTCGGCAATGTTAAGCCTCATTGGTCAAACCATTGAGACCCCAGTAGGCGGCGCCAATCAAGATAAATTAACCCTAATTACACCGCTACATCAAGGCGATGATGCCTTGGTATTTAGCCGCAGTGATCTACAGCAAACTTGGACTCAGGTGAGTTACCAGATTGCCAAACGCCGTGATAACCCAGAGTGCGTGCAGCAGGAGTTTGACTTAATCGCTGATCCTAATCACCATGGTCTGATTGCTCAAGCTAACTTTGATTTAAATCAAAAAGTAGATGAGCCTTATCTCAACAGCCGCCCCAATAAGCCAAAAGTGGCTATCTTGCGTGAGCAAGGTGTGAACGGTCAATTAGAAATGGCAGCCGGCTTCGTGCGTGCAGGATTCGATGCAGTTGACGTGCATATGAGTGACCTACTTGAGGGTCGTATTGATTTACGCGACTTCAATGGTTTGGTGGCCTGTGGTGGCTTTAGTTACGGTGACGTATTGGGTGCAGGCTCAGGTTGGGCCAATTCAATCTTGTTCCATGACGAGCTGCGTATGCAATTTGTGCGATTCTTCACCCGTCCGGATACTTTCAGCTTAGGCGTGTGTAACGGCTGTCAGATGATGGCTCAGTTAAAAGACTTAATCCCAGGCGCGGAGAATTTCCCACGTTTTACTTACAATAAGTCAGCCCGCTTTGAAGCGCGTACTGTCAACGTAAAAATTGAGCGCACTAAGTCGATCTTATTAAAAGGTATGCAAGACAGCATCTTACCCATCGCTGTGGCACACGGTGAAGGCTTTGCTACCTTAAATAAGTCAGAGATTGACGGTATGGCCAATCATGGTCAGATCGCCATGCGTTATGTCGATAGCCAAGGTAATCCCACCGAGACTTACCCATTGAACCCGAATGGCTCATTGGGCGGTGTGACAGGTATTTGTAGTACTGACGGTCGTGTCACCTTAATGATGCCACACCCTGAGCGTACGCTACGAGCAGTTAATCACAGCTGGAAGCCAGATGAGTGGGCAGATGATGGCGCGTGGATGCGTATGTTCCGTAATGCCCGTGCTTGGTTACGCTAGTATTGTTTTGATGCTACTTTTTTAACCAGAGTAGAGTAAATCTAACGTTTAATAAAAAGGTGAGTCATAAAATGGCTCACCTTTTTTATTGTTTTTTTATTACTGATATCACACAAGAGATTGGCTTTAATCCTTGTGCCCATCCTTTGCTTGCGCCTGCGCAATCAACTCTTTGACTTGCGCACTTTCCTTTAGCACACAGGCGTCATAGGCGGACAGCTCTTTTGCCTCTTGCTCCGCCTGTGCTTGCGCTAGACTTTCTTGTTCTGCCTTACGTTTAAAATAAGCTTCTAGCGCTTCAGGTTGTGAGTAATCTGGTTGTGAGTCACTCATGACAGGCTCCTTTTTAGGTAATCTACAGTAGGTATTAGTGATCTATTTTATCATCTTAATGTTGCCAATTAGCCAGAGCGTTACCTGCGGTTACTGGGAGCGTTTTTACTTGATACCACCATTATTAAATACTAGCCTACGCTTTGTAGTGGCTATGGTTATAATAGCGAGTATTTGCCTTTATTCATGCGTCAATAAAACTTATCAATCAATAGAATCAACTTATGAAATTTAGAACAGATATCAACGGCTTAAGAGCAATTGCGGTAATAGCGGTTGTACTATTTCACTTTAATCCTGCATGGATGCCTGGTGGCTTTGCTGGTGTTGATGTGTTTTTTGTTATCTCAGGTTTTTTGATGACAGGCATTATTTTTCGCGGGCTCGAAAATAACTGCTTTTTGATTTTTTATTATAATAAAAATAACTGTTAGTAGTTAAACTTAATGGTAGACAGGTTTTTAGTTATGTGATAATTTTATTATTGGCAATAATTTAGACATATTAGTTACATAGAATCAACATATATTATATAAGCATCAACGTTGACTCCTCGGTTTTAAATTTCTTTAAAACCGCTGGTTTTGTAAGGGCCTAGATATTTTCCCCAATAACTTCTTTTTTATAAGGATATTTTATGGCTGTATTTGGCAAACTGAAAATCTCTATCTTAACCGCAACTATGACCACTTTGGTGGGCTGTGCAACCGTCGCTGATGTAGCCGGATATAACACGGCAGCACTCAACGAGGATGCAGCAAAAAGCTACAGTCAAGTAGTCTCTAAAGCAAGCAGTCAAGGGGCAGTGGATAGAACGTCGAGCACAGCCGTGCGAGTTAATAGGGTCTTTAACCGCTTAAGACCTTATGCAGATCGTGCCAATGCCACAGGTGTTCCTTTTGACTGGCAGCTGACAGTCATTCGCTCACCTGAGCTTAATGCTTGGGCAATGCCAGGCGGTAAGATGGTGGTGTATACCGGTATTGTAGAAAAGCTTAATCTCAATGATGCAGAGATTGCGGCCATTATTGGTCACGAGATGACGCATGCCTTACAAGAGCACAGCAAAAAAGATGCAGGGCAAAAGATTTTAACCGGATTGGCATTGCAATTAGGGGGTGCAGCGATACAGTCTAAGACCGGATTAAGCGCAGACTCTATCGGTATGCTCAGTGATTTAGGTATCGACAAGCCATTTTCTCGCAGTCAAGAGTCACAAGCTGATGCCGGCGGCCTGCATCTAATGGCTCAAGCGGGCTATAACCCAGAGGCAGCCATCTCTGTGTGGAAAAAAATGGAGGCGGTAAATGGTCGCAGCAATGCGGTTGTTACCTTAATGTCTACTCACCCAAACTCTCAGCAGCGTATCAATAAAATACAAGCACTATTGCCTGAAGTGACACCAATTTATCAAGCCGCTGCTAAAGCCCCTAATGGAAAATAAGCAATTTCGGCTCATCGCTATTTAGTCTATAAGCAGGCCGTGCACCAGCTTATAGGTTCATCAAGGCGCTTAATTTGCATGGTGATACTTCTTATTAAGCGCTTTTAAAATAGCATAAGTTTCTAAGTCCATTTGTCCGGTAAGTTTCTGTGGCCGAAAATGTAATTGAAATGCATACACCACATTGCGGCTAGATCGGTCCCATTCATCACTAGGCGTGATGTCGTAGCCATAATCACTGAGCATCTGCTGAATGTCGGCAACAGTGGCTGATTGAAAAGAGCCTTCTGTCATAAATTGCTGCTTATCGGCCTCCTCATACCATGCCCCAATGCCATATTCTTTATAAAGTCGCTCCCAAGGAAACTTAGCCCCAGGGTCAATCTTACGAGACGGTGCCATATCAGAGTGACCGATAATCAACGTTGGTTCTATCTCATACTTTTGCGCTAAGTCTTGTACCAGCTGGGCAATTTTTTTAATCTGTATGTCCGTAAATTCAACATAATGCTCGGCAGGATGATAACCATCATTGTCGGTATTTTTGGCTTTGCGAAACTGCTGTTGGATGCCTTCATTAACGATTTCTATGCCAATTGAGGTGTCATTTAAGATACTTCTACCAGCAAAGCTACCTTGTCCTGCATGCCAAGCCCGCTGGTTATCGGGCACCAGCTGATAAATAGGTTTGTCATCGGTAATTGGGATTAGATAATGGGCACTGACATTGGCCGTGGTCAAAATGCGCAGTGACTCAGGCTCATTTTCGGCAGTGTAATGCAATACGATATACTTAATACGCTGGCTTTTGCCTTGGGCCTGATAGCTTTGTGAATCAATCGCATAAGTTGTAGCAGGTAGGCCCATACATCCTGATAACGTTAAGCTCACTGCTGCCAAACTTATGATACCAAGGGCAGTATTTAGGCCATGACAATAGGCTTTAGCTCGATAAAAGGCGGGGGTATGAGGTGCGTTAGGGCGAAAGTTAAGCATAAATTTTTTCTGTCTGTGTGTAGGATAAAAGAGGGGGCTATTTTAGCTTTAATGGTAATGAGTTTGTATGTAGACAAGCAAAACCGCGCAAGGCAAGCTAGTCTAGCGTGTTACTAATCTCAAAGCCTCTATCGATAGACAGGGTTAAGAGCCTCTGTAAAAGTGGCTAAAACATACAGCTTAGCAATAATACTGTGCGATTGTTTCACTAATAAGTAGGTTTTATACGTTAACAGTGATTTAAGTTTAATTATATTATTTTGTCTCGACAACTTAGTTTTTGGACGGTATTATCGGGTTAATCAAGTTTAGCTGGAGCTTGAGTGTTCACTAACTATTCTGAATTCATGCTAGGTTTTTTAGATATGTTTTTTAGATATTTAGTTATGAATATTGCTGTTATTTGATTCAGCTTTTTTTAACTTTTAACCTTAAATGGATTTGTATTTTTTCGAATTGGAGTCGATATGAAATTTCTTACTACTTTACTGACCACCACGGCCCTGACAGGCCTAATGTCCACTGCGGCAATGGCAGCCTCATTGAACAACACTCAATGGCAATCTATAGATGACAAAACCGGTGAAAAAAAAGCCGTTATCAAAATGACGGAGTCTAATGGCGTAGTGACCGGTACAATTGTGAAAGTTAACGATGCGTCAAAGGCCAAAGAAGTTTGCTCAAAATGCTCAGGCTCATTAAAGAACAAACCGATCGTGGGTTTACCTATCTTAACCGGTCTTAAAGCGGATGGTAATAATAAATGGTCAGGTGGCGATCTGGTTGATCCAGAAACTGGCAAAGTTTATGGCGGTAAAGTCACCCTAGCTGACAATGGTCAGTCTTTGAAGCTGACTGGTAACATCAAGCACACACCTTTTAAGCGCAGCCAAACTTGGACACGAGTCAAATAAAATCATAACTAAGTTGGCTGAGTAACAGCCGCTTAAGTAAACACAAAAAAGGTTAGATGGCCAAGCTGTCTAACCTTTTTTGTGCAGATGTGGTTTGCTGCTGGTTTGTAGGCTGTATTGGTAGCTTGAGCGGCCTAAATATCGTATTAGTACACTCTTAGTACAAAGGTTTGAGCGTATCTGAGGGCTTTATATTACCCTGTTCATCTAGTCTGTCTGAGGGGTCTCGCTTTGGAATTATGGTGAGCTTGGCATCGCTTTCAAACACCACAGCTGCTACCTGGTCATAATCATGAATCCCTTCACTGCGCATGGCGCATTCAATCTCTTGGCGGGTTAAGCGCTCTTTGCGCATGGCTTCTGGTAGAAACTGGCCCTGATAAAACACCACCCGTGGTTCGGAGACGATGAAGTTTGCAAACTCAGGTGAGATAGCGGCGTATTTGGTCACTAAGTACTGTAAGGCTAATAGGCTCACGATGGATGCCATGCCCTCAATGATGGGGACGTTATCAAGCACAATGGTACTGGCGCCGATAGACCCAATCATCACAGTCACTACCCAGTCGAAGTTGTTAAGCTGTGAGGTAGACCGCTTGCCTGATACCTTGTGAAACGCCACAATGCAGATATAGACAATAACTGACGATAGCACAATGCGTATCAAGGTCTCGCTACTGTCAAAAAATATATTCTGCATGAGGTACTCCTTGGTCAAAGCGTTAAAAACAGCCAAGCGATTAAAACAGCAATAATAGTTTAGATGACCCTTGCAGGTATTTAGTGCTTGGCTGTCCAGTCTAGCATGGTATCAAGCACATAACGGGCCTCGTAGGTATTTAAAGGTGCTTGGTTGGTGCTGCCATTGATAATACCGACCACAATATAGTCCTGACCAGATTTGCCATGTACGTAGCCTGCCATGGAGGTGACGTTATTTAAGGTGCCCGTTTTAATCCAAGCACGGCCAATGGCTGCTGAGCTGGGCAAACGCTCAGCGTGCTCAGTAATGGTGCCACTAATGCCGGCCACCCCTAAAGAATTGACATAAGTGTCAAAGTAGCGGTGGTTGTAGGCGAACTGCAGCAGATCAGCTAGATTTTCAGCAGTCACACTACAGTCGCGGCACAGTCCTGAGCCGTTAGACATGACAGGGGCGGGGGTCGTAAGATTTTTTTGCCACCACTGGTTGATGGTGCCTAGTGCCTTGGTGTAGTTAGAGTAGCTGTCTTTTTGTGGTTTTATAGCGTGGCCTGTGGTATCAGATGCAGCGCTAGGGTCTGAAAATAATGGCAAAGTCAGCGTTAGCTGCTCAGTCATGACGTTATTGGAGTAGTGATTGATATCGAAAATTTGCTGCGATAAAGGCAGCGAAGGATAACGTACAAAAGGCAGCGGCGAGGCGGGGAGAACAGAGACAGATTGTGCCAGCACGGCGTTTTTATCGGTGCTGCTGCTCATGTCTAAGTAAGTACCAGCGTTGGTCTTAAGCGGCGTTTCGGTATTGATCATATCGCCCGCTACGGTGTTACCGAGGCCCAAAAACTTAATAGAGCCTGATAAGGTATTGCCCAGACTTAGCCACTGGCCTTTGACCACCCGTTTAGCGAAGTCTTTGGCATCAGGATAGGCGATATAAAAAGTGCGAGCGCCGCAAGAGGTAGGCAAGCTTTTATTAAATTTTAGGCCTTGTGCTTGCCATATGGGCGCCAAGCTTGAGCGGGCCGATGAGCAGTTGCCTAGGCTCGCTGTGGGTAAGGTTGTGGGCAGATCATAATCGGCCATTAGCGGTTTATAGTATAGCTTGGCAGTGCCGCGCTGAGCATCATTTAAAAGTGGGACAGCGGTGAGCTCTAGGGTGCTGAAGTTAACCAATAAGCCATCGGGGCTGGCATTATAAGGGCGCAGTGGATCATTATCAAAAGCGGCCGGATCTTTGGTCACACCTTGAAATACGGAGCTGTCTAATACAATGTCGCCTTTGATGTGCTGAATACCGGCCTGTTTTACCTGCTCTAATAGTTTATTTAAACGCTGAAGGGTCAGCTTAGGGTCACCACTGCCTTTGATGATTAAATCACCATATAAAGTATTGGCTGAAATGAATCCTGTGTGATAGGCCTGAGTGACCCAAACAAAATTGGGGCCGAGCAGATCAAGCGCAATAAAGGTAGGGATCAGCTTCATGGTGCTGGCAGGGGTACGCGGTAATTCAGATAAATGACGCAGCGGATAGGCTAAGGGCTGATTGTCGTCGACAGTGCTTGGATTGACAGCAGCTAGGGCGTCACTGGCTGACTCATGAGCAGGGATATCGACTAAGCCCTGAGTCAGCGCTGGGTTGTTATGAGCTGGGTCACTTGATTTATTCTGAGATGCAGTACTTGAGGCTGGCGCAGTTTTTTTCTCGGCAGGGTTTGATTGAGCAGGCTGAGTTTGCAGCTTCTGGGCGGCAATTTTTGAGGGCGAAGCGGTGCTTTCAAGCTCAGGCGGCAGCTCATCAGCATCAACCAAATCTGGCTGCTCAGCCTTGACTTTCTGGACTAGATTAAGCGGTACTACCGCCGGCAGACGGCTTTTTACAGTTTTGGTACTGGCGGTAGTGTTATTGTCTGCAGTAGCGGTTACCGGCATAATCACTAAACTGATGTCATCGGTGCTAATGTGAGCACGATTAAGCGCCGCTTCCACAGGTGCGGGTAGCTGAGCATACAGTAAGGGGCTAATCCCTAAGCACAAACCGATAGCCGTTGCCATCTTGGTTAAGGTTTTGGCAGGCAATAAGTCACAGAAGTTATATCTAGGCACAGTCATAAGCTTACTAAGTATCAGTTGATTTAAGGATAAAAAAACAGGGGTGTCATGAGCGGTTATTATAACTGCTGATGAGGTCAATAAACACTGACGCCAAAAATAAATAGAGCCAGAGCAAATAAGCTTTCGTTACTTTAATAGTAAAAAAGCCATGGCGGTCATAATGGCATCATTATAGGCATCATGGGCAGCCATATCAGGCAACTTGAGCTGCTGACAAATGGCGCTAAGGTGCGAAGATTGATCAGGTATGCCTTGGGTGCGGTTACCGCTGTAGCGATTATAAAGCGTACGAATATCAATAACTGGATTAGGCAGATAAGTACCCATATAAGCTTTGACTAACGGGTTTAAAAAACTGATGTCTAGCTGAGGACAAAACCCAACGATGGGGCGATTACCGATAAACGGCAGCAGCTTCGCCAACATTTGCTCATAACTTAAACCATTTTCGACATCTATCGGGCGCAGGCCATGAATGATGATGGTGTCCTTGGTGGGCATCACCGGCGGGCGACAAATAAGATGTAGCCCCTGTCCGGTATCGATGACAGATCCGTTAATATGAATGGCTGCGATAGACAGTAAATGGTTTTTTTTGGCGTTAAGACCGCTCATCTCACAATCAATGGCCACCCACTGATTCTCCACCGGCGGCTCAAACATCCCATTGAGCTCAGGGCGTAGCAGGCGCTTTTGGTACCAACTGGATTTTAGGTGCTGCATAAAGCTCATAATCAGACCTCCAAGAGGACACAGATAGCAAATTAAGACAATAGCAGATAGGGATGGTTTTTCGCTAAGCGACTTCGAGCTGATAACGTTGACGCAGCTCATTTTTGAAACTTTTGACCACGTTTAGGCACTCTTTTAACAGATCTCTTTCAAGCGCGGATAGGCTTGAGGGATCAACTTGGCGGGCCAGTCGGTCTTCTGTGGCCAAGGCAATATCCAAACGACGAGCCATAAAAAACTCCAGCGCCTCATTGAGTGTCTCTGCCCGATTATGCGTCATGACGCCAGCGCGCGCCAGCTCTTGTAGCCGGGCCTTACTGCTTGTGACATCAAAGATGTCGTTTTCTAAGGCCAGTGCTCGAATGCCGTGTACCAAAGGAAATATACCCGCTTTTTTTAGATCAATATCTTGCGCCATGGGCTTACCGATAAGCGGCATAAATTTTTTCCACCACTGATTGATATCGCCAAATTGCAAAGCGGCCTGAGCAAAGCCGCGCACGAACATGGGATCTGTGCTGCGATGCGCCACTTGGATATGTTTGCGTAGGCTCTCAAGTAGGCGCTCATCGCCGCATACGTAAGAGGCATCTAGTAGACAAGATAACCAAATGGCGTGCTGCGGCTCACGCTGATTAAACCAGATTGAAATCTCTGACTTAAAGCGGTTTAACGACTGACGCCATAAGGGATTGCTCATCATGATGTTCCCCTCACACAGCGGGTACCCCATTTCTGCCAATACGTGATTGAATTTTTGGGCATAATCGGCCAAATTGGAGTCATTAAAGCCATTACGTATAATTAGCGCATTGTCTTGGTCAGTGCGCATAATTTGCTCGCCGCGGCCCTCGGAGCCCATCACGATAATGCAGGTGTTCTCATACACCATATCGGGCACGATAAGTCGCCACAATTTGGCAAAGACATGGGCATTGAGCGCTTGTACAATGCGGCTAATTACCCCGATTTTGATGCCATTGTTGTGTTGTTCTCGAATGTATTGGCCAATCTGTTCTACCGGACCTTTGAGCATATCTATACTACGGGCTTGCTCAATTTGTAAGGTAATAAGCTGAGAGTGATGACTCAAAAACGCCAACAAGTCACTTTGACCCAGTACCCCGATCACTTCTTGATTTTCATCAAGTACTGGTAAACGGTGGACTCGGTAGCGAATCATCGCCAGCAGCGCCTCGCTAATGTCTTGATGATGGTCGATGGTGTGTAGCTTGAACTTGGCATAATCTCGGCATAAAGCTGTGCTCATATCCACCCTTTCACTCACAGCTCGGCAAATATCGGCATCTGTTAAAATGCCTAAGTTACTTTGATGGGAGCGGGTGGGGTGGCGCTCCACGGTAGGGATGCGCTTGACCAAGACATGCTTAAGCCCAGCTTGGGTCATGGTGGTGGCAGCATCTACCAAGGTGGCGGTCTCTGCAATGGTATGCACGTCAAGCATGCGAATGGCAGTGACCGGCTGTAGCATAAGCTGCTGCGACTCAGCTTGAGTGGCGGCAACAGAAGCATTTAATACATGGCCATTTAATTCATCACCATTTAATACATCGGCTGAGCCTTGGGTATCTAGGGAGTCGGCATGACTGAGCGTGCGAGTAGTGCGTAAGGCGGGTTTTTGACTGCGCGCGCTATACGCCTGCATACGCTCAGCCAACTCGCCGCTGAGTAAATTTCTGATATAACGATTTTGTACCGATAGTCTGTCTATCGCCGCTGGATTCACTTGCAGCAGCAAGCTGTCTTCAACGGCTTGATAATGATAGGCATCGCTTGGGTATGCATCTTTTGTTGAGTGATTTATCGGCGTGGCGGCTGGTATCGGCAGGTGTACCTCTTCATCTGTAGGTAGCTTGCGGCCATCGAACCAATCATTGCTAAGTGCTGTGGCGACAAACTCACCTAGTGTCTCACCTGCTAGGCTTTGCTGGATACGCCCTTTTAGTACCACATAAAAATAGGCAGTATCTGCGATGCTTAACGCCTCATTTTTAGCCAAATAGCGGATTTGAGTTTGTTTTTTTAGACTTTCACGCTCATTTGAGCTCAAAACGTCAAAAGGAGGCTGCGTAAAGTCTAGCCTGGTCATAAACCACTCCCTGGTTATGTCGAATAAATTACATAGGGTACACGTGTTATTTTAGCAGGCATTGTACCGCTTCTTGAGCAATGACGCACGGCTTATCTGGCGCCTGTGCTTTATTGAAGCACAGGCTGTGGAGCAAAAGACTAAGGCTGTGCCAATAATCCTTTGATACGTTCAATGGCTTGCCGGCTTTCATCGACACTGGCCACCAGTGCTAGGCGGACAAAACCTTTACCTGGATTTACGCCATCAACTTCACGTGACAAGTAACGTCCTGCCAGCGCATTGATATTGACCTGTTCATATAAGGCTTTGACAAAGGCCTCGTCATCTGGCTCGCCTTGTTCATCGACAAAGGGTGGGGGCACTTGTACCCATAAATAAAATCCAGCATCTGGTTTGGTAAGAGTTAATGCCTCACCCAGCTCACTGATCCATAAATCGAACTTTTGGGCATAAAGCGTGCGGTTGTGCTCAACGTGTGCTTCATCTTGCCAAGCAGCGATAGAGGCCAGTTGGTGATGAATGGGTAATGCGGCGCCTTGATAGGTACGATATTGCAGGTACGGCTGTAATAAGCTGGCATCACCTGCGATAAAGCCTGAGCGTAGCCCTGGCAGATTTGAGCGCTTGGACAACGAGTGGAACACCACGCAGTTTTTGTAATCATCGCGGCCCAGTTGCGCACACACTTCAAGTAGCCCAACAGGAGGCGACTCAAAATAAAGCTCGCTATAGCACTCATCACTGGCGATGATAAAGTTGTGTTGGTCCGACAGCTCAATCAATGCCTGCCAATCATCGGCATCAAATACTGCTCCAGTGGGGTTGTTGGGGCTACACACAAAGACCAGCTGGGTACGCTCCCAAACGTCACTTGGCACCGAGCGGTAATCGCCCTTGAAATCATTATCCGCAGTACAAGGCACAAAATAGGGCTCTGCGCCGGCAAGCAAAGCGGCACCTTCATAAATCTGATAAAAAGGGTTTGGCATGACAATGAGGGGTTTATCAGATACATCATTGCCTGCGTCTAAGTTAATAGCGGCTTGGACGAAGCTAAATAAGGCCTCACGAGTACCCATCACCGGGATAATCTGTGAGTCTGCACTGATGCGATTTAAGCTAAAGCGGTGTTGTAGCCAATCAGCAATGGCTTGGCGTAGCTCAGGTAAGCCACTGGTTGAGGGATAGTTTTGTACCTTGATTAGGTTGTCCGCTAGCGTCTGTAACACAAAAGAGGGCGGCTCATGCTTCGGCTCGCCAATACCAAGCTTGATGGTTTCAAACTCAGGGGCTGGGGTAGAGTGTGCCAATAAGGTAGCCATCTTGGCAAACGGATAAGGGTGCAGCAGCTCTAATTTTGGGTTCATGATGGACCTATTTAAATATAGTGGTTAAGGTGCACAGACAATAACAGGTTTGTAAACCGCTCAACAGCTCGGTGTAAGCACGTCAATTAAGGTGGTTCTTAGGCGCTCAAGCTTAGCGTCACTGAGCATATTATCCCCAATGTCACTAATATAAAACATATCCTCAGCACGCTCGCCTAAGGTAGTAATGCGCGCGGCATGGACCTCAATGCCCTCGTTCAAGAATACCTGACCAATGCGCGCCAGTAACCCCGGCTGATCTAGGGTAGTTAGGCTCATCACATGCTGGCGACTGGCTTCATTATAGTTAAAATCAATGGTGGTGGGTACTTGAAAGTTCTTTAAGCGCCGTGGTAAGCGCTTTTGAACCAGCTTGGGCGTTTCAGGGTTTTTAAAGGCGTCAATTAAGCGGCGGGTCAACTCCTCACGCGATTCAGGGTCAGTCAATAAGGTGCCATGGCGATCAAGTAACACATAAGAATCTAAGGCAAAGTCGCGCGTGGCAGTAATAATACGTGCATCGAGCACATCTAGATTCATTTGATCAAACACCGCCATAGTCACTGCAAATAAGTTGGCCTGATCTTGGGTGTAGATAAAAATTTGTACCGCATCGAGTGCCAATTCTCTATGCTCACGCAGCACAATTAAGGGCTCACTGTTGGCATCGGAAGCACGGCCAATAGGGGGGTGATTTAAGATGGCCTCAGTATGCCACATAATGGCTTCTGGGATTTCACGTAAAAAATACTCATCGCCGAGCTCATCCCATAGTGCCAATACCTCCTCACGGTTCATGTGCTGATTGTCGACTTTATCCAGCATGGTCAGTGCCTGTTGACGAGTAGTGGCAATCATTTCTTGACGGTTGGTGGGCGCATCTAAATCGGCACGTAAAATACGCCGAGTTTGGGTATATAACTGCTTCATTAAGCTGGCACGCCAGCTATTCCATAGCTGAGGATTGGTGGCGTTCATGTCTGCGACGGTGAGTACATACAGGTGATTTAGATGAGTGACATTACCGACTAAATTGGCAAACTTAGTCACCACTTCAGGGTCAGAGATGTCTTGTTTTTGTGCAGTCATCGACATGAGCAGATGATATCGAGTCAGCCAACCAATCAATTTGGCATCGGCCTCACTCATGCCATGGCTGAGACAAAACTCAATGGCATCACGCTCTCCAAGCTCGCTGTGATCACCGCCGCGGCCTTTGGCAATATCATGGAAGATAGCTGCCAGTACAATAATCTCTTTACGCTCGATGCGTTTGTAAATAGAGCCTACCAGTGCAAAGTCATCTTGGTATTTGGGGCTGGTAAAGCGGTGCAGCATACGAATAAGTAGCAAGATATGTGCATCCACGGTATAGCGGTGGAACAAGTCATACTGCATCAGCCCAATTAAATTGACAAATTGCGGCATATAGTTGGCCAGCACCCCGTAGCGCTTCATAATACGTAGGCGATGAAACAGGTAGTTTTGCTCTTTTAAATTATCTAAGAACAGCTTTTTGTGCAATGGGTTATCACGATAGTGCTGATCAATGCCTCGCGCCGCAATTTTTAGCGCGCGCAACGTGCGGGTGCGGATATGCTTAATGCCATGCTGACCCATTAATAAAAACATCTCTAAAATGGCTTCAGGATGCTGAGCAAATACGTGATGGTGGGCAATGGCAATATGATCACCGACTCGGTTAAAGCGGGCATTTAATACTGATTTTTCGGGACGCTCTGATTCAGGTAGACGCGCCTCAATTAAGGTCTCGTAATAGTGCGAAGTCAGCATTTCAGACAGGGTGGAGATTTGCATGGCGCAGCGGTAATAGTCGCGCATGAAGTTTTCTACGGCTGCATTAGGCTCATCTTCCTCGCTTTGCTCATACCCCATACGCTCCGCGATGTCACGCTGATAATCGAACAGCAGTTTGTTTTCATTGCGGCCGGTTAAATGATGCAAATGATGACGGATGCGCCATAAAAACCCTTCTGCAAACATCAGCTCATCGAATTCTTTTTCGGTCAAAAAGTCCTGCGGTACTAAGTCGTATAATTTGGTAATGCGAAAATAGCGTTTGGTAATCCAGCCAATGGTATGGATGTCACGCAGACCCCCTGGGGATTTTTTGATATCTGGCTCAAGATTATATTCAGTGCCATTATGAAGCAAATGACGGGCGCGGGCTTCAGCCATTTTGGCATCATAAAACTCTTTTTGAGACCAAGTTTGTTGCACCACGTTGTTAGGGATGGCGCTTAAACTGTCGTTGCCGATTAATAGGCGTGCCTCAAGTAAGTTGGTGGCGACTGTGATGTCTGTGGCCACTTGCAGACAATCCTCTATGGTGCGCACCGCAATACCCGGCTCAATACCCACATCCCATAAGCGCGCCACAAAGCCATCTACCTTTTGTGAGGTTTCAGTACTTAATGTATCGGGGGAGAGTATCAGGATGTCCACATCGGAATAAGGCGACAGCTCACCTCGGCCATAGCCGCCCACAGCAAATAGCGCCAAATCCGTTTGCGTCAGCTCATGTAACTTAAACAGCTCAATCAGTAGGCTATCAATGGACGCAGCTCTCGCCTCTACCAAGTGACGAATATCGACCCCTTTTTCCAACGCCGTGGCAATGTCCGCCTCAATTTGCTTGAGCCAATCGGGTATCCCCAAATTGCGAGATTGAGCTTCACTGTGCGCGGTCAAATCAGGCAAGGGCGTGATTAAGGAGTCGGTGGGATCGCTAATAAACATGGTCAGTTCCAAACAGGGTATAGGGTCTTAAGATAATAGCCAATTAACGTGGCGCAAGTCATTTATAACATAAGTTTTTTTGTGACATAAGTTTAATTAACGCCTCAAAAGTATCACCTCTTTTATTTTGCCAAAAAAAAGACCACCGAAGGCAGTCTTTTTTATCACATTAGGCGGTTAAGAAGCTTAAATCTTCTTCAGGACGGGTCGTGAATACCTCACAGCCGTTATCAGTGACCATTAAGGTGTGCTCCCACTGTGCTGACAGCTTACGGTCTTTAGTAATGGCGGTCCACTGGTCTGGTAAGATTTTGGTCTTCCAGGTGCCTTGGTTAATCATGGGCTCAATGGTAAAGGTCATACCGGTTTTTAATTCCATACCTGTTCCCTTACGGCCGTAATGCATCACTTGCGGCTCATGGTGGAAGGTATTACTGATGCCATGACCACAGAATTCACGCACAATGCTAAAGCGTTCAGGCTCAACCACTTCTTGGATGGCCGCACCGATATCACCAAGATGTGCGCCATTTTTGACCACACTCATACCTGCATATAACGCTTTTTGTGCCACGTCACAGATACGCTGCGCCATGATAGAGCCTTCACCGATAATCCACATTCTTGAGGTATCGCCATAATAGCCATCTTTAATCACAGTCACATCAATGTTAATGATGTCACCGTCTTTTAAGATTTTATTATCGGCTGGGATGCCATGACACACCACGTGGTTTACCGAAGTACAAATCGACTTAGGAAAAGGGGGGTGGCCGTAGTTTAAGGGTGCAGGAATTGCGCCTTGGACATTAACGATATAGTCATGAGCCAACTGATTTAGGGTCTCAGTGGTCACGCCTTCTTTGACATGCTCATCAAGCATAACCAAGACATCACTGGCAAGTTTACCGGCGATGCGCATTTTTTCGATGGCTTCTGGGCCAAGTATTAAATTGTCTGTATTACTCATAGTATTTTTGTTTTTCAAGTTGGTTAGAAAAATAAAAGACGGCTGATGTATCAGCGAGGCATAGCATTGGCCACGCGCAGGGAGGATCAGGGGTCTGATAACGAAAGCGGCTTACTTTGTACTTGCCGCGCTTAACTCTTTATACTGACGATAGTGATAAAAACTAAAGCGATAAAAAAAGCGGCTTGGACAAATGCTATTTTAGCAAGTTTCCCATTATACCATAGCTATAAGACAGCCTTGATGGTGGTTTTTTTATACCTATGTTATGCCAAATCAATACAGCACCTCTTAAAATCTCGCCAAAGCGAAAACATACAAAAACATGGGCATAGCAAAGTGCAGCGCAGTGGCAATAACACTTCTATATTCGCTTTATATATGGTAAAATACTGACCTTATTTTCTTTGTTGTCTGCTGCCTTGCCCAAAAGCCTGTGGCATCAGGCTCAACGTAAAATATAGATGAACTTATTAACCAATGACACACACATTGCGCTAAAAAATGGCTGGGTGTTTGTCGGCTTGACTAATTTGCTTTGTTGTTTCCTATTGCAGATGATTTATTTATCACGGTAGGGCGGGATTGAGCAGATGCGTGTCGACAAATCGGTGATTTTTGCAGTGTGGAGGCATAACCCAATAACTAAGGAATTTTACATGTCAAACAGTCCAACTAATATGCCAATGCGCGACCTTCTACAAGCGGGTGCTCACTTCGGTCACCAAACTCGTTTTTGGAACCCAAAAATGAACCAGTACATCTTTGGTGCGCGCAACAAAATTCATATCATCAACCTTGAGCACACTGTTAAAGCATTCAACGAAGCGTTGACTTATGTTAACGGTTTAGCGGCTAAAAACAACAAAGTATTATTCGTTGGTACTAAGCGTGCAGCAAGCGGCGTAATCCGTGAGCAAGCTTTACGTGCTGGCCAGCCATACGTTGATCACCGCTGGTTAGGTGGTATGTTGACTAACTGGAAAACACTACGTCAGTCAATCAACCGTCTAAAAGAGCTAGAAAAACAAGCTGAAGATGGTACTTTCGCTAAGTTAACTAAGCGTGAAGCGTTAGAGCGTACCCGTGCTATGGAAAAACTAGAGCGCTCTTTAGGTGGTATTAAAAACATGGGCGGTCTACCTGACGCAATCTTCGTTGTAGACGTTGATCATGAAGCCATTGCTATTAAAGAAGCTAAAAACTTAGGTATCCCAGTTATCGGTATCGTTGATACTAACTCAAACCCAGATAACGTTGACTACATCATTCCAGCTAACGACGATGCTATCCGTGCCGTAACGTTATACGTTACTCGTATGGCTGATGCGATCATCGCTGGTAAAGAATACGCCAAAACCCAAGCTGGTGGCGCTGCTGAAGCTCCTGCTGCTGAAGACGTTCAAACTGAAGAAGCTGCAGCACCTGAAGCTGATTCAGCTGAGTAATTGAATTAAGTAGCAGAGGAATTGAGAGTGGGTAACGTTTGACATAAACGGTGACCTAATCTCATAAGTATTCTATGACCTATTGCGGCATGATGTGGAAACCCTCGTCATGCCCTTGTCATTTTATAAACTTACACTGCTTATTTATATTATAATTTTATACACCATAACTACTCAAATAGAGGAAAAAATATGTCTAAGATTTCTGCTAAATTAGTAAAAGAGCTTCGTGACCGTACTGGCCTTGGCATGATGGAATGTAAAAAAGCGCTAGAAGAAACAAATGGTGATGTTGAGCAAGCGATCGACAACCTACGTAAATCAGGTCAAGCAAAAGCGGCTAAAAAAGCAGGTAACATTGCCGCTGACGGCGCTATCGTAATCGCTCAAGAAGGCAACAAAGCTATCTTGCTAGAAGTTAACTGCCAAACTGACTTCGTCGCTAAAGATGACAACTTCACTGAATTTGCTAATAAAGTAGCTGAATTAGCCCTAGCTAACAACACCACTGATGTTGCCGCTATTTCTGAGCTTGACTACGGCAATGGCCAAAGCGTTGAAGAAGCTCGCGTTGCTTTGGTTCAAAAAATTGGTGAAAACATCCAAGTACGCCGTGCAAAAATCATCGAAGGTGACAACCTAGCGTCTTACCGTCATGGTCTACGTATCGGTGTGGTTGTATCAAGCGAAGGCGGTCAAGAAGACAGCGGCAAAAACTTAGCGATGCACATCGCAGCGTTCAACCCAGTAGCCGTTAACGACACTGACGTTCCAGCTGATATCCTAGCTCGTGAAAAAGACATCGCTGAAGCCAAAGCTCGTGAATCTGGTAAACCTGACAACATCATCGAAAAAATGATCGAAGGTGGCCTACGTAAGTACCTAGACGAAGTTGTATTGGTTCGTCAAGCTTACGTCATGGACAACGAGAAGAAAGTAGGTGATGTACTTAAAGCTGACGGCGTAACGGTTAAAGACTTCGTACGCTTTGAAGTTGGTGAAGGTATCGAGAAAAAACAAGAAGACTTCGCTGCTGAAGTTGCTGCTGCCCAGGCTGCTGCTGCTCAATAAGCGCATGAATATAAGCAATCAGATGTTTGATTGTTTTGCTTCAAGAAAGTCCATCACGTTGTGATGGGCTTTTTTTTGTTTTTGTCTAAAAATAAGCGCACTATACCTGCGCATATTTAATGCTATTATATTAAAGGTATTTGATAGAGTTTATTTAACTGGATGAAACAAAAATCATGGCTGATGCGGATGTCACTTTTAGCGATTTAATTAAAAGAGGGCGGCAATGCTTCGCCTATCCTTCAAGGCATGCCGAAAAGCGCATTAGACAACGCACCTCACTGACGCCAAAAGAGCTGATGCTTTTGCTCGATGAGAATGTGTGTGTTGATATCAGTCAGAAATATGGGCTAAGCAAGCGTCATTTATTGTTTTATAGCCCGAAAGATAAATACTATTATGTGGCTCTACAGAATGTGAACACAGGCAAAGTCATCACTGTGTGGCATCTAAACTACCATCGCCAATTGGCATGGTCAGTGACCCAAGAGCAGTGCGCAAAAGCCCGTAAGATTTATCATGACTATTTATGTGAGCAGCAAACTGCTAAAGCAGATGACAATGAACCATTATCATGCCAGCCAGAAGCAATAGCCTGTAGGAAGCAAGCCAACAAAAGATGCAAGCAAGTCACGGCTTTTAAACGGGTTTATAAGGTATATGTCAAAGCGTCTTATATCTGCGAGTCTGGGCAAGCCAAAAGAAAGACCTTGCTAACACTAGAGGTTGATTATTATATTAATGACTTTGAACGCAGTATTAAATCACTGCTAAAACAGGACGAGACGCTGTTTGATAAAATCAATCATCAAATTCGGCGCAAACGCCTGTTTCACGAGAGTATTTACGCCATTGTTTTTGTGAATAAAAAAGACCTGACCGACACTTATTTAATTGATGTCAGGCCGCACTGGGTCGCTCTAGAACAGGCGCAAAAGATTGCCCATAAGCGCAAAGTCATGAATCGCTTATTGCTCGATTATCAAACCCCATATGTCTCTTTGCCACTACCCATATCAATGCGGCTACTGCGGCTGCCTATGCCTACAAGCTGACCATAATAGTCAATAGTCAGATAACACAGGTTGATGCTAAAGCGCTTGAGCGTGTTGTTTGATAACATGTTTTGGTCTTTTGATTGACATAAGAAAGCCCTTCACTCACTCAGTGAAGGGCTTTTTCATTGTTTATCTTTCAATGCTTCAATGCTAACCGGTATTACGAAGACCGGCAGCCAAGGCGTTGATGCTGCGAATTAATGGGTCTTCGACACTGATATCATCGTTTTGAGTATGGCCTGATGAGGTATCTGGCGTCTGCTCGTTGTTTTGACGCAATCGTTTTAGCAGCTCAATTTGAATGTAGTTAATTGGGTCTAAATAAGCATTGCGCCATTCAAGTGAGCTCGCCAATTCTTGTTGATTCGACAGCAGCGTGTCTTGATTCAGTAAAGAGTTAAGACCTTGCTGTGTTAGATCATGCTCATCAATGACCGCTTGCATGATACGCGCGCGTAGCGTCTCATCTTCGCAAAGCTGACTGTAAGCTTGAGCGATGCTCATCTCAGACTTGGTAAAGGCCATCTCAATATTACTGATAAAGGCGTTAAAGAATGGCCAATTGTCATTCATCTCCTGCATCAAGGCTTCATCTTGCTTAACGCTATTTAATGCACTGCCTACGCCATACCAAGCCGGTAGGGTAAAGCGAGCAAGTGACCAACCAAATACCCAAGGAATGGCACGAATGGTAGATTTACTTGGTAAGCCTTTTTTGCGGTGGGCAGGGCGTGAGCCGATATTTAACAAAGAAATCTCTTGTACCGGCGTGGCCTGGGAATAAAATTCATAAAAGCCTTCGGTGTTATCAGTTAATGCACGGTACTGCTGCTCACCGGCTTCTGCTAGGCGGGCAAATAAGGCCTCATAGCTGTTTAATTGCTTGGGCTGCTCTACAAAGCGCGACGAGGTGGCTTTTAGTGCGCCGGTGATGCCCATGGTCAGCTCAAACACAGCGGTGTCTGGATTGGCGTATTTGGCATACAGTACTTCGCCTTGTTCGGTGAACTTAATTTGGCCATTTAAAGTACCGGCAGGCTGTGCAGCAATGGCTTGGTGAGTTGAGCCACCACCACGGCTGACCGAGCCGCCGCGGCCATGGAACAGACGGGTATTAATGCCATATTTTTTGGCAATCTCAGTGATGGTCTGCTGAGCGCTATAAAGCTGCCAAGCTGAGGTAATAATACCGCCATCTTTGGAGGAGTCTGAATAGCCCAGCATAATCTCTTGGGTATTGCCTGACTGTTCAAGCAATTTGCGGTACAAAGGATTGTCAAGCACCGCAGGTAGAATATGATCGATATTCTTTAAGTCTTCAATGGTCTCAAACAAAGGCGCCACAGGAAGTGCTGCGTACAGCTCGCCTGAGTCATTGATGCCAGATAGACCAGAAAAGCGCATCAGCAATAACACCTCAAGCAACTGACTGGCATTGTTGGTCATGGAGATGATATAGCTGCCAAAGGTGTCTTCACCCACCAGTTTACGCAGTTTGGCAATGGAGTTTATTAGCGCAAGCTGTTCTTGGGTTTGCTTGGATAAATTATCTACATAAATCAGTGGCGTACCTGGCTGCTCAAGCAAGCGGGTCAGCCATTGTTGACGTTCAGTTTCACTTAATTGACGATAATCAGGCAGGTTTGAGGCGTTATCAAAGATATCGGCAATCACTTCGCCATGATAGCCGGAGTCTTGGCGGATATCTAATGCTGCCAGATGAAAGCCGCAAGTTTTGACAAGGCGAATCATATCGAGCAGCAGTCCCTCAGCATGCGCCTTATCATGAGTACTTAAGCTTTCACGGATTAGGCGCAAATCATCGAGCAAGGCTTGTGGATTGCTATAGGCATCCGCTGCTGCTTCAGGTTTATTGCCTTGGCTTTGAATGTGCTCATTGGTTGCGGCAATTTTGGCCAAAATGATGGACAGTAATCTGCGATACGGCTCGTTGTTATAGTCATCGGGATTGTAATAAAAAATTCTCTCATCCAGCTCGCTGTAGTGCTTAATGCGCTGATAGATCTTAGGGGAGATACTGGCAATGGTATCGCTGTGAATCAGCTCACGACGTAGCTTTCTTACCATAACCTGATAGTGACGCAGCACAGTATTGGCGTGTAGCAGCACCGCCATCTCTGTGGTCTCATGAGTCACAAAGGGGTTGCCATCTCTATCACCACCAATCCAAGAGCCGAAGCTTAAGAAGGCAGGTAGGGCATAGTCACTTAGTTCAGGATAGACATCGACAATGGCATTTTTTATATTGCGATAGACCTGAGGAATGGCGGTAAATAAACTGGCATTAAAATAGTGTAGACCGTTATTAATCTCATCATAGACCAAAGGCTTTCGGGTACGCACTTCATCTGATGACCATAATAAGTCAATGGTTTCGGCTGTTTTTTGCTTGGCCTCTTGATACGCCAAAGAGCCTTCAGGCAGATCGTTGAGCGCGGTACTGTGCGCATATAAAGTCTGCAAGATATTCATGGTGGTACGGCGGCGAGCCTCGGTTGGGTGGGCTGTGAATACGGGGATAAATTTGAGCTGATCAATGAGCTCTTTGATTTGATCGGCTGCAATATGACGCTGTTGGCACTCAAGTAAGGTATGACGAAACGAGCCTTCCCAAAAGTTTTGCGACTGCTGCTTTAAGGTGCGACGCTCTTCACGCAAGAAGTTCTCTTCTGTAAGATTGGCTAAGAAGAAATAAATAGAGAAGCCGCGGATGACGTTTTTTAAAGTTTTATTATCCAGTGAAGCAATAAGGTCAATGAGCTTTTGTTTGTTAGCGGGATTGGGATCACGGCGTTCTTGAATAAAGCCCTTACGCAAGGTTTCGATGGTTTGTAGCGTGTCTTCGCCAGATTGACGGGCGATGGCGTCACCCAAGAATGAGCCGAGTAACCTGACACGTGAGCGTAGTACCTCATTGTTCGATGGCATGTGTTCTTCCTTAAATAATGTATTTTACTTTTTGGTGGGGCGGGTTGTTTATTTTTTGGTAAGGTTTAGTGGTTAAGCGTTAAGGCTTAGTCGAATGTTGCGTGGCAAATCGTGCTGAGTGCCTCATTGATGACAAATACTTTGGCTTTGATATCACTAAAGCCAAAGCTGCTCAAGCGCTCGGTGTGTTTGTCTAAATATCGGTTGGCATCTGCTAAGTTATCAAAGACGTAAATACCACCAGCTTCTTGAGTGTGTTCATTTTCGGTCCAGATTTTTGAAATCAGGCCAGCTTCAGTGGCAATGTCTTCAGCGAGCGGCTTCATGGCTTCATAGAACGCTTCACCAAAGGGACCTTGATAGGGAAAGTCTATTTGTAATAAGTATTTCATGTTTAATCCTTTTGATAAATAACGTCGTAAATAAACCCTAAAACACGCCCATGTCCTCAATTTTAGCTAAAGGCTGTATCGCCTATTTAGATTAAGGGTATACTGCGTTATATTCAACCCACTTTAAGCTTATTTTGCAACACATTTAAGTCTGGGAATTTTAGAAAAATATTGGCCCTAAGTGGCCGATAGATTTGAACGCGCTAGGTTGGTATATGATAAAAATAAAGGATGCGGGCCAATTACCGGCCATAGGATTGGTCATTGGGTGCGTCATTTTTGGACTAGGCAGTCTGATTGTGGCTCATGTGGATGTGGGTGGCTATGCCATGGCCTTTTGGCGATTGGCCATATCCGGAATAGTGTTTACCTTATTGGCCGCTGTGTTCGGTCAAAAAATGCCAGTCGACAAAGGCAGTCAAGCCAATAAAAAAGCATTTATATTTGCGCTGCTGTCGGGGGTGTTTTTAGGGTTTGATTTGGCGCTGTGGCACGAAAGCATTTATGCAGTGGGCCCAGGCATATCAACCTTGTTAAATAGCTTACAGATTTTCTTTTTAGCAGCGCTTGGGTTTTTGTTATTTAAAGAGCGTCAAACCATAATTCAGCTCATCAGCCTCGTCATTGCGCTGGCAGGCGTCGTGTTTATTGCTAGCCCTGAGTTTGCCAATAACAATCATGCCGCTTACGGGTTTATCACCGGCATCGTCTCAGCGGCTATGTTAGCGGCCTCAATGACTTTTATCCGCTTAACTCATCAAAACGCGCCCACACCGATTTTTATCTTGATGCAGCGTATTAGTATTGGCGGCAGTCTGGCAATGCTTATCCCCATGTTTTTATTTGATGCTGGCAAAATACTGCCCAACTCTTTGGCGGAGATAGGCTGGATATTGATATATGGAACGGTGATGCAGTGCTTGGCATGGGGACTTATCGCCTACTCAATCCCTAAGCTGTCTTTGGCATTAACCGGACTGCTGCTGCTGACAGAGCCTGTGGCTGCGTTATTTATTGATTACTTTTGGTTAGATAAGCCAATCAATACCATCCAATGGACGGGAGCTGCCCTGACCATGTTTGCCATTTATTTAGGATCATTAAAGCCCAAGCCCTTTAATGAGACACTCAAGCTGCGCCGCTATCGATTCTTTGCAAAGTTTTATCGGCGCCGTTAGTAGTCACATCAACTGTTAGAAGTTAAGTAAATAGCTATCCAGTTAAGACTGCCAAAAAAAAGCCGAGCTCTGACAGCTCGGCTTTTTTAACGGTAGATGACTGGGCTTAGACAGACACTATTTGGTATTGGCAATCTCACGGTTAAATAGCGCATTTAACACGATGGCAGTCAAAGTCGCCGTACCGATACCGCCCAAGTCGAAGCCGCCTAGATGCAGACTAAAATTACCAGCGCCCATAATGACGGTCACTGCAGCAATAATAAGGTTGCTGTTTTTGCTAAAGTCGATTTTGTTGTCGATCCAGATTTTGACACCAGCTACTGCAATGAGGCCAAATACCACGATAGAGGCGCCGCCCAATAACGCAGGTGGGATGCTTTGAATAATGGCACCAAATTTCGGTGATAATCCTAAGAAAATCGCCACCACACCGGCCATCACAAAGATAGTGGTGCTATATACTTTGGTTACCGCCATCACCCCAATGTTCTCAGCATAAGTGGTCACACCTGTACCACCAAAGCCTGCTGAGAAGGTAGTGGCCAGACCGTCTGCAAAAAATCCGCGACCAATATACGGGGTCACATGAGATTTGGTCATGCCCTCTACCGCTTTAAAGTGGCCTAAGTTTTCGGCAATTAAGATAAAGGCAATTGGCGCAATTAAGATAATGGCATTTAAGCTAAACTCAGGTGTATGCGGGGTAGGTAGACCAAACCAAGCTGCTTGTTGTACATGGCTAAAGTCAATCGGCGTACCAAAGCCCATCACATTGGTGACGATAAAATAAATGAAGTAGGACAATAATAGGCCGACCAAAAGCAGTAAGCGGCGCATCATGCCTCGGGTAAAGATGGCTACGCTACTGATCAGCAGCACAGTTAAGGTGGCCATCCAAGCGTCAAACTGATTGGCAGATACCCCTTGTACCGTCACAGGGGCTAGGTTTAAGCCGATAATCATCACAATGGCGCCAGTCACGACAGGCGGCATCAGCTTTTCAATCCAGTTGGTGCCCACTTTCATAACCAACAGACCCACGGCAGCATAAATCATACCACACACCATAATGCCGCCCAGCGCCACATTTAGGTTGGGGTTAGGGCCACTGCCAGCATACGCAGAAGCGGCAATAACAGGTCCGATAAACGCAAAGCTTGAGCCAAGGTAGCTTGGCATACGACCACCGGTGATAAAAAAGAACAAGATGGTACAAATACCGGACATCAAGATGGCCAAATTGACATCAAAGCCCATAAGTAGCGGAGCCAATACGGTAGCGCCGAACATGGCAAAGGTGTGCTGGACACCGAGCATAACGCTTTTGGCAGGTGGTAAGTATTCATTAATGGCCACAGAGTGTTGGTCTAAATCCCCCTGAAACGGCTTCCAATTAGGAAACCATTTACCATTACTAAAGTCTGCATTGTATTCGTATAAAGGGGTGGGTTCAGAGCTGTCTGTGGGTTTTGCTTCTATAGGGCGTGGGTCCATAGGGGTTCCTTAACATTGGTCATGAGGGAACCTACCCCCTTAGGGCAGGCAAACTGCGCGTATTATAGACCAAGTTTATGGCCTAAGTACGAAAAAATAAGCCTTTGGAATGAGTTTTTGTCAGATAAAAAGGCGCCAGTTTTTGACAACAACCAGCACTAAACTAAGCAGTTTGGCAGCAAATAAATGATTTAATACAAAAAAAGCCGGCATCAAGCCGACTGTTTATTGTATAGATTGTTTGGTGTTAAATTTAGGTGTTGTTATGATGTGCCCGCTATGTGAGGCTCAACTTAGTAAGCTTGATAACCAAAGCCGCAAGCGTAGCGACCACTCGGGCTGTATGCCGGTGAGACCTTGGGTCATCTTACCGTTTTTTAAAATGACATATGAGGGAGTCACTTGGCCTTGCCACTGCTCGAACATCTCACCTGACTCGTCATTGATGGTAACAAAGTTAAAGTTATGCTCATTTAAATAAGCCCCCAATTGCTCGTTGCTGCCGGACTGTGTGGCAATAGTCACCACAGGATAGGCACTGCTTTGTGCTAAAGCATCAATGGTGGGGGAGGTGAGCTTGCACACGCTGCACCATGTACCCCAAAAATAAACCAAGACCGGAGCGTTATAACTTAAGGCTTCAATATCTACGCTTTGAGCTTGATAGTCTGTCAATTGCAGCTGCGGCGCCGCAGGCATTACCGGCTGACGCCACCAGTTAATCAGCGTATAAATCACTAAAAACAGCACCAGGTATTGGAGTATGGACCATACCCGTCGCCCCCATCTTGATGCCTGGGTGGGCACAGCGGCAGAGTCGATTACCTTGGTATGATTCATTACTCTCTCTTAGTGATTGTTGTTAAAATTAAACGTTATGAAGGTTTGGTGGCTCTATCGTGCAGAGGATCGCCATCTCGAACACTGTGAGAGTTATCCTTTAGCGCCTGCTTGCTGCTTTCCTCTACCGACTTTTTGGCCTTTTTCTTCCATTTTAAGGTAAATAGATCGTCACGGCGGTCCTTGAGGTTATTCACTGAGCCTTCATTACGCACATGGATAAGCTTATCTAAGTCTAAATCTGAGAAGAAGACCATCTCAGTATTGGCAGTGGTTTCGGCCATGATGGCATCATGGGGAAAAGCAAAGTCTGAGGGTGAGAACACAGAGGACTGGGCGTACTGAATATCTAAGCTTTCAACTTGTGGTAAGTTGCCCACTGAGCCACAGATCATAACATAGCACTCGTTCTCAATCGCACGGGCCTGAGCACAATGGCGGACACGTAAATAACCGTTTTTGGTATCGGTCCAAAAAGGCACAAACAAAATATCCATGTCCTCTAATGCCAGTAAGCGGGCAAGCTCTGGGAACTCTACATCATAACAAATTAAGATGCCAATGCGGCCAGCATCTGTATCAAACACCTGTACTTTGTTGCCGCCCTCGATAACCCAAGCACTACGCTCATGCGGCGTAATATGAATCTTACGCTGCTCCTCTACGGTACCATCACGGCGACACAGATAGCTGACGTTATATAACACCTCTTCGTTTTCATCAAACAAAGGCATAGAGCCGGTAATGACGTTAACGTTATAACTGACCGCTAGATTTGAAATTTCATTTTTGAACCACTCAGTGTAGTCGGCCAAAAAGCGGATGGCGATGTTTTGGTCAGTCGACTCACACAGCCCCATTAATGGGGCGTTAAAGAATTCAGGTAAGCAGGCAAAGTCTGCATTGTAATCGGCCATGATATCGACGAAGAACTCCACCTGTTGTAGCAGCTCTTCAGGGGACTCAACCTCACGCATTTGCCACTGAATACCGCCAATACGCACATCAGTCTTGCGCGTGTTGGGCTTATAATCTTGCGGCTCGTAATAAATATTGGCCCACTCAAGCAAAGTGGCAAAGCCTTTAGACTGCTTATCATCGGGCAAGTAGCCGGTCAAAATACGTTTAACGATAAAACCATTAGACAGCTGGAATGACAACGTGGGGTCATAAATCTCGCGCGCTTCTACCGCATCGATATATTCGCCTGGCGTTAAGTCTTGATGGTCATGATATTTTGGGATACGGCCACCGGCCAAAATGGCGCGAAAGTTCATCTGACGGCACAGCTCTTTGCGCGCATCATACAACCGGCGACCAAGACGATAACCTCGATAATCAGGGTCAATTAAGGCATCGATACCGTACATGGCATCACCTTTTGGGTCGTCTTTAATGATCTCGCGTTGACCCAGTAAGTCGTCGTAAGTGTGCGGGTTTGAAAAACGCTGATAATTGACCCGCATGGTCAGCACCATCCCGATTAACTTGTCATGGTCAAATAGCGCAATTTGCCCTTCAGGAAAAGAGTCAATAAGAGTATGGACTGTGGTCTTAGACCAAGCGCCGCCCAAGTTGGCATAAACGCGGTCCATCAGCAGCTTTAATTGTGGGTAATCTTTTTTCTTAATTTCAGCTATTTTTAAGTGAAAGTCTTCGGTTTTTGCGGTCATGAATATACTCGTTCAGTAAAGGTAGTAAGAGGTACGGGTGATATCTGATGTGATATCTGATGTGTTAATTGATGTTGTCAAAGATGCCGCAAAAAAATAAGGCATCCATTAATAAGCAGGCGCTTAAAAATTAATCAGCTATCAACATCATAAGTAGATGTTTAGCGCTTAGGTCAGTTTTATGGAGGTAGCGCTTTGAGCTACTCTCAAAAGTAGCGGGCAAAAAGTAGCGGCTCTAAAGTTAGTAGGTAGAGTTATAACGATTAACCTCCTCTAGAGCGCTATCTACTGGATATGCTTAGTATTATAAAGGGCTCATAGAGGATAAAAACTGCAAAATTGTAAAGTAAGTTGGCTTTAAGTGGCAGGCAATTGCGGCGATCACCGCTGTCAATTCTGACAAACAGTGATAAAAGCTAACAAGGCATTAAGCAGTCAGGCGCTCAGTTATATGCCTTGTCACAGTCAGAGGCTAGGGCAGAGAGCAACTAAGCTATTGATAGCAGGTGTTTTTTTTTGAGTTATTAAATACTATATAAAAAGAGTAATTTATTGTATGATTAACATTAATTAATGTATACGTTATTTTATTGATTGTAATTGTAAGGGTTCGACAGTTATGGCGTATTAAGGACGGTAACTATGCCTCTTCATGAAGAAAATACAGCAAATACTCTAGATAAAATTAGTGACGATAGCCTAATTCGTTTGGTGTATATAAGCAGCCTGACTTTAAAAAGTCGCTTTAAGCCGGCTATTTTTGAAACTGTAGAGCAAGAGGCTAGACAATACAATCAGCAGCACGGTATCACTGGAACGCTGTGCTATGGCAATGGTCATTTTTTGCAATGTTTAGAGGGTAAAAAGCAGGTACTGCTGCCCATTGTGCAGCATATCTTCGATGATAAGCGCCACAATAATGTGAAGATTTTGCTGATCCAACCAATCACGTCACGTGACTTTGATAACTGGGACATGCGTTTGGTGTTTTTAGAGCGTTGGCTGTGGTCACCTAAGACCAAAAAGCAGGCCAATACGTTATCAAGGTTTTTACCCTTTCGGCCACATAAATGGAGCACCGATAATACTGAGCAATTTTTATCGGCCATCCAAAAAATTCAAACCCCGCCGCATATTAGAGACTCAGGCATTACCCTAAATGCTATGGGCAATATGATTCAGCACTTAGTTGGGCCACACCAAGCGTTTATTATCGTACAGCTTATTTTAGGAATACTGGCAGTGATGTCCATAGCACTGCTGTTTGGTTAGTTTTTGGCGCTGTCTTTATCTTTATTTATAGACAAGCAGCCAACAGCATTGATCAATAAAAAAAGACGCCATATGGCGTCTTTTTTATTGATTTTAATGCGGACAAAGCAGGATTTTACACATCAAAAATCTTACCACGGTTCATAATCGCATTAGGATCAAACACTTGTTTTAGTGCTTTTAAGTACTCAATTTCGCTCTCGCTACGGGTGTAGTTCAAATAAGGCTTTTTGGTCATGCCCACACCATGCTCGGCAGACACCGATCCGCCATATTTTTGTACTGTGGCAAATACTAGATCATTAACACTTTGGCATTTTTCAAAGAACTCATCTTTGGATAAATTCTCAGGTTTTAAGATGTTTAAATGCAAGTTACCATCACCAATATGACCAAACCAGCAAATCTCAAAGTCCGGGTAGTTGCTGTTGACCACACTCTCAATATCCCTGATAAACTCAGGCACATAGCTGATCAGTACTGATACATCGTTTTTATATGGGGTAAATACTGAGATGGTCTCTGAGATATATTCGCGCAGTTTCCACAGCTCAGCGGCTTGAGATAGGTTTTGACTCATGACACCATCGACAATCCAGCCAGTCTCCATGCACTGCTCAAACATGGCCATCGCCTTATCCATAATAGGCTCATAGGGGGCCTCAAATTCAAGTAGGGCGTAATATTTGGTACGGGCTTCAAAAGGCTCTTGTACATGACCTGTGGCCATCAGCTTCTCAATAGCCACATCATCGAAGAACTCAAAGGCAGTCAAGTCAATTTGAGACTGAAAAGCGGACAGCACATGCATCACATGCTCAAACTTATCCATGCCAAATACCATCACCGTCAAATCCTGCGGCGCACGTTCAAGCTTGATTTGTGCTTTGGTGACAATGCCTAACGTACCTTCTGCACCGATAAACAAATGACGCAAATCATAACCGGTGGCATTTTTTATCATACCGCGGTTGAGCTGTAAGATATCACCCTTACCAGTGACGACTGTAAGACCCAGCACCCAGTTACGCGTCATGCCATAGCGAATTACTTTGATGCCGCCGGCGTTGGTGCCGATGTTACCCCCAATTTGACTGGAGCCTGCTGAGGCAAAATCCACAGGATAGTATAGGCCTTTGTCTTCAGCGAACTGCTGTAGCTGCTCGGTGATGACACCTGCTTCAATCTCAACCATTCTATCGGCGGGGAAAAACTCACCAATTTTATTCATTTTATCAAGGCTAAGTACAATCTCGCCATGACTGGCCACAGCACCGGCAGATAATCCAGTACGGCCACCACTTGGGGTGATGACTATGCCATATTCATTGGCCAGCTTCACCACGCTTTGGACTTGCTCGGTCGATTTTGGAAACACAATCACAGAGGGTGCGGGCGCAAAGTGCTTGGTCCAGTCTTTGCCCCAATGCGCTAAGCTTTCTGCATCGGTTTTTATTTGACTGGTTTCAAAGCCGTGATTGGCGGTCAAATTGGCAATCAGGGCCGCCACAGTAGCCGGATTCGTAGCGCTCTGAGCAGCCAAAGAGGGCTCATTTATTTGGGATTGATCCACGCCATGCGACTGTTGATGAGCAGGGGTGGGGGAGGTTACAGAATTCGATGCAGTCATAGGGGTCTCTGTAGGCAATATTCTAAAAAGTTAAAGAAGTAAACGTAAAAAAACTATGAACAGTGAAAAAAGTTAATCAAAGGATGAACAAAATAAATAGCATAACCTAAAGTTAAGCATTATAGTCATAAATGGCAGGGGTTTATTCGTAATTTAACCTGCCAAAATAACAAAATATGTTATAAGATAGTTGTATTATGACACACCGAGCTGAACGTTTGTAAGTCACCTTGATGGTAATAAGCGCTTGTGTGGTCATATGATTTGTGCGTTTTGTGACGTTATATTTTAATTCGACGCTTTTTATGATAAAGGGGCACAGTGAGATCACTGCTCCCCATTACCCATCCGAAATAAGGGCTAAGACATGGCATTATCGCTTGAAAAAGATAAGATTCGTTTTTTACTTCTAGAGGGGTTGCACGAGAATTCACTAAAAGTATTAAACGATGCTGGCTATACCAACATTGAATATTTATCACACGCGCTAGACCCCGAAGAGTTGGCTGAAAAAATCAAAGACGCCCACTTTATTGGCATTCGTTCGCGCACTCAGTTGACCCGTGATATCTTAGAACAAGCGGATAAATTAATTGCCATTGGTTGCTTCTGCATTGGTACCAACCAAGTGGATCTAGATGCCGCTCGTGAGCTTGGTATTCCTGTCTTTAACGCCCCTTATTCCAACACCCGCTCAGTGGCAGAGTTGGTCTTAGCCGAA
Source organism: Psychrobacter raelei (assembly GCF_022631235.3). NCBI lineage: Bacteria > Pseudomonadati > Pseudomonadota > Gammaproteobacteria > Moraxellales > Moraxellaceae > Psychrobacter > Psychrobacter raelei. The sequence continues at coordinate 755,748 of NZ_CP093310.2, forward strand.
GCGATTATGTTATATCGTGGTATCCCCGAAAAAAATGCTGTGGTTCATCGCGGCGGCTGGGGTAAGTCTGCTAAGAACTCACATGAAGTTCGCGGTAAAGTGATGGGTATTGTGGGCTACGGCTCAATCGGCTCACAGTTGTCTGTATTGGCTGAGAGCTTGGGCATGAAAGTCATCTATCATGATGTGGTTACCAAGCTACCCTTAGGTAATGCCGTTCAGGTTGGCAGCTTAGAGGAATTATTAAACAAAGCAGATATCGTTACCCTGCATGTGCCCGACCTGCCCAGCACACGTTATATGATGAAAAAAGAGCAGTTTGATCAAATGAAAGAGGGCAGCTATTTTATCAACGCTGCTCGTGGTACTTGTGTTGAGATTGATGATCTTGCTGCTGCACTTGAGTCAGGCCGAGTGTTAGGCGCGGCTGTAGACGTGTTCCCTAAAGAGCCAAAATCAGCAGATGAAGAATTTGAATCACCACTGCGTAAGTTTGATAACGTTATCTTGACGCCTCATATCGGTGGCTCAACTCAAGAAGCTCAGGCCAATATTGGTCTTGAAGTGGCTGAGAAATTTGTTAAATATTCAGATGCCGGTGATACCACCACTTCTGTGAACTTCCCTGAAGTCAGCATTCCAGTCAAAGAAGGCTCGCACCGTTTGCTACATATTCACAAAAACGTACCGGGTGTATTGTCGCAAATTAACTCATCATTCGCGTCAGCGGGCATCAACATTTTAGCCCAAAGCTTGATGACAGAAGGCGATGTGGGTTATTTGGTAATGGATGTCGACAACCGCAACTCACAAGAAGCGCTCGATAAGCTTAGAGATATTGAAGAGACCATTCGCGTTCGCGTCTTGTTCTAATCGTCTCGATGACTTGACCTCTGTTAGAAAAAAGCTGGCTGCGGCTGGCTTTTTTTATGCCTGCTGGTTTTACCCGCTTCACAAAGGTGCAGGTGTTGTTCTGATAAACCAGAAGTTTGTGGTGGAGACACAGTGCGCATGACACAAACTCAGACTTGGCGTGATAGGTTGCCCTGCGTCGGATGAGAAAGTAAAAGTAGGGGATATCAAGCAGTTACTATGCTTAACTATATAATATTTATTTATATAGTATAATGATAGGTATAGTAAGCGTAACGCTGCGCTTAGCCATTTATAAATCAACACCACAAAAGGAGCGCCGGACAATGGAGATTAAATCATTCTTGCATGAGGACACCGAAACGTACACGCACGTATTAATCGATACCGGCAACAAGGTGTGTGCCATTATAGATCCTGTGCTTGACTATGACTTTAAATCGGGTCACACCAGCACCAAGTCAGCTGAGCAAGTGGTGCAGTTTATTAATCAGCAACAGCTTAACGCTGCCTATATTATTGAGACCCATGCTCATGCAGACCATTTATCAGCGGCTCAATATTTAAAGCAGCAGCTGGGCGCACAGCTGGTAATAGGCAAACCCATTACGGAAGTGCAAAAGATTTTTAAACACGTGTTTAACTTGGATATGGGCTTTAAAACTGATGCCAGTCAGTTCGATAAGTTAACTGAAGAGGGCACCCAGTTTATGCTCGGTGATATTGAGCTGACGGTGATGCATGTGCCTGGACATACGCCAGCAGACATGGCCTATATTGCCAAAAATACGGCAGATACCATGCAGCCATTGGCCATATTTGTAGGGGATACTTTGTTTGCTCCAGATGTTGGCACCGCACGTGTTGATTTTCCGGGCGGTGATGTTGATGCGTTATACGAATCTATCCAAAAGATTCTAGCGCTGCCTGAGGATACGGTCATTTATCTTTGTCATGACTATCCACCACAAGACAGAACGCATTCACCAGTGACCACGGTTGGGGCGCAAAAAGCGCATAATATTCATGTGCACCAAGGCATTAGTCAGGCGCAATTTGCAAAAATGCGCACTGAACGGGATGCCACCTTGCAGATGCCTCGATTGATTATCCCCTCTGTACAAGTCAATATCCAGGCAGGACATCTGCCTGAGCCAGAAGACAATGGGGTGCGTTATCTTAAGGTGCCGCTAAATTTATTAGGACAGTCATAGCCATCAATCATGGCCACCAATATGCGCTGTCATCATGCAAGGTAGCGCTCATAGACAGTACACGACATACAAGCATGGACAGAATAATAAATAGCGGGGGCACTTATTTATTCGCCCCTTAGTTTGTGCTAGTATAGTGACTCAAAATCGTGGGTTTAATTGCTTTGTGCTCAGTAAATACTGTGACCACCAAGCATTGCAACTTCCAGCACGATGTAAAATAACTCTGGTAAAGCGCATGAGCCTATACTCCGACAAGGTCCATTTGTGCCCACTATGATTCATTTATGTCGGAGTATTAGGAGTCACTTATGTCTGCATCCTCTTCATTTTCTACTGCTTCCTGCCTTGAGCCTACCGCAGCGGGTACTTTTTTGTATGCCCGTCGTTATATTCCGCGTTGTGAGTTAGCTAAGCTTGCCCTTGAACAAATGCAAGCCCTGCATTTGCGCGGCATTGATATTATCAGAGCCATGGGCTATCCGCCTAAACATACCTTTGCGGCTACAGACCGACTGCGTTATGTCTTATGTAGCCCAGTTTTGGGCTTAGATGGCAGTTATATCGATGCTTACTACGATGCTTCTGAGTTTTTAATTGAGGTGTTTTCGCTACTACAAATCGACCCTGAAACCTATCAGTTATCGCTAAAACAGATTGTACAAAACCTACCTTAGCCTAAGCTTAGTCAAGATAAATGAGATGAATACAGCTAGGTAATAAGGCCCAGTCATAGCCAGATGATAGCCAGATAACAGGCACAGCCTGCAAGCGCCTAGCAGTAATGCGGCATGCAGGCTTAAGCTGGCTGTGCTGATTAATTAGTGGCTATGTCCAATATGGCTATGGCCACTGTGACGGCTGGTCTCGGTATCCTCTAGCGCGCAAGTAATGGCATCAAGACGGTTATGGGGATGCTCAATAGACTCCACTTGAATGGTAGTGTGACTAATGCCCAAGCGCTCTAAGCTGTGCTCAAGCTCATGAATAAGCTCACTGGCCTCCAAAATACGCATGTCTCCATCGACCACGACGTGACACGATAAGGCATGTAGACCACTGGTAATACTCCAAACATGTAAGTCATGGACAGCAATGATGTGCTCGTTATGTTCAATAGTATGCTTGACGTCATCCAATGAAATCTCTTCTGGCGTGCCCTCCATTAAGATATGGGTTGAGGCTTTGACCACACGAAAACCACTCATTAAAATCAAAACCGCCACCATCACCGATGCCACAGGATCCGCCCACCACCAGCCCATCCACATCATAGCCAGCGCGGCGATAATGGCTGCCACTGAGCCCAGTAAGTCGCCCAGTACGTGCAAATAAGCACTGTGCATATTTAGGTTTTTTTCGCCAGATTGAGCCTCACCGTGCCCATGATCGTGGTCATGAGCTGCGCCGCCTCTATGTAGCAGCCAAGCCACCAATAAGTTCACTACTAAGCCAATACTGGCAATAATGAGCATACCTTGAGAGGCCACATCAGGTGGCGAATTAAAGCGTCCGATGGCCTCCCATACAATCATCAAGGCAATGATAATTAAGGTGGCACCATTGGCCCCAGCGACCAAAATCTCAAAGCGCTTATAGCCAAAGGTTTTCTCATTGCTTGCCTGCTTTTCACCTATTTTAAAAGCCAGCAACGTGGCGCCCAAAGCCGCGGCATCAGATAGCATGTGGCCGGCATCAGACAGCAGTGCCAAGCTGTGAGTTAATAAACCGCCTATAGCCTCTACCAACATAAACCCGCTGATAATTAAGAAGCTAAACGATAAGATACGGCGCTGCTTACTCATATCACGAGCTGTGGGTTCATCATGAAAGTGCGGCGGGTCATGAGCAGCTATGGGGTTATCAGGGTGGGTGTGGTGTGGGTCATGATGGGCGCTCATAAATTGCTCCTACGATGAGGTTTGATGGCCATAACTTAAGACCAAAACTAAATAACAGTTTACCCAGTTTCAGTGTTTATTAAAGTATCAGATAAGTAGAGCGCTTTTTATGCTGTCATGCCGGCGTGAGCTACCAGCCGATCGGGTCGATATCCAATGTCAGCTTTAAGTACTTGGCAGAGGGCAATTGTAGGACTTGAGGCCACCACAGGTTTAATACCTGATGCAGGGGAGCGCGCTGTTTTGAGAGCAATAGGAGCTGAGTATGATAGCGGCTATTCTTTAGCTTCATGGGGGCATCTACTGGCCCTAAGATACTCAAATTATGAGGGGGTAAAATAACGACCGCATCTTTGAGTACTTGAGTGGCACGCTGTAATGTCTTGGCTTCACAGCGAATCAACGCAGCATAGGTATAAGGCGGTAGGCCTATCATTTTGCGCTCTTTTAATAGCTCTAATGCAAAGGGCTGATAGCCATCACGTACCAGCTTGCGCAATAAGGGGTTTTCTGGTTGCACGGTTTGAATTAACACTTTGCCAGGCTTACTGCCCCGTCCTGAGCGTCCTGCTACTTGCACAATTAGCTGCGCTGTGTGCTCGGGCGAACGAAAATCAGGTGATAAAAATCCGCGATCGGCATTGGGCAGACACACCAAGGTGACATTAGGGAAGTGGTGTCCTTTGGCCACCATTTGTGTGCCCACTAAAATGGCTGGTTTGCCGGTATTAATGCGCTGATAAATCTCCTCCCAGCTGTCCTTGCGCCGGGTAGTGTCTCGATCTATTTGAATGATGGGATAGGTGACTTTGCTGGTTTGTGGGTTTGAAAATAGCGCATGTAAGCTCTCAGTTAAGCGGGTGGTGCCCATGCCCACCGCATTTAAGTTGGGGCTATGACACTCAGGGCAGGCAAGGGGAATAGAGGCCTGCCAGTCACAATGATGACACTTAAGATAGCTTGGCTGCTGGCTGTTAAGCTGGCTGTGATGTAAGGTCATATGAGCCTCACAGCGCACACAATCCGCTTGCCAGCCACAGGCATCACACAACAGTATAGGGGCATAACCGCGACGATTTAAAAACACCAGTACCTGCTCGCCGGCCTCTAAGGTGCTGCGAATAGCGGCGATGGTATCATCGGTAAGCCCCGTATTTTGGGAGCGCTCTAAATTTGGCAACAGTTGTCTTTGTTTGTCCTCAACGGGCATGTCGCTGTATTTGGTTGGGGTGTCTCGGGCATCGACCAAATACAAACTGGCCGCTTTGGCATGACCGGCACGCTCTGTGAGCATAAGCTCAGTCAGTTTGCCTTCTTGCACCAATTTTAGATGCTCAAGCGATGGCGTGGCAGTACCGAGTACCACAGGGATACCCAGTTGATAACCACGGTATAAGGCCACATCAGCGGCATGATAGCGCAAGGTATCTTGCTGTTTATAAGACTGATCGTGTGATTCATCGACCACGATAAGCCCTAAGTTGGCGAAAGGGTGCAGCACTGATGAGCGGGTACCGATGACAATTTGAGCCCGCCCTTGACGACAATCCTCCCAGCCATGCATGCGCTGGGTGTTATTTAAATTAGAGTGCAGCAGTAATATATTGGCTGAAAAACGCTCGGCAAAACGGGCACGGGTCTGCGGTGTTAGGCCAATCTCGGGCACCAAAACTAACACTTGCTTACCCGCCTGAAGCACTGACTGCATGGCTTGCAGATACACCTCTGTTTTGCCACTACCGGTGACGCCGTTTAGCAAATAGCCGCAGTAAGTATGGGTGTTAGCGGTATGGATGATGGCATTAACGGCCAGCTTTTGTTGCTCATTTAAGTCCAGAGGCATTTTGGCCAAGCTGACCGGTGCTGGGTCTGCTTGAGGCTGCAAATAATGCTCAATAAGGCCGTTTTCTTCTAAGCGCTTTAAAAAAGGACGCTCCATGCCCTCAAGTAACAAAGTCTCCTCACTGGCGCCATGAGTACCATGTAGTGTAAGCATTGCAAATTGTTGTTTTTGTTTGTGCGCATTGCTATTAAAGTTGGCATCACTGACATTGGGTCGAATGCGCCAGTGAGTCACCAGTAAGTCTAGCGGCTTGCCTTGGCGAATTAAAGTCGGCAGCATCACCGATATGACATCGCCTAAAGGGTAATGATAATAACTGGCCAGCCAGCGTGCCAAAGACAGCATAGCGGCATCTAAAATAGGTGTCTCATCCAAGCATTGCTTGATGGGCTTGAGCTTATTTAGCGGTATGTCGCTGCTTTGTCTGTCGATATGTGCCACGACGATACCAATTAAGGTTTGTCGACCAAAGGACACCTGTACTCGGCTACCTATTGGCGGCATAGGGGGAGCGGTTTTGGCACAATGAGTGAGGTTGCTTGAAGCAGGTATGGGTGGAAGATAATCAAATTCACGATAAAGAGGCACCGGCAGGGCGACACGAATCAGCATCTGGGGGTGTTCTCCTTAAATAAAGCGGTTATAAACTCAAAGTTGCCTTCGAGTTTATAACCTATTTTGTACTTACTTTTAACCTATGACAGCTTAGGCTTAGTCTTCGATAAATAAGATAGACTCAATTTCAACGATGCCGCCTTTAGGAAGTGCTGCCACTTGTACCGCAGCACGAGCAGGATACGGTTCTGCCAAACGCTCAGCGAATACTGCGTTTAGCGCTGCAAAGTCATTTAAATCAGTCAGTGATACGTTAAACTTAACCACATCGCTTAATTTGCCGCCAGCAGCTTCACAGATGGCTTCAATGTTGTCCATAACTTGCTTAGCTTGGGCATCAAAGCCTTCACGCAGCTCCATAGTTTCAGGATCAAAGCCCAGTTGACCTGAGATGTATACCAGGCTGCCACCGGTTGATGGGATTTTTACCGCTTGTGAATAGGCGCCAACGGCTGCAGGGGCTTTATCAGTATGAATGGTTTGACGTGCCATAGTTATTCTCCTTGAGTATTATGACTTATGGTTATTGTTGATTTTAAAGGGTGCTTTATAAGCGATATAGACGACGAATGCTACCAAAGCCCACATGAGGGCGCAGCGCTTCAATGCCTTCTAATACATGACTGCGACTACGCACAACCACGTGTATTATCGTTGAATCTGTACGAATATCAACTTTTTCGATACCAATATTTAGCTGACGCAAGGTATATAACACATGCGATACCTGCTCATCATTGAGTGCTAGGTTAATTTTTAGATAAGCGGTGAAGTGCGGGCGCTCACTGGGATGGGTGATGCTTTTTTCAATCTGCTCTTCGCTGTACCAATTTAATTGCACCAGCTCATAAGGTTTTTCGGCATATTTATTCACGATAGAGTAGCAGCGATGGCGGTGCAGCACTAAGCCGTGCATGGTCAAATGACCGATGATGGGATCACCAAATATCGGGCGACAACAGCCGGCGAAATGCACCTCAACACCGTTGGCGTTAGACAGCAGCTGATTGGGTCGATCAAAGCCTCTTTTGCTGGCTTGTTGGTGGGTCTTAGTCACATCATCACTAAACAGTCTAGACACTACCAGCTGTGGTAATAAGGCCCCAGCGCTCATGTTCTCAAACAGCTCTTCTTTGGCGCTGACATTCTGCCATTTTAACAAATCATCCCAGTCGGCTTCAGTCAAGTCATCTAGCGACTTACCATAGGTCTTTAGAGCCCTATCTAGCGCCTGCTTCCCATGTTGCTGTTGCTCCTCTATGGGCAGACTACTAAACCAGCGCTTAAGCGCGCGCTGTGCCTTACTGGTGACAACTATGCCTAGCCACTCAGCTTTTGGCTTGGCTTCTGGATCAATCTCGATCTCTACAGTTTCACCTGATTTTAAGATAGAGCCCAATTTGGCATTTTTGCCGTTAATTTTTGCGCCCACAGCCACGTTACCCACTTTGGGGCCCACCGCATAAGCGAAGTCTAAAGCAGTTGCACCACGTGGTATCTCGTAGGCTCGGCCTTTGGGGCTGTAGCACAAGATTTTGCGGGTATTTAAATATGAGATAAGCTCATCAATGGTCTCAACCATTTCATCATAGTCTGGATCGCCGGTTTTCTCATTTTCATTATAGTCGAGCAGCTCTTTCATATTACGAAGCGACGCTTTAATAACTGAGCGGCTAAGCTCAGAGGCTTGCTCAGCACCAATAACGCCCAGACGTGATACGGCCTGCATCTTACGGGTCAGCAAGGTGACTTTAATGATGTCGTTATCACGCTTATAAGTCAAGGTGAGCGACTGATTGCCGCCGGGCAGAGGATGACGGATATTGTCTTCAACGTAGCGGTCGGCGATGCGGTATTTTTTGATTAAATAATCCGCCAATAAATCACAGTCTTCAATGGTTGTGGTGACAATTTCAAAGGCATAGTGGCGCAATAAGTCATCAATCTCACCGCGGTTACGGAAGAATTGACGGTACATAATGACTTGGTTTTCTAAGACACGCACATGTCCTGAAATGTGATGCTTGTCCAGTACGTAGTTAAGATACTGCTGAATGGTCTCTTTTTGATATTTGCGCCCTAAGCCATGTTGTAAAAGCTTATCGGCCATCTTGGTATACATCACCGGATCTAGGTTTCGGTAACACAAGATTTCCATATAATCGGCGATATCATTAATCCCCATCAGACGGGCAAAGGGAACATAAAACTCAAGCGTCTCAGAGGCAGTAGCCCGCTGCTTTTCAGGGCGAACTGAATCTAGCGTTGACATATTATGCAGGCGATCGGCCAGCTTGATAATCAGTACCCGAGGGTCATCTAGGGTCGCAGATAAGATTTTATGAAAGGTGGCCGCCTTGTTTTGGCGCTTATTGTGATTGGAGGATTTAAGCTTGGTCACGCCATCGACTAAGCTTGCTACAGTCGAGCCAAACAAGCGGGTGATTTCCTCAGAGGTCACCTCGGTATCCTCTACCGTATCGTGCAAGATAGCCGCAATGATGGTATCACGGTCTAGGCGAAAGCCCGCTAAAATCTCAGCCACAGCGATGGGGTGAGTAATATAGGGTTCACCGGATTTTCTTTTGTCTTTAATGTGCGCTTTATCCCCATAAGCACAAGCTTGTAGTACTTCTTGTTTTTCTTTATCGTTTAAATACGCCACAGCCCTCATAAGATTACGCTGCGCCTCATCAACTAAGTGATGGCTCAGCTTGGGGAGGTTTTTCATATAAGCGGTTTGATTTAATTGCTCATCACCGTATGAATCTGGCAGAGTGATATCTGGACTAATTGAGGTATCCACAATATTATCTGCGTTGGCAATATTATTGATGACATTGCCATCAATGTCAGTATTTAGGGGTTTAATCATATCAGTTTCAAAATTAGATGAGGTTGAGCCTGCAGTTGGGGTAGGAGTCAAACGATCTTGTAAAGGCAACATAGTTTTATCATCCATCAGCTAGGCAACAGTCAATTAAAAACAAGCGGGTCGTGATCGTGCTTATCTCGTTATATGGGGATAATTGGTAAAAATAAAAATCACGCACCATGCCTTAATTAATCTTAAAAAAGGCAGTGTGTCAACTATTAACCCCTTATTAGCAAAAAATTAGCAAAAATAAAATAATAACTTGGGGGCTTTGACTAAATTTGGCACCCCAATAAGCTGCAGCATATAAAAAACCACGATCTGCAAGATGCTTATCGTGGTTCTTTATTTAACTGGCTTCATAAAATAAGAGCCGCTTTAGCGTTGATGGTCTAAGTGGCCGCTTATCTTAAGGTTTAAACTAGAAGCCTTGACCGCCACTTAATGCCAAATCTAATGAGTTCGTCGCAAAATGATGATCCGGTTGGTTTAGGATATCTTTGGTCACTAGGCCGGCAGCAATTTCACGCAGCGCCAATACAGTTGGCTTGTCATTGTTGACTTCAACTAACGGCTCAGAGACGCCTTTGGCCAGTTGATGAGCGCGCTTGCTGGCAACCAATACCAGCTCAAAGCGGTTGTCTACTGCATGTAAGCAGTCTTCTACGGTTACACGTGCCATAAAGTCCTCTTGTTATCACTAAGTGATATGTAAAAATGCGATAATTAATCAGCTATTATAGCAAGATTTCGCCCTTAAGTGGGTAGCTTTATTTTAGTTCGAAGCAGGCCGGCTTAGGGCGGATATTGCCAAAGCTTATTATTCAGTGATTAAGTCTTTGATAACTTCAGCATAACGCGCTTGCTGGCGGGCGAGCGTTTGACGCTTGGCCACAATAATTGCTTTTAACTCAGACAAAGCGGCTTCAAATTGATCATTAATCACCACATAATCGAAGTGCACGTATTGCTGCATTTCAGTCACCGCACCAGCTAAGCGCTTTTCGATTACCTCTTGGGAGTCTTGACCACGTGAGGAGAGGCGCTGACGTAACGTGGCCTGGCTTGGTGGCAAAATAAAAATCATGGTCACATCCTCATACAGCTCTTTAACCTGTAACGCGCCTTGCCAGTCAATCTCTAAGATCACATCGACCCCAGACTCAAGCTGCTGGTTTACGCTTTGGCGTGACGTGCCATAATAATTATCAAAAACCTGCGCATGCTCCAAAAACTCACCGGCCTGAATGCCCTCGATAAACTTGGCTGTATCGGTAAAATGATAGTGCTGGCCATGGATTTCACCGGGACGCGGCTCGCGGGTGGTGTGTGAGACGCTGACAGCCAAATCATTGGTGGTGGCGATAAGCTGTTTAACTAAAGATGTCTTACCTGTGCCTGAAGCGGCTGTGATAATAAAAAGGGAGCCTTTCATAAAGTGATTCTCTATAGTGGATAAAGGAAGGTGCGCCAAAAAAGGAATATGAAAAATAGGTGTATATTACGAATAAATCAGCGCCAAGATGCCTTCTATTTTAGCGGATATGTTAAAGTAGTCACAAAATAGTTTGTCTAATGCATAGAAATAAGCCGATGGGCTTAGCTGCGTTTTTCACATTTTATTTCTTCGATTATCTATTGTGAAGGTCTGTTATGCAAATTTATCTTGCCAACCCTCGTGGGTTTTGTGCCGGTGTTGACCGTGCTATTGCTATTGTAAATGAAGCATTGGCACGCTTTGAGCCGCCCATTTATGTACGCCATGAAGTGGTGCATAACAAATTTGTGGTGTCTGATTTGGCCAATCGCGGCGCGGTGTTCGTAGAAGAATTACATGAAGTACCCGATGGCTCTATCGTTATCTTCTCAGCACATGGGGTGTCAAAAGCGGTAGAAGATGAGGCTGAGCGCCGAGATTTAACGGTATTTGATGCGACCTGTCCTTTGGTAACCAAAGTGCATATTGAGGTGGCCAAGTTCGCCCGTGAAAAAATGGATGCGGTGCTTATCGGTCACCAAGGTCACCCAGAAGTTGAGGGCACCATGGGCCGCTTTAGCGCGCAATATGGTGGCGAGATTCATCTGGTAGAAAATGAGGCAGATGTCGAAAAATTAGAAGTGAGTGATCCTGATCGTCTGGCTTTTGTGACTCAGACCACCTTGTCTATGGATGACACAGCAGTGGTCATTGATGCGCTGCGCAAAAAATTCCCTAACATTCAAGGGCCACGCAAAGATGACATCTGTTATGCCACTCAAAACCGTCAAGATGCAGTCAAAGACTTAGCTCAGCGCTGCGAAGTGGTATTGGTGGTGGGTTCTCCCAACTCCTCTAACTCAAACCGTCTACGCGAATTAGCGGAGCGTATGAACTGCAAAGCTTACTTAATTGATAATGCCGGTGAGATGAAAAAAGAGTGGTTTGCTGGGGTGGGCGCTGTGGGTGTCACCGCCGGTGCATCAGCGCCAGAGATTCTTATTCAAGAAGTGTTAAATCAGCTTCAACAATGGGGCGGAGATTTACCTGATGAGCTCAAAGGGATTGAAGAAAATGTAACCTTTAGCTTACCAAAAGAGCTGCGCATCCCCGTAAAAGAGGTGGGTTTATAAGCCCATTGGTTTAATAAATTAAGGATGATTTATGACGTCATATTATCAGTGCATCAGCCGTGAACAGCAACAAGACGGCAGCTGCACAGCGCATTACCAACCTACCATCCATGCGCAAGGGGCATGGAATGAGCACGAGCAGCACATGGCTCCAGCCACCGGTATTTTGGCGCATGAGCTTGAGATTTTTGCGCCTCAGCCGCATCTGCGTATTGCGCGCATAAGCCTTGATATCTTGGGTTTAATTCCCTTACAAGCGTTTAGTATTACCACTCGCAGCATCCGCCCAGGCAAAACCATCGAGCTTATTGAGGCGGTGATGAGTAGTGGGGGTCGTGATTGTATTATCGCCAGAGCTTGGCGGCTGCTTAGCCAAGATACCTCAAATATTGCCGGTCTTGAGGACCACGCACTGACAGCGTCACCAGAATCTTTACCCATTTGGCCAGGCATGAGTATTTGGCCAGGTGGGTTTATTGCCAGCACCACAGCGGTCTCAGATCCTGAGCGTCGTCCGGGCAAAGGTGTGGTCTGGTTGACCACCGCTTATGATATGGTCGAGGGCGAGGCCACAACCGACTTTGTGCGCTTAATGGGGCTGGTGGATACCGCCAATGGTGTGGTCCCTCGTAATGGCTTACAGCTTGCCGAAACCAAATTGGCTTTTCCCAATACTGACCTACAAATTCACATGCACCGCCTGCCTGAGGGCAAATGGTTGGGGATTGAGGCGGTGCAGCAATACGGTGCTGATGGCATTGGCTTAACCAGTGCAGTGTTGCATGATAAGCGGGGGCCTTTTGGTCGTAGTGAGCAGGTCTTGACCTTGCGGCCCATGGTATAGTTAGCCAAGCCTGCATGGCTCAAAATGAGTTAAGAGTGACGCACAACGCCGATTTATTAAAAGTCGGCGTTTTTTTATGACGCATAATCACAAACCTAGCTTGAAAAAACAGCACCGTGCCCCTATTAGTTAGGTAACCCAAACGCCAGGTCATAGCTTCAATAGAGGTATATGATAACGGGCGAGATAGCCAATAGGCATAAAAATAATTATGGACAATCCAAGAGGAACCCATGAGCGAAAATAAACACATGAGCGAAAATCAAAACGCCACTCAGCACGTTTTCGAAGCAGAAGTAGCACAGTTGCTGCATTTAGTGACTCACTCACTGTACTCAAACTCTGATATTTTTGTGCGTGAGTTGGTATCAAACGCATCCGATGCTTGTGACAAATTACGCTTTGAAGCCACCAGCGATGACAGTCTTTATGAAGATGATGGTGAGCTAAAAGTTCGCATCGATATTGATACCGAGGCTAAGACCATTACCTTTATCGACAATGGTATTGGTATGAATGAAGCGGACACAATTGAGAACTTGGGTACCATTGCCAAATCTGGTACTAAAGCATTCTTAGAGCAATTATCTGAATCACAAAAGCAAGATGGTCAATTAATTGGTCAATTTGGGGTTGGTTTTTACTCAGGCTTTATCGTTGCAGACACGATTACTGTTGAATCACGTAAAGCGGGTGAGCCTGCAGACCAAGGCGTACGCTGGGTATCTGACGGTACTGGTAAATTTACCACTGAGAGCATCACCAAAGACAGCCGCGGCACCTCTATCACGCTACATCTAAAAGATGAGTTCAGTGAAGGCGAAGACAACTATCTAGACCGCAACAAGCTAAAAGCTTTGGTCAATAAATACTCTGACCATATTAGCCTGCCAATTCAGATGCGTAAAGAGGTGTGGCAAGAAGAAGTCGCCGAGGAAGGTGAGGAGGGTGATACACCCACTGGCGGCGAAATGGTAGTGACCGACGAGTGGGAGACTATTAACAAGGCCAGCGCACTTTGGACCCGCTCAAGCTCTGAGATTGAAGACGAAGAGTATAACGAGTTTTATAAAAACATCAGCTACGACTTTGAAGATCCCTTAGCTTGGACACACAATCGAGTTGAAGGCCGCGTGCAATACACACAGCTGCTGTATATTCCTAAAAAAGCCCCATTTGATTTATATGCCCGTGAGCAGCAGCATGGTCTAAAGCTGTATGTAAAACGCGTATTTATTATGGATGACGCAGAGCAGCTGCTACCTATGTATCTGCGCTTCGTGAAAGGGGTAATTGACTCTCAAGACCTACCACTGAACGTTAGCCGTGAGATTTTGCAAGAGTCTCGTGATGTTAAGTCTATTCGAGATGGTAACGCGCGCCGTGTGTTGACACTATTAGCAAGCCTTGCAAACAGTGAAGATAGCGATAAGCAACAGAAGTTCAAACAGTTCTACAGTGAGTTTGGCGATGTGATCAAAGAAGGTCTTGGTGAAGATATGAGTAACCAAGAGCGTATTGCTAAGCTGCTGCGTTATGCCACAACCACCACAGACGGTTTAGAGACTGGCTTTGAAGACTACAAAGCCCGCATGAAAGAGGGCCAAAAAGCCATCTATTATCTAACCGCTGAGAATTTAGCTGCGGCCAAAAACAGCCCACAATTAGAGCTGTTTAAGAAAAAAGGCATCGAAGTTATCTTGATGACCAGCCGCGTTGATGAGTGGGCAATGAACTTCTTAACTCAGTTTGATGGCACGCCACTACAAAACATTGCCAAAGGCGCTGTGGACTTAGGTGACTTGCAAGATGAGGCAGAAAAAGAAGAAGTCAAAAAAGCCGAAGAGAGCTTAAAGCCTGTGGTAGATAAGCTAAAAACTGCGCTGGGCTCACGTGCCAAAGATGTGCGTGTGTCAAATCGCTTGGTCGATAGTCCAGCGATTTTAGTCACTCCAGAGGGAGAGCTGTCACCACAAATGATTCAGATGCTCAAACAAATGGGCCAAGAAGTGCCAGAGACTCAGCCTATCTTGGAGGTCAACCCCACCCATCCGCTGATTCAAAAGCTTGAATCAAGTGAGCAGTTTGATGACTTAGCGCAGGTTATCTTCGATCAGGCACTATTGGCGGAAGGGGGACAGTTAGAGGACCCATCGGCCTATCTAAAACGTATTAACGAGCTACTGCTTAAATAGCCTTAGAAAATAGCGTTAACCGTGTTGATAACAGTGTTTATAATGAAGAGGACTCAGTATAGCTGGGTCCTTTTTTTATGGAGAATGGGATGGCGGGGGTTAAATGACAATGCCAAATAGCATTAATGGGCCGAACAAGTCATAATATTACGATGAATAAGATTGTAAAGACTGGCTGATTTTAAATTTTGAGCGAAATTATGACAAAACCTATTACTCCAATAATCACCTCGTTGCTTGATAATGACTTGTACAAATTTACCATGCTACAAGCCATGCTACATCAGTTCCCACAAACCCATGGTGTGTACCGCTTTCGCTGCCGCAATTATCAAGACACCGCTTATCCGCTGGCGGATATTAAGCCGGCTCTAGAGGCTCAGCTTGATCACTTGTGTCAGCTAAGCTTTACCCAAGATGAGCTGGATTATCTGAGTGGCCTGCGCTTTATTAGAGCAGATTTTGTAGATTATCTGGAGCTATTTAAGCTAAAGCGTCGCCATATTCACGTGAGTATTGATGACAAGAACCGCTTAAATATCGATATCGAAGGCCCGATGATTCAGGCGATGTTCTTTGAAGTGTTCGTCTTGGCCATCGTCAATGAGCTGTATTATCAGCAGCTGACCACGCCTAAGATTATTGAAGAGGGAGAAAGACGTCTGCAGCAAAAAGTAGACTTGTTGCAACGTTACGCCGGCGAGCAAAGCCGCAGCATGCCGCCGTTTATCATCGCTGATTTTGGCACCCGTCGCCGTTTTAGCAAGGCCTGGCATACCCATGTGGTTGAAACCTTGCATAAAGCGGCACCGAGTATCGTACGCGGTACCTCTAATGTGTATTTGGCCAAAAAATTAAAAATCACGCCGATTGGCACCATGGCGCACGAATTTATGCAGGCTTTCCAAGCGCTTGATGTGCGTTTGCGTGACTCACAAAAAGCAGCACTTGAGGCGTGGGTGCATGAGTATCGAGGCGACTTAGGTATTGCTTTAACCGATGTGGTGGGGATGGATGCCTTTTTACGTGATTTTGATCTGTACTTTGCCAAATTGTTTGATGGACTGCGTCATGATAGTGGCGACCCTTATGTGTGGGGCGATAAGGCAATTAACCATTACCGCCAGCTTAAGATTGATCCTAAGACCAAAGTACTTACCTTCAGTGACGGCCTGGATATTAAAAAAGCATGGCAGCTGCATGAGTATTTTAAAGAGCGTATTCAGACAAGCTTTGGTATCGGTACCAATTTGACCAATGACATGGGACCCACCCAACTAAATATCGTATTAAAGCTGGTGGAATGTAATGGTCAGCCCGTGGCCAAGCTGTCTGATAGCCCAGGCAAAACCATGATCCACAATGACACCTACTTGGCCTATTTGCGTCAGGTATTTGATATAAAAGAAGAACAAGACCAATAAGCTATGCGCACCACTTTTAGCAAGCTTACGCGTTAAAGATAGGCACAAGCTTTAACACTTAACTTAGCGACAGGGCTCTTATGGGCCCTTTTTTTATGTCAAATAGCACTTTTATTATTTTAAAAGTTATACCAATTCTAAGAAATAAGGTACAATACAACCAACTCAACAACATAATAGAATCATATGCCGAAAAAGACCCCTAGAAATCATAAACTCACAGACCACGATTTTCTGCAATTGTCTAAAACAGAAGGCAATGCCAGAGCGCGAATCAGACTACTCATGCTGCATCAACTGAGTCAAGGTCATCCTATAGCGACCGTCGCAGAGAACTTTGGCTATAACCCTAGAAGCGTCTATACCATAAGAAGGAAATACTGGTTGCATGGTATCACTAGTGTCTATGACGCAGCTGGCAGAGGCAGAAAGAGTCTTTTAGCAGAAAAAGACATAGAACCATTCAAACAAGCGATAGTAGAAGCTCAGCAGCAAAGAGGTGGTGGTAGGCTCACGGCAAAAGACATCGCACAAATCGCCAAGGAGCAATTTAACGCCAACTATACCCCTAAAGCGATCTATCCTCTCATGAAACGTATTGGTATGAGCTGGATATCTGCGCGTAGTCAGCATCCTAAGGCAGATCCTAAAGTCATGGAGGCATATAAAAAAACTTCCTTGAGCAGGTAAAGCAAGTTCTACCTGATGGTGTTGATATCAAGCAAGTTGATATATGGTTTCAGGATGAAACACGTATTGGACAACAAGGTTCTATCACAAGGGTTTGGCACTATAAAGGACAAAGACCTCGAATAGTCAGGCAACAGCAGTTTGAATCGACTTATCTGTTTGGTGCCTTTAATCCGGCGACAGGTGAGAGTGTTGGACTTGTTCTACCTTATGTGAATAAGCAAGCCATGGGATTGCATATGGAGGAAATTAGTAAAGCTGTTCCTGAAGGTCGGCATGCCGTGGTGGTTATGGATGGGGCGCTATGGCACCAACCAAGCTTGGATAAAGATAATGTGACCATGCTTAAATTGCCTCCCTACTCACCTGAACTTAACCCTGCTGAACAGGTATGGCAGTACCTTAAACAGCATTGGTTATCTAATCGCTGTTTTGAGAGTTATGATGTGATTGTCGATGCGGCATGTGACGCTTGGAATGCATTGTGTAATGAGACTAACTTAATTAGGTCTATCACTCAGCGGGAGTGGTGCGATTTGAGTGTTATTTTTTAGAATTGGTATTATGAGTATAATGAGATTACTGGTTTCGTTTTACTAAACTATTGTTTAGCTTAACTGATGCTTAGCGCAGCCAGTATTATTAACAAGGACGTTAATAGCGATGGACTATCACAAGGATGAGACTATGTTTAGACAGTTATTAGAGCAGCGTTTTCCTAATGCAGGCTCACGCCATGCACCACTTCAGATGAGCCATGATATTGGCGCCACTGATACCCCGCTGATTGAATCTACCATTGGCGATTACTTTGACTCTGTGGCCAATCAGACGCCAGACAAAGAAGCCTTGGTATCTTGCCATCAACATATTCGGCTCACCTACCAGCAGCTGCAACAAAAATCGAATCAATTGGCCAGCAGCATGATAAGGATGGGATTGCAAAAAGGTGACCGCGTAGGCATCTGGTCGCACAACAATGCCGAATGGTTGCTAATGCAATTGGCCACGGCCAAAGCGGGCATCATTTTGGTGAATATCAATCCTGCCTACCGTATATCGGAGCTTGAGTACGCGCTAAATAAAGTGGATTGTAAAGCTTTGGTATTTATGCGTCATTTCAAGACCAGCGATTATGTGCAGATGGTGCAACAAATGGCACCGGAGATGTGTCATCAAAGCTATGAGTGCTTAGCGCTCAATACATTGCCCAATCTAAAGCGCTTAATTTGGATAGATGCCCCAAATAGCGATGAAAGCTTTGGATTTATGCAAAAATTCTCTGATTGGTTGGCTGAAGGCGATGCAGATGATCCCAAGCTTACCGAGCGTCAAAATCAGCTAAACGCCAATGACGCGATCAACATTCAGTTTACCAGTGGCACGACAGGTACGCCCAAAGGGGCCACACTGACCCACAGGAATCTGCTTAATAATGCCTATCATCTGGGCGAAACCTTGTGTTTAACCGCTGAAGATAAGCTGTGCTTGCCACTGCCGCTGTATCACTGCTTTGCGATGGTACTGGGTAATCTAACGATGTTATCGCATGGCGCCACCTTGGTGTATCCTAGCAGCAGCTTTGACCCATTAAGTGTGTTGCAGGCTATTAATGAGGAAAAATGTACCGTGCTGCATGCCGTGCCCAGTATGTTTTTAGCCATCTTAAATCATCCTGATTTTGCCCGCTTTGATTTAAGCAGCCTTCGTACTGGTGTATCTGGTGGGGCAAGCTGCCCACGAGAGCTTATGCAGCGTATTATCAAACAGATGCATATGAGTGAGTTGACCATTGCCTATGGTATGACCGAGACCAGTCCTAAAGCTACCCAGACCTTGCCAACCACGGAGTTTGAAAAGCGCATTGCTACTGTGGGGGTGGTGCAGCCGCATCTTGAGGTCAAAGTGGTGGATCCACTCAATGGCCAAACCTTGTCGATAGGAGAGGTGGGGGAGATTTTGACCAAAGGCTATGCGGTGATGCAAGGCTACTGGAATGACCCAGTGAAAACTGCCGAGGCCATAGTTGATGGCTGGATGCATACCGGAGATTTAGGCAGTATGGATGAGCACGGCTATATCACGGTGGTGGGACGCAGTAAGGATATGATTATTCGAGGTGGGGAAAATATTTATCCCATTGAAGTGGAGAACTTCTTATACCGTCATCCTAAGATTGCCGATGTGCAAATTGTGGGTGTTCCGGATGCTCATTATGGTGAGGTACTGGCGGCTTGGATTATTCCTAAAGCAGGCGAAACCCTCACTGAACAAGAAATACGAGATTTTTGTTATAACCAAATTGCTCACTTTAAGATTCCCACCTACATTCGGTTTGTTGAGCAGTACCCGATGACTGTCACCGGTAAAATTCAGAAGTTTAAAATTGTGAAGATGATGAAAGAAGAGTTGGATGTAGTGGCATAGGCCTAATTTTATGATTAATCTTTAATACGCAGTATATTCTCCTCGCTATTATAAAGCCCAGCCTGAATTTTCAGACTGGGCTTTGTATTTGGTTTCAACTAAGCGATATATGAATGATACATTTTCTATAAAACAATTCACCTTTGTCAAACGTGCTACTAATAAATGTGCTGCTAACTAAATAATACAGCGCACAAGCCGACGACAGCTAAAAGGCGCTGAACAATCAAACTGTTTTGAACGTGTGTGCTTAGGTATTTAGCAATAACATTACCTACCGAATAAAGAGCAATCATGCTGACAATCATACCGATAAAGAAACCAGGGGTTATACTGTTCGCAGGAACTTCTAGAGCATGTGCGGCGCCATGGAACATGGCTAAAGCACCAAAACCCATAATAGCTAAGTTATAGCTCTTATTAACGGAAGTACTAGAGCTCTCAGTTAAGACGGGATTAAAGTGACGGCTCATAAGCGCGGCAGTCAGCAGTATAATCGATAAAATGATACCTCCCTCAATATAGAGGTTATTTAAATTAAAACTCAAACTAAGTGCGAAGCCTGCTATTAAACCGATAGACAATGACACCAGTCCTTTTTTAAAGCGGTTCATTTGAGTGAATAGTACACCCATGCCCAACGCTAACATTAAATGATCAAGGCCAGTCAATGGATGCATTAAACCTGATAATACAGAAGATAAAAAAGATCCCTGTGAAGTTAAAATATCATGGCCAGGATGTGCGAAAGCCAGTGTCGGTAATAAAGTGAATAAGGTTATTAAACTAAAAGTTGCAGTTTTATTAGCGGTAGCAGGTAGTCTAATTAATGGTAATTTATTTATAGTCATTATAAATTCCTTAAAAATAGGAGGTAAGTGGTAGTGTTCAAAATTCTGTGTCATTCCCCTAAACTATGTAAAAAACAAGGAATGACACCATGCAAAACTTTGACTTTAACGAAGCCTTAAAAGGCATTCAAGCAGGTAAACCTATCACAGGCAGTGACGGGGTACTTGCCCCACTCATCAAACAGCTCACCGAAGCTGCCTTAAATGCCGAAATACAAAGCCACCTTGAACAAAGTTCTACAAGCAACCGTCGTAACGGTTACAGCAAAAAGACCGTCAAATCAGCGGCGGGCAGCTTCGAGCTTGAAACGCCACGAGATCGTAACGGTGAATATGAGCCTGTGTTGGTCAAGAAACATCAAACTAAACTCACCGCTGAGATCGATAGCCGCATCCTATCGCTATTTTCTCATGGCATGAGTTACCGTGACATACGCCACCACATTGCTGAGATATACCAACTTGAGGTCTCAGAGGCGACCATCAGTAGCATCACTGATGAGCTGATACCGCAGCTTAAAGCATGGCAATCTCGTCCACTCGACAGCGTTTATCCGTTTGTCTGGCTTGATGCGATTTACTACAAGGTCAAAGACGAAGGACGCTATGTCAGCAAAGCCATTTACACGCTATTAGCACTTAATACCGAAGGCAAAAAAGAACTCATTGGTCTGTATTGCTCTGAAAGCGAAGGGGCAAACTACTGGCTATCTGTGCTCACAGATTTACACAATCGTGGCGTACAAGATATTCTCATCGCTTGTGTGGATGGCCTAAAGGGTTTTCCTGAAGCCATCAATGCCATTTTCCCCAATACAGAAGTACAGCTGTGTGTGATTCACCAAATCCGTAATAGTATCCGTTATGTAGCTAGTCGTGATCAAAAAGCCTTTATGCGCGATTTAAAGCCTGTTTATAAGGCAGTTAATAAGGAGTCAGCTGAACTGGCTCTTGATGATTTAGAGGCTGTTTGGGGCGATCAGTATCCGGCGGTGATTAAGTCTTGGCGGGACAAGTGGCATTTACTATCTGCCTATTTTAAGTATCCTGAAGCAGTCAGAAAGCCTATTTATACCACCAATGCGGTGGAAGCGGTACATCGTCAGTTTCGTAAACTTACTAAAACCAAAGGCGCTTTCCCGAATGAAACCAGCTTGCTCAAATTGTTGTATGTTGGTATGTTAAATGCCAGTGCCAAGTGGACGATGCCGATTCGTAATTGGGGACAGACGATGATGCAGCTGTCTATCTATTTCCCTGGTCGATTAGATTCGGTGATGCGTCTTTAATTTAGTTGACACAGAGTTTTGAACGCCCTCGAGTAAGTCGATTTTTTCACTATCAGATTTCCTGATTATCCTGTTCGGTTATCCAATAGTGAGATATAAAAATATGAGTACGGCTACTAACAGCTTTATACAGTACCGAGCATGCCTTTGTCTTTAATAAAGGCAACAATTTCATCCAAGCCTTCACCCGTTTTCATGTTGCTAAAGACCACGGGCTTTTCGCCACGCATTTTTTTTGCATCACGAGCCATAACTTCCAGCGAGGCCCCTACTAAAGGCGCTAAATCTGTCTTATTGATAATAAGCAAGTCAGATTTCATAATACCTGGCCCACCTTTGCGTGGTATTTTATCGCCAGCCGAAACATCAATAACGTATAGGGTTAAATCAGAAAGCTCTGGACTAAAGGTGGCCGCTAAGTTATCACCACCTGATTCAATAATAATGAGTTCTAAGCCTGGAAACTGGCTTTGTAATTCAGCAATAGCAGACAGATTAATAGATGCATCTTCACGTATCGCTGTATGAGGACAGCCTCCCGTTTCGACCCCACGAATGCGTTCTGCAGGCATGGCATTATTGCGGGTCAAAAACTCTGAGTCTTCTTTGGTATAAATGTCATTGGTTACCACGGCCATATTTAACTCATCACGTAAACTTTGACAAAGTCTTAGCGTTAATGCTGTTTTGCCAGAGCCAACTGGTCCACCAATGCCAAGACGTAGTGGGGATAGTGCGGTAGGGTTTTGACTCTTTGAGTGTTGAGTTTTGGGAGTAAGTGCCATGAATAATTCCTTAATTTAATTTTAATAGGTGTTTTTTTAAAACAGCTAGTTTTAAGAGAGTTGTTTTTAAGATAACTATCTTTCGATATAGCGACGACTATGACCGAAATAATCGACTATATTGTCGTTCGTGCTGACTAGACAGCTTTGCCAAATAAGGCAAATTGGCTGACATATTCAGCTGTTTATAAAAAAAGCTTATAGAACGCTGATTTTTATTAAAACTACTGCATGGTTCTAGCTGCGGTGTCTGATTTAGATAAAACTGATAGACCTCACTGACCTGAGTCGCTATCGTATTGCTGTAATTTTCTAGTTGATTCTGCAATTGCCAAATAATGCGCTGTCCTACCATTTGTCCAAGAGGTACTGTTTTAACCGCAGCCAGTACCATGTTTTCAATTTGACCAAAAGCATAAGTGGTCATGGCTTGCTTTGGGCTAATCTGCCAATGAGCACAGATATTAGCAAAAAGTGGTAGGAACCCGTGTCTAAGTAGCTCGTCTGGTACATTTAAATCTAAAACTTCATCAAGCCAAGCAGAAAGAGAAATGGCTAACTGGGTAGACTCAAAGACAAACTCTTTACTCTCGCGGCTAGCGTGATAGTCAGCCGCCAGTGCTTGTGCTAAATGTTCATTATCATTAGTAAGTGCAGTAACCATCAGTGCCAAAGTTGGCAATTCATAACCTGTCAAAGCCAACTGCAGATAATCACTCATAAATTCCAAAGTACTGCTCTCGTCATAAATTAGTCCTGCTTCAATAGCAGGTTCAATGCCCTGAGAGTAAGTATAACTACCGATCGGTAGATTACTCGATGCGAGCATCAATAAACGACCCGTGACATCAATGGGTTGAGCAGGGCTATCTATAATAGTCTGACTCTCTTTAGGCTGATCGGCTGTTAAAGCCGCTGGCATGTTAGCAGTCGTCTCAGTCATGTGAGTGGCTATGTCCGGCATTATGGCTATGGTGATGTTCATGGTCATGTGCGTGTACATGAGGATGACTATGCTCAGTGCTATGATTATGTTCAATGCCATGACTATGACTGTGCGCATGCCCCCCTTTATAGGCACCCGTCTCAGGTTCGAAAGGTGCTTGAACCTGCCTTGTATGCAGTCCGAGATTTTGTAGCATTGATTCCAACACATGATCCGGTTCGAAGTACAAAGCGTCAGGAGTAATCATAAGTGGCACATGACGATTACCTAAGTGATAAGCACCTTTCATGAGGTTGAAACTATCCTCTGCAGTGACACAAATCAACGTCTGATCGGCAGCTATTACTTGGATTAGATCGCCTTGTTGATTGGATAATACGCTGCCACTTTTTAAGGTTTCTGTACGAGGTAAATCAATACCTAGCGACTGTTGACGTTCATTATTCGCCTTGAATCGACTACGCTGTCGAGTGTCAAAATCTAAACAAAGATAGTTTTTATCCTGTATTTGAGTTTCAAGACGTGCCATTTGTTCTTCTGTTAGGTCACTGGTACTAAGACGTTGGGTATATATTTTCATAATTATCTGTAGGTCGCTATATGGGTTGAGTCAATCAATATAACTTGTAGATCACGGTCTACAAGTTATTGATTGAACAAGATTAAAAATGCTTATGACTAGAAGAGAAAGTAGCGCTGAGCCATAGGCAACTGGTCCGATGGTTCACACGTTAACAGTTCGCCGTCTGCATGAACTTCATAAGTTTCAGGATTAATTTCCATTTTTGGACAATGGCTGTTTAATTTCATGTCGCTTTTACGTAATTTTCGAATATTGTGTACAGGCTGAATCATTTTATGAAGTTCTAACTGTTCTGCGACGCCTTTATCTATAGCAGATTGAGATAAAAAGGTAATACAAGTTTGGGCGACTGCTTTTGGTGAGCTAGCAAACATGCTGCGGTAATGAACTGGCTGAGGCGTAGGGATAGAGCCATTTATGTCCCCCATTGGCGCCGCTGCAATAAGCCCGCCTTTGAGGATACAGTCTGGTTTAACGCCAAAGAAAGCAGGGGACCATAAAATTAAGTCAGCCCACTTTCCAATTTCGATTGAGCCAACAATATCGCTGATACCATGAGTAATAGCAGGGTTAATCGTGTATTTAGCAATATATCTTTTGATTCGGAAGTTATCATTATCTTGATCAAAATCAGTTTCGCTAAGTTTAAGATGACCGGCATCTTGCTCGTCTTTAGCAGATGTATCTGGCATAAGATGACCGCGCTGAGCTTTCATCTTATTGGCGGTCTGCCAAGTACGAATAATGACTTCTCCCACACGTCCCATTGCCTGCGAGTCACTACTCATCATGGAGATAGCGCCTGTGTCGTGCAAAATATCTTCGGCAGCAATGGTCTCTTTACGAATACGACTTTCAGCAAAAGACACATCTTCAGCAATGGCAGGACTCAGATGATGACAGACCATCAGCATATCAAGATGCTCATCGATGGTATTCACCGTAAAGGGCCGCGTAGGGTTGGTAGAGGAGGGTAGAACGTGCGATTGACCAATGGCTTTTAAGATGTCGGGTGCATGACCACCACCTGCGCCTTCAGTATGGAAAGTATGGATACAGCGTTCTTTAAAAGCGCCCAATGTACTTTCTAAATAGCCGCTTTCGTTTAAGGTATCAGTATGAATGGCAACTTGTACATCATAGTCATCGGCTATGCTTAAGCAGTTATCAATGGCTTGTGGCGTCGTACCCCAGTCTTCATGAAGCTTTAAGCCGATGGCACCTGCTTCTATTTGTTCAACAATTGGTTGCGGTAAGCTGACATTTCCTTTGCCCAAGAGTCCAATATTCATCGGTAGACTATCGGTCGCTTTTAACATACTTTGAATATGATAAGGCCCTGGCGTACAGGTAGTGGCTAAGGTACCTTGAGCGGGTCCTGTACCACCACCAAACATAGTGGTGACCCCTGACATTAGGGCAGTCTCACACTGTTGAGGTGCAATAAAATGAATATGGGTATCGATACCGCCAGCGGTCAAGATTTTACCTTCACCGGCTATAATTTCAGTCGCAGCACCAATTGGTAGGGTAACTCCGGGTTGGATATCTGGATTTCCCGCCTTACCAATGCCTCTGATACGTCCGTCTTTAATAGCAACATCAGCTTTATAGATACCCGTATAATCAACAATAAGTGCATTAGTAATAATCGTATCTGCCACCTCATTAGCTAACAGTTGCGACTGTCCCATGCCATCACGGATAACCTTACCGCCCCCAAATTTGACCTCTTCACCGATACTGACATTAGCGAAAGACTGGAGGTTAGATTCTGAGGATTTCAAACTATCGTCTTCACTACCACTAATTAAGATAGAGTCAACATTGGAGTCTAATGAATGAGTTTTATCAGTATCGATATCATGATCAATCTGACTGGTTAAATCGTATTCAACTTCAAGCCAAAGGTTGGTATCGGCTAGTCTTACTTTATCTCCCGTTGTAGGGCCAAAATGCTCAGCATGGATACGGCGGTCGATAAGTTTTTGGGAGGTACTTCCCGTTCTCTTAATGTCTACAGGCCCCATAACACGTCCTGCAAAGCCATAAACTTCTCTTTTACCGGCGATAGCGACTAATTCAACTTCACGAGCCTGACCTGGCTCAAACCTTACAGCAGTACCCGATAATATATTTAAACGATAGCCCCTGGTTGCTTCTCTATCAAAGCTTAATGCATCGTTAACTTCATAAAAATGATAGTGAGATCCTATTTGAATAGGACGGTCACCCGTATTGACAACTTCTATGGTTTGCACGCTGCGGCCTGCGTTTAAAGTCATTTCTCCGGCTTTTATTTTATATTCGCCTGCTTTCATAGTGTTCCTTAGTTTTTATTTTATGCAGTCTTTAGGGGTCTGGAATGAGATTAATATGCTGCTACAACTTTAGGTCTTTGATATCAGAAAATAGAATTAATGACACAATAGACCCGCTATACTATGGGATTGTGCACGGTTACAAGCTTAGTCCCATCAGGAAAAGTAGCTTCAATTTGTACGTCCTGTATCATATCTGGAACACCTTCCATTACATCATCAGCAGTAAGATAGGTTGTGCCTTCACTCATTAGCTGCGCCACGCTTTTACCGTCACGAGCGCCTTCCATAAGTAGCATGCTGATATAGGCGATAGACTCAGGGTAATTAAGTTTAACCCCACGATTTTTACGGCGTTCTGCAACCATGCCAGCAGTAAATAGCATTAATTTATCTTTTTCAGTCGGGTTTAATTGCATGGAATATCCTTACTATTTATAAGTTGGTAAAGTTATATAAGAAACTCATATCTATGGACCAAAAAACCTGTATAAGAAACTTATAATTAAGTAGACGAATTTTTAATTTTTAAAAACTGTGTCACTTTAAAAAGTATTAAGTCGTTGAAGAAAGAGCTTTAAAGCAAACAGAGGTTAGTTAAAGATTAGGTGAATTAAAGGCCAACTAAGTGTCCCAAATTCTTGGGCGATGAGGCTGCAATTGATACCATTTTTCTCTCAATAGTTCACGAACCTCATAAAATGCTTCAAAACAAGCCCGTACATCTCCGCCTATATATCGGCAGTTAATCGCTTGATAGTTATGAGTACTTTCAATAGGCAAATTATGTTGATCTATTAACTCACGTAATTCAGTGATGGTCTCATCTAAAAACTGTCCCAACTTCAAAGGGTTACTTTGTGCCTCGCTATCTAATACATCTACGCTAGGTACTGCCCAAAATGATCCATGCACATGTTGTTTGTTTAGTCCAAGCGGTGACTGAAACCAACGAGAATTTGCAACTTGTTGGGTATGTTCGCTAACTAATAGCTGGCCGTCTCTCCATATTTGCAAACGATTGTTATATTGACCATTAGCAAAGGTCTCGTTATAAGCTTGGCGACCAAAAACAGCGATATCCCAAGTCATTAAACTGGCTGTGGGCGCTAAATCAAAATGGCTACAGGCATTTGACACCGAATAATCAAAGTAAATACTTTCTTGAGGTAGCCATTCTAGAGTAGCATTATCAGCCAGTTGTACTCGGATGTTTTGTTCTGCTTTCGGCTTGGATTTGATAGGGTTAGAGAGGGATTGTTGACTTTGTAACTGAGATTGTGGTGAGTTAGTAGATCTTAGTGATTCACGTTGTCCATACCATTTACCTGCCCCTGGGGTGGTAATAACGGCATAACTATAAGGTTTCAAATCGAAAGTCATGGCCAATTTATCACCATCAGCGATTCCTGCGGGAGGATATAGCACATAAATGTGGCAAATGCCGGATTGGGATATTCGTTTTTTAGGTGATGTGTAGATTGTCTGATGGGGATTTAAGGAAGAGGTTTGATCAGGGGAGGGGCATTCAATATCTGTCTTTTCAGGTTCAGGGTACAAGGGGCGTTGTACCATTAATGCGCCTTCATGTAAGCGGTGGCATAACCGAGTTTTTTGGGAACTGACACGATAGTCAAAGCTAAGTTCTAATGAGGATTGCCAAGTCAAAGTAAAGTTCCTAAAAGAAGATAATCTTTATGGTAGGGAGTGTCATTATAGATGAGTTACATAATAGGGTGAGACAGTTTATATGGTAGTGTTCAAAATTCTGTGTCATTCCCCTAAACTATGTAAAAAACAAGGAATGACACCATGCAAAACTTTGACTTTAACGAAGCCTTAAAAGGCATTCAAGCAGGTAAACCTATCACAGGCAGTGACGGGGTACTTGCCCCACTCATCAAACAGCTCACCGAAGCTGCCTTAAATGCCGAAATACAAAGCCACCTTGAACAAAGTTCTACAAGCAACCGTCGTAACGGTTACAGCAAAAAGACCGTCAAATCAGCGGCGGGCAGCTTCGAGCTTGAAACGCCACGAGATCGTAACGGTGAATATGAGCCTGTGTTGGTCAAGAAACATCAAACTAAACTCACCGCTGAGATCGATAGCCGCATCCTATCGCTATTTTCTCATGGCATGAGTTACCGTGACATACGCCACCACATTGCTGAGATATACCAACTTGAGGTCTCAGAGGCGACCATCAGTAGCATCACTGATGAGCTGATACCGCAGCTTAAAGCATGGCAATCTCGTCCACTCGACAGCGTTTATCCGTTTGTCTGGCTTGATGCGATTTACTACAAGGTCAAAGACGAAGGACGCTATGTCAGCAAAGCCATTTACACGCTATTAGCACTTAATACCGAAGGCAAAAAAGAACTCATTGGTCTGTATTGCTCTGAAAGCGAAGGGGCAAACTACTGGCTATCTGTGCTCACAGATTTACACAATCGTGGCGTACAAGATATTCTCATCGCTTGTGTGGATGGCCTAAAGGGTTTTCCTGAAGCCATCAATGCCATTTTCCCCAATACAGAAGTACAGCTGTGTGTGATTCACCAAATCCGTAATAGTATCCGTTATGTAGCTAGTCGTGATCAAAAAGCCTTTATGCGCGATTTAAAGCCTGTTTATAAGGCAGTTAATAAGGAGTCAGCTGAACTGGCTCTTGATGATTTAGAGGCTGTTTGGGGCGATCAGTATCCGGCGGTGATTAAGTCTTGGCGGGACAAGTGGCATTTACTATCTGCCTATTTTAAGTATCCTGAAGCAGTCAGAAAGCCTATTTATACCACCAATGCGGTGGAAGCGGTACATCGTCAGTTTCGTAAACTTACTAAAACCAAAGGCGCTTTCCCGAATGAAACCAGCTTGCTCAAATTGTTGTATGTTGGTATGTTAAATGCCAGTGCCAAGTGGACGATGCCGATTCGTAATTGGGGACAGACGATGATGCAGCTGTCTATCTATTTCCCTGGTCGATTAGATTCGGTGATGCGTCTTTAATTTAGTTGACACAGAGTTTTGAACGCCCTCGTTTATATTTTTTGTTTTGTTAATTAATCTTGTTACTAGGTTTCAGGTATTGATTAACTTGTGGTCAACTGCTTATAGACAACTATATGTTTCTTAGTCAATTGTCTGCCCATTAATCTAAATATTTTTTTAGTGCAAACAAATAAATACCTATTGTGAGCAAGCATAATAGATATTTATTTGTTTTCATTGACTTATTTTAATGATTAACACTTGCTGTCTTTAAACTTTATTTAAGCGCTTTTTTCCAACGTTTTGCAAAGTGAGCAAACGATGCCATTGTGTTGAGTTGAATGTAATACATCAGGGCGTTCATATTGCTGTTCACATTCTACGCAATGATACAAAGTAGCCACTGGTGTACCTTCCATATCGAAACGTGATTCTTCAATGCCATCGTCATTTTGTTTTAGATAGTATTTACCTTTAGTAATAATAGCCATTAAAGGGGTCAGTACAAAGCCGACTACCAAAGCGATAATAGGAGAGTATGGTGCTAGGAAATCGCCTAGAACCCCAAAGAATGCCAAGATAGATAGGCCTGCTGCTACACCAAATGCCACCAAACCAACTGGGTTAAAATCATATAACATACCGCGGCGGAATTCAGGCTCTTTCGGAGACAGTCCAAGTACATACTTATTGATCGCAATATCAGTTGAGACCACCACAATCCAAGCAATCGCGAAGTTAGAATAGAAGCCTAGGATTTTACCTAGAGCTGAGAACATATCCATTTCCATTAATAACAAGGCGATAGACACGTTGAAAATAACGAAGATAATGCGACCTGGATAGTGTTTGGTTACTCGAGCATAGGCACTGGTCCAAGACAATGACCCAGAGTAAGCATTGGTAACGTTGATTTTAATTTGTGAAATAACCACTAAAATAACGGCCAAAGCAATGGCAAATCCACCAGGAATGATATTTTGGAATACTGATGTAAACTGCTGTACCGGCTCAGTAATGACATTGTCGGGTAGCATATTGGCCATTAAATAGAAGGCCAAGAAAGCACCTGTAATTTGTTTGATGGCGCCTAACACCACCCAACCTGGTCCTGCTGACAGCATGGCAACCCACCAAGACACTTTGTTTTCCTTCGTCTTAGCAGGCATGAAACGTAGATAGTCAATCTGCTCACCAATTTGCATAATCAGTGCCAAACAGACGCCTGCACCTAGCATAACCGCAGACATATCGAGACCTGTATAGTCGCCATTACCGGAGAATGCGGCCCAGTCATTGACCATACTTGGGTTTTGGAATACTAAGTAGGCTACGGGGCCGACCATTAGAAATAGCCATAGTGGGGTCGTCCAGACTTGTAATTTACTAAGTGCCTTCATACCAAAGACAACCAGAGGGATTACCATGACACTAGATAGAAGATATCCTAACCATAATGGTACCCCGAGCCCCATTTTAAGACCTTGCGCCATAATAGCGCCTTCTAATGCGAAGAAAATAAAGGTAAAACTGGCAAAAATGATACTGGTGATTACTGTTCCATAGTAGCCAAAACCTGCACCTCGCGAGATTAAGTCCAAGTCAATATTATAGCGAGCCGCATAGTAAGAGACCGGAATACCGGTTAAAAAGATAACCACTGCGGCCAACAGAATGGCCACAACTGCATTGGTTGTACCATAGGCCAAGCCAATACTAGCACCAATGGAAAAGTCAGCCAAATAAGCGATGCCGCCAAGTGCGGTAATGGCCACCACACCAGGGGTCCATTTACGAAAGCTATGTGGGGCATAACGTAAAGTATAATCTTCTAAGGTTTCGTTAACGGCAGAATTCGCAGGTTCAGCTGGGTTTAATGGCGCGTCATTAATAATTGGAGCGGTATCTTTAGGGTTCATAGTACACACCTTATGGCTCGATTGAATGATAACTTAAACCTAGAGAAACTAACGAATATGTTGGCTTTAAGATTGGCTAGGTTTAAGAATAAAAACAAAGGGTTAACGGGTTAACTTATTAAAAAAGTTGCAAATTTTGTACCACGTTAAAAATAAGACAATCGCTATTATTTGCACCTAATTAAGGCACGAATGCGCCATAGTGGACGATATATCGCCATACTGCGGATACAATTAAGGAAACCTATACCTTTACGAGGGCTTACTTTTAAAAGTAGAGTGCTATGTTAGAATCACTATATAAATTGATAAATAAAAAGTTCATTCTCATTTTGGCCCACGCCAAGTCAAATCATCGGGTTTAAAAGGTGTTCTATAAACCTGTACTATTTATAAGTCATCTTGTTTAAAAAAGGATGTTTCATATGTCAGCGTTAACATTACAAACTAAAAACCGTTGTTTTAATGGTGAGCAGCGTTATTACTCGCATCAATCCTCTGTGACCAATACAGAGATGAGCTTTAGTATTTATTTGCCCGATGAGGCATTGGCCGGCCAAACTTGCCCGGCGTTATTGTACTTATCCGGCTTGACCTGTAGCCCAGACAACGTCACTCATAAAGCACACTTTCAACAAAAATGTAGCGAGCTTGGCATGATCTTTATAGCGCCAGACACTTCACCTAAAGGCGAATCTGTGCCCAATGATGAGCGCTATTTTGTCGGTCAGGGGGCAAGCTATTATGTGAATGCGACTGAAGATAAGTGGTCGAAGCATTTTAATATGCACAGTTATATTATTGACGAGTTTTATGAGCTGATTCGTAGCCAGTTTGCTATTAGCAGTGTGGGTATCACCGGTCACTCTATGGGTGGGCATGGCGCGCTGATGTTTGGCTTTAAATACCCCAGCAAGTTCATCAGTGTGTCTGCCATAGCGCCTGTTTGTGTTGCCAGTGAGTCTGATTGGGGGCGCGCCGCCTTTAGCGAGTACTTTGGTGCTGAGTCAGAGCAGACATGGGCACAGTTTGATGCGGTAAATATCGTTGAAAAAGCAGGCAAACAGTATCCGTTTATTTTAGTTGATCAAGGCGCAGCAGATGACTTCTATGTAGATGGCTACTTGCGCCCAGAGGCTTTGCAAAAAGTGTGTCAGCAGGTTGAGCAGCCATTGACCTTGCGCTACCATGCCGGCTTTGACCACAGCTACTATTTTATCCAAAGCATCATTAATGACCACATTGAACATCATTATAACGCCGCATTAACTGCCATATAATTGGTATAATAGCTGGGTTTAATGGCCATTAAGCCCAGCGACATTTCTTTTATTCTCCTCCAATTCTTAGAGAAACAGTATGAGCAGCACCCAATCAGCAGCTACCCCACGTGAGTATCTAATAGCCCCCTCCATTCTTTCTGCAGATTTTGCCCGCTTGGGTGAAGAGGTAGAGACGGTATTGCAAGCTGGGGCCGATGTGATTCACTTTGATGTGATGGACAATCATTATGTGCCAAACCTCACCTTCGGCAGCATGATTTGTAAAGCACTGCGTGATTACGGCATCGACGCGCCCATCGATGTGCATTTAATGGTATCACCGGTTGACAGTATGATTGAGCAGTTCTTAGAGGCGGGTGCCAGTATCATCACCTTCCACCCTGAAGCAAGCAATCACATCGACCGCTCATTACAAATGATCAAAGATGGCGGTGCAAAATGTGGTTTGGTATTAAACCCGGCCACGCCGCTGCATTATCTAGATTATGTGATGGATAAAGTGGATCAAATCTTATTGATGAGCGTCAACCCAGGTTTTGGTGGTCAGTCTTTTATTGACGGTACGTTAGACAAGATCAAACAAGTGCGTCAGCGTATCGATGCCAGCGGTCGCGACATTCGTCTAGAAGTAGATGGCGGCGTAAAAGCCAATAACATTAGAGCCATTGCTGAAGCGGGCGCTGATATGTTTGTGGCAGGCTCAGCCATTTTTAATCAGCCAGACTATAAACAGGCCATTGATGAGATGCGCCATGAGCTAAGTCTAGTGGGTGCCCATCAAGCCTAGTTTTTATCAAATTAGCTCAAGGATTTGATTTAATCTTTGGTAAATGGGTCATAAGCGAGGACAGATAAGATGACAAATAATGAGTTGATAGATAAAGTGGCAACGCAGCAGACCTCGCCCGGCTTGGTGCCTAAGGGATTTACCATAGGGCTGGCAGTTTTTTCGTTGATTTTGAGCGTATCAGGCTATGTATTTCGAGCCTTAGTGGGTGACCCCATAGGCGAAATCTTGCGCCACGCCGCCCTATTGGTGCCCACTTTTGTTCTGGTAATTCCGCTAGGCTTTTGGGTGGGGTCATTGATTATGAATAAAGTCAAGGGGATGCACATTCAAAGACGCAATGCATTAACCTTAGGTTGGCTAATCTCTTGTGTCACTTTACTATGGTTGATGGGCACTTATAGCTAATCAAATCCCCCTCTAACAAAACTGGCGTTAATAAAGGAATCCTCTTGTCAATTTTTGATCGCAATTCATTTTATTACCCTTATCCAGAAACCATTCCTAAGGGGCTTATTAAAGCCCTGATTATAGGCTGTATGCTGCTAGGATTATCGGGTCTGCGCCATGCACCAGGCTGGCAGGGCTGGCTTGCGGTGTTTGAGAACTGGCTGGTAATGTTAATTATTTTCCCCACTGCCACAGCAGTGGTTGCCCTGCCTTTTAAATACCGCGATCCAAGTTTTGAGCTAAAAAATGCCTATTACTTAGGTATGTTTGTATCTTTTTTGTTCTATTTGGCCAAGCTGCGTTATTGGCGATAGCTTATCTGCTGCATATTATACCGGCCTATAGTCGGCTGAATAATGGCGATCTTAGGCTGTTAGAGTATGGCTGATGAGTGCTCAAACCTAGCTTATGAGTGATATGTTGCAACAAATACCCCTTGAAATTTGTTCCATTAGCGTCCATTGTTAATAGATACACATATGCTATAAGAGGGAGATAGGGCATGGTATTTGATTTTGAAAAAGACAACTTAGAAGTTGAAATTGACGCTGAGACAGGCAAACGTAGCACCCGTAGAGGATTTGCTCAAGAGACCATCTTAGAGTTGGTGGAAAACGAGAAGGGTCAAATCGTCCTACGTGATTCTGCAGACGCTGAGGATCCTTTGGTCACTATCGCATTTTCTGACAAAGTAAAAGAAATGCTAGAGGGTGAAGGGCAGTTTATTGGTCATAAGATGATTCATGCTGCCATTCAGGCTGTGATGCAAAAGCAGGTCAGTCAGTGGCATGCCAACGTCTATGATGAAGAGCCTAAACACTACAGCTAAGATTTGCCTATTTTATATTTGTCTAATTTGATACAGCTTTTAAAGTGATAACTGATGAACCAAAAAAAGAGGGGGTTATCTAAGATAACCCCCTCTTTTTTGCTGTATCAAATAGTCAAAAAATTATTTGATTTTAGCTTCTTTGAAAATAACGTGCTGGCGTACTTTAGGATCAAACTTTTTGATCTCCATTTTGCCAGGCATAGTACGTTTGTTTTTGGTAGTGGTGTAGAAGTAACCGGTACCAGCAGTAGATACTAACTTAATCTTGTCTCTCATGATGCATTCCTATAAATTTGTAAAGTAAGAGGGCTAAAAAAGCCATCTCGTTAGTCATTTAAAAGACTAAACTTTTTCACCCTTGGCACGTAAATCAGCAAGTACTTTATCAATACCGTGCTTATCGATGATACGCATACCTTTAGTAGAAACACGAAGACGAACAAAACGGTTTTCAGATTCTACCCAAAAACGATGGTTGTGTAGATTTGGCAAAAAGCGACGGCGGGTTTTGTTATGCGCATGCGAAACATTGTTACCCACTTGAGGGCGCTTTCCTGTCACTTGACATACTCGAGACATGACGGACTCCTAATAAAGTTGTAAAGCATCACTATGGCATGTCAATCATGCCCAATAAGAGAGGGGCTCTACCTACTCAAGATAACGAATCACAATGCGGCTATGGACACAGAGGACTGCAACTTGAATAAAATGTTAACAGAAAGATGGTGGTCGTACCCTTTTATCGCCACAACGAAAGGTGGGTGACCAGGATAAAATTTTTAAGGGCGTATTTATACCACACAATCAGTTTTTTTTCAAATTAATTGTGTCGGCATTATCGCATACTTCACTCCAAACATTAAGCCAAAACACATATTATTTATACGCCAACTGGCTATTTTTATAAAATAAGGCCAGCTAAAATATAGATTGGGCTAAAATGAATGGGTGGGCAAAATAAAAGTGCCATGTTCAATCAAGCTATTATAGCAGATAATATCCCTCCCGTTGCTATAGCCGCTATGGCAAAAGCTATAAAAAATTAGGCAGATCGTCATGATGCCCCCTTCTTCATCCTCTAGCAGCAGTACCGATTCAAGCGTGTACACTAATGTTGATCCAACAGGCTCTGCGCTTAATTTAGCAGATAGTGGACCACCTGAATCACAAAATGATGGTCCGCCTTATACGCTGCTTACTGTGTTATTGACCTTATATTTCGCCCAAGGCTTACCTTCGGGCTTTATAACCCAAGCCTTGCCAGCCATATTGCGTGATTATGACGTGTCCCTTGAGATGATTGGCTTGTCTGGGCTACTACTGGCTCCTTGGGCGCTGAAGTTTTTGTGGGCACCTGTGGTTGATCAGTACTTCTCACCTAAGTGGGGACGCTCACGCAGCTGGATATTGCCGCTTCAGCTGTTGTCAGCAATGATAGTGGCCGCAGTGGGCTTATTTAATCCGCAGCAGTTAAGCACGCCGCAGACCTTGTGGGCTCTATATGCTTTACTGTTTTTTTTGAGTTTAATTGGTGCCACCCATGATGTGGCAGCCGATGGGCTTGCGACCCGATCTTTAAGTCAATTGGTGCGCCAAAGCAGCGACAATAAAGCGATAGAGGCGACAAGTACAGCCCATAACCCTTACCAAGGCATGGGCAATGCCGTGCAAGTGATAGGTTATCGCTTAGGGCTTATCTTGGGTGGCGGGGTGTTTTTATTGGTGCTAGGCAACTGGTCCTGGCGTTATAGCTTTTTTGCTATGGCGGCTCTGATTGTGCTTAATACCTTGCCGATTTGGCGCTACCCTGAGAATAAGCACATTGCTATTAGTCAGCATCAAACACAAGCCAAAACAGATCGTATGTTGTCACAGATAGGCCATCAGAGGCAAGCTTCTAGCACCTCTGATGAAACTCTAGCCGAGCCTAAAGCGCGCTCTGTGGCTCATTATTTAACAGACAACTATGGTTATTTTTGGCATAACCGTGAAATGCGCGCTTGGCTTACCGTGCTACTGAGCTTTAAGATAGTCGATGGTATCTCAAGTGGTATGGTTAAGCCAATGATGGTGGATATGGGTATACCCACTGGTAGTATAGGGCTGTGGGTGAGTGTGCTTGGTTCAGGGGCTTCCTTACTTGGGGCGGCACTGGCCGCTTGGCTGCTAAAACGTATGGCCCATCACACAGCACTGCTTAGCTTTAATGCATTTCAGGTAGTGACTACAGGGCTTTATGTACTGGTGGCAATAGGCTTTGAGCATCCTAATTGGCTAGGTGTTGGGGCAGGTGCATCCATACCGTTTTGGTGGACCTATGCTGCCAATGCTGTAGAGCATATGGCTGCGGCAATGGCGCTGGTGGCGATGCTGACTATGGTGATGCATTATGCCCGTCACCAGAAGGCGGGCAGTGACTTCACCACTCAGGTGTGTCTGCTCACCGTGTTTAGCGGTGTCAGTCACTTAGTCAGTGGATTTATCGCTGCACAATTGGGCTATAGTGGCCACTTTGTGCTTAGTGTGGCGGTGGGTGTGCTGTGTTTGTTGCCCATTATTTATTGGCGTAGCGTCTTTGTTAGATCAGCCACTGATTAAAGTTTATGGCTTAGACAAGGCATTTAACTTAGCATTAATCAATAACTAGGCATGAATAATACCAATTCTAAGAAATAAGGTACAATACAACCAACTCAACAACATAATAGAATCATATGCCGAAAAAGACCCCTAGAAATCATAAACTCACAGACCACGATTTTCTGCAATTGTCTAAAACAGAAGGCAATGCCAGAGCGCGAATCAGACTACTCATGCTGCATCAACTGAGTCAAGGTCATCCTATAGCGACCGTCGCAGAGAACTTTGGCTATAACCCTAGAAGCGTCTATACCATAAGAAGGAAATACTGGTTGCATGGTATCACTAGTGTCTATGACGCAGCTGGCAGAGGCAGAAAGAGTCTTTTAGCAGAAAAAGACATAGAACCATTCAAACAAGCGATAGTAGAAGCTCAGCAGCAAAGAGGTGGTGGTAGGCTCACGGCAAAAGACATCGCACAAATCGCCAAGGAGCAATTTAACGCCAACTATACCCCTAAAGCGATCTATCCTCTCATGAAACGTATTGGTATGAGCTGGATATCTGCGCGTAGTCAGCATCCTAAGGCAGATCCTAAAGTCATGGAGGCATATAAAAAAACTTCCTTGAGCAGGTAAAGCAAGTTCTACCTGATGGTGTTGATATCAAGCAAGTTGATATATGGTTTCAGGATGAAACACGTATTGGACAACAAGGTTCTATCACAAGGGTTTGGCACTATAAAGGACAAAGACCTCGAATAGTCAGGCAACAGCAGTTTGAATCGACTTATCTGTTTGGTGCCTTTAATCCGGCGACAGGTGAGAGTGTTGGACTTGTTCTACCTTATGTGAATAAGCAAGCCATGGGATTGCATATGGAGGAAATTAGTAAAGCTGTTCCTGAAGGTCGGCATGCCGTGGTGGTTATGGATGGGGCGCTATGGCACCAACCAAGCTTGGATAAAGATAATGTGACCATGCTTAAATTGCCTCCCTACTCACCTGAACTTAACCCTGCTGAACAGGTATGGCAGTACCTTAAACAGCATTGGTTATCTAATCGCTGTTTTGAGAGTTATGATGTGATTGTCGATGCGGCATGTGACGCTTGGAATGCATTGTGTAATGAGACTAACTTAATTAGGTCTATCACTCAGCGGGAGTGGTGCGATTTGAGTGTTATTTTTTAGAATTGGTATAAATAGCGTACTTGAATGCCGTCATAGAGGCCACAGTGTGAACAGGTATGAAAGACTAAAGTAGCATCTCTAGCACAAACTTGCTGCCGATAAACCCAATGGCTAACACAACAAAGGCAATAATGGTCATATTGGCTGCTCGGCGTCCACGCCATCCATATTTCCAATGACCAATTAATAAGCCGCCGAATAACAGCCAAGATAAAATACTCAGCACCGTCTTATGCGCAATGTGCTGCGCCATAAGGTCACTGACATACATAAAGCCGATGGCAAGCGCTGCGGTTAATAAACCAAAGCCCACCAAAATCATATCAAATAATAGCGACTCCATGCTTTGTAATGAGGGCAGTTTATTAACCCAAAAACGCTGCTTGGTCTTATGCTTAAGCTCTCGGATTTGAAAGCGCAAAATCAGCGCCTGAATGGCAGCCATTAGCAGCACACAATAGGCGGCGATTGACAATATAATATGCGACTCTAGCCCTGGGGTAATGTCGGTGAGTGGCGCATAAGGGGCGACACCAAAGTATCCCAAGCTTAGGCCAATAATCGCTGTGGGTGTGGCAAAAACACCCAAACTTAAAATGGGTCGATAAAAGCAAAACAGCACATAAAACAACATGAAATAAAAGCTGGTTAAGCTTGCGGTGTTAAAAAGGTTAAAATTTAAGCCATAGATGGTAAAAATATTGGGGTATAAGCTTATGGCATGTGCCACCAGACCGACCATAAGCATGCCTAAGGTGAAGCCTTTAGCAATGGGCTTGATGCGAACCAAGGCCCAGGCCAAATGAAAGCTTACAATAAGATAGACGATAAGTGCGATGAGGTAGGCAAGCAACACGGTGTTTTGGTCCCCAAATAAATCGAGTTAACAAATTAGGTCGTAGAATGTTTGATATACTATATATGTTATTCTGTGGCGGGTCTTAAATAATGGCCTGTACATTTTGGCTTAACAAGCACTGACGCAGCCCTCTGACTTAATGATACGCTAATTTAGCATAGAATGACTCTTATTTGCGATTGCTATACAGTTAAACTTTTGCTTTTGCTAAAATTAGCCATTTCAGTAAGCTGCTGCCTTGAAATAGTGGGTTTTAAACCAATAAATCAATAGAGCCAGTAATGCGTTTGCCAATGATGGGTTTAAAAGGCGCGAGCAAAACCAATCACCCTTATAAATAAAGTGTTATCCCAATTAAAGTCTTACTTATTAAGCACTGCCCCAATTGAGCATGACCTGATTTGATTAATTCTTATTTTACAGCCTTAAACTTTATTAACAATTTATCGAGAAAACCCTATGTTTGATACCTTAACCGAAAGACTCTCTGGCAGCCTGCGTAAGATTTCAGGCTCAGGACAGCTGACCGAAGACAATATTAAAGACACGCTGCGTGAAGTGCGTATGGCGCTGCTTGAGGCCGATGTCGCTCTACCTATCACCCGTGACTTCGTTAAGCGCGTAAAAGAGCAAGCGCTGGGTCAAGAGGTGTTAAAGGAATTGGCCCCAGGTCAAGCTTTCGTCAAGATTGTCTATGATGAATTAACGGAAATGATGGGCAGTGCCAATCAGCAGCTAGAGATGACCGGTAAGCCGCCTGTCGTCTACTTACTGGCTGGTCTGCAAGGTGCCGGTAAAACCACCACAGCAGGTAAGCTTGCTAAGTACTTACAAGAGCGTCATAAGAAAAAAGTAATGCTGGT
Source organism: Psychrobacter raelei (assembly GCF_022631235.3). Taxonomy (NCBI): domain Bacteria; kingdom Pseudomonadati; phylum Pseudomonadota; class Gammaproteobacteria; order Moraxellales; family Moraxellaceae; genus Psychrobacter; species Psychrobacter raelei. The sequence goes on from NZ_CP093310.2 coordinate 795,796, forward strand.
CTCAGCCGACGTTTATCGTCCGGCAGCCATTAAGCAGCTAGAGCAAGTGGCCGCTCAGGTAAACGCTAAGTTTGTAAACTCAAGCAGTGATGAGAACCCCATTGATATCGCTAAGCGTGCCATCGAAGAGGCCAAGCTGCAGTATCAAGACATCCTAATTATCGATACCGCAGGTCGCTTGCATATCGATGAAGATATGATGGATGAGATTAAAGCATTGACAGCAGCGGCCAATCCTTCTGAAACTCTGTTCGTTGTTGACTCAATGACCGGTCAAGATGCGGCCAATACTGCCAAAGCCTTTAATGATGCACTGCCGCTCACTGGTGTTATCTTAACCAAGACTGATGGTGATGCCCGCGGCGGTGCGGCCTTATCTGTGCGCGCCATTACTGACAAGCCCATTAAATTCTTGGGCCGCGGTGAAAAACTCGATGCCCTAGAAGCTTTCCACCCTGAGCGTATCGCTCAGCGTATCTTGGGCATGGGTGATGTTCTAAGCTTGGTTGAAGAAGTTGAGCAAAAAATCGACCGTGACAAAGCCGAAAAAATGGCCAAAAAAATCCAAAAGGGCGGTGAGTTTGACCTTGAGGATTTATTGACTCAGTTCCAACAGATGAAGAATATGGGCGGTATGAGTGGCTTCTTAGATAAGATGCCAGGCATGAGCGGAGCAGGTATCAAAGAGGCGCTAGAGGAAGCTAAGCCAGAAGAAAAAGTAAAAGAGATGGAAGCGCTGATTAACTCTATGACCCCTTATGAGCGCAAAAATCCTGATAAGATTAACCCAAGCCGTAAGCGCCGTATTGCAGCGGGCTCTGGCAAACAAATCCAGGACATCAACCGTTTGCTTAAGCAGCACAAACAAATGGCAAAAATGATGAAGATGCTGTCAAAACCTGAAGGCCTAACCAAAATGATGAAAGCGGTTCAAGGCTTAACCGGTATGGGCGGCGGCGGTGCTCAAGGTGCAGGCGGTCCCTTATTTGGGGGTGGTAACACAAGTGGTAAACCTACTCAAGGTGCAGGCGGCATGCCACCCTTTGGCCTAGATCCGAATAATATGCCAAGCAAAGAAGATATGGAGCGTCAACTGAAAGACTTAGAACAACAGCTGCCTCCTGATTTTAAAAAACGCTTTTAAGTCAGTAAAAATACTTTTAACTTGCTTAATCTGCATTAAGGCCAGATCAATCGATCTGGCCTTTTCTTAAGAAGATGAGTTCTGGCTCAATCAATGCGGCACACTCAGTGATAACCTACCGCTTCAAGCTATACTTCTTAGTATTGCTGCTACCAGTATACAGCTCGCCAAAAGTCTCACGGTGGTAAAGATGGAAGCCAACGATAAAAGAGATCATACCAATGAACGTCAGATATAGAGCCGGTGCAACACCAATACGCCGAGTGGCATAAAACAACAAGAAAGGCAACACAGCGCCTAATAGCGCTGATATCACATTATAAACAACCGAAACTGCGGTCAGGCGTACCTCAGTTGGGAATACCTGAACGAAAATCGCAGTACACAGCCCAATCATACCTGTACAAAATCCTAATAAGCCATACATCGGCAGTATGTAAAGCTCATGTCCATTAGATAAATAGGCATAAAGCACCCAAATCTGCACAATTAAGGCCATCGATCCCAACATGAAAACTTTACCCGTCCCCATTTTATCGGCCAAGATGCCATAAATGACACAGCCCAATATTTGCATCACCAAGGCCACTAAGCTTGCATTAATTAAGAAAGAGGGATCGTTGTAGAACTTAAGCGCTATAAGTTTGGGCAGTAACAGCATGATGACCATGATTAAACTGGCGCGAACAAAGGATAAAACAATGGATAGCATCAAAGCTGATGAGCGCGTAACGAAAGGCTGGGTCTCTAAGGTAGATGGATTGGCGCTCTGATTATGGTTAGCATTGGTAAAAATAGGGGTCTCTTTTACATGAGGCCATATTAGAAAAGACAAACCACCAAATAGGCCGCCTATCAGGGCCGGTATACGCCAACCATAGCTGAGCATCGCCCCAGAATCTAGTGTTCCTGTCAGTACTTTTGCACAAGTAACCGCCAACATAGAGCCAAAGATACCCCCTGCTACGGCTAGGCTACAGTAAGTTACCAGGCGATCTTTTGGAGCATGCTCAGCGATAAACACCCAGCTAAGTGGGGCATGGGCTCCAAAAGCTATACCTTGTAGTATGCGAATAACCAGAAATAAAATCGGTGCTACAACCCCGATCTGTGCATAAGTGGGTAAAAAAGCGACCAGAAAAGTTGTTATTGATAAAAAAGACACACTGAGCATTAATGCTGGCTTTCGGCCTCGTTTATCACCATATCGACCTATCAATAAGGCACCAAGCGGGCGTGATAAAAAGCCAACACTGACAAGTCCAATCAGCTTTAATTGAATTAAGAGTGCGCTATCTGTGGCAGGAAAAAATACGGTGCCGATGGTTGGTGCTAATTTAAGATAGATAATAAAATCAAATGCGGCAAGGGCATAACTTAAGCAAATAAAGATTATTTGATTACGAGCTACCTTACTGTCGTCACAAAGAAGCTCAGCGATATCTCCTTTATTTAATGCCGCATCTCTAGTACGAATAATATTCTCCAATGAATCTTGAAATAAATTTTTAATGCCTTTTACAATGAAACTATATAAATTATACTCATAATTACACTGTAATGTATAGTTACTTTAAACAATAATATAAGGGTCAATCTTAAAATACTGATTTTGAGTGCACCACTATTAGGGATAACGCTAAAAATACTAGTAATAAATAGATTAGATTGGCTTAAATAATATAAAAAAATGAACTGAACTGAACTAACTCTCGATTTCCAGGCATAAAAAAGACACTGCGCTTGGCTTAGTGTCTTTTTTTTAGAGAATATGAAGAGTTCAAGATATTACTGCTGTATCGACTATACTTTATCTTTACGTACAAAGAAGTTCGCTACCAGTGCACCACTGAAATTGTGCCACACACTAAATATCGCACTTGGCAGGCTCGCTGCAGGGTTAAAATAAGTGGCTGCAAGCGCTGCACCAAGCCCTGAATTTTGCATACCTACTTCAATCATAATTGCACGGCGCTGCGGCTCAGTAAAGCCACTGAGTCTTGCCAATAGGTAGCCGAGCAAATAACCAATGCAGTTGTGCAAAGCGACGACGATAAACACCAAGATGCCACTGGTTAAAATAGTGTCACGAGAAACGGCAACGACAGCAGCAATGATGATGGCGATACCGATTACAGATACCATCGGTAAGATGTCATTGGCGATTTGTACTTTAGTGCCCAATACTTTGTGAAATGCCAAGCCTAATAAGATAGGCAAGATGACCATCTTAAAAATGGATAGCATCATGCTGGCAAGTTCAATTTCAATCAGTTGACCTGCAAATATTTTAAGTAGTATAGGCGTCATTATTGGAGCGAGAAGAGTAGATATTGAAGTGATAGATACACTCAGTGCCACATCCCCTTTGGCTAAAAAGGTAATGACATTGCTAGATGTGCCGCCTGGACAACAACCTACCAATATCACGCCAACAGCAATCATGGGATCTAATTTAAACATCATAGTCAGGGTGTAAGCAATCAAAGGCATTAAGGTGAATTGAGCTAAGAGCCCTACCAAAACTACTTTAGGTCGTCTGATAATTTCAGCAAAATCTTCTGTTCTTAATGTGGTGCCCATGCCAAACATAATAATGCCCAAGATAGGCACAATAAATTTAGCAAAAGAGGCAAAAAACTCTGGGAAAATAAAGCCCAGCACGGCGCTGAGTAGCGCCCAAATTGCAAAGGTTTTGCCTATCCACTGCGAGGCTTTGGCGATTGCTTGCACGATATGACTCCTGACTCATAAACAAGGGTGATATTTAAATTACCATGCTTTTTGATCAGGAGTTATAAAAGTATTTTTTGTGGAAGTGAGAAATAAGTTGGTGGTTGGTTTGAGTTGATAGGTGTGAAAAGATTTTCGGTGGTTCGTCCTGCTATCCGCTATTGTTAGGGCTAAAACTCACCTAAGGCGGGGTTTGCGGCTTTAAAAAGAGTAGGTTGGTGTCGAGGTACGAGACCCAACGTTAAATTACATATAGTATTACGGAATGAACGAAAACCATTATTCGTACTGTGAATAAAGGGCAGTTTGATAAATACGATTCTATTGATGATTTATATCAGGTGTTGTTTTTAAATGTGTAAGCATTATTGTTGTATTAAAACTGGGTGCTTAAATAATAATTTTTTAAGCTAGTAAACCAAAAAGCGGGCTCCATTTACGAAGCCCGCTTTTAATTTGTCTAACTAAGATAAGCCTAAACCAAGTTAGGGTTCAGCCACTTCTCAGCGGTCTTGATATCCCAATCTTTACGCTTGGCATAATCCTCTAACTGGTCACGATCAATTTTACCCACATTAAAGTACGTGCTCTCAGGATGCGAGTAATAGAAGCCACTGACTGAGGACGCAGGCCACATCGCAAAGCTTTCGGTTAGATAGGTACCAATCGCATTGGTGGTGTCTAACCAATCAAACAGCTTGCCTTTTTCGGTGTGCTCAGGGCAGGCAGGGTAGCCTGGTGCTGGGCGGATGCCGACGTATTTTTCTTTAATCAGCTCTTCATTAGTCAACTGCTCAGTAGGCTGATAACCCCAGTATTTGGTACGAATCAGTTCGTGTAAATGCTCGGCAAAGGCTTCAGCTAAGCGGTCACATAAGGCTTGTACCATAATGGCGTTATAGTCATCACCGGCCTCTTTGTAGCTGTCAGACAGCTCTTGGGCGCCGACGATAGAGACCGTAAAGCCGCCAAGATAATCATCATAGTCCTCAGATGGAGAAATAAAGTCCGCTAAGCTGTAGTTTGGCTTGCCACTGGCTTTGTCCGACTGTTGACGCAGATGCTCAAACACATGAGTGGGCTGTCCGCCAGCGCTTGGCTCTTTGTCATACACGGTCACGGTATCATGATCGGTACGGCGGGCAGGCATGATTTTGAATACCCCTTTTGGCGTAACCAGCTGCTCATCGATGAATGTTTGCATCAGTGCTTTGGCATTGGCAAATAGGTCTTTGGCTTCCGCACCGACCACCTCATCATCAAAGATTTTTGGATATTTGCCGACCAAGCCCCAAGAGACAAAGAAGGGCGTCCAGTCAATATACGGCAGTAAGTTTTCGATAGGGTAGTTATCAAAGATGATTTGACCTTGCTCGTTGGGTACAGGCGGGGTGTAGTTGTCCCAATCAAATTTAAAGCCTTGTTCTATAGACTCTTGGTAGCTGAGTTTGGCTGCTTTTGGTTTACGATTGGCCAAGCGCTCGCGTACTTTTTGGTACTCTTCGCGCGTCTCACGAAGCAGCTCTACTCGGTGCTCTTGAGACAATAGCTTGGTGACTACGCCCACAGAACGCGACGCATCGGAAACGTAGATGACCGCATCGTTTTGATAATTGGGTTCAATTTTTACCGCAGTATGCGCTTTGGATGTCGTCGCGCCACCGATCATTAGTGGCAGGGTCATGCCACGCTCTTGCATTTGTTTGGCGACATAGACCATCTCATCAAGGCTTGGGGTAATTAGACCCGACAGGCCAATGATGTCCGCCTTTTCGGCAATGGCGGTGTCCAATATTTTGTCGCATGGCACCATCACCCCAAGGTCGACTACGTCATAACCGTTACAGCCGAGTACCACGCCAACGATGTTTTTACCGATATCGTGCACGTCGCCTTTTACTGTGGCCATGACCACTTTACCTTTGACCTCACCTTCGACCTTTTCTGCTTCAATATAAGGGTTTAATACCGCAACCGCACGTTTCATCACTCGGGCAGATTTCACCACTTGTGGTAAGAACATCTTACCGGCGCCAAATAAATCGCCGACCACGTTCATGCCATCCATGAGTGGTCCTTCAATGACGTGTAGTGGTTTGGGGTATTTTAGGCGAGCCTCTTCGGTGTCTTCATCAATATAAGTGGTGATGCCTTTGACTAAGGCATGCTCGATACGCTTTTCGACCGATTGCTCACGCCAAGACAAGTCAATGGTGCCATCGTTCTTTTTACCACCGGCCACATAAGCTTCTGCTATCGTCATTAAGCGTTCGGTGGCCTCTTGACCAGACTCGCCCTGATTACGGTTAAGCATCACATCTTCAATGGCGTCACGAGCCTCTTTTGGAATCTCATCGTACACCTCGAGCATGGCAGGGTTGACGATACCCATGGTTAAGCCTGCTTGAATTGCATGGTATAAGAATACGGCGTTAATCGCTTCACGGATGGGGTTGCCGCGGAAGCTAAATGACACGTTTGACACACCACCTGACACCATGGCGTTGGGTAAGTTATCAGTAATCCAGCGGGTGGCATTAATGAAGTCTGCGCCATAGTTGTTGTGCTCGGTAATACCCGTGGCTACCGCAAAGATATTGGGGTCAAAAATGATGTCTTCAGAGGGGAAGCCCACCTCATTAACTAAGATGTCATAACTGCGCTGACAGATTTCAATTTTACGCTCATAGCTGTCAGCCTGACCGTCTTCATCGAAGGCCATAACAATCACTGCCGCACCATAACGCATACATAATTTGGCATGCTTCACAAACTCATCATAACCTTCTTTGAGCGAGATGGAGTTCACTACCGATTTACCTTGAGTGCGCTTTAATCCCTCTTCAATGATGTCCCATTTTGAGGAGTCAATCATCAATGGTACACGGCTAATGTCCGGCTCGCCGGCCACCAAGTTTAAGAAGTGAATCATCGCACCTTTGGAGTCGAGCATCCCCTCATCCATGTTGATGTCGACAATTTGAGCGCCGCCTTCGACCTGGTTACGTGCCACATCTAACGCTTCGGTGAATTCACCGGTTTTGATCAGGCGTAAGAACTTTTTGGAGCCGGTCACGTTGGTACGCTCACCGACGTTGACGAATAAGCTATCTTTGGTGATGGTGAATGGCTCAAGACCGGATAAACGGCAGGCAGGTGCAATGGCGGGGATCTGGCGTGGTGGATATTTTTGCATCACATCATGGATGGCTTTGATGTGCTCAGGACGAGTACCACAGCAGCCACCGACAATGTTTAACAGGCCTGATTTACCAAAGCCATCAAGTAGCGCCGCGGTTTGCTCTGGTGTTTCGTCATATTCACCAAACTCATTGGGCAGGCCAGCGTTTGGATGTGCTGAGATATAAGTATCTGCAATATCTGATAAGGTTTGGATATGCGGTTTTAGCGCATCAGCACCGAGTGCACAGTTAAAGCCTACCGATAACGGCTTGGCATGGCGGATTGAGTTATAAAAGGCTTCAGCAGTCTGACCCGACAAGGTACGACCAGAGGCATCGGTAATGGTGCCTGATATCATTATGGGCAACTCAAAACCAATTGTCTCAAACACGCCGGTCACCGCAAAAATCGCCGCTTTGGCGTTTAGCGTATCAAAGATGGTCTCGATTAATACCAGATCGATACCACCCTCAATTAGTGCAAATAAGGCTTCGGTATAATTGTCTACCAACTCGTCAAAGGTGACGTTACGATAAGCGGGGTCATTGACATCTGGAGATAACGAACAAGTGCGTGAGGTCGGGCCAATAACCCCTGCCACAAAGCGTGGTTTGTCAGGATTTTGCGCCGTAAATTCATCGGCCACTTCACGGGCAAGACGGGCTGCCTCTTTGTTAATCTCAGGGACCAAGTGCTCCATCGCATAATCTGCCATAGATATCTGAGTGCCGTTAAAGCTGTTGGTCTCAATAATATCGGCGCCTGCTGTTAGGTGATCACGATGGATGCTTTTAATGAGTTCAGGCTGGGTCAATACCAACAGGTCATTATTACCTTGTACATCTTGAGTAAAATCAGCGAAGCGCTCACCGCGATAATCAGACTCGCCAAGCTTAAAGGTCTGAATCTGGGTACCCATGGCGCCGTCTAGCATTAAGATACGCTGATTTAGCTGTTCTACGATGCGCTGGCGGGCGGTAAGCTGCTGCTTTTTAAAAGGAAACTTAGCCGGCGGCACTAAATTAAAATTATCTGGATTATGCCCTTTTTTTATAGCAGTTTCGGGAAGATCTTTTTTGGTATTGTGTTCGGGATGTGAGCAGTTGGCCATAGCACTATCTTATACAGTAGGTTAATAGGGGAAAATAAGAGGTAAGCCTTCGGGGGTGGCCCGCAGCTAAAATTTTTAAGATAAGCTAGTGTAGCATACTGCTTAACAATATCTAATTCCTAGCTGGTATAAACGCAGCCCAGATATCGCAAGTAGCTGTTATCACAAGCTTTAAGCCGCAGCTAACTGCACAGTGTATAAATAATAAATAGCCTTACTGGTATTTTATACAGCACTGCTTTAGGATAGAAATGAAGATATCAAAGCTGATCGGGCTTAGGATATATGCCCATAAACCAGATAAACAAGGAGGTTTACCCTTATGGCAACAATGCCTACGATAGCGTTAGGGAGGCTGTCGGCTATTGGACTGACACTGATATCGATATCGATAAGTGCTCCGGCCTCTGTGGTCAAAGGAGATGTCTACTCAAGCTTAGAGCCGACCACAAAGCCTGCCACACCGCTATACTCTGTACCAACAACTGCTCTGTTCAGTCAGCCCAATCGTCCTAATAACGTGCAGCCTTTTAGTTATGATGCTTCAGAAAATGCGTTAGAAATGGCCAGACGAAATCCCAACCTTTCTATTTTGGTCGAAGCCATTGAGGCCGCAGGATTGAGTGGGGCACTTAGATTTGCAGGCAAAAACTACACGATTTTTGCGCCGGACAATACAGCTTTTGAGGCTTGGTTTAATCAGACCACGATGACCAAGCAAAAGCTGATGCAAAATAAACCTCTACTGCGCATACTGCTGGCTTATCATGTGGTCAAGACCCCCAAGCCCCTTACTTTAGCTCAGATGCATGCAAGTCGCTTGACCACATTTAACAATCATCAGCTTATAATCACGGATCAAAAGATGATTAAAGATGGCATAGGGCGGACCGCAGCCATTAAAATTGCTGATATTGCGACCCGTAATGGCACCGTACATGTGATTGATAAAGTGCTGTTTCCTGAAGGTTAGTGAACAACCTGTACCATAAAAAAACCCGATACTCGTATCGGGTTTTTTGGTACTGGGCGGTTAACGCATGAACTTATTTAAGATCATTTTTACGATTAGATTCTACAGTTTGCTTGTAACGCTCTTCCCAGTAAACCGCATTTTTGATACCAAATTTCTTAGGATCAAATACAAAGCGTTTGTCTGAAGTACCGCCACCTGCTTTCAACTGAGCTTCATAGTCTCTAAGCATGGTAAGCGTAGGTTTTGCAACAAAGAAGATAATGATAATACCTACAATGTTCAACCAAGCCATTAAGCCAACACCCACATCGCCTAGACCCCAGATATAACCTGAGCTATTTAAGGCACCATAAGCCACCATAACCATAATCATCAGTTTCACGATAAATAGGCCGGTTTTACTGGCGTTTTTACCCATATAGCGCGTTAAATAAGAGATGTTAACTTCAGCAATATAGTAGTAAGCAAGGATAGTGGTAAAGGCAAAGAAGAATACAGCCAATGCGATAAATGAATCACCTACCGTACCATATACCGATTCCATAGCCATCTGTGTAAAGGAAGGTGAGTTGATTTCAACTTCAGCTGCTATGTTTTGTACAATGAACTGACCATCAGGTAATGTACCTTGGATATTGTACATACCAGTTGATAGAATCATAAAGGCTGTGGCAGAACACACCAATAAAGTATCTACATAGACTGAGAACGCTTGAACCAGACCTTGCTGTGAAGGGTGATCCACGGCGGCGGCAGCGGCGGCGTGAGGGCCTGTACCTTGACCGGCTTCGTTAGAGTAAATACCACGTTTTACACCCCAACCAATAGCAGCACCGAAGCCTGCTTGAGCTGAGAACGCATCGCTAAAGATCATGCCGAAAACTTCAGGTACTTTGCTAAAGTTTGTGAACATGATTAATAAGGCTAAAACAACATAACCGACAGCCATAAAAGGAACGGCATATTCAGCAAAGTTAGCAATACGCTTAATACCACCAAAGATAATAAAGCCTAATACTAATAAGATGATGGCCAGAGCAATAAGACGGGTTGACCCCACTTCCATGCCCATTAGCGTCATCAAGCTACCTTCACCTGTTACCTGAGCCACCGCGTTAACAACACCGTTGGCCTGTACACCTGGTAAGAAAATACCACAAGCGATAATTGATGAGATAGCAAATACAATCCCGTACCATTTTTGACCTAGAGCGCGCTCGAAGTAATAAGCGGGGCCACCACGATATTCGCCAGTAACCACATCACGCTCTTTATAAATTTGACCTAGCGTTGATTCGACATAGGCAGTAGAGGCGCCTAAGAAAGCAACAATCCACATCCAAAATACGGCACCTGGACCACCAAAACCAATGGCAGCAGCAACACCGGCGATGTTACCCATACCAACACGACCTGCTAGTGCCACAGCGAGGGCCTGAAAAGAAGAAATACCATCATTGTCAGGTTTGCTTTTGAATAATAAGCGAAGCATCTCTTTAAAAAGACGTATCTGAACAAACCGCGTCATGATTGAATAAAATAAACCTGCGCCTAAACATAGATAGATAAGGGCAGGACTCCAAATAATATTATTTAAAGCACTTACGATGCCTTCCATAGTGTGTTTCCTAGTGTTAAACAAATGAGGAACATGCCTGTCTCTCAATTAATTGTAATATCCCAAAGGTGTGTACAGCGCTTATTTAATTAATAGAGCCATAATAAAAACTAACCAATACAATTATATAAACACAAACACGTAAGCAGACAGTACGCGGAGTTGAGTGTAAGTAAACTTAGACTAATGTTACTCAAACGTACGTCTTAGTAACTGCAATTTGCCACAAAAAAGTTTAAATTGCCAGATTATTTTTCATACTAAAAAGATTTTCTTTATTCATAAAACAGTCTTTTTTTGTATAGTTATCCCCGAAATCTGTCTAAATAGTTAAGTATTGCGGTTGTAATTAAGTAACAAAAAATTGTATTAATTGTGCTTTAGCCTAATACAACAGTACAATTGCAGTACCTTAACTATTAAATTTAATTAATCTAAAGGACGTAGGGCAGGTGGTTAATCATCGTAAAGATCAAAAGCCTACTTTAGAGCGAAAAATATTTTTTAGATAAGTAAAAATTGTATAGTTAAATTCTAATTTGAAAAATTCTGGAGCCATTATGTCACGTAAATCAATTTTAAAGCCGCTGATGCTATCAACTGTACTGGGTATGTCAGCCATGAGCTTATCAGGATGTGGTTATAACAACTTACAAGCCCAAGATGAGCAAGTGACCGCCGCTTGGTCTGAGGTGGTTAACCAATATCAGCGCCGTGACGACTTAGTACCGAACTTAGTCAAAGTGGTTAAGCAATATGCTGACCAAGAGCAAGAGGTATTCACTCAGGTCGCTGCAGCCCGTTCAAGAGCCGGAAGTATTCAGCTGACGCCTGAGGCGTTAAATGACCCGCAAGCTATGGAGAATTATCAAGCCGCTCAGGCAGAAATGACAGGAGCCTTATCACGCTTGATGGCAGTCTCTGAGCGTTATCCTGAGCTTAAGTCAGATAAATTATTCCAAGACTTACAAGCACAGTTAGAAGGCACTGAGAACCGTATTACTGTGGCGCGTAACCGCTATATTCAAGAAGTTCAAAGCTATAACACCACAGTTCGTCAGTTCCCAACCAATATCACTGCTAAGGTGTTTGGTATGGACACCAAGCCTAACTTTACCGTTGAAAACGAAACACAGATTTCAACCGCACCAGATGTTGATTTTGGTGAGTAATATAAGCTACGAGTAGTATAAGTGACTAGTAATATAGGTAAAAAGTAACTTAAATCGTTGGTCATAGCTTAGGCCTTTAGCGATATAAGATAAGCGGTCTATGGGTTAAGCGGCCCATAGGCTGTAGCCTGATGAGTCAGCCACTGCTGCTATGCTATAAAAGCACGAAGCAGTTGGCTGGCGAGTTAGTAAATAAAGTGAATAAAATTAAGTGGTGATGATGCGCATGCAAAAGTTGAAACGTAGCTGGTCCATACTGTCTTTAGTTGTTGCGACCCTATTAGTGACGCCCATAGGTTTGGCTGCCAATACGGAAGCAACGAGCACTGCATCGTCTCAATCTTCTCAGCAATTTGGTGACCAAAGTGTTGAGGATATGGTGGCCATTGCCAAAGCCGGTCAGCAAAATGAAGCCATTAATGATGCAGTGTTCGGCAATGAGGCCATTACTGACAACCTGCCTAATATGGGTGAAGCCCGTGCCGAAGATAACACACAAGCCGGCAGTAATGCCAATGTGGCCACAGCCGAACCCCGTCAATCTACTGCGCAGAGTGTCGATAGCGATAAGCTGATTTTAAACGCGCCTGTGGTCGATCAGGCCAATATCTTCACCCCGCAAGAAAAGCAGTTGTTAACCCAAAGACTGCGTCATCTGTATGATCAAGGTTTGGCACAAGCTGCCTTAGTAACCGTGCCCTCTACCAATGGTATGAATATTTTTGACTACAGCTTACAGGTTGCGGATAAATGGAAGTTGGGTGATAAAGATACAGATGATGGCTTATTGATATTGGTATCTGTCAATGACCGAGACATGTACATTTTGTCAGGCTACGGCCTTGAAGGTGTACTGCCGGATGCTATTTTAAAGGGGATTATCCGAGAGGATATTACGCCATCGTTTAAGCAAGGTGATTATGCAGGCGGGCTGGTTAAGGGTATCAATCGCATTGAAGAGCGTCTGGTCGCTGATCCGGATGTTTTGGCACAATCGGATAAACTGGCCAAAGAACGAGCTCAGAATCAATCGGCCAGTGATTCACCCTCCTTATTTGGCACCTTTATTATTGCGATGATTTTTGGGTTGTTTATTACCTCGGTACTGGGCCGTATTCTAGGCTCATTTGTTGCCACAGGTGGTTTTATTATGTTGGCACTGACCAGTGGTGCGGGCCTGATTGTCACCTTATTTATGGCTGTCTTCTTATGGTTATTCTTGATTACCCGCAGCTCAGGTGGTGGAAAAGGCGGCGGTAGAGGGGGACGTGGTGGCCGCGGCGGTGGCGTGGTATTCTTCCCAGGCGGCGGCTTTGGTGGCGGCGGCGGTGGCTTCGGCGGTGGTGGTTTTGGTGGCGGCGGATTCGGCGGTGGCGGCGGCGGATTCGGCGGCGGCGGCGCGGGCGGCTCTTGGTAGTCTAAAATAAAGTAGCGGCCATTATCATCCTATTTTGCTGTGTATGATATATAGACGATAAATGAGATATAGAAGCCAACTGCGACATAGAATATAACTGACAATAATTTCGACTTAGATTGGCATATCTGCCTATAAGCTTTGAGGTAACTGTAAGATGCAACAAAACGCAAAGCCCGACTTAACTCCTGCTCATCCAAATGTGGCTGAAGGGCATACTGTGGTCAGTGAGCCAAGCTTTGCTAGATGGTGGCGCCAGGTGATGTTTGTGCCTATCTTGCATAATCGTTGGCTGAGCGATACCGTCATGACACGTCTGACGAATAAAGTCACTGAAGCTGAAAAAGGCCACCGTGGTGAGGTGTTTTTGGTGATAGAAAACCACCTGCCCATCCACCTAGCATACCGAGTTGGCAGTCGAGAGCGAGCTATTGACTTGTTCAGTGAGTACCGGGTTTGGGATACTGAGGAGAATACGGGGGTACTGGCTTACGTCAATTTGTGCGAACACACTCTTGAGATTGTCGCCGATAGAGGAATTAGCACCCATGTTAGCCCGACGGTGTGGCGTGCTATGTGTGATAAGGCCAGTGCAGGTATGGCCAAAGGTAACATGGAGCAAAGCCTGACCGATCTGCTTGATGAAATAGGAATTTTATTGCGTCAGCACTATTATCTTGAATATGATCCAGCTGGTAATGAGCTGTCTGATACTGTGGTATTTTTAAAATAGTCTTGGTATTTTTAACACAGTCATCGTACTCAATGCTGTTTGACATGCTACATTGTGTCCAACAAACCCAAAAGGCAAAACTGATGTGCTTAGCCTTTTGGGTTTGTTGCTTTGAATTATTGTGCTTTACTCATAATACCAATTCTAAAAAATAACACTCAAATCGCACCACTCCCGCTGAGTGATAGACCTAATTAAGTTAGTCTCATTACACAATGCATTCCAAGCGTCACATGCCGCATCGACAATCACATCATAACTCTCAAAACAGCGATTAGATAACCAATGCTGTTTAAGGTACTGCCATACCTGTTCAGCAGGGTTAAGTTCAGGTGAGTAGGGAGGCAATTTAAGCATGGTCACATTATCTTTATCCAAGCTTGGTTGGTGCCATAGCGCCCCATCCATAACCACCACGGCATGCCGACCTTCAGGAACAGCTTTACTAATTTCCTCCATATGCAATCCCATGGCTTGCTTATTCACATAAGGTAGAACAAGTCCAACACTCTCACCTGTCGCCGGATTAAAGGCACCAAACAGATAAGTCGATTCAAACTGCTGTTGCCTGACTATTCGAGGTCTTTGTCCTTTATAGTGCCAAACCCTTGTGATAGAACCTTGTTGTCCAATACGTGTTTCATCCTGAAACCATATATCAACTTGCTTGATATCAACACCATCAGGTAGAACTTGCTTTACCTGCTCAAGGAAGTTTTTTTATATGCCTCCATGACTTTAGGATCTGCCTTAGGATGCTGACTACGCGCAGATATCCAGCTCATACCAATACGTTTCATGAGAGGATAGATCGCTTTAGGGGTATAGTTGGCGTTAAATTGCTCCTTGGCGATTTGTGCGATGTCTTTTGCCGTGAGCCTACCACCACCTCTTTGCTGCTGAGCTTCTACTATCGCTTGTTTGAATGGTTCTATGTCTTTTTCTGCTAAAAGACTCTTTCTGCCTCTGCCAGCTGCGTCATAGACACTAGTGATACCATGCAACCAGTATTTCCTTCTTATGGTATAGACGCTTCTAGGGTTATAGCCAAAGTTCTCTGCGACGGTCGCTATAGGATGACCTTGACTCAGTTGATGCAGCATGAGTAGTCTGATTCGCGCTCTGGCATTGCCTTCTGTTTTAGACAATTGCAGAAAATCGTGGTCTGTGAGTTTATGATTTCTAGGGGTCTTTTTCGGCATATGATTCTATTATGTTGTTGAGTTGGTTGTATTGTACCTTATTTCTTAGAATTGGTATTATCTTGTAAAGCTGCCAAAATTCTTGGCAGAATTTCACCGGCTTGACCAGCCAACACCACATCAACTAATGGGCTTTGGGTCGGATTTAAGTTAATCTCAATCACCTTAGCGCCCGTCTGCTTGGCCAGCTGTGCTAAGCCAGCAGCGGGATATACCAAGCTTGAGGTACCAATACTTATAAACACATCACAGTGCACTGCAGCCTCTTCGGCATACTGCCAAGCCCCTTGTGGCAGCATCTCACCAAACCAAACAATATCAGGGCGAATGTGACCACCGCACATTGGGCAGCTTAATAATTGTAGGTCGTTATAGTCGATGGCATCACTAAAGCTTGCGTCACATTGACTGCATTTGTTTTTCCATAAGTGGCCGTGTAAGTGTATGGCCTGACTGCCTGCTTGTTCATGTAAGTCATCGACATTTTGGGTAATAAGGTTGCAATCTTTATGGTTATCGGTGGCCCACTGCTGTAGATTAGCTAGGGCATAATGGGCTGGATTGGGCTGTTTGTCTTGTACCAAGCCGCGTCGCCACTGATACCACGACCATACTGTCTGAGGGTCTTTTTTAAAGGCATTAATATTTGCTAAGTCTTCAGCTCGGTAATTCTCCCAAAGTCCGGTTTGTTTATCACGGAAGGTTGGAATACCACTTTCGGCAGAGATACCCGCTCCAGTCAGCAAAAAAATGCGGTTAGCCTTAGATATCAAATGAGTGGCGTGATTAAAATCTTCAGTCATAAAACACCTATATATCAAAGGATTTGTGTATCATAATAGCTTATTACTAGGGGGATGAGTTATGAATCAGACAACAAGTGGCAGCATGTTACTGGCAGCTGTCGTCATGATTGGCTTAATTTTGTTTGCCATTGCTTATTTAAAAAAGCCAAAGTCTGCACAGACTACCAGCGCTGCTTTGCAAAAATCCAAAGGTGCAAAAGGCACCTTTAAGCCGAAGTTTAACAGTAAATCTGGAAGCTTTAACAATAAGCTCAATCCACAATTGGCCAAGCTTAAAAAGCAAGTTATGCAAAATTTTCCTGACTTTACCACGTTGCTACGTCAGCAGCACTTGGTGTTAGAGCGCAATGCCAAAAAAGTGGCTCTGCTCACCTTAGATGCTAATGCTGCTTTAGGTCGTCGCCGTTTGGGAGATGTTGTCGTTATCAACTTTCATCAATTGCCTAGTGTGGAGGAGCTGAGAATCGAGCTCAGTGGTCTGTAAGATACAGGAGGCTGTTTTGACTTCCTCCCCTCGCTAAACCGAGGGGAGACGGTCAAGCCCGACCGCAAGGATGTTCTTAGCAGCATTGATATCTCTATCATGCCATGTGCCACACTCAGCACACCTCCATCCTCTTATTCCAAGACCTGCTCTACCGCTCAAGCTACTGTCACTTATTTGGCGGCAGTACGAGCAGGTCTGGGTAGTGTAACTCTCATTCACTATCTCAAACTGACAACCTGCATGCTTGCATTTATATTCCAGTTGTCTTTTGAGTTCAAACCATCCTGCATCGTATGTTGATTTAGCCAGTTTGGTTCTCTTACTTGTGAATGATCGGGATTTAACATCACCAACCACAATTAAAGCATTATCTTTAACTAATTGGGTGGTGAATTTGTGTATGGCATCTAATCTTGAGTTTTTAATTTTGGCGTGTATTGCCTTTGCCCGGCTTTTATTGTTTGCACGCTGGGCGACTGCTAATTTATTCGCCGATTTTTGAGTCTGCTTAATCTGTAGTTTATCGCCCGTTGATGTGGTAGCAGACTCTTTTAAGCCTAAGTCAATACCAACGCTACCTTTGCCACTAAATTGCTTAGGAAAGTCTTTGACGGTAATACAGGCATACCAACGGTTACGGCTGTCTTGCACTATCTCAAGCGTGTTTATTTGATACAGCGATAGGTTGTAGCTATCAAACACATCAATAACCAACTTTTCACCTTTAGAGAGCGATAGCTGTATGGTTGATTTCAGTGCTTTTTTACCGCTTTGCCTTGTATTTAGATACTTGATAGCAGACTTTTTAAAAGGTATCCAACCAAGCGATTTGCGTTTGGCATCCACACGGTTGGTTCGCCAATTGAGTTTAGTTTTTTTAAACTGTTTACGAGACTTGGCGTGAGTTTCGTTGATGGCTTGCAAAGTTTGCGAGTGCAAGCCTAAATACTCACCACTGCCTTTGGTGTATTGGCTTAAATCATAGGCCGAAAAGTACTTACCTGTGCGTCTTAAATGCTCAAAGCTTAACGCATTAACATAGTTCCACGCATAGTTAACACTCCCAGCTAGTTTGTTTAGCCGGTTTGCATGTTTGTCTTTGATGCGTAGCTTGAGGGTTTTCATAGGGTTAGTATGGCGAGGTTAATTTTAACTTGCAATACTTTAAATACTGATAACGACAGTGTGTGTCGCCTTATATCCATCCCCTGAAGTGGGTGGTTTTACGGCGACCGGTGATAAAAGCCTGAATTCTGAGCACATAAAGCGGCTCTACAACATACTGGCTATGCGTTTGACATTACAAAAAATGTATGGCTATATGCCAATACAGCTTTAAAGCCTGCTATAGCAAGGCTTTTTTTAATTTTTACTCTACAGGCTTATTTGATTATGCGATGGCAAGATGAACAGACTCAACAGGATGTTAAGTTGAGACAAAGCAACCGACCAGATACTGGGTTTTTGTCTTGGTCAAATTATATAAAGGTGCATAAAGAGGATGCTGCCAAGCGGTATGAAGTGGCACAAGATTTTTTGCCGTGGCCGCTGGGCTTTAAAGAGTCGGTGCTGGCCTTAAGAGCGCTTATTAGAGATAAAAAAAAGCAACAGGTTAACTTTGAGTCTGAGCTGCACTCTTTATATCACTTAGCAGCTTGGGAGTCCTTCTATCCTAAGCATTCTACAGCACTTGATGAGCCAGGCTTCAAAATATTTGATTATATGCCTGGGGGTATGATTACGGCTTTGGAAATAGAGTATCAAAAGCTTGGGTATGAACAATTAAAGCTGATTAATAAGACCGATGCCAAGCTGTTGGTTCAGTATTATGGCGAGCCGCAGCAGCACAGCACCTTATATGCCTTATACCCTAAATTGTGGCAACAAGCTGAAGCTCGATATGCTAAGAGCTTGCATGCCAGCAATAAGGCGGCGGATATTCAATTAACCTGCCAAGCGCTGACTCAGCCAAAAGCTCGGGGTAATACGCACAATACCTCTACTCAAGCCAGTACGCTGCCTGCTTCTGGTCTGAGTAGTGCCTCTAAAAAATATGATGCAACAGGCAAGGTGATAGCACCAGCTGCGAGAGCGCCTAGACCAAAAAAATATCCCAAGCTACAAGCACAGCATAAGTTGGGTCAGCGCCCAAGTAGCAAGCATAAGTATCTCAATAAAGCTGCCAAAGCCAAGCAGTTATCTCTACTTATGGTACAGGCCATAAAAGAGCGGACGATATTACAACAACGGTTGTCTCATATTAATGTGGCCAATATCAAGCAGACCCTTTCCAATAAAAAGCTGTTGTCTATATTGGGCGTAAGCTATCTGGTGGTTAACAGAGCCAGAAGGCTGCGTACTAAATAAAACTGATTTACAGCAAGATAGGGCTATGTACAACATTCTATAGTTGATAGTATGTAATCAAAAGGGATGTCAAAAAACCAAAGTCTTGCAAGATAAAGACTTTTAAGGCATAGAAATAATAGGGATAGGATCAAAAGAGGGGAGTGGTGCGCTCGGCGGGAATCGAACCCACGACCCTCGGCTTCGGAAACCGATACTCTATCCAACTGAGCTACGAGCGCATACTTTGAGGTTTATTGAGTTACCAACAGGCAGATGTCGACAAACACCCAGCTTCTTTTTTTGATGAAGGCTCCTCAAGGCCGCTAGTCTAGCAAAAACCAACAAAAAAACCAATCTTATCGCGCTTAATAAATGACAAAGCCTAGGATAATTTGATACATTAGCCACCAATCCTGTTATTTGCACCAGTAAATTCGATAAAAAATGGCTGTTTGTCGAAACAGTCATCATAGAAACATGGCTTTTATCCCCCATTTCCCCTTATAATATGAGGGAAAAGAATTTATTGCTGGTTTTATACTGATAAGTTAAAACAATTCACTCAATCATACACGACGGCCCAGTCAGCCAAGCGCCTATTAGCTGTAGCCACTGAGGCACGTCGCTCTAAAAAGAGATTGTGACGCATGAAAAAAATCGCGATGTTATCCGCCGCCGCCATTCTTGGTCTTTCAGGTATTTCTTTAAGCCAGGCTGAAGATGCTGCTCCTGCAGCCGCAGCTGATCAAACCACGCAAGTGGCTGCCGAGACAACCGATGCCGCTGCTGAAGCTCCTGCTGATGCGGCCACTGACGCAGCTACTACAGACGATGCTGCTGCCACTGATGGCGAAGCCGCTGCCGACGGTGAAGCTGCACCCGCTGCTCCTGCTGCACCAGAAGAGCCTATTCCACAAGATACACCTCAAGTTAAAAAACTTATCGCCTTATATCCTAAGCTAATTGAGCGTATCCAGCCTTATGGTAGAGTATGTTTCGATGGCGATGACAGCTGTGATATCACTTTAACCGCTTCAGGTGCCTCTGCAGATGGTAAGCCACGTGACGGTAAAGCAGTTTATGAATCTATCTGTCAAAACTGCCACGGTAGTGGGGTATTGGGTGCACCTAAATTTGGTGATAAAGGCTCATGGGCACCTCACGTAGCTAAAGGTAAAGCCACACTTTATGATCACGCTATGAATGGCTTCAATGCGATGCCTGCTCGTGGTGGTGCTGATATTCCTGATGAAGAAGTACACAACGCAGTTGACTACATGGTTGAGCAATCTAGCTAATTATTGAACATAAAATTATTGGCTATAAATAGGCTAAATGGATAGCACTTAGCCTACCTAGTTTCTCACAATCATTCCTAAGACGCTTACTTAACGGTGAGCGTCTTTTGTCGTTTACTATAATTTGCCATGAATGGTCCTATAACGTTCATCCATAGTTCAGATAACTGCCCTTAATCGCCGGAATTAAAGCCGGCTACTAGCTGTTTTGCGATAACAGGGCGTGCCAATGTTTATTGCTGTTGCCAATTTGTGAGTATGTCACTACTTGGGTTTAATTTAACATTTTAGACACCATATATAGCAGCTCTCCTTACTCTAATTATCTTTTAATCCTACTCCTTTTAAAAGTTAGCAAAAATGTGATTTTATGACTACAACAACTCCAGCATTACAAATTGAGAATCTCTCAAAAATCTATGGCAATGGCTTTACTGCGCTAAAAGATGTGAATCTGACGGTGCCTCAAGGCGGATTTTTTGCGCTGCTTGGACCGAATGGGGCAGGAAAATCGACCATGATTGGCATTATTAGCTCACTGTTTAAGCCCACTGAAGGTAAGGTAAAAATCTTCGGTACGGATCTGTTGGCCAACCCCTCTATTGCCAAGCAGTATTTAGGTATCGTGCCGCAAGAGTTTAACTTCAACCAGTTTGAGAAGGTGGAAGACATCTTAATTACTCAAGCTGGATATTTTGGTATTGCTGCTAAGGATGCCAAGCCACGAGCCAAAAAGCTTCTAACTGCACTGGGTCTTTGGGACAAGCGTGATAATAAATCCCGTGAGCTCTCTGGTGGTATGAAACGTCGACTGATGATTGCCCGAGCTTTGATACACAAGCCTAAGTTGCTTATCTTGGATGAGCCGACTGCTGGGGTAGATATTGAACTGCGCCGCTCGATGTGGGAGTTTATGCAGCAGATTAATGAGGAAGAAAATACCACCATTATCTTGACCACTCATTACCTAGAAGAAGCTGAGCAGTTGTGCCGCTATATAGCCATTTTGGATCATGGTGAAATCCGTATTAATACCGAGATGAAAAACCTATTGGCACAGTTGTCGGTCGAAACTTTCGTATTTGATTTAGAAAAGCCGCTGCAAGGTACCGTTAAGCTTACTGGCGTGACGGCGATTAAACAGCCTGATGCTCAAACCTTAGAGGTGACTTTAACAGAGGGGGAGTCGTTGAACAGTGTCTTTGTTCAGCTAAGCGAGCAGGGTATTGAAGTGTCGAGTATGCGTAATAAAGCCAACCGTTTAGAGGAATTATTTATGCGCTTAGTAGAGCAGGGTGTGGCGGGCAAAGACAGCATGAAGGAGGTGGGACTATGAGCCACAACACCAACACAGCAACTCGCCCACAGGATGGGTTAACAGTTGCTCAAAAGTGGATTGCTTTTCGCACTATTTTGGTAAAAGAAGTACGCCGTATTTTACGTATTTGGCCCCAAACGCTGCTGCCTCCGGTGATTACCATGAGCTTGTATTTTGTCATCTTCGGTAAGATGATAGGCTCCCGTGTTGGCGAGATGGGCGGGGTGCCTTATATGCAGTTTATTGTGCCAGGCCTGATTATGATGTCGGTCATTACCAACAGCTACTCAAACGTGGTCTCAAGCTTTTTTAGCGCTAAATTTACGTCAAGTATTGAAGAGCTTTTGGTATCTCCGGTATCTAAGCATTCCATATTATTAGGCTATGTTGGTGGCGGTGTTTTCCGTGGTTTAATGATTGCCATTATTGTGTCTATTGTGGCGCAATTTTTTACCAACTTAGGCATTGAGCACTGGTTTGTGATGATATTTACGGTGCTTGGTACCTCGGTGCTATTTTCATTGGGTGGTTTTATTAACGCAGTCTTTGCCCGCTCTTTTGATGACATCTCAATTATTCCAAGCTTTGTGCTCACCCCGTTAACTTATTTGGGCGGTGTGTTTTATTCACTGGAGAATTTGTCACCTTTTTGGCAAAACGTTTCGCTACTCAACCCTATTGTGTATATGGTGAACTCGTTTCGATATGGCATCTTAGGGTATTCAGATGTGAATGTGTGGGCATCCATGGCGGCCATATTCGTCTTTTGTTTGATTTTTTATGTCATCGCTTATCGTTTATTAGATAACGGCTCACGCTTAAGACTGTAAGCCTAAGACAGCTTGTCAATTATCAGGCATATTTTGAATCAAATGCCGTATTTGCTTTGGCGTAACCTGTATTAACCCAAGCTTAAACCGCTCAAACCTCTTAAGATCTTGAGCAAACACATCAATTAGTAAGGATAAGATTATGAGCATTCATGGCGTCTTAGGCGAAACCACCAGCTATCCAAAAACCTATCAGCCCGATACCCTTTATGCCATTGCACGCTCTTTAGGCCGTGATGCCATTGGTTGGGATGATGATAAATTGGCGGTGGGTGTAGATTGGTGGCATGCTTTTGAAATTTCATGGCTAAATCCTCAAGGCATCTCGCAGATGGCGGTGGCGCGCTTTTCTGTCCCCGCTCATTCGCCAAACATTGTTGAATCCAAGTCTTTAAAGCTGTATTTAAACAGCTTAAACTTCACCGAGTTTGACAGTAAGGCTGCGGTCGAGCAAACCATTGCTAAAGATTTATCAGCCTGTGTGGGTGCTGATGTGGGCGTTGAGCTGTTTGATTTAGATGCCATTAGTGCTGGCGATACACACCATTCAGGATTTTTGATTGCGCATCCGCAAGGCAAATGCATCGATAACGCATTGCAAGGCGCTGCTGTAAAAATTGAGCCGGTTGAGCACCCTGATGCCCGCTTATTGTTCGTACATGACACGCCAGTCAATAACAACTTAGCCGGCGCTGAGCCAGTATCAAGCTCGACGGCACAAGACTATCAGCTGTACTCAAATCTGCTGCGTAGTAATTGCCCGGTGACCAATCAGCCAGACTGGGGCACGTTATCAATTGAAATGACCACTGATGTGGCTGTCGATGAAGCCAGCTTATTGACCTATATTTTAAGCTTCCGTCAGCATAATGGCTTTCATGAGCAGTGTGTCGAGCAGATTTTTAGCGATGTGAGCCGCTACTTTAAGCCCTCAAAACTTATGGTACGGGCTTGGTATACTCGTCGCGGCGGTATTGATATTAATCCTTGCCGAGTTAGTGACCCAAGCTTATTACCAGCGCCTAGCCGTTTGGTACGTCAGTAATCAGCGTCTCTTTTGAGGATAAAAATAGCGCTATATTAAAAAAATATTAAGCCAAAATTAAGGGGGAGTAGTGGGGTAATATAACCAATACTTTCCCTTATTTTTTTACTGATTAAAATTAGTAGGGTTTATTATTAAATTTATTTAGTTGACATCCCCTCCAAAACATCCGATTATAGGATTTTGATTAGTCAGTTAGCCTTCTCTATCGAGTTAGGTAACTTTAACGTAGCAACTATTGTTGGATTACCGTCCGCTATAGGGTGGCTACTTTAAATGTGATGAATTAAGCCGTTTTTTTTGTGTTGTCATTGGTTTGACAACGGCTATTTTTAGCAAGCTGCGGCCTCTGTTTCAGGGACTTATCGGTCTACAGTGACTAAGTAATCAATCTGAATTTGGCATGTCTTGTTGGGAACGCGCCACTTTTAATTTAGATTGATGCCTATTAGATAATCTTTAACCCGATTTGTGGGTGTGATAAAGAGCCATATGCAGGCCCATCTCGCCAAATCACCAATCTTGTTAAACGACCACCTTAAGTCTTACTGCTCTGGTAAGACACTGCTGTAACCAGCAAAATTAGGTTCACTGTATCTTTAAGCGCTCATATCACATGGCTAATGCCTGATGGTATTTTTTGTCATGTCTATAGGGTTATTAAATTGTATGGATATGACTTATAAAATGTGCTTAAAATAATAATTTGAGTAAGGTTTAAATAAGTTTTAAACCGCCATTCAAAGTATGAGGTGTATACACTTGGTATGCTTTGCTGACCGGCAACTTTTATAGCGTGTGATTAAACGGTTACCCAGTTTTGGTGTTAGACAAAAATGCGAATGACCGGTTTAGTTATCACACCACTTTTATCATAAGCTTTTTAACAGGGCGCTGTTAATAATAAAGATTGATGATAAGGGTGATAAAAGCCTTAATAACATCCCGCAATAACAAAGGTGATGACAGTGACCCAAACAACCCAAAGCCCTAACATGACAGGGCACACTCAGACAGCGCACGCGGCCATTAATTTTGGCAAAAAGCGTGAACTTTTAGAAAATGGCGATGGGCCAATCATGCTCTCTGGTGGCGAAATGCTGGTCCAGGCCTTAATTGATCAGGGCGTTGAGTATATTTTTGGTTATCCAGGTGGTGCGGTATTGCACATTTATGATGCCATATTTAAGCAAGATGCCATTGAGCATTTACTGGTGCGTCATGAGCAAGCCGCTGGTCACATGGCGGATGCTTATTCTCGCAGAACGGGCAAAACAGGTGTGGTATTGGCCACATCAGGCCCTGGCGCTACCAACACCGTCACTGCTATTGCCACCGCGTTTATGGATTCTATCCCTATGGTGGTCATCTCCGGTCAGGTGCCTAAGTACTTAATCGGTGACGATGCTTTCCAAGAAACAGATATGGTGGGCGTGTCGCGTCCGATCGTAAAACACAGCTTCCAAGTGCGCCATGCCAGCGAAATACCCGGTATTATCAAAAAAGCATTTTATATTGCAGAGTCCGGCCGTCCAGGTCCTGTGGTCATCGATATTCCCAAAGATACCACTGCGCCGCATGAAAAATATGAATACAACTATCCTGATTCAGTCAGCATGCGCTCCTATCAGCCTTCAGTAAAAGGCCACAGTGGTCAGATTAAAAAAGCCATTGAGACTTTATTAGGCGCCAAACGCCCCATCTTATATTCAGGCGGCGGCGTGATTATTGGTAATGCTCACAAAGAGCTGACCGAGCTTGCTCATAAGCTCAACTTACCCGTCACCAATACTTTAATGGGTTTGGGCGGCTTTCCAGGTTCAGACCGTCAGTTCCTAGGTATGCTGGGTATGCACGGCACTTATGAAGCCAACATGACCATGCACCATGCCGATGTTATCTTGGCGGTGGGGGCGCGCTTTGATGACCGCGTGACCAATAATGTGCAGAAATTCTGTCCAAACGCCACCATCATTCATATTGATATCGATCCGGCCTCTATTTCTAAGACCATCATGGCCGATATTCCTATCGTTGGTGATGTAAAGTCGGTATTGAGCGACATACTTGAGCAGCTAAAAGGCGATGACAAACAGCTAGATCAGCCCGCCTTACTTGACTGGTGGTCGCAGATTAATGAATGGCGTAAGCGTCATGGCCTACGTTATGACACCAATACAGATGAAGGCATGAAGCCGCAAGCTGTGGTTGAAAAATTGTATGAGCTGACTGAGGGTAAAGCGATTATTACCAGTGATGTGGGTCAGCATCAGATGTTCGCTGCACTATATTATAAGTATGATGAGCCGCGCCAGTGGTTAAACTCAGGTGGCCTTGGCACCATGGGTGTGGGCCTGCCTTATGCTATGGCAGCCAAATTGGTTGAACCTGAGCGTGATGTGGTGTGTATCACCGGTGAAGGCTCTATTCAGATGAATATCCAAGAGCTGTCTACTTGCTTCCAGTATGGTTTACCGGTGAAGATTTTATGCTTAAATAACGCTCAGCTGGGCATGGTAAAGCAGTGGCAGGATATGCTCTATGAAGGCCGCCATGCCTCATCTTACATGGAGTCACTACCTGACTTTGTGAAACTGGCTGAAAGCTATGGTCACGTTGGTATCAAAATTACCGACCCAGAAAAGCTTGATGAGCAATTGGCTCAAGCCCTTGCCATGAAAGATAAATTGGTATTTATTGACGTGTATGTGAACCGTCATGAGCACGTTTATCCAATGCAGGTTGCGGGTCAGTCGATGCGCGATATGTGGTTATCTAAGGGGGAGCGTACCTAATGCAACAACATCTAATCTCTGTACTAATGGAAAACGAAGCTGGGTCGCTTTCACGCCTTGTTGGATTGTTTTCGCAGCGTGGCTATAACATCGAGACACTAAACGTAGCCCCAACAGAAGACGAAACTATCTCACGCTTGACGTTGACCACCAATGCCAGTGCCGAAAAAATCGAACAAATTACCAAGCACTTGCACAAGCTGATTGAAGTGATTAAGGTCATTAACCTAAGCGGAAATGATCATGTTGAGCGTGAGCTTATGCTGATAAAAGTACGCGCCACTGGCAGTGCCCGAGCTGAGGTTAAACGTAGTGCTGATATCTTCCGTGCTCAAATTGTGGATGTCACCTCAAACATGTATACCATCCAGATCGTCGGTGATGAAGCTAAGCTTGATGGATTTATTGAAGTAATTGGCCATGAGCGTATTTTAGAAGTGGTTCGCTCAGGGGTTATCGGTATTTTACGTGGGGAGCGCACCCTTAGCGTTTAGTTAGGGAAATTTTAAGCTAAGCCAAAAAAAGGTGTTATATTTAAAGGTTGAATTTCAACATAATCAATTATTTTCAAGGTGATTGAAAGTATTTAAAAAGGACTAAATTATGAACGTTTATTACGATAAAGATTGTGACTTATCTATCATCCAGGCCAAAAAAGTAGCCATTATCGGTTATGGTTCACAAGGCCATGCGCACGCGCTTAACCTTCAAGACTCAGGCGTTGATGTGACTGTGGGCTTGCGTAAAGATTCAGGCTCTTGGAAAAAAGCGGAAAACGCAGGTCTAAAAGTTGCTGAAGTAGCACAAGCGGTACAAGCAGCTGACGTGGTTATGATTTTGACCCCAGATGAGTTCCAAAAATCTTTATACGAAGACGTTATTGAGCCAAACATCAAAGAAGGCGCAACCCTAGCTTTCGCTCATGGCTTCGCTATCCACTACAATCAAGTGGTACCTCGTAAAGATCTAGATGTGATTATGGTGGCACCAAAAGCACCGGGTCACACGGTACGCTCTGAGTTTGTTAAAGGCGGCGGTATCCCCGATCTAATCGCTATTTACCAAGATGCTTCAGGTCAAGCCAAGCAAGTGGCACTATCTTATGCCTCTGGTGTGGGCGGCGGTCGCTCTGGTATTATCGAAACCACCTTCAAAGACGAAACTGAAACTGACCTTTTCGGTGAGCAAGCAGTGCTTTGTGGCGGTGCTGTAGAGCTTGTAAAAATGGGCTTTGAAACCCTAACAGAAGCTGGCTACGCTCCAGAAATGGCTTATTTTGAGTGTCTGCATGAGCTTAAGCTTATCGTAGACTTAATGTATGAAGGCGGTATCGCTGACATGAACTACTCAATCAGTAACAACGCTGAATACGGTGAGTACGTCACCGGTCCAGAAGTTATTAACGAGCAGTCTCGTGAAGCCATGCGCAATGCGCTAAAACGCATTCAATCTGGTGAATATGCTAAGATGTTTATCACTGAGGGTGCGACCAACTATCCTTCAATGACTGCCCGTCGTCGTAATAATGCGGATCATGAAATTGAAAAAACAGGTGCTAAGCTTCGCTCTATGATGCCTTGGATTGGTGGTAACAAAATCATCGATAAAGAAAAAAACTAAGTCGCTTAGTTTAAGGTAGCACAATAGACTGGCTACGATGAGCCGTCGGCCCACATGTTATTAAGCATGTGGGCTTTTTGGTTTTCAGTGCGCTTGTCAGTGTGCTTGAATGACAAGAACAATAGCTCAATATACGCCCAATGTGGCGTGTAAAATACGGCAATTTTAATAATAAAAAAGAGATGGTGTTATGAATACGGCGTGGTTATCACAGATAAACCCTCAAATTATTTACCTGATACTAAGTGCGGTCGTGGCTTTGCTTATTTGGATAGAGGGGGAGATGGTCAAAGCAACACTAGGTAAGCTGCCAAAATCTAGATTTTTTCATCTTATCTCAGTGATTGATACGCTGTGGTTTTTTGTCTCTATTTCGGTGCTTTACTGGATCGATTTAAATCCCTTAGCGATGACAGTGCCTCTGGCCTATGCCATTTATACCACTGGTGGCTGGATATATGGCACGGTACTGCTCAGACGCTCAGGTGGTATGCTTGACACGCCAGAGGATCTGGTTATTCCAAAGCCATTGGTTAGTTTTGGTCAGGCTTTTTCAGTGACCTTTTTTGCGCTTTGTATTTTTGTGCTGACTAAGACGTACTAGATCTGTATTCCTAGTACTGTATTCCTAGTATTGTATTATGGAAGCGGTCTTGGGTTGACACTGTGTTATGTATGGACTGAGAAAACTTATCAAAATTAGTTAGTCCGCTTTTACATTATTTACAGGAAACTAACTAAAAGCACAGATAATATTAGGACAAGTTGTTTAAAGCTGTTATACTAACACCCAGTAAGTAAGTTACTTTTTGAATGAATAGCACAGCTAGTGATTCAAACATGACTGCGTTTAATCGTAGCAATGTAATAGAAGTGGTTATTTATTAGAGTGAAGATTAGT
This sequence comes from Psychrobacter raelei, assembly GCF_022631235.3. Classification (NCBI taxonomy): domain Bacteria; kingdom Pseudomonadati; phylum Pseudomonadota; class Gammaproteobacteria; order Moraxellales; family Moraxellaceae; genus Psychrobacter; species Psychrobacter raelei. The sequence goes on from NZ_CP093310.2 coordinate 824,534, forward strand.
CAACATTCTAATCGATACTGCTCGATTTACGTTTTCTACCGGTGTAATCCATTGAGGTTTGCCCAGTTAAAAGCATCATGACTATAGTTAAATCAATTTTATATTAGGAAAAGTTATGTCAGAACGTGTACAAGGTACTGTTAAGTGGTTCAACGAAGCTAAAGGTTTTGGTTTCATCGCACAAGACGATGGCGGCCAAGACGTATTTGCTCATTACAGTGCTATTCAAGGCAGCGGTTTCAAAACCCTAGCCGAAGGTCAAAAAGTTACTTTCGTATTAGGCCAAGGCCAAAAAGGTCCACAAGCTGAACAAATCGAATCAGCTGAATAATTTCTTGTAGGCTTAGACCTACAAATGAGTATTAATCATCTCAATAGATGATGGTACTGGAAAGAGACAACCCTATGGGTTGTCTCTTTTTTTTGTTTGAGGTTTAATAACGCTTGAGGTTTAATAACAGGGTTTGGATTAATTTAGCTCAGTTGGGTGTCAAGAACAGCTCACCCATAAATTTATGACCCTTTATTCACGCCAATGGCTTGACCTTATTGGGCTGCTCACGCAATATAATGATGTTTGATAATAAATCTTTATTTATACTGCCTTGACTACAAAAAAATGGTTGGCATAAAGGTTTAACAGTTGTGTACACTAAGGGCAGCTTTAATTAATGGGGCGAAATTTCTGTTAATTAAATCCTACAAATTGTTATATATATTAGACCCTATATTGGCTAAGATATATAAGGATAATTTACAAAGTACCAGGTAGGCCTTTAAACTTGGTGCGTATAACTGGTTAATTTTAATAACTCATAACATTAATAAACGAGGAACGTATGAAAGCATTAGTCGCTGTTAAGCGTGTGATTGACTATAACGTAAAAGTTCGCGTTAAAGCTGACAATTCTGGCGTAGATCTTAGCAACACTAAGATGTCAATCAACCCATTTTGTGAAATTGCTGTTGAAGAAGCAGTACGTTTAAAAGAAGCGGGCATAGTTGACGAGGTTATCGTTGCCTCTATCGGTCCAAAAGAAGCGCAGGAACAAATCCGTGCAGCTTTAGCACTAGGTGCTGACCGTGGTATCTTGGTTCAAACTGATGAAAAACCATACCCTCTGCAAGTTGCAAAAATCCTAAAAGGTATCGCAGAGCAAGAAGCGACTGACATCATCTTATTAGGTAAACAAGCGATTGATGACGACAATAACCAAACCGGTCAGATGCTTGCCGCATTGATGGGTATCGGCCAAGGTACATTTGCCTCAGAGGTTAAAGTTGAAGGCGACAAAGTAAACGTTACTCGTGAAATCGACGGTGGTCTACAGACAGTTGCTCTATCATTACCTGCTGTAATTACAACTGACCTGCGCTTGAATGAGCCACGTTACGCAAAACTTCCAAACATCATGAAAGCCAAGAAAAAGCCTCTTGATGAAAAAACACCAGCGGATTTTGGTGTAGAGATGGCCTCTAAGCAAGAGATTATTAAAGTAACGCCACCACCTGAGCGTTCTGCAGGCGTTAAAGTGGGTTCGGTGGACGAGCTAATCGACAAACTAAGAAATGAAGCAAAAGTTATCTAATTTTTGAAACTAACTTCACATAAATTTGATTAGTGGTGTCAGTTGATTGTCGGCGTTTAGCATTATAAATACTCATAAACATGCAGTTTATGCCTATTAAATTAAATAAGACTAAGCCTTGGCAGCAACCAACAGTTACCCAATCACACTCTCATCTCATTATTTGAAAGGATAATATTCACATGGCAATTTTAGTATATGCAGAACATGATAATGCCGAGCTAAAAAAGGCAACGTTAAGCACAGTGACCGCAGCTTCACAGATCGGTGGTGACATCCACGTATTGGTTGCAGGTTCTGGCTGCAAACCTGTCGCAGAACAAGCGGCTAAAGTCGCTGGTGTTAGCAAAGTAATTTGTGTAGACAGTCCAGCTTATGAATATCAATTGGCCGAAAACGTGGCTTTATTGGTTAAAGATTTAGCGGGCGACTACAGCCACATCGTTGTACCAGCGACCACTAACGGTAAAAACTTCTTACCACGCGTAGCGGCTTTATTAGATGTCAGCATGCTGTCTGATGTGATGCAAGTTATTGATGCCAATACTTTTGAGCGTCCTATCTATGCTGGTAACGCATTGGCCACGGTTAAAACCTCAGAAGACAAGGTTCTTCTAACTGTACGTACCACAGCTTTTGATGCTGCGGCTGCTGAAGGTGGCTCTGCAACTATCGAAGAGCGTAATGACACTCAAGATGCAGGCAAATCAAGCTTCGTAAGCGAAGAGCTTGCGAAATCAGATCGTCCAGAGCTAACTTCTGCTGAAATCGTAGTGTCTGGTGGCCGTGCCCTAGCCAATGGTGAAAACTTCACCAAATACATCGAGCCACTAGCAGATAAGCTAGGTGCTGCTATCGGTGCCTCACGTGCCGCAGTTGATGCAGGTTATGTTCCTAACGATATGCAAGTGGGTCAAACGGGTAAAATCGTTGCACCAAGCCTATATATCGCATCCGGTATCTCTGGTGCCATCCAGCATTTAGCAGGTATGAAAGACTCTAAAGTTATCGTTGCTATTAACAACGATCCAGAAGCACCGATTGCAAGTGTTGCTGATTACTTCTTAGAAGGTGACTTATTCACAGTACTTCCTGAGTTGACCAGCAAGCTGTAATGTTAGCCAAAACTGAGTACCAAGCTGTCTAAGACAATGCACTTTGTAGTGCTGCCTTAGTCTGGTTTGTTGCTTAATTTGGTGAATAGCCCTCAATCGAAAGATTGGGGGCTTTTACATTGACAGCTTTTACAGCCAAGCCAATTTATTTTACGCGCATTTACCATTTTAGTGGGCTTATCTTTGCTCATAAACTACCAAATCTACTAACAAGAGCCAATGCCAATGAATCGACCTGTATCTATAGTACCCGTAAAAAATACAGCGCAGGCGGCTGACTGGGTCAAGCAAATTGCCGAGATAGAGCGTTTGGTGCAGCCACAGGATGCGTGGGATGAGCAGTCAGTGACCAAGCTTTTGCACCAAGACATTAATCATGGCTGGGTGGTGATAACTGAGGAAAAGCTAGAGGATAACGGCTTCTCAAAGCAAACATCGCCGCAAGCCACCCCGCAGACAGTTACTGTGGCTTACTGCCTAGTTAGCACCGTGTTTGAAACCGCAGAAATCTTAAGAATAGGCACTCATCCTGACTTTCAGCGCCGTGGTTATGCCCAATCCTTAATTGAGCAATTGATTGCGCAAATGCCAGATAAAGGACTTGATAGCATACTGCTGGAAGTCCGAGCCGATAATGAGGGGGCCATTAGGCTATATCAAAAGATGGGGTTTGAGGTGATTCATACCCGAAAAGGCTATTACACCTCGTCAAAGCCCTCAGGAGAAACTGAGCGCTGTGATGCACTCATTATGCAATACACACGGGCGTAAAAAACTAAGCTTAAGCACTATTGGTTACGAAGCAGCTACTAATGATTAAAGGTGACTAATCACTAAAGCTATTAATGATTAAAGGTGACTAGTTATTAAAGGTAAGCGGCTGAGTGGCCAGTAGCTCAAGGACTTGCTCTGGGGTAGGGGCGCTCTTAAAATACTGCCAATGCCCGTGTATCAAAAGCTCAATGGGGGCGTAGTTGGTTTTATAGCGCATCTTTTGGACGGTGGGAATCCAAAATCCTAAGTAAGCATACGCTAGCCCTAAGCGCTGGGTCATCTTAATCTGTTGTAAGATGCAGTAGACGCCTAGGCTACGCGAGTTATAACTGGGATCTGGGTCAAAAAAAGTATAGATGGCAGATAACCCATCACTTAAGCGGTCAGTTACGGCCACAGCAATCAGCTTATTATTGGGCTCACGAAACTCTAGAAATAAAGTGTCGGCCGGACTGGCTACCAAGAACTGCTCAAAGGTATGTAGACTGGGAGGGTACATATCGCCATCAGCATGACGGGCGGAGATGTATTTTTGATATAACGCATAATGCTCGTGGGTGGCGCTGGCAGCCGGCTTTAGCTGTAGGCTAACCTGAGCATTTCTATTGAGTATCTTACGATAGCGTCTTGACGGCTCAAACTCATTAACCACCACACGGCTTGAGATACATTGCTGGCAATGGGGACAGTTGGGACGATAAAAGGCTTGACCGCTGCGGCGAAAGCCTTGTTGACACAGCTCGGTATAGCGCTCAGGGTCTATAATCTCGCCTGATTCTAATAAAATAAAGTGCAGCTGAGAGGCACGGTCAGGCAAGTAACTACATAGACTTGGCGGTGATAAATTAACCACAAGATGCGCCTGTGAGGCAGCATTGCTGGTGGGAGTATCATTGGTATCATGGGTTACGTCATCAGCGTAAGGATGCATCTAAGGTGACCTTGTGGCTTATTGTGGCTGAGGTTGAAAGCGTTGCAAGAGGGCGTTTACCGCATAACGGGTAAGCGAGAAGTCATGCCAATTAACACCAGCCTTGTGCGTGAGCTCAGATAACACGGTTAAAAAATCTTCACGTGGCATAATGGCTGCCCCCAAGCTTTGTAGATGGGGATTGGGTAGTTGACAATCTATCAGCTGAACCTGAGTGTACTGGCAAAACTGAGTCAATGCCCAAAAAGCAACTTTTGAGGCATTACTTTTATGATGGAACATCGATTCGCCAAAATAAATTTGCCCAATTTTTAGTCCATACAACCCGCCTATAAGCTGCTTATCCTCCCAGACCTCAATACTGTGTGCGTAGCCTAACTGATGCAGCTGACAGTAAGCCTCAATCATTTCATCGTGAATCCAAGTGTCTTTAGCATAGCTACGTGGCAGGCTGCAGGCGTGTATCACAGACTCAAAGTCGCTATTAACTGACCACTGCCACTGGCTATTTTTGGCCAACCGCTGTAGGGATTTGCTAGGCACAAAGCTGTCAGGTGCTAAAACGCAGCGCGGCTCAGGGCACCACCACGCAATGGGCTCATCTTCATTAAACCAAGGAAAAAGCCCTTGAGCGTAGGCGGATAATAAGGTCTGAGGGGCAAGATCGCCGCCCATGCCCACCAGCCCCAGACCCTCTGGGTCTACCTCACTGGGATTTGGAAACAGATAGGGGCTATCAAATAGGGGCGCCTGCGCTACGTTATCAGTCGCAGTATGGCCCGGTGCTTGGGTATAATTTGGATCATCTGTGGTCACAAAGGCATCCATTAATAGCTCATTTTTTAACAGGTCAAAGAGTAAATAACGATTAAGATCAACATCAGAATAAAAACTTGATATGTCTCAAGATATTTGATGCAGATGAGATGTTTTATGCTGATATAGTAACAAGCTTAATGCGGCAAGTATATCCATTAACTTGGGCGACTGATTGAGACCTATCGTGTAAATTGCTAAAAAAAGGGCGCAACCCTAAGTGAGTTGGCCCTTTTATGTGTGTCTGTCCCGTCCTAAAATAAGCGTCTACCTGATAAGCTAGGTCTTAGCGCTTGGCATTTGGCACTTGACACTATGAGACAGCTACAGATTGGCGTTGGCATCTGCGCTTAAGGTTGAATCATAGGTGTGTTCTGTGGCAGTGGCCACACCGATTGAATCTAAGTATTTTTCAGCATCTAAAGCTGCCATACAGCCTGTACCGGCAGAAGTAATGGCTTGACGATAGACATTATCTGCCACGTCACCTGCCGCAAAAACCCCTTCGACACTGGTCTGAGTGGCATTGCCTTTGGTGCCGCTGTTGACCGTAATGTAGCCATCTTTCATCTCTAGCTGACCGACGAACATATCGGTATTGGGCTTATGGCCGATGGCCACGAACATACCCATAACGTCCAGCTGCTTAGTACTGCCATCTTTAGTGGATTCAATGATGATACCGTTTACGCCCATGTCATCACCGACCACCTCTTTGACTTGGTGGTTCCATTCGATGCTGACGTTGCCGTTTTTGGCTTTTTCGAACAATTTGTCTTGTAAGATTTTCTCAGAGCGCAGGCTGTCACGGCGGTGAACTAAGACCACCTCTTTGGCAATGTTGGATAAATAAAGGGCTTCTTCTACCGCAGTATTACCGCCACCAATCACCGCAACCTTTTGGTTTTTATAAAAAAATCCATCACAGGTGGCACAAGCGGATACCCCCAAACCTTTAAACTTAGTCTCAGATTCTAATTGCAAATACTGAGCTGACGCACCAGTAGCGATAATGAGCGCATCACAGGTGTAGGTACCTGAGTTGCCCTCAAGTGTGAATGGTCGCTCAGTTAGGGTGACCGAATTGATATGGTCATTGACAATCTCAGTACCAAAGCGCTCAGCGTGTGCTTTCATACGTACCATTAAGTCAGGGCCGGTGAGACCTTCGGCATCGCCTGGCCAGTTGTCTACCTCAGTGGTGGTGGTTAACTGACCGCCCATCTGCATGCCTGAAATGATGACAGGCTTTAAGTTAGCGCGCGCCGCATAAACAGCAGCTGAATAGCCGGCAGGGCCTGAGCCTAAGATAATGAGTTTTTCGTGACGAGGTGAGGTGTTCTCTTGTGTCATGAAGGTTCCTTAATGGTTATAAATAAGTAATTAATAAATGCTAAGTACAACAATTTAAACGCTCAAAATAGCAATAAAAACAGCAAATAGGCCGAATTTAAAGCCGCTTGAGAGATGCGGTGATGCCTTGTAATCAGTTATTAAGTCTGGGGTTGGTTAATACCATGAGGCCAATGGCGGACAATAGCAAATGAGTTTTAGTCATGATATTTATTTATGTGATAAATAAGCTAACAGATGCTCGAAAGTAGAGCACAATTTGCTATTATAGAGGGTTATACAGACTAGGTTAAGCAAAATTGCTTATAAGCCAGTCGGCATAAGCTATCGGCGACCAGTTTTATTGTCTATAAGTTTCAAATGTTGGGAAAAATTAATGATAACGGCACACCTTATTTACACGCTAAAAAAAGTTACTTTCACCTTACTTGCCGTCATGCTCGCAGCTTTTGTGTTCGTTATCTTGCTTACTTACACACCCAATGACCCTAGCTGGTCACGTATCAGCAGTGATATGGGGCAGATAAGCAACATGGGCGGGGCAGTGGGGGCGTGGGTCTCCGATTTACTCTACACCTTTATGGGCTGGTCCGCTTGGTGGCTGATGGTGTTTTTGGCTTATGAAGCGGTTTGTATTTGGTGGCACCGTGAGCAAGCTTTTGGGCCATTAAGAGCCATAGGCTATGTCTTTTTGTTATTAGCCAGTTGTGGCTTAGTGGCCATCACGCCGCAGTTACTGGGCTTGATAAGTGATAATGGCGCTCGTTTTGGCGGCATTTTAGGGGCTGAAGTAGCCACTCGTTTAAGCGGTTTATTGACCATTTATGGGGCCAGTGCTTTTTTATTGGTGTTTACCCTAATTACCGCAACCTTTGCCTTTAATATTCATTGGAAGCGTGTGTTTGATGCCTTCTTAAGCCTATCTTGGCTTGGAAATGGACTCAAGCGCCAGCCTACCGTTGATGGGGTGTCACAAAAGGGTGAGAGTGAAATGGCGACGCACGTCAGTCAAGAACAACCAGAAGATTTGGCTGCCGATGGCTCACCGCTGATGCAGCAGCTTAAGCTGAATTTGCCTGAATCAGAAGATGATGAGGCAGTAGACCTTGCCTCTGAGCCGTCTACCGCTCACGCCAGTAACCCCAGTCTTAGCAATGTGCTTGATGACTTTTTAGTAAATTCAGGATTAACAGAGAGTATCTTGGCGTTACAAGAGCAAGAAGCTCAAGAGGCGCACCAAGCCAAGAGTGCAGCTCAAGCACCTGTGACAGCAGCCAATGGCTCAATAGCACCGGAGAGCAGCCTGATAAAAAAGCAGGAGCCTAGCTTCGCTTGGAATGATCAAGATGTGATTAATGAGCTGCTTGATGAGCAAGCGCTGCCGACGGCCGTGGCCAATAGCGTAGACGCCTCATCGCCCTCTATGGCAGACAGTAGTACTCAGACACAGCAGGCTGCCGATTACTCAGTATCACCATCACCCAGCGAAGCCAAGGCACCTATCGACAATGCTGACAATACTGCCCCTGCTGATACTCATAACTCTGATATCGAGCAGCAGGCGTTTGACGTATATGATGTAAAAGTACCTGACACAGCACAAGCTCAGCAAGAGACTGAGACTGTTACTGATGTTACTGATGTTACTGATGAGAGTGAGTTGTCGATAAATGAAGCCGCTACAACACAGAGCGAGCTTGAGACCGACGACCAAACAGCGCTTTATGATGCTAAAGATGAAGGTGGTTATTTAGACAATAATAATGCCGATGAAGACACTAAATTAGAGACGCCGTTAGAGGATGTTGAACAAAATGTTGAGCACAATGTTGAGCCACCAGCATTTGTGGATCTAACGCCAACCAATACCCCACCTTCCAACCCCAAAAAACCACATGAGCCGCAGCCGGCATCAGAGCCTACGCAGGCAGCGCCAACCATTCGCTTTGCTACCCCTGAGGGCGATGCCAGCAATCATATTGAAGATATGATGCCGGATGTTGATGAAGATGAGTTTGTGTTGCCCGAGATTCATGACGATACAGCTTATGCTTCGACCAGCCGTGCTATGCAAACAGCTAAGTATCGTGAAGGGCTGTCACCCATTCCTGAATTATCGATCTTAGACAAACCTGATCCAGATCGCAAGCCGAGCTATACCCAGCAGGAACTGGCGCAATTATCAGAGCTACTAGAGATCAAACTGCAAGAGTTTAATGTAAAAGCTGAAGTGGTTAATGCGATTCCAGGACCTGTAGTAACCCGCTTTGAGGTAGATTTAGCGCCTGGAGTTAAGGCCAGTAAAGTTACGGGTATCTCCCGAGATTTGGCCCGCTCTTTATCTATGGCGTCCTTGCGTGTGGTAGAGGTGATCCCTGGCAAGCCATTTATTGGTATTGAGGTACCCAATAAGAAGCGTGAAATGGTGCGCTTGATTGAGCTGCTACAAACCGAAGATTACAAAAACCCTAAGGCTCAGATTAGTATGGCGATGGGTAAAGACATCGGCGGCAAGCCAATTATCACTGACCTAGCACGAGCCCCACATATGCTGGTGGCTGGTACCACAGGGTCAGGTAAGTCAGTCTTGGTCAACGCTATGCTGCTGTCGATGCTACTTAAATATAAGCCCTCTGAGCTGCGCTTAATATTAATTGATCCTAAACAATTAGAGTTGGCCAACTACAATGATATTCCGCACCTGTTAACCCCTGTGGTGACCGATATGAATGAGGCGGCCAGTAGTTTATCTTGGTGTGTGGCTGAGATGGAGCGCCGTTACCAGCTTATGAGCTTATTAAAAGTGCGTAAATTGGGTGAATTTAACAAAAAAGTCATTGCCGCTGAGAAGGCCGGCCGGCCTATTATCGACCCTTTATGGCGCCCAAATGATAGCGTCAGCATCGATAAAGCGCCTAAGCTTAAGACACTGCCTATGATTGTCATCGTGGCAGACGAATTTGCCGATATGATTATGCAAGTGGGTAAGCAAGCTGAAGAGCTGATCACCCGTCTGGCTCAGAAGTCTCGTGCTGCGGGTATTCACTTAATGTTAGCGACCCAGCGTCCTTCGGTAGATGTTATTACGGGTCTTATCAAAGCCAATATTCCGGTACGTGCAGCGCTACGCGTTAACTCAAAAGTCGATTCACGCACCATTTTGGACGCTGGCGGTGCTGAGGATATGCTTGGTAATGGTGATATGCTGTTTTTAGGCCCAGGCCAAATTGAGCCCGATCGCGTACACGGTGCTTATGTCAGTGATGAGGAGGTCAACCGAGTCTGTGATGCCTGGCGTGAACGGGGCGCCCCAGATTATATTGACAATATGGCCTGCAACTTTGAATTAACCAGTCCAAGCAGCAGTGGCGCAGGCAATACCTCTGGTGAAGACGATGCGCTTTATGACGAGGCGGTGGCTTTTGTCATGGAGACCCGCAAAGTATCTGCTTCGAGCATCCAGCGTAAGTTTAGTATTGGTTATAACCGAGCAGCGCGAATTGTAGACTCTATGGAGGAGGCCGGATTGGTAAGCTCTATGGGTAAAAGTGGTAAGCGTGAATTATTAATGTAGCCATAAAATAGGATTAAAGCCTTATTATATATAGGATGAACGGGTTGTTGGGCACTATATTAACCCTTATTAAACAGTCACTTTAGCCCTAAATGAACTCTTTACACAATTAAACTAAAGTTAACAGTCATGCGTATTGGTTAAGATAAAATGTATGATATAATGACCTCGTTTAATTGATACTAAGAATAAGGACACCCTATGAAAACTATTTTACACAGATCAAATACTCGTGGTGACGCTGACCATGGCTGGCTAAAAAGTAAACATACCTTTAGCTTCGCCAACTATTACAACCCTGCTCGTATGGGCTTTGGTGCTCTACGTGTGATTAATGATGATCACGTAGAAGGGGGTAATGGTTTTGGTACGCATCCTCACCGTGATATGGAAATTATTTCTATTCCAACCTCAGGTAGACTTGCGCATAAAGACTCTATCGGTACAAACGGCATCATCGAAAGTGGTGAGATCCAAGTTATGTCTGCTGGTACCGGTATTGTGCACAGTGAGATGAATGGCACCGCCAATGAACCAGTAAAATTCTTCCAAATTTGGGTTGTGCCTAACAAGCAAGGTGTTCAGCCTCGCTATCAGCAGTTAAAAATCGCTGATATGTTACAGCCTAATGAGTTTGGTCAGATTTTATCGCCCAACCCAGACGACGCTGGCGTATGGATTCACCAAGATGCCTGGTTCCACATGGGTAATCTAGATAAAGGCGTAACCGCTCATTACGACCTAAAAAATAAAAATAATGGCGTCTATGCATTGGTTATTGAAGGTCAAGTCAAGATTGGTGATGAAATCCTAGACAGACGTGATGGTATGGGTATCACAGAGGTAACAGGCTTTGATGTAGAAGCCTTAGCGGACTCTCGCGTGTTACTGATGGAAGTACCGGTTTAAGGTAATCTTCACTGCCTAAAGCCTTAGAACGACAACAAAAAGCCAAACTTTCGAGTTTGGCTTTTTTATTGGCTTTAAGATAAGCTAGAATAAAGATTTGCCTAACTATTTTGTCAAAATGACCTAAGCTCTCAAAAGAGCCAATTCACCCCCCAAACACGAGCAGAGGACGCTATGTTTAAAGAATACCCGCAATATGATGCCAGAGGATTGGCAGCGCTTATTAGATCCGGTGAAATCAGCGCCAAACAGGCTCTAGATGCGGCTATATATCAGGCCAATAGGCTAAATCCTAAGCTTAACGCCATCATTCATCGATTTGATGAGCGGGCATTTAACGAAGTGCAGCGAGGTTTGCCTCAAGGCATATTCACTGGGGTGCCTTATTTATTAAAAGATTTAAATTACTTATTTGCCGATGAGCCGATTAAAATGGGCAGCCGCAGCGTTCATATTGTGCCAGAGCAAGACAACGAGCTGGTAAAACGCATGCGAGCCACTGGCGTCAATACCTTTGGGAAAACCAATACCCCAGAGTTTGGTTTAATTATTACCACAGAGCCTAAGTCTTATGGCGCCACCCATAATCCATTTAAAAAAGGCTATAGCAGCGGCGGCTCATCAGGTGGCAGTGCTGCAGCAGTGAGTGCCGGTATCGTACCTATGGCAGGTGGCGGTGATGGGGGTGGCTCTATTCGCTTCCCATCCGCTTGGTGCGGCGTGTTTGGCTTAAAGCCCAGTCGTGGCCGCAATCCCAGTGGTCCTCTCTATGCTGAAGGCTGGGAAGGAGCTGTGGCCGACCATGTGATTACCCGCAGTGTGCGCGACAGTGCCGCCATGCTTGATGCCACGGCTGGTAGAGAGGTTGGCTCAGCGTTTGTGACACAGGCCTCTGATAACGGCCAGTTTTTACAGGCCACACAGACACCGTCTAAACCGTTAAAGATTGCGCTGATGCAAGCGCCTTTGTTTCCAGGTGCCACAGTAGACAAAGAGGTGCTGGCGGTACTAGAAAAAACAGCACGGCAGCTTGAAGATATGGGGCACACAATAGACTATGCCGCCCCAAACATTGATATTGACCGCATGTGGCGAGATTTTTTTACAGTGGTGTGTGCTCATACGGCGCATTTTGTGGAAGATTTGTCGCTGCGCTATGGGCCGCAGCAAGTTGCTAATCTGGAGCCACAGACTCGAAATATGGTCATGATAGGACGCTCGCTAAGTGTGATTGACCTACTTAAAGCCAAGCAAGGCTGGCATGACGTACAGTACCAGACCGGACTGATTCTTGAGCAGTACGATATGATTTTATGCCCGACGGTGCCGACGCCTGCCGTTAAGCATGGGGTGCTGCCGCCCAGTCGTATTGATGAGCTACTGCTTAATGTTAGCGGCTTGATTGATCGAGGCGTTAATCTGGGTAAATGGATTTATAACTCAAGCTTGGTCGAGAAGCTAAGCGCACCGGTATTAAGCAAAATGGCCTTTACGACTTTGGGCAATATTACAGGTCTACCGGCCATGTCAGTCCCGCTAGGCATGAGCAATAAGGGCTTACCGATTGGCATGCAATTTATTGGGCGTATGAATGATGAGGCGAGGCTTTTTGCTTTGGCAGCAGACTTTGAGCGGGCAGGACTATTTACCGATCCGGCCATTTAATACTCTCTACGTTGATTTGTTAAGGTAGCCACTATAAACAGAGCCTATGACGATATGTATTAGGCTCCTTATAAATAGCTTTAGTCCCCCTAGACCACCTCACCACAAGCCTTACCACTGGCCCATGCCCACTGAAAATTATAGCCGCCAAGCCAGCCTGTCACATCGAGCACTTCACCGATAAAGTATAAGTTTGGCTGCTTTTTACTCTCAAAGGTCTTTGAGGACACCTCATCAGTATTTACGCCGCCTCGGGTAACCTCAGCGGTGCGATAGCCTTCCGTGCCTGAGGGCTTAATGGACCAATTATTAATTTTGTCGCCGATAGTATCTAACGCCTCGTCTTTAATATTGGCAAGCTCTTTGTCTTTAAAATCTGACCAATGTAAATCCTGTAGCGCCAGCAATAGTTTTTTTGGAAAGTATTCAGTCAATATGCTGCGAATTAATTGTTTTGGATGCTGAGCTTTAGCTTGCTTTAATAACTCAGAGATATCCACGTTAGGCACCAAGTTAATGTGTATCGCTTCGCCCACCTGCCAGTAGTTGGAAAGCTGTAGCATGGCCGGGCCTGATAATCCTCGGTGTGTAAACAGCATGGGTCTTGGGAATGAAATGCGCTCATTAAAGGCGATCACATCAAGGCTAATGCCCGCCAATGAAGCGATGACCTCACCGACCTTATCGGTAAAGGTGAAGGGAACTAAGCCGGCTGAGGTCTTGATGATTTGGTGTCCGAACTGCTCAGCCACCTCATAGCCAAAACCGGTCGCACCCATAGTCGGAATCGATAAGCCACCGGTGGCGATAACCAGTGAGTGACAATGAATGGTCTGTTTTGAGGTCTCAACAATGAAGCCTTGTTTATCGTTATCTTGTGGCAAAGACTTAATAGAAATAATATCAGTTTTTAATTGGACTTTAGCGCCAGCTTCTGAGCATTCATCAAGTAATAGATTTAGAATGTCTTTTGACGAGTCATCACAGAACAGCTGTCCGTAATCACGCTCATGATAGGGGACACCATGCTTTTCTACCAGCCCAATAAACTCCCAAGGGTTGTAGCGGGTGAGCGCCGATTTACAAAAGTGTGCGTTGCTGCCGATAAAGTTTTCAGGCTCGACCACATAGTTGGTAAAGTTACAGCGCCCGCCACCTGACATAAGGATTTTCTTTCCCGCTTTATTGGCGTGATCAATGACCAATACCGATCGGTCGCGCTGAGCTGCGGTAAACGCGCAGTATAGACCAGAGGCGCCGGCGCCTATGATCAGTACATCGACCGATTTGTTTAAGCCTTGGTGTACAGATGCATAGGTGGTGTCTAAACAGGCGCTATTAAGGTGTTTATGAGAGTATGCTTGGTTTTGGGTCATGAATATGGCTTTTTAAATAAGAGTGAATTAAGAAGGGTTAGGCGGTCGGTGGTTGGCAATAGGTCAGGTCAAGCTGATAATTAGTTTGCGTATAAATTTAAGGTAAGTCTCAGTTATCACGCGGTCGCTGATAATTTTTATAGGGTATATGGTGGTTTAAATAGGTCAATAGACGGCTCTAAAAAGGTGATAAATTTATAAAAATTATAAAGATTTTAGGGGGTTAGATAAAATAACAGTTTACAACTGTAGCAAAATCTAGTAAAACTATTAGGGTAACAGTCACAAGGATAGGACTGAGTAAACCGGCAATCAAGGTCGAGGCAGCGACTGTAGGGCGTAAAATAAAAGATAACCTCTTAATTTGCCTGCCTTATTATAAGCCTACCAGGTTTGCTACTGGTTTTATCCTATTTTATCACGATAACGCAGCAGATTAAGCCTGCTATTAACGGTTTAACACCCGGTGATCTCTAGGACAAGAGTCACAATAAAATAAAAAGGACTTTATTATATGAAACAGTTTCCAATTAGCCCCGAATTCTCAGCTCAAGCCAACATTACTCCTGAAAAATACGCACAAATCTACCAAGAGTCAATTGAGTCTCCTGAAAGCAATGAAGCTTTTTGGGCGAAACGAGCAGAGCTAATTGATTGGATCAAAAAACCCACCAAAATCAAAGACGTCAATTACGACTTAGATAATTTTAGAATTAAGTGGTATGAAGATGGTGAGCTGAACGTTTCGGTGAACTGTCTCGATCGTCATCTGGCAGATAACCCTTACAAGCCGGCCATCATCTGGGAAGGCGACCACCCCGCACTACACAAAATCATCTCCTTTAAAGAGCTGCATTCAGAAGTATGCCGTCTGGGCAATGCCATGCGCAAAATGGGCGTGGGCAAAGGCGACAGAGTGGTATTGTATCTGCCAATGGTGCCAGAAGCTGTGGTGTCTATGCTGGCGTGTGCCCGTATTGGGGCGATTCATACTGTCGTATTTGGTGGCTTCTCAGCTGAAAGTTTGGCCAGTCGTATTATCGATAGCCAAGCCAAATTGGTCATCACAGCAGATGAAGGGGTGCGTGGTGGCAAATACACGCCGCTAAAAACCAATGTAGACAAAGCGCTCGATGTTGACGGCACAGAATGTGTGGAGCGAGTGGTTGTGGTACACCGTACCGGCAACTCAGTACCAATGAGTGGCCGCCGTGATGCTTGGTATCATACGCTCATTGATAACTCCAATGAAGACTGCCCACCTGAAACCATGAATGCTGAAGACCCACTGTTCTTACTGTACACCTCAGGGTCAACCGGTAAGCCTAAGGGCGTGGTACACACCACGGGTGGTTATTTGACCTATGCCTTATCGACCTTTCGAGATGTGTTCGATATCAAGCAAGATGATGTGTTCTGGTGTACGGCTGATGTGGGCTGGGTGACCGGTCACAGCTATGTCACTTATGGGCCGCTGGCCAATGGAACCACCACAGTGATGTTCGAGGGGGTACCGCAGTATCCGACTTGGGCGCGTATTGGTCAAATCATCGATAAGCATGATGTGAGCATCTTATATACCGCACCGACTGCCATTCGGGCCATGATGAAAGAGGGGGATGCTTATGTACGTGAGTCAAATCGTGAAAGCTTACGCCTATTAGGTACGGTGGGTGAGCCTATTAACCCTGAAGCTTGGGACTGGTATCACGCTGTGGTTGGTGAAGGACGTTGTCCTATCGTTGATACTTGGTGGCAGACTGAGACGGGCGGTATCTTGATGGCTCCGCTGCCAAACTCAGTGGACATGAAGCCAGGTGCTGCTATGAACCCTTTATATGGCATCAAGCCGGCTATTGTTGACTCAGAAGGCGTGCAACTAGAGGGCTGCTCGACTGCGGGTAACTTAATTATTACTGACGGCTGGCCGGGTCAAATGCGCACCATTTATGGCGATCATAAGCGCTTCTTAGAGACCTACTATACCACTTATCCTGGCAGCTATTTTACAGGTGATGGCGCAATGCGTGATGAGGAAGGTCATTACTGGATTACCGGCCGTGTCGATGACGTGCTGAATGTATCGGGCCACCGTATCGGTACCGCTGAGATTGAAAGCGCCTTGGTGTCGCACCCAGCTGCCGCTGAAACGGCCATTGTCGGAATGCCGCATGAGCTAAAAGGTCAAGGTATCTGTGCTTATATCATCTTAAGAAATGGGGAAGAAGATAACGAAAGATTGCGTAATGAGCTTAACCGCCATGTGCGTGCAGAAATTGGCCCGATTGCTAACTTAGATGCCATGTATATTGTTGAGGCGCTACCTAAGACCCGCTCGGGCAAAATCATGCGCCGCATCTTACGTAAGCTTGCCGCCGGTGAGTTCGATGGTCTAGGC
Source organism: Psychrobacter raelei (assembly GCF_022631235.3). Classification (NCBI taxonomy): domain Bacteria; kingdom Pseudomonadati; phylum Pseudomonadota; class Gammaproteobacteria; order Moraxellales; family Moraxellaceae; genus Psychrobacter; species Psychrobacter raelei. The sequence goes on from NZ_CP093310.2 coordinate 841,034, forward strand.
GATACCTCAACGCTTGCAGATGCCAGCGTGGTTGATGACTTAATCAATACCGTTAAGGCCGCTCAAGCCTAATGTTTAGCGCCAATAGCCCATGGGCAAGGCACGGCTGTTTTTATTAAAAAAAGATACGAGTTTATTGACCAGTTTATTGATATACCACCGCTTAAGACATTAGGCGGTGGTTTTTTATTGGATTTAATAGGATGCTCTTTATATGGGCTAAAGCTTATTTTACTGGCCAAAGCTTAGTAGATTTGCCACAATGAACCGCGCTAAGACAGCACAGGGCTCCGCTTATCTTTTTATTTATCATCCTCTTTTTATTCTTATAATGGCTTATCTATGACTGCTAATACCTTTAATACCGAGACTGCACGCTCGCCGCTCGTTTGTGATGCACAGACACAGCCAGATCAAAAGGAGTCAGTGACTCGTATTGCCATTATTGGTGCTGGGTTGACAGGGCTGATGAGTGCGCAGCTGTTAGAGCAAGCATTTTTGCGGCAGGGCCGGGCTGTGACCATCGAACTATTCGAAAAATCTGCCGGGGTCGGGCGTCTGGCGACTCGTTACAAAAAGCCGCCGAGCGGGGGAGATAGGCTGTGGCAGTTCGACTTTGGGGCGCAGTTTTTTACCGCAAAATCAGAGGCATTTCAGCAGTATTTGCAGCCTTGGATTAATCGTAAGACCATTGAGCCTTGGCAGGCTAAGGTGGCTCAGGTGACTATAGTAGATGAGGGGTTGCCGCACAATCCAGTTAGTCATATTGAGCCTGCCAAAGTTTGGGCAGATAGCCAGCCGCGCTATATTGCCACTCCAAAGATGACCCATTTTGGCCGTGAGTTGGCCAAAGCTCTGACCCACACGGCTATCAAGTACAAGACTCGAGTTGCGCCTTTATCTAGTCAATCGATCATACAGACTGCACCAACCGCTACACATTCTGCACATACAGACACACTCACTGGTGACTATAAAACGCTATTGTGCGATGAGCAGGGTACCGTCTTAGGCAGCTATGATTGGGTTATTTGTACTGCGCCGCAAGCGCAAGCGGTTGAGCTATTTGCCGATACAGACTTTGCCCATTTGCAGGCCATTCAATTGCCTCAGATGCTGGCATGCTATAGCCTAATGCTCGGCTGGAATCAGGGGCAAGTATTACCGCAAATACTACAAGATAAAGACTCAGACATACTGCAAGTGAATGATAAACACGCTGTGATAGAGACTGTCTTTGCTGAGCACCATAAGCCTGGCCGAGAGCAGCTGCTGCCAAGTATAACCCTTCATGCCTCAAATAATTGGGCACAGGCCAATGTCGATCAAGATATTGAGCAAGTTAAAGCGCTCATGTATCAAGCTGCACGGCAGATACTAAGCTGGGATGAGGACAGTGCTCCGGAGTATGTGGACTGTCATCGTTGGCGCTATGCCGCTACGCAGCAGCCGTGTGTCAGTGACTATATCGCCTATGGAGATACAAAAAAACAGTGGATTGTCACTGGAGACTGGTGTGATGAGGGGCGTATCGAAAGCTGCTTTAAAGCGGCCAGTGCGGTGGTTAAGCTTATTACACATTAATTTTTTATATTAATTGGGCTTGCTAAAGCTTTTATGGCGTTGTTATAAACAAGGGGACAGATGCCTGATCTGTCCCCTTGTTGATGGGCATAATTTATGCAAACATAGCTTATTGGGCCTGGTTACGCCACTTAATTAAGTCTGCCACATCTTGCTGGATACCCGCTTTGAGAGCCTCTAGGCCATCATACTTACGTTCATCATGTAGGTGATGTAAAAATCTTACTTGCAATGTTTTGCCATATAAATCACCTGAGAACTTAGGGAAGAATACCTCTAAGCGCCACTCGTGAGGCTTATCAACTGTAGGGCGAATACCGATATTTGCTGTGCCAAATAGGCTGTGTGGACGTAGGCCAGATATACCTAACTGCTCAGGCTGCGCTAAGTGGGCAAACGCGTTTTTTATCACTGCGCCTTGCTCATCTAAAACCACCACATCCACCCCATAGACACCGTGCAGCGCAGGTCGTACGCGATTGAGCTCAATATTGGCGGTCGGAAAGTCTAAGGTGCGGCCGATTTTATCACCGCCCACCACCTCACCTGTAATGCTGTAATCTCTATTTAACAAATGATTGGCCATGCGCAAGTCACCTGCCAATAAGAGCTCACGAATTCTAGTAGAGCTGATACGATTGTCACTTAAGTCATCTGCCACACCAGATGCGATGGCTTGGGTATCGGTAATGGTATGCAAGTTAGTTACAGGTAAGCCGTAACTGCGTAAAAAGGCACTGTCACCGGTGCGGTCATGACCAAACCTAAAGTCGTCGCCGAGCACCAAGGCCTGCACATTTAAATACTGGGTCAGCATGTCAGCAAACTCAGTGGCCGATAACGAGCGAAAAGCCTCATCAAACTTAGCCACCACCACGGTATCAATACCAAAGTCTTTGAGCAGTGTTAGCTTCTCATCTTGAGAGGTAAGGCGGGCAGGCGCTGACTCAGGATCGCCTTTTAATTGGGCAAAATACTCTCTAGGCTGCGGTTCAAAAATCATCACCATTGACGATAATTGCTGCTGTTTGGCAGTGTCTTGCAACTGCTTTAGCATGGCTTGATGACCCAGATGAACACCATCAAAATTACCAATGGTTAGAACACTAGCTGAGGCTAGGGCGGGGTCGCTTTTGGTGCCATGTATGGTGGCCAAGTCTAAAAAAATTGTTTTCATAAAGCCTTATCGATAAACACAATGATAGATGCAAGTTACTGGTGCAGCATTTAAGGGCTGAGCAGTAGGTAGCAAATAGTGAAATAGTAATATAGGGCTACTAATTTTGAGGTAATAAGTGCCCATTATAATGTAAAATTAACGTCTCTGAGGCTCAAAATGAGTCTTGGGTGATTATTGTGAGAATTACTCTATGTCCAATAAGCATGCCTCTGACTGCCAAGCCCACTTTACATCTGACGGCAACCTTAATGCCAGCAACCTCAATGACAAAAATGGTTATCAGCTTGATGGCCAAAACCAACCCTTTGTTATTAAACTGGCGACTGCAGCCGACTTGCCAGCCATTGTGGAGATTTACAATCAAAGTATCACAACCAAAGCCTCAACTGCCGATCTTCATTCAGTCACTGTGGCCGATAGACAGCCTTGGTTCGATGAGCACTATCAGCATCCCACTCGTCCCATTTATGTGCTAAAAAACCAGGAAGATGACGTCATGGCTTGGGGCAGCTTTAGTGATGTCAAAAGTCGCAGTGCCTATGACATCAGTAGTGAAATCAGTATTTATGTGGGCCAACAGTTTCATCGTCGCCGATTAGGCAGCTTGCTGTTAACTTGGATGATGCAGGAAGCACCAAGCTTGGGTATCCAAAATATCCTAGCATTAATATTTGGTCATAATCAGCCCAGTATCGCTTTGTTTAATAAGTTTGGCTTTGAGCCTTGGGGCCGCCTGCCGAGCGTCTGTGACATGCAAGGTTTTTATGCAGATATCGTTATTTTGGGCAAGCGCTTATAACCTAGCCATAAATTAGGACAAATATAAAGCTTAGCATTAAGCACCTGGCCCTAATACCTTTTGTTTGCTAGGCGCAATGCTTTTGGCCACCTTGCCAATCGTTAAGCCCTGAACTAAGATTGAGAAAATCACAATGGCGTAGGTGAGGGCAAGCAGCACATCACGTTCAGGGCTTGATGGCAGCTGCAGCACTAAGGCCACTGAAATCCCCCCACGCAGACCGCCCCAAGTCAGTACTTTCCAAGCACCAGTGGGCAAATCCAGCTGCTTTCTAAAGGTTTTTGTGGTCAAACCCACCACGATATAACGCGCCAATAAGGCAATCACAATGGCCAAAGCTGCGGCCATGAATAAATTACCTGAGTAGGCAATCACCACCACTTCTAGGCCAATGAGCACAAATAAAATGGCATTTAGAATCTCATCGACCAGCTCCCAAAACAGATCCACATAATGGCGGGTCTGGTCACTCATGGCATAGGCGCGGCCCTTGTTACCGATCATCAGACCCATCATTACCATGGCCAGTGGGCCCGATAGGTGATAGTGACTGGCCAGCGCATACCCACCCAGTACCCCAGCCAAGGTGATCAGCACCTCCTCTTGATAGCTATTGATACTTTTGAGCAGATAGTACAAGATTGCCCCCAATATCAGGCCAAATAAAATACCGCCGCCAGCCTCTACCGCTAAAGAGTGCAGTATGTATCCGGTAGTGGGAATGTCGCCACTGTTTAAAATACCCAGTAGCAGCACAAAAATAACTACCCCAACACCATCATTAAATAGCGACTCGCCGGCAATCACCGTCTCTAAGCTCTTTGGAGCGCCAGCTGAGGCTAGGATACCCATAACCGCAATGGGATCTGTAGGGGAGATAAGCGCACCAAATAACAAGCACCAAATAAAGCTTAATTCAAAGCCAAATAGGGGCAGCGTAAAATAGACTGCCGCTGCGATCAGCAGCGAGGACACCAACGTGCCAAATAAAGCCAAAATAGCAATGGGCAGCTTATAAGTACGTAAGTCTCCTAGATTAATATGTAGCGCCCCAGCGAATAGCAGCATAGACAGCATACCATCGAGCAAAACCTCGGTAAAATCCAACTCAGCAAGCAGCCCTTTTTCATAATCAATAAGCTTATCAAAGCCCAATAGACCCAAAAAAATGGCAAAAATAGACAATACTAAAGAGATAGCCATGACACCAATACTGGTAGGCAAGCCGATAAAGCGTTTATTGAGGTAGGCCAATAAAGCCGTCAGGCTCAAAAAAACCGCACTGATTTCTAACAAACTTAAGTCGGTGGCATGTTGCATAAATCTAAGCCTAATTGGTGGCGTAATGGGTCATATTATGGGTACGGATAACAAGGTTTAAAGCAATCTTGCCTATCTTATAATCCTATAAAAAAAGCTACTTGTTAGGGTTATCATCTTCGGTGATGATCGGCGCATCCTTATCATGTGAGAACAAACCCAGTAGGCCTGTCTTTTTATGCTCTTGTTTGGCAGTCTCGGTATGCTTAGAGTGCTGAGCTGAGTTAACCGTGCCTTTGGCAGCGGCAGCCTTGATATCCGCATCCGGGGGATTGGTTGCCTCTTTACTGTCACTATCGGGCAGCACATCGGCATTAGGGTCAAAGGGCTGCGCATCAAATTTGCCATCTGCTGCTGCGTTCTGTCTGCCACCTTCGGCTGTGGTGGATTGGTTTGTAGTACGCTTAGCATCAGCATCTTGCGCAGAGAATACGGAGTGAGATACCTCTACTTTTTCACGGGGTAGGCTGTGCGCAAATATTTTTGCTAAAGGAATATCCAGCTCTTGTCTGGCATGCTTCTCAGTTTGGACAAAGCGTTGCACCAGTAAGCTTAACCACGGAGTGCGTGCATTGGCACAGACCTCATCGAGCTCATCTTTAATGGGCAGCGGATAGGGCAAAGTACGATAAAAGTCCCATAAGGTTATGTTATCTAAATCTTTTTTGAGTACATAATTACCCTCGTCAGTCTCAGTGATTAAGTGAGCATCTTTGAGGTAATTGAGATAAGTGAACCATTTTGGCAGCTCCTTACGTCCCAACACACTGCGCAAATCCTCCTCAGAGGTATCCTTGCCTTGCTGGTAGCGGTCGTGTACTAAGTTGAGCATGTCTAGTAAGCTTAATAATGGATGACGCGGATAGACTTCGCTGGTGGCAAAAATAGTGAGCGTATAGCTAATCTCAACACCCAATAGGATCAAGTTCCAAGACAAGTAAATCCATAATAAGAAAATAGGCAAGGCAGCAAAGGCACCGTAGATTGCCTCATAGCTGGTAAAATTGCTCATGATGATACCAAATGAGTATTTTAATAACTCAAAGGTAACCGCCACAAATACCCCTGCAGTCGCTGCATTTTTTAGCGGCACTTTAGCTTTTGGGATAAACCAATACATACCGATAAAACCAGCAATGGTGACAGCAAAAGATACCACTTGCACCCAAAATCCCCAGTCGATACCATAACCGGCAACTTGCTGGTTCAAAAAACTTAAGCTTTGCACGGCACTTGAGACCAAAAAGGCGGTGCCTAATACCAAAGGACCTAGGGTAATGATGGTCCAATAACGTAAAATACTCTTAATACCTCCTGAGCGATCCTCTACCCGCCAAATCTGGTTAAATGCCCGCTCAATGGTGGTGAGGGTCATGATGGTGGTCACAAATAAAGCAAGTGCACCAATGGCAGTTAAATTGCTCGATTTCTCGGCAAAGTTATTAATATATTCAGAAACCTGTAGCCCAGATTGAGGCAGCAAGTTACTGTAGATAATGTTTGAAATCTGCTCACGTACTGACTCTAAAGCCGGCACAGAAGACAAAATCATCAACAAAACCGTTAAAATAGGTACAATGGATAATAAAGTGGTATAGGTCAAAGAAGCCGCTTTTTGCTGACCATCATCTTTTATAAAGTTACCAATCAAAAAGCGCAGGAAGTTAAACCAAGTATGGTCATAAAAAGGCAGTTTTTTTAACAGTTTTTCCATATTAGTGTCAGTGTCAGTCAGTTAAGAGGGCAAAGTTAATAAAAATATCGAATTATCAGTCTGGTGTAGTAAAAATTGTGGCTAGTTTAACAAAAATTGATAACCAGATTGTGAAGATTGTTTGTTTCTTAATGATATGATAATGGTAAGCAGATGACGAGCGCTTAGCGGTTGTGTGCAGATTTGGTATAGATAAAGCAATCTGTCGCCCGATGCTTGCCTGCAGATTTAGTTTTATACAATAATTAATTCATCGGATGTAATGTGATATGACAAACCCAGTAGCCCCCATGCAGTCTACGGATACCCCTTATGTGCTTGTGCTTTATTATTCTCAGCATGGCACCACCAAAGCGTTGGCCTATGCCATTGCTCAAGGGATTGAAGATGCGGGTATGACCGCGCGTATACGCACTGTGCCGACAGTCGCGGCAGAGACTGTGGTCGCCAAGCCTGCCATTCCCGATGAAGGCGATTTATACTGCACGCTATCTGACTTAAAGAACTGTTCAGGCTTAGCGTTAGGCAGCCCCACTCATTTTGGTAATATGGCAGGTGCGATGAAGCACTTCTGGGACAGCACAGTGACCTTATGGCTGGCAGGTAACCTACAGAACAAACCCGCTTGCGTGTTTACCAGTACCGGCTCCATGCATGGTGGGCAAGAGACGACTTTATTGACCATGATGATGCCGCTGCTGCATCATGGCATGATGGTATTGGGGCTACCTTATTCTAATCCGGAGCTGGGACGCACCAATCGTGGCGGCACCCCTTATGGCGCTAGTCATGTTAGCGGTAGTGCCCATGATCAGCCGGTCACCAAAGATGAGCGCACTTTGGCTATCGCTCAAGGAAAACGTTTGGCTCAAGCGACCAAAGCCCTGATCAACGCCACGTGGTCATAAATTATGGCGAATAAAAAAACGTTGGATAGAGCCTCAGCTGAGAACGTAGTGGCGATTGCCAACCTACAAGCCAAGCTGCGCATAATTTGGTTGGTTTGGCTTATCTATAGGTCTCTTGGATTACCTGTTTTGCTTGGGCTATTATTGCCGGCTCATCCTGATATCATCGGCGGTATCGCCTGGCAGATTTTATGGCTGATACCCGCCTTGATTGTTACTCCTTGGATGCTTAAAGGCAAGTCGCCTTACGCACTATTGATGAGCAGTATGCTGACGTTGGTATATTTGGGTGCAAGCGGTGTGACCTTATTTTCAAGATTTTATGACAGTGGTATCAGTGTGGCCTGGGTATATGGCCTAGATGTGCTATTGCTGCTCGCTATTAATATGGGTTTATTTAAGCTGTTAAAGCGGCTGCCCTCTATGAATGGCTAGAGATTTTCAAACAGAGACAACAATCCCCCGCCATGAGCTGACGGGGGATTGTTGTATTATCTATTGTTAGCAATATGTTGTCGCTATTAACGCACCTTGGTTAATTCCATTTCCATTTTTTTACCGTCATCGCTTTGGACGACTTTGACAGGAAGATAATCTAAGCTTGGGGCTAGCCAGAAGCTGGTGGAGCGACTCTTGTCATCATGAATACGATCGACACGTACCGTATCAAAGGTACCTGCAGGCACGGTTATCTTGGTATTGCCCGCCTTTTTAAACGGGGTTTTTTCAACCTTATCTTTTTTGACCATATAGTAGTTGCCAGTGAATTTGCCCGTTAAGAGATCTTGTCTGATTTGAGCCTCTAAGCTTAAGTCATCAAAAGCTCTATTGGGCGCAGAAAGATTGTAAGACTTGCCACGGTAAGTACTAACGACCTTTTTGCCTGAGTCACTAAAAGCAACCTTGTGGGTACGTCCCACACCAAATAACTTATAAGTAGTACTGGCGCTGGTTGGGATAATGCTGTTACCACTTAAAATAAAGCTACTATTTTGATTGGCTGATGCCACACCTGCCACTTTGGCACTCATTTTATAGTTCCAGTTGTTACCTGATTTGGTGAGGCTGCGAGTGGCAGTACCTTTGTATTTACCTTCAGCAGTGAAGTTGTAATCTGCTGTAGTAGGGGTTAAGGTGCTTGCCGCCATAGACACAGTAGATGCTACCGCAGTGGCAGTTGCTAGACCTAAAGTAGTGGCTAATTTTTTGGTATTGATATTTTTTAATGTGTTAAGCATTGTTGGTGCCCTTATTTTTTTGATGATATTTAACGCTATGTCTATGCTGCGTACTATACCTTATATATGGTCATACCTTGTTACATTTCCAAGGGCAGTATTGAAGGTGTTTTGTTAGCAATCCTTTCTAAGAGTTAGGCGCTGATTACCCACAGTAATGTATGTCTGGCACAATTGGGACTGTACTTGCCATAAAAAAAGACAGCCTAAGCTGTCTTTTTTATGTTTAAACCACTGTTTATATGGGCCCTGTGCCAGACAGATTGTCTGTGCAAGATAGCGTTAGTGACCACCACCATTAATAGTGCGCACCATCTCCTCTACCATCTTCTTAGCATCACCAAAGATCATCATGGTTTTGTCTAAATAGAACAGCGGGTTATCAAGGCCGGCATAGCCTGTGCTCATTGAGCGTTTGATAACCATCACTGTTTGTGCTTTGGATGCCTCCAAAATTGGCATACCAAAAATAGGTGAGCTAGGATCATCTTTGGCAGAAGGGTTGACCACATCGTTTGCCCCAATCACCAATACCACATCGGTACTTGGAAAATCTGAGTTGATTTCATCCATCTCCAAGATATCGTCATAAGGCACATCGGCTTCAGCAAGCAGTACGTTCATATGACCTGGCATACGACCTGCCACAGGGTGAATAGCGAAGCGAACATTTACGCCTTGCTCTTTTAAGACTTCATATAACTCTTTTACAGCGTTTTGCGCACGGCCTTGCGCCATGCCGTAGCCAGGTACGATGATAACATCACTGGCATTACTCATTAAGAAGCCGGCATCTTCAGCAGAGCCTGACTTATAAGTTTTTGGTGCACCGTCATCACTACCGGTTGCCGCTGCTGCTGTGCCCATGCCACCAAACAAGACGTTAAGCAGTGAGCGGTTCATGGCTTTACACATGATATAAGATAAAATAGCACCTGATGAGCCCACCAGTGAGCCGGCAATAATAAGCATTGAGTTACCTAAGGTAAAACCAATACCGGCTGCTGCCCAACCTGAGAATGAGTTTAACAGTGAGACCACAACCGGCATATCACCGCCACCAATAGGGGCAATCCACATCCAACCAAAGATCACTGCAAAAAAAGTCATGGCGTAGAAGGCCGGCATAGAGTCCGTAACAAAATACAGGCCGCCGCAACCAATCATGGCCACAAATAAGATAAGCTGAACTGGTTTGACCCAGCCACCGGTCAAAGTTTTTGCCCATTTTTTAGCGGCAAGCTTACCAAAGGCGAAGACAGAGGCTGAGAAAGTAATGGCACCAATAAAGCAGCCGATAAATAGCTCGATACGGGCGATGGTGCTGTGATCATGAGTACTATTTAATACCGTCGCTAAGGCAATAGCCACTGCTGCCAAACCCACAAAGGAGTGCATCAAGGCTACCGTCTCTGGCATCTGAGTCATGGCCACAGTTTTGGCTTTCCACATCCCCACCAAAGCGCCTAATACCATGGCACCGATGATTAACCACAGTACCGGGCCATCAGCTAAGAAGAAGGTGGTGATCACAGCGATGGCCATGGCCACCATACCTAAACGGTTACCACGAATAGCGGTCTTAGGGCTTGATAGGCCACGTAAGGTTAGCACAAATAAGATGGCGCCTACTAAATAGAACCAATCGGCATGGGCTGCAATCCAATTCATTTGGGTTAAGTCAGTTGGATTCATGCATCACCTCCTTTTGGCTCAGTGTTGATGGTTTTTTTAGCTTTTGGTTTAAACATAGCAAGCATACGCTCAGTCACCGCGAAGCCGCCAAAGATATTGATACTGGCTAAAAATACCGCAAAAGCGCCCAAAATACTGGTCATAGACAGTGCGCTGCCATCGATATGGATGGTCTGCAGCATGGCGCCAACGATAACGATACTGGATAAGGCATTGGTCACGGCCATCAGCGGTGTATGTAGGGCAGGGGTAACTCCCCAAACCACGTAATAACCCACAAAGATAGCCAGAACAAAAATTGTAAATATGGCCACAAACGGAGTACCCCCTGTCACGGCTACCCCCAGTGGTGCGGTTGCTAATAACGTAGCAAGCATAATCTTCTCCTAATGTCTTTCTAAAGTTTTTCGTATAGTGTGCTTGATTATTTTTCACAAGTGAGTGGCGAGTCATCGCAATCCTTGCAGACTTATAGGACCACTATCTACGTTGTAAAAGCACCTCACCGTTATGGGTCACTGCTAATGCCCCTTGAATTTCATCTTCAAGATTAATAGTCAGTGCATTGTCATTTTCTTTGTCAAATAAGGTGGCAATAAAATTCACCAAGTTGTTTGCGTACAAGTCCGATGATTGCGCCGCAAGTGTGGCGGGAATATTGGCGGCACCAATAATGCGCACGCCGTTTTCTGTAACCACAGTTTCGCCTGATACCGTACCCTCCACGTTACCGCCTGAGCTTGCTGCCATATCAATTAATACGGAGCCAGCTTTCATCTTATCCAGCGTAGTCTTATGCACCAGACGCGGGGCATTACGGCCAGGAATTTGCGCCGTTGTGATAATAATGTCCGCATTTGATACCGCTTTATCGACCACAGCCGCTTGATCTTTCATGTACTGCTCAGAGGGTGTCCAAGCATAGCCACCGGTTGATTTGGCCTTTTGTTTTTCTTCTTCACTCATCGGGACATCAAGCCACTTACCGCCCAAGGACTCGACCTGCTCTTTGGCAGCAGGGCGTAGGTCACTGGCTTCTACCACAGCGCCCAAGCGTTTAGCCGTAGCGATGGCTTGAAGGCCTGCCACACCCACACCTAAAATAACCACTTTGGCAGGTTTTACGGTACCAGCAGAGGTCATAAACATAGGGAAGGGACGCGCGTATTCATTGGCTGCCATAAGCACAGCTTTATAGCCGGCAAGGTTGGCTTGTGAGGAGAGTACATCCATGTTTTGAGCACGAGATAAGGTACGTGGTAATAATTCCATAGCAAAAGCGGTAGTGCCTTGCTTGGCATAGTTATCGAGTTGGTCATTGCGGTAGGGGTCAAGCATACCCATCACAATACTGCCTGATGACAGCTGAGATATTTGCTCGCCAGTTAGGTTTTGCACCACACAAATAATATGAGATTGCGACAGCACTTCAGATTCGCTAGCGACACGGGCTCCGGCGTTGGTATATGCGGTGTCATCGTAATAGGCATGCTGGCCGGCACCCGACTCAATCATCACCTCGTGGCCCAGTTTGGTAAGCTTTTTTACCGCATCTGGCGTAATGGCAACACGACCTTCAAATGCCTGCTTGGCTTGTATTGTGCCTATTATCATATTCGCTCCTAGCTTATGTGATTGATCTAAACCTTCCGCTTGTCTAAGTCGGTTCTTTGATCGCAATGGGGTTGGCGGTCAAAAACCTCTGGTTGTGTTAACTACAACCAAGGGTTATCAATTTAATAAATGGTTATTCAAATACCATCATCGATATTTATTATAAGAATATAAATTAAAAAAAATCATCGTAGAAACATGACCAACCAGTTAAATTTATTAACAAACTTTAATTTATATAGTATTGACAACACAGCTTTATATATAACTAAGTTTTATCTATAACCGTGTAAAAAGCAGGCAAGGTTGACTGCAAAATATAGGCGCTCAAAGGCAAGATGGCAGATGAAAAGTGGGTGTATGAAGACAATTATAGGCAGTGGCTATCTGTCACTGTGCCACAAGTTATGATAGGCTTAGCCTGCTTGCGCTTATCGTAGCAGCGCAAAAGATGACTTATGTTTAATAACAATCAAAAATATCAGTTAAAGCATGTGGTTTAACCGCACAAGGCTAAGGATAAAGTTATGTATTTTATATTGTCTCCTGCTAAGAGCTTAAATGAAAAAGATGCAGTGTCGGTGAAAGTCGGTAATTACTATAGTCAGCCTGAGCTAATTGAAGATGCTCAAGCATTGATGAAAATCTTGAAATCAAAGGAGCCAATAGATTTACAAGCGCTTATGAGTATCTCTGATGATTTGGCACAGCTTAATGCACAGCGCAATCAAGACTGGGCGTGGAGCGAGGACAAACCGTTTACTGAAGACAATGCCAAACCAGCCGGCTACCTGTTTGATGGTGATGTCTATACCGGTCTTGATATGTATAGTGCGGATAAACAAACCGTTGTGTATTTAAATGAGCACCTAGGTATTTTGTCAGGGTTATATGGCGTTTTAAAGCCACTGGATATGATTCAGCCTTACCGTTTGGAGATGGGCACCAAGCTTAAAAATAAGCAAGGCGATAACTTATATGAGTTTTGGGGCGAGCATATTACGGATGTGATCAATCAGCGTATGAAAGACACAAGTGAGCAGGGCGAAGATAATATCCTAATTAACCTTGCCTCAAACGAATACTTTAAAGCGGTGAAGAAAAAATCACTGGATGCGGCTATCATCACCCCCCGTTTTGAAGATGAGAAAAATGGCAAATACAAAGTGATTAGCTTTTATGCCAAAAAAGCACGCGGTCTGATGGTGAGATATGCAGCTGATAATAAAATTACCAAGGCGGAAGACTTAAAGCAGTTTGATTTGGCCGGCTACTATTATGTAGATGAGCTGTCTGATGATAAAACGTGGGTGTTTAGACGCGATGAGGCCAGTCAGTAATTCGAAATGATTTTTAAAGTCAACGAATTAAAGTAAATAAGCCAATAAAAAACCCCGATAAGCGATTGCCTATCGGGGTTTATTTACTACTGGATTTTGCTTACCTAAACGATATTAAGCAAATAGTAGGGTAGCTCTAAAACAGTATAAACGATCTTTTATGGACTAAACTAAATGGCAACGTACAGTGCAGGATATAAAGTAAAGATTGTACATCAAGTACATCGAGCTTTATGGGCAATACTGTACGCAGCCATTTTGCTCATGAAAGTTACATCATGCCGCCCATACCACCCATGCCGCCCATACCAGCGCCGCCCATGCCTGCCATTGGGTCATCACTTTGTGGCTTATCAGTGATCATCGCTTCAGTGGTCAGCATTAAGCCGGCTACTGAGGCAGCATGCTCTAGTGCTGAGCGAGATACTTTAGCAGGATCAAGGATACCCATCTCTAACATATCGCCATAGACGCCAGTTGCTGCGTTGTAACCATAGTTACCAGAACCGTTTTTCACTTCGTTAACCACAACAGACGCTTCATCACCTGCGTTGGTTACGATTTGACGTAGAGGGGCTTCCATCGCACGGCGTAGAATATTGATACCTGCGTTTTGATCTTCGTTGTCACCTTTTAGGTCAGCAAGTGCATTTAGTGCACGTACTAGAGCCACACCACCGCCAGGTACCACGCCTTCTTCTACCGCAGCACGAGTTGCGTGTAGCGCATCGTCAACACGGTCTTTCTTCTCTTTCATAGCTGTTTCAGTAGCAGCACCTACTTTAATCACAGCAACGCCGCCTGAAAGCTTAGCCACACGTTCTTGTAGTTTTTCTTTGTCGTAATCAGAAGTTGACTCTTCGATTTGACGGTTGATTGACTCAACGCGCGCTTCGATATCAGCTTTGTTGCCAGCGCCATCAACGATAACCGTGTTTTCTTTACCAACGGTTACTTTCTTAGCGGTACCTAGTTGCTCGATGGTTGCTGTTTCAAGGCTCATGCCCACTTCTTCAGAAATCACCGTACCACCAGTTAAGATAGCGATGTCTTGTAGCATGGCTTTACGACGATCGCCAAAACCTGGGGCTTTCACGGCACAAGTTTTTAGACCACCGCGCATGTTGTTCACAACTAAAGTAGCCAATGCTTCGTTTTCAACATCTTCAGCGATGATTAATAGTGGCTTGCTTTGCTGCATTACTTGCTCAAGTAATGGCACGATTTCACGGATATTGCTGATTTTTTTGTCAACAAGTAGGATGTATGGGTTTTCAAATTCAGCAGTTAGGCTGTCTTGCTTGTTTGCAAAGTATGGGCTGATGTAGCCACGGTCAAACTGCATGCCTTCAACCACTTCTAATGAGTCTTCAAAGCCTGACCCTTCCTCAACGGTGATAACGCCTTTTTTGCCCACTTTGTCCATGGCTTCAGCGATTAGCTCACCAATTTTGGTGTCAGAGTTAGCAGAGATAGAGCCCACTTGAGCAATGGCTTTAGAGTCATCAGCTGGGGTAGAGATGTTGTGGATCTCTTCAACCGCAGCAGCAACTGCTTTATCGATACCGCGCTTAAGATCCATTGGGTTCATGCCAGCAGCAACAGATTTCATGCCTTCAACAAGAATAGCTTGAGCCAATACAGTTGCAGTCGTGGTACCATCACCGGCCACATCATTGGTTTTGCTCGCCACTTCACGTACCAGCTGAGCACCCATGTTTTCAAATTTGTTTTCAAGTTCGATTTCTTTAGCAACAGAAACACCATCTTTAGTGATGGCAGGGGCGCCAAAAGATTTATCGATAACCACGTTACGGCCTTTAGGACCTAGGGTTACTTTTACAGCGTTTGCTAGAACGTTAACGCCGTCCATCATTTGTTTACGAGCGTCAATGCCAAATTTTACGTCTTTAGCCATGAGAATACTCTCCAATTATTTTAGTTAATGAGTGTTTGATTATAATAGTCTGGTAGAACGCGTAAGCTTAGCCAATCTGTTTTTGTAATATTGGATTGTCTATGCCATCTGTTTATCCCAAAAAAGAAGGTCAATAATCGTGTAGATTAACCTTCTAGTACGCCCAATACGTCAGACTCTTTCATGATTAATAATTCTTCGCCGTTAACTTTTACGGTTTGGCCGGCATATTGACCAAACAATACTTTATCGCCAACTTTTACGTCTAAAGCACGTACTTCACCGTTTTCACGGATTTGACCATTGCCCACAGCAAGGATTTCACCTTGTGATGGTTTTTCTTGAGCAGAACCTGGCAATAAGATACCGCCGGCCGTTTTTTGTTCTTCTTCCACACGGCGGACAACGATGCGGTCATGTAAAGGGCGAATATTCATTGTTCACTCCATTAAAAGTTCAATTAAGTTGATAAAAGTTTACCCATATCACTCATAAAAATATTGTTGTTTAACAGAATATCAAGGGTAACGATTGCATTCTGCTATGAGCTATGGGGTTGTCCTAAAAGTGGGGTTGATTGAGTATCTTTTCAACCTTAAAAAAGTAATTTTTTTTATTAACAAAGCTGACAAGTGAGGTATGCCTGTATAGACTAACGCCTACATGGATTATTAGGTTTTATGTTAACCTCGGTTATTTTAGGCAGTAATAGACTAAAAATCCGCTTTTAATCGGTCAAAAACGCGGTATTTGGGTGGGAGAGTGACTTATGAACATGCTTATTCGTTTTTTTATTTTATTGGCTTTATTAAAACAAGAGTCAAAGCAGCGGCCATCCGCTGACAGCGTCACCACCGCTCAAAAACCAAAACTCACACAAGCGGAGTTGTTCACGCCCGTTAGCCGAAGCTATCGCGTACTGCCGCATGATATGGGGTTTCGAGATCACCTGCCCAACTACCGCTATTTGTCTTTTGTTGAGCTCAATGTCACCGCTTGGCTGTACAACATCCTCAAAAAAAACGGTCTAGGCGGGCTGAGCATGGACTGGATTATCTCGATGCAAGAGATGGTATATCTCAAACAAATCAAGTTTTTGAGTAAAATGACGGTCACTAGTACTTTAGAGGGGTGGGATGAAAAATACGTTTATTTTCAGCACCACTTTTATGTCAAAAATACGTTGATGGCCGTTGGTCTCACCAAATTTGTGTTGATGAATAAAAAAGGCAAGCAGCTGCCCTCAAGTATTGGCATGCAAGGTGAGCATTTGACCGAAGTTATTAACACTTGGAATGCCAACCAAACTGCTATCAAGTCTCAGTAACAACCTATTTTGAAAAAACAGGCTATATACCAACTGGCAAATTTGTTACGATTGAGCTTATAAAATTGAGCTTATAAATAGGACGGGTGAGTCGTTCCTATGAGCTTTTTATATAAAAAACTGATGAATAAAATAAGGACAGCGTTATGGCGCCGCAAAAATTAAAATGGACTGACAGCCTCGATATCGCTATCGAGCTTGTTGAGAAGTTTCCAGATACCGACCCACAATATATTCGATTTACCGACTTGCACCGCTGGGTAACTGAGCTTGAAAACTTTGATGATGACCCTCAAAAGTCGAACGAAGGCATTCTTGAGGCCATTCAAATGAACTGGATTGATGAGGCAGACTAGCTAATTTTTATAAAGCTAAGTCTATTTAAAGTATTAAGGTTTGTCAGGCTCAGTCCTATAAACCATGTCCTATAAGCTGAGTCATATAAAATTCGGTCATAATAAAGCCAGTGTCTGAATTAAGATACTGGCTTTATTTGTATCACGTCGCACTGCAGTGTCCTAAAACAGCATCATATCTGAGTAGGAGGCATTATAAAGACACCTGATAAAACAGCGCTAACCCAGCAACAACTCTTCTAGCATACGCTCATAAATCTGAGCCAATTTACCAATATCATCAATCTCCACACGCTCATCCACCTGATGAATGGTCGCATTACGCACGCCAAGCTCGACCACTTGCGCACCAGTTGGCGCAATAAAGCGGCCGTCAGAAGTACCGCCCGAGGTCGATAACTGAGTGTCGGTACCGGTAATGTCTTTGATGGCTACTTTACACGCATCCACCAGCTTGCCTTCAGCAGTTAAGAACGGATTACCTGATAACTTCCAGTCAATCTCATAGGTAGCCTCAGTATTGGCAAATTGCTTATCCAAGATTTCATGGGTTTTGGCGCGTAATTCTTCTTCGGTGGTTTCAGTCGAGAATCTAAAGTTAAACACCACCTCAACGCTTTCTGGAATCACATTGTTTGCACCAGTACCACCGTTGATGTTTGAGATTTGCATCGACGTTGCTGGGAAAAAGTCATTGCCTTTGTCCCATTCAGTAACGCTAAACTCAGCCAAAGCAGGCAATAAAGCGTGAATTGGATTAACCGCTAAATGAGGGTAGGCGACATGGCCTTGTTTGCCGGTCACCGTTAAAATACCGCCCAACGAGCCACGGCGTCCATTTTTGATCACATCACCTAAGCTGTCTGTACTTGATGGCTCACCGACTAAGCAATAGGTTATTTTCTCATTTCGTGCTTCTAAAACCTCAACCACTTTAACCGTACCATTAATTGATGGGCCTTCTTCATCTGAGGTAATCAGCATGGCGATTGAGCCATTATGGTCAGGATGGTTTTTGACAAAGCGCTCAGTAGCGACAGTAAAGGCGGCAATACCGGTTTTCATATCAGCCGCACCACGTCCCCAAAGGTAGCCATCATGTACTTTGGCGTCAAAAGGTGCAATGCGCCAATTGTCCGGATTACCGGTAGGCACCACATCGGTATGGCCGGCGAAGCACACCACAGGGTCTTGGTTGCCACGTCTGGCCCATAGGTTTTTTACCTGTGCATCGCGTCCGCTGGCTTGCTCATCACCAAAATACATAAACTCATGCGCAAATCCAAGCGGGCTTAAACGCTCAACCAATACCTCCTGACAGCCTTTATCGTGAGGTGTCACAGAGTCTCGGCGCATCAGCTCAATACTAAGCTCTAAGGTTTGTTTCTGATGGTCAGTGGCGGTATTCGATGGGTCGCTTGTGTGCATAAATTCCTCAAGATATAAAGTAAAGGCTAAAAGATAGGGCTAAAAAAGGGGTGGGGCAATTGTAGTATGCCGCATAGGGCTTATGACGTATAGCGCCTTATTAAGTCATCAGCCTGCCGTTAGCTATAGTGGCTCGGCAATGAGCAGGGCATCATCACAGCGTAGCCAAGTGGCAATAGAGTAGCGCTGGCGATGGGCAAGCTCGACTTGGTGCAGCAAGTTACTATCAAAGATAACCAAACGATTGGCTTTAGGCATAAGCTGATGCGTCTGTCCCTCACTGTCTATAATAGACAACTCACCGCCGTCATCAAGTGTCCAGTCATCATTAAGGTAAAATACCGCCGAAATTACCCGCTCATCTCGGCCGACCGGATTGTCAGAATGCCACTTATAACCAAATCCTGGTGGATAGCAGGCATAATGCGCCTCACTGTGACGAATACCGGCAAATAAGGTGCGATTAAACAAAAAGGCCAGATCATTAATGCTGTTGAGATAGTAAAAGCCGGCAAAAAAGTCCTTAGTAATCCAGCGAATTCTATCGCCGCGAATGTCCGTTTTGCGTACGCCTTCAGTCAGCTTGGCATCTCGATACTCAACAAAGCCACTTTCTGCTTGCAGCGCCAATAACGCTGTGGGCTGATACAGATCATCTAAGACGATAAAGCCTTGCTTGACAAAGCTATCGAGCATGTCTGCATCAAGTCTTTTTGCCCAATCTACCGCAAAGTCAGCTTGTTCAAGCATCTTTTGGGTGTCGCTTAAATCAAATTTGGGCACAAGAGCCTGTTTGAGTGAAGGACTTAACGATAAATAGTCTGTGTCAGGAGGCAGTTGCTTTAGCACTTGCTGCGCCAGCTGTTTGGATTGCACTAAATCGTCGGGAGTTAAAGGTGGTGGAATGGCTATGGTGATTGGGTCTTGGGGAGTGCAAGGGGTAGTGTTGAGGTTGCTTTCAATTTCAATTAAGGGGCTATCATTTAAGCTGTTTTCAATTAAGCTGCTTGTAAGGGTCGTTTTAACGACTGAGGCCATTGGTGGATTCCCGATTATCACTACTTTATTAAACCAAAAAGTTGGTAAAACAGAGCGTAGCAGTTAAAAAGTGCTGAGTTATAGGTCTAGATGGGTACTATTAACCATTAATATACTCATTTTAAACCAGCTTATGCTACCATAGAACTAATTTTTGATAATGAACCTTTCTACACTAAAACAAGCTAACTTATGAATTACAAACATGCCTATCACGCCGGTAATTTTGCCGACGTTGCCAAACACATTTTACTGGTACAACTGCTGAATCAAATGAGCAAAAAGGGCAAACCTTATTATGCTCTTGATGCTTACGGTGGTCGTGGTCTTTACTCACTAAGCAGTGAAGAGGCACGAAAAACAGGCGAAGCCAAAGCCGGTGTCCAAAAGATTTTGGAGGCTGATGTCTCTGAAGCACCTGAAGCGGTTCGTCAGTATGTAGACGATATCAAACAAGCCCGTCAGACTTATGACAAGTATGTCTATCCAGGATCACCTTGGTGGATCGCCAATCATGTTGAAAAACATCCTGAAGTTAAGGTGCGCGCAGAAGCTTTTGAGTTTAAAAACACCGAATACGATGCCCTAAACTATCAGCTGTATCAATTGCCTATCGGTATTCACAACCGTGATGCCTTTGAAGGTATTCGCGCAGTGATCCCGCCCGTAGAGCGCCGCGGTGTGATTTTAATTGATCCGCCTTATGAGCAAGAGCACAAAGACTTTACTCGTTTAGTGGAGCTGTTGGTTGCTTCTATGACCAAGTGGCCACAAGGCGTGTATGCGTTATGGTTTCCTATCAAAAATATTGAAGCGGTTGAGCTTTTTTATAAAAAGATGAAGCGTACCGGTATTCGTAAGCAGCTACTGTGTGAGCTAAATATTTATCCGAATGATGTGGCAGTGGGCCTAAACGGTACCGGTATGCTCATTATTAATCCGCCTTGGCAGTTTGATCAACATGCGCGTCAGATTTTAAACTTCATCCAACCTTTAATGCGCCCTGAAGATGCGCCTGATTTACCACAAAGCCAAGCAGTAAACGTGCGCTGGCTAGTGGGCGAATAGCGATTAGTAGAAAACGAATTGACGAATAATTGAAGGTTAGATCCTAGAGGGATGTAGTATGACGACTCCAGATTCATCGCAGCCAGATGAGGCACCGCTTAATCATCCGCAGCCTACACGTCAGACAGAGTCTGGTATTGAAGGCTTGGATAGCTTGACTTTTGAAGTGATTGAGCAAGAGGTGGCAGATGGTAAGCCTGTGGTCAGCCGCGGCGTGTATTTGGCACCCAACCTAATCACTACGCTGTCCTTGTTATCAGGTTTTTTCTCAATTCTATCTAGTACTCAAGGTCACTTCTACAAAGCTTCCTTGGCCATCTTTTTGTCCGCTATCTTGGATGGCGCTGATGGCCGAGTAGCACGCATGCTCAATGCGCAAAGCCCTTTTGGTGAGCAATATGATTCATTGGCAGATATGCTTGCCTTTGGTGTGGCACCCGCCATTTTAATCTATAGCTTTGCGCTTCAGCCCTTAGGGCGGGTGGGCATTGCCTGTGCGTTCGTATTTACAGCTTGTGCCGCATTTCGTTTGGCACGCTTTAACGTACAAATTGGCGAAGTAGACAAAAAGTTCTTCGTCGGCTTGGCCAGTCCATTAGCGGCGATATTAGTCACGAGTGCCGTGATGGTTGCTATTGATCACGACCAGTGGATTGGTCAGTATGACATTCAGGTGATGATCATTGCTGCAGTGTGGGTAGTGATTTGTGGTCTACTTATGGTCAGTAACCTCAAATACTACAGCTTTAAAGAGTTTGATAAAAAGAAAGTTCCTTTTGTGGCATTGATTATTGCTGTATTAGTTATGGGTATTGTTTTATATGATATTCCAGTGGGTATTTTAGCCATTGGCATTATTTATGCTTTGTCGGGCATTGTCTCAACCTTAAACACCAAAGTTAAAGGTTAGACTTTATAGCTAAGTTAATTGGTGCTTAGTTGCCTTAATATGGCCACTGGTCATTTATTTCAAAAAAGATTAAAAATGCAGTTGACAGAAAAAATAAACCCTCTATAATACGCCCTCACTAAGACGGACATAGGGCAATAAATCGAGAGATTAAAGCTGGTCAGCTTAGAGAAAATTAAAAATTAAGTGTTGACAACGATATTAAAATCTATATAATAGTCAGCCTGCTCAGCGATAATGGTGTTACTAATTAATAACAACGATGCTAAGCAAAGATACAACTTAGGCTTGGACGACAAGCTAAGTAATTATTTAAAAGCTTAAATCAAAGAACAACTTGTGTGGATTTTTGCTGATTTAGGATGCTAAAAATTAAAGTTGGGACGTCATCTTTTCGGTGATGTGACTAACTATAAAAATTATCATTCTTTATTAGTAGAAAAACTCGAAGTTAATTCATTATATGAAACATACGGAAAAGCAATTTGCTAGTATTGAATGAGCCAAGTTTAGAAGCTTCTTTAAAGAGCTTCATAGCAAGATTAAACTGAAGAGTTTGATCATGGCTCAGATTGAACGCTGGCGGCAGGCTTAACACATGCAAGTCGAGCGGTAACAGGAGAAGCTTGCTTCTTGCTGACGAGCGGCGGACGGGTGAGTAATACTTAGGAATCTGCCCAGTAGTGGGGGATAGCTCGGGGAAACTCGAATTAATACCGCATACACCCTACGGGGAAAAGGGGGCGCTTGCGCTCTCGCTATTGGATGAGCCTAAGTCGGATTAGCTAGTTGGTGGGGTAAAGGCCTACCAAGGCGACGATCTGTAGCTGGTCTGAGAGGATGATCAGCCACACCGGGACTGAGACACGGCCCGGACTCCTACGGGAGGCAGCAGTGGGGAATATTGGACAATGGGGGCAACCCTGATCCAGCCATGCCGCGTGTGTGAAGAAGGCCTTTTGGTTGTAAAGCACTTTAAGCAGTGAAGAAGACTCTATGGTTAATACCCATAGACGATGACATTAGCTGCAGAATAAGCACCGGCTAACTCTGTGCCAGCAGCCGCGGTAATACAGAGGGTGCAAGCGTTAATCGGAATTACTGGGCGTAAAGCGAGCGTAGGTGGCTTAATAAGTCAGATGTGAAATCCCCGGGCTTAACCTGGGAACTGCATCTGATACTGTTAGGCTAGAGTAGGTGAGAGGGAGGTAGAATTTCAGGTGTAGCGGTGAAATGCGTAGAGATCTGAAGGAATACCGATGGCGAAGGCAGCCTCCTGGCATCATACTGACACTGAGGTTCGAAAGCGTGGGTAGCAAACAGGATTAGATACCCTGGTAGTCCACGCCGTAAACGATGTCTACTAGTCGTTGGGGAACTTGATTCCTTAGTGACGCAGCTAACGCAATAAGTAGACCGCCTGGGGAGTACGGCCGCAAGGTTAAAACTCAAATGAATTGACGGGGGCCCGCACAAGCGGTGGAGCATGTGGTTTAATTCGATGCAACGCGAAGAACCTTACCTGGTCTTGACATATCTAGAATCCTGCAGAGATGCGGGAGTGCCTTCGGGAATTAGAATACAGGTGCTGCATGGCTGTCGTCAGCTCGTGTCGTGAGATGTTGGGTTAAGTCCCGCAACGAGCGCAACCCTTTTCCTTAGTTACCAGCGGTTTGGCCGGGGACTCTAAGGATACTGCCAGTGACAAACTGGAGGAAGGCGGGGACGACGTCAAGTCATCATGGCCCTTACGACCAGGGCTACACACGTGCTACAATGGTAGGTACAGAGGGCTGCTACACAGCGATGTGATGCGAATCTCAAAAAGCCTATCGTAGTCCAGATTGGAGTCTGCAACTCGACTCCATGAAGTCGGAATCGCTAGTAATCGCGGATCAGAATGCCGCGGTGAATACGTTCCCGGGCCTTGTACACACCGCCCGTCACACCATGGGAGTTGATTGCACCAGAAGTGGGTAGCCTAACTTTTAGAGGGCGCTCACCACGGTGTGGTCGATGACTGGGGTGAAGTCGTAACAAGGTAGCCGTAGGGGAACCTGCGGCTGGATCACCTCCTTATTGACGCATCCGGTCAGCAAGAATTCACAACAAGTTGTTCTTTGGTTTAGCAAGCTCTTAAGGGTCTGTAGCTCAGCTGGTTAGAGCACCGTGTTGATAACGCGGGGGTCATAAGTTCAAGTCTTATCAGACCCACCACTTATAATACGGAAAGCACTAGAGAATCACAGATTCTCTCTTGCGAAGCTAAAATGTGCTCCCAGCACATTTATATACGCTTCTCAGGGGCCATAGCTCAGTTGGTAGAGCGCCTGCCTTGCACGCAGGAGGTCAGGAGTTCGACTCTCCTTGGCTCCACCATATTGGATACAGATTTAAGAGTGAAAAGATATAAGCCAGAATTAAGCAATTGATAAAACGATTACTTACTTCTGTTTTATACAGAAACTATATGACGACTGGATGACAGCGTTATTACTATTTAAAAACATAGATATGAGTTGTAATACGGTTAGACGATGAATCATTCACTGAGCCATTGTCTAACCAGTAACCAACCTTTTAATGACATCAGTTGTTATCCCAAGGGGTTGGTTACAAAGTAAAGAGAACTGAATCAAGCGTAAATTATCAAGGTGATATCGTTATAATTACGACAAACAACCTGTTAAGAACTAGATTTATGCATTGGTTAAAACACCTCGGATTACTTCGAGGTTGTCTTTAACCAATAGTAAATAAAAGCTTAGCGAACCAAGACTACTTGGGGTTGTATGGTCAAGTAATTAAGCGCACATGGTGGATGCCTTGGCAGTCAGAGGCGATGAAAGACGTGACAGCCTGCGATAAGCTTCGGGGAGGCGGCAATATCCTGTGATCCGGAGATTTCTGAATGGGGAAACCCACTTAGCGTAAGCTAGGTATCCTAATTTATTAGGAAGCGAACGAGGGGAAGTGAAACATCTCAGTACCCTTAGGAAAAGACATCAATAGAGATTCCCCTAGTAGCGGCGAGCGAACGGGGAGGAGCCGACGGATTTATATGTAGAAGAACAGTGTGGGAAAGCTGGCCATAGTGGGTGATAGCCCCGTATTCGAAACATATAATGAAGCATATTAAGTAGTGCGGGACACGAGAAATCCTGTATGAAGATGGGGGGACCATCCTCCAAGGCTAAATACTCCTGACTGACCGATAGTGAACCAGTACCGTGAGGGAAAGGCGAAAAGAACCCCTGTGAGGGGAGTGAAATAGAACCTGAAACCGTGTGCGTACAAGCAGTGGGAGCACCCTTGAGGTGTGACCGCGTACCTTTTGTATAATGGGTCAGCGACTTATATTCTGTAGCAAGGTTAACCGTTAGGGGAGCCGTAGGGAAACCGAGTCTTAATAGGGCGCCATAGTTGCAGGGTATAGACCCGAAACCGAGTGATCTATCCATGAGCAGGTTGAAAGTGCCGTAACAGGCACCGGAGGACCGAACCCACTGTCGTTGAAAAGCCAGGGGATGACTTGTGGATAGGGGTGAAAGGCTAATCAAACTCGGTGATAGCTGGTTCTCCCCGAAAGCTATTTAGGTAGCGCCTCGGACGAATACCATTGGGGGTAGAGCACTGTTTCGGCTAGGGGGTCATACCGACTTACCAAACCGATGCAAACTCCGAATACCGATGAGTAATATCCGGGAGACACACGGCGGGTGCTAACGTCCGTCGTGGAGAGGGAAACAACCCAGACCGCCAGCTAAGGCCCCAAATTCCTAGTTAAGTGGGAAACGAAGTGGGAAGGCATAGACAGCTAGGAGGTTGGCTTAGAAGCAGCCATCCTTTAAAGAAAGCGTAATAGCTCACTAGTCGAGTCGGCCCGCGCGGAAGATGTAACGGGGCTCAAACTAGGAGCCGAAGCTGCGGATTTGAAAATTGTTTCAAGTGGTAGGGGAGCGTTGTGTAAGCCTGTGAAGGTGTATCGTAAGGTATGCTGGAGGTATCACAAGAGCGAATGCTGACGTGAGTAACGATAATGCGAGTGAAAAGCTCGCACGCCGGAAGATCAAGGGTTCCAGTCCAACGTTAATCGGGGCTGGGTGAGTCGACCCCTAAGGCGAGGCCGAAAGGCGTAGTCGATGGGAAATCGGTTAATATTCCGATACTTGTTTATGATGTGATGGAGGGACGGAGAAGGTTATGCCAGCCTGGCGATGGTTGTCCAGGTGGAAGGATGTAGGTAGACGGCTTAGGCAAATCCGGGCTGTTAATACTGAGATCTGATAGCAAGCTGTACTTGTACAGCGAAGTGGCAAATACCATGCTCCAGGAAAAGCTTCTAAACTATAGTCATAAACGAATCGTACCCTAAACCGACACAGGTGATCAGGTAGAGAATACCAAGGCGCTTGAGAGAACTCTGCTGAAGGAACTAGGCAAAATGGTACCGTAACTTCGGGAGAAGGTACGCTGTGGATGGTGAAACCCTTGCGGTGTAAGCTATTGACAGTCGCAGATACCAGGCTGCTGCAACTGTTTATTAAAAACACAGCACTCTGCAAACACGAAAGTGGACGTATAGGGTGTGATGCCTGCCCGGTGCTGGAAGGTTAATTGATGGGCTTAGCGTATGCGAAGGTCTTGATCGAAGCCCCAGTAAACGGCGGCCGTAACTATAACGGTCCTAAGGTAGCGAAATTCCTTGTCGGGTAAGTTCCGACCTGCACGAATGGCATAATGATGGCAGCGCTGTCTCCAGCAGAGACTCAGTGAAATCGAAATCGCAGTGAAGATGCTGTGTACCCGCGGCTAGACGGAAAGACCCCGTGAACCTTTACTACAGCTTTACATTGAACTTTGACCTGACTTGTGCAGGATAGGTGGGAGGCTTTGAAGCAGATACGCCAGTATCTGTGGAGCCATCCTTGAAATACCACCCTGGTCATGTTGGGGTTCTAACTCAGGTATAACAATACCGAGGACAATGTATGGTGGGTAGTTTGACTGGGGCGGTCTCCTCCTAAAGAGTAACGGAGGAGTACGAAGGTGCGCTCAGAACGGTCGGAAATCGTTCATAGAGTATAAAGGCAAAAGCGCGCTTAACTGCGAGACCCACAAGTCGAGCAGGTACGAAAGTAGGTCTTAGTGATCCGGTGGTTCTGTATGGAAGGGCCATCGCTCAACGGATAAAAGGTACTCTGGGGATAACAGGCTGATACCGCCCAAGAGTTCATATCGACGGCGGTGTTTGGCACCTCGATGTCGGCTCATCTCATCCTAGGGCTGAAGCAGGTCCTAAGGGTATGGCTGTTCGCCATTTAAAGAGGTACGCGAGCTGGGTTTAGAACGTCGTGAGACAGTTCGGTCCCTATCTACCGTGGGCGTTGGAAATTTGAGAGGATCTGCTCCTAGTACGAGAGGACCAGAGTGGACGAACCGCTGGTGTTCGGGTTGTCATGCCAATGGCATTGCCCGGTAGCTACGTTCGGATTGGATAACCGCTGAAAGCATCTAAGCGGGAAGCCAACCTCAAGATTAGATTTCCCTTAAGAGCCGTTCAAGACTAGGACGTTGATAGGCAGGGTGTGGAAGCGCAGTGATGCGTGTAGCTAACCTGTACTAATTGCTCGTTTGGCTTGACCATACAACACCCAAGTGGTTTTGTATAAGCTATAATTATTTCGATATCATCCTGATAATCATTTATAAATAATCACTTATTAACAGTGACTTGATTCAGGTTCTTGATATAATAGTCAAACAAAGTTAAGCTCACCCTTAACCAACTCATATCTATACCCCCTTTGCTGACGACAATAGCACGATGGAACCACCTGATCCCTTCTCGAACTCAGAAGTGAAACATCGTCGCGCCAATGGTAGTGTGGTTCGCCCATGTGAGAGTAGGTCATCGTCAGCTCCCTATACCTTAAAGCCCCTATTCATCCGAATGGGGGCTTTTTTTATGTGCTCTATAAGAGATTTGTATGTTGCTTTCTGGAGCTTAATCCAAGGTGTTCTACCCAAAGCAAACAATCGCTTACCCATACAGCCCACTACTTTTGTTATGGTGTCTCTCTATCAACATTAACAAAAGTACTACTGCTATGACTCCTTCCAAACTATTCGATTTAACCAATAAGACAGCTATTGTGACCGGTGGCGCCAATGGTATCGGCAAAGCATCTGCTATCCTACTTGCCCAGCACGGTGCTAATGTCGTTATTGCCGACCTAAAATTAGACGATGCACAAAAAGTCGCTAAAGAGATAACCGCTCTAGAGGACACAGATGCTCAAGCATTGGCCATTGAGTGCAATATTTTAAAAGATGATAACTTAACCAATCTTGTTGATAAAACCATTGAGACATTCGGTGCGGTTCATATCCTGATTAATAATGCTGGCGGCGGGGGCGGCGGAAAAGAAAACCCCTTTGAGATAGACGTTAGTGATTTTAAACGTGATTTTGAGCTGAACGTATTTAGCGGTTGGCGTCTATGTCAGCTGGTTGTGCCACATATGAAAAAAGCAGGTTATGGCTCTATTATCTTCACGACCTCTATGGCCAGCATCAATAAAAGCCCTAACATGAGCGGTTATGCCAGCTCAAAAGCTGCGGTTAATCATATGGTCGCAAACCTTGCTCACGACTTTGGCCCAGAAGTACGCATTAATGCCGTAGGACCAGGCGCCACCAAAACAGACGCTCTGCAAACGGTGTTAACGCCTGAGCTTGAAGATAAGATGTTAGAGCATACTCCAATTAAGCGCTTAGGCGAACCTGAAGATATTGCAGGGGCCATGCTGTACTTTGCCTCTCCCATATCTGAGTGGGTGAGTGGACAGACCTTATTTGTAAATGGTGGGGGCACGCAGACGTTAGATTGATAATAGCAACTCTTAAACTTGCCCTTTTATAGTCAAGTCAAGGTAAAAGTGCTATCCGTTACTCTATGCAGTACTTTCAAATTAAGGTTCTGTATTTACATAGATTAAAGATGGATAGCGCCTGGTTGAATACCCTGATAGTCAAAAAGTCAATTTAGACGGAAATACCTTACTGCCTGGATTTATGGCTTATGTTTTTCATTTTTAGCCTGATAGGCTATGCCGTAATATGTAATAATTGTTTATTAAGTACGAGAGTTTTTAAGGAGCTTTTATGACTACCTCTACAGTTGAATACCAAGGCAATCTACGTACCCAAGCCTTACATCTACAGTCAAACAATCAAATCATCACCGATGCGCCAACGGACAATCATGGTAAAGGGGAGGCGTTTTCGCCGACCGATCTATTAGCGACGAGCCTTGCCAGTTGCATGCTGACCATCATCGGTATCAAAGCCGAGGCCATGGATATAGACGTGATAGGCACACGTGCTGAAGTGACTAAGATCATGACGGACAAACCCCGCCGAGTAAAAGAAATTCAAGTGGTCATTACTTTTAATCAGCCGCTTGATGAGCGTACCAAAAACAGACTTGAAGCCGCGGCTTTTAGCTGCCCTGTGGCAAAAAGTCTACACCCTGATATTGAACAAAACGTGACCTTCCACTATCCCAGTGGTGAGTAATGTGTCGGCTAAGACCTTATTGATTGTTGCGCATGCACCGTCACCGAATACCCAAAAGTTGGCTCAAGCGGCCTTTGATGGGGCCAATCATTCTGATTTAGACGTTACGGTGATTCTCAAGTCGCCACAAGAGACTCAGCCTGGTGATGTGCTTGCTGCTGACGCTTTATTGTTAGGCACCACAGAAAATCTAGCTTATATGGCAGGGTTGACCAAAGATTTCTTTGATCGCTGTTATTATCCAGTGCTGGATAAAAAGCAGGGCCTACCTTTTGCTGTCTATATTAGAGCAGGTCATGATGGGATAGGAACCAAACGGGCACTACAGACGATAACCACAGGACTGCGCTGGGAGTGGGTTCAACAGGCATTGATATTGCAAGGTGAGTGGCAGGATGTATTTGCTGAGCAAGTCGCAGAGCTAGCGATGACGTTAGCAGCGGGTGTTGAGGCAGGTGTTTATTAACTCAAGTTTTATGTGCTCATGAGTGATCATCAGCACAGAGACCGTAGGCTGATTATCTAAGAGGGGTGTTATGAATCAACAAAATTTGGGCAATACAGATATCAGTCATAGCGCCCACCTGCCGTTTTCGCAAGCATGTGAGAATAATAAACAGCCTATTTTAGAGGTATTGCAGCACCAGTTGTCAGCTCATCATTATGTATTAGAGGTGGGCTCAGGGACAGGGCAGCATAGTGTTTACTTTGCACCCAGACTGCCGCATTTGCAGTGGCAAACAAGCGATGTGGTGGATAATCATGGGGTGATTCAAGGTTGGCATGACAAGTACCCTGCACCAAACTTACACGCACCGCTGGCCTTTGATTTGACCCGTGATGGCATACCCATAGCAGTGAGCGCGCCATCTTATCCAGATAAAAATTCGCCCTACGATGCTGTTTTTACCGCCAATACCCTGCATATTATTGCTTGGCCGCTGGTTGAGAGGTTGTTTGAGCTGGTATGGGATGCCTTGCCGACTCATGGCAAATTTATTGTCTATGGGCCGTTTAATGACAACGGTCAGTATAGTAGCGATAGTAATCAGCGCTTTGATAGGCATTTGCGTCAGCGTGATCCAAACAGTGGTATCCGTGACAAAGTCGATATTATGCATTTAGCCAAACAGCACCATCTAATTTTAGTTAATCGCTATAGTATGCCGGCCAATAATGAGATATTGGTGTTTGAAAAATCTGATATTTAAAACCTCAAGTGAATATAACGTTAACGTTAATAGCATGGCAGACCCTACAGGAAGCATTTCGCTAATAGTGCTTCAGACCAATGGTGCGTAGGGTGCCTTTATCATCAATATCTTTGATAATAAGTGACCACTCTTCATTGATTTGGACCGTGTCTCCAGGTACAGGTGCGGTATTTAGGTTGGCTTTGATAAATTCAGCAACCGTTTGTTGCCACATGTTAACCGGTGAGCCCTCTTTATCGTAAGTGACTTTGGTATTCGGCGGGGTAGAGGAGACGCTTTCATCAAAGAAGGGCAGATCACCAAGCCGAACATTGGGAGAGATCATCCAGTCACCATAAAAATCTTCCACTGAGCGCCTATCTAGCTTAATGTCATTATAAATACGAGCGATTTTGGCGGCATGATTACCCCTTAAGCCATACCAGACTCGGTCGCCATATTTTAAGCGGGTGTCTTGATCAACAATAACGATTTTTTCATTACGAATTAACGCAAAAATGGCAATTTCATCCTCACTTATACTGGAGGAGATGTCCAAGGGGTGGCGGCCCATAGCAAAAGCACCAGGCTTCACCTCAAACTCGTATAAGGTAATACTGGCCTGCTCTGATACCCAAATCTCCATCTCTTCATCAGGCTCAGCATTGCTTGGTACACGTACTTTAAATAAATTAGCCATAAACGGAATAGTGGTACCTTGTAGCACTAAGGATAAAATCACCACCCCAAAGGCAATATCAAATAACAAAAAGGCGTCCGGTAGGCCGGCCATCACCGGTAAAATGGCCAGCGTAATCGGCACCGCACCGCGCAGGCCAACCCAAGAAATAAAGCCTATTTCTCTATTTTTAAAGCCAAATGGCTTGATGCTTGAGAATACGGCGATAGGACGGGCAATCAAAATCATAAAGGCGGCGATGGCCACAGAGTAGTGCCAGACGTTGAGCACGTTTGAGGGGGTCACCAATAAGCCCAGCACCACGAACAGTACGGCTTGTGATAACCAAGCAAAGCTGTCCATAACCCTTAACACATGCTCAGTGGCGCGTACTTTATTATTACCCACTAAAATACCGGCCAAATATACCGCCAAGAAGCCACTACCACCAATTAAGTTGGTCGCAGCAAACACCGCCAGACCCGCTGACATAATTAAAATGGCATACATGCCGACCGCCAGATGTAGCTTAGGCAACATCTTCGATAACAGGTAACCAAATAATAGCCCCATGAGCATCCCAAAGCCCAATTGCTGCGCCAATAAGCTCACAAACCCTAATAAGGTTTGGCTATTTTGATCGACATTAAGCGCAATTAGGCCTGTAACCAGTAAGATAGCAAAAGGATCGTTGGCGCCGGATTCAAGCTCTAGTGTGGCTTGAACACGGTCGTTTAGCTTCACGCCGCCATTACGTAATAATGAAAATACTGCCGCTGCATCGGTTGAGCCGACAATGGCTGCCATCAATAGCCCGATACGCCAGTCGACATCCAGCAGCCAGGTGACGAATAAGCCCAGTACCAAGACGGTGGCAAATACACCCCAAGTGGCCAATACCACAGCCGGCTTTAAGCCCACACGGAAGGACTTAAAGGAGGTTCGCAAGCCGCCGTCTAATAGGATGCAGGCCAATGCCGCCTGCCCCACAAAGTTAGCAATGGCATACTGGGAGAACTCAATACCCAAAATCCCTTCTTCACCTGCCAACATACCCACCAATAAAAATAGCAGCAGTAAGGGTAGGCCCAAGCGGGCTGAAAGTGTACTGGCCATAATACTTGAGAAGATAAGTATCGCACTGACCAAATATACAATGTTTAGGGTTTCCATGAGTCCAATAAGCCTAGAGTCTAAGAGTAAGCTGCCTAACACAACTGATTAGGCAAGAAGGCGCCCAGCCAATTCGCTGAGCGTATTAAATGATAAAAAAGGTATCAGGTGCGGTAGTAATTGCGATGAGCGCGTGCTAGATAGATTCTGCAGTAGTTCGCTTGATTTGTCTATGCTGTACCCAAATTAGTAGGATAAAACACATCAGCCATAATGCCAGTAGGTGATACAGATAACTACTAACTTGACTTAAAGAGGCGCCCATTTGGTTTAATTGTACCGAGGCATTCATCCCTGAGGTAGATGGAAATAGCCAACGCACATATTGTAACACCTCAGGCAATTGAGTGACCGGCCAAGGATAGCCGCTCAAAAAGAACATGGGTAGGGAGCTGAAAATTAGAATCTGCATACCGCGCTCACGCTCTTTAAACCACAGGCCAAGCAAGCAGCCGAGTGTCGCCACAGTGGGAGCGTAGATTGCCATAAACAGTAAGGTACCCGGCAGATTATGACCGCGCGAATAATTTTGAAAATTAAAGACCCAACCATAATAAAAACAGGCCACGGTAAAAGTAATTAAAGATAAGGCGCCAATACGGCCAAGCCAGCCTAGGATACTGGCGTTTTGTTTTTTGTTTTCGTACCAAGTGCCAATAAGTAAGGAGGTGCCCATCAACAAGGTTTGCTGCAAAATCAAAATGGCCACGGCTGGTACCACATAAGCACCATAGCCTTCGGTACGGTTAAACATGGGATCAATGCGCAGAGGCACCGCTTGAGTACTTACCTTGGCCGTTGGCATATAAGCACCTTGGGCCACACTGCGCTTAATCTCTATGCCCGCTGAGACGGTGGAGACGGCTGTGGTAAAGCCCAATTGCAGCTGTTTATTTAATAAAAAGTAACTGTTATTGCCCAAAATAGACACATGTGCAGGCTTACTGGCGTAGACGTCTTTTTCTAAATCACGAGGGATAATCAAATAGCCGGCAATTTGCTCATCATACAGGGCATTTAAGGCATCTGTTTGGGTCAGATAAGGGGTCACCTTGATGTTGGGATGGGCATCGCTATAGCGGGTAATGGTCTTTGATAATTTGCTGTGATCATAATCGACCACACCAACTGGCACCTGCTGCACCACCTCACTACCATAAGGCCAGGGGTAGAAGAACCCATAAATTATCGGCGCAAAAATCAGCATTAATAGCACGCCTTTGTCCTTAAAAGCCAATGCTAATGTGCCTAAGAATCCTTCAATCAAACTGCTGTGGCTGATCATAGCTGTCGGCTTTTTATCCACACTTGAGCGTGGCTGTGAGGGGGCTTTTGATTCAGATGATAAAGCAGGCTCTGCTCGTAACTGACTCGCATCACAGTGTGCAGCATCTGTCTGATGGCTTGGCAGCTTATCTTGTGATAGTGGGTCTTGATTGATTGAGCTGTCATCTGTTGGGTCTTGATGTAACGGCTTCTTGTCTAAAGGGGCAGGGTCTAACGCAGCCTGTTGTGATGACTCATGATCCAAGCCAGTGTGCAAATTGCTACTGCCTTGTTGGGTAGTGTCTAAGGCACCATCATTGTCTTCATGTGGCTGTTTTGGGTTCAAAGGGAGATTGGACATTAGCGGGCTCCCCAGCGTTGTGGATTTTTAAAGGCGCGGATACATAATAAGGCGGTAAGTACCAAAGTGACCACCACAGCCACTATTAGGCCGGCGAGTGTGGGTAGTGCCACTGAAACCGGTGCCGACATTTGTAATTGGGTTAAGTGAATCCGTAGATAATGGGTTAAGGGTAGGGCATTGGCCCAGCGCTGGGCGCCTTCACTCATTGCCAATAGCGGAAAAGTGACACCCGCGAAGGCAAACGATGGCGCAGAGACAAAGCCGGTACTTGAGAGCCCCATACGCAGCGAATAACTGTTCAAAGTAAAAATGGCGCCCACCCACAAAGAGATCATCACCAGAGCTATAAAGGCAGCAAACACAATCAAGATGGCCGCAGCGCTGGCCGGATGCACGGACACCGCTAAGAGTAGCATTAGCCCTGCCCACATCATATAAAACAATAGCGCCCAGATAAGCTTGCCATTTAGACCGACCACCAGCGCCAAGATAGACACTGTTTGTGGCATACGCGGCTGTCCCAATTGGGTGGTGCTGATAGGGGCTGGTACTGCACTGAGGCTTGAGGTAGAAGTGGGTACAAAAGTCTGGGTGCTCAATGCGTTATAATCAATCGGGCCTTGCCAGCTAGCATCAAGATCTGCCTGCATTTTTGCCAGTTTTTGCGCTGGCGGGAGATGCTTGAGCGCTTTAAAATCAGGATAAGGCATGTCCGGATAGACGATGGTGTGATACCACTGTGAGAAGGTTTTATCCCTAATCTCGCGGCCAATGGTCGTCGCCCCAATAATCATGGCCAAAATATGTAATAAAGCGGGGATCACTGTGGAGGCCAAGAACTGCTGATAGTTGGCTCCTATATTAAATAAGCTTATGCGCTCGACACCAATGGGCGAGTAGCTAATCTTAGCCTGCTCTATATAACTGCCTTGCTTGACAGTGCGCTTAATCTCCACCCCTGCTGATAGCGTACCTACCACAGCCTGCACCCCTTTTTGAATGATACCTGAATGGGTACCATACTGCGCATTAACCTTTAAGATAATCGGTGAAGGGGCTGCTTTATTAATTTGATCGGCAAAATCTGATGGAATGATGACCACCCCATATATCTTTTTGGTCAAGATATCCTCGTTGACCTGAGCCATATCGGTATACAGCTGCTCAACTTTGATATCAGGGCTGGCATCGAGGTAGCGGGTAAGGGTGCGAGAGTAGGCGCTGCGACTATCGTCAATAACGCCAATGGGCAGATCGACGATATAAGGCTTAGAAAATATCCACCATATGCTTAAGATGGTCGCCAAAGGCAGCCACAATAGCATGACAAAGTCCCACGAGTGATGCTGCAAGAAGCGACCTTCATAGCACGCACTGCGTAAGAACACTGACCACAGTGAGGCCTTGCGATTGTCTTTATCACCAAAGACAATCTTAGGCGGTGTGCTGTGATTACCGGAAGATGCAGACATAATCTAGCCTTAGCCTATCCAATCTGATTTAGTTAACACGGTTGGTCTTTTTATTAGAGGCACTGGCATCAAGCTCTACCACCACGCTCATGCCCGAGCGAATCTTGGGGTCAGCAGTGACGGGACGCGCTTTGACCTCAAAGGTACGCACATCAAAGTTATCTTCGGTATTGGTGGCGCGCCAAGTAGCAAAGTCAGACAAGGCGGCGGTGTTAAATACTTTAAACGTCATCTTATAAGGGGCATCAGGACGAGACAGCGCTGGTACTTGGCCGACAAACTGGGTGCCAATGCTAAACTGATTTAATAGGTTTTCTGTCACATTGAGTACCACCCACTGCTGATTGGGATCGACCAAAGTCATGATGGGGACGCCTTGGCCGATGACCTCACCTGGATTGACAATCACATCATCAACTATGCCGGCAATGGGGCTTTTTAAGTTGGCCTCATTTTGCGCCGCTTGTGCCTCTTCAATCTTACCATCTACTTGGGCCACCTGTGCTCTAGCACCCGCTTTATCTTCTTCACGAGCCCCTTCTACGGCCAAGTCATATTGTAAGCGGGCGGCGTCAGCTTTATCTTGGTTGGCCACATACTGAGTATAGGCTTCATCGCGCTTTTGACGTGCCATTAGTCCCTCTTCATAAAGACGATTAACACGCTCATAAGTACTCTTGGCTAAGTCTGCTGCGGCTTGGTTGGCTTGCCAAGCTGCTTTGGCTTGGCCAATTTCTTGCGGACGGGCACCATTTTGTGCTTTATCCAGCTGGCTTTGGGCCATGTCTCGGGCAGCTAAAGCCTGGTTCATTTTGGCAGTAATTTCAGGTGAATCCATTTCAATCAGCTGTTGACCCGCAGTGACATTATCACCTTCAGTGACCAATATCTTGGCGATGCGTCCCGGCACTTTTGCGGCAATGGCAGTGGACTGCATCTCCATTTGGCCTTGCACCACGATAGGTTTTTCGTTACTTTGTGAACTTTTATTTAAGCCATAAATAATCAGCGCTATTATCCCAGCCACAACTAAGGTGATTATGATGTTTCTTAGCATGGTTGGGCTGGGCTTTTTTGAGGGGCTCGTGTTTGAGGTGCTCATGTATTTATCCTGAAGATAAAATAAAAGTAAAAAGGTTAAGGCGTGTAGCGGCGCTTAGCGCTAATAAACCGTGGGCAGCTTAATATCGGCCACGGCCATATATTCGTTAAAGGCCTCTGGGGTACCAATGCTTTGCATTAAAGCGGCAAGCGCCTGTACATAATCATTGGCCGCAGCAGCTTGCTCGGTGCGGGCTTGCAAGTACTTGGTTTGTGCAGTAGTTACATCAAGGGCGGTATTCACCCCCTCTTTCATGCCCAGTTGCTTGTAGCGTAGTAACTCTTGAGACAGCAGCACATTGCTGTTTAATGACTGGAAGCGGACCCGGGCATTTTCTACCGATTGCCAGTTTTTTTCTACTAACAATAAGATGTTGTCACTCACATCGATTTTGGCCAATAAGGCTTGGCGCATTTGTGCTTGACCAGAAGCATGCTGTGCGCCTTTGTCCAAGCCACCCCACAGCTTCCAACTGGCAGAAACCCCTGCAATCCAGCTGGGATCCTTGTCAATTTCATGATAACCGAATAAGGTAACGGTCGGCTTATAACCGGTGTTGGATAAGCTGGTTAAAGATTCTGCTTGGGCGTATTTGGCATCGACTTTTTTAAGACCGGGATGGTTTTTTAAGGCCAAATCTTGGAAGTGCTTTAAGGGAGGTAGCGGCTTTGAGGAGACAAACAATGGGCTGGTAGGCTTGATGGGTGTTGGTGAGCGCAATAGGCGCTGCAGGGCAGTCATGGCTAATTGAGCATTATTGCGCGCTTTTAGCGCCTCACTTTCAGCCTCTGCTAACGCTGTCTTCGCCTCTAGTCTTTCAACGCCTGATATAAAGCCTTCCTCTAGGTATCTTTGCGCCATATGATCGGTTTCTTTCACCGTATTTAAGGCATCTTCACGTAAGTAAGCAGCGAGCATGGCAAGCTGAGCGGTGAAGTAGCGATTAATTAAGGTCGCTTGCAGGTCGTCCTTATCAAGTAAGGCGTCCGCTTGGCTCTCTTCAGTGCGCGCATCTGCCAGATCAGTGACCGCTTGGGTGCGCCCAGCGGTATACACCGGCCACAGCATGGCAACACCTGCGCTGGTATTTGTACCACTGCGTTTTATATTATATTCATCGGGTAGGCGGTCACTGATGATGGGCGGAATGGCATTAACAATATTAGGATCAATATTTTGTAAAATAGGATTGTCTTGAATTGCTTGGTTTACGCTGTCATTGATACCGGATTTAAGACCGGTTAAATCCACATCTGCATCCACACTATATCGGGTGGCGCCAGCCCGTAAAAAAATCAGCGGTTGGTTGAGACCTTTGGTAGCTTCTGATTGCAGCTCATTTGCTGCAATACCGGCATTGTTGCTGGCAAGTTTGGGTGACACTTGCATTAATACATTTTGGGCTTGTTGTAGACTGATTTTGTCGGGTACATCAATGGTATACACATCATCAATGGCCACCCCTGAAGCTGGGTCGACAATGCTGTGTAACGGTATGGTTTGATAGCTGCCTTTGTCTAGATTTTCGCCAATCTTTTTTACATTGGTCGCCGGGATGGGGTTTTGATAAATGGGGCTTTGCGGTGACAAGACATACTCATCGCTGCCACTATGTATAGGTGCCGTGTGGCCCATGGTTGATAGGGCACTGAGACTTACGGCCACCGAAAGCTGCCAAGATAAGGGAGCCAAATACGCAGCATGCCTATTGAGCCGCTTAGCATAATGCGTCAATATATGATACGAGGTAGGCGCACAAGGGCGTCTCACAAAAGAGGCTTGCGGTTTTACAGTCTCAGAGCGCTTTAACTTAAGTAATGACATAACGGCAACTGGCTAATAAAAGGGATGAGTTGGAGGTAGAGAGTGTATCAGTTTTATTTAATGATTTTTGGTTAGTGATGACGCCTAAACCATGGATTAATCAGGCGCCAAGCGCATATCTTGATTTGGGTTCATTATAATAGCCTGCTAAAAAGCTTATTTGAAGTTATAAATACGTCCGACCAGTCCTTTTAGCATGTCTTAGCGCAATATAGCCATAAACACCACCAACAAAAAAGCCGTACAAGCAGGTATGGCGTGTATTGACAGGGTTAAAGACAGCCTTTAACCCCAATATGGACGCCTCATCAATGGCCATAAAAAAAGGCTGTGTTTTTGCTTGGAGACAAAAACGCAGCCTTGGTAGGGCGCAAACTGATAAAATATGGTTTACATTGAGCCAAAGTTTAATGATTAGTTAACTAGATTTCAACAGCAGCCCGTTAATAAAATGCCAGCAGTGGGCGACCGGCCAGTCAAATATTAAGCTTAAGCTGTCAGTTATCAGCTTATACTTTCAATCATGCCAAGTGGGCTAAGCCTTTTCAAGCTTAGGACGAGCTTTGGCAACCGCTTTTAATAAGGCTGCTTTAAACTCACCTGGACCAAACTTCACCATATCTGAATGGGCTGCACAGAAGTTCTCGGTTTTTTGCCATTTTTCTGCCAAATTCTCTGCCCAATCACAGTATTTTTTTCCGGCATTAGGCTCATCGGTTAGTGCCTTTTTGGTGGTGGGATGTAGCGACAGTTCTGGCAAAATGGCTTGCAAGATTTTGGCAGGCGGCGTGACAAAAGTATCATCTACATGTAAGCTTTTGCTGGCAGGATGAAAGGCCAGTAAAGAGCTGGCGTGAATCATCTCATTGTCTGAGATATAGTCGATACCTTGGGGGAGTGAGAACTCAAGCTCAGGATAGCGTTTGGCTACGGCCTCGCTTTCTACCAAGTCATCGGCCCAGTTTACCTCGGTTATCTTACGCTTATGACGTTCGCTGCCGTAATTAATGGCGGTGGGAAAATCTTTGGCCATTTGCGCGCAGTGTATGGTATGAAAAGGGTGTAAATTTAAAATGGCTTCCACCTTTGTGCCATTATCAGTCAAGGACATCACCTTATCGCGCAGCTCACCGGTTAAACTATAGCTGTCTAAAAAGATAAACTTGCCTGACTCTAGTTGCACTAAAGAGCACTGAGTGCCAATATCTATTAGACCGCCCAGTTTAAATGAACCACGTATGTTCCAAAAACCTGAACCCAAATCAATTATCTTATCTGTCATAACGTCCTCTTTTTAAGGTAAGTTATTTACTATTAAATGTTGTAGTCATCATCGGTTATTTGCCTCTAAATGTCTGTTAAGAAATAATACAGTGAGTAGTAAAA
Organism: Psychrobacter raelei; assembly: GCF_022631235.3. Lineage (NCBI taxonomy): Bacteria > Pseudomonadati > Pseudomonadota > Gammaproteobacteria > Moraxellales > Moraxellaceae > Psychrobacter > Psychrobacter raelei. The sequence continues at coordinate 880,511 of NZ_CP093310.2, forward strand.
AAGCTAACGAGTGTGGTCTAATATGCCCACGACTTAATATAGCAAGCATTTCCTTGGTAGAGGATAGAGCAACCAATACCCTAATTTATCTGCTGGGAATAAAAAACACCCCAAGCGAATACCAGAGGTGTTTGTTGAACCGTAAAGCTAACACAAGATGTCTGCCTTACCCGTACGTTTTGCAGACGCAGTTATAGTAAGCTATCTAAATGACGTGCAGGGTCGGTCTCTCGAGCTGCGAGCGCATCGTCAACCGTTAAGCCGATGGCATTGGCCACGCCTTCGCCATAAGCAGGGTCACACCAGTAGCAGTTACGGATGTGGCGGTATTTGATAAAGTCTGGCACCGATGCTATGTTACGGGCTGTGTTATCAAATAATACCTGCTTTTGCTCATCGCTCATGAGATTGAACAAAGCGCGCGGCTGGCTAAAGTAGTCATCATCGTCTTTACGAAAGTCCCAATGAGCGGCATCCCCATTAATTCTTAGAGGCGGCTCAGCGTATTCAGGCTGCTCTTGCCATTGACTAAAGCTGTTTGGCTCATAATGTGGACGACCCCCATAGTTATCATCGACACGGCCTAGACCATCACGATGGTTGCTCGAGTAAGGGCAACGTGGTTGGTTGACTGGAATCTGATGGCTATTAACGCCCACACGATAGCGCTGTGCATCTGCATAGTTAATCAGACGGTTTTGTAGCATCTTGTCTGGAGAGACACCGATACCTGGTACTAAGTTACTTGGCGCAAATGCCGCTTGCTCTACATCTAAAAAGTAGTTGTCTGAGTTTTTGTTAAGTTCAAATTCACCCACCTCAATTAGAGGGTAGTCGCCTTTTGGCCAAACTTTAGTCAAGTCAAACGGGTGGTAAGGCACCTGTTCAGCCTCTGCTTCTGGCATGATTTGAACGTACATTTTCCATTTTGGGAAATCGCCATTTTCGATAGACTCAAATAAATCTTTTTGATGGCTTTCACGGTCCATACCGACAGTTTCGGCAGCTTCGGCATCAGTTAGGTTCTTAATGCCTTGCTGCGTACGCATGTGGAATTTGACCCAGAAGCGCTCGCCTTGATCATTCCAGAAGCTGTAAGTGTGTGAGCCAAAGCCATGCATATGACGGTATGAGGCAGGGATACCGCGGTCACTCATTACGATGGTCACTTGGTGGAATGACTCAGGTAGTAAGGTCCAAAAGTCCCAGTTATTGGTCGCTGAGCGCATATTGGTACGAGGATCACGTTTTACCGCTTTGTTCAAATCAGGGAACTTACGTGGGTCACGTAAGAAGAAGACAGGCGTGTTGTTGCCTACTAAATCCCAGTTACCCTCTTCGGTGTAGAACTTTAGGGCAAAACCACGGATATCACGCTCAGCATCAGCCGCACCGCGCTCACCGGCTACGGTACTAAAGCGGGCAAACATTTCGGTCTTTTTGCCGACTTCGCTAAAAATCTTAGCACGCGTATATTTAGTAATGTCGTTGGTGACGGTAAAGGTACCAAAGGCGCCAGAACCCTTGGCATGCATGCGGCGTTCTGGAATAACTTCACGCACAAAGTTGCCCAGCTTCTCGTTCAACCAAAGGTCTTGCGCCAATAGCGGACCTCGAGGGCCGGCTGTTAAGCTGTTTTGGTTGTCTGCAACGGGTGCACCATTGTTCATGGTTAGCTTCGTGGGGGCGTAGGGGCATTTTTTATCACTCATTGTAATCTCCTTTTTTTTGTAATGAGTGGGGGATAAAACACTTGATTTTTTACAGCCTGTTATTTTTTTAAGTACAATAGAGCAGTTAGGGTATGGTTATTACCAAGCCGGTTATCTTGCTTATCTCTATTAAAGCCAAATTGTGTAGTTTTGTATAGTAAATTAATTACAATAGTATGTTTTGTTTTACTAATCTATTTTTGCTACCGCTTTTGGTCTATAAATCCTTTTATAACTATTGAGATTTTTTTGGCTCCATTGAATTTAAGTCACCCTTTACTTGATTGGTTATAACAATCATGTTGGTTTCAATAGCTAATGTAGTACAGTCCAACAAATAAAGCAATTTAGCCACATTTATAGGCGCCGCTGGGCTGATCGGTACCTTAAAATTACTATAATCGTGGGTGTTTAAATGTCTCCAACTGCCATCGCCTATGCCTATTTGGCCGGGGCTATTATCTTTGAAATAACCGGAACCACCTTTTTGGTGAAGTCGCAAGAATTCACTAAGCTTTATCCCACTTTAGCCACGGTGGTGCTCTATGCTTTTTCTTTTTATTTTTTGACTAAGTCATTAAGGGGTATTCCGCTTGGTATTGCTTATGCAATGTGGGGCGGGGTAGGTATTGTGTTAACAGCTTTGATTGGTCTGCTGGTATTTAAGCAGAGTATTGATACGCCGGCAGTGATAGGCATTGGCCTGATTGTGACCGGCGTTGTGGTGCTTAATTTGTTCTCAAGCTCTGTGGGGTAGGAGGGAGCAGTATAAATAATAAAAAATCATCTCAAGATTACGGTGTTGACTACCTCTGATAAAAAATAAAGTTTATTTTTTTAAAGGAATAAAAAATATAATGTTAGAAGCCAAAAGTACGCTAAGTTATCGAAAGTACCCCTCAACAACGGCGCTGCAGTGCTTTGAAGCGGCGGCTCGATTGCTGAGTTTTACGGGCGCTGCCCAAGAGTTGTATATGACTCAAAGTGCGGTAAGCAAGCAAGTAGCTCAGCTTGAAGACATGCTAAATATTTCACTTTTTTATAGAACTTCTCAGAAAATCTCTTTAACACCTGCAGGTAAGCGTTACTACCTAGAAGTTTTTAATATTCTAAGCTATATAGAAAGCGCTACTACCTCGTTGATGTCTTACGTTGATAATGCAGAAACTTTAAGAATAATGGCTCATCCCACCTTTTGTGCGCGTTGGTTAATTCCTGCATTGGCTGGATTTAATGAGCAATATCCTTTAATTAATTTGGATATCAGAGAACAAGAAGGTCCTTTCTTCTCTGAAGACCATGATATCGACATCGCATTTTTATATGGTGAGGGTGTTTGGACTGGAATGGAGTCAATCAAGCTATTAGAAGAGTACTGCATCGCTGTTTGTAGTCCTGATTACTATGACAAATATATCAAATCAGAAGATGGGGCAGATGTGCATAAGCTAGGAAACTGTACGTTCTTACATCTTAATTCACGAACAAGCGCTTGGTATGACTATTTTAAGCAACAAGATATTCATATAGAAGGTACGTTTGTCGGCCCTAGATTCGATACTTTTCAGGCCTGTATTTCTGCCGCATTACTAGGGTATGGAGTGGCCTTGATACCAAGAATTTTGGTGACACCAGAGATTAACAGTGGTGCACTGCGACAAGCTGATGATTATTATGCTAAAGCTAAAAGTGCTTACTACATAACCTATCCACTCACTTTAGGCAATAGCCATAAAGTTCGAGCAGTAATTAAGTGGGTGTTTGAGTATTTGGACCGAGTTACTAGGAACTAAAGCAAATATTATCAAATACTTAGTTCCTGCCATAAAAAAAGGAATAGTTGCTCAACTTTTATTCGTTTGCCTGTTATTCATGCTTTTGGTGAAATGAACGTATCAATCATGGAAGATATGAGACGTTTATGACCAACTTATATAATGTGACCGATGCCTTTACTATGGTGCATCCTATCACTCTCGTCAAAGGAAAAAATGCAACAGTTTGGGATAAGGACAATAAGCGCTACATAGACTTTGTAGGCGGTATTGGCGTTTTAAACTTTGGCCATTGTCATCCCAAAATTGTTGATGCCATCCATCAGCAAGCCAGTAATCTTATTCATTATGCTTACAATGCTGCAGGTCATCAGCCTTATCAGATGCTAATGCCACGCCTTTGTGAGCTTATTCCTATCAGTGGTACTTTATCAGGAATGCTCACCAACTGCGGTGCAGAAGCCACAGAAAATGCCCTTAAAATTACTCGCATAAAAACAGGTCGCGTTGGGGTTATCGCCTTTGATGGCGGTTTTCATGGCCGCACTTTGGCAGCGGTTAACCTTAATGGCAAAGTTGGTCCTTATAAAACAGGGTTAGGTCCTCTAGCCGGTAGTGTGTATCACATTCCTTTTCCAAGTCCAGATAATGAGGTTAGCGATCAACAGGCCATTGATGCGTTAGATCGTATCGGCATGGTTGAAACTGATATTAACAATATTGGTGCCATCATTATGGAACCAGTGCAAGGTGAGGGTGGTTTTCAGATTATGTCAAAAGGCTTTGCACAGTACCTACGAGGCTTCTGTGATAAGCATGGCATTTTATTAATCATGGATGAAATTCAGTCTGGTTTTGGCAGAACGGGTATGCCTTTTGCATTTAGTCATTTAGAGATTGAGCCGGATATGATTCTATTAGGCAAAAGTATCGCTGGTGGTCTGCCGTTAGGGGCAGTAATTGGTAAAGACTCGGTTATGAACGGATTACCCAAAGGCAGCTTGGGTGGGACTTATTCGGGGAACCCTGTGGCCTGTGCGGCTGCCAACGCGACCTTAGATATTATGGAAGAGGGCTCAGTTTGGACATCTGCTACAGACTATGAGCAAATTCTAGTTAATAGCTTTGAGAGCTGGAAGTCTGAGGGTGTGTCTAACTGGCTGTATAAAATGACTGGTGTCGGTGCCATGCGCGGTATAGAGCTTCGTCATCCAAAACACGGCACTTCCCCTGAGATTATGACCAGAATATTGTCAGAAGCTCGTGAAAGGGGACTGCTGCTGATGCCAAGTGGTAAATATCGACACATTATTCGCCTATTGCCGCCTTTGACCATTGAACCTGAACTATTGCAAGAAGGGCTTGAGATTTTAAAACAAGTACTCAGCACTTTGCCTGATGAGCTCAATTAAATCGACAGCTTATTTACAAAGTACAAAACTCTATAAAATATTAAGGTAGTCACTATGACAGCAACAAATTTTATAAAAACCGATGAGATTCGCTACCAGTTCTCAATAGCTATGTCGACCATGTACCAAAAAGAAGTGCCTTTATATACCAACCTAATAGAGTTGGTAAATGAAGTAAATGAATCAGTTATGCAGCAGCAGCCAGAAATTAAACAGCAGCTAATCAATACCGGCGAGCTAGACAGATTGAGTGCAGAAAGACATGGCGCTATTCGCCTAGGTACGGCCCAAGAGCTTGAGACCATGCGCCGTCTATTTGCTGTAATGGGTATGTATCCGGTGGGCTATTATGATTTGACACCTGCAGGAGTGCCAGTACATTCCACAGCATTTCGTGCAGTAACTACTGAGGCATTAAATATTAGCCCATTTCGAGTATTCACCTCTCTTTTACGATTAGAGTTGATTGAAGATGAATCGCTACGCAGTAAAGCCAAACAAGCTCTGGAGAATAGAAATATATTTACCGATAGAGTCATTGAACTGATTGAAAAGTTTGAGAAACAAGGCGGTCTAACCTCAGAGCAGGGTGAGGAGTTTGTACGTGAAGCATTAGAGACATTCCGTTGGCATGAAAGCTCGCCGATCAGCAAATCGCTGTATGAACAGTTATTAAGTCAGCATGGATTGATTGCAGATATTGTTGGTTTTAAAGGTCCCCATATTAACCACCTAACGCCCAGAACCTTAGATATTGATGCGGTCCAACAAGGCATGAGTCAACGTAATATTCCACCTAAAGATATTATTGAGGGGCCACCACGCCGTAATTGCCCAATTTTGCTACGTCAAACCAGCTTTAAGGCATTAGAAGAGTCCGTTAACTTCACTGGGGATGCCGGTGATGCAGTTGCTGGAACGCATACCGCCCGTTTTGGTGAGATTGAACAGCGTGGTGTCGCTCTGACCCCTAAAGGCCGCGCTTTATATGACCAGCTGTTAAATGCAGCGCGTACTAAGCTTGGCTCAACGCCAAATGCCAGTAATGCGAGTCAATATTATCAGCTACTGTCACAGGAGTTTGAAGCGTTTCCAGATGACTATCACAGCTTACATGAGCAAGGTCTAGCCTATTTTTATTATCAGTTAAATGAAGATAAGCTAGAAGCAGGCGTATTAATGCAGCAGGTAGATGAGCTTGTTAGTCAAGGTGTGCTGCGTATTGAGCCAATTGTTTACGAAGACTTCTTGCCCGTAAGTGCAGCAGGTATTTTTCAGTCTAACCTAAAAGATAACAAACAAAGCAGTTATCAAGGCAATTCAAACCAGGCAGACTTTGAAAAAGCGCTAGGTAGACCTGTCTATGACGAGCTTGAACTGTATAGCAAGCTTCAACAGCAAAGCTTAGAGCGGTGTCTAAACGCCTTACAGCGTGTTAGTTAAGATTGGTAAGTAGTTTGGGTGGTATGGTTAAGTTATTCTTATGTCTTTTATAGGCCATTCCAAAAGGGAATGACAGTAAGAAATATTTTATTTTGCAACTCATTAATGACACATGTAAATTGGAATTACACCAAGGAAGTCATTAATAATCAACTAAGGAATAGTAATGATTAAGAAGTACATGTCAGCTATGGGCGTGGAAGAAAGCCTATATCAAAATGGTAACTTTGAAGTTAAAACCCCAATCGATGGATCAGTAATCGGCAAAGTGACCCTTCATGAAGTATCTGATGTAGAAACGCAAGTTTCTAATGCTAAAAAAGCCTTTAAAGAATGGCGTACTGTACCTGCTCCTAAAAGAGGGGAGTTAATTCGTTTATTGGGTGAAGTGCTGCGTGAGTATAAGCAAGAACTTGGCGCATTAGTCTCTTACGAGGCAGGTAAAATTAAAGAAGAAGGCCTAGGCGAAGTTCAAGAGATGATTGATATCTGTGATTTCGCGGTGGGTCTGTCTCGTCAACTTTATGGTTTAACCATCGCCTCAGAGCGTCCTGGCCATCATATGCGTGAAACTTGGCATCCTTTAGGTGTTATTGGTGTTATTTCAGCATTTAACTTCCCTGTTGCAGTTTGGTCATGGAATACCGCATTAGCGATTGTGTGCGGTAACCCTGTAATTTGGAAGCCTTCAGAGAAGACGCCTTTAACAGCGCTGGCTTGTCAGGCTTTATTTGAAAAAGCGCTTGCAAAATTCGATGGGGCACCAGAATATTTATCGCAAATACTCTTGGGTGAAGTGGAAGTTGGTAACGCTTTGGTTGAGCACAAAGATGTGGCATTAATCAGTGCCACAGGCAGTACCAGAATGGGGCAGGCAGTAGGACCAAAAGTCGCCAGTCGTTTTGGTAAATGCTTGCTAGAGCTGGGCGGTAATAACGCAATGATTTTGACCCCAAGTGCCGACTTAGAGCTGGCCTTGCGAGGCATATTATTCTCAGCAGTGGGTACTGCAGGACAGCGCTGTACCACATTACGTCGCCTGATCGTACATGAGTCAGTAAAAGATGAGATTTTACCACGGGTAAAAGCGGCCTATGAGAATGTCAGTATCGGCCACCCACTCGAAGGCAACTTGGTGGGTCCTCTAATTGATGAAGATAGCTTCTCTAATATGCAAAAGTCGCTGGATAATGCCAAACAATCTGGTGGCAAAGTAACAGGCGGTGAGCGTGTGCTAGAGAGCGAATATCCAGAAGCCTATTATGTAAAACCTGCCATTGTTGAGATGGATGAGCAAAACGATGTGGTTCGTAATGAGACATTCGCCCCTATTTTATACGTGATGACCTATCAAGACTTCGATCAAGCGTTAGAGATGCAAAACGATGTGCCACAAGGTCTCTCTTCTTGTATCTTTACCAATGATATTCGCGAAGCTGAACAGTTCTTAAGTGATCGTGGTAGCGACTGTGGTATTGCGAACGTTAATATTGGTACCAGTGGTGCGGAAATCGGTGGTGCTTTCGGTGGTGAAAAAGAAACGGGTGGCGGTCGTGAATCCGGTTCAGATGCTTGGAAAAACTATATGCGTCGTCAGACCAACACCATTAACTATTCAACTGAGCTTCCATTAGCACAAGGTATTAACTTCAACTAAGTTTTTTTTCGATTGCAAAAATCTTCTAAGCCTCTTGTTTTATAAGATTTCTTTATAAAGTAAGTGTTGCTTAGAAGATACCTTGGATATTTTTAGAATAAAAGTTTTGCAGGGCAATAAGGTTCATTGTCCTTTAATAAGTGACCACATATTGTTTAGTTTATATAAATTAATATTTAATTTATATTGGATGCTTCTTAACTCTAATGGTCTAAGCCATGGATATGGCAAGTCTTACTATGGATAGGTAAATACTATGATTGATGAAAAAAATCAAAATCCCTCTGTTGAAGGGTATGGCCCTTCTTCAAGCTTCTTATTAGATATCGCACCTTTGGTTCTAACTGCCATAATCCTGATGGTGCAGTTTTTTGTATTCAAAGACTTTACGCCTCATATTCCCTTAGCCTGCGGTATTTTAATCACAGGTTTATTTATGAAGTTGCGTGGTCGTGATTGGGATGGCATGGAGCAAAGGTTCTTAAAAGTAGTAAAAATTGGTTTGCCTGCGATACTTATTTTAATGGGTGTAGGTATGTTAATCGGTGCTTGGATTATAGCTGGCACAGTGCCTACTATTTTATATTACGGATTTAGTATCTTCACTCCCTCATCATTTTTGGTCTCAGTTTGTATTATTTGCGCCATTATCTCTCTAGCCACGGGTACCTCATGGGGTACTGTGGGTACTGTAGGATTAGCAATGATGGGTATTGGGCTTGGGCTTGGTGTACCAGCACCGTTGGTTGGTGGTGCTATTGTCTCAGGGGCATTTTTTGGCGACAAAATGTCACCATTATCTGATACCACTAACTTGACGCCAGCTGCTGCTGGCATTGATTTATGGGAACACATCAAAGGCATGTTGCCTACCACTGTGCCTGCAATGATTACTGCTGTTCTCATCTACGCATGGATAGGAACGAGTTATGGCTCTGATTCAGTAGATATGTCTTCAATTGAAGCAATCAAAGCCAGCCTTGCAAGTAATTATAATCTAAGTGTTATTACTTTATTGCCTGCCGTGGTAGTAATTGGAGCGGCTGTTATGAAAATGCCTGCTATTCCGACAGTGTTGGTAGGCGTAGTGGTAGCTTCAGTGATTGCAGTGTTTATGCAAGGTGTGGGCTTACACGATGTGTTTGATGTTCTACAAAATGGATTTAAGAGTGAAACAGGCTTAGAAATAGTTGATCAGTTGCTAAGTAAAGGCGGCGTAATGTCGATGACTTGGGTCGTCACCCTGACCATTTTTGCCTTGGCTTTTGTCGGCTCACTTGAGCATTACGGGACGCTTAAAGCAATCATGGCTAAGCTTGATAAAGTCATCAAAACTCGTTTTGGTCTGGTTATTTCAAGTTATGCTAGTGTGATTGGTGTGGGTACTATTATTGGTGATGTTTATACCACTTTAGTTTTACCAGGACGTCTATTAAAAGATAAATATCAAGAAATGGGCTATAAGCGCACCACGCTCACTCGCGCAGTAGAAGACTGCGGTACTTTACTATCTCCGTTAATCCCATGGAATATGGGAGGAAGCTTCGTAGCAGCGACATTAGGTATAGCCACTATAACTTATGCACCTTACGCATTCGCTTGTTGGTTGTCTCCATTATTTGGATTACTGTGGTTGGCATTGAATAAATTTATACCTCGTGAGACGCCTAGCGTGCCAGTATCTGAGCATGTAGTGGTAACGAGTAATAATATTTAACTGGAAAAGGAGATTCCATAACATGTTGCAAGAAAAATGCTTATGGGGGCTTATTGCCCCTGAAGGGGAGCTCTTTACATCGCTGACATACGATGCGGATACTCAAGTCTGTATCATAGGTGCAGGCTACACTGGATTATCAGCTGCTATTCATCTAGCAGAAAAAGGTGTGGATGTTATTGTCTTGGAGTCCAAGCAAGTAGGTAATGGAGGTTCAGGACGTAGTGTGGGCTTTGTAAACGCAGGGACTTGGGCTCGCCCAGATGATCTAAATCAATATTTAGGTGAGGAGGTGGGTGTACATTTAACTCAAGAGCTTGGGTTGGCACCAAAATTGGTTTTTGATGTTATTGATAAGTATAAAATTGATGCTCAAGAGACCAGAACGGGCAATATCCATATGGCACATAATGCCACAGGCGAACAAGATGTTGAGATACGTTATGAGCAGTTGACGCGATTAGGTGCAGATGTAGAGCGTCTGACTGGAAGCAAGTGTCATGAGTACTGTGGCACCACACGAATTAATAAAGCCTTATTGGATAAACGTGCAGGTACTATTAATCCTCAAGCTTATGTCAATGGCTTAGCTCGAGCAGCTAAGTCTTTGGGTGTAAAAATATATACGGATTCTGCGGTAACCTCTATCGAAAAATCAGAAGGTAAGTGGTATGTCAGAACAGCGCAAGCAAGTGTTCAAGCAGATCGTACGATAGTGGCTACTAATGCTTATACAGAAGGTGAGTGGAGCCAATTATCGAAGACTTTCTACTTAGTGGAGTACTATCAAATAGCCTCTGAGCCTTTAAATAATATACAGGCTGATAAGATTTTACCTTATAAAACGGGAGCATGGGATACAAGAACAGCACTCTCTAGTATTCGACGTGATAAGGACAATAGATTGTTACTGGGTACTGTGGGAGGTAAGAAGATGAAACCTAAGTCTTTTTATCAAGCGTGGGCCAATACTGTACAAAAGCATTACTATCCTGACTTGCCTAAATTTGAATGGCAATATGAGTGGGTAGGTAAATTTGGCTTTACTCAAGATCACATATTTAGAGTATTTGAGGTTGATGATAGTTTGTTAGCTGCTACTGCATATAATGGTAGGGGAATCACCACAGGAACACTGTTAGGTAAATGTTTTGCTGACTATATTTTAACCGGTGATCGTAAAAAAATACCGCTTCCTTTTAAAAGTATAGAAGAGTCCAAGATATCTTGTAATGGTATGCGCTCTAGCGTTACCGAAATGGGCATCTCTTTATATCATTTTGGGCAATGTCTAAAAGTCATTAGATAAGTGAGTATATTCATAAAGTGCTATTAGTTGTATGGAGCTATATTAGTGACCAAGCTAACTTTAGATTTAGAAACAAAGATAGACTTATTTCAACCATCCAGTCTGCAACTTATCCTAGAGACGCTAATTAACAATCACGGCTTTGAAACCAGTCAAATAAAAACCGATGCAGAAAGCTTAGCGCATTGGGGCAAAGACTGGACCAAGCACTTTGCGCCCGCACCCTCTGTGATTGTGTTTCCAAAATCGACCGAGCAAGTCCAAAGCGTGGTGAAGCTGGCCAATGAATATGGCATAGTCATCACCCCAAGTGGTGGCCGTACCGGATTATCTGCCGGTGCTGTGGCCAGTCATGGCGAGATTGTACTTAGCCTTGATAAAATGAATAAAATTGGTGAATTTTTCCCCGCCGATAGAATGGTTGAGATTGAAGCGGGTGTCATCACCGAGCAGCTACAGCAGTTCGCTGAAGACAAAGGCCTATACTATCCTGTGGATTTTGCCTCAGCAGGCTCCAGTCAAATTGGGGGTAACATCGGCACCAACGCCGGCGGCATCAAAGTAATTCGCTATGGCATGACGCGTAACTGGGTGCTGGGTCTTACAGTCGTCACTGGTAAGGGTGATATCTTACAGCTCAACCGCGGTATGATAAAAAATGCCACCGGTTATGATTTGCGTCATTTGTTTATCGGTGCAGAAGGTACGTTAGGCATTGTCACCAAAGCACAAATCAAGCTTGAACGTGCCCCGCAGGACTTGACGGTGATGGTATTTGGCATGGATAAGTTTGAGCATGTGATGCATGTGCTGTCCGCTTTTCAGTCTCAAATTGACTTGACTGCCTTTGAGTTCTTCGATGATGTGGCTATTGAGAAGCTGATGGCCACAGGTCATGTACAAGAGCCTTTTGAAGCCCGCACCAAATATTATGCCCTACTTGAATTTGAGGCCCCCTATGAGCCTATTATGGATAAGGCGATGGCCATGTTTGAGCAGTGCATGGAGAATGGCTGGATTGTCGATGGTGTCATGAGCCAAAACCTATCTCAAGCCGCTGAGCTGTGGAAACTGCGCGAATATATCTCAGAGACCATCTCAGTATTTACCCCTTATAAAAATGATGTGTCAGTACTGATCAGCTATGTGCCTGAGTTTATCAGGGATATTGAGAGTGTGGTCAACAGCAACTACCCGGACTTTGAAATTTGCTGGTTTGGTCATATTGGTGATGGTAACTTGCATTTAAACATCTTAAAACCTGAGAATTTATCCAAAGATGAGTTCTTTAAAAAATGCCAAAGTGTTAATGATCTAGTGTTTGCCACAGTACAAAAATATGGCGGATCGGTGTCTGCCGAGCATGGTGTGGGCATGACCAAAAAGCCTTATTTGAACTACACCCGTAGCGAGAGCGAAATTGAGTACTTAAAAGCACTAAAACAAGTGTTTGATCCTAATGCGATTATGAACCGTGGTAAGATTTTTGATGTTTAGTCTTAGTTTTATACTTACTACCTGTACTAAACTCGGCTATCAATAATAACTGGATAGCCTTTGTGCTCAATGACGGTAGCTTTCACCCCATATAAATCCTGTATGGTCTCTTGCGTCAGCACTTCAATAGGATGGCCGGTTTGAATAACTTGTCCGGTCTTCATCATGACTACGGTATCGGCGAACTGTGCGGCTTGGTTGATATCATGCAGCACAATAACCACTGTCTTTTTTTGTTCATGAGCCAAACTGCGTAGGGCGCGCATCAGCTGGCCTGAGTGGTACATGTCTAAGTTGTTAAGCGGCTCATCAAGCAGTAAATAAGGGGTATCCTGGCAGACAATCATAGCAATCAATACCCGCTGCTGTTGCCCACCTGATAAGGTAGATAAGTAGCGGTGTGCCATATCTTGCAATTCAAACTTCTTAATAACCTCAGCCACCTTTTGATGATCGGCTGGGGTAGGCCGGCCTTGATGATACGGATAACGGCCGAACATCAATAGCTCTTCTACCCGCAATCGGCCTTGTAGTTGATTGCTCTGTGCCAATATGGCCACTGTCTTAGCCATAACCTTACTGTCGGTATGTGCAATGTCGTACTCACCAAACTGAACCGACCCACTTTGTAGCGGTTGTAGGCGTGACATGACGCTAAACAAGGTGGACTTTCCGGCGCCATTTGGCCCAATTAACGCAATCACTTGCGCATCTTCTAAGCTTAAGCTGACATTATTTAAGATGGGGTGGTGATCGATGTGATGGCTTACATTATTAATGGTAATCATAAAGATATTCAGCTGTCAGGTATAAAAATAGGATGAAAATTAGGGAGATATAACATTAAGTGTCAAAGAAGCAGCCAAGCGGGCTTATGGATCACTTAGGCCACCTGCTTGCGATACTGCTTTAAAATCAGGCCGATAAAGACCATGCCGCCGAGCAGTTCAATCACAACTGACAACACACCGGCCATGCCAAGCACCCGCTCAAACAAAGTCTGACCCAATACCAACGTAATCATGGACACCAAGCTGACCAAAACGATACGCTCGCTATGATACATGCTGTGGCTTATGCGGTTGGTCAAAGCGCACACCAATAACCCCAAAAATACGATAGGGCCGACAAAGGCGGTCGCGGTTGCGACCAACACTGAGATGACCACCAATAGACGCAGGGTTAAACCTTGATAATCAATGCCCAGACCAATTGCATCGGAGCGGCCAAGCATCAGTACATCGACCTGAAAGCGCCAGCGCCAAATAAGCCATGCACTGACAAGACAAATGGCCAGGCTCAGCCACATCATATGGACATTGGTGATATTAAATTGGGCAAAGCTGGCCGCTTGTATCACTACGAAGTCTTCGGGGTTAATGAGGCGTGCCACCAAATTTGATAAGCTTCTAAATAACACGCCAAAGATAATGCCGACTAAAATTAGCCGAGATAAAGAGTGCTCAGTGCGATTAAATAATAGCCGAAACAGGAATAAGGAGGCGGCCACCATCAGTGCCACTTCAATGCCAAACTTTAGTAACGGCTGACTGGTAAACATATTCAACGCACCCAAGAAGAACACCAATAGGCTTTGGATAAGAATATATAACGAGTCAAAGCCCAATAGGGCAGGCGTTAAAATCGGGTTGTGGGTGAGGCTTTGAAACAGCAGTGTCGAGACTCCAATACAGTAGCCCACAATCATAAGTGCCGCCAGCTTTTGCCCCCGGAACGGCAACACAAAGTCCCAGTTGCCATTGGCCTGTAAGGTCATAAACAGCACGCAGCTTACCAGTAAAGTCAGCAAAGCAAGCCACACCGGTTTGCTAAATACCAAGCCTGGATTAATACGCAGCTGTACAGGGTGAGCGGTAAGTGGATGTTTAGAAGTTTGGCTATTTGAGGACACAAACTGCGAGCCTGCACAATCTTTATTATTGCTAGAGGACTTAGGCATTGATGTGGTGGATGCTTGCTTGGATGAATTCATAATAAGCTTAGCTGGCAAAAAGGATAAATGAGAAGATACGACTTAAGAGCTGTGGGCTTAGGCTTGGGCCGATGGATTGGCTTCAAGCTTACGAGGTTTGGGTTTGCGAGGTTTACGGAGTAACATCCATAAAAATATCGCGGCGCCAATAACACCGAATACGGTCGCTACCGGTACTTCAAAGGGGTAGCGGATGCTGCGGCCAATCACATCGCATAGCAGCACTAGGCTTGAGCCGAATAATGCCACTGCTGGTAAGCATCGACGTAGACTGTCTCCCATTAAGCGGCTGATAATATTAGGTACGACCAGCCCGACAAAGGGAATGGCGCCTACCGTAACCACCACCACGGCGCTAATCATGGCCACAGTCAAGATCACAAACCAGGTCATCAAGCGCTGGTTCACCCCTAAGTTAATAGCAATGGCTTCGCCTAATCCCACAATGGTTAGTTTGTCGGCCAAAAAGTACGCCACCAGTGCCAACGCACCGGTCACATACAGCAGCTCATAACGCCCCGCCAAAATAGTAGAAAAATCCCCAAAGCGCCACACTGACAGCATCTGCAAAGACTCCGTTTCATAGGCAATAAAGGTAGTGACCGCCTCAATAATACCGCCAAACACAATGCCTACCAAAGGGACCATTAAGATGTCTGTGGCAGGCAAATGCTTAATTAGACGCATAAACAGCACCATACCGGCGATAGCGCACAAGGTCGCAATGAGCATCTTGCTAAATAGGCTACTTGTGGGCAAGTATAGGCTGACCAAAAGTAGGCCTAGGCCTGCGCTTTGGGTGGCGCCCACCATGGAGGGGTCAACGAAGCGGTTTTTTAACACAACTTGTAAAATCATCCCCGCCACAGCTAAAGAGGCACCGGTCAAAATAATGGCCAGTGTGCGCGGCAGTCGGCTTACCAGCAACAACTGTAAATCGTTACTGACCGACTGCTGAGTTAAGGCTTGCCACAGCCCTTGCCATGAAAAATCTGCCACACCCAGCGATAAGCTTAGCAAAATTAGAGCCACCAATAGCAGCACACTTAACGTGTTGAGCAGCATAGGCGATAGCAAAACATGTCGAGCTTTAGGTTTGGCAGAAGAATCAAACATAACGGTCTTTATTTTTACTGTAAAAATTGAGGGATAAGCGCGTGCTTATTGAGCGCTTTCAACTGTTTCGGCTTTACTCAAGGCATCAGTGACGATCTTGGTGTCTTTTAGCCACTGATAGTAACCCCCGAAAGCAAGGTATGAGTCTGGGCTTAGGTAGACAATATGTTTGTTTTTCCAAGCTTTGGTTTGATGCATTAATGGGTTGTCTAATACCGCATCTGCACCTACGCCTTCTTCACCAACGGCTGAGCTTCTATCTAGCACAAATAACCAGTCTGGATCGATTTTTTGTAAGTATTCAAAAGATACGGGTTGACCATGTCGGCCATCTTCAATCTGAGTATCAGCAGCAGGAATACCAAAGACGGTATGTAAGAACCCAAAGCGAGATTTTTCGCCATAGGCTGAGATTTTATTGCCGTTTACTAGGACAACCAAACCATTGCCTTTACCGGCACTGGCGGCTTTGGCTTGCTCGATGGCTTGATCAATGTCTTGTTGCAACTGAGCGGCTTTATCGGCTTTGTTAAATAGCTTACCTAAATCAGCTAAGCGCTGTTTGCTAGACTCATAAATATTTTCAGTATCTAAGGTCAGGTCTAAAGTTGGCGCCATTTTGCTAAGGGCATCATATTTTTCTGCCATACGTGAGCCAATTAAAATGGCTTTGGGCTGCATTTGGTTAAGTGCTTCCATATCAGGCTCGAATAAAGTACCGATATTCTGGCTCTCTGGGGCACCCGCCGCTTTTAGATTGTCTAAATGTAAGTTGTCAGGCAGACCAGCTACAGGTACTTCTAAGGCAGCTAAATCCTGCATCAAGGTCATGTCATATACAGCTAATGGCTCAGGATTGGTGGGTAAAGTTACTTCACCGCGAGTGGTATCAATGCTTACTTGTGCTTGGTTGTCAGTCGCACTTGACTCTGTGGTGGCCGCTTCAGAGCCAGTCTCACTTTGAGTTTCAGCGGCACTGTCAGTTTGAGTGTCTGTCTGTTTAGGAGAGCAACCAAAAAGCGCACCGCTCACCATTAAGGTGAGTAAAGCCAACTTGGCTTTGGGATACGTAGAAGAGGCGGCGGCAGAGGATAGACGTTTGGTAAACATAAAATCTCACTTAATCATTAAACTTAGTCGTTAAAAAAGCCATGACAAGACAATGGCTATTAAATAAAAAGCTGTAAAACATGTCAAAAAACTAGACTATAAAAAAACAAAACCCTCTTATCTGATGGCATGGCGCACAGACCCTCTAAATTAACTGCGAGTGGTACATCAGATGTCTGCTAATTTTTTGAGAATGAGCCTATGATACGCTTTTTAAATGCAAAAATAAATGATAATAATTCGCATTAAATAAAACAAGGGTATTTTGTTACTTTTAAGTGGGTCTGTTATCCCCCAAAAGGGGTAGGGAATTAGGCTTATGTACCGCTTTTGCTCAATAGGTATTGATTAAGATTGGCGCTATATTAAAAGCAATTACAGGGCAGTGACTTGCTAAGCTCACAGGGTCTTTAAAGACGGGAGCTTGCCAACATCACTGCTTTTTTTATGTCTATTGCTCAGGAGACGCATCATGCATGCCAAGGAGCTGCTTGAGGTTGAGCGCCGTGATATTAGAGCGCTGCACTATACCTGGATTGCTTTTTTTCTAACCTTTTATGTTTGGTTTAACATGGCGCCGCTGGCAACTTCTATGCTGGCGGCTGAAAGTTATTTGACGCCTGAGCATATCAAGCTGTTTTTGATTGCTAACGTGGCGTTGACCATTCCTGGCCGCGTAGTGGTGGGCATGGCATTAGATAGATTCGGCCCGCGCCGGGTGTTTTCGGTATTAATGATAGTGATGGCGATACCCACGTGGTTCTTCGCCTTTGGCACATCGGCGATGCAGCTGTTTGTATCTCGGCTATTTATGTCTATTGTCGGTCGGGGCAGGCTTTGTGGTCGGTATTCATATGACCGCGCTTTGGTTTAAGCCCAAAGACATTGGTTTTGCAGAAGGCTTTTATGCTGGATGGGGAAACTTTGGCTCTGCGGCGGCTGCGATTACTATTCCCACTGTGGCTTTACAGTTCTTCGGTGGTCATGATGGGTGGCGCTGGGCCATAGCATTGTCTGGCTTGTTGATGGCGCTATATGGGGTAGCTTATTGGTTTTTGATTACTGATGGGCCAACAGCAGATACGCACCAAAGATCTAGAAAGGCGGGCGCCTTAGAGGTATCCAGCTGGCGAGATTTGTGGTTATACTGCTTGTTTACTATCCCATTGTATGGGGTGTTGGGGGTGCTGGTTTATCGCACTCAAGACATGGGGTTTTTGTCTGCGACAGGTGCTATCGTCTGTTATGTGATGATCGCGGTGGTGGTAATTTATCAGATTTACAAAGCCTTGAGTGTCAATATTCCTATGCTCAAAGCGGGCATTCCAGAAGATGACAAATACCCCTTTAAATCGGTGGCCGCTTTAAATGTGTCTTATTTTGCCAACTTTGGCGCGGAGCTGGCGGTCGTCTCTATGCTACCTATGTTCTTTGCCAGTACTTGGAAGCTAGATGCCACAGCGGCCGGTCTAATCGCTTCTACTTTTGCTTTTGTTAACCTTTGGGCCCGACCTTTAGGCGGTTATATTTCAGATAAAATTGGCAACCGCCGTCTGGTGATGCTGGTTTATATGTTTGGCATCGGTATTGGCTTTGCGCTTATGGGACTACTCAACGCTGATTGGCCATTATTTATTGCAGTCGTCTTTACCATTGGTTGTTCGGTGTTTGTGCAGGGTGCAGAAGGGGCAACCTTTGGCATTATTCCTTCTATCAAGCGCCGTTTGACCGGTCAAATCTCAGGTATGGCAGGCGCTTATGGTAACGTGGGTGCGGTATTTTACTTATTTATCTACACCTTTGTTGAGCCTAACCAGTTCTTTTATATCATCGCCGGTGGGGCCTTTGTGGCATGGCTGGTGTGCTTTTTTTGGCTCAAAGAGCCTGATGATGCCTTTGGCGATGAGTACAAGATGTCGTCGGTGGATATCGCTTTGGCAGAGCAAGATCGCTTGGCACAAAACAAGTTGTGAGCTATGACAAATGACTGAAACTCTGACAATGGCTTTAAAGCTATACGGATGCCCTTAGTCTCGTAGTGAATAAAAAAAGCCACCCAAGCGATTGTTTGGTTGGCTTTTTTTATGTATGGCTTAAAGACAGTCAAATAAAAGGTATTGCCTGTAATTCAAAGCTTAAGACAGCAAAGGGTTAAGCGGTCAAATTATTCACCGCCCACACTGCGACATCTACTCGAGTGCGCAAATTGGTTTTATTTAAAATATGTTTGACGTGAACTTTTACGGTCGACTCAGAAATGCCCAGCTCATTACCAATCATCTTATTACTGTGGCCTTTGGCAATCATTTTTACCACTTGCAGCTCACGGCTTGTTAAGTTGCTGACAATGTCATCTAAATTAGGCGTACGCAGTGCTTGGGCTAACACAGCAGCTAAGCGCGAGCTGACCACCAGCTCACCGCGTAAGGCTTTACGAATATCAAGTGCCACTTGCTCAGGCTGCATGTCTTTTAATAAGTAGCCATTTACCCCAAGCTTTAACGCATTATGGATATCATCGCCACTATCAGAGACTGTGAACATCAGTACTTTAGCCTGATGGCCTTGCTCACGAATTTGCTCAGCAGTATCTAAACCGCTAAGGCCTGGCATGTTTTGATCAAGAATCACTAAGTCCACTTGGTTTTGGGCAAGATAGCTCAATGCTTCTTCACCACTACTGACATCGGCGACTACTTGAAAGTCGGGCTCTAAGCTAAGTAGATCGGCCATACCACGTCGTAGCATGGGATGGTCATCGACCAGGAGGATTTTGGCAGGGGAGGTCGCGGTATAAACTTTCGTTGACATAGAGACTCACAAAGGTAAAAAATAAAAAGAATAATCAAATATAAACATTTAAATCGTATTACTAGAAAAAGGGTCTGTTAACACATAACTGATGAACAAAGAAGCTGTATACAACAAGGCGCCACAAGCTATCCATTAAAAAAATCTGGCGAAAAGCGTGCTTCTACCACAGTGCCTGTCGGCTCATTATTGCTGACAGTTAATTGGCCGCCCAAGCTTTTGGCGCGCTCTTGCATAATCATAAGCCCATGATGATGGGTCTGATCAAAACTACCTGATAGCCCTTTGCCATCATCGCTAATACTTAACAAGGTATCATTACTGTCTGCAATATAGCCAAAATTTACGGTCACGTTCTTGGCATTGGCATGGCGGCAGATATTAGATAAGGCCTCTCGAACAATCTGAATCACATTGACCTGCTCGCTTGCGCTTAGATTTAAGGAGATAACTTGATTGCTCACCTTGACATTAAAGCCGCCTTTTTTGGCAAATTCTTCTGCCGAATTGTGTAGTGCCTCATCGAAACTGTCATCATTAAGGCTTAGACGGAAGGTTACCAACAGGTCTCTTAGGTGCTGATAGGCAGAGGTTAATCCGTCTTTTAGCTTGCCAATAGAGTCACTTACTAACGCCAAATCTGGGCTATCACAGTGAGTGTGCTGCAGTCGCTTTTCCAAAATAGTGGTCTGTATCTTCAAGTAAGATAAAGACTGCGCTAATGAGTCATGCAACTCACGAGCGATGGTGGCGCGCTCCTCTAATAATATGATCTGATGCTCTTGTTGGCGCTGCTGTAACAAAAACATCGCCGTACTAATTAAGTTGGTTAAAGCGGTGATGGCCGGCTTGTTATTGGCAATTAATGCTTGTGTTTCTGTATCATCGATCATCGAATCAAGTTGAGCTATCTGTACCAAAGGAATGCGGTTCTCTGATGGGGTGGCCTGCTCAGTAGGGCGGCTTATGCCTAAAGATTTAGGGCGCACCCGTAAATCCCCAAACTGCGACTTTTGATGACGGATCAAAAAAGACTCCGTATAGAAGCTGGACTGAATCAAACAGCTATCACAGGTGGTGGTGGAGCACAAATCTCGCAGCTCACTACTGTGAATGGCAATGGCATCTTTATTGTCGATTAAATCGCCTTTGATACACAGTGTGAATTCAAGCTCTGGGATAATTTTACCAAAATCTGCAATCAGCCGGTTTAGTTCAGTAATACTCACCTGGCTGGTGGTTAAGTATTTGGCAAAGTCATACAGCAGAGACAATACTTGGTTGGCCTGCGTTAGGTGCGCGGTTTTTGATGTAATTTGTCTTTCCAAAAATTGTTTATTTTGCTCAATGGTGCTCACCATATCATTAAAAGAGCGGCCAAGCTCCTCAAACTCTTTATAACCGGTCAAGTGAACCCGAGTCTCTAGCTTACCTGAGGTAAAGGCAGCTTTGGCCTGCATCAATTTTTTGACCGGCAATAATACCTTTTTACGCAGCTCATAAATACCGCCAATCATGATAAGTATCATCAGACTCATTGAGATGAGCTGTAATAACTGCTGGCGGTTTTGCCGCTGCTCATTACGATACTGTAATTGAGACACCACCGCATCAACTTGCTGTATATATGGCAAGGACGCTTTATAAAACCCTACGCTGTCACGTGCCAATAGTAGAGGCATTAAGGTCTGTGTCCAGCCTTGATGAATGCGCTCAATTTGTCGATCGATGCGAGTGTCTTTATTGGTACGTTGGCTTTGATATTGTTGCAGTAAGCTTTGACGCCGATTCATATCGTCTATCAGCTGATTAATCTGCTGCACTGAGCTGATATCCGCAGCTCTTAGCTCAGCGCTACTTTGGTCGGCCACCAATAAAAAATTCATGCGGTAGGTGGCCATTCTAATGGAGCCAGCAGTATTAATGGCTTTGGCATCATTTTGCGCCGCCCATGCCAAAAACCCACTACTTAGGGCAGTGCCCAAAAAGAGCAAAATAATCAGTGTCGTGGCTATCCAAGAGCGAACTGCTAATGTATTAGGTATGGGCATCGTATATAACTACTTGATATATTTGAATTTAAAAAAGTTTTTGGAGCCGATCTTTTTAGAGATTTTGAGTATTTCTTTGAGCCAAAAAAGATGAGAAAAAAAAGAGGTAGGCTAAATTAGCATTTACGCCCCAAGCTTTGACATACTCCTAAAGTAGTAGTTAATAAGCGCTAATGCAAGTTACCTACTTAAGTGGATACATTAAACCCTTATAACCATATTAAATTCATGATGGCTGAAGTACCTTAACTTATCGAACAACAAGCCGTGACTGTGAGTTATCAACAGTACTAAGTGAGGTAAGTATGGGTGTGAATAAAGAAGACTTAAAAGGGGGCAAGCTCATCACTGACTGGCGCCCAGAAATGGAGGATTTTTGGGAAAACGGCGGTAAGCAGGTCGCCAGCCGTAACTTATGGGTGTCTATCCCAGCACTGCTATTGGCCTTTGCGGTATGGATGGTCTGGAGTGCGGTGATTGTTAACTTGCCTGAGATTGGCTTTGGCTTTGATGAGGGGCAGCTGTTTTGGCTGGCCGCTTTACCAGGATTGTCTGGGGCGACGCTGCGTATTTTTTATTCGTTTATGGTGCCTATCTTTGGTGGACGTCGCTGGACAGCCATCTCTACCGCGTCACTGCTTATTCCTGCAGTGTGGATGGGCTTCGCGGTTCAAAATCCTGATACGCCCTTTAGCGTGTTTGCCATGATTGCACTACTGTGCGGCTTTGGTGGCGCAAACTTTGCGTCCTCTATGTCCAACATCTCGTTTTTTTATCCTAAAGACAAGCAAGGCACAGCACTGGGTTTAAACGCAGGTCTGGGTAACCTAGGTGTGTCTGTGATGCAGTTTGTGGTGCCTTTGGTAATTGGGTTTGGTGTGTTTGGCGCACTTGGCGGTGCGCCGCAAGTCACTGAAGCGGGCAAAACACTTTATCTGCAAAATGCAGGCTTTATCTGGGTGCCTTTTATTGCACTGGTCTCTATTGCTGCTTGGTTTTTGATGAATGACATTGCCTCGGCAAAAGCATCGTTTAAAGATCAAGCGGTTATCTTTAAGCGCAAGCACAACTGGATCATGTGTGTGCTATATATGGCCACCTTTGGCTCGTTTATTGGCTTTTCTGCGGCATTTCCAATGCTGATTAAAAAAGGATTTCCGGATGTCAATGCGTTGCAGTTTGCCTTTTTAGGCCCCTTAGTCGGTGCGTTATTCCGTCCTGCAGGTGGCTGGATTGCTGATAAATTGGGCGGCGCCCGAGTGACATTCTGGAACTATGTGGTGATGATATTGGCCGTAGTGGCGGTGATGTACTTCTTGCCAAGTGGCACCAGCGCCGGTAGCTTTACGGGGTATCTGATCTCATTTATGGTGCTGTTTATTACCACAGGGATTGGTAATGGCTCAACCTTCCGTATGATTCCAGTTATCTTTAGAACGGTATTAGAGCGTGAGCATCCTGACAAAGTAGGCACAGAGCCTTTGTTTGTTGAGATTCGCAAAGAGTCAGCAGCAGTGGTGGGCTTTACCTCAGCAGTAGCGGCTTATGGTGCGTTCTTTGTGCCTAAGATGTTTGGCTCAGGCTTAGGTGTCAATGGCACATTCATCGCTTTGATTGCCTATTATGTGGTTTGTATTGTCTTAACCTGGTGGTATTACAGCCGCAAAAATGCAGAGTATCCGTCATAGGGCTATATTGTAGGGCTATAATGGTAAGACACACAATGTAGTTATTTAGGACTTACGCAGGATTAGGGTTTTTAGCGATTGGGTATTATTTTCTCGCTTGCTGTACGGTAGTTCCAGAGGCTTCAAAAACAATCCCCAGTCGCTCTTTAAGGATTACATTCTGGGTTTTGCGTAAGTCCTATTATTAAAACTAAGCGGTGAAAGCGTCACTTATATAAGTGGCGCTTTTTTATTGCCCAAAGTAAAGCCGCTAACTGTCTTAAAAAAGGTTTGGTTACAAAAAAGTGGATAACTTAATCGTTACAACTTTGAGGTCATGAAAAAAATAGAGCTCAAAAAAAGAGCCATGAGCTAACCCTAAAGTGGTAGGCGATTGCCTATGTTAGATGATAGTAAGCCAGGTACGGGACAAATAGAATACAGCCTATCTAATGATATCTATTGCTCACGCACTGACAGCATCAGGATTAGGCTGCTGCTCTGAGCTTTTTGTAATGAAGTCTTAACCTAGAGGATAGCAATATGAGCCATTTACTCGACCAGTTTCGTTTTTTTAAACGCAAAAAAGGGGAGTTCGCTGACGGTCATGGTGAAGTGCGCGATGAAGCCCGCAATTGGGAAGACGGTTACCGTAATCGCTGGCAATATGACAAGATTGTGCGCTCAACACATGGGGTGAACTGTACAGGCTCATGCTCATGGAAAATCTATGTCAAAAACGGCCTAGTGACTTGGGAGACGCAGCAAACGGATTATCCACGCACCCGTCCTGATCTGCCAAACCATGAGCCACGTGGCTGTCCTCGTGGGGCAAGCTATAGCTGGTATATGTATTCTGCTAACCGTGTTAAGTATCCAAAGGTGCGTAAGCCATTATTAAAGCTATGGCGTGCGGCCAAAGCACAGCACAAAGATCCAGTTGATGCGTGGGCAAGCATTGTTGAAGACCCTAGCAAAACAGTTGAATACAAGTCAAAACGGGGTATGGGCGGCTTTATTCGCTCAAGCTGGGATGAGGTGAACGAAATCATCGCTGCCAGTAACGTCTATACCGCCAAAACTTATGGCCCTGACCGTATCGTTGGTTTTTCACCGATTCCTGCGATGTCTATGGTCAGCTATGCCGCTGGTAGCCGTTATTTGTCCTTAATCGGCGGTGTGTGTCTGTCGTTTTATGATTGGTACTGCGACTTACCGCCAGCGTCTCCGATGACATGGGGCGAGCAAACCGACGTACCTGAATCCGCGGACTGGTACAACTCAGATTACATTATTGCCTGGGGATCTAACGTACCGCAGACCCGTACCCCTGACGCTCACTTCTTTACCGAAGTACGTTACAAAGGTACTAAGACGGTCTCTATCACCCCAGATTACGCTGAAATATCAAAGCTAACCGACCTGTGGCTAAACCCAAAACAGGGTACCGATGCGGCGGTGGCTCAAGCGTTTTGTCACGTGATTATCAAAGAGTTTTACCTCAAGCAGCCAAGCGATTATTTCATTGATTACGCCAAGCGTTACACTGACATGCCAATTTTGGTCATGTTAGAAGAAGATGACAATGGTGGTCGTCGTCCGGGTCGTTACCTACGTGCCTCAGATTTGGTCGATGATTTAGGCGAAGAAAATAACCCTGAGTGGAAAACCATCGGTATTAACAATGATGGTGAATTGGTATCGCCGCTAGGCTCTATCGGCTACCGCTGGGGCGAAAAAGGTAAATGGAACCTTGAGCAAAAAAGCGGCTCAACCGGTAAAGACATCGACTTAACCTTAAGTCTGAAATCCGATGCTGGCGAGCAAGAGGTTTGCGACGTTGCTTTTGATTACTTTGGTCATACCGAGCACCCTTACTTTAATGCTGTGGCGGGTGATGCGCTGCAAGTTAAACGTGTGCCTTGTAAAACTGTCACTTTAGCGGATGGCAGCACTGTCAAAGTGGCCACTGTATTTGACTTAACGGTTGCGAACCTAGGCGTTGATAACGGTCTGGGCGGCGAGCATGTGACTGATGATTATAACGACGCTACCGTACCTGGCACGCCAGCTTGGCAAGAGGTTATCACTGGTTTATCTCGTGAAAAAGTGATCCAAGTGGGCCGTGAGTTTGCCGAAAACGCACACAAAACTCATGGTAAATCGATGATTATCATCGGTGCCGGTATGAACCACTGGTATCACCTAGATATGAACTACCGCGGCGTGATTAACATGCTGATGCTGTGCGGCTGTATCGGTAAATCAGGCGGCGGCTGGGCACACTATGTGGGTCAAGAAAAACTACGCCCACAAACGGGCTGGTTGCCACTGGCGTTCGCACTAGATTGGCACCGTCCGCCACGTCACATGAACGGCACAAGCTTCTTCTACAACCACAGCTCACAGTGGCGCCATGAGACCGTGTCGGCACACGAGATTTTATCGCCTCGAGTGAATAAGAAGTTCTTCCCAGAGCACATGCTCGATTACAACATTCAAGCCGAGCGTGCCGGCTGGTTGCCATCGGCACCTCAGCTGAACCGTAACCCGCTATCTATTGCGGCTGCGGCCAAAGCACAGGGTAAAGACATCGAAGAGTATGTGGTGGATTCATTGCATGACAACAGCTTACGCTTTGCTTGTGAGTCACCTGACAATCCACAAAACTTCCCACGCAATATGTTTATCTGGCGCTCAAACCTTTTAGGCTCATCTGGTAAAGGTCATGAGTACATGCTGGAGTACTTCTTAGGCACCAAAAACGGCCTAATGAGTGAAGAGAACTTGCCTGATGGCCTGCGTCCAAAAGAGGTGGATTATGTCGAAGAGGGCGCCAAAGGTAAGCTTGACTTGGTAGTGACGCTAGATTTCCGTATGTCATCAACCTGCTTGTATTCAGACATCGTACTGCCAACGGCAACTTGGTATGAAAAAGATGACATGAATACCTCAGACATGCATCCATTTATTCACCCATTAACCGCAGCCACTGACCCCGCTTGGGAATCAAAAACAGACTGGGAAATCTACAAAGGTATTGCCAAAGCCTTCTCAGCGGTATCCGTAGGCCATTTAGGGGTTGAGACGGATGTGGTGACTTTGCCAATGCAGCACGATAGCCCAGGTGAGCTAGCGCAGCCCTTTGGTGGTACCGACTGGAAAACCGCTGGCGAGCGACCAGTACCGGGTAAAAACTGCCCCATGATTAAAGTGGTTGAGCGTGATTATCCCAATACCTATGCCAAATATACCTCTCTAGGCCCTGCGCTTGAGAAGCTGGGTAATGGCTCAAAAGGCCTCAACTGGGATATGACCAAAGCAGTCAAAGACTTAGGTGATTTAAACCATCGAGTGACCACACCGGGTGTGTCAGAGGGTCGTCCACAAATCTTTACCGCTATTGATGCCTCAGAGACCATCTTGATGCTCGCGCCTGAGACCAATGGTGAGGTCGCGGTGAAAGGCTGGAAGGCGCTAGAAGAATTTACTGGTCGTGAGCACGCTCATTTAGCAGCCTCAAGTGAGCACGAAAAGATTCGCTTTAGAGACATTGTGGCTCAGCCGCGTAAGATTATCTCAAGCCCAACCTGGTCAGGTCTTGAGTCTGAGTCGGTCAGCTATAACGCTGGTTACACCAACGTTCATGAGCTGATTC
This sequence comes from Psychrobacter raelei, assembly GCF_022631235.3. NCBI lineage: Bacteria > Pseudomonadati > Pseudomonadota > Gammaproteobacteria > Moraxellales > Moraxellaceae > Psychrobacter > Psychrobacter raelei. Next base: position 907,439 of record NZ_CP093310.2, read on the forward strand.
CTTGGCGTACCATTACCGGCCGTCAGCAGTTTTATCAAGATCACCCTTGGATGCAGGCGTTCGGTGAGCAAATGCAGCAGTATCGTCCGCCGATTGATACCAAGACCACGGATATCATGAAAGACGCTAAGCCCAATGGTAACAAAGAGATTGTACTGAACTTCTTAACCCCGCACCAAAAATGGGGTATCCACAGTACGTACTCTGAAAACCTATTAATGCTCACGCTTAGCCGTGGTGGTCCGATTGTCTGGTTATCAGAAAATGATGCCAAGTCAGCCGGTATTGAGGACAACGACTGGATTGAAGTGTTTAACGTCAACGGTGCAATTACTGCCCGTGCCGTGGTCAGTCAACGTGTCAAAGATGGCATGACCATGATGTATCACGCGCAAGAAAAACTGGTCAACATCCCAGGTTCTGAGCAGACCGGTACCCGAGGCGGTATCCACAACTCAGTGACCCGTACCATCTTGAAGCCAACGCACATGATTGGTAGCTACGCCCAGCAATCATACGGCTTTAACTACTACGGTACGGTTGGTTGTAACCGTGATGAATTTGTGGTGGTGCGTAAGATGTCGAAGATTGATTGGCTAGAGGACAAGCCAGATGACTCATTACCACAGCCATTACCAACCACTTTAGAAGGTTAAGACAACCTTAAACACGTTAATTTGGAGCACACACCCATGAAAATCAGATCACAAGTAGGCATGGTGCTTAACCTCGATAAATGTATCGGTTGTCACACCTGCTCAGTTACCTGTAAAAACGTTTGGACCAGCCGTGAAGGTATGGAATACGCCTGGTTTAACAACGTAGAGTCAAAGCCGGGTATTGGTTATCCCAAAGAGTGGGAGAATCAAAATAAATGGAATGGCGGCTGGATTCGTAATGCCAATGGCACGATTAATCCTCGTATCGGCGGTAAATTTCGAGTGTTAGCGAACATCTTCGCTAACCCTGATTTGCCAGAGATTGATGACTATTACGAGCCATTTGACTTTGATTATCAGCACTTGCACACCGCACCTATTAGCAACCATCAGCCGATTGCGCGTCCTCGCTCTGCCATTACCGGTAAGCGAATGCAAAAAATCGAATGGGGCCCTAACTGGGAGGAAATTTTAGGCTCGGAGTTTGAAAAGCGTCGCCGTGATAAAAACTTCGATAACGTGCAAGCAGACATCTATGGCGAGTACGAAAACACCTTCATGATGTATTTGCCGCGTCTGTGTGAGCACTGCTTAAACCCAACTTGCGTGGCGTCATGCCCAAGTGGGGCGATTTATAAGCGTGAAGAAGACGGTATTGTGTTGATTGACCAAGACAAATGCCGCGGCTGGCGTATGTGTATCTCAGGCTGCCCATACAAAAAGATTTACTACAACTGGAAATCAGGTAAATCTGAAAAATGTATCTTTTGTTATCCACGTATCGAAGCGGGCATGCCAACGGTTTGTTCTGAAACTTGTGTGGGCCGTATCCGCTACCTTGGCGTGCTGTTATACGATGCCGATAAGATTGCGGAAGCTGCGAGTACCCCAAATGAGCAAGACTTATACCAAGCACAGCTGGATCTCTTCTTAGATCCAAACGATCCAGAAGTCATCGCTCAAGCATTAAAAGACGGCGTACCTCAATCTGTGATTGATGCGGCGCAAAAATCACCGGTTTACAAATTGGCGATGGACTGGAAACTGGCACTGCCATTACACCCTGAGTACCGTACGCTACCTATGGTGTGGTATGTACCGCCTTTATCACCGATTCAAAATGCAGCAGAAGCGGGCAAGGTAGGCATGGATGGTCTGATTCCAGATGTTGACAGCTTACGTATCCCACTGCGTTATTTGGCCAACATGCTAACCGCCGGTGATGAAGAGCCGGTGCGCATGGCACTAAAACGCCTACTTGCGATGCGCAGCTACAAGCGTATGCAATTGGTTGAGAAGCAAGAAGTGCAAAGCATCCTAGATGATGTGGGCTTAACCAAATTGCAGGTGGAAGAGATGTACCGCTACCTAGCGATTGCCAACTATGAAGACCGTTTTGTGATTCCAACGGCGCATAGAGAAGAGGCGATGAGTGATGCCTTTGCTGAGCGCAACGGTTGCGGCTTTACCTTTGGTGAAGGCTGCTCAGGCAGCAGTGACACCAGCATGTTCGGTCAGAAAAAAGCAACCCGCCGTGACTTTATTGACACCGTTCAAAAGTGGGAGGTGTAACATGACAGACACTATCCAAAACACAGCTTTTGATACCAATGTTGATCAAGACGCACAAGCGATGCCAACCATTGCAGACTCTGATATGAAGATTTTAAAAGTATTGAGCTTGCTGATTGATTATCCAGCCAATGAGCTGTTTGAAGGGGACACGCTGGCACTGTCAAAAGACATTGTTAGCACCTCACCGCTTATTAGCCCAGAGGTGCGTGCTCAGATTGCAGCACTGATAGATGAGATGATTGCGATGGGATCACTAGAAGCGCAAGCGCAATACGATGGTTTGTTTGAGCGTGGGCGTTCACTATCGCTATGGCTGTTTGAGCATGTGCATGGTGAGTCACGTGACCGCGGGCAGGCCATGGTTGATTTGATGGGTCAATATGAAGCAGCTGGCTTTGAGATTGGTCAAAAAGAGCTGCCTGATTATCTGCCAATGTATTTAGAGTTTTTGGCATATCAAGCAGCAGTGGGCGGTGATGAGATTCAAATTCGTATGGATATTGCGGATGTCAGCCACATCATTGCACTACTGGCCGCCAGACTCAAAGATAGAGACAGCTTATATGAAGGCTGCTTTAATGCGCTATTACAAATCGCTGGTAAGCCGCTTAATACAGTGGAAGCACTTGAGGAGCAGGTGCAAAGTGAACAGCGTGACGACACCTTTGAGGCGCTGGATCAAGAGTGGGAAGAAGAGGTGGTTGACTTCTTAGGGGCGCAGCAAGAAGAGCGCTGCCCCTCTAATACCCAAAACCTTGCCAAAGGTATTGCGATAGACCGAAGTGTCATGCCGCCAAAACAAGTCGATGCCCCTGTGCATTGGGTGGATTTCGATACGTCGAAACCTGTTAAACAGCCTTAAGGAGAGAGTCTCGTGAATATTGCAGATCCTGGTGTACAGTCTTTGGCCAACTTAAACTGGCTACAAATATTTTTATTTGGTATCTATCCCTACATTGCATTAGTGGTTGCCATCCTTGGTACTTGGGCGCGTTTTGATTTGTCACAGTACTCATGGAAGACCGGCTCTTCACAAATGCTGCGCAAAAAGAACATGCGCCTTGCCAGCAATTTATTCCACGTGGGTATTATTGTTGTCCTGCTGGGTCACTTGGTTGGTATGTTAACCCCTCACTTTATTTATGAGCCATTTATCAGCGCTGCACACAAGCAAATCCTAGCGGTGGTGGTCGGTGGTATTGCAGGGGTAGTGTGCTGGATTGGTATGGTGATGTTGATGGTACGCCGCTTTACCGATGATCGTATCTCGCATACCTCATCTTTTAGCGACAAATTGGTACTGATACTGCTATTTATCCAGCTCAACTTAGGTCTGATATCTATCTTTACTTCCATGCATCATCTTGATGGGTTAACCATGATGAATCTTGCTGGCTGGGCACAAGATATTACGATCTTAAGACCTTGGCATGCGGCCGCTCGTATCGAACAAGCCGATCTGATTTATCAGCTGCATATGGCGCTAGGCATTACCCTGATTATGATTTTCCCGTTTACTCGTTTGATTCATATTATCAGTGCGCCAGTGTGGTATTTGGGTCGCCGCTATCAGATCGTGAGACAAAAAACCTCTCAGTAGGAATTTATCACAATTGCTATACAACAAAGGGTTGGTCCGGTAAAATCATAAGATTCATTTCAAATGAATCTTATGATAGAATAGCGCCCTGCAGTGATGAGCAAGGCTATTTTATTCGCTGCTTTATATTCTTTTACCTACCAACCCGTGCTCAATGCCGAGTTGCATACCCTACTGATTAAGGAAATCACAATGGCATCACCCAAAACATTACAAGTCGTAAAAGCAACCGTTCCTGTGCTTGAAACTCATGGCACCCAGATTACTACGGTCTTTTATCAAAATATGTTTGCTGAGCACCCTGAGCTTTTGGATATTTTTAATGAAACTAACCAAAAGCTAGGACGCCAGCAAAGCGCTCTTGCGACCACAGTTTTGGCCGCAGCTAAGCATTTAGAGCAGTTAGAAGTATTATTACCGCAAGTGATGCAAATTGGTCATAAGCACCGCGCGTTACAGATTAAGCCTGAACATTATCCTATTGTTGGTAAACATTTATTGGGCGCCATCAAGGAAGTACTGGGTGATGCTGCCACAGACGAGATTATCGAGGCTTGGGCAGAGGCGTATGCTGAGATTGCAGAGGTGTTTATCAAGGTAGAGCAAAGCATGTACGAGCAGGCCATGTGGCCAGGCTTTGCGCCCTTTAAAGTGGTGGACAAACAAATCACCGGCACAGACATCGCCGCCTTCACGGTACAGCCTGAAGACAGCAGCCTAGATATCCGTGCATTGCCATTAACAGCAGGTCAGTACATTACTGTAAAAACCGACCCACAAGACAGTGACCATATTGCCTTAAGACATTATTCACTGTATTCAGTCGATAGCAGCGACGGTATTAAATTTGCGGTACGCCGTGACAACCGTAATGCTCATCGCGGCTTGGTGTCTAACTACTTGCATGATCATGTGGAAGTCGGCGATACCATCTTACTATCTGCACCGGCAGGGGATTTTGAATTAAATAAACCTCTTATTGAACAAAATGAGGTGCCCTTGGTATTAATCAGTGCGGGCGTGGGCATTACACCAGTACTGGCTATGCTTGAGGCGCAAGTAAAAGCCAATCCTAGTCGCCCTATCATCTGGGCTTATGCGTGCCAAAACCCAGAGTTTCAAGCCTTTGATACCCGCGTAGCGCAGCTACTAGGCCAAGCTCAAAATGTACAACAGCACACCTTCTACTTTGAGCAAGGTCAACTATTAGATGAAAGCTGGCTAAAAACCCTACCTAATCCTGCCGATGTCTATGTGTGCGGCTCTATGGTCTTTATGGACAGCATGATTGAAGGGTTAATGGCATTGGAGCACAGCGGCGATAACATCCACTATGAGCCCTTTGGTCCAAAAATGAGCCTAAGCGTGGGCTAGACGCCTTCAATGAAATTAAATCACGCTGTTCATCTGTAGCAGCAGCTCTATAAAGCCTGTCGATATTAAGATTAAGGCAGCTTTATAGAGACATATGACTCAATGGAGTACACCATGACAGCAATGACTTACGACCCTAGACAAGCGGCGGATGACAATATTCGTATTATGCCAACCTCAGATGACTTAAAAAAGCCGCACTCTGACCAAGAGTTTATCCAAAAAGCACTGGCAGAGGAGCGTAGCAATCATCAAAATCTGATTGCCTCAAGTCGTGAAGAGTTGCCTACCGTAACGGTGAATGGGGTGATGATTGACAAGCAAGCCATCGCGCAAGAGCTACAATATCACCCAGCACCGAGCAAAGAAGATGCGCTGTTTTTGGCGACACAAGCTTTGGTAGTCCGTGAGCTATTAAAAAACGCAGTGCTTGATGATGATACCTTGGGTCAAGAAGCTTGGGATAACAACGAAGAACAAGCCATATCAGATTTGATTGATAAAAACGTACACGCAGCCACGCCAGAAAATGAAGTGTGTGAGCGTTATTACGAACAAAACAAATCTGACTACAAAACCGCGCCCATTATGTCAGTACGTCATATCTTGCTCGCCAGTCTTCCTGAAGATGGAGAAGAGCGTTTGGCGCTTAAAAAACAAGCATATGAGCTTATTGAGCGGATTAATAACAGTACCAATGCTGATGCAGAATTTATTGAGCTGGCGCGTCAGTATTCAGCTTGCCCCTCAAAAGAGCAAGGCGGTGAGCTGGGCGTGTTAACCCAAGGTCAAACTGTACCTGAGTTTGAATCGGTCGTCTTCTCAATGGATGAGGGGTTAGCGCCCAGTCCGGTCGAGACCCGCTATGGATTTCATATCGTACAGGTGCTTGATAAACAGCCTGGTGTTCAGCTGGATTACTTGCAAGCCAAACCTGCTATCGCGAATAAGCTTGCACAGCAGGCTTTCCATCATGGGCTATGTGATTACTTATATACCTTGGCTGAGCAAGCAGAGATTGATGGTATTCAAATGGAACTGGCTCAAGAGAATATTTTCCGCGGTTAGATAGGCTAGGCTGTAAGGTCAAAGTCAAAGTGTAAGTTACTAAGTGTATAAGGATGTATTATGAAACGTACGAATCAGCTTCAGCCTTTGTCACGAGAGCATCATTTAGGTCTGGTGCTCTCTCGCCGTGCTAAGGTATGTGCCAATGATGTTGAGGACATTGCCAAACACTGGACAGCTTTGACGGACTATATTAACCAAAATATGACCAACCACTTTAAGGTTGAAGATGATCTTATATTGGCCAAGCTAGAGGGTTATAGAGCCAGCCATCCTCAAGTGGCACAGGTCATTGATAAAATAGCTGAGCAGCATCACAAGCTGTATCAGCTTATTGGTTTGCCTAGCCTGAGTGCCGCTCAAGTTCAAGAGCTTGCCAACGCTTTGTATGACCATATTCGTTTTGAGGAGCGTGAGCTGTTTCCACTGGCTCAACACGTGTTGTCCGAGCAAGAGTTGGATGCTATTTATGATGCCAGCTCTAAAAATGTCAAACGTGAAAAAGAAAATCGATAAGCCATTACCTCGACAGGAAGTCATCACTTTTGTCTGTATGTACAATCGTAAGGAGATAACATGAGCCCTATAGTCATTCCCAGTCACTGGAGAGTCAAGCGCTCCACACCATTCTTCACCAAAGACAATATCCCTCCTGCATTACTGACCCACCACAATACAGCTGCAGGTATTTATGGTCAGATTTGCGTCATGCAAGGCACGGTTACCTTTTTTGGCTTTGCTGATGAAGCTGCCACTGAGCCTGAGAAAAAAATTGTGATTCAGGCCGGCCAGTTTGCAGTCAGTCCACCACAGTATTGGCACCGGATTGAGCTAAGTGACGATGCTCAATTTAATATTAACTTTTGGTCCGAAAAAGAGCATGAAGGCAGCAAGCTTATGCAGCAGTCAAAAGTACACAATCAGCCCATCGCAGATTTATTCGATGAGGGTGTGAAGGATGCACCCAAAAAATAATACCAAATCTAAAAATTAACATAGCAAGGATGACGAGTGAAAAGATGACGAGTGAAAACTGTACACTTAGTACGGTAAACGAGTTTGACAACGCTAGGTTGTTTTTTAGAAAAGGTATCAGCCATAAGCCATAAGCCATAAACAAGGCGGTGACATGCTGATTGAAGAACGCACTAGGGGGTTAATATCAGCAGGCTTATTTAGTCGCGACATTGATTAAATGGGCATGATTTTATATGCTGAGCGAACCTTGTACTTTTGTTGATTTAATCCCTAAGGAGACTAAAATGACGGCGACTATATTTCATAACCCAAAGTGCAGCACTTCGCGCAATGCTTTGGCCATTATGCAAGCATCAGGTGAGACACCTGAGGTGATCGAGTATTTAAACACACCCCCAAGCCGTGAGTATTTGGTTAATTTGCTAAATCAGATGCAAATGGCGCCGCGTGAGCTGATGCGCAGCAAAGAAGCGGTGTTTACTGAATTGGGCTTAGATAATCCTGAGGTGTCAGATGATCAACTTATCGATGCCATGATTAGCCACCCAATTTTAATCAATCGACCGATTGTGGTGACAGACAAGGGCGCTGTGTTATGCCGTCCCTTAGAGCGGGTATTTGAGGTTTTAGCCACTCCTGTAGAGACATTTACTAAAGAAAATGGCGAGATTATTACCTACCCCGCGCTGTAGCTGAAGCCAACTAAAAGCCAGCTCAATGGGTTGATTTTGGCCGCTGGATCGCCTGATCTGTTTTGATTGTAGATACGCCCTGAGCCTTACGGTTCAGGGCTTTTTTTTGAGGAGTATACCGGTATATTGCGCTTTTAGGAAAAAATGTAACGGCCATTAAAATATATTGTTGAGTAAAAAAACTAGGCATATAATAACTGCAAATCGTAAGTATTAATATTTACAATATCTTAACTTGTTTGGATATAGTCCATGGATAAAGCCATGCTCGCCACCGATGCAGATACCTCTGAGTCTGCTAACAGCTATCCTACCTCATCTTACTCACTTATCGATCTTGCAAAAAATCAAATCGCTTTGATAGAAGCCATTGTCGAAAATCCTCGCTTTGGAGGGTTAGATGCTGTGGTCAGTCAGCGCCTAAAAGACTTAGGGTTTTTGCCCAATACGCCGATACGTATTGTCGCTAAAGGTTTATTTGGTAAGCCGCCTTATGCAGTGCAATTAGGCTCAGGCGTGCAATTTAGCTTGCGTCTTGATGAGCTACAAAAAATTCGCTGCAAGGCGTTATAGCCCCAGATACCTGTCCCCATTTTTGTAGGCTTTTTTTACCGATAAGTGACTCCCCGTATGTCAACATCTTCTTTAGCCAGTGCCGCCACTGAGGGCAGCATAGCCCCCATTACTATCGCGCTGGTCGGCGCTCCAAACTGTGGCAAAACCGCTTTGTTCAATGTTTTGACCGGCTCAAAAGCCAAAGTGGCTAACTATTCAGGTGTTACGGTCGATAAGCGCTCAGCGCCTTTTATTAATCAAAGCCAGGTCAGGATTTTGGATTTGCCAGGCACTTATAGCCTAGCAACCACAAGTCCCGATGAAGAGGTCACTCGAAAGGTCTTGATGGGTGAGATGCCTAGTGAGTCTATCCCCGATGCCATCTTGGTGGTTGCTGATGCCACCAACTTACGGATGTCGTTAAGGATGATTCTTGAGCTAAAAAGCTTGGGTCTACCGATGATGGTGGCATTAAACTTAAATGATGTGGCAGTCAGCCGCGGTATGGTTGTCAATGAAGACAAACTCTCTGAGCAGCTTGGGGTACCTGTGGTAAAAACGGTGGCTATCAAGCGCCGCGCTAATGATGCTTTATTGTCATTAATTAAAGAGTTCTCGCAGCGCCAACACCGCCACATAAGGCCAGTACGCTTCGCCCAAGATGTACCCGATCCACAGCAGCTGTATCAACGCGCTGATGAGATAATCAGCCAAACCGTTTCTACACCGCACAGATTGCCTAAGTGGCATGAGCGTTTAGATTATTGGGTGCTGCATCCTGTGGCGGGGGTGGTTATATTGCTAAGTATATTGTTTGTGATTTTCCAAGCCATCTATGCTTGGGCCGCCCCTATGATGGATGGGCTAGAGCTGTTGGTAAATGGCTTTGGGACGATGATAGCCAGTCACTTACCTGAGGGTATCTTAAAAAGTCTACTGGTAGACGGTATTATTGCTGGGGTTGGCAGTGTGGTGGTGTTTGTGCCTCAGATTGCCTTACTGTTTTTATTCTTGTTAATTTTGGAAGATTCGGGCTATCTGCCGCGCGCCGCCTTTTTATTAGATACGTTATTGTCCAAAGTGGGGCTGTCAGGCCGCTCTTTTATTCCGCTCTTATCTGGGTTTGCTTGTGCTGTACCGGCTGTTATGTCGACCCGCACCATTCCAAACCCTAAAGAGCGCTTTGTGTCCATAGCGGTATTGCCTATGCTCACTTGCTCGGCGAGGTTACCTATTTACGCATTGATCATAGCTGCGGTGATACCCAATAAGAGCGTGTTTGGGCTTTTTAATTTGCAAGGGATGACCTTATTTGTGTTATATACCGCAGGTATTGTGTCCGCCTTATTCATCTCTTGGCTAATGACCCGAGTGGGACGCAGTAAAAGCGATGCAGCCAGCTTTCCGTTATTGATGGAGCTGCCCACTTATCGTATGCCCAATGTCAAGCATATTGCCACTGAGCTGTGGAGCAAGGTTAAGGCCTTTTTGGTACGGGCAGGGACCGTGATCTTTGCATTAAGCGTGCTGCTATGGGCCTTGGTGAGCTTTCCCTCAGCACCAATAGGCAGTACAGATCCAGCCATCAACCACAGTTTTGCCGGCATGCTTGGCCATGTTATTGAGCCAATTTTTAGCTCCATCGGCTTTACTTGGCAGATGTGCATTGCCATGATTCCGGGTCTGGCCGCCCGCGAGGTGGTGGTGGCGGCGCTAGGTACTGTATACGCTGTGGGCAATGTCGGTGAAGAAGCGGTGAGCCATACTCTAATGCCGATTATCCATAATCAGTGGGGATTGGCCACAGCGTTTTCCTTTTTGGCCTTTTATATTTATGCCCCCATGTGTCTGGCAACGTTGACCGTGATTCGCAGAGAAACCAAATCTTTGCCGCAGACCTTAGCCATTACCGGCTATTTGTTTGCCTTAGCCTATGTGATGGCGTGGATAACGTACCAAGTTGCAGGTTTTATCTTTGGTCTATAAATTATTGGAGTAATAAGCGATGTCTCATGTTGTCGAATATGGCCTGGTGTTTATTATTATCGCCTTGGCTTTATATTATGTGTGGACTAGAGTATTGTTCAAAAAATCAAGCAGCTGTGCCTCTGGCTGCGGAAAGTGTGGCTCATAGCACGCCAAGCTTTCGCCTTATTTTTGATAAGGTTATAATCCATCCGTGATTCGTATTCGCTTGGGGTCACTTGAGCCTTGCTGCTTGATGGCGATATGCTTGATTTATTTGATATTTACCCTGATGCTGCTTAAGCCTTCTATACTGGCCACCAACGTATCCCCTGTTACCACGGGCCCAACACCTGCTGGCGTGCCGGTCATGATTAAGTCGCCTGGTTTTAACTCAAACAGCTGTGATAAATGAGAAATCACCTCAGAGACACTCCAGATTAAGTGAGTCAAGTCGCTATCTTGTCGCGTCTCGCCATTGACGGTCAGCTTAATACTACCGGCATTTATTTCACCCAAATCAGCGATAGGGGTCAGCTCACCAATGGGGGCTGAATAATCAAAAGCCTTGCCAATCTCCCAAGGGCGGCCTTGCTCACGCATGGTGGCTTGCAAGTCACGGCGGGTCATATCTAGTCCTACGCCATAGCCAAAAATACTAGAGGCAGCTTGTGCCACTGAGATGTCCTTTACAGGCTTGCCTATCGCTACCACAAGCTCAGTTTCGTAATGATAGTTTTCGGTCAATGGCGGATAAGGGATATCCACGCTACCATTGGCAGGCACTGCCACCACCGCATCAACATCGCCCGGCTTACAGAAAAAAAATGGTGGCTCACGATCAGGGTCTGAACCCATCTCTATCGCGTGAGCGGCGTAGTTGCGGCCGACACAATATACCCGGCGTACTGGGAATTTATCTTGAACGCCCTTGACATCTAATGCTGCAGGCAAGCTGGGGTTAAAAACATAGGTCATAGCACAGTCCTTTTATAAGTAGGCCAAATGACCTATATTAAGGCACATTTAAACCAATTTATACCGCATATTATAGTAAAAATAAGGACATGCTATGCTAACGCACACCACCAGTCAATTAAAACCACAAACGCTCATCTTGCTGGCGCGCCTTACTCAATGAGTTTTTAGCGCAGTAATAAACAAGGTATTCTTTGGTCTTAAGGTAGAGGTTTTATGAACAATAAGCTTGGCGTTTTGTACTCTTTTCGCCGCTGTCCTTATGCAATGCGGGCGCGGCTTGGGCTGTTATTTGCCGGTGTGTCAGTTGATTTGCGTGAGGTGGTGTTAAAAAATAAGCCACCGCAAATGCTTGCCATCAGCCCCAAAGGCACGGTGCCTGTTTTGCAGTTAGCAGATGGGACAGTGATTGAAGAGAGCCGTGATATTATGCTGTGGGCACTTAACCAAAATGACCCTCAATGTTTACTGGATAACACAGTAGGCGCTCAAGCTAAGGCTTTAATTGATCAAAATGATACTGAGTTTAAATATTGGCTTGATCGCTATAAATACGCCGATCGTTATCTTGACATGAGCCAAGAGGCTTATAGGCAAAAGGGCGAGCAGTTTTTGCGCACCCTAGAAGCCTTGTTAACTCAGCACCCTTATCTTTTTGGCGAGCGCATCGGTGTGGCGGATATTGCCATTATGCCGTTCGTACGTCAGTTCGCTCATGTTGATCGTGCATTGTTTTATCGCCTGCCTTATGTTCATGTGCAGCGCTGGCTTCGGCATTGGCTTGAGCATCCACTATTTTTGCAGGCCATGACGAAATATACACCTTGGTCTGAGGGAGATGACGTGGTGGTATTTGGCAGCTAAACCCAGCAGTGCTCATTAAAGCGCATTACTTTGCTTGGCAAGATCCGCTTTAAGCGATTAATGCCCCAAGATTTTAGATAAAAATAACTGGGCGCGATCGCTACGTGCCCCTTCAAAAAACTCATCTTTACTGCAGTTCTCCACGATGTGTCCCTCATCCATAAAGATGATACGGTTGGCAACTTGACTGGCAAATCCCATTTCATGAGTCACACACATCATGGTCATGCCCTCTTTTGCAAGCTCTACCATAACATCTAACACTTCTTGAATCATTTCAGGATCCAGTGCTGAGGTAGGCTCGTCGAATAACATACATACCGGGTCCATTGCCAAAGCTCGGGCAATGGCAACACGTTGCTGCTGCCCGCCTGACAGTTCGGCGGGGTATTTTTTGGCTTGAGCCGATAGCCCCACACGGTCAAGATAAGCCATGGCTTTTTGCTGGGCCACACTGTCACTGCGCCCCAAGACTTTGATTTGTGCCACAGTCAAATTATCAATGATTGAAAGATGCGGAAATAGCTCAAAATGCTGAAACACCATGCCCACTCGGCTACGTAGCTTTGGCAAATCAGTTTTTGAATCACCCACGGCTATGCCATTGACGAAAATCTCACCCTTTTGAAACGGCTCTAGCGCATTTACCGTTTTGATCAAAGTGGACTTGCCACTGCCAGAGGGCCCACAGACCACCACCACATCGCCACGATGCACGTGTGCGGTACAGTCAGTTAGTACCTGAAAGTCACCATACCATTTACTGACATTAGACATTTCAATTACCATCTCATCGCTGGCATGTCCTGTATCGGTGACCAATCCGCCAAAATCATTGATATAGGAATTGGGGCGGTCAGTAGGCATAGAGTCGGAGGTTAAAGGTGGGGTAGGGCTGTCAGGTTTTGCCTCAAATTTATTCATAATGGTATCCGTTATTATAGCTCTTAATATGAAGCAACCGCGCATGAAGCTTAAAATCGCATGGATTTTTGCAGGCGCTGAACCCCAATAGAGGCAATCAAACTAATGATGAAATACACAGCGCCGGCGCCTAAGATGTAAGGGGTTAAATATCCCATTAGCTCACCGCGTACGTAAGCTGATCGGAAAAAGTCACTCAATCCAATTGCAAATACTAAAGTGGTATCTTGGAATAAAATAATACACTGCTGCAAAATAAGCGGGGTCATTTTGCGAAAGGCTTGTGGCAAGATAATCAATCGCATGGTCTGAGCATACGTCATCCCTAAAGCTTTGGCTGCATTGACCTGTGCGCTACCAATGGATTGGATGCCCGCCCTGACTACTTCTGAGAAATAAGCGGCTTCAAACACCATAAAGGCCACCACACAGGAGGTGAAGGCAGTATCAAAAGTAATATAGCTACCGGTTAAGCCGTTATAAATCATCGGTACAGCAAAATAAAACCACAGTAGGATTAGCAGCAGCGGCACTGATCGAAAGAAGTTCACATATAGCTTGGCGGGTAGCTCAAGGGCTTTAATGCCTGATAAGCGCATCATGGCTAATACGGTACCCAGTGCCATACCGCCTACTATCGCTAGTAGTAGTACTTTGAGGGTGACAATCATGCCACTGATTAGGCTTGGATATGCGGTGGTTAACTCGGTGACAAATGCACTCATTTTTTACCTCCTGCAATTAGCCCTGGGACACGAAGTTTTTGTTCAATAAGACCCATGATACCTATGAGCGATAGGTTAAATAGTAGATAGATAATGGTGGCGTAGGTATAGATTTCGATGTTGTTTTGGGTGTACTCACTGATGGTTTTGGTTTGACTAATAAGCTCCATCACCCCGACCAAAGAAGCAATAGAGGCATTTTTATAACAGTTGGTCAGCTCTGAGCTTAGTGGGGGTAGGATGACCCTAAATGCTTGTGGCAACAATACTTGTCGATAAGCCTGAGCGGTGCTAAAGCCCAAAGCATAGGCGGCATTGTGTTGGCCTTCAGGTAAGGACTGAATACCGGTTCGAACCTGCTCGGTAATACGCGCGGCAGTAAATAGGCCAAGCCCAATACTGGCAGAAATCATGGCTGACATATTAGGAGACAGGCCTTTATACCACCACTCTTGCAGGACAGGCGTTAGCCAGCCTGGGGCGACATAGAACCAAAAGAACAGTTGTACCAATAAAGGGATATTACGAAAAAAGGTCACATACATGGTGCCAATCGTACGCGCTGTTTTGCTGGGTAGCGTGCGCATAATCCCCAAGACTGTACCAATACCCAATGCCAGTATCCAAGCAATGGTACCAATAAGCAGTAGCCAGCCGAGCCCTGATAATATCCAATACAAATAGATACCATCACCAATGCCGGTTGACTCAAAAAGTACCCCCCAATTCCAACTGTAATTCATCTGTATTCCCTTATTCTTAGCACCACTTATATCCCTAAATGGCCTATTAAAAAAGCAACATGCCCATACCTTGCCAAAGAATGAAAAGTATGGGCACAGTTTAGCTAATATTCAAAGCGACAATATGAGTTGTGGCTTATTGGGCAGGAGCCGCCATAGGCTGTGCACCATCATGTGGATTGGCAATAAGTGCTTTAAGATTGTCTGACATCTCAAAGTTCATATTTACGTTCTTAGGTGGAATTGGATTCATGAACCATTTGTTATAAATATCATTAATCTCACCTGACGCATAAACATTTTTTAATGCCTCATCCACAATCGCTTTGAACTGTGGGTCATCTTTGCGCATCATACAGCCATAGATTTCAAATGACTGCGGGGTACCAACGATTTGCCACTCTTCTGGATGAGCAGACTTGGCTTTTTCACCTGCTAGAAGCACATCATCCATCATAAAGGCATCTGCACGGCCTTTTTCTAACATTAAGAAAGCTTCGCCATGGTCTTTCGCTGAGATGATCTTAGCGCCGAGTTTTTTCTCATCATTATATTGACGAATATAGCGCTCAGAGGTTGTCCCTGCCGTAGTCACCAAAGTACGACCCTTCAAATCCTCAAAATCATTGATACCTGAGTCTTTTTTGGTCAATAAACGTGTGCCAATTTCAAAAAAGCCATTTGAGAAGGCAACTTGCTTTTGGCGCTCTTCATTATTGGTGGTTGAGCCACATTCAAAATCGATGGTGCCGTTTTGGACCAAAGGAATACGAGTTTGAGAGGTGATGAGGTTGTAGCGAATTTTAAGATCTGGCATGTTGAGTTTGTCTTTGACTGCATCCACAACCTTCATTTCTAAATCATGGGCATAGCCTAATGGCTGATTGGGATCATCGGCGATGTAAGAAAAAGGAATAGAGGAGTCACGAAAACCCACTACGATGGTCCCTGAGTCTTTAATTTTATTTAAAGTGGCTGAAGCATCTGCATTAGCACCATCTGTTGAGGGGGTAGCTTCAGTGGTGCTGGTGCCTTCTGCTGTGGCTGGAGCATCGGTATTGGCGGACTGATTATTATTGCACCCTGTAAGACCAAAGGCCAAAAGAGTAGCAAGTGTCAGCGTTTTGACTTTGTAATGCATAATATGTTCCTTTATTTAATGTGAATGAGAGCAACTATTGACATAACCAACGTATTTTTTGAAGTACATTCAAATGGTTAGTGCCCAGCTCTTGTATCCCTACTTATATTGCAGCCTTAAAACATCAATGCGTTGGTAAATAGGCTGGCCAAAATTACCAATAGTTTGTTGAAACACCTTTAATACTTAATTAACATAGTAATATAAAAGTATTACAGTTGGGAAAGTATTTTTAGAAAAATAATTTTATCTATATTAAACAATGGCTAATGCTCTACAATTGAAAAAATATAACGAACAAGCCGCTTGAGATAACGCATAATAAAAAACGCACCAAGCTATCAAGGCTCAGTGCGTTTTTTTGTTTGGGGATTTATCGGTTTAAGCGTACTTAAAGCAGCTCTTTACGCAGTTGAGCTGGTGTCTTGGGTGATAGCAAACCTGGTGCCACATCAAAGACGGTCTTGGCACCTGTTTCACCTGCTTTGTTCATTTTATAAGCAGCACGTGCATAGGCCACAAGGACGCTGGCGGTGAACTGCGGGTTGCTCTCAAGCTTTAACGAGAACTCTAGGGCCTGGTGATTGGTATCAGTTTGGGTGCCGCTAGAGCCACTGCGCATGACAAAACCACCATGGGGCATCTTGCCGTGGTCACGCTCAAAAGTTTGTTGGTCAATAAAATGCACTGTGGTGTCATAGTCCGCAAAGTAATCAGGCATGTTCACAATGGCAGTGCGGACCGTATCTTCATCAGCGCCTGCTTCTAACACCACATAGCATTCTCGGGTGTGCTTCTCCCGAGTACTGAGGATCGGCTGCTCACCACTGCGTACTTTGGCCATAGCAGACTCTGAGGGCAGGGTATATTGTACACCTGACTTAACACCTACCACACGGCGTACGGCATCTGAATGTCCTTGGCTTAGCCCTTTGCCCCAGAAGGTATAAGTTTCTCCAACTGGTAAAATGGTTTCACCGTATAAGCGGTTGATAGAAAACAATCCAGGATCCCAGCCCACAGAAAGTAGGGCTATCTTGCCAGCTTGCTTAGCAGGGGCATCTAACGATTCAAAATACTCAGGAATTTTAGCATGCGTATCAAAGCTATCGACGATGTTAAATAAAGCGGCCAGCTTTGGTCCTTGCTCAGGTAAATCTGACTTAGAACCGCCACATAAAATGAGCACGTCTATTTCATCTTTATATTGTGCAATATCATCCATAGCATATACAGGGACACTATTATCAATTAGGGTGACCGAAGCGGGATCACGACGACTAAAGATACCCACCAACGTCATATCGGGGTTTTGATTAATCGCGGCTTGGGCACCGCTGCCAAGGTTACCATAACCGGCGATGGCAACTCTGATTATTGGTTGAGTCATTATAATGAGCCTTACAATATCTTGTGGGTTTAAACCAATTTGATTATAGCAGAGGCGGGAGTTGATTGGGTCAGATTGGGAGAGGCAGCTTTAATTTTGATATTTTTAATCAATATAGCCTAAGTTATAAGTAATAACGGGTGTCGAAGAAATAATATCTAGTATATATATCGCTATAAAATAAGGGGTGATTTTAATATAGCTATAAAAAAATTGAGCGGCGCAAACGATAAGCTAAAAGTATAATAGGTGAGTTATGTCATCAATTTAATTATTGTAGAAATAAAGGCTTGCAAAAGCTAGAAAACTTGCTAAAATACACCACCTAAATAGGCGTATAGCTCAGTTGGTTAGAGCGCTACCTTGACATGGTAGAGGTCGCTAGTTCGAATCTAGTTACGCCTACCAGATTCGAAAGCCCCAATCTTTAAGATTGGGGCTTTTTTTATGCCCGTTTTATAAGGGCTGGTAAATACCCCCAAATTTAAAACACCAAATAAGTAGAACTAAGCTGCCATATTAAGTTTCTGAATCGGCGTAAAGCCAGCATTGCCCATATTGGGTCTTTCGTTATTATAGTGATTAAGCCAATCTTCAGCCTGCTGTCTCACTTGATCTAAACTATCAAACAGTTCTTGATTAAGCCAGTCATAACGCACTGTTTTATTAAACCGTTCAACATAAGCATTTTGCTGAGGATTGCCAGGTTCAATGTATTCGATAACGATACCTTGTTTAGTTGCCCAGTCTTTTAAATCATTGCTGATATATTCAGGGCCATTATCGCACCTGATTTGATTAGGCTTACCACGGCATTCTATCAGCTGATTTAAACTGCGTATCACTCTTTGAGCGGGTAATGAGAAGTCAACCTCAATGGTTAATGCTTCACGATTAAAGTCATCAATGACGTTAAACAGTCTAATGGCACGACCATCGGTTAAAGCATCGTGCATAAAGTCCATGCTCCAGCTTTGATTGATATCATTAGGCACAGCAAGCTTTTGGGGGCTATCTCGTTTAATACGGCGTTTAGGCTTTATTCTAAAGTTTAATTCAAACTCACGGTAGATACGATAAACACGCTTATGGTTATAAGGCAGCCCGAGTACATTTCTTAGATATAAGAAGCATAGCTTAAAGCCCCAGTTTTTATGGTCGTTTGTTAAGTCAATCAATAGCTTGGCTATCTGCTCGTTATCATCCGCTGTCTTTGGCTGATGATAGTAATAGCAGGTTATGTGTAAATAGTGATTTTAAAAAAAGGCAAGCTCAAAGGTAATGAGCCTGCCTTTTTATTTATTCAAATTCAGTTGTTAGAATAATCTTGAACCTTTAATTAAATTATTCAATAAAATCTTAAAAGTATTATAGTTAATATCTTTATACTGCTCTTTACTACCAATCAAAGCTCCGAACTGGCTAAAAAATTCTTTTTGAGTCTTGAATTTTAGTTTTTCTTTAGTAGCATCATCCACCTCTTCTATAAAACGATTAATAAAGTTTTTACCATACCTTTTCTGATCATCATTAAGTTGTGAGTGAATATGTAATGCCAAGTCAATTAGACTATCAGGATCAGGATGGCCTGCAGCAATCAATTTATTTGGCTTATCATCATTCGAGACATCGGACTCATTACGTATCGGTTCACTTTCATTACTGGATTGGCTAGCATCATCAAGATAACCTTGCTGTTTGGGTACATCCTTAGTCTCTGATTCAGTCGGAGCAGAGTTAGTATTATTATTTTGGTTTTCCTGACTAACTGGTTTATGGGTTTGTGTTTCAGCAGAGCCTGTGATCTTATTTTCAATAGTCTGAGCTGAGCTATCTTGAGGCGAACTTACACATGGACTAGGATTCCTATTATTTGCTGAATCATCTTGAGGATAGTCAATTAATTTAGGTGAGCCTTCTATTGGTTCACTAGTAGCTTTCGTATTGCTTGTAGCATATTCAGTAGCAGTTGTACCTTTAGGTTCTGGCTTGGGTTGGTCAGGGTCGGTATTACTCTCGGTATTTTTATTTTCAGAATCATTTACTGAAGATACGTTTCCTGCTGTTGAACTATTCGCTGTTTGTTCCTCTGACTGAGGCTCAGTAGTTTTACTTTCATCATTATTTGTATTTTGCCCAGAAGTATTCGTTATACTTTTAAGCTCTTGTGGCTTATTTAGACTTTCATTGTAAATATGCTCTATTTCTTCAGCCTTAGCTTTGACATCGTTGACGATAAACTCGATTTCATCTAAATTGGAGTCCAGTACAGAGAGTTGCTCTTTCCTGAGTTTAGAGAAAAAACTAATATCAAACACATTAGATTGCAGTTGATCTATGTTTTTAGCGTTATATAGATAATTTAAATAGCCTTCATCTAATCTTCTACCTAAATAATATATGATAAGTTTAGAAAACTTAGTATTTGGATATAGGGTTTCTAAAAACGCTAAGTCTTTCTTCAAGAATTCTAGGTTAATATCCAAATCGTTATCTAACAGGTTATGATAATGAACTAAGAAGGATGTTGCTAAAAAGTTGCTTTCAGAGTCAGATATTTTATCTAAAAACAATTTTTCAGCTATTAGATAAGGGTGGTCAGTTAAAAAAGTATTGTTATTTCTTAAATCAATTTTTTTTATGCTGTCATATGCTTCTTTTAATTCACTGATTTCTGAATTTCGAACAGTTTGATAGCTTTGATATATTTTTTCATGGTTAAGACTAAATATAAAACTAACAAACAACCAAGCGAAACTGATTTCTTTACCAAAGTCTTTAATTTTTCTTAAAATATCCTGCTGTTCTTTCGATAGATATTTTTGATTAATTCTATTTGGCAAGTTATTGAATATATTCAAGCTAGTAAGAGAAGGTATGT
Source organism: Psychrobacter raelei (assembly GCF_022631235.3). Lineage (NCBI taxonomy): Bacteria > Pseudomonadati > Pseudomonadota > Gammaproteobacteria > Moraxellales > Moraxellaceae > Psychrobacter > Psychrobacter raelei. The sequence goes on from NZ_CP093310.2 coordinate 927,551, forward strand.
TTTGAAACTTAGAGTAACCGAGTATTTCAAGGAATTTATTTCCTTTATCATGATGTCTTATTTCAATCTGAGAGCTTACCCACTTAGTCCATAGACTTTCAATATTTGCATCATACTCCACAACAGAACGGGAATGTAAAATCTCATTTTCAAGCAAATTGAGCGCTCTTTGCGTCAAAACATAAAAACCTTGAACAGCTTGTATAGACACATTATAGGTAGATGGGGTTTGTGATATATAGTAAGCTACTCGGCTATAGTCATCCGCTAACTTGGCTATTAGAAAACCGTCTTCCTCATCAAGCGAGCTAATACTAATACCAATTCTAAGAAATAAGGTACAATACAACCAACTCAACAACATAATAGAATCATATGCCGAAAAAGACCCCTAGAAATCATAAACTCACAGACCACGATTTTCTGCAATTGTCTAAAACAGAAGGCAAGGCCAGAGCGCGAATCAGACTACTCATGCTGCATCAACTGAGTCAAGGTCATCCTATAGCGACCGTCGCAGAGAACTTTGGCTATAACCCTAGAAGCGTCTATACCATAAGAAGGAAATACTGGTTGCATGGTATCACTAGTGTCTATGACGCAGCTGGCAGAGGCAGAAAGAGTCTTTTAGCAGAAAAAGACATAGAACCATTCAAACAAGCGATAGTAGAAGCTCAGCAGCAAAGAGGTGGTGGTAGGCTCACCGCAAAAGACATCGCACAAATCGCCAAGGAGCAATTTAACGCCAACTATACCCCTAAAGCGATCTACCCTCTCATGAAACGTATTGGTATGAGCTGGATATCTGCGCGTAGTCAGCATCCTAAGGCAGATCCTAAAGTTATGGAGGCATATAAAAAAACTTCCTTGAGCAGGTAAAGCAAGTTCTACCTGATGGTGTTGATATCAAGCAAGTTGATATATGGTTTCAGGATGAAACACGTATTGGACAACAAGGTTCTATCACAAGGGTTTGGCACTATAAAGGACAAAGACCTCGAATAGTCAGGCAACAGCAGTTTGAATCGACTTATCTGTTTGGTGCCTTTAATCCGGCGACAGGTGAGAGTGTTGGACTTGTTCTACCTTATGTGAATAAGCAAGCCATGGGATTGCATATGGAGGAAATTAGTAAAGCTGTTCCTGAAGGTCGGCATGCCGTGGTGGTTATGGATGGGGCGCTATGGCACCAACCAAGCTTGGATAAAGATAATGTGACCATGCTTAAATTGCCTCCCTACTCACCTGAACTTAACCCTGCTGAACAGGTATGGCAGTACCTTAAACAGCATTGGTTATCTAATCGCTGTTTTGAGAGTTATGATGTGATTGTCGATGCGGCATGTGACGCTTGGAATGCATTGTGTAATGAGACTAACTTAATTAGGTCTATCACTCAGCGGGAGTGGTGCGATTTGAGTGTTATTTTTTAGAATTGGTATAATGGTACTATGGCTAAGTAATTGATCAAAACCAGCTTCAGTGCCATCGAAATAGCTAATACGTACTGGTGAGGTGCGCAGGTAACCGAATGCTAGCCAGTCTAACCACTCTTTATGAGTAATAAGTATACAGTTGCTGTTTGCTATAGAGTTATTATTTTCCATTAGAATATATCCCAATCGTCTTCTTCATCATCATCTATTAAATGCGGGTTTTCAATTTTTTCATAGCTACCAGCTGGTAAATCAGTGATGTATTTATGAGGTGCTTTCCCACTATATGTTAAGAATAGGTCCTTACGACTCCGAGTTACAGCAACAAATAAAAGCCTTTGATGTAAGCCTGGAGATTTTTCTAAAACGTGTGGAAGTACTATCTGCTTGTTAATAGTCAATTGAGGAACGTAAACTGTATCGAAATCTAAACCTTTTGAGCTATGGTAGGTCATGATAAAAACAATAGGCTGCTTATCACTTTCGTCCAATTCGCCAAAGCTATTACCTAAATATCGATAAGGTAGCTTGTGACGTTTGAAATAGCCATTAACTTGCCTATAGTCAAGTTTAGTATTATGGTCATTTAGATTAACGTCTTCAAAAGGTCCAGCTGGGGATATATTTTGAGATTTATATATTTGATAAAAGAATTTTTTAATATCTGAATGGTGTGTGAATAATATGCAGCTCGGGCTGCCTGGCGCTGCGCGCTGAACCGCATTATCAGCAATCCAACTAAATTCAGATGCCTCACTATCAAACTCAACAATTAAGGGTGTATTATCGCCATTTGTATTTTCTGGAGAGCCTTCATTAATCCTGCTATCAGGAAGTATTTTTTTGGCTAAGTCTCTCATGGATTTGGTTAGTCTTAGAATCTCTGTAAAAACAAGCTTATTAGGTTTAAAGATCTCATCGATTTGATTTTCTTCAGCGCTTCCCTGATAAATACTTTGTTCGCAGTCACCCGCTATAAATAAGAAGTTCGAAAGCGCTTTAATTCTATTTAAGTCGTTAGGACTAATATCTTGTACCTCATCGAGAAATACGAAGTCGTACGTTTTTTGGTCCTTTAGAAACTTTGTATGTGTTTGAATGTTTATAAAGCCTTTATTCTCTGCAACAAATGTCTTCTTTATCAGCTCTTTCATGGCATGAGTATAGGTAATAAAGCAGTAAGTCTCACGAATACCTAAAGACTTTCGATCTGCCCTTAGTTTGACTGCTAAGTTAGCTAAGACTGTCGTTTTACCCGTACCCGCAAATCCTTGTACCCAATAAACAGTTTTATTTCCTGTTCTCACCGACTTAAGCATTTCGTTAATGTAGCGAGTCTGTCTATCTCTTAATTTATTAAACGGTATCCACCAAGCCATTAGAACCTCTATTTGTGAAGTAAGTTGTTATTATTTTTTGTTTGTACTAGATTGCTATCTGAGTATGCAGATGACTTTTCTTTACTCTTGATTTCGTGAATCCATTTTTCAGCCTTACGCTTTGCGTCTTCATCATTCAGTACACGACTTATACTAAGAAGGTCCTCGGCTTCACTATGGTCAATATATCCAAATTCATAACTAGTCATTATATTGTTTTTAGCTTTTTCAAGTAGTTCGCGACCTTCCTTATCTCCTCGGCTATGCAAAATACGACCCAATACAATCAAAGCGCTATCGTATGAAGGATCATGCTCGAGCGCTAATCTTAGATATCTTTCTTTTTCATCACCTGAATGTCTGCATGACAGATTGTAGGCATTTACTGCATTTGGTTTACGTTTGTATGCTAAATTAGCCCATTCATTAGCTAAATTAGGTCGCCCAGCTCTAGCATATGCATAGCATATAGTCGTTGAATAATCATAGATACTATTTTCATCCATTCTTTCAATACCTTGATATAGCTCTGCTGCAAGCTCGTATGCACCAGCCTCTAAAGCAGCATCAGCGTATGCTTCTACTACATGTATTCTAGGGCGGCCTTTATAGTCTAGTAAGTCTTGGTTAAAGGCTTGCTTAGCCTTCAGTAGTTTAGACTCTGTTTCCGTAAGCGCTTCATTAGACAGTGGGTTTAAAATGCTCGATGCAACAGTTTTTCCTGCAACAGAGGCAGTAATATTTAGAAGCTTCTCTTGGTTAATAGAGGCTGTGACATGTACCTCATCACCGATATTGAAGTAATCATTATCAGAGTCAATTGTAATGATGCCTAGTAGTTTATTTTTATTGCCTACACAAATAGGCAACTCAATACTAGATTGCTTATGATTTGTAACGACTAGCGTGGTTTCAAAAGCGGATGGATTAGGAACAGGTGATGATGCTGGTATGATGGTTTCTAACACCTCATTTTTAGTAATAATATAAATACTTTCTGATGTAATAGGTTGAATGAAGTCTATATCTAAACCGTGATAACTAAAGCTATGTATTGCAGCACCTAAAGAGACATGAGAACGTAAGTCACTAGGAATGATGGCTTGGGCATTATTACTAAACTCATTGATATAGTTCATTACAGACTCTTGAACCAATGGGTTTTGAGAACTACCGCCAATAAAGAGCACACCATCAATATCTTCTTTATGTAACTTCGATTTATCTAAGGCATCAGCAATAGGTGAAACAATATGAAGTGGGGTATGTAGTCCATCATAATCCCCTACGAAGTCTTCCATAATGCTTCTAAAGGCTGCAACCTTAAGTTTTGGCTCATTTAGGCTCAGGGTATATTTTTTTCTTATAGTGATTGGATTTATCTGTAAATCTGTAAACTCAACGTCTGAATAGTCATCTAGTTGATCTAGTGAAGTCACTTGGTTCTCTACTATCCATTTAATGACGATAATTTTTAGTCTTTCAGCTGTCGCTTGTAAACTAGGTATTAATACCTCCTCTTTGTCTCTCAAGCTAGGTTCGAACTCTGGATTAGATCGTAGTAACTGAGGTATTAAGATGTGCTCTGCAATAGCCCTATCTATATTATCGCCGCCAAGAGCTGTGAATCGAGAGATAGCGAGGTTTCTCGACTGAAAGCTGTCTTCCATTAACCCGACTTTTAATATGGATATATCGCAGGTGCCCGCACCGAAGTCATAAACAATAATGTTTGCATCGCTAGACTGTAGTTTTTTTAGGAAAGCTGGTTCTTGCTTCTTATGCGTGCACTCATACAGGAAGCTTAAAAATGCAGCATTAGGCTCATCAATAAGACAAAGTTGATCTTCAGAGATATTATTTTCTTCTAGACTTTGAATTAGGCTACGACGTTGGTTCGCTTCGAATGAGGCGGGAACAGTGAATGTAAATCTATAGTTTTCGATATCTTTTGCATTAAGCTCTTGCGTCAAGCTTTTTAGCACTTCTCGGAAGAACTCCCTAGTAGCATCTTCAGCAGTTTGACCCCTGCCGTCAATCCCGTATATATAAACTTGGGAGATTTTGATTACGCAGCCTGACGATAATAATCAAACCACACCTGTCTTGGCGATTTATAGCCTAAACCCTTTTGAATCCTAGTCTGATTATAATATAACTCAATATATCCAATGATATCTCTGATAGCTGCAAACCTTGTTTTATAGTCTTGGTGATATACTAGCTCGTTCTTCAATATGCCCCAGAAGCTTTCTATGGGTGCGTTGTCAAAGCAGTTGCCTTTACCGCTCATTGAACCTGTAAACTGATGCTGCTTGATGATCTTGTGGTAAGCATGGCTACAGTACTGACTGCCTCTGTCAGAGTGAACGACTAGCCCTTTGCTTGGTTGTTTATTCTTGATGGCCATGTTCAATGCTTTGCATACTAGATCTGCGGTCATTCGCTTATTGATCGCATAGCCGACCAGCTCTTTGGTATATAAATCTTTGACTCCCGCTAAATACAACCAGCCCTCAAGCGTCCAAATATAGGTGATGTCACTGGCCCACGCTTGGTTAGGGCGACTGGCATCAAACTCTTGATCCAACACGTTTGGATAGACCAGTTTGTTGTGATTGGAGTCGGTGGTGACTTTAAAGCGTTTGTGGCGACGGCATTTGATGCTGTATTCCTCTTTGATGCTTCTGACCATGTAGGGACTGATGTTATGACCTTGCTCACTTAGATGCGCATGCAGACGCTCAACACCATAGCGCTCATGAGTTTCACTGTGAGCGGCTTTAACGAGTAGCTCACAATGGTTGCGATGTATCTGCTGCTCGCTGATATCGCGACTCAGCCAGTCGTAGTAACTTGAATGCTTAACCCTTAGCACGCGGCACATAGTGGTGATGGTAAAGAAGTGCTGGTTATCTTTGATGAAGGCGTACCTGACTAGCTGTTTTTCGCGAAGTACGCCGTCGCCTTTTTTAATATCTCTCGCTCCTCTTCGGCAACTTTGAGCTGTCGTTTGAGCTGCTTTATTTCTTGAAGAGCTGTCATAAGATCAGGGTCGTATTGCTCTGTGCCTTTGAGCTTGCCTTGGTTGGCTTTGTTATGCCAATTCGATAGCGTTTGCATGGCAATGCCAAGCTGCTTTGCGGTTGCTGAGATATTGCCATTATTGTCTGATATCTTCTTAACGGCTTCAGCTTTAAATTCTGTGCTATAGGTTCTTATTTTCTTGACCATGATAAACTCCGATTAATATGCTTAGTTTACCAAGTTTACTTGTACGGTTTCTTCAGCATAGCTCAGTTTGCGAAAAGTATTGGTGTACAAGCAAAACCTAATCTGTTTGATTATTTAATAGAGGCTGGATTACTTAACAAGGTTAATAATAAATACTTGCTGACTCCTAAAGGAGAAAACTATGGTGCATATCGATATAAAGAAGATGGAAACTGGTGGGTGGTTTGGGATAAAGATTTGTTATATCCCGTTGCCAAGAAATTACTAGAGCAGACCACTGATAATGACAATCAGCTATATAAATCCACATATGACTATGCACAAGAGTTTGGGATAGATGTCCAAACTATTAATTACTATTTGTCTAGCTTAGGACTCCTAACGAAGGACAGGGAATTAGGGCTTACGCTTAAAGGAAAGGGTTATGGCGCGATTAAACCGAAGGGTAAGGGCAAAAGTGATATCGCTTGGAACACGGCTGCATTAGCTCCATTAATTGAGCCTTTAAGAAATAAGTTTCATGAAAGCGTTAATCCTGCTTCATTCTTATCTACGACCAAATATGGAAATATAGTTGGCGTTGATGCTAAAACCTGTTTATTCGATTTTCTACAAGATCAAGGTCTGCTAGAGAAAATAGAGGGCAGTTATACGCTTACAAAAAAGGGTGAGGTATTCGGTGACTACTTCCATAAAGATAATGGTGAGTCTTGGGTTGTCTGGTATAAGCCTTTATTGGACATACTAGTATTGCCTATAAAGGAAAAGCTATTGGGTGATATGGAGTTTGGGCTATTTCATATGACGCATATAAATAACCTAAAGAATATCTTAGCTAACGGACTTTACTCTCATTCACAGATGACAGACTATTTTGATATAAGCAATCTGTAAATACCCCATTCTTAACACAACATCATCGTAGAATAATTAAGCCACCTGCCTGTACTCAGCAGGTGTCATATCATTAAGTGAATCATGGGGTCTTTCGGTGTTATAAACCTTGATCCAATCCTCAGTCAGCTTACTAACCTCGTTTAAATTGTTGAAAAGGTAGCAGTCTAAAACCTCATTACGATAACTGCGATTAAACCGTTCAATATAAGCATTCTGATAAGGACAGCCAGGCTCGATATAGTCAATATAGATGCCGTGAGCTGATGCCCAATCAGTGAATGTGCTAGATGTAAACTCACTGCCGTTATCCACACGAATTTGCTTAGGATAGCCATGCCACTCGGCTAGCTGGTCAAGGTAGCGAATTACTCGGAGTGAAGGCATACTGGTACCAATATCAATGCCTAATACTTCACGGTTGTAATCATCAATCACATTAAAGGTTCGAAAGCGAATATTGTTGTGCAGCTTATCGCTCATAAAGTCCATAGACCAAGTATGACCCAATGCGTTTGGCACACTTAGCGGCTTAGGGTTGCGCGTTGGTAGCCGTCTTTTAGACTTACGGCGTAGGTTTAAGTTTAACGCGGTATAAACACGGTGTACTCGCTTGTGATTCCATGAGTAGCCAAGCTTGCGTATACGCTTAAAACACTTTGGGAAACCCCAACGATTGTGCTTGTCAGTAAGCTTGTTTAAGACATCAATAATCTCACTATCATCAGGTAGCTTAGGCTTATAGTAGTAAGCGGTTCGACTCATACAGACCACCTGACAACTAACTGCAATGCTGACATCATACTGCGCCTGTAATTCTTGCGCCCAGACTTTGCGCTCGGGTACAGGCGCTATAGCTTTTTTATGATATCTTCCTGCATTTGCGCTTTAAGGCTTAAATCAGCATACATCTGTTTAAGCCTACGGTTTTCTTCTTCAAGCTCTTTTAGTCGTTTGACATCAGAGGCTTCCATACCGCCGTATTTAGACTTCCATTTGTAAAATGTCGAGCTAGCTACCCCGTATTTACGGCACAGCTCTTTAGCAGATATCCCAGCTTCTGCTTCTTTTAATATTGATACTATTTGGGTCTCGGTCATTCGTTTGCTCATATTAAAACTCCTTATGCGTATTTTATAAGAAATTCTACGTTTGAGCTGTGTTATTTTAGGGGATAGTTACAAATCAAGATGTCAATGTTAGAAGGGCTAGACAAGAGAACTTTCACAAATTAAAGCTGCATGATTATGTGCCGCTCTACTTTAATCCTCGAAATGCAATGTTATATCAACGTCAGAAGGACTTTAGTAGTGAGTTGGTTATCTTAGAAATCGATAAAAAGATAATCCTTAATGACTACACACTCTTTTCAAAGGGAAATGCAGCAAGATCAGACTGTAAAATTGAGGCTAGCTTACTTAAGGTTAAAGACTTTCCTTGGGAAAGTATTTATGCAAATACATGGTCAAATAATGGTGAGGTTGATGAAGCCCAAAAAACAATTATGATGAGCGAATGCCTGATACGTGATCATATTCCACCAGAATATATTTTGCATGTACATTGTAGAAATGATGAAATTAATCAAACGGTAAGATATCAGACAGGCTCACAACTTAAGTCTTTTAGAACTAGCCCAGAATGGTTTTTTTAAAACAGGCTAGTTGTTGATGAGTCCATTTGAGTGTTTCTATAATCAAGGAGTTTTTCTAGGGTAGTTAAGCCAATGCCTTTAATATTTAAAATTTGGCTTATTTGGTGCACTTCACCTTGTTCCATTGACTCTTTAATAACCTCTAAATACTTTAGTCGTATACCAGAGTTTTGACTTAAGGCCTGCAAATCTGTAGTTGTTATCCAGTCTTGAATATCCGCATAGAAAGAATCGGCTACTTTAGGGTCATACTCGTATATCTCTATATCTATAGGTAGATTAGAGAGATACTCTTTCATTATAGATAGGGAAATATCTTTAGGTATCCCTCCTTTATCTGCACCTAGCAATGGGAAGGCGATAGAGGTAATACCTTTTTCTTCGTATGTCTGAACAAATTTTTCCAAACCTGCCTGTAAGTAAGACTCCTTTGAAGGGTATCGCCAGTGTTTTTTGGTTGGAAAATTTAATACCCAAGGGCTTTCTTGTTTATATAACCATAATTTTCCAGGCTCAAACAAACCAGCTTCACAAAAATCCGCATACTTCTGGAACATTTCTGGATAACGAAGCTTACATTCGAGAGCTATGCCAGCACCCATGACGCCTACACAGTTAACTGTATTTACGATGGTTTGTGCCTTAGTACAGAAAATATTTCCTTTCAGCTCAATTAAAGACATGTTTAATACCTTGGGTAATGGTTAAATAACACTGGAGTATCTATAGAGGCTTTTCAAAAGAGGATATCTAAATCAACATCTTCATTACTTGATGCTTCATCATACCAGTCATCAATTATCTTTTGAACAACTTCAATCCTTAGTCTAGCTGTTTGAGATGCAGGCAGACCTGTCTGGCTGATCAGGTTAGTGAGTGTTAGTTGAGGGTTGTTTACTCCAAAGGTCGGTTGACTAGAATCTAATAGAGCTCCTTCATACTCTTCCTTGGTAAAAGGGGTATTGTTCACAAATCTTATAGCTTCTTCATTTCCATGAGATGCTGCATCCAGCTCTTCTAGGATGAATTGATAAGCCATTTCTGAATCTGTAATTTCTGATGAAATATGACTATAGATATCACTTACAATATAGTTGTCTATCTTTTCATCATCAGTTATAAATAGGTATTGAAAATCATCGTAATGCTTCGACTTGAAATAAGCCCATAGTTTCTGGCTTGTCAGAGCAAAGTCATCATTAACAGGATCCCATAAGCGAGAGTTTATAAATGCGGTGCAGAATTGAGGCGTAACAAGTGAGCTACAAATTTCATTAGATAATGCATCGTCCTTAAGCTTTTCATTTAGAGCCTGTTGGAGAGCCTGAAATATAGACACACCATTTTTCGCAGATACGATAAGTGCACTGCTCACCTCCTTTTTGAAAGTAGGATAATAGATTCTCAGCAACTCCATTGAATAGTCGAGTGATTTTTCTTGGAAATCTATTTGCTGCTGTCTTGTTATATCGTTACCTATTTTTACCATTAAGCTGAAGTGAGATTGATCTGAGATATCAAAATCTTCTTTAGATTGTAAGCCCTGGTGATATAAGCCTGCGGTAGCTAGTCGACTGGTATAAAGTATTGGCATTAATAAGTTAGGTTCTAGATCTTCAGAAGCATCCATGAAGTTTTCTAAATCTCGTTGAGCATCTTGGAAGCAGGTGTCGAGGCTGTTTGAGAAGGTAGTGGGAATAATATTAATTAATCTTACGGATTTTATGTGGTTTTTTTTCTTAAAAAAGCCAAACATGTTGCCTCTCCAAAGTCTTTTATTAGTTATTAAAGGTAAATATAGCATGTAAATTCTATATTAAGTATGGGGGCTCTGATATATTAAAAATAGTTTCAAGTATATGGTTTTGTGGTAGCATTCTTACCTAAATTTTACAACCGGTGTGTGAAACAGTTTTTTAATATTAAATTAGGAACAATCAAATGGGTTTGGAAAGTCTTAGCGCTGAAACATTATTATTTATTATTATAATCCTGATTCTTGCAGTGATATTTCATGTGCGTTATGACAACAGAACATCAGAGCAAGCACCTACTATTCTCACAACATTAGGGATATTTGCCACTTTCTTTGCAATCGCTTTAGGTCTTCTTAGGTTTGACTCTGTTAATATTCAGGACAGTGTTCCTCAGCTCCTTGATAGTATGAAAACAGCCTTCTGGGCTTCTGTTGCAGGTGTTGGTTCAGCATTAACATTTAATTTTAGAAAGCTGTACTCTAAAAGTCACCAGACAGATCAGCCAAGTTTTGAAGACCAGCTACTTGATGTATGCTGAAAAAACCGTAGACAAAAACTTGGTAAACTAAAGAAGACAAATAGGAGTTTGCCATGACAAAGAAAGTTAAGAGATATAGTGAAGAATTTAAAGCAGAAGCGGTCAAAGCAATAGAAAATAATGGTGGCAATGTCAGTGCCACAGCAAGGCAGTTAGGGCTACCAATGCAAACGCTAGCTAATTGGCAACGGAAAGCTAATCAAGGTAAGCTCAAAGGTACTAAGCAGTACGATCCAGAGCTTGTTTCAGCCCTTGAGGAAATCAAGCGTTTAAAACGTGAACTAAAAACAGCGCAAGAAGAGCGTGAAATATTAAAAAAGGCCACGGCGTACTTTGCGAAGAACGGTCAGTAAGGTACGCCTTTATTGACCATCACAAGACTCAATTCAGTATCACAGCTATGTGCAAAACCTTTGATATCAAACCATCAAGCTACTATGACTGGACCAAGCGTGATATCAGCGCTCAGCAAATACATCGTAACCGCTGTGAGCTACTTATTAAAGCTGCTCACAGTGAGACTAAAGAGCGATATGGTTATCAGCGTCTACACGCACATTTAAGTGAACAAGGGCACGATGTCAGCAAGTATATGGTACGTAGTATCAAGGAAGAATATGACATCAAATGTAGACGTCATAAGCGCTTTAAAGTGACAACGGACTCAGATCATAACAAGCGAGTCTATCCTAATTTGCTTAAACAACAATTTGGCGTTAATCGTCCTAATTGTGCGTGGGTCAGTGATATCACCTACATCTGGACAGATGAGGGCTGGCTTTATTTAGCAGGCGTCAAAGACTTGTATACCAAAGAATTGGTTGGCTACGCTATCGATAAACGCATGAAAGCAGATTTAGCCTGTAGAGCCTTAAATAAAGCAATCAAGGATAAACGACCTAGCCAAGGGCTTATTGTACATTCAGATAGAGGTAGCCAGTACTGTAGCGATGATTATCGCACAATCATCAGTAAATACGGTTTTAAAGGATCTATGAGTGCTAAAGGCAACTGCTATGATAACGCGCCAATAGAGAGCTTCTGGGGCGTCTTAAAGAATGAGCTGGTATATCATCATCATTATAAAACTCGATTTGAAGCAATCAACAGTATCATCAAATATATCGAGTTAGATTACAATCAAGTCAGGATTCAGCAGAGTTTAGGTATGAGATCGCCAAGACAGGTTTGGGTTGATTTCTACCGTCAGGCTGCGTAATTAAAATCTCCCAAGTTTAGGTGTACGGATTTGACGGCAGGGGTCAACTTGGGGAAATAAAAGGATTAAGAGCTGATAGTAGTGAGAGCTATAAAAACCTCAAGGAGTATATTGAGGAATCTAACTCTGATCAAGAGCTTCTTGAGGAGCTAAAGGGCTTAAGAACTGAAAGTCATGAGGGCTTTTCTGAGTTAATAAAGCATATAGATGATTCAGACAAAGGAGAAGATGTTCTTGAGTCATTAAAAGGCTTAAGGTTAGAGAATCATGAAGATTTTGAAAGTTTAATAGAAGCACAAAATGAAGCATTAGATAGGATCTCTAAAACATCATCAGAAGAGCTGGTTAAAGCGTTAGAGGAAGTTGTTAAGGACTTTAATGCTAAGATAAATGAGCAGTTTGGAGAGAACTTTAAACAGCTGAATCAGGCGGTTGGAGACCTGTTGACCTGGCAAGAAGAGTATAAAGATCATATCGAGGTAACCACAAACCTTCTGACTACTACTATTCAAAATACACAAAACTTGGTTGGTAAAGTTGAGTATATAGTGAACGACTCTGAGGTTATTACTGAAAACTCAGGTGTGTTATTAAATAATATTAAAGAATTTAAGAGAGTTGCAGATAGCTTGGGAGAGACTCTTAGTAGTTTAGATATACAGAGGAAAGCTATAGATGCCCGACTGGAAAGTCTAGCTAAGCTGGTAAGTAAAGCTTCAGATGATCTGCCAGAGATTAATCAACAAATACTAGGTATTGCTAGTACTATGCAGAGCTCAGCACTAGAGTTTAATAAAAACGTTGCTGAAATGTCTAGTAAAACACAAGAGCAGGTAACTGCATTAAATAATGGGTTAGAAGCTGCGCTAACAAAATCCCTAAATAGTTTAGGCGGACAGTTATCAGCAATGACAGAAAAATTTGCTTCAGATTATGATGAGTTATCTGAGGCGCTTGCTAGAATCTCTAAAGTGACAAAAGATAGTGGGCAATCACCATGGCAATAAACTCTGATCAACATTGGATTCCATTAGCAGACTTAATGACGGGTCTCATGATGATGTTTATGCTTATAGCTGTTTTATATATGCTAAAAGTTAATAGTGCTGTATCTGATTACTCAACATCTAAAAATGAGTTAGGTCAAGATTTATGTCAGGAGTTTTCAGGAGACTTGAAAGAGTGGGCTGCAAACTGTGATGAAGAAAATCTTGTCATTAGGTTTAAATCTCCAGATGTTTTATTTGATACTGGTGAGGCTGACTTAAAGCCACAGTTCGAAGATATTTTAAGTGATTTCTTTCCTCGCTACATTGATATTCTTAGTCAAGAAAAGTATAGAAATTGACCCCTGCCGTCAAATCCGTACACCTAAACTTGGGAGATTTTAATTACGCAGCCTGACGGTAGAAATCAACCCAAACCTGTCTTGGCGATCTCATACCTAAACTCTGCTGAATCCTGACTTGATTGTAATCTAACTCGATATATTTGATGATACTGTTGATTGCTTCAAATCGAGTTTTATAATGATGATGATATACCAGCTCATTCTTTAAGACGCCCCAGAAGCTCTCTATTGGCGCGTTATCATAGCAGTTGCCTTTAGCACTCATAGATCCTTTAAAACCGTATTTACTGATGATTGTGCGATAATCATCGCTACAGTACTGGCTACCTCTATCTGAATGTACAATAAGCCCTTGGCTAGGTCGTTTATCCTTGATTGCTTTATTTAAGGCTCTACAGGCTAAATCTGCTTTCATGCGTTTATCGATAGCGTAGCCAACCAATTCTTTGGTATACAAGTCTTTGACGCCTGCTAAATAAAGCCAGCCCTCATCTGTCCAGATGTAGGTGATATCACTGACCCACGCACAATTAGGACGATTAACGCCAAATTGTTGTTTAAGCAAATTAGGATAGACTCGCTTGTTATGATCTGAGTCCGTTGTCACTTTAAAGCGCTTATGACGTCTACATTTGATGTCATATTCTTCCTTGATACTACGTACCATATACTTGCTGACATCGTGCCCTTGTTCACTTAAATGTGCGTGTAGACGCTGATAACCATATCGCTCTTTAGTCTCACTGTGAGCAGCTTTAATAAGTAGCTCACAGCGGTTACGATGTATTTGCTGAGCGCTGATATCACGCTTGGTCCAGTCATAGTAGCTTGATGGTTTGATATCAAAGGTTTTGCACATAGCTGTGATACTGAATTGAGTCTTGTGATGGTCAATAAAGGCGTACCTTACTGACCGTTCTTCGCAAAGTACGCCGTGGCCTTTTTTAATATTTCACGCTCTTCTTGCGCTGTTTTTAGTTCACGTTTTAAACGCTTGATTTCCTCAAGGGCTGAAACAAGCTCTGGATCGTACTGCTTAGTACCTTTGAGCTTACCTTGATTAGCTTTCCGTTGCCAATTAGCTAGCGTTTGCATTGGTAGCCCTAACTGCCTTGCTGTGGCACTGACATTGCCACCATTATTTTCTATTGCTTTGACCGCTTCTGCTTTAAATTCTTCACTATATCTCTTAACTTTCTTTGTCATGGCAAACTCCTATTTGTCTTCTTTAGTTTACCAAGTTTTTGTCTACGGTTTTTTCAGCATACATCAAATAGTATCGAAGAGATACGCATAGAAGGTCATACCTCTAGTAAATGGAGTGCAGATACGCCTGCTAATGAGGCTTATTTTTTGAATATGCAGCTTTCTCAAGCTAGAACATTAAGTGTTTTAAGATACGTCTTATCTGAAAAGAGCACCTCCAATCAAGATTGGGCTAAAAGCTTACTGACTGCGAATGGACTATCTTCATCGAGGCTGATTTATGATAAAGATGGTAAGGAGGATTCACGGGGGTCACAAAGGGTAGAGTTTAAAGTAAGAACCAATGCAGATGAGCATATTAAGGGTATCCTTGAAGACTTAGGGCAAAATGAACAATGATTTCAATACAACTACCTAATTTCTTTAATGATCATTCTCTAAATTGTTTGAAAAATAAGATGGGTGTTGATAGATACACTTATGGAAGTTTTGGGGATAGTCATTTAAAAAGCACAAGTATACAGTTAGAAACTATAGGCATTGAGGTTGAAGACTTATCTGAGTTAACGCCTTTGGAAGATCATACGTTAGTATATAAAGGCGAAAGGGTTATTTTGTATATTAGAGATGTCAGAGAGGTAGAAGATATTTCTAAATTACCAAAATTTCACGTTGCTCATTGTTCAACCTTACAAGGGATGATTAGAAGTGGTAGAAAAAGGCGATATGTAGTTTCACAAAAAGAAAGTAATATTTTTTCTCTTAACTTTATGAATGGTAATACCATTAGAAAAGCAGAGCACCCTTGTAAATACCCCATTCTTAACACAACATCATCGTAGAATAATTAAGCCACCTGCCTGTACTCAGCAGGTGTCATATCATTAAGTGAATCATGGGGTCTTTCGGTGTTATAAACCTTGATCCAATCCTCAGTCAGCTTACTAACCTCGTTTAAATTGTTGAAAAGGTAGCAGTCTAAAACCTCATTACGATAACTGCGATTAAACCGTTCAATATAAGCATTCTGATAAGGACAGCCAGGCTCGATATAGTCAATATAGATGCCGTGAGCTGATGCCCAATCAGTGAATGTGCTAGATGTAAACTCACTGCCGTTATCCACACGAATTTGCTTAGGATAGCCATGCCACTCGGCTAGCTGGTCAAGGTAGCGAATTACTCGGAGTGAAGGCATACTGGTACCAATATCAATGCCTAATACTTCACGGTTGTAATCATCAATCACATTAAAGGTTCGAAAGCGAATATTGTTGTGCAGCTTATCGCTCATAAAGTCCATAGACCAAGTATGACCCAATGCGTTTGGCACACTTAGCGGCTTAGGGTTGCGCGTTGGTAGCCGTCTTTTAGACTTACGGCGTAGGTTTAAGTTTAACGCGGTATAAACACGGTGTACTCGCTTGTGATTCCATGAGTAGCCAAGCTTGCGTATACGCTTAAAACACTTTGGGAAACCCCAACGATTGTGCTTGTCAGTAAGCTTGTTTAAGACATCAATAATCTCACTATCATCAGGTAGCTTAGGCTTATAGTAGTAAGCGGTTCGACTCATACAGACCACCTGACAACTAACTGCAATGCTGACATCATACTGCGCCTGTAATTCTTGCGCCCAGACTTTGCGCTCGGGTACAGGCGCTATAGCTTTTTTATGATATCTTCCTGCATTTGCGCTTTAAGGCTTAAATCAGCATACATCTGTTTAAGCCTACGGTTTTCTTCTTCAAGCTCTTTTAGTCGTTTGACATCAGAGGCTTCCATACCGCCGTATTTAGACTTCCATTTGTAAAATGTCGAGCTAGCTACCCCGTATTTACGGCACAGCTCTTTAGCAGATATCCCAGCTTCTGCTTCTTTTAATATTGATACTATTTGGGTCTCGGTCATTCGTTTGCTCATATTAAAACTCCTTATGCGTATTTTATAAGAAATTCTACGTTTGAGCTGTGTTATTTTAGGGGATAGTTACACCCTTTAGATGTTTGTAAAAACTGCTTAGATATCCTAAATTGGGAGGGCTATATTAAAACCTGGACTCTAAATCAGAAGAATGATTGTGTAAGTCAATTTGAAGTAAAAAAATTTTTTGAAAAGTATCCTAGAAAGTTAGTGAATAACGGCTATTTACGAGAAGATAGCCCTCTTAATAGATATCCAAGTAACTGGATGCTTATTAGTAAAAGATATCGAGAATCCAAACGTTGGGCTTGTGAGGAGTGTGGTGTTAACTTGTTTAACAATAAGGACTTACTACATACTCATCATATAAATGGCCAGAAAAATAATTGTCACTACTCAAACCTTAAGGCGCTTTGTATAGGATGTCATGCTAAGCAGCCTCTTCATGAACATATGTATAGTAATACCAAAGTCCAAGCTGATATTAAGCGAGTTGAAGATATTCGCAGGTCTCAGAAAATAGTCTAATTTATATTAATACTTGGGAATATCGGTGTGGTTAATTTTTATATAAATAATGTGTTTCTAATTACCGTAATAGTCATGGGGGCCTTCCTAGGCATACCTGTATTGGGTTTAATAGTGCTGAGGAAAATTGGATTATCTTATGATGAAAGGGCTGATATCCGTAATAAATTAGTAACTTTAAGTGGTGTGTTATTGGTTGCGGGTTTTATATTGCCTTTGGTGTTAGCTATATTACTTGCGATTTTCCCTTCTATTGTTAATGGTTTTAAGCCCTTCGCTATATACGTTATAGGGGGTTTGGTATTAAATCTGATATATATGAATTATAAACGCTTTAAACTGGTTAAATCTGAAGGTATGAGTACTTTAAGCGTAGAAGGAAAGAGTGAGGAGCTAAAAGAGAAATTAGCCGAATATAAGTTTAATATGATTATTAATTTAGTATTGATAGCATACTTAGCAGTATTACTAGATAGCTCTGTTTTTAGTTTGTAGTTTTGACTATTTCATTTAAAAATATGGCTAATGATAACTCATAGAATAAAAAGCCAAACTCTGTAATTTTTATTCAATACGCTTAAGTCGAAGCTCTTCAAATGTGTACTTACCTGGGTTGTTATTTTAGTAGTTATTTTCTATCTTTAAGTGTTATTATTTCTTAGTGAGATTAAATTTGGATCTTATCGCTAAGCAGTCACAAAAAATCATAAAAAATGCAAAAGCAGACTAGGATTTGATTAAGCTCTTTACCGTGCTATTTTCTCTGTTCTCTAATAGAGAATCCTAGTAAGCTAAAAATACAGTCAAATAAATTCTTCTTTAAAAAACTTAAACTGACCCCTGCCGTCAATCCCGTATATATAAACTTGGGAGATTTTGATTACGCAGCCTGACGATAATAATCAAACCACACCTGTCTTGGCGATTTATAGCCTAAACCCTTTTGAATCCTAGTCTGATTATAATATAACTCAATATATCCAATGATATCTCTGATAGCTGCAAACCTTGTTTTATAGTCTTGGTGATATACTAGCTCGTTCTTCAATATGCCCCAGAAGCTTTCTATGGGTGCGTTGTCAAAGCAGTTGCCTTTACCGCTCATTGAACCTGTAAACTGATGCTGCTTGATGATCTTGTGGTAAGCATGGCTACAGTACTGACTGCCTCTGTCAGAGTGAACGACTAGCCCTTTGCTTGGTTGTTTATTCTTGATGGCCATGTTCAATGCTTTGCATACTAGATCTGCGGTCATTCGCTTATTGATCGCATAGCCGACCAGCTCTTTGGTATATAAATCTTTGACTCCCGCTAAATACAACCAGCCCTCAAGCGTCCAAATATAGGTGATGTCACTGGCCCACGCTTGGTTAGGGCGACTGGCATCAAACTCTTGATCCAACACGTTTGGATAGACCAGTTTGTTGTGATTGGAGTCGGTGGTGACTTTAAAGCGTTTGTGGCGACGGCATTTGATGCTGTATTCCTCTTTGATGCTTCTGACCATGTAGGGACTGATGTTATGACCTTGCTCACTTAGATGCGCATGCAGACGCTCAACACCATAGCGCTCATGAGTTTCACTGTGAGCGGCTTTAACGAGTAGCTCACAATGGTTGCGATGTATCTGCTGCTCGCTGATATCGCGACTCAGCCAGTCGTAGTAACTTGAATGCTTAACCCTTAGCACGCGGCACATAGTGGTGATGGTAAAGAAGTGCTGGTTATCTTTGATGAAGGCGTACCTGACTAGCTGTTTTTCGCGAAGTACGCCGTCGCCTTTTTTAATATCTCTCGCTCCTCTTCGGCAACTTTGAGCTGTCGTTTGAGCTGCTTTATTTCTTGAAGAGCTGTCATAAGATCAGGGTCGTATTGCTCTGTGCCTTTGAGCTTGCCTTGGTTGGCTTTGTTATGCCAATTCGATAGCGTTTGCATGGCAATGCCAAGCTGCTTTGCGGTTGCTGAGATATTGCCATTATTGTCTGATATCTTCTTAACGGCTTCAGCTTTAAATTCTGTGCTATAGGTTCTTATTTTCTTGACCATGATAAACTCCGATTAATATGCTTAGTTTACCAAGTTTACTTGTACGGTTTCTTCAGCATAGCTCAAACAAATAACGGGTAAATAATATTATGTTTGGTTTATTCAAAAATAAAGGCGAAGATGGAGTAGTAATTACTGACAGTTTTGCTCCTAAACAGGAAGTCCATACTCAACAGGGAGTAATGAAGTATTCTAAAAAAATATCTAAGCTGTCTTATGAGGATTTATGCATAGAGTTCTCGAATGTCATGGCAGCTAAACATAATTTAATGATGACCCCTAGTGGTATAAATGATGCATCGAGAAAACAAGAAATAGTAACTGATTTGGTCGATAAGGCCTTGATAATCTGTATTTTCAAGTTTGGACGGGAAAGAGTCATAAGTTTTGTAGGCGATGATTTAACAAGAATAAATAAGTTAATTAATAAATGTGACCAAGAAGTGGCGTCCAATCCAGTTCCACCAAATGAGCATGGTCTACGTCTATTTAATAAATTAGAGCAATATCTTTGATAGCTAGTAGATCGTCTAAAATAGACTACTACAGATATAAGAGAAAAGCTTATAAAAGACTATCGTAGATTGTCACTTTTTCTGTCTATCCTTTGAAATCGTAGTTTTCTTTATTCCTATGTGAATGCTCATATAGGGCATTTTGTTATTTTAGAAGCTCCCTCCTAATCGCAACGAATATCATAATCGCAGAACTTACTTTATAAGTTTAAAAACCATAACCACAAAACTGCTGGGCAAGCTACAATCCGTTTCCATATTTTATCGAAAAGGTGCCGGCAGGGTTTCCTTCGCCTGCATCGGACTATGTAGAAGCCAGTATCGATTTAAATGAGCTTTGCATCAGTCATCCCAATGCGACTTTTCTAGTACGTGTTGGTGGGTTGTCTATGATTGATGCAGGCATCCATCCTGAAGACTTACTCGTTGTTGATCGAATCAGCATTGTGACATCATTGTTTGTGCGGTTAATGGCGAGTTTAAGGTCTGCCAAGGCGGGAGTGATGCTATCAGGTATTTGTCAGCACGACGAGGTACAGCTTGATTTGTTTGAACTAGAAGCAACAAGCGAGGATGGTACCGATAAGAAGCAGGCTCTTATGGCGGTGATGGATGAGCTGAATGCCAGGTATAAAGCAGACCGGCATCAGCAAAGTGCTGTGTTCATAGCCAGTGAGGGAATTAAAGAACAGCAGTCATGGCAGATGAATCGCCAACTATTGAGCCCTTGTTATACCACTCGTGTGAGTGACGTGTTGGTGGTTAAGTGAAAAGCATGTGCTGTTAAATGCTTATGAAGTTACTTTAAGAGCCACTGATTATTAATCAGTGGCTCTTTTTTTGACATATAGAGATTATTTAGATCTTTATAAAAATAAGGGTTGGTTTAGCCAAGTTATTTTATTAATATAATATTATAAAGACAATGAAGTAATTTTTATTAATGGTAGAGTAAAAACAAATAATTCTTCTTTCTGAGATAACTAATATTGAACAGCTTAGTGCTAACCAAGGACGTAAGTAATGCTTAAGTTTTTAGAGGTAAATAATAGAGTTCTATGCGGTTTATTACTATCGACAATAACGCTAGTGGGCTGTCAGCCTGAACCAACGGAAGGGGTGGCAGTGGAGCAGGCAGCAGATGAGTCATCAGAAATAACCAACACAAGTAATGCAGCGATGACAGCTGTAGAAGAAGATGCTTCTGGTGATGTTAATGCAAGCCCTGAGGCTGGTGAAAAGCCGAGCTTAGATGAAGACGAAGCCATCACAAAAAAAGAACCAGCGTTAGTAGTTAAGAGTGTAGAGGTGTCGATAGAGGATAATAAATTAAAGCCGGAAAATATATTCGATTATGCTAACCCAGATAAGTACGCGGAAGGCTATACACAAACCATTTATCCCAAAGCGGGTGCTCATCCGACTTTTTCGGGTTATCCAGTAGCATCCTTTGATACTTTATATTTTGATGAGTGGGTTGGTTGTTGCCCACGTGCAACTAATGATTTGTTGTTAGCCAATGTACCGACAGGTAATAAAAAACAGCTCGAGACATATGCTAATGAAAATGAGTGTGAAATAAGGGACTTGTCTTCTGAAGATATGAAATATAGTTACGTTAAAGAAGGTAGAGATTTACCTGCTGCCGATAGTTACATGCTATTGCAGTGCGTCATGAGCGATGAGATTGAATAGGGCTGCTAACGAATTTAAGCAAATTAATTTGTTGGTTAACTCGCATTAAATTTGATGAAAAGCTTTGCAAATAAAGGAGTGTATATAAGGATGGCAATGAATAATAAAACAATATGTTCAATAGCGGTAGCTTGTAGTTTTTCACTACTAACAGGGTGTGCTGCCAGTCAAGATGGCCAGTATAGAGTCGGAGATATGGTCAACGAGGTCGCTAGAGCGGTTTTATTGCCAGATTATCAGCCTGCATCAAGTAGTACTCAAGCCAAAGCTGCAGAGCTAGGTGCTTATATTAAGCCTATGCTAGAAGGTTGTGGATCAGTAGATATAGAAGAAATGGTTAAAAACCAAAGTTCAGTAGTTGCTAATATCCAGCAAAAAGGTAATCCGAATGTTGAAGGAGAGGATGTTACTACTACAGTTACTCTTAAAAATGCTGTTGCTTTTGGATACCCGCTGCAAAAAATTGA
Organism: Psychrobacter raelei; assembly: GCF_022631235.3. Classification (NCBI taxonomy): domain Bacteria; kingdom Pseudomonadati; phylum Pseudomonadota; class Gammaproteobacteria; order Moraxellales; family Moraxellaceae; genus Psychrobacter; species Psychrobacter raelei. The sequence continues at coordinate 949,393 of NZ_CP093310.2, forward strand.
AAGGCTTCGTGGATATGAGTGGGGGCATACCAAGCTTTACTTTAATACTGATAAGTTCGTAGAATTACGTCCTGCTTTTAAAGTACCTACTTATGGCAGAGATTTCTATCAAGTAGTGCGAAATGATGCTAATGGATATCAATATGGCGATGCGCCCTTCGCTGCCAAATTAACTTTTGATAGACAGAGCAGAACAGTCCTTTGTGAATATTAATAAGTCTCATGAAGTTAAAGATGCTCTTTAGACAAGGTCTAAGGAGCATTATCAGTATTGGTTTTTTCTGATATTAGTTGCTTAATTGGCATAGGGTCTAGGTATTTCGAGGGGCAAACATGATAATAGCCATGCCTAGAAGTGCCACTGATGTACCTAACAAATCCCATGTTGTTGGACGAATGCCATCTACAGCCCATAACCATAGAATGGCTATTGTTACATACACACCACCATAGGCAGCATACACTCTACCGACAGCAGTTGGATGTAACGTCAGTAACCAAACGAACGCTGATAAACTAATCACACTAGGGATGAGAAGCCATATTGACTTACCTTCTCGCAACCATAAATAGGGCAGGTAGCACCCTATAATTTCTGCTAATGCGGTAATGGCAAAAAGCCCAACAGTTTTTAACTCAGACAAAAATGCCTCCTTTTACTATTCATATTAATACCTCAGCAAGTAAACATTAGGAAACGACCGGCAAACTGTGTCATTTGGTTCATACCTAATAAACTGACATAAACGGGCTCATCAAACCCGCTTAGTAATCATCACATTAAACCACTCATCATCTCGATCTTCTCTTTGGTCAGAGGTAATCCAGCAATCATATTCAATCGTACAATCAATACTAAGCTGATGCAGCACCTCTAACAACCGCCCTTCATTCATATCACAGAAAAAGCGCTCGCCATCGTATCTTTCAGCGTCGCCATGCTTAAAAGAGGCGTACATAATGCCCTCAAACTTTAAGGTTTTGATTAAATCCGTCATCAGGTAAGGCAGTGCTTTAAAAGGAACATGCAATAAAGAAGCGCATGCCCAAATGCCCGTGAACTTATCCTCCCAACCTTGGGTTTTAATCTCATCAAACAGGACGTTTAACCACTTAACCTCACTGAGCTCATAGTTTTTCTTATTAATCTTAATCATCTCTGAGCTACCATCGATAGCAGTGACATTGATTGCGTATCTATTAGAAATCCAAAAGGCATCTCGACCAGAGCCACAGCCAACATCTAAGACATGATGGGCAATACCAAGATGAAACGGCAACTCATAAACAAACCTATCACATAAATCATTGGTTCGAAGATTTCTGGTTTGTTTTATATAAGTTTCAGCGTTTCGGTTATAGTAGTTTAGAGTTTCTTTGGTTTTCATAAATACTAACACTTCATAATCAATGTTTATCTTTTAAAGCAAGCGCTTGTAGCTATCAACCTCTCAGATGTCGTAAAAGTCTCGGGTCAATAGTTCGTAAACGGCTTCCTGTACCGGGCGACCATACCAAATCGCTATGCTCTATAGCGACTTGATATGCCCACTGACTGATGGTTTCAGAACGTTGGATATTGCTTATGAAACCTAAAGATTTTCCTTCACTATCTATTAGCTTGCCATAGTCGTCATTTCTAATTAACCAAGAGTCATAAAAGCGCTCTTCAGCAAGAAAGTCACGTTTGCTGTTATTACATTTGTGATCAGCTAATACGAAATTATGTAAGGTATCAATGGGGTACTTAGACCAAGGAATGAAGTGATCAACTTCTGGAGTGCCCTTGATGTGATTATGACAATAAAAACACTGTCCTTTTTGGATGTCAGTAAGTAATGGAACCAGTGCATTTAGACTTTGTCTGGACTGGTTAAATAGGAAGTAGTGCAGGTCCAAATCTTCGTTAAAGTATTCTTGATTATGTCGATTTTTGCGGACAAATTCTGACCAATACTGTTGGCAAAGCTTGTGAATTATTTTGCTAAATTTAGCCAGGCAATAGGCAATACCAGCATTTAATACAATTTCTTTTGATTTCGCATTGTAATGATATAAAAATTCTCTTTGAGTATTGTTCTTAGCACTTTGTAAGTGTTTGGCAGGATATGTCTTTATTGTCCGAGCAATATCTTTTAGCGTTGAATCCCATTTTTGCTTGTTAAATGCGCGCGCAGTATTTAGGTTGATCGTTTTAGCTTCTGCTTGTAAATCTAAGATACAGTTAATAACTTTAATCTGACCGGTGGTATGGCTTTGTCTTAAAACAGAATTTGGTTGTTGCTTAGAAAAAGGAAGGGCATGTGTCCAGTATAAGTGTATAAATTGTTCTGCAAGATGAAGGTAGGATATAGAGCAGATTCTATTATCATCAATACCTGATTCAATCGAGAGATTTGATAATGACATCAGCAAGGCAAACTTATAAGTAGAGGTGTGACCCCTGCCGTCAAATCCGTACACCTAAACTTGGGAGATTTTAATTACGCAGCCTGACGGTAGAAATCAACCCAAACCTGTCTTGGCGATCTCATACCTAAACTCTGCTGAATCCTGACTTGATTGTAATCTAACTCGATATATTTGATGATACTGTTGATTGCTTCAAATCGAGTTTTATAATGATGATGATATACCAGCTCATTCTTTAAGACGCCCCAGAAGCTCTCTATTGGCGCGTTATCATAGCAGTTGCCTTTAGCACTCATAGATCCTTTAAAACCGTATTTACTGATGATTGTGCGATAATCATCGCTACAGTACTGGCTACCTCTATCTGAATGTACAATAAGCCCTTGGCTAGGTCGTTTATCCTTGATTGCTTTATTTAAGGCTCTACAGGCTAAATCTGCTTTCATGCGTTTATCGATAGCGTAGCCAACCAATTCTTTGGTATACAAGTCTTTGACGCCTGCTAAATAAAGCCAGCCCTCATCTGTCCAGATGTAGGTGATATCACTGACCCACGCACAATTAGGACGATTAACGCCAAATTGTTGTTTAAGCAAATTAGGATAGACTCGCTTGTTATGATCTGAGTCCGTTGTCACTTTAAAGCGCTTATGACGTCTACATTTGATGTCATATTCTTCCTTGATACTACGTACCATATACTTGCTGACATCGTGCCCTTGTTCACTTAAATGTGCGTGTAGACGCTGATAACCATATCGCTCTTTAGTCTCACTGTGAGCAGCTTTAATAAGTAGCTCACAGCGGTTACGATGTATTTGCTGAGCGCTGATATCACGCTTGGTCCAGTCATAGTAGCTTGATGGTTTGATATCAAAGGTTTTGCACATAGCTGTGATACTGAATTGAGTCTTGTGATGGTCAATAAAGGCGTACCTTACTGACCGTTCTTCGCAAAGTACGCCGTGGCCTTTTTTAATATTTCACGCTCTTCTTGCGCTGTTTTTAGTTCACGTTTTAAACGCTTGATTTCCTCAAGGGCTGAAACAAGCTCTGGATCGTACTGCTTAGTACCTTTGAGCTTACCTTGATTAGCTTTCCGTTGCCAATTAGCTAGCGTTTGCATTGGTAGCCCTAACTGCCTTGCTGTGGCACTGACATTGCCACCATTATTTTCTATTGCTTTGACCGCTTCTGCTTTAAATTCTTCACTATATCTCTTAACTTTCTTTGTCATGGCAAACTCCTATTTGTCTTCTTTAGTTTACCAAGTTTTTGTCTACGGTTTTTTCAGCATACATCAGTGTAGGAACTCGACTCTAAAAGCCATTGAATGTTATTTAAGAAGTTTATCTGAAAGTCTGCTGAGGGTTTATACATATTATTAGAGTTATATCTCATATCATTGACATGCACCATGGTGAGGGTCAGATCTTATAGATGTGTTCGATAAATAGGTTACCATGAATATTAACAAATAAAGCTGCTGACGATAAGCTATGCTTTTCATTAAAAAACTATTAAGAAAATGAAAGCAATTATAAAAACCTAGAAAATAATTTACGAGGTTGTGTTTTATACTAAAGATATAGACATTAAAGTGGTGCCTTTTATGAATACATCTTTAGATTGCACAAAGATAGTCGGTCAAGCTTGCGCCATAACCTTTCAAGGCAATGCCAGTAACAACCGTCAGCAGGATGCTTTCTTTTTTATAGATGACTATTACCAAGAAAGACTGGGTGTGACAGCAATTAAGTCTATCAGACCGCCTTTTTGCTTGGCTGTCTCTGATGGTGTTGCCAGCTCTAATTACTCCCAGCATTGCTCAAAAGCTGTGGTGAAATCTATCAGATCTTTAATAGATAGGCAGCAGCCATTGAACGCTATTAATATTCATAATGTTATTAGCAAAACCAAACACAGTGCTAAACGTTATGGCGCAGCTGCTACGTTGGCGATGCTTGAGGTAAAAAGTGAGCAAGGAGGTGTTCAAGGCAAGATAACCCATGTTGGCGATAGCCGTGTTTATCGACTTACAAGCGGATCTTCGCAGTGGGAGTGTTTAACCCGAGATCAAAATCTGCTTAATGACTTGATTGATGAGCAAATACAAGCGGAAGGCAGGCAAGCACAGATGACAGATTATAACCAAGCAGGTATGGCTGGCATGCTATATGGCATTACTGAGTGTTTTAGTTTGTCTACTAAGGATGGGTTTAATGCTGAAGCGCCGCAAAGTGAGGTGACCACGATAGAGATTGATACTGGCGACAGCTTGGTTATTTGTACGGACGGCATACACGATTTGGTACCCAGTGATGAGTGGGAATTAATAGACAAGCATACGGGTTTGCAGAAATGGTTACTGGCATTAAAGACACAAGTTTATCAATCAGAGGGCAAAGCTTATGACAATGGCACAGCAATTGTGGTGCGTTTTGATTAAATTAAGCAAATTTTAAAGCACAGTTATCCCAGCTATGTAGTGTCATAGGGAAGTTAATATTAAATAACGGTATAGCAGCCTAATAAAGCGAGTAAAAATGTCAGCCCATCCTATTTCAAGCTATAAAAAATCTGAACGTTTATTTGCGTTATATCAATGTTTGCCGCGTAGCAAAAAGCAGGCGCTATCATTGACAGAGCTTATGAATAAATACGCTAGCGACACTGATAACATTTCTAATCAACGTAAAAATCTTGAAAACGATTTATTTAGCTTAAACCAAATATTTACAGATATCTTTTATAGCCAAGCTTTGGTGCGGATACCGGCCTGGGGTCAAAGCATTAGCGGGCAAACCGCACGGTTTTATATCGAGCCTGATTTTAGTATCGATGCTATTAATGAGCAGACCGTATTTTTTTGGGAGATGCTTAGTAATTATACAGCCAACTATTTACCTATCTCCTTTCAGCAAACCCTTCATCATAAATTAGCGCATATTCGTAAACGTGAAAAAGTACGATTCCATCAAAGTGCATTGGGGCAGTGGCAGGAGCATCTCATAAATTTACCGAGTGTGGTACAAGCACCGGCTATCGATAACCAAGTATTAGCAGGCATACATCAGGCACTGCTGAATAAAACCCAGCTATGCATTGTTTATCAAAACAAATGGCAGCGACAGCCAAAACAAAGAGTGATTTATCCTAAAGGGCTGGTGTTTATTGACAATATGATGTATCTCACAGGGTTTAATCCTGTTGATGAGCATATTGATGATGAGGTTTTATTAAAAGCACATCGAAACTTCGCGGTTAATCGAATCAAAGAAGCGGTTGTGATTGATAAGCCCATGCCAGACTGGGTTGATAGAGATGCCTTTATGCTTACTCATTTGCATAAGTTAGGTAAGCTTGAGCCCACGAATAGCCATGAGATTAAACTGGTTCTTAAGGTTCAAAAATACGCTTGTCAGCATTTATTCGAGCGTCCCTTAGCGGATAATCAACAAATTGAGAGGATTGATGATAACTGGAATAGAGTGACAGCAACGGTTGCTAACACTCAGCGTTTAGAGGACTGGCTGGTGAGTATGTCGCAATTGGCTATGGTTGAAGCGCCAAGTGATCTAAGAGCGGCAGTTAGGGAGAGATTATTGAGTGCTATAGAACTTTATAAAGATTAAGCGCTTTGGCCGTATTAGATAAATATTAAAAAAGATATTGAGTATAAGGACTAAGCGATGATTAGCGATAAGGTTTACATCAAGAATAGCCAAGAACAGGTCTATGTCAGAGCTAAGCTATATAAACCAGATATCATCGATGATACGCCATGCGCTTTTGCTTGCGTGATTATTGATGAACAATGGAGTGAAATTTCTCTTTTAGATCTTAAGGATAAAACAGGGTGTGTGAGCCTGATAGGTATATGGACTGATAGCGATAAGGACGACACAAGTAATAAACGTTTGGAAGTCTTAAATACCGTTGATGGGGTAGTGAAGTGCCAACCAGATGAGGTACAAGCGGTTGTTGAGTTGTTAAACTCTAAACCGTCAAATGGATTATTGGCTCTGGATGCATTTGATATAAAGTTGTTATTTGAAAAAGAAGGCATTTTTGAGTTTACTCAGGTTCATCCTATAAAAATTGAATCAACTCGAGAAGAGACACTTAAAATAGTTGTAGATAAGATAATAGAGAAGCTATCTCAGCCCGCATATTTTGGCAGTATATTAATAGATTTTAATGCCCAAGATGTTCTTATAGAAGAGCTTGGCTATATCTGCGAGACCATTGAATCGACCTTGTCTGTTGATGATCATAGCCTGTTTTATCAAGCGACACATGCAAACAAGCCTGACTGTATGGGGTTTAGAGTGATTTACACTTAATTATATGGATAATTTTAATCAATTAAATTATGCTTAACTAGCAGTTAAATTAAAAAAAAGGAGCTAAACAGGCTATTAACGACATATGAATCAAAATCATACGATTGAAATTGGCTTGATTGTCTATGAGAAAGCGCAAATGGCTGCCATCCTTGGACTGACGGATTTACTGATGGTGGCCAGTAAACTCGCCGCTAAATCTCAAGATACAACCGATCTGCCTTTACAAGTCAGTCACTGGGAGATTAGCGGTGCTGAGCAGCAGCCTAAGCGCACTTTTTCGAGCAAGCCTGATAGCGTAGGAAAATTAGCAGCCATCATCATTCCACCCACGTTAGAGGCACCTATTGCAAAGCAAGCCGCCGCTCCTTGGCTTCAATGGTTAAAAGAGCAGCATTCGACAGGGACGATACTGTCATCTGTCTGCGCCGGTGCTTTTTTGTTGGGCGAGACAGGACTACTATCTAAACGTCAGGCAACCACACATTGGGGTTATGTAGAGGATTTTAAGCAGCGTTTCCCCGATGTGTATCTTGACGTGGATCGCATTATTATCGAAGACGGTGATATTGTGACCGCTGGTGGGGCAATGGCTTGGACAGATTTAGGTTTAAGAATGATTGATCGCTTTCTTGGCTCTAAAGTGATGAATGAAACCGCTCGTATGTTATTAATTGATCCCTCAAGGCGTGAGCAATGCTATTACAGCGCGTTCTCTCCAATACTCACTCATGGGGACGCGGCCATACTAAAAGTTCAGCATTGGCTGCAAAAAACCAATGCACAAGATATTGATTTGTCCACATTAGCAGGCTGTGCTGGATTAGAGGAGCGTACTTTTTTGCGTCGTTTTAATAAGGCGACGGGCATGACATCGACAGAATACTGTCAGCGATTACGCATCGGAGCAGCCAAAGACTTTCTACAATTCTCATCGTCTCCTGTTGATCACATTGCGTGGAAGGTGGGTTATGGTGATGTCAGTGCATTTCGTAAGATATTTAAGCGCCTTGTTGGGTTGACACCAAGTGAGTATCGGCGCAGATTTAATGTCAATAAGGCGTGACCTCTACGATCCATCTTATAGCCATTAAATTTATCTCACTCTCAAGGTATCAATGACGGCTCGTAGCGCAGGCGATACATTGTGATGTGGATAATATAAATGAAAGCCGCTAAAGGTATGACTGAACTCTCGCAATACATGAATGAGCTGGCCACTTTTTAATTCCTCTTTAACCATATCGATGGGCACATAGCCAATGCCCAATCCCCGTTTTGCGGCGTCAATTACAGAATAGTCAGTCGAAAATACCCATTGTCCTTGCGTCTTTAACTTATAGGGCTGACCATCAATCACAAAATCCCAATGATACATGCCACCGTTCATAAATCGATAGCCCAAACAGTTGTGATTATTCAAATCTATTGGGGTCTTAGGAAAGCCAAATTCATGGAAATAGTCCGGTGAACCTACTACAGCAATCTCCTCATCATAGTCGATACGTACCGATATCATGCCATCAGTAACCAAGCTGCCAAAGCGTACACCTGCATCAAATTGTGTGCTGATAATATCAGACAGCGCGGTATCGCTTATCAATTCTAGCTCAATATCAGGATAAAGCTGCTTAAACTTAGCTAATTTAGGCAAAAGAACTTTATCAATAGCGTATTGACTAGCACTGATCCGTACCAATCCCGCAGGCGTTTCTCGCAAATGCTTGAGTTCATCTAATTTTTTATCTAATGCGCCAAAACTTTGCTCGGCGGTCACAAATAATGCTTCACCTGCGTGTGTCAAAGACAAGCTGCGTGTGGTTCTCGTAAATAACTGTAGCCCTAAGCGCTGCTCTAATAATTTGATGGAGCGGCTCAATGCCGATTGTGATATCCCAAGTTTGATAGCAGCTTTAGTAAAACTGCTTTCTTGAGCAACCAATAAGAAAGCATGCAGCTCATTATAATTTTCTTGTTGTCGCATATTTAGAACCTGAGTGAATAAATAAAAGCTAAAAAATAGGTATTATCACGGCAATGGTAGCAGGATAAGATAATCTCATAACCACAAAGAATAGATTATAAAAAGCTTTGCTTGGTTTATAACACTACTATTTTTGCACACAATATAAGTAATCATCAGTGACGTTATTGTCTGACATTACAAAGGGTGACCAATGACTGCCTCATCAATGATAAAAAAGCTTAGCTTAGGATTACTTGTCAGTGCAACTCTCTTTGGAGCGAATCATATGGCACAGGCAACCACATCCACTCTACCACTTACACAAAAATGGGATAAAACCTTTGCTAAAAGCGACAGCGTCACACATCAAAAAGTAACCTTCAACAACCGTTATGGGCTCACTCTCGCAGCAGATCTTTATATCCCAAAAATATATAAGGGTAAAAAGCTGGCAGCATTGGCTATTAGTGGGCCTTTTGGGGCTGTGAAAGAACAAGCCTCAGGACTATATGCCCAAAAAATGGCAGAGCAGGGCTTTGTCACTATCGCCTTTGACCCTTCATATACAGGTGAAAGCAGCGGTACGCCTAGAAATGTCGCCTCACCAGATATTAATACTGAAGATTTTAGTGCAGCGATAGATTATTTGGGGTTACGTCCTGAGGTCGATAGAGATCGGATAGGCATTATTGGTATTTGCGGCTGGGGCGGCATGGGGCTCAATACGGCTGCGATGGATACCCGTATTAAAGCGGTCGCCACGACCAGCATGTACGATATGAGCCGTGCGATGGGATATGGTGTTGGTAATGGCGCTGATCGCTATGATGTGGGCGATCGTCAAGCCATGCTAAAACACCTTAATCAACAGCGCTGGGTAGACGCAAAGAATGCGCAACCTGCGACGGCCAGTCATGACCTCAATGTAGACGATAATGGCAAAGTGACCACGGCAGATAGAGTTTTGCCCGAAACCTTGGACAGTAACCCGAACCCGGTACAAAAAGAGTTCTTCGATTACTACCGCACGGATCGAGGTTTTCATAAAAATTCGGTGAACTCAAACGGCGCATGGACGGCTACGATGCCCTTGTCATTTATGAATATGCCACTGCTGAGCCATATTGATGAGATATCTCCGCGTCCCATTTTAATGATTGTTGGTGAAAACGCACACTCTCGATATTTTAGCGAAACTGCTTATCAAAAAGCCAAAGAGCCCAAAGAGCTACTTATCCTGCCCAATACTAACCATGTCGATTTGTACGATCGCATGGATAAAATCCCTTTTGATAAATTAACAGAATTTTTTCGCACAAATCTAAAATAAAAACAGAGCAACTAATGAAGCATAACAACAACCGGCTACGTGATGGCCGGTTGTTCATTTATGTTGTGGGAGACTTCTTTAGCCCGTCATATCTCTTTAAACACCGACGTTTTAAATATATTAATATCGAGAGTAGATATGTTAAACACCAAAAAAAGTGAACTAATTGAAGAGCAGCCTGCTTACTGGAGTGGGGTTTTCGCCATGACACTGTGCGTTTTTACCTTAATTGCTTCAGAGTTTATGCCAGTAAGTTTGTTAACTCCGATTACAGCAGATCTCAATGTCAGTGAAGGCATGGTGGGTCAAGGTATTGCTATTTCTGGCGCTTTTGCCGTGGTTACCAGTTTATCTATTTCTCACTTAGCAAGAAGCATGAATCGTAAAACACTATTATTGCTTTTAACGGCAATGATGGCCGTATCAGGTGTCATTATTGCATTGGCACACAGTTATATGGTTTATATGATGGGTCGAGCGTTAATTGGTATTGTGATTGGTGGTTTTTGGTCAATGTCAGCAGCGACGGCCATGCGCTTAGTACCAAGCTCGGATGTACCTCGGGCAATGGCGATTTTTAACAGCGGTAATGCACTGGCAATGGTTATTGCAGCGCCTATGGGCAGTTATCTTGGTTCCGTCATTGGTTGGCGCGGTGCGTTTCTGTGTTTGGTTCCTATCGCTATACTGGCACTTATTTGGCAGTGGATTAGCTTGCCCTCCCTACACGTTACGGTCGATCACTCAGCAAAGCAACCGACTATTTTGGGGTTATTACGCAATCCTATAGTGACCATTGGTATGCTCGCAGTCAGTTTGTTTTTTATGGGGCAATTCTCACTTTATACCTATGTAAGACCTTTTTTAGAAACCATTACCCAGGTTGATACTTCCACCCTGTCCTTGATTTTGCTTGGCATTGGGGCGATGGGTCTTATTGGAACCTGTGTTATTACTATATTTTTAGATCGCCGTTTCTATGCCACGTTAATGATTATTCCCGTTATCATGGCAGCCATTGCCGTGATGCTCACCTTATTTGGGACATCGCTTGTGGCTGTGGCCGTACTATTTGGTATATGGGGGCTTTTAGGCACAGCAGCACCTGTAGGTTGGTGGAGCTGGCTTGCTCGTACGCTTCCAAAAAATGCTGAAGCGGGTGGCGGATTGATGGTGGCTGTCATTCAGCTTGCTATTGCGGTGGGTTCGACACTGGGTGGGGTTTTATTTGATCATAACGGTTACCAAGTCACGTTTATAGCCAGTGCTGTTATTTTAGTGATTTCTGCGCTCTTAACATCACGTTTGGCGACCAATGCCGGTCATCTGGTAGAGAAGAGTTAACTTGGAGAGTGTTAACCCTACAGCTCGTCGATGCCTAGATAGCCTACCAGTCTTATTTGAACCATTTTTAAGACAGTATGGAGATGACAACTCAGGCAATATTTGAAAGCGTCAATCTCATGATTGGGGCTTTTTTTATGCCCATTTTATAAGACATTCCATATTTGAGTAAGGTGTTTTAGGGGGTAGTTATATGTTTAGGGGACAGCTACTTAAATAGACGGCTTTGACGGCAAGACAGCATAACTTAGCATAAAAAATGGTGATCATGCTAAAAGCACAATCACCATAAAAAATTATTTTAAGGCCAGCTGAAAGTTTAAACAGCAGACTTCTTATAATTTCTACGATATACACTGCGTATAACTGGCATGAACACCATTAAAATAGCCAATAACCATAATACTACTGTAATAGGACTACTCCAAAGAATACTCAGTTCGCCTTGAGAAATAGATAAAGCACGTCTTAGGTTGGACTCCATTAGCTCTCCTAATACGTAGCCTAAAATAAGTGCTGATAATGGGAAGTTTAGTTTACGTAAGAAATAACCGAATATACCAAGTGCTACCATAAAGACCAAATCAAAAGTGGTGCTATGAATAGAATATACGCCAACAAAACTGACAGCAGCAATGCCTGGTATTAATATGTAATTTGGTACATCAAGCAGTTTGGCAAACAAACCAACCAAAGGTATGTTCATAACTAACAAAATGACGTTACAGATGAACAAAGAGGCAATAAGACCCCAAACGATATCTGGCTGCTCAGTAAATAACTGCGGACCTGGCGTAATGTTATATAAGGTTAGAGCGCCCATCATAACGGCTGTCGTACCAGAACCGGGTACACCTAAAGTCAGCATGGGTACAAATGAGCCACAAGCTGAGGCATTATTTGCTGCCTCTGGTGACGCGACACCACGTAGATCACCCTCACCGAAGGTACCGGTATCACCAGCAATTTTGCGTTCACTGGCATAGGTCATGGCACTGGCAATGGTAGCCCCTGCACCTGGCAAAATACCAACCACAAAGCCCATTATACCGCTACGTAGCATAGCGCCTAGTGTAAACGTAAACTCTTTGAAGTTTAATAAGCTACGCTTACCTTGTTCAATGATCTTGTGGCCTGTAGTGGTTTTTTCGAGCAAGATTAATATTTCACTCACACTAAAGAAACCAATAACAATGGTGGTAAATTGAATACCATCAGACAGGTTGACAGAGTCAAAGGTAAAGCGGTAGATACCGGTCACGGCATCGACACCGACAGTTGCTAGACCAAGACCAATTAACGCGGCGATACCCGTTTTAACAGGTTGATCACCCACCAAACCGCTTAGGCAGGTAATCGCGAATACCATTAATACAAAGTATTCAGCGGGACCAAAAGAGATTGCCCACTTAGCTAATAAAGGGGCAAATAGTACCACGCCGATTGTCGCGATAGTGGCGCCAACAAAAGAGCTGACAGCAGATAGCGATAGTGCAATACCTGCTTTACCTTGCTTTGCCAGTGGATAACCATCCAAAGTCGTCATAATGGCACCGGCATCACCAGGTACGTTAATAAGAATGGCAGAAATACGGCCACCGTATTCACAGCCAAGGTAAACGGCTGCAAGTAGAATGAGTGCACTCTCTGGTGGTAAACCAAGCGCAAAGGCGAAAGGCAGTAATATCGCCACGCCGTTGATTGGACCAAGACCGGGCAGCATACCAACAATGGTACCTAAAAAAGCGCCGATCAGTGCAATCAGTAAATTATTTGGAGTAGATGCGATAGCAAAGCCATGCATCAAAAAATCAAAAGTATCCATATTGGCTATCCTATTATCCCTGACAACAATCCGAGTGGTAATTTGACATCTAAAAATATGTCAAATAAGACATATAAGCCAATACTGATTAAAACTGAAAAGACAAGGCTTTTTATAGGATTACCTGCAAACAGTAAGCCTAAGACAAAAGACATTATGATAGTAGAAATAATAAAGCCTAAGCCTTCAAAAATAAGACCATATACCAATAATGCGAGTGCACAAAGTACTAGGTTTTTGATGATCGGCTTAGTAAGTCCCATCTCAATAGGCTTAGTAAAACGTGCTGGGCGAAAAGCGACTACTAAAGCGCCAAATGCCAGCAATGAAAAGATTAAAATAGGGTAAGGACGAGGACCAATCGGATCATAAGCAATAGGGGCTACATAACCAATCGCTAGGTATATTAAGAATAAACTAACCAGGGCCATTATCCCAGAAAACAGACGTTCCATTGTCATAAGGAGACTCCTTGAATTTTGGGGAAAAAAGGCTGACATATTCATATTTTGTCAGCCTTTTAAAAGTACGATAAAGCTTTAGTAGTCAATCAATTAAATCAGTGAGGCTTAATGTTGCTATTTTGCTTCAGCTTCAACAAGACCATACTCAGCAGACAGTTCACGCAGCTCATCAGTACGCTTATAAACGTAGGCTTGTAGTTCTTCGCCTGTCATAGAGAATGGTAATAATTCCTGCTGCTCACGTATTTCAGCGAATTTTGGATCAACAAGCATCTTATCAAAAGCATCTTTCCACCAGTTGTAAGCACTAGGACTAACGTCTGGACCCATATAGTAACCACGAATGACCGGCCAAGTAACATCGTAGCCTTGCTCTTTGGCAGTAGGAATATCAGCCATGGTGCCACCTAGTCGTTCATCTGAAAATACTGCTAAGACACGTAATTTACCAGCAGAAGCTTGTGGCATGATTTCAGCAATACCCGCACTAACAGCTGTAATATGGTTGCCCATTACCGCTGTAATCGCTTCACCACCACCCTCCATCGCGACATAAGTCATGTCACTAGGATTGACGCCAACTGCTTTGGCTAAGATGGCAGTTTGCATCCAGTCTTGACCACCGACACTACCGCCAGCACCAAAGCTAATAGCTTTTGGATTTTTTTTGAGCTCAGCAACTAAGCCAGCCAAATCTTTAATAGGAGAATTTGCGTTGACCGCAATAGCGCCATAATCAGTACCAACACCAGCTAGCCATTTCACGTCTTTTTCAGTGAATTTACCAAACTTACCTTGCGATAAATTAAGAATAGAGCCCGTAGAGAAGGCAATGATAGCATCGCCATTGTCACGATCATTGGCAACGATTTTGTTATAAGCAACAGCGCCGACACCGCCTGGCATGTAGGTGACGCGCATAGGATCTTTTAAGATGCCAGTATCTCTTAAGCCAGCTTGTGCAAGCTTACAAGTTAAGTCAAAACCGCCGCCTGGTTTGGCAGGCGCAATACATTCTGGACGTGAAGGTGCGGTTAGCTCACTTGAGCCTTCTGCGGCAGTCGCATCTGTACTGGCAGTTTCGTTTGGCTTGTTACAAGCGGTCAAAGATAAGAGAGACAGGCCAAGAGCCAGATAGGATAATTTTTTCACACGACACTCCTTGTGTGTATTTTTACGGTAAAAATTCAGAAGAATTCTAGTCAAAATAAATAAAGGTATGACAGGTAAAGCTGGACCTTATTAACGAGGTTACTAAACTTCATCAAAATATGTTTTTTTGTCACTGCACAAAAGTAACAGAATATTTTGTAAATGACAAGAAACATATGTATGTATATATGAATTTTATAGTAATATATTGACTCAAAGATTAATTATTGGCCTTTTTTATCAGTCTAAAAAACAAAAAAATCAACTTAATCCTTATTGTTGATGGAATTTTTTTATAATTAAAACAAATAGATATAAGGGTGTTTGGTGGTGCGGATTATAAAAATGTAGTGATAGTCATAGTGATGTTAGGGGCACTATGATGTTAAGACAATGGCTCAAGCACTTATGCATTCAGTGAGAAGAATAGATATAGTAGTGGGACGTAAACTAGGGTAAGCATGTATGAGAGACACTAAAAAACCAGGGTACTTTCTACTTATGACAGGGTACTTTTTACTTATGAGTCGTTAAAAAATGAACTGGATAACTAAAATTGCGAGTATTCCAATAATAATATCTAAGGGCACAGCTTTGAATAATAGCGTATTAAAGAGCTTGTCTTTATCTATAACGACTTGAGAGGCGCCTAACATCAGACTACCTCCTGATGAGAAGGGGGAGAGTGATGAGCTTTGCGCTCCAACAACGATACATGTAAATAGTAATAAAGGGCTTAGTCCTGAGGCAACGGCTAAGGGCAGAACCATAGGAAATAAGGTGGGGGCGACTACCCCGAGTGTACTGGCAAATATCGACATAATAGCGCTAATAACAAAAACTAAAATCGGTATCATCCAGATAGGTACATTCGTACTTAGCCACTCTGTTAGCTCGTAGATGACGCCTACTTCTACTCCGAGACTAATTAACATACCGACGCCACAAATCATAATGAGAGTATTCCAGGGTATTAAAGCAATGACTGCTTTTTCATCGCCTAGTTTCAAAAATAAGCTCACTAAAGCAAAAAAAATGGCGATAAAACCAATGTCAATCCGAGCGTTCAAAAATTGAATCGCTGACACCTGTGGCATGAGTAGATTTAAAATAGGCACGATAAGTACAATAGCCATCATAATGAAAATTAGGATAAGAGATTGTTTTTGCTTGCTATCAAAGGGCTCAGGGACGGTGGTTTGAATCAATATTTTGCTATTTTTGGCATTAATCAAGCTATAACTACCCAATACGATAACAGGCATTATAAAAGTAGCAGAGAATATTCCTAAAACATAAGTAAAGGTATTGTCATTTGCGACACCTGCGCCGTGCATGAGCTCTCTAAAAATAACGCCGCTTTGTGAAGTTATAAAGTTAGCGCCAGCTAAGGCACCATAGTTAATTGATAAAGTAGCAATGACAAGATTTAAGTTGGTGCGTTTAGACAACAGCAAGATCATCGGTGCCATTGTCGCTAAAACCGTATAATAACCAGCACCTAAGCCTGCGACAATTGTGGCAACAAAGAAAATAACTAACGGTAAGAATGTAGGAAAGTGACGGCACTTATAGATCAAATAATTGCATAACTTTTCTAAAGCACCATTAGCTAAAGGAAAGTTGTAGAAAAGAGTCACAGCAAAAATAACAAAGAAAATTTTGAGAGGCCACAGTTCAATAATTTCATGAGCCTTTAATCCCATACCAAAACAGCCGATAAGATATGAAAAAGCTATCGCAAATAGGCCAATATTAATTTTGGTGGTATAGCCCAAAATGATACATACCATGATGGCGGCTACAATATAAAGAGTCACGGCTATTCCTTGACTTTAACTGTATGAATTCTATAAAAACCATAGCAGTGTTTATAGCGTAAAGAGTATTAGGGCAATATCGACAAAAATATTTCTAGACTAGAAAATCGTATGAGCCTTAAAACACAACTAAATGAGTAGAATGATAGCAAAAAAGATGAGGTTAATTAGATAAAATTGACCACCGCTACTTAGATGAGTATTAATATTAAAGTGATTTGGTATGTTCTCGCTTTTACAGTAATAAAAACGCTTGACGAGATTGAGACAGTTTATAAAAACGTATCTATTTTGGTGAAAAAAAATGTTAAATAATTTTAAAGATTTTAAAATCCCACGCTATGAGCAAGTGCGTTGGCACATACAGACATTATTGACTGAGAGTAAATGGGATGAGAATACGCCTTTACCTACAGAGCAGGAGTTTGCAGATAAGTATAAAGTATCGGTAGGAACCGTCCGTAAAGCTGTTGAAAAACTAGTAGAAGAGGGGATTTTAATAAAGCAGCAAGGCAAAGGCACTTTTTTAAAGCGTCCAGACTTTGAAAGCTCATTATTAAGGTTTTTTAAGTTCCGTGATAAAGACGCTGGCTATGGCACACCGACAGGTGTAATCAAAAAAATCATGGTAATAGACGGTATTGCTGATATTAATAAAAAACTTAATATAGGTAAAAACAAAGCTTTAATTTATATAGAACGAATGCGTATGGTTGAAGATAAAGTCTTGTTGAGTGAGAAGATTTGGTTACCTAAGAGTCGTTACGAAGCCTTTGCAACTTTAGATCCTGAAGATTTTGAGAATCTTCTCTATCCGTTTTACTATAAAAAGTGCGGCCAGTTTGTGTCATCTGCGGTAGAGACATTATTTTTTATAACTGACTATAAAGACCCTTATTTGGGCAATTCTGAGCAAGAAAGCTTGGTTAAGGTATGTCGTGTCGCTAAAAATTTAGAAGGTGAGCCTATCGAATATAGAGAGTCCTATGGGCTAGCTGAGAAGTTCAGTTATGAAATTAATATTATTTGATGGTGACTAAGCATGATTGTTTAAGCTAAGGGATATAAGATAAAAGGCAGTAACGTTAATAGGTTAGCGACTGCCAATCACTCAGCGAACATTTATATCTATTGTACTTTCAGGGTTTTGTATCGAACTGGGCGTCTATATAAAAGTAATGGTTTATGAGAACAACACATTGACGTTTCTTATTATCATTACTATGCCGCTGATGACCATTAGAATCAGCAACATTATTCTAAACTGACTAATACTCATGCCCGCCAAAAATCGTTTACCAATGATATTGCCAATAACGGCACCTAGCCCTAACACCAGACCATATACCCAAAGCTTGGTAGTGATTACGCCAAAAAAACTGTAGCTTCCTATTTGTACAATACCGACAAAAAAAGAGTTAGCAGTTTTAGTGGCAATAAGATTTTCTTTTTCTAGTCCGGCATTCATATAAAAAGGATTGAGGATAGGACCGAGACCACCTACCAACGTACTCATAAATGCGACAATAAAGCCCAAAGGGATAAAACCTACTTTTGGCATATCAAATGTTTTACTTACCTTGCCAAATTTATATTGAAAAATAGTAGAGACTAAAAAAACGCCAACCAATAACTGAATCCAGTTTGCATCTAACCGGCTAAAAACCAATGCTGCTAGCCACGCGCCTATGATGGCGCTTGGTACATAGTATTTGGTTAATGACCAATCAATAGCACTCCAGAATAAATAAAGCCGTGAGGCATTACTAATAAGAGTAGCCAGATTAATGACAGGTGGTGCAATTGCTGTCCCTATCATCGAAGAGGTGACTGGTATCAACAACATGGCACCGCCACCACCTGATACCGTAGAGATGATAAAAGCAATGATGCCAGCGACAAATAGGCCTACTAAATGCCAATGTGGGATGGTCTGCAATAGATCTAAAAAAATGCACACTATGAAATCCTATTCTAGGAGTGACACCAAATAATGATTTTTCACATAATCAATGCACAAATCCTGTGAGCACGCCACGCTTAACACAACATCATAGAACATTAAGCCACCTGTCTGCATTCAGGCATACGAAGTTTGGGCGATTAGGCCATTTAAGAGGCTGTTTATTGCTAGTGCGGTGCATCAGGTTGGTTCATAGGCTCAGCATCAATAAATGCTTTGATCGTACGACAGCGTTCATCAATGCGCATAATGTTGGGGAAAGGGGTTAAATCAACTTTGAAGCGACGCGCCGAATAGATTTGTGGAATCAAATAGCAATCGGCAAAAGTTGGGCGGTTGCCATAACAAAAATCTTCTCGAGCACTGTCTTTGGCCAATAACGTCTCAAGTGCAGTAAAACCATCAGAAATCCAGCGTTGACACCACAATAGAACCTGTTCTTCATCGACCGATAACTCGTTGCGTAAATACTGCAAGATGCGGCGGTTATTAATAGGGTGAATATCGCAGCCAACCATGGCGCTTAGTGCGCGCACTTTCATGCGGCCAGCGGCATCTTTAGGCAATAAAGGTGTTTCTGGATAGGTCTCCTCTAACCACTCTAAAATAGCCGGGCTTTGAAACAGCATTAGATCATCTGTTTGTAGCGCAGGTACCAAACCTTGCGGATTAATCGCTTTGAAGGCCGATTCTAGCTGCTCATCTTGGGCTAAGTTAACAGAGATGTTGTCATAATCTAGGCCTTTAAGGTTCATGGCAATACGCGTACGATGTGACGTACCGCTACGAAAGTAACCATATAAAGTCATCATAATTGTTCTCCTAAGTTTCTTTCTTTCAAGTGTTTAAGATAAATGACGGTTAATAATTAACGGTGACTGTTTAATCTCTTTAACCGTGTTAATAATTAATCATTGTGTATATAATTACATAATAAGTAATATGACCATGTTTTAATCAATAATTACCGTTATTAAGGTATTTACTGCACTTGACAAAGCACTATTTAACTGAGGGTATAATGTCAGCAAAAGAATCAACACCTAAAAATCAAAATGGCGTACAGTCGCTTGAGATCGGACTCTCAATTTTAGATATACTCATTGATCATCACGAACCTATGATGCTCAAAGACATTGCTCAATCAATGGGAATGCATCCTGCAAAAATGCATCGCTACTTGGTCAGTCTCATTCGTAAAGACTATGCACGAAAACTAAGTGATGGACGCTACGGACTTGGCAATCGAGGTAACACGCTAGGCCCCATCAGTCTGGATCAAGGCAGTCTTTTGCAGCGTATCATGGATGCCGCAACCGAAATCAAAGACACGGTTCATTGCGGTGTACAAATTGCCAAATGGTTTAACGAGGGGCCAATTGTTATTCACTCGTTCGAACCGGACAGACCGATCAGTATCATTACTCGCATAGGGTCGCGTATGCCATTGACGTCTTCTGCCACAGGTAGGCTATTTGCCAGCTATCAGCCTGATACCCTCATTAAGCCATTGGTGCGCTCAGAGTGGCAAGATGATGGGCATAATCCTCTCTTTAATAAGCCTACTGATTTGAATGCTAAATGGCAAGATTTTACTCAGCTACAAACCGATATTCGTTCGCAAGGTTATGCAACGGTGACAGGTGATATGCTCATGGGTATTAACGCAATCAGCATTCCGGTTATCCCTTCAGCGCCTAAAGCCGATGAAACTGAGCGCTCACTTATTGAACAGACACCGCTGGAATATGCAATCACCATTATTGGTACGCCTGAGCAATTGCCGCTAGGTAACGGTGACATCATAGATGCCGTACGTTCAATCGCTAAGCGTTATCAGATTAGCCAGTTTTAATTTAATCTAAGCTTTTGTTTGATGAGTGGCAAGTCCGAGCTCACCTGTGCGTAGTACATTTTTAGTCCTGCGCAAAGGTAGCTTAAGCCCAGCTCTCCATCAGGCGTCTTTATAAAACGGTGCTTGGGACAATCTCCCCAGCACAGTGATAAAAAATCACATGTCAGACAAAGTGTTGGCAATGGAGAATCGTGAGGGTATCGTTACTGCAGGTCAAGTCGTCGGCTTAATGGATGATATTTCAACCTGTGCTGCACTATTAGATCGCATTGTCGCTGATTGTAAGCAGCGATTGTTTATCGCCTCAAGCTAGATGGCATAGGCCATCCTGAGGGCTGCGTTGTGTATGGTACGGGGCTTGATCTTTTTGGCTGAAGATAAATGGTAGTTAGCTGTCATTATCTTGGTGAAACAAGGCATAACACACCTGTCTTAGCCACTGATTATCAGGATTTGCATGCATCCGTTCGTGCCAGTGCTGCTTTACCTGATATTTGGGAATGTCTAAGGGGAGGGGCAAAGTGTGGAGACGGTTTTCTTGTAACAGTAATTTGGCCAATTTATCAGGCAACGTGGCGACCAAATCAGTCTGTTGAATAATTAACCCCACGCCTAGATACGTGGGTAAGGTGATGGCGATATGACGTTTTATATGTCGCCGTCGTAAATGGTCTTCAAGAAGATAGTGACCTGTTCCACTGGATATCACGTCCGCATGCTGCTCTTGTTGATAGGCTTCAAGTGTTAACGTATTTTGTGTGAGTCGTGGATGGTCTTGACGAACCACTACCGAATAATGCTGCTCAAAAAAGGTTTGTTGAAAAAAGCCTGCTTCAAGATGTGGAATATAACCAATTGCCAAATCAATTTCACCACTACTCATCCGTGAGGGGGTGTCGCTATTAATGGCAGAGATATCAAGCTTGGTATGAGGCGCATGCTGTTTTAGATATTTTATCAATTTAGGCACAATAATCATGTGACTGATATCAGTCATACTGATATGAAATCTTCGTGATGAATTTTTTGGTTCAAAGTGATGTGTATAGTCATTAACTGCGCGAATATGCTGCAGCGCATTATTAACTAAAGGAAATAAATTTTGTGCCGTTTGGGTAGGCTGCATTTGATTGCCCACTCTCACAAATAATGGATCATCAAAATGCTGGCGTAATTTATTTAAGCCCAGACTTGCAGCGGGCTGCCCTATATCCAGCTTTTGTGCAGCTTTGGAGATGGTATTCTGCTGATAGATGGCTTGGAACAGTAATAACAGCCTGACATCAATATCAAACATATGGTCTTTCCTAGTTGTTTATTTCACTTTAAATAAGCTTGTTTTAGAAGTGCCGTGGCTGTTTTAACCGCCAAGCGGATGCTTGATAAGATGTATTGTAGCAAGGTTATTAATATTTTTAATAGAGTGAATTATTTTGATTGCATAGATGAAACAGATAGTGGGTGATACAGTATAAAAATAGTCAATCACTATTTTTATGGAGTCTCCCTCATGGAAGAGTTAGCCACCTTGGCAGATTTGCCAGCCGATTATGTCACAGACATTAACAGTAAAAATTTGGTTCCACTTTGGCCAAGCCTACGTGATGTTCTTCCTCCTCTGAGTCCTAAACCTCGTACCAAGCCCACGCTTTGGGCGTATAAAGATATTCGTGGACCGCTTTTAAAGTCTGGTGAGTTAACACCGGTTGAAAAAGCGGAGCGTCGAGTATTGGTACTGGCTAACCCTGGGCTTGGACTTGACAATATGTCAGCAAGTCCGGTGATTTATCTGGGCATGCAGTTGCTACTGCCAGGTGAATGGGCGCCTTCTCATCGTCACACCCCCAATGCCGTACGCTTAATTGTTGAAGGGGATGGGGCGTACACCACCATTGATGGGATAAAATGCCCCATGGAACATGGTGACTTGATTTTAACCCCCTCTGGTACTTGGCATGAACATGGTCACGATGGCGATGAGCCTGTCATTTGGTTAGATATTTTAGATTTGCCGCTGGTTTATTATAGCGAAGCTACCTATGTAGAGCCTATCGGTCGCCAACAAGTCGAGTCCACCTCCATCAACTCTCCCTATGTCAATGGGATCGTACCTGTCAAAAACTTTGTCCGTAATGATGCGGCATATCCCATCTTACGTTATCGCTGGCGTGATGTTAAACATGCGCTGCACACGATAGCTGAGAATGAGCCAGACGTTGAAATCGTACAAGTAGCGTATACCAACCCTGAAAATGGTCAACCTGCTGAGCAGATTATCGGCTTTAGCTGTATCATGCTACGCCCCAATGAAACGGTTAAGCTTGTCAAGCGCTCGTGTGCCATGGCGTTTCATGTCATCGATGGTGATATGAAAATGACCATCAATAATGCAAATGACGTACAAGACTTTACCATGACACGCTCTGACACCAGTGTAGCCCCTTGTTTTGCCGAGGTCGACTTAACGAACTTAAGCGACAAGCCTTGCTACGTCTTTGTGGCAGATGAAGCCCCATTCCAGCAAAAAATTGGGGTGTATTCGGAGCGTGAACGGGGTTAGTCGTCGTTTGACCAACACATATTGACCAACACATTAAAAATAAAACGCTGATATCAAAAGCTCACGTTTGTTAACTAGGGGGCTATTTTACGCCCTATTATAAAGGGTGAATAGATGAATGTCGTTTTATTGAATTTTTTCAAATCAATGAAGGTCGTACCGGTAAATTAAGGAATAGCCATGAAGCTCTACAATTTTTTTAGAAGTGGTACATCGCACCGTACTCGTATTGTATTGAACCTAAAAGGGCTGGATTATGATTATGTGGCGGTAAGTCTTGCTAAAGAGGAGCACTTACAACCTGCATTTAAAGCATTAAATCCTCAAGGACTTGTGCCAGTTCTCCAAACAGACGATACGTTATTATTTCAAAGCCCTGCCATCATTGAATGGCTTGAAGAGCAGTATCCTGATCCTGCATTACTGCCTAAAGATCCTTTTGAGCGTGCTCACGTACGTGCGTTAGCAGCAATGGTAGGCTGCGATATCCATCCCATCAACAACCGTCGTATTTTGCAATACCTTCGCAATAAATTGCACCAAGATGAAGAAGCGGTATTAACGTGGTGTAAGCAGTGGATTAACGATGGTTTTACTGCCCTAGAGCAAATCCTTAGCGAAGATAAGAGCCGTCAAGGTTTTTGTTTTGGTGACACACCGACCATCGCTGATGCCTATTTAATTCCACAAATTGAATCTGCAAAACGCTTTGAGGTGGATTTGACCCCATACCCCTTAATTCGTGAAGTAGAAGCCAATTGTATGCAGTTACCAGCGTTTATTGATGCTGCCCCGTTTAAGCAACCTGATGCCCCTGCTAAGGTATAAAGCATCACTAATTAAATGATTAAAAATAAGGAGTTACCATGAGCCAAGTCGTCGCCCCTATGAATGCCGTTGAGTTACCCATTCATGGCAGTCAAGATACCTTTCCTGTTCGCCGTATTTATTGTGTAGGACGCAATTATGCCGCCCACGCCAAAGAGATGGGCTTTGACCCTAACCGCGAACCACCATTTTTCTTTTGTAAGCCTAATGATGCTGAATCAATTCTGCCAATAAAAGCAGGTGAAAATTATCAGCTACCTTATCCGGATCAGACCCAAAACTACCATTATGAAGTTGAACTGGTAGTGGCTATTGGAAAACAAGGTAAAAATATTAGTGTTGAGAGTGCTAAAGACCATATCTATGGCTACGCAGTTGGCCTTGACATGACACGTCGTGATTTACAGATGAAAATGCGTGAAATGGGCCGTCCTTGGGAAATCGGTAAGGCATTTGATTACTCTGCGCCAATTGGTGAGATTTATCCGCTAAGTGATGTTGGTGAAATCAACCAAGCTGATATTAAATTGACTGTTAATGGTGAGACTAAACAGCACAGCGATGTCAACCACTTGATCTGGGATGTGTCTGAGACTATTGCTGAGCTGTCTAAACTTTTTGAGTTACGAGCTGGCGATTTAATTTTCACTGGTACACCTGAAGGGGTGGGGGCAGTGGTCAAAGGCGATACCATGGTTGCTGAGGTTGAAGGACTGGGCAAGATTGAAGTCACTGTGGTATAGACGAACCATTTTTTATTCCATAAGCCATTCCCTTGTTCAACGATGATCATGTGATTCATTTAAATCACTGTGAGAAAAGTGATGGATAAACATAGATAGTGAGGTTTGATTTTTAAACATTTAAAAAGGTGATTAAGACTTCTGACTCACTATCTATAGGTTTATTGATGTTGCTCGTTGATAGTAGATGAGTGCTTTGAAAAGTATTTTAAAGTAGGTGTTAAACAAGGATGTTACATGAAATCAATCGTATTAAAGGATTTTATTGATAGTCGAGCGCTTGGCAATCGTCAGAAGTCTATTATAGCCCTATGTATGGCCCTAATGATTTTGGACGGTTATGATATACAAGCGATGGCTTATGCCGCCCCTCTAATTATTAGTGATTGGCAAATTGACAAAACCATGTTGGGTGTGGTGTTCAGCTCAAGCTTGGTTGGTTTGTTCTTTGGTTCATTGTTGATTAGTAATTTGTCAGATCGCTTTGGGCGTCGTATCATTTTGCTAATCTCAACCTTACTGTTTTCGATATTTATGTTAGTCACGCCAATGGCTCATAACCTAGAGCAATTGGCGATTTTGCGTTTTGTGACGGGTATTTTTTTGGGCGGTATTATGCCCAATGCTATGGCATATTGTGCTGAGATTGTGCCAAGCAAATACCGTGTGTTTACAATGATTATGATCTCATCAGGCTTTACCATTGGTGCAATGCTAGGTGGTTTTGTGGCAACGTGGTTGAAGGCTTATGGGTGGCAAGCAATCTTTTATTTTGGTGGTATCGTCCCCTTAATTTTGTTTGTAATCATGTTTCTGGCCTTGCCCGAGTCGTTACAATTCTTGGCCTCAAAGCCCAATAATGAGAGCAAGATAAAGTCAATATTACAGCGCTTTTATCCCAGTGCTACTATATCTAATGACACCACTATCATATTACCTAAGAATGAAACGGTTAAAGCCTCACCAATAGAATTATTTAAAGAAAATCGCAGCTTTTTTACCATCACTATCTGGATTGCCAGTATGATGAACTTGATGAGCTTGTACTTTTTATCAAGTTGGCTACCGACGCTGGGTATGGAGGCAGGACTTACCACCACTCAAGCGTTAATGATAGGCTCAACGTTACAATTTGGCGGTACAGTGGGTAGTTTATTGATGGGAACACGCATCAATAAGCTGGGCTTTTATAAAGTATTAATTCCCATCTTTATAGTGGCTGCTCTTAGTGTTGCAATGATTGGCTTTAGTGCAGGCAGTATTGTAGTGCTATTTATTGTGGTGTTTATTGCAGGGTTCACGGTTGTCGGTGGACAACCTACACTTAATGCGTTGTCTGCTGAACGCTATCCTACCTTGCTACGTACAACAGGTGTAGGCTGGAGCTTGGGAATTGGTAGAATTGGATCGATGATAGGCCCGGTTATTGGCGGCTTGCTCTCAAAATCTTTAACATTAAGTACACTGTTTTTATTTGCAGCAGTGCCTTCAATTGTGGTAGTTATAATGATGATAATGCAAGCAAGACACCCTGGTAGTAAGTCTGAGCTTTAGTGACTTAATTTCAGATACGATCTCAGTTACGTTTAAATAAAAAGCTAAGACCATAGGGTATTAACGAACAATAATCTAACAAGGAATTGCCAACATGACATCAACTAATAAAACAATACAACATGCGCGTCACTGGATAAATGGCGAATGGGTAGATAGCGGTATTAAGAAAGAAAGCATCAACCCAAGTACCGGGGAGGTGATTGGCAGCTATGTTGAAGGTGGCAAAACTGAAGCAGAGATGGCAATTAAAGCTGCTCATGACACATTTACTAACACTGATTGGCGCACCAATCGTGAATTAAGATTTAACGTACTACAAGAAATGGTACAAGCGTTTGATGCCCGTCAAGATGAGCTTGCCACAATCCTTGCCACTGAAAATGGTAAGATTTTGGGCGAGGCCAATTTTGAGATCAGCCTGGTTAAACCCAACCTAAACTTTGCTGCATCAACTATTTATACTACTTATGGCCGCGCCGCTGAATGGTCAGCAGGCAAGTTCTCAGTCGTTTTAAAAGAGCCTGTGGGCGTAGCTGGCATTAGCGTACCTTGGAACTCTCCAGTAGCCCTGTTGATTCGCTCATTGGCACCTGCATTAGCAGCAGGCTGTACCACCGTGCTTAAAATGCCGGGTCAAACAGCGTTAACCAATGCCACAATAGCTGACATCTTAGCAAGCATTAAGTCCTTGCCAAAAGGTGTGATTAATATGGTCACTGGCGAGCGAGAATTGCTAGAAACCATCGTTACTCACCCTCATGTGCCAACCATTAGCTTTACTGGCAGTACCGGTACGGGTCGTGCATTACAAGAAGAGGGCGCGAAGCAATTAAAACGCTTTGGTCTAGAGTTAGGGGGCAAAACACCACTGATTGTTTTCAACGATGCTGACATTGATGCATTGATTCCCAAGGCCGAAAAAGCCCTGACCGTATTTGCAGGACAGTTTTGTATGACAGGCAGCCGTATCTTGGTGCAAAGCGATGTCGCTGAGCAAGTGCGTCAAAAGCTTGTCGAGCGCTTAGCCAATGTCAAAGTCGGTAATGCCCTTGACCCTGAAAGCGATATGGGCGCACTGATAGACATGAACAGTGTCAATCGGGTTGATGGTATGGTTGAAGATGCCATCGCTAAAGGTGCTAAAGTCTTATTACGAGGCGGGAAATTTACGGACGGTGAGCTTGCCAAGGGGGCGTTTTATCAACCTTGCTTATTAGAAGTCGATGATAATCAAGCAGATATTGTGCAATCAGAGGTATTTGGTCCGGTCTTGACGCTACAGGTATTTGACACTGAGGCCGAAGCGATTGAGCTGGCGAATGGCACACAATATGGATTGGCAGCGAGCATCTGGACACAAGATGTGGACAGACCGTTACGCATTGCCCGTGCTATTGAAGCTGGCACTATCTGGATTAATGATTGGGTAGTGATGCGAGATGAGTTTGAGGAAGGTGGCTATAAACAAAGTGGCAGTGGTCGTTTGCGTGGTATGGCAAGTATTGAAGACTTTATCGAATACAAGCACATCGTCATGCAGCCTGGTGTCGCAGGTACGTCAGCCGATTAGTATTTAGCTACTTCTTCGCGTTGTTACATAAGGAAATGATAATGCAACACGATTCAATAACCCCCTTATCAAAAAAGACGTCTATGTTAGATACCACAGCGGAGTCTGTGGTATCGCAGACCGTGCAGCAGGTAGTGTTTGAGTTAATGCGCACGCTTAACATGACCACCGTTTTTGGTAATCCTGGGTCCACTGAACTGAATTTTCTGACCAACTTTCCTGAAGACTTCTCTTATGTATTAGGCTTGCATGAAGCTTCAGTGGTCGGTATGGCAGATGGTTATGCTCAGGCTACAGGTAATGCCGCTTTTGTTAATCTACATTCGGCTGCAGGTGTGGGCAATGCGCTAGGCAATATTTTACCGCCTACCGCAACCACACCCCGTTAGTCATTACAGCAGGGCAGCAAGCCCGTAGTTTATTACCCTTTGCTCCGTATTTGGGCGCTGAGCAAGCTGCACAGTTTCCACAGCCTTATATTAAATAGAGTATTGAGCCTGCCCGCGCGGAAGATGTGCCGCTAGCTATTGCTCAGGCATATTTAATCGCCATGCAGCACCCACAGGGCCCGACGTTTGTGTCGATTCCGTCCGATGATTGGGACAAGCCTGCGGTATTGCCACTGCTATCACAGTCTTGTGGCCATAGTATTCCAAGCCCAGATGCGTTGGCTGAGCTGGTAGAGGTTATGTCAACCAGTCAGAATATGGCACTGGTTGTTGGCTCAGATGTTGATCGCCAAGGGGGCTTTGAGTTGGCGGTTGCTGTCGCAGAAGCGTGTCAAGCTCCTGTGTGGGAAGCGCCAAACTCCAGTCGAGCAAGTTTTCCTGAAAACCATCCTTTATTTGCCGGATTCTTACCTGCAATTCCTGAGAAGCTGAGCGAAAAGCTACTTGGCTATGATACGATTGTGGTGATAGGGGCACCTGCTTTTACTTTACATGTTGCAGGGACACTCTCGCTCAAAAAGAGCAAGATTTATCAGCTTACCGATGATCCACAGTATGCGGCTCAATCAGTGGCAACAAAAACCTTATCAGGCAATATACGCGATAGCCTACAAGCGCTATTAGACAAATTGCCCACGAGTATGACACCTCGCTCAGAGCTTGATTTGCCGGTTCGTAAGCCTGCCGCTGAGGTTCAGGGCAGCAATCCGATTAGCATTGAGTACGTGATGGCGACATTGGCGAAATATTGCCCAGAAGATGTCGTTATCGTTGAAGAGGCTCCCTCACACCGTCCTGCGATTCAGCGTTATTTGCCCATTACTCAGCCTAAGAGTTTTTATACGATGGCAAGCGGGGGACTGGGTTATGGGTTACCGGCTGCCGTTGGGGTTGCTTTGGGCACCCAGCGTCGCACCCTATGTCTCATTGGTGATGGCTCCTCCATGTATTCTATCCAAGCCATCTGGACCGCCGTACAGCATAACTTACCGGTTACGGTCATTGTGTTGAATAATACAGGCTATGGGGCGATGCGCTCGTTTAGTAAGATTATGGGCAGCACGCAAGTACCAGGGTTAGACCTACCTAATATTAATTTTGTTCAGCTGGCACAAAGTATGGGATGCCAAGCGCAAAAAGTAACAGACTATTCTGTGCTTGATAAAGTGTTCGCTGATACCATGCAAGCAGCGGGTAGTTATTTGCTAGAGATTATGGTCGATGCCAATACAGGCGCCGTCTATTAGAGTTGGCAAGACTTGTCACCCTAGGGCGGCAGTTTGCAATACCAGTGCTAACAATACTAACACTCTCGTCAGTACTAACATCCTGATGAGGCTTACGACAGCTCATCGCTAAATAACATCATAAAGGGTTGTTTCATACTGCTCTAACCCTGTGGATTATTAAATGACCCAAATAATGAGCAAACACAT
Source organism: Psychrobacter raelei (assembly GCF_022631235.3). NCBI lineage: Bacteria > Pseudomonadati > Pseudomonadota > Gammaproteobacteria > Moraxellales > Moraxellaceae > Psychrobacter > Psychrobacter raelei. The sequence goes on from NZ_CP093310.2 coordinate 979,013, forward strand.
CATTCGTGAGCAACGACGAATAGAGAACAAGCGCCGTATGGTATTGTTGGTGTTTGCGATAGCGTGTCTTGTGGGACTGGTTTTGGATGTGATGACTGGTCCTTCGATGCTGCCTGTAAGGGATGTGATTGAGGCTTTATTACGCTTAAGCGCACGCATACCATTATCTATGATTTGCGTCTGCCTATTGCTTTGATGGCATTATTGATTGGTGCCTCACTTGGGGCGGGCGGCGCTGAAATGCAAACCTTATTAAATAACCCGATGGCCAGCCCTTATACATTGGGGTTGGCCGCCGCCGCAGGGTTTGGCGCGTCATTGGTGATTGCCTTTGGCGGCTTTGGGTTGCCTTTGCAATATGCGGTGCCGATCGGGGCATTCGCCATGACCATGCTGGCCTCAGCAGTACTGTTCTTATTCGCCTCTTTAAGCAGTTTGCCGCCGCTACTTTGATTTTGGTGGAGATTGCACTTTTGTTTATTTTTCAATCGCTATTATCCTTGGTGCAATTTATCGCATCCCCTGAAGTCTCCCAACAAATTCTATTTTGGCTCTTTGGTAACCTCAACAAAGCCACCTGGACCAACCTTGCCGTGGTTGCTGTGGTCAGTACGGTGTGTATTACCTTACTTATGCGAGATGGTTGGCAATTAACCGCGCTACGTCTGGGCGAAGAAAGAGCAGCGGCCCTTGGTGTCAACTTAACAAGGCTGCGGATCAGAACCCTTATTTTGGTGGCTATGATGACCGATAGAGGCACGTTTTCACTCGAAAAAACTCTGGCCATGAAGCCGGATGTGGTGGTATTAGCAAAGTGGCAATACGATACGCTAAAGGCTGAAATACCACGTTTTGAGGCCGCAAACATTCCTGTGGTAGTGGTGGACTATAATGATCAAAGTGTCGCTAATCACACCAACAGTACCAAGATTTTTGGACAAATTGCAGGGACAGAGCAGCGCGCCAATCAAGCGCCACAAGAGTATGCCGATGGCATTGCTGATATCCAAAAACGGGTTGAAGCGGTAGGGACTGCCAAGCCAAAAATCTATATTGAATTTGGCGATAAAGGCCCACAAGAGCATAGCTTTACCTTTGGCAAAAATATGAGGGGCGCTATTGCCGATACGGTAGGCGGTGAAAACATCAGTAAGCCTTTTGTTGAGAATTGGGGACCCATTAACCCCGAGCAGCTCTTAGTGAATAAGCCGGACGTGATTACTATCTCAGGTACCGAAGTGGGTATGAAGCAGACTGATGCTATGGCAATGGGTATTGATATTAGTGCTGATGAGGCTCAGCGCCGGTTAAAAGGGTTTACCACCCGAAATGGTTGGGAGAATCTGCCTGCGGTGAAGAACAACCGTGTGTATGATATCTATCATACCGCTTCTCGCTCGTTGTCTGACTTGGCATCGGCTCAGTTTATGGCAAAAACCTTGTACCCTGAAGCCTTTAAAGATGTTGATCCTGAAAAAACCTATACAGAGTTCCATGAAAAATACCTGCCCGTTAAACCCAGCGGTACGTTTTTTATTCAGCTAGGCTGCGGTGCAAGCCTTTGTAAAGACAAGGCATCTGCTGTAGAACAAGCGGCGCCAACAGAGGCAGCGCCTCAGACCCTGTCATGGTGGGATAAGCTGGTCAATTGGTTACGTCACTTGTTTACCTGATTTTTTGCCATTAACTTTATACAGATATCATCATGCTTGAACTTGACCAGTTAACCGTGAAGCGTGGCGCACTTACCGTGGCCCAATCTATCAATGCCAAGTTTCATCCGGGCAAAATATACACGCTGCTCGGAGCAAATGGTGCAGGCAAATCAAGCTTATTAAAGGCAATCTTTGGTGAGTTAGCGTTTTCAGGTAACATTCGTTATCACAGAACCACACAAAGTAAAGCCAACCTGATGTCTTGGCGAAAGCCTATTGCTTATATGCCCCAAGACAGCCATACCGATGCGGAGCTTAACACGCTTGAGGTAGTGCTATTGGGGCGTATGGATGCACTGGGCCGACATATTAGTGATGAGCTGATGCAAGAGGCCATTGAGCTGATGGCACAGTTGAATATCGCTGAGCTGGCACATCGGCCGATCCGTGCGCTAAGCGGGGGACAGCGTCAGCTTACCATGTTTGCTCAAGCCTTATTAAGTTGTCCCCAAATCTTGTTGCTTGATGAGCCTGTTTCAGCACTAGACATGAGACATGGCGCATCAAATCAATCTATTACATAAGGTGAGTCACTATACTCAGCAAAATCAGCTTATTTGCTTGATGGTATTACATGATTTAAGCCTTGCCGCTCAATTCTCTGATGAATTGTTGCTGTTATCTGAGGGTCATATTCAGGCTCAAGGCGCACCTCAAGATGTGCTACAACCGCACATTTTATGCCAAGTATATCAAGTAGATATCGAGATTCTAACCAGCTCTCAAGGGCTGCCCGTCGTCTATCCTTACCGAAAAAATATGCAAAGTAAGTGACTAATATAAGCGGCTAATATAAGTAACCAGTATAAGCGCGTAATATTGGTACAGCGTTACTGTGCAGTTTTTTCGGGCAAGCTACTCACCATCCCTGCTAAGATTACCGCCACAATACCTAAGATCTCTAGTAGACCAATAGTTTCACCGGCAAAAACTGCCCCATAAATGGCTGCAAATACCACGGTCAGATAAGACAACGCCGCCACCGTAAATTTTTGGCCAACATGATAGGCATGAGTCATTGCCAGCTGTGCCAATAATCCTGCACCGCCAATACCCAGAATATAAGGTAAGCTCTCTACAGTTAAGCTGTGCCATCCTATCCAAGTTGCCAATACTGCCGAAATTGCCGCTGCGACTGCCGATAAATAAAACACAATACGCCAAGCCGGCTCGCCCATAAAAGACAATGCCCGCACTTGTAATAGAGCAAAAGCGGTAAAAATGCCACCACTTAGAGTGATTAGGGTTTCAATTAATCGGTCCGACTCAAAGGCAGGTTGCAACATTAAGCAAATACCGCCTAAGCCCATCAATAGCGCCGTCCATGTCTTTATCGATGGCGTCTCTTTTAGCCAGACAATAGATAAAATAGCGATGAATACCACTGAGGTATAGTTTAGGGTAACCGAGGTCGCTAAAGGCAGCTGGCTTAACCCATAAAAAGATAATAATAAAGCGGTTGTACCGGCGACGCTACGCTTGATATGCCCCACAAAAAAAGGGGTTTTTAGGGTTTGCACACGTACTAGGGTGCCACAAAAAATCATCAGCGCCGGTAAAAGCGATCGCCAAAAGGCCAACTCATAAAGATGCATACCCAGCTTTGTGCCTGCATTTTTTACCAAAATACTCATTAAGGCAAATAAGAAGGCCGCCACAATCATCCACGCCGAACCTAACCTAACCCATACTTTATTTTTATCATAGTACTATATCAAGTCATAAAAACCGTTATTGTACCACTGGCAAGCATTTTCTGATGACTTTGCTATGATGACTTTGCAAAAGGGTAGGCAAGTTAAGCCTAACAAACAAGACAGCCCCAATATTAGGATTGGGGCTGTCTGATGCTAACTGATGCTGATGTTGTTATTTAGTGCCGAAGTAGTTTTTACCGCCAGAGTCTTCAATTGTAGTGGCCTGGCCGGTGAAGGAGAACCCTTTATTGCTAAAGGTGCCGATCATAATGGTCTCAACCAAAGGTTTGGTCTTTTTCTCACTACTTTCAACCGCCACCACGAAGTTGGCTCCATCACCACCGGTGTCATCAAGCTTTTCAACGATATAGTTGAGTGTGCCCATGGGCGGCAGCTCTATGGACTTGGTGAGATAAGGGCGGACATAGTCGCCTTTGGTATTGTAGTAATCAATTTTGGTGATATAAATCTTATGGCTTAAGCTGGTATTACGGATGCTTAAAGTGGCTGAAAGCATTACTTTAGGATTGTCCTCATCCACATAGATATTGGAGTATACCGGCACATAAAACAGCTTTTGGTAAGGCATATTACCAGCAGGAACTTTATCTATCTCAAGCTGTTTTATAGGATCTTTGTGCTCGTCACTGTATAAAATATTGGGGTCATGCTCGGGTGCATTACAAGCACTTAAGCCAGTAATAAGCAATAAGGTAGCTAACGCTGATAATATTTTCATAACGCTCCTTTTGATAGTCCCAACGCTTGAGGTTAACCCACCAAGACGTTGGTTTCAGGATAATGTATCCGCGAGCTTTTTGGCATGGCAATAAGATAAGCTAAGGTTAGCGGACCTACGCGGCCTGCGAACATCATAAACATAATCACCACCTCACCGGTATGACTCAATTGCGTGGTTAGTCCTCGGGTCAGTCCCACGGTACTTAGTGCTGAGACCACTTCAAATAAGACATCTTCTAAAGAGTGCTCCGCTTCCACCACAGACAAGATAAACACACTCATAAATATTAGCATCATAGTAATGCTAATCAAAGCCAGTGATTTGCGCACCAGACGATCGGGAATACGGCGCTTAAAGATAATCACATGATCACGTTGACGCAAAAATGCCCACGTGGTTAAGATTAAAATAACAAAGGTACCAATCTTAATACCACTGGCGGTAGAGAGAGAGCCGCCGCCAATAAACATTAAAAACATGGTCAGTAGTGTACTGGCATCGGTCAGCTGCTCAATCGGTATGGTGTTAAATCCAGCCGTTCTTGGGGTAATGGCTTGGAACCAAGCTGCGGTCAGTTGATCACTAAGGCTTAAGTGGCCAAAGGTATTCGGATTATTGTGTTCCAGTAGCCAAAATAGCACAAAGGCGACAAGGTTTAGCCCAATAGTTGTGCCAACCACTACCTTGGTATTGACGCTGATCTTGTGCCAGCTGCGGTGGTCTATCAAGTCTTTAATAACAATAAAGCCCAGACCACCGATAATGATTAAACTGGTGATAATAAAATTAATGGCTTTGTTGTCCACATAGCCCGTTAGGTTATCACTAGTAAGTGCAAAGCCTGCATTATTAAACGCTGAGACGGTATAAAAAAACCCGTGATATAACGCATCAGATAATGGCATTTCTTGGACAAAGGCGATGCTTAGGGCAATAAAACCTAACAGCTCTACCGACAACGCAATGGTAATAACGGATTTGGCAGTGGTGGTGATATTACCAAAACTGGTCTCAGCAAATGCTTCACGGGCGATTTTTTGTCCGACTAGGTTTAGCCGGCGCTGTAAGCTTAAAAAAGCAAATACCGCGAAAGTCATGAACCCAAGCCCCCCAAGCTGAATGAGTATGGCGATAACCACCTGTCCTAAATGGGTGTAATTGGCCGTATCTACGATGGAGAGTCCGGTTACGGTCACCGCAGAGGTGGCAGTGAAGGCTGCCTGTAGCCAAGACACTGAGTTAATGGTCGCAGCAGGGAGCTTTAATAAACAAGTGCCAAGCGTAATGAGTAATAAAAAGCCTGTGGCTAAAATGGCCGGCGGTGAGGATAAGAGTTTGGTAGGCGTTGACGGCATGATGGTTGCTTTAGACCTCAGTTGTTTTATAGGGTCGTATCTTTATTCACGATAGCCGGTGCCGATGACGAGCATCAGCAGACAGGCATAAAAACACAATTAGCTTTGAATAAACGACTTTGAGAGATACTTAAGGTCACTGACCAAGCCGGTATACACCAACCGGTCCGGATATTGAATCACCGTGTCACTGTCAAAATTACGCTCTACATGATTATCACGAATAATCAGCAGCAAAGAGGTGTCTGGGTGACGGCTTTTGATTTTGCCCACAGTGATGGGCCGCAATTGCTCGGGGACATCAATACGTACCAAAAACTCATCATTACCCAGCGATAAGTACTGCTTCATCATAGGATAGGCCATAGCCTGAGCAATACGGATACCCATATCCTGTTCCGGATGGATGATGTTGGTCACACCAAGGCTGTCTAGAATATCGTGATGGGCATCAGTCTTGGCTTTTACCCAAAGATTCTGGACCGGCAGCTTAATTAGATTGAGAGTACACAATAAACTGGCTTCTAAATCCTCACCGATACTGACAATAACCCCATCAAACTGGCTAAGATTGAGCTCCTTTAAAGTATCAATATCTGTGGCATCAGCAATCACCGAGTGGCTTAAGATGTCACTGACCTTATTGACCTCGTTCTCATCCATATCGATACCGAGCACTTCATTGCCTTGGCTTTGTAATTCAAAAGCACAAGCGCGACCAAATACACCCAGTCCTATAACAGCAAATTGCATAAGTTACCTCTATATAGCCATGGCTCAATAGCCAATCAAGTTCTGTACGGTAGATTTCACAGAGCTTTAGCTTAGATTAATAATTTATAGTGCTTATTAAGAGTACTATATTTTTCGGAGAATTATACTCCTAAAGTTTCTTAATAATAACCAACAAGAAAAGTTAAGTTACCAAATATAATAAATAGACGACAAAAAAAGAATCCCAAGTTTTTGGGATTCTTTTTTAAAACGACTAAGAGATACCTTGTAAATAATGTGTCAGCAGCCAAACAGTGTTAGAGATTACAGGCTAACTTTAGCCAGTAGCTCTTCACGGCTTAGTAGCTGCTTCTCGCCATCACGGCGGTCTACATATTCATATTTATCTTCTGCTAAGTTGCGATCTGAGACCACGATGCGGTGCGGAATACCGATAAGCTCAAGGTCAGCAAACTTCACCCCAGGACGCTCATTACGGTCATCTAAGATAACATTTAAGCCTTTCGCTTTAAGCTCTTCATATAACGCTTCAGCAGTTTGCATCACTGTGTCTTCTTTTGATTTCATCGGCACAATGGCAATATCAAAAGGTGCGATGGAGTCTTTTATATCCGGTGTTTTGGCCCAAATGATACCGTTGTCATCATGGTTTTGTTCAATAGCCGCTGCGATAATACGGCTAACACCAATACCATAACAGCCCATCATTAAGGTCACAGGCTTACCATCTTCACCCATGACAGTGCAGTTTAGCGCTTTTGAGTATTTGTCACCCAACTGGAAAATATGGCCCACTTCAATACCACGTTTGATACTAAGGGTGCCTTTTCCATCTGGAGAGGCATCACCCTCGACCACGTTACGGATATCGACGACGTCAGTGATAGTGGCATCACGCTCCCAGTTCATACCGGTGGTGTGCATGTCATATTCATTGGCCCCTGACACAAAGTCACTCAAAGCAGCGGCAGCACGGTCAACATAAACCGGCATATCTAAGTCTACCCCAATAAAGCCTTTTTTGAGGCCGGCCGCTTTCATCTCCTCTTCGGTAGCGAAGGTAAGTGGTGTCGCCACTTCAGCGATTTTCTCAGCTTTAATCTCATTTAAGGTATGGTCGCCACGCACAACCAGCGCCACCAACTGCTCATCTCCCTCAGAGCCATCTTCATTAATGCGATGACCTTTGACCACTAAGGTTTTTACCGTAGTGTGTAGAGGAATGTCTAGGAATTTAGCCAATTCTTCATTGGTTTGAATCTTAGGCGTTGAGACATTTTGTTTGTCTTGAGTGGGCGCCGCGCGCTCATCGGTGCAAATGGCTTCTGCCAGCTCAACGTTGGCTGCATAGTCTGAGCCATCAGAAAAAGCGATGGCATCTTCACCACTGCCGGCCAGTACATGGAACTCGTGTGAGGCTGAGCCACCAATAGAGCCAGTATCGGCCAATACCGCACGGAAGTTTAATCCCAAACGTTGAAAAATACGGGTATAGGCATCATACATTTGTTGATAGGTTACCTCTAATGAGGCTTGATCTACATGAAAAGAGTAGGCATCTTTCATGGTGAATTCGCGGGCGCGCATGATACCAAAGCGAGGACGAATCTCATCACGGAACTTACCTTGGATTTGGAAAAAGGTCACTGGCAGTTGCTTATAGCTGCGCAGCTCACCGCGGGCCAAATCAGTGATCACCTCTTCGTGGGTGGGGCCCAGCACGAAATCACGGTTGTGACGATCGGTAAAGCGCAGTAGCTCAGGACCATAATCCTCAAAACGTCCTGACTCTTGCCACAGCTCAGCTGGCTGAGTCATTGGCATCAAGACCTCTTGGCCGCCAATATTTTGCATCTCTTCGCGCACAATTTTTTCAACTTTTTGCAGCACCTTAAGTCCCATCGGTAGCCACACATATAGGCCTGAAGCCAACTTGCGGATAAGTCCGGCTCTGAGCATAAGTTGGCTTGATACGATATCGGCGTCACTTGGGGTTTCTTTTAGGGTAGCAAATAAAAACTGGCTGGCTCTCATAACTGACTCGACTTTACTCAATGTAGTTAAAGGGTGGTTAACGATAAAAGTTAACTCAAAAAAATCAAAATAAATTTGAACAAAAAAAGCACCGTCAATAACGCCCGTCTGTTGATGGCTGATAACCAGTATTTAGGCGGGTATTACGGTGTTCAATGATAATAAGGAAAAATCATAGCGATAGCCTGACTATGTTAGGTAAAGTCGGGCTGTGACGCAATCCTTTTTTGACGTCTAACTGGATTTAGACAAATTTTAGCAGCATTTTGGGTTAATTGCCGCCAGATCTGCCTCAAACTTAAAAGGCATTACCCCTTTAATACAACAGACACACACTTATTTATTGGCTATATTTAGAGAACGACTTAACGGTTTTGATTAAAAACAGTTCAACCAACAATAGCGTCACTCAAAATGCCTCGAAATACGACATATTATAGCCGTGGCAAAGCCAATTTCAGCCAAATAACATTCAAATAACATCTAAATAATAACCCTATGAGGGATTCTTTATGAGCAATACTGTGCATACCCAGTCTAACAAAGCGGCTAAAAGCAGTGGCGTACTGTTTAATCTTTTGTTTTTACTATTAATTATTTTAATAAGTGTCTTGTTATGGCAGCGGTTTCATCAAGACAGCGCCCCCAAGATTCAGACCGTAAGCCGTGACGGGGTGGTGAGTAAGATTCAACAGCTCAACCGTCTTGAGACCGTGGCTTATAATGTCGATACGGTGATTACCAGCGAGCAGCCAGGCAGTTGGCAACGCTTGTGGCAAGACCAGCAAAAGGGGCTGTTTATCGCGCGTGGCCGAGTGGTGGCGGGTGTGGATCTGAGCGAGCTTAGCCCAGAGATGGTACAGGTGAGCGATCCAAGTGCAGAACAAATCGCCAAAGCTCAGGCCACTGCCGAGGCACAAGGCAATAGCGATGTGCCCATTACCTTAATGCCCAATATCATGATTACCTTGCCACCGGCTCAGATATTCACCGTGTACTTAGATGACATTGATGTTTATGATTGGAAATCAGGCGGCTTATTCGGTATGATAAAAGCAGAGCCTGAGATTTTGGCACAAGCTCAAGCCAGCGCCAAGGCCGAGGTGCTAAAGCGCGCCTGTGCTGATGGGGTAATGCAGCAAGCTGAAGACAATGCCAAAAAAGAGATGCAGCAGTTATTTTCTATGACCGGTGCTGATGTTAGTGTGACCACTCAAGGTGCCGGTGCCTGTCAGCCGATGCAGTAGTTGACACTTATAACCTTAGTTAGCCACGAGCCTTAAACTGCTCAATGGCATAACGGCGCGCTTGTTTGTGTTCTACCATAGGTAGAGGGTAGTTAACATGAGCAAACGCGCCTTGTTTGCTAAGGGCTTTACGCAGTTTGTTTTCATCATGCAGTATATTAGCCGGTATGTCTTTAAGCTCAGGTAGCCAGCTTTTAATAAAAATGGCATCTTTATCATGCGTTTTGGCTTGGCTAAACGGGTTCATAATACGAAAGTAGGGCGCTGCATCAGTGCCTGTTGAAGCGCTCCATTGCCAGCCGCCATTGTTAGACGCAAAGTCTGCATCAATCAGATTTTGCATAAAATAACGCTCGCCTAAGCGCCAATCGATAAACAAATCTTTGGTCAAAAACATTGCAGTCACCATACGCAGTCGATTGTGCATAAAGCCAGTTTGATTCAGGCAGCGCATGGCTGCATCAATAAGCGGCACCCCTGTCATCCCTTGACACCAAGCTTGAAAGTCATCGTTGTCGTATGACCAATTTAGCTTAATGTCAGTGTCCTTTTTATAAGCAGCGCCTTTAACGATGTCAGGTCTATCAACAATCACATGACGATAAAAGTCACGCCAAGCCAGCTCACTTATCCAGCGCTCGACATCACCTTTGCTGTTATTCTCAAATATTTCAAGCTCTGATTCACTGTCTACAAGATTTTCGTCTGCAAAGCTTTTAGATTCTAGCCTTGCGTTGGCAGTTAGATAGCATAAGCGCGGGCTAATGATTCCTAGCGTTAGATAGGCTGACAGATGACTGGTGCCCATCAAGGCAGGCTGATCATGCGTGAGGCTGTATTCTTCAATGTCTTGTTGTACAAAGCTATTTAGCCGGTCTATCGCGACTTGCTCACCAGCAGGGTAGGCCGCTCTAGCTGACTCAAGTACCGGTATCGTCTCAGCATTATTCTCTGAGAGCTGATAATGGGATGTAAAGCGCTGTAGGACAGACTGATGACTGTCTTTTATCGATTGCGTCGAGCTTGTATGTTGAGTGCTGCTTGTATTTTGAGTGCTGCTTGTATCTGTCGAAGCTTGATTGATGTTCAAGTTGGTTAATTTCTGTTTGATATCACCCTCAGCTAAGCTGTTAATATCATACAAAACAGGGGGGCTTATCTGTAATGTCTGCTGCCATTTTTTATAAAACGGGGTGAAGACTTTATACAGGGTGTCATCACCGGTTTTGATGGTATTGGGCGGCAAGATACATTGGTCATGGTATTGATTAAATTTAATATTAAGTTTAGACAGCCGCTTTGCTAATGCGGTATCACGCTGCTGCTCATTGACTTCATACTCATAGTTACAGCCCACATGGGTAATATGATTGTCGACACAAAAAGCTTCGATAACATCAATACTATCTGAATACGACTCAGCTTGTAATACCGATAGCTTCATACCTAGCTTATGATTTAAGTCATTTGTTAAATGCGTCAGGGTACGCATCATCAAGTCAACCTGTGAGATAGACATGTCATGAGCAAGCCACTGCTTTGGGGTCATCACAAACACAGCTTGAAGACAGGACTCTGTGTGTTGTGAGGCTTGCACAACTTGCTCTAGCAAAAGCGTCAATGCGGTATTGTCATGCAAGCGTAGGTCACGACGAAACCACATAAGCGCCGATACTTTATAAGAGTGAGACATGTTTTTATCCTTGATATTGTGTGGGGCGCAAGTGGAGAGGCGATAGTGGCAGTAGCACAGTCATGGCACAGAATTTAAGCTCAAATTTTGACTGTCTAAGCAGTAACAGAGGGCGTGATAATCGCTATGAAAAGTATGATAGGATAAGTGAGTGATAAAAACCGTTTAATCACGTTAAGAAAACAAGTATATTAAGTCAATTAAGTCTGTTAAATCAATTCAACCTACTAATGAATAAAAGATCATCAATTGACTAAATCAGATAAATCAATGAGGGCGCGATGCAGATAAAGTTTTGCGGATTTACCCAAATACAAGATGTTAAGCAAGCAGTGGCAGTTGGCGCTGATGCTTTGGGTTTTGTGTTTTATCCGCCAAGCCCTCGAGCAGTGACCGCCATGCAGGCACGTGAGCTGATGCAGCATATCCCTGCTTTTGTTAGTGTGGTGGCATTGGTGGTCAATATGAATAAAGACGCGCTGATTGAGCTTGCTAATACGGCTACTTTTGATGTGATTCAATTCCATGGTGATGAGACGCCAGAGCAGTGTCAGTCACTAGCCCAAGCCGTGAACAAACGCTGGATTAAAGCACTTCGTATTAATAAAGAGCAAGATACGCCTGATTCGATTCGAGCCCAGATTGACGCCTTTGCACAAGCCGGTGCCAGCAGTATCTTACTTGATGCCTATCATAAACAGGCGTATGGCGGAACAGGGGAGCGCTTTGATTGGTCGCTCATTCCAAAAGATGCCAGCCTGCCTATCATTTTGGCAGGCGGGCTAACCCCTGAAAATGTGAGTGAGGTTATTAATCAGAGTTTACCGATACAGGCTGTGGATGTAAGCGGTGGCATTGAGTCGGCAAAGGGTATCAAAGATGCGGGCAAGATGGCGGCCTTTATTAGGGCGGTTCGTTAAACCTACTCAGTAAGCAGCTAAGTAGTCAGTTAAATCAACCGTTTGCCTTTTATTGAGTTGTCTTAACTCAGGAGTAAGCCACTAAATGGTAAGTTACATTGAAATTAGGCATATGGTCTTAGATAGCTTTTATTCATATTTGCTTGATAAACCTCAAGGTGCTAACGGTTATGAGTCTATTTTAGGATATACGCTATATGATTTTGAAACAGGGTTTTCAGATATAGAAGTCTTTATTATTGATTTTGTCGTCTATGTTCTGTGTCATGATTTTCCGGAATCACAAGATTTGGCTAAAACACTTAAAAAGTCATTATTAAAACGTATTGATTATGATTTTGCTGGATTTATTCGCCAAATTAAGCCTGGAATAGATGATAGAGAGGAGTTTTTAGCTGATGTGTATTCGATGGGTCTGATTTCTGAACAAAGAAGACAAGGTTTCAATAAATAGCGGTGCCAATGTACGTGTCAGGGCATTACCATCAAGGTCAAAAGACCGCAGATTATGGTTGACACGTGATGATGCTATGACGCTGAAATAGATTGTGATGACAAATAAAAAAACAGGCTATATTTAAAGCTATTACACTAGAGTATTAATTTAATAAATAATAAAACAGGGTGAGTGACGATTTATGAATAATTTTGAAAATGTTCCGCATAATGATCAAACGGACGACACAACAGTAGACTATAACCAGTATCCCGATGCCAGTGGTCACTTTGGTATCCATGGCGGCCGCTTCGTGTCAGAGACTCTAATGGCGGCATTAGAGGAGCTTGAGACCTTATATTATCAAGTCAAACAAGACCCTGCATTTTGGCAGGAGTACCACAATGACTTGGTCAATTATGTGGGTCGTCCAACGCCGCTTTATCATGCCAAGCGTTTGAGTGATGAGATTGGCGGCGCGCAGATTTATTTTAAGCGTGAAGATTTAAACCACACCGGCGCGCACAAAGTAAACAACACCATCGGTCAGGCGCTACTGGCTAAGATGAGCGGCAAAAAACGTATTATTGCCGAGACCGGTGCGGGTCAACATGGCGTGGCAACAGCGACGATTGCAGCACGGTTAGGACTTGAGTGTATTATTTATATGGGCGCAGATGACGTCGAGCGTCAAAAAATGAACGTGTATCGTATGCGTCTGCTTGGGGCTAAAGTGGTGGCGGTTGAGTCTGGTTCACGGACGCTAAAAGATGCGATGAACGAGGCAATGCGTGATTGGGTCACCAATGTAGATACCACCTATTATATTATTGGTACGGTCGCAGGGCCGCATCCATATCCGTTATTGGTGCGTGATTTTCAGGCCATCATCGGCAAAGAGGCGCGTCTACAGCATCTAGAGAAAACCGGCAAACTGCCTGATGCACTTGTCGCCTGTGTGGGCGGCGGATCCAATGCCATTGGTCTGTTCTATGAGTTCTTAAATGATACCGATGTCAAAATGTATGGCGTAGAGGCGACAGGTGATGGTATCGAAACTGGCCGTCACTCAGCGCCGCTAGCGGCAGGCCGCGTCGGGGTGTTACATGGCAATCGCACTTATCTGATGGCCGATGATGATGGTCAGATCCTAGAGACGCATTCAATCTCAGCAGGTCTTGATTATCCGGGCGTGGGCCCTGAGCACAGCTTCTTAAAAGATGTGAAGCGGGTAGAGTATGTGGGCTGTACTGATAAAGAGGCGCTACATGGTTTTCATGAAGTGACCCGAAAAGAAGGTATTATTCCGGCGCTTGAGTCCTCGCACGCGGTCGCTTATGCCTTACAGCTTGCCAAAACCATGAGTCCTGAGCAGAGCATCATCGTCAATATGTCAGGCCGTGGTGATAAGGATTTGCACTCGGTAATGAAGGCTGAAGGCATTGAGCTTTAAGACAATTATTTAATACAGCGGGCGTGTTATAGGCCCGCAGCAGTTATCACCTTATATGTTAAGAGACCATCATGACTCGAATTGAAAGCACCTTTGAGACCTTAAAAGCGCAAAACAAAAAAGCCCTAATCCCTTATGTTATGGCCGGTGACCCTTCCCCAAATAGCTTCGTAGACCTACTGCATGGTTTAGTAAAACATGGGGCCGATATGATTGAAGTGGGATTGCCATTTTCAGACCCAATGGCGGATGGCCCGACTGTGGCATTGGCTGGTGAGCGCGCCTTAGCAGGCGGTACCAGTACCCATCAGGCGCTGGCTATGGTCAAAAAATTCCGTGAACAAGACAGCAGCACGCCCATTATCTTAATGGGTTATCTCAATCCGATTGAGATTATCGGTTATGAGGCCTTTATTGCCTTGTGTCACGAATCAGGGGTCGATGGGGTGTTGGTCGTGGATCTACCGCCTGCTGAATCAGGTAATTTTGTTGAGCGCTTGGCGGCCCATGATATAAATAAGATTTTCTTATTATCACCGACCACCTTGCCTGAGCGCCGTAAGCAAGTAATGACCCACTGCGGCGGCTATATTTATTATGTATCGCTTAAAGGGGTGACCGGCTCAGCAAGCTTAGATACCCAAGCGGTCGGTGAGCAGGTGCAGGCCATCAAGCAAGAAACCAATTTACCCATCTGTGTCGGCTTTGGTATCCGCGATGGGCAGTCTGCTGCGGCCATTGGTCAGTATGCAGATGGGGTGATTGTGGGCAGTGAGCTGGTGAAGAACTTTAGCGGACTGAGCCACACTTCACGTGCTGAGGATATCGCCACTGCTCAAGCCAACATAATGACCAAAATGGATGAACTGCGTCAAGCGTTAGACGCCCTAAGTGCTTAATGATAACCGCGAAACCTCTTTGAGCGCCAAACCGCTAAGCGTTTGGCGTTATTTACGCCATTTGAAAACCTGATATTTGTTGAGATTTTGTTGACGTTATACTTGATTGTATCAAGGTTAACGGTATACTGCTTGAGGGTAAAACCCTCTTTCTTTTTTTTAAACCTTTTTATAACTACATCAGATTTATCTATGACAAAAAATAATAATGACCTATCTAACAGCTCGTCTAACCCTCCCTCTAATAGACCTGTGGCCGGCAAGGAAGCTGAGTTAGAAATTCAACGTGAAATCCATGCCGCTCAATCGGGTCAAAGTGAGTCTTGGCTGTCGCGACCTATACCTACCGTTAAGCGCAATAGTCTGCCGCAATTGACCGCAGTAGAGACTGAGCCCTCCACTGAGTGCCCACAGTGTCACTCGATGATTACCAATACAGCACTTATTTTTAATGCTTATGTGTGTCCTCACTGTGACCATCATTTGGCCATGACTGCCCGTGAGCGTTTGACTGGCTTTTTGGATCATATAGAGGCCGAATTGGGTCAAGAGTTTAGTGCCAGTGACCCTTTGAAGTTTGTGGACAGTAAGCCCTATCCACAGCGCATGGAACAAATGCAAACAAAAACTGGGGAAACCGAAGCGCTCATCGTGTTACAAGGTAAGCTGCGTGATATGGATGTGGTGGCTTGTGCCTTTGATTTTCGCTTTATGGGCGGCTCGATGGGCTCTGTAGTGGGCGATAGATTCGTACAAGCGGCTGAAGTGGCGTTGACCAATAAAGCCCCACTGATTTGTTTTGCCGCCTCTGGCGGGGCACGCATGCAAGAAGGCGTACTGTCTTTAATGCAAATGGCGCGTACTTCTGCGGCCATTGAGCGCTTACGCTTAGCCGGTATTCCTTATATCGTGGTACTGACCAACCCAGTTTATGGCGGCGTAACGGCCTCCTTAGCCATGTTAGGTGACATTCATATCGCTGAGCCTAAGGCTATGATTGGTTTTGCTGGTAAGCGAGTGATTGAGCAAACCGTACGTGAGACGCTAGAGGAGCCATTCCAGCGTGCAGAGTACTTGCTTGAGCATGGGGTCATTGATCAGGTGGTACATCGCCATCAGATGAATGACACTGTATATCGCCTATTAGCTAAGCTGACCCACGTGTAAGCTTAGTCAAGTTAGATAGCTTATATGGATGTGTGATATAAGTTATTTAGCACCTAGGATTGTATTCTTATAAGCAGCCCTTAAACGCTAAGGGTTGCTTATCTATTTTTGAGCGAAGAGATATTGTGAGCATACCCTCTATGACCCCACAAATTAACGATGTTAATGCACCCACGTTGACCAGTCCTTTGTCAGATTGGATTTATTATATGCAGCAAATCCATGTGTCCGCCATCGATATGGGTTTGTCTCGAGTGCTGCCTGTCGCTGAGCGATTGGGCTTGGTAAAGTCTGCCAAAGAAGATGCCTATGTTTTTATGGTTGCAGGTACCAATGGTAAGGGCTCAACAACTGCGGTTATTAGCGCAGTGTGTCAGCAGGCCGGCTACAAAACCGCGCTTTATCAATCGCCGCATTTAATTGATTTTAATGAGCGGGTGCGTATTGATGGCAAGCCAGTTGGTGACCAAGTACTTATCGATGCGTTTTATCAAGTTGAGCAGGCGCGGCTGGCTTGTGATTTGACCTTGTCATTTTTTGAGATGACCACGCTTGCAGCCATGCTCATTTTTGCCGAGGCCCATTGTGATGTTTGGGTATTAGAGGTGGGACTAGGTGGCCGCTTAGATGTGGTGAATATTATTGATGCTGATTTGGCTGTGATTACCAATATTGGTATTGACCATGTGGACTGGCTGGGGGATACGCGCGAGAAGATTGGCTTTGAAAAAGCAGGTATCTTGCGTGAGGGCGTACCGCTCATCTACGGTGAGACAGACATGCCGCACTCGGTGCGCAGTCAAGTTGAGGCCTTAAATTGTCCTTGTTTTCAGGTGGGCAAAGACTATGACTTTATCCTGCCAGGCTCAGGCCGGTTGGGCTTATCACAGTCAGACTTAGAGGCGCACTGGCAGTTTAGTGGTGCTGCTGTGACCATGCAATTGCCTATACCCAAGCTGTCATTGGTAAATGCTACCAATGCCGTGGCGGCACTTTTAGCCTCTCCATTAAAAATTGAGGCGGCAGATATTGAGGCGGCATTAGCAAAAGTTACCTTAGCTGGCCGCTTCGATGCTCGCGACTTGCTGGGTCGTCATTGGTTATTTGATGTGGCTCATAATGAGCGTGGTATGAGCTTTTTGCTCAGTCAGTTTGTGCCTTTGTGGCAGCAACATGAAGCCCGTTATCCTACGGCTAAGTTGCATTTGGTGTTCTCTATGCTGGCTGATAAAGACATCAGCCATGTGGTTGAATTACTGGTTAACTCAAACCTACCGATTCACACTTGGCATGTGGCTGAGATTGACCATCCGCGGGCTGCACATGTTTCTGAGCTTATTGACGTGCTCAAGCAGCATCAGCAAAGCGCCATTATTACCTATGAGCGTTTGTCCGTTATTGGTGAAGCAGTTGCCGCAACCACTTATCCTGAAGATCTTATTTTGGTTTGTGGCTCTTTTCACACCATAGGAGAGGTGCTACAGCCCTTGGTATAATATCGATAAGTTATGAGTCACTCACAAAAGCGCAGCGCGTCATATAGGCACTGCGCTTTTTTTATCTCCTTAATATCTTAACTATTTATCCTTATTAAATTTCGAAATTAATTTAGAAACAGTTTATAAAATAACTAATATGTGTTGATATAATGTAGTAGTATTGAATTGTTGTGTAAAATAAGTAGGGCTTAAGAGTCGAGGCTTATTACGCGACAGTTTTATCCTAAGCATGCCCGCTTGCATCGCTTTATCTTCCAACCAATAAGTTAATACACTATGATGTTCAGTCCGCATAAATACAAAAAAAAATTGTTGGTCGCCTTGTTATTAGTCACCGGATCAAGCTGGTCAGCTCATGCCAATACGGTCATCACGGATGTTCAAATTAACTCATTAATTGCTCAAGCTATTGAGACCCACCCTTTGGTAGGATCAGCTCGAGCTGAGCAGCAGGCGACCCTCGAAGGTATTAATGCCGCCAAGCTTAACCTGCTACCCACACCCAGCTTCTCAACGGGTTACAATACCGATGATGATTTGGTCTCTGAAGTGGGTATTCGCCAGCCACTATGGACCGGGGGGCGCTTAACTGCCAACGTTAACCAAGCAATTTTTGATGACAAAGCGGCAGTTGAAAATATTTATGAGCAGCAAAACCAAGTGGCCAAAACCACCATTGAGGCTTGGCAAACTTACATTAATGCAGTAGCCCAGCAGCGTGTCTATCTCCAAAATATCACCCAATTACGTAATTTTGAGGCGATGATGCAGCGCCGAGTCAATCAAGGGGTCTCAGCGCGTATTGAACTTGACTTAGTCACCAACCGTATTTTGCAAGAAACCAATGCCTATGAAGCCGCGCAGGAACAGCAGCGTATTGCAGAGGCGCGCCTACAGCAGATTACAGGTCATCCGCTGCCACCTGGCAGTGAGCACAGCATTCCACCGCTTAACACCTTGGTTGAGCAGGCCAAAGCGGCCTCGGCAGGCTTTGAAAAAATGGCATTTAATGATGCCAGCTTCTACAACCCATCCGTGGTAAAAGAAATCTTCCAGATTGAGTCGGCCAAACAAGAGGTCAAGGCACAAAACGCCTCAAAATACCCGACCGTGTATGCCGAATATAAGCACACTTATGATTATGATAACAAAGAGGATGATGGACAGTTTTATGTGGGCTTAAACTATCAGCCTGGAGCCGGGTTTTCAAACTTTGCCTTAACGCGCGCCTCTGAAGCACGTGTAAATAGCTTGGTACAAAATAAAGAAGCCGCGCAGCGTAATGTGATGGAAAATATCCAAGTACAGTATCAGCAGTTTGCCAGTGCACGGAGCCGTGAGTTGTCTTTGGTATCGGCAGTAGCGGGTGCCCAAATTGTACTTGATTCCTACCAGCGCCAGTTTATCGCCGGTCGAAAATCCTGGCTTGAGGTCCTAAATGCTGTGCGTGAACTCAGTGATTATCAGATTCGCTTAGTCCAGACCCGATCAGATATTCTGGGTGCATTTTATAAGCTACAAGTGGATTTTAGCTTGATGCCTTGGCAGACTTTTGCCAAAAATCGTCAACCGGTAAAAATGTTTAAAGTCAGCGATCCGGTTAAAGACTGGATGAACACTCAAAACATCACTACCCCACAGTCCCAAAAATTCGGCTACGGTCAACCGACAGTGGTTAATGCCGGCCAGCCCGATGAGTATATTCAAATTACCTTGCCGGCTGATGCTCAGCATCAACTCAATCAAGGTGGCTATATTGTACTCAATGACAGTCGTTTATTGGATGAGCCTACGTTCACTGATAAAACCGTGCAAAATGACCCAAGTCCGCCGGATTCAATGAGGGTAGATACCGACTCTAATGCCAACTCCGGCAATTAACAGCAATGTCTGCTCGCATTTTTTAAGATAATAATTTTTTTATAAGTGGTCATTATGAGTACTAATCAAAATCCAGAAAACAATCTAGGCCCCAAAAGCTCGGGAGCGTCACCGGACCATACAGATGGCTTGGGTGAGTTGGTCAGTAGTGACCAGCAGTTAACCACTGCCCAGTCTTTGGCCGATGCACTCAAACATATTTTAAGCCAGCAAGGCTATCCGGTAGACAATATCCGTTTGCAAGATGTTATTAGAAAGCATGATACCTCTCGGGCGATAGAGCAGGGCAGAGGCATCAATACCTTAGGCGGTATTGTCGAGGTGCTCAGAGGTCTAGGTATTGAAGAGTCTCCAGAGATTTTACAGCAGCCAGATGCAGCATTTTTACCGCTTCTGGCGTATCACATCAGATATGGCTGGGGAGTTATTGACGGTAAGAGCCCACAAGGGTCTTGGAATCTACGCCAAGAGGCTTTTACCCATCCGGCAAGCTTAGATGAAGTCAAACTGGTTTTACGCCTGCGTCTAAAAGAAAATCATATCAAAAAGCGCAACGCCAACTTTAGTGATTTACTAAAAAAGGATTTGTTTCGTTACAAAGGCGTCGTGATAGAGGCCGTTATCGCCTCCTTCTTAATTAACTTCTTAGCGCTAGCGGTGTCTTTATTCTCAATGCAAGTGTATGACCGAGTCATTCCGACCCGAAGTCAATATACGCTGATTATCTTAGCCAGTGGTGTGGCACTGATTATTATCTTTGAATCCTTCATGAAATTTGCACGCTCTAAAATCATGGATAAGGTGGTGGTAGGGCTCGATCAGTATTTATCACGTGAAGTGTTTCAGCGTCTGCTCCGAGTGCGTATCGACCAAATGCCAGGCTCAGTAGGCTCTATGGCGGCACAGTTAAGGGGCTATGAGCAGGTACGTAGCTTTTTTACGGCCAGTACTCTATTTGGTCTGGTTGATTTACCTATGACCATATTATTCATCACGTTGATTGCTTATATTGGCTCACCTTTGGTGGCATTGGTGCCTATTATTGCCGCTATTATTGCCGTTACTATGGGATTAACAGCACGCAAACGTATTGATGCCATTGCCGCTGAAGGTGCTTCTGCCTCCTACTACAAAACCGGTCTATTGGTTGAAACGGTAGAAGGGGTTGAGACCATTAAAGCAGGGGCGGGTAGCTGGAAGTTTTTATCGCGGTGGCTTGATGTGATGAACATCACCATCAAAAACGATTTAAACATGAAACACGCCAATGATAATTTAAGTTATTTTGCGCAGATGCTGCAGCAGTTTAGTTATGTGGGTATTGTGATTGTCGGCTCTTTTGTGGTGATGAGCGGTGATATGACAATGGGTGGCCTAATTGCCTGTTCTATCTTGGGCGGGCGTGTATTGGCACCGGTTATGGCCATTCCAAACTTATTGGTACAGTACTCGCATGCCAAGGCTGCAAAAAGCATGATTGAGTCTATCTTTGCGCTAGAGCAAGATAACCATGGGGTAAATTATCCGTTGTCTCCTACCAAAATCCGTGGCCATTATCAGTGTGATGACTTGGTATTTAATTACACCGGTAATGATCGTCCTGCTGTGAGTGTCAAAAGGCTGGTCATTCAGCCTGGGGAGCGTATCGCTATTTTAGGCCCCATTGGTTCAGGCAAATCTACTTTATTAAAACTGCTCTCAGGTCTATACGCACCCACCTCAGGACGTATCTTGTTAGATGGATTAGATATTCAGCAAATTAGCCGTGAATCGCTGAGCGAGCAGGTAGGCTACTTACAACAAGATCATCGCTTGTTCCAAGGCACACTGCGTGAAAACTTACTTATCGGTATGCCTGCACCCAATGATGATGTGCTCCATGATGCGCTGCAAAAGACAGGACTGATTAATCTGGTATCGAACCACTCAAGCGGCTTGGATTTGCCGATTAGTGAAGGCGGCCGAGGTCTGTCCGGTGGTCAAAAGCAGCTGGTGGCCTTCACGCGTTTGCTACTTACTAAGCCATCAGTGTTATTAATTGATGAGCCGACCGCTTCTATGGATAACCGTCAAGAACAGCGCTGCTTGCAGGTACTGCGCCA
This sequence comes from Psychrobacter raelei, assembly GCF_022631235.3. NCBI lineage: Bacteria > Pseudomonadati > Pseudomonadota > Gammaproteobacteria > Moraxellales > Moraxellaceae > Psychrobacter > Psychrobacter raelei. The sequence goes on from NZ_CP093310.2 coordinate 1,000,588, forward strand.
TGAGCTGCAGCAAGGTCAGACTTTGGTGGTATCGACTCATAAAACAGCGCTACTTGACTTGGTAGATCGCATTATCATTATGGACAACCATCAGATTGTGATGGATGGGCCAAAAGAGGCCGTGCTTAAACAGTTGATGCAAAATGAGCAAGCCAAACGCCAAGGCAGTAATGAGCAAATTACTCAGCAGCAAGCGCCAAGAGCCGCCATACAGGCTACGGCAAAAGGCCCTAATTCGCCCCAGCCAGGAACGCCGCCGAACGCCCCTCAGTCTCAAGGTCCTGCAGGTCAGCCGCAACATCCAAAGCCAGCGGTTGATGATATAAATGCCGCCAATAGCGGACAAGCGCCAAGCCGTCCTGCCAATCAGCAGATTGTTATTAAACCGGCCTCTGAGATAAAAGCTACGCAGACGCCAAGTGCAGATGTTAACGCCACTACCAATCAATCACAGTCAACATCACAGGTCAACCAAGCTGGCGCTGAAGACCAAAGAGCGGCATCAACAGCTGTTAAAAGTAGTATTATCATTAACCCAAAATCTGAAGAGAAGTAGGCATGTCTGATTATCAATATACCCCCACTAAGCCCAAAGTTGGCGGTGCTCGCCTTAGTATCTGGATTGCCTTGATTGGTATCACGGTGTTATTGGTATGGGCTTATTTTGCAAAAATTGACCAAGTTACCCGTGCAAAGGCCACAGTAATAGCCAGTGCCCGTACTCAGGAGGTTCAAGCTTCAGATGGTGGCGTGTTAACTCAGATTTTGGTATCAGAAGGCGATGATGTCAAAAAAGGTCAGCTGCTTGTGGTATTAGAAGAGGAGCGTGCACAAGCCGCCTTTGACAGCTCGGCCTCTAAATCTGCAGCTTTAGAGGCTCAGTTAGCCCGTTTAAATGCTGAAATTTTTGATCGGCCTTTGAGATTTCCAGACAATGTACGCAAATACCCAGAATATGTAGAGAACCAGACTCAACTTTATAATCGTCGCAGACAGGCCATCAATGAAGAGGTTTCTTCCTTAGAGGATATGCTAGTGCTGGCACAAAAAGAGCTGGATATGAATGAGCCGTTATTGGCTTATGGAGACGTCAGTCAGGCAGATGTTATTAAGCTGCGTCGTCAAGTTGCTGATATTAAGGCACAAATTAATAACAAGCGTAACAAATACTTCGAAGATGCTCAGGCCGAAATGACCAAAGCTCAAGAAGATTTAGATGCAGAGCTAGAGCAGTTACGAGATCGCAGTCAAGTGCTACAAGAGAAGCGCCTGCTATCGCCTCAAGATGGTAAGGTGAATAATATTAACATCACCACCATCGGTGGTGTGGTTAAGCCAGGTGAGGTGATTATGGAGCTGCTCCCTACCAGTAGCGACTTGATTGTAGAGGCAAAGGTTAGCCCAGCAGATATCGCTTATGTTCAAGAAGGGCAGGTAGCTTCAGTAAAACTTGATGCCTATGACTTCTCAATCTTCGGGGCCATGCGTGGTACGGTTACCTATATTAGCCCAGATACCTTGCTAGAAAAAACCCCAAAAGGTGATGAGCCTTATTACCGAGTGCTGATTAAGATTGGTAAAGCTGAGTTTGCTGGCCGCGGCGATGAGATTGTCATCAAGCCCGGTATGACCGCCAGTGTGGATATAAAGGCCATGGAGCGCAGTGTATTGTCATACTTAACCAAACCCATTACCAAAACCTTATCTGAGGGGTTAGGTGAGCGCTAACCACCGCTTAGAGTTTCTGATTGTACTTGCTCATCTATGGTATCGTATCTGCGATGCAGGCAGGTGAGTGAGTAGCATAAGAGGCATGGACAAAGTTATTATCTGGCGGCTCATCTTCTTTGTTGTGGCAAAGCTTTTGAAATCATTTTATTTTTTTTGCAAAAAAAGTTTGACACGCTGTCTTAAATGTATATAATACACATCCACAGAGCGAGGGTGATTAGCTCAGTTGGTAGAGCGTCTGCCTTACACGCAGAATGTCGGCGGTTCGAATCCGTCATCACCCACCACTATATTAGTTAGTGTTTAAACTTACTAATCGACCTAAGCAGCGGTAGTTCAGTTGGTTAGAATACCGGCCTGTCACGCCGGGGGTCGCGGGTTCGAGTCCCGTCCGCTGCGCCATATTTTAAAACTTAATAAGCTTTATTTAGCTTAACAGTTTCAACCTCAAGTATTTATACTTGAGGTTTTTTTGTGTCTAAAAAAAGGACATGCTAAACCTCACGTTTTGCTAGTTAATGGTCGCAGTGTAAATTAAGGGCACTGCACCGCACAATCTACTAGACCGCATATAGTCGCCTAACAACATCTCTTATAAAATCAACAACAAAAAATAATGGTATCGCGGCTATGCATTCTCTATTCTATAAAACATATATAACATGCCAACCCCAATCTAATAACCCAATCTAATAACAAAATCCAAAAAATAAACCATAGGTGATGTATGCAGCATTTTTACCCTTTATATTTAGCCAATAAAGCCCACGAAGGCAGCGATGATGCGCTTGAAGTGATTAATAAATACAGTCAAGAGCCTGTCGCTGAGGTGGCCCGTGCCGATGAAGCACTATTAGAGGAGGCCATTGCTGCAGGGATTAAAGCAGTTCCTGAGATGCAAGCTTTAAAGCCTTATCAAAAGCAGCGTATTTTGCTGGACTGTGTGGCCAAGTTTACTCATAGATTTGATGAATTTACTGAAGCGCTAATTGCCGAAGGCGGTAAGCCAGAAGCAGCGGCCAAAGCAGAAGTTAAGCGCTTAATTGCGACCTTTCAGTTCGCTGCAGATGCGGTCACCACTATGCCAGAAGGTGAGGTCATTCCCTTAGATGTGACCGAGGCCAGTGCTGGCTATCGCGGCTTTACCAAAAGAGTGCCTATCGGACTGTGTGGCTTTATTTCCCCCTTTAATTTTCCGTTAAACTTAGTGGCACATAAGATAGCGCCTGCCATTGCGGCCGGCTGTCCGTTTATCTTAAAGCCGGCCAGCTATACCCCCATTGGTGCTTTATTGATCGCTGAGGTATTGGCGCAAACTGAGCTGCCTGAAGGGGCGTTTTCTATTATGCCCATGTCATCGAAGATAGCGGACAAATTAGTCACTGATGAGCGTATTAAGCTGCTCTCTTTTACCGGCTCTGATAAAGTGGGCTGGGATATGAAGGCGCGCGCCGGTAAGAAAAAAGTCGTGCTCGAGCTCGGCGGTAACGCGGCTGTGATGGTAGAGCCTGACGCAGATCTTGATAAGGCACTGCCACGGATTATCACTGGAGGCTATAGCCAGGCCGGTCAGGTCTGTATTAGTGTACAGCGGGTACTCATTCACCAAGATATTTATGCCTCTGTAAAAGACAAATTAGTTGAGCTTGCCAAACAAGTCAAATCAGGTGACCCCAGTGAGGCTGATGTGGTGGTAGGCCCTATGATTGATAAAGGAGAGCTTGAGCGTATTCAACAGTGGGTGAAAGAAGCGGTTGATGCTGGCGCGACCATCTTGTGCGGTGGTGAAACCAAGGGCTTGGTGATGGAGGCGACCATTCTTGAGAATGTCAGCCACGAGGCCAAGCTTTATAAAGATGAAGCCTTTGGTCCGGTGATGATTTTAGAGTCCTATGAGGACTTTGAAAAAGGGATGGCGCTGGCCAATGATACCCGTTTTGGCCTACAAGTGGGTGTGTACAGTAGCAATATCAATAAAGCCTTGCAGGCTTGGGATACCCTAGAGGCGGGCGGCGTGATTATCAATGATGTGCCCACTTTCCGAGTCGATAATATGCCTTATGGCGGGGTAAAAGACTCAGGCTTTGGTCGAGAAGGGGTGAAATATGCCTTAGAGGACATGACTGAGCTTAGATTGATGGTTGTTAAAGACTAAATCTATAGGCTTTAATGCTGATGCTTAAATGCGGTCAACACAAACAACAGCCCCATCAATAGATGGGGCTGTTGTTTATTAGGTTTGGCACTATTTAGTGCTGCGGAGCTTGGCGATAAATGAGATGTGATATCTTGTTTAGCGGCGGCTTATCGTTAATTTATGGCTTGAGTCGATGTTACTGTGCCGGTATGAAACTTTAAAATCTGCCACAGCACCTCTTCATTGGCCACAATATCAGCCAAAGTGTAGTTATCCATGACCTTCAAAAATGCCCCAGTGGCTTCCGCAAAAACAGACTTTAGCTTACAAACAGGGGTGATGGCGCAGTAATCTGCAGGCTTAGGTTGCGCTTTGCTCTTTGAGTTACTGCGGCTTTGGGCATCACAGCCGGGCGCAGGAAAACAGGGCACCACATGAAAATCAGGCTCAGTTTGGCGAATGACTTCTCCTAAGTTGATGTCTTGGGCGGCTTTGGCCAGACGAATGCCGCCATTTTTGCCACGGACACTTTCAATATAGCCAATTTGCGCCAATTGATGAATGATTTTGGTCAAGTGGCTGCGCGAGATTTGGTAGCTGTTGGCAATATCCGTAATAGTGGCTAGGGTATTGCGGTCGGGAATGACCGCCAAATACATCAGTGTACGTAGAGCGTAGTCACTATAATTGGTGAGGCGCATTAATTTTACCCCTTAAGTTAACGTAAAGCAGCAGGATAACTTGTTTTGTCAGTGCCGCTGCGATAGCTGTTATAATTATGTTGGCGAATCTAAAATTATTCTAAAACCCTAAGCAAGGGGGCGATATGCTAAATTACCTATTAATTGCACATCTACTGGGTGCTACTGTCTGGACAGGCGGCCACTTAATCTTATCGTTGGTGATCCTGCCCCAAGCTTTACGTAATAAAGAGCTTGGCGCACTGATGGCCTTTGAAGCGCAGTTCGAAAAAATAGGTATGCCCGCTTTTGTATTACAGGCGCTCACCGGCGTAGCGATGATACATAAGATGCTACCAGATGTGTCAATGTGGTTTGATACCCGTAATGACATTGGCCTACTGGTCAGTATCAAGCTAACCTTACTATTGCTAACCCTATTGGTGGCGCTGCATGCCCGCTTTCGGGTCATTCCGCAATTAACTGCGGCGCGGCTTAACTTTTTTGCTCTGCATATCGTGGCGGTCACCTTGCTTGGTGTCTGTTTTGTGATAGTCGGCTCTTTATTTCGTACCGGTCTTGGCTAAGCAGCAGGTCTATTTACTCAATGGATGTGTCGTAATCACTAAGCTATTATACCTCTAATTGAGTATTGACTTCTATTACCCAAACAGTCCATCTTCTCTTTGCTTGGCCAGTATTGGCCAGTAGCTGATGCCAAACAGTACAAAGCAAGCTATCCAAGCACTTTGGGCCAGTATAACCCATGTTAAATAATACTCCAGTGCCACAAGGGGCATCACAACCCGAAAGATGAAGGCAAATACCATCAGGATAAAGATAAAGTTGACGGTCTTTGGCGGAGTATGAATGCTACGCCCTGTATGACCTAACGACACTCGAGACATCATTGACACCGTCATCATGCCAACACCTGATAAAGCCAAAGCGTGCACCGCAATGCTGTGCGCAAAGTTGAGCCAAGGCTGCACTGCAAATAAGACAAAGCTTAGGCACATGCCCAAAAAAGCCACAAATAGTGACCACAATAGCGGCTTTTGCCATATTCTAGGCTGATACCAGCCTATAAGACGGACACCATTAACCAAAGCCACCACAGCCGCTGAAATACTGATGAGATAAGGTTGAGGGTAGAAAATATCGGCCAACATAAATATTAAGAATGAGCCAAGACTGAGCCCATCTAGTAGTTTGCTGTTTTTTACCTTAACCTCTTGATCGCTATCGAAGCTTAAGCCACGTTCAATAAAAAATGGCACCACACGTCGGCCAATGGTGAGCACAATACCCATGACTAAATAGAGGCCCAAATAAATTCCGACTCGAAAATAGCTTTGTTCGCCACTAAAAATGCTCCAGTAGCAAAGCATATTACCTAAGGTAAGCAGCACAAGCTTTGAGACGATACCCATTTGTTTGTACTGCTTAACCGCAAGCACAGCCTTGATAACGGCATATGCACTAAGCAGCATAAATCCCATATCACCAACTATGGCTAGGGTGAGCCAGACAGTCTCATTACCTGCCAAGCCTACAGCTGACCAGCCAATACGCGCCAGCAACCAAAAGCCAAAGATGACGCCCAAGCGGTAGCCATAAGGCATCATTATGCCGGTCCAAGTCTTAACCGCAGTCAGCAAAAATCCAGCAATAATGGCCATGGCATAGCCATAGAGCATTTCATGGGCATGCCAATAAAGCGGATTAATATCTGCTGTCTGCATTGAGCTGTGGCCTGTGAACATAAGCATCCACAGCAGCATGGTAATAATGGCAAACACACTGCCACCAACAAAAAAAATGCGAAAGCCTAGGTTTAAAATAGCCAAAGGTGAGCTGGGACGTTGATTGGGAGATTGAATCTGAAGCATAGGGCGCCTCGTTAGGTGGAATTTCTCAAAGACAGCAGGCTAACACCAAAAAAATACAGTTATCTATGGGCAGATAAGGTGTAAACAACTGAAGCATTGAGCCATAATAACAAAAGATGTATTTATAATGAATGTTTTATTATAGCGGTTTATCTGCGCAATGGATAGCTGAAAATTTAAGCTTTGGATGGTTGCAAGATAAGCTTGGATCTAAGCTTGGAGTTAGGACAATATAAAAAAGAAAACCCTCTATCAAGACTAGGGATGATAGAGGGGGTGGAGAAAGGCGATTATTATTTTATTATTATTATTTTGTTTGAGTTAACCATTATAAAATCAAAAGGTTACCTGTTTTTTACAGCGGGTTATTAATAAATTAAAAGACCGGCGGTAAAGGCAATATTATAGGACAAATTACCTTTAAAGTAAATGATAATTATTATCAAATGGGTGTTTATCTACTGGGTATTTAATCCGATGTCTAAAGGCCGATTATCCAGTTTTTGTAAGGTGTTATAATGGCCCTTTAATCGATAATACATACCCACGGCGTGGGTAAAAAAGAGATCAGATATGGCACAAGATAAGAGGGGCGCAATGTATATGAATTTAAGCGATGCAGAGCTGATGCGTTATTCACGCCAAATTCTACTTGAAAGCTGGGATATTGAGGCCCAAGAAAGATTAAAAGCCAGTACGGTAGTGATTTTAGGTGCAGGCGGACTTGGCTGCCCAGTGTCTGAGACTTTGGCACGCGCAGGTGTCGGTGCGATTCATCTTATTGATGATGATGTGATTGAGGCCAGTAACCTACAACGGCAAACCTTATTTACCGCAGAGGATATTGGGAAAAGTAAGGCCAAAACTGCTTGCCAAGCATTGTCGCACATCAACCCTTTTGTAAAACTCAGTTATGCCACTGAGCGGTTACAGGAAGATAATGCCAAGCAGCTATTGCTTATTGAGCAAGCCCAAGCGGCAAGCGGCCCTTATTTATTGCTAGACTGTACCGATAATTTTAGCGCGCGCGACATATTAAATCGGGTGAGTGTCAAGGAGCGCCTGCCATTATTATCCGCCTCAGCCATTGGTATGTCTGGACAATTGGCTTTGTATGAGCCGGCTCAGAAAAGTGGCTGCTATCACTGCGTATTTGGTGAAACCTTAGGCAGCTTAGAGCAATCAGAGACAACTGATACCCAGACCTGTGCCAATTCTGGGGTGCTGGCCAGTACCACCACTATTATGGGTAATTTGCAGGCCAATGCCGCCTTACAGTATTTAGGGCGGGGCAAAAACCCGCTGGCAGGTCAGCTGCTCATCTGGGAGGGTATTCATATGACGCAGCACAAGCTGCATTACCGCCAAGACAAGCAGTGTGAGGTATGTGCCAAGCCTTATGACATTTAATAATCGATGTAGTGCTTAACCAGAGGGCTTAAGTCAATCTCTACGCCAAGATTAACCAAGTTCCAGTATTGGCCCGAAACCGTACGGTCTATCATCATGGTAGAAGCTGAGGGCTGAAATTGTTTGAAGTATTTAAGCCCCTGCTTGGCTTGAGAGATGGCCTCGTGATGAACTTGGCTGCTACCAAAATCAAAGGGTCCGCTATGATAGGGAGCAATAGATAGGGGTTTTAACCCAATCTCTAGCCACTTTTGATAAAAGCTGCCTGGTATCAGCACCTCATCGACTCGGCGAATATCTAGAGCAATTAAGTCTTGCTCAAGCGCGGTCACATCACCTTTTAGAGCATGCTTAGCAAAGCGTCTAAACAGCTGAATCTCAGCATCACTGTACGTACGAATCCCACCAAAATCATAAGCAATCACGCTGCCATCAGGACGAAAAGCGAAGTTGCCAGGATGTGGATCACAGTGCATGCGATACAGCTCAAAGATTTGTCCGGCGCTAAAATGAAACAGTCTTGTGGCAATCTTTTGTTTCACCTCATTGTCCCAGCCAGCAGCTACGCTTAATGGCTCACCAAGCTCCTCGGTCAAGGTTAGGATGCGCCGTGTCGAGTGGCTTTTTATCACTTTGGGAATAATTAAACCTGGATCATCGGCATGAAAAGCGGCAAAAATAGCCAAGTTTTGTGCCTCTTTGATGTAATCTAGCTCATCTTTTAGCGTATCACGTATTTCATTGAAAATTTGATCTTGTAGCTCTTTGCCCATGCTGAGCACACCGGTCATTTTCAGTGCCATTCTGACCTGTTTAAGGTCGCTATCGCAGTTTTTATCGACATCAGGATACTGCACTTTGACCACAACGTGTTGACCTGTGGGTAAAATGGCCTTGTGAACTTGGCCGATGGAGGCCGCAGCAAAGGGCTGCTCTTCAAAGTGCTCATAGGCCTGCTCAATTGGCATGTTAAGCTCACGCTCAACTTGTGACTTAATTTGCGAATAGGGCATGGCAGGCGCGTCATTTTGCAGCTTCTCTAGTGCTGCGGCCACCTCGGGGGGAAAGACTTCTTTGTACTGTGAGGCAATTTGCCCCACTTTCATCACCGCCCCTTTCATCTCTCCTAAGGTGTCAGCAATTTGGATGCCGACATCTTGTAGCATTTGCGAGCGGGCTTCTGCGCGCTTATTTTCATCACTAGAGAGACTTTTAAACGAGTTTTTAGCCGCCTTTCCAGCGATACTTGCGGTCATACCGGCAAGCTTCATAAACCGTTTGCTTGATGATGTCATAGTTTGCAATGCCTTAACCCTTAAAAGGGATGTCTAAAGGGGGACAAGTGAGAAGTTAGGCTCACTGTTATGAGCCGAGCCCAATGATATATTGTTTGTTTTGAAGCCTATTATAAGCGAAACCGGTAGTTTGTCAGTGTCATTTTGAGGTATTAAATGGCAATGACTGTCCTATGTTGCTCGTGGGTAAGTTATTTTGGTAACCGCTTAAAGGGTGACCTAAGCATAAAGCGTGGTCTACGTTGAGGCGGTGACCTAGGTTTAGGTCATTAGCTGTGCTTAAACGGCTCGATGGTGTGATTATTTATCTTCATCTTGCTGCAATAAATAGCTCAGTGCCATGTCATAACCCAGATGGCCTAAGCCGCAGATAACACCGACCGCTTTGTCGCTAAAATACGAGTGGCTTCTAAAGGGCTCACGGCTGTGGATATTGGATAAATGCACCTCGATAAAAGGTTTGTTTATACCAAGTAGCGCATCACGCAGCGCAACGGAAGTGTGGGTAAATGCCGCAGGATTGATAATTACCGCATCAATTAAGTCTTCAGCGTCCGCTAAAATACCGTGATGTTGAACGGCATCGACCAGCTTGCCTTCATGGTTTGACTGAATACTAATCAGCTCAATATTTTGAGCATGAGCAGTCGCCGTTAAGCGCTGTTCAATATCTTGTAAGGTGGTGTGGCCATAAATGTGTGGCTCACGCAGACCGAGCAAATTTAGATTGGGTCCATTAATCAGCAAAATACGGCGGTGCTGAAAAAGCTTAGGACTAGCGGCTGTGGAAGGGGAGTGCGACATAAAGTGTTTTTTTCCGTTATTTATTTTTCTGTTATTTAGAGCATATCTGATCACATCGAGTAAAGCGCCATAGGCGAACCTATAAAGGCCAATAGTTATCATATGGCATTTTAAGAGATTTTAAAAAGTGATAGTCATTATTTCTTATATCAATACTAAAAGTAGGCTTTTAACTGGGTATTTACTCGATTTTGCCTCAAAATAGGCGCCTATACAGCTATAATAGCACACCTATTAAGTAGATATTAATAGGGCTTAACCCTAGATAATTAAAGACTTGGCGTAAAAATTAGATAAAAATTTTGCGCAGATAGTGTGAAAGTTATGTTAAAACACTTTGTGTTAATAAAAGGGCGTGCTATGATTAGTTTTAGATAACAAACATGTCTGTAGTGTTACAGAGATGAGAAAAGCCTGTTTTTAAAGGCAAATTATCGTTTAATGAGCAATATAGTACATCGGCTTTGTTATTAAGTGGTCAAGAGCCACTTCTTATACCCAGTGTTAGCATTTCAGGCTTCAGCTTATATGCTTTAATTGGGGTTAAATTGAAGTTTTGTTAATTAAGTTTTAGGAAGTAGATTATGTCAGCTCGTGAGCAAGGTACTGTTAAGTGGTTTAATGATGCAAAAGGCTTTGGCTTTATTCAACGTGAAAGCGGTGAAGATATCTTCGTTCATTTCCGCGCTATCCAAGGTGACGGCTACCGTTCACTTCAAGACGGCCAAAAAGTTGAATTTATCGTAACTGAAGGTGAAAAAGGCTTACAAGCTGAAGAAGTTACTAAAGTAGACGCTTAATTCAAATGCCGATGAAGCGTTTGTGAGATTAAGCTGGCAAGCCCCACTTTTATCAAATGCTTTCCCGCTTTTATCAAACGCTTTATAGTTAGACAGCCAATATGCCAAATCTTATAGCCGCCGTGCAGCGTAGGATTTGTTATGTTGGCTTTTTTTGTTTGTGATAGTTGTGCCAGCAACAGCAGATGTATGGTTAATATAGATCGATTGTTACAGTACTTAGGATTAGGATTAGGATTAGGATTAGGATGGGCAATAATTGGGTCAATAGCCTATAATAGATAAAGATAATATTAACCCACAAAGATTAAGGAAGTTTAATGGATGAGTTTATTACCTTTGCTGATTTGTCCTTAAGTGACAGTATCTTACGCTCAGTCAATGACTTAGGTTTTACCGAGTTGACCGGTATCCAAGCGCAGATTTTACCGCATACGTTAGCTGGGCAAGATGCCATTGGTCAGGCACAAACCGGAACAGGTAAGACAGCCACTTTTTTAATTACTATTATTGAGGCATTACTAAAGCGCCCATTTGCAGATGATGAAATGCGTTATATTGGCGAGCCAAGAGCGCTGATTTTGGCACCCACTCGAGAGTTGGCCAATCAGATCTATGACGATGCCATTGCCTTGACTAAACACACCAGATTACACAGTGTGTGCGTGATGGGTGGGATTGATTATGATAAGCAGATTGCCGCGCTAGATAAAAGCTATACCGATATTTTGATTGCCACCCCCGGGCGCTTGATTGACTTAATTTACAAAGGCCATGTGTTTTTAGATCGTATTGAAGCCTTTGTCTTAGATGAAGCCGATCGTATGCTAGATATGGGTTTTATTCCAGATATTAAGCGTTTGATGCGTTATATGCCGCCCAACACCGATCGTCAAAGCCTGCTGTTTTCGGCCACCTTTAACCAAGATGTGATGAATCTAGCGTATCAATGGCTTATGAATCCGGTGTTCGTAGAGATTGAGCCTGAGCATAAGACCAGTGATTTGGTTGAGCAGCATTTTTATCTGTTGACCGAAGCCGATAAACCTCAAGCATTGACCCAGATTTTGGCGCAGCCTGAGACAAAAAAGGTGATCGTATTTGCCAATCGCAAGGATCAGGTAAAACGCTTATATACCAAGTTAAGCGCGGATCACAATGTGGTGATGCTTTCAGGTGATGTGGATCAAGCCAAGCGTGAGCGTTACTTGGATAAATTTAAAAATGGCAATGCTAAGGTACTTGTGGCGACTGATGTGGCGGGACGTGGCATTCATGTTGATGACATCAGCCATGTGGTCAATTACACCTTACCGGATCAGCCCGATGATTATGTACATCGCATCGGCCGTACTGGGCGGGCCGGCCAAAAAGGCATCAGTATCAGCTTTGTTAGTGAAGATGATGCCTTTAACCTGCCGGCCATTGAAGCGCATTTAGACCGCCACTTAAAGCTTGAGCAGTGGGGCTAAGCTTCTAAGTCAAGGTGTTTAAATTAAGGCTGGGTTGATGATGAGGTTGACTCAGCTGGCGGATGTTGGTGATTGTTCATATCTGTGATATCTGTGATATCTGTGATATCTGTGATATCTGTCATGTCTGCCATATTGTGATGGTCATGGCTGGTATCCATCGGCTCATCTGTTAAAGAATGATGGGGCATATCTTGGTGATTCATAGCATGGTGGGCGCTATCATTTTGACTAGTATTCATATCAGACATATCTGACATATTGTGGCCTGAGGGCATCTCTGCCATGTGATGAGCCTCATGCCCACTATCATGATCGGCTGCGTTGTTGATATGCATACTGTGTTCACTGTGCTCTGGCATGCTGCTGTCCATCATTTGATGTTGGCTATGCGCTGCGTGACTACCATGATGATGACCGTCGCCATGCTTCATGGTCAAAGGAATAAAGATAACAGCCAGCCCCGAGAGCAGCATAATAAGGCCATTTAATTGACGCAAACGAAAGCGGCCAATCTGTTTGTGTAGCCAGCCGACGGTCTCATGGGTGGCCACCAGCATCGGCACAGTCCCTAAGCCAAATACGAACATCAATAGCGCCCCTGAGGCCACGCCATTACCCACCGCTGCCATCAATAGAGCGCCATATACCAGACCACAAGGTAAAAAGCCCCAAAGCAGACCAGCGGCCAACGCCCGAGGGAAGGTGGTCAGCGGAAATACTTTTTGGCGCAGTGGCGATAATTTTTTCCAGATGCCCATGCCCACTTTTTCAAGCTTATTCAAAAACGGTAAGCCCAGCATATTTAGACCGATAAATGCCAACACTAACCCCAATAAAATCCTAGGTAAGTTGTTGCCCATCATTAAAGGTGCCAAAACTGTGGTACCAATAAGACCGGCTATCACCCCTAAAAAGGCGTAACTGAGCAATCGGCCGAAATGGTAAGTGACGATAAGCATCCGCTTTTTTGTGGCGCTAACTTCCTGCATCGATAAGCCAAAAGCGGTCACAAGACCACCGCACATCCCTAAGCAATGCGGAGAGCCAAAAAAACCCATGGCCAAAGCGGCAACAAGTAAAGGTGTTGTCATAATACGTATCCAAAAGTTTATTAAGAATAAAAATCTAGGCGTCCATCAAGACTATTTATCGTGGGTCTCTACAGATTCGGCAGGGGCTTTATTGACCTTTTTAGGCTGTGCTTTTTTGGCAGGGGGCGGGGTGGAGAGTGCTTGACGTCGCTCTTGGCGGTCATCGAGAATCACCCGCTGTGATTCGTTATCTAAGTCTTCAAACTGGTTGGATTTTACCGCATAACGCACCGCCCAAATGCCAATAACAAACAGCATAAGGCTCAGCGGTATCAACAAATACATACTGACCATAACGAGATTTCCATTTTAATAGGGCGCCGCTTAATAATGAGGCGTCTATAATGATGAAAAGGAAGCTTATTTTGAGCCAACTATTATACGCTTGTTGGACGCTTAGTGCTGAGGTTTGCTTAAAGATTACTCAAATAAAGTCTTATCATATCGGTTAGCGGTCAAATGAGGGCATGATTGTGGGGATAGGCTTGGGGCAGCTGGTGATGATACAAAGAGTACGTACGCTAAAATACTTTGACATCTTCAGGCTTACGGCTACGTAGTAGGGTGTCAAAGCTGACTTCACTGGCGCGGCGACAGTTTTGTTGTGGCGCAAATACATCACGGGCGTAAGCGGCCAACTCATATAAAGTGCGCCGTGAGTGCTGCGCATTATCTTTAGGATGTCGCCAGCTTTTTTGCATGGGCAAAGGCGCCACTATCGGGCTGGTATGAATGTTATTGAGGGCAAATTGACGGCGGGTACGCGTCATGTGATAGGCATCTGTAATTAAATAAACGTCAGATAAGTTAAGACGCTTGGCAGTAAAGCGGGCATTCTCGCAAGTATTCATGCTGGCATTTTCGGTAATGATATTATCAATGCCATAGTTAAGCAGCCAGTCACGCATCCAAGGTGCTTCTACCCCTGTTAAGATGATGGGCAGGGGTTTTTTTTTATAATGCCAAATGACCGTCTGCATCCGATTCAGGCTGTATTGATTTAAGACAATGCTATTGGGTGAAAGCTGTGGGGTGTTTTTTTGGGCTGGACTTGATGGCGGCCGATTGGCTACGTGGGTATCTGAGCCCTTATTTGCGATGGCGGATTTTTGACGGTTGGGCTTATGATCGGCTTCAGTGAGCCCACCACCGAGTACCACATAGGCGGTTGGCTCATGCTCTGAGCGCCAGTTTAAGGGCAGCGTAGGCGCAGTGGCTGACTCAGCTTGGTTGGCGTTTAGATCATATATCAGCGGCCGCATGGCATGATTGGCTTCAGGTATAGGCAGGTGATTTAATACCCACAGGCCTATCGTCGAAAACAGCGGGGTAAAAAAGCTGGCCACGCTTAGCATTAGCAGCATAATGACTGCGATAATACCTCGCTGCACTGCCTTTAAACTGCGCTGTAAAGCCTGACCCATGATTTCCACACTAGGTTTGTCGAAGAGAGCTAAGAATTATAGCCAGTTATGGGTGTGATTTGCCATTGTTTTATTGCGATAAAATTATGAAAAAAACAACTTTTGGGCGGGTTAATCCACTACAAAAAAAGTTGATCACTTAAGGTGCGGCGGTATAACTGGCCTGCTCATCTACCCAGACTGGCTCACGCTCAAGCTCAATACCGAACTTGTCTTTAATGCTGCGCTGAATGAACTGCTGAGTGGCTAAAATATCCGCTTGAGAGGCAGGCGTGGTGCTGTCCAAAGTGCTGTGATTGACCAAGACTAAGGCTTGTTTGGCATGGGTTAAAATCGGATTGATACCTTGGCCTTTAAGTCCGGCAGTATCGATCAGCCAACCGGCTGCCACCTTAGTATGTGCCTCATCAACGCGGTAGCCAACAATCCCAGGATACTCATGTTGTAACTGTGCAAATTGCTCCGTGCCGATGATGGGGTTTTTAAAGAAGCTGCCACAGTTAGGTAGAACAGCAGGGTCGGGCAGCTTTGATTGACGAATGTCAATAATGGCATGCATCACATCAATTGGGCCAATAGCTGAGCGATTATCCGCTTGAGCCAGACTCAATGCTAGGCAGGCCACATCACCATAATCGGCATTGACTTGGGTGGCGTCTTTGTGCAGTTTAAAGCCTACGCGAGTAATGAGCCATTGTCCGGCTTGCTGCTTAAATAGGCTATCGCGGTAATTAAATTGGCAGTCCGCTTTGTCAAAGTCATGCCATTTTTGAGTGGGTAAATGAAACGCTTTAATATGGGTAAGACAGTCCTCTAGCTGCACCCCATAAGCGCCAATGTTTTGTACCGGCGAGGCACCGACCAGACCTGGGATTAAGGCTAAGTTTTCAAGCCCATACCAGCCGTTATTGACGGTGTAGAGTACCAGCTCATGCCAGTTTTCCCCGCCCATAACCTCAAGACTTACGCTGTGCTCATCTTCGGCCAAAACCTCTATGCCTTTGAACACAGGATGTAATACTTGAGCTTGTAGCTGTTTGGGTAGAATCACATTACTGCCGCCTGAGAGCACGAACAGCGGCGCATCACCTTCTTTTAGCTTAGCAATAGCCGGTTCAACTTGCGCCTCTTGCTCAAGGGTTATCAGCTGCATTGCTTGGCAAGACAGGCGCATAGTATTGTGTGCCAATAATTGGGCAGGGGCAGTTATCAACTTGGCCAAGTTAAAATCAGAGTCTGCCTGATTTGAGGCAGTAGTCACAGAGGCGGTAGTGTGAAAAGAGGGGCACATAGGCAGCTTACGACTCAGTTTGGGTGAATAAAAAGGGCAATCAAATAAGGCGGATATTTACAAAACAACAGCTTACATCTGCCATGAGACAATCCAAGCGTCTACCGAAGATTCTAGGCGTTTAATGACCTCTTCAAAGCCCTCTTTACCGCCATAATAAGGATCTGGGACATCTTGCTTAAGGTAGCTGATGTCCACCTCACTCATCAAGGCCAGCTCGGCCAGTTTTGTTGTAGGGGTGCTTTGGGACACTTGATCTTTAATGGCTTGTAAGTCTTTTAGGTTCTGCGCATCCATTGCTAAGATTAAGTCAAAGTCGATAAAATCTTGTGGGCTAACTTGACGCGCCACCAGCTTGCTGATGTTGTAGCCGTGCTGCTTAGCATGCACCTGCGCTCTGGGGTCAGGGTGCTTGCCAATGTGCCAGTCGCCCGTACCTGCAGAGTCGATTTTCATCGTAAGCCCAGCAATGGCGGTACGCTGTCTCATGATACCCTCAGCCGTAGGCGAGCGGCAAATGTTCCCAAGACATACTAGCAATACAGACTTTGGCATAGCATCTGACATCGGCATAATAAAACCTTTAAATTTTTATAAATAAGTAGGTGCCGTGGCTTTGGGCTTACAAATAAGCGCTGCCGGCAATAGGGCGCTATTCTAACAACCTTGACCAAGAAACGATAGGGGCAGAAGCTTAACTACAAAAAGTGAATAGGTGGTGATGACAAAGAAGCCAACTTGCCCTGCGGGGCGTTAGATTAATCCCCTTGATGTTTAAAGCGTTGTAAGTCTCGGCGCTGCTTTTTATTGGGCTTCGTGTCTGGGCGGGCAAGATTGGCAAGCTTACGCTGCTCGGCATAATATTCGCGGCGCTTAATACTCTCCTCGGTCTCCTCGTAAAGCGCTTGAGCTGCCGTGGCATTACCGCGCTGCACGGATAAGGCTGTCACCACGACGGTCTTTTCGGTCATGGCCGTGGCTGAGCCTTGGCGCAGGGTTAACTCATCACCGATGCTAATCTCTTTGCTGGTCTTAACACGGCTGCCTGCAAAATGCACCTTACCGCCCTCAATGGCCTGTTTAGCAAGACTGCGCGTACGATAAAAACGCGCCGCCCACAGCCATTTATCTAAGCGCACCTTTTGTAAGTCAGTCGTATGCGTATGAGGTTTTTTAGAGGTCGACATAACAAAGAGTATTCCTATAGTAATGACAGTTAACTTACGCTTAAGCCAAATCAGCGCCGCTCATCTGCGCTAGCATCTTCAGGCGTTGTTTCTGGGATAATAAATTGCACCGGCACATAAGCCACACCATTTACCGGTGTGCCATGAATCATAAATGGGTGCAGTTTTGCTTTTTTAAATGCGTCAAGGGCATAATTATCCAGCCTTCGGTCACCACTGCTTTGTGAGAGCTGGGTGTGTGTGATATTGCCCTCTGTATCTACCAAAAGTTTGATCACGAGCGTATAGGAGCCGGCTATAGAGCGACTCAAAACCGCCCGTGGCACTTGTAAGTTTGGGCGAGATTTCCATGAGGCATGGCTCATAGAAAAATCATATATTTTGCCATCTGTTAAATCGATAAGCTCTGCTTGAGCCGGCACGAAGCCGGCAGCTAAGGCGATAACAAGACAGGCTTTTGCGGCAGTATTTTGCATGACTTACTTCAAAAACAGCTGATAGCTGATGTTGTCAGATACTGGCGAGCACTCATAACCAATTTCTTGTAGTGTATCTTGTACGGCTCGTGAGCTGGTGGCCGTTGCCTGAATACCCACTAAGACTCGGCCATCTGCAGCGCCGTGATTGCGGTAGTGGAATAGGGTAATATTAAAGTCAGTGCCAAGCTTTTCTAAGAAGTTAAGCAAGGCGCCTGGACGTTCAGGAAAACTGACTTTAAACAATTGCTCATCTGCTAGGCCAGCATGGCCGCCGATTAAATAACGAATGTGAGATTTGGCAATATCATCATCGGTTAAGTCGTGTGCGTTATAGCCTGCCTCTTGCAAAGAGTTGGCGATGGTATGGCGCTCTTTATCCCCTTCTTTTAGAGCAATACCAACGAAAATCGAAGCCGGCTCTAACGAGTCAGGAGCAGCTATATTGCGTACTCGGTAATTGAATTCGGTGATGTTGCGGCCCTTTAAGTCTCGGCAAAATTCTAAGAATGCACCGGTGCGCTCAGGGATGGTTACCGCAAAGACCGCTTCTTTTTTCTCGCCAATTTCGGTGCGCTCAGCGATATAACGCAAGCGATCAAAGTTCATATTGGCGCCTGAAATAATGGCAACGCAATTTTTACCGGTCAATTTATGGGTGCTTAAATACTTTTTCATACCCGCCAGCGCCAGTGCACCTGAGGGCTCAACAATACTACGGCTTTCTTCAAACACATCTTTGACCGCAGCGCAGACCTCATCATTACTACAGGTGACCACCTCCTGCTCGATAAGCTTGCCAGAATTATCGCTTTTTTGGAGGTTGACTACCTCAAAGGGTAAGGTGCCAATCTGTGCGACGGCGGTGCCATCGACGAATAAGCTGACTTGGGATAATTTGACCGGTTTATTGGCCGCAATCGCAGCTTTTAAACTCGCAGCGCCCTCAGGCTCGACCGCAATGATTTTCACCTGGGGTGCCACATCACCTAAGAAGGCTGCAATACCAGCCAACAGACCACCACCGCCCACAGGCACGAACACATACTCGACATCGCGCCACTGCTGATTAAGCTCAAGCGCGACGGTACCTTGACCGGCAATCACCAACTCATCATCGTAAGGCGGGATATAAGTGAGCCCCTCTTTGATGGAGCGCTCGATGGCGTATTGGTTAGACACATCGAAGCTGTCACCATATAAGTCAACTTTACCCCCTAAGGCTTTGACGGCTTGCACCTTGATATCGGGCGTGGTGGTGGGCATGACGATGGTATTGGTAAGGCCTAATTTGGCAGCTGAGAAGGCCACACCTTGCGCATGGTTGCCGGCTGAGGCACAAATTACGCCACGCGCTTTTTGTGCCTCAGTCAGCTGACTAATTCGGTTGTAAGCCCCCCGCAGCTTAAAAGAAAAAACAGGTTGTAAGTCTTCACGTTTTAAACGAATGTCATTGTTAAAACGAGCAGATAGCTTTGGCGCATAGTCTAAAGGTGTCTGAATAGCGGCATCATATACGGTAGCCTGAAGAACATTACGAACCCATTTTGAAAGCATAGATAATCCTAAAGGTTGAGTTGGGGGTTAATTGTGTTGTGCACTGCTTATTTGTTATAAGCTTATAGCTCACACAAGCTTTGACAATGGATTGCCCAGTGTAGATAGACAAAGGCAATAACGTTAAGTAATCATTAAGCCTATGCTGTTTTTTTTAATCGTGCAAGTTTTAGCAGCGAAATTATTGATGATAATAGGTTATTTGACTGATAACTTTTATTATCCTACGAAAAAAATCAACTTTGAGGGTAAAAGTGGCGAAAATACGGGGCAGATTTGATATTATGGCAGCTGATTATTTTCGACATAATATCTTCTTTACTTCATAAACAAAAAGGGCAGTTATGAGTCAGCAACTTAAGCTTAAACAAGAGGTCGCAAAAGCGGCATTGGCTTATATCGATGATGGTATGATTTTGGGTGTGGGCACAGGCAGTACGGTCAACTGCTTAATTGAGCTTTTGCCTCAGGTCAACCTAAAAGGCGCTGTGGCAAGCTCACAGGTGACCCAAGATAAGCTTGAAGCGCTTGGCATTGAAGTTATGGACTTAAACTACGTGGGCGAGCTTGACCTGTATATCGATGGCGCAGATGAGGTCAATCCAAACCTGCAACTGATCAAAGGCGGTGGCGGCGCTTTAACTCGCGAAAAAATTGTAGCCGCCGCTTCAAAACAATTCATTTGTTTAGTAGATGAAAGCAAATGGGTGACACAATTAGGGCGAGAGTTTCCGGTACCGATTGAGGTGTTGCCCCAAGCGCGCTCTTATGTGGCACGCCAATTGGTTAAAATGGGCGGTGAGCCTGTGTACCGTGAAGACTTCATTACCGATTACGGCAATGTAATTTTGGATACTTATAATCTAGACATCACGAGTGCCAGTGAGTTTGAAGCGCGTTTGAACAATATTGTGGGCGTGGTATGTAACGGTATCTTTGCGGCCAATCAAGCTGATAAGCTGCTAATTGCCAAATCAACAGGTGTTGAGACGTTACAGCGCTAATATAAATTGGCTACAGACAGCCAGGCTATTTGTGGTTAAATATAAGGGTGAAGTCAGCATACTGGCTTTACCCTGTTTTTTTTGCTCGCACAAGGAAGTCGTTACCATGCCTTACATCACCCTTAACAACGCCCATATCTATTACGAAGACAGTGCCCCCAATGAAAGCCGCTTTGAGCCGCAGTATCGCAAGCCGGTGATGCTTTTTGCTCATGGTCTGCTGTGGGGCACACCGTTATTTGATAAACAAGTGGCTTACTTTCAATCAAAGTACCGCTGTATTGCTTTTGATTTTCGAGGTCAAGGTCAATCAGAGGTAACCAAAGATGGCTATGATATGGATAGCCTAGCGGATGATGCCATTGCTTTGCTAGAGGCATTAGACATTGATAAGTGCCATTTTATTGGGCTATCAATGGGCGGCTTCGTTGGCCAGAGGGTGGCAATCAGACGCCCAGATTTACTCAAATCTTTGATATTACTTGAGACCTCAGCTGATGCCGAAGACCCCAAAAAGGCGGTCAGCTACAATAAGCTAATGCGCGCCATCTCTTGGCTTGGTATCAGACGAGTCAGCAAAAAGGTTATGCCCATCATGTTTGGTAAAACTTTTTTGTCAGATCGCACGCGCCGCGAAGAGTATCAGTTGTGGCTAAGTCACCTAAATAGCAACAGCAAAAAAGGGGCGATACACGCCACACGCGGGGTGATACAGCGTGAGGAGGTTTTGTCAAAGCTTGGTGATATAACAACGCCCACGCTGATATTGGTTGGTGATGAAGATGTCGCTACCCCTTATGATAAGGCGCAGCGCATCCACTTTGCTATTCAAGGCTCAAAACTTGCCGTCATTCAACGAGCAGGGCATACCTCAACGGTAGAAGAGCCGGAGCAGGTCAACCACAATATTGAGTGGTTTTTAAGCCTGCTGGATTAAGGCAGTTGTCTTTACTGAACAAAACGAGCGTCACTCATGTGACGCTGGCCTAGTTAAGCTTGATTTTATCTTTAAGCAAAAATTCCATTAAGGCTTTTTGGGCATGCAAGCGGTTTTCGGCCTCGTCCCAGACCACAGAGCGGGGGTCATCAAGCATATCATGTGAGATTTCCTCGCCGCGGTGGGCTGGCAAGCAGTGCATAAATAGCACCTCAGGGTCAGCTTTGTCTAACATAGAAGGCGTGACTTGATAAGGCGCAAAGCGGCGAGCCCGAGTATTTTGTTCGCTTTCTTGGCCCATACTGGCCCAGACATCGGTGACAATTAAATGCGCATCTTTGGCCGCATCTTGCACATCATCAACCAAGCTTACGCAGTGCTTGAACTTCTCCATCAGCTCAGGGTTGGGCTCAAAGCCATAAGGTGCAGCCACACGAAGCTCAAAGCCAAACTGATTTGCCGCAGCCATAAACGAGGAGCACATGTTATTGCCATCGCCTACCCAAGTGACAATCTTATCTTTAATACTGCCGCGGTGCTCATAAAAGGTCTGCATATCAGCCAATAGCTGGCAGGGGTGGAAGTCATCGGTTAGCGCATTGATAATAGGTACAGAGGAATATTGGGCAAATTTTTCTACCTTTTCATGCTCAAAGGTACGGATCATAATAATATCGACCATGCTTGAGATGACCCGTGCTGAGTCTTCAATCGGCTCACCGCGGCCAAGCTGGGTATCCTTGGGGGATAAAAAGATGGCATGACCACCAAATTGTCCCATACCCGTTTCAAATGAAATGCGGGTGCGGGTAGAGGACTTTTCAAAAATCATGCCCAAGGTACGGCCCACGAAGGGCTGATATACTTCGCCTGCATGCTGCATTTTTCGAAGCTCACTTGCACGCTTAATTAAAGCTTCAAGCTCGGCGGGAGACAAATCAAGTAGAGTTAAAAAATGGCGCACGCTCATGGGACTCTCTTTAAATCGGCTATTAATGGATAAGGGGTTTCGCTAAAGATAAATCAGTAAAAGCTAAGTTAACAAATAGATTAGTAAACTCTCAGTATAGCGAACTTTTTGGGGTTGTGAAAACAGTTCAAGGCCATTTATTTCACACACCTCTCATTAAATTCGCTTTAAAAATGGCCTAAGTACAATGTTTTAGTCCGCTAGAGCACTTCGCGCAGTGGCCGCTGAGTAACCCGGCACAATAATTCATAACCTAAAGTATGTGCAGACTCAGCAATCTCATCGACGCTGGGCGCACCGAGCTCAGGGTCGCCCCACAGCATTACTTGGCTGCCCACTTTGGGGTTTGGGACATCGGTTAAGTCAATGGCAATCATATCCATGGCGACGCGGCCAATGACTGGGCATTTATAACTGCTATGCTCGCCTACCAACTGAACGCTGACCCAAGCTGAGCCATCTACCACACGCGGATAGCCATCTCCGTAGCCGATACTAACAATGCCTTTTACAATGGGGCGGTTGGCCACGAAGCGGCTGCCATAACCCACAGAGGTGCCCGCTGCAATATTGTGAATGGCCATTAAACTGGCTTTAAAGCTCATCACCGGTTTTAGCTTGAGCGTCTGAGCACTAACGCCTTCAACAGGAGAGCTGCCATACAGCATAATACCGGGGCGCACCCAATCAAAATGGCATGCTTTAAAATTTAAAATACCCGCCGAATTGCATAAAGAGGCCTTAATACTGGGGTCTACTTGCTCACGTAACTGCTGCAATGCTTGGGTAAAGGTGTCAATTTGTTTGGCATTAGAGGGATGGTTTGGTGCATCGGCATTGGCAAAGTGGCTGGTCAATATCAGCTCGTAGCCTGCATCCACTAAGCTTTGGGCCACATCGCCTAATTCATCAGATTCAAAGCCTAAACGGTTCATACCGGTATTTAGCTTAAGCCAGACTGTACGGCAAGGCGAGTTTTCGGGCGGTAAATGATTAAGCGCCCACTGTACTTGGTCTTGATGATGAATGATGCTTTGGCACTGAGCCTCAATGGACTGCTGCC
The DNA here is from genome assembly GCF_022631235.3 of Psychrobacter raelei. Taxonomy (NCBI): domain Bacteria; kingdom Pseudomonadati; phylum Pseudomonadota; class Gammaproteobacteria; order Moraxellales; family Moraxellaceae; genus Psychrobacter; species Psychrobacter raelei. The sequence continues at coordinate 1,023,812 of NZ_CP093310.2, forward strand.
ATTCTGTTTCGCTAAATACGCCCTCAATAAGCACCAAAATCTTGTCCCAGCCAAGCTCACGGATATGCTGAGCCTCAGTGAAGCACGCCACGCCGAGGCCATCTGCGTCTTTTAATGCCGGCAAGCAGTGTGCTATACCATGGCCATAAGCATCGGCTTTGACCATCGCCAATACCTTAGTGGTATCAGGCACAGTATCAATGACACAGTTTAGGTTATGGGTTAAGGCTTTAGAATCAAGAATTATTGAGGCACTACGCATGATTAACACTCACAGTTTAAATAGGGCTTGCTCACCCATTAAAAAATATAAGGCGGCTGAGCCTCAGTGAACGCAAGCTCAGTAGTTTTTTATGTTTAATTTTACTTTTTTATTTTAAGGGGCCAGATGTAGATTGGGATTAGCCCAAAATACGCCATAGCACAAACACAACAGCCACGATATAAAATAGCGGCGACAACCAGCCAACAACTTGAGTGGCAATGGCAACACTGATGACAAACCCTGCCAAAGCTATCCAGTCGCGGCGTCTGTCATTGAGCATATCCGCGCGGATTTGTTGTATTTCACGCAGTTGCTCATCTTGCCTAGCACCTTGAGAGGCCAAGCTTTGTAGTCCTTGGTCTAGCAGTTTGGGCACTTGGGCAGTTGACAGTAACAGCTCAGGTAATTGTTCGCGCAGCTGACGCATATTACGCACCGGATCAAGCTGCTCTTTTACCCAACCGGTTAAGATAGGCTTGGCAAGTGACCAAATATCAAGCTCTGGGTATAAGTCGCGACCTAGACCCTCGACATGAACCAACGTCTTTAACAGCAGCATCAACTGCGGTGGGATACTCATATGATGACGACGGGCGATGTCTAAAATCTGCATCAAGACCCCAGCAAAGTCGATCTCATTAATCGGCTTTAATACCATAGGCGCTACAGTACGGCGCATATCTCGGGTGAGGGCATGTTTATCAGTATTGGGCGGTATCCAGCCAGCGCGGCTGACGATATCGACCAAGTTACTAAAATTGTTGTTCATCACCGCAAGCAGCATACGTGCCACAATCATCTGGTCATCGGGCGACAGCTCACCCATAATGGCACAATCTAGACCAATATATCGAGGATATTGACGATAAGCTTCAGGGGTATCGGCAGGTAGGGTCTCGACAAAGACGTTGCCTGGGTGCATGTCAGCGTGAAAGAAGTTATCACGAAATACTTGGGTAAAAAAGATGGTTAAGCCTTTTTCCGCCAGCGCGGCACGGTCATAGCCAAGCTTATCAAAGACTTCGGTGTGTGAGATGGGCACGCCAACGATACGCTCCATAACCATCACATTTTTTGAAGAGGCATACACTTCAGGCACATACATCATCGATGAGCCTAAGAAGTTGTTGCGCATTTTGGTGGTATTATCTGCCTCAAAGGTCAGATCCAGCTCATTGAGCATAATCTGACGATAGTCTTCGACCACATCAATAATGCGTACTGCTCGAGCCGCTTCAATACGGGCTGAGGCCCATTGAGCCAAGTCGCGCAGCAGCTCAAAGTCTGCCACGATTTGCTCACGGATATCTGGGCGTACCACCTTAACCACCACCTCGCGGCCATCATGTAAGGCGGCTGTGTGCACCTGAGCAATGGAGGCGGCGGCCAGAGGCTTGGTATCAAAGCGGGCAAATAAATCATTGATGCTATCCCCCAGACCCAGCTTAGCATCTTGGATTTGAGTGATAGCAATATTGACATCAAAGGGCTTCACTCGGTCTTGTAGCTGCACCAATTGCGCGATAATCTCGGGGGTGACCAAGTCGCGGCGGGTGGAGAGCAGTTGGCCAAGCTTTAAAAATAAGGTACCCATCTCCTCTAGGGCAAACTTCACCCCATTGGGCTGATGGCTTTTGCCCCAAGCGGCTGGGTGCGACTTAATCATACGGGCCACGGATTGTAGCTGCGGCGCATCTTCTAAAGGTAAGTGGGTATCAAGGCGATAATGTGCAGCGATGCGCCAAAGCTCAAGAAGGCGTTTGCGATGAGATAACAGCATGTAAAGCGGGCCCATTTTAAAAGGTGTGAAAAATATAGCTAAACGTTAACGCTATAAAGGCTCAAATAGTTGACCTTAATGATACCACGGGTCAATCATTTTAAGAATGGGTTAAGCGCCATTGTGAGTACAATTGTCCGCGCAGATTTATCGACTTAATCTTATATTCAGGACAAAAAAAGCCGCCTTAAGTAAGGCGGCAGTAGTTAGATACAAACCGTGAAGATAGAAGCTGTACACAATAAGCCCATGAATAAAGGATTACTGAGTAGAGTTAGGCTCAGCCCCTGCTTTTAGGCGGGCTTGTTCCGCTTTTATCATCGCCAGGCGTGCCTCTTCACGCTGCACATCAGCACGCAGCTTAAGCAGCTGCTGCTTTAAGTCGTCTACTTCCGCCTCTACCTCAGGGTCCACTGGGGCATTACCAGCTACCTCATTCGCCCAGTCAGCGACATCATTAAAAGCATGCTTGGCGGTATGTGACACATTGCCTTTAAGAGACTTGATTAATAGGCCTAACTGCATCGCCGCCGTACTACCAATAATAGGCTCAAGTTGGCCGGCAATATCAGGATTAAACCCTGAGATAAGCTGCTTTAGCTGCATTAATATGCGGTAATCCCCCTCAATAGGCAAGTTGCCACTGGCATCTCGCAATAAGTTTAACAGCTCGGCTAAGTTTTCGACCTTAATGGTGCAATCTGGTAAGCTGCGGCCAAGGGCGGTATATTCTTGCCAAGCTTGGCTGCGCTCATCTTGCACACCGCCTGCGGTCTCAAACAAACCTGCGTGCAGGTGGCTGACCGGCTCAAATCTAATATGACTGTCATTAAAATGCACATCTATATTAAAGCTCGGTACCGCCATAGTTAAGCGCAGCACTTTACCTGACAGCGGCAACAATCCCGCCTTGGTAATTTGGTCGCTTAAGATCGCAAAGTTCACCAGTTTTTCTGCAGCAGTTAAAAGCAAAACTGTTATCATAAAATACCGCCTAATAAAGAGATGTGAGTCTGTTAAGTGGGTGCAGCGCTATAGGTTTTTCTTATCAAACCTGCTATTTTTTGAAGCCGCGATGCACCGCAACAATACCTGCCGTTAGGTTGTGATAGTCACAGTTTACAAAACCTGCATTTTCCATCATACCTTTCAGCGTTTGCTGATCTGGGTGCATACGAATCGATTCTGCCAAATACTGATAGCTTTCAGAATCATTGGCCACGATTTTGCCCATAAGCGGTAAGGCAGTAAATGAATAAAGATCATAGGCTTTTGATAGTGGCTCAAAGATAGGCTTTGAGAATTCCAAAATAAGCAGGCGGCCACCTGGCTTAAGCACACGGTACATAGCGCGCAGCGCTGCATCTTTATCCGTGACGTTACGCAGACCAAAGCTGATGGTCAATAAATCAAAGCTTTCATCTTCAAAAGGCGATAAGGTTTCAGCATTAGCCAATACAAAGTCAACGTTATTACAGCCTGCGTTAATCAAACGCTCACGGCCGACATCGAGCATGGCCGCGTTAATATCAGATAAGACAACGCGGCCATTACGCCCCACCTCACGGCTAAAGGCTTTGGCCAAATCCCCTGTACCGCCGGCGATATCTAACACTTGCTGACCGGCACGTACCCCAGATAAGCTAATGGTATAGCGCTTCCATAGACGGTGAATACCAAAAGACATTAAGTCGTTCATGATGTCATATTTTTTGGCCACAGAGGTAAAGACATCAGCCACTTTGGCTTGTTTTTCTGCTTTTTTGACTTTTTTATAGCCAAAGTGAGTCTCTTCTAGACCATCGGTGTCTGGGGTGTGCGGGTTGTTGATGTCATCTTTTGGGTTAAAGCGCGGCAAGCCTGATTGACCTGTATATTTTACAAAATCATCTTCAGTAGGCTGATTGGCAGCAGACGCTTTGGGTGTATCTTGGCTAAAAGGGCGGGTGGTCTGTTGACCTTGCGGGGTGCCGGCAGGTAACTCGCTCACATCACTAAACTGGGTGTTTAACACAGTGGTTTTTTGGCCATCTGTGGCAGCACTTGACTGCAACGACTGCTGCACTTTGGCATTGGTATCTTGGTTGTGGCTCAAGCTTTGTTTTACCAAGTCATTTTGTAGGTTGGCTGTGTTGTCTAAGATAGGGTTTGAAGGCGTGGCGTTGTCTGATTGGCTCATTATCGATCCTGATTTTAATAATAAAAATTTAATAATAAAGACATGAAGGGTTTAAAAGGATTGGCGGCTGTGGGTCGCTACATAAGGGGTCGTCTTATATCAGTGCTGACTGTACCCTTAATGATACCTGAAATTAGTGGGGGATGCTTAAGCTGATCCCCCAATTTTGCCGCTTTCTCTGGTTTTGCCAGTCAAAGCACTGTGACTGGGGCGCTCTTTTTAAAGCGAGTAAGGCATCGCTTAATTATGCGCTGTGTACTTGGTCAATAATCTGTAGTTCACGCTCGCAAAACGGATCAATAAAGCTGCCCACACTTTTTAATGGTTTCATGGCCGCAAAGCCTGAGTCGATGAAATCATATAAAGGCTGAAGATTGCGCTTATAGGCTTGTTTTTTAGCCAGCTTAAAGGTTTTTTGCAAAATAAAAGAGTTTAAATACTTGTCACTGCGGTAACACACCTGCTTTAAGTCTTCAATTTGTTGACGGCGTGCTTGCTCATCATTGACCGCCACATAAGCGGCCTGCATATTATCCTCATTCACCTCTAGGTTATTGTCAAGCAGCCACTGCGCCAGTTTCAAATCCAATTTGGTTGAGGTAATCGCAGTCTCTACACCCAAGGTACCGGTCTCTAGGGCTGCAGTAGGCGCAAGTTTCTCAAGCTTTTGCGCTTTGGGTACAATCACCTCAAGCTGACGCACGATCTGATCTAAGCTGTCGCCACCGTACAAGTGATTTAAAAAATACTCAGCCATAGGTTTGTTTTTGGGCTGTGAAAATAGCTCAGCGTGGGTGCGGCGAATACGGTCTTTTTGCCAGTTTTGCACTTGGCTAAGCTTGGTAGTTAGCTCAGGATTATTATGGTGTGGCAACTCCCAATACTGTTTTAGATGGGTATTTAGATTAGATAAAGCAGACATACGATGGCTCCTAAACACTGTTCATTAAAAAAGGGACAAGTAAAAAATAAAAAAATAGCTTGTTAAAATGCTAAACCGCCATTTGCGTTGTCACAAATTTATGGCATTGTAGTAAAAAATTGATTTATAGTTGGCTTTTTGGATGCCCACTTACATAAGTTACTCAAAGGCTATTTTATCAAACCTTATTTTAATTATGATAATACTATAAGTAAGGGCTAGATAATATCAAAGCCTAGCATGATTAATATGTATAAGGCCTGTATAAGCTGTTTTTCTATCTGAGTGTTGAATAGTTGCATGACAAGGGCTGTGGGTCATACAACAGCAGGCATAGATACTAAATAAGTTATAAATGACACGTCATAAAAAATAAGACACACTCAATTGATTATTGGACGATTTGAATAATAAGGATTCACTGATGGCTAAGCAAAACCAAATCGACGCTAAAGAGATTCGCATTGACGCTGATCCTTTAAGCACCTTTCATATGGACGAAGAGACACTGCGATTAGAGCTGGTTAAGGCACAATATGCGCTACGAGAGACCCGTCAGCAAGGGCAAGCCACAGGGCTGTTGGTGTTGGTCAATGGTATGGAGCTATCTGGTAAAGGGGCTGCGGTGACTCAGCTGCGTCAGTGGGTCGATCCTAGGCTACTAAACGTCGAAGCCAATATTGGCACCTTGCCCAGTGAGTATGAGCCCCTATGGCAAGCGCATGTGGCCAAGCTACCGCGCCATGGCAACATCACCGCCTACTTCGGTAACTGGTATGCCGACTTAATGGAAGGGGTGCTACAAAAAATGAAGCAGGATAAAAACAAATCTCAACACAATGAGCTTGCTGACTGGGAGGCGTATCTGCGCGGTCAATTACAGGTCTTGTCTGAATTTGAAACCGACTTAATCAACAACCATACCAAACTGTTAAAGTGTTGGTTTCATATAGATGAGCGCACCTTAAAGTCGCGCCTTAAAGATAACAAGGCTGATCCTGAGTGGTTATATCACATGGACTGGCAGGATAAAAAACGGGTGAAACAGTTTAATGACATTGCCAAAATCATCTTAAGTCAGCAATCAGATTGGGTCATCATAGATGGCTCTGACCCTGAAGAGGGCGGGGATAAGCATGACAAAAAGTCCCATAAAGACTTGGGCTATAGTGAGGCGGCCAGCTTACAGTTTTGCCATGAAGTGCTGCATGCAACGCAGTCAGCTTTAATCAGCAGTCAACAAAATGACAGTAAACATCCTTTGGTATCGCAAGTCAGCCGCAATATCAATGCCGCTTTTTCATGGGCAGATGTGCCTGATAAGCTCACCGATATAGATGATCCTGATATGGGTAAGTCAGATTACCAAAAAGCTTTGATCAAAAAGCAAGAGCGCTTAGCTGAGCTATTACGAGCCCGTGCCAACTCTGAGGGCAAAGGCGGCAGACAGGGCAAATCTGCTGCCAAAAATCACCATGTGGTGTTTGCTTTTGAGGGGATGGATGCTGCCGGCAAGGGCGGCGCAATCAAGCGTTTGGTGGCACTGTTAGACCCACGTGAATATCAGATTTATAACATATCAGCACCCAACCAGATGGAGCTACAGCACCCTTATTTATGGCGCTTTTGGCGACGGATGCCGGAGTTTGCGCCCAATCTAAAAGAGGAGCGCTTAAGCCGAGTGGCCATCTTTGATAGAACCTGGTATGGCCGAGTATTGGTCGAGCGCATCGAAGGTTTTGCCAGTGAGGCGGCCTGGCAGCGGGCGTATGAAGAGATTAACCGTATGGAGCGGGACTTGGTAGATAAAGGGACCATTGTCATCAAGTACTGGCTGGCCATAGACAAGCAAGAGCAGCTCGACCGCTTTGAGGACAGAAAAGATACGCCGCACAAGCAGTTTAAACTGACCGAAGATGATTGGCGCAACCGAGACAAGTGGCATGAGTATGTACAGGCGGCAGCGGATATGTTGGCGCGTACCAATACTAAGCATGCACCTTGGCATGTGGTGGCCACCAATGACAAGCGAACTGCACGTTTGGCTGTGCTTGATCATGCCATTGCTCAGCTTGAAAAAGTCATTAAAACTTAATCAAAAAAAACAGCGGTTTCAAGTTGCATCGGACAAGGGTATAATATGCAGAATTTATGCCCCAACAGGTATAATTGATAGTTATTAATGCCGACAACTTTCCCATAGACTTTATCAAGTAAGCCTTGATTGCTGGTGCGATCAAGGTTATTACAGTTGTCGTATGTCTCGATCAAACGGACTTGTACTAATTCATTGAAGCCCCGATCTCTCGGGGTTTTACATTTTCACATCCGATTGGCTCAGAAATCTCATGCTTCCAAAGTCAACTACATCAAGTAGCGCCCAGTTTACGGGTTCGAAAAAAGCTAATATACTTTTTGGTCTATTCCTGTTTGTCATGACCGCATATTTTATGTGGTGGGGCTTGGATTATACCAATCACCAGCAGACGCCATTATTTATCGTGGCTACCGTGTTTGGCATATTTATGGCCTTCAACATTGGGGGGAACGATGTTGCGAACTCCTTTGGTACATCGGTAGGCGCGGGTACTTTATCCATTCCGCAAGCCTTGGCCATTGCCGCCATTTTTGAGGTATCTGGGGCGGTGCTTGCTGGTGCTGAGGTAACCGATACCATTCGTAAAGGTATTGTTGATTTAGATGCCTTATCAGTGACGCCCAACCAGTTCATCTATGTGATGCTATCGGCGTTGATTGCCGCGGCGTTCTGGCTATTGTTCGCTACCAAAAAAGGCTTACCGGTTTCTACCACGCACTCCATTATTGGTGGGGTAGTGGGCAGCTCGATTGTTATGGGTATTCAAGTGGGCGGGCCTTCATTGGCATTTTCTACCGTGCACTGGGATCAAATAGGACAAATTGCTTTATCTTGGGTATTGTCACCTTTATTAGGTGGTATACTGGCGTATGTGCTATACAGCCAAATTAAAGTCAATATTTTGTCTTATAATGACCGTGTTGAAGCCCGAGTTAAAGAGCTTAAAGCGGCCAAAAAAGCACTAAAAAAACGCCATAAAGAATGGATCAATGAGTTGGCTGAGTCGCTACAGGTGTCCTATACGTCCAAGATGGTACGTGACCAAGAGATTTATAAAGACGAGGATACCGAACGAGATGATCTAGAGACAGACTACTATCAAGAGCTTTATGACATCGAGCGTGAAAGAGACAGCATTGATACTCTAAAAGCATTGCGTCAATGGGTGCCTTTGGTGGCCGCATTAGGCGGTGTGGTTATGACTTCTATGGTGGTGTTTAAAGGCCTACAAAACGTTGATATGAGTCTAACCACATTAAATGGCTTCTTAATCATGATTATGATTGGGGCGCTTATTTGGCTGACGACCTTTATTTATACTAAGAGTATTAAAGGCAAGCAGAAAGAAGACTTGGGCCGTGCTACCTTTATTTTATTTAGCTGGATGCAGGTATTTACTGCAGCAGGCTTTGCATTTAGCCATGGTGCCAATGATATCGCCAACGCTGTGGGTCCTTTTGCAGCCATCATGGACGTTATTCGTACCAATAGTATCGCCAGCGAAGCGGCTGTACCTAGCGCGGTTATGGTCACCTTTGGTGTCGCCTTAATTGTGGGCTTATGGTTTATTGGTAAAGAGGTTATCCAAACTGTGGGTACCAATTTGGCCGAGATGCATCCTGCGTCAGGCTTCTCAGCTGAGTTATCAGCAGCAGCGGTAGTCATGGGCGCCTCTATGCTGGGTCTACCTGTTTCTAGTACGCATGTGCTTGTGGGTGCGGTATTGGGTATTGGTATGGTGAATAAAAACACCAACTGGGGTTTGATGAAGCCAATCGGTTTGGCTTGGGTAGTTACTTTACCTGCTGCCGCTACCATGTCTATGGTCAGCTACTTAATTTTAAGCAACGTATTTTAAGCGTATAGAGCCCCTAAGCGTCGCTAAATAGACTTAAAAAGCCCTCAATTAGTGTGAGGGCTTTTTTGTGTTTGGCTTAATAGCTTATTAAAAGATAAGGGGCTTAAACGTTTTTACCGTGCTGTTTTTGCTGAATGCTTTTAGCGATTTTATAGCACTCATTGATGTGGTCGTTCGCGATTTTTTTGAAAATCATATAGCCCATGGTAGCGGCCACAAGCTGGCCACCTAGTGGAATGAATTTGGTCACTTGCTTGGCAACAATACGGCCACCATAACCTTGAACTGTCTTTTTCACCACACCACGAGTTGCCATTAGGCCGGCAAAATCAACGGCACGGTTTTTCATCTCATTCCAATGCACTTCTTTGGCATCTAAGTCGATGGCAGATTCACGCTCAGAGATAAGGCCAAAACGCTCACTGATTTCAGGCAATAATTGGGTCAAAATACCTGCATCAATGGCCACGTCCATAAAAGGAACCGGAATAATGGCGGCGCCCGCTGAGTATTTGGCACGTTTTTTTACCAGTTGCTCACACTCTTTTTTTACTTGCTCTAAGTTTAGATCTGGATCAATGGTTTCAGGGAGTTTTTCTGCTGCAGGAACAGTTATCATAAAGTATCCTTAAATGAAGGGTGAGAAGTTATAAGGTTGCCCATTAAATGGCGTTATGTGCTAATTTTAAAGAATTGCACTTTTGACACAAGTGGCAGTTTGTATCTTTACGCCTGCTGTCGCTAAATTTTGTAAATATATGATTATTTTATTTTAATACCGTTTTTGAGTATTTGACCCCATATTAATATAAACCCAACTAGAGTTGAATAAAGACCACCATGCTAAAGTTAACCCCCAGATTTACCGGCACCTTGCCTGATGATTTACCTGCCTGTTTTACCCAGATGTATCAACAAGCCCCGACCCTGACGCGCCTATTTTTGGCACGTGGCATTCAAAGTGACCAAGACTTAGACTATGGGTTATCTGCGCTACTGCCCGCGCAAGGTCTGAGCGATGTCGATGAAGCGGTGACGCTGATGGATGAGGCCATTGAGGCCCAGCGGCGTATTTTGATTGTTGGTGATTTTGATTGTGACGGAGCGACCAGTACGGCGCTGATGATGCGCATCCTGTCACAGATGGGTGCCGTAGTAGATTTTGTGGTGCCGGATCGTTTTAAATATGGCTATGGCCTGACGCCTGAGATAGTACAGCTGGGTATAGAGCAGTACCAGCCAGATATGATTATTACTGTAGATAATGGCATTTCAAGCCATGAGGGGGTTGATAAGGCCATTGCCAATGGCATTAAGGTAATTATCACCGATCATCACCTCACCACTAAGAGCAAGCCTAATGCCCATGCTGTGGTGAATCCCAATCAGCTGGGCTGCTCATTTGAGAGTAAGGCCTTGGTGGGCGTAGGCGTGGCCTTTTATCTGCTCGGGCGTCTGGCCAAGTACCGCCGAGAAGCGGGGCGATCAACGGCCCAAGTGAGCCGTTATTTAGACTTAGTGGCCTTGGGCACCATCGCCGATGTGGGCGTGCTTGATCACAACAACCGCATCTTGGTCAATCACGGCTTGGCTGCGATAAGAGCAGGGCGCTGCTCGCTGGGTATATTGGCGCTGCTTGAGCTGGCGGGGCGTGATTACCAAAAGATGAGCGTACAAGACTTTGGCTTCGTCATTGGCCCCCGTATCAATGCGGCAGGGCGCATGGACAATATGCGTATTGGTATTGAATGCTTGATGGCCGATGACATGAGTGACGCCAAGCGTTTGGCCTTTGAGCTTGATAAGCTGAACAAGGAGCGCCGCTATGTTGAGGGCGAGATGCGTGAGCAGGCCGATGAGATTTTAGGTCAGCTGCAGCCAAACTCAGACCGCAGTCAGGCACAGACGACTGATGAGCAAAGTGATGATAGTGATGATAGTTTAAAGCAACAAGCAGAGTCTTTTACTGATAAGGCACAGCCGCGCAGTTTGATTTTGTATCAAGACAACTGGCATCAAGGGGTTATTGGTATTGTGGCCGGCCGTCTTAAAGAAAGCCATTATCGACCTGCCATTGTATTTGCTCCGGCAGATGATACTCAGCTTGACGGGCAAGATGCGATTAAAGGCTCAGCACGCTCTATCCCAGGCATTCATATTCGTGATGCCATAGAGCGCATCGCAGAGAGCCATCCTGAGCTGATTACCCATTTTGGTGGGCATGCCATGGCAGCGGGGCTTACACTTAAAAGAAAGGATTTTAAGGCGTTTGCTGAGGCATTTGAGCTACAAATGCAAAGTGTGGAGGCTTCGGTATTTGAGGAGCAGCAGTTCACCGATGGTCAACTGCTGGCAGAAGACTTTAGCTTACAGTTCGTTGAGGCATTGACACAAAACCATATCTGGGGTCATGGTTTTGTGCCACCGCAGTTCGATGGTGTGTTTGACGTGGTGCAGGCGCGAATTTTAAAAGACAAGCATTTAAAGCTATCGCTAAAATACCCTGGGGTGATGTATCCTATTGATGCCATCTGGTTTAACTATGATCCCAAAAAATGGGATTACCGTGCCCAACAAGTACATGTATTGTTTGAGCTTAGTATTAATGAGTGGCAGGGTAATCAAAATATTCAGCTGATGGTAAAGGACGTAGCGGTCACCCAAATTAGCCCCTAAGCCGCTATGAATTAAATGACTATTTGACCAAGCGGATAGAAGGCAAATGCCAGTCAAAGCGCAGTGCCAACACGCGAATAAAGAAAATAACGCCGAGGGTGATCAAATCGTTCATACCGGTTTGCACCCCAAGCGCATCTAATAAAAAGTAAAAGCAGGAGCCAATCACGCTGGCGGTAATATAAATCTCTTTTTGTAATACCAGTGGAATTTCATTACAAATAATATCGCGAACTAAGCCGCCAACAATGGCCGTACAGACTGCCATTAAAATGGCAATGACCGGTGCCACGCCTTGTGATAACGCTACCTTAAGTCCAATGACGCTAAAAGCGGCCAGACCCACAGCATCAAAAAGCTTCAAGGCAGTATCAATCTTGTGATACAAATGAAAAAATATTTGTAGTGCCAATGAGGTAATGGTAATCACAATCACATAGTTCAAATCTGTCATCCAAAATAAAGGATGGCGATTGAGCACCACATCACGGATAGTTCCGCCGCCAATGGCATTAGCCATAGACACCAAAATACAGCCAGCGATATCGAACCCTTTGTGCTGGGCAAGTAAGGTGCCCGCGATGGCACACGCAATTACTCCGATCATATCGAAGATATAAATTAAGATATCGGGACTAACAATATAATTTGGCATGGCATCATCACATAAAATCAAGCAAAGACAGTTGAGAGGGGGTATAAGTCGCTTATTATTCGGGGCGTATTATATAGTTAAAGTCTAACTAAAGGCAGTGTAAGCAAAATTAAAAACCATTATTGTCATAAATAGCAGCGCCTAACTTTTTTATGCTGCAAATTAAAAGGCCTCTGAGTAAGAGACCTTTATCATTAATTGCCATGTGTTGTGAGCGTATTGCTAAAATGGCGTTATTTTAACACTCGAAGACCGGCTTTATTTTCACGTTTGGGCTTGTCACTTGTGGCAGGTTTGGACTTAGTAGGCTGAGGTTCTTGCTCCAAAGGGGTGTAATTATCATATTCACTGGGGTCAAAAGGCATGCCCACGGTCTGATCTTCTTTGGCAAAAATGGCCATAACTGCCTGCATAGGAATCCAAAGCTCACGTGACACACCACCAAAGCGGGCATTAAAGCTGATGTAAGTGTTGTCCATATTCATATTACCCGTAGCGCGACTGGCAATATTCAGCACAATCTGACCATTTTGTACATGCTCAGTAGGAATGACTAAATTGTCTTGGGTGGCATCTACTAAGATGTAAGGGGTTAATGCATTGTCCTCCATCCATTCATAAAAGGCACGAATCAGATAGGGGCGAGTGGGCGTTAAAGTCGGCTCTTGTGACATAGTCATCTCTTTTTGTTTATTTGATTTACTGGGGTTATGAATAGGCTGACAGTATAGCCAGCCACAAGCTACTCGATAGACCTCAAAAAGCTTTCACGCTCAAAAATACGCTTTTGATACTCAAGCAGCGGCCGGATTAAATGCGCTGGCAACTCAATTTGCATCTCTTCTAAGCGGTATAGCATAGCGCCAAGCAGCACATCACACCAGCCAAAATCATCGGACATAAAATAGCTACTATTGCCAAATACTGGCGCTAATGTGACCAGTGCATCAGACAGTTTGCGACGGGCAATTTTGGCCTGATCAGGATTGAGGCTGTCTTTATGGGTTAATAAAATACGCCCAAGCTTTAGCCAATCATTTTGAATGCGCCACGCCAATTGACGTTGTAAGGCTTTTGACTTAGGCGTATCAGGCAGCAGCTTGTGTCCGTGGTATCTGTCTTCAAGATACTCAAAAATAACGTTCAGCTCATAGAGGCTAAAGTCGCGATGTACCAATACGGGTAGGATATTGTAAGGATTGAGTTGACGCAAATCCTCGGGACGTTCGCTGTCTAATAAAGACAAATAATACTTTAGCTGTTTTTCAGCCAACAAAAACCTGACAACGTGGCTATCGTAGCCATCATCGGCATACAGGACAAGCTGGCTATCAGGGATATCTCTAGGATCAATCATGGACTACAAAAGGCAATAAATAGACTAGTGAACCGCCCCGACTATATCGGAGAGTTGATTGCTTGAGTCAGGCAGCTTTGTCTGACTCATTAAGGCTATCATAGTATCGTCTCTCAAACTCAAAAGGCGACACATAACCAATCGTACTATGAATGCGAGTTTTGTTAAACCAATCGACCCATTCAAGGGTTGCTAATTCAACATCATACGCATCCCGCCACTGCTGTTTTAAATATTCAATCACCTCTGTTTTATAAAGCCCGTTAACCGTTTCAGCTAACGCATTATCGTATGAATCACCGGTTGTACCAACAGATGCAATAACGCCAGAATCAGCCATCTTATCCGTATAGCGAATGGATAAGTACTGAACGCCGCGATCACTATGATGAATGACATCTTTAGGATGGTTTCTGTCTGCAATGGCTTGATTTAACGCTGCCATCACCATATCCGTGTTCATTCGATCTGATACTTTCCAACCAACGATAGCGCGAGCAAACACATCAATGATAAAGGCAGTATAGACCCAACCACTCAATGTTTTAACGTAAGTAAAGTCAGCAACCCATAGCTGGTTAGGGCGATGGGCATTAAAGTTACGATTAACTAAATCATCAGCACGCTTTTGATCATCACGAGACTTAGTGGTTACCTTACCCTTACCTCGCCAAATACCCTGCATACCATGCTGACGCATTAACCGCTCTACAGTGCAACGTGCAGGATGTATACCCTCTGCCTTCAACTGTTTCCAGACTTTACGAGCGCCGTATCGGCATTTGCTGTCCTTCCAAATACGTTTAATCTCATTAAGATAGAAGTCGTCATGCTGACTACGCTGTGAACGCTTTTCAGGACTTTCTTCTAGCTCTTTAACACGATAGTATGTGGATGGAGCAATCGGTAGTACTCTACAGATTGGCTCGACTCCATATTGTTGTTTGTGGTCGTCAATAAAATCAACCATTACTTGGGTTTGCGGTCGAGCTCCGCCTGGGCGAAAAAAGCGGCTGCTTTCTTTATAATCTCATTGGCTTGCTTTAACTCTCTGTTCTCACGTTCAAGCTCTTTGATACGCTCCGCTTGGCTTTGAGCTTGAATGTTTGCAGGAATGGTTTTATCTACGTGCTTTTTATGCCATGATCGTAGGGTCTCAGGTGTGCAACCTATCTTTGGTGCTATAGCTTTGATGGCTGACCAGGTGGATGGGTAGTCGTCTTTAGCTTCAATTAGCATACGGACGGCTCGCTCTTTCATTTCAGGGGTATAGTTTCGTGTTTTCATTGTCGTATTCTCTCAGAAAATTGAGTCTCCGACAATCCCGGGGCGGTTCACTAGCATCGTAACCAAACTGCTCAAGTTAATCAATAGTAGAATCTTTAATACCAGCCTGCAAGCATTCAACACCATCCCTTGTATTTATAAAGTATAGCCATAAAAAAAGACGATAGAGTAATCTATCGTCTTTTTTGGTTTACTGAGCTATTTAGGCTTAGGCAGACTATTTTACGTCTTTCCAGAACTCTTTATTTAGTAAGTAAACTGGGATTAATAAAATTAGCAAGAAGATAATCACGAAGAAGCCATAGCGTTGACGGTCTTCACGAACAGGCTCTGCCATCCAAGCCATAAAGTTGACGAGGTCACCCACACGGCTGCGGTATTCTTCTTCGCCCAACTGGTTTTGTAAGTTCATCAAAACGTGAGGCATAGCAGCATTGTGCAGCACTAGGTTGTTCGCGCCCCAAGGACGGCTAGGATCTTCATAGAAGCTAAGTAGGTATGTGTATACCCAGTCATCACCACGTAGACGTGTCTCTAAAGATAAATCAGGTGGTGGCGCGCCAAACCAAGAGGCTTGGATTTCAGGGTCAATACCGTTGTCAATTTGATCACCGATTTGATCTGAAGTAACCAATAAGTACTTCTCAACCAATTCAGGTGGAATCTCTAAGTCTTGAGCAATACGTGAATGACGCACGTATTTAGCCGTATGACAGCCTGCACAGTAGTTCATGAACATGGTAGCACCACGCTGCAAAGAACCTTTATTAGCAAAGTCGATAGGAGCTGTGCTACACGCTAAATGCTCTTCCACACCATCTGCGTTGGTAAAGGTGCCGCAGCCTTCACCACCTGCTGCTTGCGCAGAGGTAGTGGCGGCTAGTGTTAAAGCAACACCAAATCCGAAGCCGGTCAATGATTTAGTTAAAGCACTCATTAGTGACCTCCAGTAACGCGTTCAGGTGGCTGCTTACATGTCTCAATTGACGTATAAATAGGCATCAATAAGAAATATAAGAAGTACAAGATAGTAAAGATACGACCTAGGATAGTGTTCACTGGAGTAGCAGGTGCCACACCTAAGTAACCTAGTACTAAGAAGCTAACTACGAAGATACCTAGCGCAATCTTAGATAAAATACCTTTGTAACGAATAGACTTCACAGGTGAACGGTCTAACCATGGCAATAAGAACAACATGGCAATCGCACCACCCATCGCAATAACACCACCTAACTTATCAGGAACTGCACGTAAAATTGCATAAAATGGCGTGTAGTACCAAACTGGGGCAATGTGTGGCGGAGTCTTCAATGAGTTAGCCACTTCGAAGTTTGGTTTTTCTAAGAAGAAACCACCACCTTCTGGGAAGAAGAAGATAACAGCAAAGAAGATGATAAAGAATACCACGATACCCACTAAGTCATGCACAGTGTAGTAAGGGTGGAATGGAACACCGTCTAAAGGTACGCCGTTTTTATCTTTTAGCTTCTTAATATCAACACCATCAGGGTTGTTTGAACCCACATGGTGTAGCGCCACTAAGTGAATGAATACTAAGCCTACTAATACCAATGGAATGGCCACAACGTGTAGGGCGAAGAAACGGTTAAGAGTAATACCAGAGATTAGGTAGTCACCACGAACCCATTCAGCAAGGCCGTCACCAATGACAGGAATAGCTGCAGGTAAGTTAAGAATAACCTGAGCACCCCAAAATGACATGTTACCCCAAGGAAGTAGGTAACCGAAGAAGCCTTCTGCCATTAGACATAGGTAGATACCCATACCAATTAGCCAGATAAGCTCACGAGGCTTCTTATATGAGCCATAGAGCATACCGCGGAACATATGCAGGTAGACCACTACGAAGAAGGCAGAAGCACCGGTAGAGTGCATGTAGCGAATCAACCAGCCGCCTTTAACATCACGCATGATGTATTCAACAGAAGCAAACGCGCCTTCAGCACTTGGGTTAAACATCATGGTCAGCCAAATACCAGTCACTAACTGGTTGACCAACACAATCATTGATAAAACACCGAAGAAATACCAAAAGTTGAAGTTCTTTGGTGCGTAGTACTTCGACATATGGTATTCATACGTCTCAGTCGCGGGGAAGCGGGCATCAACCCAGCTCATCATCTTTTTACCAAAACTCATGATCATGCCTCCCCAATAGTTAAGATAGGACCATCAACACTGTAGTCAGGTATTGGTAGGTTTAGTGGGGCAGGTACACCGCTGTACACGCGTCCAGCTAGGTCGTATTTTGAACCATGGCATGGGCAGAAGAAACCACCGAACCAATCACCACCACCTAAGTCAGCTGCACCTACTTCTGGGCGATAGTTTGGTGCACAGCCCAAATGGGTACAAACACCTTCTACTACCAAGACAGTAGGCTCACGTGAGCGGGTTTCGTTTTTGGCGTATTCAGGTTGCACTGAAGCCTCAGATTGTGGGTCACTTAATAAAGGCGTTACTTTAGTTAAGTTATCCAACATCTCAGGAGTACGCTTGACGACGAAGATTGGTTTACCACGATATTTCACCACAATCATTTGACCATCTTCAATGGCACTAATGTCTTGGGTAACGGCAGCACCTGCAGCTTCAGCCTTCGCACTTGGATACCAAGAGCGAACAAATGGCGTGGCCACCGATGCAACTCCTACTGCGCCAATAGCGGCAGTTGAAGCGATCAGAACTCTACGGCGTTTTATGTTGACGCCTTCGGCATGGCTCATTAAAAACTTCCTCCAGATAAAAGTCATGAAATGACGGCACCTAGTATATAAGTAACTCGTACAGTTTCATACTGGTATGTAAAACCCAATGCAATAAGAAGACAATAACTTTTACTTCCGCTGTGTTATTTGTCATTAATAATATATGTTGGGTTACATTGGCTTTGCCTAATATTACTAATTGTGTCTATTCTAAGCTATTTTAGTAATAAAATAAATTCGCATCTGTAAAAATAAAAAAACCCTTGAGTCAACAAGGGTTTTTTTGATATTAAATAAGCAAGTACAACTCTGCCTATAAAATAAATTAACGTTTAGAGAATTGAGGACGTTTACGCGCTTTGCGTAGACCCAATTTCTTACGTTCAACTTGACGTGAGTCACGAGTAACAAAACCAGCTTCTTTAAGAGCAGGTTTTAAAGTTTCGTCAGACTCGATTAGCGCGCGAGTGATACCATGACGGATAGCACCGGCTTGACCATTGATACCACCACCTTTAACAGTAGCATAGATATCATAAGTTTCAGCTGAATCAAGTAATTCTAGTGGCTGACGAACAACCATACGTGAAGTTTCACGACCAAAATACTCATCAAGTGGTTTGCCGTTTACAACGATGTTACCAGTACCTTTTGATAAAAAGACGCGGGCAGTTGACGTTTTACGACGACCAGTTCCGTAATTGCGTTCCATAACTTACTCCTGATTATGCGATTAGATGTCTAGTTCTTTAGGCTGCTGGGCGGCATGTGGATGCTCTGTACCAGCATATAGCTTCAACTTCTTAATAGTAGCATAACCAAGAGGGCCTTTAGGTAACATGCCTTTTACGGCTTTCAAAAGAACTTCTTCTGGTTTATGAGCGATTAACTTAGTGAAGTTAGTCTCTTTAATGCCGCCAGGATAGCCACTGTGACGATAGTATTTTTTGTCTTGGGCTTTCTTACCAGTTACAGCAATCTTGTCAGCATTGATAACAACGATATAATCGCCAGTATCGACATGCGGAGTGAAAGAAGGCTTATGCTTACCGCGTAGGCGAGCAGCAATTTGAGTGGCAAGACGACCTAAAGTTTTACCTTCAGCATCGACGATATACCAGTCGTGAGTAACCTCAGCGGGCTTTGCACTTTGTGTTTTCATGATTAAACCTTAAGTTATCGAGTGAAGCAGTTGTCTGTGAAACAGCTAAACTGCTTCACTGTCGTTGAGAGTGTTGGGGGAAACGGGGCTCTCAAAAAACAGACGCACATTGTAGTCATTGGCTACAAAAAAAGCAACATAAGAATGTAATTAGCACAGATTATTTATTTTAACTAACCTGCGCATTTAGGCTTCTATTTGTACTTGAATTAAACTGGCAAAAATCTGCCCCATTTTTGTCTCTTTTAAAAGGGTGTAATTATACGCTAACCCTTGCAAGGTTTGGGAAATCTCTCGCCTATCTTCTAAATAAAATAAAGTATGTTTATTGACCAATTTATTTTCTATAAGGGCGGTTAATAAAGGTACCCATAGCTCTAAGTCGTAAGGCGGATCGACAAACACCAAATGATAGCCAAAAGCGTTGTCGCTACTTTGCAAGTTTGTCTGCTCCGCTACGCTTGCTGCACGGTGCTTGAGCGCTAAGGTAGGTATTAGGCTTAGGGCATCACCCACATGTACGGCTAGGCTTGATGCCGGCAGCTTTAAGCGCTCGGCAGTTTGCCCAAGTAAAGCGGCCTGCTTGGGTTGTAGCTCAATAAAAGTGACATAATGAGCGCCTCGTGATAAGGCCTCAAAGCCCAATGCGCCGCTGCCGGCACACAGATCTAACACGGTGGCATCATGGAGCTCAAATTGCACCCAGTTAAATAAAGTCTCGCGCAATCTATCTGGGCTAGGCCGTAGACCATCGGCATCAATAAAGGGCACCAATTGGCGTTTAAATTGACCGCCAATAATGCGCACCTGACCGGTAACACCGCTTTTGCTAGATTTTGCAGCAGTGTGTTTAACAGGCTGTTTGCTCATTTTCGAGCGGGCTGTCTTAACAGGGCGTTGGCGCTTGGCACTCATAAGCAAGACTCTCACATCTTTATAGTAGATTGACGGTATACAGGCAAATTTTACTCAATAGATCCGTTAATTGCTTTGGGCCGGTTTTGGCTTGTCGGCAGATTTTTCAACAGGCTTGTCGCTAGGCTGAGTAGTGCCGCTCTGCTTTTGCTGCTCTTTTAGGGCTTCTTGTAGCGCAGCTTGGGCATCACGTTCGGCATCTAGGCGTGCTTTTTCTTCAGCCTTTTGCGCTTTTATAATAGCCAGCTCGTCGGGTGTAGGTGGTACGATTGGGTCGCTTTTACGGCGCAGTATCCAATAATCAAACAAGGCGCGGCCAATCGGTGCGGCTGTTGAGCCACCACCGCCACCGTTTTCGACCAAGACGGCCACAGCAATCTCAGGGTCTTCTACCGGTGCAAAGCCGGTGAACCACGCGTGGTCCCAGTGGCGCTTATCTAAAGCGGCCTTGTTATAGCTTTTGCCCTGAGCAATGGACTTGACCTGAGCGGTACCGGTTTTACCAGCGATGCGATACCGCGGAGTATAAATACCGTGACCGGTTCCTCTTTTAACGGTCTCCTCCATCGCATCGCGCATTTTTAGCCAGTCCGCTTGGGTGCCATTAAATTCAATTTGACCTGTCGGCCGATCAATAGGATGTACCTCTGCAGCACCTTCAGATCGCTTAAGCATATGCGGGGTAAGCTTCTTACCTAAGTTTGCGGTCATGGCTGTGGCATTAGCAACCTGAAGCGGCGTCGCCAAAAAGTAACCTTGGCCAATACTGACCGAAATGGTCTCACCCGGTAGCCAGTCTTTATCATAGGTGTCTTTTTTCCACTTAGGGGAGGGCATAACGCCAGATTTCTCACCTGGCAAATCAATACCGGTAGGGCTGCCAAAGCCAAAGCGGATCATCCAATCATGCAGTCGTTGAATGCCCAATTGATACGACAATTTATAATAGTAAGTATCCACAGACATGACGATAGATTTGGTGAGGTTAACCGTACCATGACCGCCTTTTTTCCAGTCACGAAAGCGGTGACTGTCGCCCGGTAGGGTAAAGTAGCCGGGGTCATAAATGGTATCATTCCAGCCCATTACCCCATAATGAATAGCGCCCAAACCCTCAAAAGGCTTGATGGTAGAGGCCGGAGGGTACATGCCCTGAAGCGCTCGGTTATAAAGAGGCTGATCGGGGTCATCGCGCAGCGCCCCATAATCTTTAAAAGAGATGCCCGAAATAAAAGGGTTAGGGTCAAAGCTTGGGTTACTAACGAAGGCTAAGACATCGCCATTTTTAGGGTCAATGGCGACAATAGCACCGCGGCGGCCGTTAAGTTGTTCTTGAGCCACCTTTTGTAGGCCGTAATCTAGGCTTAAATAAATGTCATTACCTGGAACAGGCGGCGTGCTATCAAGTTTGCGCAGCACATCGCCATGGACGTTGGTCTCGACCGCTTGATGCCCAGGCTTACCGAGCAATAAATCCTCATAGTAATTCTCGATACCAATCTTGCCAATTAAATCAGTGCCTGCATAACGCTCTTTGTCTATTTTCTTAGACTCTTTATCATTAATACGACCCACATAGCCGATAACGTGCGCAAATAAATCATCATAAGGATAGCTGCGCGTTAGTTTGCTTTGGATGCTCACGCCTTTAAAAAATGGCTTACGCTCACTAAACTGCGCCATTTGCGCATCAGTGATGTCAATTTTTACCGTGACCGGATCATTTTTATTTTTGTCAATGCGTGCCAAGATATCGGTAATGTCCTCTTCAGTTAAATTGAAGATAGGCGCTAACAGATGCAACGTACGTGCCGGATCCTTAATCTCATCTGGGCTAAGCATGGCTGTAAACACCGGCTTATTATCGGCCAGCAAATAGCCATTACGGTCATAGATATAACCGCGAGAGGGCGGATCTGAGATGAGCTTAACCCGGTTGTTGTCTGCTTGAGTGATGTATTTTTCGTGAGAATACACTTGCAAGTACCAATAGCGGGCCATAAGCACCGAAAGGCCTAAGAAGATAAATAGCGCAGCAAAAAAAATACGGCTGATAAACACCCGATTTTCTTGTCGAATATCTGAGGAGATAGGTTGTTTCATTAAGTGTATATGCTTAGCAGGCAAAAAGATTGGAAGGTGAGGGCTTAGTATGCGGGTAAAAAAACCAATATTTCTAATTATATCATACCAAACTGTGCTGCATGGTAATTGAGCGCAAATATTCAAAGACAGTTTTTAATGCTATTTATCTGAGTGGGAAATTTTTAATCAGCTGTTTTATTGAGCAAAATTAAACAGTGACTTATAAGATTAGGGGTTAACTATTGCACAATTTGATGATATCAAGCTATTATCAGTGCCTGCTATGATTTGCGAGTACGCTTAAGTAAATCAGTGGTGGGTGTGTTAGAATTTGGCACACAAAATGACCGATACACGGAAGTGGGTGTTTAACCTAAGTCTATAAAGAACAATAAAGAATAAGTGATATATCCAACATGTTCTCTTCTATTTGGCAAGTCTTAACCGCACATCCTGAATTTTTAGCGATGCTCACTATCCCGTTTGTGACGGCATTTGTGACTTGGGCGCATGTTTGGATGGCATTAAAAATGCTGTTTTATCCCATTAAGTTTTGGGGGATAAAAATTCCTAACCTACCGTTTGGCTGGCAGGGTATTGGCTGGCAGGGTATTGTGCCGCGTAAGGCAGGTAAAATCTCAGGGGTCATTGTTGATCAGACCTTATCTAAGCTTGGCTCACTTGATGAATTCTTTAAGGCGATGGAGCCTGAAGAGATGGCTGACTTTATTACTAAAACAGTCGACGCCAATCTTGAACATCTTATTGATGAGATTATGAATGAGCGCTCTGCCTCTTTGTGGAGCAATTTGCCGTATGCATTAAAGCGCCGCATCTACGCGCATGCCCATGAGCAGCTTCCCATTATCATGCGTGAGCTTGTGGTAGACTTAACCCACAACGTAGAAGACTTGGTAGATATGCGCCAAATGATTGTGCGCACTATGGAAAATGACCGCCGTTTGATGGTCAATATGTTTTTGAAGGTGGGCCAAAAAGAGATCAACTTTATTTGGCATATTAGTGCGCTTATAGGCTTTGTGTTTGGTATCGTGCAGATGTTTATTTATCTGTTGGTGCCACAGCACTGGACAGTGCCATTTTTTGCTGCCATCTGGGGCTTTTTGACTAACTGGATTGCCATTTGGATGGTGTTTAATCCAGTAGAGCCGGTACCGGTTAAGTATTTAAGACTGTTTAAAAAGGTCAAAGGCTTTCCTTTTGTGGTGCCAGTTATCCCTCGTATGGACACCTATTATTGGCAGGGCGGCTTTATGAAGCGTCAGCCTGAAGTGTCGGAGGTGTTCGCCGGCATCGTGGTGCAAGAGCTGGTAACCCTTGAGAACATCATGAATGAGATGATGTATGGCTATAAAGCGGCTGAGACCCGCAATCTAATGAAGCGCCATTTATATGGGGTGTTAGAGTCACCTGTGGTCAGCACCACTTTGCGTGTCGGCTTGGGGCGACGAGAGTTTGGTCAGCTCAAAAATACCATTATCGATAAGTCTATTGATGCCACTATGGTGCCTATCCGTGATCCGGGGCTTAATGAAAGCCGTGCTAGCAAGATTTATGGCCTGTTTTGTGAGCGTATTAAAGCGTTAACACCCAGAGAGTTCCAAAACTTGCTGCGCCCCGCCTTTAGAGAGGATGAAACCACATTAATTATCTTGGGTGGGGTGACGGGTTTTTTGGCCGGTTGGCTACACTTAATACTGGTCTTTTTCCCCATCAGTGGCGGTTAGATTTATAATTAGACCCATGACCGCTATAAGCCGCATCCTTATGCAGGGCACAAGCTATCTCTGTCTTAAGCGGCGTCTTAGGCAGGTTTTTCGGGTTAAGTGGTTTGTTACCAAGGCTGTTTATATGGCCCGTAACTCTATATAATAGCCGCTATAAATTGTCTTTGATAAAGCCACTCTATTGACTGAGTGGCTTTATTCGTCAAGAGCGCATAACTTACTAAAAAGGTTATCAATAGAGACTACATAATTAGTGATGTCATGTATGTCATGCGTCCTGATAGACCAAGCGCAGTTAAGTTAAGCGTGGCCAATTAGGCAAAGACAAATGCTATTAAAATATGAGTAACACAAATATCAGTGTTCACCATGCCTTGAGTGATGGTCGACAATTTAAAGTTTCATGAGTATTCACACGCTTATTTTGATGGGGCAAAACCTGCCTCATGATGATAAATAAGCAACAGCGTAGTAGTTTTAGGGCGAGCGAATATGGTAATTACTGAGCTAGGGTATTTTGCTTTAGTGGCATCAATGGTATTGGCGTTACTGCAAGTGGTGCTACCAACTTTTGGCATTGTCCGGCAGCAGCCTCATTTGCAGCGTTTGGCTCCAAGCTTAGCTTGGGCACAGTTCGTGGCAGTAGGATTGTCCTTTTTGGCACTGATGGCTGGGTTTTATTATAACGACTTTACTTTAGTGTATGTCGCCCAGCACTCCAACTCTTTGCTGCCTTGGTACTATAAGCTATCTGCCACTTGGGGTGGTCACGAAGGGTCTTTACTATTGTGGGTAACCATTTTGGCTGGCTGGTCATCCATGGTGGCTTGGTTTAGCCGCGGCTTACCACTCAATATGCGTGCTCGCGTTTTAGTCATCTTAGCGGCCGTACAGTTGATGATGTTGGCCATGCTGATTTTTACCTCATCACCTTTTGATCGCACCTTACCCAATGTCCCTGTGGATGGGGCGGATCTAAACCCCTTACTACAAGACCCCGGCTTAATTTTCCATCCACCTATGCTATATATGGGCTATGTGGGAATGGCAGTGCCGTTTGCATTTTGTATGGCGGCGCTTTGGGCCGGTCGTTTGGATGCGGTATGGACGCGTTGGTCTCGCCCGTGGGCGCTAGCGGCATGGGGCTTTTTGACCTTGGGTATCGCTTTGGGCTCTTGGTGGGCTTATTATGAGCTTGGTTGGGGCGGTTGGTGGTTCTGGGATCCGGTTGAGAATGCATCCTTGATGCCTTGGCTGGCATGTACGGCCTTAATTCACTCGTTGGCGGTAACTGAAAAGCGTGGGGTGTTTAAAGCGTGGACCATTATGCTGTCTATCTTCGCCTTTGCGCTAAGCTTACTGGGAACCTTCTTGGTACGCTCAGGGGTGATTACCTCTGTGCATTCTTTTGCTGCTGATCCCACGCGTGGTCTGGCCATTTTAGCCATCTTAGGGGTGGTGATTGGCTCAGGGTTATTTGTGTTCGCTGTGCGCGGATGGCGCTTGACCGTTGAGAGTCATTATGGTCTAAAATCACGTGAGACCTTATTAGTAATCAACAACATAGTAATATTAGTGGCCACCTTAGTGGTTCTACTAGGAACCTTGTATCCCATCATTGCTGACTCCTTTAATTTGGGTCAGGTATCGGTGGGCCCTCCTTACTTTAACGCCTTGTTCGTGCCTTTGGCGTGGCTGATTTTATTGACTATGGGTATGGGCTCAAACTTGCGCTGGAAGCAAGACAAACGCCCACTGCTGGGTGCTGCTACCACCATTTTGGTAAGCAGTGCATTGTTAGCCGGTATTATTACCTACCTCATTACCAAAAGTCTTAATGTCCAAATTATTATCACCGGTTTATTGTGTTTGTGGGTGCTGGGCTGGATGTTGTATGACATCAAAGAAAAAACCCGCAATGCACCAAGCCTTGGCCAAGGTCTAAAGCGTTTAAAAGCTCATTATTGGGGCATGCAAATTGCGCATGTGGGCGTATTGATTGTCGCTTTGGGTATTGGTGTGACCACCGCGCTGAGTGTCGAAAAAGATGTGGCAATGACGGTGGGCGATACTGTGGATGTCAATGATTACCACTTTACTTTAGTTGACTTTGAACAAGTGCGCGGCAAAAACTATGATGCCACTCAAGCGGAGATTAAGGTCGAAAAAAACGGTAAGTTTGTGACCACGTTATACCCACAAAAACGTGATTATGTGGTCAGTAGCATGCCTATGACCGAAGCGGGTATCCAAACCACTATGCTACGAGATGTCTATGTGGCCCTAGGCGAGCCGATTAATGTCAATGAGCCTGAGGGTAATTGGGCAGTGCGTGTGTATGTTAAGCCCATGATTGCATGGCTATGGCTTGGTGCCATAGTGATGGCGTTAGGCGGCATTATCAGTATGCTAGATCGTCGTTATCGCCTAAAAAAATCTTAATTAAGATTGGTTAGGCGTAGTCAGTCGTATACGTTAAGCTAGGTTCATAACTTGTTATTTAAGGAAGCTATAAATGTCTGATCCGGTCATGAAGAAGTCACAATTTAAGGTCTGGTTTTTAATTCCACTGATTGTCTTTGCAGGTCTGATTGTCATGTTCTTTGCTCGGTTGGGTAAACCGACAGAGGTGGTCATTGATAATGCGCTCAACCGTCCGGTTCCGACTTTTGACTTGCCGCTTTTGTCTGACCCTTCAAAAAATGTGAGCAATGCAGATTTACCTAAGACGCCATTTTTAATTAACGTCTGGGGCTCTTGGTGCCCAACCTGTATCGTTGAGCACCCTTATTTAATGCAGCTGCATGAGCAGGGCGTCCCTATTGTGGGTGTTAACTATAAAGATGAGCTTGAAAATGCCAATGGTTATCTGGCGGATGGTGGCGATCCTTTCTTATTTAGCTTCCGTGATTATTCAGGCAGCTTTGCCATTGATCTAGGTCTGACAGGAGCGCCTGAGACCTTTGTGGTGGATTCGGAGAATAACATTCGCCAACACATTATCGGTGAGGTGGCTGAGGAGAACTGGAAGGCGCGTATTGAACCTTGTGTCTCTTTGCTCAATAAGCTTGGTGAACAACAAGCGGATTTATCTGCCGCAGATACCGCCAAAAATATCGCAGAGGTGTGTAAATGAATGCATCAAGCCTAACATTACAGTCATTTGGCCGAGCCCTAAAATATAGCCTAAGTATCTTATTTCTGGCCTTTAGCCTTATGGGAATTCATACTTCGGCGCAGGCTGCCATTGAGGTGTATGAGTTTAACAGCCCCAGCCAAGAGGCGCAGTATAAAGCCTTGATTGAAGAGTTTCGTTGCCCAAAGTGCCAAAACCAAAATTTAGCCGGCTCTGACTCACAAATTGCACAAGACCTAAAGCGTAAAACTTATGAGATGGTCATCGCCGGACAAAGTGATGCGCAAATTCGCGAATACATGTATGAGCGTTACGGCGACTTTATCAGCTATAAACCGCCTGTACGTCCTTCTACTTGGATCTTATGGTATTTTCCACCACTGATTTTAATTTTATTGGTAGCGGGCTGGTTGTGGCGCACCAAACAAGGCCAGAGAAATAAGGCGTTGGCCACAGCACAGGCTGCTCAAAGTGATACAAAAGCGGCGAGCCGCCTAACCGATGCTGACAAAATTGAGTCAGAATTATCCAGTGAAGAAGCAGCCAAGCTAAATGCGTTACTACGCAAACACGGCTCAACATCTGATGCAAATAGCCCAACAAAACGCTCCGATAGCGATTTAAAATAGCCTAAGCTTTTATAACGCAGCAGTGAATGTAGGCTTCACAGCCTATCTTATGCGCTTTATACCTCAACTTGTAAGGAGTTAAATCATGCCAACGTTAGTGATTTTTGTCGCGCTGGCAATAATATTGACACTTGTCTTGGCGGTTATTGTCTTAATGCCTTGGCTTAGAGTAGATAAATCTGCTCAAAATAATCAACTGATCGTGCTAAATATTGAGGTATTTAAAGAGCGTCTAGAGGAGCTAAAAGCCGACTATAATTTAGGCGGCATGAGTGAGGCTGAGTTTAAAACTCAAAAAACTGAGCTTGAGCGTCAACTGCTTTTGGCCAGTGATGATAAAAACAGCCTTATTTTGGACGATAACCTAGATACCGATTTGGCACATAATGGGCATAGCAGCAGCGCCATTGCCAAGGCCCAGCGTGAGCAAAGATTCACCCGCAGTGCCAAAGCACGCTTAACTATCTTGATCTGTGTGCCCATTTTGATGATCATGGCATACTTTTTGTCTGGTAATCGAACCGCTGTGACGAATCTGTGGCAAGCGCAAGATAAGGTGGGGCAGGTAGCAGATGACTTATTGACCGGCAAAATTGATGCCCCGCCTGAGTGGGCCACCGAAGATAGTATTGGTCTGATGGGCGCCATCCAGACCAACGTGCATCATCATGCCTATGACCCTATGCGCTGGATGCGATTGGCCGATATTTTAATGGCATTTGAAGCCAATGACCAAGCGTTAGAAGCCCAGTCACGTGCTTATCGCTTAAGTCCAGAAGATGAAGAAGTCGCCGTTGCCTACGCTCAGACCAAGTTCTTCACCAGTGGCGGTATGCTAGATAGCAGCAGCCGTGAAGCATTACAAAATGTACTAAGAAAAAATCCAGAGCATCAAGGCGCCCAAATGCTTATGGCAATGGGTGAGGCCCGCTCAGGTAACTATGAGCAGGCACAAGCATGGGTTGAGCGTTTAAGACAAGGCATTGCTGCCAGAGATGGCGATCACAGTGAGGCTTTAAATAGCTTAAATGAGTTAAGCCGTAATATTGCTCAGCAGCAACAGGCAGCGTTACAAGCACAAACCTCAGGAGCCAAGAGCACTACAGATAGCGCTGCTTCTGCCCAGTCTGTGGCAGTTACCGTGACGTTAAACAAAAGCTTGGACAGTATGGTTGAGCCCAGCGATATACTGTTTGTGACCGTTCAAGAGGCCACAGGCGGTGCCCCATTGGCAGTGAAGCGCGTGCCGGCTACTCAGTTAAGCAGTGCAGTGAGTGGCTTTAATATCGAGCTTAATGACAATGATGCGATGATGCCTACCCATACCTTGTCAAAAGCTATGGCTGAAGGCAAGTCTTTGGTAGTAAAAGCCCGTATTAGTAAATCAGGGCAAGCGATGACAGCGTCCGGTGATTTAGAAGCCACTGACTTACCCTTAGAGTATCAGGGGGTAGCGGGTGATTTAAAAGTGGCACTTGAGATTAATAAACAGGTGCCTTAATGGGCATGGGTTTTGAGATCAGTTGCAACAAAGCTTTTCTCAAAACCGTAGGGCACAGCACAAACAGGGCATAACAAAAATAGGGTAAAATAAAATAACAAAGTGAGCCGTTACCCTAGCCATAAGCGTGGCTATGCTGTTGTCATAAAAGTGACTTAATTTTGACTAATAAGTTTTCGTTATATCGGTATTTATTATCAAAATAGCTTGAGCTTTTTTTCAGCACAATGTAAGGTATTTGTGTTTTATATGACAGGATTAAAGCGTCCCTAGTGGCTACTAGCGAATGAGAAGTTGTCACCACCTTATGATAAATAGTATATTTAGGGCTTGTGGTTATCGATGCTCAATTAATTTAGGCGCTTTATTTTTTGGATGATATTTGCTCATCTACACAACTTAAGAGGATTACGACTATGATGCGTATTATTTTGCTAGGGCCTCCAGGGGCAGGTAAAGGCACCCAAGCACAATTCATATCTAAACAATATGATATTCCACAGATTTCTACCGGTGATATGCTACGTGCTGCCATCAAAGAGGGCACTGAGCTTGGCAAAAAAGCAGAAGGTATTATGAAATCTGGTGGCTTAGTATCAGACGACTTAATCATTAATTTGGTGAAAGAACGTATCGCTAAGCCTGACTGCGCTAATGGTTGTATCTTCGATGGCTTTCCACGCACTATTCCACAGGCTGAAGCGTTGATTGAAGCGGGTGTGGACATCGATCATGTGGTAGAAATCAGCGTACCTGATGATGAGATCGTCTCTCGTTTATCAGGCCGTCGTCAGCACCCAGGCTCAGGCCGTGTGTATCACCTAAAATACAATCCGCCTAAGCAAGAAGGCTTAGATGATGAGACAGGTGAGCCACTTATCCAGCGTGATGACGATAAAGAAGAAACCATCCGTGATCGCTTAGCTACTTATCATGAGCAAACCTCTACTTTGGTTGGTTTTTACCAAAACAAAGCCAAAGAAGATGCCAATGCCCCTAAATATCATCAATTCGATGGAACCAAAGATATTGAAGTGGTTAAAGAAAATATTCTTAGTGCTCTAAAAGGCTAGTCTTCAACGTTATTTTAAGCATTAACGTAAAAAAACCTCAGTTCACTTTGAACTGAGGTTTTTTTGTATCACAATAAGCTGATTAAGCGTTGCCTTCACCATCAGTAACCTGCTGCTGGCTTTGAGCATAAGCTTGATCAAAGTTAACAGGCGCTAGTAGCAATTGAGGGAAGCTACCACGAGTCACGATATCACTGATGACTTCACGGGCGTAAGGGAATAGGATATTAGGGCAGTAAGCACCTAAAATTTGACCCACTTGATCTTCTGGGATGTCTTTGATTAAGAAGATACCCGCTTGATGCACTTCAGCGATAAAGGCAGCAGCACCTGCGTTTTGTGCATTAACGGTTACTGTTAAAATCACTTGATAATGATCTTCATCAAGTGGCTCAGCTGTGGTGGCCAAATTAATATCAAGCTCTGGTTGCCACTCTTTGGTAAATACTTCGGCACCGGCCACTTCAAGTGACATGTCTTTTACGTAAATACGTTCAAGGGCTAGTTGAGGTTGGGCTTGTTGTTCTGCCATGAAAATTATCCTTAGTTATGGGTTGTAAATTGTAAGCGGGGTTATCCGTTGAAAGTTAAATATCTGGCGTAAAATGATAAAAGGCGTGGGTGATTAGCCGTTTACCATTTCATCTAGTTTACCGCTTTGGTTAAGCTGATTTAACTGATCAAAACCACCCACGAACGTGTCGCCAATGAAGATTTGAGGGACAGTTCTGTAGTTATTGGTTTTTTTCATAAGCTCCATACGCTCATCCGAGCTGATATCATGCATACCAATTTCTTTGAATTCAATACCTTTTGATTTCAAAAGTTGTTTGGCATTAGAGCAGTAAGGGCAAATGGGGGTGGTATATACAGTAACAGGAGCAGTCATGTCATAATCCTTTTTGTTATTTATTAAAATAGGCCAATCATTAAATCAGCAAAATAGGGTAAGGTGATACAATCCTTGATTTTACTAAACTGAGCCTGGTTTATAATGGGTTATTTAACTGTTTTTTGTATTCAATGTATTACTTAAGATACCAATCTGACACAAGGGTGGTCTATAGGTGTCAATAGGCAGAGCGACTTCTTATGCTAGTCAATTAACGCGCTTTGGCTTTGCCATTTACAGTTTTAGTGGTTTTTACGGTGCCACCCACTAAAGGCATGCCGGCTGCCTGCCAACCGCCGATACCGCCATCTAGGCGAAATACATTAGGTTTGCCAATCATTTGTACGGCAGCTCCTGCTTGAAGCCCCATATCACAGACGATGACCACAGGGGCTTCAATGGCACGAATCTCTTCTAGACGGTCTTTAAGCTGAGTAAAAGGAATGTTGCGGCTGCCTTGAATGTAACCGGTTTCAAATTTCTTCTTGGCACGAACATCAATGATTTGTGCATTTTGTGAGTTCACTAAGGTGCCCAAAGTATTGGGAGACACCTTTTTACCACTGCGTTGGTTTTCTACAGTGAAGAACAAAAAGATAAGCACGGCCAATGTGCCGAATAAAAACGGGTGGTGGGCCATGAACTCAAGCCAGCGATCTAAAGACAAAACACTTCTCCAATAAAATTTTTATGGCAATTATTATAACGTGATAAGGCTATAAATGCATTAACGACTGTAGACTATTGCTACTAGGGCACTCATACTTAATAAGTGGGGGTATCGGCCTCAGCTTGCAAGGTCACCAAGCTCTCTACCCGGCGCTGTAGCACCCTACCTTCAGCGACCGCCTCCCAAAGTGCGCAGCCTTTACTGTTATGGGTATGCTTGCAATCTCTAAACTGACAATCTGCCGCTAAGGCAGAGAGCTCAATGAAGCCTGCAATAATATCATCAGGGGTCAAATGCCAGATACCATATTCACGAATACCAGGCGTATCGACAATGCCGCCTTGGGTCAAGTCGTCACGATTAAAGGGCAAAAGGCGACTGGTCGTGGTGGTGTGCTGGCCAAGCTTAGAGTTGGTGGATATGACGTTCACGCTTTGCTCAGAGTCTGGCAATAACGCATTGACCAAGGTACTTTTACCGACCCCAGATTGACCGGCGAAGATAACCAACTTATCTTTAATTTTTTGCTGCAAGTCCGACAAGCCCAGCTGAGCTTTAGGCTGATCCTCACTTTGGGCACCATGTAAGATATTTTCAGGACAAGGCGCGGCGGTGAGTACCGTCTCATAACCTAGGTTTTGGTACTCATCTAGCAAGGCTTGGGTAAACGCATAATCTTCAATGGATAATAAGTCAGCTTTATTGAGCACCAATAGCGGCTTAACATCGGCATGATGACAGACCACCAAGTAGCGGTCAATCAAATTAGGCGCAGCTGCTGGCAAGGGAGCAAAGACGATGGCTAAGATATCTACGTTGGCGGCCACAGGCTTAAGCTTATGATAGCGATCGGGGCGTGATATTAGTGAGGTTCTAGGCTGCACCGACTCAATGCGACCAAAGCCGGTATTGGGATCGGCCACCCAGCGTACTTTATCGCCTGTGGCTATCATAGGTAGATTGGTACGCACATGACAGCGCCAGATATCACCCAGCTCAATGGCCTGCCAAAATGGTTCAGGCTCTCCTTCGACCACTTCAGGTCGCTCAGGTATGAGGGTAGGCAATGAGGTCACTTGCACCTCTAATTGCTTACCATAATGGGCCATTACTACGCCATCCATCAAGCTGCCATCTATCGATTCTTGTTGCTGAGCTTGCTGTTTATCAATGCGTCTTAGTTGTTGTTTGGTCAGCTTACGTTGTCGTATTAAAGCCATAAATTCAAATTACCTGTGGTTTGTTCTAAAAGAAGTTTTTTGTAATATCTGGATGGTCAATGAGGGTGAATGCAGTCTGGCTCAAGGGCTATTAGCATATCGCTTAATGACCGGCTATACAATAAAGTGACAGTTTACGCCTTCTAGGCGCACAATAGTTACGGCCAAAGCGTCGAAATTTGTTACCATAGAGGGCTGACGAGCTGGCAGCTTAAATCGATAGCGCCAAACCGGATATCAAGCGGCAGTGATGCCGCATAGCGTGATGTCTCTTGTCGTGTGTCCTTGATGGTGCACCCTAGGCAATGTGCCCTGTATTGTACCCTGATTTGACGCGTTGTTTTGCCCCATTGTTTTGACCCTATGCGGCTAGTGTCTAAAATAACTAGTGGCTAAACAGATGGCCAAATGGGTGGCCAAAATAAGAGGCGCAGCGGGCTCGTGATGTTTTACAGGCTATCTATAATAGTTTATTACCGTGATTTACGCTTTAAATTAGCAGCGTTTATGTTTTTTGTATATTGGCAGGTTTAGGAAAAATTATGAGTGACCACCCCAACAAAATTAGAATTAAGAATCAAGGCAAAAAAGGGCTTATCTGGATCGATTTAGAAATGACCGGCCTAGACACAATGAATGATGACATCATTGAAATTGCGACCATAGTCACCGATGAGGATTTAAACATATTGGCAGAAGGTCCAGTATTTGCCATTAAAGTCTCAGACCAAAAGCTAAACGCGATGGATGACTGGAATACCAAGCAGCATGGGCAGTCAGGCTTAATTGATAGGGTGCGCCGTAGCAGCGTAACTTTAGAGCAAGCCGAGCAAGAAACCATTGCCTTTTTGAATAAATGGGTCGATGAGGGTAAATCCCCAATGTGTGGCAACTCAATCTGCCAAGACCGCCGTTTTTTAGCGCGTCAGATGCCGCAGCTAGAGCGCTTTTTTCATTACCGAAACCTAGATGTGTCCTCTATCAAAGAGCTGTGCTATCGCTGGCGACCTGATATCTTAAAGGGTGTTGAAAAAACGGGCAGCCACTTAGCGATGGATGATATTCGTGATTCTATTCGTGAGTTGAAGCACTATCGTCAGCATTTTTTCAAACTGTTGGATTAAGCACTTAAATAAAGGGCAGCGGCTTAACGGGTTGGCCACTCAAACGTAACCAGCTCAAAGCTTGAGCTAATCTGAGTGTCCAAAGCCAAGCCAATCACCGCTTGTACTTGTTCACAGCGGGTATCTGGGTCTAGGATACGCCAATCCCCGAGCACATAGCGTTTTTTAAACTCAAGGGTTTGAGAGCGGGCTTTGGCGTTTAACGCCAGGTGAGTTTGATGGCAGGCTGGGCGGTGGGTGTGACCATGAATGAGGCCATCGACTTTTTTAAGAGCACAGGTGACCGCCTGCTCATTTACATCCATAATTTGTAACGATTTGGCTGATTTATCGAGCGCACTTTGACTGCGTATCTTTTGTGCTAAGGCTTGGCGCTTATGTAGCGGCTGCTTAAGTAATAGCCACTGTACCAATGGATTACGCATCACCTTACGAAAGCGCTGATAGCGCTTATCATCTGTACACAAGGCATCGCCATGCTCTAGCCGATACGTCATCTTGCCAAGCTTTAATAGATAGGGCTCATCAATCAGCTGTCCACCGAAGCTGTCACAAAAATCTTGACCGATTAAAAAGTCGCGATTGCCATGCATGACAAAGCTTTGGCAGCCTTTATTTTTAAGCTCAGTAAGCTTGGTTATGAGGGGAGTTAGCCAATGGCGTTTTTGCTCTGTAGCAGACAATGACAAATACGCATCGTCGCCAATCCAAGCATCAAACCAGTCGCCTAAAATATATAGCTGATGTACATTGGGCAGCACCAACACATCATCAAGTAAAGCCAAAAAAGCCTGCACTAAGGCAGGCTCATCAGCGGATAAATGCAAATCACTGATAACCACCCGATTGATATCATAGGGTCGGGTGGTTATCAGGTGATGATAGCTGCTAATAGCAAAATCTTGATTAGACATAAATCAGCTAAAACTTACTTATTCGCTGACCACAACCGCAGAGTTGATAATCACAGGCTCTTTTGGTACATCAGCGTGCATGCCATAACGGCCAGTAGGTACGCCTTCAATTTTCTTAACCACGTCCATACCGCTGGTTACTTTACCAAATACGGTATAGCCCCAACCTTGCATGTTTTTGCCAGAATGGTTTAAGAAAGCATTGTTTTTTACGTTAATAAAGAACTGGCTGGTGGCTGAGTGTGGATCTTGAGTACGCGCCATAGCAATGGTGCCTTCCTCGTTCTTCAAACCATTGTCTGCTTCGTTTTCGATAGGCGCGTTGGTGCTTTTTTCATTCATGTCAGCATCCATACCGCCGCCTTGAATCATGAAATCTGGAATAACGCGGTGAAAAATCGTGCCGTCATAATGGCCTGATTTTACATAAGACACAAAGTTTTCAACAGTTTTAGGTGCTTTTTCAGCGTTAAGTTCGATTACGATCTCACCCATAGAGGTGTTTAGTTGTACTACTGGCATATCGCTCATTTGTGTATCCTTAGAATTTGTAGTGATGTTGGTACTGGGGGTTTGAGTAGCAGTGGTATTGGTACAGCCCATCAAAAAAAGAGGCAAAATTAAGCTACCAAAACCTAACGTTTTAAGTGTGCTCACAGGGTGTCCTTATCGGATGAAATGGGCTGGTTATTGGTTAAACTACCCGTTATGTCCTAAATATAAGTGATGAGGCAACCGGCAAAATACCAAAAAGGTAGGGTTTATCACCTGTGATTAGCGAGTGAGTTCTCGCCAGCTAGGCAACAAAATGGTCAGTTATCCCCTTGTTTAAGAGCACAATGGGCTCTATATAGAGCAGATGCTCTTAAATTTAAAGGGGTAGTCTAACCTCTTTTTTTTGGGTTGTCATGTGTCTAGCTGTTACAGGGTTTGGTAAACCTGATAGAATGGGGCAAAATTATGAATGATACCCCCAAGTTTTATAATAGGAGAAGTAATTCGATGAGCACTGAAAATAATAAAGCGAATGCCTCAGCTGAGCACAAAGAGGATCAAAAAAACGATTTTATTCGTCATATTATTCGTGAAGATTTGGCCCAAGATAAATACAATCAAATCGTGACCCGATTTCCACCTGAGCCAAATGGCTACTTGCATTTGGGTCATGTCAAATCTATCTGTCTAAACTTTGGAATTGCCAAAGAGTTTGGCGGTATTTGTAATCTGCGCTTTGACGATACCAACCCCACTGCCGAGAAGCAGGATTATATTGATAACATCAAAAACGACGTACAGTGGTTGGGCTTTGAGTGGGCCGATCAGCCTTATTATGCGTCAGGCTACTTCGATCAGCTACATGAATGGGCCATTAAACTGATCAAGCAAGGCGATGCCTATGTTGACTTGCAAACACCGGAGCAAATTAAAGAAAACCGTGGTTCATTTAATGAGCCAGGTAAGCCGTCGCCACAGCGTGATACCAGCGTAGAAGAAAACTTGCAGCGCTTTGATGATATGAAAAATGGTAAATATGCCGAGGGTGAGGCAGTACTGCGTGCCAAGATTGATATGGCAAGCCCCAATATGAATATGCGTGACCCTGTTATTTATCGTGTTATGCATCAAGCACATCACCAAACCGGTGATAAATGGTGCATCTATCCGATGTATGATTATGCGCATCCCTTATCGGACGCCATTGAAGGGATTACACACTCCTTATGTACGCTAGAGTTTGAAGATCATCGTCCGTTTTATGACTGGGCTGTAGAGAAGATTGGCTTTGATGTACCACCACATCAGTATGAGTTTAGCCGTCTAAACGTCGATCACACCATGACCAGTAAGCGTAAGCTTAAGCAGTTGGTTGATGAGCACATTGTCAGCGGCTGGGATGATCCACGTATGCCGACCATTGCTGGCATGCGTCGCCGTGGCTATACGCCAGAAGGCTTACGTGATTTTTGTGACCGTGTTGGTGTGACCAAAGCCGATAGCGTGGTAGATTTCCGTTTGCTTGAATTTAGTATTCGTCAATCGCTTGAGAACACCACCGCGCGTGGTATGGCGGTATTAAAACCTCTAAAAGTGACCATCACTAACTTTGATGAGGCGTTAAGTGAGTGGGAAAGCCTAAAAGATGACGGCGTTAATGCGCGCTGGGATGAGGCGAGCAAGACCTTATGGATCAATCAGCCCAAGCACCCAAATATTGATATGGGCGAGCGTGAGATTCCTTTTACTGAAACCATCTATATCGATCAAGGTGATTATGAGCTTGAGCCGCCAAAAGGTTATAAGCGACTGTCTCCTGAGAAGCCAGAGATTCGTCTGCGCAATACCTATGTATTGGCCGTGACGGAGCATGTGCTAGATGATGCAGGCAATGTGGTAGAGCTAAAAGCCACTATCGATAAGACGACGCTGGGTAAAAACCCAGAAGACCGCAAAGTAAAAGGTGTGATTCACTGGGTATCAGCCACGCAAGGCGTACCCGCAACCGTGCGTTTGTATGAGCATCTGTTTGCAGCAGAGAACCCAAGTGCGGTAGAGGACGTACATCAAGCACTTAATGATCAGTCTTTAGTTGAGCTAGAGGCAGTCGTTGAGCCCGCTTTGGCCAATGCTGAGCCGGGCACTCGCTTCCAGTTTGAGCGTGAAGGCTATTTTGTGTCGGATGAGGTAGAGCACAGCAGTGATAAGCCTGTGTTCAACCGCACTGTGACGTTACGCGATAGCTTTAAGCCAGAATAAAATAAATAGCCTGGTAATCTTTGATAGACTAAAAGGCGCTAACGACATCTCGTTAGCGCTTTTTTTGGGGTGGTAGCAGTAACATAAACGCCAGCATTTTACCCTAAACTATCAGTACCATACTGTTTGCGCTTGTTGCTGAAGAATCTGTCCAATCTGTCCATAGCATCTTCTAAATCTAATAAGTTAGGTAAGAACACCACACGGAAGTGATCGGGCGCATCCCAGTTAAAGCCCGTGCCTTGTACCATCAGCACTTTT
Organism: Psychrobacter raelei; assembly: GCF_022631235.3. Taxonomy (NCBI): domain Bacteria; kingdom Pseudomonadati; phylum Pseudomonadota; class Gammaproteobacteria; order Moraxellales; family Moraxellaceae; genus Psychrobacter; species Psychrobacter raelei. The sequence continues at coordinate 1,061,705 of NZ_CP093310.2, forward strand.
TCTTCGATTAATAAGTCCATCATAAACTGCATGTCATCTTCAATAGGGTAGATGCTGCGGTCAATTTTTGGGAAGCAATAAAAGGCGCCTTGCGGCATGGTGCATGATATACCTGGGATGGCATTTAGACGCTCTACCGCCAATTGGCGCTGCTTGTATAAGCGGCCTGTTTCGGCCGTTAAGTCCTGCATGCTTTGATAGCCGCCTACTGCAGTTTGGATGGCATGCTGAGCTGGCACGTTAGCACACAAGCGCATCGAGGCGAGCATGTCTAGGCCTTCAATGAAGTCGCTGGCATGTTCTTTATTACCAGAGAGCATAAGCCACCCCGCTCTAAAGCCGGCAATCCTATGTGACTTTGACAGACCATTGTAGGTCAAAATCAGGACATCTTGCGCTAAGGTACACATGGGGGTGTGCACTGCATTATCATATAAAATGCGGTCGTAGATTTCATCTGCCATCAGGACTAAATTGTACTCACGTGCCAGATCGATAATTTGTAGCAGCACATCGTTAGAGTAGAGCGCGCCGGTGGGGTTATTGGGGTTAATCACCACTATGCCACGGGTCTTATCGGTAATTTTTGCACGGATATCTTCAATATCAGGCTGCCAGTTATTCTCCTCATTACAGCGATAATGTACCGCGGTGCCGCCAGCAAGATTGGCTGCGGCTGTCCATAGTGGATAATCTGGCATAGGGATAAGCACCTCATCACCATCATTCATCAAAGCTTGCATGGTCATTACGATAAGCTCTGATACGCCATTGCCTAGGTACACATCACGCACATCAACCGCTGATAACAGCCCCTTTGATTGGTAATATTGTAAGACGGCCTTTCGGGCTGAGAAAATACCTTGTGAGTCTGAATAACCGGTCGCATTGTGCAAATTTAGCGCCACATCTTGCAAGATTTCATGCGGGGCATCTAAGTTAAATGGCGCGGGGTTGCCGACATTAAGCTTTAAGATGCGCTGACCTTGAGCTTCCATTTGCATTGCTGTTTTAAGGAGCGGGCCTCGGATGTCGTAGCAAACGTTTTGTAATTTATCAGATTTTTTTAAGGGCTTACGGGTAGGGGCGGTGTTTTTCATGATGCTGTTACTCGTACTTAGGTGAGAAGAAGGGGTCTGGATAACGCTTGGAGTAGCATTGGTGCTTGAGTTAATAGAGGGTGGGTTACTGGCAAGGCTTGAGCGTTGAGTACTATTATCTGGCTCAGCGTTGTCTGCTGGCTCACCACGCAATAAATAGCCCTCAGAGCAGCCTAAGATATGAGCCAAAGCGGGCAGCTTGGAGGAGACAATCCCATTTATGCCACGTTCCCAATTAGATATGGCGCCACGACTGACTTTAGAACCGGACGCTGTCATTGCCGCAGCCAATTGCTCAGCCGTAAGACCCTTGGCCTTACGCAGCTTACTGAGCCTTGCGCCTTGTGCCTTAAATTCAGATTGCTCACTCATAACGGCTACTCTTTGTTGTTTGGTTTATATGCTTTTAGCCACCGTCTAACCTAGGTGTGCTAAACAATTTAATGTAGTAATTCTCTAATGCAAGATATTATTGCATTAAATGGTTTTTTTCAATGGGCTATAATGCAAGTAAATCTTGCATTGTGAGAGGTGCGTTTGAAATCACAGAGGCGTCTAATAACAGGTTGTTTGTAAAAAGTATTTAAAATTAATGGCTTAACTATGATTAATGAGCCAGGCGCGTCTGCTAAAGGTATCCTATTGTCACGCCTATCTTTGATGATAAGAAGTTTTATGATTATGTAATCAAGCTCTATATTTGGTAAGATTAGGCAAAGGGGTGATTGAAGTTATCAAGGATGCCCGCATAATTGACAGTAGCGCACTCAAATAACTGATGATAAAAATACCAAAAGGACATGTTATGCAAGACTCACAATTGACCCCAGAAGAAATCGCCCAATTAACCGAAGCAGACTGGCGGGCTCGCTTAAGCGATGAGGAGTATCGTGTGCTGCGTCAAAAAGGCACAGAGCGCCCTTTTACCGGCATCCATAATGACATGAGCGAGCAGGGCGTGTATCGCTGTAAAGGCTGCGGTGCCAAATTATTTGATTCAAGCAATAAGTTTGATGCCGGCTGTGGTTGGCCAAGCTTCGATGCCACCTTAGATGAGTCGGCCGTAGATGAGCACTTAGATACATCGCATGGCATGCGCCGCGTTGAGGTCACTTGTCGTAATTGTGGCGGTCATTTGGGACATGTGTTTCCTGATGGCCCAAGAGAAACCACAGGGCTGCGCTACTGCATTAATTCAGTGGCCATTGACTTGGAGCCAAAACCCTAAGTTCAAGGGTAGCGATTGCGGCTAAAATCTAGTAACTGAGGCTCTACATTTAAGGACTGAGCTTCTATTAATGATTGAGTAATGATTGAGCGTCAAGTCTTGGGCCGCCATTAATTTAAACAATGGGTAACACTGACAGGTGTTATCCATTTTGTTTTTTGTCTATAGTGGTAAACTATGGCGTAATATCGAAAAAACCTATTGACTCTAAGTTTTAGTGAGAATAATCATGCGAATACGTAAGCTGTTTAAATTTGAAAACGCCCATATTGTGCGTAACTGCAGCTCGGATAGATGCAAGCGCTCTATTCATGGACACAGCTATCAAATTGAGCTGATTTTGCAAGCAGACAGACTAGATAATGGTCAAATGGTATATGACTTTGGCCTTTTAAAATCCTCTATCAAAGACATTATTGATAGCTTTGATCATGCCATTTGTTTTTGGAACAAAGATGATCCTGAATACATTGCAATGTGTAAAAAATTCAGCGCCCGCTGGATCAGCTTGCCGGTATCACCTTCAGCGGAGCAGTTTTCTCGGGTCATTTTCTTTTGGGCCCAAAGTATTTTAGAGCAGACTAAAATGGCCAATGGCGAGGCAGATGTCAGCGTGTATTCGGTGATTGCTCATGAGACGGCAACTGGCTACGCTCAGTGCTTTGCTGAAGATGTGAGCAACGAGCACATGGGTAAATTGGCGCTAGAGGATTTTGAATTTAGCGATCAAATCAAGCAAGAGTGGAGTGATCCGGCGATGTATGACAAGCTAAAAGCAGGTGAAGCTTTTATAAATCCTGAAGTGGCACTGCAAGTAAAATAATAATCAGCAGCTGATAACCAGTCATCAACCTATGGGCTACAAAGAGAATAAAAGGAGTGCCAATGACGCGCCGCAATGTACAGCTTACGCTAACCTCTGAGAGCGATACTCAGGCCTTGGCCAAACAGTTGGCCAAAGCCCACATCAAAGGTAGTGTCTGGCTATCAGGAGATCTGGGTGCCGGAAAGACCACTTTAACCCGCTACTGGCTGCGTGCCCTAGGCCATGAGGGCGCGGTAAAAAGCCCGACCTATACTTTGGTTGAGCCTTATGAGCTAAAAAATAGCACGAATGTGGCGGTTGATCGGGTATATCATGCCGACTTGTATCGTCTACAAGACCCAGAAGAGCTGTCATTTATAGGCTTTGAAGAGTATTTGGAGGATGAGCGGGCGTTGGTAATTATCGAATGGGCCAGCCGTGCTGAGGCGTATTTGCCGCCGCCGGTAATGACAGTCATCCTTACTGTGGTCAGTGATGAGCAAGGCACACGCCGAGAGGTGATCGTGGACTTTGATGATGCTATTGATTTTGTTGCCCCAGATTAATGACTTGATCTTTTGCAGTGATTTGGATGCTCATATCCTTAATTATTTGCCCTAATTTATTGGTCCTCATTTATTTATCGTCCAGCTTTGAGCTTTATACATGATGTTTCGCCGTAACCCGCTCGATGGCTTAGCCGACACTGGCCTACAGGTCAGCACTCAGGCTCAGCATAGCAATCGCATAAAAAAACTGCCGCCTTTATTGGTCAATCAGCTGGCAGCAGGCGAGGTGGTGACTCGGCCTGCCTCAGTGGTCAAAGAGCTGATTGAAAATGCGCTCGATGCTGGCGCGCGCCAAATTGATGTGCGCATTACTCAAGGCGGTATGGGCATTATTGAGGTGGCCGATGATGGCTGCGGCATTCATCCTGAGGATATGGTAATGGCGGTGACGCGCTTTGCCACCAGTAAAATCGCTGATGTGGCGCATTTGCAAGGCATAGCCACTTTGGGGTTTCGTGGTGAAGCACTGGCCGCTACAGCCGCTGTGTCCCGACTGAGCTTAACCAGCTGCTGTGATGACAGCGGTATTGGCCGACAGCTTAATGTGGCCGGTATTTTAGAGGACACGCCGCAATTGGTGCCGGTAGTTCATCGCCGTGGCACCACAGTAAGCGTAAAGGACTTGTATTTTAATGTGCCGGCAAGACGTGGCAATCTAAAGGCCATCTCGACTGAGTTTATGCACATCGAGACGGTGGTCAAACAGTTGGCATTGGTAGCAAGTGATGTCAGCTTTAGCCTTTGGCATAATGACAAACGTCGTTTTAATTTTGCCGCCATCCATGCTGAGCCGTCATCGCCGTTAACCGTATCTTCGTCTAACCTTGCCTCAGAAGCCTTATCTACCCAAGTGATGCAAGCCTTGCTGACACGATTAAAATCGGTGCTACCCCCAAGTCATGAGCAAGCAAGTTTATTACATGACAACAACTTGCAGGTGTTATCCTTAGATTTAGAGGCGCTGCGTGTGCAATATGAGGGTATGCGCGGCATCAACAGCAGCCAAGAGCCACTAGGCATTGAAGGGCTGATAATTCCAAGTACAAAGGCACTGGCCAATCATCCTTATAAGCTGATTTATATCAATGGTCGCTTGGTCAAAGACAAGCGTATTGCCCAGAGCCTACGTGAGAGCATTAATGGCTTTGATCACATTGCCAGCCTAGGCTACGTGCTGTTTTTTAATCTGCCCAAGGCGTGGCTAAATCTTAATGTGCATCCCTCGAAGCTGTGCATAAAAATCCAAAATCTTGCCAATGTCATGGCGCACTTTGAGGTGGGCGTGCGTGAGGCCTTGCAGCGTTGGCAGAAGCGTCAGCCGATAATACAGCCGATAGTGCAGCCGCCGCAATACCAGATCAACGCCCAAGCATCAGTGCAAGTGGCGCAGTCCCACTCTCACCAGATATCTGTCAGCCAAGGCTCTAAGCGGATTGCACCATCTAATCACATAGACTACCCGCACAATAGCAGTGCTACAGCGTCTGAGACGACAGTACCTCAGTTAAAACAGCCGGTACAGACAAATGAGTCGATAGCCTATTATCAGACACGGGGCCACCACGGCCAGTATACGCAAATCCACCCCCATGTCGTCTCTGATTCACGCTTATCAGGTTTTGACACTGTAACAGACTTGCCTCCTGTGTCTTTGACCCAAAAAGATGGCCCAGTGCAGTGCTTATATTTGTTAAAGGACAGTCTGTTGAAGGAGAGTCTGTTGAGTGACAGTCTTTTAAGTGATCAGCAGCTGGCGTTATTACAAATACAGCACACCCTGTATGTCTTTTTAGAGACTGAGTTGATACGGTGGCTACAGGCTAGCTTCTGTACGCTGCTAGAGGGCGAATGGCAGAGACACTATAAAGACTATCAAGCCTGCGTGAGTCAAGGGCAAAAACTAGCCTGGATAAACACCCAGCTACAAAACCTAGCTAAAGCGGCTCAAAACCAATGGAAGCAGCCTTGGAGCAAGCAACTGGCCGACCAAGCGCTTGGCGAGCTGCCTTTATCGCAGCTGATTCAATTAATACTAAAAAACGACCCGTAAAATCAGTTAGGTTTATGACAGTGTCCAAGCCGTTTATAACCGCTAATCCAATCAAAAAAAACCATAACCATAAGAGTAGATACCATGGGTGATGTTGATAATTTAAGCTTGCCAACAAAGCTGCCAGACAATGCGGTGGTGTGCTTAATGGCTCCCACAGCCAGCGGTAAAACCTCGTTGGCTTATGAATTGTATGAGACCGGACGCTTTGAGATTATTTCGGTCGACTCTGCGCTTATTTATAAAGACATGAATATAGGTACCGCTAAGCCCACACAAAGTGAGCTTGAGCAATATCCGCATCATTTGGTGGATATCATCGATCCGACGCAAAGCTATAGTGTGGCAAACTTCGTCAGCGACACACAGCAGCTTATCGAGCAAATTCATCAGCGCGGCAAAATTCCGCTATTGGTTGGTGGTACCTTGATGTATTACATGGCACTGTTCAACGGCTTATCTCCAATTCCCGATACCGACCCAAACGTTCGTGCCCAAGTAGAGGCTCAGCGTCAGCAGCAAGGGATTGAAGCTTTGCATGACTATTTATCTAAGATAGATCCACCGCTGGCTGAACGCTTACCTATAGGCGATACCCAAAGAATTACCCGCGCCATCGAGGTATATCAACAAACCGGTAAACCCTTAAGCTATTGGCAGCAACTTCCCAAACAGGCCTTATCAGACAATCCTCAGCAGTACTGGCTAGGCTTAGCGGTCATGCCAGATAGAGCGTGGCTCCATGAGCGTATTGCCTCAAGGCTTGAGATGATGTGGGCAGATGGTTTTTTTGATGAGGTGGGGCAGCTGCTTACCAATTATTCGTTGGATGCGCAGATGCCATCGATGCGCTGTGTGGGCTACCGCCAAGTCATTGATTACCTGATAGCCACCGATCATCCTCTGATTAGTCGGCTGAAAATAAACGGCCAATCTGTTGATAATAAAGGGCTAGAAGTGAATGAGGCGCACAAGTCAATTGCTTGTCAAGATATGAAAAATAAGGCATTATATGCGACGCGACAGCTGGCTAAGCGCCAATATACCTGGCTTAGAAACCTGGTAGCAAGCCATCAGCCCTCTGATACGCTGCAGACAAGCGGTGCACAAACTGAGCAAAAAGTGGTGCACAGCTTCGATACCATACAAGACGCTAAGGCCTATTTATTCTCCCGTCTTTAATAAAAGCACAATAAAAAGTGTCACAAAAGATGTCAAAGGCAATGTAGCCGATGCGTAAGTAATATATCTTGAGCGTAGTTCGCTATAAAGGGTATGGACTGGATTTTGAGAGTGAAAATAGCCCGCTTAATATTGTGAACGTCAAATATAAGCCAGCCAAACGTATATAAAACCTGTGCTTCACTTTTTTTGTAAGACGAAGAGCAAAAAAAATGCTATGGTAAAGACAACTTAAGTATTGACAACTTCTTTTAGAAATACAACCAATTAATAACGAAACGTAATAGCTATTTTGGGATTACAGTATTACCCTAATTACTTATTTGTCATCCATCTATAATAAATTAAAAAATTCAGGAGACATACCTCATGTCAAAAGGACAAACGCTTCAAGATCCATTTTTAAATTCTTTGCGCAAAGATCGCATACCCGTATCTATCTTTTTGGTAAATGGTATTAAACTACAAGGTCAAATTGAATCTTTTGACCAGTATGTGGTGTTGTTAAAAAACACGGTCAGCCAAATGGTATATAAGCATGCCATATCAACAGTAGTACCTGCCCGCAATCCACGTAGCAGTGGAGCAACACCTGGCGGCTCTATTCAACAACCTGCAGGCTACCCTAGTGCAGGCGGCTTTAGTGCACCGCCAGCTGCAGGGGGATTTGATCGAGGCGCGCCTGGTTTTGAGCCGGGCGGTTTCGCCAGTAAGCGCAGCGGCTTTAATCGTGGTGGCTTTGCCGATCGCGGTTTTAATCAAGAGCGTGGCGGCTTTGCCCAAGAGCGTGGTTTTGGGGTAGAGCGTGGCTTTGAAGGCGATCGTGGTTTTGATTCTGATAGAAGCTTTGGCGCCAGTCGTCCACAGCGCGGCTTCGATGAGCGTAGCTTTGAAAAGCGCGGCTTTGCAGCGCCCAACCAGGTCGATAATGATGAAGACTTAGGTGGTGGTTTTGGCAGTGATGATTAACTGTTGATGCTGATTTCAAGAGCAATACTCAACAGCCGCCCATTTAAATCTAACGGCTTTGAGTCAACAATAAAAAAACCTGCTTTCTGGCAGGTTTTTTTATGCCTAAAATCGGATAAGGTTAGATATTATTACATTCTATTGACATCTAGAGCTGCTCGTAGCTTGGTGGAATATGCTAAACTTACCCATTATAGTAAGCTATGAAATAGACCCTGAAGCGTAAGGGTTAAAAAAGCCATATTCTAATAAAAAATTACATTCCAATAACTCATAAAGCCTGATTTTATTATGCAAACACAACTGCCACCGCCCACTTATGAACAGTATATCAAGTATGCGGTAGATGCCATCCGCACTGAGCAAGCTGCATTACAGTTACTAATTGAGCAGCTTGATGAGCGTTTTGTCGAAGCGTGCGAGCTGATTCGCAATTGCAAAGGCCGAGTGGTGGTCACTGGTATGGGCAAGTCAGGCCATATTGGCCGTAAAATTGCTGCCACCTTTGCCTCAACCGGTTCTCCCTCCTTTTTTATGCATCCTGGGGAGGCCGGCCATGGTGATTTGGGCATGTTGGTGGCAGGGGATGTGCTGCTGGCCATCTCAAACTCTGGTGAGTCTGATGAGATTAAGACCTTGTTGCCTGTGGTCAAGCAATTGGCCATTCCTTTAATCAGTATCAGCCGTGATAAGCGCGGTATGCTGCCTAAGTCTGCAGATGTGGCGCTCACTTTGGGTGCTTCTGAAGAGGCTTGTCCCTTGGGGCTGGCTCCCACTTCAAGTACCACAGCGACTTTGGCCTTAGGCGATGCTATTGCTGTGGCATTGGTACATGCGCGTCATTTTACCTCAGAGGATTTTGCGCTGTCACATCCAGCAGGTGCGCTAGGACGTAAGTTATTGATGCGAGTTAGTGACTTGATGCATCAAGCCCAAAAAGATTTGCAGCTGCCCTTGGTATCGACCGATACCACGTTACATCAGGCACTATTTGTCATGACCAATGGGCGCTTAGGCATGGCGGTGGTTATGGATGAGGCGCACAAGGTAGTGGGGATTTTCACCGATGGTGATTTGCGCCGTGCACTTGAAAAACACATTGATTTGCAAACCCCTATGTCACAAATTATGACCCCCAATCCCAAACAAATCTCAAAAGATATGCGGGCCTCAGATGCTTTAAGTTTAATGAACGAAAAAGCCATCAGCCAGCTACTGGTAGTCGACGAGCAGCAGCAGCTTGAAGGGGTGATTAGCATTCATGACTTATTACAAGCAGGCGTGAGTTAGGCGTGATCATAAGCTTGTTATCTTAAATCATAAAAGGCTGTGCGCTTTTTACAGCTGTTGAGCCACTAAATACTGTCTTATTTTTTAATACATTTCAATTCGCGACGACACATAGGGTAAGTAGATATTATGCAAGACTTAATCCAAGCTGCAGGCAAAGTAAAATTGTTGGTGCTCGATGTAGATGGCATCTTATCTAATGGCTATATTATTTATGATGGCGAAGAGATAGAGACCAAGTGTTTTAATGTGAAAGATGGCATGGGTATTAAAGCAGTAAAATGGGCCGGCGTTAAAACGGCCATTATCACAGGTCGCTCAAGTCCTATGGTCAATAAAAGGGCCAAAGAGATGGGTATTGATTATGTAATCCAAGGCCGTGATGATAAGCTTGAAGCGCTTAATCAGCTACTATTAGACTTGCCAATAAGCTTAGAACACTGTGCTTATATGGGTGATGATCTGCCAGATATTAAGGCCCTGCAGTCGGTGGGTTTCTCTGCTACAGTAGCTAATGCCCATGCTGAGGTATTAAGCCGAGTGATGATGGTCACCACGCGCGCAGGTGGAGAGGGTGCCGTACGTGAGGTTTGTGATTTGATTTTAAAAGGTCATGGCAAGTACGAGCAATATATTAGCCAGTATGTGCTTGATTAATCAGCACTTAACACCATTTATTTTTTGTTATGGTCATAAAGAGGTGTAATGAATACCCGATTTTTATTTATCCTATCCTTGCTTGTGGCAGTGTTTGCGGTATGGTTTTATCGCAATCAGGGCGAGCTTGACTCGATTATCAACTTATCTACTACCAATATTGAGTATGAAGCTACCGATATTTTGGCAGTTCAGACCAATGATGATGGGGTGGCTGAGTATTCATTAGCTGCCGATACTTTGACCCATTATGCCGATCAAAACTTGGATAAATTGGAGGCGATGAAGCTTAACTGGCGCCCCAGTCCCAATCGCAGTGTGTTGATTAATGCTGACGAAGCGGTGATGTATCATGAACAATCCAAAGTGGTGATGACCAATAATGTGTTGTTCTCGAGCCAAACTGCCGCAAATAATCTGGACAATAAGCCGCCTATGAAATTAGTGGCTTCAGAGCTTATAGGCGATTTGGAACAAAAAAGGGTTTATAGCAACACGCCCATTAAAGTGACCCAAGGACAAAACAGCTTTGAATCTTCAAGATTTTTGGCAGATGTGAACACAGGTGATTACGAGTTTGCCCAAGTGGCGGTTACCTTCATGCCACCGGCCCGCAAAGACGTGCCCTTATTTTAGATAGCTGTCTATTTTAAATGACGACTTATTTTTGATAGCTACTTATTCATTATTGTAGATAGCTACTGACTTTAAATAATTACTTTAGGCCATAATTTAGGAAAAACATTGTGAATAAACGCTCAAATACGCTAGCGCCAATACTCTCTACCCCGCACTCACCAAGCTTGATACCGGTGCTGAGCAAAATCACGCTTTTTGCCGCCACTGCTTTGGCGTCTATGGTCTCATTTAATGCCAATGCTTTGCCCTCTGATGCGCAGCAACCTATCCATCTGTTGGCGGATAAAGCCACTTATAGTGAGCGCACCGGTGTCACCTCCTACTCAGGCAATGTCACCATTACTCAAGGTACTTTAAAGCTTGCAGCAGATAATATTACCGTGAATTTATCTAATAGCCGAAGTATCTTATCCGCTGTCGCCACAGGTCGCCCAGCCACCATGCAGCAAGTGGTCACCAAAGAAAAAGGCTTGGCTCGCGGTCAAGCCAACAAGATTGATTACAATGCCCAAAATGGTATTGTGACTTTGACCGGTAACGCCAAGCTTACCCAAAATGGCGCAAGTTTCGCCGGCAACGTTATTCGCTATAGCTTAAAAGTGGGTGACGTTGAGGCTACGGCAGGCGGCAGTCAGCGTGTTGAGCTTGTTTTCCCGCCCAGTGAATCCAATAGTCGTACAGGAATTAGGTAGGTTATGAGTAACTCTGCATCGAATGCCCCAAAGCCTGAAGTGATAAGCCCTTTAGAGAAAACCCCCGTGTCGATAGCGCAGCCGGTTAGCTCGGATACTGCGTTGACCATGCTTAATCTGGCCAAGCGCTACGGTAAGCGCTGGGTGGTAAAAGATGTGTCATTTAGCGTGGAGCCAGGTCAGGTTGTGGGTTTGTTAGGCCCGAACGGCGCTGGCAAGACCACCAGCTTTTATATGGTGGTTGGGCTGGTGAATATGGATAAAGGCATGGTAAAGCTTGGCAATCAAGACCTGTCTAAATACGCCATGCATGAGCGCGCGCGTGCCGGTATTGGTTATCTACCCCAAGAGGCTTCTATTTTTCGTAAGCTGACCGTACGAGAAAACATTCTTGCGATTTTACAAACCCGAAAAGACTTAGATAAAGCGGCGCAGGAGCAAGAGCTTAACAAACTCATCGCTGATTTTAGCTTAGAGCATGTGTGCCATTCACTCGGTATGAGTGTGTCAGGGGGTGAGCGTCGGCGCTGTGAGATTGCACGTGCACTGGCGGCCAATCCGAAGTTTATTTTATTGGATGAGCCCTTTGCTGGTGTTGATCCTATCTCAGTGAGCGACATCAAAGAAGTGATTGTGGCGCTAAAACGCCGCGGTATTGGGGTGCTGATTACCGACCATAACGTGCGTGAGACGCTGGCGATTTGTGAGCATGCGTATATCGTAAGTGAGGGCGCTATTATTGCCCATGGTACCTCAGAGGAGGTGTTAAATAACGAGCTGGTGCAAGAGGTGTATTTAGGCCGCGACTTCCAGGCTTAGTCGTCACCTATTGTCAGCGGGGGGTCAGCCGGTGGCATCACTATTAAACACAGCCTTTTAGACAATCCGTTATAGATTAAATCAGGCAGATGTCGTAGACGCATAGGCTTTTTAGCCCGTTGTTTATGGCATGTCCATACTTATTGCTATTTTCATTCTCCTCGCATCCTAAAGATAGCTGGCTGTTACAGGCTGGCTATTTTTAACGCCAAAGTTTGTCGCAATCGGCGCATCTTTATTAATCAACCATTTTGCATATGAGACGCCTCATATGTAGCATCACTTACTAAGGGTAGCGGTTATGGCCAAATCAAAATCAAGTTATGTCTGCCAAAATTGCGGCGCCTATTTTGGTAAATGGGCCGGACAATGCTCTGACTGTGGGGAGTGGAATACTCTTGTTGAGGCGCCCAATGTCAGCCTACCGCATCACAATAAGTCGGCGGCTAAAGGCGCTATGGCAGCACATACAGGCCCTAAGGTGTTGGCTGGTGCAAAGTCTGATCGTATGAATTATTCAGGCTCACAAAGCGGCGTTGTCACGTTAGGCTCAGTCAATGTCACCTTCGATACCCGTCTGCCTACTGGGATTAGTGAATTTGACCGCGTCCTTGGTGGCGGCTTAGTGGCCGGCTCAGTGGTGCTTATTGGTGGTGACCCTGGTATTGGTAAATCGACCATTTTATTGCAGACAGCGGCCAATATGGCAGACCCTGAGTCTTTGTCCGGCAGTGCATTGTATGTGACCGGAGAGGAGTCGTTATCGCAAGTGGCCATGCGGGCGCAGCGCTTAGGGTTATCCAGCGATCACTTAAAGGTCATGACAGAGACCAATGTGGAGACCATCTGCGCAGCACTGACCCAAGAGCAGCCTGCGGTGGCTATTATTGACTCTATTCAGACTATTTATACCGATGCCATAAACTCGGCACCCGGGGGCGTCAGTCAAATTCGAGAGTCAGCAGCAATGCTCACCCGCTATGCCAAGCAAACCGGTACGGCCTTATTCTTGGTAGGTCATGTGACCAAAGAGGGTACGTTGGCTGGGCCACGCGTGCTTGAGCACATGGTGGATACGGTGTTGTATTTCGAGGGTCAGTCTGATTCTCGCTTTCGTATGATACGTGCAGTAAAAAACCGCTTTGGCGCGGTCAACGAGCTGGGTATTTTTGGAATGACAGATACCGGCCTAAAAGAAGTGGCCAATCCTTCAGCCATATTCTTAAGTCGTTATGATAAGCCGATATCTGGATCCATTGTCATGGTTAGCCGTGAAGGCACTCGGCCGCTATTGGTAGAGGTGCAAGCGTTGGTCGATGATTCTGCGGGGCAGCCCAGACGTATGGCATTAGGCCTAGATCCTCAGCGCTTGGCGATGCTACTGGCGGTCATGCACCGTCATGGCGGTATACATACCAGCGGACAGGATGTGTATGTCAACGTGGTGGGCGGGGTAAAAGTGATGGAGACCGGCTCAGACTTGGCGGTACTGTTAGCTTGTGCCTCAAGTATTAAGGAGCGGCCGTTGCCCTCATCTTTGGCGGTATTTGGTGAGGTGGGGTTATCGGGCGAGATACGCCCGGTTCCCAACGGTCAAGAGCGCCTAAAAGAGGCAATGAAACACGGCTTCACCCACGCCATCGTACCCAAAGCCAATGCCCCAAAAAACCTTATGGGGCAGTTTAAGGGTATGACAGTGATAACGGCTGATCGCTTGGATGATGCCATTGACCGAGCGTTTGAAATTTAAGGCGCTGAGTGTTTTAAATTAGCGCTCATAATACGCGTAAAAATGATGCACCGGACCATGGCCATGACCGACATTAAGCTCATCTGCATGCGCTAGAGCACCCGTCAGATAAGCTTTGGCCTTAGCACAAGCTAGGCTTAAGCTGTCTCCTTGACTCCAAAAAGTCGCGATGGCGGCAGATAGGGTGCAGCCAGTGCCGTGGCTGTTTTTAGTAGCGATACGCGCCGCCTCCAGCCACTGACTTTGACCCTCTACCCATAACAGATCTGGAGAGTCTGGCTGATTAAGCAGGTGACCGCCTTTTAAAAAGGTGGCGACCCCTAAACGCTCTGCCTGCTCGAGCATCTGTTCTCGGGTGGTGGCCTCAGCTTCACCCAGTAAATCAGCGGCTTCTGGCAGGTTGGGGGTAATCAGCCCCACTTGGGGCAATAATAGCTCACGCAAGGCCGCCACCGCATCACTGTCCAGCAATCTATCGCCGCTTTTAGCAACCATGACCGGGTCTAGCACTACCTTGGTGGGTTGGTAAGTCTGAAGCGCTTCTGCCACACAGCGGATGACCTCAGCGGTACCTAACATTCCAATTTTTACCGCATCGACCTGTACATCGCTAAATACAGAATCTAATTGAGCACGAATTAAGTCAGTTGGCATCATCTGAATTTGCTGCACACCTTGGGTGTTTTGTGCCACCACGGCGGTGATGACACTCATCGCATAGCTACCATTGGCGCTAATGGCCTTAATGTCGGCTTGAATACCGGCGCCGCCTGTACAGTCTGTACCAGCAATAGTTAATACATTTTTAATCACCGCTACGCTCCTTAAAAATTAGGATGGTTATTGATAGCCTATCTTATGTTATCGCTGTGCTATCAGCAGCTCAGCTGCTTGCTTTGGATCATCGGCTGCACAAATCGCAGAGACTACAGCGATCCCATGACAGCCTGTTTGGTACACTTGTCTGGCATTAGCATGGTTAATGCCGCCAATGGCCACTGTGGGCAATACGCTGGCCTTGGATAAAGTGCTCAATCCCTCTAAGCCTATAGGCTCGGCATGATCTTGTTTGGTAGCGGTAGCGAATACAGGGCCTAGTCCGACATAATCGAGCAGATCAAGGTGATGGTGGTGCGTCTGCTGTAACTGCGCTAAAGTATTAATAGACAGCCCCAGCCAAGCATCATGGCCTAAAATATTTCGGGCCTGTTCAACACTCAAGTCACCTTGACCGATATGAGCACCATCGAGTTTGGCTTTATGTGCAATCTGCACTTTGTCATTGATAACCAAAGGAACACGACCAGCAATGGCCTCTTTAAGCTCACAGGCTGTGGTATACAAGGCCTCATCGCTGGCGTGTTTGTCACGCAACTGCACTAGGGTCACGCCGCCATCGATGGCAGCAAGCACCGTCTCAATCAGTCCCTTATCAGCGCATAGAGCGCTATCGGTGACCAAATATAGCGATAAGGCATCGGCAGATTTATTATGTTTATTCATAAAGCGTTACTCGTGCTTGTTGAGAGACATCGGTTGCCTGTAGGGCATACAAACTATCGAGGAAGTGGATATAAAAGCTGCCAGGCCCTTGAGCAATCTGCATGGCGTGCTCAGCGGCCTGTCCGTAATAACATAAGGCGGTGACAGCCGCTTGTGCCATAGCCTTCTTATTGGCGCCTACAAAGCCGGCTATGAGCGCCGTTAAGGCACAGCCAATTGCGGTGACTTGAGTCATCATAGGATGGCCATGATTAATAGCCCAGCGGTTCATGCCATCGGTCACCCAGTCAATCTCTCCGGTAACCACCACTACCTTGGCATATTGGGTCAAGGCTTCAGCTGCTGCATGGGCTGCCGCCACGCTATCGCCGCTATCGGTGCCCCTGCTTTGACTACTCATACCCGCCAGAGCCAATATTTCTGAAGCATTGCCGCGAATGACATCAGGCTGTAGTGACAGTAGCTGCCGGCAAGCTTGTTGCCGAAATGCAGTGGCACCCACAGCGACTGGGTCTAGCACCCAAGGAATGCCTTTGCTGTGTGCCATCTCGGCCGTGGCCAGCATGCTGTTTAGACGAGTTTGGGTCAGCGTACCGATGTTAATGGCTAGGGCATCAGATAAGCACACAAAGTCAGGGGCTTCTTGAATGTCATGTACCATAGCAGGCGAGGCGCGACAGGCCAAAAGCACATTGGCAACCGTATTATGGGCAACATCATTGGTGAGGTTATGGACCAAAGCAGATTGGTCTTTAAAGGCGTGAAAACAAGACTCGATGAATGGTAACTGCATCTTCCCTCCGAATAGGATAAGAGGGCGTTTAGAAACACACAGCATGACGGCACGCTTATGATAAAGGTGGCAAGTTAACAATCAACCCTTACCCGAAGATGCCGTTATCGCTATACACTCCCTACGCCAGTATAATCTGGATCAGGTTCAAAGGGTACATCTCAGCCCAAGGGCGCCCCTGTGATAACTTAAAAACAAATAAAACAGCTGCTTATCATAGCTAAGATGGCTTTTTTTCACAAGGGTTTGAGCGGCCTATCTTGCTCAGCTTTTTTAAACTTAGAGCTTTGAAGTTGCCGACTCAAAAATTGGGCATAAAAAAAAGACCTGCCGTTTACGGTGCAGATCTTCTTTTGATCCTGGTTTTAGCCCACCAGGCCGCTTATCGACAAGCGTAAATTTATCACCCTGACTTGATTTAGCAACTGTACTTTTAAAAACCAGCAGCTTACTAAGATTAGCAGGATTAAGGTGAACCCACTCTTTCAATGGTCACATTGGCAATACCACGGCTTACCAAACCGATCTGCTTAGCAGCAGCATAAGATAAATCCAACACACGGTTACCATGGTAAGGACCACGGTCATTCACTTTGACTACCACGCTCTTACCGTTACCTTTGTTGGTGACACGTAAGTAAGTATTAAAAGGCAAAGAGGGGTGTGCTGCGGTTAATGAGTTCATATCAAAGCGCTCACCACTGGCAGTCTTTCTGCCATGGAACTTGCCACCGTACCAAGAGGCACGACCACTTTGTTTGAATTTGTTAACAGCATTTGAGGCTACTAACGTTAAATGAGATAACACATCATCGTTATCTTGGCTAACTTTACTACCTTTGGCATCCATCAATGAGCTGCTGGCAGCTAAAGAGGAGGGCTCAAAGGAGGTTTGTAATAAAGAGGTGGGTTGGCTTTTTTTGCGTGCTAACTCGTTGAGTACACTGTCGATATCGCTTGGGCTTTTAACGCTGATAGTTTGCTTAGAATCCGTAGCGTGAGCCAGATTAGTGGCTCCTACCATGCATGCTAGCGCACATAGAGCTGATGTGAATTTCTTCATAATTGCCTCGTAAGCATTTATCTTAAGTAATGGAAACTCAAAAGATTATGCATTTACTATAAAAATACTACTTAATTAAATAGCTTAAATAAAAATGGGTTAAATAAAAAATACTTACCTAAATTGTTAACATTGGCTATAAAACCATAGGAGGTAAAGATACACACGAAGTGTCACATTTAGATTTGCCAATGTTATATTTTTGTAACTTAACATTAAGCAAAGGGGATTTGCAAGTGACGCTAGAGTTCAACTTTATAGATAATAGACCATTTTTTGATCTATGAATAGTAAAAATATTGAACTCTAGCTAAATAAAGGACGCAATAAATTAAAATTTATTGGTTAAGCTTTACTGATAAATAACTTCGATAATTTCAAATTCTACCAGGCCGCTTGGGGTCTCAATACGTGCCTCATCACCCTCTGATTTACCGATTAAACCTCGAGCAATAGGGGAGTTGACGGAGATTTTGTTGTTCTTAAAGTCTGCCTCATCATCGCCCACAATCTGATAGCGCTTTTGCTCTTCAGTGTCTAGGTTTTCGATAACCACAGTCACACCAAATACGACGCGGCCCTCACGTGGTAAGGTAGCCGGATCAATAACTTGAGCGCCAGAGAGTTTGGCTTCAATGTCACGAATACGGGCTTCACAAAAACCTTGTTGCTCACGGGCGGCGTGGTATTCTGCATTTTCTTTTAAGTCGCCATGTTCGCGCGCTTCAGCAATCGCAGCCGTGATGCGCGGACGATCTACGCTTTTGAGTTGCTTAAGCTCGGCTTCTAACGCAGCATGTCCTTGCGGAGTCATTGGGTAACGTTGCATATCATCTTCCTCATATACATATATGGATGAATAAATTAATAAACAAAAAACACCCCAGCACTCATCACTAAGAGGGTGCTGTTGGTGTCAGGCTTAGGTTAAGTTGTGTGTCGACATTCTATTTTCAGCGCTGAGCTAAAAAAAGACGACTTATAACAAAAATTGCTAACCGAAGCTGTCGATTAGCAATTAAAAAAAACATAAGGTGGTACGTTATCAAGCCAGTATATTAATGTTGAACAAAAAGCGACTGCTTAATAACAAGCCTAGAGTTATTAGCCTAAACTTTTTAGGGCAATAAGTCCACTTTTATATCAGGGTTTTCACATCAATAACGGTATCATATAAATGATAAGAGGTCTTATTATAAAAGCTCATCTTGGTTTGTATCGCTAAATTTTGTTACCGGCGACTGCCATGAGCTGTGACAATTTAGAGCCATCACAACACACAACAGCCACCCGCGAAACTGACGTTTTAGCTTTCAGTTTATAGTAGTCAAGCAGCTCACTTAATAGCTGCTTGCAACCCGTTGGCTTTATAAGTCTACTTTTGGCAGCTTTAATCAGACCAGTGACTAAAGTGCGGCTTCGTGTAACGCTTGTAATTTATAGACATCAAAAGGCAAGTCGATGGCATAAGACTTACATACCGCATCGGCTGCGCCTAAAGTGGTGACATAGAACACCTTGCTTTGAAGGGCATTGCGGCGAATTGAGAACGAGTCCTCTTGCGCTTGCTTACCTTCGGTTGTATTGATAATAAGGTCGATTTCACCATTTTTCAAGGCATCAACGACATGAGGACGACCTTCGGTCACTTTATTAATGCGTTTGCACTCGATGCCTTGCTCGGTGAGATACTGCTCAGTACCTGCGGTGGCCACCAATTTAAAGCCAAAATCAATGAGCTGTTTGGCGATAGGTGCAATGTTAGGCTTGTCGCTATCACGCACTGAGATGAATACCGTCTTGGTCTCGCCCTGTTTTGGTAGGCCTGGTAGACGCTCATTAGAGCCGATAATGCCTTTATAGAAAGCTTCACCGAAGGTTTTGCCAACGCCCATCACTTCACCGGTTGACTTCATTTCAGGGCTTAAGATAGGGTCCACACCTGGGAATTTAGCGAATGGGAAGACCGACTCTTTCACTGCAAAGAAAGTGGGCTTAATTTCTTGGGTGAATTTTTGATCCTGTAGGGAGGTACCAGCCATACAGCGAGCCGCTACTTGAGCCAGTGACTTGCCAATGCATTTAGAAACAAAAGGCACGGTACGCGCAGCACGAGGGTTCACCTCTAAGATGTAAACGGTGCCATCTTTTACCGCAAACTGTACGTTCATTAAGCCTACCACGCCAAGCTCTTTGGCCATGGCCACGGTTTGAGCGCGCATCTCATCACAAATCTCATCAGATAGGGAATAAGGCGGTAATGAGCAGGCTGAGTCGCCTGAGTGAACACCCGCTTGTTCGATGTGCTGCATGATCCCGCCGATAACCACTTCATTGCCGTCACTAACACAGTCTACGTCCACCTCAATGGCGTCATCTAAGAAGCGATCTAACAGTACTGGTGCTTCATTAGAAGCTTGTACCGCAGTGCGCAAATAGTGCTTAAGCTCTTCTTCGTTGTAGACAATTTCCATGGCACGGCCGCCGAGCACATAAGATGGGCGAACGACTAATGGATAGCCGACGCTGCTGGCCTTCATTAAGCCATCTTCCATGCTGGTGGCTAGGGCGTTTGGTGGCTGAATCAGATTTAGCTGCTGAATCATGTGCTGGAAGCGCTCACGGTCTTCTGCGCGGTCAATGGCATCAGGGGAGGTACCAATGATGTTAACGCCAGCAGCTTCTAATGCGCGCGCTAATTTAAGTGGTGTTTGTCCACCGAATTGCACGATAACCCCTTCAGGTTTTTCGATACGGACGATTTCTAGCACATCCTCTAGGGTGATTGACTCAAAGTACAAGCGGTCTGAGGTGTCATAGTCGGTTGAGACCGTTTCTGGGTTACAGTTCACCATGATGGTCTCATAGCCGTCTTCACGCATGGCAAGGGCTGCGTGCACACAGCAGTAATCAAACTCAATACCTTGACCAATACGGTTTGGGCCACCGCCAATAACCATGATTTTTTTGTTATCGGTTGGGTTCGCCTCGCACTCTTCATCATAGGTTGAGTACATATAAGCGGTAGAGGTGGCAAATTCAGCGGCACAAGTATCCACACGCTTATAAACCGGATAGACCTGTAAGTCCCAGCGCTTTTTGCGCAGCTGCTTTTGAGATACGCCAAGCAGTTTGGCCAAGCGCAAATCAGATAGGCCTTTGCGCTTAAACTTGCGCAGATTTGCGGCATTAAGACCACCGAAGCCTAGCAGCTTAACCTGCTCTTCGGTTTTTACAATGTCTTCAATTTGCACCAAGAACCAAGGGTCGATATTGGTCAGTTTAAATACTTCATCAACACTCATACCTAAGCGGAAGGCATCTGCGATATAGAAGATACGCTCAGGAGTAGGGACGGTTAAGCGGTTTTTAATCTCAGCCTTTACTTTGTCCTCGCTGATTTTGCCGGCTTTTAGAGCGGCAAAGTCGATTTGCTCATCAAAACCATCAGCACCCGTCTCAAGGCCACGCAGCGCTTTGTGCATCGACTCTTGGAAGTTACGGCCGATAGCCATGACTTCACCCACAGACTTCATCTGGGTTGATAAGATGTTTTCTGCTTGTGGGAATTTTTCAAAGTTAAAGCGTGGAATCTTGGTGACAACATAGTCAATAGATGGCTCAAAGCTGGCTGGTGTTTTACCGCCAGTGATGTCGTTTTGCAGCTCATCAAGTGTATAACCCACGGCCAATTTGGCAGCGATTTTAGCAATTGGGAAGCCGGTTGCTTTTGAGGCCAGAGCCGATGAGCGAGATACACGAGGGTTCATCTCAATCACCACCATACGGCCGGTTTTTGGGTTCACCCCAAACTGAACGTTAGAGCCACCGGTTTCCACACCAATCTCACGCAGTACGGCCAGTGACGCGTTACGCATGATTTGGTATTCTTTGTCGGTAAGTGTCTGAGCAGGGGCAACGGTGATTGAGTCGCCGGTGTGCACGCCCATTGGGTCGACGTTCTCAATGGCACAGATAATGATACAGTTATCATTTTTGTCGCGTACCACTTCCATCTCATATTCTTTCCAGCCGATTAATGATTCATCGATTAACAGCTGATGGGTGGGCGATAGGTCAAAGCCACGCTCACAAATCTCGATAAATTCATCACGGTTATAAGCGATACCGCCACCTGAGCCGCCCATGGTAAAGGAGGGACGGATGATACATGGGAAGCCAAGTTTGGCTTGGATTTCAAAGGCCTCTTCCATGCTCTCAGCAGTTTCGGCGCGTGGACATTCAAGGCCAATACGCTTCATGGCTTGGTCAAACAGTTCGCGGTCTTCGGCCATCTCGATGGCATCTTTGGTTGCCCCGATGAGCTCAACGTCGTATTTTTCTAAGACGCCGTTTCTATCCAAGTCTAATGCACAGTTAAGTGCCGTCTGACCACCCATGGTCGGCAAGATAGCGTCTGGGCGCTCTTTGTCAATAATTTGCTCAACCGTTTGCCAAGTAATTGGCTCGATATAGGTGGCATCAGCCATCACAGGGTCAGTCATGATGGTGGCGGGGTTTGAGTTGACTAAGATAACGCGGTAGCCTTCCTCGCGAAGTGCTTTACAAGCTTGTGCGCCTGAGTAGTCAAACTCACAAGCTTGACCGATAACGATAGGGCCGGCGCCAATAATTAGGATGCTTTTAATATCAGTACGTTTTGGCATAAGTCTCTCTTTTTTATATATTTAGTTCTGTGTCTATGGGTGACAATCAGCAAAATGCGTCGAGCGTATTGGCTGGTGATTAAGCCTGTTTGTTCTGCTGCATTAAGTCAGCAAATCTCTTAAATAAGGGCGCCGCATCTTGAGGGCCAGGGCTTGCCTCTGGGTGACCTTGGAAACTAAATACAGGTTTGTTGGTCAGCTCAATACCTTGGTTGGTGCCATCAAATAATGAGCGGTGCGTGGCTTTGACATTGTCTGGTAAGGTGGATTCGTCTACGGCAAAGCCATGGTTTTGAGAGGTAATCATCACCTTTTTGCTGGCCAAATCCTGTACAGGGTGGTTGGCACCGTGGTGACCGGTTTTCATTTTCATGGTCTTGGCACCGCTGGCAAGGCCGACCAGCTGGTGACCTAAGCAGATACCAAAGGTTGGGATGTCTGTCTCTTCAATGATGTGACGTACCGCATCGATGGCGTAATCACAAGCGGCAGGGTCACCAGGGCCATTTGATAAGAAAATACCGTCTGGGTTTTGCGCCAAGACATCAGCAATAGGCGTTTGCGCCGGTACCACAGTCACTTTACAGCCCAAATCTACTAACATGCGTAGGATATTGGTTTTGGTGCCAAAATCGTAAGCCACCACGTCATATTGATGATCAATATGTTCGCCAAGTTTTTTGTAATAGCCGCCGGTTTGGCTCTCGGTTACCCCATGTACGCCGCGGTCTGCCAGCTCCCAAGTGCCTTCTGTCCACTCAAAGCCTTCAGGGTTGCAGCACTCTTTGGCTAGGTCCATACCTTCTAGGCCTTCCCACTGCTGGGCAATTTCGATGGCTTTTTGGATATCTTCTTCACTGATGGTCGCGCCATTGCTGGCAGTCATGATACAGCCATTTTGAGCGCCTTTCTCACGCAGGATACGGGTCAGTTTGCGGGTATCAATCTCAGCGATAGCCACAGTCTGCTGGCGCTGTAAATAATCGCTTAAGCTTTCTGAATTGCGGAAGTTTGAGGTGGTCATAGTGGCATCACGAATGATTAAGCCCTCTGCCCAAACTTGATTGTTTTGATAGATGTTGCCAGATTCGGCATCTTCAACGTTGGTGCCTGTATTACCGATGTGTGGGTAGGTTAGGGTAACGATCTGTTTGGCATAACTTGGGTCAGTCAGGATTTCTTGATACCCAGTCATTGAAGTATTGAAGACCACTTCACCTACGCGGCTACCTGCTGCACCAATTGAGATGCCACGAAAAATATTACCATCGGCCAAAGCCAAAATAGCTTCAACTTCATTAGAGATATTGTGTGTTGTGTCTTGTTGTACGCCCATATTACCACCCTTATAATTCGTGTTTATCATGACCTAGTAATTGTGAAGGTTGCGGCTATGTTGTGACCTAAAAACCGCTAAGGCACAAATTCTAGTCGCAAAAAAAGCGAGTAGCACGATAACAGAAAACAACAATATCACTAAAAGAAAAGTCATTAGTGAACGTTGCAAACTGTGTCATGTCTACTCGCTTAGGTACAGATTTTGCGTATTATACAAAACCTGACTGCAAATGGCTAGGCAATCCTAAAAATATTACATAAAACAAAGTTAGAATTGATAGTGAACCGCCAATTGATAAGACTCAGGGGCTAAATTGGCACTGATTAATAAGTCGTCATTGTGATAGCTTTTGGTTAAAAACATGCTGCTGGCTATCCCAAGCGCTGCGCCAGCCAGCACATCTGAGGTATGATGTTTGTCTGACTCTACGCGGCTGTAGCCCACAAATGTTGCACCAACATAGGCGGGTATACTGTACTCAAGTCCATAGCGCTTGTGAATAAAGCTTGCTCCCTGAAAAGCAATGGAGGTATGTCCTGACGGAAATGAGTCATTGTCACTGTGATCAGGGCGCTCTCTATCAATGCTCTTTTTTAATCCATACGTCACCACAGCATTGGTCGCAAAGGATTTATAAAATTGACTGCGCCCATCAGGGTCATCCATATAATAGGTAGAGCCATAAGCCAGGGCGGGAATTGTGATGGCGATAACATCACCTGCAGTTTCGATGTCTGATTTTGCATACGCGGGGCTGGCAGCCAAAGCTGAGCCTGAAAGTAGTAAAGCGGCGGTAAGGTGCTTGTGATGCATCAAAGAAATCCTAAATTAAGGGACAATATTTAACTAAAAAGTGACAGATAAGCTGAACTGGCTCTATAGTACTATGCCAGCTTTGTATGACAGCGATATATCTTTGTCGTTTTTTGTGAAAAATTTGCTAATAACAGCTTAAAGCATTGATAATAGCACGGGATGAAATCTCAATGCACGAGCTCGTATAGGGTTGGATAACATTGTACTTAATGACGTTAAAAATATATGTAATTAATGCTAGCCTAGTCAGAAAACTGACATCAAGGTAGGGTCAGCAATAACCGCAGAGAAATAACTTAAAACAAAGGATGTCACCGATGATTTATAAATTTTTGGACAAAGCCCCGCAGTTTGCCACCCCTTTTCAAGGCTGGGTTGCCGATAGCGCCCGCGTGATTGGGGATGTGTATTTAGGCCATCAAGCCAGCGTTTGGTTTGGTGCGGTAATCCGTGGTGATAATGAGCGCATTCATATTGGTGATTACAGTAATGTGCAAGAAAATGCGGTGATTCACACTGATGCTGGCATACAGGTCACTATCGGTGAGTATGTCACCATAGGGCACTTGGCCATGTTGCATGGTTGCACAGTCGGTGATAATAGCTTAATTGGCATCGGCGCTGTGGTATTAAACAATGCCAAAATTGGTAAAAACTGTATTATTGGTGCCAAGGCCTTGGTGACTGAAGGTAAGGAGATTCCTGACAACTCATTGGTGATGGGCGCGCCGGCCAAAGTGGTTAAAACCTTAACTGAAGAGCAGGTGGCTTTTTTAAAAATGTCAGCGCTGCACTATGCAAAAAAGTGTCAACAATTTAAAGCAGGCTTAGAGCCAGTGAGCGCACCTGAATAATGAAATGAGCATAAATACCACACACCAAAACGACGCTAAACACAACATATAAAACGATGGGCAGCTTTTACAGTGTTTAAGTATGGCCCATCCACTTATGACCCATGCACTAAGGAAAATACATGCAGCAAAGTGATGCCCAGCAAAAAGAATTGGCCTTGTTCGACTTAGACCATACCTTACTTGATGTCGATAGTGACTATCTGTGGGGCGAGTATATTGTAAAAAATGGCTTGGTCGATGAGGCGCAGTACCGCACTGCCAATCAAAAATTTTATGAGCAGTACATAGAAGGTACCCTAGATGCGACTGAATACAATGAATTTGTGGCTCAGTTTTTAACCAGTTTGCCTCTTGATGAGCTGTGTCAAATCCGTGAGGCGTATATACAAACGGAGATTGAGCCACACATACGGCCAAAAGCCATTAGTGCCATCCAGCATCATATCGAAGCGGGGCATGACGTGGTCATTATTTCAGCCACCAATGACTTTGTGGTATCTGCTATCGCTCAGCGCTTCGGTATCGAGCCGGTCAATGTGCTGGCCACGCCGCTTGAGGTGCAGGATAATCGTTATACGGGCAAATTAACCGACAAACCCAACTTCAAAGAAGGTAAAATATATCATCTAAATAAGTGGTTAGAGGCCAAGCACGCACAAGGCACTCGTTACAGTAAGACTTATGCTTATTCTGACTCAAAAAATGATCTGCCTTTATTACAATGGGCAGATATACCAGTGGCAGTTACCCCAGATGAGGTGCTGCACGCGCATGCTTTAGCGCACCGCTGGGCAGTTGAGGACTGGAAATTATAACCTCTTGTCCCCAGTATGACGCCTTCACGATATTTATATGGTTGATAGGCTCATTAGAGGGGTAGGTCGATTTATGACACTTATCTACTTAATGAGCGCTATCCATTCATTCTTTTTTATTCCTTATAGCTGACAAACAACCGCGGAAACCCTATGGAAATTAACCAATATCAAGAACAAATCAAAGATTTAAGCGAGCGCTCACAGGACATGCGGAGGTATCTTTGACTTCGATGGTAAGTCAGAGCGCCTAGAGGAGGTTAATCTTGAGATGGCGTCGCCAGAGCTTTGGAATGACCCAGAGCGCGCGACCAAAATCAGCAAAGAAAAAAGCCAGCTTGATGCAGTGATTACTACCATTACCGGTCTAGACACTACTCTTGAAGATGCCGCTGCCATGCTTGAGCTGGCGGTAGAGGCCGATGATGAAGGCTTGCTTGAAGAGGTGCAAAATGAGCTTAATGCTGCCCAAGCTTTGGTAGAGGACTTAGAGTTTAAGCGCATGTTCGATGGCGAGATGGATGCCAATAACTGCTTCGTTGATATTCAATCAGGCAGTGGGGGTACCGAGGCGCAAGACTGGGCAGAGATGCTGCTACGCATGTATACCCGTTGGTGTGAGTCACATGGGTTTAAGGTTGAGATTATTGAGGTGTCAGCGGGTAGTGTGGCTGGCGTGAAATCAGCCTCATTTAAAGTCAGCGGTGATTATGCCTTTGGCTGGCTGCGAACCGAGACAGGCGTACATCGCTTGGTGCGCAAATCACCCTTTGATAGCAATAATGGCCGTCATACCTCGTTTGCTGCGGTGTTTGTGTCGCCTGAGATTGATGATGATTTTGAGATTGATATTAATCCGGCTGATTTACGTATTGATACCTATCGCTCAAGTGGGGCAGGTGGTCAACACGTCAACACCACCGACTCTGCGGTGCGTATTACCCACGTACCGACGGGTACCGTGGTGCAGTGTCAAAATGAGCGCAGCCAACACGGCAACAAAGCCACGGCCATGAAGATGCTACGCGCTAAATTGTATGAGCTTGAGATGCAAAAGCGTATGGAGCAGCAGCAAGCCGTTGAAGATAATAAATCTGATGTGGGCTGGGGCAGTCAAATTCGCTCGTATGTGCTTGATGACTCTCGTATTAAAGATTTACGTACTGGTGTTGAGACCTTTAATACAGGTGCAGTACTAGATGGTGATTTGGATCAATTTATTGAGGCAAGTCTTAAAGCAGGATTATAAACAGGCTCATCAGGCCCTAGGCGAACAGCAGTAAATAGGTACTATTCTTAAACAACTCTTAAACATTTTTTATTTGGTAAAATTTTACTTATCAATGTAGGCTAAGTGTCGTTCAGATTTTTTGGGCCAAGCGCCCAATAATGAAAGATCTTTAAGCATAACGATGCAGTAGGATGTCTTGAGCTTTTGATGATGGTTTTGTCTATTCATCAAAGCGCACCACAGAGTACTTAATGTTAATCATGATAAGAAAACAGTTTAAGGAGCGGTCTATGAGAGTGTACTTTAGTCCTATGAGTCGTTTTGAGCCTTATGTATTAGCCGTCTTACGCATTGTCACCGCGTATGCTTATTTATTAAACGGCACAACTAAGCTATTTGGTATTCCCATGAGTGAACACCCCATGCCTGAGGTGTTCTCATTTATGTGGACAGGCAGTGTGCTCGAAGTGGTGTTGGGTGTGATGTTATTAATCGGTTTTCAGACCAGATTGGCGGCGTTTATCAGCTCGGGTATGATGGCTGTTGCTTATTTTGGCTTTCATGCCCAAGTAGATAACTTCTGGTTGCCGCTGAATAATGAAGGGGAAGCGGCCGTTTTATATTGCTTTATTTTCTTATATCTATGGGTGCGAGGCTCGGGTGCTTGGGCGGTGGATAAAGAGACTTATTTGCCAGCAACGCACACGGATACGCGCGGCCACTAAGCTTAGCGTATGAATGACCCTAAGGGCTAATGGTTTGTAACATATCGCACATCACACCACTTTTAGTCTAAAAGGTGGCGTACTGCTGCCTGTATTCCATACTCTTCAATGGTGCCTGTCACCCAGTCTGCCCTTTGTTTAAGTGCAGGCTGGGCATCTCCCATGGCCACACCAAAACCTACCACATCGAACATCTCTAAGTCATTAAAGCCATCTCCAATGGCCATTGCGTCACTAACATCAATACCAAAGTAATGGCAAACGTCCCGAACCCCGCGCTCTTTTGAAGCTTCAATCGGCAAAATATCACCGCCAATTTTATGCCAGTGCACCAGCTTTAATCCAAACTCTGCGAAATCCACGTGTTGCATTTTGTCTTTTTTGCTTTCAAAAAAAACCGAGCATTGATAGACCGGATGCGTTTTGTAATAGTCAGGGTCAATGATTGAGCTGGGATTATTGGCAATAAAAGCCCGTATATTCTCGTTATCATTGGCCCAAGCCAAGTGGGTCGCTGAATCAAATTTGTGAATAAGATGGTCTTGGCGACACAATTGATCGATATTACTGGCCTGCTCAAGTGTGAGTGGATAATGACTGATGATGCCGTGCTTATCAAAGCTGTATTGACCATTGGTACAGACAATGGCGTCAAAAATATGTGATTCAAACAGTGCCATAATATCTTTGGGAATGATGGACTTTGAGCGGCCGGTGGCGATGACTAACTTAATATCTGTTTTGGCAAGATCTTCTAAAGTGGCTTTGTTGTGCGGCGCGATGCTCCCATTGCGGCTTAAGGTATCGTCAATATCAAAGAATATAATCTTTGGGATAAATATAGGCTGAGTGGGCGTTACGTCGGTTGCCAAAATCTGAGTCATGACGGTCCTATTTTTGAGTTATCTGTTTTATCAGGTATCTGTATTTTTACGAATTTACGAACATGGCGGTATCAATTTGTTGTCTATGCTGGTGCACAAGCCACCGAGCAACAACTTATTGTACTTAAGTATATGCAAGAGTATACGCAAGTATAGACACAGTAATTTTTCATAGCAACCATATAGAGAAATAGAGGATTGAACAGCAGAGGGTTACAAATCAAAGGCTGATGACGGGCTTTTGTACAGTCAAGGTTATAGACAATTTTTGTAGATGATTTTAAACTTATTTGTGTTTCATCTAAAATATACACGGTAAAAATCATTTATTTGGAGAAGTAGATGCCCGCTTTCGCTTTGGTTTGTGTTGTCATAGGTTTTATTATTCTATGGTTTTATGGTATTCAGCTTATCATTATCGCGTTTAGAGAGTCGATAGTGTGGGGCCTGATGTATTTATTTGTGCCTTTTGCTAACCTTTATTATGTGATTAGCCGCTGGGATAAATGTAAATCTCCTTTTTTAAAGTCGCTGTTGGCCTTGCCTTTTATTATCCTAGGTTTTTATTTGCTCAATACCAGTATAGCTGGCCCAGGCTATGAAATGATTGACGGTCTAACTCAGCTCTAAGCGCTTAAAGTGGTGACAACCTCAGTGGCTCGCCTGTATATAAGGTATAATCAATAACACACTCATTTTTAGCAAGTTTTTAGCCAATGGCTTGCCGCTGCAAGGGCGGCTATTGAGCGTTATTCATCCCCACTAAGGCCCATTTATGATTAATACAAAAATATATCGCGCAATTTATAATTTAGCTGAAGACTTATTAGAGGCCGATAGCAAAAACGATCAAGCCCGCTTTGATAAGCTGTATGCTGAGCTTAAAGCCATTTGTGACGACAATGAAAATAGCGATAAAGACCATCCGGAGCAGTGGGAAACGTTGGCGGACTTTACCGCCGATCTGGATCAGGCATTGGTCATCTATGACAAAGCCTTGACCAAAGCCACTGCCATTAATTCCAAAGATCATATGTCCTCCATCGCTTTTTCGATGGCAGAGCTGCAGTTAGAATTGGGTCAGACTGAGGCGGCCATTAAGAGTCTAAAGCAGGCCAAAATTACGGCCAATAAAATTGAAGACAAAGAATTTAAGCAAGAGATTGATACGCTGCTGACCAAGTTGTTAACTCATTAATTTGTTAGATCGATAAGGATGTACCTTGGACTGCTTAAACTTCCCCGCTATTGCTAATATCGATAATCCTCAATTGGCAGCTGATCTACAGCAGCTTCTGGATAACAAAACCAAGCCACTTGGTGCACTGGGCCGGCTAGAAACGCTAGCGCTAAAAATCGGGCTTATCCAAGGGACAACGCAGCCAAAGATTGTTAGCCCGCACATTCGAGTGTTCGCCGCTGATCATGGGTTAACCAAACATGGTACCTCGGCTTTCCCTAGTGAGGTAACGGCGCAAATGGTGCTCAACTTCTTAAAAGGGGGCGCGGCAATTAATGTGCTGGCTCGTCAGCATAATATTGAGCTCAAGGTGGTCGATGCGGGCGTGGCCACTAACTTTGCTGAATATGGGGTAGACCATCATCCGCAGCTTTTGGATTACAAAGTGCGCCTGGGGAGCCGTGATGCGCTCACTGAACCGGCCATGAATAGTGAAGAATGTATCGAAGCGCTTAAGGCAGGTATGCAGGTTGCCAAGTCTCTAAAAGGTAATCTGTTTATTGCAGGTGAGATGGGTATCGGTAATACCTCAGCAGCAAGCTTACTGCTCGCCAAGCTAGAAGATATACCTATTGCCCAGTGTGTTGGCCGTGGTACGGGACTTGATGATGCTGGCTTACAGCACAAAGTTGACGTGCTAAGCCAAGTATTGCAGCGTTATGAGCACGTGACCACGCCACTTGAAGTGTTGGCGGCTGTGGGCGGGCTTGAGATTGCCATGATGGCCGGCGCCTTTATCCAAGCGGCCAGTGACCGACGTATTTTATTAATAGATGGTTTTATTGCCAGCAGTGCGCTACTGGTCGCAGAGCGTTTGGTACCCGGTGTGGCCCAATTTGCGATATTTGCCCATCAGTCGGTAGAGCCTGGCCACAGCAGGATGTTGGCGGCGCTAGATGCTGAGCCCCTACTGGGCTTTGAGTTGCGATTGGGCGAGGGCAGTGGTGCGGCGCTGGCGTATCCTTTATTGCAATCAGCGTGCGCCATTATCAATGAGATGGCAAGCTTTAGTGATGCGGGGATTAGTACGCAAAGTGAGCCAGGTTCACAAGCCAATATAGCTGCAGTTGTGGCCACTAGTGATGGGCAATAACACCAATGTCTGTTAAGCACGAGTGGCGCTTATTACAGGTTGCTACTCAGTTTTTGACCCGTATTCCTGTAAAAATGGATGATTATCAGCCTGACTGGTTACATCAAAGCAGCCGTCATTTTTCGGGTGTCGGGCTATTGGTGGGCATACTTTGCGCCGCTGTGTTTTGGGCAGTGAGCTTGGGGTTTCCCCCTTTGGTAGCAGCCATCGCCAGCACCACCTTTGGCATTAAACTGACGGGCGCTTTTCATGAAGATGGGCTGGCGGATACTTGTGATGGGCTTGGCGGCGGGCTTACTCGAGAACGCACCTTAACCATTATGAAAGACTCTCGTCTTGGTACTTATGGCACCCTAGGCTTGGTGTGTGCTTTGTTATTAAAAGTGAGTCTGCTTGCGGCAATGCCGGTTATGACAGCCGTGGTGGCTTTGATTGTCGCCCACAGTGCCTCGCGCCTGTTGTGTACCTCGCTGATAGTGCTGCTGCCTTATGGCGGTGAAATAGAGCACGCCAAGGCCAAGCCCATGGCGCAGCAAATGACATTTAAGCAGTGGCTGGCAAGTGCGCTGTGGCTGATACTTATTGGTCTGCTACTGCCTTTGTTGCTGCCACAAGCTATGCACAGTATCAGCTTAAAGCAATGGGTGCTGGCATTCATATTTGCCCTACTTGGGGTGACCCATATGTACCGTTTGCTTAAAAGACGCTTGCAAGGCTATACCGGTGATGGCTTAGGAGCCACTCAGCAAATCACTGAGATTGCTATTTATGCTGGTCTAGCGGCCAATTTTACCGGATAGATGTTTCTCTTATGCAATTATACATCTGGCGCCATCCTAAACCAAAGCAGGTGCAAGGGCTGTGCTTTGGTCAACATGAGGTTATGGTTGATAGGCGCAAATTAAAGCGACTGGCGCATCAAATTCTGCGCTTTGTTAGAGTCAATCAATTGCCTAAGCGAATTTGGGTGAGTCCCTTACAGCGCTCCAAGCAAGTGGGTGAGTATTTAGCAGCACAAGGCTTTGAATGTCACGTCGATGCTCAACTGCTCGAGACCCATTTTGGTGCTTGGGAAGGTAGGCTTTGGTCAGACATTAGCAAAGATGAGATTGATCAGTGGTGTGAGCATTTTGCGGATTTTGCACCCCCAGGCGGTGAGAGCCTACGCCAGTTATTTGAGCGAGTGGCGGCTTGGATTGAGCAGCAAAAGCAGACCCAAGCTGAGCTGAATATTGATGTTACTACTCATGCTAGGCTTAATGTCACGCACCAGACAGTCTTGCATCAGGCAGTCTTAGTCGTGGGGCATGCTGGCTGGATTAGTAGCGCAAAATTTATTCAACAAGGTCAACAGCCGCCTACTCAAGCAGCACACTGGCCGCGGTCTGTCGGTCACGGCCAATTGAGCTGTTTTAAGTTTTAACCTTGACGGCGCATTTGAGGTTGTGGGTTTTGTGCCTCAATTTGCTCTTCGATAAAGTGAGTGTCTGCATGATGCTCAATGTGATGTTCAATGCGGGTTTTTACTAAGGCAAACCAGTAAGCCGGCCATTTTTGATTGGGTTTGATATTGTTCACAATAAGAGCCACGACAATGAGCGCTACAGAGCCTGCCAAGACGGGCATGATTAAAAAGCCCCAGTCATAATGCGTGGTTTGCGCGGTCAATAGCACCACTAAGGTGGTGGCGCCAGCAGGGGGATGGATGCATTTAAAATAGTGCATCAATGAGATCGATAAGCCAACGGCGAAGGCGATGGCAAAGATAGAGGTGCCAATATATTTTAAGAATACCAATCCCACAAAGGCTGCAATCAAATGACCAAATATGACGTTACGCGGCTTGGCCAAAGGGGAGTGAGAGACAGCAAAGAGTAAGACGCAGGTGGCACCAAAGGGGGCCATAATCATTAGGTTGCCGGTATATTGGGTAAGTAACAATAGGATTAAAATCCCTAAGGTGCCGCCTATTAATGAGCGTAATAAATCTATGGCACTGGCATTTTCAGGTAGTTTTTCGGCCCTATCAAATAAAAAATGCATACACACCCCTAAAACAAACATCATGCGCTAAGCTTTTAATTAAAACGCTTTCAAATTGAAATATTTTCAGATTAAAAAATTTCATCGTAATAGGTATAACCTGAAATATTTTTAACTGGGTGGCAAATATTAGCACAACACATCAAGGCGCAGTAGATGGATAAATATGCCTTAATGGGAGCATAAAAGTCACTTATGGAATAATAATGGACACATAGGCAGCATAGCGCTGCTTTTTTTTGTTATTATTTCAGCCTGAAAATGGGCATAAAAATAGGGCAGATAGCTGCGTGCATGGCTCAAAATATTGAGATTTTTATTGGCTTATGAGCACATGCTTTTTATCCAAAAGCCGAAGCGCGACTATCTATTTAATGCCTAAACAAGCAACAGCGGTCTTAGATTAAGATCTAAGACCGCTGTTTTTGCCGGTTATAAAGAACACTAAGGAGCAGTATGGAGATTTACGCCACCGCACTAACTTTGTTTTTGATTATGGATCCATTGGGGAATATTCCCATTTTCTTATCGGTACTTGATAAGGTGCCAGAGCAAAGGCGCAGATTTATTATTATCAGAGAGCTACTGATAGCCTTAGTGCTTATGGTCCTGTTTTTATTTGCAGGTGGCAGTATTCTACATACCTTGGGGCTTAGTACTGAAGCGGTTGCTATTGGTGGCGGTTTGGTGATGATGATTATCGCCATTCGTATGATTTTTCCGAACCGTGGTTCAGTCATGGGCGATGAAGATGACGTAGACGGTGAGCCATTTATTGTGCCTTTGGCCATTCCCTTAATTGCTGGGCCTTCTATTTTGGCCACGCTGATTTTATTGACTGAAAAAAACCCAGAGAGTATCCCGAAGGCGTTAGTGGCCCTACTTTTGGCGTGGTTTGTCTCGGCAGTTATCTTGTTCTTTTCAACCAAGCTGTACAAAGTGCTGGGTAATCGTGGTCTAAAAGCCATTGAGCGCTTGATGGGGATGATTCTAATCTCAATTTCGGTACAGATGTTATTAAATGGCTTTGCGTCATTTATGAACTAGTTGATAACCAGCATTTATGAACTAACTGAGAGTCAGTTAAATAAAAACCTCGCTAATACTCATTAGCGAGGTTTTTTTATTAGAGAGCTGATTGTCGGTATGACCGTCTCACGCTCTGTCTCTATAAATATAAGACCGAACTTTAAGCCAAGTTCGTTGACTTCACCTGACCATTTATCACAGTCATCTCTAATGGATTTAGGCCCATTTGATAGGCAAGGTCAGCAGGGCGTTCGATATCCCATAAGGTTAAGTCGGCATCTAGACCGATTTCAATCCGGCCTTTGTTGTCTAAGCCTAATGCTTTAGCAGCATGCGTAGTAATCCCTGCTAATGCTTGCTCGGGAGTCATAGCAAACAAGGTACAGCCCATGTTAAGAGTCATTAGTAGCGATGTTAAGGGGGAGGTCCCTGGGTTACAGTCTGTTGAGAGTGCAATTGCCACATTGTGCTTATATAGCGCCTGCATAGGCGGCAGCTGGGTTTCTTTTAGGGTATAAAATGCCCCAGGTAGCAGCACTGCCACCACGTCATGCTCGGCCATCTTCTGTACATTTTGTTCAGATAAATACTCAAGATGGTCGGACGATAAGCCATTATAGTCAGCAACCAAGCCGCTACCATCCATATCGCTGAGCTGCTCAGCATGTAATTTAACCGGTAGGTTTAATGACTTGGCCACATCAAATACTTTAGCCATTTGCTCAGTGGTGAAGCCGATATTTTCAACAAAGCCATCGACCGCATCGATTAAGCCCTCGTTATGCAAAATAGGCAGCCACTCACACACCGCATTAATGTACTCATCAGAGCCGTTTTCTTTGTCTTTATACTCAGTCGGTAAGGCGTGAGCAGCAAGATAGGTGGTCTTGACTGTGATGTTGTAATCTTCACCCAGTTGACGTGCTACTTGCAGCATTTTACGCTCAGTATCCAAATCAAGGCCATAGCCTGATTTAATTTCAATCGTAGTCACACCTTCAGTAAGCAGTGCTTGCAAGCGGCGCTCAGTTTGGGCGTACAATGTATTAAAATCCGCCTCACGAGTAGCGGTTACCGTTGCCACAATACCGCCGCCATTGTCAGCGATTTCTTTGTAGCTGACACCTTGCAGACGTGCTTCAAATTCATTGCTGCGGTTGCCGCCGTATACCAGATGCGTATGGCAGTCGATAAGACCAGGCAATAACCATTGGCGATTGGCATAAATGATTTTGTCATCAGCATCGGGCTGCATAATGGCGTGATGATAAGCTGTGCTGTTTAAGGCACTTTGACTGTCGCCAATCCAGCTGATTTTGCCCTCTTTAATCGTCAATGCACCATCTATGATCTGACCATAAGGGCTATGCGGTTTTGAGGACGCTGATGGGTCAGCGTTGGCCACTGCCAATGCTCTATCAAAACCATATTGCTCCGAGAACGTGGCAATATTGGCATGTAAAATCAGGGTATCAAAATCTTCTGGAAAATCTTTAATCATTGAGGATGCCATGTGAGACTCCAAATGGATAAATGGATAAATGGATAAATGGATAAATGGATAAATGGATAAATGGGTTTGTATACGACTTATTAAGTGGCAGGCAATAACAAATGATGTTGAATCATCAGCGCCAACAGACGTGCTGTTACTTTACAGCTGCGACCATCAATGTCATAAGTGGGGTTTATTTCAGCAAAATCAGCCATTTTTACTTTACCGCTTGTAAATATAACCTCAAGACAGCGTTCGGCAAAGTCAAGAGAGATGCCTTTGGCCGCAGGGGCGCTCACGCCAGGCACAATGCTGGCGGGGAAGGCGTCCATATCAATGGTGACGTATAGCACATCTACTTGATCGATAAACTGCTTAAGCTGCTTATCAATCGTATCCCAACTGTCTCGCGCACAGGTGTCGTCACTAATAATGGTGACGCCAAGCTCATCGGCTCTGTCAAATAAAGCCGCGGTATTAGAGAACTGACTAATACCAATAGCGCAGTAATAAAAGGGCTGATCATGTGCTTGATTGTGCTCGGCAATTTGGCGAAACGGTGTACCAGAGGTGCCGTTTGGTGCATTGCGAATATCTAAATGCGCATCGAAGTTAATAATACCAATCTTAGGGCTATTTGATTCTTTAGGGCTATTTGACTCAGACTGACCATTTAATGCCTGCCATAATCCCATATAACTGGCATAAGCAATGGCGTGCCCTCCACCTAAACCTATGGCTAGGCTGCCTTGATTGATAATCTTGGCAACCTGCTGGCTATACAGGGCTTGCGTTTGCTCAAGCACATGAGGCATTAAAGTGTCATTGTCGTAACAGACAATGTCACCAGCATCAGCCAGTAATGTACCATAGTCAGCCTTGTCAAACGTGTCTTGCAGCACAGGCGTGATAGGCAGCTTAGCAAACGCTTGACGAATGGCAGGCGGCGCATGGCGAGCACCGACACGGCCTAAATTACGGCGCACGCCTTGATCGCAAGCAAAACCGACTAAGGTTACTTTTGAGTGATTCTCACTGTTATCGGCTGCTTGACTGGCAACCACGACTTGATACCAGTATAGTGCCCGCTGTGACTCGTCTGGCTCAGCACGTCCGGTCCATAGGCTGGCATCAAAAGGTATATGCTCGGCACCAAGGTTAACATCATCAGTGCTAGGGTGTGAGGTCGACATAATCAGTACTCGCAAAAGTCAGTATAAGGGTTAAAGCAGTGCCTGCTAACACGCTTTAGTCTTGCAAAAACCAGTCAGCTCGCAGCTCAGACCAGTGCGTATTGAGCGCAGCAGACAACACCAGTTGTTTGGCCGCTTCGATATCAGGGGCAAGATAGCGGTCTTTGTCATAAAAGCTTACTTTTTCACGCAGCAGCTGATATGCTTTGGTCAACAGCTCTGAGGTTTGCAGCCCTTTATGAAAATCAATCCCTTGTCCAGCGGCCAACAGCTCGATGCCGACGATGGTGGCGGTATTTTGTGCCATGTCATATAGACGGCGACCAGCAAAGGTGGCCATAGACACATGGTCTTCTTGGTTGGCAGAGGTCGGAATGCTGTCGACGCTGGCAGGATGGGCCAAAGATTTGTTCTCTGAGGCCAGTGCAGCTGCGGTCACATGCGCAATCATAAAGCCTGAGTTGACGCCTGGGTTATCGACTAAGAAAGGCGGCAGGCCACCATTTAGTGTGGCATCGATCAATAGTGCCACACGGCGCTCAGACATTGAGCCAATCTCAGCGATAGCAAGCGCTAAGGTATCTGCGGCAAAAGCAACTGGTTCGGCGTGGAAGTTACCGCCTGAAATGGCAACTGGCCCATCTTCATTTCTAAATATTAGGGGGTTATCGGTGACCGCATTGGCTTCGATAAGTAGGGTATTGCCTGCTTGATTAATAATATCTAGACACGCACCAACCACTTGAGGTTGGCAGCGCAGACAATAAGGGTCTTGTACACGGTCGTCATTCTCGGTATGTGAGGCACGAATTTCACTGCCAGCGATTAAGCGGCGGTGTGCTTTGGCAACCTGGATTTGGCCGTGGTGGCCACGCACCTCATGGATACGGGCATCAAAGGGTGAATCAGAGCCACGCGCAGCATCGACCGATAATGCCCCAACCACAGTGGCTGTTGCCACTAAGTCACGGGCCAAGAAATAACCACGCAAGGTCAGCGCAGTCGATACTTGGGTACCGTTAATTAGGGCCAAGCCCTCTTTGGCTGCTAACGTGACAGGCTCAAGGCCTGCTTGTGCCAGTGCGTCTTTAGCAGACATCTCTTTGCCATTGATATAACACGTTCCTTGACCTAGCAGTGTCAGGGTCATGTGTGATAACGGGGCTAAATCGCCTGACGCGCCCACTGAGCCTTTGGCAGGAATATGCGGAATAATATCGTGATTAATCAGCCCGATTAAACCATCAATCACCTCACGGCGCACGCCAGAGAAGCCTTGGGCAAGGCTGGCCACTTTCATGACCATAATCAGACGTACCACACCATCTTCTAAGCGCTCACCGGTGCCGACAGAGTGCGACACAATCAAGTTGTATTGCAATAAGCCCAATTGATCATCACTGATACGCGTTTTGGCCAGCAGTCCAAAGCCGGTATTGATACCATAAGCACTCTTGTCACGGGCAATGATTTCTTTGACGCAATCATGCGAGGCATCTATGTCTTTGTATGCACTGTCATCAAGACTGACTTGTACCGGTGAATCATAAACCTGGCGCAGCTGAGCGAAGGTAAGCTTGCGCGGGATGAGGCTTAGGGTTTGAGTGGAGGGCATGAGAAAATCCTTTATAAATTGTTATCGCTTGGCATTAATACCAAGCTTTATTTTTTATTTATTTTGCAAGACAAATTAATTTTAGGCCATCCAAATACAAGGAGTTGGCCTAAATTACGCAGGGAAGCTTAGCGCATTATGGTCATGCATGCTGTGTTACAGTTTAAGCTATCCATCCGGCAGCAATAGCAATATGAGCAAAGGCAGCAGCCAATAATATGCTTAAAATAGTTCGCTGAAGCCAAATGATGAGCATTTTTGGGATAGATAACGGAATTTTTGTCGCCAATATACAAGGAATCATCGCCGAAAAGAACAGCACACTACTAATAGAGACCACACCGGCAACGTAGCGGGTTATCACATCTGTCTCGCTAAGTAGTAATGCCGGTAAGAACATTTCAGCTAAGCCGGCTGATATGCCTTTGGCCGCAAGCAAAGGATCAGGCAAACCACCAACCAAAGTAAATGGATACAACAATAAGCCTAATACCTCAAAGACTGGAGTATATTTATCTAATAGTAAGCCGGCCAATCCCACAGCAATAATAGAGGGGACAATAGCGGCGGCCATCTCTAAGCCATCTTTAAAGTTTGACCAAAATATCTTGGGGATATTGCTTGAGCGTCTTGAGGTTTGGATGCCTAATTCAAGGGCTGCACTTAAGCGGTTTTCCTTAATATCTACGACAGCTTGCGCCGAAGGGTCAGCATCATCATTACGCTCTTGGCTAATGGGTGGAATACGGGCGGTAATGGCAGTGACTATGAAGGTAATGACCAAGGTAGACCAAAAAAATAGGTTCCAAAGCTCCATTAAGCCTAAGGTTTTGGCCACAATTACCATAAAGGCGGCTGATACGGTTGAAAAGCCGGTGGCAATGATAATGGCTTCACGAGTAGAGTAGTGGCCTTGAAGATAGACGCGGTTAGTGATCAGAAGACCAATTGAGTAGCTGCCCACAAAGGAGGCAACAGCATCAATAGCAGAGGTTCCTGGGGTACGCCAAATGGGCTTCATAATCGGCTGCATTAACACCCCAATCATCTCAAGCAAACCAAAGCCAATCAGTGAGGCTAAAATAAGAGCCCCAATAGGTACAATCATACCCACAGGTAACGCCAACTTCTCAAACAAGAAGGGCATCATGTCTTTTTCCATAATGACATCGGGCGCCATACCCAGTACATACAAGCTGCCTAATATTAATCCGGCAATCTTTGCAGCGCTTAAGATAGCATGTGTCAAGTTTTCCTTATATTTACCAGTGACAATAGGCTTGATGGCGCCATAAGCCATGAGTAAAAATAATAATGCGACTGCAACAGCGTGTAAGTCATTGACCAAATACGAGGCGGCATGATCAAACAAAATGGTGCTTTTATCATTAATGGTAAATGGAATAAAAAACGTAGTAATACCAATAATACTAAAAACAATCAGCTGCAGGATGCCCCGTGACCGAGATAAAATTGGGTCGTCACTGATTAACGAGCCTGGCTGTAATTCTTGCTGATCTACGGTAAACATTTCAACGTTTTTATCGACTTCCATGATGACAAATCCTTGTCTGTAGCAATAAGTTAAAAATTGTTAGACTCACTGGTTTATAAGAAGCTGTTGGTTAGCAGCTTAGCGGCGTAATAACGGACGCTAACCAGAAAGCTTGTTTGCTTAATTTGCATACTTAGTTTTGTATACAGAGGTTTGTATAATTTGTATAAATAGTCGCTTAACTTGCCTATGTCTATAGACAAATTAAGCTTAGAGTATGAAGGCATAGGTCGATAAAAATAGTTATTTAATCATTGGTAGCTTTAAGCCGTAGTCTTTGGCAGTTTTGATGGCAAGCTCATAGCCGGCATCTGCATGACGCATGACACCTGAGCCGCAATCATTGACCAAGACGCGTGCCAGACGTTTGGCAGCGGCATCAGTACCATCAGCAACAATCACCATGCCAGAGTGCTGTGAGTAACCCATACCCACGCCGCCGCCATGATGTAGTGATACCCAAGTAGCGCCGCCAGCCACGTTTAGCATACCGTTAAGTAGCGCCCAGTCTGATACCGCATCACTGCCATCTTTCATGCTTTCTGTCTCACGGTTTGGACTGGCCACAGAGCCGGTATCTAAGTGGTCACGGCCAATGACGATGGGGCCTTTTAACTCACCATTTTTGACCATCTCATTAAAGGCAAGGCCGGCTTTATCACGCTCACCTAAGCCAAGCCAGCAAATACGGGCGGGCAGGCCTTGGAACTTAATACGCTCATTGGCCATATCTAACCAGTTATGCACGTGTTTGTTCTCTGGGAACAGCTCTTTGATTTTTTGATCTGTTTTGTAGATGTCTTCTGGGTCACCAGATAAGGCTACCCAGCGAAAAGGTCCCTTACCTTGGCAGAATAACGGACGCACATACGCAGGTACGAAGCCTGGGAAGTTAAAGGCATCTTTGACGCCCTCATCAAAGGCAACTTGGCGAATGTTGTTGCCGTAGTCGGTCGCAGGGATCCCCATTTGTTGGAAATCAAGTATGGCCTGCACATGAATCGCACAAGACTCTGCTGCTGCTTTGGCCAATCTTGGGTGCTGCGTGTCATCGGCTGCAGCGGCTTTCCACTCATCTACTGTCCAGCCTGCTGGCAAGTAACCATTAATTAAATCATGTGCTGAGGTTTGGTCAGTGACCAAATCTGGTTTAATCTCGCCATCTTTAGCACGTTTTACCATCTCAGGTAGGATTTCGGCAGCGTTACCAAGTAGTGCAATAGAAACTGCATCACCGGCTGCGGTGTGCTTTTTGATGAGCTCGTAAGCGTCATCTAAATCTTTGGCCTGCATATCGACGTAGCCGGTACGCAGACGAAAATCAATGCTGGTTTGTTGACATTCGATGTTTAGAGATACTGCGCCAGCAAAAGTGGCTGCCAGTGGCTGAGCGCCGCCCATACCGCCAAGACCAGCGGTCAAAATCCAGCGACCTTTCCAGTTATCTGGACTTGCAGTTTGTGCACCTGAGCCATAATGCTGACGACCGGCTTCAGCAAAGGTCTCATAAGTGCCTTGGACAATGCCTTGGGTGCCGATATAAATCCAGCTGCCTGCAGTCATCTGCCCGTACATCATCAAGTCTTTACGGTCAAGCTCATTGAAGTGCTCCCAAGTTGCCCATTTAGGCACTAGGTTTGAGTTGGCAATCAATACACGAGGCGCGTCTTCATGAGTCTGGAACACACCGACTGGTTTGCCGGATTGAACCAATAAGGTTTGATCATCTTCAAGCTGTTTTAGAGACTCTAAAATTTGATCGTAGCATTCCCAGTTACGCGCAGCACGGCCAATACCGCCATATACCACCAAACTTTTTGGGTTTTCGGCAACATCGGGGTGCAAGTTGTTTTGAATCATGCGAAACGGTGCTTCGGTCAGCCAGCTTTTGCAGCTTAACGTTGATCCGGTAGGGGAGGCAATTTCACGGCTTTCGTCAGTGCGGGTAAATTTATAGTCAGTCATGGTCAGTCCTTTGGTTCTGGAACAATAGATTTTAGATTTTGTATATACAAATTATCAGGAAGGAAAACAGGATGCAAGTTTTTTTTATGGCCAATTTAAGAGTGCCTTTATTTTTATAGTAAAATTTTTTATAACTAAGTTTGTTGTGATTGGCTAAATTGTATTATTATCGCTATATCAATGTTTATGGATGTTCACTCATTGTGATGAGTATTCTTTACTTTCCTTAATAAATAAGTCTTTTATCATGTCAAAAAAGAAAACAATGGTGCCAAAGTCTAATTCAAGAGCGAAGCCTGCCTATCAGCGTATTAAAGACAGCATTTTAAAAAATATTCATTCGGGAAAATGGCAGGCAGGAGAAGCCATTCCGACGGAACACGCTTTAGCAGATAAATTTTCTGTATCACGAATGACTGTCAATCGTGCGTTAAAGGAGCTTAGTGAGGAGCGAGTATTACATCGCAGGCAAGGTTCGGGCACCTTTGTGGCGCAGCAGCAATACAACCATACGGTGGTAGAAGTGCGCAATATCGCCGCTGATATTAAAGCCACAGGCAAGCAGTATAGTGCGCAAGTCATCAGTCAGCGCCGGGTCGCTGCCAGTGAAGTCAGTCCGCGAATCTTGGCATTATTAACCCAGCCGATGCTGGATATCTCTCCGACACCGACCACAGGTCTTGAGCGGCGAGAGGACACCGATCTTATTGATGAGGTAAAGCTGGTACATATCGCCAATGGTAAGCCGCTACAATACGAGGAGCGCTGGGTAGATGCCTCATTAGTGCCGCAATTTATCGAGCAAGACTTCAGTGTGGTCAATACCAGCGACTATCTGATACAGCAGGCTCCACTACAAGGGGGTAGCTATACCATTCGTGCGGTGGCGGCGCCCAAGCCGGTGGCTAAGGCTCTAGATTTGGCAGTGGGTGCCCCTGCATTATTGCTCAGTCGTCAGACTTTCTCAGCCGGCCGCGTGGTTACCTTTGTTAATATGTGGCATGCCGGTGACAGTTATCAGATCTCTGGCACCTTGTAGCTACTTTAGCGTTTGGCTTTGCTGACATTTATATCTGCCAGTGTCAGCTCTTTTAAGCCAAAATAAGTAACGCTTCGGCTGACTTTGACCTTGTGGGTAATCGGGTTAAGGTCGGCCTTTTTTAGTCAAATAAAGCCGTTACTAACCTGTCTATTGGGTTGTAAAAAGTCTGAGGCATAAATAATTTAGCGATACATATAGTCAAAGAGCATATAGTTATGCAATAATAGTATATAAAATTATATAATATATTTCTGTGTAACCTGAGTGGGTTGTATATAATACTTCTTTGATTGGTCTACGAAGGAGATATTAACTGTGTCAAATGCAATCGAACATGAGGCATCCAAACAAGATGACCGTACCAACGTGCTTAACCTAGATACAGGCAAATTAGATATAGCAGCGCTCAAGGCTTCAGCGACCAAAGCCTCAGCCTTACTTAAGTCGTTATCGCATTCAGATCGCTTATTGTTGTTGTGTCAGTTGGTGGAATCAGAAGCTTGTGTGCGTGACTTAGAGCAGGCAACGGGTATTAAGCAGCCAAGTCTTTCACAGCAATTGGGTGTATTACGTGATAACGGATTGGTGAGTACCCGCCGTGAGGGTAGGCAGATTTTTTATAGTATTGCCAGTGAGGATGCGCTGGCCGTCATGCAAGTCTTGTATCAGCGCTTTTGTGCCAAATAAGCACAGCAATGTGCAGATTAAAGCGATATTTTAACGCAAGATATGTCAGTCAAAGCAGTCACCTATACACAACTCAAGCGCACGACTTTAGGAGTATCACATAAAATGCACACGTGGATAGATATGGCAAACTTTACGCCGTGGAGCGCCTTGATTGGCGGTATTATGATTGGTCTAGCAGCGTCTATTCTGATTGTCGGTATTGGTAAAATCATGGGTATGAGCGGTATTTTAAAAAGCAGCCTAGTGAGCTTACCTCGCTTTAGCTGGCAGTTGATGTTTGTCATTGGGATGGCTATTACCACTTGGGTTTATAGCTTATTGGTTGGATTTCCAGAGCTTGAGATGGGGCAGCCGCTTTGGAAGATTATAGTAGCAGGATTATTGGTTGGCTTTGGTACACGTCTGGGCTCAGGCTGTACCAGTGGTCATGGTATCTGCGGTATTTCACGTCTGTCAGGTCGCTCAATTACCGCAACCGTTTTGTTTTTATTCAGCGGTATTGTCACAGCCACTTTATTTGCGATGGTGTAGCTAAGACTTTTATTCCCATTGTAAAACCTATCTGTATCTATGTATCTATGTATCGAGATAATACTATGAGCACATCAAATAAAACCAATCCAATGACGTTAATTATCAGCCTATTATCGGGCGCTGTATTTACCGTCGGCCTTATTGTGTCGGGCATGGTTAATCCAGAGAAGGTGCTTGGGTTCTTACGCCTATTTCATGGCTGGGATCCGTCACTCGGTCTGGTGATGGGCGGTGGTATTGCCGTTGCCATGCCGACTTTCTTTTATGTCAAATCACGTATTGCTAAAGGTGAGAGGGCGCTCGATAAAGGCAATTTTGATTTACCTACGGCGACCAAGATTACACCGCAACTGGCTATTGGTAGTCTTATTTTTGGTATCGGCTGGGGTATGCTTGGATTTTGTCCTGCACCTGTATTGGTGACGGCATTTGCAGGTTATATTGAGTCGATGATTTTTGTGGTCGCGATGCTGGCAGGTTTTTGGTTACATGCGAAGTTAATTAAAAGCTAGGTGCTAATCAAGTGGTCGTCAATTTTCCAACTACAGGCAGCACTTGAATGGTTCTGATAGGGTATGCCCTATTAGTTAATCATCACTCTGAATAAAAAATATTTACGAATATATTGTTTATGGCTACCCCCCAGTAATAGCATTTTTGAGAATAGATTATGATCTTTACGTTCTGCTATTTTAAACTTCCTGACTCTGAGAGTTTGCATGCAACAATTCTTCCTAACAGAATAGAAGATGATATGGAAAGTTTAATTGCATCATATTTAGTAGACAATGGAGGGGCTTCTCTAAAATCACATATTGAATATTTGAAAGGATGCTTGAGAGCGCTAGAAAGCCCTTCGACGTATGAGGCTGATATAAGTAGTAATTCTTATTCTGCTGAAATACGTAACGATGGGGTGAGATTAAGTTTTTTATATGATGAATTTCAGAGTATTAAAGTAAGTCGTACTAAACTGCAAGACATTACGAAGGCTTGGATTTTATTTTTAGA
The DNA here is from genome assembly GCF_022631235.3 of Psychrobacter raelei. Taxonomy (NCBI): domain Bacteria; kingdom Pseudomonadati; phylum Pseudomonadota; class Gammaproteobacteria; order Moraxellales; family Moraxellaceae; genus Psychrobacter; species Psychrobacter raelei. The sequence continues at coordinate 1,106,653 of NZ_CP093310.2, forward strand.
AAGAGAGCCTATAGCAGGGTATATAGAAACTATGCGTATTGTTTAAAACTGTTATATCTAACAATTATTAAATTGTTTTGAGCAAGCGAAGCTAAATATGACTTATGCTTTCAACCCTATAATTATCAGATAGATGCTTGTATAGCACTCCAAACCCGAATAGGATATTCAGATAAATCCTAAAAAAATGTAGTCATTCTTAAGCTGGAGGGAGTGCTTTCAATTACATTATTATTTTTTGGGATGAATATCCATGTATCAAAACTTACAGCTGTAACATCATCAAAAACCTTTACTATACTTCCAACAGTCGTCTCTATAATCGGGTGTGCTGCATCATTCCAGATAACAAAACAACTATCTGATAAGGTAAGGTTTATTTGATTGCTAATCTCTTCTATACAGCTTAATAACACTTTTTTCTCAACCTTGTTCCAGTCGATTCCTCCGCTACCACTAGTTCGTATCGGAAATGAGCTAACAAACTGATCCATTACTTTCCTAGACTCATCATCTGCTAACACTCTAACTTCTTTAAGAGCATCTAAAGCTTCGTCGAATAAAACACTCATACAAGTGACCTGTTAAATTGTTTAAGATAATTAAGAGTAATTAGATTAAATCTTGAAAAGCTCGCTTTATGTACATCATCAAGTACACTGCAATTATTTAGATAACTCAAGCCATTGGTTCTACTACCCTACAGCCTAATATTCAAGTCCTCACTAGGGACTTAAATCTTCACTAAGTACACTAAGACTATCTTATTAAAACCATTGTAGCTATTAGCTTAACTTATACCATATTCAAGATAGCATTTTAGTACAAACCTTTAAGCTCAGCTCATCATCAATTTGCGGTTAACTTGATTGTCCCGTATAATACGACTCACTTTATCAACCCACGCCATGATACACGTGTGTATTTGGCCACAACCTACGGAGGAATCAGTATGTATTTGTTTCAAAAAACTGTGTTACAGATGACGCAAAACACAATGAGTGATGACCTCGGTACGGTTGTTGTTAGCTTGAGCTAAGCTTATCCTACCTCGATCATTTCTCTAGGCCAACTACTGGTCACATTTCAATTTGCATTGTCTTAACTCATTGACCATTAGGTTAGTGGGCTTTTTGCGTTTGTTATTTAGCACAGTCTCACCCTCTTTATTGTGACTTACGTTACGCAAAGCACAGTATTTAATATTTAGAGGCGACTGGGTGTATTTTGTGAAGCCTCTGGAACTACCGTACAGCAAGCGAACAAATAATACCCAGTCGCGATAACGCTTAATACAAAAAACATATTCAAAACGCATAAGTTTGGTTGAACAAGTCTATGGCTCTAAACCGCTTATTCGACTAAAAATAAAGGTAATAACAAAATGGGCATACAGCTAATTTTGAATGAAAACAGTAAAAAGGGTGTACCCGTTAAGGTATATACCCAAGATATCGCACAAGAGGCGATACAGCAATTACGTAATATGGCGCAGCTAGAATTTGTGCATTCACACATTGCAGTGATGCCAGATGTACACGTGGGCAAAGGCGCAACGGTGGGCAGCGTGATTCCGACCAAATCCGCCATTATCCCTGCAGCAGTGGGTGTCGATATCGGCTGTGGTATGAATGCGGTGCGTACTTCGCTAACTGCCAGAGACTTGCCAGACAGTCTAAGAGCGGTGCGCTCAGCGATTGAGAAGCAAGTGCCGGTTGGCTTTAATATGCACAATCAAATCACAGCCAAAGCCTCAACCCTTGATCCGTTAGGTAAACGCTTAAAGCCAATTACCGATAAGCACCCGGGGTTGCTTAAAATGCTCAAGGGTTTTGAGCGGACTTGGGCCAAACAGCTGGGTACACTTGGCGGTGGTAACCACTTTATCGAGATTTGTCTTGATGAAAACAACGATGTGTGGGTGATGCTGCACTCAGGTAGCCGAGGTATTGGTAACTGTATCGGCCGCTATTTTATTAATTTGGCCAAAAAAGAGCATCAATCACGCTTTGGTCATGTGCCTGACAAAGATTTGTCTTATTTTGCTGAAGGTTCAAGCAGCTTTGATGACTATGTCGAAGCGGTGCAGTGGGCGCAGGATTATGCGGTACAAAACCGTAAAGAGATGATGCGCTTGGTGTTAAATGCGATGCAGTCGAAGCAGGCAGGATTACCGCCCTTTACCCTGACCAAAGAAGCCATTAACTGTCACCACAACTATGTGGAGCAAGAGACGCATTTTGGCGAAAACGTCTATGTCACTCGCAAAGGCGCTATCAGTGCTTACGAGGGTGAGCTGGGTATTATTCCAGGCTCTATGGGTGCTAAGTCGTTTATTGTGCGTGGTCTTGGTAATGAAGAGTCGTTTTGCTCATGCTCACATGGGGCAGGGCGTAAGATGAGTCGAACCAAAGCGTCTAAAACCTTCACCGTTGATGAGCTTAAAGCGCAAACTGACGGCGTTGAATGCAAAAAAGACAAAAGCGTACTCGATGAAATACCGGGTGCTTACAAAGACATCGATGAGGTAATGGACAATCAAAAAGATTTGGTTGAAGTGGTGCATACGCTAAAGCAGGTACTTTGTGTGAAGGGATAGTTATTCATACTCTTTCATCCTGCTACGTTGTCAATCTCGCTTGAAGTACTCGGCGTACATCAGCACTCGATTTCCTCGTAGCAGAATAAAATAGTAGCGAATAAGCCTCTATAAAAAGGAGTAGCCTCTTCCATTACAAAAAGGAAGTTAGGAGGGGTTGAAGGCTTTTTTAAAGTTAGTCAGAAAAAGTAAGCAAAATAGGTCGCTCAACATATTAAGGAGAATAAAAATGTCATCAACTAAAAAACAAAACAACCAACCAAATAAAAAATTAGAAGATTTAGGACAAAACTATGAGCTTAAAACAAACCTTAAAGCTGGCGAAACAGCTAGAGAGTCAAACCAAAAAGAGTGAGGGTAGCCTGAATAATGCGGCGAACCTGAGCGCTCTAAAAGACGCCACCAAACCACGTAATCATGCTGCGTTTAACCCGCTACTTAAAAAAGGCGGCGTGCATGAAAAAGACAATATCGAAGCGGTGCGTAAGAAAAAGCGCCGTGAGACCAAGAAAATTCTGCGTCAAAAGGATTGGTTGTCAGAAATATAAAGGGTTTGGTTTAAACTGTCTTAGAAGGAGCCCATTCTATGGATATAGGATGGGTGTTGATCACATAGTAGTTTATTGCACAGACTGTAGATGATGTTACTGTTTATAATATGTATTCTAAATTAAATCACAATAAGGACAACACAATAAAATGGATGAATATCACCCGACGAAACTTACGCAGCCTCAGCAACATTTTTTAAATCAATACTTATCAACATTAACCAGTGAAGAAAGAAAAAATATTCCCAATTTAGATGATATTCCTGCTGAGCATTTCTGTGCTGATGAGGTTAATGCTAATGAGTGCGCTAGACTGGTTGAGCTAGGTATCAAAACAGCTTCCTGTAGCTTAAAAGATGGATGGGACTATGACAGTGAACCTTTGCCTAACATTGGTTCACTAACGATTGTAACAGACTGGGAGGGCAGACCCATTTGTATCACCCAATTGACCGATATCAGGATTGAGAAGTTTAAAGACGTTACTGAGGATTTCGCTCAAGCTGAGGGGGAGGGAGATGGTACTTATGATTGGTGGCGAGATGCGCATATCTCGTTTTTTACTGACTACGCACAATCAGTTGATAGTCATTTTACACAAGATTCTGATTTGGTGTTAGAGCGGTTTAAAAAGGTCTATCCCTTATGATATCTATCTATGTAAATGTTATTTGAATGTAGCTAACAGTTTAAAAAGTCTAATTTAGTCCCATTAAATAATCAGCATTATTTGCCTAATAATCTAAAAGGTTATTTAATAAGTAACTTCCTCAGTTAGTATCTCATACTGCCACTAAGGAGCCTCATGAGCCTATTTTTCGAAAAACTCGTCAATCCATTTCCCAAAATTGATAATCAAACCCCGCCAAATACCTTGTGGGGCTTTATTCGTTATCATAATCAGGGGTATGGCTGGGTATTTCTTGCATTAGGTGTATTAGAGGCACTGTCGGCAATGAGTGAAATTGCCATTTATGCCTTTATGGGGCAATTGGTTGATTTGCTCAGTGAGCATGACAAAGCGACCTTTTTGCAAAGTGAGATGCCAACCTTATTGGGTTATTCAGCCTTGCTGCTCATAGCCATGCCACTCATTAACTATCTGCGCACCTCGCTTAGAAGCCGCACTTTAAATGGTAACTTGCCAATGAGTGTGCGCTGGCGCTCGCACCGCTACTTGCTCAATCAAGGCATGTCATTCTTCCAAGATGAGTTTGCAGGGCGGGCGGCGACCAAGGTGATGCAAAGCAGTATGGCGGTGCGTGAAGTGACCTTGATTTCGGTATCTGTGATGGTTTACGTACTGGTTTATTTCGGCAGTATGCTATACGTATTAACCAATCTAAATACCTGGTTTTTGGTGCCGATGCTGGTGTGGCTGGGTATTTATACCGCGCTGCAATTTTATTTTAATCCTAAAGTGCGTCAGTACTCACAAGCGCAGTCTGATGCCCGCTCGACCATGACTGGCCGTATTGTGGATGCCTATACCAATATTAATACCGTCAAGCTGTTTGCCCATACTGACAGCGAAGCAGAATATGCGCGCGATAGTATGGATACCTATTTGCAGACGGTGTATAAGCAAATGGGCACGTTATCAACCTTGATGATAACCATGACCATTTTGAACTATATCCTTATTTTTGCGACCAGTGCGCTGAGTATCTATCTGTGGCTGCATGACTTAGTTGGCCTTGGTGCGATTGCGGTTGCGGTGTCTATGGCGCTGCGCCTGCTGGGTATGTCACGCTGGGTGATGTTTGAGCTGACTGACTTGTTTGAAAGCTTAGGGACAGTGCGTGATGGGATGAGTTTGCTCACCAAACCCTTGACCCTAACTGATAAAGCAGATGCTCAGCCGTTAGCGGTACAAGGCGCACAAGTTGATTTTAATAACGTCCGATTTAGCTATCACAGAGCAGGCATTAATGATGGCGACAGTGAGGCCGATAAAGAATTAAGTATATTCAAAGATTTGGATTTGCACATCAAGCCAGGCGAGCGTATTGGTCTGGTCGGTCGCTCGGGTGCGGGCAAGTCAACCTTGGTGAATTTGCTGCTGCGGTTTTATGATGTGCAAGGCGGTAGCATCTGTATCGACGGGCAGGATATCAGCAAAGTGGCGCAAGAAAGCTTGCGCGAACACATTGCGATGGTGACGCAAGATACCTCGCTATTGCACCGCACCGTTCGTGAAAACATCATCTATGGTAAGCCCGATGCCACAGAAGAGGAGCTTGAGCGTGCCATTAAGCAAGCCAATGCCGATGAGTTTATTGATTCATTGGTAGATTTAAAAGGCAATACGGGGCTTGATGCGCAAGTGGGTGAGCGCGGTGTGAAGCTCTCAGGCGGTCAGCGTCAGCGTATCGCCATTGCCCGTGTGCTATTAAAAGATGCACCGATTTTAATTCTGGATGAGGCAACCTCAGCACTTGATAGTGAGGTCGAAGCGGCGATTCAAGAAAGCTTAGATAATCTGATGCAAAATAAAACAGTAATTGCCATTGCCCATAGATTGTCGACCATTGCATCGATGGATAGACTGGTAGTGATGGATCAAGGGCGCATTATCGAGCAGGGCACGCACCAAGAGCTGCTTGCAAAACAGGGTGTTTATGCCAGCTTGTGGGAGCGTCAAACCGGCGGCTTTTTAACCGATGAATAAAGAGGCTGACTGACGGCGAGTAAGTGATGAGTGCAAAGCGCTCACAAGCTTGGTATGACAGGTTAACCCAGCGTTCAGATGTGCACCTTAAAGTGCCATCTAAGTGGGTGTATCATCGATGGGTATTGCCAAGACCCTGTAAATCCTGCTATAACACTTTGGTGTCATTGCCCTTCAATTTTTAAATCTAAGGATAATCTATGCCAAGCGTGAACCAGTATTTTGATAATAAAGTTACTTCAATTGCCTTCCAAACCGCAACCAAGCCAGCAACTGTGGGTGTAATGGAAATCGGTGAGTATGAGTTTGGTACCAGCGAATTTGAAACCATGACAGTCGTCAGCGGTGCATTAACCGTGAAGCTGCCAGGCTCAGATGAGTTTGCGACTTATGATGCCGGTCAAAGCTTTACCATTGATGCCAATCAGAAGTTTCAGGTAAAAGTTGCGGTTGAGAGCGCTTATCTGTGTACTTATGGCAAATAAGAAGCCGCGGTAACTAAAGATAAAAAAAGATAAAAATAGCAAAGCAGCAGACCTAAGTTTGCTGCTTTTTTGTTTGGTATGTATCAGGCATATTCACTGCTTTGTATTAATGATACATTTTGTATTGAAATAAAAAGGTAAATCGGTTAATAATAGACAGGTTAATAGGATGTTAACTTAACTCTTATCCCCCAGCGCCCAATATAGGGCATGCTAGAAGATGCTAAAGGAATAGCGACATGTCACTTACTACCACCACATCACTGAACTCTATCAGTTACGCTGAATTTTATCAGCAGTTTGACCAACAAGACCTACTAAAACAAATATTCCAAGATCATCCTGAGGACGCGCTGAATGCTTATTTGGCATGCTGCGGCAGGCATGTGCGTAATGGCTTAGGTGATAAAGTGGCCTTGGTACATGAAGATACTAAGCAAAAAATTACTCAGCTTAGCTTCAATGAGCTAGATCAAAGAAGCGCCCAAGTGGCCAACTTGCTCAAAGCCTATGGCGTCAAAGCTGGTGATAGAGTAGCGACCATGCTACCGCGCACCCCAGAGCTGCTTATTGTGGTGTTGGCCACCTGGCGTGTCGGGGCAATTTATCAGCCTCTATTCACCGCCTTTGGAGTGGAGTCTATCGCTTATCGACTCGATAAAGCGGACACCAAGGTGGTATTTACCAATTTGGACAACCGCTCAAAATTTGATGAGATTGAAAACTTGCCTACGATGGTGTTGATTGAAGCGCAAGCCGCCGCGGATGCTAGTGGTTACAGCGATGATATCTTTGCCAAAGCCGAGCAGTATTCTGAGGTGTGTGAGCCGGTACTACTGACCCCCGATGCGCCATTTTTACAAATGTTTACCTCAGGTACTGTGGGCAAGTCAAAAGGTGTTAGTGTGCCTTTGGCCGCTTTGCCAACTTTTTATCTGTACATGCGCTATGCCATTGACCTGCAACAAACAGATCACTACTGGAACATGGCCGATCCTGGCTGGGCTTATGGCTTGTATTATGCCATTACTGGTCCGTTATTGATGGGCATTACCACTTACTTTAATGAGATGGGTTTTGATGCCCAGAACACCCTTGATTTCCTAGTCCGACATAAAATTAGCAACATAGCTTCCTCGCCAACTGCATTTAGAATGATGAAATCCAGTGGGGTCTTTGAAGGTGTGGCGGACCAATTGTCGTTACGTGTGGCCAATTCAGCAGGTGAGACACTCAATACCGAAGTGGTGGGCTGGGTGAGCGAAAACCTAGGCTGCAAGGTCTGCGATCAATATGGTCAGACTGAGACGGGTATGACCTGCTGCATGCATCATGCGTTGCAGCATGAGGCGCCCACAGGCAGCATGGGAATGCCACTACCAGGACATAAACTGGTGGTATTAGATGCCGATATGCAACCGGTAGAAGATGGGGTGCAAGGGCAATTGGCAGTAGTGGTTAGTCAGTCGCCAGCCTTTTATTTTAATGGCTACAGCTGGAATGAAAAACAGGCCTTTTTCGATGACTATTATTTGACTGGTGATGTGGTTGAGCGTCATCAAGATGGCACGTTCTGGTTTGCCGGTCGTGATGATGATATTATCATTACCGCAGGCTACCGCATTGGGCCCACCGATGTGGAAAACTGTGTGATGGAGCATGAAGCTGTGGCAGAATCGGCTGCTGTGGGGGTTCCGGATGAGATGCGTGGCCATGTCATCAAATCTTATGTGGTGTTAAAAGAGGGCATTGATGGCTCAGAAGATTTGGTCAATCAAATAAAGTCTTTGGTACAAAAGCGGCTGTCAGCTCATGCTTATCCGCGTTATGTGGAGTTTGTGACGGCATTGCCGAAAACACCCAGTGGCAAAATACAGCGTTTTTTATTGCGTCAATCAAATTGATAAATATGACTAAACCTGTTTAAATAAATGCTAAAGTTGTTTGACTGTTTGTTCGAGTAATAACTCATAATTTAACCATAAAAAAGGATTTTAAATGAAGATTGCATCACAAGCTTTTATCGTAACCGGCGGCGCTTCAGGATTGGGTGCGGCCACCACACGTGAATTGGTCCAACGCGGTGCCAAAGTGGTTGTTGCAGATCTAAATGCACAAGCCGGTGAGGCACTGGTTAGCGAGCTTGGTGACAGTGTGCGCTTTGTGGCCTGTGATATTACAAAAAGTGAAGATGTGGAGCATGCCGTACAGACTGCCGAAAAAGAGTTTGGCGGGCTAGCTGGCAGTATCAACTGTGCTGGTATCGCTATCGTTCAAAAGCTGCTTGATCGTGATAATAACCCTGCTGACCTTGAGCAGTTTAACAAAGGGGTTCAGGTCAATTTGATCGGTAGCTTTAATGTGGCGCGCTTAGTGGCAGCAAGTATTGCCAAACGTGTGGCGGCCAGCGGCGGTCCTAACAATGAAGATCAAGGTATTATTATCAATACCGCATCTATCGCCGCCTTTGATGGCCAAGTGGGACAAGGCAGCTATGCCTCCTCAAAATCTGGGGTAGTGGGCTTGACCCTGCCTTTGGCACGTGAGCTGACTCGCCATGGTATTCGTGTGATGACCATTGCACCAGGTATTTTTGAAACCCCCATGATGGCAGGTTTACCAGAAAAGGCGCAAGAGCAGCTTAAAGCAAGCGTACCTTATCCCAAACGTTTGGGCATGCCTGCTGAGTACGCCAATTTGGTCGCTCATATTATTGAAAATGCCTACCTTAATGGTGAGGTAATTCGTCTTGATGGTGCCATTCGTATGACCTAGTTTTTCTTTATTTTCTTTCAAGCTTCTATAGTTTTAATGTCTTAGTGCTTATGCTGAGTATTAAAGCATGTTGCTAAGCTGCATTCTTAACGGGTGCAGCTTTTTTTATTTACACTGAGTAACAGTTTTATAGCGGCTCACTACTGTTTTAGAGGCTGTAAGCTATTTAGAATAAACGATACCCTGACTAAAAATTTCATCAATAATGATTTGACTATTTAACCATTACAATAAGAAGAAATTAGGGATTAATAATTAGCCATAAACCGTTAGGAGCCATTAATGACCACATCGCGTTTACCGAGCACAAATGCTGCGTCCAATATAGGACAGACAGATTTGCGCCATGATTATCAAGCACTGGCAGCACGTGCCCGCCTTCGTTATGTGAGCGATGAGCAGCCTGGCTTCACTCGCAAACGCTGGGGCAAAGGCTTTACTTATAAAGATGCGCTGGGCAATACGGTAAAAGACCCATCACTACGCAGCCGTTTTGATGCTTTGGCCATCCCGCCCATGTGGTCTGAGGTGTGGATTTGTGAGTATGAGGATGGGCACCTGCAATGTACAGGCCGTGACGAGAAAGGTCGTAAACAGTATTTATATCACGAGCAGTGGAATCAGGTACGCGATATGGCCAAGTTTGATGCGGTAATGGGATTTGGTGACGTGCTGCCTAAGCTGCGCGCACAAGTTGAGCAAGATCTTGCGGCGCCAGCGCTTAGCCGTGCTAACGTATTGGCGGCGGTAGTAAAACTACTTGAAACCACCTTAATTCGTATCGGCAATGACCGCTATGCTAAGCAAAACAACAGCTATGGTCTGAGCACTTTGCGCAGCCGTCATGTCACTGAGACTGAGGAGGGGCTTGCTTTTGACTTTGTCGGAAAAAGCTCTAAAGCGCATCATATTGAGCTGCAAGATGAGCGTTTAGTTGACATTGTTCAGGCGTGTTCTGATTTACCAGGCTATCGCATTTTTAAATATATCGATGAAGCTGGTGAGAAGCAGGTGGTCGAGAGCGGTGATATCAATGAGTATCTGCGTACCCATACTGGTTATGAGTATAGCGCTAAAGACTTCCGCACTTGGATGGCGACGGTGCTGGCGGCCGCTTATCTATATGAGTATGCCGATGATGAGGTGCTGGCAAGTGAGCCTGACAGTAAGCTGCGTCAACAATTGGTGGTTGATATGGTTAAAGAGGTGGCGCGTAATTTGGGCAATACGCCAAGTGTCTCGCGCACCTCTTATATTCATCCCAAAATTATTGAGCGCTTTTTACAAGACAGCTTTATGGACGCTTATAAGCAGGGGCGGCGTGGCCGTAGCAAAAAATATCAATCGCTTGATGAAAAAGCAGTGTTGGCATTGTTAACCACAAACGAGTAATCTATCTCACTTTAATCTTGAATAGTTAGGCGTTTATAGATCAGCGCAGTACATCTTCTTTTAATGGCATTAATTTTTTAGACACTCGACCATGACTCGCTTTATTTTTGTCCCTGCGACATCGACTTCCACGTATCCGGCTTTAAGCGAAGAGCTTGAGGCGGCATCTGTGTGGCTACAGACCGTGTCGGCGGGCGACTGGGCTTGGCTTGGGGTCGCTATTCATATCACCCTAACGGTGTTTATGATCGTGCGTATCTTATCTACTCAGCGCAATAATGGGATTGCCATTGCGTGGTTGGTATTGTTATTTGCCATCCCTTTTTTGAGTATTATTGCTTATGTCTTGGTGGGTGAACCCTATTTGGGAAAAAGCTATAAATCACGTAACTCACAAGCCCAAAAAATGCTAAAGGCTGTCGCCAAACGTGAAGCGATTCAGTTGGCCAAAGTCGATGATACTTTGCCGCAGCGCTATCAAGGAGTCAGTCGTATTGGTACTTTTGATACTGGATTTGGGGTGTATGATAAGCACAAGATGCAGCTACTGACCTCAGCACAGGCCACGTTTGAGTCGCTAATTTCTGATATTAATCATGCCACCACCTTAATTTTGATGGAGTTTTATATCATTTATCCCAAAGGCCGGGTCCAAGAGGTCTTTGAGGCTTTAATTGCCGCAGCACAAAGAGGCGTGGAGTGTCAGATATTAGCAGATAGTGTGGGCAGTTTTAGCTTCTTTACTGATGACTGGCATAAGCGGCTAACGCAAGCAGGTGTGACCATCCATCAGTCGCTGCCAGTGGGGTTATTTAAGACCTTATTTAAACGTACGGACCTACGCAATCACCGCAAGATTGTGGTTATAGATGATGATATTGGCTATACCGGTAGCTTCAACTTGGTTGATCCTGAGTTTTTTAAACAAGACAAGGCGGTAGGTCAGTGGATTGACTTAATTATGCGCATTGAAAGTGAGAAACCGGTAAGTGTGGTGACCGCTTTGGCCGCAGTGAATGTGACTGATATTGGTGCTGAGAGCCTAACTAATTTAAAAGAGCTTGGCTTGCGCATTGATAACAATATTAATATTTATACACGCAAACTGTATCGTCCCAAGCCGGCCATTAATGATATAAATGATAAGGCATCGGGTTATCTATCGCGGCAAATCGCCTCTTTTAACTTAAGTGATGAATATGGTCATGACTTTAAGGCCTCTGATCAAAAAGTACAGGAGGGGGCAGACGAGAGGTTGCCGCAGAAGCTGGCAGGCTATATGCAGCAAATTGCCAACTTGCCAGCAATAGATAATGTCATGGCGCAGCTCATTCCTTCAGCGCCGCGCATTACAGAGCATGTGATTTATAACACCTTATTGACTGTGTTTCACCGTGCAGATCGACGCATTCAAATTACCACCCCCTATTTTGTCCCTGATGAGGCGCTGTTAGCGGCGTTAACTACCGCGGCAAAACGAGGCGTGGAGGTGACTTTAATTTTACCCAAAAAGGTCGACTCGTTTTTTGTGCAGCATGCCTCACAAGCGTCGTACTCTATTTTGATGGAGGCTGGGGTTAATATTGCCTTATTTAATGGCGGTTTGTTGCATGCAAAGACGGTGGTGATTGATGATGACTACTGCTTATTTGGCACCGTCAATATGGACATGCGCAGCTTTTATCTGAATATGGAGATTAGCTTAGCGCTTTATACCCCAAGTATTGTGGCACAAGTGGTGCGCTGCCAGCAGGCGTATTTGACCCAGTGTGAGATGCTGGATCTGGCACACTGGGAGAGCCGGCCGACTTATAAGCGTTTATTTGATTCGGGCATACGTTTGTTTAGCCCGTTATTGTAGATATATTATTGATAGCAATCGCTATTTTAAACATTTTAAATGGGGTAAAATAACGCCTATTTTTTCCGCCATTGGTTTTATTTCTTTTTATAAGGTGATATTGGGTCGATCATGCCAGACAAAAATGCCACAACCTCCTCTGAACCACCCTCCGCCTTAAACGCAACTGCTGGCCAAAATGGCCAGGCCTTATCGCCGCCTTGGTATTATACTTTAGTGATAAAGCTGTTAAAGCCGCTGTATAGGATAGCACTGTGGCGTCGGCATAATAAAGCCAATAAGACAGGTTTGCCTGTGGCTGATTACAAAAGTGAAATTGATGCTCGATATGGCCGCCGCTACCCGCTGCCGCCGCGTTTGGCCACTGCCACAGAGGTCAGTGAGCGCACTTCGGCCTTTTATAACACTCTGATTTGGTGTCATGCCGTGTCACTGGGTGAGACCAATACCATTGCGCCTATGCTCAAGCAGATGCTCAAACAAGGCGCAAGGCTATGGATTACCAATACCACACAGACTGGATTTGCTCGCACTGAGGCCTTGTTTGCTGAAGCAATAGCTGCCGGTCAAGTGGTGCACACTTTTGTGCCAGTAGATGACAAGGCTGTGATCCAAAAGTTTGTGGATAATGCCAAGCCAGATTTGGCCATGTTCGTTGAGACTGAGCTGTGGGCCAATATTTTAGCGGTTCTTAAGCAATCTAATATACCGTCAGTCTTAGTCAATGCCCGCTTATCCCAAAAATCTTATGACAACTATGCCAAACATGCTGCCGTTAGTAAGGGCATGGTCCACAACTTAACTATGATTATCGCCCAAGATGCCGACTCCGCTAAGCGCTTTCGTTATCTGGGTACTGATGTTGTTAAAATCCGCCGTGCCAACTCCTTAAAATGGTCGACCGGCTCCATGCAGCCAAAACCGCTAGATCAACTGCGCAGTGAATTTGCCGCAAATACTCAGGCTCTACAGCGGCCGATTTGGGTAGCCGGCAGTACGCATGATGGCGAGGAGACTGCCGTGCTTAATGCCCATAAGCAGCTATTGACTCAGCCGCATATGGAGAACGCTTTACTTATCTTAGTGCCGCGCCATCCTGAGCGCTTTGATGCCGTGGCTGAGCTGATTGAACAGACTGGACTTAACTACCGCAGGCGCAGTGAGCAGCAACTGATTGATGCCGATACTCAAGTGTATTTGGCTGATACCATGGGGGAGCTGGGTGACTGTTATGAGCTGTCTGATGTGGCCTTGGTTGGTGGCTCTTTGGTCAATATCGGTGGTCATAATCCGATTGAAGCGGCCAGTCTGGCCAAGCCCATTATCATGGGGCCTTATACCCAGTCGTGTCATGAATTGGTGAGTGAGTTAAGCGCAGCTGGCGCCCTAGTGGTGGTAGACGCCGCTGAAGGCCATGCCCAAAAGCGCAGTAATAAACAATCAGCGACTAAAGGCAGCGATGGGGGGCAAACACCGGCGCCGCAATCGACGCTGCTGCAAGCTGTGCTTCAGTGGCTAGCCTATCCTGAGCAAGCACAGCGGGCCGGCCAACTAGGCGCGCAGCTGGTGGCCAAAAAAAACGATGCCATGCAAAAGCAGCTAGCTATGATAGAGAGCTTATTGATTAAAAAGCAAATTGCCTTATCTGCTAAGCCAGATCCTAAACAAGAGCCGCTGGACCTTGATTACTTTAAAGTACGTACCCGCAGCGATAGCAGCGATGTGGACAGTGGCGAGCTATGAACCTAATTTTATTAGATCAAGCGGAGCCATCTAGCGCTCAGACCGTACTTTGTGATCCGGCTCAAATTCAGCACATACACCAAGTGCTACAGCTTGGTGTTGGTGATCACTTAAAGGTGGGGCAAAAGCACGGAAATATAGGGACAGCTGTCATTAACGAGGTGCGCTCTGATCAGATAATATTGACTGATATGGTGTTAACGACTGCGCCGCCGGCTAAGCTGGATTTGACTGTCATACTGGCGCTACCTCGGCCCAAAGTATTGCGCCGCCTGATTATGGATATGACGGCTATTGGTGTGCGAGATATTGTGCTGGTAAACAGCTATCGCACCGATAAAAGTTACTGGCAAAGCCCGATGTTAACTCGCCTAGATGAGTTTGTTCACGAGGGACTGCAGCAAGGGATGGACACGGTGCCACCCAATATTTATCTAAAAAAACGCTTTAAACCCTTTGTCGAAGACGAGCTGAGCCTTTGGGCACAAGCGCAGCAGGCAGTGGTGGCCCATCCTTATGCGGCGACAAGCTTTAGCGACTGGAGTGACCGCAATGGCTTGCCACAAATTTTGTGCATAGGTGCAGAAGGTGGCTGGATTGAATATGAAATTGAGCTGCTGCACAATAATGGCTGTCATAGCGTAAACTTAGGCGATCGCATCTTGCGTACCGAGGCAGCGGTCAATGCGTTATGTGGCCGCTACTTCTAAAGCCGTTGTCGCACATATATTTTTGATAGATAAACAGGTAAGCTGCTAGGCCTATTACAGGTTAAGTATTTTAACCTTGTTTTAAATCTTCACCCCACTGTCCAAAAAATCATAGGTCTTAGCCATGTTAAACCCTGTTCGTGCCAGCCTTCCTATTTTTGCCAAAGCAACCTTGGCGCTGATGGTAGCTGCGGTCAGCCTAACTGGGCTGGTAGGGTGCTCGAGCCGCTCAGACACAGATACTGCTCAAGATAAAAAAGAGCAGCCACTGATGAGCCAAGAGCGCTTTCAGGTAGGTACCGATCTTGATATGGCCATGCTCAAGCCGCTGAGCGATGCTTATAAACAAGAGACGGGCATTAGTATCGAGTGGGTGCCTGTGGATCGGCAAGTATTTACCATACATTTTGATGAAGAGCCGCCGTTACACTTCGATGTGCAGCTGCCCAAAGGGGTGGATATGCTAATGATGCACAGCGCTTATAGCTTAGCCGATGCCAATGCCAGTCATGTGCTGCAACCGGTGGGGTCAGAGAAGCTCACCACCCGAGTGCCGGCGCAATATAAAGACCCCCAAGGCCATTGGTTTGGGGTGGCCAAATATGCAAGAACCTTGGTGTATAACCGCAATAAGGTGAACGAGCCTGAGCTCATTAACTACGCTGGACTTGCCGCAAAAAAATGGTACGGCCGCTTGTGCATGACCGATATTTATAGCCCAGAAAACCAAGCCATTGCTAAAATGATGATGTCGTATCGGGGCACGAAGCTGACCCCAGAGATTTTGGCCAATTGGCAAACCAATATGGGCCGCCCCTCAGCCAGTAATGAGGACATCTTAAAAAATATAGAGCAAGGCCGCTGTGATGTGGGTATTGTCGACAGCGATGTGTTCTGGCACCATGCCAAAACCCATCCCGACACACCCATTCGCTTAATGTGGGCCAATCAAATTAACCGCGGCACCCTGACTAATACCATTAGTATCGGTATGATTGATGAGGGTGAAGAGGTGGGTCAGGCATTGAGATTTATGGAGTGGTTGGTCAGTGACCGCGGGCAAGCGTTATTGGCTTTTTATACCAGTGCCTTTCCTGTGGTGGATATCAAGGATGACAGTATAAATATGCAGGCGCTGCGTCCTGAGTGGACTGAGTTTGAACCAGACCTCACGGCGTTGCCGGACATTATTGCCAATCACAGCAAAATTGAGCCGCTTAAAATGGAGCCTGAGCCGGTGCTTGAAGATAAAGCCGGCGCTGCTGCTAGCACCAAAGACAATAGCGAGGCCGAAGCAGCGGTACAAAACGATTTAACCCAGGCTTCTAAACAGGCTGCCTTACAGCGTACACAGGCTGCCCAATCTGAGGCAGCAGGGGGTACTACGCCGCCTATAGTGATGCAAAATGTAGAGTAAAGCGGCTCAATGGGATAAGGTTTTAAATGAGATTGGTTAGTTATTGATAATTGTTACTATTTGTATTAAGATGCCAATCTGTGTTTAATTACAGGATTGTAACAAACACAGTTTAGACCAAACTAAAAATCAATTCTCTAAAGAGGCCAAAATGGGTACAGATAGACAAGTAACAGCAGTAGCACATTCAGGAGTAACAAAATACTCATTACTGAGTGCAGCTGTGATTGGTGCATTGGCATTAACTGGATGTAATAAGCCTGCAGATCAAACTCAAACTACTGAAACCGAAAACAGCGCAGAAGTGGCACCCACTGCTGACGCCAAAACTGTAACCATTTACTCCTCACGCAATGAGCAGCTTATCCAGCCTTTATTAGATGAGTTTACTAAAGAAACGGGTATTCCCGTAGAGCTTGTGACTGATGACAGCGGCCCACTTATGGCGCGTTTGCAAGCAGAAAGCACCAATACCCCCGCCGATATGCTATTGACTGTAGATGCCGGTAACTTATGGCAAGCTGCGCAGCAAGGCCTACTACAGCCTCTAAACTCTGAAGTTGTGAACAGCAATGTCCCTGCAAAATACCATTCAGTAGATGACTTATGGACTGGTCTCTCCCTGCGTGCACGTACTATTTTTTATGATCCAGCCAAAGTAAACCCAAGCGACTTATCTACTTATGCAGATCTTGCTGATCCAAAATGGAAAGGCAAATTGTGCCTTCGCACCTCCAAAAAAGTATATAACCAGTCTTTAGTCGCCAGCATGATTGAGCATTTAGGCGCTCAAAAGACCGAAGAAATTGTGAAAGGCTGGGTAGCAAACTTAGCCGCCCCTGTGTTTAGTAATGATACCAAGCTGTTAGAAGCCATTGCCTCCGGTCAATGTGAAGTTGGTATTGCAAATAGCTACTACTATGGCCGTATCTTGGATGAAAACCCAAGCTTCCCTGTAAAACTATTTTGGGCCAACCAAGGGGAAGGCGCTGAAGCAACTGGTACACATGTGAACGTATCGGGTGCAGGTATTATCAAATCCTCTGATAACGTAGAGGGCGCTCGTAAGCTGATTGAGTGGTTATCATCAGATACCGCCCAAGGCAAATACGCCAGCAGTGATAAAGAATTCCCAGTAAAAGAAGGGATTGATGAGTCAGACATGTTGCGCTCATGGGGCAGCTTCAAGCAAGACGACATCAATGTGAGCATCTTTGGCCAGCGTCAAGCTGAAGCGGTTCAATTAATGGATCGTGCAGGATACGAATAACCTATTATTGACATTAAAATAGTAGCAAGATTGTGACACTGCGCTAGAGAGAAAACCAAAATCAGTGCTAAAGTCAAAGGGCAGTGTTCACCGCTTGTCCTAGGGCTTGGCAATAGGGTTTTATGAAAGCAACTATCTCTAAAGGGTCCTTAATAGCGAAATCAATCTTAGTATTGGTTTCGCTATTTATGTTGATACCTGTCTTTATTGTTATGCGCTCTTGGCTTGAGCCCATGGCTGATATCTGGAAGCATTTGGCAGATTATGTACTGCCACAAGTACTCAAAAACACCGCCTTAATCTTATTACTTGTCACGTTGATTGCGGGTAGTTTAGGTACTTATTTGGCGTGGCTGACCAGCATGTATCGCTTTACCGGACAGAAGTTTTTTGTTTGGGCTTTAATGCTACCCTTTGCTATTCCTGCTTATGTGCTGGCCTTTGTTAGTGTTGGGCTTTTTGATTATAGCGGCGTGCTACAGACCACTTTAAGAGAGCTGAATATAACGGGTGCACTTGGGGCACAAATTCGTAGTGTCTGGGGCGCCGGAATTATCTTATCACTGGTATTTTATCCTTACGTGTATCTGCTGGCGCGGCAAGCCTTTTTATCCCAAGGCCAGCGTGCATTAGAGGCCGGACAAATGCTGGGACTTACCCGCAGACAGGCCTTTTTTAAAGTGGCACTACCACAGGCCATGCCTTGGATTGTGGGTGGTTTGCTGTTGACGTGGATGGAGACTTTGGCAGACTTTGGTGCGGTCTCAGTATTTAATCTAGATACCTTTACTACAGCCATTTACAAAGCTTGGTTTGGCTTCTTTAGCTTAACCACAGCTGCCCAGCTGGCCGCCTTGCTTATCATTACTGTGTTTTTAATTTTGATAATCGAGCGCTATTGGCAAAAAAAACGCAGCTATTTACCCAGCGCTGGCCATCGTCAGCGTGAAGAGCTTACCGGACTGCGTAATCTATGGGCCTTTGGCTTTAGCCTGCTTATCTTTATTTTGGCTTTTGGCTTGCCGATGACTCAGCTTATCGTCTGGGTGATAAAAAACTATCACATAGATCTAGATGAGCGCTATTGGGGCTTTGTCAAAAATACCTTGGTGATAGCAGGCGCTACGGCCATCGCCATTGCGTTAGTTGCGCTATTGATAGCTTGGATGCTGCGTCAATACCCAAGCCGCAGCAATCAGCTGTTGGTATCCTTGGCCAACTTGGGCTATGCCGTCCCAGGCACGGTACTGGCAGTGGGGGTGTTTATTCCCATTGCTTGGATAGATAATTTATTAATTGCCCAGCACATTACCACCACTCAAGTGGTCAGTGGCAGTGTGATTGTCATGCTATGCGCTTTGGCCACTCGGTTTATGACGGTAGGCTTTCAGCCGATAGACCGCCAGTTGAATCGCTTAACGCCAAGTCAAGAGCAGGCGGCACAGCTATTGACCACCAACCGCTTGCAACGCTGGCGCCAGGTATATTTACCAGTGATTAGTCCTGGGGTATTTACTGCGCTGATTATGGTGTTTGTTGAGGTTACCAAAGAGATGCCAATTACGCTGATGACACGCCGCCAAGGCTGGGATACTTTGGCAGTGCGGGTTTTTGAGATGACCTCTGAGGGGATGTATGAACGGGCCGCATTGCCAAGCTTAACCATCGTCTTGGTGGGATTGATTCCGGTTATTTTGTTAATTCGTCAATCGGATAAAACCTAGCAGTGCGGCATAAAGCTTGGGTGACTCTAAGCCTTGATTTCTTCAAATATCAATAAGTTAGCTGTCTTAGTAGTAACTTGTTAGTGTGACAACCTTCTTATTAAGATAAATAGCCTAAGCAAAACGGTGGATAACTATGCAAACCAGCCCCAATCGCAGTGTGAATCATTCTTTTGAAAATGTGAGCCATAAGGACAGTGCAGATTATTTAGTGCTTGATAATATCAGTGTCAGCTTTGGTCATACTGAGGTGGTAAAGTCATTATCGATGCGTTTGAACCAAGGCGACATCGGCTGTTTGCTTGGATTTAGTGGCTGTGGTAAGACCACGGCTTTGCGTGCCATTGCTGGTCTTGAGCAGCCGCATCAAGGTAGGGTGGTGCTTAATGGCAAAACCTTAACTGATATTAATCAAGGTAAGGTTACTGTACAGGTTATGCCAGCTAAGCGTGATATGGGCATGGTGTTTCAAGACTATGCACTGTTTAGCCATCTGACAGTCAGTGAAAATATTGGCTTTGGTTTACACCGCTGGAGCAAGGCAGATAAGGCGGCACGTATACAAGAGATGCTAGAGTTGGTGGAATTGACTGAACACGCCAACAAGCGTATCAATCAGCTCTCAGGTGGTCAGCAGCAGCGCATTGCTTTAGCGCGCGCTTTGGCGCCTAAGCCTGAGCTGTTATTACTTGATGAGCCATTTTCAAACCTAGATATGATGCTGCGTGAGTCATTAGCAGCCAAGGTACGAGACATCCTAAAGCGCACCCATACCACGGCCATCTTAGTCACCCACGATCAGCATGAAGCCTTTGCTATTGCTGATAAAATTGGGGTGATGCATAACGGTAAGCTTGCACAGTGGGCGACCCCTGATGAGCTGTATCATGAGCCCAGCAGTCCATTTATCGCCGAGTTTATCGGGGAGGGAGCCATGATTGATGGGGTCATTGAACAAGGTGTTATCAAGACTGCCCTGGGGGATATTAAGCGCTATCCTGAGCCGATTCATGCCACTCATAAAGGCTTTGACTATGATACTTATTTTAGCCAAGGTGAGGTGTGTGAGTATGACTTTCCTAATGGCACCAAGATTAAAGTGCTCATTCGCCCAGATGACATAGTACATGATGATCATAGCCCTCAGCATGCCATGGTGGTAGAGCGGGTGTTTCGCGGTGCCAACTTCTTATATCGTCTGCGTTTGGATAATGGCGAGGAAGTACTGTCTTTGGTTTCAAGCCACCATGATCACCCCGTGGGCGCAGACATAGGGTTTCGGCCGCTAATGGCGCATGTGGTATTGTTCCAAGGTGATAATTTAGAAGACATGACCACGTGGCAGCGTATCTAATGGCTGACACACTAATTCATTCATTCATTAATCACAAACTGGTTAATCACAAACTAGATACTGACAGTTAAGCATCAAAAGAGGCCTGAACATGCAGGTAGCGCCCCAGCCATTTATAAGGGGTTTGATCTGAATAGCGCAGCTCCATCTCAATCACAGCCTCAGGATTGGTGTGACCACCACGTTTTAGCGGCGCATAGTCATGAAACACACGCAGCCCGCTTACTTTATCAATCATAAAGCCTTGCGCCTTTAGCCAAGCGTCAGCTTCTTCATAGCTGACGGGGTTATTGGGTGTCAGGCTTTTTTTGTTGTCTGATTTGAAATTGGGGTTATTGAGCAAGTTAAAATTGCCCATAATCAGATTGCGGTATATGAAGCTTGCGGGGTTATAAAAGCACAGCGACAGTACGCCTGTGGGCGCAAGCCACTGTGCAAAAAATGGCATAATCTGTTGCGGCTCAGCCAACCATTCAAGCAGTGCATGACACAAAATCAAGTCATAGCTTTGTTTGTTGTGCTCCCCAAGCAAGTCCTCAAGCTGTTGATAGGGGCAGACTAACCAGTTTACTTGAGGCAACACGCCCAATTGTTCAGCATTTTTTTTGGCCTCAGTGAGCATGTTGTCTGAGATGTCATTGATCGTAACCATGTGACCTTGAGCGGCCAGCTGCAATGACAACTGAGCCAATCCAGCTCCCACGTCAAGTATTTTTAACGGCCGCTTTAACTGAGCGGATAGCTGCTCGACTGTCTGAGCCAAGTCGCGCTTGAGCACTGCCAGACGAATCTCCCCTTTTAAGCCGCCATAGACTTTTTTGACAAAATGCTCGGTGATGGGATCAAAGTTACGGTCTTTATCTGCACTCATGTCAACTTAGCCTTTATCAAAAATAGGGGATAAAATGGGGTTAAAAAACCATAGATTGTAACCAAGTTAGCAGAATTTACCAACAAATATCCTATGCTTTTTGACGCAGGCTTAGAAGGTGTTTTTTTTCTGGCTGAAAATCACTGAATTTGGCAAGGGTTTTGGAGTTAATGTCAGTCAAATCGCCCGCTTGAGCGTAATTTATGCTAAAATACAGCAGGTAATTATTAGCATAAAAATTTAAAAAATAGTTTGCAGTTGTCCTCATAAAATTCGTGATTGCCGGGCTAAAAAACCAAGCCAAACTTCATGCTAAAAAATCACGCCCAAAAATGAGATCAGCTGCTAACATGGAGATGTATGTATGAGTGATTCGGTCAGTCCCATTGCCATCGTAGATGAGATGAAGCAATCCTACCTTGATTATGCGATGAGCGTTATTGTGTCTCGAGCATTACCTGATGTGAGAGACGGGCTGAAACCTGTGCATCGCCGTATCATGTACGCCATGCATCAGCTGTCAAACGACTACAATAAACCCTATAAAAAATCGGCCCGTGTGGTCGGTGACGTAATCGGTAAATATCACCCTCATGGTGATATTGCAGTGTATGATGCCATTGTGCGTATGGCGCAGGACTTTAGTCTTCGCTATCCTATGGTTGACGGTCAAGGTAACTTTGGTTCTATCGATGATGACCCTGCTGCAGCGATGCGTTATACCGAAGTTCGTATGACCAAGCTGACGCATCAAATGCTGGGTGATTTGGACAAAGATACTGTCGATTGGGAAGATAACTACGACGGCTCTGAGCGTATGCCAAGCGTTCTGCCTGCTCGTATCCCGAACCTATTGGTTAACGGTGCAACCGGTATTGCGGTTGGTATGGCCACCAACATGGCGCCACACAACTTAACTGAAGTATTAAATGCTTGCTTGGCCTATGCCGACAACCCCAATATCTCAAGTGAAGAGCTGACCAATTACATCTCCGGACCTGACTTTCCTACCGGTGGCATTATCTATGGCCGCTCAGGTATCGTTGATGCATACCGTACCGGTAAAGGCCGCTTACACATTCGTGGCCGCTATCATATTGAGCCGATGAGCGATACGGGTGTTAACCGTGATCGTGAGCGCATTGTATTTACCGAAATTCCTTATCAGTCTAACAAAGCCAAACTGATTGAGCGCATCGCAGAATTGGTTCGTGATAAAAAGATTGAAGGTATCTCTGAGATTCGTGATGAGTCTGATAAAGACGGTATGCGCATTGCCATTGACCTGCGCCGCGGTGAAGTGGCCGAAATTATCGTCAATAACTTATTCTTGCAGACCCCACTTGAGTCAAGCTTTAGCATTAATATGGTGGCCTTAGATAATGGCCAGCCAAAGCTTATGACCTTGCGTCAACTGATTGCCGCTTTCGTGCGTCACCGCCAAGAAGTGGTCACCCGCCGCACCATATTTGAATTAAATAAAGCCAAAGCCCGTGGTCATTTATTAGAAGGTTTGACCGTAGCGCTGGCCAATATCGATGACATCATCGCGACTATCAAAGAGTCGGCCAACCGCGGTGAAGCTCGTGAGAAGCTATTGGCTCAGATTTGGGACTCAGGAACAGTTGTCGCTATGCTACAGGCAGCGGGCCGTGGCACGCTAGCGGCGGGTGACCTACGCTCAGTACGCCCTGAATATATTGAGGGTGAGGATTTAAAAAATCCGTTTGGTCTGATTGATCAAGGCAACAATTATCGTCTATCGCTTGAGCAGGTCAATGCTATCTTAGAGATGCAGCTGCATCGTCTAACCGGTCTTGAGCAAGATAAATTAACCGAAGAGTATCAAGACTTATTGCGTCAAATCGCTGAGCTTGAATCTATTTTGGCAGATTTTGATAAGCTGATGATGGTTATCAAAAATGAAATGCTTGAGATTTTAGAGAACTTCGGTGATGAGCGACGTACTGATATTGTTGACTCACGTACCGACTTTAGCCGTGAAGATTTAATCCCAGAGCAAACCGTGGTATTAACCGTATCTCGTACAGGCTACGCTAAGACTCAGCCTATTAGCGATTATGTGGCACAAAAACGTGGTGGTAAAGGTAAATCTGCCACAGCGATGAAAGAAGATGATGTGATCGATCACTTAGTGGTCACCTCAACGCACGCCACGGTACTTTGCTTTACCGATAACGGCCGAGTGTTTAGCTTACGCGGCTTTGAAGTACCGATTGCCAGCCGCGGTGCCCGTGGTCGCCCCTTAGTCAATATTATTGGGCTTGAGCCAGATGAAATTGTCACCACCATCTTGCCGATTCCGAATTTATCAGAAGAAATTGACAGCCATTTTGTGTTCTTTGCCACAGCTAACGGTACCGTTAAACGTGTCGAATTGTCACAATTTGCCAACATTCGCTCAAACGGTCTGATTGCTATTGGCCTAGAAGAGGGTGATAAGCTGGTGTCTGCACGCATTACCAACGGCGAGCAACAAGTGATGCTGTTTGCCTCAAGTGGTAAAGCCATCCGCTTTGATGAAAATGATGCCCGCGTTATGGGACGTACTGCCAAAGGCGTACGCGGTATGCGTATTGCAAATGATGAGTTTATCAAGTCGCTGGTAGTCATCGAAGAGGATGTGCAAGAGATTTTGATTGCTTGTGAAAATGGCTATGGTAAACGTACCCCTGTTGATGAGTTTAATGCCCAAAACCGTGGCGGCGGTGGTGTGATTGCCATCAAGACCAGTGAACGTAACGGCGCACTCGTTCGTGCCACTAAGGTTCAGCCAGAAGATGATATTATCTTAATCTCTAACAAAGGTACTTTGGTGCGTACCCCCGTGGCTCAAGTAGCAACCTCAGGTCGTAACACGCAAGGGGTTACCTTAATCCGTTTGTCTAAGGATGAAGCCTTAGTGGCCATGGCACGAGTTGAAGATACCGGTGAAGAAGATGAGCTGGTTGAAGCCATGATTGAAGATGGCTTATTGACCGGTGACGTACTTGACGCGGATAAAGACAGTGACATTGTGGACCACTCTGATACTCTAGAGTAGTTAGCTTGAGTAACAAAACAGTGCTATGACAACCCGCTTAGAGTGTATAGAATGCCGGCATAATCTGTCGGCATTTTTTATTTCATAATCAAGGATCGCTTATGTCTGATTTACATTTACATCACTTACAAAAGTCACGTTCGTTTCGTATTTTATGGCTTCTAGAAGAGCTGGGTGTGCCGTATCAACTGACCAGTTATGAGCGCAATAAATCTTTTTTAGCGCCTAAGAGCTTAGAGCGTATCCATCCTGTCGGCAAATCGCCGATTCTTGAAGTAAAAGGATTGGATCCTAAGCACCCTGATAACAGCACTGCTTTAATCGAATCTGGGCACATCATAGATTACCTCATGGCCAAATATGATACCAATTATGAGCTGCATCCAAAAACTGATGCCGATGATGCCGCTTGGCGTGACTATGACTTTTGGATGCATTATGCCGAAGCGTCTGCCATGCCAGCCTTGGTCATGCGCTTGGTATTTTCAAAAGTAGTGGAGCGCTCTCCGGCCCTAATTAAGCCCATCGCTAAAGGGATTCGTAAGCAAGTAGAAGCCTCTATGATTACTAAAAATGTTAATAATTCGCTAGAATTGGTCGAACAAACCTTATCGAGTAATCAGTTTTTTGCAGGGAGCGAGTTTACGGCAGCGGACATTCAGATGGCATTTTTTGTTGAAGCGGCCAACTCAGGCGCAGGCCTTGATGAGGTGCGTTATACCAGTACTTTAAACTGGTTAAAGCGTTGCCAAGGTCGTCCGGCCTATAAAGCGGCAGTGGCAAAAGGAGGTAAGCTTGAGTTCTAAGCGTCAACACTCTCAATTGCACTCTGATGTACCCCAAAAACCGGAACTGCTCAAAAACAGCAAAATAAAGATTTTTGTTTTATTACTTTGTGTCGTCAGCTTCTATGCTGGGTGGCAAGCCAGCCGTTCGCACTTGGTCAAAGAGTGTCAGATGGCCGGTGCCCAAACTAGCGTTGAGCAAGGTCTGGTTTATTGTAAAATGCCTTAACAGCTGGACAAACAGATTTGGGTAAAAAAATTACCTAAATGATTGTTAAAATGACGAATATTGGGTGTTATGTCCTAAACCTGCGTTCCTTTTTTATGAAGGGTCCGCAGGTTTTTTTTGGCCAAAATATTGAAAAAAACACAGCTAAATCTTATATATAACACCAATTACCCCTTGGTCATCGAAAAAATTTGACATTGTTAAAAAACAAATAGAGATGACTTGAAAAGCTAAGACCCTAGCTGCATATATATAACAGAACAAAGCAATTTAAGTTAACAACAGGTGTATAGTATTTATGCCTTAAGTTAAAGATTGCTTTTAGACAATTGATATAAAAAATATAAAATACGCCTATTACAAGGACAATCCTATGAGATTTGATAAATTCACTCAAAAGCTACAAGCAGCGCTCCAACAAGCTCAAAGTCTGGCCATCGGTCGAGACCACACCAGTATTGGACCGGTGCATATTATGGCCGCTTTATTAGAAGATGAGTCTAATATTTCGGTGTGTCAGCAAGCCGGTGCCAGTATTCCGGCACTAAAAAATGGCGTGGCCAAAGCCTTGGACAATCAGGCAGTGATTGCCAATCCAACTGGTGAAGTCAACTTAAGCCCAGATGCGGTGAAAGTGCTTAACTTAGCTGACCGTCAAGCCCAAAAAGCGGGCGATGATTATATTGCTACCGAATGGTTATTATTGGTGTTAGCGGAACAAGGCGATACCAAAAAACTGTTTAATACAGCCGGTGTTACTGCTGAGAAATTAAAAGCGGTTATCGAACAATTGCGGGGAGAGCAGACTGTGGACAATCAAAATGCTGAAGATCAACGTGATGCGTTAAATAAATATACCATTAACCTAACTGAGCGTGCCGAGCTTGGTAAGCTTGATCCTGTGATTGGCCGAGATGAAGAGATTCGTCGTACCATTCAGGTGTTGTCACGCCGTACTAAGAATAACCCAGTACTTATCGGTGAGCCTGGTGTGGGTAAAACCGCTATTGTTGAGGGTTTGGCTCAAAAAATCGTTAATGGCGATGTGCCAGAGGGTCTGCGCCGTAAAGAGGTGTTATCGTTAGACTTAGGTGCCCTAATTGCTGGTGCAAAATATCGCGGTGAGTTTGAGGAGCGTCTAAAAAGCGTGCTCAATGATTTGGCCAAGCAAGAAGGCAATGTCATCTTATTTATCGATGAGCTACACACGATGGTGGGCGCAGGTAAGTCGGATGGGGCGATGGATGCTGGCAACATGTTAAAGCCTGCTTTAGCACGTGGTGAGCTACACTGTGTGGGTGCAACAACGCTGGATGAATACCGTCAGTATATTGAAAAAGATGCTGCCCTTGAGCGCCGTTTCCAAAAAGTATTGGTCGATGAGCCAACAGTCGAGGACACCATTGCCATCTTGCGTGGGCTAAAAGAGCGCTATGAGCTGCACCACGGGGTAGATATCCAAGACAGCGCTATTATTGCTGCGGCGCGCATGAGTCATCGTTATATCACCGACCGTAAGCTGCCTGATAAAGCCATTGACCTGGTGGATGAGGCCGCAAGCCGTCTGCGTATGGAGATGGACAGCAAGCCTGAAGCCTTAGGTAAGCTTGACAGCCGCTTAATTCAGCTAAAAATGCAGCGTGAAGTCTTAAAAAATGAAGAAGATGCTGGCGCTCAAGCAGAACGTAAGGTATTAGATGAGCAGATTGAAGAGCTTGAAAAAGAGTATGCTGATCTTAACGAGATTTGGCAGGCAGAAAAAGCGCTGGTCAAAGGCAGTCAGCAGCTAAAAGACGAGCTGGATAAAGCGCGTATTGCTTATGACAAAGCCAGCCGTGAGGGTGACTATGAGACCATGAGTAAGCTGCAGTATGAGACCATTCCGCAGTTAGAAAAACGCATTACCGAGTCTGACTTAGCTGAGCAAAAAGAGCAGACGGGTGAAGGCAATGGTATCAAGCTGCTGCGCAATAAGGTAACCGATAACGAAATTGCTGAAGTGGTGGCGGCGGCTACCGGTATTCCGGTCAACAGAATGCTACAAGGTGAGCGTGAGAAAATGCTGACGATGGAGGAGCGCTTGCATGAGCGAGTCGTCGGTCAAGATGAAGCGGTGCAGTCAGTGGCCAATGCGGTGCGTCGTAGCCGTGCAGGTCTATCAGACCCCAACCGTCCATCAGGCTCTTTCTTATTCTTAGGCCCAACCGGTGTGGGTAAAACTGAGCTGACCAAATCACTGGCCAACTTCTTGTTCGATAGTGAGGATGCGATGGTGCGTATCGACATGAGTGAATTCATGGAGAAGCACAGTGTCAGCCGCTTAGTCGGTGCGCCTCCTGGCTATGTGGGCTATGAAGAGGGCGGTGTATTGACCGAAGCGGTTCGCCGTAAGCCTTATAGCGTTATCTTGTTCGATGAGGTAGAAAAAGCGCATCCTGATGTGTTTAACATTCTACTTCAGGTGCTTGATGATGGCCGTTTAACAGATTCACAGGGGCGAGTGGTGGATTTCAAAAACACAGTCATTATCATGACCAGTAACTTAGGCTCGCACAAAATCCAAGAGATGGCCGGTGATGATTATGAAGAAATCAAAGCATCAGTCATGGAGTCTGTCGGTCAGCATTTCCGCCCTGAGTTTGTGAACCGTATCGATGAGATTGTGGTTTTCCATCCACTTGGTATGTCACAGATGGCCGGTATTGCCGACATCCAACTGGATCGTTTACGCAGCCGCTTAAAAGAGCGTGAGATGGACATCAAGCTGTCTGCTGATGCGATGCATATGCTGGTGGCTGTGGGTTATGACCCTGTGTATGGCGCACGTCCGCTAAAACGTGCTATCCAGCAGCAGATCGAAAACCCCTTGTCATTAAAGCTGTTGTCGGGTGAATTTGTCGCCGGTGATACCATTCAAGTGGATGTGGATGACGAAGATAACCTGGTTTTCACCAAAGCCTAACTGTGCTTAGAGCAGACGGATAGATTTATCACACAGCACACCCCTTATCTACGTAAGTAGGTAAGGGGTTTTTTACTTTTAAGCCACAAGTCATCATATCAAGGCGGCTTAGAGCAGTGACAGCGGCCAACACGTGGCTTATGATACTTTTGATTTAGTTAATATTATCTTCAAAATAAAAACAGCAGGAGATGCGCAAGCTTAGTTAAAAGTAACTGAGCTTTTTTTATGGATAATAAAGAGGCGGCTTACTATTTACTAGGGAGACATGGCTTAGGTTAATCAATAGGATTTTCATACTTTGATAAAAAAATCAATTAAAGTTGGTTAATTTATTACAGCAAAGCTGTTGCAAAAATTGCTTATTATTAAGAGGATTGTTAAGGTGGCTACTTTTTAAAACAAGGTAGATAAATGAGTGAGTTGAAAATTGGTCGATTGGGTCCTTTTCCCAAGGTCAATAAGCCGGTATTTATAGCCTCAGTTGTATTGATTGTCGGGTTTATCATTTTTGGGGCTCTATTTCCAAAAGTGGCCAATACCGTATTTACACAAGCCCAAAGCTTTATTACCCACAGATTTGGTTGGTTTTTTATTGTGGTCATGAATGCCGCAGTGGTGATGTGTCTGTATTTAATTTTTAGTAAATATGGCGACATTCGTCTGGGGCATCAGACCGAAGCCCCGCAGTATAGTTTGCCATCTTGGATTGGCATGTTGTTCTCGGCAGGCATCGGTATTGGTATCATGTACTGGGGTACTGCTGAGCCAGTGTACCATTTTATGGCACCACCTTTGGGCGAAAAAGAGACCGTGGAAGCCGCCAAACAGGCGATGAACATCTCATTTTTGCATTATGGTATTCATGCTTGGGCAATTTACGCGTTTGTGGCGCTGTCTTTGGCCTATTTTCATTTTCGCCGTGGTTTACCACTGGCCATTCGTTCAGCGCTATACCCTATATTAGGTAAGCGCATTTATGGCGGCTGGGGCCATACGGTAGATACCTTAGCGGTATTTGGTACCATGTTCGGTGTGGTGACAACTTTGGGTCTTGGCGTGTTACAGATTAACTCAGGTCTAGAGGGCCTATTTAATCTGCCCAACAACATCACCATACAGATTGTGTTGATCGGCTTTATTACCTTACTGGCCTGTGGCTCATTAATGCTAGGCTTGGACAAAGGTATCAAGCGGTTAAGCGATCTTAATATCTTTTTGACCTTTGTGCTGTTGGCTTTTGCTTTTATATTGGGCCCCAGTCAGTACATTATGGACAGTTTCGTCGAAAATATTGGTAACTATGTCCAAAACCTAATTCAGTTGGCCTTTTGGAATGAAGCTTACTCTAAGACAGATTGGCAGTCTGCTTGGACCATTTTCTATTGGGCTTGGTGGGTAAGTTGGTCACCTTTTGTTGGTGTCTTTATTGCTCGTATTAGCCGTGGCCGCACCATTCGTGAGTTTTTATTGGGCGTGCTATTTGTGCCAATGGCTATTTTATTCTTCTGGTTCACTACCTTTGGTGGGGTGGCGGTGAATATGGAGCTACTAGGCAACCCAGGCTTTATCGAAGTGGTGCAAAATGATTATGGTAATGCCATCTTTAAACTGATGGAGTTCTACCCCTTTACTCAGGCCACCACCATGCTGATTGTGGTGATGATTGTGCTGTGGTTTGTGACCTCATCAGACTCTGCAAGCTTCGTGATTGATATGTTAACCTCAGGTGGTGATGCCAATCCTCCTAAGATTCAACGTCTATTTTGGGCAGTGGCTCAAGGATTGGTAGCTGCTATTTTGCTGGCAGCGGGTGGATTGGGTGCGTTACAAGCGGCAGCTATTGTGGCAGGCTTTCCATTTGCCGTGGTGATAGTGGTGATGATGTACTCCTTAATGCGAGGTTTGAGCCGTGACCGCTTAATCTTATACCGCGCTCATCAGTGGTTTATTACCGAGGAGTCGGCTGAGCACAATACTGCTGATGAATTCGTTGATGAAGAGCTTTTGAAAGGCCCTCCTAAGATTATCTCAGGCGATTAACAGCGCATAAGTATAGCGTAGCAAAAAAAATAGCCCACAAAACGTGGGCTATTTTTTTGTCTGATACCAAAAAGCTGTCTGATAAAAAAAACAGAAAGCGGGTTAACGCCGATAATCTGCTCTATTTTTGCGCTGAGCCGGTTTGTACATATTTATCGAAGTTCTCAGCATAGTCATCTAAGTTGTCACTGAGCATTTGGCGATACTGCTTGGTATAAAACTCGATAATCTCTTGTTTTTCTTTAGCCAAATCACTGCCTTTAACGAAGCCGATTGAAGCCACAGAAGAGCTATAGCGAGCTGCAGCATACAACAAAGAGGCGCCTACTTGACCTGAGTGTGATTCTGGACCTAATTGGCTGTTGGCCAATTCAATGATGGCATCAGCACGTTTGTAAAAGGCTTCGATGTCTTTTGACAACTCAGGGGTTTGGGTGGTGTTATTGTCGGTCATAATAGATTCAACTTATTTACTTTAAAATTTAGAGCCGTTGTTTATTCTTTATAGCGCTTACTATGAGATATTGGCTAAATATTGGCATCTGCTCTTAGGATTTCGGCTTTATCGGTTTTTTCCCAAGTAAAGGCAGTCTCAGAGCCTGGGCGACCGAAGTGACCATAAGTGGCCGTCTGTTGGTACATAGGCTGTAGCAGATTTAACATGTGGGTAATACCATAAGGGCGCAAGTCAAAGTGGGTGCGGATAAGCTCAATGATCACCTCAGCGCTAACTTTGGCTGTCCCAAAAGTATTGACCGAAATGGAGGTAGGCTCAGCCACACCAATGGCGTAACTGATCTGAACTTCACAGCGCTCAGCCAGACCTGCGGCCACGATATTTTTGGCCACATAACGACCCGCATAAGCCGCACTACGGTCCACTTTTGATGGGTCTTTACCACTAAAGGCACCGCCACCATGACGCGCCATACCGCCGTAAGTGTCTACAATAATTTTACGACCTGTTAGACCGGCGTCGCCTACAGGGCCACCGATGACGAATTTACCGGTGGGGTTAATGTGATAGCGAGTACCGGCATGTAATAAGTCAGCAGGCAACACGTGCTTGATGATGTTTTCCATCACAGCTTCTTGTAAATCAGCTTGTGAGATGTCTGGATCATGCTGAGTCGACAGTACCACTGCGTCAATGGCTGATGGGGTACCGTTGGTGTATTTTAAAGTGACCTGAGCTTTGGCATCTGGACGCAGCCATTTTAGCTCACCTGAGCGGCGCAGCTCTGATTGACGCTCCATCAAGCGGTGTGCAAATTCGATAGGCGCTGGCATTAATACTTCAGTTTCGTTACTGGCATAACCAAACATTAAGCCCTGATCGCCTGCACCTTGGTCTTCTGGATTCATGCGGTCAACGCCCTGAGCGATTTCAGGAGACTGTTTGCCAATCATGTTTATAACGGCACAGGTTTCACCATCAAAGCCTAGGTCTGAATGGTTGTAACCGATACTGTTGACCGTATCACGGACGATACGCTCGATATCGATATTGGCGGTGGTTGAGATTTCGCCCGCTAAAACCACTGCCCCCGTTTTTACTAAGGTTTCACAGGCCACACGGGCGTGTAAATCTTCACGCATAATAGCATCAAGCAACGCATCTGATATTTGATCTGCCATTTTATCTGGATGGCCTTCACTTACAGATTCTGAGGTAAAAAGTTGATAGTCATGCATAATGAGGGAGTCACTTATAGTCAGGGCTTGTGTTCAGGAACTTGCGATTTTCATCCGATAGAGTTTTAAAAAACATACGACAGAGCTTTAAAAAAGGCCAAGACGATAATCGATAAAATCTGACAAGACAAACGTAGAATTTAAAATAGCATATTTTACCTTGAAGTTGGCCAAAACTCTAGTGACTTGGCCACTATTCATCGGTCGAAAACGGCTTAGTTAGTTTTAGCATAAGTCAAAGCACAAAAATGAGCCCAAAAACATCACATCTCAGCAAATAGTTGTTTGTCTTTGAACATACACTCTGTATAAACAGGGCAAGCGCCGCATTTTGGAGTGCGTGCTTGACAGGTGTAACGGCCGTGCAAAATCAAATAATGATGGGCATCGAGTATAAAATCATCAGGGACACGTTCAATCAGCTTATGTTCGACTGCCAGAACCGTTTTGCCAGTGGCAAGTCCTGTGCGATTGCTGACTCGAAAGATATGGGTATCGACTGCCATTGTGGGCTGGCCGAAGGCGGTATTTAATACCACGTTGGCGGTTTTTCGGCCGACACCTGCCAGCGCCTCTAAGTCTTTGCGGTTATCAGGCACCACGCTGTTGTGTTTATCGACTAAGTCTTTACAGGCCTTAATCACATTTTTGGCTTTTGAATTATACAGGCCAATGGTTTTGATGTACTGTTTCAAGCCCTCTTCACCCAGCGCATAGATTGCCTCGGGGGTATTGGCCACTGCAAACAGCTTGCGGGTGGCAATATTGACACTGACATCGGTAGCTTGCGCCGATAAGATAACCGCGATAAGCAGCTCAAAGTTACTGCTGTATTCAAGCTCTGTGACCGGCTCATCGATGGCTGCGGCCAATTTCTCAAAAAAAGGGCGTACATCGCGATTGGGTAGGCGTCTTGATGGTGGGGTATCGGCTGTTTTGTGTTTAACCACTTTACTCATAACTCTACACTCATAAAATAGCTTGGCAATTAACCGGCAATAAGCATCAACTGCTGTTTGAGCGCATCAAGCTCAGCTTGCTTGGTAGCATTGGCACGCACGCTAAGCTGCTTTTCAAGCTTTTTGATTTTGGTGCGTAGTTTGGCTGCAGCAATGGTGGCTTTGGCCTGATCTTCGTCAATGTCGAGGCTTTGATGCGAGGCATTACCAATCATGGTCTCTACCATACTAGTCACCGGCTTGGCATGGGTATTGTCTGTCATCTGCTGCGCCACACGGTTTAGGTGAGTGTGATAGCGTTGTCTTAAATGCGCCTGCTCTTTGGCTCTATACTCCGGCGTTTCAAGCGCTATATCACGTGGCAGCTCCACCAGGTCAATACAGTCAACTGGACAGGGCGCTAGGCACAGCTCGCAGCCTGTACATAGGTCGGTAAAGATGGTGTGCATGTGCTTGCCGGTGCCAATGATGGCATCCACTGGGCATGCCGGAATACACTTGGTACAGCCGATGCAGTCATCTTCACGGATAATGGCACGCACTTCAGTAGGGCGGCCGGTATGAGCATCCACAGGCCATTGTGACTGACGCACAGGCAGCGACTCACGGCCTAAAATATCAGCTATATCATTACTGACAGGCTGACCGCCGGGTACACACTTATTATGCGCTTCATCATCAACCACTATGGCCACTGCATAAGGCAGGCAGCCGTCAGGATGATCACACAGCCCGCACTGAGTCTGAGGTAAGATGGCATCTACAGCAGCAATGCGCTCACGCTGTTGTGCAGGCAGGCTCTCAAGCCCTAAGCGATTAAATAAGATGGGAAGGGCGTTTAATCGATCAGTGCTCACAAGTACCTCAAAATAAGTTGAATAAAATGAAAACAGGCCGTTTACGCCGCCAACACTTTGGCCAAACTGCTATTGGCCACCTGCATGGCATATTGGCCGATAGGGTAGTTTTGCTGGCGTGCGCTAAGCTGATGGTCAATGGCCAATAACACAGTGGCAAGGTTGGCAAACGTATCATACGTCTGCTCCTGTTTTTTAGGGTGCTTATTATCATCAATATATAAGCTTTCATCAAGCTGTAGTCGCAAGCGGTTAATCATATTGGCCGCATCGCTTAATGCCAAAAATTGTAGCGCACCGGCGAGTTGTTTGAGCGTCGCTGGGATCTGTTGTAGTAAGCTTTGAGGCTGCACAGATGCATCGGTATTAGAGGCGTATAAACTATCAAGATACTCACCAATTGCTTGCTCAAGCTGGCGAATAACACGGCGGCTTTGCTTAATGAGCTGTTGATAGGCGGTATCTAGCTGATAAATTGAAATATTAGCATTATTAATGCGTTGCATGGCGGCACCAGGGATATGTGCTTTGGATAAGCCTATAGCAGCATTCTCGGCAACCATCAGCTGAGACAGCAATATATCAAGCTGCTCATCATTTGGGAGATGCCATTTACCAATCTCATGAATGCTATTTTGTAAGCTCTGGGCGGCTTTTGGTAAGTTTAACAGCTGGAAGATTGAGGCCAGCTGAGCCAACTTATCTGTCGCGCTATGAAACTTAGGCACGACTGACTGCTCTGAACCCTCAGCAGATAAAGATACATTAATTTGGGCATCGATATCGGCTTTGATGTCATTGATTTGCTGCTGAATCAAAGTATGTATGGTGCCGGTAATTTTTTGATCGGGCCCATGCAAAAACTGCTTAAACTGTTTTAATTGCGAGTCACTTAATTTATTGGCAGTGACTTGCTGTCTTAAGCGGCCGGCAAGCTCACCAGGTTGCAAGCAGGCAAAACTGACAAGCTCAGCGAAGCGGCGATTATCGGTTGGCAAGTCGGTATTAAACTGCTGATCAATAAAGATAAACAGCCGCTTTTGTGCTGGCTGCAGCGGTAATAGTTCTGCCAAATGCTGGGTAGCCACTTGAGCGGCTCGCCAAAATAGGCTGTCTGATTGATCCGCAATAACTGTGCAGGCTTGATGCATGGCGCTAATCTTGTCTGGTTCAGAGTCGGTCAATTTTGAGGTTTTGGCACTCAATACAACCGCAAGGCCTGCGCGATAAGCAGTGGTAAGTAGCTCATGATTGAGCCCTAACTTAGCCACCGGCTGAAAGTTTTGGGCAGGATTGGCTAAGATTATATGTTGATAACCGCTTAGGCCTTCTACACTGACAGCCGTCTCGCTAATTAGGCTGTGTCCTAATAAGCCATTAATTTTATTGATAATAGGCAATAGTAATGAGGGTTCTAGTGTCTCTTGAAGTAGCACAAACTCCACATAACGGGCCTGAATCATAATCGCTTCTAACAGACTTAAAATCAGCGCTTTTTTGCTATTATCACCGTGATCATAAAGGTGCTTAAACCCTGCTGATAATGCGTGTGCCAACTCACTACTGCCATAAAGTGAGATTAACTTAAACACTGAGCCTAACTGCGCCAGCATCGCCGCTGAGTCCAAAAGCAGTGGGGCCTGCGCTTTATCATTATAAAACTCACTTAGATGCTTTTCGCAATTATCTAAGATCATTTGGATTTCTGGGCGCAGCAGATAAAGCGCTGATAAATCAAAGTTTGTGATACTAATGGCTTGTGGTGGCGCTAAGCGCTGTGATGAGGCTGATGAGATCATAGAGGTTACCAAGTAATAAATAAATCCATATAGCTACTTATGGCGCGAGTATGTCCTTATTGCGTGTTTATCACTGTAGTACAAACTTAGCTATCAATCAATCACAGCTTAGCTTACGGCAAGATATAAGTTGTCGGCCAGACTCACATCATACACTAAGGGTCTACTAAATCCTTGCTGCTGCGCCTGAGTGGGGCGGACAAAAGGCTTTTGTAGCAGCACACTTGGCACTTGCGTGTCTTGGGTAACTTGATAAAAACAGCTAACCCCTTGGGTTTGGGACAAATTGGGGTATTTTTTTAATAACTTGGCCACCCACAGGACATGATCGCTTAGAGGGGCTTTGGCGGTAACCAGCTTATCTGCCAAATGCGCAAAGCTTGCGTGCGAACCTGCGCCTTCACTTTGGGTATCTTCATCAATGGCTAAAGCAACTTGGCCACCGGTCATGGCCAGATATACCTCGGCTAAAATCTCCGAGTCGAGTAAGGCGCCATGGAAGGTGCGGTCCATCTTACCCACATTCAAGCGGCGTACCAAGGCATCCAAAGTATTCTTTTGGCCTGGATACTGCTGCTTGGCCAATGCTAAAGAGTCGGTGATTTTTATCTGATCAGCAAAACCCGTCAATCCTACTCGATCAAATTCCATCGATAAGAAGCTGATATCGAACGAAGCGTTGTGCGCGATTATCTCAGCGCCGAGCATAAACTCATATAACGGCTTGGCGATCTGACCAAAGGTAGGTTTGTCTGCCAAAAAAGCTTCACTAATACCATGAACTCGGATAACTTCTTCATCCATACCACGCTCAGGGTTGATATAGACATGCAGTTTCTCGCCGGTAAATTTGCGATCCACCAGCTCAATGATACCCACCTCAACAATGCGATCACCTTTTAGCGCATCTAGTCCGGTGGTCTCGGTATCCATAATCAGCTGGCGACCGCTAAGACCGCGGTTAATAGGCTGCGGTAGTAAGGGCTTAAAATGAGGGTTGGCTCGGCTGGTATCGCCATCAAATGCCACCTCTGGGGTGTTAGCTTCTAGTGGCTCAGCCATTTGCGGCGCCATAGCATCTTGCGGTGCCGCAGTGTCCCTCAAGTCTTGATCAGGTGTGGCTTGCGGCATAGGCTCAGCGTCTAATGCCTTATTGTCAAAGTCTGTAGGGTCTTGGGCAGTATAATAGTCATCATACTCAGCAGGCTCTTGGGTGTCAGCTTGCATCTCATCGAAGCCTAAGGGGTCGTTAAGCAGCCAGTCGGTTTTAGAATTATCAGGAGTCATAGAGGCAGTATTCTTAATATTTTGAGAGAGCGGTGGGAGAGTGTCGGCATCAGTCAAGCCGGTGCTGGGTGTCAGGCTTGGCTTAGGCGTTTGAGTTAGTTTTTTTTTAAGTCCTCTGAGGAGGATAAAATACCACGATTGGCCAGCTCATCCGCCTTTTCGTTGCCTTCATGGCCTGCATGGCCTTTTACCCAGTGCCAGCTGACGTCGCGGCCGCTTTGCAAGCTATCTAAGCGCTGCCACAGTTCTTGGTTTTTAACCGGTTTATTCGCAGCAGTTTTCCAGCCCTTTTTCTTCCAGCCTTGTATCCATAGAGTAATGCCATTTTTCACATAACTTGAGTCGGTCCAAATCTCTAATAGCTGATCCTTTGGGCTTTGTTGTAGCGCAACAATAGCACCCATCAGCTCCATCTGGTTATTGGTGGTGTGTTTTTCGCCGCCAAAATACTCCACTTGCTCTCCGCTGCTGAGCACCAACAATGTACCCCAGCCGCCAGGGCCAGGATTACCCTTACAAGCGCCGTCAGTAAAAGCTATGGTGGTATTGGGTTTGGGATGCAAAACAGACATAAAAGCTCACAGCAGATAAGATTGGCAAAAAAGTAGTCAGCGGCCAATAGGAAAATAATCGTATTAGCCAAAAATCAGGCAGGCGCTGCCCAAATTGTGCCCTTAGTATAACAAAAATAGCGACGCTATTTGAGCTGGCGTAGTTAATATTTGATAAGCGTACCCAGAAGGGCTGTAAGTTTGTTAAAATGGCAATCTGCTTAACGGCTTAGACCCTTTTATTATGATTGGAAATACTATTTTGAAATCACTAAATTTATCCAATATAGCTTCTACCTTACTGCTAACGGGCGCTGCGGTGCTGGCAGGCTGTGACAGTCACGATGCCCCTGAGGGTCAGACCATGGACAGTGCAGAGGATGTAACCTCTGCCGCCTCTATCAAAAAGCATGCCGAGCTGTTTGCAGGCTGTTATACCGTCAGCCA
Source organism: Psychrobacter raelei (assembly GCF_022631235.3). Lineage (NCBI taxonomy): Bacteria > Pseudomonadati > Pseudomonadota > Gammaproteobacteria > Moraxellales > Moraxellaceae > Psychrobacter > Psychrobacter raelei. The sequence continues at coordinate 1,144,754 of NZ_CP093310.2, forward strand.
TGAAGAGCCAGCTCAAATTAAAGTCAGCGAGCAAGCGGGTAAGCTGGTGATGCAAATGAAAGAGCCCAAATCTGCCAATAGAGTATGGGATGATCCAGAGCCGCTTGAGCCAATGCCCTTAAAGCAGGTAGATAAGTATTTTCCTGTCAAAGCAGAGGACTTAACGGCCATGATAGGTCGTCCGGATAGAGTGCTGGTAATGGCGAATGTCAAGCAGGCCTATGTCAATATTGACCCCTCATTAGACAGTCCGTATTTGGGCTATATCTTGCAAGGTCAAAACACCATTTATAAAGTGGATTGTGATGACACACCAGCGCAAGAAATGCAGTCCAATCCGCATAGCAATATAGCCGGTATGGAAGAGGTGGGCAATATCACCATTAGGCCAGCGGGTAAGGTTGAGTAGCTTGGCCGTTATTTTGTATCTTCGCTATTTTAAATAATGATAAGTTAGGTAGGCAAAGCTAAGCCTTATCGAGCCTATGGCATCGGTGGGGCGGCTTCATGAGTAGGAATTCAGCCATGGGTTTTTTAAATTATTTATTGATGGGCGCTTTGGCCTATGCTGCCGGCTGGGCAATTAGGCTGTATGTCTTAGAAAAAGGGCCAAGACCTAATCAGCCTTATGGGCTCAAACATCCCAAAATTAGACTGTATTTAGCGCTGTTTTTTGCCCTGATGCTGCTGATTTCTGTATTACTGGGGCGATTTGTACTGGGTCATGCCAGCCTTGATGTGCCTTTTGTGGTCGTCAACAGCCTTGTGGCGACTTTTGTGTTCTCTTTTGGCCTAAGCCCTGATCACATTCGTCACGACCTGCCAGAGTAGAAGATAAGCTGCGGGGTCATGACAGCCAGCTTAAGCGTTTTTGTTCATATGTTTTACCCATAAAAAATGGCGCTATTATAGCGCCATTTTTTGTCAGTATTATTGGGCAGAATCTAATGCGGAGCTAATGCGGAACTAATGCTGAACTAATGCTGAACTAAGGCTGAACTAAGGCTGAACTAAGGCTGAACTAAGGCTGAACTAAGGCTGAACCACTTTAGAGTCAGCAGGCTCAGTGGTGGTTTCTACCACAGAGATATAAGCATCGGTGTTGTTGTCGTTGTTTATATCCACTGGGGTTGCTTGTTTTTGTTCCACAACTTTCACAGGCTTTTGCTGCTCAAGCAGGTAAGCTTCTTGGGCGGTGACAATTCTTGGCCCTTTGCTGGCTTCAACAGCATTGACCGCTTTTTGCTTATTGGTCTTATTATCAAGGACATTGACCAGGTTTTGATATTTAGGGGTAGGTACTGCCACCGCACCTAAGTTGGCACCGCCACCTAACACTTGATACAGCTCAATCTGGTTATTTAGACGCTCTTGCTCAAGGTTCAAAATAGACTGCTGAGTGGAGAACAGTGAGCGCTGAGCATCTAGTACCGCTAAGTAGTCATCCACTTGCGCCTTAAAGCGGGCTTCAGAGATATCAAATAAACCTTGATAGTTCTCTTGTAAGCGATATTCTGCTTGAGTTCTGGCATCTAATGTCGCTCGATCTGCGAGTACATCGTTGACCTCTTTAAACGCCGCCTCTACTGTACTTTCGTAATCGGCAACGGCTTGATCACGCTCAATTTGAGCCACTTCATAGTTGGCATCACGCTGACCGGCATCAAATAAAGGCAATCTAATAGAGGGTCCAAACGACCAACTGCCAGCACTGCTCTTAAATAAGTCAGATAAGTCGCTACTTGAGTAGCCTAAGTTGCCTGTCAAACTAATAGAAGGGTAGTAGGCAGCTCGGGCCACATCAATATTAGCGCCCGCCGCTTTTAGATTGTATTCAGCTTGCAAGACATCAGGGCGGTAGCGTAATAAGTCACTTGGCAAGCCTGCGCTTAATACTTGGCTTGAAGTAATCGAAGGAATAGCGGGATCTGGCATCATGTCTTCGCTAATCTGGGTACCCACCAAGAATTTCAAAGCATTTTTGGCTCTTAATACGCCGCTTTGAGCATTTAGTGCAGCAATACGAGCCGTCTCAGCAGAGGCAGCTGCTTGCAGCGAAGGCGCTTTTGAGTCAATGCCAGCTGCCAAGCGGGCTTGCGTAATGCGTAGCGACTCTTCTCGAGTCTGCAATGTACTAATGGCAAGCTCTAGCTGCTTTTGCTGATAGCTTAAATTGACATAGCTTTTGGCAATATTGGCAATCAAGCTGACCTGAGCGGTGTCACGTGCGGCTGTGGTGCTGAGGTAATTTTGCAGCGCTTGGTCTTTTAAGCTTGCCACTTTACCCCAAAAATCAAGCTCATAAGCCGCCATACCTAGGCCTACATTAAAGCTGTCACTAGGGTTACGGTCTCTAGCATTACTTGCCCCGTATGAGTAATCTCCATTCAAACCTAAGTTAGGCGCATCATTACTGTCAGTAATGCGGTACTGAGCTTGGGCTTTCTGAATGGCTAGGACAGCTTGCTTAACATCTTTGTTATTATCCAGACCCATTTGGATAAGCGCTTTTAGCTTAGGATCAGAATAAAAGCTCTGCCAACGTACAGCCGCTAGGCTTGAAGGCACTTGGTTGTTGCCATAAAGCTCATAGTTTTCGCCCGGATTCAAAGGAATATTGGGGCGGGCTACTGTGGGGCTTGTGTCGGCCAGTGGAACACTTTGACAGGCGCTGATTGCGACTGTCAAAGCAGATAGACCAAACAAACGGGACCATTTTTTTCGGGTACGCATAACAGAACCACTCACGCTTCGACTTTTAGAATCAGGAATTAAGGTTACAGAGGTCGTCATTGAGTGTTGTCTCCAAGATTTGCTGGGGTAGAGGCTGCACTTGTGCCATTAGCTGAAAGAGCAGGGGTTGTCGCATGCGGCTGAGCAGCAGCGCCACCTGAGCCATCTTTTGGACCCTCAGGCTTATATTTAAATACAGAGCGTACCCACACATAGAACATAGGAATAAAGAAGATACCTAATAAAGTTGCGGTAATCACACCACCGACCACACTGGTACCAATGGCGTTTTGGCTACCGGCACCTGGACCTGTTGCTAAGTATAAAGGAACCACACCAAAACCGAAAGCCAGTGATGTCATGATAATAGGACGCAGACGTTGTCTTGCTGCTGTCATTACCGCCTCACGTAAGCTGTAGCCTTCCTCTTGGTGCTCTTTAGCAAATTCAATAATCAAGATGGCGTTCTTAGCAGACAGACCTACCACGGTTAATAAACCCACTTGTAGATAGATGTCGTTAGCAAACTGTCTAAACCAAGTTAGCACGACTGCACCCAACACCCCAAGCGGAATAACCAGCAGCACTGCAAATGGGATGGACCAGCTTTCGTACAAAGCGGCCAAACATAAGAACACCACAAGAATAGACAAGGCATATAACATTGGTGCCTGAGCCCCTGATTTTTTCTCTTCAAGTGACATACCAGTCCACTCATAGCCCACACCTGGTGGCAATTGGCTGACCATCTCCTCCATAGCTGCCATGGCTTCACCGGTACTTAAACCTGGTGCAGCGCTGCCTTGGATGTTCATAGAAGGAAAGCTGTTGTAGCGCGTTAAGCTAGGTGAGGCATTTTGCCACTCACTGCTTGAGAAGCCGCCCATAGAAATCATATCACCAGTCTTGTTACGCACATACCACTTGTTAATGTCTTCAGGATTGGTGCGGCTGTCAGCTTCACCTTGAACGAAGACGCGTTTGATACGGCCTCTATCAACGAAGTCGTTGACATAAGATGAGCCCCAAGCTGTAGATAGTAAGCTGTTAATGTCGCTCATAGCCAGACCGTAAGCGGCCGCTTGTTCTTGGTCAATATTAACTTTGAGCTGAGGCGCATCTTCTTGACCATTAGGGCGAACACCAGCGACTTGATCATTTTGTGACGCCATACCCAGCAGTTGGTTACGTGCGGCTAATAAGCCGTCATGACCCACGTTACCCACATCTTGTAGCATTAAGTCAAAACCACTGGCGTTACCTAGCTCAGTAATGGCAGGGGGAACAATGGCATATACTTGAGCTTCATTTAATTGGGTAAAGAAATAGCCCATGGCACGTCCGGCCACAGCTTGGGCACTGTTTTCCTCCCCTTTACGATTCGCCCAGTCGCTTAACCGCACGAAGGCCAGACCCATGTTTTGACCTTGACCGGCAAAACTAAAGCCGGCGACTGTAAACACAGAGGCGACGTTGTCTTTTTCTTGACTGTCGTAATAGCCCCTGACTTTATCCAGTACTTCTTGGGTCTCATCTAACGTTGAGCCTGAGGGCAGCTGTACTAAGGTAATCATAATACCCTGATCTTCTTCGGGTAAAAATGAGCCAGGAATACGTAGGAAAACCACAGCCATAAGGCCAATGATCGCCGCATATCCTATTAAGTATAGCCATTTTAGATTGATACTCTTGCCGATAAAGCGCTCATAGGCTTTACTGGTTTTGTCAAAGCTGCGGTTAAACCAACCAAAGAAACCTTTTTTCTCCTCGCCATGATTTTTTTGACGCTTAAGTAAGGTCACACATAATGCAGGAGTAAATATTAAGGCCACTAGGGCAGACAGCACCATACTGGTGATTAAAGTGATTGAGAACTGACGATAAATAACACCTGTTGAGCCGCCAAAGAAGGCCATAGGTACGAAAACGGCAGATAGAATGAGCGCAATACCAATAACCACTTTACTAATTTCGCGCATGGATTGGAATGTGGCATCTTTGACTGATATCTCAGGGTTTTCTTCTAAAATACGCTCCACGTTCTCCACAACAACAATCGCGTCATCCACCAGTAGACCGATGGACAGTACCATGGCAAACATGGTCAATACGTTGATACTAAAGCCTGCGACATACAGCACACCAAAAGTACCTAACAAAACAACAGGTACTGCAAGCGTTGGGATAATAGTCGCACGCCAGTTTTGTAAGAACAAGAACATCACCACAAATACCAGAGCAATCGCTTCTAGTAAGGTATGAACCACTTGTTCAATAGACAGCTTAACGAATGGGGTGGTGTCATAAGGTACAACGGCAGTTAAGCCTTTAGGGAAGTTGGCTTCAAGCTGCGTCATACGCTCAGCGACAAGCTCACGGGTGGCCAGTGCGTTAGAGCCAGGTGCTAATGAAATACCCAAACCAGCGGCTTCTTTACCATTATATAAGGCATTGACACTGTAGTTTTCACTACCCATCTCGACACGCGCCACATCACCTAAGCGTACTTGTGCGCCTGTGCCATCGGTTTTCACTAATATGTTTGAGAATTCTTCAGCTGTTTTTAGATAGCTTTGTACACTGACGGTGGCGTTAATGACCTGTTTGTCAGTATCGGCTGGGGCTTGACCCAATTGACCGGCAGAGACCTGAGCGTTTTGGGCTCGAATGGCATTGACCACATCTGAGGGTACTAAATTATAGCTACGCAGGCGAGCAGGATCTAACCAGACACGCATTGCATAAGAGGAGCCAAATAAGTTAATGTCACCCACACCTTCCACACGGCTAAGCTGATCAACCACGTTTGAGGCCACATAGTCAGCAATGTCTGATCGATCCATAGAGCCATCTTCAGAGACGAAGGCTTGTACCATTAAGAAGCTGCTAGAGGACTTGTTAACGTTGACCCCTTGACGCTGTACTGTTTCGGGTAGCGAGCTCATGGCCGCTTGTAGCTTGTTTTGTACCTGTACCTGAGCGGTATCTGGATCGGTACCGTTTTCAAAGGTTAAGGTGACTGAGCCTGAACCGGTTGAGGAGGAGCTAGAGGACATATACATCAATCCATCTAGACCTTTCATGCGCTGCTCAATAATCTGCACCACAGAGTCCTCTACGGTCTGTGCGTTAGCACCTGGATAGGTGGCGCTGACCTTAATGGTTGGCGGTGCAATACGCGGGTATTGCTCAATCGGCAAATTAATGACCGAAATAACACCCAATAGCATGACTAAAATTGCAATTACCCATGCAAAAATAGGGCGGTTAATAAAATATCGTGACATGATTTCTTCCTAGTCTGCCTATTTTTGAGTTATTTTGCAGCGTCATCTTCAGGCGACTTTTGCGCTTGAGGGGCTACAGGGCCTTTTGGCATTTCAGATTTGGCGGCGGGGGCTTGCCCTTGGTTAGGTGCGCCACCTGCTTGAGGGGCTGCGCCGCCTTCGCTAGAGGTCGGTACATAAGGCTTACTGACCACCTCTTGTTCAGGCTTAACTTTGGCGCCACCAATGGCCACCACATTATCCCCTGATTGCAGGCCGTCAGTCACAATCCACTGGCCTTGATAAGTGCCTTCGATAGTGACATTACGAACCTGAATCTTATTGTTTTTATCAACAATATACACCTGGGTTTCACCCTTTGGCGTACGCATAATAGCGCTTTGTGGCAATAACACCGCGTTATTAATCAAGCCTTGAATTAATCGGGCTTTTACATACATACCTGGCAGCAGCATGTAGTTATCATTTTTGAAAATAGCACGCAGGGTGACCGCCCCGGTATCTTGCTCAACCTTGGCTTCAGCCAGTGACAATTGACCACGCACCGGATACGTCGATCCATCTTCAAATACCAACTCAACGGTGCTGGTACCAGCTTGTATTGAGCCTTTAGCTTGCTGTTGTTTTAGCTTTAATAGCTCGCTAGAGGACTGGCTGATATCAACATAAATCGGATCGATTTTTGAGACAGTAACCAAAGGATTGGCTTGGTTGGCGTTTACCAAGGCACCAGCGGTGACGCTTGAGCGCTCAGTGACGCCTGAAATGGGCGAGCGTACAATGGTACGGCTGATATCTAATTGACTGCCCGATAACTGAGCCTGCGCTGTGGCTACCGCAGCTTGTGAGCTTGCGATATTGGCTTGGGCTTGTTGTGCCGCCGCCTGAGCACTATTTAGACCTGCTTGTGCTGTTTTTAGCTGAGTCATGGCTTGCTCGTACTGCTGCTCTGAAATAGCTTGCTGAGCAACCAAGGGTTTAAGGCGACGCACATCAGCTTGAGCTTGTTCTAACAATGCTTTTTGTGACTCAATATTGGCCAAAGCATTGTTATAGCTTGCTTTAGCAGTCTCTACATTGGCCTGAGCCTGTTGTACAGCGGCTTGATTGGCGCCGGCGCTAGATTGGTAGTTTTCTGGGCTGATTCTATATAGAGGCTGACCCTTTTGGACCATGCGGCCTTGCGGAAATAAGATTTCATCCACCACCCCAGTAACTTGAGGGCGGATATCGGCAACCTCATAAGCCGCTGTACGACCCGAGAATTCTTGAACTAAAGGAACTGTTTGGAATTGTACAGGAATGACATTGACCACAGCGGGCGGCATTTGCTGCTGAGAAGCGGCAGCATCTGCAGCCTCATCTTTTTTGTCGCAACCGGCAATAAATAAACCAGATACAGCTAAGCTAATAGCAATGAAAAGGTGCGAGTGTTTCATGTAAAAAAACCTTAAATAGTGGGTCATCACAAGCAAATATTTGCTAGCTTGTTACGCTTAAGAATAATGGAAGTTTACAAATTATACGTACTTTAGCAATGATGAGTAAGGCACTTGTTTTAAATTTGTAAATATCCCTTGGCTCAGCCGATATCAAATTAGAATTATGACTGATAATCGTTATGCAGCTATACATAGCTACCTATTTTACCCTCTCATTTGGCAGTTGTTTTTGAGTATAAGCACGCATTACCAAAAACTTTGAGACTTTGATTTTTTGGATAATAAAACCCACCTAAATGCTGTAAAGATAGGTGGGGTGCTTGTTTGGAAGATCGAAAAGAGGTGAAGATAGGTTGACCAATTGGGATATTTAAGCCAATTATGCGGCCTATTATATATTACAAGTGTAAAGTATAACAAACTTTAAATGGTGTTTATGAGCAAATAAAGTTATAACGGGGTTAATAAAGCCAATAAAAAAGCAGCAGCCCATCAGTTACTGGTAGGCTGCTGCTAAACCACGCGGGGATTAAGCGCCGGTTATATTTGCACCGATTATATTTAAGTATAAAATGTCGATGGGTGACGCTAGGCCAAACGTGAGCTGGCAAGCTGAGTTAATTGCCACAGACCTTTGCGGTACTCATTATCGGGCAGCTGCGCTAAGGCTTGTTGGGCTAATCGGGTCTCCTCCAAGGCACGATTACGGCAATACTCTAAGGCGCCAGAGTCTTGTACCAATTTTATCAGGCTGGCGGCATCCTCAACTTTACCGGTCTGAACAGCGATACGCAGCTTATCGTAATCGGCAGCGTTACTTTGTTTTAGGAGACGCAGTGCTACGATGGTGGGTAGTGTGGGCTTACCTTCAGCCAAGTCATCGCCTAGGTTTTTGCCCATAACTTCGCTATCTCCACTATAATCAAGGACATCATCGATAATCTGAAAGGCATTACCAAAATGCTGACCGAAGTCGCTAAAGGGCTGCATAAATTCAGGTTTATCTTGCAAGATAGCCACGCCCGCGGTTGCCATCATAAATAGCCGTGAGGTTTTGCCGTCAATGATGTTCATATAATCTGTTTCGGTGGCTTCAGGATTGTGCTGGTGTTGTAGCTGTAGCACTTCACCCTCAGCGATGTCACAGGTGCCATCTGAGAACAGCTGTAATAAAGGTAAGCTTTGAAAACCCACCAATAAGTTAAAGGCGCGGGCAATAAGATAGTCGCCCACTAAGACCGCAGTAGGATTATCCCAAGTGGCATTGGCAGTAGGGCGGCCACGACGCATGCCTGACTCATCAATCACATCATCATGGACTAAGGTCGCTGTGTGTAACATCTCGGTGATGGCAGCCAAATGCATCGCATCTTTAGACTGCTCATCTTTACACAGTCTTGAGCACAACAAGGTAATCAATGGACGCATGCGTTTACCGCCGGCATTAATCACATGCTGAGAGACATTCATTACCAGCTGTACTTTTGAATTTAAGCTACCAAAGACCTGCTTATCCATAATGGCGAAGTCATCGGCGATAATTTGCTGGATATCGGCATAATCGAGCGTTTCATCTTTAATAGTTTCATCTTTAATAATAGGGGTATCGCTTGAAGAGGGCGTGTTTGGTGTGGTCATATCATTGTCAACTGAAGTCAAAAAGAGGTGAGGCATAAGATAAGGCTAATATAGACAGTTAACTCATATAAAGGCCATTAACCTCTACACGATATAATAAAAGATAATTAGCTCAAGCCAACAGCACGTCACCTACAAATGCGTGATAGTTTATTGTGTTATATACTCAGGGTAAGATGGCCAATTTAAAGCACATGGCTTGCAGCGATCTTAAGTGGCGATATTGTAATATAGTTTTGTGTGCAGTAACGGTAAAATATCGTCTTAAGGTTGTGAGTTTGTCTTATTTACCCTTAATTATCTCAAGATGGCCATTGAAAGTGGCTCTTAAGCCAAAGTCAGTATAAAACAACATCATAACATAGGCTTAAATTGCAATCATCTATTGCAATTTAAGCCATAAATGCGTAGAATTCCGTCTTCATATTCAAAGCTTATGCAGTATTTGCTTTCATGACTCAATAAGGTTTGTGCTTAGTAGGCAGATCTTATAAAGCGTAAAAGTAAAATTGTTGCAAAGCTATTTTCTGTAACTTTCCCTGTCGTGTACGTAAATCAGGCAAAAGCTGAAGCGTTATTACAGACACCTTTTGGTATCTTAATAACCACGGCACACGGGTTAAACGGAGTCATAAGATGTACGCAGTTATTAAAAGTGGTGGTAAACAGCATCGTGTAAACGTTGATGAACTACTAAAAGTTGAGCTACTTAAAGCTGAAAAAGGCGAGACCATTAAAATTGAAGACGTATTAATGGTTGTTGATGGCGATGATTATAAAATTGGTCAGCCAGTTGTTGAAGGCGCAAGCGTTGAAGCTGAAGTAGTAGAGCACGGTCGCGGCAAAAAAATCCGTATCGTTAAGCACAAGCGTCGTAAGCATTATCACAAAGAGCAAGGCCACCGTCAGTGGTACACGCTTCTTAAAATCAAAGCGATTAATGTTTAATAGCTGGTAATCACCTTTACACTTATACAGTCAGTCACGTTAAGTAACATTAATTATTTTACAGTACTTATCGAAGTGCTTTAAGATTAACTGACTTATAGTAATAAAGTTTTATAAATTAGTCTCAGTAAGGAGATTTCTCATGGCACATAAAAAAGCCGCAGGTTCAACTCGTAACGGTCGTGACTCTAACCCAAAAATGCTTGGCGTAAAAGTATTTGGTGGTCAAGATGTTGTGGCAGGTAATATCATCGTTCGTCAACGTGGTACTGAATTCCACGCAGGCGCTGGCGTAGGCATGGGTCGTGACCATACTCTATTCGCTTTAACTGATGGTGTTGTTAAGTTCGACACTAAAGGTAAATTCAACCGTCGTTACGTTTCTGTTCAAGAAGCCTAAATAACGATCGCCTAATTATAAAGGTTTTGCCATTTTGTAGAGCTTCTCTAATTAGGTTGCGAATTTATAGGGTAGTGCTTAGTTCACTACCCACAAAAAAGCTCTGATAGCAATATCAGAGCTTTTTTTATAGTCTAAATTCATCTGATAAATCAAGCGGATAGATCATACCGCATAAAAAATAACCACCAATTAGCACAACCTAAGTTAACAAAAAAGCCTTGTGTGTCATAAAATCGCAGATTGTCCAAAGCAAGTCATAACTGTGTAACAAGCCAGCAGTTTTATTTGCAAATTTCGTCTAGTCAGGTAATAAAAGAAATGGCACACTACCCATCAAGTTATACATCTTCTTGTATATAAGCTATCAATATAATAAAGACGGTGGTGATTTAACGTTGCTACGGTCATTACTTAACCCTTGCTTTAATTTTTGAAGGATAATTTACAACATGCAAAATTCAGTGAATCCTAAAAACAAAACAACAAAAATGATGAAAAATATTATGGGCACCGCGTTATCAGGTGCACTTATCTTTGGCATGCCGATAATCGCAGTGTCACAAGCAGCACAGGCGGCGACAGCAGCGGATAACTTAACTGCAGCCAAGCGTTTAAACGCGCTATTGGCTAATACTAAGAGCATGACGGCAAACTTCACTCAGACCACTAAAGGTGCCAATGGCGGCAAAAGTGGCCTCAGCGCAAAAAATGGTACTTTTTCAGGTAATATGAGTCTGCAACGCCCAAATAAATTCCGCTGGAACATCACCTCACCGTTTGAACAGCAAATCGTGACCGATGGTAGTGCCATGTGGGTATATGATAAGGACTTACAGCAAGCGACCCGTCAAAATGCCGATCAGCAATTGGGTAATACCCCAGCTTTACTGCTATCAGGCGACCCAAGTAAAATTGCCAGCAATTTTAAAATCACTCAGCCTGATGCCAAAAAGAACTATTATGTCCTTTATCCAAAAGCCAGCGGCAGTAACTTTAACAGTCTAGCGGTGAGCTTCAATGGTGGCAAACCCATTATGATGGTACTTAATGACTCTTTGGGCCAAGTGACCTCTATTAAATTTAGCAATGTAAAAGTTAACCCAAGCATTAATAGCAGCCAGTTTAAGTTTACGCCGCCTAAAGGTGTCGACATTATTAATCAGTAAGGGAGTCGAAGAGACTCAGACAGTAGGCTGCTCATAGGTCGTTGGCGTTTCTTACAGTCTGTTATTGATGACCTAATATTTTAAGTCTACTTTTTTAAGTATAATTAAAGTTAAATTTAATAAAACCCGAGCTTAATGCTTGGGTTTTATTGGTTTTGAGTAAAGTGCTTTACATGGGGCGGCGTGGTTTAATATGGTCTGAACATCAATCTAGTCTCAGCATGCTTCACTTCAGAGCGTATAAAGTTTAGATATGATAAACTTAACTTTTGGATACGTATTTTCGCTATGACATAGTGAAGGTTATTCGGTTTAAACAAACTTATTTTTAAATCATTAAGATACAGTAATTAGTGAGGTTTAAAGGGATAAGAGGATAGAGCAATCTGGGTGATTTTAATCCGTTTTTATTTGCTAACCTGCTGTCCACTTATCGCTTGGAGGTGAAGTGACCATGAATTCAAAAGTAAGCTGTGCTCCGCAAAAACGCTCAGAGCAAAAGCGTTCACGTGAGACCAAATGCAAAATCATTAAAGCGGCACTTGCTGAGTTTGCGTCTGCTGGGTTTGAGGGTGTATCAACCCGTGCCATTGCCAGTAGAGCGGGAGTGAATCATACGTTAATCACTCATCACTTCGGCACCAAAGAAGATCTGTGGAAAGCGGCAGCTGCTGCTATATTTGACACTTATCTAAGCGAGTCAGAAAAGTACCGACAAAGCCTTGGCCGTCTTGAGCAAATTGAAGTGGTTCGAGAATTACTCAAGCATTATATTAACTTTAGTGCAGAATTTCCGGACTTTCATCGCTTTATGATTCAAGCCAATCATGGCGACTCTGAGTTATTAAATTGGTTCACTGATGAATATATCAGTCCTTATGCCGACTCTGAGTTAGATCTATTACAGCAGGCTCAAAAATTGGGCTTAATGCCAGAAGGGGATAGCTTGCACGTTCGATACTTATTTATAGGGGCAGTAAATTCTATATTCACCTTTGCCCCACAATTTAGGAGATTATCAGCAACAGACCCTTTTTCTAAGCAAGTAGTAGAGCGCCATGTGGAGTATGTGCTGTCACTATTTTCTGGAAAAAAGTTGTAAATAACGGCGATGCAGCTATTCTACAAGCCTTTAAGCCACAGCGCTTATCCATTTTTTGCAAATAAAATCAACCCTATCATAATAACGGCTATACCTGTAAGCCCGATAAAAGAAGGCATGGGATTGTTTAAAAATACCATGCCGCCTATCAAGGCAAAGATCACCTCGCTGGCCTGAGTGGCATCCACCCCCGCAACTTCACTGGAAGTTTGAGCCCGCTCACGCGCGAACAAGAACAGACTAGTCGCAATCACTCCTGATAATAAAGCCACCACGAGTGTATTTGTTATCTGAAGGATGTCTGGTAACTCTGGCTGTACCACGGCAGCTAAAACAAACCAAAAAGGAGCGCTGCCTAGCGTCATTAGCCAAACCTTGTTAAAAGAGTTGCGCAGTAACTTAGTATCTATGCTTGGAATAAGACTAATGGCTCGAGACAGCTTTGACTGCGGTAGCGGCTGCGACTCAATCACACAGTTGTTTTCATAAAAATAATCGGCCATATTTAGCGAGATAATTCTGGGCGCAAGTGTGGTCAGAGGCTGAAAGTCACTGTCCACTGACCAAAATTGTAGCTGGCTAATTTTTTGGGCTTGGTTGGCCCGTTGTGAGTTAATAACCCGAGCATTGTAAGAGGCCTGCCAGACCAATTGACTGCCTATGGGGTAACTAAAAGAGGCGATAAGGCAAGGCAGGGCGCCATAAAGCACAACATGAGATAACGGAATATCAATAATCATACCTGCCGGAGCGGACAGGGCTTCACTGAGATTCACTAGAATGACACCCAGTAAAAGCAGTGCAGCATAAGCGATAAGCTTTTTGTGAAAGCGGTGGCCAAAAGCCATAAGTACCAATAAGCTTGCCACAACAGTGAACATAAAGGTAGCGGCAACCACCCAGCCACTGACATGATCTGCGGCATAACATAGCCCAGCATAAAAAACACCAAAGCCAATACTGCCGGTGAGTATCCAAAATATCCAGTGATCGGTAAACAGTCGCCAAAGCTCGCCAATACGCCTCATACCATGTTGAGCTGCGATGACAAGCGTCAAAATAAGCAAGGTAAATAAATAGCGTAAACTGGCGGACCAAAACCAATGTCCGCCAACATTGCTCATTAGCTCATTTAGAATATAAGTTGAGCTAAAAAATGCACTGGCGATTAAGGTAATAACAATCAGCCTGACCATAAGTAACTCCTTGTAGCTCGGCTGTAGTGGGTTGTTTATTTATTTATTTATTTATTTGCCTTTGGCATCGGCCCAAATGATTTTGTGTAGCTGTAACTGAAGTCTTACTGGTAGGGCATCTGCCAATATCCATTCAGCAAGTTCTCGCGCTAAATTGAGCACATCTACTGCTGCCACATCGCCTTGAGCATCATCATGGACATTAAACATAGGGGAGAACCAGACAGTGCCCACCACTTTATCCAAATTGTGCTCGGCCAATTTTTGTTTGGACCAGTCGTAATCGCTGCGATTCATAATCACAAATTTTAGCTGATCGTGCTGGGTTAAGTACTCTAAGTTCGACCATAGATTCTTATCCGACTCACCGCTACTGGGCGTCTTAATATCCATCACCTTACTGACGGCAGCAGGCACGTCTGCCACTGATAAAGCGCCAGCAGTTTCTAAAGAAATCTCATAACCCTCATCAAGCAGTCTTTGCATCAGTGGTATGGCATTGGGCTGTGCTAGCGGCTCGCCACCGGTTAGACAGATGCGCTTACAAGGGTACTGAGCGATATCGGCCATAATCGCCTCTAAAGACAGACGCTCACCGCCTGTGAAAGAGTAGGTGGTGTCACAATACACGCAGCGTAATGGGCAGCCCGTTAGGCGTACAAATACTGTGGGTAGGCCTGCGGTAAGCGCTTCACCCTGCAGGGAGTAGAAAATCTCAGTCATGCGTAAGCCGGCTTCTGGATCAGTAACAGGAATGGCTTGGCTACGCAGCGGTGTATTTTGAGTCATAATGTGTGCCTTGATGAAAGTGGCATGATTTAACAACAGCCAAATCACGCCATAAAGCGATGAATCGATAAAAATGAATAAAGGTGCTTAGAGTTATCTAAGCACCTTATCTAAATCCGTGAGGCTAATTCTTTTCGTAAAGTAGGGGTAAACCCAACAGTTGTAACTGTCATTATCTGGCTGAAGTCAGTCAGTACCGCTCAGCAAGTATCGTTTAGGTATTAGGTATCAGGTATCTAAGCCATTAAGCCATTAAGCCAGACGCAGTAGCTCATTAATGCTGGTTTTTGAACGGGTTTGTGCATCGACTTTTTTGACGATAACAGCACAATACAAGCTGTGTGAACCGTCTTTTGAGGGCAGGCTACCTGAGACTACCACAGAGCCGGCCGGTACGCGGCCATAAGTAATTTCGCCAGTTTCACGGTCATAAATCTTAGTGGATTGGCCGATATAAACACCCATTGAGATAACAGAGCCCTCTTCAACAATAACGCCTTCAACAATCTCAGAGCGAGCACCAATAAAGCAATTGTCTTCAATGATAGTAGGGTTGGCTTGTAGGGGTTCTAATACGCCACCAATGCCGACACCGCCTGATAAGTGTACGTTTTTACCGATTTGAGCGCATGAGCCCACTGTGGCCCAAGTATCAATCATCGCGCCCTCATCCACGTAAGCACCAATATTGGTATAGCTTGGCATTAATACCACGCCTTTGGCGATAAATGAGCCACGACGTGCTACCGCTGGTGGTACAACACGGACGCCGGCTTCAACGAATTGCTGCTCAGTCCAGTTAGCAAACTTAGTGGGAACTTTATCATAAAACTGTACGTGCTCACCGGTTTGCATAGGGTAGTTATCGTTCAAGCGAAAAGATAAAAGTACCGCTTTTTTGGCCCACTGATTAACGATCCATTCACCGTCTTTTTTTTCAGCGACACGTAGGCTACCGTTATCAAGTTGGTCTAGTATGCTATTTACCGCATCTTTTACCTCTTGTGGCATAGTCGCGGGGCTATATTCGGCACGTTTTTCAAAGGCTTGTTCAATAATTTGTTCTAATGACATAGGGGTTCCAAATAAAAGGGTTTAAGTGCAAAGCGTCCGATTAAACCGGAAAATAACGCTCAAGCTATTGTCGCTAATTTTTTGCTTATTAGCAAATCAGACCACTTAACAGTAGCGGTCAAAGTTTAAGACTGACTTATCTGTGTGTTTAACCAGCTTGCAAGCTCTGCATAGACGTCTTGCTTGTCTGTTTCATGCAGTGGCTCATGGCGCATGAGCGGATATATTTGACGACTTATCTTAGTGAAGCCTTGCTTTTTTAAGCGTTTGGTCAGTTTGCGAATACCTTTTCCCATATTGCCCACAGGATCATTTTCACCACTTACAAAAAACATAGGGAAATCATGGTCTATGGTTTCAGCCCAGTTTTTGTCAAGGCCGGTATCCATTAAGTTGAATAAAGTCCAAAACCCATTATTGGTAAAATAAAAACCACAAAGTGGATCATTTTCATATTCAGCAACCCCTTCAGGATTACGTGCTAGCCAAGCAAAGGGCGAGCTTGAGGATTTGTCTTTTAGTTGGGCATTAAACAGCTTAATCATTGCTGTTGCTAAAACTGGGTTGGGGCGTTTAGGCTGCAACTGATTGAGCACTTTGGCGATGGGTAATGCCACCTTAATTAAGGGGTTATAGTCACTGCTGCCCATGATTATGGCACCAGAAAATTCACTACTGTGCACTTGTAGCACATTGCGCACCACAAAAGAGCCCATAGAATGACCCATAATAAAATGGGGCACATCAGGATAATGAGACTTTAGCTGGTCAGCCATAATGACCGCATCTTTTAGCACGGTTTGTACCGGATATGACTTGGTAAAATACCCCAGCTCTTCGGCATTATTGATGCTGCGGCCATGACCCAACTGATCGTAGGTTAAAACGGCAATGTCTTGATCGGCCAAATATTGAGCAAATTTCTCATAACGACCGCTGTGCTCGGTCATACCATGGACTATTAATAAAGTGGCTTTGGCATTATTTTTAGGTGCATATAAAGTGTGATGTAGAGTATGCGCTTGATCTGAAGACAAAATGGTCTTAGCCATGGAAGGTCCTTATGAGTAGGCATTAATTTTGATCTGTTAAAAAGGTATTTATTTAGATGGTTATGATAGTTCTGGAGTCAACTCTAGCTTAATGCTATGAATGTGAGAGACTTTCTACCTATATTTGACGAATTTTTTGATAAACCGTATAAAAGATACTGTCTAGGTAGTCGGTTATGTGGATATTATAACTTAAATGGCGTGATTACGTTATGCTGTCGTCTGCTTATTGCTTATCTTTTGTGTCACCTTATATTTACCCCCTAAAATGGGTAGTTTTACAGTGATTTATAATAAAAAGGAGGCCCATGAGTTAGGCCTCCTTTTTATTTGATGGTATTTTACGAATTAAAATAGCGCTTAACAGCCAAGCTTACCCTCAGCTTCTAAAGCTTTTTTGCTGCGAATTGGGGCAGGGCAGTCTTCACCATAATACTGACGATCAGCAAAATAGCTTGAGCGAACCATAGGGCCTGCCCAAATGCTAAAGAAGCCGATTTTTTTGCCATAATCCATATAGCGCTGGAACTCATCAGGATGGACATAACGATCGACAGGGGCATGGTTTTTACTCGGCTGCAAGTACTGGCCAATGGTAATCATATCCACATCGTGTGCTTTTAGATCATCAAGTAGAGCGTATACTTCTTCTTCAGTTTCGCCTAGGCCAACCATAAAGCCGCATTTGGTAGCGATATCAGGACGACGCGCTTTATACTGTTTAAGTAAGTCTAGTGAGTGCTGATAATCTGAGCCCGGGCGGAACGCTTTGTACAAGCGAGGCACTGTTTCGATATTGTGGTTAAACACATCGGGCGCGGTTTCGGTTAACAAGTCTAATGCCACATCCATACGACCACGGAAATCTGGCACTAAGATTTCAATTAAGCAATTTGGGCTTAACGCTTTTGACTCATTGATGACATCCACAAAATGCTGAGCGCCGCCATCTTTTAAATCATCACGGTCGACAGAAGTAATCACCGCATATTTAAGTCCCAAGCCTTGAATGGTTTCAGCAGTATGACGAGGCTCATCTTTATCAAGCTCATTAGGACGACCGTGCGCCACATCACAAAATGGGCAGCGTCGGGTACAAATATCACCCATAATCATAAAGGTGGCGGTACCATCCCCAAAGCATTGCGGCAGGTTAGGGCAAGCGGCTTCCTCACAAACGGTGTACAGCTTTTGTTTTCGCAAGGTTTTTTTGATGCGATCGACCTCAGCAGGTGAAGACATCTTAACGCGAATCCAATCTGGTTTTTTAGGCGCTTCAACCGTTGGAATAACTTTAATTGGGATTCGAGCCACCTTGTCATAGCCACGTAGCTTTTCGCCTTTAATGGCTTTTTTTGGTTTAGGTGGTGCTTCCGGCACGAAGGTTTCTACTGTAGTTGTCATAATCAGCTTTTGTCCTAACCCTTGATAGTATTAGGGTTTGTTGGTGGGTCAAATTATAAAAATTATTGCGCTTATTATAGCAGATATTAGGTTAAACGCGGAGAATTCAACCCGATAACAACAGCAAAATAACCTTAAGTTAGTCAGCCTTAATTTTTAATTAAAGTGGATCTTGTAAGTCAATGCCAAGCTCGGTTAGGGCATCAATGGCGGCTCGGAACGCCTCTTGGGTGGTCGGCGCGCCGCAGTAAGGTAAGCTGTGCATGAGTACTTCATGGATTTCGGCAACGGTTGCGCCATTATTAATAGCACCTCGAACGTGACCTTTAAGCTCTTGCGGACTTTTTTGGGCAATTAAAAAAGCCAGGGTAATTAAGGAGCGATACTTACGCGGCAGTATGTCATCATCTTGCCAAGTGCTGCCCCAAGCGTGTTCGATAATCCAGTCTTGAAGTGGCTGAGTGAACGGGGTGGCAGTCTCTAAAGAGCGTTTGACATGCGCTTTACCCATCACTTGGGTACGAACTTCTAGGCCGTTTTTATAAAGATCGCTTTTTGACATCACTGATACTCCTAAATCTACGGTTAAAAAATATAAAAAACAAAAGATAAAAAATATAAAAAACAGTGGGCCTTGCTGCGGACGGCCTAGATTTGTTAGAAATAAGCCGTTCTTTTTTGTGAGCAGGCTCAAGGTTTGTGAGCAAGGTTTGGGGCATGATATGAATGACAATGGTCTCTTATTTTACTGTGCTTACCTAAAATTAATAGGGGCTATGCGTGCTCAATAGTGAGCTGCTGAGCGCTGAAATTATAATATGGGCTGTGCGCCTTGAACTATAGTAGGTATTTTTAAAATAAATATTGGATATGGCCTTAAAAAACCTAGCCTGTGACGTTTGGTGATTAACTTTTTGACCATTTTAGGCTATATTAGTGGCGAAAGTTAAACCCACCTGCAAGGTGCCGGAAGCCACCACAAAAATTTCACTATTGGCGATTTATAGTTATGCAAATTTATAGCTAAGCAAATCGACAATAGTGACCCATCCCAAGTGGAAGCAACCTAGCCTGCATAAAATAATGAAAGAGGACGCTTATTGTGTTAGACGCCTATCGTAAACATGTCGAAGAACGTGCCCAACTTGGTACAGTACCCCTACCACTATCTGAGCATCAGACTGCCGATTTAGTTGAGCTATTAAAAAACCCACCAGCCGGTGAAGAAGAGTTTTTGATGGACCTTTTGGTTAACCGTGTACCTGCCGGTGTTGACCAAGCAGCTTATGTAAAAGCGGCCTTTTTAGCAGCGATCGTAAAAGGCGAAGCAACCTCACCATTAATCACTAAGCAAAAAGCAGTAGATATCCTAGGCACTATGCAAGGCGGTTATAACGTATTGCCTTTAGTTGAAGCGCTAGATGATGCTGAAGTGGCTGAGAACGCAGCAGAAGCTCTAAAGAAAACCCTATTGGTATTCGATGCTTTCAATGATGTGACCGAAAAAGCAGAAGCGGGTAACGCTAAAGCCAAAGAAGTGGTTCAGTCATGGGCTGACGCTGAATGGTTCTTAAACCGTCCTGAAGTACCACAAAAATCGACTTATACGGCGTTCAAAGTAACGGGCGAAACTAACACAGATGATTTGTCTCCAGCACAGGATGCGTGGAGCCGTCCGGATATTCCACTTCACTCATTGGCTATGCACAAAAACTCTCGTGACGGCATCACTGCTGATGAAGAGGGCGTACGTGGTCCAATGAAGCAGATTGAAGCGCTAAAAGAAAAAGGCTTCCCTCTAGCGTATGTGGGTGACGTTGTGGGTACCGGTTCTAGCCGTAAATCTGCTACTAACTCAGTACTTTGGTTAATGGGCGATGATATTCCTAACGTGCCAAACAAACGTGCTGGCGGTCTGGTATTGGGCGGCAAAATTGCGCCTATCTTCTATAACACGATGGAAGACTCAGGTGCACTACCGATTGAAAATGTAGCTGTTGATAACATCAATATGGGCGATGTATTTGATGTTTATCCTTATGAGGGTAAAATCACTAAGCATGACTCAGATGAAGTACTATCAACCTTCAAACTAAACTCAAATACCTTACTAGATGAAGTTCGTGCCGGTGGTCGTATTCCATTAATCGTGGGCCGCGCCTTAACCAACCGCGCTCGTGAATACATGGGTCTTGAGCATTCAGACGTATTTGCAAAACCTGAGCAGCCTGCGTCATCTGATAAAGGCTTTACTTTAGCTCAGAAGATGGTTGGTAAAGCATGTGGTATGGAAGGTGTACGTCCAGGTATGTACTGTGAGCCTAAGATGACCACGGTTGGTTCGCAAGATACCACTGGTCCTATGACTCGTGATGAGTTAAAAGACTTAGCTTGCTTAGGTTTCCAAGCAGATCTAGTGATGCAGTCTTTCTGTCACACAGCCGCTTATCCTAAGCCAGTTGACGTTGAAACTCAGCACACACTGCCAGATTTCATCATGAACCGCGGCGGTGTTAGCTTACGTCCAGGTGACGGTATCATCCACTCATGGTTAAACCGTATGCTTCTTCCGGATACTGTTGGTACCGGTGGTGACTCGCATACTCGTTTCCCAATGGGTATCTCATTCCCAGCAGGTTCTGGCTTGGTAGCTTTCGCAGCAGCGACAGGTGTTATGCCACTAGATATGCCTGAGTCTGTTCGTGTTCGCTTCGTTGGTGAGCGTCAGCCTGGTATCACCCTACGTGACCTAGTACACGCGATCCCATTACAAGCGATCAAAGAAGGTTATTTAACCGTTGATAAAAAAGGTAAAATCAACGAGTTTAACGGCCGTATCTTAGAGATTGAAGGTCTAGAAGACTTAACGGTAGAGCAAGCGTTCGAACTATCAGACGCCTCAGCTGAGCGTAGTGCAGCGGGTTGTACCATCACTTTATCTGAAGAGTCAGTTACTGAGTACCTAAACTCAAACATCACGCTTCTTAAGTGGATGATTGCTGAAGGCTACGGCGATGCTCGTACGCTAAGCCGTCGTATCGAAGCGATGCAAGAGTGGTTGAAGAACCCAAGCTTAATGCGTGCTGACGCTGATGCTGAATACGCCATCGATATGACCATCGATATGAGCCAAATCAAAGAGCCTGTACTGTGCTGCCCGAACGATCCAGATGATGCCAAGACTTTATCTGACGTCGCTGGCGACAAGATTGATGAAGTATTCATCGGTTCTTGTATGACCAACATCGGTCACTTCCGTGCCGCAGGTAAACTGCTACAAGAAGTACCAGCAGGTAGCCTGAAAACTCGTCTATGGATTGCACCACCTACTAAGATGGATGCACGCCAGTTAATGGAAGAGGGCTACTACAATACTTACGCACAAGCCGGCGCACGTACTGAGATGCCAGGTTGTTCGCTATGTATGGGTAACCAAGCACGTATTGCACCAAACTCTACAGCGGTATCTACCTCAACCCGTAACTTCCCGAACCGTTTGGGCCAAGGCGCTAACGTATACCTAGCTTCAGCTGAGCTTGCGGCAGTTGCTGCGGTACTTGGTAAGCTGCCAACGAACGAAGAGTATCAGCAGTACGCTGGCATGCTAAACAGCATGGGCGGTGAAGTATATCGTTACATGAACTTCGACCGTATGGAAGAGTACACCGAAGAGGCGGATAAAATTAACGTGGCGCAATTGTCATAATATGACCTGAAAAACGCTTCGTTATTAAGCAAAACGTCGTTAAACAAAAGGCCCCGTATCCTAAGGATGCGGGGCCTTTTTTTTGCTCGTCTAGATAGCAGTTTTTTGTTTGCAGTGCCTCAATAGTGTGAACTGCCGCTCATCTAAGCATCCGCTTTAGACAGCAGAACTTAATAAGGGCAGTTGGCTTTAGCTGCAGCGGTTACAATTGCTGCTAGACGTATGAATGGCGGGTTCTATATACTGGCTTATGATAATAATTTACGTCAAATACTGGCCCCAAAAAAGCACGCTAGCAATTATAAGCCCATCTACGCCAGTCAACCCAACTTGTTATAAAAAGAGAGCGATATGCAGTACGAGTTTTCAGAGGTGATTAACGGATTAAAACCCTCATTTATCCGCGAAATATTAAAGTTAACGGTTAAACCAGAGATTATCTCCTTCGCCGGTGGTTTACCAGATCCTACCTTGTTCCCACATCAGACCATCAAAGATGCCAGCAATGCCATGTTTGACCGCCAAGACAATGGTATCTTTCAGTATACCACCACTGAAGGTCACTTAGGCCTGCGCCAGTGGATTGCTAAGCGTTTCTCAGATGCTCATGATGTACAAGTCGATGCAGATCAAGTGATGATTGTGTCCGGCTCACAGCAAGCACTAGATTTATTTGGCAAAATCTATATCAACCCACAAGATGGTGTGGTAATGGAGGCGCCGACCTATCTTGGGGCAATCCAAGCTTTTCGTATGTACCAGCCTGAGTTTAAAGAAGTTGAACTGTTAGAAGATGGAATAGATACCGATCAGTTTCGCACTACCATGATGCAGTCAGACAGTAAGTTTTTTTATGGTATTCCAAACTTCCAAAATCCAACGGGTTTAACTTATTCTGCTGATAAGCGTCAGCAAGTGGCCGATATCTTACAAGATAGCGGCAAGCTGATGCTAGAAGATGACCCTTATGGCGCCTTATTGTTTGATGATCCAAATACTCAAGGTATGACTACTCGTCCGATTTATGCACTGGCCCCTGAGCATGTGGTGTATATGGGCTCGTTCTCTAAAGTATTTGTCCCCGGATTTAGATTGGGATGGGTAATTGCACCTAAGCCTGTGTTGGCTAAAATGGTCATCGCCAAGCAAGCAGCTGACTTGCACACCAACTCCTTTGTGCAGGAGCTGCTGTATCAGTATGTCACCACCAATGACTTAGATGCCCATATTGATGTCATTCGCCAGACCTATTCTGCTAAGAAAAGCTGCATGGTAGAGGCCATTCATACTTATCTAGGCGATGAGGTTCAGATGGCACCAGCCAATGGCGGTATGTTTATCTGGGTACGTGTACCAGGCGTGGCCGTGATGGATCTGCTTAAATATGCCATTGATAATAATGTCGCTTACGTACCAGGTGAAGCCTTCTCATTGTCAGGAGAATATAAAGACTATATGCGTCTAAACTTCACAAGCTTAGATGATGAGCAGATTATTGAAGGAATTAAGCGCTTAAAAGCAGCACTGGATGCTTATCGTGCGGCTCAATAATATCGCAATAATTCATTGAGTCAGTCGTAATTTTGCAGGTGCAGACAGTAAAAAGTCACCGATTTAATCGGTGACTTTTTTAACGGCTATTTTTACTGCTTTAGCTATCGCTTAACAGCTCGGTCAAGAATCACACTACTGATTATAAACCGGCTTACGCTTTTCGATAAAAGCCGTGATGCCTTCGATGAAGTCATCCGTTTTGGCCAGTCTAGCTTGCTGATGCACTTCCATATCTAAGGCTTCATTAAGACCCATATAAGCATGGGTGTTAAGCAGATGCTTCATAGTCTCTAATGCCTTGCTAGGCAGGGCGCATAGGCGATTGGCAAGCTTTAACACGGCATCATCTAGCTCATCGGCGCTGACCACGTCATTGACTAAATTTAAATCCGCCATGTCTTTGGCAGTAATCTTATCACCCAGCATGACAAGCTCAGTGGTCTTAGCTGGCCCCACCAGCTGATTTAATAAGTACACGCCGCCGGCATCTGGCACCAAGCCAATATGGACGAAGGCTTGGACAAATTTGGCATTGTCTGCTGTGATACGAAAGTCACAGGTTAAGGCCAAGTTCATACCCGCGCCTGCCACCGCACCTTCTAGCTTAGCAATAATAGGTTTATGGATTTTGCGCAGCAGCAAACTTACTTCACCGGCACCGGTGACCATGGCTGCCAATTTATTTGAGAGCGTCTCTTTATCAAGGCCTTCAGAGATCATCTCTTTGATATCGCCGCCACTAGAGAAGTTGCCACCTGAGCCTTGTAAAATAATGACACGTACCTGCTCATCATTATTCGCCTCTTCTAGACTTTGTATGACAGCATTTTTTAGCGGGGTACTAAATGCGTTAAGGCTTTTTGGGTCGTTTAAGGTAAGGGTAGCAATGTGATTATCAACGCGATACAGCACGATATCTTGAGACTGGGTCATAAGCGACCTCCTGACGAATTTAAGAAAAAATAACGAGTCAGCCAAGTTTGGCAAACCAAATTTGTTGATGATAAATGGGCACTTACAAAGCCACTAAGGCTATGCTCAGTGCCCTAATGCAGCACTTATATGTTATACAGGTTTCTGCTTAATCATACAAAAACAATTGGTTGCGTTCATAGCAAGATTTAGTTATTCGAGGTGGCCTTTTGTAACAGTTGTACGAATCGATCCACTTGCATCTCAGGTGTGGCCCAAGAGGTGACCAAGCGGGCGATACTAAAGCCGTTATCTAGCTGCTCCCATTCATAAAATTCGAAGTCATTTTTTAAGGTGGCAATCAGCGCCTGCGGCATAAGTGCAAATACTTGGTTACTTTGAGCAGGAACAAATAGCTCAATGCCACAAGATTGGATGCCTTCCGCTAACTTTTTGGCCATAGTGTTGGCATGATGGCACAGCTCAAGATATTTGTTGTCTTTTAACAATACCTCAAATTGTAACGCCAGAAGATAGCCTTTGGCCATTAAGCCGCCATGACGCTTTAGGTAAATATTAAAATCGGTGGCGATTTTTTTATTAGGAATGATCAAAATCTCACCGAACATAGCCCCCATCTTAGTGCCACCGAACCAAAATATATCGGTTAGCTGGGCATAGTCAGCGATACTCATGTCCTTATCATCAGGATTAGCATGGCTACTGGCAATGGCAGCACCCAACCGTGCCCCATCCATAAATAGATACATATCATGCTTGCGGCAATAATCTGAGATGGCCTTAAGCTCATGATAACTATATACGGTACCAAGCTCTGTGGTGTTGGAGATATAGACGGCTTTGGCACGCACGACATGCGGCGTGAAACTGTGGCGAACTCGCACCTTATCTAAGGCCTCTATGGTCAATTTGCCATCTTTAGACTCCGCCAAAATAACTTTGTGTCCTGTCGCCTCAATAGCGCCGGCCTCATTGACCGCAATATGGCCGGTATCACAGGCAATGATGCCATCAATAGGGGTCAGCATGGCATCGATGCATACCAAGTTGGCCTGAGTGCCTGTGATACCAAAGTGAATGGCAATATCTGGATCAGACAGCTGTGCTTTTATTTGGTCGCGTACCCGCTCAGAGTACTCATCGAAGCCATAGCCTTTATGTTGTTGTAAGTGGGCATCGTGCATGGCAGTGATGATGTCAGGGTGGGCGCTTTCGCTATAATCGTTTAAAAAATGAAACATAACTTGGTTTTAAACTCTCTTAGATTAAGGTTTTGAACGTTAAAAACAAAAAGGAGCTACTAAACAATACGTTAAGTAGCTCAAGGAAAACCCATCAATACGATGAGTCAGATCTATATAGGCGGCTAACGACTACTCATCATTTTCGAAGCTGGCATCGGCCATATAATGATCCGGCGTTAGATTAATAAAGCGAGTATATTGACCTTCAAAGGCAAGGCGAACGGTACCAATAGGGCCGTTACGTTGTTTACCGATAATAATCTCTGCCACACCCTTTAAATCTGAGTTCTCATTATAAACCTCATCGCGATAGATGAAAGTAATTAAATCCGCATCTTGCTCAATGGCGCCTGATTCACGCAAATCAGACATGATAGGGCGTTTGTTAGGACGGTTCTCTAAGCTTCGGTTCAGCTGTGATAAGGCAATCACTGGGCAGTTTAATTCACGGGCTAAAGCTTTTAAGCTTCGAGAAATCTCAGAAATCTCTTCCACACGGTTGCCGCTTAAGCTGGGTACTTTCATCAATTGTAGATAATCAACCACCACCATGCCCATTTTGCCATCATGATTTTTGGCAATACGGCGACAACGTGACCGCAGCTCAGAGGGCGGAAGGGCGGTACTGTCATCGATGTATAGGTTTTTGTCTTGCAAGTGGGTAATGGCATTCATCATGCGTGCCCATTCATCCTCATTCATTTGGGCAGAGCGCAGACTGGTTTGGTTAATCTGACCCCAAGAGGACAGCAAACGCATCACAATAGATTCAGCTGGCATCTCCATTGAGAACACCACCACGGGTAGGTTTTCGTGGAAAAGCACACCTTCGGCTAAGTTCATCGCAAAGGTAGTCTTACCCATAGAAGGGCGGGCGGCGACGATAATAAGATCCCCAGGTTGTAGGCCTTGGGTCTTGTTGTTGAGCTCAGTAAAGGGGGTTTTAAGACCAATCATACCGTCTGGATTGTTTTTAAGCTCATCCATTTGTTCGACGACGTTGACCAGTACTGAGCCGATATCCACCGGACCTCGCTGCTCAGCCCGCTTGTTGTGCTGCTCGTTAATGGCGAAGATTTTAGACTCTACTGTGTCAAGAATTTCACTCACCCCGCGCTCACGTGGGTCATAGGCGAGTGCTAGCATCTCATTGCCAGTGGTTATTAATTGGCGTAAAGTAGACAGCTCACGCACCCGCTGTGCATAGGCAGTTAGGTTAAATAAGGTGCCGGGGCTTTGGGTTAAGATATCTGCCAGATAGCTTTCGCCGCCAGCTTGCTTGAGCAGTTTTTGGGAGCTTAGCCAGTCATGCACCATGACTGTGTCGTAAGGCTCATTAATTAATGCCAAATGCGAAATGGCGGCAAAAATATGCTGATGGCGGCCTGCGTAGAAGTCATCTTTTGAGACGATCTCAGAAATCTTATCAAAAGATTCCTCAATGCTCATTAAAGAGGCAATCAACGCTTTTTCGATATCAATATTATGGGGTGGCTGCTGGCTAAGTAGATCAGTTAAGCCAACATCATTGTTCTGTTGTGGGGCGGTTTTCTTTTTGCTATCGGCCATAATTTTCGGGTCTTTATCAGGGGGCTACAATATAAATAAGCTTGGCCATGTTAGGCTGGCAAGAAGCTAAGGGACAGTGAGGTTTTACGCAATAAACATTATAATTTTAATAGAAGATAGAGTGGTATATGGTGGGTATTGCTCTATATTTAAAGGGCTAAGCTAATATATGCTTTTGAGGCAGTAGGCTAGATTAACAAAAGCCTTGATGACGGCACTGCTGTCTTTGCTGCTGTATATTAGGGCTAGAAGTTTATCACATTGAAGCTTGGTTCAGGCCAGATTTTGTTATCATAAAAGGGTTGCTATTTTAAAAAATGAGGCATAATTAACAATTGTTTTAGCCAAAAACTCACTCTAAATTTAATACCGCCACGGCTTAAAACCATCTGGCAGCATTTAACAGCAAATATAAAAACCATCACTATATTCATCCATGCGATAACCATTAAGGCCACCTTTATGAGCACAACTTATCCGCTGACCAAAACTTCCTCTATCAATGTCAAACCTAGCAGTGCCTCGTTGGTGGTTACCACAGGCGAGCCAGCGGGGATAGGGATGGACATCCTATTACAATTGGCCATGCAGCAAAAATTAGGCGAGCTGAGCTATCCGTTAATCGTGTTGGCTGATGAGGCCGCCTTACAGCAGCGCTTTGAGCTTATTTATGGTAGCGGTGTCTCTAAGCTAAGCGGGCCGCTTTGGCAGCGGATTGAGTCGGTAAATGACTTGCAGCAGATATCAGGGCAGACAAAAGGCAACGCTTTACCGCAGTTTTATTTGCTGCACGTGGGCTGTGCTGAGCCTGTGGTGGCCGGACAACTTAATGTCAATAACGCCGCCATGGTGGTTCAGCAGTTACAAATTGCGCATCAATGGGCAGCGTCAGGGGCTGCCAGTGCCATTGTCACCGGGCCACTGCAAAAATCGGTGCTAATAGATGCCGGTATTACCTTAGAAGATGGCGGTATGTTCACCGGCCATACTGAGTTTTTTATGCAAAAAAGTGGCTGCCAAAAAGTGGTAATGATGCTGGCCAATAGTGCCATGAAAGTAGCCTTGGTCACCATTCATATGCCCCTAAGACAAGTGGCTGATGCCATAACGGCAGACAATGTGCGTCAGACAGTGCGCATTGTTTTGAATGATTTGCGCCAAAAGTTTGGCCTGCCAAATCCTAAGATTTTAGTCTGTGGCCTTAATCCACATGCAGGAGAAGACGGCCATCTGGGCACTGAGGAGATGGATATTATTAATCCGGTGCTGCGTGAGTTTCAGCAGCAAGGGGCGAATATTTCACTGGCCATGCCTGCAGATACTTTATTTACCACCCGTCACTTACAAGATTGTGATGCGGTGATTGCCATGTATCATGATCAAGGGTTGCCGGTATTAAAGTCGCACGGCTTTGGAGATACGGTGAATTTAACTTTAGGGCTACCTTATATCCGCACCTCGGTGGATCATGGTACTGCACTTGATTTGGCAGGCAATTCGGCCACAAGTGATGTTCAGCCAAGTAGCAGCAGCTTGTGGCAAGCGCTTATCATGGCTGAGGCAATGGTCCACTCACAGCAGAAGTAAGCTGAGCTTTTTAGCCACAAGCTCACGCTTTAGCACTGCAAATTATGCTACACTAAATCCTTTTTTAATTGATAAATATCGACTTATGACGCAATCAGACACTACAAAACATCCGTTACACAATACCCTGCAGCGGGCAGCCAAGCACCAGCCTCGCAAACGCTTTGGGCAAAACTTCTTGCATGATGCCAGTATTATCAGTGAAATTGTTGACGCTATTGGGCTTAATCGTGATGATAACTTGGTTGAGATTGGACCAGGGATGGGCGCTTTAACTGAGCCGCTGCTAGAGCAAGTTGATGCGATGACCGTCATTGAGCTTGATCGTGACTTGGCAGGCAGTTTACGCATCCGTATTGGGGCCAACAGTCATCCAAATTTCACCATCGTGAATGCCAATGCGATGCAATTTGATTACCATAGCTTGTATGATGCTGACAGTGAAATTCCAAAAAAACTGCGTGTGGTCGGTAACTTGCCCTACAATATCTCAACGCCCTTGTTGTTCACCTTGCTTGAGTATGCCGATATTATTGAAGACATGCATTTTATGCTACAAAAAGAGGTGGTGGAGCGC
Organism: Psychrobacter raelei; assembly: GCF_022631235.3. Classification (NCBI taxonomy): domain Bacteria; kingdom Pseudomonadati; phylum Pseudomonadota; class Gammaproteobacteria; order Moraxellales; family Moraxellaceae; genus Psychrobacter; species Psychrobacter raelei. Next base: position 1,174,158 of record NZ_CP093310.2, read on the forward strand.
ATTACCGCAGAAGTGGGCAGTAAAATATATGGCCGTTTATCGGTAATCATGCAGTATTTTTGTGACACCCAATATTTATTAACGGTACCCAGAGGCGCCTTTAATCCGCCACCAAAAGTGACCAGTGCTGTGTTCCGTCTGCGCCCACATCAAGTGAAGCCGGTGCAAGCTGACGATGAAAAACTGTTCGCTTTGGTGGTGCGCGAAACCTTTAATCATCGCCGCAAAACCTTGCGTGCTATTTTTAAACAGTCCTCACTCATGCCCACGTTGACCGATGAGGATCTGGCGAGCATAGGCATTGATGGCAATGCGCGTCCTGAAACTTTGGATGTGAATGATTTTGTGGCGCTCAGTAACTTGGTGATTGCTAAGCAAGCAGAGCAAGAGCAGCTGTAGGCTGGCTGATAGATGCTTATCGTGTTTTATGTCTAATAAACAAGCGGTTCACAGAGTGTCTGCTATAAAAACTCACCTGCAATAAGAGTAAATACTATCAATTAATATAGAGTGATGCTATGAAGTACCGAGCCGAGTACGTAATCGGAGACCTACAAGGGTGTTATGCCGCTTATCTTGAGTTGTTAGATAAGATAGATTTTGACCCAAAGCAAGACAAGCTGTGGTTTGTCGGCGATTTGGTGGCACGTGGCGAGGACTCATTGTCAACTTTGCGCCATGTCAAAAATCTGTGTGAGCAGGGCGCTGCTGCCACGGTACTGGGCAATCACGATATCAACTTAATTGCGGTTTGGCGTGGTTTTGCGCCTTTAAAAAAGAAGGACAAAACTGAAGATATTATTAATGCACCTGATTGTGACGAGTTGTTAAATTGGCTGCGTCGCCAGCCGCTGCTGCTTTGTCCAAACGAGCACACAGTGATGGTACACGCCGGTATCCCACCACACTGGAGTATCAAACAGGCCAAACGCTATGCCCGTGAAGTCGAAACGCAGCTGTCTAGTAGCTTGTTTCAATTAAACCGAGTGTTGCCTAAGCTTTATAGTGGTGAGGCCGATGAGTGGTCAGAGCACCTTAATGGCTTTACTCGTATTCGCGCCATTACCAACTACTTCACAAGAATGCGTCTGTGCAAAAAAGATGGTGCGCTTGAGTTTAACTTTAAGTCAAGCTTAACCGATGAGATGCCTGCTGATTTTCGGCCTTGGTTTGAGTGGCAAGTGCCACGTGAGCGTAAGATATTGTTCGGTCACTGGGCAGCGTTAAAGGCCGAGGTGGATTTGCCTAGTGCCAGAGCTTTAGATGGTGGCTGCGTGTGGGGCAATTGCTTGGTGGCTTATCGCTTAGAAGATGGCAAGATATTTAGTGCCTCTGAGCGCTGCCCTAAAGACTAGGGATTGCAGCACACAAGGGGTAAATGCCAGACCTAAGCTTATCTTTAGTCAATGACAGGCATAAAAAATACGATGTTATCTTAGTTGATAATATCGTATTTTTTTGACCAAAACACAGCTTAGGCCACTTAAGGCGCTGCTGAGTATTTACTGAGCAGTTAAGCCACCATCGACGATGAACTCTGATCCGGTGGAGTAACTAGAGTCATCGGAGGCTAAGAACAGTACCATGGCGCTGACCTCCTCAGGCTGAGCCACCCGTTTTAGAGGGATGCTTTTTGCGAAATTCTCTACGGCTGTCTTGGTGTCGCCTTGCATAATCATAGGTGTGGCAATCACTCCAGGATGCACGGAGTTGACTCGGATGCCATACTGTGCCAGCTCTAAAGCGGCCGCCTTACTCATACCGCGCACGGCAAATTTAGAGTCGGTATAGCCGATAGCACCACCGACCAATCCATTAATAGAGGAAATATTAATAATAGAGCCGTGCTCACTCTTTTTCATTGAAGGTACCACAGATTTCATACCTAAAAATACCGAGACTTGGTTAATCTCAAGAATACGGCGGTATTCATCTAATGAGGTGTCTAATAGCGACTTTGCCATAGTAATACCGGCATTATTGACCAAGACATCAACGGGGCCAAAATGCGCCTCTGTGGTGCTCACAACGTGCTGCCAATCCTCTTCATCGGTCACATCATGCTTAATAAATAGTGCCTTATCACCAAGCTTAGCGGCCAATGCTTGTCCTTTTTCGGCATTAATATCGGTGAGAACCACTTTTGCGCCCTCTGTCAGACACAGGCGAGCATGGGTCTCGCCCATACCTTGTGCTGCACCAGTAATAATAATAACTTTGTCTTGTAAACGGGCCATCTTGCCCTCCCTTTTTTATAGTGAATTTATGCTGGGTGTCATCGCTAAAGACACACAGTATCGCATGGTGTCTTATGTGACGGATCATAGAAGATGTTTTACACCCAATAGGTCAGACTATAGTAGCCCAAGCAGCACAAGGTATTGTTTAGGGTTTGTAGGACATAAATAACCACAGTTAGCGGTGATACTCATGCCCCCAAACTTGCGAATTACTCAGGCAGTTTGGGAGGGTTTTTGGGTTTAGGTAAGGGCGTTTTGGCATTTTTGGTTTTGTCCTGTTTTTCTGGGGCAGCAGGGTCTATATCTTCGGTCTCGCCAATAGGCGTCATAACCTCTGTGACCTCGCCAATAGGCGTCATAACCTCTGTGACCTCGCCTAAGCTTTCTGCGCTCACCAGTTCAAACTCAGCATCATCAAGTACCACCACTTTTTTGTCAATTGTGGGCGGCTGATCACCGCTATGATCCAGCTTTTGTTGGAACTCATTTTTTTGAGCGGCTTCCTCTAAGCGCTTGGCATCGATACTGACGCCCTCAGGCATGATGCGTACACTTGACAGACGACGCACGGCGAAGTGTTTGGGAAACAGCTTGTTTTTTTGAGTCTTATTGGTATCTTCATGAATCATATAGCCTTGGCTGTCGATTTTGGCATATTTCATCGGCTCAGGACGCGGTAAAAAGAAATCACGGGGCTGGGTAAACAGATGGGTATACATCAGCTTACTTAGCGTCTTCCACTCGACCACTTTAACGCCTTTAGAGCGTAAGGCCACAATCATAGCCAGCGAGAAACTGACCAATAAGTTGGTAATACCGATTAAAACCACCCCAAGTAGTGAAATGATCACCAGACCAAACCCAAAGTCATCGGCTGGAATATTGAACATTCCGTGTGAGAAGTTAGCTGATGCAAAGGCAATATGGCGAATATCAAGCGGCATACCAAAGATAAAGCCGACGGTGGCAGTACTGCCTAAAAACACACCAAATAAGAAGTTACCCATAATGGCGCCTAAGTTGTTTTCGACAAAAACCCCTAAGCGCTCAACTGAGTGTTTTGGCAAAAACTTAAGCAATAACTTATGACGGCTGATACGCTCACCGATATTGTTAAATAAAGCCAAATTGTCATAATAACCAGCGATCAGGCCGGACATAAATAAGAACACCCCAGCGATGGCAGCATGAAAAATAGCCAAGGAATGAAAAGGGTCTAAATCATGCAATAAGTGTTCTGCCTTATCGCCACCAATCATAGGCTCACCACTGACTTGTAGCCAAACAAAGGAGATAATGAGCGCCAGTGGCATGGCAATAAGTACGTTACCCATGATGGCGATAAATTGGGTACGTATGATGTCAACCATCAGCTCTGATAGCTTGGCCAATTGATGCGACTTTTTGCCCGAGCTGTCAGAGATGGTAGAGGCAATAGCGGCTGCGGTCATGGCAGGCTGCTTGGTAGCCACCGTACCGTGAATAATATGAATAAACACGAAGCCGAGGCCGTAAATCATACTGTTCACAAAAGCTCGGCTCATAGGCGCCAAATCTAGGTCGTAAGACAGGATTTTTATGGTGGCCATAAAGGCAATGATAAAGCCCCCAACCGCCGCCATCTTAAACATTTTTTTATAACCGGATTTGTCGGTGCTGATGTAGTGCTCACCGACACGACCCGAATTTTCAGTGATTTTGCGTGACAATAGCTTGGTGTTGTTATTGATTAAATAACCAATGCTGTAGCGGCGTTTGACACTGACGATAATGGCTTGTGCCAGCTCAATGATGGCGCGGTCACGATTTTTGTGATTATCAGCGAGCAGCTCACTTAAGATGCGCATTCTTTTTAGGCTTTGCTCAAGGCGCAGCAGCATATTGGTCAAGCGAATTGAGATACCCGTCTTATAAATACGCTTACGTACCGTACTCACGATATTATCGCACTGCTCAAGCATCACCAATAGTGGGGCAGGGTCAATTTGCTGCCGCGGTGTCACATCTTTGTAGTTGTCTAATTGATGCGCTTCTCGATACTCATTGGCAAACAATACCGCCTCTTGGTTTTGTGCCACAAAGGCAGCAGAATAGTCGAGCATCTGCGGATAGGCCTTCATTAAATCAGGGTGCAGGCCTATGCCACTCACACGGTAAGATAAAATGACCATGGCATTTAAGATATTGTTTTTTGCGGTGGCAACTAAGTCAGAGTGTGCGTCATCGACCATCACCAAGTCGACCAGCTCATCCCATAGCCGGCTGTCGATGCTGGCAAGCCAACGCTCATCGTGTTTGCCATCGAATAAATAAGCCACAAGCTCAACAATAGAATCATCTTCTGGAAGCAGGGGCACAAAGCGGTGGCCAATTAAGCGCATAAGGCTATTGGAGAAGGTTTGATCTGATAAGATACCGGTATCGGTAAATAGCGACATGCGGTGGTATTTATTTAGTAAGGTCAACACGAATATGGCCAGGCCGTTGGCGTATTCTGGATGCTTACGTAGCAGCTCATTCAGCGCTCGAATCTGCTCATTAATACAGGCTGGGTTGTCTTTATATTCGGTCTCTGATACTCGCAAAGTATCAATTAATCTTTTGAGCACATAAGGCTCAGGGGTGTCGCTTAGTGCATTTATTTTATGCAAAATATCTTTTAATTCTGCCACTTAGTTACCCTTATTCGATCAGATAGTGTGAAGGTATCTTAAAGTCCTAAAAATTACAATAACTTTAATGACATATAGCCCGTCGCAACCCGCTAAATCAACAAAATTATTGCAACTTTTTATTACCAAAAAAACCGCAACACACTACGACAAAAAAGACAGCTACGAGAGCTGTCTTCTTGCTAATTTGAGGGTTAATTATAGCTTATTTTAAGAAAATTAAAGCTGTATTAAATAATTAGCTAATATTTTGTTCAAAATAGTCTAAGTCAAAGTCCATGATAGGATCGCTGCCTGTTTTAACCATCTCAGCATGAGCATGAATACGTGGTAGGATACGGCCGACGAAGTAGGTTGCTAGTTTTAGCTTGTTCGCATAGAACTCACCTTCTTTGTCGTGTGCTGCTTCTACCATCATTGAGAACATAAACGCATAGCATAGGTAGCCCATTGCGTGTAGGTAGTCTACCGCACAACCATTGATTTCACTCTTACGGGTGCTGATATTAGTCAGAACGGTTTTGGTTAGCTCTTCAATGGTGTCTGCTGCATCTAACGTTGCTTGCTTGATTTCGTGATCAGCTTTCATATTAGCAACGAAGTCACGGATTTCAGCCAAGAAGTTCTCTAGGTATTTGCCATTGTTACGGGCAATTTTACGGCCTAATAAGTCTAGGGCCTGAATGCCGTTTGCGCCTTCATAGATTTGAGAGATGCGCGTGTCACGAACGATTTGCTCCATACCCCATTCGCGGATATAACCATGACCGCCGAATACTTGCTGGCTGTCTACTGCCGCTTCGAATGCTTTATCCGTTAAGAATGCTTTAGCAATAGGGGTGAGCAGGGCAACGCGAGCAGCAGCAGCTTGGGCGTTATCAGCATCAACACTGAATTTAGATTCATCTAATTGCTTAGCCACATACATCGCAAAGCAGCGTGATGCTTCAGCGTTTGCACGCGCGTTTAATAGCATACGTCGTACGTCTGCATGGTGAATAATCGCATCAGCAGGCTTTTCAGGGCTTTGGATTTGAGTGTCACTACGGCCTTGGCCACGGTCAAGGGCATAAGCAGCAGCATTTTGGTAGGCAAGCTCAGTACCACCTAGGCCTTGAAGACCCATGGTGACACGCTCATAGTTCATCATAACGAACATAGAGGCAAGACCGGTGTTCTCTTCACCAACCATCCAGCCTTTCGCACCATCAAAGTTCATCACACAAGTGGCTGAGCCTTTGATACCCATTTTGTGCTCGATAGAGCCTGCGGCCAATGCGTTACGATCACCTAAGCTACCGTCTGCATTAACAATGAATTTAGGCACGACGAATAAAGAGATGCCTTTAGACCCTTCTGGGGCATTGGGGGTTTTGGCCAGTACTAAATGGATGATGTTCTCAGTAAGGTCATGCTCACCGCCTGTAATGAAGATTTTGGTGCCAGAGATAGCATAGCTGCCATCCTCATTAGGGGTAGCTTTGGTCTTGATGATGCCCAAGTCAGTACCAGCATGCGGCTCAGTTAAGCACATGGTGCCGGCCCATTGGCCTGAGTACATTTTTTCAAGGTAGGTTTGCTTTTGTTCTTCAGAAGCTGATGCTAATAGGCAAAGCGTCGCACCAACAGATAAGTTAGGATAAAGAGCGAAAGCTTGGTTGGTGGTAAAAACCATCTCTTCGGTTAACATGGTTACCATTTTAGGGAAGCCTTGACCGCCATATTCAGGGTCGCCGCCTAGACCAATCCAGCCGGCTTCTGCATACTGCTTAAACGCATCTTTAAAGCCGGCAGGTGTGGTAACAACGCCATCACCTTGATAAGTAGCACCTTCTTCGTCACCAGTACGGTTTAAAGGGAGCAATACGTTTTTAGACAGCTTAGCCATCTCCTCTAGCACCATGTTGACCGTGTCCATATCAACGTGAGCTAGATTTTCGTTCGCTTGCCAGAATTTTTCAACATCAAATACGTCATTTAGCATAAAACGCATTTCATCTAAGGGGGGATTATAAATAGCCATAAAAAGTCCTTTAATATTTTTAGAATTGTACTGAGCTAAGTTTAGCTTATAACAAAGCTTGAATACGGTTTGGTCACTTATAGATACAAATTTTTGTACAGTCAGCTTTAACAGACCGACTTTTAAGAGTCGCTGATGTTGTAGTACAGAGAGCAGTACATAGGCTGATACCGATAGGGCGGGCAAAATAAGTGCTACTGTCTCAAGAGTAGCACTTATTGGCCTAGCTATATAGCGGCTATGAGTACCTAATCATAGAAGTAGTTTATTAAAAAACAAACTGATCCACATCCATGCTCATGTAAGGCTCAGCGCCTGACTCGATACGGGCTACGTAAGTGCGAGTGCGTGGTAATAACTTGCTGTAGTAGAAGTGAGCGGTTTTGATTTTCGCATCATAAAAACCGGTTTCTGTGGTGCCATCAGCCAATGCTTTTTGAGACACAGCAACCATACGTGCCCATAAGTAAGCTAGGGTCACATAGCCACTGAAGTACATGTAGTCTACGGCAGCGGCACCTACTGAATCTGGGTTTTTGGTCGCTTGCTCACCGATACGAGCCGTTAATTCAGCCCACTCAGTATTTAGCTTTTCAAGAGGGGCAATGAATTCAGCCATCGCTTCATTGTCTTGATGTTCTTGACAGAATTTATGAATAACTTTGGTAAAGTTGGCCAGCATCTTACCTTGTGAGCCCAATACTTTACGGCCCAATAGGTCTAAAGATTGGATTTCAGTGGTGCCTTCATATAAGCATGCGATACGGGTGTCACGTACGTTTTGCTCCATACCCCATTCACGGATAAAGCCATGACCACCATATACTTGAACGCCATGGTTGGCAGCTTCATAGCCAGTTTCTGTTAAGAATGCTTTGGCAATTGGCGTCAATAAAGACAGCATTTGATCCGCGTACTGCTGCTCTTCGCCTGTGCCTTTGGCCACAGTATCAGCAAACATGGCCAAATAATAAACTAAGGCGCGTCCACCTTCAGCGAAGGCTTTTTCGGTCAATAGCATGTTGCGAACAGCCGGATGCACGATAATAGGATCGGCTACTTTCTCTGGCGCTTTAGCACCAGATAGTGAACGCATGGCCAGACGCTCTTTGGCATATTCTAGCGAGCCTTGGAACGCCACTTCTGATGCAGTCAGACCTTGAACGGCGGTACCGATACGCGCCACGTTCATAAAGGTAAACATACAGTTTAGGCCACGGTTTTCTGGGCCAATTAAGTAACCGGTTGCACCATCGAAGTTCATCACACAGGTGGCAGAAGCTTTGATACCCATTTTGTGTTCAATTGAGCCACAAGTGACTTGGTTGCGCTCCGCTAAGCTGCCGTCAGCGTTAACGTTCACTTTTGGTACGATAAATAGTGAGATACCTTTGGTGCCTTCAGGGGCGCCTGGTAAACGGGCCAATACAATATGAATGATGTTATCAGTCATATCATGTTCACCGGCTGAGATGAAGATTTTTTGACCGGTAATGGCATAAGTACCATCGCCTTTAGGTTCTGCTTTTGTACGGATAATACCTAAGTCGGAGCCGGCATGCGCTTCGGTGAGACACATGGTGCCTGACCATTCACCGGTGACCATTTTTTCTAAGTAAATGGCTTTTTGCTCATCCGTACCGTGGTGCTCAAGTGTGGCAATCGCGCCATGAGATAGGCCAGGATACATTGAGAATGACCAGTTGGCTGAGCCCATGATTTCGTTAACCACAGTACCTAAGGAGAACGGCATGCCTTGACCGCCAAACTCTTCTTCAGCAGCAAGCGCTGCAAAGCCTAGCTCACAGTATTGTTTATACGCTTCTTTAAAGCCTTTTGGTGTGGTTACTTCACCATTATTAAACGTACAGCCTTCTTCGTCACCGCTACGGTTTAAAGGGGCAATTTCGTTTTCAGCAAAGCTGGCAGCCGCTTCAATATAACTGTCAATAATGTCACGCTCTACCTCTTGGTATGGCGCTAAGCTTTGGTAATGTGCAGTGCTGTCTAAAAGCTCATGTAAAACAAACTGCATGTCACGAAGAGGGGCTTTATATTGCATGAGGCTATCCTTAAATGATAATAGTTTGGTTGAAAACCTAGAGGTTTAGACTGAACAAATCATATTGTTTGCACTAACGCTTTGGCTTATCTGACCAGCGGGCACTTAAATAAGTACAGTTGAAGACCGGGTAGGTATATCAATAAAAAATGATTTGGGGTACAAGCTATATAATTTGTTAACTATCAATGTCAGCAGCCACAGATAGGCAGAGACAAAATTATAAGTAAAGACTATAACTGCTAAATATAAGCTATGGCTATTGCTATCACTGATAAAAACTTTTCAGGTAAAAGATAGATGCTAAGCCGTTATTTTACAAGCAGTTGCACAGACTTATGGGTCACAAAAAATATATTGAATTAGCCATCGAATGGTTTTTACATCCAAAAAAACAGTAAATTCTGTATATAAAAACAGGGGTGAGCACCTGTTTTGACCCCGTCTTATTAAGCGGCGAGGCCAAATGCAGCAATGAAATATAGAAGTATCAGGATAAGAATAAGGATAGGAATAGGGATAGGGATAAGGCGCGATAATGAGCAGTAAGACTGAGCAGAAGTGACAAAGAAAACCAATAGAGCTGTGATAAATAGGCCACTATTGTCGAAGCGACAGCAAGTCACTTAAAGTTAGCTTTGGAAATTAGCTTTGGAAGTTAGCTCTGCAAGTTAGCTCTGGGCGGGGTTGGTACTGATGTACATCAACGTGGCCAGTGCCACTACAGGAGCAGTCTCGGTGCGTAGGACACGGTTGCCCAGCTGCCACGGCAAGTAGCCGGTATTGCGTGCCAATTGATATTCAGCCTCAGATAAGCCGCCTTCTGCGCCAATGAGAATGTCAAAGCGGGGGAGGCAGGCTGCCGTAGAGTCAGGGTTAGTGCCCTTTATATTAACCAAGGCAAAGTGATCGGTTATTTGAGCGTTAACATCTAGGGTTTGTTGTTCTTGTTGACTGGGCACCGCCAATACCAAAGGTAGGATAGGCTGCTGTAGATACGACTGATAATAGTCTGCGTCATATAAGTGCTGCACCATGTGATGTACCGCACCCATCTCACCTTGAAGCCACTGCTCAATACTCAGTGGAGACAGGATTAAGGTGGGGCGATTGAGCCGGCACTGCTCACTGGCGGATAATGCCACTTGCTGCCAGTGACTGAGTTTTTTGTCCACCTGATTGGCTTTGAGGCGTACTTCGCCATGCTGGCTGGTCAGTAGCTGAATGGTGGTCGCCCCAAGTTCAGTGGCTTTTTGAATGGCATAATCCATTCTATCCCCACGGCTCATGACCAAGGCTATGGTGCTATGATAGTTGCAAGTATTTTCAGCAGTATCTTGATGGATAATCTTGACTGTGGCTGATTTTTTATCAATGCTTTCAAGCTCAACCAAGCTTTGACCACCAAGCCCGTCAAATATCCAGCTTTGCTCACCAACTTTGGCACGTAGCACTCGGCACCAATGGTGATAAATGTCATCGGTTAAGCGTAGTGAGTCGCCTAACGGCCGTTGATGCAAGGCCTCAATAGATGCACTATGGTGCAAGCTTGAGTTGTAAAAAAAACGACGCATTTGATTAAGCCTGTGTGCTGACAGAAGATAGCCCTAAAGATTCAACGAGACGCTTATTGGGTTCCACTCGGTTCATACTATAAAAATGAAGGGCAGGTACACCTTCAGAGATTAAGGTTTCGCATAAGCGGTGTACCACCTCAAAGCCAAATTCACGAATGGCCTTGCGGTCATCGCCATAGTCAGCCAATTGCTTACGAATATAGCGAGGGATATCAGCGCCGCAGCTGTCAGCAAAGCGAATCAGACTGCTGGCGTTAATGATGGGCATGATGCCGGCCACAAGGTTGTGTTTGTCAGTATCTACGCCGCGCTTTTCTAGCGCATCACGTAGGTATAAATAGCTCTCAGCGTTATAAAAAAACTGAGTAATGGCTGAGTTTGCGCCTGCATTGAATTTATTCACCAAGTTTTGAATGTCAAAGTCGAAGCTTTTGGCTTGAGGATGCATTTCGGGATAAGCGGCAACTTCAATATGAAAATGGTCAGCACTGTGCTCACGGATATGACGCACTAAGTCTACTGCAAAAGGCAGCTCACCCATGCCCACTTGGCCAGAAGGCAAATCACCGCGTAGCGCAACCATACGGTTGATGCCGATGGATTTATAGAAGTCTAATAACTCTGAGATCTGTACTTTGTCATCACCAATACAGGAGATGTGCGGGGCAATAGGCGTGTTGGCGCGATTTTGTAGCGTCTCTACGATACCTAAGGTACGGTTACGCGTGGTACCGCCAGCACCATAGGTGACTGAAAAGTAACTGGGCTCCAATTCATTTAAAGCATCAAAAGTTTGGCAGAGCTTTTCTACGCCCTCACTGGTCTTGGTGGGGAAAAACTCAAACGAGAATCTTGGCTTATTCATGTCCTGTCCTTGATAAAAAATATACAGCGCCTTAATAAAATAAAGAGGGCCTTAATAAGAGGCTGAGAAATTATTCATTTCTCAGCCCTTAATGTAACCCGTCTACTGTCTAACGCTAAATACTAAAAAGGTTTAAGGTTAGTACTTATAGTCATCAGCTTTAAATGGACCTTCAACCGGCACACCTAGATACTCTGCTTGCTCTGGGGTTAGTTGGGTCATAACGCCATTGAAGCCAGCTACCATAGCGGCGGCTACTTCCTCATCAAGTTTTTTTGGTAATACTTTTACGTATAGACCCTTAGCACGCTCATCAGCGGGTAGCTCAGAGAATTTTTCTTGGTGTAAGTACATTTGAGCCAAGACTTGGTTGGCAAATGAGCCATCCATGACACGTGATGGGTGACCGGTGGCGTTACCTAGGTTTACTAGGCGGCCTTCTGCCAATAAGATGAGGTAATCGCTTTGGTCTTCTGAGCGATACACTTGGTGAACTTGTGGTTTGATTTCTACCCAGTTCCAAGTATCACGCATGAACTGAGTGTCAATTTCAGTGTCGAAATGACCGATATTACAGACCACAGCGCCTGATTTTAGAGCAGCAAGCATGTGCTTATCACACACATGGTAGTTACCTGTCGTGGTGACAATAAGGTCGGTGTCTTGTAATAGGCGAGTGTTGATGCCTTCTGCTGAATCAGTATTTTTACCATCAATATAGGGAGATACTAACTCATAGCCGTCCATACAGGCCTGCATAGCACAGATAGGGTCTACTTCTGAGACACGTACAATCATGCCTTCTTGACGTAAGCTTTGCGCTGAGCCTTTACCCACATCGCCATAGCCGATAACCAGAGCACGGCGGCCGGCAAGTAACATATCAGTGGCACGTTTGATGGCATCATTTAAGCTATGACGGCAACCATATTTGTTGTCGTTTTTAGACTTAGTAACCGCATCGTTTACGTTAATGGCAGGTACTTTTAGAGTGCCTTTATTAAGCATATCGATTAGGCGATGTACCCCAGTGGTGGTCTCTTCTGAGATACCATTGATGGTCTCAAGCATTTGTGGGTAGTCGTTGTGAATCAGCGCTGTTAAGTCACCGCCATCATCTAAGATTAAGTTGGCATCCCAAAGCTGGCCGCTGTCTTCACCGCCGACAAATAATTGTTGACGTAAGCACCACTCGTACTCTTCTTCAGTTTCGCCTTTCCAAGCGAATACCGGTACGCCGCTGGCCGCAATAGCCGCTGCTGCATGGTCTTGAGTTGAGAAGATATTACATGATGTCCAGCGTACTTCAGCACCTAGAGCGACTAAAGTTTCGATCAGTACGGCGGTTTGGATGGTCATATGAATACAACCAAGAATCTTGGCACCTGCTAGAGGCTGTGCTTCGCTGTAGCGCTTGCGTAGGCCCATTAAGGCTGGCATTTCAGCTTCAGCTAAAGCAATCTCACGGCGGCCGTAATCGGCTAGGCTGATATCGGCGACTTTATAGTCGTGGAAGTTTTCTAAATTGGTTTTTGAATCGACGTTAGACACTGCGTCCATCTCGAGCTCCTTGGTAGAAAATAAAAAAATTAAGGGGAAGAAAACGCAGGTGTCGTTGTTTGCCAATAGCAACCAAAGCGTATGAATTTAGTAAAATCAGCTTAATCTATTGCGCACGCAGGGTCAGCAGCAGAATACTGGTTTATCAATTCAATCTATTTTTGTAACGCTATTTAATAAGGGCTAACCGAGCCTGACAGTAAAGCTTAACCAACAATAAAATACATGCTATACTATATTGCTTGATTTTGCTGAACCGACGCAACACCTCTCGGCAGCTGCCTATTGTAATGGAAATGAGGCTCAAAGTCATCTGCTGTGTTAGCATTAATGATGTGCCTTGAGCGTGATTTATTTTCAATAAAGAGCATCCAATTAGGCGTCAAGATAAGTAGGTCCACTTACAAACTTTAAGTAAAAATTACAGAATCCCTATTAAAAGGTAACTTTTGGGGGATGACTTTAATTGTAAAAAAGTGTTTAATAGGCGCATATTGATACGAAAACCTCAATAGGGTGTCTCATGGACGAGCAACTTAAGTGATTTATATAGAACTGTGCATTGTATTTAAATTTGCACAGATCCAATATAGATGATGGCTTAAGTTGCTTTTTAGATTGTGGCCTCTTAATTTACGGTTCATTTAAGTTTATACTTTGGAGATGTTATGAAACTTTTTAAATTAACAGCAATCACTGCTGCAGTACTAGGTTCATCAGTAGCTATGGCTGCTAACACGGTTGTTGTTGACAACACTCAAGCTGGTAACGACGTCGTAGTAGTTACTGATGCGCAACCAGTTGGTTATCAGTATGACCAAAACGCTGGTGTTATCGCTAACACGACAGGCGCTTTAGTAGGTACTGGCAAAACTTTATTCAACACTGCAGTTCATCCAGCTGCTGTAAGTGCTGAGATTGGTACTTTAGGTTACGGTGCTAACATCGCTTGGGGTCTAAACGAAACTACTGAACTAACTGCAGGTTGGAACGGTTACAACGACGACGGTACTAAAGACTTAGACGCTAGCGATTCTTGGATCAACTGGGGTAAAGTATTAGGCGACGGTTGGGGTAACTTCGAAGGCGATATGAGATATGATATCGACGCTAGCAACCCATACATTGGTGTAAACTTACGTCCATGGGCTACTAACTTCACAGTGGGTACTGGTATCTTAGTTCCTGATAATAAAATTAAAGCTTCTTTAACTCCTACTGGTGATAGCGCACGAGTTAAAATTGATGGTGAATCGTTCACCATCAATAATGGTGAAACTGTTGATGTTAAAATTGAAAACAAAAACAAACTTGCTCCATACTTAACTGTTGGCTACCGTCCAAATATCAACCAAAACTGGGGTCTATTCGGCGAGCTAGGCGCAGCTTACATGGGTAAAATGAAAGCTGACGTTAAATCTAGTGCTGGTGATGTAGCGTTAGAAGAAGCCGCTAAGAAAGAAATCGAAGATGACAACATCTGGTACCCAATCGTTAAAGCTGGTGTAACTTACCGCTTCTAATAATTGCTTATCTTATGGCGATAAAAAAACGACCTCTCGGGGTCGTTTTTTTATGCTTGTTATTTATTAAAGCCTTTAATTTATTAACGTTATGAGACCGAACCCATATCATATACCACCGCCCAAGCATGTCTTGGATGATATAGGTATTGTCGGCTAGACTCGATAGAGTTGTTACTGGCGTGATGAACACTTGCTAGAGACAAGGCGTTGGGCTGACGTGCCATATCTATTAAAGCTTGAGCTGGCAATAATAAGTCAACGCCTAAAGCGTGCATGAGATTTGCGGTTGTGGCACTGGCCGCCACTTGGTATTTGCCGTGAGCCTCTTTTAGCATCCATAATAGATTTAGCACTTGCTGCTGCTCAGTGATAGGTAACTGCTGCAGCCAGCTTTGCTCATCGTGTGAAAAAAATCTTTGACCAATCTTGGTGGGTATGGGGTTTTGTTCGATATCTATGCCGATAGCCCCTACAGTACTTAGTGCACAAGCCACCGTATTTTGAGAATGAGAAAAGCTTACGGTATGGCCTAAAGGCTGTATCCGATAAGGATAGCGTGACTCATCTAAGCTGAGCTTTATATTTAAGGCGGCTTGAGGAGGGATAGCACCACGGTTATCTACGATACCTAAGTTGCAAGTAGCGGTAGTTTGCCTATCTATCTTGTTATTGACACATTCATTAGCAATAGGCAATTGGTTAAGTAGCTTATGAAACAGCTGACGCACCGCCTTTTTTTGTAGCGTATGTAAGGTGATCTTTTCAGAGGGCTTTGATAGATGGTTATAAGAGGCGCTTGAGAGTGTCGCATCAAAAAAAGAGCTGGCTATCCAGACACAGGCTTTTTTATCATCGACTGCGCAAGGCTGGCCTTGGGGATTAATGCCCCAAAATTGTGTGTCATATAAGGCTAAGTTCGGTTTGTCATAAAAGGTATTAGATGGCATTAATTTAAACTGTCTTATCTTATTTATAAAAAAGGTGAGATAGCGGATACGAAGTTCTGTAGCTGTCAATAAACATAAACCCAGCAAAAGCTGGGTTTATGTTTATTGGCCACTGTAACGGCTAAGTGACTTGCTTACTTACTTACTTACTGGTTACCGGCTAGGCTGCTAACTGAATAAGTGACAGTGACTAGCGGGGTTCTTAGCTTAGTAAGACAGCTCAGCACGGCGATTTTGGCTGTAAGAGGCTTCATCAGAACCTGCAGCCACAGGACGATCTTCGCCGTAACTGATGGTTTCAACGCGTGCATCCATAATGCCTTTTGAAGCTAAGTAGCTTCTAACGGCTTGTGCACGGCGCTCACCCAAAGCGTGGTTGTATTCGCTACTGCCGCGCTCATCGGTATGGCCTGCGACCAATACTCTGGCATCTGGATGGCTTGATAAGAAAGCGACTTGCTCATCTAAGATATTGGCCGCTTCTGCATCAATGTCGTAGCTGTCAAAAGCAAAGCGTACGACGCTACGCAAGTTTTGAGCATCGGCTTGGACTTGTTCCGAGTTGGTGACCAGTGGCCCAGTTTGATAAGCAGCGTTACCAGGTACAGCCATAGGCGCTACCACGAACTCTGAAGTGTTAGACTTGCTGGCACAGCCGGTGGTAACCAATAGGGCGGCAGACACTAGGCTAATGGCTGAAATTTTAAGCGTTGAATACATATTTTTTCCTCAGATTACTCAAAATGGGGCACTAAACATAGCCTGCTATGATTTAAGGCCACTCATTGCGTTAGTTATTAAATCGTTGCACACCTAATTTTTAAATACTCATGTTTTTAAATACTCATGTTTTCACATACTCATGTTTTCACATACTCATAGGTACTGGCAATGGCATCACTGCCGTTAAGTCATGATTTATGAGTGTTTGGTAGCTTGAATAAGCCTATAGTTCGTTATTGCAAATATAGCACATTTCACAGAAGATGTTATTTTATGTAAGTAGTCTTACTGTAAAGTGATATTAGACAGATTAGAATAGTGACAAAGTTTAATAAAGATAACAAGCATTTTATAGCAGTGCGGGATGATTCGCTACGCAATTCTTCTCATTATCCGTATTAGGCCTGCTTTACCAGCGGTATTTGTCAAAGTTTTCTGGGTTGGCCCAGAATCTGGCATTTAGCCAATCCGGCTGGCGTTTGTAATCATACAAATTAAATTGCCAGCAGTGGCTATAACAGTCATCGGACTCAGTGATAGGCAGTAAGGTATAGCCTAAATCATTAAGGCTAAACTTATCAGTAACACCATCAGATTTATCCGGCCCACCACAGTGGCCGCTGACGGCCAAAAACAGCAAGCTTTGTTCAGCAAACAAATCTCTTAATCGAGTGGCGATGAGTTTTAGGGTATCGGTGTCTAGAGGGGTTAATGGCTGCAATGGCTGATTGTCAATTAAACTCCCCTCAATAAAACAGCCCAAATCATAGCGCTTATTAAAGTTAATTTGTATAAAGTCTTGGGGACTATGGGTGGTAATAGCCAAACCAAGCTTATCTTTAAATCCTGTCTCAAGTGCTTTAGCCACAGACTTGTTATGATCAGTGGTGCTGATTAATAAAAGCTCAAAACCAGCTGCGGTTTTGTTTGAGGCGTTATCACTATCGACGGTCTGCTGCTCAACTAAATGGGTAATGATTTTAGCGATATGCTGGGTCAAAGCTTCGAGCTGGGAAGTTGGGGCTGACATCATAAAAACTCTTTAAAACCTTTTAAAAACTTGGGGAGGGTGGCCGCAGTCTATTACAATAAGCTTGAAAATATGCTGAGTGTTACAATATAAGCCTTATGGCTATAAATGCAACGCTTAACTGTGGCTTGCTAAGTATTCAATGACCGATTACATCGCATTGAACAGTCAACAATCCCTGCCTCTTGATCATTGCAATTAAAAAAAAGAGAACCTTATGAGTAGTAGTGTCAACAAGATTTATCTCAAAGACTATACCCCGCCAAGCTTCGCTGTGGATTCTGTACACTTAAATATTAAGCTGTTTGAGGATCATGCCACCGTAGACAGTGTGCTGAATATGAGTCGCCAACACCAAGGTGATTTGGTTTTATTTGGTCAAAATATGAGCTTAACGGCCATTAGTATTAATGATCAGCCATTGCAGCCATCAGAGTATCAGTTAGATGATACCCAACTGGTGATTGCCAATGCGCCGGATACCGCTGTGGTTAAGATAAGCGTTCGTCATCAACCACAAAAAAACACCGAGCTTGAAGGCTTGTATATTGCCGGCGAGGGCGATGATGTGATGTTCGTGACTCAGTGTGAGCCTGAAGGATTTCGCAAGATTACTTATTACCCTGACCGCCCTGATGTGCTGTCGGTATTTACCACTCGATTGGAGGCGGACAAAAAGTTCCCCACCTTACTGGCTAACGGCGACTTAATTGAGTCAGGTGAGGTGGCAGAGGACAGCTCGCGTCACTATGCCGTTTGGCATGATACCAGCAAAAAGCCAAGCTATTTATTTGCCTGTGTGTTTGCTGACTTGGCAGTATTAGAAGACCGCTATACCACCATCGAAGACCGTGAAGTCAAGCTTGAGATTTATGCCAAAGCACATGATATCGATAAATGTCATGTGGCGATGCAGGCATTAAAAGACTCTATGCAGTGGGATGAAGAAAACTACGGCCGAGCGTATGATTTAGACCGCTATATGATTGTTGCGGTGAGCCAGTTCAATATGGGCGCGATGGAGAATAAAGGTCTAAACATCTTTAACACCTCTTGTGTGCTGTCGAGTCCTGAGACGACCACAGATGCGCGCAGTTTTAGCGTGAAATCGATTATTGCGCATGAGTATTTCCATAACTGGACCGGCAACCGAGTCACTTGCCGAGATTGGTTCCAATTGTGTTTAAAAGAGGGCTTGACCGTCTTTCGCGATCAGTCATTCTCAGCAGATCATCAGTCGCCAGCAGTGCAGCGTATCGATGATGTGTCTATGTTGCGTGCCCATCAGTTCAGTGAAGATGCAGGCCCACTGGCGCATCCGCCTCGTCCGAGCAGCTTTGTTGAGATTAATAATTTTTATACATCAACTGTGTACGAAAAAGGCGCTGAAGTGGTGCGTATGTTGGCCAATACCTTAGGTGAAAAATACCGTCAGGGTACAGATACTTACTTTGAGCGTTATGATGGTCAAGCAGTGACTGTTGAGGACTGGCTATCGGCGTTAAGTGCACAAGGTAAATCGGTTGAGCACTTTATCGACTGGTACACCCAGCCCGGCACCCCTGAGGTGAGTGGCCATCAAAATTATCAATACGATGAGCAGACCCAACTGGGCAAGCTGACCGTTAGCCTCTCGCAGAAGACTCGTCAAGTAGAGGGTTACGATGCCCCAAAAGCTTTGCCGATTCCTATCAACGCTGCGGTGTTTGATAAACGCACGGGCGCCATCATTGAAGAGCGTCTCTTGATGCTCGATGAGGACAGCCAGCAGTTTGTGTTTGACAACCTAGCTACGGTGGATGGCGCTGAGCCTGTCTTATCATTACTGCGTGACTTTAGTGCACCGGTACAAATGCGCTTTGAGCACAGTGACGAGGATTTGGCCTTCTTGTTGGCCCATGAAACCAATGGCTTTAACCAGTGGCAAAGTGCTCAGGCATTGGTCAATCAGATTTTATTGAATCAAAAAGACCCTGCGATTTATCTGGAGGCGGTGAAAAAGGCCTTTTTAAGCTTGGCTCAGACTGATGCCATGCTGGCGGCAAGAATTTTGGACATTCCTGCTGAGCGTGAGCTTGCCACCGCGGTCAATACCAACTATAAGCCTGAGCAAATGAAACAAAAATGGCAAGGCTTAAAGCAGCAATTGGCTGATATCCTGAAGGCGCAGTGGACACAGATTTATGAGCAGCTGCCTATTACGCAGTACCAAGATACGCCAGAGGCGCGTGGCCAACGGGCACTACGTAATGTGGTGCTGGATATGGCACTTACCGCAGGTATAGATGAGGCCCATGACTGGGCAAAAGCTCAGTATGATAATGCACGCTGTATGACCGAACGCTTGGGTGCCCTAAGTGCGATGATCAATCACCAGCACCCTGATAAAGCTGAGATGTTAGCCGACTTTTATCAGCGCTTTAATCAAGAAGCCTTGGTGATGGACTTGTGGTTTAGCGTACAGGCCAGTGATGACAATGCCAGTGTGGCAGAAGTTGCCGCCTTGATTGAGCGTAAGGACTTTGACTGGGGTACGCCCAATAGAATTCGTGCTGTGGTAGGTAGCTTTGCCGCTCAGCCGACCAAGCTATGGACGCCGCAAGGGGTGCAGCTATATATCTCTGTCGTTAGAAAGCTTGATGAGACAAACCCAGTATTGGCTTCTCGTCTATTACAAGCTTTATCGCGCTGGTACACCCTCGCTGAGCCGATGCGTGAGCAAGCCAAGCAGCAGCTACAGCAGCTTAGCAGCCAGATCAAATCTAAGAATGTCACCGAAAGTTTGCAGACCTTACTTAAGGCCGGCTAGAGCAGCATCATACACGCTGTTATGTGTCATTTATCGTTATCTGCAAATAAAAACGCCTAACATCAAGTTAGGCGTTTTTTTTAATCTTAGTCTGCTGTTAGCGTGAAGGTAGGACCTCTTTAATGGTGTTACGCAGGTTGCGTAAAGAGGCAACCGTACTGTCCCAGTCCAAGCAGCCATCAGTGATAGACTTACCGTATTCAAGCTGACTTGGGTCGCTGGTGAGCTTTTGATTACCACCTTTTAAGTGACTTTCAATCATCAGGCCCATAATCGATTTATTACCATTTTTGATTTGCTCAGCCACGTTTTGGATAACCATGGGTTGTAAGTATGGGTCTTTACCTGAATTGGCATGGCTTGAGTCAATCATAATCTTGACCATAGCATTGCCTTTTTCAAGCTCGTTCTCAGCCTGTTCAACCGAGGACTGGTCATAGTTAGGTTTGCCATTACCGCCGCGCAGTACCACGTGCGCGTAAGGGTTACCTTTTGACTTAATGATACATACTTGGCCATCGCTGGATAGGCCTAAGAAGTTGTGACCAGATTTTACAGCGTTCATGGCATTGACCGCGACTGTCATACCGCCATCGGTACCGTTTTTGAAGCCCACAGGACATGATAAGCCTGAGCTCATTTCACGGTGAGTTTGACTCTCTGTGGTGCGCGCACCAATGGCCGACCAACTGATTAAGTCTTGCATATACTGCGGGGTGTTGGGGTCTAACGCTTCTGTGGCACAAGGTAGCCCTTTTTCATTTAAGTCTAATAACAGCTTGCGTGCCATACGCAGACCTTTTTCGATATCAAAGCTGTCATTCATGTCAGGGTCATTAATTAGGCCTTTCCAGCCCACAGTGGTGCGCGGTTTTTCAAAATAAACACGCATCACAATATAGATGCTGTCTTTTAACTCATCGGCCAGCTTCACCAGCTTATCTGCATACTCATGAGCCGCTTTGACATCATGAATAGAGCAGGGACCCACAACAACTAACAGGCGTTTGTCAGTACCATCAAGGATATTTTGGATGGTGGTACGGCCGGTAAGTACAGTGTTATAGGCGGCTTCTGATAAAGGATACTCAGCTTTAAGACTGGCGGGTGTAATTAGCGGGATAAACTGTTCAATATTCACGTCGTCAATGTCTGCTGTGTGGGTAGTCGATGTTGTGGTCATAATCGGTTTGCCTAGTTTAGAGTATTGTTAAAATAGTTGCTAAATTAATTATTGGTATAACGTTACAAGAATAACGGTTTGAATGTGAAATATGACTTAACAAATATAAATCAAAGGGCTTAATTGGAATAAATAAGTTTGCTCTACCGTCTTACTGTAGCACAAAGCTCAGATGGGCAGTAAGCTGTGGATATTTATCACAAATTAAGGCAACACCTATTTATCGTCTTAACTTTATTATGGGGGGTTAATTCAAGATTGACAAGTGCTAAGCGTGGCTAATTGCTTTATATGAGGAATAGGTAAGACAAAAATTTGTTATACTGGTGCCTATATTTACACAGGGGCGCTGCTGGGTTTGTCCCTGATTATTTCTAGGTCCATTTGATAAAAAAGTAGAGTTTGCCATGCTAGCAAGTGCTGCAAGTCAGCCCCTCTCAACATCCTCTTTTGACGCATCACTAAGTAAGCCTCTGGTGATTGGTATTGTGGCTGGTGAGGCTTCAGGAGACAGCTTGGGCGCAGATTTTATGGCGCAGATGAATAACCTATATGACAATGTAGTCTGGGTAGGTGTGGGCGGACCAAAAATGAAGGCGCAAGGTCTGCAGTCGCTTTTTCCATTAGAGCGCTTGGCGGTGATGGGCCTGGTGGAGGTGTTGTCACAGCTGCCTGATTTGCTCAAAGCGCGTAAAGAGTTGGTTCAGGCATTTGCTCACGCCAATATTGATTGGTTTATTGGTATTGATGCGCCAGATTTTAACCTACGTGTGGCCAAAAAGCTCAAGCCCAAAGGTATATTTTGTGTGCAATACGTCAGCCCCTCAATTTGGGCTTGGCGTGAGTCTCGTATTGAGTCCATCAAGCAAGCCACGCATTTGGTGCTGTGTCTATTTCCTTTTGAGCTTGAGGTATATCAGCGTCACAATCATCCGGCCATCTGTGTGGGTCATCCGCTGCTGCATAATCTGCCCAGAGAGCTGGTGGAGATTTCGACACTTGAGCAGCGCCGAGAGTTGGTGTGGAATAACTCTGAGCTGCACAGCTTTTTTGCTGAGCGTAAAGAGGACATCAGTCTTATGATTTGCCTGATGCCAGGCTCTAGGCGCTCTGAGATTAATGCCATTTTGCCGTTAATGTTAGATGCTGTGGCCCGCTTATTAATGGTCGATGAGCACTTATGCTTTGTGATACCGACCGTCGATAAAAACCATCAATATATCGTACAAGATTTAATCGATCGTCAAGATGAGTCGCTACGGGCAGCAGTGGCTGTGGCCTATGATGAAAGTCAGACTAAGGCTGATTTTAGTCAGTCTATCATGGCTATGTGCGACATGATTGTGCTGGCTTCTGGTACGGCTACCTTAGAGGCTATGCTGCTTAACCGTCCGATGGTGGTGGTGTATCAAATGAAAAAACTCACCTATGCCATTGCCAGTCGTTTGGTCAAGGTGCCTTATGTGTCCCTGCCCAATATTTTGGCCGGTGAGCAAATTGTGCCTGAGCTTATTCAGGATCAAGCGACAGGAGACAGTATTTGCCGTGCAGTAACCCGCCTGATGCGTACCAGAGTCTATGATGAGCAGCTTAATCGCTTAGCACAGACCACCGCTTGGCTGAAGCAACAAAGCAGTCAAACCCCAGTGTCAGCAGTCATCAACACCTGGCATGATTATCAAAATCAGCGGTTAAATGGTCAGCCATTATCGTAGCGGACAAAAAATTAATTCATAAAAAGATGTTGTGGTTATGATGGTAATTGAACAAAGTATTTATTCTTCCTCGCAAAGCACAGGTACGGCCCAAGCCAACTTAGAGCTGCCTTTATCATCACCGCTTCATTTAAGCGGGCGGATAAATACCAAGGCGTTATTTAGCCCAGACAATCAGAGTCAATCTGGTGGGTTTGAGTTTGAAATAGGGGTAGATGAGGTCGGTCGTGGCCCTTTATACGGTAGTGTGGTAGTGGCAGCAGCGATATTGCCAAAAGCTTCGTCTGGGGAGACGGAGGTAGGCTTACTACAAGACACACCGCTTGCGATATTGACCGATTCCAAAAAACTGACTGAGCGTAAGCGAGAAAAGCTATTTGAACCGGTAAAGCAGCACGCTTTGGCTTATCTGATCGTAGAAGTGCCTGCTGGCGTCATTGATGAGATTAATATCCTGCAAGCCACTATACTAGGGATGCGCGTAGCTTGTGAGCAGCTGATGGTTGAGATTACCAAAGTGTGGCGTGATGCATCTGAATTGCCGACTGCATCCTCAACACCACTCGGGTTTAAATTGCTGATTGATGGCAATAAAGTACCTGATTTGGATGAGGTGCGATTGGCAACTCATGGTATTCGCTTAGCAGATATGACGGTCACACAGCCAGCAGGTATGGTCAAATTCTGCGCTGAAGCTTGGGTCAAAGGCGATGCACGACATAACGCCATTGCCGCGGCCAGTGTCTTAGCCAAAGTGTACCGAGACAGACAGCTCATTGCAGATGGGGCTCGATATCCAGGCTATGGCTTAGAGGGGCATAAAGGCTATCCTACTAAGGCGCATGTTGAAGCCATTGCTCGCTTAGGTGTATTGCCTGAGCACAGACGTAGCTTTAAGCCGGTACAACAGGCTATTGAGGGCACATTAGCGGACACACACTATAGCTGATACGCTTAAGGTAGAGCAGGTTTCGGTGCGCCGCTGGTAACAATGAGTCAGCTACAGTTGTGGCTAATTTTGCTGTCGCTGCTGCGGCGGATGCTGGCGTAAATGCTGATGCAATATCTTACGTAAGGTGAGCACCGCCTCTGGGGTCTCTTGGATACTATGACCTCCGCTAATAATGGTCTCGCTGGCGGCCCCTTCTAAATGCGAGCTGCTATAAGGCACGATGCCATCAGAGGAAGCCGTGGATAGCGTCTGCGAGATATTGCTCTTTATATCCTCTAGTGCTTTGGCCTTGTCAGGATCTAAGGACGCTTTGTTGGCCTCCATTTCGTTGAGGTTCACACCGGCCTTAAGCGCTTGAGCCTCATCGTTATTTGATAAGGATGTGGTTGGCGTTGAGGCGATATTGAGCTTTAATAAGCCGTTATACAAGTCTGAGTCTCTATTGGCAATAATCGAATGATAAGTGACATTGTCGGCAATAGGTAAGTCAGCAGTGAGCTGCATAAATGAGGACTTATCACTTAACTGACTGGCCCCATTTTCAAAGTATAAGGCGCCTAAAGGATTGGCCGCCAACTCCCCTTCAGTAGCAATGCTGGCAAGGTTGCCACGAATGGTTTGAGCAAAACCAATAGGCAACTGAACCACACGGCGCAGGAGCTGAGTAAACCAGCGATCAGCGAAGTCAGTCCCTCTAAAGGGTGCAGAAATAAATACCGCCGTATCCACGCTTTGTAATTGGTGTAAATGTAGTCTGTTTTTAACCTTTGATTTATCGAATTGATCCTCTAATAGTTTGTTTAAACGCAGATTGTTTTGCTGGGTATTTAGCGTATTAAATTTTTCTTCCAGATTTTCATTAGAGACCAACATGCGGCCAATAACCCCGCCCATGCTGTGACCTATAAGCACACTATTATGGCTAGCAGGATGAACCCCTTCTGGGTCATTCATATGATAGGTAGTCTCAATCAGCTGTTGAATACGATAGCGATTCTCCAAGATAGGGATATTGGTGGGATAAAATATCTGCCATACCTGATAATTGTCGCGTAGCTTGGTGTCATTTGAGATATCGTTGGTGATACTGACCCAAGTTTCAGGGCTTGAAGCCAGACCATGCAACATGATAATTACCCGCTTATTGGGGTCATAAGGCTCTAACATGAACAGCTGCGGTAACGTTAGGGTTTGCTGTTTAGATAGCAGGCTAAAGTAGCCAACGTTGTTTAGGCGGTTCTCTGATAGCCAGATACCGTAGCTTGCTGAAAAGTTGGCCGCCAGATAATACGGCTCCCCCAAGATATCCACACTTTTGACATGATGTGGGTTATACATCTTTATATCAAAATGTTGGCTATTTAACACCTCATCTAAGGTATTGCCGGCGGGTAAAATAATACCGGTTAACAAAAGATTGCCGGTTAAATGGATGCGATCTAATGGATCCTCAGAGTTTAAGGTTTTGTTATCAGACTTAATCAGATTGGTCACTGACGTGTTTAAGCGATCATCAAATAAAGTGACATAGCTAATCCCAAAGCCTTCGCGCTCACTGATGGTGTTTAGCCCCGAAAAGCTTAGGTCATGGCTGGCATACAATTTATCTATGCTTTTGTTATAGCGGGTGGTGTTTTGTAAATACTCAGGCTCATTAGGCAGATATAAGTCGATAGAGGTCTCTACTGAATTTAAGTCTTTACTGAGCTGTTTGGTTGAATCTGTCTGTTGTGTGCGCTTCAAATCCTGATTGTCAGTATCGGTATTAAGGTCTTGCTCAATGGGCGGGAAGGTGAAGTTTAAGACTTTAATTTGATCGCCATATTTAATGCCATTGGCATATTGAGCACCCGTATTCATAGACAATTTAGCATCATCAATTAAATCAGAGTTAATAAAAGACGTCATTTTAGCGATTTGCTGGCTGTGGTCTTTGTTGGAATACAGCTGTTTTATAAGGGCGTCTGAGGCCGCCTCATAGACATCTTGAGTTTGAATGTCTAAATTGGAGGGTAGGTTATTGGGTTTTACCGCCATGTTAGCAGTATTAGCGGCTTCAGGATTTAGCTGATTATAGAATAAATAGGCGTAGCTGTACTTTATCGCGCTTAATAAGTTATTGCGATAGTCAGTATTGCACTGTCTTAAGTAGCTTATTCTTTGTTGTTCTTGCTCAGGGGTATTTGGTGCATTGGCATAATAAGTATCAATAGGTGGTCGTAAAATCTTCTCAACACAGTCCTCTAATGCCGAAATCTCTTTGGCTTTGGCCAGGTATAGCTCAGCATATAGCGCTAGGGCTTCTTTAGAGTCTTTGTTGAATAAGCCGGCATCAATCTTTTGTAGACACTCATCAAACTTTGGTAAGCATTCTCTAGCCGGCACACCTATAGAGACCAAGACCGAAGCGCTCTTACTGCTTAAAGCATTTGTGGTGACCACATTACTGCGCTTTTTTACAATGGTCTGACTGGAGTTTTTTTTGTCAACAGATACGGTGCTACATCCTACTGCTGTCAATAGACCGGCGGTTAAGGCTAAGTTTAGAGTTAATCGTGCCACAATAAATTTTTTTTGCATAAAAAAAGCCATCAGCGGTAAGGGTGAGGATAAAAATTAAAAACAGATAAGGAGGATTAACAGTAAATGGCCAAAGCCAATCGGTTAACCATGTTGCAAAAAATTAGCTAAAAGATAAGTGCATAAAAAAAACACTTCTATCTTGTAGGCAGATAGGGTCTGAGTCAAGTACTGTTAATGACTGAGTTTAACTTATTATCAGGTGGGTAAAATGACAGCTAAAAATAAAGCCACATAACGTGGCTTTATTGCTTAATGATTAAAAAACTTAGTACCGCTTATTGCTTACCTGATAAGTCCCAGATGTAGTATTTGCCATCTTCAACAATCTGAATTTGTTTGGCAATGGTGGCATCATCAGGATGTTTTTGCTGCAGGGTCTTTAAACGAGAAAGTGCCGCAGGGCGGTTGTCATTTAATAAGTCAGCTTGCGCCAAGCTTTGCTCAGCTTCCTTGTAGCTTTGAGAAGCCGCTTTCATTAGGTATTTTTTACCCTCTTTAAAGCCGCCACCCTCTGATAGCATCATGCCATAAATAAAGTTGGCTTCAGCGCTCTCTGGCTGTCTGTCAATGGCTTTGGCAATAAAAGTACTGCCGCGCACTGCGTAGTCTGAGCCGAGATCTAGGTTACGACCCATACCATTTAATTTGGCCGCTCTTAGCAGTACTTCATAAGAGGCATCTTGGTCTTCGGCAAAAGGACGGATCCACTGCTCAAGCTCTTTTAGCTTCTCTTTGGCATAGTAGCGGTCTGAGTTGGTTTTAAATGTTGGCGGATAGTGACGTGCACTGGGGCTGATTTCTGCAATAAAATCATCTAGTAAACTGACATCTAATTGATCAGCTTGGTTGTTGCGTAACTTAGGAATAAGCACTGTAGGTACGTAGCTGACCGCAGAGACATTAACAGTTGGGGTAGGAATACCTGCTAAGCGAGTTTTGGTAATGTCAGTGGCACTTAGTAGGGGATCGTTTTGCAGTTCACTGGCACTATATTTGACACGATGTACTGTCTCTGAGCTCTGTTCGGCTGCTGCCGCGGCATCCATAGGTGTGGTATCGCTATTGGTATCCACAGTAGCGGCCGGGGTATTGGTGGCGGCGTTGCTGCTAGAGGTAGGTAGTGCTTGACAGCCTGTTGCAGCCAGTCCAAGTAAAATCACACTCGAAAGAAGTTTTGTAGATACCTGCTTAGTCATTATTAGGTCCTTGTTTTTATGATAAAACTCAATGAAATGAAAGGGGTACAGCTTAATTAGGCTGCATAAAAGAGACGTTTAGCCCATAACCATAACAATTTTTTATGCGCCATTAAAGTGAGCAGATGTAACCGTAGTTAAAGCTTAGCGGCTTATAAATGATAGGCTAGATTTTTCATGCGGTTGGCCATCCAGCGCATGGAAATACGAACCGGCGCTGATAACGCCTTGCCGCCATGATTTAATGCCGCCTCACGGTGCTCAAGCTCTTCAATATTCATTTGGGCTAAAATCTCTTTGCTGCGGGTGTCTTGCTCCGGCAACTGATCAATATGGTCTTGCAGATGCTCACTGACCTGTGCTTCTGTTTCGGCCACGAAGCCTAGGCTAAACTCATCTGATATGATGCCGGCAATGGCGCCTAGGCCAAAAGACAGGCCATACCAAACGGGCGTAAAGACGCTGGGGTGACTGCCCAGCTCATCTAAGCGGGTCTCGCACCAGACCAAATGATCAATCTCTTCATCAGCGGAGTGCTGCATGGCTTGTTTGACCAAATCATCTTTTGCAGTAAAGGCTTGGCCATGGTATAGACCTTGGGCACATACTTCGCCGGTATGGTTGATGCGCATAAGTCCCGCCACATGGCGAGACTCAGTGATAGACAGTTGGGGCAGGGCATCAGAGCTAACAGGAAGCGGGCGGGCGGTTTGATTTGAGTGTGGAATAATGGCGCGCAGACTGCTGTCAAATCCCACAATAGCACGGTCGATAATACTCAAGTTTTTTGCCATAAAGCCCTCTGTATCCTGTTAGTTATCAATAAGATAGGCGGTGAATATCACCCCATCTATCTAGCTTATTTAAGCTCTACACTAGCGCCATTTTCGATGTTGGCATACACCTCTAATACGTCCCAGTTGGTCAGACGCACACAGCCTGCTGAAGCTTGGCGACTGATGCCTTCAGGTACGGGAGAACCGTGGATACCATAAGAGGGTTTTGATAACCCCATCCAGACCACGCCTACTGGGTTATTGGGTCCTGGCGGCAACATAAACACTTGTTTTTTATCACCATTTTTCACAGTTGATTTATACCAAGGCATTTTCACCTTGTTAACAATTTTAAAGGTACCAGTCGGTGAAGGGGTGCTGGTGCTGCCCACAGTGGTGGGATAGGTGGCGACCAATTGATTGCCATTATAGGCATAAAGGGTCTTGTCAGCTTTGTTGGCAATCACGCGGTTAATCTTAGCTTTTAACGGGTCACCCACGTTAATGACAGTAATGGTTTCACCTTCAACAAAGCGCTTGCCCTTGTTTAATTTTTCAAGATAACGTACGTCCATATGGAAGCGCTCACCAAGCATCTCTTTGATATCTTGGTAGTACAAACCTTTCATTTTTGATTTGGCTTCAGAGCCTGAAGGCGTTGGCGCTAAAGGTGTATTAGCGTCTTCCTTGGTCAAGGTGTATTGCACCAATACCGGCTGTTTTGGATTGATTTTTTTTGTCAACTCGTTCCAAGTGGCGGTATCCATTTTGCCTGTACTTGGCAGGCCGCGCATGGTCTGGAAGTTGGCCAACGCCTTCGTACTGTTCATACCCCAGCCACCATCGATCGGACCGGGTGAGGCATGGTTCCAGTCTAATAATGCTTGCATTTTGACCGACATCGCCGTGTTTTTGCGCATGTTAGGGGTCCATACCGCTTCGTTCACTGCCCGTGCATAATTAGATAGGTTTGTGGTTTTGTAGATTTTACCATCTTTATTTTCGATGCTCTTAATCGAGCTGTCATCTTTGTTCGGTGCAGCAAGCTCTACGGCTTCACCGTCACTTTCATCCTCTGAGACTTGTTCAGCGATTTCGCTGTTAACTTGTGCTTGTACTGCTTTATCTTCTGCGTCGTCGCTGTCTAGATCAGGGTCTGGCATTGCCGTACTTTGAGCATTCGCCATAGATTTGGCGGCAGCCGCTTTTTGGTTGCTCTCAGACGTATTAATAAGCTGTTGTAGCTTGTCGACAGGCTTAGGCTGGGTTTGCACCGCCATCGCGCTGCTGCTTAGTGCCATTAACGCGGCAGTAACCGCAGTTACCAAAGATTTTGGCGCAAAAAAAGTGCTGCGGGGAGTTGGTTTTAAAGACATAGTCATACAGGTATTCACAATTAATAAAGAGGTGCTGCTATTATGCGATGAAAAAGGGTAACTGGCAAATGTTTACCACAAATTCTAAAGTAACAGTAACAATTGTGCGAGTTAAGCGGGCAGCTATAAGCTAATTGGGTGAACCCGTCTTAGATTATAGAGCAGCAGAGCCCCTTTTATCAGATTATCAGAGCAATGTTGGTTATAATAGAGCAAAATTGCTGGACAGGTATGCAAACAAAACTGAAATTTTCGAACGATTTCATATAGAATGTTTTATCAGTCCGATTTTTTCATTCAAATCTTTTAACTTAGCGCTTTAAGCTGATCGCTGAAAACTCAAAATAGCCTTTGGATAATGAGAGTTGGAAGCTGAGCAGTTTAACGACAAGCTACGTGGGTAATTAAATAACCGTGGGTAATTAAATAATTATGTCAACAGATAATACTCAGCAAGACAATGTACAGAGCCAGGCCTTGGATTTAAGCAACTTAGATGCCGAAGCTTTATTGGCCCAGATTCAAGGCGCAAACAGTGGTGATCTAGAAGAGGATACATTGGCGCTAGATGGTCAATTTGACACCTTAATCGCTGACTGTGATGAGGCAGTGATTGCGCTTTATACCATCCGTGACTTTATTCGTTTTTGTGTCACTCAGCTGCGTAACTATGATGTGGTTGTGGCGCAAGGTACCAATGATGTATTTGCTGAAGCGGCGGCGATTGTATTGCACACTTTATCGTTAGATTGGTCTGCCGATGAGCAGATTTTAGATTGCCGTCTTACTGCCTCTGAAAAAGCGGAGGTATTGGCCTTGTTGCAATCTCGTATTATAAATCGTCAGCCGCTAAGCTACTTGGTCAACCTAGCTTATTTTTGTGACTTACCTTTTTATGTCGATGAGCGTGTGCTTATCCCAAGATCACCAATAGCTGAGCTGATTCGCCAGCAGTTTTATCCTTATTTTGAAACCAACGAAATGGCTCAGCCGCTTGGGGCTGATTCTACCCCTGACTTGCCGTCATTTTATCTGCATGGCTTAGAGAACAAGCAGTTGTATCAACCTGAGCGTATCTTAGATTTGTGTACCGGCTCTGGCTGTATCGCGATTGCGCTGGCTAGCCGCTTTAGAGATGCGCTAGTGGATGCCGCTGATATTGATAATTCAGCGCTTGAGGTAGCCGCAGTGAACGTTGAGCACCATGGTATGGAGCATCAGCTTAATCTTATTGAGTCTGACTTGTTTGAGAAGATTCCTGCCGAAAATCAGTATGAGCTTATCGTAACCAATCCCCCTTATGTCGATGCTGCCGCCATGGCTGAGCTGCCCCCTGAGTTCATCCACGAGCCTGAGCATGCGTTAGCGGCTGGTCAAGACGGGCTGGATTTGGTGCACAAAATATTAAATGAGGCAGCCGATTATCTGTCTCCTGAAGGCCTGTTAGTGTGTGAAGTGGGGGATAGTGATTGGGCGCTGCGCCAAGCCTACCCAGAGATTCAGTTTAACTGGTTGAGCTTTGCTCGCGGCGGCAGTGGTGTTTTTGCCATTGACCGTGAGGAATTAATCACTTATCGTCATCTGTTTGAGGCTCAAGTGGCTCAGCTAAATTCATAATTGATTTAAGCCACATAAACCGTTTAAATAGAGCTCATCGTTGAGTGTGAGCGCAAATTAAGCCAATAAACACCCTGATAATTGATACCATAACTGATACGATAAATAAGATTGAGCATGATATGGCAGGAAATAGTATTGGACAAGCATTTAAGGTAACCACGTGCGGTGAGTCACACGGGGCAGGACTGATGGCCATCGTTGATGGGGTACCGCCTGGATTGCCATTAACCAGTGAGGACTTGCAGTTAGACTTAGATCGCCGCAAACCCGGCACCTCTAAATTTGCCACCCAGCGCCGTGAGCCTGATGAGGTAGAGATTATCTCAGGTGTGTTTGAGGGTAAAACCACAGGCACCTCTATTGGTCTATTGATTCGCAATACCAACCAAAAATCAAAAGACTATAGCGATATCAAGGATACCTTTCGCCCCGGCCATGCCGATTATACTTATAGTATGAAATATGGCTTTCGTGACTATCGCGGCGGCGGTCGCTCCTCAGCGCGTGAGACAGCGATGCGGGTAGCGGCAGGTGCCATTGCCAAGAAGTACCTAAAGCAGCGCTTAGGTATCGAAATTCATGGTCACGTGGTATTGATGGGCAATGAGGCGGCCGCTGTAACAGACCCGAATCAGATTGATTGGCAGTTTGTGAACAGTAACCCGTTTTTTTGTGCAGACCCTGACGCTCTGCCTCGCTTTGAGGCGTTGATTGAACGCCTGCGCAAAGAAGGCACCAGCTGCGGTGCGAAACTTGAAGTGATTGCTTCAGGCGTGCCTGTGGGTCTGGGTGAGCCGGTATTTGATCGCTTAGATGCCGATATTGCCCATGCCATGATGAGCATTAATGCGGTAAAAGGCGTGGAGATTGGTGATGGCATGCGTGTGGCGGAGCAGTTTGGTCATATTGCCCGCGATGAGTTAACGCCCGATGGCTTTACCGCCAATCATTCAGGCGGTATCTTAGGGGGCATCTCATCAGGCCAGGATATTAAAGTGAGTATTGCTTTAAAGCCCACATCCAGTATCACCACCCCAGGTAAGAGTATTGACCAGCAAGGTCAGCCAGTGGATATGCTTACCAAAGGTCGTCATGACCCCTGTGTTGGCGTAAGGGCTACGCCCATTGCTGAAGCGATGCTGGCCATTGTGCTGCTCGATCATTATTTGCGTCATCGAGGCCAAAATGCTGATGTCACCCAACCGGTGGCTCCTATTGCTTAAGCGCTACAGGTAATAGGTATCCGCAGCAGATAGGTGGGAGGTGATGGGCCAAAAACTTGGCCTTATCATCTCCTATTTTTTTGGCTCAGCCTTGAGTAAACAAAGCGCGGCTTATGTCCATGTGAAACTTGGTATGACCTTTGCTAGATGATGGCAGGCGAGCTTTAGTAGCAGTTTGGTAATAAACATTGTAATACAAGCATAAAATGCCAATATATAAAGGGATAGGATATAAAAAATCAGAGGATATTATGATGAATAACACCCTGCAGGACGAGTTTGAAACCAGCGATCAACGGGCTGATGCGACGCAAATACAGTCGGCTAAGGTGAGTGATGAGCAAGTTATCAACTGGATTAAATCTCGCCGCAGTATTGGCAATTTAAGTATTCCTGCACCCACGAAGCGGCAGCTTGAGGCCGCCATTGAATGTGCCATGAGCGCCCCAGATCATAAGAAGCTACAGCCTTGGCGCTTTACCGTTACTCAAGGGCAGGCAAGACATGAGTTAGGCCGAGCCTTATTGGCAGCAGCACAGGCTAAAGCTTTGCGTGAGGGCAGTGAGCTTGAGGAACGTAGCGCAGAGAAAACCTTAAAAATGCCGCTGCGGGCGCCCGTTATTATCACGGTAGTGACACGGATGAGATATCATGAAAAAGTGCCTGCCTTTGAGCAGCTATTAAGTAGTGGCGCCGCTGTACAAAATCTTATCTTGGCACTGCAAGCTCAAGGCTTTAGCACAGTTTGGCGTACGGGGCCTTTGGCCAATGAGCCTGCCGTAAAAAGCTACTTTAATGTGGGTGCAGAAGATTATATAACCGCCTTTGTCTATGTGGGCAGCAGCCACTGTGCCATGCCTGCCCGCGGTGACATTGATACCCAAGGCTTTGTGACTTATCAAAACGGATTATAACGGTAGCTTGGCTACTGCATAGATTTTTTATTGTTTATAACTTGATACTTTTATTATTTTAGCGAGAAAGCCATGTCAGATAATACCCAAAAACAACCAGATGCAGACGCCCAAGAGCATCAAAAATTGAAAAAGTCGGTAACGCCCGATGGCTCAGATAGCCATCAGAACGACCAGAACAACCAGCCAGACACGGCTCAAGCCGAGCGCCAAAACGAGCAAACGGGTGCTGAAACTAAAGCTGAAAAGCCGGTCTTTAATGCTGGTTTATTAAGCAGCTTATTTGAAAAAGCCACTAAAGTGAGTAAGGCTAAGCGCACCACCCAAACCTTAGATCCTACTGTGGTAGAGGAGACGGTGATGCACAATATGGCCAAGCCTCAAGGCACTAAGTCGCCACATACGCTGCGCTTGGCCTTTTTGGGTGGTGGCAGCTTTGGTACCGCTATGTCAAACTTGGCAGCACGTAATGGCTGTGATTCAACGCTTTGGGTACGCAACAAACGCACGGTTAAGTCGCTACAAAAAAACCGTGTTAATAAAAAGTATTTACCCGGCTATATTTTGGATGAGCGCTTAAAGTATGAGCATGATTTAAAGGCGGCGGTACAAGACAAAGACATTATCTTTGTGGCGGTACCGAGCTCTGCTTTTAGAGAGACTTTAAGGAAGATTCGTCCTTATTTAAGTGGTCAGTCGGTGGTTTCGTTGACCAAGGGTATGGAGAAAGACACCTTTAGCTTAATGAGTGACATCATCAGCCAGGAGCTGCCGGAGGTGAATTTTGGGGTAATGTCAGGGCCTAACTTGGCGGTTGAGATTATGCAAAACATGCCTTCAGCCTCTGTGATAGCCAGTGACTCTGAGCCTTTGCGCCATGCTGTACAGTCAGCGCTGCACAGTGCGTTTTTTAGAGTATTCGCCTCAGATGATATTAAAGGGGTTGAGCTTGGCGGCGCATTAAAGAATATTTATGCCATCGCCATGGGTATGGCGGCCTCCTACAATGTAGGTGAGAACACCAAGGCCATGCTATTAACAAGAGGTCTGGCAGAGATGAGCCGCTTTGGAGTGGCATCCGGTGCCAATCCTCTGACTTTCTTGGGTCTAGCTGGGGTGGGCGACTTATACGCCACTTGTAGCTCGGAGCTAAGCCGCAACTATCGTATTGGTAACATGCTTGGCAATGGCATGAGCTTGGAGGCTGCCATTAAGAAGCTGGGTCAAACTGCTGAAGGGGTGAACACCATTCAGCAAGTGCATGAAAAAGCCACTAAGCTTGGGATTTATATGCCCATCACTCATGCGCTGTATGCGGTTATCTTTGAGGATCAAGCGGCATTGGGTGTGGCACTGAATCTGATGGAATCAGGATTTAGAAGTGATGTGGAGTTTGTGATGCCGCATGAGTACAGCAATGAGAGCTTAAATGCCCAAATGAATGCCACGTCAAAAAAATAAGGAGGCCTTATGCAGGTTATTTTCATGCGCCACGGTGAAGCGCAGAACTATAATGATAATGACGCCGAGCGGCAACTAACTCAACTTGGCCAACAACAAGCGGCCGAAACCGCACAGCATCTGTTAAGTCAGTATCAGCCAGATGCCTTTGTGGTCAGCCCCTATGTTAGAGCGCAGCAGACCTTAGAGGCGCTGCGTCAATTTGCACCTGAGATACCGGTCATCGTACAGCCCAACATTACTCCAGGCGATGACCCGTTACAGGCACTGCACAGCTTAATGGATGTCGATGGTGAGTGTGTGGTGGTGGTGTGTCATATGCCGATTGTGGCAAAGATGGCTGCACAGCTGACCGCAGATGAGCCTGAGCCATTTAGTCTTGCAGAAGCTCGAATATTTGAAACTGTATTTATTGCGCCAAACATGGGCCATGAGATAGGGCGTTATGTGCCTAAGCAGTATTAGCAGCTTTATGGCTTAGCTAATTTTTTGCTGGCTGAAAAAACAACTTTAAAAAGGGGGCAATAATGGACCCGAAGCATTCTGATAATAATAGTGGCAAACCCACATTAGATAAGCCAAATATTGATAGGCCAGTCTTTGACTCAACTACTGAGTTTGGGCATTCAAACTTGGTGCGTCAACCCATAGGTGCGCCTGATATATTAAGCCATGAGCAGCAAGAGTCTTTGATTCGTTATAACCACATCACCTACTTATTATATGCGCTTAGCTTTTTTACAGCGGGCTTGATGTGGATAGTGCCTATTGTTATGAATTATGCCCGCCGCCAGCAGGCTGATGGAACTTGGCTTGCCACACATTTTGATTGGCAAATTAAGACCTTTTGGTACAGTATTATCTTAGGCATCCTAGGCATTATCATAGGTGTGATTGGCTTAGGCGGATTGGGGATAGGTGTGTTTGCCGATAGCTCAAATGTAGCCTTAGGCTCAACTGCTCTTACTGTGGTCGGCGGCATTATATTTTTGTTTTCAATCATTTGGCACATCTACCGTATTGTCAAAGGCTGGATAGCCTTAAGTGATAAGCGGCCTATTTAGTAAGTGGCCATAATAAACGTGCCAAATCTCACAGTGACATCAATCACTTAGCTGTATTTTAGTGGTTATTTTAGTGGTTATTTTAGTTGTGACTAATCGATGATTTGGCTTACGTATGCTGTTATAATCAATACCTCTTGAGTAGAACACAACTTATCTTGAGTAAACCCATAATTGATCGAATGTGCTTGATTGCCATCTTCTAAATTTACTTATTTCATAACAGGTTACCTAGCGTTATGTCCTACGCCTTACTACGCCCTTTCTTATTTAATTTAGATCCTGAACATGCTCATGAGCTTACGCTGCAACTGTTAGAAAAAGCGCACAAAGCTCGGGCGCTTGGTTTTATCTATTCTCAGCAGTCTTTGCCGACTGAATGTATGGGTTTGCAGTTTTCAAACCCTGTGGGATTGGCAGCCGGCTTAGATAAAAATGGTCAATATATTGATGCGTTGGCTGAGCTTGGTTTTGGCTTTATCGAAGTGGGTACTGTGACGCCAAGACCGCAGCAAGGTAATGAAAAACCGCGCTTATTTAGAATCAAAGAGGCCGATGCGATTATCAACCGTATGGGCTTTAATAATCTAGGGGTGGATCGCTTAATCCAGAACGTTCAGCGTGCAAAATACAAAGGCAATATCGGCATAAATATTGGAAAAAATGCAGTGACGCCGGTTGAAAATGCCGCCGATGACTACATATATTGCTTAGACCGCGTATATCCTCATGCCTCTTATATTACGGTCAATATCTCCTCTCCAAACACCAAAAATCTACGTGACTTGCAAAGTGGTGAGGCCTTAACTGAGCTGCTAGACAGCATAAAAAACCGTCATAGTCAGCTGGCAACAGAGTATGGGTTTTATGTGCCCATGGTGCTAAAAGTAGCACCAGACTTAACCCCTGAGCAGGTCGATTATATTGCCAACCAGCTTATTGAATTTGATATTGATGGCTTGATTGCTACCAATACTACGTTAAGTAGAACAGGGGTAGAGGACTTGCCGTTTGGTGATGAGGCAGGTGGACTCTCAGGTCGCCCTGTGGGTCATCTAAGTACCCAGATTATCGAACAGTTTTATGAGCGACTAGAGGGTAAGGTGCCTATTATTGGGGTTGGCGGTATTGATAGTGGAGATAAGGCGGTACGTAAGTTAAACGCTGGCGCTACCATGATACAGCTGTACAGCGGTATGATTTATCAAGGGCCAAAACTGGTGCAGCAGTGTGTCGAAGCCATTACCAGTCATCGTGATGCCATGATGCTTTAGTAAGCCATCAATTGATAAAACAACTAAAGTAGGCGTGGAGAGAGTATGGGGTTTTTAGACATTGTTATTGCCATTATGGTGCTGGCGGGGTTGTGGCGAGGCTTTAGCGCAGGTTTTATTCGTAGCGCCATCTCGCTGGTAGGCTGGTTTATTGCCCTATTAGCTGCAACGCACTTGGCCGATGATGTGGCGCCTTATTTGGCCAATGTTGTCAGCTCCCCCGTATTACAGATGGGCGCAGGCTTTTTGGCCGTGGTACTTATCGTAATGCTGGTGATTCAGATACTCACCATGCTGGTGTCTGGTATTGTCAAAAGCCTAAAGCTTGGTTTTATTGACCAGCTGGCCGGCGGGGTACTGGGTGCTTTTAAAAACCTACTTGTGGTGCTGGTGATGCTTAGTGTATCAGCGCCGGTACTGGTCAATACGGCCATGTGGCAGTCTTCTATGCTTGCGCCAGAGCTACTGCCTTATGCCCCTTTTGCCAAAGAATTTGCTACCAAAGTGTTGGGTGAGGCATGGCAACAAATTGATGTGCCTGACTCGAAAAGCAATGATCCCTCTGCTGTTGATTCAAACTCAATGGAGCAGCAGTAAGCGGGTTGATAACCAAAAGCTGAGTGTTTTCAGCGATGAAGTGTAGTTTAGCCACCACTAAATGAATCTTTTAACCAGTAAAGACTATTTTAAAAGGATAGAGTATGTGTGGAGTTGTAGGTGTTGCAGCACATGAACCAGTCAACCAGATGTTGTATGACGCATTAACTGTACTTCAACACCGTGGGCAAGATGCCGCTGGTATCGTGACCATGAAAGATGGACGCTTTTTTCTGCGTAAAGACAATGGTATGGTGCGTGATGTGTTTATGACACGTCATATGTTGCGACTTGTGGGTGAGTTTGGTGTGGGTCATGTCAGATACCCAACAGCAGGCACTTCAAGTAGTGCAGAGGCACAACCTTTTTATGTAAACTCTCCTTATGGCATTACACTTGCACATAATGGTAACTTGACCAATGCAGAAACCTTGGCAAAAGAGCTGTATCAAGATGACCTACGTCATCTAAATACCAACTCTGACTCAGAGGTATTATTAAACGTATTGGCGCATGAAATTCAGGCATTAGGCAAAACTCAGCCTACGCCCGATGACATTTTTGATGCGATCAGCTCAATGTATAAGCGTATCGAAGGCGCTTATGCTGTAGTGGCGCTAATTACTGGTCAAGGCCTGATTGCTTTCAGAGACCCTAATGGTATTCGTCCACTGATTTACGGCGAGCGTGAAGCTGCTGATGGCCGCATCGAATACATGGTAGCTTCAGAGTCAGTGGCTCTGACTGGATCAGGATTCAAAGTGGTTCGTGATATCAAGCCTGGTGAAGCCATCTTTATTGACCTTGATAATAAGATGCACACCCGTCAATGTACGGAGCAAAAAGAGTACACCCCTTGTATGTTTGAGTATGTATATTTTGCGCGTCCAGATTCTATTATGGACAACATCTCAGTATACAAAGCGCGTCTGCGTATGGGTGAGAAATTGGCTCAGAAGATTTTGGATGAGTGGGGCAATGAGCACGATATCGACGTGGTTATTCCTATCCCAGATACATCACGTACCTCAGCGATGGAGCTGGCGCTTAAGCTTAATGTGAAGTACCGCGAAGGCTTTATGAAAAACCGCTATATCGGCCGCACCTTTATTATGCCCGGTCAGCAGCAGCGCAAAAAATCGGTGCGCCAAAAGCTAAATGCAGTACCGCTTGAATTTAAAAATAAAAATGTCTTATTGGTCGATGACTCTATCGTACGTGGTACGACCTGTCATGAGATTATCCAAATGGCGCGTGATGCCGGCGCCAATAAGGTGTTTTTTGCCAGCGCCGCGCCACCGGTTAAATTCCCGAATGTCTATGGCATTGATATGCCAGTGCGTCATGAGCTGATTGCATCAGGTCATACGGTAGAAGAGGTTCGTGACATTATCGGTGCTGACCGTTTGATTTTCCAAGACCTAGATGACTTGATTGAAGCGGTACAAGATACTAAGCACAGCAAAGTAGAAGGTTTTGATTGTGCGGTATTCGATGGTAAATACATCACAGGTACCATTACCCCTGAGTATTTAGACTACCTGCAAGAGCAGCGCAACGATCAGGCCAAAAGCAAGGCAGTGGGAGTGGAAGTCATTGCAGATACGCCAGTGGACATGACTGGGGTGCAAGAAAACTAAGCGAGGCGTTTAAGATCATTATCATCTGATAATATAAAGCAGATTGATGTTAACTGAAAAATTGCCCGCCAAGCTCACCATTAGTTTGTTATGATAAAAGCACTGCATAATTTATGCGGTGCTTTTTTATGCCCATAATAGACCACAGTTTCTTTGTTTGAGCTTTAACTAATAACAAACTAAAAATAAAATAGGACGGTTATGTTTCAGACATCTTTAAATAAAATTGCGATTGGCTCGCTGCTGAGTATCACTCTGGTAGCTCAAGCCATGACGGTACAAGCTGCCACTCAGGGCGTCAACCCCAGCCAAAACTCTCATCCACCCAAACCCAAAGTGAATATCGTCAGCAAAACAGCGCCTATTTTTTATGGTTCACAAGGCGCTTATCCTTTTTCTAAGGCAGTTCGGGCAGGCGATACTTTGTATCTATCAGGCGAACTGGGTATGAAAGACAATAAACTGGTATCAGGTGGTATTAAAGCGCAGACCGCTCAGGCCTTAGACAATATCAATCAAACCCTGTTAAGCTACGGTTACCAAAGCTCGGACTTGGTCAAATGTATGGTGATGCTCACTGATATTAAAGATTTTGATGCATTTAATGACGTGTATCAGAGCAAGCTAAGTAAACCATATCCGGTACGCTCAGCCTTTGCCGTTAAAGACTTGGCACTAGGTGCTAAAGTTGAAATAGAGTGCATGGCCGTTAAATAGCCAGCTTAGGTTGGGCTAGTATGGATCATAAAAAAGACGCCCTGATACAAGGCGTCTTTTGGTGTTCTGGCTTTGGACAATATAACGGCTGCGCAATAACACAGGGGCTAGTAATAGCCGAGTACTTTCCACCAGATTAGACCAGAGCCAATCCAAACCACTAAGTTCACCACACTCATGATAGCGCCGACTGTCCACCACTCTTTTAAGGTGGTATAGCCTGAGTTAAAGATTACCGGAGCGGTACCGGTAGCATAGTGGGTGAGCGTCATCATGATGTTACCCGCGGCTGCTAATATGAGTGCATACAGCATAGGGGGCGCGCCTAGGCTTAAGCCGACTGCATAAAAAGCGGCGAACATGGCGGTCACGTGTGCGGTAGTACTGGCAAAGAAATAGTGCATGTACAAATAGACCAAGGTCAAAATTGCCACAGCACCGACCCAGCCCACACCTGTTAGAGCAATGGCTGATTCGATATTGGATGAAAACCAACTGATTAAACCTAGTTTATTAAGATAATCAGCCATCATGACCAGCGCGCCAAACCATACGATGGTATCCCACGCCGATTTTTCTTTTAGCACATCCTCCCAAGTCAATACGCCAGCCATAATCAGCACAGACAAGCCTAAAAATGCTGTGGCTGTGGCATCTACACTAAACTGATCACCGAAGATAAGCGCAGGAATATTGGCCCAAAGCAGTAGCATTAGGGCAAACACCGCCAGCATAATTTTTTCTTGACGGGTGACCGAGCCAAGCTTGGCTAGGTTTTCTCTTGCATAGTTTTTGGCGTCAGGGGTCTCTTTAATCTCTGGCGGATACACCAGATAAATCACCAGCGGCATAATCAAGATACACAGTAGCCCCGGCACAAACATCGCCAGTGCCCAAGTGGTCCAAGACAGATGAATGTCGCTGCCTGTTGCCTTGTTGACTAAGTCGACGACTAAAGGGTTGGGCGCTGTGGCAGTAATAAACATACCAGAGGTAATGGGGTTGGCATGATAATTGACCATCGCCAGATAACGCCCCATCTTATTTTGGGTACCCTCTTCAGGCGTGGAGTGAAAGCTTAGCGCGATAGAGCGCATAATAGGATGAATAATCCCGCCACCTCGGGCTGTGTTTGAGGGCGTAATAGGCGCAATCATCAGCTCCGCTGCCGCTAATGAATAACCAATACCCAAGGTTTTTTTGCCAAAGATAGAGATGAAGTAATAGGCAATTCTTGAGCCAAGCCCTGTTTTAATCAGGCCACGTGATATCATGACCGCGATACCGATGAGCCAAATTAAGGGGCTTGAGAAGCTTGATAAGGCATCTTGCATAGCCGCTTTAGGCGTCTCAGCTGTCACGCCGGTTAAGGCCACTAAGGTAATACCGATAATGGCCAAAGCACCAATGGGTAAAGCCTTACCGATGATAGCCACGATGGTTGCCACGAACAAGGCTAATAAATGCCAAGCATTGTCGGTGACACCTTCAGGGGTGGGAATCACAAACCAAATAATAAGTCCTACCGCTATTGCTATTAGAGTAGGCCAAAGCTTAAAGGGGAATTTTTCAGGAGCTTCTGACATAAATATTCCTAAGTTAGTTTTTATTATAAATTAATACATCTTGGTTGCGCCATAAGACAATAGCGGCCACCACAAAGCGAGAAGCTAATAACCAATAAACCCCAAACCAGATGACCAGCATGGCATGCTCAGACCCATAAAGTGCGTACACTATATAGGTTAAAGGAAAGAAGATAGCCGACACGATAATGGCCACTTGACGGATTTTTGATCCTGCAGTTAAGCCAAACATGATGCCATCTAGCCAATAAGCACCAGCGCCCATTAATGGCAGTAACGTGGCCACATAACGATACTCTATGGCCAAGTCATATACCGCTGGCAAGTCGGTCATTAGGCTTAAAAAATAAGGCAAAACAAACGCCCAAATGATGCTTAACGATAAGGCCAATAGAAATGTAATGACACCAGTACGCTTGAGTGCAGTGATAAACTGATCACGACCCTTACGCGCCGCCGCCTGTCCTGATAAGCTCTCAGCTGCCACAGCAACCCCATCTAACGCAAAAGCGGAGATACTAAGTACTTGTAGCAGCAGTGCATTAGTGGCCATCACCAAGTCGCCTTGCTGAGCCGATAGACGAGTGATCCAAGCAAAACTTAAGGTAAGCAAAATGGTGCGGATAAAAATGTCTTTGTTCAAAGAAAACAAGCTGAGCATTTTATCAGCGGCATAAATTTGTTTGAGCCTAAGCGTTAAGTCTTGGGGCGGGGATGACGCCAAAGCTTTGTGGGGCGAGGCAGCGGTACTTATGCTTGCCAAGCTTTTTTTGGCCAAAATAAGGGCGGTGACACAGCCGGATGCATAGCCGATGACTGTGCCCAAAGCCACGCCTTCAAGACCCATATCAAACAGATACACAAAGCTTAAAGTGAGCACAATATTAATGATAGAAATAAGCAGCTGCACCATCATCATTTGATTGGTTCGGCCTTGTCCGGCAAACCAACCAATAAAAGCGTAGTTCATCAGCTCAAACACAAGGCCATAGTAGCGTACGCTTAAGTAGGTATGAGCAGCTGCACTGCTGTTTGGCTGTGCACCGAGTAAGTCAAGGCCCAGACTCAAGATATAGGGTCGACATACCCACAGTAGCGCCGCCAATATCAGCGCAAGACCCAAGGAGCGGTACAAGATATCAGCCAGCTCATTGGGCGTAGCTAATCCGCTGGCTTGTCGACCCAAAGCTTGAGCGGCAAGACCAGATGACGCATATTGCAAAAAATTAAAGCTGACTAAGATAAGTAGCCACAGCTGTGAGGCAATGCCTAAGCCGGCCAAATTATAAGAGCTTGGAAAATGGCCCACCACACCCACATCAATAGCGCCTTGTAGTGGCATTGCAAGATTAGCAATCAGTACAGGGGCGGCAATAGCAATGATATGACGATAACTAAGATTGAGGGGAGCGGCTGAGTCTTGAGTCATAAAAACCTTAACTTTTTGATCAAATATGAAAGCAAATACAACATGGCCGATCACAAAACATAAAAGCACCCTAAGGTGCTTTTATGGCTTGCGGCATATCAATTGCTGCATAAAAAATGTTAGGTGGGGCTAGTATCTCTTGGCAAAGATATTAACTCAAGAAGCAAGCTGTAACTTTAGTTAGCAAAGCTTCTTGAGTGATCTCCATAGACTTTATCTTAGTCTTCAAAAGCCTTAGGGTCGTTGAAGCTGACCACTTCTTCTTGGAATTCAGGCTTAACTTTTACGACGAAGTCATCACGCGATAAGCCTAAGGCTAACGGGATTGAGCTTGAGATGTACGTAGAAGAATAAGTACCTGCAATCAGACCGATGAAGAAGGCGAAGGAGAACCAGTATAGGCCGGCACCGCCTAAGAACAGCATCGCCAATACCACAACCAATACCGTAGATACGGTCATAATAGTACGGCGTAAGGTCTCTGTGAGCGATAAATCAATGATTTGCCTTGAGCTGGCATCACGCACCCGTCTGAAGTTCTCACGGATACGGTCAAACACAACAATGGTATCGTTCAATGAGTAACCGATTAACGCCAAGATGGCGGCTAATACAGTCAAGTCAAATGGAAACTGAAATAACGCAAACACCCCTAAAGTAACAACGGCATCATGCACTAGGGCCAATAAAGCGCCCACAGCCAACTTGAACTGGAAGCGAACCGCAACGTACAGCATCATCATGCCCAACGCTGTGACGATGGCAATGAGTGAGCTAAGATATACCTCGCTGCCCACCTGACTACCAATGATGTTTAAATTGCTAATTTCAGCATTGTTACCTGGTAAATCCAATGCTTTACCTAAGCTTTCATTAAGGCCAGCCACGTTATCTGACTGAGGGGGTAGACGTACCAAAAGCTCAGTAGTACCACCAAGATACTGTACGACAGCATCATCAAATCCAGATTTCTCTAGAGACTGAATGACCTCAGTCTGCTCTACTGGATTTTGATATTTGACATCTGCTGAGACACCACCGGTGAAGTCTAGCCCTAAATTCAAACCATTAATGAGCAGCGCACCGATACTGATCAAAACCATCAGAATTGAGAAAATAGCCATCGGCTTTTCAAGCTTCATGAAGGGGATGATGCGCTTAGAACCTACCGCTTTAATGCCCCCTTCGGCTAAAGCGGCTTCATCTTCATAGACGTCTGCATCAAAGCCATTGCTGGCTGCTAAATCTTGAGAGGTGGTTAAGTCTGTAGACTCTGACACCGCACTGCGATTTGAGCTGTTATTTTTACCATCACGGCGAGGGCCACGTCTGCGGCGACGACCGCCTTCAATATAGTCAGGATGTGAGCCGCCTGGCGTGTTGTTCGGTTGGTCGTTTTGATTGTTATTAGACATTATTCTCTCCTAGCCTATGCTCAATTTATCGACAGATTTACGATTGCCATAAATCAGGTGAACCAAAGCACGTGTCACGATGATGGCTGTGAATAGCGAGCTTAAAATACCAATCGCT
Source organism: Psychrobacter raelei (assembly GCF_022631235.3). Taxonomy (NCBI): domain Bacteria; kingdom Pseudomonadati; phylum Pseudomonadota; class Gammaproteobacteria; order Moraxellales; family Moraxellaceae; genus Psychrobacter; species Psychrobacter raelei. Next base: position 1,219,031 of record NZ_CP093310.2, read on the forward strand.
AGGGTAATTGCGAACCCTTTGATTGGACCAGAACCAATTGAGAATAAGATAATAGCGACCAATAACGTGGTGATGTTACCATCAAAAATACTGCTAAAGGCGCGGTCAAAACCGGCAACAATAGCAGATTTTGGCCTTACGCCCTCGGCAATCTCTTCGCGTATACGCTCAAAGATAAGCACGTTGGCATCCACCGCCATACCAATGGTCAATACGATACCAGCAATACCAGGTAGGGTTAAAGATGCCCCTAAGATAGACAATACCGCAATCATAATAATAAGGTTAAAGGCCAGAGCAATATTGGCAATCACCCCAAACAGACGATAGAACAAGATCATAAATAAGAAGACCAGTAAGTAACCAATCTTAGTTGAGAACAAGCCATCATCGATGTTTTGTTGACCCAGTGACGGACCAATGGTGCGCTCTTCTACGAAGTACATTGGCGCAGCCAGAGCACCAGAGCGAAGCAATAATGCCAGCTCAGCGGCCTCAGCATTACTGTTTAAGCCAGTAATACGGAATGAGGAGCCCAGCACCGCTTGAATATTGGCTTGGCTAATGATTTTGGTCTCAGCGTAGGGGGTACGCGTCTCAATGGTCTCGCCAGTGTTTGGATCTTTGCTATAGGCGATTTTTTGTTTGTTTTCAATAAACAGTACAGCCATCTGCTTGCCAACAGCGCTCTTAGTGGCATTTTGCATCAGCTTACCACCAGCGGTATCTAGGGTAATATTTACCTCAGGTGCCCCATTTTCATCTAGACCAGAGGTGGCGCCTTGGACTTTTTCACCCGTTAAGATGGGCTGACGGTTTAACAAAGATGGTGGGCCATCAAGTGTCATGTAAGGAAAGGCTTCAGTGCCTGCAGGAGGAATGCCACCTGCATAAGTGGTGTTCTCATCAGCAACTAAGCGAAACTCTAAGTTTGCGGTACGACCTAACACACGCTTGGCTTCAGCGGTGTCTTGGACACCTGGCAATTCAACCACAATACGGTTGCTGCCTTGCGACTGAACCAACGCTTCTGATACCCCAAGCTCAGCGATACGGTTACGTAGTGTGGTTAAGTTTTGACCCACTGCGTATTCATTAATCTCTTTTAAAGTTGCCTCATTATAATTCAGGCGCAGCGCAGGACCTTGATCATCCATCAATGCCTGCATGTCAAACTGGGCACCATGGTCACGCTGGATAATGCGCTGTGCTTTGTCACGCAGATCAACATCTTTAAAATGCAGTACTAAGCCTTGTTCCACCACGTTAATACCTTTGGCGGCCACACGCTCAGCACGTAAGCTGCTGCGCACATCATTACTGGTGGTTTTTAGACGCTGCTCTAAGGCTTTGTTCATATCGACTTCAAGAACAAAGCGCACACCACCACGTAAGTCTAGCCCAAGCTTTAATGGCTTGGCACCGATACTGCGCAGCCATTCTGGGGTAGTTTGAGCCAGGTTTAAAGCCACAACATAGTCATTACCAAGTTGTTGGCGCAGTACTTCTTGAGCTTTTCGTTGCTCTGCCCCGTTTTCTACACGTAACAAAGCACTGTTACCTGAGAAGGTGGGATCATGATAGGCGATACCCGCTTCATCAAGCAGTTGAGTGGATTGGGTTAGCACCTCTTCAGTCAGCTCGGTACCTGCTGAGGCACTGGTTACTTGAACCGCAGGTTCGTCAGGATATAAATTCGGCAGAGCATAAAGCCCAGCGATGACGAGCACGGTGACGATTAAGAAATATTTCCAGGCAGGGTAATGCATAGTAGCTTCTTCACTTGAGGGAAGGGAAACAGTAGAGTGCTATAGGCAGTCTTTAACAGATAAGATACGTATAAAACGAGGTGATAAGCGCTATTGTTAAAGCAATCAAATTGGGCTTATAACACTGAACTATAGTTATCGCGAGTGACGCACTCTAATTCATTTAACTAAAACATATAATCCAAAAACCACTCCCATTTTGCCGTCAAACCAGTGATGGTTTAGGGGCATGGGGTTGGTTTTTGGATTAATTAACGGTCATAATAAACTGTTATTGCAAGCCATCAATTGTGCCATTTGGCAAAACTGAGATGACAGAAGCACGTTGTATCATTACGTCGTTTCTATCGTTTAGGCTAACTACCGCGTAATCGCCTTCAATAGATTTGATTTTGCCCATTAAGCCGCCGGCGAAGATAACTTCGTTGCCAACAGCCAACGAGTCCACCATATTGCGGTGCTCTTTGGCGCGTTTTGACTGAGGTCTGATCACCAAAAAGTAAAAAATTGCGAAAATGGCTAATGGGAAAATCCATTGCATAATCATAGCAGGGCCACCGGCCGCTTCTGGAGCCGCGTGGGCCGCTTGAATAAATAAACTCATCTTACTTCCTTAAAATTCAATAAATAACAGGGATTAGCTGTCGGCGGCAAGGCCTACGTTAAGGCAGGTCACCGACCTAAGATTGCGCATAATCTGACAGGCAATTTATGCCGCCCTTCCTGTTATTGGTATATAGGGCTATAGTTGTCATAATTTAACACGCATAGTACCAAAAAAATGGCCTATTGATAACTATTACTTGTAATACAGCACGTTAATCCGTGTGATTCGGTCATTTTTCACGAAAAAACAGATTATGGCATAAAATGAATGCTAGCGGCATGCGCTTATAAAGCGTTATAATCGCATTTATTAGCGTATTTAATAAGTCAATGTCTATAATAAATGCGCCCTATTTTACTTTTTTTCTAAATTTGATTATTTTGAGGTCACTATGCGTTTTGTCTTAATTGTTTTATTATTTTTGATTTTTGGCTATTCTTTGGGTCTGGTATTGGTCAACGGTAGCGAAGTGGCAGTAAATTTACTGTTTACTCAAGCGCCAGCCATGAACTTAGGTCTGTTATTAATTTTGTGTCTGTTCTTAGGTGTCGTGATCGGCATGCTATTGGCTTTATTGCTGTTTAAAGTACTACAAAACAAGTGGGAAATTGGCCGTTTGAGTAAAGAGAACAAGCGCTTACAAGAAGAGCTGGCTCAGTCAACCATCGAGATAGAGCGTCTATCAACCGTTAAGACTGCCGATCAGACCATCTATGTTGACTCACAAGCGGGCGTAGATCCCGTGGATACGACCGTTATTAGATAAGATAAGATGTTATAGCGATTAAAAAACGGCCTCAGGGTCGTTTTTTTTGGCCGAGTGGTTGAGTGACGGGTCATAACAATCGATTAACATGAAAACTAAGTGGTCAACTGTGGATTAATTTAGCGCTTTGCAGGCGCATCCTATATACTATTTATTTGCTCAAGCTTATCTGCTAAAGCGATTTAATCAGCTCATTTTATTATTTATGATACATGCTTAGGAGGCAATGTGACCCAACTTCAGCAGTCCAAGTCAATTCTGCAAAACAAACCACAATTAACCCGGCCCAATTCGCCTATTATTGTGGCGTTAGATAAAGCCTCTTTGAATGAAGCCTTGGCTTTGGCCGATCAGCTGGATCCTAAGTATTGCCGCGTAAAAGTGGGTAAAGAGCTGTTTACACGCTGTGGACCTCAAATTATCGATGAGTTACATCAACGAGGCTTTGAGGTGTTTTTGGATCTAAAATTCCATGACATTCCCAATACCACAGCACAAGCGGTATTGGCAGCAGCAGATATGGGGGTATGGATGGTCAATGTACATGCCAGTGCTGGTCTTGAAGCGATGCAGACGGCCAAAGAGCGCTTGGTAAACGGCGGCCATGAGACGTTATTGATTGCAGTGACAGTATTGACCTCTATGACTGAGGTGGGGCTGCGTCAGCTGGGGATCGATGTGCCGGTCAATGAGCAAGTTGAGCGTTTGGCGCTGCTGACTAAAGAGGCGGGACTTGATGGGGTAGTGTGCTCCGCTCAAGAGGCCAGTCGTCTCAAACAGCTTTGTGGGATGGATTTTCAATTGGTGACCCCAGGCATCCGTACCCTTGAGGATGCAGCCGATGACCAAAAACGTATTTGTACCCCAGAGCAGGCTATGAAAAACGGCTCAGATTATCTGGTTATAGGCCGCTCTATCACCCACGCTGATAATCCCACCCAAAAGATGTCACAAATTCTTGATACGTTATGAAACTACAACTATTAAGTGATCTTCATATCGACAGTTATGCCAAACGGGATAAGCCGCTGGGCCATATCCCAAAGACAGCGGCCGATATTATCTTGGTAGCCGGAGATACCGCCAACAGTGATAAGGGGATGGCTTGGCTACAGCAGCAAGCCATGCTCAACGAAACGCCTGTGGTGACCATTGCCGGAAATCATGAATATTTCTCAGAAGACATTTTGTGCTTCGATCAGCAGCTGGCTCAGTGGGATACTTTTGACAGTAACCGCATGAGTGGGCTAAAAGTACTACAGTGTGATCAGATTGATATCCAAGATGTGCGTATCTTAGGCTGTACTTTGTGGACCGACTATCAGTTTGGTGCCACCGAAGAGACGCGAGAGGTCGTCATGTCATTTATGCGAGACTACCGACAAATTTACGCAGGCGAACAGTTATTCTCGCCTGAGATTTCGGTGCAGATTCATGCTCAGCACCGCGCTTGGCTCAAGCAGGCTTTAATAGAGGCACACAGTGAGCACAAGAAGGTAGTGGTCATGACCCATCACAGTGTCACCCCCAGATCGGTATCACAGAGGTACGCAGGTATGCCAAGCAATGCTGCATTTGTCAGTGATTTAAGTGCTTGGATGCACAAGCCCTGGGCTCCCAAGCTATGGCTACATGGTCATACGCATGAGGCTTTTGACTATATAGAAGGCAATACTCGAGTGATTGTGAATCCCCGTGCTTATCCTGGTGAGGTGAGTAGTACTCAATTAGAGTTTGACTGGTCAAAAATGGTGGAGGTTTGATACGGCGAAATTATGACAAATAATTCAACAGATAAAATCACAAGCCATGACGTTCGTTTGGATAACAAGTCCATACAGCCGGAGTTTGGTTCTGCCAAGCTTAACACAGGCGATTTAACACTCACTGACAATACCCCCAGTCTACATAAGACAGCGCCGGCGCCTGCGCATCTGCCACCGAGTATGATGCATTCGGTTAAGCATTTGCCGCATAATAATGAGCGGCTGATTTTATTCACCCGTCATTCTTTAAGAGAGCGCTCAAATGGTCAGGGCTTTGCCAGCTATGACTTACCGTTAACCCCGCAAGGCCGAGTGCTGGCCAAGTCATGGGGGCGCTGGCTGGCAGAGTCTTTACCGTACTCTTTAGATACGCATAGTATTGCCAGTCCCATTTGGCGCTGTGTAGATACTGCCAAATTGATGCAAGAGGGGGCGGGGGTGAGTCAGCCCATTGCTCATGAGCCGCTATTGGTCGAGCCTGGTAGTTTGGTGGTTGATGCTAAGCTTGCCAATGCGGTGTTTAAAGAGATTGGTGCTTTAGAGTTTATCAATGCTTTTTTACAAAATAGCTTGCCAAGTACTAAGCCTGCCAATAAAGGGGCTTTAGATTTATTATCTGTACTGTATCAATCGCAGCCGCAGCCGGGACATTTGTCGCTGGCGGTCAGTCATGATACTTTGCTCGCGGCATTTTTGGGGGTTATGACCCAAAGCACAGGTATTACTTGGGATGATTGGCCTAAGATGATGGAGGGGATGTTCTTGTGGTTTGATGATAAGCCGTTTGAGCAGGCGACTGCCAACTTTATTTGGCGTGGTGAAAGATTTGAAGTACCCACACAGCGTTTAATATTGCCTTAGTCTGCCAGTCATTTAAAGATTTATGGCTAAATTTGAAGTCTGTATCTGACAAAAAAGAGCCCCTAACTTCATAAAAAGTTAGGGGCTCTTTTTTGGGTTATATCAAATCAATTAAGCTTTAAGTGCTTTGATTGCTTTGTTATAACGGCTCTTATGACGAGCAGCTTTGTTCTTATGGATAACGCCTTTGTCAGCCATACGATCAATAACAGGTACTGCTTTGTTATAAGCGGCAGTAGCGGCATCATAGTCACCAGCTAAGATAGCGGCATCTACTTTTTTGATGTAAGTACGGATCATTGAACGCTGTGATGCAGCGTGCTGACGACGAGTGTTGTTTTGACGAACGCGTTTACGAGCTTGTGCTGAGTTAGCCACGGATGTCTCCTTGGTAGAGTTTAATTACTAAAATTAGGACTCAGTAATAATTACTGATGAATATAAAAATCAATAGTTTATAGCAAAAACTAATTGACGCAAAATTCTATTTGTAAAATAACACAAAACTTATCAATTAATGCCATTAAGCAAGCTTAGGGCAGGCCAATGGTAAGCTTTCCTATTTTAGCCATCATGGATCTGAGACTATCCATTGACTAGCAAATAGTTGTTGACACAAAATAGCTGGTTATCAGAGCAGCCCATCTAATAACGTGATATTTAAGTCTAAAGGGTTGTGAGTAATCACTTATTTTAGCTTAAATCTAAGCGGCCGTTGTGTCATTTACACCAAATTGGAATATTATATTTGTGTGTAAATTAAAGCCGCCAATTTTAACAAATTTGGCAGCTTAATACAATATAAACTCAAGAAATGAGCGGCTTTTGGGGCATATTAATAGCACCAAAGGCCTATAGCGAGATTATTATTTTTCTAACTGCTTAGGATCGGCTTTAACCACTCTGGTTTTGGCAATCCTATCGTGAATACTGCGGCGCTCTTTATTTATAGTCATCACCACAAAATCAGCCAATAAAATCATAGGGCCTACCATGGGTAGAATATACAGTGCTGACGTAATGACGCTGCGCATTAAAATAACCTGAGTCGCTGAAGCCAGTTTTTTTGACTGTTCATCAACAATACGAATACCATTCACCAATTTACCAATGGTCTGCCCGCGTCTTAGTAATAAGATCAGCTGAATGGCAAACAGCGCCAAAAACATAATCGAGGTCATTGAGCTTAAATGCTCAGGAACCGATTGCGCTAACTGGGTCATTTTTTCCATGTCGCCATTGGTGGCGGTAATTTTTGCAAAATCATAATTTAAGCCTGATAAAAAGGGCAAGTAGCAGGCCAAAAATAATAAAGCGTCGAGCAGTACCGCAAAAACTCGGCTGCTAATGCTGGCCAGCTGTGTGGGCGCGGCCATGCTGGCGGTCTGTTTTTTTAGACTAACTGGTTTATTGATATTAAAAGGCTTATTGCCTGAGGGCGATGTAGTCGAATGAGACTCTTTTTTGCCATAAAGCTCAGCCACAGACACTCGCTTTGGCGGTACTGAGCTTATGCTGCCATTTGGGTTGTAGTGATTCTTGCCTTGGGTCATTTCACCAACTTGCTGCCACTGTTCCATACCGGCATGCCACATCAGATCACTTAAGTCTACCTGACCGGTGGCAAGCATATTATTGAGCTCTGTGAGCGTGTAAGGACCCGCCTGAACTTGGTTTCTTGCTAGATAAATCTGCATTGATATAACAACCTTTTGTAAAATCAAAACCACTACTTAAGACAAAATTCATTAAAACAGTTAAATTAAAGTGTTTAAGCTATTTTTATCGCTATAGTTTTTATAGTTGGGTGTAGCGCGGTGGCTTTCAATCTTATTTATTATATTAAATGAAAACGACCACAATAATCAATAAAACTTGATAATTGTGGTCGCCGGATTAGAGGCTAAAGATTAACCTCTAAGCTGTCTGCTTTTCAGCGCTGTGCCTAATTAGCCATTTTGTTTGGCATTGGCATCATCGGCTAAGAACATCCAAGTGTCTAGGACTGAGTCTGGGTTTAATGATACAGAGTTGATACCTTGCTCCATTAACCAGTAAGCTAGATCTGGGTGATCTGATGGGCCTTGACCACAGATACCGACATATTTACCTTGCTTACGGCATTCTGCAATGGCCATTGACAGTAGTTTTTTCACCGCAGCATCACGCTCATCAAATAGATGAGAGACGATACCTGAGTCACGGTCTAGACCTAGGGTTAACTGAGTTAAGTCGTTAGAGCCGATTGAGAAGCCATCGAAATGCTCTAAGAATTCTTCAGCCAATAGGGCGTTGGTAGGTAGCTCACACATCATGATAAGCTCTAGGCCATTTTCACCACGTTTTAGACCGTTGGCGGCTAAGATTTCAACCACTTGACGCGCCTCATCAGTAGTACGTACGAATGGGATCATGATTTTAACATTGGTTAAACCCATCTCATCACGCACACGCTTTAATGCACGGCATTCAAGATCGAAGCAGTCACGGAAGTTCTCAGACACATAGCGGCTAGCACCACGGAAACCAAGCATTGGGTTTTCTTCTGATGGCTCATACAGCTTACCACCAATTAAGTTGGCATATTCGTTTGACTTGAAGTCAGACATACGAACGATAACAGGCTGGTTTCTAAAGGCCACGGCTAGCGTTGAGATACCCTCAACCAATTTGTCTACATAGAAATCTACAGGAGAGGCATAGCCTGAGATGCGCTCTTTAATGGCTTGCGACACTTCACGTGGTAGCGTGTTCATGTTCAATAGCGCTTTTGGATGCACACCAATCATACGGTTGATGATGAACTCTAGACGCGCTAGGCCCACACCTGCGTTTGGAATTTGAGCAAATGAGAAGGCACGGTCAGGGTTACCCACGTTCATCATAATCTTAAATGGAAGCTCTGGCATAGAGTCGATAGAGCTGCTCTTCACCTCAAAGTCTAATAGACCTTCATAGATAAATCCGGTGTCACCCTCAGCACACGACGCAGTCACTTCTTGGCCATCGGTCAATACTTCAGTGGCATTACCACAGCCAACGATAGCAGGTACACCTAATTCACGAGCAATGATCGCTGCGTGACACGTACGACCACCACGGTTGGTGATGATGGCAGAAGCACGCTTCATAACAGGTTCCCAATCTGGATCTGTCATGTCAGATACCAGCACGTCACCGACTTGTACTTTGTCCATTTCATGGATGCTGTTTACCACACGTACTTTACCTGAGCCTACGCGCTGACCGATCGAGCGACCTTCGCATAAGATTTTAGCGTCTTTGCTTTGTACCAAGTAGCGTTCCATGACGTTGCGGTCTTGGCGACTCTTAACGGTTTCTGGACGTGCTTGAACGATAAATAGCTTGCCTGAATCACCGTCTTTGGCCCACTCGATGTCCATTGGTTGACCGTAATGTTTTTCGATAACCAATGCTTGTTTGGCAAGTTCAGTCAGCTCTTCTGTCGTTAGTGAGAACTGGTTGCGATCTTCTTTTTCTACTTCGATGGTTTTTACTGAGCGGGTAGTGCTGCCTTCATCGCCATACACCATTTTTTGATGTTTGCTGCCTAGGTTACGGCGGATAACAGCAGGCTTGCCCTCTTTTAATAGCGCTTTTGATAGGTAGAATTCGTCTGGGTTAACCGCACCCTGTACCACCATTTCACCTAGACCATAGCTTGAGGTGATAAATACCACTTCATCAAAGCCGCTTTCGGTATCTAGAGTAAACATAACGCCGGCCGCGCCAGTTTCTGAGCGAACCATACGCTGGATACCCGCTGATAGGGCAACACCTGCGTGTTCAAAACCTTGGTGAACACGGTAAGCGATAGCGCGGTCATTATAAAGTGATGAGAACACCTCTTTAATAGCGATCAGAACGTTTTCGATACCACGGATGTTTAGATAGGTCTCTTGTTGACCGGCAAATGAGGCATCTGGCAAGTCTTCTGCTGTGGCAGAGGAGCGAACAGCAACCGCAATGTCTTGGCCTTCGCTCATCACTTCAAAAGCGTCACGAATTTCTTGCTCTAGTGACTTAGGTAGCTCTTGTTCGATGATCCAGTTACGAATTTTTTCACCGGTTTCGGTCAGTTTTTTGACATCATCAACGTCTAGGCTTTTAAGCTCATTGTTGATTTTGTCTAACAGACCTGTCTCGATCAAAAAGCTATTGAAAGCCGCTGCAGTAGTAGCAAAGCCGCCAGGAACACTCACACCTAAATCTGATAAGTGGCTAATCATTTCGCCTAAAGAGGCGTTTTTACCGCCGACTGTGTCGACGTCGTTTTTGCCTAGCTTGTCAAGGGTAATAACTTGCGGTGCTGTCATGATAACTCCAGGAAATAAGGTTATTTTTTTAAATTATAACGTTATTTAAAAAAATTGTGTAGGGTCAGTGCGCTGTGAGATTGGGCGTAGTCAACACTCTGACGGGTTACGGTAGTAGATTTGGGAATACTATAGCATTTAAGTTAATTGAGAGTCTATGTTGCCCAGTTGTATCAAGGCTGAATTATGCCGTTTTTAGCCTTTAATAGCATGGTTTATAATCTAATTAAAATACAGATATTTATTTTAGAAATGATAACTTTTTGGTTGTTTTTTGAACAGTTTTGAGCTTAAAGGCAGTTGCTATGGCTATTCTATGGCTATCAAAAATAAGGGCATTTAGCACACAGCCTAAATAAAACCTAAAAAAGACAGACGCGGTAATTGTCAAAATTAACTTAAATAGATCGCGATAAATCAGGTTAAGTTATTACATACTCAAAACTTATTACACACTCAAAACACCGATAATTTGATAAGATGCGCTTAGTTTATAAAATTTGGTTTTTAACGCTCTGCTGCTAAGGAATTTTATGGAAAATCTACTCAATACTCTGTCGGTAAAACCCACCATCCAAAATCGTAGTGCACTGGCTGTCGATGACAAGCCGCAAGTGATTCGGGTGGCCTTTTTTATTTCAGATGGTACCGCCATTACGGCAGAGACCTTAGGCCGCTCTATCTTAAGCCAGTTCGCCAGTGTGCCTTTTGAGACGCGAGTTATTCCTTATGTGGACACCATTGAGACAGCAGAGGCGGCGGTAAAACACATCAATGAAGCCTATCAGTCTACCGGTATTCTGCCTTTGGTGTTTGATACCATTGTGGATCCTGATATTCGTGCGGTGGTGAATTCTGCTCAGGCTTGTAATCTTGATATGTATGAGGGATTAATTGGCCGTATTACTGATGAGATAGGGGTAGAGCCAGACGGTCATTCAGGCCACGCCCATGATAATGTGGACTCAGAAACCTACAAATCTCGTATTGATGCGGTACATTTTGCACTAGATAATGATGATGGCGCTCGCACCCGTCATTATGATATGGCCGATATCATTCTAATCGGGGTATCTCGATCTGGCAAAACGCCCACCTCTTTATACTTAGCCTTACAGTTTGGTATTCGTGCCGCTAACTATCCGCTGACCGAAGATGATTTGTTTGATAACCAGCTGCCCAAAGCGCTACAGCCGCACCGTGGTAAATTGTTTGGTCTGATTATTGATACTGAGCGTCTTCAAAAGATTCGACAAGAGCGCAGAGCCGGTAGTCGTTACGCCAGTTATAAACAGTGTGAAGAGGAGCAGCGGGCAATTCAGGCAATTTATATGACCCAAAATATTCCCAGCCTAAATGTCTCTGAGATGTCGGTCGAGGAGATTGCTACCCGTATTTTACAAATTACCGGATTAAAGCGCCGTATTGGATAAGGCTACTTTACCATGACCTAAGGGTCAGTATTTGTTATAATGGCGCCAGTTTTTATTGGGCATTTTCACAGGCTCTAAAATAGCCAATATCAAAAAGTGATGCCGAAAAAAACATTTTGTGCCACTGAGCGATTGCCGTACCCACTGCAGCCAGAACTATAATACCAAAGAGGATGATATGTCTAAAAAACGTAAAGGTGATGAAACCAGCGATATTAACGATGACAAACAAAGCACTCAAACAGCGGCTAATGAGATTGGCAGTGCTGCACCTAGTGTGTTATCAGAAGTCAAAAAAACGCCTGTCAAAGCCAGTGACAGCTCGTTAGAGGACACCTTGTTTCATCCAAACCTCATCAGTCCATTAGATAACGATCGCATTCGTATCAATTCTGGGTTCACTCGCGACTCTGAGCGCCTAAAAAATGACAATCATGAGTATGAGTATGATGCCGTCGTTGTTGGCGCAGGTCCTGCTGGGGAAGCGGCGGCCATGAAGCTTGCCAAATCTGGCAAAAAAGTTGTGGTAGTCGATGCCCGTAGTCAAGTCGGTGGTAACTCAGCCCATGTGGGGACCATCCCCAGTAAGGCGCTACGTCAGTCTGTGTTCAACTTAATTAACTATCGCCGTGACCCTTTATTCTCTCAAGGCTTAGACTATTATCAGGTACCTTTGAATAAAGTGCTGACCAAAGCGCGTAAAGTCGTGCGTAATCAAGTAGACACGCATACCCGTTTTTATGAGCGTAATCAGATTGAAGTGCGTCATGGCTGGGCAAGCTTTGTAGACAATCACACCTTGCATATCGAATTAGGTGACGGCTTAGGTTTTGAAACCATCACGTTTAACAAAGCCATTATCACAGTCGGTAGCCGTCCGTATCGTCCAGACTTGTTAGATTTTGATCATCCACGCGTGTTTGACTCTGACAAAATCTTGCAAATGGATTATGTGGTCAAAAAAATCATCATCTATGGTGCTGGCGTGATTGGCTGTGAATATGCTTCTATTTTCACCGGTCTTGGCTATAAAGTGGACTTAATCAATAACCACGACTCGTTGCTCAGCTATCTGGATAAAGAGATTAGCGATGCTTTATCGCATGACTTCCGTCAGTTTGGGGTATTGGTTCGCAATAACGAAGAGATTGAAAAGCTTGAGACCTATGACGACTGCGTTATTTTATATCTAAAAAGCGGTAAAAAAATCAAATCAGATGCCATTTTGTGGTCGAATGGTCGTTCAGGCAATACAGAAAGCCTAAACTTAGAGGGCATTGGCCTAAAAGCCAACAGCCGAGGCCAGCTCAAAGTCGATGACACTTATCGTACTGAGGTTGAGAACATCTATGCTGCCGGTGATGTTATTGGCTGGCCATCACTGGCTTCTGCCGCTTATGACCAAGGCCGCTGTGCAGCTGCCTTCATGGTGGGTGATGAAGATGCTGAGCCGGTATCTAGCGTACCTACTGGTATTTATACCATCCCTGAGATTTCAAGTATCGGTAAAACTGAGCAAGAATTGACCGATGAGAAAGTACCTTATGAAGTGGGTCAGGCTTTCTTTAAGCATTTGGCACGTGCCCAAATCATCGGTGAGCGTTCAGGCGTACTAAAAATCTTATTCCACCGCGAAACCTTAGAGATTTTGGGTATCCACTGCTATGGTAATCATGCCTCTGAGATTATTCACATTGGTCAAGCCGTTATGAAATGTGGTCACAATCTAGAGTACTTTGTGAATACCACCTTTAACTATCCCACTATGGCAGAAGCGTACCGTGTGGCTGCGTTAAATGGTCTAAACCGCGTATTTTAATCTAAGTGGTTCAGTGTTTAACTACCATAAAAAAGGAGACTGCTTGGCAGTCTCTTTTTTATGGTGCAATTACAGTTGCAACTTGTCAGCGGTTGGTGTTGAATAGTTGGATAAATACGACTGATGTTGAGGTAAACGTATGCCTCATATAAACCACAACAAATAAGGACATAACAATGAGCATTAAGCATTACGAAGACGATAATATTTTTGCTAAGATTTTATCGGGTGATATCCCTTGTCACAAGGTGTACGAAGATGACAAGACCTTAGCTTTTATGGATATCATGCCGCAAGCTAAAGGTCATGTGTTGGTTATTCCTAAACAAAAAGCGGTAGAGCTTTCGCAGCTTGAGCCTGAGTATGCCAGTGCGGTACTGATGACGGCCAAAAAGGTGATGGCAGCACAGCGTAAAGTATTTGATCGTGAAGGCATTATTCAAATGCAGTTAAATGGCGCTGAGGCAGGCCAAACCGTCTTCCATTATCATGTGCATCTCATTCCCTCTAATATCCATGAGCTGGGTAAACATGCTGTGGTTCAAGCAGACATGGCAGAGCTTGCACAGCAGGCTGAGCAGCTAGCAGCAGCGATTGAGCACGCTTAACAGGCCGCTTTGGGCGCTAGGTATCTAAACCTTAGGTTTTGAGTTAACGCTTGAGTTTTAGGTATTAGCCCTTACAATAACGGCAGGATAAAACGGGCTTGTCCTTATTAGGGCAAGCCTTTTTGTCTGCAAATAATATACTTCTTTTAAAATGATTTGTTGAGCGATTCAATGGCAAATGATATGACATTACCCACCACCTTGGCCGATCATCCCTTATTGCAGCCATTATATATTGGCGGATTAGAGATTCAGAACCGATTGATGGTGGCGCCTATGGCTGGAGTAACAGACAACCCGTTTCGACGCTTATGCAAGTCGTTTGGGGCCGGTCATGCCGTCAGCGAAATGATGACGGCTGATGCCACGTTATATGCCCATAAAAAGTCGTTATTTCGAGCCAACTTTGAGGGAGAAATTGCTCCCATATCCGCGCAAATTGCAGGCGCAGATGTTGATAAAATTGCTGAAGCGGCTCAGTATCAGGTCAATAATGGGGCGCAGATTATTGATATTAATATGGGCTGCCCGGCCAAGAAGGTGTGCCGTAAACTGGCAGGCTCTGCTTTATTAAAAGATGAAGATCTGGTGGCACGTCTGCTGGATGCGACAGTGGCCGCAGTGGATGCACCTGTCACTTTAAAGACACGCTTGGGCTATGAGAATGGACAGGAGAACATCTTACGTGTGGCCAAACGAGCAGAAGAGGCGGGCATTGCTGCCATTGCTATCCACGGCCGTACTCGAGAAGACAAATACGGAGGTCAGGCCCGTTATGATCTCATTCGTGAAGTAAAGCAATTGGTTAACATCCCGGTGATTGCCAATGGCGACATTGACAGCCCCCAAAAAGCCATAGAAGTGTATGAGCAGACCGGCTGTGATGCCATTATGATTGGTCGTGCTGCTCAAGGTCAGCCTTGGCTGTTTAGAGATATCGCCCATTATTTGCAGACCGGTGAGATATTACCAGCCCCCAGTATTGAGCAGTTAAGACAAATTGTATTGACTCATTTACAAGAGCTATATGATTTTTATGGTGAATACTCAGGCTGCCGCATCGCCCGCAAGCACATTGCTTGGTATACCTCTGGTATCGAGGATTCTAACGCCTTTAGACAGGCCATGTATGGCGAGGAGAGCACTGCTGGTCAATATAAAGTGGTGGATAAGTTTCTATCCTCTCATTCAGCTCGTGAAAGCTAGACCGGCATCAGTACAGACCAACTTTGGCTAGGATTCACCGCTCAAATGGGTTAAATTAGGCGTTCAGTCTTTGTTATGAGAATGAGTCCATGCCCGTAAGCCCTGCCAACCCCTCCGATTCTGCTTGTCATCCGGCTCAATCTACTAAGATTGACGGCTCATCTATTAATCATAATTGTGCTGAGCAATATGGCGGTGAGCCGGTGCTGAGTGTCAGTCACCTACATATTGCGCAAGCACACACTGTGCTGGTGCAGGATCTATCCTATCGGCTGTATCAAAAGCAAACTTTGGCCATCGTTGGCGAGTCCGGCTCTGGTAAGTCTTTATCGAGCTTGGCGCTCCTTGGCCTATTGCCTGAGAGCTTAAGCGTTAAGGGGACGGTCAGCTTACAGCAGGTAGGCGAGTTGCCCATCACCCAGCAGCCGGATGGCTTTGCTAGGCGTCAAGTTAAGCGTGAGCGTATTTTAAAGCAAGTCCGCGGGGCAAAAATTGCGATGGTGTTCCAAGAGCCAATGACGGCCTTAAACCCCCTGCATACAGTAGGCAAGCAAATTGCTGAGAGTCTGCGCTTGAGTGGCCTCCCAAAATCTCAGATTAAAGCGCGCATTATTGAGCTGTTAAATGATGTCAATATCAAGCAGCCTGAGCAAAAATTAAATCGCTATCCGCATGAGCTCTCAGGGGGTCAGCGTCAGCGGGTAATGATTGCTATGGCGCTTGCTCAAAACCCCGATGTGCTCATTGCCGATGAGCCCACCACCGCTCTTGATGTCAGCTTGCAGCATGAGATTCTTGAGCTGCTTAATCGGCTAAAACAACAAAAAGGCATGGCGATGTTGCTGATCAGCCATGATCTGAACCTAGTACGCCGCTATAGCCATCAAATCATTGTGATGCAGCAAGGCACAGTGGTGGAGCAAGGGCTAAGTGAGCAGATTTTTAACCATCCCAAAAGCGCTTATACCCTGTCGTTAATTAACCAAAACTTTGGCCCAGCGCTATCTTTATCAGATGATAGCGATACCGTACCTATTATTAAAGCCATCAACTTATCAATTGCCTTTGCTGCCAAAAAAAGTCTGCTGGGCGGGGTGAGTGAGTGGGCACCTGCAGTAAACAATGTCAGCTTTGAGTTGGCCCGTGGCGCCTCGTTAGGTATTGTGGGTGAGTCAGGCTCAGGCAAGACCACCATCGCCTTGGCCTTGTCTCGATTGCTCAGTACTCAGGCTCAGGTAAGCGGCGAGATTGACGTGGCAGGCATAAAAGTAAATAGCCTAAGCAAAAGTAAGCTGCGTCACTTTCGTTCTACCTTACAAATGGTGTTTCAAGATCCTTTCGCCAGTATCAATCCACGATTTAACGTCATGCAAATCATTGAAGAAGGTCTATTGGTAAAAGGGGTGGACAAGGCTGAGCGTGAAAAGGCAGTGATTGACGTGCTACAAACGGTGAACTTACCGCCAGACTTTGTTTATCGCTATCCACATGAGCTGTCAGGAGGTCAACGTCAAAGAGTGGCACTGGCACGTGCACTGATTATGCGTCCAAAGGTTATCATCTTAGATGAGCCGACCTCTGCCTTAGATAGCAGCACCCAGGTGGCTGTGGTGCATCTACTAAGAGATATCCAGGCGCGGTTTGGTATCAGCTATATCTTTATCAGCCATGATCTAAAAGTTGTGCAGGCTTTGTGCCAGCACATTATGGTATTAAAGGCGGGGGCGTGTGTCGAATATCAACTCACTCAGCAGCTATTTGAGAATCCTCAGCATCCTTATTCAAAGTTACTGATTGATACCAGTGCCCATAGCCAGCAGTTTTAACCCATCAAAAAACCCGCCTATAAAGACGGGTTGATATCAGTAAACACGGTCAATGGCTAGGGATAGATAAGCGGTTTAAAGCTTTGAGGCCGGCAGCGCAGCAAAGAATTCGTTGCGGGCTTGCATATCCGTCTTAAAGTCGCCTAGCATGGCTGTGGTACGGGTGCTAGATAACTGCTTATTGACCCCGCGCATCATCATACACATGTGCGAGGCGTCCATAACTACAGCTACGCCGCGGCACTGAGTCACCTCCATGATGGCTTCAGCGACTTGTTGGCTTAAGCTTTCTTGGATTTGTAAGCGGCGGGCATACATATCGATAATGCGTGCCACTTTGGATAAGCCCAGTACTTTGCCATCTGGTAAGTAGCCCACATGAGCGACACCATGAAACGGCAGCAAGTGATGCTCACACAATGAGTAAAACTCAATATTATGCACCAATACCAACTCAGAGTTATCCGTAGGGAATACCGCATTATTGGTCACTTCAGTGAGTGATTGATGATATCCTTGGGTTAAATAACCAAATGCCTTGGCGGCGCGAGTAGGCGTATCTAGTAAGCCTGGTCGATTTAAATCTTCTCCAGTAGAGGCGATTAATTTGGCATAAAGATCAGGACTGGGCAGTCTGGGATCTAGGGCTGTTTTTAAAGAATTTGAATTAGAATCACACATAGTTATAAATAGCAAAATAGAAGAATGCTATAGCTTAACGGCTACAAATAAATTGTAAAGGTCTTTGTCAAAAAATAGCTGAGTATTTTTCACCTAAGAGATAAAAAAACACAGATTACTGTGAATTATGCTGACTTTTGTATTATTATGCACATCACAAAAGTCTGAGTGAACACTTGGTACTAAAAATGGAGTCCCTTTATCTTAACATCAGGTGGGGGACAATGATAAAACAACGAAAAATTATAAATAAGGGAGTAATAGTGATGTTATTACAAGGTAAACGTTTTGTGGTGACGGGTATTGCCAGTAAGTTATCTATCGCTTGGGCCATCGCTGAGGCATTACATAGAGAAGGGGCGTCATTGATTTTAACTTATCCCAATGACAAGATGAAAAAACGCGTAGATATGGCGGCAGAGGCTTTCGGTGCAGATTTGGTATTGCCCTGTGATGTAGGCTCGGATGCTGAGATTGACGCGTGTTTTGCCGCTGTGGCTGAGCACTGGGAAGACGGTATCGACGGGGTAGTCCATGCCATTGGTTTTGCACCCGCTGATGAGCTTAATGGGGACTTCACTCAAGTGACCAGCCGTGAAGGTAGCGCCATTGCTCATGACATTTCTGCGTACAGTTTTGTGGCGCTGGCACGTGCCTCAAGAGCGCTATTGGCCAAGCGTCAAGGCTCATTGCTGACGTTGACTTACCAAGGCAGTATATCGGTTATTCCAAACTACAACGTAATGGGTATGGCCAAAGCCAGCCTTGAGGCCAGTGTGCGCTATTTAGCGGCTTCTATGGGCGGCGAAGGTATCCGCGTCAATGCCATCTCAGCCGGTCCAATCCGTACCCTAGCGGCCAGCGGTATCAAATCATTCCGTAGAATGCTTGATGTGAATGCTAAGATTGCGCCGCTACAACGCAATGTGACTCAGATGGAGGTGGGTAATACAGCTGCCTTCTTATTATCACCTTGGGCCTCAGGGATTACCGGTGAAATTGTATTCGTAGATGGTGGCTTTAATACCGTGGCTATCAGTGAGCAGTTGCTATCGCTGGGTGACGAAGAATAAGCATGCCATAACATCAAAGCACATCAAATAAAAAAGACGTTAACGAGGGTTAACGTCTTTTTTTATAAAACTTTGATTTAACAATAAACTTAATTAGCTGTCTTGGCTATCTTCATGGTCTTCGTGATCATGCAGACCCTGCATCATATCTAAGGCGCAATCATCGGTACGCTGCTGGTCTTTTTTGTCTAAATGGTCTTGGTTAATATCATTACGCGCCATTTTGGTGGTTTCGTTAACGCTATTATCATCGGACATGGTGGTTCTCCTTGTTACAGCACTCCGTGCAGTGGGGGTCTATCTATGTGATTGATTGGGTGATTGATTGGTTGTTATTAAAAAATTATAAATAAGTCACTTTTTTATTATAAAACCAAATCAAACCTAGTGTGTTTACAAATGTAAACTAATATGGAGATGTGGTTAATAAAACCACCCACCGCACCTTAGTGTATCAATGATGTAACGCAGCGCACAAATTTTAAGCGCTACAGCCGATGATTACTGGGCATCGAAGTCCAGCCACACCCAGCTGTTTTCAAGCCAGCCCATTATTGTCTCAAGCGGCAAATCAGCGGCCAATAAATCCTGATAAGTTAGGCTTTGTGCATCCGCTAAGCGTTGTAATAGCTCGGCTTCACAGCCGCTTATGTCCTCTAAACGCTGACCGTTGGCAAAGACAGTGATTTGGTCTGCCTGTTGGCTATAAATGAGGCGGCTGCTGTAGTCTGTCTTAATGACGGCGCCCTCTTTAAGTGCCTGCTCCAGCTCTGAGACATCGAGCGCTTCTTCGGGCACCAGTAGCTCGTATTGGCGCTTGCTGACCACTTCACTGACGGCTTGTGCAATCAGCTGATCACCTTGTTCAGACTGTAGCTTGGCCAACAGCTGAGACTTAATTTGGGCAATACTTGAGGCTTCAAGTTGACCTGAAGGCTGCAAGGGCTGCTCTAGTAGCAGTGGGGTAAATAACGAGGGCTCAGCGGTCGCAATGTCCACCAAGCTATCTAGTACTTGCATTAAGTTTGGACGTCGAAAGCCAAATGAAAAAGTCAGGCAATCATCCTGAGCCACCCCGTAATGAGAGAGCTTGGGTGGCACATATAACACGTCACCTGGCTCTAATATCTCATCAAAGATAAGCTCACCCATGTCATCGAAAATACGAATGGGTTGATCGGCAATAAACTCAGTACCGGCATCACACACCTTGCCCAGTTGCCAGCGTCTGTGACCATAGCCTTGCGCCAAAAACACATCATATTCATCATAGTGCTTGCCCACAGAGCCGCCAGCAGGGGCGTAGGACACCATAATGTCATCACGCTGCCACTGCGGAATAAAGTTAAAAGCATGCCATAATTGACCCAGCTCAGGTGACCATTGTTCTAAGTTTTGTACCAACACTGTCCATTGCTCAGGTAAATCGTCAAACATTTCCTCAGATAAAGGGCTTTGCTGAAGATGCCACTGATCGCCTTGTGACGTCGGGTTTTGGGTCAGCAGCCGAGCTGTGGCTGCCTCATCTAGGCTAAGACCTAAAATATCATCTGGCTCAAACATGCCGGCCAGTTGTGGTAAGCCTTGTTTAATGAGTAAAGGTTTTTTTTGCCAATAGTCACGCAAGAAGACCTCAGGGCTGATGTTATCTGGCAGACAAAACTTAATGGTATTCATAAAAAAGGGTATCCATATTGAGGGTATAGGTGGCGAAATAAAAATATTAATGGGGCTTTTATGAGTGCAAAGAAAGAAAAAAATATAAAAATTGGGTGTTGTATCTGATTTTATTGCTTTATTATGAGCACTAAAATCAGACAAGTTATTTGTCTTTTATGTTTATTATTGCATTAAGGTATCTATGAAAAAACTCACCCTTTTGACCATTCTTATTAGCAGTCTCATGCTCCAAGCCTGTGTCCATAAGTTGGTCACTGTGCCGGTTAAAGTCGCCTACAAAACCACCAAAGGCGTAGTTAAAGGAACCGTTGCTGTGACCAAAGCCATTATTCCAGGCGGTGATGACGACGATAAAAAAGAGTAACTAAAATCTAAAGGGTTTAATACTCAAGATATACGTTATCAAGCATAAAAACCCTGCTTATCAAAGCAGGGTTTTTATTACGGCACTAATATTCATCACCTTTTAGTCAAGGCTTTGATTATTTATTTAGCTTGGCAATCCACTCATCGATGGCCAGGGCTTGTTCATCAGCATTACCAATATAGGTGGCAGGGGTCAGCTCACGTAAGCGGGCTTTGTCTGCATCTGGCACTGCATCTAATTCATTGCTATCAACAAACTCAAGCATTTTTTCACGGGTCATGGCCTGACCACGGGTTAACGCTTTTAGCTTCTCGTATGGGTTTTCAACACGGTAGCGGCGCATCACAGTTTGGATAGGCTCTGCCAATACTTCTTGAGCGTTATCAAGGTCGCTGTCTAGCTTCTCAGGGTTAACTTCTAATTTGCCAACGCCTTTTAGGCACGCATCATAAGCAATCATGCCTTGAGCCAGACCAACCCCAATGTTACGTAGAACAGTTGAGTCAGATAAGTCACGCTGCATACGAGAGATGGGCAGTTTTTCGCCCAAATGCGCCAGCATGGCATTTGCCACACCCAAGTTACCTTCAGAGTTTTCAAAGTCAATGGGGTTAACTTTGTGTGGCATGGTGGATGAGCCGACTTCACCGTCTTTAAGTTTTTGCTTGAAATAGCCTAAGCTGATGTATTGCCAGATATCACGGTTAAAATCGATCAACACCGTATTAAAACGACGCAGCGCATCAAATAGCTCAGCGATATAGTCGTGTGGCTCAATCTGAGTGGTGTAAGGGTTAAAGGTCAGACCTAAGCGCTCAGTGATAAATTGCTGTGCATGTGCACTCCAATCAACTTCAGGATAAGCAGATAAATGAGCGTTGTAGTTACCCACGGCGCCATTGATTTTGCCTAGTAGCTCAACTTGATTGATTTGCTTGATTTGACGGGCTAGGCGGTAGGCCACGTTAGCCATCTCTTTACCCAAAGTCGTTGGGCTGGCAGTCTGACCATGAGTACGAGACAACATAGGCTGTTTGGCATGTTCTTTTGCCAGTGCCACGATAGAGTCTGTGACCTGTTGCAATTTGGCAACCACGATGTCACGGCTGTCTTTTAGCATTAACGCATAAGATAGATTGTTAATGTCCTCTGAGGTACAAGCAAAGTGGATAAACTCTAGGCTGTCCTCTAGCTGAGCGTTGCCACGAAACTTGTCTTTGATGAAGTACTCAACCGCTTTTACATCGTGGTTGGTGGTTTTTTCGATGTCTTTAATCGCTTGTGCGTCGTCTTCACTAAAGTTATCAACGATGGCGTCTAAAAAGGCATTGGTCTCTTGATCGAACTTGGCCAATTCAGTGATGGCATCATTATCGGCTAAGGCTTGTAACCAACGAATCTCAACAGTAACGCGGGCTTTAATAAGACCAAACTCTGATAAATGAGCACGTAATGAGTCAGCACGGCTGGCATAGCGACCGTCAATCGGAGATAGGGCAGTTAAGGCAGATAAAGAGGCAGACATAAATATCCTTTAGCTCAGTGGGTGAAAAACAAGAATAGGAAACGACAAATTGTTAACACAATAAATAAAAAACGGCTGCCGCGATGGACAGCAAAACTCAGACCAAACAGCAAAAACGTAAATCAAATACCGCTTCTGATCAGCGTGGTTTGCAATTATAGCAATTAATGACGCTAAGTGACCTTTTAAGTCTAATAAAGTCTAAAAAAGCAAAGTCTAAAAAATGGCGCTATACTGAAGCAGCAGCATCAAATATAGCACTAATAAATGCATACCATAAGAATGAAGTGACTATGAGATAAGCCACAGTCACAGCACATAAGAAAATAATTTTATTCTTCGAATAGTCGGGCTTAGAATTGTCAGAGGACTCACTAGTAAGTGCAATCAGCCCTAGCAAAATCGAAAGCCAAACAACAACTAATAGTAATAGAATAAACATAGCACTCCATATAAGCATGATTTCTTTTATATCAAGGAGTGACTAAATGACTTATCTCACTTAATTACTCAAACGACTCAATCACACCGCCGCCTAAGCACACCTCGCCGATATAAAATACCGCAGACTGACCTGGCGTGACCGCACGCTGTGGCTCATCAAATATTACTTTTACGCGGCTGCCATTATCAGAGTCAGCAAATACCGTGCAGCTTTGATCGGGCTGACGATACCGAGTTTTGGCCATGCATTTTAGACCTTGCTCACTAAAGATAGCAGCTGGCGGGATACGCTCAACCCAGTCAAGCTTATAAGCGGTTAGGCGTTGGCTAAGCAGCATCGGGTGGTCATGACCTTGACCGACAATCAGCTCGTTGTTACTCAAGTCTTTTTGTAGCACAAACCAAGGCTCTTCAGGACGGTCTTTGACCCCGCCAATACCAATGCCGCCGCGCTGACCTAAGGTGTAGTACATGAGGCCATCGTGCTTGCCAATAGTAATGCCATCATCGGTCACGATATTGCCCGGCTTGGCCGGCAAGTATTGCTGTAAGAAGTCTTTAAAGCGGCGCTCACCGATAAAGCAAATACCGGTTGAGTCTTTTTTCTTAGCCGTAATCAGGTCATGTTCTTCTGCAATACGGCGCACTTCAGGTTTTTCTAACTCGCCCACTGGGAATAATGTCTTAGCAATCTTGTCGCCGCCCACTGCATGTAAGAAATAGCTTTGGTCTTTGTTGTTATCAAGCCCACGCATCAGATGCGCCACTTCAAGCCCATCTTCACGGGTGTAATTGACACTGCGGCGGGTGTAATGACCGGTGGCAATGTAATCTGCGCCTAGGGTCACAGCGTAGTCCAAGAAGGCTTTGAACTTGATTTCTTTATTACACAGAATATCTGGGTTTGGGGTACGGCCGGCTTGGTATTCGGCTAAGAAATGCTCGAATACTCGGTCCCAATACTCCATCGCAAAGTTAGCCGTATGTAAGGTGATGCCTATTTTGTCACACACCGCTTGCGCATCGGCCAAATCTTCCATGGCTGTACAGTATTCGGTGCCGTCATCCTCTTCCCAGTTTTTCATAAACAAGCCTTCTACCTGAAAGCCAGCTTGCTGTAGCAGTACCGCAGAAACAGAAGAGTCCACACCACCAGACATGCCTACGACCACACGAGTCTGGGCAGGATTGGGCACATCGCTTAGGCGTAGGGCGGGCAAATTATAGGCGTTATTATCAAAACCAGTAGATGTCGTCATAAGTATCAGAAACTATGCTAAAATTTGGGCTAAATTATAACACTGATAGGCTGATAATGATAAGAATTGGACAAGGTATTGATGTACACGCGTTTTATGACAAAAAGCTGGACGCACAAAGCGCCAAAAGTGAGCCCAATCAATTTGTTACCCTAGCGGGTGTGAAGATTGAGCACAGCCACAGTCTGCTGGCTCACTCTGATGGCGATGTGGTATTGCATGCACTTGCCGATGCGCTTTTGGGCGCTTTAGCACTGGGAGATATCGGTCAGCATTTCCCAGATACTGATGATGCCAATTCAGGACTAGACTCACGCGTGCTGCTGCGCCATGTTTATGATTTGATTCTCCAAAAAGGCTACAGCTTAGTCAATGCCGATATTACGGTCATGTGTGAGCGTCCTAAGCTTGCCAAACACAATATGGCGATGCGCCTTAATATCGCTCAAGACTTACAGACTCACGTTGATAATATTAGTGTTAAAGCCACCACTACTGAGAAGTTAGGTTTTACGGGTCGTCAAGAGGGTATTATGGCCAGTGCTGTGGTGTTATTAACAAAGCAGGTGTAAGCTGATTTTTTAGCAAAAGCTAAATTGAGATGACAGATAAGATGCATTTTCGTTGTATTTTTTGTTACTATCCCCATAAATACTATAATTACCTATGAATGATATTTTTAGCCGCTACACCGGTTAGACGCCAGGCTATTGACGCCTAGCTGACTCGGTACTAGCATTCACCAATTTGTTAAACTGTAGCTTTAAAACTGTAGTTGGCAACCTTGTCTCACCATTAAGGAATTGATATGACAGACCAAGCCCAAGACATCGAAACGTTAATTCGTAACCAGATTAAAGAAAACCCAGTGCTACTTTATATGAAAGGTACGCCGCAGTTTCCGCAGTGTGGTTTTTCTGCTAAAGCCATTGAAGTATTAACTCAAATTGGTCGTCCATTTGCATTTGTTAATATTTTAGAAAACCCTGAAATTCGTGCCACTTTGCCAAAAATTGCCAACTGGCCGACTTTCCCACAGCTTTGGATCAATGGAGAGCTTATGGGTGGATCTGATATTATTCTAGAGATGTATCAATCAGGCGAGCTTAAGCCTTTAGTAGAAGAGCACAGCCCAGCTAACTAATCGTTTAGCAGCGGTTGATTAAAATAAGTTAGTATCAAAGGCCCCGGAATGATTCTGGGGTTTTTTTTGGTCAAGAATTTAAGAAGTAAAGCGATTTGAATAACAGGCAAGCTGTTATGTTTTTGTATATGTGCCCTTTAGAAGTGAGCACTCATCACCATATAGACAACAAGCAACCTAAACAACAAGCAACCTAAACAACAAGCAACCACAATAAACGATAAACATATTTAGTGAGCCCTAACCCATATAGGCTGCTTTAGCTTAAATCTCGCTTAGCAATGCTTTATAAATTAGCTTTTATAACAGCGACGAAACACAGGCAAGATGTCAGCTGAGATCAAGTGGGGTAACCTGTGGGACAAATACGGGCTTAATTAGGAAAATGACTATGACAGATGATAAATTACTGCAAAAAAGACAGCATTTAGAAGCGCAATCAGAGAAAATTATGGCGATTGCCAAAGAGCCGCATTCTTCGTTGAAGTGTATCCACCTATTAAGCGTGGCAGGCGGCGCGACCAGCGAGACTTATAGCGCCATTGAGCAGCGTATCGTCACTGATGATGATATCTCAGGCGCCTATCACCTTGCTTTAATGGCACAATCTACCCCAGACTTACCCGTAGATGCGCGTCAGCTTATTGAGATGGTGGTGACCAAAGGCGACAATGCGCAATTAATCTCCTTATTAAAGAATTTACCGGTACCGCCAGTTGAGGTGATTAAGCAGCGTCTTATCGACAGTGGCGATGAAAACGCCATTGCGCAGATGACCGCTTATCTTGAGGCCAATCCAGAAGGGGTGGGTAGCCAAGGTATGTTAGGCAGTGGCCAAAAAGAGCGTATCGTGCCGTTAAGCCCCTCGCAAAGCTAACTTTGTAAGAATTGCTAACCACCTAAAGACCCCATAACAGATGTTTTGGGGCCTTTTTTTATTTAAAAATCAGTACACTGCGCCAAGACAATATCTAAGTGGTTGTCGTCTCGCTGCCACTGCGCTCATTACCAGACACACGGGTTAGGGGTAAATATAAAATTAACTCGACGCCGGTGAACTGAATCGGTGTGGTGGGGCTATCACGGTTAATATCCGTATCCTCTAAGATAGCCTCTAGATTATGGACGCTGACATTACCGCCGTGACGCTCGATGACTTGTTTGACTAAGGTTAAGCCAAGTCCGGTGCCTTTTTTGCCTTGAGTGGGGCTGGCATTACCGAGGCTACTTACACCGGCTGCACCTTGCGACGAGATGGGAGCAGCTTGCGGCTTTGAATACTGATGCGAGAGGCTAAAATAGCGATCAAACACCTTACTTAGCGCATAGTCAGGAATAAGATTGCCATCATTGATGACCGACAGCTTAATATAATCAGTTTTTTGGATGGTCTGAGAGGTGAGGGTGATAGTGACCTGATTGTGAGCAAAATATAGAGCGTTATCGAGCACATTTTGCAACGCTTGCGTGAGCCAAAATTCATCCGCTAAGATGCTGTTGTTATCCGCTTGTGGCAGTTGGCATTGATAATTGATTTGCAGGCTTTGGTATTGACGCTGCATCTCATAACCGGACACCAAAGTCTTAATTAACCCATCTAGATTAATACGCTGCATGGCCAAACGAAAGGTCGGCTGCTCAATTTTGGCCAACAGCAGCAAACGATCAATTAATGACTGTAGCTTGATGCTTTGCTCGGTAATGGTTTGGCTCAACATCAGTCTGTCTTCACCGTCCAAATCCGTCTCTTCAAGCAGCTCACCGCTGGCACGAATGGCGGTCAGCGGACTTTTTAGCTCGTGGGTAAGGGTATGCACATAGTCAGTGACATAAGCACGGTTTTCGAGACGATGCTTCATGCTCTCGATGGTATCACTTAATTCATTGAGCTCATGCCCTAGATAAAAATAAGGCTTTTTGGTGTCTTGCGCCAATGACTGCGTATAACGGGTTACCAGTAAAGTGCTTTGTCTTAGCCACCAAGCAATTAGACCCGCCATCAATAAGGTGACGATACTGATGATAAGCGAGGCGGTTAGCATGCGCTGGCGAGTGGCATTAAGATAGGGCAAGACGGTGGAGGTGGGTTTGCCGATACTGACAACACCAATGATTTGCTGTGGGTCGCTGGAGCTGTATATGGGCTGGGCGACATACATGACTGACGAGCTTGAGTCTTCAGGATTAGTGCGTGTGGTTCGGGCACCGTATTTGCCTTGCAAGGTCAAATTGACATCGTTCCAGCTTGAGTAATCTTGGCCCTCAGCGTTGGCCTCAGGCATTATGTCATTGCCATCCTTGGGTAAGGAGTCGTAGATAACAATGCCTTCGTTATTGGTGATGTACACCCGAAAGCTGCTGTGTGTCTTTTCGTGATACCAAGTACCAAAAGGTGCAGAAGCTGGGCGCGCTGGATCGATGGTTGTATTGTCTGCACTAGATGGGGGTTGGGTCGCTTGCTCCTTGGTGGGCAAAGTGGGTGCCAAAAACGCATTATCGAGCATCGACTGATAGTGTCTATCATAAATCTCACCGGACTCCACCGCTGACTGCAAGCTTGCTGCCAGCAGCTTTGAGGTGTCCACTAAGGTATCCTCGATAACTTGTTGGGTGATGGGGCGCACGTAGTTAAACAACTGATTGAACACCACTATGCCTGAGATAATCACGATAACCCCAACCGCTATCCATATTCTAAAAAATAAGCTTAAGTTGAGGATTTTTTTTGGTTTTTTGTCTTGAATCACAGGCGGAGTCTCTTTGCCAGTGGGGTGAAGTTTGGCGTACCAGTTCGCAGAGCCGGCTTTATTAAGCGCTTGTTTTGTCGCTTCGCTCAGCTCATTATCCTCATCACTCATGAACTACAAAGCCCATAGCCAAGACCCCGGTGGGTATGGATAATCTCCAAATCCTCACGCTCACTAATTTGTGCCAATTGCTTACGTATAGATTTAACGTGGCTATCAATGGTGCGCGCTAATCTGTGATCGGGATAATCACTAATCGCGTTTAAGAGCTGTTCACGGCTAAAGACACGCTCCGGATTGGCCAACAATGCCAACAATAATTTGCGCTCAGTATTGCTCAGCTCAAGCTTGTGGTCATTCCAGTACAAGGTATAGGTAAGCGGCTCGTAACGCCAAATACCTGAATCTAACTCAAACAGTTGTGGCGTGGTGTCCTCAGCGCTGCTGATGTGCGTCTCGATGCTGGTAGCGGACAACTGCTCGCGGCGCCAAATGGCTTTGAGACGTGCCACCAACTCTCTGGGGCTAAAGGGCTTAGGGCAATAATCATCACCGCCCATCTCTAAGCCCAAAATTCTATCCACCTCGTCGCTGCGGGCGGTCAAAAATACAATAGGCAACTGCTTTAGTATCCCAATGCCCTCGCTGTGACGAATGTCTTGACATAAACTTAAGCCATCACCATCAGGCAGACCCACATCCAGCACAATGCCAGAAAGTGGCTGCTGCTGATCGTTGAAATGCTTTAGGGTAGGGATGACACTACTGGCATTGTCCAGCCAAGTCACTTGCCAGCCTTCGCGCTTAAACGTCACTCGAAGCGACGTGGCGATGGCAGGATCATCTTCGACGATCAGAATATGAGGGGCAGGAGATTGGCTTGCAGCGAAATTAGATAATGCCGTCATGAAAAATACCAGATAATGAAGCGAAGAGGGGCGAAAGCAAATTAACAGGCCTAATCCTAGCATAGCTGATGCCAAAATAGATGTGTTTCAGATGAGCAGACTATGAAAAATTAATGAATGTCAGTATCGTCAAATGAGTTCAGAGTCAATAGCAGCAATTTGAACTGGCATGTAAAAACGCCTACCCGCTGGGTGTGTTAAAATTACTAAGAAGTTTGTTAAATAGGTAACGTCGCGCAAGTTATTGACGGTGTGACGATACCCAGCGCTGATAACTCATAAAAATACGATAAGGATAATTATGACCCACTATTTAGATTGTGTTGTTGTAGAGCATAACCCAGCCAATAAAGACATTGATTGTGCTGTGATTTGGCTACATGGCTTAGGGGCCAGTGGCCACGATTTTGAGCCTGTGGTGCCCGAGCTTGGCCTACGCAGCGATCTGGCGGTGCGCTTTGTATTCCCGCATGCGCCCAATATTCCAGTGACCATCAATGGCGGCATGGTGATGCCAGCTTGGTATGATATTTTAGAGATGAGCTTAGAGCGTAAAGTGGATGTGGCACAAATTGAGAAGTCTGCTGCAGCCATTCATGATTTAATTAATCGTGAGGTTGAGCGCGGTGTGCCTCATCAGAACATTGTGATTGCCGGCTTCTCTCAAGGCGGGGCGGTGGCCTATCAAGTGGCTTTGACCCAGCCTGCACCACTAGCAGGTCTATTGGCACTATCTACGTATTTGGCCATAGACGATGCAGCAAGCTTTATCCAAAACAAACAGCTGCCGATTAAGATTGATCATGGGACTCAAGATCCGGTAGTTCCTATTATTTTGGGTCAACGTGCCACAGACAGTCTAACGGCAGCTGGCTATGACGTAGATTTTTCGGCCTACCCCATGGCGCATCAGGTCTGCTTACCACAGCTTCAAGCCATTGGTCAGTGGCTAAACAACGTACTGTAACCTCAGCCAATACAGGGATGTTTGATGAGTGTATTAACCCAAGTTAATAAAAGCACGGCAGCTCAATCTAAAAAATACGCAGTGGCTGCAGCTATGCTACTGGCAATGAGCCTTTTAGGGCTGGCTAACCGCGCTGCTGCGGCTGAGTATTACAACTGCTCTAATCCCACGGGCTGTCAGCTGATAAAGAGTATTGAGCCAGAGGACAACCTGACCGCCACACAGTATCCTGTGGTATTGGCACATGGCTTGGGCGGTTTTAATAGCTTATTTGGTATCATTAATTACTTCAATGGCATTCCCGAGGCATTAATAGCAGGCGGTAGCGAGGTGTATGTCACCAAGACCTCGGCCATTCACGATGCTGAGTTTCGGGGTGAACAATTGCTACAGCAAGTACAAACCATCACCGCTGTTACCGGCAAACAAAAAGTGAATCTAGTGGGGCACAGCCTAGGCGGCATAGACATTCGCTATGTGGCTGCAGTAGCGCCAGAGTCTGTGGCTTCAGTGACTGCAGTCGCCAGCCCTGAACAGGGCTCAAAAATGGCCGATTGGCTATTAAATCTGGTGACCAACAGCAGTGCCAAAAGTGGCTACGCGCCAGGTGAATACAATCTGCGGAGTCGGGCTTTAATTAACTTTCACAATGCTTTGGGACGCTTTTTAGATTACGGCTCAGGTATCAATCGCAAACAACTACAGCAGCAAGACGGGGTGCGTGCGGTTACCGGTTTGACCACAGACTATATGGCACACTACTACAATCGAAAATACCCTGCGGCCATGCCGAGTGAATACTGTGGTCAGCCGCCGGATAATTTCGTGGTTAATGATATTCCCTATTATTCCTTCTCAGGGGTGGGCACCATCACCAATGGTCTAGATCCGAGTGATTATCTGCTGTCGCTTACCGCATTGAGCTTTGGTAAAGATGATGCCAATGATGGGCTGGTATCGGCCTGCTCTAGCCGGATAGGCTATGTGATTCGAGATGATTATAAAATGAACCATTTAGACTCAGTCAATCAGATGTTTGGTCTGGTGGCTTGGGGTGAAGTAGATCCGATTTCGGTATATCGCGCCCAAATCAATCGATTAAAAAATAATGGCTTATAAAAATCAAACTGCTCCCGCTGTGTCTACCAAGTGCGACCCAATAAGTGGTAAAACCAAGCTATGAAAAATAAATCATGGATTAAAACGGTGCTTATTGTGCTTATTTTGGCCTGTGTGATAGGCGCTATTATCTTCTTAATACCAAGATTTAATACGTCTGATAAGCCGGCAGATACGGCAGCGACCCCCTCTAAGCGCTCCTCTTTAAACCATACTTTGCCAGTTCAGGCTGACAGTGAGGAGCAGATAATAGATTTGCCTTATCCTGAGGACCACTTTGTCACCGGTGTTGAGCGGCTGCCTAAGTCGCTACAAGGCACACAAGTCGATGGTGAGATTATTGTCACAAAAGAGGGGCAACTGGTAGCTACGCCGGGCCTACGTCGCCTTTTTGATTATTTTTTGTCAGCGCTTGGAGAGGAGGACAGTGCCACCATCGATGCTCGTGTTGAGGCATATATTAGCAGTCGTACGCCGCAGCCAGCCGCTGATGCTGCCATAGATACTTACTATCAATACCAGCAGTACCTTAAGCAGGTGGCGGCACTTGAGAGTCGCTTGACCAATCAGCAACAAGCAGCTAAAACATTGGAGGCGATGCAGGCAGGTGAGGTGGATCTTGCGCGTATTAAGCAGCAGCGACAACAGGTGCAAGCTTTGCGTCAGCAGATATTGGGCAAACCAGTTGCTCAGGCATTTTTTGCCGCCGATGATCAGGTGCAAGATTATAATATGGCCATGTTACAAATTGCCCAAGATAAGTCTTTGAGTATCGCTCAAAAGCAGCAAGCTCAGCAGGCCTATATTCAAAAACTACCTGAGTCAGCGACCAAGCAGCAACTACAGCAGCAAAAGCAGATTGAACAGCTTATTAAGCAGACGCAGCAGATGAAGCAGCAAGGTGCCTCAGAGAAGCAAATATTTGAGATGCGCGCGAAGCTTGTGGGACCTCAAGCAGCTCAGCGTTTGGGTGCATTGGATAAAAAAAATCAAGACTTTGACCACAGATTTACTCAGTATCAGCAGCGCAAGCAGCAGATTTTGGCTACCAACAGCAGTGATAACAATAAACAGCAGCAAATTACTCAGCTTGAGCAGCAGCT
This sequence comes from Psychrobacter raelei, assembly GCF_022631235.3. NCBI lineage: Bacteria > Pseudomonadati > Pseudomonadota > Gammaproteobacteria > Moraxellales > Moraxellaceae > Psychrobacter > Psychrobacter raelei. Next base: position 1,251,046 of record NZ_CP093310.2, read on the forward strand.
ATTTAGTGAGACAGAACAAAAGCGCTTAGTCGGCTATGAGGCTTACCGAGCATACCTTGATGACGGTCAACAGCCCTAGCTTACTAAGCGGCTTAACAATATTAATCTAAAAGGACAGTAGTGCTCTAAAAGGACAGTAGCTCTCTAAAAAGGCGTGTTGTCTTTAGGCACAATTTGCCAAAAGATTAAGCTTAACAGTACGACGATCAATAAGATAACCAGCAGGCGTTTGGCCCAATAAGGCAACAGCGGCTTTTTATATCCCAAGTGTTGTAGATGGTTGTCTAATCCTGAGTTTAGCGCTTGCAGCTTAGGATTGTCTTTGATTTTTTGATTGGCAGCAGTATTGAGCTGGCTGGTGGTTTTTGAGACGGCCATCGGCTGTTTTTTGTTTTGTTTGGCACTAATGGCGGCCACATTTTTGTCTTGTTGCTGCTTGAGCTTTTGTTCATGCTCATCAATGATAACCTTGGCTTCACCCATGCCAATGCCTTGCTCTTCGGACAGCGTTTTTATGGCCATAACCAAGTTGTTTTTTTCAATCATTTGGGCGATGTGTTTGGGAAGTTTGGTAGACATAGTCAGTTCTCAAGGCATAATAAGGGCTTTTAGCACAGATAGTAACAAAAAAAGCACTCTAACTTAAGGTTAAAGTGCTTTTTTATATTCTATTTGCCAGTGTTATAACAGGCTTAATAGCAGATTATTTGTCTTTCCAGCGCTGAATGGCTTCTTTGATAACTTCTTTGGCTTCAGCCACATCGCCCCAAGATTCTACAACGGTAGTGCCTGCTTTTTTCAAATCTTTGTAGTGGCTAAAGTGGAACTCTAACTGCTCAATAAGACGTTTTGGTAGGTCTTCTAAGCTGTTGTAAGCGTTGCCGTTGTTACGGTCATCGGCAGGCACAACAACGATTTTGTCGTCTACTTCATCGTCATCAACAAACTTCATCACACCGATAACTTTGGCTTTTAAAAAGATACCTGTGGTTAGTGGCTGTTCAGTGATGATTAGTGCATCAAGCTCATCACCGTCTTCATCTAAAGTTTGTGGGATAAAACCATAGTTGCATGGCTTAGCAAAAATAGCTGGCTCAACACGGTCAAGCTCGAATACAGCCAATTCACGGTTCCATTCGATTTTGTGGTTGCTACCGGTTGGGATTTCAACAACAACGTTAATTTCGCCGCCGTCAACATCGCCTGCATCTAAAATCACGTTAAAATCTGCCATGTTCTTCTCCAAGATAGGCTCTAAAAAGAGCATTGATTTGTCATAGTTTTAAAAGTCATGCTGATTATAACAACTTTTACTTGATTGCCAAGTTATGACAATATTCCAAATAAACATTTGTCAGCGCAAGGTTTGTTATTTTAACACTTTTTGGTGGGCGAATAGATCAGGTTATGCACTGGTAAAACAGCGTGTGGCTTATAAATAAGACGGTCAGCTAGATAGTACAGTAGAATGCAGTGGTCCAAAACAACAAAAGCCCACTAAAAAAGTGAGCTTTTATCGGTTTACCAGTATTTACCAATATATGATATGGATATGGCAGACCTCAAGACAATACAAAACTAAAAAAGTTTAGATTTTATTTTCAACTTTGTCAGCAGTTTTAGTAACGCCTTCACCGGCTTTAGATACGTCTTGGCCTAGGCCTTTGAAAGTGTTACAACCAGATAGTACAACTAGAGCAGTTAAAGAGGCAAATGCTAACTTTTTCATAATAAGTCCTTAAAAGTTGAAAAAATAAATAATATAAATTCATCACTGTGTGCTAAGGATAGGTGTCTTCTGGATTAACTAGGTTAACCATCGAGTAGCGCTAACTATAAGTTAACACCAAATACTACGATAAAATACCTAACACTAGATGATCAGATAATAAAAACCTAGGTTTTACAGACATTTGTCGACTGAGAAAACGTTAAGTTTTAGAAACACAGCAGTTATCCTTAATTACATAATATATCAATTAGTCCAATAGCAACAACAGAGAAATGTGTGAAATTTATCTAAAACTGTCATAGAATTGTAAATTTCGATACACAGACGGACTATTTGTTTTTACTTCGTCTCATTTAAGGCAACATTTTATGACCATTCACATTGTGCTTGTGCACCCAAAAATTCCTAACAATACCGGCAGCGCCATCCGTTTGTGTGCCAATACCGGAGCTCAGCTGCACTTGGTTGAGCCATTAGGGTTTGATTTAGACGATAAGAAGCTACGCCGTGCAGGGCTTGATTATCATGAATACGCAGCCATGCAAGTGCACAAAAACTGGCAAGTGGCGAAAGAGGCGCTACAAGCAGCAGGCTGTCATAAGATGGTGGCATTGACCACTAAGCTGAGTCATCCGTTTTATGAGTATGATTTTGGCGATAGCAATGCGGCTGAGCATGAGAGTATTGCTTTGGTATTTGGTTCAGAGACGGCAGGCTTAGCTGATGACATCCGAGCAGACATTGGGGAGAGCAACTGGCTGCGTTTGCCCATGTTACCAGACTCTCGCAGCCTAAATCTGGCCAATAGTATCAGCATCTGCTTATATGAAGTATGGCGTCAAAAAGGCTTTTATGGCGATGAAGGGCGAAGCACCGGATATACCGAGCTGACCCCTTATGATCCTAAATAACCGGCAAGCATTATAAGCAATTGGGCGGCTTGGGTAGCCCTGCGATGCGATTGACATGGCGGGCAACCAAACCGGTATTAAATAACTGCTGCAGTAATTGATTGCTGATATTGTGCTCAGGCAAGGTTTTCATCAGATACTTAATTAAGGGGCGGGTGGTCGGCGGGTGGTTAAACTGAGTGTGAAAGTCTCGCACCTGCTGCAAAATCTGATAATGCTGCTCGGTCAATTTTACGGATAGCGTATCTGCTAGCTGCTGCGCAATCTGAGGGGTCCACTGGGTATGGTCAAGCAAATGCCCCTCTTCATCAAGACCCAGATAGGCTAGGTCCTCTGAGGTGACAGCAGCAGTCTGTGAAGCGGGGCTGGTAGAAGATGAATTCATGGCTTGACTCATAATTTAACGGCTTAAGGGAATACAAATTATGGGATAGATTGTCTTATGAGATAGAATAAATCGTCTTACGGGATAGAATAGATCGTCGCATCCCACTAACTGAGTGAATTTAACGTTACCACGCGATCTACCTCTTGGGTTAATGCCACCCACTGCGCATCACTAATGACGTGTACTTTACTCACATCCAAATTGACCCGTGCGGTCTCATTAAGATGAGCCAAATCATCGGCCAGCACATAGAGCGCATGGATGTTTTCAATACGATATTCAGACTCATCATCACCGTTTAGCTCATTGATATACACTTGCAGCCAAGGCAGATAACCTGAAGTTTCAGCCAATAATAATAGACTGTCACCGGCGTGCCATAAGGGAGCCAGCTCTTTGACGGTGGCTTTAAGGGTATTCATTGGGGCCTGTAATTGAAACAAAGTGGACATGGTTTGGCTCTTATAATTTGGGAAAACACTGATGCGGATACAGGTTAAAAAGATAGAATCTGCTGAAAATTATTGGCGTCAAAATCTTCTGGAATGAAGTCGACTTGCTGCGCAACATCACCAGGCAACATGCCAAAGATCCAACTGCTAAACACATCGTCAGGTAGCCAAGCGGGCGCAATATCATACAAATCTAGTGATTTAATCATGCCATGTAAGCGGCTCTCAGGCTGCATTAATAAGCCAAACACAGAGCTGCTTAGCATCAATTGTACGTCTTGTCCGAAGCTTGCTAGAGTTAGGGCTAGGGCGCACCCTTCATAAGTAGCGGTTTCGGTGGCGGTGGTTAAACGAATAAGTAATGACACAGAACTTCCTTTTTTAATCTATCTTTAAAAACGAATGACCTTGGTGGCTAAGGCCATTTGCTCAGCCAGCTCCCCAAGTCCCACCAGCTCAAACCCAGCTGCTAAGTTATTGGTCTGTAGTCTGTGACGCGCAGCATTGTCCTCATCGGTTACGCCGCGGGTTAAGGCGGTACTCACACACACGGGTAATCTTTGCTGGTACGCGGCGCTAAACTGGCTCCAAAGCTGGGTTAAATCGGCTCTATCTGCACTCTGCCAACGTAGCGCATTGGCCGTATTGGCTGCATCTGCATAAAAGAAAATGGACAACTTAGCAGGCGACACAGTATCCGCTTCTTGAGTATGCTGCATAAAGGCTTTGGCATAACGATAAGCATGCCACGCAAGCGGCTGGCTTGGGTCGGCGGTAATCAGTAATAACGTCGTTGTCGTCATAAAAGTATCAGCTTGTACAATAAAAAAGGGCGCATTTGGCGTTAATTATACATGATTTGAGCATGTTATAAGGATGCAAAGCCAACAAATAAGCTGCATAACTAGGTTAAGCTAAAACCTAGTCTGTCATTAAACTGTGATTTTACCGCCATAAAAGTGTCAACTATTTGTTTTACAGTAAGGCTATAGTCCCAAATTAGCAATCTAGTAGCAATCAGGAGGCCACATGCTAAATCATAACATGGACACCCGAGCAGCACCCCTTGTCGCTGACTATGGCTTTGATAGCTTATTGGCCAATTTAGCTTTAACTTTTGATAAGCAATATACTTTGACGGACGTCACTGCTTATTCAAAGCCACTACACATCTTACTGGTGACCGAGACTTGGACACCAGATATCAATGGTGTGGCGATGAGTTTGGGACGTTTAATGCAGCAAATCTCTCTACAAGGTCATCAGGTGAGCCTCATCCGGCCCAAACCCAAATCAAGTTCAGTCGATATGCCCATTCAAGGTCTTACCACCCAAAACCTAGGGGAACAAAGCCGCAGTTTGGTGCTTAGCCATGATGTGCAGGTAAAAGGCATGGCGATACCTAAATATACTAATTTACAATTTGGGTTGCCGGTATATTTCACCATAAAAAAACAGCTCAAACGCATTGCTCCTGATGTGGTACATATTGCCACCGAAGGGCCTCTAGGATGGGCGGCGCTCATGGCTGCAAAGTCGCTTAATATTCCTGTTACCACCGGCTATCATACTCAGTTTCATGACTTTAGCCGGCACTTTGGACTTGGCCTATTGGCAGGGCCCATCATGGCCTACTTTAAATGGTTTCATAATGCCTCAAAAGCCACTTGTGTGCCGAGTAAAAAGACGCTGCATGACTTACAAAATCTAGGATTTAAGCGGCTGGTGGAAGTAGGTCGCGGCGTAGATTTAAAGTGGTTTAACCCCAAGCATCGCAGTGACGCACTTAGAGCACAGTGGGGGGCGCACACTCATCACACGGTACTGATTATGGTGAGCCGTTTGTCGCCTGAAAAGCAGATAGACTGGGTAATAGATGCGTTTAAGGCGCTACAGCAGCAACAGCTACATCGAGCGGTTAAGTTGATAATAGTGGGAGATGGGCCAGATAGAGATCGACTACAGGCAATGGCGGCCAACAACAAAGAGGATATTATCTTTGCGGGCACGCAAACTGGGCAGGCTTTGGCTGGGCATTATGCCAGCGCCGATGCCTTTGTGTTTGCAAGCCAAGTTGAAACCTTTGGTAATGTGGTGGTAGAGGCGATGGCCAGTGGCCTGCCGGTGTATGCCTTTAATGATGCAGCCGCTGGTATGCTGGTCACCCCCGATAGTGGCCGGCTTGTGACGTTAGGTGATAAAGTAGGGTTTATTACTGCCATCTCGCAGCTGCCAAAAATGCAGTGTTTAAAAGAGCAGGGAAGTCATGCGCGAAAGAGTGTGGCTCAGTGCTCTTGGCAGCGCCCCACTGAGAAAATGCTGACCATGTTTTATCAAGCCTTGGCACCGAAGGCGACTATAAATAGTTAGATTAAAACAGTTAGACTAGACTATAGGCGCTTATGGCTGGTAAAACGAGATGTACACACAGAGTGATGAAATAGATGAGTATTTTTTACAAAATAAAGTAAACTCAATAACTTAAAATATGATAATTAGTTTTTATACTTTTTTAATGCGCCATAACCTAATAAGGGGATAAGCGGTGAAATCTAACCAAGCAAAGCCTTCTTTGGTGCGCCAACTGCCGCCAAACATTGCGCCGAGTCCTGTGTTCACCTTATGTTCACGCAGTCCAGCACTGGCCGTTTATGTCAATCAGCTTATATCATGGGACACCACAGTGTGTATCCATATCAACCGCTATTCTACCAATTATGCTGTGGCCATCGTCTTTAAATCTATTAGCAGATTAGGAGATGGGTGGTTTTGGTATGCGATGATGCTGGCGGCTTTGGTTGTTTATGGTCAACAGGCTTTTTTGCCGATTATAACCACTTTACTCATTAGCCTGATTGGGCTTGCGGTATATAAAGTATTAAAAATAAAAACGGTACGCCCCAGACCCTATCAAGTACATCAGGTGATAGTGCTCGGTGAGCGGCCATTAGATGTGTTTAGCTTTCCCTCAGGACACACCTTACAAGCGGTGCTGTTTAGCGCAACTTTAGGCAGTTATTTTCCTCAGCTGCTGCCTGTCATGATGCTTTTTGCATTATTGGTGGCCTTATCGCGTATGGTGCTTGGCCTGCATTATCCTACCGATGTGCTGATTGGCGGTGCCATAGGCTATAGCTTATCTTTATGGGCACCTGATATGCAAAAGATGGTGGAGCACAGCCTGCTACTGCTGTAAGTAACCTTTGCTGTAAGTAACCTTTTATCTTACGCTGAAATGAGGCTATTAGATATGAGAATTTTTGCTATAAGGATATAAAAATTTAACACGAACAGTTATCTTCTAACCGCTTTTTATGTGGTAGGCTAATAGCACACTAGCACTTTTAAGGAGCCGTGCCCTATCATGCCCTCTGACCGTAGCCTCATTGACCAATTAACTCAAAACGTCCTTTCACTAAGCGCCCAGCACATAACCCAAGAGCACATTCAAGCACTTAAGATGGCCAGTCCTTTTGCTTATCAAATCTGGAAAAACAAGCCGGCTATTTGCCAAAACTTTTTGACCAGTTATCCTTTAGGTGAGCTGCTGACTCGCCAGCAAATCTGTGATTTGATTGATGATTACACCTTAGACGATGGGTTAGAGGGCGAGCTTAAGCGGGCCGATGAAGCCGGCGTCATGAAAGGTCTGCGCCGCTTGCGTGAGCTATTGATGCTGCGCTGGATTTGGCAGGACGCTTTGGGTCTCATTGCGCTTGAACAGCTGACCGGTGAGCTATCAGATTTTGCGGATAATTGTCTGATATTCGTTAAAGAGTATGTTTGGGAGCAATTGGTTGCGCGCTATGGCCGGCCCACATATATTGATGAAAAAGGGCAGCGTCAGTTCGATGACATGGCCATCTTTGCCATGGGTAAGCTTGGGGCGCAAGAGCTGAATCTATCTAGTGATATCGACTTAATCTTCGTACACCGTGCCCGCGGTGAAACCGATGGTGATAAATCCAAAGGCACCAAAAGTATAGATAATAAGCGCTTTATGATTCGCTTGGGTCAAAGCATTATTAAGATCTTAGATACTTGCACGGCAGAAGGCTTCGTGTTTCGAGTCGATATGCGCCTACGCCCTTGGGGTGAGGGCAGTGACTTGGCCATTCACTTATCGGCTTTAGAGAAGTACTTTGCTGCTCATGGCCGCGCATGGGAGCGGTTTGCGTGGCTAAAAGCGCGGGTGATTAATGAGGTTGACGATAGGTTTAATAGTCAATTAGAGAGCATCATTAAGCCGTTTGTGTTTCGCTATTATGTCGATTACAGTGCCTTTGCTGCACTGCGTGAAATGAAGTCTTTAATTCAAAATCAAGTGGCGCAGCGAGAGGACTTAGACAATGTTAAGCTCGGTGCCGGCGGCATTCGAGACATAGAGTTTGTGGTACAGGCTTTCCAATTAATATATGGCGGTCGTCACAGTCAGCTTGAGGTCAAGTCCTGCCTCAAAGCGATGCAGGCTTTAAACGAATTTGATTTCATCGATGATGATACTTACCGCAACCTAGAGGCCGCTTATCGTTTTTTTCGCCGCGTTGAGCATGGTATTCAGGCCATTCATGACCAGCAAACTCAAAAGCTGCCGCACAATCCAGAATGCCAGCACAATTTGGCGCTCACCTTAGGCTTTGATAATTGGGATGCTTTTTTACAGCGTCTAAATGAGCATCGCCGCAATGTGCATCTCCCCTTTGATCGTATGGTGACTGAGCGCCAGACGCCTACCAATACCGCTGTTGCCTCCAGTGATGAGCTGCAAAGCTTAGATGAGGTGCTTAACGGGGATAACAAGGCCAAGCTTGAGCAGTTTTGGTCAAGCAAAATGGTGGCCAATCTATCTGAGGAGGCCAAACAGCGATTAGATGCCGCTTATCCTGTATTGGTGCATGCGTTACTAATTCATGAAGCCAAGCAGGGCTTAGCCAATGTGGCATTACCCAGACTTATCGACTTATTAGAGGCCATCTGTCGCCGCTCTATATATCTAGTGATGCTCGCTGAAAACCCAGATGCCACAGTTAATCTGATTCCCATGCTCTCGGCAAGCCCTTGGATTGCTGGCGAGTTGACCCGCTATCCGGTATTGCTTGATTCATTCTTACAGCAGCGCTACCGCCACCTGCCGGACAAAGAGGAGCTTGCCAATATCCTGCGTCAGCGCCTTTTGCGCGTTGAGCCTAATGATGAGGAGATGCTACTAAACGTGCTTAGATTGTTCAAAAACAATCAGGTGCTGGCTGTAGCCGCCAGTGATGTGCTGGCTGAACGCCCGATTATGAAGGTGTCTGACTCCTTGACTTATATTGCTGAGGTGGTGCTTGAATTTACCTTAGAGCGTGCCTTCTCAGAGCTGGTCAAGCGTCATGGCTATCCGATCAATATGCAAGGCGAGTCAGTAACCGAAGCGCACAACGGCTTTGCGATTATTGGTTATGGCAAGCTTGGTGGGATAGAGATGTCGTATACCTCAGATCTTGATTTGGTATTTATTCACCAGATTAATGAGCAAGCAATGACCACAGGGCTTAAACCGGTTAGCGGCATGAAGTTTACCGCGCGTTTGGCCCAGAAGCTGATGACCTATCTCAATACCCAAACCCGAGATGGGCGTGCTTATGAGATTGACATGCGACTGCGACCTTCGGGTAATGCTGGCATGATGGTAGTCTCAAGCCGCTCCTTTGAGCGCTATCAATTAGAAAAAGCTTGGGTCTGGGAGCATCAAGCCTTAGTACGGGCGCGCGCCATTTGTGGTGACAGTCGAGTGATACAGGCCTTTAATCATACTCGCAAACAGGTTCTCACGCGCAAATGTGATATTGCCGACTTAAAACAGCACGTGATTGAAATGCGCGGCAAAATGAAAGACCATTTGGGCAGCAATCCCTTAGCTCAGCAGCAAGGTGAGTTTCATTTAAAACAAGATGCAGGCGGTATTGTCGATATTGAGTTTATGGCGCAATATGGCGTATTGGCCCATGCCCATGACCACCCAGAGCTGGCGCAGTGGAGCGATAATGTCAGAATTTTTGAAAGCTTAGCGGCCGCTGGAGTGTGGGATGCTGAGACCTGTGAGGGACTTACTAAAGCCTATCTTCTACTGCGCGCCGCGATGCATCAGCTGGCGCTTGCTAACGAATCGGTGGTGGTAGATGCAGCGGTCTGGAATGAGACACGCGAGTATGTCATCTCTAAATGGAATGAGATAGTGGTGTAGCCTAGGACTCAATATAACCAAATCAAATGCGCTACAAAACTAAAAATTGATAGTCAATTTAGGCCGCAGTGATATACTAAAATGATTGACCTCTCCTAAATATGCTGTTTATTATAAGGGGAGATCATGCAGGCTCGATTGACGATTATTGGCGTAAAGGGAACAATATTATGAGTATGGCAACAACGGAAGGCAAGCTTTGGCTAAACGGTGAAATGGTCAATCAGCCTGATGCCAAAGTGCATGTGTTAACGCACAGTTTGCATTATGGTATGGCAGTATTTGAAGGGGTGCGTGCTTATCAAACAGAAGATGGCCGTACTGCAATCTTTAGATTAGAAGATCACACCGATCGCCTAATGGGCTCTGCCAAAATCTTTCAATTAAATGTCCCCTTTGATAAAGCCACTTTGAATCAAGCCCAAAAAGAGGTCGTTAAACAAAATGGCTTTGAGTCGGCCTATATTCGTCCGCTTATCTGGGTGGGCGCTGAAAAACTAGGACTCTCCTCACGAGATAATAGTATCAATGCCATGGTTGCCGCTTGGAAATGGGGCGCTTATTTGGGTGAGGAGGGCATCCAAAAAGGAATCCGGGTTAAAACCTCATCCTACACCCACCATATGACCAACGTCACCATGTGTAAGGCCAAAGCAGCGAGCAACTATCCAGTGTCTATTATGGCCAACCAAGAGGTGACTCGCAACGGCTATGACGAAGCCATCTTGATGGACTCTCAAGGCTATGTGTGCCAAGGTTCAGGCGAAAACTTATTTATGGTAAAAAATGGCGAGCTACATACGCCAGATTTGGCAGGTGGGGCATTAGATGGGATTACCCGCCGTACGATGATTCAGTTCGCTGAGGATTTAGGCATTAAAGTGGTCGAACGCCGTATTACTCGCGATGAGTTTTATTTAGCCGATGAGGTGTTTATGACCGGTACTGCCGCTGAAGTGACGCCCATCCGTGAATACGATGATCGCACCATTGGTAATGGCGGACGCGGTGACATCACACAGAAGCTGCAGAGCTTATATTTTGATGTGGTACATGGCCGCAATGAGCAGTACATGGATTGGCTGAGCTTTGTTGATTAATTAAGCGGTATAGCTGTTATGCTCTAAGCCCTTATTTTAGGGATGGCTTAAATATAAAAAAATCCGGACATGATGTTCGGATTTTTTATATTTAAAATTAGTATATTAGATATGTAAGGTATAATTACTATAATTTTTTAAATATAGCTGCACAGAATAATATAAGAGTCAAAAATATGCTATTAATTACCGGTGGTCTTGGTTATATTGGCAGTCACTTTACTGTGATTGCTTTGCAGTCAGGTTACGAGGTTATGGTACTGGATAATCTTTCAAACAGCCATGCCGGTGTGAAAGATAAAGTCGAGCAGATTACACAGAAAGAATTACATTTTATTGAAGGGGATATCAGAGATGAGGGTTTACTTGATAGTATCTTTAAGCGGTTTACTATTGAAGCAGTAGTTCACTTTGCTGGTCTAAAAGCAGTGGCTGAGTCGGTTGCTAAGCCGATATTGTATTATGATAACAATGTCTCTGGAAGTTTGAATCTACTCAAAGCTATGCAGAACAATAAAGTTAATAAAATTATTTTCTCTTCCTCTGCTACGGTCTATGGGGAGCCTAAATATTTACCCTATGATGAGCGGCATCCTACCAATCCGATTAACCCCTATGGCTATACTAAGCTGCATGTAGAGCATGTTTTACGTGATGTATGTGCTAGCAATGAGGCTTTTTCAGCAATAACCCTGCGCTACTTCAATCCAATTGGCGCTCACCCGTCAGGATTGATTGGTGAGAATCCAAAAGATATTCCAAATAACTTAATGCCATATATAATTAAGGTAGCTAATTCTGAGCTGCCTTATTTGCAAGTATTTGGTGATGACTACGAGACAAGAGATGGTACTGGTGAGCGAGATTATATTAATGTGATGGATTTAGTGGAAGGACATTTGGCTGCCATCGAGTATTTAGCAAATACTGGATTTCATGTTTTTAATTTAGGGACAGGTATGGGTACTACGGTACTTGAGCTGGTAAGTGCCTTTGAAGCTGCTAATGACATTTTGATAGAGAGAAAGATAAAGCCTAGACGAAAAGGGGATTTAGCTAAGTTTTGGGCAAAAGTAGATTTGGCTAAAAAGGAGTTAAACTGGGAAGCTAAAACCTCTTTGTTGGAAAGTTGTCAGTTGATTCGGCAGTTCTAACGGTTTAAATAACAATAGAAGATATAAATGAAAATATTGTTTTCTTATCGATAAAAGAGCCTATCACCATGCTGTGGCTGGCTCTTTTAAATATGTGGAATAAATAAGTTATTTTTTAAAATAACCACGATACCAATTAGCGAAGTGTTTGATACCCTCAGCCAACTCTGTATTGGGGGTAAAGCCGGTTAATTGGGTTAATGAGCTGGAGTCTGCGTAAGTCGAAGCCACATCACCAGGCTGCATATCCATCATAATCTTCTGTGCTTCTGTGCCAAATTCTGCCTCTAATGTACGAATAAACGCCATCAAGTTTACCGGTGAGTTATTGCCAATATTATAGAGGCGATAAGGGGCAGAAGAGGTTTCTGGACTCGGATGTCGGGGGTCAAAGGTTGGTGCACCCACATCTTTGCTACCGGCCGGAGTATCTAAAATCGCCAAAATACCCTCGGCAATATCACCAACATAGGTAAAGTCGCGGCTCATATCACCATGGTTGAATACTTTGATAGGGCGGTTATTAGAGATGGCATCAGCGAACAACATCGGCGCCATATCAGGGCGTCCCCAAGGACCATAAACGGTGAAAAATCTTAAACCAGTACAACGAATACCAAACAGATGCGCATAAGTGTGTGCCATCATCTCATTCGATTTTTTAGTAGCAGCGTATAATGAGACAGGATGATCGGTATGATCGGATGTTTTAAATGGCTGAGATTGGTTAAGTCCATATACAGATGAGCTTGATGCAAAGCATAAGTTATCTACTTTTTGTTGGCGGCAGCCTTCTAGAATATTCAAAAACCCTACAATATTGGCTTCAACATATTGATGTGGATTCTCTAACGAGTAACGTACACCTGCCTGAGCCGCCAAATGACAGACAGCATCGAATTGATGCGTTTGAAATAATGACGCCATCGCCTCACGGTCTGCGATATCAATTTTGATAAATTCAAAATGCTTATTTTTAGTAGAATAAGTAGTATTGGTATCCGGCTCGTTAGGTAAAGTAATACCAATTCTAAAAAATAACACTCAAATCGCACCACTCCCGCTGAGTGATAGACCTAATTAAGTTAGTCTCATTACACAATGCATTCCAAGCGTCACATGCCGCATCGACAATCACATCATAACTCTCAAAACAGCGATTAGATAACCAATGCTGTTTAAGGTACTGCCATACCTGTTCAGCAGGGTTAAGTTCAGGTGAGTAGGGAGGCAATTTAAGCATGGTCACATTATCTTTATCCAAGCTTGGTTGGTGCCATAGCGCCCCATCCATAACCACCACGGCATGCCGACCTTCAGGAACAGCTTTACTAATTTCCTCCATATGCAATCCCATGGCTTGCTTATTCACATAAGGTAGAACAAGTCCAACACTCTCACCTGTCGCCGGATTAAAGGCACCAAACAGATAAGTCGATTCAAACTGCTGTTGCCTGACTATTCGAGGTCTTTGTCCTTTATAGTGCCAAACCCTTGTGATAGAACCTTGTTGTCCAATACGTGTTTCATCCTGAAACCATATATCAACTTGCTTGATATCAACACCATCAGGTAGAACTTGCTTTACCTGCTCAAGGAAGTTTTTTTATATGCCTCCATAACTTTAGGATCTGCCTTAGGATGCTGACTACGCGCAGATATCCAGCTCATACCAATACGTTTCATGAGAGGGTAGATCGCTTTAGGGGTATAGTTGGCGTTAAATTGCTCCTTGGCGATTTGTGCGATGTCTTTTGCGGTGAGCCTACCACCACCTCTTTGCTGCTGAGCTTCTACTATCGCTTGTTTGAATGGTTCTATGTCTTTTTCTGCTAAAAGACTCTTTCTGCCTCTGCCAGCTGCGTCATAGACACTAGTGATACCATGCAACCAGTATTTCCTTCTTATGGTATAGACGCTTCTAGGGTTATAGCCAAAGTTCTCTGCGACGGTCGCTATAGGATGACCTTGACTCAGTTGATGCAGCATGAGTAGTCTGATTCGCGCTCTGGCCTTGCCTTCTGTTTTAGACAATTGCAGAAAATCGTGGTCTGTGAGTTTATGATTTCTAGGGGTCTTTTTCGGCATATGATTCTATTATGTTGTTGAGTTGGTTGTATTGTACCTTATTTCTTAGAATTGGTATAACCCCAAGCTGTTTTAATCTGGCATGCTTTAATGAGACGTCATAGTAATCATTAAGGTTGTCGATACCGACAACCTGTTCACCACGTTCAAGTAGTTTCTGGCAGACATGAAAGCCGATAAATCCTGCTGCGCCCGTTACTAGTATTTTCATGCACTTGTTTCCACTAATTTTTATTTGATTTTGAAACTTGAGCTAGTTGCTGTTTTAAAATTTCAGGTATCAAGTATTTTGTAATAAAAACTCATAATATGAACCAGGTTTAAAATCTTTAACATAGGACATTTTATGAATGCTCGACTGAGAGATAATTTTCTGATAATCAGCTTCATTATAAGGAGTATGAAGAGCTGCCACTAACAAGTGTGGTTTAGTGTCATCAACTATAGGACATTGGTGTGGAGCAAGTTTGTCTTTTATTAGTGTATCAAACAAAATCTGGAAGAAAAAATAATGAGGTATATATTCTTGGGTTTGCCAGAAGTTTAATATTAAGTCGAGACAAGTATGAATAACCGGATCATTTTTTTTGGCAAAAATAATACTATTTAACAGGTTTACCTTATGAGAGCTTTCCCAGCTAAAGTAATAACTATTAAACTTATGCCATTGTTGTTTGTTTTCTGCATCAGCCGCACGTTGATACATAAAAAATCCATTATCTTGTAAGACATTAGGCAAAGAGTCTGTCAAATAAATAGTCGCATCCAACCACACACCACCGTAGACATCAAGCAGAGCAAGACGCAGCAAGTCTGCAAAGAAAGCAGGTCTAAATCCAGGATAGGTTTTTTTATGCCAAACAAAATCAGGCAAGTCTAGGTATTCATGGATATTGCTATCATCAAGTCTAATCACTTTATAGTCGGCAGCATGTTTGTCTACCGACTTAAAATAGAGCTGCACTGAGGGAGGCAGCTGATTATCAGAAACACCTTGCCCCCAATATTGCCAAATGATTTTTTCATTTTGAAATTCTTTTTTAGGCTTTAATGAGAACTTTTGGAGCTGACCACTATAGTAACGCTTAATGAACTCTGCCCAGCACTTCGCTACTTGATTTTGCTGCTCAAGATCAGCTTCTTTTTCAAAAGCTTTACGTTTATTGTGTGGTGTTGTTAGATTGTAGAAGTAACGGTAAGGTTTTTTCTTCTTTTCTTTAAGCTGCTTGTAAGTCTCACTGTCTGAAAAGAAGTGAGGAGATATACTGTTTGGCTCGAAACTTGAGTTTTCTGCGACGTTTGGCATTCTTTTTATTCCATTCAGCTTCAGTGATTTTTTTATCAGTCTCATTTCTAAGGTAGGCATGCCCACCAAAACGATAATGTGACTTGTCAGAGAACATAAGCTTAGACGTTTTTTTCCAGTATTCACGCTCGCCACGTGTGAAATACGGAGGTAAAATTTTAATGTCTTCACGCCCTAAGGCAAACTTATTAAGATGGCTCTCATCATGCCAAAGAGCAATAATATCCTGTTTTAAATCAGACTGGGTGTTATTGTATAAAGTATGGCATAGATCCAAGAAAGCCTCACTTTTGCCACCATTTAGAGCACCTGTGAAATAATACTTACCTTCACCATACGCAATATAGGCTGTTGATTTCGGATTGCGATCATATGTGTATTTTTCTCTATTACGATGGAACATATGCGGTTGCAGACATAGTGTTAAGTTTTCATGTGAGCCCAACGGAAGTAGGTCGTACTGCGTAATAGTTGATAAAAACTCTGTATTGGCATTAAAGAAAAAGACAAAGTCATGTTGTTTAATGATATTTTCAGCATCCAAGAAGAATCTAAAGCGCATTAAGGTACAAAATGGCCATTCCATTGCTTCCTTTTTAAGCGCAATTACTTGGTCACTTTGTGTTTTAAATGAGTCAATCAGATCATCGCTATCGGTAAATAGGATATAGTGCTTGTCGCAATCAGGAAGCAAATACTTTTCTGCCGATTTATAAAAATGATCCCAAAAAATAGTATAGCGACCGGTTGCAATGTACAGTATGGCAACCGAGTGTTTAGAGTTATTCGATAAAATGGAGTGTGTTGGGCTCATATTGGACTCGGTAAATTTCAATAGAACTTGCTGATCAATTTAATAGATAGTTAAGATAATATTATTTAAAAGGCACTTCTTTAGCAAAAAGTGTCTTTTTAGCTTGAGTGAGCAGTCGGCTAGCTTCCTTATTAACTTTGGCGAGTCCTTTTTTCTTCTCTGCTCTCATACGGTCCTTACGCTCTTTTAGTAGGGCACTAGGCAAAGAAGGATTGTTTTTGTGCAAAATCATCTCTTGAATACACAAAGCGGGAACCAGTTGTTGTATAGGCTCAGAGCCTTGGCGAATAAAGTTGTCAAACATCATGATATCTAAAGGCACTAAAACCTGGCTTTTTATGTAATCTAAATAAATTATAGCCCCTTTTTTAGATAAGATATAACCAGCAGTCCCTAGGTTCTTACCTTTTAGCTGGGTGACGTGACGCTTATTAGCTAGGACCTCATACGTTTTGCTGCCCAAATAAGTTTTTTTAGCGAAAGCTTCGATTTTTATGATATGCCAATCAGGATGAATCCAATCTGTGCTATTGAGTAGATTTCCCGCATCTTCCCCCAAATAAACATCGTCTTCGAAGATGGCGACATAATCAAGCTGCTCTGCAATGATTTTCTCCCATACTGCAACATGGCTCATCATACATGCCAGCTCAGTAGGGGTTAAATCTGAGGTATCCTCTAAGTTTAGACTCTTAGCGTATTGAGCTGCTTGCTCAGGTCTTAGAGCGTCAAAAAACTCATAGCTAAGCTGATGTTTACCAAATTCATTTTCGATGTGTTGACGTCTTTTATTGGCAGAATCTAAGCTAATAATAATATTCTTCATAACTGTTTTATCCATATAAAGCACTGGTATTTGGGCTAAACCAGATTTTGAGTAGTTTTTAATACAGTTATTTATTCAAATAAAGATGCTTAACAGCCGCCGCTTTGTCTTGTAGCATTCTTTTTTGTTTTTTGAGATTATAGCTGCCATCTCGGCCTTCTTTATCTTTACGCTGAATATTTTGACTGGACTGAGTGCCTAAAATATCACTATCGATCCCCATAGGGCTAATCACGGCGGGCCAAACACCTAGACCTTTGCCATTTTGACTGAGCCATCTTTGAAAGAAAATATCGACTGGCATCGTAATGGGCTTGCCATGCTTAATAAATTCTTCGGCGCCTTTACGTGACCAAATCAGCCCAAGACCCCTAATAGGAAAATAATAGGCGTGCCAAAGCGTATGTTCATTGATGGTTGTGATATCTTTGGCCAGTTTCTTTTTTTTGGCAGCAATATTGACCAAATACCAGTCAAGCTCTGGATGCGCATACAAATACGATACGGCCTCTTTGACTACCGGCGCAAATGCACTGGACATCTTCATATCATCTTCTAAAACTATCAGCATATCCGCATCGGTCTCAAGAAACTTCTGGGCGCACTGATAGTGACTCAGATAACAGCCGATTTCTGAGTTTAAAAGGCTGCGGCCTAAGTTACTGCGCGTTTGTTCGTCATCATAATCGACAAACTCAGACAATGATTTACCACGCCCATCATACGCTGATATTCTTTCAAAGTCCCAGTTCTGCTGCTGTAGCTGCTCGGTAGAGCGCTCGAGTCGTTTGTCACTGCCATCTAAGTTGATTAAGTAAGTTAATACTTTCATAAGAGGTATCTTGTCCTTAGTGTGTGATAGTCAGCCTTGCGCAGTCAATAGTGACTGCGGCAGGTAGGACTGAAGCTTGGTAAACATGGCCTCAGTAACTTGAGCGAATTCTTTAGCGGGCAGTTGATCCATACTTTGTATGCAGCCATATTTGATATTAGAATCTTGCAAACCTTTAATAAACTGCTGCACACTGCGTTCATCTTTTAGATAATTGATGTCAATATCAGGCTTTAAGATGACCTGATTTTGCTTGATTTTCAAGTGATTCATCAATGATATGGGATTAAACTGCTCCACATCACGAAATTTATACTCGATTTGTTTAGCCAGTAGCGTAGGCTTGCTTAATAAGAAATTTCGCAAAATATTTTTATCAACAATATGCGGATAATGATGTATTTCAAAAAACTTGCTCATCCCCGCCAGTTGTGCCCCCAGCATTTGAGCAATAGTATGCTTAGGCTGCACCGGCTTACCCACTAGCTTTTGTAATGTCTTGCGGTAATCAAGCTTAGCCTTCAGTGGCAGGCTGCTACGCCAGTGGCCATACACTACCATCTTATTATCAGTCAAAAAATCTTCAATCTGGGCTGGTTGATTAAAAAAGAAGTCATCATTTAAGTAGATAAAATAATCAGACAGACCTGGTATATTGCACAGCATGGTCTCAATCGAGCGGGTATTAAAGGTTGGCAGATACTGCTCGTAGCCTGCGAAGATTTGCTTGTGGTCAATAATGCGAATTTTGTCTTGGGTACAGACACCTTGTGCCGCAAACTCTTCGATAAATTTAGGCTGCTGCTCATCAGAGACGATATAGATATAGCGACAAAAGGGCACGTATTTTAAAATAGAGGCCACGTTAAAATAGATTTCATTGTTACTGGCAAAGCGAGTGGCACTAATCGCATCAGAGGCCACTTGAGTGGTTTTTTGATACGACTGGCGCTTTTGCTTGAGCTTCGGGTCATCACCGTCCACCCAGGCGATAACTAAGTCTATTTCAGATGGGGATTGTAGGCTCACAAGGGCTCTCACTATGTCATGGTAATATAAGTATCTGGGTAGATAGCTCTTTAGTTATCTGCTACCGAGTCGATGTTTTTATTTCCAGTAATCCTTAAGCCAAGGGCTTGGCTTCACATGGCGATACCATTTACCGCCACCACCTTTAATCGCATCAGGCGGATTAATCTCACCATGAAAGATAATAATTTTAGCGTTATCAGGTAAGCTTGGCGCTTTAATAAAACTCATAGCAGGAGAGGGCATACATTGGTATTTAAAGCTTACGCACCAAGTTTTATCCCAGTACTCTAAGTGGTGATGCTTACGCAAATAATTAGATAAATAAGCCTGCTCATGACGTACCTCTTTGCTTATCTTGGCAAAGTTTTTCTCGAAGTAACTGAGCAGATTGGGATAGGTGTTTTGACCAATTTTAAAGCGGTACACTGAGCTGTTGCCCACCATGCGCCAAGGCTTTTTCCAGTCACGGATGATGACCACGCTGTCATCAAACTTGGCTTCGTATTCAAAAAAAGCATCGATATTATCAACAATAACAATATCAATATCCAAAAATAGCGCAGTACCTTTTAAGTCATATAATTCAGGCTTAAAGGTGGTTAGCTTCTTCCAGCCACGTTCAGGCAGGCCCTCAGGTAGATTGAGCTCAGGAATAGGGTAGCAGCGCACATTGGGGTCAATACCCGTCTCATCATCGGTAAGGCATACCATCTGAAAATCTAATGTCAGATGACGCTTGACCATATTGTATAGACGGTTGACATACTCAGGGCCATATTTGGTGCCCCATTTCATACAGATCACATAGCGGGCCTCACTATTTGAAGAAGGCGTAAGGCGTGAGTCAGATTGGGTAGTTGTCATGAGTTACTCGGGCCAAATAGGTGGGTTTAGGAGTCAGTAAAATGCTTATTTGTCTAATGAGCGCTCTAATGTGCGAGCGGGTGAATCCTCTAATGCTTCATTTTGCTGAGCATTTTGGGTCAATAACTTAGGTTTAACATAAGCGCCAATAAACTGCTTTAGCTGATCCGTACTGGCTTTGTAAGGATTGTTGATTAAGGGAATTTGTTTGAAGCGTCGATAGCTCCACATATAGTGATCAGGGAAGCGCTTGATCATGTCCTCCATCGCTTTGTTTAAAGCGCTGGTAGCAACTACAATGTCCTTATCAAATAGCTTAGGGTCATCTAAGGCGAAGCAGTGGACATCAAAGCCGCTTTTTAAGGGTGAGTCATTGTCACTGCGTACACAGACCAGTCCTACCAATGAGCACTTGGTCTTGCTGGCAAGCTTGGGTGCAAGCGTACTGGTTAATGTTTCAATACCAAAAAATGGTGCTTGAACACCGCCTGAGGGCTGAGGCACATGGTCGGGGAGGATGATACTAAAGCCGCCAGATTTTAAGGTCTTAAAAATGGCCTTTATACCAGAGGCGTCAGTGGGGACCATCTGTGAGTTAAGGCGTTGGCGGCCTTGCAGAATAAAGTCATTTTGAAGTCGGTTTTTGACCGGTTTATATAAGATAGTAGGTGAGCCAAATTGATTCAGCCAGGCATTCATAATCTCCCACGTACCCAAATGCGGGACAATGGCAAGCATCCCCTTAGGATCTTTTAAGGCAGCCTCAAGTATCTGCAGATTATATACTTTATTGACTTGGTTGATGCTCCAAGCAGGCGGCATCGCCCAGCTTTTCACTGATTCAACCGTGCTTAAGAGTTGATTGCGAATAATTTGTTCTGAAAGTTGCTCACGAGCTTCATGGTCAAGCTCAGGTGTTGCCAATTGCAGATTGATATCAATGCTGCGTTTGATCGAGGTGTTAGGAATTTTATTCACGATGGGAGTGACGAAAAGTGCCACTGCCCGCATAGCGGACAATGGCACAAATTTGACGGCATTTAATGGGTTCATAGACTTAACTCGCAATAAGGGGTAATTATCTAAGCTATTGAATAACCACCGCTTTGCCAGCTAAGTGTGCTGCTGGTGGGGGCTAGCCCCACAAGCGGTTAGCTAAATTACTCTTTGTTTTCAGCTTGCGCTTTTTCGCGCACACGAATGCCCAGCTCACGCAGCTGACGGCTGTCGACTTCTGCAGGGGCCTGAGTTAATGGGCAGTCTGCAGTTTTGGTTTTCGGGAATGCAATCACGTCACGAATAGAGCTTGCGCCCACCATAAGCATAATCAGACGGTCCAAACCGAAGGCTAAGCCGCCATGCGGAGGCGCACCGAATTTTAAAGCGTCTAGTAAGAAGCTAAACTTCTCGTTGGCCTCTTCTTCTGAGATACCTAAGGCATCAAATACTGCACGCTGCATCTCAACTGTGTTAATACGTAAGCTACCACCGCCAATCTCAGTACCGTTTAGTACCATATCATAGGCGATAGATAGGGCTGTTTCTGGGTTGTTTTTTAGCTCTTCAACTGAGCCTTTTGGCATGGTGAAGGGGTGGTGCATTGAGGTCCACTTACCATCATCGGTCTCCTCGAACATTGGGAAGTCGACGACCCATAGCGGGGCCCACTCACAAGTTTCGATGTTCATATCTAGACCGATTTTGACACGTAGCGCACCCATAGCATCATTCACAATCTTGGCTTTATCTGCACCAAAGAAAATGATGTCGCCATCTTGTGCGCCTGTGCGCTCAATTAAGCTTACCAACACCTCATCGCTCATGTTTTTGATGATAGGCGATTGTAGGCCAGACTCTTTGTCGACACCATTGTTGATGTTGCTGGCATCGTTAACTTTGATATATGCCAGACCACGCGCCCCATAGATGCCGACGTATTTGGTGTATTCATCGATTTGCTTACGGGTTAGTGAGCCACCATTTGGCACACGTAAGGCGGCCACACGACCTTTAGGATCGTTAGCAGGGCCTGCAAACACTTTAAAATCAACCGACTGCATCAAGTCTGCGACGTCGATTAGTTTTAATGGGATACGTAAATCAGGCTTATCAGAGGCATAGTCACGCATGGCTTCAGCGTAGGTCATACGTGGGAACTTACCTAAGTCCACATCTAGCATGGTCTTAAATAGGTTTTGGATCAAGCCTTCGTTGATGTCCATGATGTCTTCTTCAGACAAGAAAGACGTCTCGATATCCACCTGAGTGAATTCTGGCTGACGGTCGGCACGTAAGTCTTCATCACGGAAACACTTGGCGATTTGATAATAACGATCAAAGCCTGCCACCATTAATAACTGTTTGAACAGCTGTGGCGACTGAGGCAAAGCAAAGAAGTTACCTGGACGGGTACGTGATGGCACAAGATAGTCACGTGCACCCTCTGGTGTGGCACGAGTCAAAATTGGGGTTTCAACGTCTAAGAAACCTTGGTCATCTAAATAACGACGGATGGTAGAGGTGGCTTTGGCACGAAATACCATACGCTCTTGCATCTCTGGACGACGCATGTCTAAATAGCGGTATTTTAGGCGCAAATCTTCTGATACAGAGATATTCTCGTCATTTAATGGAAATGGCGGTGTTTCAGATTTGGCCAATACGACAATTTCTTTGGCCAACAGCTCAACGTTACCACTGGTCATATTCGCGTTTTCGGTACCTTCATAGCGCTTGCGCACACGACCTGTAATCTTTAATACATACTCAGAACGTGCAGCATCAGCGGTTGCAAAAGCTTCTGGCGTATCGGGGTCAACGACAACCTGCAAGATACCCGCGCGATCACGCATATCTAAAAAGATAACCCCACCATGGTCACGGCGACGATGAATCCAGCCTGTTATAGTGATGGTTTGCTCTAGTAACGCTTCGGTTACGGCCCCACAATACTCGGTACGCATCATAAATTGTCCACTACCTATCAGTTATCAAAAAAGAATTCTTATAAATTCAAGAAGGTTCTGTCAAAGAATTTTTATCAAACGCACATTATGCCTAATCTTGCGTGTTGATACAACCAAACACCCTTGAAATTATTGAAATGCAAACGCATATTAATAACAATATGATAAAAAATTATTTGTGCTAGAGCGTTATTATATCCCATCTAGTTTTCGATATGTTTTATACCCTTAAAGGAATATTTATGTTGTTTTATCCGGCCAAAAACCCAGTTGAGTTAAAAGTAGTTCATTTAAATAAAAGTCAAAACGAGCGTCGCAAGCATCTTATTGAAGCGACAGGGGACAAAAATGCGGTAAAACAATTCCAAAAAGCACTGGCCAAAAAAGCCAAGCAAAAACTAAAAGATAAGTCTAAAGCGAAAGCCAAGCAAAAGCGTGTATTTGTGCTTGATTTTGATGGTGATATTAAAGCCAGTGCTGTTAAGCACTTGCGCGAGGAGATTAGCACCATCATCAGCGGCGCCAATAAGGGTGATGAGGTGGTCATTCGTCTAGAGTCAGGCGGCGGCATGGTACATAGCTATGGCTTGGCCGCAGCTCAATTGGTGCGCCTCAAAGACGCCGGCTTAACGCTCACCATTGCCGTGGATAAAATCGCTGCCAGCGGGGGTTACATGATGGCCTGTGTGGCAGATAAAATTTTAGCAGCCCCGTTTGCCGTTATCGGCTCAATTGGTGTGGTCTCACAAATGCCAAACTTTAATAAATGGCTAAAAAAACACGATATCGATTATGAAATGTTTACCGCAGGTGAGTACAAGCGTACGGTGACTGTTTTTGGTGAGAATGATGATGACGATCGTGCCAAATACACTGAGGAGCTAGAGCAAACACATAAGCTATTTAAGCACTTTGTGACCACCTATCGCCCGCAGCTGGACTTAACCAAAGTGGCCAATGGCGATCACTGGTATGGTGAGGATGCGCTGCATTTAAACCTGGTCGATGAGCTGACGACCTCGGATGCATATTTGCTAAAGCAAATGGATGAGCATCAAGTGTATGCCATTTTATCACGCCAAAAACCCACTTTGGCTGAGAAGTTGGGTTTTGCTAACGCCGCTCATTCGGCGGTATCAGGCTTGGTAAGCACCGCAACCAAGTCAGCGTTGACTGTGCTGGGTAATAAATTGCCTGAGGTCATGAGCAAGATTGAGCAAGACAAGCGTTTAAAGTTTTAATGGTTGGATAAACTATCAGCTACTTGATGTGAAGAAAAAGCGACCTTAAGGTCGCTTTTTTTGATGGATTTATCTTGCAATAAGCTGAATGATAAGGATTGAGTTTAATCAGCAAAAACCAATCGTTAAGACCAGTAATCAAAGATAAATTAACCAAGGATAGGTGTTCAATGGATAAGCATTTGACGTTTAATAAGACACTTTTAGTCAAGATGGGTTTGGCGGGTGTGCTGGCAACCTCTGCGGCAGCACTTGTCATCGGCCGCATCTGGAAGCCAGATTTGCAGGTCTCTAAGCTTAAGCATTGGGAGCTGCCGACCAGCTTTTATGTCGATGTAGAAGGATTACAGGTGCATGTGACCAAGTCTGAGACATCTGATAACTTAGCGGCTACTAATAACTGTGAAGCGCAAAGCGGCGCTGAAACTTTGTTACTAATCCATGGCACTTCAGCCAGCTTGCATACTTGGGATGGCTGGACTGAGGCGCTTAAAGAACAATATTGCGTGGTACG
Organism: Psychrobacter raelei; assembly: GCF_022631235.3. Classification (NCBI taxonomy): domain Bacteria; kingdom Pseudomonadati; phylum Pseudomonadota; class Gammaproteobacteria; order Moraxellales; family Moraxellaceae; genus Psychrobacter; species Psychrobacter raelei. The sequence continues at coordinate 1,275,492 of NZ_CP093310.2, forward strand.
CTTAGACTTGCCAGCCTTTGGGTTAACAGGCCCTTATGCTGATGATACCAAGCCCTATAGCTTAGATAATTATGTTGATACTGTCATTAAAGTGATGGATAAGCTTGATATCAAGCGAACGACCATTGCCGGTAATTCGCTTGGCGGCGGCATTGCTTGGCTAACTGCTTTAATGCACCCTGAGCGGATTGACCGCTTGATATTGGTTGATGCATCGGGCTTTAAATTTACCCCCAAACGCATGCCCATTGGCTTTAAACTGGCACAGTCTCCTGTATTAGATGGTCTTACTGAGCATGTACTCCCCAAAAGCATGGTGCGCAGTAGTGTGCAGAGTGTTTATGCAGATAAATCCAAGGTAAGCGATGACTTAGTGAACCGTTATTATGAGCTCAGCCGCCGTGCAGGCAATCGTAAAGCCTTGACCAGACGCATGCGCGAGGGGTTATATCAAGATGAAGTCAAGCGCTTGGGTGAGATTACGCAGCCCACACTGATTATCTGGGGCGCACAAGATGAATTAATTCCTATTGAAAGCGCTTATAAATTTAAGGCTGCCATACCCAATAGCCAATTGGTGGTATTTGATCACCTAGGTCATGTGCCGCAAGAAGAAGACCCGAAAGCCACAGTGGCTGTGGTGAAGCAGTTCTTGCGAGACACCAAATCTGATTATACTAAGTCGTTTAACTAAATAAATCATCCAGTATTGAGTCAAAGGGGCAGAGTATGACGACACTGTTTATGGTGCAGCTCGGCGCCACGCCAAAGGGTCGGCTGATTGAACAGCACGACATGTTCTTTGGGGTAGCAGATAAGGTAGGCGATTTGATAGATGCGATAAATGCCCACTGGCCTGCCGTCAAGAACAAATGGCATATCGACTCTTATCGTAGCGTCACTACGGTTATTAACCCTGATGGCAGTGCTTATCATATTGAGTGGCAGGACGATAATACTGCAGCGAAAGGCAATATAAACTCGTCAATTAAGAGTAACCAGAGCACAGATAACGCTTCCGACTTAAAACTGTTTTTTATTAATTTGGGTGGCTATCAAGAGGGCAGTATCGAAGAGTTTCATTACAAAATGCTGGTGGTTGCACCCACTCAAGCTACAGCAATGAAAGCGGCCGCCACGACCGAGTTTTATAAGCATTACAGCTATAATGACGACGATGTTCCCTTCAATGCCGCCTCACACATTGATAATAAACATCAGGTGGATGTCGATGATATCTATGATGTTGATGGTCTGCTAAGTGTTGGTCGACTGGCTATCACGCCTATACCTGTTGGTTCTATTGACTTTGATGAGGCTGTAGAGGATAAAAATTATGTCGGCTACCTCAGTCTCAAGACGCTTAAAAGTTTGGCGTTGTGAGTTTGGCATTATAAGTTAATTTCTCGTAATCAAGGGCAACTCAAAAATAACCGCTCAGCAGTGTTATAATAAACCCTTGATTGTGCGGCCATTACCCCTCATAAAACCCCCATGCCCTTTGAAATGATGGCATGAGAAATATAAAACGTCTTAGCGTCTAAAGTAGGGGTTCAAGCGGCCATACCCGCGCCCACGTCTGTTTATTTTACCCCGTACTGTTCTACCTTTTTATACTATAGATAGTTGTGTCACTGCAATGCTTTGCTGACCCCAAAACTCAAGCCGATAAAGCCAAAAAAACTTATGACTAAAGACACGAATAGCACTGCCTCCTCTAATCCTCAAGAGCCCTCGTTAATGCAGGCGCATCAACATAATGCGTCTGTGGTAGAGGATGGCTCAAACGATAAGATAAGCTCTAAATTGGCTGTTTTTGAATCGATGAAGGAGCTGCCGGTACTGGCCAAAGACCGTCATTTTCTAAGCCGCTTGCAGCGTGAATTATCACGTCCGCCAAAAAACGCAGACCCTAAAGTATTGGCAGACAAGCAAGCTAAGTTTGAGCAAATAAAGCAGCGCTCACAGCACGTGGTACAACAGCGTATTGATAGCATTCCTCATAATTTGCCGCAGCTGCTTAATGATGAGCTGCCAGTCAGTAAGCGCAGCACCGATATTATTCAGGCCATCACCGACCATCAAGTGATTATTGTGGCCGGTGAGACCGGCTCAGGTAAGACCACTCAGCTGCCGAAGCTTGCGATGCTGGCAGGCCGAGGTATTACGGGTCAGATTGGCCATACTCAGCCCAGACGACTGGCGGCGCGCAGTGTGGCCAACCGAATTGCTGAAGAGCTGGGTGAGCCACTTGGGGAAACCGTTAGCTTTAAGATTCGGTTTAATGAGCAAGGCAGCGCCCAATCCGTGGTCAAATTAATGACCGATGGTATCTTGCTGGCCGAGCTGGGTCATGATCGCTTTTTAACCCGTTATGACACAATTATTATCGATGAGGCGCATGAACGCAGCCTAAATATCGATTTTATTATGGGCTATTTAAAACAGCTGCTGCCTAAGCGTCCAGATTTGAAGGTGATTATTACCTCAGCCACCTTGGATACCGGACGTTTTAGTGAGTATTTTGCTCAGTATGACCCTGTTAAAAAGCGTATGGTGCCGGCGCCTGTTATTGATGTCGAGGGCCGAGGCTATCCAGTTGAAGTGCGCTATCGTCCGCTGACAGATACCCCAGTGAGCAGCTCAGATGACGACAGTTATGATGACTTTGAGGATAATCTGCCACGTGCGGTGGTGGCGGCGGTAGAGGAGTGCTTTGAAGATGCGATTGCTAAAGGGCATCCTGAGCATGCCGATATTCTGATATTTGCCGCAACCGAAGCAGAGATTCGTGAGATGCAAGAGGTGCTGGTGCAACATGGGCCGCGCCATACTGAAGTGCTGCCATTATTTGCGCGCCAGACTTACGCTGAGCAGCAGCGTATCTTTCAGCCCTCAGGTCGCGGCAGACGCATTGTTATTGCCACCAACGTGGCAGAGACCGCGCTGACTGTCCCGGGTATCCGCTATGTTATTGACTTAGGTTTTGCGCGTATCTCGCGGTATTCGTATCGCTCACGGGTACAAAGACTGCCTATTGAGGCCATCTCACAAGCGGCGGCCAACCAGCGTAAAGGGCGCTGTGGTCGTGTGGCGCCTGGGGTATGTATCCGCCTATATTCAGAAGAAGACTTCGCCAGTCGCCCTGAGTTTACTGAGCCTGAGATTCTGCGTACCAACTTAGCATCGGTGATTTTACAGATGGCAAGCTTGCGTCTGGGCACAGTAGAGAGCTTTGATTTTATCGAGCCACCTGATAGCCGCTTGGTCAAAGATGGCCGAAAGCTGCTCGATGAGCTCGGTGCACTGACGCCAAAAAATAGCGACAGTAAAAAACCTGTGGCTAAGCAAACACTCAATGATGTTAAGCTGACCCGTATTGGTCAAAAAATGGCACGCATGCCGATTGACCCAAGGCTTGCCCGTATGCTGGTCGCTGGTAGTGACTTTGATTGTATGCTTGAGATGCTTATCATTGTGGCTGCACTTGCGGTGCAAGATCCCAGAGAGCGTCCAGCCGAGAAGCGGGCTCAGGCTGATCAAAAACATGCTATTTTTCGTCAAGAAGACTCTGATTTTCTATTTTATCTAAGCCTATGGAACGCTCTATATGGCGGCGGTAGTAATAAGCTAAGCAGCAGTCAGCGCAAATCCTTTGCCAAAAAGCATTATCTAAGCTTCCCGCGTCTGCGTGAATGGGAGAAGACCTACCGCCAGCTTGAGCAAATGGTGACTGACCTAAAGCTGCTCACAGACTCTGGCACAGAGCATAAAGACAAGCCCCACACGCAAAATGACGCTGCTAAGGGCCAGCGTCATGCCAATCAGGCAGTAACAGTGGCCAAAAGCGTGGCCACGGACCTAATTGTTGATAATGCCAGTGATAACAAAGTCAATGAAGCGCAGCGTGCGGTGAAATATGCCAACCTGCATCGTGCGTTACTAACCGGCTTACTGTCTGTTATTGCGCATAAGACAGATCAGCGTGGTGAGTATCTGGCTGCACGTCAACAAAAAGCCAAAATATTCCCAGCCAGTACCGTGTTTAAGCAAGTACCTGCTTGGGTCATGGCATTCGAGATAGTCGAAACCTCGCAAGTGTTTATGCGCACCGTGGCAAAAATTGAGCCAGAATGGATTATCTCTGCCGGGGGCAATCTGCTTAAATACCATTACTTCGAGCCGCATTGGTCGAAGAAAACTGGTCGCGTGCGTGCTTATGCTCAGATCAGCTTATTTGGTCTGATTGTGGTCGCTAAGCAATTGACAAATTATGAGCAGATTAACCTAGAGGAGTCACGAGAAATATTCATTCGCGATGGTCTTGTGACTGGTAATCTGGGCCGTCAAGCGCCTTTCTTGCAGCACAATATGGACAAAATTGCAGATGTTGAGCGTATAGAAGAAAAGCTGCGTCGCCGTGATTTGTTAGTGGATGAAGAGGACTTATATCAATTCTACGAGCGCAAAATCCCGGAACACATCGCCAGCCGTAAAGCCTTTGAAGACTGGCGTGCTGATGTTGAAAAAGAAGACCCAAAATTCTTGTTCTTTACCGATGAGGATGTGCTGAAAGAGACGGCACCGACCACAGGCGAGTTCCCAGAGGTTTGGCAATTGGGTGATTTAAAGCTGCCTCTTAAATACGTGTTCGATCCGGCCTCTGAAGATGATGGGGTGACCATTAGAGTACCGCTTGCTGCCTTACCGCAGCTAGATGCCATTGAACTGTTATGGGGGGTACCAGGCTGGCGTTATGAGCTGGTACTGCAATTGCTCAAATCCTTGCCCAAAGAGATTCGCCGCAAGATTGTGCCCATTCCCAATACCGCAGACAGCTTATATGACGAGCTTGAAAAAAATCACCAGCAAGGTTTATTAAACCAGCTGTGCCAGGCTTTGCAGCGCCGCGGTGTGCTTGAGGTAAAACCAGAGGACTTTAATCCAAGCGCTATCGACCGTTACCTGCAGCCACAAATTTGTGTGGTTGATGACAAAAAGCGGGTCATTGAAAAAGGGCGTGATCTTAAAGCCTTGCAGCAACGTCATGCCAGCAAGACCAGTCAAGCGTTAAGCAGCAGCCAAGATACGCAAGGGGTACATACCAGCTTTCCTGGGCACTTTAGATTTAGCAAAAACCGTCATAGTGCCGGTATTGTGATGAAAGAGTTTTCTGCACTGGTGGCTGATGAGGCTGGCGAGGCGGTGACCATTCATCAATTTACCGATGTGACAGCAGCGCTAAAAGCGCATCGCAAAGGGGTATTGACCCTTATCCGCAGCAAACTCGGTGCCAAGCAAAAGCAGCTTACCAGTCAGATTGATAAGACCTTTAAGCTGGCCTTTGCGCCTTTAGGCGATATGGAGAAATTAAAGACCATCGTGGTAGACGCCACGCTTGACGCTACCTTAGAAGCGTACGCACCAAGCTTTCAAGATCATGACGAAGCGCTGCCTGATAATGCTGATAAAGTTGCTGAGAAATTGGCCAATCAGTTGCCGCTAGATGACACAGAGTTTGAAAAAACATCTGAAAAGGTATTGGCCAATTTCTTATTAGAAGGCCAAAAAGTGCTAAGACTGCTGCGAGATGTCTATGCGCGATGGCAGCGTATCCGCCGCAGCTTACTGATGCTTGATCGTGACGTGTTTGGTGAATCGATAGATGATATCGAGGATCAGCTTGATGATTTGCATTTGTCAGACTTTGTGTATCGTATGGCGTATGAGGATTGGCAGCAATATCCGCGTTATCTTGAAGCATTAGAGATACGCATTGAGCGCTTAGAGCATAATCTTGATGGCGATCTGGACGCGGTGTATGAGCTTGATGTCCATATGGAGCGTTTGGCGGGGCGTGCAGATGACGAGACCATTAGTGACTACCGCTGGCTGGTTGAGGAGTTTCGTATTCAGCTGTTTGCGCAGCCGATGAAAACCCGTCAATCGGTGTCACAAAAGCGGCTTAATAAAATGTGGGAACAGGTCAATGCTCGGCGGTAAATGTTAAAAAACCAAGAGACTTGCCTTATGTTGCCTGCTGTATTTAACGGCCATATCGGCTTTCTTCAACAGCCAGGCGGCGCTACAGCATTATTTAAACCAGGTCCTATTGAGTCTAAAAGAGCCACAGATAAACAGGCCTGGTTTAAAGCGCTGTATGTGTTGATACGTAAAAACGTTTACCGTTTTGGCCGCTTTTTATTGAGTGCTTAAATAAAGAGCGACAAGATATTATACCGCTTGCGTCTCTTCAAGGCGCTTGGCTATTTTGTGTTCATCATCACTGCTGTCGATTTTCCAGTAGCTTGAGATATACATTCTGCAAGGGGTAACGGGGCTTTCATGCTTAAAGTAATGTCGTAGCGCGCGCATGCTATTGAATTCGCAGGCAGCCCAGACTTCAGGCAGTCCTGCCGGCCAAGTCAGTGATTTTACTTTATCCAATAAAGGCGCCTTATCAGCGCTGGCATGCGGTACGATTATCCAATGTATCTCAATGTTTTTAGGTTTGGCCAGGTTTTGGATGTCTTGCTCGCTAAGTACTTCAATGACCGCATGGCCTGTGGCATCTTGTGGCATCTGCGCCAAATTTGCTGTGATGGCTGGTAGGGCAGTCATATCACCGACTAATAGGTACCAGTCAGCGCCAGGGCTGACAAGCTTAGTGGGACCTGGGCCTGCTACTAAGATGTCGTCGCCGACTTTTACGTTTTTGACCCATTTTAAGGCCGGACCCTCCACGCCATTATCGGTAGTTTCATGAAGCACAAAATCCACATCAATCTCAGTAGGACGCTGATTGATAATGGTATAAGAGCGCTTGGCTACCTGATGGTTCTGGGTATCGGGGAAGATGAATTTTAGATAAGCGCTTTCTTGCTGCGCAGGAAGAGTCTGCATGTCTGTGCCCCCCAAGGTGAGGCGGCGCATATTAGGAGTGATGTCTTCAATGTTTAGGACAGTTAAGGTTCTAGGAGCAGCTCTTGCCATAAATTATTTCCTCTTAGTCTTTGCAATATATTAAATGATAATCGTTATCATTTAATATATATAGGGCTGATTGCGAATAATTCAAGCTTCTTTTAATAAGGCGAATAAAGAGGCTAAGAGCCAGACTCAATGAATGACTTATACTCATAAACACAGCGGTATCTAGACCCACTGTGTTTATAACAGAGATAGATTACAGGTTTTTAGTCTATGGTTACGCTGACCCCTGCCGTCAAATCCGTATAGTTAAACTTGGGAGATTTTAATTAGCCAGCTTAACGATAAGGGCAAATTTGGGATCAGTTAGCATAACCAATTTTTAACAACCTTGGTCACAAAGTGGTCACCATTTGGTCACCGAGTATCTAGTCACCGTAGTTTAACTTAATTAACTATTAGAATAGATTAATGATTTTTCACTACTTGAATATCTAATAACGGAAATTAAGAATGACTAGGAATAATTTTAACTCTAGAATTAAAATCTTATAAAGCCCTTATTAATCAAAACCTTGAGAAGGGGTGACTAAAACCATCACCCACAAAAAAACCTCAAGTATTTCTACTTGAGGTTGAAACTGTGCGCTTAATTAAATAAGTAAGCTAAGTTTTAAAATATGGCGCAGCGGACGGGACTCGAACCCGCGACCCCCGGCGTGACAGGCCGGTATTCTAACCAACTGAACTACCGCTGCTTAGGTCGCTTTAGAATGTTTAGCCACTTTCTAAAAAAGTGGTACTCTATAAAGAGTGGTGGGTGATGACGGATTCGAACCGCCGACATTCTGCGTGTAAGGCAGACGCTCTACCAACTGAGCTAATCACCCTGAATGTAGGAGCGTATTATATACATATATCAATATGTGTCAAATTTTTTCTGCAAAAAAGTGGAGAAAATTCAAAATTTTGATTTTAGGGGGCTAAATAAGGGGATTTATCCTGGTTTGGGGCAGATATGGTAAACTACGCGGTAATTAAATACTGTATCTCATGATGACACATGCAAAACCATAACTGTAAATAAAATAAGAGACGCCCATGAATAATGCAAATAATCCGACCCGCGTGGTCATTGACCTCGATGGTAGCTTAGATGAATTGGACGATGATGACATCACGTTGCCGGATTTGGCTGAGCCGCAAGACATACCTATTATCGAGACCCCTCGTGTGGTGCAGGCCGCCGCAGACACAAAACCTAACTCCGTCTCCTCGACATCTACCACTGCCAGCTCAGTAACCTCAACGCCAGAGCTAGTCGCTCAGACGCTGACACAAAGTGAGCAGCAAAAAGAGGACAAAAAGCGTGGCGGTTGGTTCTCACGTATGAAGTCTGGACTCTCTAAGTCGCGTAAGAATCTGGCTGAAGGCGTTGCTAATATCCTAATTGGTGGCAAAGAGATTGATGATGAGCTACTTGAGGAGGTTGAAGATCAGCTGTTAGTAGCCGATATTGGTGTCGAAGCGACAGACAAAATTATCAAAAGTTTAACCGAGCAGACCGCCCGCGGTGATTTGATTTATTCGCATTCTTTATATAAAGCCTTACAAAAAGAGCTGGTTGAGATTCTTGAGCCAAAAGTGGCCCCGCTGATCATTGATACCAGTAAAAAGCCCTTTGTAATTTTAATGGTAGGGGTGAATGGGGTGGGTAAAACCACAACCATCGGTAAGCTTGCTAAGCGCTTACAAGCTGAAGGCAAGTCGGTGATGTTGGCAGCTGGTGATACTTTCCGTGCGGCAGCGACAGAGCAGCTACAAGTATGGGGTGAGCGTAATAATATTCCTGTGATTGCCCAAGGGCATGGCGCTGATAGTGCATCGGTCGTATTCGATGCCATGCAATCTGCCAAAGCCAAAAATATCGATGTGCTAATCGCCGATACAGCTGGCCGCCTGCAAAACAAAACTCACCTGATGGCTGAGCTTGAAAAAGTAGTTCGCATCATGCGCAAATCTGATCCCACGGCGCCGCACGAGGGCATGATTGTATTAGATGCTGGTACTGGCCAAAACGCCATCAATCAGGTCAAAATCTTTAACGATGCGGTGCCCCTAACCGGCATTACCATCACCAAACTTGACGGCACAGCCAAAGGTGGTGTGGTATTTAACATTGCCAATACCACAGATATTCCGATTCGCTATATCGGGGTGGGTGAGTCTATTGATGACTTACGTGCCTTTAGTCCGAAGCAGTTTGTGGCTGCATTGTTTGAAACCGATGAATAATAGGCTTGTGTCTATCTCAAAAAGTAACCTTTACTCTTAAAAAAATGGCATCATAAGGTGCCATTTTTTTGTTTGAGACCTGTTTTGAGGCCTGTGATTATGATTGTAACTACCACCTCTTTTGCCCAGCATAGCTTACTGCTTATTGCTTCAGATATACCCTCTGCAGAGCCCAAATTGGTCAGCTTAGATTGGCTAGCCAAGGGTCAACAGTGGTCTGACTCAAAGTCACTGGCACCGCTAAAAAAGCGTCATCGACTAGTGGATGATGATTTTCAGTTTATTGACGAAAATAGCCTAAGCAAAGATAACCCAATTGAGTTACTGCTCATAACCACCATCACCCAATTACAGCAGTATCTAAAAGGTGAGCGCCAACAGTTTGATATTGCACTAGACTGGTCGTTGGGTACGCCATTTCAGCAAAATGTCTGGCGGGCGTTGCAACAAATTGCTTATGGAGACACTATAAGCTATGCACAATTGGCGCAAAATATAAACAAACCCACCGCCTACCGAGCGGTGGCCAATGCCAATGGCAAAAACCCCTTTAGTATTATCATTCCCTGTCATAGAGTAGTGGCCAGTGATGGTGGCTTGGGCGGCTATACTGGTGGGCTTGATAAAAAACGCCTGTTACTACAACTAGAAACGCTCAGCTAACAGTGCGAGCAAATTTATTTTGATACGCTTTTGGGGTTAGGTGCGTGGCACGCTTAAACAAACGGCTAAATGAGGATAAATCATGATAGCCCACTTGATAGGCGAGTGACTTGATGCTCACATCGGCCGACTCTAATAGGCGTTTTGCCTGCTCAATACGTACCGCTTGAATATACTCTATCGGCCGCATAGACAGGCAGGATTGGAAGCGGCGGTTTAAGGTGCGCGGTGTGATATTGACCCGCTTGGCCAAGTCGCTGACTTGCAGCGGCTCGGCAAAATTTTGTTCGATATACGCTTGAATTTGGGTCACCACTGGGTCTGAGTGTGGCGTATGCAAGGTGACATTGGTGTAACTGTCCTGATGACCGGTTTTTTTGTCAATTACTTGAGTCTTGGCCACTTGCGCTGAGATTTCACGCCCACAATAGCGCTCTATTAACAATAGCGCTAAATCATAAAACGCACTGCCGCCTGCGGCGCAAAATATATTATCTGACTGAGTGACGAAGTGCTGTTGTTGCAGGTTCACATTGGGAAAATCTTGCTTAAATTTATTGGCATAGCCCCAGTGAGTAGTCGCCGCTCTTCCCTCCAATAGACCAGCTTTTGCCAATAAAAAGGCGCCACTACAGTTGCTGGCTATATCGGTACCAGTGTTGGCAAGGCGCTGCAGCTCAGTTAGCAGCTCAGTGCTGTGTGCCAATACCTTATCAATAGAGTCGCCAATAGTGGGAATAAGCAGCAAATCACAGTGTTCAATCTCTTTGATATCACAGTGCGCTTGGATAATTAAACGATTGCTACAGCGAATATCGGCCTTTTGTAAACTGGCAATCTGTACGTTAAATTTAGGCTGTATGTCTTGATCCAAAAAACGCTGCCAACTGACACCGGTAAAAGAGAACAAATCTAGAGCACCCGTCAGGGCGCTGCCCAGCACCCCATCAAATCCTACGATAACGACTTTAAATGGTGCCCTGTCACTCATGAAGACTCCTTAGTTTGCGGCGTAATACGGTAATCAATTGGGCAGGTTAACCCTAATAGATGTCAGTTACCACCTTAATTATGTCATAAATGACAATGTGGTAAGGCATAAAAATGAACTAATATTGAACCACTGATGATTGTTAAGAGAGAACAGCATGGACGCACAGAGCTTAATTAATGAGTTTGAGTTACCCTTTCAGCTTTACGATGTACTAAATACCGAGCAATTATGTCAGCACCCTAAATTCGCTGAACATTCACGTGATACCTTCGATGCCACCATCGATACCGCCAAAAAAATAGCCACCGATCTCTTCTTACCGCATAACACAGTCGCTGATAAAAACGAGCCACAGTTCGATGGCAAAAAGGTAACGATGCTCAATGACGTAAAAGTAGCCTTTGATGCTTATCGCCATTCTGGCTTTATCGCCGGCCGCTATGATTTTGATCAAGGCGGTATGCAGTTACCTGAGACGGTGATGACGGCGGTGGCCGGTTACTTTATGGCAGCCAATCCATCGACCACTGCTTATCCATTTTTGACCACTGCAGCGATTAATGTGTTGATGCACTTTGCCAATGATGAGGTAAAACAAGCCTTTGTACCACGCATGCTCAGCGGTGATTTTACCGGTACTATGGCTTTGACTGAACCGCATGCCGGATCTTCTCTTGCCGATATCAGAACCACCGCCACACCCCATTATGACGGCACTTATCGTATCCGTGGTAGCAAGATTTATATCTCAGGCGGAGATCATGAGTTAGCTGAAAACATTGTGCATTTGGTGTTGGCCAAAGTGCCAGGCGGTCCTGCTGGCGTGAAGGGCATATCGCTATTTGCGGTACCAAAATACCGCTTGGATGCTAATGGCAAACCTGCTGAGCGTAACGATGTACATTTGGCCGGTCTAATTCATAAGCTGGGCTACCGCGGCACCACGTCAACGGCGCTTAGCTTTGGCGATGCCAATGACTGTGTTGGCTATCTGATTGGCGAGGTGCATTTTGGCCTACGCTATATGTTTAAGATGATGAATGAGGCACGCATTGCAGTAGGCTTTGGCGCAGCTATGATTGGCTATCGTGGCTATCAGTATTCGCTGGCCTATGCCAAAGACCGTTTGCAAGGACGAGTGGCCCCACATCTTAAGCCTGATGATCCTGCGGCGGCCATCATCGAGCATGGCGATGTCAAGCGTATGCTATTGGCACAAAAGGCCTATAGCGAAGGCGGCATGGCTTTGTGTCTGTATGGCTCAAATCTCATTGATCGTATCAATACCTGCGATGATGACACACAAAAACAAGCCTTGTCTGAACTGCTGGATTTATTAACCCCTGTCTTAAAAGCTTGGCCTTCAGAATATGGCCCCAAAGCCAATGATTTAGGTATTCAGGTATTGGGCGGCGCAGGCTACACCCGAGAGTATCAAGCAGAGCAGTTTTGGCGTGATAATCGTTTAAACCCCATTCACGAGGGCACCAATGGCATACAAGCCTTGGACTTAACTTTCCGCAAATTATGGCAAAATCAAGGGCTTGGATTACAGGTATTGCAGCAAGAAATCGCTCGAGACTTGATTGCCATTTCGACGTCGCAAACCGCGAAGCTTGCTAACAAATTGCAGATCTATATCGAACAGCTACAGCCGCTGCTACAGCATGTGGGTCAAACCCTAAGCACACCAAAAGCTGCCACCTTGAGTGCCAATGCACAAGCTTTAATGACGGTATTTGCCACTATTGTTATGAGTTGGATTTGGATTCGCCAAGCCAGCAAGGCCGAGCAGCAATTAGCACTCACTGAAGATGGCGCTAAGCAAAACTTTTATCGTGGCAAAATTCAAGCAGCAAAATACTTCATCGATTGGGAGCTGCCGCTCATCCAGCGTGATATTGAGCTGCTGACCACGGACAATGCGGTGTGCCACAGCATGCAGCCTGAGTGGTTCTAACGGATCTAATTTAACATAAAAACCTAACTAAGCTGAGTATCAAAATGGAATTTGAACCCAACAAAACTGTCGCCAACGTCCTCAACAAACGCATCTTAATCACAGGCGGTGCTTCCGGTATTGGCGCGGCCAGTGCAAAGCTATTGGCCAGTCGCGGCGCTAAGATAATCATTGCTGATTTGGCTGAAGACTTAGGCCATGCTTTAGCACAGCAAGCTTGGGCGTCAGATCACACGATAAGCTTTATGAAAGTAGATGTCACTCAAGCTGCTGAGGTTAACGCATTATTTGCTTATGCCGTAGAGCAGCTGGGAGGCCTTGATGTGGTGATCAATAATGCTGGGGTCGATCATCCGCCAGCGCCGCTACACCAGTTAACGGAAGATGACTTTGATCGTTGTATGACGGTGAATGTCAAAGGGGTTTGGCACTGTATGCGCGCGGCCATTGCTTGCTTGAGTCCTCATGGCGGTGGTCACGTTATTAATGTGGCCTCTATTGCTGGTCTACGCTCAGCCCCCATGCTGTCAGCTTATAGCGCCTCAAAGCATGCAGTGATTGGACTGACTAAGTCTGCTGCTATTGAGTATGCCCGTGCCAATATAAGGTTTAATGCCGTCTGCCCAAGCTTTATTGATACCCCTATGGTGCGCAACAGCATGCTTAATATGAATGAAAAGCAGCAGCACGCTTTACTCAACGCCAGTCCGATGCGCCGACTGGGCAAAGTTGAAGAAGTTGCCAGTGCGATTGCTTGGCTGGCCAGTGATGAAAGCAGCTTTATGAATGGTCACAGCTTAACTTTAGATGGGGGTATGTTGGCATAATAAAGCCGCATCTTGCCTGTGACCTGTATTTATCTACTAAAAAGGAATTTTTTATGAAAGACTTATTTGATTTAACTGGAAAAGTAGCACTGGTCACCGGAGCCAGCCGCGGGATAGGAGAGGCCATTGCTCGCTTATTGGCAAATTATGGTGCCGAGGTAATTGTATCGAGCCGTAAGCTTGAAGCCTGCCAAGCAGTCGCGGATAGTATCGTTAAGGACGGCGGCAAGGCCAGCGCTTATGCGTGTCATGTGGGAGATATGTCTCAGATTGATGCGATATTTGAGTATATTAGAGACACGTTTGGTCGCATAGATATTTTGGTCAACAATGCTGCAGCCAATCCTTATTATGGTCATATTCTAGATACTGACTTGTTGGCCTTTAATAAAACCTTAGAGGTAAATATCCAAGGCTACTTCTTTATGTCGACGGCAGCTGGCAAGATGATGCGCGAGCAAGGGAGCGGGGTAATCTTAAATACCGCTTCAGTAAACGGCGTTACTCCAGGGGATAAACAAGGCATTTACTCTATTACCAAAGCGGCGGTCATAAGCATGACCAAAGCCTTTGCTAAAGAATGTGGGCCGCTCAATATTCGAGTGAATGCTTTGCTGCCAGGCTTGACTGATACCAAGTTTGCCTCAGCACTGACCAGCAATGATAAGGTGCTTAATATGGCGCTGGCTATGATTCCGCTTAAGCGTGTGGCACAGCCAGAGGAAATGGCTGGCACGGTGCTATATTTGGTCTCTGATGCGTCAAGTTATACCACAGGCGCTTGTATCAATGTCGATGGTGGACTGCTCGCTTAAGCCTATTTAAGGCCCCGCTGTTTGTAACCCTCATGAGATGCCCATGAGGGTTTTTTTATTAAAAAGTCTAGTGTTTATTTTCGTGTTTACTTAAATGCACAGTCTCACAACATTTTATCATTAAATAAAATGTGGATTTTCATTAGGATAGATAAGAGCTCAGTTTAACCAAGACTTTCCCAAACTTACTTGCCAGCGGACGCCAGCATGACTACTTTATCGCTTACGATTAATAATAATCTCTATCACTTCGAGGACCTTGACCCTCGCACCACCTTACTTGACTTATGTCGTCATCACCTACAAATCACCGGACCCAAAAAAGGCTGTGACCACGGGCAGTGCGGGGCTTGCACCATACTCATTAATGGTCAGCGCATTAACAGCTGCTTAACCTTAGCGGTGATGCACGAGGGCGATGAGATTACCACCATTGAAGGTATTGGTCTGCCAGAGACGCTCTCTGATTTGCAGCAAGCTTTTAAAGAGCATGATGCCTTTCAGTGTGGCTATTGTACGCCCGGTCAAATTTGCTCGGCCACAGCGCTGATTGAGGAAGTCAAACAAAACTGGCCAAGCTATGTCACTGAAGATCTAAAAAATCCGGATGGCGCTTTAATCCAAGAAGTTGCAGAGCGTATGAGTGGTAATATTTGTCGCTGCTCAGCGTATCCTAATATCATTAATGCCATCTCTGAGGTATTACAAAAGGAGTTACAAAAACAGGTCAATCAGAGCAAATCAGTGGCGCATCCATCGAGCTTAGATAACCTAGATAACTTACATAACTTAGATAGCTCATTAGACAGTTCAGGCAACCCAAGCAATAAGCCGGCAGTCTTGGCAGCAGTGAGCGGTATATGGTCGCCACCGCCAAGCCAGTCTCAAGTCCATAAAGACCAAGCCCATAAAGACAATGCCAATAAAAGCACCAACAATCAGTCGCAAGCTGTAGGAGACAACTCATGAAACGTTTTGACTATGTCCGTGCCAGTGAGTTGACGCCTGCCTGCAAAGCGGCCAGTGTCGAGGGGGCAGCCTTTATCGGCGGTGGTACCAATTTGCTGGATTTAATGAAGTTTGAAATTGAAACCCCGATTAAGCTGGTGGACATCACTCAGCTTGAATTAAAGCAAGTAGAGCCGACCGTAGCGGGCGGATTACGCATCGGTGCGCTGGTGACCAATAGTGATTTGGCAGCGCATCCCAGCGTTATTGAAAATTATCCAGTGCTGTCACGGGCAATATTGGCCGGTGCAACGGGGCAATTACGTAATAAAGCAACCACAGGGGGTAACTTCTTACAGCGTACCCGCTGCTATTACTTCTATCAGCCTGATAGTCCGTGTAATAAGCGCAATCCAGGCAGTGGTTGCCCTTCCATTAACGGGGAGAATCGCTCCCTTGCTATCTTGGGTACCAGTGAGCACTGTATCGCCCAGCACCCCTCTGACATGGCGGTCGCAATGAGGCTGCTTGATGCAACTTTAGAAACCCAAAAGGCCGATGGCAGCACACGTCAGATAGCGATTAAAGATTTTTATCAGTTGCCCAAAGACACGCCGCATATTGAAACCGTGCTAGAGGCAGGAGAGATGATTACTCATATTATTCTACCGCCGCAGACAGCAGGGATGCACACCTACGATAAGATACGTGATAGAGCCTCGTATGCCTTTGCTTTGGTATCCTGCGCGGCTGTTATTGATGCTGATGAGACAGGCACTTTGACTACCGTACGTTTGGCCTTTGGTGGTATTGGTACTCAGCCTTGGCGTAATGAGGCGGTTGAGGATGCCTTAGTCGGTACTAAGGGCGGTATCCCAGACATTGTTCATGCGGCGAATATCTTATTAGAGCAGGCTCAAGGATGGGGGCAAAATGATTTTAAGATCACTTTGACTCGCCGCTTATTAAAACAAATCATTCAGCGCGCGCTTGCCGCTAAGGACGCATAATCATGGCTTTATTTAATTCAAACGCGACCAAAAAGATGGTAATGAATGAGCCGGTCGAGACGTTATTTGATAAAACCTCAAGCCAACTGGTCGGTAAGTCTGTCACTCGGGTGGATGGTGCCTTAAAGGTAAGCGGGCAGGCAACATATGCTGCTGAATACCACCGTGACGGTCAAGTCTATGGGGTCTTAGTAGGGGCGACCATTGCCAAAGGTAAAGTAAAAAAGATTGATACAGAGTCCGTCACTGATATTCCTGGTGTGATTAAAGTGGTGACAGATGCTCAGCATTTTTTGCGCAATTCGCAGCAGGGCGGTGAGTTAGAGGCACCAACACAAGGTGCAGTAGAGATTGCTTATCATGGTCAGCCCATTGCTGTCGTGGTTGGTGAGACCTTTGAGGCGGCGACGGAGGGGGCTAAAGCACTGCTGGTTCATTATGAAGATGAGACGGATAATGCGGCATTGGATTTTGATAAGGCTTTAGCAGACGCGCATGAAGTCGATGAAGATGCAGGCTCAGATAATAATGCCGAGCAGGGTAATCCTGAGCAAGGACTAAAGTCGGCTGCGGTGACATTAGATCGTACTTATACCACGCCCAGCCAAAGCAACTCGCCGATGGAGCCGCATTCTACCTTGGCTTATTGGGAGGAAGATAAGTTAACCCTTTATGCCTCTAATCAGATGGTGGCCTTTAGTAAAAAACAAATCGCAGACGCTCTGGATTTAGATGATGATCAGGTGCATCTGATTTCACGCTTTGTGGGTGGCGGCTTTGGTAGCAAGCTTGGCATCTCCCCTGAGATTATTGCCGCTGCCGTAGCAGCCAAGCAAGTAGAGCGTCCTGTGCTTATTATGATGACCCGCCCGCAAGTGATGGAGGCGACGGTACGCCGCTCGAACACGCAGCAGCGTATTGCAATCGGCTGTGATGAAAACGGAATGATTGATACACTGATTCACGATACGATTTCAAGTAACTTGCCCGGTGAAGGCTTCTTTGAGCCAGCCGGATTATCGACTCATTTTTTATATCGCGGTGAAAACCGCAGAGTCCATTACAAAAAGACAGACATGAACTGGACGCTAGCAGGCTCTATGCGCGCGCCAGGTGAGGCTGTGGGTCAGATTGCACTAGAGTGTGCGATGGATGAGCTGGCCTGTCAGCTTAATATAGATCCTATTGAGCTGCGTCGCCGTAATGAGCCCGAAAAAGACCCGTCACAAGACATTCCTTTTTCCACCCGTCAGTTGCTGGCGTGTATGGAGCAAGGGGCTAAAGCCTTTGGTTGGGAGGACAAACACAGTCCCGAGCCGGCCAGTCGTCAACAAGGGGATTGGTGGATTGGCACAGGGATGGCAGTGGCTTCTCGAGGGAACAGCCTATTACCCGCCGAAGCACGGGCCACCTTACAGCTTGATCCGGCCAAGACATTTGGGGTCAAAGCAGTGATTGAGTCAGATATGACCGATATTGGTACCGGCTCGTATACGGTATTCTCCCAAGTGGCCGCTGATTTGTTAGGACTGCCCATCGATCATATTGAGATGACATTGGGCGACAGTGCTTTGCCGGCCTCATCTGGCTCAGGTGGTAGCTTTGGGGCGGCCAGTGCAGGCAGTAGTATTTATTTAGCCTGTGCCAAGCTGCGGGAGCAAATCGCTGAAAAGGTCGGACTACATGCCGATACCATACAGCTTACGCAAGGTCAAGTACAACAGCAGGGTGAACATCAAGCAAGTTTACTACAGTCTGGCATTGAAACCGGAAAAGCGGCTCTGCAAAGTGCAGCGGATGCGGTGCTTAAGTCCGTCGATACGGCGGCACAAAAAGCGGGTTTGGATAGCGATTTGGGCAGTGATAAAAACAATTCTGCTGACTATTTTAGCGATAGCAACAGCCATGCGTTGGCAGATATTATCGCAAGCTATGAGGATCAAAAACTTAGTGCCAAAGGACAGATTGCCCCAGGCAAAAATGGTAAAACACACCGTCAAGCCTGTTTTGGCGCTAACTTCGCTGAGGTAGCTGTACACCGCTATACCGGCGAGATTCGAGTGAAGAATATGACCGGTGCCTTTACAGCCGGACGTATCTTAAACCACAAGCTGGCGACCTCACAGTGCTATGGGGGTATGGTGTTTGGCATTGGTTCGGCACTGATGGAGGAGGTCATCCACGACAAGCATGATGGCCGCTTATGCAATCATGATTTGGCAGAATATCATCTGCCAGTCAATGCCGATGTGCCACAGCTTGAGGTTATTTTAGTCGAAGAAGATGACCCATATACCAATCCAATGCACATCAAAGGCATAGGTGAGACGGCCATCTCTGGCGCAGCGGCGGCCATCGCTAATGCGGTCTATAACGCGGTTGGGGTACGTATTTATGACTTTCCGATTACGCTAGATAAGCTGATTGATCACTTACCTGACTAACAGCAAAAGGTACCCTTATGAGCAATCAGATATCTGATATTCTGCAGCTGGCCGATCAGGCCATCGCCACTGATACAGAGGCGGTGCTTGCAACAGTCGTACACATTGAAGGCTCTGCTTACCGTAAGCCTGGTGCCATGATGCTTATCTGCGCTGATGGTCAGTCGGTGGGTATGATAAGTGGCGGCTGCTTAGAGCCGCATATCATAAAAAAGGCGTTATGGCTGACCCGAAATGGCCCGGTGGTACAGGTCTATCAAACGGGTGAGGATTTGCCCGAGGAGGGTGCTGCAAAGACGCAGGCTGTCGATGATATTGAGTTTAGTATTCAAACAGAGCTTAACTTTGGTCTGGGCTGTAATGGGCGGGTACATGTGCTGTTTGAGCGCCTAGATACTGCCAAAGCGTATCTTAAGATGATTAAACAGGTTCGACAGACCCAGCAGCCGGTGACAATGGCGACGTTAATCCGCTCACAAGAGGCGAACCACCCAGTGGGCTTACACGTTCAGTTAGCGTCAGATCCTAATTTAGTACAAGTCGCTTCTGTTAACAACATTTCCGCTGATTGTGATGAGCTAATTAATCAAGCCATCCAAAGCTTATCGGCCAAATATGTGTCAGCCAAACATACAGCCAAGCACATAGGGTCTGGCCTAACACAAAAACCAACCGATTTTGCCACTATTACCAGTATGGCTCAGCAAGATATCACTCAGCCGTTACAGACTCAGTGGCTGGTTCAGCAGCTGCAACCGCAAAAGCGGCTGCTTATCTGCGGCGCTGGCAATGATGTGCAGCCGCTGGTGCGCTTAGCCAAAATGCAGGATTGGCACGTCACTGTGATTGACAGTCGCTCTCACTATGCTACTCGTTCACGCTTTATGGAAGCTGACCAAGTCCAGTGTGTGCCGCTTGAGGATACCCAGACCTTATTGGCACTGAGCCAAAATGCAGCGGTGGCAGTGATGTCGCACAGCCTTACTCAAGATAGAGCACGGCTGCAAGTGCTGCTTGCCAATCCGCCTTTATATTTAGGACAGCTGGGCCCCAAATACCGTACTGAGCGCCTAATCGATGAGATTAAGCAAGCGTATCAGGGCGATGTTAATGGCTTAGAGCAAGGTATCAGTCAGTTGTATTATCCCATCGGCTATAAGCTGGGTGGTGATGGGCCTGAGGCGTTGGCGCTAGGAGTTATGGCGCAAATCAGTGCAGTGATGCATGGCAAAGAAAACACACTCAGTGCGTCTATAAATGCAAAGGAGATGAAGCAGGCGTCTCAGCCGAAGACAGCGTCAGATAGACGGTATAAAGACAGATGGGCCGCTCAGTGATAAGGGTGGTTTTAATCAAATGAGTGTTTCTAAATGAGTATTTCTAGCTTATCCAAACTATCCGAATTATCTACTGTTTCTGTATCGCCACAAGCGCCACCTGAGCATGCGGTTATCCTGTTGGCCAGTGGGTTAAGCAAGCGCTTGGGCCAGCCAAAGCAGCTACTTACAATAGACGCACAGCCACTGCTTGAGGTGATGACCCAACGTGCATTGGTTACCTCTCCCAAAGCGGTTATGCTGGTCGTACCCGAGTCTCATAGCATTATCCACCCCTTGGCCAAAAAATTGGCTGCTCAGCACGATGTGCTCACCCCAGTGTTCAACTCATGTCCAGAGCAGGGCATGGCTTATAGTTTAAATTTGGGCATTGATGCGCTTAATAAAAAAGTAGCACAGGGACTGAGCGTAAAAAGAGTGGTTATCATGGGGGTTGATCAGATATTACTGGATACGCCGCATTTGCATCAGCTGCTGGTCAGCCATCAGCAAGCTATTCAAGCCGTTCACGCTATTGGCGATAATCCGGTTGATAACAACAGTCCAGCGATGAACAAGAATTTAGCAGATAGCAAGGTTGTCGCCAGTGGCTATGGCCGCTCTTATAAAGACTTACCTGAATTATCATCCAATAAGGCAGCCAAGCCTAATACAAATATTGCCGGTCTTCCTATTACCATTGATTACGAGCGATTAACCCAGTGGCAGCCAACACTCACAGGTGATAAAGGGCTGCGTGATTTAATTAGAAGTTTGGATGATAAGCAGCTTCATGTGATTGATAACATAAAGCTTAGCTTGGATATAGACACACCTGAGCAGCTAAGCTTTGCGCAGCAACAAGGCTGGCTAGATTGTTAAAATGGCTAATACCTTTTCTAAAAAACAACTTCTAAAAAACAACCTACCATTGTTGATTTTTAGATTTGGTATAACAATCGCTTATGATAAATACGCTGGCAGCAGTCTGCTTCATAACAGTAAATAACAGCAAAGCGTGAAGTGTAAGCCTTTCGTATTACTGACAACGTAGGTGGACAACGTATACTAGAGATTAAGGACACAAGGTCTTGTGGTTGCGGTTAGACAGAATATAAGAGTGACTCAAGTCTTGTTTTATATTTTATGATGTGACATATGAGTTGATTGTCTGGGAGGTATCATGTTTGGCGATTCTAAAATTAAAGCGTTATATGCAGAAGATGACCAGCGAAGCCTGACAGATAAGCGGCGGCAGCAGCACGATATTATAAAAAACGAGGCCGGTGAGTGGGTACTGTTACGCCATGCTGATGTGAAAGCAGCGGCGCTTGATGATGATGCTTTCTCTAGTCATGTCTCGCGGTTTTTACAAATCCCGAATGGCTTAGACGGCGCAGAGCATGATCAGTACAGAGCACTGATTAATCGCTATCTTAGTCAAGAGGCCATTACCCCTTATGTGCCGCTTTTTCAGCAAGTAGCCACAGAGCTGGTTAGCGAACTACCAAAAGGAGAGGTTATTAACGCGGTTACGGATATAGGAACTGTCTTTGCAGTACGTGCTCAGTGTCAATGGCTAGGCTGGCCTGCAGAGGTTGAGCCTATCTTAGTACAATGGGTCAATGACAACCACCAAGCCAGCCGTTTAAAAGACCATGCCAAGCTTGCGGCAGTGGCACAGGATTTTAATGAAATTATTCGCTCGGTTATCGCCCCATTTCGGGATACATACTCTGCTGCTGCTAGCCATAACAAAGCAAATCAAGACAGCATAACAGCGCAGCTATGCCGTGAGCAAATAAAGGGACGCCCGCTTAACGAGGCGGAAATCGTGTCTATTTTGCGCAACTGGACAGGGGGTGATTTGGGGTCTATGGCATTATGTGTGGGCGTAGTGGTGGCTTATCTTGCCCATCATCCTAAGCAGCTACAGCACTGTGCCAATGCCTCTGATGCAGAGCTTGAGGCCATTATTGATGAGATACTGCGTCTTGATAATCCTTTCCCCTCAAACCGTAGGATAACCAAGTGTCCGGTGACTCTAGGCGAGCATCAATTGCCTAAAGGGGCTAAGGTGCATTTAGACTGGATTTCAGCAAACCGCGATGAGGCTGTATTTGGTAAAGATATCTTTGATCCAGTCAGACATGCAGCGGATAATCTGGTCTATGGTATTGGCTGGCATGTGTGCCCAGGGCGATTATTGGCTACTTGGCAGCTTAGAATCCTTATCCGAGCACTGCTTGCGCATGTCGAGGCGATCACGCCAGCACCGAATGAGTTATTTGAACGGCAGCTGCCTCCGTTAGGTGGGTATAGTCGTGTGCCTGTTGTTTTAAGTTAATATTGTTATCTATTTTGGCTATACTTTACATCGTAAGACTAAAAAAGCAGCCCCTATTGACATAGTGGCTGCTTTTTTTATGCTATTGTTGATAACGCTATGATTGTTAGTAGTGATAATATTTAAAGCGACTAACCACCTAGCCTAACTGCGCTAATACCTCATCAGTGAAGTCGACGTTGGTATGCACATCTTGTACATCGTCTAAATCTTCTAGCATATCGATCATTTTCATCACTTTTTCGGCATCATCGATATTATCGATAAGCGCGGTGGTCGAAGGCGACATGGTAACCTCAGCATTGCTCGACTCATAGCCGGCTGCATCTAACGCATCTTTTACCGCACCAAAAGTGTCAGGCTCAGTGATGACAAGTAAGCTTTCGCCATCATTTTCGATATCGACAGCACCAGCATCTAACGCCACTAACATAATCTCATCTTCAAGTGAGACATCATCAAAAATGATTTCACCGCGTTTGGTGAATAGATAAGCCACCGAGCCTGCGGTGCCTAGGTTGCCGCTAAACTTGGTAAAGGCGTGACGCACTTCACTGACGGTACGGTTTACGTTGTCAGTCATGGTCTCAACCAAGACAGCCACACCGCCCACACCATAGCCTTCGTAGGTCAGCTCGTCCATTTCGCCGCCGTCAGAGTTACCGGCACCGCGCTCGATGGCACGCTTGATGGTGTCTTTGGTCATGTTGGCCGATAGAGCTTTTTCGACTGCAGCACGTAGGCGAGGGTTAGATTCTGGGTCAGGGTCACCTTGTTTGGTCGCTGAAACCAGCTCACGAATGATTTTGGTGAAGATTTTGCCGCGCTTGGCATCCTCTTTGGCCTTTTTGTGCTTAATATTTGCCCATTTAGAATGACCTGCCATAATATGGTTATCCTTATCAATTACGTTAAACAAATCAAGGGTATTATCCGCTTGGAGTGTATAAAAAAGACCTAGCACCCTCGGCAGCTGTAATAATAGGCCAGCTGCGGACGCACTATGTGGCCATGAAAGTATGAGTGTTGACTTGAATTTTTTACTGATTGCGCCGATAGCAACACGGCGATAAATAAGAGGGGCTTGATGACCTGAGCAGTTAGGGAAATGGCCTTGTACTTTGAGTCTAACAAGCCTCTAAAAGAGCTAGATTATAGCAGAAATTTGGGTTTGGCAGGATAGCT
The DNA here is from genome assembly GCF_022631235.3 of Psychrobacter raelei. Lineage (NCBI taxonomy): Bacteria > Pseudomonadati > Pseudomonadota > Gammaproteobacteria > Moraxellales > Moraxellaceae > Psychrobacter > Psychrobacter raelei. The sequence continues at coordinate 1,299,226 of NZ_CP093310.2, forward strand.
TATTTTTTGGCGCTAAAGCGGTTTTCATTGAGTTTAGGGTGTTAAGCCAGATAAAAAAGGATGTGCTAAAAACAAAGTTTGTCTAATAGGTAACATTGCCGATGTAATAACGTATAATGGGCCACTCTTATAGATTAGTTACCCGTATTTATGAAAAAACTCTCCTCAAATACGCTAAATCATCTACGCGATCGCATTCATATTATCATTGAAGGCACAGATACGCCTTTAGGTAAGCTGTTTGATATCGTATTATTGATAGCCATTGCCGCTAGTGTGGCCGTGGTGATGTTAGACAGTGTGCTGTATTTGCGCCTGCAATTTGGTACAGTATTCTTTTATGCAGAATGGTTTTTTACCATTTTATTCACCATAGAATATTTGCTGCGCCTGTTTTCGGCACCCAACCGGGTACGTTATGTATTTAGCTTCTTTGGGGTGGTGGATTTATTGTCTGTATTGCCCAGTTATTTAAGCTTAATATTTGGTGGTGTTCAGTACTTAATTGTGGTGCGCATCCTACGTATTCTACGTGTGTTCCGAGTGTTAAAGCTCAAATCTTATATGCAGCAAGCGGGGTTTTTGGCCGCAGCCCTACGCACCAGTCAACAAAAAATCACCGTGTTCTTCTTGTCCTTGGTGCTGTTGGTTATGATTTTCGGCTCGGTCATCTATGTGGTCGAGGGGCCAGAAAATGGCTTTACCAGTATTCCGGTATCTATCTACTGGGCGACGGTAACTTTGACCACGGTGGGCTATGGCGATATGTCACCTAAGACCCCTTTAGGTCAGTTTATTGCAACCATGGTGATGATGACCGGTTACTCCATTATTGCGGTGCCGACCGGTATCTTTACCTCTGAGCTTGCTAAGAGCATGCGCCCGCAGCTACATCCAGTCACTTGCCCTAACTGTGGTAAGTTTGGTCACGCCGCCGGTGCTCAGTTTTGTGACCGCTGTGGTCATGACCTGCACATCTAGTTTTGCCTTATAAGTGCCGATTTTATCTATAATATAGCGGCACTTTGCTCATGTTACAGACGCATTAAGTTATAAATTTTACGACCTAATGCCTGACCTTCTTTTGTTAATAGACTCAAAATCCTATGTCAAATTTATTGAAAAAATCCTTCAATGTTGTCAATCGTGTCCGTCACACTGCCAGTGTGGCCGGCTTATCTGCATTGCGTGTGGCCAAAGGTGAGCGTCCAGATGCGGTCATGCTGCGTGAGACGTTCGAGCAGCTTGGCACCACTTATATAAAAATTGGTCAGTTTATCGCCAGCACGCCCTCCTTGTTTCCGCGTGACTATGTGATTGCCTTTCAAGGCTGCTTAGACCAGACCACGCCGCTGCCGTATCAGTATATTGAAGGGGTATTAAAGCAAGAGCTGTTAACAGACCATCACAGCTTAGATGAGTTGTTTTTGCATATCGATGAGGCGCCGCTAGCGTCTGCTAGTATCGCCCAAGTGCACGCGGCAACGCTGCGTGATGGCCGTGATGTGGTGCTAAAAGTCCAAAAGCCGGATGTCGATGTGATCATGCAGACCGATCTTGGGGTGCTGCATGGGGTGACCAAGATTATGGAGCGCTTAATGCCGCAAATGCGTTTTGCCAGTATCTCGCCGATTATCGATGAGATTCGCACCCGTATGTTGGCTGAGACCGACTTTATCGCTGAAGCGTCTAATATCCGTGATTTTCAGCAGTTTTTACAGATGACGGGCAATCAAAAGGTGGTGGCGCCTGAAGTGGTGGATGAGCTGACCACCAAAAAAGTGCTGACCATGAGCCGCTTGCATGGCATCTCTATGGTTGATGAGGTGGCGATGCGCCAATATAGCGCAGATCCTGCGCAAGTGATGGCCGATACGCTCAACACTTGGTTTGCAAGCCTAATGATGTGCAACAGCTTCCACGCTGACCTGCACGCTGGCAACTTAATGCTGCTTAAAGATGGGCGTATTGGCTTTATTGATTTTGGTATTGTCGGTAAGCTAAAGCCTGAAAGCTGGCAAGCGTGTATGGGTATGATGCAAGCGCTACAGGACAATGATTATGTGACCATGGCCGGCTGTATGATTGATATGGGCATGACTCATGATCGTGAGCAAGTCGATCAGGCACAGCTGGCCGGTGATTTGGCAAAAATGATTACCCGCATTATGGCAGAGGATAAAACCTATACCAGCGGCAAGCCTTTTAATACCAAAGAGCAGGCCGATGAGCTAAACAAAATGATGCTAGAGATTGTTGAAGTCGGCAAACGCCATGGTATTCATTTCCCGCGCGACTTTGCGCTGCTGACCAAGCAAATGCTGTATTTTGACCGCTTTATGCGTACGCTTGCACCCGACATGGATATGTTTAATGATGCCCGCGTCAGCTTGCTGGGCAGATAATGGGCAGATAAATAGTGAAAAAGGGCGCCGCGTTAGGGTAGGGCAAATAAGTAGAGGACTGTATACGCGCCCGATGGATAATCTTTTGATTAGTAATATACGTTTTTGATTTGGTACACACTTAACTGTAAGTAGTGCTTATGATAACTAGGTTACCTCTTTGGATTTTGATTGGTGGGGCAGTGCTGGCTTTTAGTGCCGGCTGCATCAATATTATTGCGCTTAGCGGCTTTACCAATTTATCGGTGTCGCATGTGACCGGCAACGTCAGTTATTTTTCGGCAGCGTTGGCGCAGATGAATTTTTCGCGGGTGCTGTTCGTGGGGGCATCGCTGCTGTCATTCTTGTCAGGCTCGATTTTAAGCGGCTACCTGATTGGCCAGCACTCGTTAAAGCTTGGCCGCCGTTATGGCATTGCCTTATTCACCGAAGCTGGCTTATTGTTTTGCAGCTTTTTATTGTTTTTTCACCATGATTATTTCGGTCAGCTGCTGGCGGCTATGGCTTGCGGGCTACAGAATGCCATGGTAGCCACCTACAGTGGGGCGGTTATTCGCACCACGCATTTGACCGGTCTGACCTCAGACATGGGGGCCGCTATTGGTAACTGGTTGGCGGGTCGACCGATTAGCAAGCTAACTTTGGGCTTCCAGGCCATCATCTGGTACAGCTTCTGTGGCGGCGGTGTGGTAGGGGCTTATGGGTTTTTTAAATTGGGCTATAGCGCCATGCTTATTCCGGTTGGCATTGTGTTTATGGCAGCCGTCTTCTATCAAGTGGCCTCAAGTCGTCTGCCTGAAAAGCGCGAAACATAACTCAATTAGACCCAAAGCTTAGTCAATAAAAAACCGCTCAAATGGCTTTGAGCGGTTTTTTATTGACTAATTTTTAGCTTCGCGCTTTACATCAATTGCGCCTGCCACAGCTTAATAGCAAAGCCGATAAATAACAGACCTACAGCGCTCATGCTAGAGACAATCAGCCAAGGATGTTGGCTGAATTTTTTAGCCAGTTTTTGACCAGAAAATGCCAAAACAGTTAAATAAGTGAAGCTGATGCACTGTAATATGATGGCCAATACCAAAAAAGACAGCAGTGGATGCGGATAAGCAGGGTCTACGAACTGCACAAAAAACGATAAGAAAAATAAAATGGCTTTGGGGTTGGTGAGGCTTAGCAACATGGCGCGATAAAAGAAATTTTGATTGGGGTTTGGCACCGCAAGCTTGGGCTTTGCATCCGCCAAAAGCGCACGCTGCTTAAAGGTATGATAAGCACCGATTAACAGCTTGATACCAAGATACATAAGATACAGGCCGCCGATCAGCTTTATGCCATTAAACAAAGAGGGGTACAGCTTAAGTAGCCCGCCTGCGCCAAATATGGTAACTAAGATAAGTATCCCATCACCCACAAAAATACCAGCTATGGCTTGATAGCCTTTACGCACGCCATGGGCAGCCGCGACGGCCAGACAATATAGACTGTTGGGGCCGGGTAGTAAAATAATCGCAATGGTGCCAATGATATAGGCGGTAAGATCTGTTATCCCAAACATAAAGGCTCCTTTGGCCTATATTGTAAACGCACTATTATAGTGAATTTTTTGGCCGCTGCGTAAGCCTTTATAGTTTAAATCAAGCCGCGTTTTTTTGCGTTATTATTAACCGAGCTATCTAATGATGCCGCGATTAAATACCTCACGCAGCTCAAAGCTGGTATGCACTTGACTGACGCCCTCTAGGCGGTTTAAGCGGTGCAATAAAAACTCCTCATAATGCGCCATATCACGCACCACCACCTTTAATAAATAATCTTCAGTGCGGCCGGTGACAATGCTGCAGCTGACCACCTCATCGAAGCTTTGGATTTTAGCTTCAAACTCAGCAAAGCGCTCAGCAGTATGTCGGTCCATACTCACCGCAATAAAAATAGCCAGGCTATAACCAAGCTTCTGCGGATCCACCAAAGTATGGTAACCGGTGATAACACCCGCTTCCTCTAAACGCTTAATCCTTCTGGCGCAAGGGGTAGCCGATAAATGCACCGCTTCAGCAATATCGGTAATACTCATGCGGGCATCTTGTTGTAGTAGGGTTAAAATCTGCCGATCAATGGCGTCAATATCGATGGCTGGGGAAATATTTGAGAATGAGCTCATAGCGGTTTATCCGGAGTAATATGATGCTTATTAGTGATTTTCACTAATTTATGATAAATAAAAAACATAATACGCTAATTTTAATTAAAAATCGGGTTAATTTTGTGGGATTATTTTCACCCCGCTTTGATATGATAGTCAGTATGGCGTCATAGTTAAATAAACCGTATCGATAAATAAATAGTATCAATAAGCAGCTGGCGAAAGTATCTATGTTCTTGATAGACTTAAAGAAGTAGCATAGACTTAAGACGCTGATAAGCGCGTCTAAAAAGTAGATGGTTTGTGCAAAGTCAGCTTGTTATGCCAAATCAATTTTAAGGGTATGGATATAAACCCATTAACATTAACCAAAATCAATGTGATAAAAAACAATCGACCAAAGAGGGCACCCCATGAGCCAAGTTACTAGCCAATCAACCCGAGTGGAACCTAAGGTAAAGCCTAAGTTTGACGCGTTTGATTTTCGTAAATACCAACCTTTTGCTTTTGCACCCAACTTATCTGATCGCACATGGCCAAATAAGACCATTGAAAAAGCGCCGATTTGGGCCAGTGTGGATTTACGTGATGGTAACCAAGCTCTGATTGATCCTATGACCATCGAACAAAAGATGCAGTTCTTTAAACTGCTGGTCGAAGTGGGCTTTAAAGAAATTGAAATCGGGTTTCCATCAGCTGCGCAAGTGGAATTTGACTTTGCACGTAAGCTTATCGAGGAAGGACATATTCCAGAGGATGTGACCATTCAGGTATTGGTGCAGGCACGTGAGCATTTAATTGAACGCACCTTTGAGGCGCTAAAAGGCGTACGCCGCGCTGTGGTCCATGTGTACAACTCTACCAGCCGCGTGCAACGTGATAAGGTTTATGCCAAAGACCTTGAGCAGATTAAGCAAATTGCGATAGAAGGCGCAAAAATGCTGCAAGACCATGCCGCCAAGCATCCTGAAACAGAATGGGTGTTTGAGTATTCACCAGAAAGCTTTAGCCAAACTGAACCCGATTATGCGGTGCAAGTGGTGGATGCGGTTAACGAGGTGTGGAAGCCTGAAGAGGGCCAAGCGGTGATCATCAACTTGCCAGCTACGGTTGAGTCATCCATGCCAAACGTCTATGCCGATCAAGTCGAGTACTTTTGCCGTAACATAAAAAACCGCGAGCATGTAATCATCAGCTTGCACACCCACAATGACCGTGGTAGTGCAGTGGCCGCCGCTGAGCTTGGGGTGTTGGCCGGCGCCGATCGCATCGAGGGCACACTACTTGGTAACGGCGAGCGTACCGGTAACATGGATATTATGATTATGGCCATGAACTTATATAGTCAAGGCGTTGATCCTGAGCTTGATCTAAGTGACATGAGCCGCATTGTGCAAGTGGTCAGTGAGTGCAATAACTTGCCGGTGCATCCACGCCATCCTTATGTGGGCGAGTTGGTGTTTACCGCCTTTAGTGGCTCGCACCAAGATGCGATTAAAAAGTCACTTGATTACAATGAGAAAAACAGCGATGCCACTCAAAATATCTGGGATGTGGCCTACTTACCGATTGATCCCGCTCATATTGGCCGCAGTTATCAAGATGTGGTGCGCATTAACAGTCAGTCTGGTAAAGGGGGCGTGGCTTATATTCTACAGCGCAACTATGGCTTTAACTTGCCGCGCTGGATGCAAATTGACTTTAGCCGCGTAGTACAGCAAAAAGCGGAAGAGGCAGCGCGTGAGCTCAAAAATGAGGAAATCTTAGAAGCCTTTGAGTCCACTTATCTACATAATTCAGGCTTTGAGCTATTAGATCATAGCGTGAATAACAAAGGCGGTGACGTTGAGTTTAGCGGGCAAGTGATTATCAATGGCGAAACCGTTGAAATCTCCGGCAAAGGTAATGGTCCGTTGTCGTCATTTATTGATGGGGTTGCACGTCATACAGGCAAGAAGCTGCATATTATTAATTACTCAGAGCATGCCATGACTCAGCCTGTGGCCAATATGAGTGAGGATGAGGATACCACCAGCGATAAGACCAATGCCACAGCGGCAGCTTATATTCAGCTCAACGTGGATGGCGAGATTTACTCAGGTATTGGCACCCACACCAGTACAGTATCTGCCATGTTGCGCGGTGCCCTATCTGCCTTATCGCAAGCTTTTTAAGGTTAAGGGTTGTCATTAACCGCTTACCCTAAAAACCTATTTTAGTTTTCAATAAAAAAAGGCGTCTTATAGACGCCTTTTTATTTGTGGATAAAGGCGTATCTTTTATTATTGTGCCCAAATGTTTTGATGTTTTTGCAGCAGCTGCTCTTTAGTTTCAATACGATCAGGGTCAGGGATGATACAGTCAATGGGGCATACCTTATCGCAGGTCGGCTCGTCATAAAAGCCCACGCATTCGGTACACAGACTGGGGTCAATGACATAGGTCTTTTGCCCCTTTTGATCATAACTGATGGCTTCATTGGGGCATTCAGGCTCACAGATATCACAGTTGATACACTCAGAGGTGATTTTTAAAGCCATAGGGCGTCTCCTTTTTTATCAACCAAACCGGCTTAAGTTTAATATTCGCCCAACAGCCAACCACTGATGTAGGCAAAATACTCTCGAAACCAAGAGTTGTAACGTATCGAGAGCGGGGTGGTGCTGGCAAGTGCCACCAGATTGGTGTAGCCTTGATGCTCAGCGATGGCCAGCGAGCGCGGGATGTGGAAGTCACTGGTCACCACAGCAATTGGGTCATTTAAAGAGATGCCTTGCTCGGTCAAAATCTGCTGACTAAACAAGAAATTCTCCTCAGTACTGGTGCTGTTTTTTTCTTGCTGAATGTGCTCAAGTGGGATGCCATAAAGCGCGTACAGATAGCGGGCCATGGCCTCACCTTCACTGCGTATCTCACCCATGCCGATGCCGCCGCTGGTGATGACCACCGCCTGGGGTTGTTCCTTTATTAAGGGAGCAGCGGCGTCTAAGCGACTGGCCAAAGTGGGGGTGGGCAAACCATCTTGAATACCGCCCCCAAGTACGATAATGGCCGCCACTGTCTCATACGGTTGGTCAACTTGCTTAATATTTTTGTGCAATGAAAAGGCAAATACAATAAAGCTTATCAGCCACAGGACAAATATTGCCCACAGCAGCTTCCAAACCATACGCCAGTGTTTACTTACCTGTAGCTTGGCTTTTATCTTATGCCAAAATACGGCATGAATGATAAATATCAGACCCAGCACAAAAGGGACTAGGGTGCCAAAGTTAATTTTGTCAGCGGCAATTAAAATGGCACAGTCTATTACTAAAATAAGCCCGGTGATAAACAGTAGGATATTGAAAGCTTTGAGGTAATACGACTGGGGGATAGGCATTATCAAGGGTCTATTGGTTGGCGTCAAAGGTGGGTTTAAGTGTGAAATAAGTGGTGCGTTAGTATACTATCTAAAAGCTTACGCTAAAACCGATAAAACATTTGTCTTTTTGACAGGTTTTAGCGTAAGCGGACGGGCGATATTATTCGTATCTAAATCAGTAGCGTCTACTAATTAATCATATCTAAATCAGTAACGACTCATTGGTAACGACTAAGATAACGGCAACCATAGACTAACAGCGAATAGATATTAGCTGAAAATGGCCTGCTTTACGTTTTTCATGACCAACGCAAATTGCAAAGTGTCCTTGTCCATCTCTTTAAAGGGGTTACTAATCTGGGCCACCCAACCTGACCCTAAAGCCGCCTCAATCGAATTGCCTTTTTTGTCCCACATCTGCTCAAGCGTATAGGTAACATTGCCTTGTGGGGTCATAATCTCGATGGTGTCGCCGACCTCAAGCTTATTTTTAATCTCAAGCGTTAGACGCTCAGCACTGATGTCGATGACTTCGGCCACAAACTGCTGTTGATCTGTTTTTGAAGCACCATATTCGTAGTTTTGATAATCGCTGTGGACATGACGACGTAAGAAGCCTTCGGTGTAACCACGGTTGGCTAACCCATCTAAAGCACCGATCAATGACTCATCAAAAGGCTTACCCGCCACCTCATCATCAATGGCTTGACGGTATACCTGAGCGGTGCGAGCCACATAATAATGCGACTTGGTTCGACCCTCAATTTTTAAAGAATGTACGCCCATTTGAGTCAGCTCAGGCACCAACTCTACCGCTCGTAAGTCTTTAGAATTCATGATATAGGTACCATGCTCATCTTCGTACATGGCCATTAACTCACCTGGACGGTTTTGCTCTTCTAGCAACACGACCTCATCGCTTGGCGCTTGGACATAGTCATCGCCCATAACCACGTCACCATTTAAATTAACAGTGTCGATTTGCTGAGATGGGTTGAAGGTTTGTACTGGTACAATATCTCCCGTTTCATTTTCTTGAGCTTTATAAGTATTGTAGCTCCAGCGGCAAGCATTGGTGCAGGTGCCTTGGTTGGCATCACGTTTGTTGATATAGCCGGATAGCAGACAGCGACCAGAGTAGGCCATGCATAATGCGCCATGGACAAAAACTTCAATCTCCATGCCTGGCACTTCATCGATGATTTGCTTAATCTCCTTTAATGATAGCTCGCGTGAGACGATAACGCGGCTTACCCCCATTTGCTTCCAGAACTTAACAGTAGCCCAGTTAACCGCATTGGCCTGTACGGATAAGTGGATTTCTATATCAGGGAAATGTTCACGCACCATCATAATCATGCCGGCATCGGACATAATCAGTGCATCAGGTTTCATCTCAATCACAGGACGGATGTCCTCGATAAAGGTCTTAAGCTTAGCATTATGGGCTTGGATATTGACCACCACATAAAACTTCTTGCCCAAGCTGTGTGCATACTCAATACCACGGCGCAAATTGTCTTCATCAAAATCATTGTTACGCACGCGCAGACTATAACGTGCCTGCCCGGCATAAACCGCATCGGCACCGTAAGCAAAAGCATACTGCATATTTTTGAATGTACCCGCAGGGCAAAGTAGCTCTGGGGCGCGAGGAGCAGGAGCGATTTGATTTGATTGAGTCATGTGATTACCTATACTTGAGACAGCCACAATTATTGGCCAATTGTGGCTTTAATATACGTATTAATAGAGGATAAAAGCAGGCTATGCGCTAAAGAGTAGGGCGTATTATAAGCTATATGAGCCTATCATTAAATGTTTTAAAGGTTAGAGGCCCTGCCATCAAATCTGTAGAACTAAACTTGAGAGATTTTAATTGCCCAGCTTGACGATAATAATCAAACCATACCTGTCTTGGCGATTTATAGCATAAACTCTTTTGTAACCCCTGCTGTCAAATCTGTGCATTTAAACTTGGTAGTCTGACTTCCTCTATCTAAATGAACAATAAACCACAGGTTAGATCGCTTAACTTTAACTAATCTGAGTCATCACTATATTAATAGCCGCGCCACCTAAGATAAGCCAAATAAACATAACTGCTGCTAAGACTAAAGGCTTAATGCCCGCTTTTTTAATGGCGCTAAAATGAGTGGTCAGGCCCAGTGCAAACATAGCCATAGTGAGTAGCAGATTATCCAGATGTATCATAGCTTGAGTAGCGCTTTGTACCACAGGAGCAGCGGAGCCTGGTAATAAGCTGAGCAAAGAGTTGATGCCAACCATGGCCAAAAATACAAAGGCAAACCAAGGCACCTGAATACTTTTGAAACGCTGTAATATAAGCTGTATCTTGCTGGGCTGATGTGTAGAGGATATTGCTGTGCTTTGAGCTGCCGTATCTACTGAGGTGACAAATACAGATAGCAGCAGTAAAAATGGGGCCAGCATCATTACCCGAATCATTTTAGTAACCACTGCTGTATTGCCGACTTCAGGGCTGATGGCATTACCGGCAACCACCACCTGCGCCACTTCGTGAATGGTGGAGCCGATATAGACGCCATAGTGCTGAGGATCAATAATACCTGCAAGCCAGCCCATCTGGTACAGCAGTGGATACAGCAGCATAGATAAAGTGCCAAACACCACTACAGTAGCCACAGCGATGGTCACTTTATGCGACTCTGCTTTGAGTACCGGTTCTGCTGCAATGACTGCTGCTGCCCCGCAAATACTCGCGCCTGAACCAATCAGCATGGTGGTGGTTCGATCCATTTTTAAGACTTTGGTACCCAGTAAGTAGGTCATCATAAAGGTAGAGCTTAATACCAAAGCATCAGTGGCGATGGCGCCGCCGCCGACACTCACCACTTGCGCCAGGGTAATCTTAAAGCCGTATAGAACAATGGCCAAGCGCAGTATTTGAGCTTTACAGAAAGTGACGCCTTCTGTCAAAGAGTTGGCAAATCTTGGATAGAGGGTATTGCCCAGAACCATACCTATCAAAATGGCTAAGGTTAATGCCGATAAGCCCAGCACGCTATGCTCAGTCCAATCTTGAATGCGCTCATTTAACCAAATACTGATTAAGCTGCCAGATAACACCATCAGCAGCCCCAATATGTTTTTTCTATTTGGCAGATAACCGCCTAGCATCTGATTCAATTTATTCAATAAAGCAGACACAGACAGTCGATATAAGCCTTTATTGTCTCGACTGTACTGAGTGGGATGGATTTTAATTGGGGTAGTAGGATGGGCTCTCATAAGATGGCTCGCTTAGTTTAAAAAAGACGCACTGAAGCTTATGGCTATGAAAGATAAGCTATTTAAGAATTACTATATTCCTTTTTTGTATATTAATAAAACAGATTGATTAGATAGTTTTTATCGATAAAATAGGTTAGCGTATACAGATGCCGTATTTTTAGTCTATAAACCTTGTAAGGTGTTAAACATGCCCGCCTCAACGTCTAATGCGTCGACAACTGCCATTTCATTAACAGTTGGCCACGCTTTATTGCCCAAAATCACTTTAAAACAGCTGTCGGTCTTTATCAGTATTTACCAGACGGGTAGTACCAGTGCGGCCAGTGAGCAGCTACATTTGTCACAGTCAGCGGTGAGTAGTGCGCTCATGGAACTTGAGGATCGGCTGAAAATGCCATTGTTTGAGCGCATAGGGCGGCGTTTGCATCGCAGTGACAATGCCGAGGCCATATACATTCAGGCTCAAGCCATAATGAGCCAATGCTTAACGTTAGAGCAGTATCATCAATATCAAGCGGGGCGTATTCATATCGGTGCGAGTACGACGATAGGCAACTATGTGCTGCCCGCTTTAATCCAGCAAATTTATGGGAATAGCCCTGAGGCCAAGGTAGAGTTTTTTATTGGTAATACGCGAGATGTGGTGGCCGAGGTTGAACAATTAAAAGTGGACATTGCATTGGTAGAGGGTAGGCCAAGACCCACTGACAGCAAGCTGATTGAACAACAAGCCTGGCGCCATGATAAGTTAATGGTGTTTGCTAAAAAGGACAGTCAGTGGTTGGCAAGCCCTGAAGATAAGCGAGAAAATAATAGCAGTGATAACAAAGTGGCCAGTTATCAGCTCACTACCCAACAATTGGCCAAAATTCCACTATTGGTACGTGAGTCGGGGTCAGGGACAAGGCAGGTTATTGATGAGCAGTTGCTGCAATATATGCCGCAAACGGAGCGGGTATTGGCCATTCAGCAATCAGAAGCCATCAAGAATATGGTCAAAGCTGATATAGGCTTTGGCTGTCTATCACAGCACGTGATTGAGGCGGACTTGGCACAGGGCAATCTGATTGAGATTGAGATTAAAGATATTGATTTGCAACGAGTATGGTGGATGATTTGGCACAAGCAACGCCATAAAAGTGAGATATGGCAGCAGTTTGTGTCAAGCTTGGTGCAGGATAAAGGCTGTGCTCAATTATATGGAATTGATTAAAGACTCAATGGCTTAGGTATTTAAATAAACAGGGGCCACCTACCAAAAGTAGATGACCCCGGTTGCTTTTTTTGATTCATGTAACGGCTAAATCAAAGCTAGCTGTTAGCGGCAGACTGTTTTAACGCATCAAAGTGAATAACACTGCGAATACTTTTACCCTCATGCATTAAGTCGAATGCTTCATTGATGTCCTCTAAGGGCATGGTGTGCGTAATGAAGTCTTGTAATGGGATTTCACCTGCCAGGTAACGTTCAACATAGCCGGGTAATTCAGTACGGCCTTTGACGCCGCCAAAGGCAGAGCCTTTCCATACACGACCGGTGACTAACTGGAACGGACGGGTAGAGATCTCTTGACCTGCACCGGCCACACCGATAATAACCGACTCGCCCCAGCCTTTATGACAACACTCAAGTGCTGAGCGCATCACATCAACGTTACCAATACATTCAAATGAATAATCTACGCCGCCATCGGTTAATTCGATGATGATGTCTTGAATAGGGTGGTCGTAGTCTTTTGGATTGATTAAATCGGTAGCGCCTAGTTTTTTGGCCAATTCAAACTTGCTCTCATTGACATCGATACCAATGATGCGGCTCGCGCCTGCCATCACCGCGCCAATCACTGCAGCCAAGCCAATACCGCCCAAACCAAAAATCGCCACAGTTGAGCCTTTCTCAACTTTTGCAGTATTCATCACAGCGCCCATACCAGTGGTCACACCGCAGCCAAGTAAGCACACTTCTTCAAGCGGCGCATCTTTATTGACCTTGGCCAGTGAAATCTCAGGCAACACCGTGTATTCAGAGAAAGTAGAGCAGCCCATATAATGATAAATGGGCTCACCATCTTTATAAAAGCGGGTGGTACCATCGGGCATTAAGCCTTTACCTTGAGTCTCACGTACGGCTGAGCAAAGGTTGGTTTTGCCAGAAGTACACATTTTACACACGCCACACTCTGCGGTGTATAAAGGAATCACATGGTCACCCACCTGAACGCTGGTCACCCCTTCGCCGACTTGCTCAACGATACCGCCACCTTCATGGCCCAAAATGGCGGGAAAAACGCCTTCAGGATCGGCACCTGATAGGGTATAAGCATCGGTATGACACACGCCGCTGGCAAGTACTTTAATCAACACTTCACCTTTGCGAGGCAGCATGACATCCACTTCTTCAATTTTTAAAGGCTCATTTGGGCCCCAAGCGACGGCTGCTTTTGATTTAATAAATTTATCAGACATAGTTGTGCTCTCTTTATTATTCGTTGTAAGAAAACGGGGTTGGAATAATGATGTGAATCATTATAGATTATCTCATATTAGATGATAATATGATGGTTTGACAAATATCTTTTACATAATGGTAATAATGATGAAGTGGGAAGGTATTAGCGAGTTTGTGTACGTAGCAGAGTATGAGAGCTTTACCCGAGCGGCCAAAGAGCTGGGTATTTCTATCGCTCAGGTCAGTCGGCAGGTAAGTGCCTTAGAAAAACGGCTTAACATTAAGCTGTTGTATCGCACCACCCGCAAGATTTCATTGACCGAAGAGGGGCAGGTGTTTTATAAGCACTGCCGAGGGGTACTTGATGGGCTTGATGCCGCCGAGCAAGCAATTAGTAGCTTGCAGTCAAAGCCGCAAGGTAAGATTAAATTGACCGCACCGGTGACCTATGGTGAGCAGCAATTGTTGCCTTTGATTAATGATTTTATCGTACAGTATCCGGATATTAAGGTCACGGCCTTTTTAAGCAATCAAAAGCTAGATTTGGTCGAGGGCGGCTATGATCTGGCGGTGCGTATTGGCAAACTAAGCGACTCGACGTTAATGGCAAAAAAGCTCGGTCACCGTACCAATTTTGTGTGCGCCGCGCCGGATTATTTAGACCGCTATGGTACGCCGCAAACTTTAGCTGAGCTGGCTAGTCACAACTGTTTGCTAGGCAGTTTGGATTATTGGCACTTTAAGCAAGCGCAGAGTGAGCGCAACATCCGAGTCAGTGGCAGCGTCCGATATAACAGTGGTTATAGTTTGGTTGATGCTGCCTTAAAGGGTATTGGTATGGTTCAGTTGCCAGATTATTATGTCCAAAAATATCTTGATTCAGGGAAACTTATCAGTGTACTCGATGACTTTCGGGAGCCTGAGGAGGGAATATGGGCGGTATATCCACAAAACCGGCACCTATCTACCAAGATGCAATTGCTGCTACAGTATTTGCAGCAGCATTTAAATGTACAATCTGGAGGCAAATAAGCGGGTTAGTTGGGCTTGCTATTGGCCGCTGACGCTTTGTTAACCAGGCTGTCTAAGCCGCTCACATGAATTTTACGCTGCGGGAAGGGGATGTCAATTTGATTGGCATCGAGCGCTTCTTTGAATTCTTCTAACAGCTGGCACTGCATGGCCCACCAGTTTTCATTTGAGGTCCACACGTTTAAGGTCAAGTCCACTGAGTTATCGCCCAAATTGGTCACCCGTACCACAGGCTCAGGGTCTTGAAAGGCTAGGGGGTTGGCTTTGGCTGTGGTTAACAAAATATCTTTGGCAACCTTGATATTGGCCTCATAGCCGATGCCTACGGTGATATCGACCCGGCGGTTTGGTAGTGACGTGTAATTAATAATCGCTGATGTACTGATGTCATTGTTTGGAATCACCACGTCATGATTGTTGGTGGTTGTAATATGAGTATTAATCAACGTAATGTCGGTGACTGTGCCGGTATAGCTGCTAATTTGGACATAATCTCCGCGCACAAAGGGGCGAAAAATCACAATTAAAATGCCCGCGGCAAAATTAGATAATTGATCTTTTAACGCCAGACCCACAGCCAGTGCAGCGCCGCCTAATATAGCCACAACAGAAGTGGTCTGTACCCCAACCTTACTTAAGGCGGCTAACACCACCACCACCAGTAACAAACCGTGTAATAAACGGCTTAAAAAGCTTGAGACGGTATCATCTAGGTGGCTGCGGGTCATAATCCCATGCGCCACCCTAACAATCTTGCTTGCCAGCCAACGACCAATAACTAAAATAATAATGGCAAGCGCAACCTGAGTCAGTAAGTGCACAGTACTGCTGGTCAAGGTGGCAATATCAAGTGTAAATCCTAAAAACTGCATGTGGGGTCTCTCTATAGCGAAGTTGGCTTTAAAAAGTCAGGTTAAACAAAAAAGGGGCACAGTCTTAGGCCCCTTTTTTTGGATAAGTTATCATAACATGCTAGGCGCACCAGCCAAAATTTAGGCCTGTTTTCGTCCACCTGGTCGCATTTTTTCTGATTTTATGTTATCTGGGTGGTTATGATTGGGGCTATTTTAAAGCCGATAGTACCAATACCAACCAGTCCCAGAATGTAGCCACACTGGCAATGTTAACCCGCTCATCGGGTGAGTGCGGCATTTCAATGGTAGGGCCAAACGATACCATTTGCCACTGTGGGTAGTTTTGACCGAGTAAACCGCACTCTAAGCCGGCATGAATGACCGTCACATTCGGCTCTTGACCCAATAGCTTGCGGCCTTGCTCAATGACGGTATCAATCACGGCTGCGCCAGGCTCAGGTTTCCAGCCTGGGTATTCACCGGCCAATTGTACCTTGGCGCCGAAGCTTTCAAACAGGCGCTTCATTCTATCAGCTAAATCATCACGCGCCGCATCATCTAGCGAACGCAGCAAGCTTTGTAGCTCTAACTGATTGTCTTGGGTGTCAATTTTGGCCAAGTTGACCGAAGTTTCTACCACGCCGGGGGTATCCATGCTCATTCTATCTACACCGTTGGGGCATAAGCGAATGGCGGTAAGTAAGGTGTGCTGTGAGTCGCTGTGCCAAGTCTGCTTAGGCATATCGGTACGCTCAAGAGACACACTCATATTGCGATCTTCTAGCGGCAGACCCCGACGAATAATGTCAACTTCAGTGGTTAAAAGCGGATTTAATTCAGACTCATCAAGGTCACTGACAAATACGGCGTCAGCTTCACGAGGAATGGCATTGCGTAAATTGCCGGCGTTAATAGCCGCCACTTCGATGTGTTCGCTTACGCTGTCTAATAAGCGCGAGATAATCAAGGCAGCATTACCCCGCTGTTTATGAATGTCCACCCCTGAATGCCCGCCTTTTAAGCCTTTCACGGATAAGCGATATGCTTGAGCGGCTTTTGGGGTTTGCCAAGTAATCGGCAGGGTAAAAGTGGCATCAACGCCGCCTGCACAGCCAATACAGATGTCGCCCAGCTCTTCAGTATCAAGATTCAGCAGTAAGCTGCCTTGTAGCCAGCCGCCTTGCAAGCCTTTGGCCCCGTCCATGCCGGTTTCTTCGGTTGCGGTGAATAAAGCTTCTAACGGACCATGCTCGATATCCTTGGAGGCCAGTACCGCAAGCGCTGAGGCAGCCCCAATACCATTGTCAGCGCCTAACGTCGTGCCCTTGGCGGTGACCCATTCATTATTAAGCTCTGGATCGATATAAGCGTCAATAGGATCGGTGCTAAAGTTGTGGCTGCTGTCGGCATTTTTTTGGGCGACCATGTCCAGATGGTTTTGCAAAATGACCCCAGGCGCATTCTCCATACCGGCTGTGGCAGGCTTACGCACCAGCACGTTACCGGCTGCGTCACGCTCAGCCCACAATCCTAGTTTGGCCGCTTCATCGAGTACAAACTGCTGCACGGCCTCTTCTTCATAAGAGGGACGCGGAATTTGGGTTAAGGCATAAAAGTAGTGCCACACTAAGGCGGGGGTAAGGCTTGAGAAGGGGTTATTTGACATCGTAGAGATCCTAAATCAGGCCGGCAGATCTGGCTGGCCGGCATAGGTAAAAAAATAAATATTTAAAAACCCAGTATTGTAAGACAGCATGACAGCGCTTGGCAATGTAAGATGATATGGGCGTTTTCTATCGCTCAATCGAAGGGCGTGCTAATGCGACAGCTAGGCACGCCGGCCCGAGCGTGAGCATATTTTGGGCGGCAATGTCACTTTTGTTCACCACATCAAAACAACAACAAAGACGCCGAAGCTCAAAACCAAAGCTCAAAACCAAAGCCTAAAAAAGCAGGCTAAGAATATATCCGCCTGCTTCATTTAAGCTATGCTTTATTGGCTGAGGTTAACACTCACTAGTGAAAGCTGAGCAGCATCTCAATATCACGCACACTGATGTTTCTAAATAAAGCTTGCTCATCAACTGGCATGCGATTGGTGTGTTCTTTTATTAAAGGGTATAGAGCATGGGCAATATCTGCTGTGGATGAATAATACAACGTGGGATCGGTTTTTATAAGTTTTTGCAGATACTGCTGTATTAGGCGTTGTTTTTTATGCTGATCAAGTTCTGGGGTAGGGGTGGTCATATCATGTTCCTGCTGTTAGGCAATTCTTCTTATGTGCAGAGTATGTACCAATCCTCGGTTTTATCAAGTTTTTATTGTAATCGTTTTGGGCAGTAGTGCTGTCAAAACAAGCGGTCAAAAGACCGCTTGTTTTGACAGAAGTGGCTATTAGGTGGGTTAGTTAAATTAGCTAACCAATTAATCAATCAATCAACTTATTCCCCAGCCGGAATGCTGTCTTTTACCGCCGCAAGCTCTTGTGCGTGTAAAAAATGGGTATGGCTCGGGGCACGTTTGGTACGCGTCCACTCCTCAAGCATGTCCTTTTTCATCTCCTCAGTAATCAAGGCTATTTTTTCAGGCGACGTCTCATCATCATAGGTCAGCTCAATACGATGACCATTGGGATCAAAGAAATAGATGGAGTGGAAGATGCCATGATTGGTGACCCCAAGCACATCAATACCATTATCCTCTAACTGCTGCTTGGCGGCCAATAAGGCAGCTCTGTCTTTTACCTTTAGCGCTAAATGCTGAACCCATAATGGGGTATTGGGATCAGCACCCATCTCAGGCTGGTTTGGCAGCTCAAAAAAGGCCAAAACATTGCCGTTACCTGCATCCAAGAAGATGTGCATATATGGGTCATAGGCCTTTGTGGAGGGCACATAATCCTCGGCAAAGGCCAGCACAAACTTCATATTTAGGTTTTTTTCATACCACTCAACGGTCTGTTTGGCATCCTTACAGCGATAAGCGACGTGGTGAATTTTTTCAATTTCAAAGCTCATATCAAAGTCCTTTTGATGGCATACCTCTTGGGTATTTAGTTCATAAATTTAAAATCTAAAGCAGGCAGTAATGTGCCGCGTACCTCGCCAAAACCGACTCGGATGCCGTCTTTTTCACTATAGCCTTTCATGATGACCGTATCACCATCTTCTATGAAGGTGCGGGTCTCGCCATTGCTTAAGGTAACCGGTTTGGTCGCATTCCATGCAATCTCAAGCATTGAGCCATATGAGTCTGGGGTAGGGCCTGAGATGGTTCCTGAGCCCATCAAATCGCCCACTTGTACTGAGCAGCCTGAAATGGTGTGATGGGTTAATTGCTGTGCCATCGACCAATACATATGTTTGAAGTTGGTGTTACAGACCACAG
Organism: Psychrobacter raelei; assembly: GCF_022631235.3. Lineage (NCBI taxonomy): Bacteria > Pseudomonadati > Pseudomonadota > Gammaproteobacteria > Moraxellales > Moraxellaceae > Psychrobacter > Psychrobacter raelei. The sequence continues at coordinate 1,318,139 of NZ_CP093310.2, forward strand.
TAGGCTCATCGGCTTTTTCTGCCAAAATTTCTACCGATAGATTGATATCATAGGTGGTGTCTGAATTGTGCTCGCGTAAGTAAGCCAATGGTTTCGGTTCTTGCACGGGAAGGTCGGTCTTAAACGGCGCTAAGGCATCTAAAGTAACAATCCACGGTGAGATAGAAGAGGCAAAGGTCTTGGCATTAAATGGGCCTAAAGGCACGTATTCCCACTTCTGGATATCACGAGCTGACCAGTCGTTAAGCAGTACCATACCAAAGATATGCTCCCAAGCGTCATCGATAGAGATGGGCTGGCCGATATGATTGGGTTTACCGACCACAAACGCAGTTTCAAGCTCAAAATCTAGACGACGACAAGCTGAGAAAATAGGACGTTCATCGGCATTAGGTTTGATCTGACCTGAGGGGCGTACCACGTCTTGACCACTGACGATGATAGTGCTGGCGCGGCCGTTATAGCCGACAGGCAGCTCAGTCCAGTTGGGCAGTAAGGCATTTTTTGGATCACGGAACATGGTGCCGACATTGGTCGCATGCTCTTTTGAGGAATAAAAGTCGGTATATCCAGGCACATGAAGCGGCAAATGTAGGCAAACGCTGCTTTGGTCAAACAATACTTTAGCCTGTAGCTGCTCATCGTCTCGTAAAGTGGCAGTCTCGGCAGACAATAGGCTTTGAACTTGGCTACGCGCGGCGGTCCAATTGTCTCGGCCCGATTCAATAAAGTCGTTTAAAGTGGGTTTGTTAAAATAAGGGCCACCGGTTAAGGTCAAAAGCTTGGCCTCTTCTAAGGCTGCCAGATCCAAAACCTTATCGCCTATGGCCACACCGGCGCGGCGTACGCCGTCTTTGGTCTCACTAAAGATGCCGTAAGGCAGGTTGTGAATGGAGAAGTCGCTATCAGCGGCAATGGTCAAAAAAGAGCGAAGCTGAGTATCGATAAGAGACATAGAAAATCCTTTTTCTTATAAATTAATGGGCATGTAAATTAATAGGCATGAGGTGTAAAATTACGCTATATATTATGATATAAGTAATAAGTTTCTAATAATGTAATTTATATTGATTAAGTTTGCAAGATGCTTCGTGCAATTTTTTTTATCAATGGCATCGAAGCTACACCCTCTATTGGCTGTCTTGAGTCGGTGTGTGAGATAAAAAACCTATGTTGGCAAGACTGGTGAAGTAATCCTCAAAGTAATGCTGTAAGAAGCATTTGAAAGTTTTGCTCGCTGGCGATAGCGCCCGTGATGAGCGCTGATAGATATAAAACTTGCGTAATTTAACCGGCTCAGCCAAGCACTTGAGCACTAGGTTGTTGGCACTTATCCAGTCGATGACCTCAGGCATATAAGGTAGGCATAGCGTAACGCCAAATCCTTGGCGGGTCATCTCAAGCGCAGTGGACATAAAGTTAACTTTGTAGGCAGCATTCTTGATTTGTAGCGCCATAGGCTCGCTGAGCTCTAAGGTGACATGATCAATAAACGGTCCGTTGAGCGTGATTAGGGGCAGACCCAATAAATCATCCCATTTCACCACAGGCTCACAGGCCAGCGGATGCGCTTGTGGCAACACAATACAAAACGGTAGCTCATATAGTAGATCAGCGCTCAGGTTTTCATCGTTTTGATCGGTGTTTAGCTCAACCCCCACGCCCAAATCCACCTCGATGTTTTCAATATGCTGCAGCACATCCTCAGCTGAGCAGTCAAGCAGACTCACCTTAATCTCCGGATACAGCTTGGCAAATTGAGCAATGACCGCCGGCATCGATGAGGCGGCAAATTGTGAGACCGCCAGACGTACTGTACCCTGAGCCAAGCTGGTTAAGCTTGAGGCTTCATTTTCGAATAAGGTCAGCTCATTGAGTACCCGCCGAGCTTGCGGTAATAAATGGTGGCCAACCACAGAAAGCGACAGCTGGCGAGTAGTACGGTCAAACAGCACCACATTTAAGGTGTTCTCCAGCTCTTTAATCAGCCCACTGACTGCAGATTGGGTGAGGTGCATTTTATCGCTGGCGCGCGTAAAACTGCCAGTTTCCGCCACATGGATAAATGCATTTAATTGACGCAAAGTTATATTCATAACAAATCCTGATAAATAAATCATAAAAAACGATTAGTCTTATAAATAAACCTATTCTAATATGATTACAGCGTCAATAACTTTTATTGATGAATTAAGTTTTGCCAGTAATGGCCAAAATAATATGAGTTTTCATGAATTAAGGATGATTTAGCATGGCAGATTTATTTGACAACCCTATGGGTCTTCGTGGTTTTGACTTCGTAGAGTTTGCCTCTCCTGAGCCTGCATTGGTGGCAGAGCTTTTTGAAAAATTAGGCTTTACCCATGTGGCCAACCACAGATCCAAAGACGTGGCCTTGTATCGTCAAGGCGATATCAACCTTATTTTAAACCGAGAGCCAAGAAGTCAAGCCAGCTACTTCGTTGAAGAGCATGGGCCGGGTGCTTGTAGCATGGGCTTTCGAGTGGCTGACTCTCGACAAGCTTATAAGCGTGCCATCGAGCAAGGTGCTCAGCCTGTTGAGATACCCACTGGAGTTATGGAGCTTAAGTTGCCAGCCATCAAAGGCATTGGCGGCTCGCTTATCTATCTGATTGACCGCTTTGAGGAAGGTAGCTCTATTTATGATGTAGATTTTGAGTTTTTACCGGGTGTGGACAAGCATCCTAAAGGCTTTGGCTTTAAGGTTATCGACCATTTAACTCATAACGTCTATCGTGGTCGTATGGCGTATTGGGCCGACTTCTATGAGCGTATCTTTAATTTTCGTGAAATTCGCTACTTTGATATCAAAGGTGAATACACCGGCCTAACCAGCAAGGCCATGACGGCGCCTGATGGTAAAATCCGCATTCCGCTCAATGAAGAAGCACGTCAAGGTGGCGGCCAGATTGAAGAGTATCTCATGCAATTTAATGGCGAGGGTATTCAGCACATTGCGCTACTAAGTGATGACTTATTGGCCAGTATCGATCAGCTAAAAGCGGCCGGCATTCCGCTAATGACAGCGCCCAATGATACCTATTACAAAATGCTTGATGAGCGTCTACCTGGGCATGGCGAGACAGTCTCAGAGCTACAGACCCGAGGCATCTTACTCGATGGCACCACAGAGGGCGGCACGCCAAGACTGCTGTTACAAATTTTCTCTGAGACCATTTTAGGCAGCCCGGTGTTCTTTGAGTTTATCCAGCGCAAAGGCGATTATGAAGAAGGCTTCGGCGAGGGTAACTTCAAGGCGTTGTTTGAGTCTATTGAGCGTGACCAGCTGCGCCGCGGTACCATTGATGCTGATGGGGCCTCAGACAAAGATACGGCCACTGCAGTTTAAGCGGCATATATACAGCAAGGATGCTACGACATAGATGTTGGCGGTTAACAGTGATTTTAGCCGCCCTTTGATTAAGGATAACTGGCATGGAACGCACTGCGTTATCGACAAAACAGCCCTACGTCTCGCACACGCCAGATGAACAGGGCCACATTATTTATAGCGACTGTGAAAATCAAATGTGGCAGGCGCTGCTTGAGCGTCAGTTAACTCAGCTACCAGGGCGGGCTTGCCCTGAGTATTTACAAGGTCTGGATAAATTGGCCTTGCCGCACACTCACATTCCGCAGCTGCCGGATATTGATGCGGTACTGCTAGAGGCCACAGGGTGGCGCACCGCTATGGTACCAGCGCTAATAAGCTTTGGTAAGTTTTTTAAACTGCTTGCCAATAAGCAGTTTCCGGTAGCGACTTTTATTCGCCGTAAACAGGACATGGATTACATCCAAGAGCCGGATATTTTTCATGAAATTGTCGGCCATTGTCCTTTGTTAACTCACCCAGCCTTTGCCGCTTTTAATGAAACCTATGGCAAATTAGGCCTTGAAGCCACTGCTCAAGAGCGGGTGTTTTTGGCACGTATGTACTGGTTTACCATTGAGTTTGGCTTGGTGGGACATGACCCAGTAGATCGACGTATTTATGGCGGCGGGATCTTAAGCTCACCTTCTGAGACGCTATATGCGCTAAGCGGCGAGCCCGATTACCGTGAGTTTAATCTCATTGATGTGCTGCGCACTCCCTATAGAATTGATCATATCCAGCCCATTTATTATGTGCTTGATGATTTAGAAACTTTATTTGAAATCGCGGATAGTGATGTGATGGGGGCGGTGCATCAGGCGCAGCAGTTGGGTTTGTTTGAGCCTTGCTATGCGCTTTAACGTCGCCGACCTATTTTTACTTAATATGTGTATATGAATCTGAATAAAACAAGGATGTAACCATGACCCAATTATCTCAAGCCAGCTGTGAAGTTTGCCGTATCGGCGCGCCCACAGTAACCGACCTCGAGGCCAAAGAGCTGTTAACTCAAGTCCCTGAGTGGTCAATAGTCGAAATTGAGGGCATCAAACAGCTACACCGAGTGTACAAATTTAAAAACTTTGTCAAAGCCATGGCGTTTGCCAATCAAGTGGCGGACATCAGTGAGGCAGAAGGTCATCACCCAGGGTTATTTGTCGAGTGGGGCAAGGTCACTGTGAGCTGGTGGTCACATAGTATCAAAGGTCTGCATCATAATGATTTTGTGATGGCTGCCAAAACTGATGTGCTGTATCAGCCTTAACTTGGTCGTCTTTTACTGAGTCAATTTAAAATCAACAATGAAATTTATCACCTTCATGGCAACATAAGGATATGTTAATGCCTCCACAAATACTTACTCAAATCTCTCCCAAACTTGCCTTCGTGCTCTCAACCATCATCATTGCCATCATGGGCGTGACCATGATTGGCTTTGGCTGGGTGCCACATTTGTCTTTGATACTTGCCATCTGTGTGTTGTTGGCAATAGGCCTGATTAAAGGGCTGAGTTTTGATGAGATGCAGTCACAAATGGCGGTAGGCGTGCTGCGCGGTATTGGCGCTATTTATTTGTTTTTCTTTATTGGTCTGATGGTATCGGCTTTAATGATGTCAGGGGCGATACCTACCTTAATGTACTTTGGTTTTGAGCTGATTTCTCCGCAGTTTTATTATATTTCAGCCTTTGTGCTGACCTCCATTATTGGCGTGGCCTTGGGCAGTAGCTTAACCACAGTAGCCACGCTGGGGGTAGCGTTTATTGGTATGAGTCATGCCTTTGATGCGAACGTGGCAATCGCCGCTGGTGCTGTGGTATCAGGCGCGTTTTTTGGCGATAAAATGTCGCCCTTATCCGATACCTGTACTATTGCCTCATCCATTGTGGGCATAGATTTGTTTGAACATATTCGCAATATGACGTACACCACAGTGCCAGCTTGGATACTCACCTTTGGGCTATTTTGGCTGTTATCAGGAGACACCACCACATCAGACTTAAGTCAGGTACGAGCGCTTCAAACACAGTTGGTAGACAGCGGCTTGGTCCATGGCTATTCGGTATTGCCCTTTGTGGTACTGGTGGTAATGGCGTTGTGCCGTATCAATGCCATTTATACCATTATCTGCACCATCGTTGTCGCACTAATCATAACCTATGTGCACAGCTCACCGAGCTTGGCAGATTTGGGAGGGTATTTCTTTAGTGGCTATCATCCAGCAGAATCTTTAGATCTTGGTGAGGTAGGCGGCATGTTATCGCGTGGCGGGGTAAACAGCATGTTCTTTACTCAGACTATTGTGATTTTAGCATTAAGCTTAGGGGGTCTATTAACTGCACTGGGTATCTTGCCTGCCTTATTAACAGGCATTAAAGACAGCTTGACCACCTCAGGCCGAGCCATTGCAGCAGCAGCGATGTCTGCCTTGAGTATCAACGTACTTATCGGTGAGCAGTATTTAAGCTTACTGTTGTCAGGCACAGCGTTTCGACCTGTGTTTGAAAGATTAAATTTACACCCAAAAAACCTATCACGTACCATTGAAGATGCCGGTACAGTGATTAATCCTTTGGTGCCTTGGAGTGTGTGCGGGGTGTTTATTAGCCAAGCTTTAGGCGTCTCTGTCATTGAGTATTTGCCCTATGCCTTCTTCTGTTATTTGTCTTTTTTCTTGACCATCATCTTTGGCTTTAGCGGCATTACCATCACCAAAACCAATACAACTGCCCAGCCGGTGGTAACCCCAAGCTAAAGCTTAGCAAGGCGGCCTAAAAAAGGGCTTAGCGCTTAAGTTATTTAAGTGCTAAGCCCTTTTTGCTGTGCTTATAATGTGCTGTGTCTAAATGCAAGCTGTGGATGTTAAGGCTCTGTATGACAGTTACCTAAATGAGCAGAGTTATGGGTAGCCGCAGGCGTCTTGAATTGAAACTGACGGCGCTGTGTATGAAAAAACAGCATGGCGATGCCATAACAAATCCCCCAAGATAGCCACATGGACACCAGAGTGTGGCTAAAGAAGTGATCGCCGATCATCATTTTATATAGCCCCATAATCCAGCCCAGCAAAGTCACCATGATTAACATCCTCATTTTTAAGCGATAATATCTTGGTAAATAAGCAAAAGCATACAGGGCAAATCCGGCGCTGGCATGAGCTGCAGGGAAGCATTTGGCTGGGGTTTTGGCCAGCATGTCCTGCCAAATGGTTAAATAAGGCAAGTCGCCATCAAAGAGCAGTAAGTGGCTTGGGCAGCTGACATGGGTGAGCGCTTTTAGGCTGCCGATAGTGGCCGGTACCATCAATACCGCTATTATTAGGTACCCAAGCTCATGTTTACTCAAGGGCAGCACCCAGCGGCCATAACGACTTGGTGCGGCTATAGCAGATTGACTAATGCCTAAAGACGGTTTTGTGACAGAGATTATCAGTAAATTGAGCACTAGGTACACAGCCATTAAGATAAGCACTGTCTTTGGAGCGTCATAAAAAATAAATCTAAAGGGCTGGGCATCTTTGGCAATAAGCCACTGGTTGTGGCCATAGAAAAGCTTGCTGATAGTGACATCAAGCCAGCTGTGTTCAAAGATTAAAGCAGAGGCGATGGCCGACCCCATTAATAGCAGCCAACGAGATAGGCTTTGGCGCTGAGGGGGATGAGTAATAAAGCTTGAGTTAATATGACTATGAGGGTGCACTTGCCACCTCCTTTAAGATAGAAGATCGTTAAAGCAGCGATAGGCTAGACAGTGCCATCATCCATAAGCAAAAAAGCAATAGCAGCACCAAAAATTGCGCCGCCGAACCCACATCCTTAGCAATCTTAGCCAGCGGGTGCTGAGCCGTAGAGGTGTGGTCAACACTGGCTTCAAGACCGGTATTAATCAGCTCAACGATAAGTGACAAAAATGAGGCAAACACCAAAATCATCTTGATGGTCAACGCAAAGGGTAGGGCAATCACTGCCACAACCAATATCAGATTCAACCAAAACAGCTGACGAAATGCCGCCTCAGTACGATAGGCCGCCCTAAATCCGTCTAAAGAATAACCGCCGGCTTTCAGCACTCGGGACCATCCTTTTTTACCCTTTAATTGATACGCAAAACTTGGTGTTGTTATTGGTGTTGTTAATAGAGGCGCCTGAGCGTCATTGTCTAAGTTTGGCTTTATGTCTGCCCCCTTTGGCTTGGCCATGGGATATACAGACTTAGCAAGATGTGGGTAATCGGTCATAATAAAATCTTAGTGATAAATTAAAAAAATCGGCTAAACCTGGCAAAAAATAACCAAAGCGGCCATCTTTTATCATGACTCCATTATAAGTAGGAGAGGGTTAAGAAAGCGTTAAGATAACCTCGAGCGTAAGCGGTTTTAAAATTACATCCTTATTTATATTAAAAATCAAAGGCTTAGCGTGCTTGGCCATAATGTATGGTAAAAGTACTACCGCCTGCCTTATTGCTACTATGTGTTAAGCGCCAACCTAGGTGACTCATAATACGCTGCACAATACTAAGTCCAAGACCTGAGCCTTCAACTTTAAGTTCTTTGGGCTCAATTCGCTCGAAGCGCTTATATAACAGCGGCATCATATGATCCGGAATGCCCAGTCCGGTATCTGACACTGAGATGCTCTGCTCATCAATGACAATAACCACCTCGCCTGAGTCTGTGTATTGAAACGCATTTTTGATTAAGTTACCCAAAGCCATTTTAAGCAGCTCTGGCCGCACAAAGGTGTGGTAGTCTTCAGCCGCTTCTATACGGCAAGTCACGCGCTTGTATTGAAGTAGATAACTTAAGCGTGTCACCTCACTTTGGGCAATGTGATTGATGCAGATCTTAGGTGCGTCAAGCTTCTCAGGGGCACGTGACAAAAGCAATAAAGCGCTGATTATCTCTGACGTCTCTTTGGCTGTAGTGTTAATACGCTGAGTGAATTCTAAGGCTTTAGGGTGATCTGATAACTGCGCCTGTAATACCTCTGATGCCCCCATAATTATGGTTAAGGGGGTTCTTAATTCGTGACTGACGTCGCCGGTAAATAGCTGCTCACGCTTGAGATACTGCTCAAGTTTGTTATTTTTGTCATCAATGGCACGTGCCAATACCCCAACCTCTGAAGGCAGGTCAGTGAGCTCATCAAAGTTATGCTGATCGGCTTCTACCGCATCTTTTAGGTCAAGAAGTGGTTTGATAATGGCTTTAGATGACAGATAAGAGAAGATAAAAGCCATCAGAATACTCAGTAAAATCACCCCAACCAAGGCTCGCAAAAATATGGCTTCTAGCTCTTCAAAAAGTGCCAGTACTGGATATTGATCACTATCACCGTAGCGGGCAGGCAACTGCTGAGGCGTAGCCCCTGTATCTAGGTAGCTTAAAAGATAATCATGTCCCTCATAATGATAGTTAAAAAAATACAAATCTGCTTCTTGCCCCTTTTTCGTGACCACACTTTTTTTTTGTATGTCGGAAGTAGCTTGAGCTTTAAGGGCTTGTGGTGCTGAGCTTAACGGATAGATACTTACCCCAAGACCTGGAGTGACTGGGGTGGATTGTAAGCTGGCTTCAGCCACCTCGGTGGTCAACTGTAGCTGCTGTAACAGATAGCTTTGCACCAACAGCGCTTCAATCTTATCTTCTGCAACCTCAAATATGGCAATAAAAGTGGCACACAGCAAGATGGTGAAGAGTAGGTAGGATAAGCGAAACTTATTGGCGATTGTATCGGTATTAAACATAAAGCATCTGCCAGTAAAAACATAAAGTATAGTGTTACAGGACGCTTATAAGGCGCGCTTATCTTCAGGACTAATCATTTGATAACCCACACCAGGCACGGTGATCAGCATGGCGTGATCAAAGGGTTTGTCGACTTGAGTACGCACGCTATGCAAATGGGTACGTAACGCATCACTATTGGGCAGATCTTCACCCCAGACCTTTTCTTCAAGCTCCGACTTACTCACTATATTGGGATAAGACTGCATTAAGGTTTGTAGAATTTTAAAGCCAGTCGGGGTCAGTTTAAGTGGGATATCGTCTCGATAAGCGGTGTGCTTTTCAATATTTAGAGTCAAAGGACCCAGTTTAATATCTTGCTCAAAAAACTCATCTTGATGACGGCGGATAAGCGCTCTGACTCTGACCTCAAGCTCTACCAAAGAGAAGGGCTTGACCAGATAATCATCGGCACCACTGTCAAATCCGGCCACTTTATCTGATAAGGTATCGCGCGCTGTGAGCATTAACACGGGGGTTTTATTGTGCAGTTTTTCTCTTAGTGCTTTACACAGCTGTGTGCCATCCATGCCTGGCAGCATCACATCGAGCAAGATAACATCATAAGTGTTTTCAGCGGCCAGCGTTAAGCCGCTTGGACCATTATGAGCGTTATCGAGCTGATAACCTTTGGGTTCAAAAAAGGCATAGACGTTGGCCACAATATCTGGATTATCTTCGATGATGAGTATTTTGTGCATGTGTTTTAGTTCACTTGTATCAATGCTGGCAGGCCAGCGCATGGCACTAAGTTTCAGCTTATAAAGCTAACAATAAGAAGCTAAAGGAAGCTAAGTGTTTAGCGCTGAGCCTGAAAAAAAGTAGGTTTATGGTCTGCCTCTTGGGTGCTGATATTAAAGTACTGCAATAAGCTAGGTGCTAAATAATCTTGTGAGGCCGGAGCAGTTAGCTGCGAAGCAATGGCTTGACTATCCATATGGTTTGAGGCCGGTGACCACACAATAACGGGTACTTGCTTTTGTGCTTTTGGCGCTATTTTATAAGGCAGGCCATGTAAGTATATATTGTTCTCGCCTAAGCTTTCGCCATGATCGCTAAGATACACCATAACCACATCATACGCTTGTTCATAAGGCTTTAAGGTGTCAATAATATTGTGCAAAAAATAATCAGTATACACAATGGCATTGTCATAGGCATTAATCACTGACTGAGTGTCACATTTTGAGAGCTCATTGCTTAAACAGGTCGGTTTAAATACCTCAAACGCTTTAGGATAGCGTTTGTAATAAGCCGGACCGTGGTTGCCCATTTGATGCAGTACCACTAAGGTGTCTTTTGGTGGGCTGTTTTTTGAGCCCATTACCAATTTATCAAAATCTTTTAACATGCCAATGTCTCGGCATTCAACATCACACTCTAGATTGGTTGCCTGAGTTTTGTAATCCTCAAAAGTGACGCGATCGGCCACCCCTTTAGAGCTTGAATTATTGTCACGCCATATCACATTTACCCCTTGTTTATGCAAGGTGTCTAGCACATTTTCATTATAGCTTGCCATATCCACATCGAACTTATCTCGACCCAGATAGCTGAACATACAAGGCACAGAATAAGCAGTAGAGGTGCCACAAGAGCTGACGTCTTTGAAGCTATAGATGTCTTTGGTGTTTGACAGCAGCGGCATAGTATTACGTGCATATCCATTTAGACCAATATGATCGGCACGCACGGTTTCTCCCACCACCAGTACCATAAGCTTAGGCTTGGTAGAGGCTGGGGCAATGTGTTTGGCATCAGTCGCGTGGGCAGTAAGGGTCTTTGGACGGCGCATTTCATCAAATTTATCTGTGCCCAGTTTAATAGAAGAATAAATAGGCATCACGGGGTTGGCATAAAAACGTACCTGTTTATGCTGACGAAAAAAGCTGGCGTACTGGTCACCAAAGGGCAATAGACAAGCGGCCATCAAAGCTAAAGTGGCGATAATCGCCCCTATTTTTTGTAAGGCTGCAAACTTTAACGGCACCGTTTTAATGCGCAGCTGTGAGACAAGTAAGGCGGGGATAACACCAAGTACTACTACCCGCATTAAGAATGCTGGCGCGAATAAATCCATAGCTTCTGCTTGATCGGTCTCAAGCCCATTTATAAGCATGTGAGTATCAAAGATAGTCCCGTAACTGTCAGTGAAATACGCACAAATTGCACCAATCATTAACGCCAATATCAGCATAGGTTTGTGCAGGTATTTGTGACTTACTAATTGCAGTACCAACCAAATTACACAAAACAGCAATCCACCCACTGACATTACAAAGGGCCAGCTATGAGCCACCGGATAAATAGCGGTAAGCTGATTAAAGAAACTAAAGTTTGCCGTCAGTGTCAAATAAAGTGCCACTATGAATACCAATATATTGGCATTCATAGGCCTTTGAGAAAACAACTTCAAATATGAACGCTTGTCTACACTGCCTTGCTGGCTTGAGGCAAAGTTCGTGGGCTGTGATAAGGGAGCAGTATCGACTGAGGAAGAGGTTTGATTCACCATATGCAGGCTTCTTGTAGGAAAAAACATGCCTGTATGGTAATGATCGGGTCGTTAAGATAGCGTTAAGACCCTCGATACAAAGAGTGTGTCAAAGAGTAAGCGTATAAGAGTTAAGCCATAAGAATTAACGATGAGAGTATGAGTAATGATTACTAAAAATTTTTTTATTGTCACTAAGATTAACTGACCTGCATTTGGTAGTAAGAGTCTTAGGGGTTGTCACTATTGATGTTTAAGTAAAGTTTAAAGTATACACGTGTTTTTTCATCAAATATTTATTGCAATACACTACTTGTATGGTGTAAATAAACATTACTAATTTTGAAGCTGTTATTTCTTATTGTTAGCAATATTTCTTCTCGTAAATTTTTTTTAACATTATCTATATTATTGATTTGTATTAATTTTTTAAATAAAACCATAGAGTTGTTAATGGTTAATTGAACTTTGACATATAACCTGTATTATATTATTAGACGGTAAGGTGAGTTTAACACTCTAGCAGCCTAGACAGATATTACTAATAAGGACAATAATATTTATGATATTTAAAACCCTACTAATACCAAGCGTATTAATCACAATGTTAGCAACAGGCTGCCAATCTACAGCTTTTATGGCTTCAGCGGATAACCCTATAGGAAGTATAGCAAGTACACCTGTGTCAACGACGGATGGCGTTCGTCAAGTCGACACGGCTCGCTGGACTAAAACGGGTCAAGTATTTACGACTCCTGATGATAGTGCATTAGCCGCTAATGAGAGTCGTATTGTTATATTTCGCACGCCTACAGGTGTGTCCGAAGCCACCTCAATAGATGCCGCTGGCGCTATAGATTTTGAAGACAGTGTCGTTGTTGGTATAGAGAATTATTTTCAAACGTCGTTACAGGCGGGGCACTACTCACAGATTAAGGTTTGTACTGGCCAAAATGTGTTAAGTGCTGAGCTTACAGACCAAAAGAACAATCACTTGGCGAATCAAAGCCTCATTGTAAGTCTACAGCCTAAGCGCACTTATTATTATCAAGTCAGTCATGTAGAAAAAGGGGTTACGCCAGTAATTAGAGCGGTTAATACCTCTGAAGCCATAGAGTTACTTAAAGGCTCTATTGAGCAAACGCATCAAATCAGCCGAGTTGTCACTGATAACTGTATGCAACCACCCACTCAAACCATTACAACTCATCCAGTGACCACACCTGTAATGGAGACTCAGAAACCGATAAATCTTGATGTGCTATTTGATTTTGATAGTGCTCAGATAAAAGGAAAATATCAACAAAAAATACAACCACTTGCGGAGTATATGCAGGCCAATCCAGAGGCTACTGTACATTTAGAGAGTCATACCGATAGTAAAGGAGCAGCTGGTTATAACTTGAAATTATCCTCTTAATAAAACTATTTTAGGTGGTGTTTCAAAAAGTATGCTGACATTAAATGAAGCCATTATTGATGTAAAAAAAGGTTAAGTCGAAAGCTTTAAAATGGTTTTCAATCTTTTTTGAAAAATTACAACTCCTTCTAAAACCGCGCCTAATTCGATGCCTTATTTTGCAATTATTACCTTCAATACCTACAGTAAAAAATTTACCAATACTTTGCTTGCAGTTTTTAAAAGCAGTTATGAAACTGTCCCAATGATCACTTGCAATTCGGGTGTAGTGAATACCTAATTGTTTAAGCTTTGCCTTCAATCGTTGAACTGTAGCTAAGTCTCTTTTACCCCAAACATAAGCAACAATCTCACCTGTTTCTCGATGGTAGGCGTAAATAAGCCATTGTTTATTATTTTTATTTCCCACAAAAGTCCAAAACTCATCAACTTCAAGAGACTCATAATGACTTTGTTTAGGCTGAATTTGGTAGGTCGATTCGGTTAAAGTACGTAAAACTTTACCGATACTGATTCGCTCAACTTCAGCGATATCTCGTATACCACTACCTCTGACCATCAACTGTAATATTTTTCGAGTAATGCCTGAATGACATCCTAGATAGCTCAGAGCATGGTCACCAATAAACTGACGTTTACAGTCTTTGCACTGATAGTTTTGTTTCCCATCTACTTTGATGCCATTTTTCTTTATACTGTCACTGAGGCAGGTTGGACATTTGATTTCTAGAGTTATTCGCATTTCTCTATTTTATCAAAATTCAACCTGCTTTGTTTCAGCATACTTTTTGAAACACCACCCTATTTTAATCACTTCACTTTTATCTAATGTAATTAGTGAGATACAAAAACACTTAATGTCCCTTACTACACAATAATCAATACAAATCAAAATTTAGGAAATATCATGAAAACAGTTATCGTAAAAGTAAACACAGCTACTCAAACCATTGCAGAACATACTGTGGTAACTCAAGACGGCCAGCCAACTGTGATTAAAGCTGTTCAAAAAGTAAACTATGAGCTTTTTGATCCAGCCACAGGCCATGCACCAAACCATATTGTGACTAAGCGTATTGGCAATGACCTGCATGTATCCATGGAAGACAATGCCCAAGACAGTGACTTGATTATTGAAGGGTTTTATGATGATACAAATAGTGCGTTAATAGGCTTGGCAGAAAATGGTGAGTATTACTACTATGTACCTGATTCAGGTGAAGTGGTAGATTATGTTACTCAGCTACAAGTTGGCGATATAGAAGGTCAAGCGCTTGGCGGTGAAAGTCAAGTAGCCCCTTGGTGGGTTGGGGCTACCGAAGGCAGCTTTGATACGCTGCCATGGCTAGTCGGCTTAGCGGGTGCCGGTATCGTTGGTGCTGCTTTAAGCAGTGGTGGCGGTAGCTCAAGCTCTAATGGGTATGTTCCGCCCGTTGATACCACAGCACCTGATGCACCAACCGTTGATACTGTGACCAACACCGATACCGACAATGATGGTAGTGCTGATACAACCACCATCACCGGTAAAGCAGAGCCTGACTCAGTGATTACCGTGACTGATAGTAATGGTAATGTGATTGGTGAAACCACAACCGATAAAAATGGCAACTATGAGATTAAAGTGCCAATTATTGCCGATGGCGATAAGGTTGAGATTACCGCTACCGATAAAGCTGGCAACGAATCAGATCCAGTAGAGGCGATGGGTGACACCACAGCACCTGATGCGCCAACAGCGACAGTAAGTCCAGATGGTACGACGGTTACTGGTAAAACTGAGCCAGGCGCCACCGTTGAGATTAAAGACAAAGCCGGTAACGTAATAGGTACCGCCACCGCTGATGACAAGGGCGAGTATACTGCCGAGCTTGACGTGCCATTAACCAATGGTGAAACAATCACTGCAGAAGCAACTGATAAAGCGGGTAATGGACCAAGTACTGCGGTTAACGCCACAGCACCAGATACCACAGCACCTGATGCGCCAACAGCGACAGTAAGTCCAGATGGTACGACGGTTACTGGTAAAACTGAGCCAGGCGCCACCGTTGAGATTAAAGACAAAGCCGGTAACGTAATAGGTACCGCCACCGCTGATGACAAGGGCGAGTATACTGCCGAGCTTGACGTGCCATTAACCAATGGCGAAACAATCACTGCAGAAGCAACTGATAAAGCGGGTAATGGACCAAGTACTGCGGTTAACGCCACAGCACCAGATACCACAGCACCTGATGCGCCAACAGCGACAGTAAGTCCAGATGGTACGACGGTTACTGGTAAAACTGAGCCAGGCGCCACCGTTGAGATTAAAGACAAAGCCGGTAACGTAATAGGTACTGCCACCGCTGATGACAAGGGCGAGTATACTGCCGAGCTTGACGTGCCATTAACCAATGGCGAAACAATCACTGCAGAAGCAACTGATAAAGCGGGTAATGGACCAAGTACTGCGGTTAACGCCACAGCACCAGATACCACAGCACCAAGCAAGCCTACCTTAACGCCAGGTACTAATGATGGTTCAGTAAAAGTAGATTTACCAGCAGATACCAAAGCGGGCGATACTGTTACCGTTAAAGGTACCAATGAAGCAGGTCAACCTGTTGAAGCGATGTTAACCAAGCAGCCAGATGGCACTTGGAAGTCAGACAATGACGCATTTTTGCCAAGTACAAGTGCAGCTAATCCAAACAGCACGATCATTCCAGAAGCTGCTATTAAAGAGGGTACAGCGGTGAGCGCTGAGGCCAAAGATTCTTCAGGTAATACCAATGGTCCAGTCACCACAACTGCTGGTAGTGATGCTAATACTGCGCCAACGGCACCAACCGTTTCAGCGTCAAACGATCTTGAGCAAGGTCAAGCGGTAGCGGGCGATGTAGTGGCCACGGCATCAGGTTCAACAGACCCTGATGGTGATGATGTTACCTATGAGCTAGATACTGCCTCACAAGAGAATTACGCCATTGATCCGGTGACAGGTGAGATTACGCTTACCCAAGCGGGCGCTGATAAAGTGAACGCGGGTGAGACATTACCTGCGCCAGTGGTTAATGCCACAGATGGCACATTAGACAGTACCTCGACCACAGGTACAGTGCCTAATACAGTGAATGAGGTAAACGAAGCGCCAACGGCACCAACCGTTTCAGCGTCAAACGATCTTGAGCAAGGTCAAGCGGTAGCGGGCGATGTAGTGGCCACGGCATCAGGTTCAACAGACCCTGATGGTGATGATGTTACCTATGAGCTAGATACTGCCTCACAAGAGAATTACGCCATTGATCCGGTGACAGGTGAGATTACGCTTACCCAAGCGGGCGCTGATAAAGTGAACGCGGGTGAGACATTACCTGCGCCAGTGGTTAATGCCACAGATGGCACATTAGACAGTACCTCGACCACAGGTACAGTGCCTAATACAGTGAATGAGGTAAACGAAGCGCCAACGGCACCAACCGTTTCAGCGTCAAACGATCTTGAGCAAGGTCAAGCGGTAGCGGGCGATGTAGTGGCCACGGCATCAGGTTCAACAGACCCTGATGGTGATGATGTTACCTATGAGCTAGATACTGCCTCACAAGAGAATTACGCCATTGATCCGGTGACAGGTGAGATTACACTGACCCAAGCGGGCGCTGATAAAGTGAACGCGGGTGAGACATTACCTGCGCCAGTGGTTAATGCCACAGATGGCACATTAGACAGTACCTCGACCACAGGTACAGTGCCTAATACAGTGAATGAGGTAAACGAAGCGCCAACGGCACCAACCGTTTCAGCGTCAAACGATCTTGAGCAAGGTCAAGCGGTAGCGGGCGATGTAGTGGCCACGGCATCAGGTTCAACAGACCCTGATGGTGATGATGTTACCTATGAGCTAGATACTGCCTCACAAGAGAATTACGCCATTGATCCGGTGACAGGTGAGATTACGCTTACCCAAGCGGGCGCTGATAAAGTGAACGCGGGTGAGACATTACCTGCGCCAGTGGTTAATGCCACAGATGGCACATTAGACAGTACCTCGACCACAGGTACAGTGCCTAATACAGTGAATGAGGTAAACGAAGCGCCAACGGCACCAACCGTTTCAGCGTCAAACGATCTTGAGCAAGGTCAAGCGGTAGCGGGCGATGTAGTGGCCACGGCATCAGGTTCAACAGACCCTGATGGTGATGATGTTACCTATGAGCTAGATACTGCCTCACAAGAGAATTACGCCATTGATCCGGTGACAGGTGAGATTACACTGACCCAAGCGGGCGCTGATAAAGTGAACGCGGGTGAGACATTACCTGCGCCAGTGGTTAATGCCACAGATGGCACATTAGACAGTACCTCGACCACAGGTACAGTGCCTAATACAGTGAATGAGGTAAACGAAGCGCCAACGGCACCAACCGTTTCAGCGTCAAACGATCTTGAGCAAGGTCAAGCGGTAGCGGGCGATGTAGTGGCCACGGCATCAGGTTCAACAGACCCTGATGGTGATGATGTTACCTATGAGCTAGATACTGCCTCACAAGAGAATTACGCCATTGATCCGGTGACAGGTGAGATTACACTTACCCAAGCGGGCGCTGATAAAGTGAACGCGGGTGAGACATTACCTGCGCCAGTGGTTAATGCCACAGATGGCACATTAGACAGTACCTCGACCACAGGTACAGTGCCTAATACAGTGAATGAGGTAAACGAAGCGCCAACGGCACCAACCGTTTCAGCGTCAAACGATCTTGAGCAAGGTCAAGCGGTAGCGGGCGATGTAGTGGCCACGGCATCAGGTTCAACAGACCCTGATGGTGATGATGTTACCTATGAGCTAGATACTGCCTCACAAGAGAATTACGCCATTGATCCGGTGACAGGTGAGATTACACTGACCCAAGCGGGCGCTGATAAAGTGAACGCGGGTGAGACATTACCTGCGCCAGTGGTTAATGCCACAGATGGCACATTAGACAGTACCTCGACCACAGGTACAGTGCCTAATACAGTGAATGAGGTA
Source organism: Psychrobacter raelei (assembly GCF_022631235.3). Lineage (NCBI taxonomy): Bacteria > Pseudomonadati > Pseudomonadota > Gammaproteobacteria > Moraxellales > Moraxellaceae > Psychrobacter > Psychrobacter raelei. The sequence continues at coordinate 1,336,251 of NZ_CP093310.2, forward strand.
AACGAAGCGCCAACGGCACCAACCGTTTCAGCGTCAAACGATCTTGAGCAAGGTCAAGCGGTAGCGGGCGATGTAGTGGCCACGGCATCAGGTTCAACAGACCCTGATGGTGATGATGTTACCTATGAGCTAGATACTGCCTCACAAGAGAATTACGCCATTGATCCGGTGACAGGTGAGATTACACTGACCCAAGCGGGCGCTGATAAAGTGAACGCGGGTGAGACATTACCTGCGCCAGTGGTTAATGCCACAGATGGCACATTAGACAGTACCTCGACCACAGGTACAGTGCCTAATACAGTGAATGAGGTAAACGAAGCGCCAACGGCACCAACCGTTTCAGCGTCAAACGATCTTGAGCAAGGTCAAGCGGTAGCGGGCGATGTAGTGGCCACGGCATCAGGTTCAACAGACCCTGATGGTGATGATGTTACCTATGAGCTAGATACTGCCTCACAAGAGAATTACGCCATTGATCCGGTGACAGGTGAGATTACACTGACCCAAGCGGGCGCTGATAAAGTGAACGCGGGTGAGACATTACCTGCGCCAGTGGTTAATGCCACAGATGGCACATTAGACAGTACCTCGACCACAGGTACAGTGCCTAATACAGTGAATGAGGTAAACGAAGCGCCAACGGCACCAACCGTTTCAGCGTCAAACGATCTTGAGCAAGGTCAAGCGGTAGCGGGCGATGTAGTGGCCACGGCATCAGGTTCAACAGACCCTGATGGTGATGATGTTACCTATGAGCTAGATACTGCCTCACAAGAGAATTACGCCATTGATCCGGTGACAGGTGAGATTACACTGACCCAAGCGGGCGCTGATAAAGTGAACGCGGGTGAGACATTACCTGCGCCAGTGGTTAATGCCACAGATGGCACATTAGACAGTACCTCGACCACAGGTACAGTGCCTAATACAGTGAATGAGGTAAACGAAGCGCCAACGGCACCAACCGTTTCAGCGTCAAACGATCTTGAGCAAGGTCAAGCGGTAGCGGGCGATGTAGTGGCCACGGCATCAGGTTCAACAGACCCTGATGGTGATGATGTTACCTATGAGCTAGATACTGCCTCACAAGAGAATTACGCCATTGATCCGGTGACAGGTGAGATTACACTGACCCAAGCGGGCGCTGATAAAGTGAACGCGGGTGAGACATTACCTGCGCCAGTGGTTAATGCCACAGATGGCACATTAGACAGTACCTCGACCACAGGTACAGTGCCTAATACAGTGAATGAGGTAAACGAAGCGCCAACGGCACCAACCGTTTCAGCGTCAAACGATCTTGAGCAAGGTCAAGCGGTAGCGGGCGATGTAGTGGCCACGGCATCAGGTTCAACAGACCCTGATGGTGATGATGTTACCTATGAGCTAGATACTGCCTCACAAGAGAATTACGCCATTGATCCGGTGACAGGTGAGATTACACTGACCCAAGCGGGCGCTGATAAAGTGAACGCGGGTGAGACATTACCTGCGCCAGTGGTTAATGCCACAGATGGCACATTAGACAGTACCTCGACCACAGGTACAGTGCCTAATACAGTGAATGAGGTAAACGAAGCGCCAACGGCACCAACCGTTTCAGCGTCAAACGATCTTGAGCAAGGTCAAGCGGTAGCGGGCGATGTAGTGGCCACGGCATCAGGTTCAACAGACCCTGATGGTGATGATGTTACCTATGAGCTAGATACTGCCTCACAAGAGAATTACGCCATTGATCCGGTGACAGGTGAGATTACACTGACCCAAGCGGGCGCTGATAAAGTGAACGCGGGTGAGACATTACCTGCGCCAGTGGTTAATGCCACAGATGGCACATTAGACAGTACCTCGACCACAGGTACAGTGCCTAATACAGTGAATGAGGTAAACGAAGCGCCAACGGCACCAACCGTTTCAGCGTCAAACGATCTTGAGCAAGGTCAAGCGGTAGCGGGCGATGTAGTGGCCACGGCATCAGGTTCAACAGACCCTGATGGTGATGATGTTACCTATGAGCTAGATACTGCCTCACAAGAGAATTACGCCATTGATCCGGTGACAGGTGAGATTACACTGACCCAAGCGGGCGCTGATAAAGTGAACGCGGGTGAGACATTACCTGCGCCAGTGGTTAATGCCACAGATGGCACATTAGACAGTACCTCGACCACAGGTACAGTGCCTAATACAGTGAATGAGGTAAACGAAGCGCCAACGGCACCAACCGTTTCAGCGTCAAACGATCTTGAGCAAGGTCAAGCGGTAGCGGGCGATGTAGTGGCCACGGCATCAGGTTCAACAGACCCTGATGGTGATGATGTTACCTATGAGCTAGATACTGCCTCACAAGAGAATTACGCCATTGATCCGGTGACAGGTGAGATTACACTGACCCAAGCGGGCGCTGATAAAGTGAACGCGGGTGAGACATTACCTGCGCCAGTGGTTAATGCCACAGATGGCACATTAGACAGTACCTCGACCACAGGTACAGTGCCTAATACAGTGAATGAGGTAAACGAAGCGCCAACGGCACCAACCGTTTCAGCGTCAAACGATCTTGAGCAAGGTCAAGCGGTAGCGGGCGATGTAGTGGCCACGGCATCAGGTTCAACAGACCCTGATGGTGATGATGTTACCTATGAGCTAGATACTGCCTCACAAGAGAATTACGCCATTGATCCGGTGACAGGTGAGATTACACTGACCCAAGCGGGCGCTGATAAAGTGAACGCGGGTGAGACATTACCTGCGCCAGTGGTTAATGCCACAGATGGCACATTAGACAGTACCTCGACCACAGGTACAGTGCCTAATACAGTGAATGAGGTAAACGAAGCGCCAACGGCACCAACCGTTTCAGCGTCAAACGATCTTGAGCAAGGTCAAGCGGTAGCGGGCGATGTAGTGGCCACGGCATCAGGTTCAACAGACCCTGATGGTGATGATGTTACCTATGAGCTAGATACTGCCTCACAAGAGAATTACGCCATTGATCCGGTGACAGGTGAGATTACACTGACCCAAGCGGGCGCTGATAAAGTGAACGCGGGTGAGACATTACCTGCGCCAGTGGTTAATGCCACAGATGGCACATTAGACAGTACCTCGACCACAGGTACAGTGCCTAATACAGTGAATGAGGTAAACGAAGCGCCAACGGCACCAACCGTTTCAGCGTCAAACGATCTTGAGCAAGGTCAAGCGGTAGCGGGCGATGTAGTGGCCACGGCATCAGGTTCAACAGACCCTGATGGTGATGATGTTACCTATGAGCTAGATACTGCCTCACAAGAGAATTACGCCATTGATCCGGTGACAGGTGAGATTACACTGACCCAAGCGGGCGCTGATAAAGTGAACGCGGGTGAGACATTACCTGCGCCAGTGGTTAATGCCACAGATGGCACATTAGACAGTACCTCGACCACAGGTACAGTGCCTAATACAGTGAATGAGGTAAACGAAGCGCCAACGGCACCAACCGTTTCAGCGTCAAACGATCTTGAGCAAGGTCAAGCGGTAGCGGGCGATGTAGTGGCCACGGCATCAGGTTCAACAGACCCTGATGGTGATGATGTTACCTATGAGCTAGATACTGCCTCACAAGAGAATTACGCCATTGATCCGGTGACAGGTGAGATTACACTGACCCAAGCGGGCGCTGATAAAGTGAACGCGGGTGAGACATTACCTGCGCCAGTGGTTAATGCCACAGATGGCACATTAGACAGTACCTCGACCACAGGTACAGTGCCTAATACAGTGAATGAGGTAAACGAAGCGCCAACGGCACCAACCGTTTCAGCGTCAAACGATCTTGAGCAAGGTCAAGCGGTAGCGGGCGATGTAGTGGCCACGGCATCAGGTTCAACAGACCCTGATGGTGATGATGTTACCTATGAGCTAGATACTGCCTCACAAGAGAATTACGCCATTGATCCGGTGACAGGTGAGATTACGCTTACCCAAGCGGGCGCTGATAAAGTGAACGCGGGTGAGACATTACCTGCGCCAGTGGTTAATGCCACAGATGGCACATTAGACAGTACCTCGACCACAGGTACAGTGCCTAATACAGTGAATGAGGTAAACGAAGCGCCAACGGCACCAACCGTTTCAGCGTCAAACGATCTTGAGCAAGGTCAAGCGGTAGCGGGCGATGTAGTGGCCACGGCATCAGGTTCAACAGACCCTGATGGTGATGATGTTACCTATGAGCTAGATACTGCCTCACAAGAGAATTACGCCATTGATCCGGTGACAGGTGAGATTACACTGACCCAAGCGGGCGCTGATAAAGTGAACGCGGGTGAGACATTACCTGCGCCAGTGGTTAATGCCACAGATGGCACATTAGACAGTACCTCGACCACAGGTACAGTGCCTAATACAGTGAATGAGGTAAACGAAGCGCCAACGGCACCAACCGTTTCAGCGTCAAACGATCTTGAGCAAGGTCAAGCGGTAGCGGGCGATGTAGTGGCCACGGCATCAGGTTCAACAGACCCTGATGGTGATGATGTTACCTATGAGCTAGATACTGCCTCACAAGAGAATTACGCCATTGATCCGGTGACAGGTGAGATTACACTGACCCAAGCGGGCGCTGATAAAGTGAACGCGGGTGAGACATTACCTGCGCCAGTGGTTAATGCCACAGATGGCACATTAGACAGTACCTCGACCACAGGTACAGTGCCTAATACAGTGAATGAGGTAAACGAAGCGCCAACGGCACCAACCGTTTCAGCGTCAAACGATCTTGAGCAAGGTCAAGCGGTAGCGGGCGATGTAGTGGCCACGGCATCAGGTTCAACAGACCCTGATGGTGATGATGTTACCTATGAGCTAGATACTGCCTCACAAGAGAATTACGCCATTGATCCGGTGACAGGTGAGATTACACTGACCCAAGCGGGCGCTGATAAAGTGAACGCGGGTGAGACATTACCTGCGCCAGTGGTTAATGCCACAGATGGCACATTAGACAGTACCTCGACCACAGGTACAGTGCCTAATACAGTGAATGAGGTAAACGAAGCGCCAACGGCACCAACCGTTTCAGCGTCAAACGATCTTGAGCAAGGTCAAGCGGTAGCGGGCGATGTAGTGGCCACGGCATCAGGTTCAACAGACCCTGATGGTGATGATGTTACCTATGAGCTAGATACTGCCTCACAAGAGAATTACGCCATTGATCCGGTGACAGGTGAGATTACACTGACCCAAGCGGGCGCTGATAAAGTGAACGCGGGTGAGACATTACCTGCGCCAGTGGTTAATGCCACAGATGGCACATTAGACAGTACCTCGACCACAGGTACAGTGCCTAATACAGTGAATGAGGTAAACGAAGCGCCAACGGCACCAACCGTTTCAGCGTCAAACGATCTTGAGCAAGGTCAAGCGGTAGCGGGCGATGTAGTGGCCACGGCATCAGGTTCAACAGACCCTGATGGTGATGATGTTACCTATGAGCTAGATACTGCCTCACAAGAGAATTACGCCATTGATCCGGTGACAGGTGAGATTACACTGACCCAAGCGGGCGCTGATAAAGTGAACGCGGGTGAGACATTACCTGCGCCAGTGGTTAATGCCACAGATGGCACATTAGACAGTACCTCGACCACAGGTACAGTGCCTAATACAGTGAATGAGGTAAACGAAGCGCCAACGGCACCAACCGTTTCAGCGTCAAACGATCTTGAGCAAGGTCAAGCGGTAGCGGGCGATGTAGTGGCCACGGCATCAGGTTCAACAGACCCTGATGGTGATGATGTTACCTATGAGCTAGATACTGCCTCACAAGAGAATTACGCCATTGATCCGGTGACAGGTGAGATTACACTGACCCAAGCGGGCGCTGATAAAGTGAACGCGGGTGAGACATTACCTGCGCCAGTGGTTAATGCCACAGATGGCACATTAGACAGTACCTCGACCACAGGTACAGTGCCTAATACAGTGAATGAGGTAAACGAAGCGCCAACGGCACCAACCGTTTCAGCGTCAAACGATCTTGAGCAAGGTCAAGCGGTAGCGGGCGATGTAGTGGCCACGGCATCAGGTTCAACAGACCCTGATGGTGATGATGTTACCTATGAGCTAGATACTGCCTCACAAGAGAATTACGCCATTGATCCGGTGACAGGTGAGATTACACTGACCCAAGCGGGCGCTGATAAAGTGAACGCGGGTGAGACATTACCTGCGCCAGTGGTTAATGCCACAGATGGCACATTAGACAGTACCTCGACCACAGGTACAGTGCCTAATACAGTGAATGAGGTAAACGAAGCGCCAACGGCACCAACCGTTTCAGCGTCAAACGATCTTGAGCAAGGTCAAGCGGTAGCGGGCGATGTAGTGGCCACGGCATCAGGTTCAACAGACCCTGATGGTGATGATGTTACCTATGAGCTAGATACTGCCTCACAAGAGAATTACGCCATTGATCCGGTGACAGGTGAGATTACACTGACCCAAGCGGGCGCTGATAAAGTGAACGCGGGTGAGACATTACCTGCGCCAGTGGTTAATGCCACAGATGGCACATTAGACAGTACCTCGACCACAGGTACAGTGCCTAATACAGTGAATGAGGTAAACGAAGCGCCAACGGCACCAACCGTTTCAGCGTCAAACGATCTTGAGCAAGGTCAAGCGGTAGCGGGCGATGTAGTGGCCACGGCATCAGGTTCAACAGACCCTGATGGTGATGATGTTACCTATGAGCTAGATACTGCCTCACAAGAGAATTACGCCATTGATCCGGTGACAGGTGAGATTACACTGACCCAAGCGGGCGCTGATAAAGTGAACGCGGGTGAGACATTACCTGCGCCAGTGGTTAATGCCACAGATGGCACATTAGACAGTACCTCGACCACAGGTACAGTGCCTAATACAGTGAATGAGGTAAACGAAGCGCCAACGGCACCAACCGTTTCAGCGTCAAACGATCTTGAGCAAGGTCAAGCGGTAGCGGGCGATGTAGTGGCCACGGCATCAGGTTCAACAGACCCTGATGGTGATGATGTTACCTATGAGCTAGATACTGCCTCACAAGAGAATTACGCCATTGATCCGGTGACAGGTGAGATTACACTGACCCAAGCGGGCGCTGATAAAGTGAACGCGGGTGAGACATTACCTGCGCCAGTGGTTAATGCCACAGATGGCACATTAGACAGTACCTCGACCACAGGTACAGTGCCTAATACAGTGAATGAGGTAAACGAAGCGCCAACGGCACCAACCGTTTCAGCGTCAAACGATCTTGAGCAAGGTCAAGCGGTAGCGGGCGATGTAGTGGCCACGGCATCAGGTTCAACAGACCCTGATGGTGATGATGTTACCTATGAGCTAGATACTGCCTCACAAGAGAATTACGCCATTGATCCGGTGACAGGTGAGATTACACTGACCCAAGCGGGCGCTGATAAAGTGAACGCGGGTGAGACATTACCTGCGCCAGTGGTTAATGCCACAGATGGCACATTAGACAGTACCTCGACCACAGGTACAGTGCCTAATACAGTGAATGAGGTAAACGAAGCGCCAACGGCACCAACCGTTTCAGCGTCAAACGATCTTGAGCAAGGTCAAGCGGTAGCGGGCGATGTAGTGGCCACGGCATCAGGTTCAACAGACCCTGATGGTGATGATGTTACCTATGAGCTAGATACTGCCTCACAAGAGAATTACGCCATTGATCCGGTGACAGGTGAGATTACACTGACCCAAGCGGGCGCTGATAAAGTGAACGCGGGTGAGACATTACCTGCGCCAGTGGTTAATGCCACAGATGGCACATTAGACAGTACCTCGACCACAGGTACAGTGCCTAATACAGTGAATGAGGTAAACGAAGCGCCAACGGCACCAACCGTTTCAGCGTCAAACGATCTTGAGCAAGGTCAAGCGGTAGCGGGCGATGTAGTGGCCACGGCATCAGGTTCAACAGACCCTGATGGTGATGATGTTACCTATGAGCTAGATACTGCCTCACAAGAGAATTACGCCATTGATCCGGTGACAGGTGAGATTACACTGACCCAAGCGGGCGCTGATAAAGTGAACGCGGGTGAGACATTACCTGCGCCAGTGGTTAATGCCACAGATGGCACATTAGACAGTACCTCGACCACAGGTACAGTGCCTAATACAGTGAATGAGGTAAACGAAGCGCCAACGGCACCAACCGTTTCAGCGTCAAACGATCTTGAGCAAGGTCAAGCGGTAGCGGGCGATGTAGTGGCCACGGCATCAGGTTCAACAGACCCTGATGGTGATGATGTTACCTATGAGCTAGATACTGCCTCACAAGAGAATTACGCCATTGATCCGGTGACAGGTGAGATTACACTTACCCAAGCGGGCGCTGATAAAGTGAACGCGGGTGAGACATTACCTGCGCCAGTGGTTAATGCCACAGATGGCACATTAGACAGTACCTCGACCACAGGTACAGTGCCTAATACAGTGAATGAGGTAAACGAAGCGCCAACGGCACCAACCGTTTCAGCGTCAAACGATCTTGAGCAAGGTCAAGCGGTAGCGGGCGATGTAGTGGCCACGGCATCAGGTTCAACAGACCCTGATGGTGATGATGTTACCTATGAGCTAGATACTGCCTCACAAGAGAATTACGCCATTGATCCGGTGACAGGTGAGATTACACTGACCCAAGCGGGCGCTGATAAAGTGAACGCGGGTGAGACATTACCTGCGCCAGTGGTTAATGCCACAGATGGCACATTAGACAGTACCTCGACCACAGGTACAGTGCCTAATACAGTGAATGAGGTAAACGAAGCGCCAACGGCACCAACCGTTTCAGCGTCAAACGATCTTGAGCAAGGTCAAGCGGTAGCGGGCGATGTAGTGGCCACGGCATCAGGTTCAACAGACCCTGATGGTGATGATGTTACCTATGAGCTAGATACTGCCTCACAAGAGAATTACGCCATTGATCCGGTGACAGGTGAGATTACACTTACCCAAGCGGGCGCTGATAAAGTGAACGCGGGTGAGACATTACCTGCGCCAGTGGTTAATGCCACAGATGGCACATTAGACAGTACCTCGACCACAGGTACAGTGCCTAATACAGTGAATGAGGTAAACGAAGCGCCAACGGCACCAACCGTTTCAGCGTCAAACGATCTTGAGCAAGGTCAAGCGGTAGCGGGCGATGTAGTGGCCACGGCATCAGGTTCAACAGACCCTGATGGTGATGATGTTACCTATGAGCTAGATACTGCCTCACAAGAGAATTACGCCATTGATCCGGTGACAGGTGAGATTACACTGACCCAAGCGGGCGCTGATAAAGTGAACGCGGGTGAGACATTACCTGCGCCAGTGGTTAATGCCACAGATGGCACATTAGACAGTACCTCGACCACAGGTACAGTGCCTAATACAGTGAATGAGGTAAACGAAGCGCCAACGGCACCAACCGTTTCAGCGTCAAACGATCTTGAGCAAGGTCAAGCGGTAGCGGGCGATGTAGTGGCCACGGCATCAGGTTCAACAGACCCTGATGGTGATGATGTTACCTATGAGCTAGATACTGCCTCACAAGAGAATTACGCCATTGATCCGGTGACAGGTGAGATTACACTGACCCAAGCGGGCGCTGATAAAGTGAACGCGGGTGAGACATTACCTGCGCCAGTGGTTAATGCCACAGATGGCACATTAGACAGTACCTCGACCACAGGTACAGTGCCTAATACAGTGAATGAGGTAAACGAAGCGCCAACGGCACCAACCGTTTCAGCGTCAAACGATCTTGAGCAAGGTCAAGCGGTAGCGGGCGATGTAGTGGCCACGGCATCAGGTTCAACAGACCCTGATGGTGATGATGTTACCTATGAGCTAGATACTGCCTCACAAGAGAATTACGCCATTGATCCGGTGACAGGTGAGATTACGCTTACCCAAGCGGGCGCTGATAAAGTGAACGCGGGTGAGACATTACCTGCGCCAGTGGTTAATGCCACAGATGGCACATTAGACAGTACCTCGACCACAGGTACAGTGCCTAATACAGTGAATGAGGTAAACGAAGCGCCAACGGCACCAACCGTTTCAGCGTCAAACGATCTTGAGCAAGGTCAAGCGGTAGCGGGCGATGTAGTGGCCACGGCATCAGGTTCAACAGACCCTGATGGTGATGATGTTACCTATGAGCTAGATACTGCCTCACAAGAGAATTACGCCATTGATCCGGTGACAGGTGAGATTACACTGACCCAAGCGGGCGCTGATAAAGTGAACGCGGGTGAGACATTACCTGCGCCAGTGGTTAATGCCACAGATGGCACATTAGACAGTACCTCGACCACAGGTACAGTGCCTAATACAGTGAATGAGGTAAACGAAGCGCCAACGGCACCAACCGTTTCAGCGTCAAACGATCTTGAGCAAGGTCAAGCGGTAGCGGGCGATGTAGTGGCCACGGCATCAGGTTCAACAGACCCTGATGGTGATGATGTTACCTATGAGCTAGATACTGCCTCACAAGAGAATTACGCCATTGATCCGGTGACAGGTGAGATTACACTTACCCAAGCGGGCGCTGATAAAGTGAACGCGGGTGAGACATTACCTGCGCCAGTGGTTAATGCCACAGATGGCACATTAGACAGTACCTCGACCACAGGTACAGTGCCTAATACAGTGAATGAGGTAAACGAAGCGCCAACGGCACCAACCGTTTCAGCGTCAAACGATCTTGAGCAAGGTCAAGCGGTAGCGGGCGATGTAGTGGCCACGGCATCAGGTTCAACAGACCCTGATGGTGATGATGTTACCTATGAGCTAGATACTGCCTCACAAGAGAATTACGCCATTGATCCGGTGACAGGTGAGATTACACTGACCCAAGCGGGCGCTGATAAAGTGAACGCGGGTGAGACATTACCTGCGCCAGTGGTTAATGCCACAGATGGCACATTAGACAGTACCTCGACCACAGGTACAGTGCCTAATACAGTGAATGAGGTAAACGAAGCGCCAACGGCATCAAACACTACTATTACGGCCACAGAAGACACTGATGCAACAGGTAGCTTGCCTGAAGCAAGCGACGTTGATGGTGATGCGGTCACTTATGCTGCCGGTACGACAGCACCAGTAAATGGTAGTGTAACCATTGGTTCTGATGGCACTTATACTTATACGCCGAACGCTAACTTTAACGGTACAGACAGCTTTAGCTATATTGTTAATGACGGCAATGGCGGTACCAATGAGTACACCGTTGATGTGACTGTGGAAGCGGTTAATGATGCACCAACGGCATCAAACACTACTATTACGGCCACAGAAGACACTGATGCAACAGGCAGCTTGCCTGAAGCAAGCGACGTTGATGGTGATGCGATCACTTATGCTGCCGGTACGACAGTACCAGCAAATGGTAGTGTAACCATTGGTTCTGACGGCACTTATACTTATACGCCGAACGCTAATTTTAACGGTACAGACAGCTTTAGCTATATTGTTAATGACGGCAATGGCGGTACCAATGAGTACACCGTTGATGTGACTGTGGAAGCGGTTAATGATGCACCAACGGCATCAAACACTACGATTACGGCCACAGAAGACACTGATGCAACAGGTAGCTTGCCTGAAGCAAGCGACGTTGATGGTGATGCGATCACTTATGCTGCCGGTACGACAGTACCAGCAAATGGTAGTGTAACCATTGGTTCTGACGGCACTTATACTTATACGCCGAACGCTAATTTTAACGGTACAGACAGCTTTAGCTATATTGTTAATGACGGCAATGGCGGTACCAATGAGTACACCGTTGATGTGACTGTGGAAGCGGTTAATGATGCACCAACGGCATCAAACACTACTATTACGGCCACAGAAGACACTGATGCAACAGGTAGCTTGCCTGAAGCAAGCGACGTTGATGGTGATGCGATCACTTATGCTGCCGGTACGACAGCACCAGCAAATGGTAGTGTAACCATTGGTTCTGACGGCACTTATACTTATACGCCGAACGCTAATTTTAACGGTACAGACAGCTTTAGCTATATTGTTAATGACGGCAATGGCGGTACCAATGAGTACACCGTTGATGTGACTGTGGAAGCGGTTAATGATGCACCAACGGCATCAAACACTACTATTACGGCCACAGAAGACACTGATGCAACAGGTAGCTTGCCTGAAGCAAGTGACGTTGATGGTGATGCGATCACTTATGCTGCCGGTACGACAGTACCAGCAAATGGTAGTGTAACCATTGGTTCTGACGGCACTTATACTTATACGCCGAACGCTAACTTTAACGGTACAGACAGCTTTAGCTATATTGTTAATGACGGCAATGGCGGTACCAATGAGTACACCGTTGATGTGACTGTGGAAGCGGTTAATGATGCACCAACGGCATCAAACACTACTATTACGGCCACAGAAGACACTGATGCAACAGGTAGCTTGCCTGAAGCAAGTGACGTTGATGGTGATGCGATCACTTATGCTGCCGGTACGACAGTACCAGCAAATGGTAGTGTAACCATTGGTTCTGACGGCACTTATACTTATACGCCGAACGCTAATTTTAACGGTACAGACAGCTTTAGCTATATTGTTAATGACGGCAATGGCGGTACCAATGAGTACACCGTTGATGTGACTGTGGAAGCGGTTAATGATGCACCAACGGCATCAAACACTACGATTACGGCCACAGAAGACACTGATGCAACAGGTAGCTTGCCTGAAGCAAGCGACGTTGATGGTGATGCGATCACTTATGCTGCCGGTACGACAGTACCAGCAAATGGTAGTGTAACCATTGGTTCTGACGGCACTTATACTTATACGCCGAACGCTAATTTTAACGGTACAGACAGCTTTAGCTATATTGTTAATGACGGCAATGGCGGTACCAATGAGTACACCGTTGATGTGACTGTGGAAGCGGTTAATGATGCACCAACGGCATCAAACACTACTATTACGGCCACAGAAGACACTGATGCAACAGGCAGCTTGCCTGAAGCAAGCGACGTTGATGGTGATGCGATCACTTATGCTGCCGGTACGACAGTACCAGCAAATGGTAGTGTAACCATTGGTTCTGACGGCACTTATACTTATACGCCGAACGCTAATTTTAACGGTACAGACAGCTTTAGCTATATTGTTAATGACGGCAATGGCGGTACCAATGAGTACACCGTTGATGTGACTGTGGAAGCGGTTAATGATGCACCAACGGCATCAAACACTACTATTACGGCCACAGAAGACACTGATGCAACAGGTAGCTTGCCTGAAGCAAGTGACGTTGATGGTGATGCGATCACTTATGCTGCCGGTACGACAGTACCAGCAAATGGTAGTGTAACCATTGGTTCTGACGGCACTTATACTTATACGCCGAACGCTAACTTTAACGGTACAGACAGCTTTAGCTATATTGTTAATGACGGCAATGGCGGTACCAATGAGTACACCGTTGATGTGACTGTGGAAGCGGTTAATGATGCACCAACGGCATCAAACACTACTATTACGGCCACAGAAGACACTGATGCAACAGGTAGCTTGCCTGAAGCAAGCGACGTTGATGGTGATGCGATCACTTATGCTGCCGGTACGACAGCACCAGTAAATGGTAGTGTAACCATTGGTTCTGATGGCACTTATACTTATACGCCGAACGCTAACTTTAACGGTACAGACAGCTTTAGCTATATTGTTAATGACGGCAATGGCGGTACCAATGAGTACACCGTTGATGTGACTGTGGAAGCGGTTAATGATGCACCAACGGCATCAAACACTACTATTACGGCCACAGAAGACACTGATGCAACAGGCAGCTTGCCTGAAGCAAGCGACGTTGATGGTGATGCGATCACTTATGCTGCCGGTACGACAGTACCAGCAAATGGTAGTGTAACCATTGGTTCTGACGGCACTTATACTTATACGCCGAACGCTAACTTTAACGGTACAGACAGCTTTAGCTATATTGTTAATGACGGCAATGGCGGTACCAATGAGTACACCGTTGATGTGACTGTGGAAGCGGTTAATGATGCACCAACGGCATCAAACACTACTATTACGGCCACAGAAGACACTGATGCAACAGGTAGCTTGCCTGAAGCAAGCGACGTTGATGGTGATGCGATCACTTATGCTGCCGGTACGACAGTACCAGCAAATGGTAGTGTAACCATTGGTTCTGACGGCACTTATACTTATACGCCGAACGCTAATTTTAACGGTACAGACAGCTTTAGCTATATTGTTAATGACGGCAATGGCGGTACCAATGAGTACACCGTTGATGTGACTGTGGAAGCGGTTAATGATGCACCAACGGCATCAAACACTACGATTACGGCCACAGAAGACACTGATGCAACAGGTAGCTTGCCTGAAGCAAGCGACGTTGATGGTGATGCGATCACTTATGCTGCCGGTACGACAGCACCAGCAAATGGTAGTGTAACCATTGGTTCTGACGGCACTTATACTTATATGCCGAACGCTAACTTTAACGGTACAGACAGCTTTAGCTATATTGTTAATGACGGCAATGGCGGTACCAATGAGTACACCGTTGATGTGACTGTGGAAGCGGTTAATGATGCACCAACGGCATCAAACACTACTATTACGGCCACAGAAGACACTGATGCAACAGGTAGCTTGCCTGAAGCAAGCGACGTTGATGGTGATGCGATCACTTATGCTGCCGGTACGACAGCACCAGCAAATGGTAGTGTAACCATTGGTTCTGACGGCACTTATACTTATACGCCGAACGCTAATTTTAACGGTACAGACAGCTTTAGCTATATTGTTAATGACGGCAATGGCGGTACCAATGAGTACACCGTTGATGTGACTGTGGAAGCGGTTAATGATGCACCAACGGCATCAAACACTACTATTACGGCCACAGAAGACACTGATGCAACAGGTAGCTTGCCTGAAGCAAGTGACGTTGATGGTGATGCGATCACTTATGCTGCCGGTACGACAGTACCAGCAAATGGTAGTGTAACCATTGGTTCTGACGGCACTTATACTTATACGCCGAACGCTAACTTTAACGGTACAGACAGCTTTAGCTATATTGTTAATGACGGCAATGGCGGTACCAATGAGTACACCGTTGATGTGACTGTGGAAGCGGTTAATGATGCACCAACGGCATCAAACACTACTATTACGGCCACAGAAGACACTGATGCAACAGGTAGCTTGCCTGAAGCAAGTGACGTTGATGGTGATGCGATCACTTATGCTGCCGGTACGACAGTACCAGCAAATGGTAGTGTAACCATTGGTTCTGACGGCACTTATACTTATACGCCGAACGCTAATTTTAACGGTACAGACAGCTTTAGCTATATTGTTAATGACGGCAATGGCGGTACCAATGAGTACACCGTTGATGTGACTGTGGAAGCGGTTAATGATGCACCAACGGCATCAAACACTACTATTACGGCCACAGAAGACACTGATGCAACAGGCAGCTTGCCTGAAGCAAGCGACGTTGATGGTGATGCGATCACTTATGCTGCCGGTACGACAGTACCAGCAAATGGTAGTGTAACCATTGGTTCTGACGGCACTTATACTTATACGCCGAACGCTAACTTTAACGGTACAGACAGCTTTAGCTATATTGTTAATGACGGCAATGGCGGTACCAATGAGTACACCGTTGATGTGACTGTGGAAGCGGTTAATGATGCACCAACGGCATCAAACACTACTATTACGGCCACAGAAGACACTGATGCAACAGGTAGCTTGCCTGAAGCAAGCGACGTTGATGGTGATGCGATCACTTATGCTGCCGGTACGACAGTACCAGCAAATGGTAGTGTAACCATTGGTTCTGACGGCACTTATACTTATACGCCGAACGCTAATTTTAACGGTACAGACAGCTTTAGCTATATTGTTAATGACGGCAATGGCGGTACCAATGAGTACACCGTTGATGTGACTGTGGAAGCGGTTAATGATGCACCAACGGCATCAAACACTACTATTACGGCCACAGAAGACACTGATGCAACAGGTAGCTTGCCTGAAGCAAGCGACGTTGATGGTGATGCGATCACTTATGCTGCCGGTACGACAGTACCAGCAAATGGTAGTGTAACCATTGGTTCTGACGGCACTTATACTTATACGCCGAACGCTAATTTTAACGGTACAGACAGCTTTAGCTATATTGTTAATGACGGCAATGGCGGTACCAATGAGTACACCGTTGATGTGACTGTGGAAGCGGTTAATGATGCACCAACGGCATCAAACACTACGATTACGGCCACAGAAGACACTGATGCAACAGGCAGCTTGCCTGAAGCAAGCGACGTTGATGGTGATGCGATCACTTATGCTGCCGGTACGACAGTACCAGCAAATGGTAGTGTAACCATTGGTTCTGACGGCACTTATACTTATACGCCGAACGCTAATTTTAACGGTACAGACAGCTTTAGCTATATTGTTAATGACGGCAATGGCGGTACCAATGAGTACACCGTTGATGTGACTGTGGAAGCGGTTAATGATGCACCAACGGCATCAAACACTACTATTACGGCCACAGAAGACACTGATGCAACAGGTAGCTTGCCTGAAGCAAGCGACGTTGATGGTGATGCGATCACTTATGCTGCCGGTACGACAGTACCAGCAAATGGTAGTGTAACCATTGGTTCTGATGGCACTTATACTTATACGCCGAACGCTAACTTTAACGGTACAGACAGCTTTAGCTATATTGTTAATGACGGCAATGGCGGTACCAATGAGTACACCGTTGATGTGACTGTGGAAGCGGTTAATGATGCACCAACGGCATCAAACACTACTATTACGGCCACAGAAGACACTGATGCAACAGGTAGCTTGCCTGAAGCAAGCGACGTTGATGGTGATGCGGTCACTTATGCTGCCGGTACGACAGCACCAGTAAATGGTAGTGTAACCATTGGTTCTGATGGCACTTATACTTATACGCCGAACGCTAACTTTAACGGTACAGACAGCTTTAGCTATATTGTTAATGACGGCAATGGCGGTACCAATGAGTACACCGTTGATGTGACTGTGGAAGCGGTTAATGATGCACCAACACTTGAAGTCCCTGAAAAAGTTAGTATTTATCAAGGCTATGTTGATACCAGTATGACTATTGCCAATGTAAATGGTAGCGATGTAGATGAGGGTGATGTATTAACTTACAGTTTACCTGAAGATACCAATGGCTATTTTGCAATTGATAATACCGGCAAAGTTACATTGACTGATGAGGGCGTTGATTATATTAATACTGGCAATATAAGCAACCAGAAAATTGAGCTTAAGGTCATGGTAAGCGACAATAGTGATGCAAGTAATAATTCAACGATGCAAACAATCACTTTGCCTGTAATTTTAGCAACTAAAGTTGTCTTTGTAGAAGTCACAGATGACTCTAACGAGGAGGTAGAGGATTTACCTGCTAATCAGACCTCTGCATATGGCGTTGATGGTGTATATACCGGTATTGTTGCTAATAATAGAGATGGTAGTGTACAAACTGACCCTGCTGTTTTACAGGGACTAACCAACGATACAACACCAACAATTACTGTCACTCTCGAGAAACCACTTCGTACAGCTACTTCTGATAATGTTGATGAAGCTGAAACTGTACAGGTTGTCTTGACCCCAACACAGGGCAAGCCTTTCACACTTTATATGAGCGATGCACAAGTCAGTGCCGATGGTATGACCTATACCTGGAGTGACTTTACTTTGGCGCAAACACAAGCGCTTGGTAATGACTATCGTGTAGATGCTCAAGTTGTGGCAGGTACTGTCAAGCCTACGTTGTCTACAGCATTTACTTTAGATACCCTGGCGGGTAGACCTGAAATTGTTATCAATGAAGATTCATTCAATGTGACTTCTGATGATGATAGTCAGTTAGCAAGAATAACTGGTAAAGCAGAGGCATTGGGTACAGTATTCCTTGACTTTAATGATAATGGTGTTTTGGATGCCGATGAAGTATCTACAAAGGTTGATGCAAACGGTAACTGGAGTATTGAGGTTTCCTTGCTTAAAGGAAGGCTGGACTTAGATACTGACGGTGTGGACAAAACCAAAGGCGCTGGAGGTCTTGATGCTGAAGGTAATGTTGATGTTAAGGATCTCGTGACAAAGTTCTCTTTTGTTGATAAAGCAGGTAACGCCTTAAAAGCGGACTTTGCTGAGCTTTATTACTTTGACCGTTCTGAAAGTGGTTTGGGAGGCACCTACAACTATAGAGATGAGCCTCAAGGTGCAATTACATATACAGGTAATAATAAAAAGTGGGTTGCTGCAGATGGTACGCTATATGATACTCAAACTAATAACACTTTGCGTTCGGATGTAATTGTCTATGAAGATAATGGTTCTGATAAAATCATCATATCCACTGAACATGTTAATTCATCAGGTGCTATATATGGTTTTGCTACGTTCACAGGTAGTGGAAATGACTACTTTACTTTAGGTGGTCGACAGTCGTCAGGAACTAGAATATTTATGGAGGATGGTGATGATACCTATGAGGCCTTAAGAGTTAGGGGCTATGGTGATGCAGATAGTATTATTATTAATATGGGTCTAGGTGATGATAAGGTTAATATATTAAGATTCGTCAAAGACACTACCATTGATCTGGGCGAAGGCGATAATACTCTTAATATAGGTTCTACATTACGAGGTAATTCAGTTATCAGCTCAGGTAGTGGTAATGATAATATTACTATCCGTGAAGGTATTGATATTTTTGATGCTCAAGATGGCTTGCTATTGCCTTACAGATACGATAATAAGATTTTTATCAATGCTGGTAATGGTAATAACGTAATTAATATAGGTGAAAAAGATGAAAATGGGAATATAATTGCAACTGGTCATGTTGAAGCAACAGAGTCTGGTCAAAGGGCACATATAATTACAGGTAAAGATGATGATGTAATTAATGTGACAGGTAATATTGATGGTAAAAATGCTAGCATTGAGTCTGGTCAAGGTAATGACGAGATTGAGGTTGGTATTATCCAAAGACAAGCAAAAGTTATTACAGGTGCTGATACCTTGACACCTGGAGCTACTGATGATGATACACTAACTGCTGTTGCCTTGAATAACTCATCGACTGTCAAAACAGGAGCTGGGAATGATACTGTGACTATCAAGACTGATATAGGAAATGGTGCAGGTACGCCAACTTTAGATCTTGGTTCAGGTAATGATACCTTAATTGTCGGAGATGCTACTCAGAGCAATGGTCGAATAATATCTGGTAATATCACGACGGGCAGTGGTGATGATAAGGCTTATATTTATGGCAATATGACAGGCGGTACGCTTAATATGGGCTCTGGCATAGATCACTTGCAGGTAAACCAAGTTAGAGGAAACTCTACTATTGATATGGGAGAGGGTAATGACACCGTCAACATGGAAAGACTGGGTCAGACATTAGCTAGTACAGGTACCCCTGAGTTAAGACTTGGTGCTGGTGCTGACAATCTTGATTTAGGAGTATTGCGTATAGGTAATATATACTCAGGGAATGATACTGACCAAGATATTATTAATATTAATACTATGGAAGCTGGGTATGTTGAATTGGGTAACACCGATATCCTCAATATCAGTAATTTAGAGTCTGGTACTATTAAGTCTTCGCAAGGTGGTAACGATGTGAGTATTAGCGGTTCCATGACCGGAGGCACTATAGACCTTGGTACCGCCAGAGACGATGTAAGTATCGCGAATAAGTCAGCTGGTAAAGTTTTCTTAGGTGATGGTAATGATACTATTGACGTGACAACACACTCGGGTGGCGATATCGATACTGGAGCGGGTAATGACACAGTGACTATCGATACCATGTCAGGTGGTAATATCTATCTCGCCAGCGGTAATGATACGATAAGTATTAATACCTTTACAGGTGGTACATTAAATGGTGGTGCTGGAACAGATACGCTTCATATCACTGGTAGTGGTAATAATATCAACGCGAGCAGTATCTCTGCTTTTGAGGTGTTA
The DNA here is from genome assembly GCF_022631235.3 of Psychrobacter raelei. NCBI lineage: Bacteria > Pseudomonadati > Pseudomonadota > Gammaproteobacteria > Moraxellales > Moraxellaceae > Psychrobacter > Psychrobacter raelei. The sequence continues at coordinate 1,356,390 of NZ_CP093310.2, forward strand.
GATCTAGGTACTGGCGACTCTGGCAATACCTTTACAGCCTCTAGAAGCACGGTATATAGTAATAGCCTCTCTGGAATGTATATTAAGGGAGATGCATCAGACACTGTTACTTTAACTAGTACTAATAACTGGCAAAGAGGCTCTGAGGTTACAGATTCTGAAGGTAACAGCTACTTTGAGTATTCTAATACCTACCTTGGGGATAGAGTCCTATATGTTGATACTGATATTACAGTAACAGGTAATATAGTTCTGTAATATAAAGTCTTATCTATATAGTACAGCAGGAAAACCGCTCTCACTTTGAGGGCGGTTTTTTTATGCTTGCAGATATATCAATATTTGGTCTGTCTATCCTGTCTACGTACACCCAAGATAGGTTTTTTTAGCCAAAAACTTGATATCAATTAAAAATTTTAATAACCTTACTGCTTAGTTAAATATCACAGTTGTCTTGTATTACTTAAAGATGACGTTAATCAGATTAAGGAGAACCTATACGTTTATGATCAAAAAAAAGCCCTACGATCCTGAGGTAAAGGGCTATAGAGCCTCATCCAACTTTCTATTAGATATTGCCCCTCTGGTACTGACTGCCATGATACTCATGGTGCAGTTCTTCATCTTCAAAGACTTTACCCCTCATATTCCACTTGCTTGTGGTATTTTGATCACAGCACTATTCATGGCTGCGCGTGGTCGTAGCTGGGATGGTATGGAGTCTCGATTTTTAAGAGTCATTAAGGTCGGCCTGCCAGCGATTATCATCCTTATGGGGGTGGGTATGCTCGTCGGTGCATGGATTATTGCGGGCACCGTACCGACTATTTTATATTATGGGTTTGATGTTTTTAGCCCTTCCTCCTTTTTGGTCTCTGTTTGTATTATTTGTGCCGTTATCTCGATAGCAACCGGTACCTCTTGGGGTACAATCGGTACAGTTGGTCTGGCTCTTATGGGTATTGGTACCGGTTTGGGTCTGCCTGCGGAGCTTACTGGCGGCGCTATCGTCTCGGGTGCATTCTTTGGTGATAAGATGTCACCACTGTCTGATACCACAAATTTAACGCCAGCATCGGCAGGTATCGATCTGTGGGAACATATCAAAGGGTTATTACCAACGACTGTGCCTGCATTAATTATTGCATTGGGTTTATATGCTTGGATTGGTGCTGGTTATGGTTCAGATTCGGTGGATATGTCATCGATTGAACAAATGCAGCAAACATTAGCAGAAAACTACACCATTAGTCTTTGGACACTGCTGCCAGCCTTGGTTGTCATCGGTGCGGCGGTGATGCAATTTGCAGCGATTCCAACCGTATTAATCGGTGTTTTAGTCGCCTCTTTGATTGCGTTTTTTATGCAAGGGGCAGGCGTTCATGAGATTTTTGTAGTGCTACAAGATGGCTTTGTCAGTGAAACAGGCGTTGAGGTAGTCGATCAGCTCTTGACCAAAGGCGGCGTGATGTCGATGACGTGGGTGGTGACATTGACTATTTTTGCACTGGCTTTTGTCGGCTCACTTGAGCATTATGGAACGCTTAAAGCCATTATGGTGAAGCTTAACAAAATCATCAAAACCCGCTTTGGCTTGGTTGGCTCAACCTATGGTGTGGTTATTGGCGTCGGTACTATTATTGGTGATGTCTACACAACCTTGGTGTTACCAGGGCGTCTATTAAAAGACAAATACAAGCAGATGGGCTTTAAACGTACCACTTTAACGCGCTCAATTGAGGACTGTGGTACGCTTTTGTCCCCGCTTATCCCTTGGAACATGGGCGGTAGCTTTGTTGCAGCGACACTTGGTGCAGCCACTTTAACTTATGCACCGTATGCGTTTGTTTGCTGGATTTCTCCACTTATTGGTCTGCTGTGGCTGATATTAAATAAATTTATCCCTCGTGAAGAGCCACAAAAGGTAGAAGCAATGGAGAACTTATTACATCCAGATGCGCGTTAATGAACACTTAAAAAAATGTATCAAGAGCCGCTTAGATATGAGTTATCTGAGCGGTTTTTTTGTGGTTAAAAGTGGTCAGTAGTGCACTGACTATATAGGATAGAGTATCTATTGAAGGCTGATTATTAAACCAAAAAAAACCCAGCTGCGCTAAGTGGAGGAAAGCGTCAACTGGGCTGAAGGAAAGGTTTAATCGTTATTATTCGTATTATTAAATTATTATGCTATTAGCGTATTATGTTATGGATGTAGTATTAAATCTTATTCGGTTTTTATTTTTTTTATCGCTCTTATCGGTTTAATGTTGGCTCAAATCACAGTTGTCATTTGAGCCAATTACCTTTTTATACAGCTATTTTAAATAGCTGATTTAGGCAGATAGTTTTTCACGGCCATGCGGCGTCATAAAGTCAATCTCTGGGCCAACCGGTACGATTAAGGTTGGGTTAATGGTGTCATGGCTACCATAATAGTGGGTCTTGATATGGTCCATGTTCACAGTGTCGGCAACGCCAGGCACTTGATACAGGTCACGTAAGTAGCCCCAAAGGTTTGGATAATCTACGATACGTTTGATGTTGCATTTAAAGTGACCGACATACACAGGGTCAAAGCGCACTAAGGTTGTGAATAAGCGCCAATCAGCTTCTGTGATGGTGTCACCAGTCAGATAACGATTTTTTTCAAGTCGAGCCTCAATGGTATCTAAGGCCTTAAATAAATCAACAACCGCTTCTTCATAGGCCTCTTGAGTGGTAGCAAAGCCTGATTTATAAACACCATTATTGATGTTTGGATAGATGTAGTCGTTTAACTCATCAATCTCGCTACGCAGCGCCTCTGGTAAGAAGTTCACGTCTTTGTTTGCGCCCACTTCATCAAAGGCTGAGTTAAACATGCGAATGATTTCAGAGGATTCGTTGCTCACAATGGTGTTGTTCTTTTTATCCCAAAGCACAGGTACGGTCACGCGGCCTGTATAATCTGATTTGGCTTTGGTATAGATTTGATGCATGTAATCTGCATTAAAGATTGGGTCTGGGATAACGCCTTCACCCTCATTGAAGGTCCAGCCGTGCTCATGCATTAAAGGATGCACCGCAGAGACTGAAATCATGTCCTCTAAGCCTTTTAGCTTACGATAAATTAGAGTGCGATGCGCCCAAGGACACGCCAGTGAGACATATAGATGATAACGGTTAGGTTCAGCTTTAAAGCCCTCAATACCACTTGGTCCGGCACTGCCGTCTACGGTTACCCAGCTTCTAAATCTTGAAATGTCTCTTTGGAAGCGGCCGCCTGTTGCTTCGGTGTCATACCATTGATTTTGCCATTTACCTTCTACTAATAATCCCATATCTTTATGCCTATCAAATGTTATTAAAATTAATTTCTTCTCTTGAAGTGCTAACTTTTATAGTAGATGATTTTTTATAAGCAATAAACAGGCGTTATGGCAATATATTGTTCTTATTTATAGAACAGTTGTGAGTGACATGTCTTTTTTGTTAGTTTTTTAGATACTTTCTCTGTACTCATCGACGAATCATTTTTTAAAATCAGCTGCGTACAAAGTTTGTAGATGAAGACATAAAACCTAGGCGCTCATAATTAGGTATAGTAAGCGTATGTGAAAGGCATCAAGATTTTGTCGAGTCAACACGTGTGCTGTTTTGATATTGCAATTAATCTTCGCTATATGTTGGATTTTTAGTGTCGCTCATGTACGATAACGCCTTACGAACCTATACCCTGATATGAGATCGCTCCTATGTCGCTTAATGAAACTTCGGCACTGGCTTCAGCCAACGCCACCGAAAAAAAGTCGCTGCTACAGATTCGTGGGCTAAACAAAGCCTATGATGATACTCAGATTCTAAAAAGTATCGACTTAGATATTTATGATGGCGAGTTTTTAACTTTGCTGGGGCCTTCAGGCTGTGGTAAGACCACACTACTGCGCCTCATAGGCGGCTTTGAAATGCCGGATACGGGCTCTATGCAGTTAGATGGGGTCGATATCACCCATCTACCCGCTGAAAAACGCCCAATTAATACCGTGTTTCAGCAGTATGCACTATTTCCGCATATGAATGTGTATGACAATATCGCGTATGGTTTGAAGCTTAAAAAAGTGCCCAAAGCTGAGATTGATACTCGGGTAAAAGAGGCGCTAAAAATGGTACAGCTTGAGCATACCATAAATCGTCGCCCACAAGACTTATCAGGGGGGCAGCAGCAGCGTATTGCAATTGCGCGTGCGGTGGTTAACCGTCCTAAAATGCTACTGCTTGATGAGCCTTTGTCTGCGCTTGATGCTAAGATGCGGGTGCAGATGCAATCTGAGCTTAAGCGCTTGCAGCGAGAGCTTGGTATTACCTTCGTATTCGTAACTCACGACCAAGAAGAAGCCTTATCGATGTCTGATCGTATTGCGGTAATGAAAGCTGGCGAGTTTCAACAGATTGATTCACCCATTCGTATTTATGAAACCCCAGCTAACTTATTTACTGCCAACTTTATCGGTGAGACCAACTTATTTAAAGCCCGTGTGCTAGAGGTGGCTGATAAACACATAAAAGTAGAGGTCACTGAGCAAAAAGAGGGCTTTCATCCGATACGTGAGTTGCCGCGTCCAAAATTTGCGGTGCAAGTGGGACAAAGCATTAACCTATTGCTACGCCCAGAGGATATTCGCGTTTATTACCTCAATGAAGGTCATGAAGGTTTGGTCGGGCACGTGATCGATAGTGCTTATAAAGGCAGTACCTTAGACTCTGTGATTCGTCTGCAAAATGGCAATGTGGTTAAGGCTTCTGAGTATTTCAACGAAGATGATCCCAATTTTAACTATAAATTGGGCCAAGAGGTGCGTGTAGACTGGGTTGATGGCTGGGAGTGGATTTTACCTGATGAATAAATCAACATTATCTAATGCCATTAGTCACAGCAAAAATAATGGCCGCCTATTTCAGCGGGTCACCTTATTTGTAATTTGGGCCTGGCTGGTTATTTTTGCATTATTGCCCAATATATTGGTGGTACTAGCAAGCTTTTTAACCCGCGATGAAGATAAGTTCTTGGCAATGCCATTAACGGTTGAGAACTACTTACGCTTCATCGACCCATTGTACGTCAAAGTTTTTTTGCATTCGTTAAGTATGGCGGCCATTACCACCTTGATTTGTCTGCTGTTAGGCTATCCTTTTGCATGGCTGATTAGCCGAGTATCAAAAAAATGGCAGTCGTTTTTAATGCTATTGTTAATTATTCCATTTTGGACCAACTCACTGGTGCGCTTGTATGCTGTAAAGCTGATTTTGGCGGCCAACGGGCTGTTAAGCTCAGCACTGATTGGAGCTGGGCTGATTAACGAGCCACTACAGATTTTATATACCCAAAAGGCGGTCATCGGCGGACTGGTGTATCTGTTATTTCCATTTATGGTATTGCCGCTGTATGCAGTATTTACCGATTTGCGAGACGACATTGTACTGGCTTCAAAGGACTTGGGCGCCAATAAGTTTCAAACCTTTTGGCACATTATATTGCCATTGACCACGCCCGGTATTATCTCAGGGGTGCTGCTGGTATTACTGCCGGCGATGGGGATGTTCTATGTGGCTGATATCTTAGGCGGTTCACGTAACTTGTTGGTGGGTAATATTATTAAGTCGCAGTTTTTGGATGCACGCGACTGGCCGTTTGGCGCTGCAGCGAGTGTGCTGTTGACCTTAACGATGGCAATATTGATTGCCGCTTATTACGCCAGCAGCAAACGCATTGGCAAAACTGATCATAATGAAGTGGCATAGGGGAGTTGTATGAGTAGTTCAATGAAGTGGCTGTCTCGCCTCTATTTAACCCTAATGTATTTGATTATGTTTGCGCCAATTATGGTCATGGTGGTGTTCTCATTTAACGCCTCCAAGATTGGTTATCACTGGGGCGGCTTTAGTTTACATTGGTATCATGAGTTGTTTAGCAATGAGGCTATGATTCAAGCGGCCATTAATTCAGTGTTGTTGGCAGTGGTTGCGGCGACGGTTACCACAGTGATTGGCGGGCTTACCGCATTGTCTTTTCAGCGCTATGACTTTAAGGGTAAAAGCGTACTGCAAAGCTTATTGTTTGTGCTGATGATGTCGCCTGAGATTGTGCTGGCCATCTCGCTATTGGCACTGTTTTTAATCATAGGTATTGAGCTGGGCTTTATAACCTTGTTATTAGCGCACATTACCTTTTGTCTGCCTTTTGTGGTGATTACCGTATCAGCCCGATTATCGAGTATGGACAATAGTGTATTGGAAGCCGCCCGTGACTTGGGTGCCAGTGAATTTACGATGATTCGTACGGTACTGTTGCCCATTATCCTGCCTGCGGTATTGGCCGGCTGGGTATTGGCCTTTACTTTATCGCTGGATGATGTGGTGGTGTCTACCTTCAATACCGGTGCCAACTTTGAGATTTTACCGCTACAAATTTATTCTATGGTGCGGGTCGGGGTGAAGCCTGAGGTCAATGCGGTGGGTACCTTATTATTGGCCATTTCACTGGTGGGCTTGGTCATCTCTCAATTACTACTTCTTAAAAAACGTTAAGGATTTATGATGGCTAATAACAACTTATTCTCACGCCGACGTTTTTTGGGAATGACAGGTGCAGGTTTGGTTGGCTTATCGGGACTGGGTCTAGCCGGCTGTCAGCGCTCTAATACCGACACTGATACCGCCGATTTGGCCAATACCGCGCGTGGTAACGTGGTCAAGGTCTATAACTGGACCGAGTACATTTCAGACAGTGTGCTAAAAGGCTTTACTCAAGAGACGGGCATCGAGGTCATTTATAGTACCTTTGACTCCAATGAGGCCATGTATGCTAAGCTAAAATTGATGAATGGCAGCGGCGATTATGATGTGATATTTCCAGGTACAGACTTTGTCGATAAGATGCGCAAAGAGAGTATGCTTGAGGTCATAGATCATAATAAGCTCAGTAATTTTGGTAATTTAAGTCCTACCTTCTTAGATGCCTCGTTTGACCCACAAAACAAATTTAGTGTGCCTTATCTGTGGGGTTCATCTGGGATTGCAGTCAATAAATCCCGTATTGATATTAACAGTATCACCTCTTGGAATGACTTATGGCGTCCTGAATTTGAGGGCCGGGTGATGCTAATGAATGATTTGCGTGATGTGTTTACCATGGGGCTATTAACCTTAGGTTATCCCGCCACCACTCATGACCCTAAGCACATTGAAGCGGCATACCAAAAGCTGTCAAAGCTTATGCCCAACGTGCGCACCTTTAACTCAGATGCACCGCGTATGCCGTTTATGGAAGGGGAGACGTATCTGGGGCTTGCCTGGAATGGTGAGGTGATTATGGCGCAAGATCAGGGCATGCCTGAGCTTGATTTTGTGTATCCCAAAGAAGGGGTGATTATGTGGATGGATAACATGTCCATTCCCAAAAATGCCAAAAACCGCGAAAATGCCTACGCCTTTATCGACTATCTACTGCGCCCAGATAATGCCGCCATTATTAGTGAAGAGATCGGTTACGGCTCACCTAATGAGAGCGCCAAGAAGCTGATGCCTGCAGATATTGCCAATAACCAAATTATCTATCCTCCCGATGACTTACTTGGTCACGCTTTGTTCCGAGAAGATGTTGGCGATACCACCATGGCCTTGTATCAAAAATATTGGGACCGACTCAAGGTCGATATGTAGGCCGGCATAATGAACGCTTTATCCCATCTGCTTAATCACCATTGGCGCTTATTAGTCAGCTTACTAATAGGTGCCCTGATGGGTGGCGTGGTCCACCTAACGTGGCACGTCTCATTGAGTGCGGCATTGATTATCGGTTGGGATATCACCGTGCTATCATTTATTGCCAGTATTATTGTGATGATGAGACATGATACCCTGCATAAGCATTTAAGCAGTACTCGGCAAAGCACCTTTTTTATTTTATCTTTAATCACAGTCTCAAGCTTCATCTGTGTCTATGCCATCGCTCGGCAAACTCAGTTGGCTGAGACTTATAAAGATATCACATTAGTACTGAGCCTGATTTTGACCATAGCCACTATTTTTATTGCCTGGTTGATGATTCAAGTGGTATTTGCGCTGCAGTATGCTTATTTGTATTTTTCTGAACAACAAAAAGGCCAACGCTTGCCGCTGGCCTTTCCTGAAATGAGCTTGGATATAGATAAAAGTACACCCAGTACCAGCGAGCCACCTAAATATGTCGATTTTTTTTACTGTGCTGTGGCAATAGGCACCTCTGGGCAAACGGCAGATGTTACGTTTACTTCCCTTAAAGGCCGCAAATTGGCCATATTACACTCAATTATTGCCTTTGCTTTTAACCTTAGCATTATTGCGTTACTGATTAATATCATTGCCGCCTATTTATAAGGCCGATGGGATAAGATCGATGGGTGATATGGCCGGTGCTGTTATTCATCTAGCTGACATCCTAGCTGATATTATTGTGTTTAGTTTATCGACGCCAAAAGCGCCGCTAGTGGCTTAAGAGTTGAGTGCCTGCTGGCAAGCCTCAGCCAAATAAGGGTCTATGCTGTCTTGACCCATAAGCCATTTTAGATAACCTGCGCCATCAGAGCTTGCGGCTAACTCAGTAATGGCTTGGCCTTTATATTTACCAAAGCTTAAGTGAGTAGGGATGCGCGCCATTTCGCTGAATTGATACAAGCTTTCAACATCTGTAATGTTATGACCTTGGCTATTGGCAAGCTCAATTAAGCTGCCAAGTACTAGCTGGGTAAAATAGATGTCATAAATAGCAGCGTGCGCGTGCTTGGCCTGCTCGCGTGCCACTTGACGGTGAAAGTGATACAGCAGTGATACCAGTTTATGACTCTCAAGAATCGGCAGTAGATAGCTTGACATCGCCTTGGTACAAATGAGCTTGGGCGTGTGGGTGACGCCGGCATTTTTTAGTACCGCCATATCATAGTCTATGTTATGACCGACTAGGTATTCGACGCTGTTTGGCAAACGAAACTCTGTGTGTGGCGGTTCATGAGCCACATCCTCATCACAAATGTGTGAGGTCGCCATAGAGCCTAAGCTTATCGGCTTTAGTGGATTGAAGCGCTTGGATCGGGGGGCTTGGATAACCTCGATTTTTGCATTATTAATGGCAATAATGCTATAGGCCGCTTCCGTCATATGTGGATCTACCAGCCCTGTGGTTTCGGTGTCTAAAATATAAGTGGTCATAATAAATAGGCCTAAGTTTGATTTACTACATTATAATGACAAATCAAGCTAAGGTGATGACATCTTTATCAATTTGTTGCCACGAGCAGTGCTCTCAAAGACAAGATCAACGGTTACTCTAACCGCTGGTTTATACAATGACTAAAATAGCCTTGCCTAGATCAGTTGTTTTTGGCAAATAACACCAGGCCTAAGATAATGATTGCCACGCCCACTAAGCCAAGCGCAGAAGGTAGATCATTGTTTAATAAAAACATACCGCCAATTAACGCAAAGATAACCTCGCTGGCTTGAGTGGCATCCACGCCGGCCACTTCACTGGATGTTTTGGCCTCTTCACGGGCATACAAAAATAGTCCTGTGGCTACCACACCTGCCAATAATGCCACCAAAAAAGTATTAAAAACCTGAGAAGCGGCAGGTAAAGGGGGCTGTATGATCACTGCCAGAATCAGCCAAAAGGGTAGGCTACCGAGCGTCATTAGCCATATTTTATTAAATGAGCTTTGCAGCAGTAAGGTATCAAATGAGGGGATTTTAGCAGTAAGATAACGAGTGACCTGGCTATCCGTGACAGGGTGCGTCTTCGCATTATTATGAGCACCAGTGCCAGTGCCAGTATCTACTAATAGCTCCTCTGCTGCCATATCTGCATAAAAAGCAGAGGACAGCTTAGCATTGGAGGAAGCTTGCCATACCAGCTGATTACCAAGCGGGTAGCTAAATGCGGCGATGAGTGCTGGCAGGGCACCATACACTAAGATGTCAAACAAGGGTGCTTGGTTTTGAGTATCGGCATTTAGGCCTTCGCTTAAATTAACTAACACCACCCCTAAAAAGATTAAAAAAGCGTACACAAATATCTTTTTCTCAAAGCGCTGACCAAATGCCATTAAGATAAATAAACTGCTCACCACAGTAAACATAAAGGTGGCTGCGACCACCCAACCACTGACGTGATCAGCGGCATAACAGATGCCGGCATAAAATATACCAAAGCCAATACCACCTGTGATGCACCAAAACATAGGATTTCTCAGAAACAGCTCAGTTAGCTGTTTAAGGCGTCCCATGCCGTGCTGAGCGATAATAATGGCCGAGACCAGCAGCAGCATAAACACATAGCGTAAACTGGCAGACCAAAACCAATGTCCACCAACACTACTCATCAGCTCATTGATGACAAAGGTTGAGCTAAAAAATGCCCCTGCTAAAAGTCCCAATAATATCAGTTTTACCACTATAGCCCATCTTGGTTGTTTATGTCGTTTATGACAGTTTATCTGACTTTTGGCCAACTGCAATAGCTGGCTTAAATCAAATAAAAAATAAGCAGGCCAAACTAAAATATTACCAATATAAAATCTGCAACAGTGCGTAATGAGAAAGTTTTTTATAATAAAATAAGCTTAAGATTCGCCACATTGAAAGCTAAATTGACGTTAAAGAAAATTAGGTTAAAGAGGAAGTTATGGAACAACAAATTAGCGAGCTTGAACAACAGCGTTTTAACTATTTACTAAATAAACAGTATGATGAGTTTGCTGCACTGTGTGATGCCGATTTACGCTATGTGCACAGTAGTGGTGCGATGGATGACTTGTCTTCGTATTTACAAAAACTTAAGTCTGGGTTCTATGAGTATCAACAGCTTGACTATGATATCAATCAGGTCATCGATATGCAGGATTATGTTATGGTTACCGGTGACTTTTATGCGCAGGTCTTAGTTGATGGCCAGCCTATCTCTTTGAAAAACCGCGCCCTCTGTATTTGGAAAAAGCGGGGTGATGAGTTTAAGTTTTTTATGTATCAGGGTACACCTTTTACTAAGTGATTGAACTGTGAGCTTCGGCTCATGGGTTGGTCTTTAAATATATGGGATATTATCTCATCTTTTAAATGACAAAAATTTTAATGCTAAAATAGACATCTAAAAAATTATCTGTAAGCTAAGCGCCGCGTCCATTTATCCTAGCGCAACAGGAACGTTATTATGCTCGTTTTGCAAAAACCCAATGCATTTAAGATACTGTTTACGCTACGTGGTTCCATTATTCCTCATATTTATACTCAAGTACTGTTTATCATTTTAATCAGTACCATAATCTCCGCAGTTCAACACTGGATTCCAAGCTCGTTTTCTTCTTATAGTGCCGCGCCTTTTACCCTTATGGGGATAGCTTTGTCCTTGTTTTTGGGATTTCGCAACAATGCCAGTTATCAGCGTTGGTGGGAGGCTCGAACCTTGTGGGGCCAGCTGGTATATGAGTCGCGCAGCTTTACCCGTCAAGTGATGTCTTTTATCGATGACACACAACCAGGCGCTCAACAGGCGCAGCATACGATGGTGAATCTGACCATAGCTTTCACACATGCGCTGCGTCATAGGCTGCGTAAGAGCTCACCTTGGGCGGATGTTGAGAGGTTTGTGGCACCTGAGTATCACGCTGGTATGCGTGAAGCTGGCAATTTACCTGAGTATTTATTGAGATTACTGGGCCAACAGCTGGGCGCTTGCCGGCGAGACAACCTCACCTCAGATCTTATGATCCAAAACATGGATGATAGACTGACCTCATTAACTGTGGTGCTATCAGCCTGTGAGCGTATTGATAAGACGCCTCTGCCACTTGCCTATACGTTACTGGTGCATCGAACCACCTATCTGTACTGCTTCATGTTGCCTTTCGGGCTGGCCACCTCGCTAGGCTGGGTGACGCCCTTTGTCTGTGGTGTGATTGCCTATACCTTTTTTGGTTTAGATGCGCTCAATGAAGAAATAACAGACCCCTTTGGCGAAGCGGCCAATCAACTGCCTTTAACCACTTTATCACGCACCATTGAGCGAAATTTGCTTGAAGCACTGGGCGAGGATAATCTTCCCCCTGAACTGCTGCCTGAGAATGGTTACCTGCCTTAATCATTAAACAGTCAGCATAATCAAGCAACCCGCTTAATAGCAACTACTCTGATTCTAATGATAAAAATGTGGGTATAAGTAATTTTAAAAATATATTTTAAATTATAAGCCATAACCCCTTCCAAATCTCAGTGTACATCTGTTATGTTATCCAGCGCAGCTTCAGTATGAGGTATGCGTACAGATGCCTGTACTCTGTATTGAGTGTTACTAAAAACAAAAAACAAACTAATAGGGAAGTTATCATGGCTTTATCACAATTTTTTATCACCGGTCACCGTAAAACCACCCACTTCAGGGGGTGGATATAAGGCGACACACACTGTCGTGATCAGTACTTAAAGTATTGCAAGTTAAAATTAACCTCGCCATACTAACCCTATGAAAACCCTCAAGCTACGCATCAAAGACAAACATGCAAACCAGCTAAACAAACTAGCTGGGAGTGTTAACTATGCGTGGAACTATGTTAATGCGTTAAGCTTTGAGCATTTAAGACGCACAGGTAAGTAGTTTTGGGCCTATGATTTAAGCCAATACACCAAAGGCAGTGGTGAGTATTTAGGATTGCACTCGCAAACTTTGCAAGCCATCAACGAAACTCATGCCAAATCTCGTAAGCAGTTTAAAAAAGCCAAACTTAATTGGCGAACCAACCGACCCGATGCCAAACGAAAAAGCTTAGGTTGGATACCTTTTAAAAAGTCTGCCATAAAGTATCTACATACAAGACAAATAGGTAAAAAAGCACTTAAATCAACCATACAGCTATCGCTCTGTAAAGGTCAAAAGCTTATCATAGACGTATTCGATAGCTATAATCTAAGCCTATATCAAATCAATACGCTTGAGATAGTGCAAGACAGCCGTAATCGTTGGTATGCCTGTATTACCGTCAAAGATTTTCCTAGACAAGCAAGTGGCAAAGGCAGCGTTGGTATTGACTTAGGCTTAAAGCAGTCTGCTACCACATCAACGGGCGATAAACTACAGATTAAGCAGACTCAAAAATGGGCGAATAAATTAGCAGTCGCCCAGCGTGCAAACAATAAAAGCCGGGTAAAGGCAATCCATGCCAAGATCAAAAACTCAAGATTAGACTTAACTCATAAATTCACCACCAAACTTGTGCAGGGCAATGCTTTGATAGTGGTTGGTAATGTTAAATCACGCTCATTTACAACTAAAAAGACCAAACTCGCTAAATCGACATACGATGCAGGTTGGTTTGAACTTAAACGACAACTGGAATATAAATGCAAGCATGCAGGTTGTCAGCTTGAGATGGTAAATGAGAGTTACACTACCCAGACCTGCTCGTACTGCCGCCAAATAAGTGACAGTAGTCCGAAAGGTAGAGCAGGACTTGGAATAAGAGGATGGAGGTGTGCTGAGTGTGGCACATGGCATGATAGAGATATCAATGCTGCTAAGAACATCCTTGCGGTCGGGCTTGACCGTCTAGCTGTAGCAATCCCCTCGGTTTAGCGAGGGGAGGAAGTCAAGCCTTCTAATAACTTAATTGGGGAAGGCGCATTAGAAAAAGGTCTTGAGCAGTTGGCAAGATTTAATTGCAAAAAAGTATTTGTTGTAACCGATAAGATTCTGGAAGAAATTGGGGTCGTAAAGCAGATTACGGGGCCGCTAGAATCAAAGGGCATCGAGATTAAGCTGTTCACCGAGGTTCAGCCCAACCCCACTGTGGCAAACGTCGAAGCAGGTCTGACTGAGCTAAAAACATTCGAGGCAGACTTAATGATTTCTCTTGGTGGCGGATCAGTGCATGACTGCGCTAAAGCGATAGCTGTCGTGGCTACCAATGGTGGCAAGATTCAAGACTATGAAGGATTAGATAAGTCTAGCAAGCCGACACTGCCTTTGGTGGCCATCAACACCACCGCAGGTACCGCCTCTGAGATGACTCGATTCTGTATCATCACCGATGAGTCAACCCACATTAAGATGGCCATTGTTGACAGCAATTTAACGCCCATGCTGTCTATTAACGACTCAGGCATTATGTCTAACATGCCAGCAGGATTGACTGCAGCAACCGGTATGGATGCGTTAACTCACGCTGTTGAGGCCTATGTATCTACCGCGGCCAGTCCCATTACGGATGCTTGCGCTCTAAAGGCCATTGAGCTAATCGCTCAGGCATTACCTACGGCAGTAATTGAGCCTAAAAACATGCAGGCTCGTGAAGACATGGCCTACGCTCAGTTCTTAGCAGGGATGGCATTTAACAACGCCTCTTTGGGCTACGTGCACGCTATGGCGCACCAGTTAGGTGGTATGTATGACTTACCGCATGGGGTGTGTAATGCACTGCTATTGCCACATGTGGAAGCTTTTAACCAATCAGCGGCCAAAGACAGGCTAGATGTGATTGGTAAAGTATTGGGTGATAATAACGCCAATCTTGCTGGTCTAGATACCATTGATGCGATTAAAAAACTGGCAGATATTGTTAATATTCCTAAATCTTTAAAAGAGCTTGGCGTAAAACGTGAAGATTTCGATGAGCTGGCCACTAATGCCTTAAAAGATGTGTGCGGCTTCACCAACCCGATTCAAGCCACTCATGAACAAATCGTGGGTATCTTTGAAGATGCCTTTAAAGCGCGCTCATAGTCTACTTCAGCCCGCTCTTATCAACGTAGCAAATCAGTTATAGGGGGCATATAAAAAGGCAGATTAGACCTAATGGATTAAGTCTCTTCTGCCTTTTATCTTGCCTTTTTTGGGTCATTAAAATTGAGCTGGCGATAATAGGCTCAATTGCAGCACGCGGCTGCTAACTCTTATAGGTATCAGGCACCTCAAAGATAGCCGGTGGCAAAATCACCCTATCTAGTCCCCAACATTCAATGGCATTCATATACTCTTCCGGCTCCATATGTGACAAAGAGCGTCTTCGGCTGGGATCATTAGGCGGCGGGTTAATCTCAAAGCCTTGATAGCTCACAGTGAGTATCTCAGATAAGCCCAGTACCAAGTGTGCCCCATTGAGCGCCACTATCACCACCTTATGCAAGTTGGCATTTTTAATCAGCTCTATAAAGCGATAAGATCTATTGAGGCTCTCATCCTCATTGTTGATCACACTGGGCGGTGTGATAATCACCGGTAGAATACAAAAAAAGTCGTCACCCTCAGGATTATCCATATAACCTTTTAGGCTCAAGTACTGACGGGTATAGAGCACTATAGTGGACTCAAAATTGGCGCACGAGACATCATAGACATACATCAAAGCGATGTATCCTTGGCTTTGGGTGATGGTATATTCAAAAGTGGAGAAGTAGGGCGGCCAGTTGGTGGCCAAATTATTTAAAAATCGGTCCACCGCAGCAGGAATTTCGCCTGCATAAGAGTAGGGGTCGATAATATGGCGGCACAGATCCTTAATCTTGCTCAAGTTATGCTTATCAATTTGATGATAAGGTGACGCCAAAACCTCAAAGGGGAATTTAGGAAGGGTGTTATTGAAAAAATCTTCAATAACTAGTTTTTCGTCATATTCATAGTCATGTACTCTCATCGTCATCTCACTTATTAACTTTTAGATGGGTTAAAAACCAATTAACACCAGACCGCAAGGTAAGCGTAAATAGACGGGCCAAAATAGCAAAATGTCATTTTTTGGCGTCAAAGAAGGCCAGCCAAAGCGCTCCTAGAAGCAAGGAGGGGCTGTCTTAGTCAGTTAATTGGTTTATTAAATGAGATGGAGCAACAACTTAAAACGAAGTATTTTTTAATGATAAAGCTAATGATAAAGCGTTTTTTAACTATAACGCGTTACACTACCGGCCAAACCTTAAAAAAGATAACCAGAGATAGTTAACAGCGGCTGATAGCAACATAAATATATACGCTTGATCAGCGCTTTAATTTTAACAAAGATTATAAAATAAGCAATAAGCAGTCAGAGAGTTTTTGTTATTGTGGTTTTTGTACTTTGTAATCTTTTGTATTGAGTAAAATTAGCGTACTATCAAGGATATGAAAAAGGTGTCAGATAAATATTTACAAATTTTGGTGTTCAGTATTTTTTAAATAGGAAGTAGGAAGTTATGGCCCATCGCAAAGGACAGCCCTTACCTCAACGCTCTTTAAGAGCCGATATGAAAGCGGGTCTGTGCTATAAGTGGTCGTCAAGCACACGGCATGCGACGCTTATTGGCGGCATTTGCTTATCACTTATGGGGTGCCAGTCTACAGCCGCTTTAAGCGCCTCGGAACCGGCGAACTTAATAGACTTCTCAGTCAGCGATCCGGCCCTTACTCAGGCTCAGAGCAAAGCCTTTCAACACACCCTACAGCGCAATCAAGCGGCATATCAACAGCTGTTTGATCAAAGCGCCTTTCCTGATAGCGACACTCAAGCCAAAAATAAGCTTATTAGTGCGTTGCGGCAACATCTGGCTACCGAGCATGTGGCTGTGGCAAAAGCCCGTTATCACCTCACCCCTTTTATTGCTGAGGGCAGTATTGATGCTGGTGCCGACAGTTTATTTAACACGGTATTAGACATTATTGACTATCAAAACAGTCACGCTGAAGATGAGGCTTATAGTGAGGAGGAGGAGGTGACTGGTGATGACGTCTATTATGATGAGGAAACAAATGCTTATTATTATATAGATGACGCAGGCGAAGTGACTGTTATAGAAGAGGCAGCTGCGGCTGTTGCTGCTGACAGTGATGAGGAGGGGTATGACAGCGATGCGGACGATGGGGCGGCAGATTATGCAGACCATGAAGAAGGCAGTTTTTTAACCCGTAATAATCCAAAACGTATGTTGGCCACTTACGAAGAGATGCAGGCGGCTAAGCAAGATAATGCCAAATCAGAAGCAGGCATCGGGGGCATGGGGAGCTTAACGGCTTTGCTGAGCATGAGTAAAAAGACACCTGAGCAGGTCGCCACTGCTAATGCCTATCAGTACCAATACCTTACTCTCAATAGTGTCAGCCAGTATAAGCCAGCAGAGCGCCGGTATAACAGCGTTTACAGCTATGACTATGCAGCGCCGACAGTAAGTGGCACCATACAATTGCCCTTTGCGATAGACTTTAATAACAGCCGTGTGTCTGTTGACCCCTCTGCCTTAATGCCTCTGATGGCACTGGTAGATCCTGAAAACACCCCTTTGCCTGATCAAATGATATCGAAGACAGTCGATTTGGGGTTGCCTGCCAGCATCACCTCACAGATTCCGCCTGCAATCATCTATGATGCCAGTATTGCCGCTATGCAAGACAGTATCGCGGAGCTTGACCCTGAGCTGTTCAGCTTAATCGACATCCAAAACGATGACTTTGCCAAGCAGATTGGGGCAGCCCAAGGTATTAAAGTGTATTTTGGCAGTAAGCAAAGTGGTGAGCTTATTGGCAAAATATTTAAACACATCAGTACGGCATTAGAGCGCTATGTGGATGCGCATCCTGAGGCCTACCCTGACAACCATGGCCTAAAAAATGCCATAAAAAAAGTACAGCTTTATAACAAAGGTTATCAAAGTGGGGATATCGGCTCCCTACTGCAACTGATTGAGGCGGTAGTGCCGATCTCTTTTAATCAGGCTAATTATTATTACCTAGATCAAGCCGGTCACTTATTGGGTAAACAGCAGCGTATCAATCTGGGCAGTGAGCTTATTGGGATGCAATCGGCAATGCTCAATCAGATACGCTACGACCACAATAGCTTTAGCCAGCATGCTTTAACCCCACTACTTGAGCAGTCCTTTGGTAGCAAGGCGCCGAAGTCTATCGATGGCAATGCTTGGTTGCAACAGATCAAGCTAAGCAAACAAAAGCAGAGCTTGGCGCAAGCAGCACGAGAAGAGTACTTTTATATCGATGCCACATGTGTCACCCAATATGAGGGCACTGATGATGACGACTATCATGAAGATGAGGCTCATAATGACTGCCGCAAGGATAGCTACGATGAGGACAGTTATGGGCCACAATAAGCCGTTTTGAGTAAAGGCCTTTAAAGCGCTTTATGCGAACCCTTTACAATCTACCTCAATTATCACCCTTATCAGAACTAGGCTATCAAGGACTTCTCATGACGTGCAATACTCATATAAATACAGCATCAAAGCCGGCAGCACAGCGATCAGAGCAAGCAAACGCCGCACTGGCTAGAAAGCTGCCACGACTCGAAAAACTGCCACTATCACTGACCTTGCTGGCAGGCAGCCTGTTACTTGCCGGCTGTCAAACCACAGCGCTGCAATCACATAATGATGCATCGCCTATCGAGGCAAAAGCAGCGCTTAAGCAGGCACTACAGAAGCAGCGTACGAGCGCTTATAGCTATCATAGCCAGATTAAAATCAGTCCGGCCATGTCACCTGACACGGTTAACGCTGAGGACTTAGGCGTCACTGACTCTTTAGATACTTACTGCGAAAATACGCATGATCAGGCGTATATGGGCTTACTTGAGCAGGCAGATGGTGCGCAAAAACCTGTGCAATCAGCCCAGTTTGACGCCCAAAGACAAGCCATTAAACAGGCTTATATCGCTTGTAGCAAGGCTTATCAAGCGTGGCAATATAATCAGCCTGATGAGTATGACACTGAGAACCAAATCGACTATGAACAAAGTGAACAGACAGCTGATGAGAGTGTAGCGCCTGCTGAGCACGCTATCAAACCGGTCTCTGAGTATTACCAAAACCTGTTTGATAATTATCAGCACAAGCCCACTAAGCTCGATGTCAAAAAAGCCAAACTGCTACAGGCTTATCTATTAAAGCCATCGTCTATCCATGCTCAAGGCAGCTATCAGCCCGCTGCTGGTAAGTTTACGATCCTAATGAGCGCTCAGTATTTTGTCCATAATAATAAAATCTCTATCAATCAGCCGATTTATGTAGATGCCAAGACCGGCAGTATTTATTTATGGGCCGATAATTTTGCGATGTTAACCTCAGAGTATCTAGATACTAAGCTTGGCACCACTTGGCACAATAAATGGCTAAAGCTAACTTTAAATGATGGTACGTTGCCTCAAGGTTTTACCCAGTCGCTAATCAAAGCGCACTTTCAAGCTTTAGACAGACTGTATGAATCTGCGCCGGTTAACGAGTTTGAACCAGTGGCACCCCGTCAGTTAAATAGACTCTCTGGAGCGTTAACTGAGCAGCAGCTTAGCCTTATGTTGGCCAGCCCACAGGTGATTCGCCGCACCCAAACAGTGCAAGATTATTATCAGTCTTATCATGACTATATCCGTACGTTGTATTCTATTCTTAGTGCCAAGTATCCGCAGCTTGTGGCCGAGACTGATGCTGCCAATGTTTCCAATACTGCCAATACTGACAGCAAGGACAATAGCACTGCTGAGTCGGTAAGGCTAAACGAGGCCACTGGCAATACATTTAGCAGTAAATCCTTGGTACAAAAAATGCTCACGTCCATGAGAACTATGATAGACACTGAGTCTGATCAGCTGATATATGGGGTGTATAGCGGTGAAGGTCAGCTGTCTGACGATCAAACGCTTAATCAAAGCGTAGAGCAGCTTTATGGCCTAGCTAATAACGGTCAAATACAGTGGCAGTATCTGCATAATATAACCAGCCAGCCAGACATTGATAGCCTGAGCGTCGATGTGTTTCAGCGTTATTTGCCACTTTCAAAGCCACCGCTGGACTTTGTTAACTTGCCGGCCAATATGCAAAAGCCTAATGCCAATAATAGCGTTGATTTAAGACAATATAGTGACGCGTTAACCGAGCGTTATCGCAGTGGTGAAGGGACTGTGATAGGTAGATTGTTATTAAGTCAAATTTTGCAACCAGACTTAGTTGGTCCGCCATTACAAAGCGAGTGATGGAGCAAGGCTAAGTCGTAACAGGTATCTATCTCGGCATAAGTTTATCTAGGCATAAGTTTAATAGTGCCTAAATCTGGCATAAACTAGGGTGGCTAAAATATACATGGTAAACTCCCTAAAAGTACTCACAAAGGTCACCATTATCTATGCTCAGTCTCATTCAAGACAATCAGCAGCTGTCCTTTTTAATTGGCTTGATTGTATTTGTCATGATATTTTTATGGATGCTGCAGCACTCAGTGATTGAGTATGGCAATAGAGTGCGGACACAGTTATTGGACTATGGCCGCGCTTTGGAAAGAAGATTTGGTATCAAGCAGCGCCTAGCTCAGCTAAAGATCAGTTATCCTAAGCTGTACCATTTTTTTTGGCAGAGACTACATATCGAGCACTTTTATGGCTTGCCTTTGACCGCATTGGTCTTGGTAATGGGCTATGTGTTATCACTATTTGTGGGTCTGGTCGAGGATGTGGTCACCTCAGAGTCTATCGTGGCGATGGATCATTTCGTCTCGCAGCAGATGAGCGTCATGAGTGATTCAGGGGTAATTGATTTTTTTATTCTAATCACCAGCTTGGCCTCCACGCCGATTACCGCCTTGGTCATGGTGCTGACCACGCTATTGTGCTGGCTAGTAGGGCAGCGCTATTTAATTATAGGGCTGCTTATTGCCACCTTGGGCAGCACTGGATTTACTTTTTTAAGCAAAATGCTGTTCCAGCGTGAGCGGCCAATAGATATTTTGCTCCATGAAGCAACCTATTCATTTCCCAGTGGCCATGCCACAATTTGTGTGGCGTTATATGGGTTTATTGCCTATTTGAGTATCCGTTTTAGCACAGATTTTATGAGACAAATACGCATTGGCGCCGTCACCATATTTTTATGTCTCTTAATTGGCCTAAGCCGAATTGTGTTAAACGAGCATTATTTAAGTGATGTGATGGGCGGCTATTTGGTAGGTACATTGTGGCTAACTGTCGCCATTAGCGTGATGGAATGGATAAGCGCAAAAAACAAAATCAACTGGGCGGTTGCTTGGTCGCAGCCGCAGCGTCATTTGCTATGGTTTGGCGCGGCCTGCGTACTCATTGGCGCAGTCATTTACGCCAATTTGTCTCAGTTTCCACTTTTGTATTGAGCCGCTTTGGTGATAAAACACAGCGGATATTGTCGTTAAAAAGATAACCTCTACTATGAGACTTTGTGCTCCCACCAAGGCGCGGTGGGTAGTGTGTCGAGGGTGAAGACTTGGCCGATACGGGGGGTGGCCACTTTGATTCTGTGTTTGGCAGGCTGAGTGCTGTTGTAATTATCGAAGGCAAGTTTGAGTCGTCGAACCGGTTCACGCCAGTGATGCACGGACAAATCAAACTTGCCCCAATGGATTGGCAGCACGACTTTTGCCTGAACATCGATGCCAGCTTGCGCTGACTCTTCTGGCATCATATGAACGTTGCGCCAGCTCTGGTTATAAGCGCCATCTTCGATAAAGGCCACATCAAAGCCGCCAAAGCGCTCACCGATTTTGGCAAATTCTTCTGAGTAGCCGCCATCGCCACTAAAGTAGACGCTCAGCTGCTGAGACTGTACCGCCCAGCTCCCCCATAGCGAGGTGTTTTGTCCGGTTAATCGGCGTCCGCTAAAATGCCTAGTGGGCGCAAAGGTGAGCGTAATCTCATCCTTAGATAAAGAGGCGCCGCCAGTGATGCTGGCACTCTCATACCAATCATATTCGCTGATATTGTCCGCCGCCACCCCCCAGAGTATCAGATGCGCTTTTACGCCAAGCGGTACATAAAAATGCCCCACTTTATGCGCCAGTTGTTTAATGGCTTTATGGTCTAAGTGATCGTAGTGGTCATGAAAGTGACACGCCCCAGTGCGCTGCAATTTATCGGCATCGGCTCGGAAGTCACCAAGCCCAGCGGCTTTTTCGGGGGCAATAACCAACACATGCTCAATATCAAAAGGGGCAGGGACTTGCTTGTTTAAGTTGAGTAGTCCTTCAGCACTGAGTCGCTCTAACATGGCGGCATATTGGCGAGCCAAATCACCTAGAGTATAACTGGGGTCAATATCATTAATGGTTAATGAGAACCCATACAGTGGATGAAAATTTGCTGTCACGTTAAGCAAAACGGTAACGTCACGCTCTAACGCCATGCCAGTAGCACGTTCAAATTTAGCCAATACTCGTGCTGCTTTAAAGCGCCATAAGTTACCTCGGCAACTGGCAATCACTTTGCCATCGTCGTCTTTTTCAGCCAACTCAAAGTAATAATGCCCGCCCTTGCTGGATAAGTTGCGAATCTCAGCTTTAACCCAAACGCTGTGGCTAAAGGTTTCTTTGACCACCAGCTCAACCGCTGCCAGATAATCGCTAAGTCTGAGTACCGTATTTTCTAATTCATCGGCTACAGGGTCGATTAACTCGTCGCTGTCAAAGTTTTCGGCATCAAAGCCTGAACCGTCTGAGGGGAGAGAATCAAGGCGAGATAAGTCTGGCTTAGGCATAGTATTATCTATATCAGAGAGGTGAGTTTTATAATGATACCAATTCTCTAAAATAACATATCTTTGCCAAACTCACTTAGCCTACTAATTGTAGTACTTGCGCTCGTTTTGCTCGGTATGTTAATGAATAGAAATGGTATTAGTATACTTGTTTGATAAGCAGAAGGGTATTATAGCCAGTATGACATCAATCTCAACTTTTGGTTGTGAGAAGTTTGATTTTACTAATTTAACAATATTGTAAGAAGTTGATGACAAGGAAAAGTTTAAAAAAAGAACGACAGGTGCGGGTAATGCTAGAAACAGTGTCACAAGCTAATTTATCAATAAAAAGGAAATGTTAAATGCTGTTTGATCCTATGAAAAAACGAAAAAATGCAATGATTGATTTTTTAATCAATACTAAATACGATCCTGATAGTCCTATGGGTAATGTGGCAGCAACTGATATTCTTATGTTAATTGGTTATTGGATGGTGGGTCTAAAGTCTGAAACAGAGGTAATTCTACCCAGCCATATCCAATGGATACAGAAAGCCATTGATGACAATGAAACACTTAAGAATCGTTATGGAGAAGAACAAGATCCTTATTTCCATAAATATCAGCTATATGAACACTTAGCTCTTGCCAAATGGCTTGATACTGGTAAAGACAGTATCAGCGACTGGCAACATGCCAAAACTATCTATGGTGATAATTATGTCAAACGTCAGTGGTGGGAAACCAGAAGTCTTAAAACATATGGCTTAGATGATTATTTAGCATTGTGCATACAAGCGCAAGATTATGAGGCTGGTATTAAAGAGTTTGAACATTACTATGGTCAAAAAAACATCTCATTAAAAAGAAAAACCATCACACCAAGAGAGTATGGCTATCTGGTTTGTCAAAACCAATTAAACCGCATACACGACAATCAAACCATGATAGAAGTGGGTAGAAAATTATTAGCCAAATATTTAGAAGACACTTGGTTAGGCTATGGTCAATTCGCAAGAGCTGCACAGTGGCTTAAGATTGTTTATTGGCATCATGGTGAAGACTTAACGCCAGAGCAGACTTTACTTAAAATTTATGAGAATATACCGAGTATTGAAACACCGGAATTTATAAAACCTAAGCTTTAAACGGAGAAGGCTAGCGCAAAGCATCTATCCTTGAAGCTACTGGACAAACAGGGTAATACAATAACACTAACGCACTAATCCAAGCCTATCGCTACAGCAGATACGCCATAACGACAGACTTTCATAAAACTACTTGGATACGTTAAACAAGCTGACCCATTTTGCCACTGCGATAGTCTTCATAAGCTTGTGCGATACGCTCTTCGGTATCCATCACAAACGGACCATCAAAAATAATGTTGTCTTTGACAGCATCCCCGCCTAGCAATACCAACTCAACATCGTCATCACTGGCCATCAACATAACCGTGTCACCCGTCGATAAAACCGCGATAGAATCTGAACCAAGTTTGCGTCCGTCAGCTAAGGCCAATTGACCAGTCACCACATAAATGCCAAGCTCTTCAGCACTTTTTTCATCCACATTCAACGTGACACTTTGATTGGCAGGCAAGCGAACATGTGCTAACAAGTTGGTGGTTTGGGTCTGAATAGGACCGTCATGACCTTCCAGATGACCAGCAACAACACGGATGGTGGCCTGATCTTTAGTAAACTCAAGAATTTGGTCACGTTTATACTCTTGGTAGCTTGGCTCCATTAGTTTCTTATCCGCAGGTAAGCTTGTCCATAGCTGCAAACCATGACGACCACTGGTCGGCTGTTCGGCATGGATAATACCGCGCCCTGCATTAATATATTGGGCATCAAGTGCGTTTAACTCACCTTTTAGGCCTTTGCTGTCACGGTGAGCAACGCCGCCGTCAAACAGATAGCTAATGACTTCGATACCAGCGTGTGGATGCGGTCTATCACCGATACCACGCATGCTTTGATGGTTGTAATGATCGACAAACACATACGGGCCAATAGAAAACCGATCACGTTGAGGTAGCGCGCGCCATAGCAGCATATCGCCGTCATCAATGGCTTTTTGTGCGGATAAAACATCGGTAATGATTCTTGTATTATTTTGCATAATAGACTCTTTTTGTTAATTAGATTTAATAAGTATATGGGGTGTTATGTACTGGTTATCAAGTGTGGGTATTGTTTGTATGTATTGAGGTGCAAGGGTTTGTGTGTAATTTTAGTTAAAGTCTTTTATTGCGCTAACATCTCACAGATTCTGATAAAGCGTGTCAAAAAATAGAGTGCTTAACAGTCGCTTTTATAATAAATTTTATCTGAGCTTTCAGTCTGTTATAGAAATATGTCATAGAAATAAATGCTTGAATGGTTTACAGTGGATGTATGACACAAATTAACTTTATACTCATCAAAAAAGGACTTTAACAATGATAAATAACTATAACGCCGCCCCGCAAGCCTACAACTTTCCGTTGACCATCAAACAGTTATTAAACCGCTCAAAAACCACCTCTCAAAATGAAGAAATCGTTTATGCGGATAAAAAACGCATGACATATAGCGAGCTGTTTACGCGTATTGCGAAGCTTGCTAATGTTTTAGGTGGTCTGAATTTAGAGAAGGGCGATGTGGTTGCAGTAATGGACTGGGACAGTCACCGCTTTTTAGAGTCTTACTTTGCCATTCCGATGTCGCAGTATGTATTGCAGACGGTTAATATCCGTTTGTCTCCAGAGAAGGTGCTGTACACCATCAACCATGCCAAGCCAAAAGTGCTGCTGCTAAACTCTGAGTTTGCACCGATGGTAAAAGACTATCAGTTTGAGAACTCGTCAATTGAGCATATCATTTGGCTTGATGACAATGGCACCAGCAGTGAGGGTGTGTTTGGTATCAGTCAGGAGCGACTGCTTGGTGAATATGAAGCGCTGCTTGCCGATGCCAGTGATGAGTTTGAGTTTCAAGACTTTGATGAAAACACCATTGCCACCACTTTTTATACCTCAGGCACCACCGGCAATCCAAAAGGGGTATTCTTTAGTCACCGCCAATTGGTACTGCATGCGTTAGCAGAAGCGGCGACGCTGGGCGTGTTGCCACAAAAGCAAGGCCTAGTACTGGGTGATGTATATATGCCAATGACGCCGATGTTCCATGTGCTGGCGTGGGGCTTTCCTTATACCGCCACCATGCTTGGTATGAAGCAGGTGTATCCGGGTCGTTATGCACCTGATGTGATGTTGAAGCTCATTGAAACCGAAAAGGTGAGTATCACTCACTGCGTACCGACTATTTTGCAGATGCTACTTAAGCAGGCCGATGCAGAAGGCAAACGCTTTAATGGCCTAAAAATGATTATTGGTGGCTCACGCTTATCTGAAGGATTGGCGCAAACCGCATTATCAGCAGATATTGAGGTCTATACTGGTTATGGTATGTCAGAGACGGCGCCGCTGATTAGCTTGACTGAATTTAGATCAGATGATCCTGAGATGAGTCTAGAGGAAGAGGCGAAGCGACGTAGCCTAACCGGCAAGCCGGTCATAATGGTGGAGGCCAAAATTTGGGATGGTGATGGCAATGCGCTACCGCAAGATGGTAAGCAAACCGGGGAGCTGGTACTGCGTGCGCCTTGGCTGACTCAAAGCTACTTCAAAAATGCCGATGCCGGTGATGAGCTATGGGTCGGCAGCTATATGCATACCGAAGACATTGCATTTATGACTGAAGATGGCACGTTAAAAATTACCGACCGATTAAAAGATGTGATTAAATCTGGTGGTGAGTGGATATCGTCCTTAGAGATTGAGACCATTTTATCCTTGCATCCTGCAGTCGCTGATGTGGCGGTGATTGGGGTGCGTGATGAGAAGTGGGGCGAGCGTCCACTGGCGGCAATTGTATTAAAGCCTAACTGTCAGGATGTGACCGCTGAGGATATCAAAGCCATTGCCGAAAAAGCCGCTGAAAAGGGTATGATTCCTAAGTACGGCGTGCCTGAGCAGTATAAAATTGTGGATGACTTGCCTAAGACGTCAGTAGGCAAACATGATAAGAAATTGATGCGTGAGATGTACGCTGGTCAAACCACTATTTAAGCGGTCTTTAAATTAAGATGGTTTTATTAAGTTAATATTTGAACCCTAGAGTAATATTTAAAAGCCGTGGCAGTGATGCTGCGGCTTTTTGTCTAAATACCAATATGCTAGTATAGCCCCCTGTTAAATATGGGTCTGATAATGGGCAATTATCATACCCCGTGATGATATGAAAATTAAATGACCTGATTATGTGGGTGTTTATTTATTCAAAGGGTCATTATCACGGTTGTTTTTAGAACTTATAAAGCTATTTAAACTGGGGCAAACATTCACATGCAAACCAATAACAAAAGTTTGGCAGCCAAGGGCGCAGAGGCTGCTGATACCGCAGAAGTGTTATTTGAACAAATCCAAATCAAACAAGATTTACAAATCGGTTTGATTACCTTAAACCGTGAAAAATCACTCAATGCGTTAAGCACCACTATGTGTCAGATGATGAGTGATAAGCTCACAGAGTGGGAAGAAGTCGATAACCTCGTGGCAGTCGTCATTCGTGGGGCAGGCGAGCGCGCATTATGTGCCGGTGGCGATATCCGTCAGTTGTATCAAGCTCGCCAGCAGTGGGATAAAGAGGGCATTGCGCCGCCAGAGGCCATTGATTTTTTCGCCAGTGAGTATCATTTAGACACTCAAATGCACGAGTATCACAAGCCGATTATTATCTGGGGCAGCGGTATTGTGATGGGCGGCGGTATGGGGATACTAAGTAGCAGTAGCCACCGAATCGTGACCGAGACCACACGTGCAGCAATGCCAGAAGTAAATATTGGGCTATTCCCAGATGCGACAGGCAGTTGGTTCTTACAGCGATTCCCAGCCAAGACTGGACTATTTATGGGTCTAACCGGTGCAGACGCCAATGCCAATGATGCCTTGCTATGTAACTTGGCTGACTTTAAGATGAGCAGTCAAGACTTTGACGCCATGCTACAAAGCTTGTGTGATGCCGATTGGAGCGAGGCACTGGGTCAACCGACTTTAAATAGCCTAAGCAGTAAACTGCATCAGATTGCAACAAGCACACTTAACCAGTTTAGTATTGAGTCGACTAAAGATATTGAGTTTGCACCCAGTAACATTGCTAAATTTATGCAGCCTATTCAGCGGTTAATGAACTGTGGCGGTCTGGATAAAATTGATGCTATTTTGCAGTCGGACTTGGCCATTGAGCAGTTTTATCCAGAGTTTGCCAGCAGTGCGTGGTTTCAGGCGGCCGTGGGGAATTATCGCTATGGTTGTCCGGTGACCAAAGCCATTACTTATGAGATGTATCAGCGAGCCCACAACTTGTCATTAACCGAAATTATGGCACTTGAAACCAATGTGGCGCTGCACTGCGTCAATTATCCTGACTTTAGTGAAGGAGTACGTGCTTTACTGATAGACAAAGACCGCAAGCCGCAGTGGAGTCGCAGCCTAGCTCAGTGTTTAGATGTTGAAGGTCAAGCCTACATTCAACAACACTTTCAAGCGCTATCCTAGGTTTTTCAGCCTGACACGACATGATGTGTCATTTGTGCCTATAAAAATTTTATACGAGACAACATATGAGCAAGGCAGGCTTCAGCGCTGCCTTGCTTTTTTTATGTTTTAACGCTTTGGCTAACATAATCTGTTAGTATAAAATGATAATATTCGGTGGTAGGCGATAAACCGAACTGTGATTGTGATGAAGTTATTATACAGGAGAGCAAAAATGGACTTTGCCCAACTACCAGCACCGCCAAAGGTGAGTGCTTGGCTAGATATGGATGCACTCGATCATAATATTAAATTGGTCAATCAAAAGACCCAAGCGGTTAAGCTACGCATTGCGACTAAGTCAATTCGCTCTATGGATGTTTTGCGTTATATCCAAAAACATACCCCTCACTTTATTGGCCTTATGTCTTACAGCGCTGCTGAGTCTGTGTACCTGCTGCAAAATGGCTTTGATAATATCCTATGTGCTTATCCAACTGTAGACAGAGCAAGCGTGGCAGAAGCCCTGAAATATAATCAGCAAGGGGCGACTATGATTTGGATGGCTGATCGTATTGAGCATTTGCATCTGCTAAATGAGATAGGCAAACAGCAGGAGCAATCCGTTGAGGTTTGCTTAGATATCAATATGTCTATGCCACTGCCTAAGCTATATTTTGGTACTAAGCGCTCCGCCTTGATGCGCAAAAGCGATGTCAAAACGATTATAGAACAAGCAGGCTCTTTATCGCATATAACAATCACTGCAATGATGGGTTATGAGGCTCAAATTGCTGGACTGGCAGAGCATCTGCCGGGTAAGTCACTGATTACGCCGGCAATTAAGCTGTTAAAAAATAGCTCAAAAAGACAAGTCAGTCGCCGCCGAGCAAGTATGGTGCACTGGATTAATAAACAGGGGTATCCGCTTAAATTGGTCAATGGTGGCGGCAGTGGCAGTATGGACTTTACCTCAAGCCAGCCTGAAGTGACTGAGATTACGGTGGGTTCTGCGTATTATAAGCCGGCCTATTTTGATTATATGGACAGTATGCAGCAATTTAAGCCGGCGGCAGGCTTTGTGTTGCCAGTCACTCGTCAGCCTGAAAAGCGGGTCATTACTTGTCAAGGGGGCGGCTTTATTGCCTCAGGCGCTATCGGTACCGATAAGGTGCCTGTGGTGCATTATCCTCCAGGCTTAAGCTTACTGCCCGATGAAGGGTTTGGAGAGGTTCAAACCCCATTTGCGGTAGATGAGGCAGTAATCAAACAAGGCAATATGCCAACAATCGGAGAGGCCGTCTGGTGTCGCCATGCCAAAGCGGGCGAGCTGGCTGAGCATTTTAATGAGTTGGTGTGCTACCGTGGCAATAAGCCGCTAATTGTAGAAGGCGCTGCTCAAGTTATGACAACTTATCGAGGAGAGGGACTGTGTTTTCATTAAGACACTGGCAGGCAAGCCGTCAGTGGGAGAATTGGTCCGGCTATGTCACCGCTACGCCAGAACAAAAGCTCTCGCCAAGCTCAGTAGAAGCGCTGCAAGAGATCATCAAACAGGCACGTATACATAAAAAGCGGGTGCGGGTTACCGGCGCTGCACATTCTTTTAGCGGCTGCGCCAAACCTGAGGAGATTGCGGTTAGCCTGCATAATATGCGTGGCATAATCTCAGTAGACAAACCCAACAAACAGGTCACCTTGCACGCCGGCACTTACCTGCATGAGATTGGTCCGGCTTTGGCAAAGCATGGCTTGGCACTTGAGAATATGGGTGATGTACAGGCACAAACTATCGCAGGTGCGGTCAGTACGGGTACTCACGGTACAGGTATTGGGCTTGGCTCATTGTCCAGTCAAGTGGTGGCGTGGGAGTGGGTAGATGGTCAAGGTCAGCGGCATACGCATCATCGAGGCGACCCGGATACCGATGAGCTGGGCAATGCGTTACATGTCAGCTTGGGCATGCTTGGCGTCTTTACCAAGCTTACCCTAAAAGTGGTCGATTTATATGGTCTAAAAGAGAGCAATGAGCCAATAGACTTTGAACAAGGGTTGGCAGGGTTTCATGATACAGCACGTGCTCATAGACATATGGAATGGTTTTTATTCCCAGGCACCAATAAGATACAGCAGAAGACCTTATCTGTTGTGGCACCACAGCCCATGCGCCGAGCACAAAAGCTCAAAGATCATTTTGAAAGTATCGTCATACTCAATGGTGCATTTTATCTGCTCTCTGAGTTGGCAAGAATGAACCCTAAGCTGACCAAAAAGGTCAGTGAAATATCAGCAAACTCTATACCCAATACCCACCGGCAAGGTTATAGCTATGAAGTGTTTCCGACACCGCGTGGGGTCAGGTTCAATGAGTCGGAATATTTTATTAAGCTGTCAGACTTTGATCAATGCATTACTGAGATTAACGACATCTTATTACAAGATAATAAACTATCGCATTTTCCCATTGAGGTGCGTACTCACAAAGGCGAGACCGGTATGCTAAGCCCAACTCAGGGTGAGGACTGTGCGGTATTGTCTTTTTACGTCTATAAAGGCATGGACAGCGAGCCGTTATTTAATTGGCTCTATGACTATATGAAAAAATGGCAGGGCCGTCCGCATTGGGGCAAGATAAATAAATTAAGCAGTGATGAGCTGCAAGTATTATACCCGCAAATGAAGCGTTTTTTGCAAATCAGGCAGATATATGATCCAGATAATGTGTTTATGAACCGCTGGCTTGAGCAGAAGTTTTTTGGCATGGAATAACACATCAGTTCAAACAAATAGAGCTATGGTTGGTATCAAGCCATGATTAATATTAAAAATATTGATAATAAAAAGTAGGCGAAATAGGCTTGCTTTATTACTACTTGTTTGCAACAAATTATTATTTACATGGTATCTACGCCACATATCTGCTATTTTCTTAATCCTCTAAACTCACAACCTCATGCATCATCTAAAGCTATGATAAAAATTGTTAACGGTGTAAAAAACCATTTTTCTTCTCAAACGGCGCAAGCCAATACTACAGCTATCAGTGCCACAAAAACCCATAACTGGCTAAAACTGAGCAGCCCTTGGCTTAAAGCCGCTGCACTGACTGCCTCATTAGGCGCTATGAGTATGCTAGCTTACGCCGCTTGTCAGGTGCCCAAAAGCTACTACTCCAATGTGTTTTGTACCTCAAGCAGCAATCACTTCTTGGCACTCAAAGACTCAGGCCAACCCGTAGCACTACTAGACAATAGGGGTAGGCGAGTTGCTGACTTGTCTCGCTACACCGGTGTCGATGTCAGCAAAATTAGTGAGGGTCTTATACCTGTGCAGCGTATGGGTAAGCTTGGTTATGTTAACTTAGCGGGCCGAGAAATCATCCCCGCGGTCTACGATGTCATCCGAGGTGACAGTCAAACCAGAGGCTGGGCCCGTGCTGCTAATGGCAACCGCATTGTGGTCAAAAAAGGGGGTATGTTTGGGGTAATTGATATTCGCAATACAGTGGTGTTACCGTTTTCGCCCAATTATGTCAGTATCAGTGACTTCTCTGGCAACCGAGCCAAGATTACGACCCGTGCAGGTACGCAGTGGATTGATGCATATGGTAAAGCCATTGCAGCGCCTGCATCTGCTGCGACTCAGAGTATAACGGCTCGTAATCCGTCAACACCTGTGGTCAAAACCACCACCAATATTAAAGCGCCGCTACCTAGCACTACGGCACCGCGCACAACTGTGGCTACCAGCCAGTCAGCAATAGAGGCACTGAATGCGCTTCAGCGTCCAGAGGCCATCAACTCAGGCCCTGTGGTTGCTCCAATGTCATCGAGTGCATCATCGGGTCCGGAGATTTGGCAGCCTGAACAGCGCGATGGTAAATGGGGCTTCGTTAACTATAGCGGTGTGCCGATGATTACCTTCTCATTTAATCAGGTCACCCCGTTTTCTGAAGGGTTAGCGGGCGTACGTATGGGAGATAAGTGGGGATTTGTAAACTTGGCAGGTGAGTTGGTTATTCCTTTTAACTATACCGAGTCTACAGTTCAGCGTATTCGCGGTGCTAATTATAAAGGTGTCCAACCCTTTATGTTCACGGGTGGAAAAGCCTGGGTCGGCAATACAGCCAATGGCGCACAGATGTGTATTGATACCGAAGGTAAGTATGTTTCTTGTTAGAGACTTTAGCTTGGGTATAAAACTCACTGATTTGTAAAGATTTGGGTTTACCGCATAAAAAAACAGCCCCTTAGTCATAAGGAGCTGTTTTTTATGTCCGGTGTCTTTATAAGCGTTATGGTTTAACTAAAGCTTATTTTGACGCATCATACTGCGCTTCTAACTGCAAGGCACGCTGATAGCTGTCAATGTTAGATAGGCTATCTGCATAAGCTTTGATATGGGGGTAGTCATTCAATAAGCCGCGCTGTGCCAACATAATTAAGTCAAATGACAGCATAAAGTCGGCACCGGTTAGCTTATCAGATACGATAAAAGATTTACCTTCAAGCTCATCATTTAGATAGCTTAATAAATTATGCTTTTCTTTGGCGATATAGCCTGACAAAAACTCATTGTCAGTGATGCCTGCTTTATTAACGAATAATTCAAGCAATAAAGGCACCATGATTGAGCTTTCAGCAAAGTTCATCCACTGTAGATATTTGCCATATTCAGCACTTTGCGGCGCAGGACGCAACGTATCAGCAGCAAAGCGTTCAATTAATAGCTCCGTAATCGCCACAGACTCTGCAAGCACTTGGCCATCAAGCTCGATGACAGGTGATTTACCCAAGGGATGCACCTGCTTTAGGCTTTGTGGCGCAAGATGCGTGGTCGCGTCACGTTGATAGCTGACCACTTCATAGGGTTGACCCAACTCTTCTAATAGCCACAATATGCGCAGTGAGCGAGATTGATTGAGGTGATGTAATTTAATCATGATATTAGCCTTAGTAATAATGAGTCTTAAGCTTGTAGACGTTGAATAAGACGCTTGGCCGCATCTTCAGATGAAGCGGGGTTTTGACCGGTGATAAGTAGGCCATCTTCGACCACGTAAGATTGCCAATCCGCACCTTTTTGGTAATGAGCACCATTTGCTTGTAGCGCATCTTCTAGTAAGAACGGCACCACATCAGTTAGGCCAACCGCTGCCTCTTCGGTGTTGCTAAAGCCGGTGACTTTTTTGTCTTTTACCAAGTATTCGCCATCGACTTTTACATTCTTTAAGGCAGCAGGTGCGTGGCAAACGAAGGCAACTGGCTTATCTAACTTAACAAATTCTTCGATAAGAGCGATTGAGGTGAGATCAACCGCTAAGTCCCACATGGGGCCATGACCGCCTGGGTAGAAGACGGCGTCATAATCCGCAGCATTGATATCAGCAAGCTTGTGAGTGGTCGCTAAATGCGCTTGGGCTGCGCTATCTTGCTTAAAGCGATCGGTGTATTTAGTTTGAGCGTCAGGGGTATCACTGCTTGGGTCAAGCGGCGGTTGACCGCCGGCAGGTGAGGCCAAAGTAATCTCAGCGCCCGCATCTTTAAAGGCGTAATAAGGCGCGGCAAACTCTTCTAACCAAAAACCGGTTTTTTTACCCGTTTCTGCCAATTTATCATGTGAGGTAAGCACCATTAATATTTTCATCAGTTATCCTATAGCAAAGATCTGTGTTTAAAATTCGGTCATTTATTTATAAATTCAGTTATTTAGGGTCAGCGACTTTAACCACGGTTTTGCCGAAGTTATTGCCCTCTAACATATCCACGAAACCTTTTGGCGCATTTTGTAGGCCATCAACGATATGCTCTTTGGTTTTTACCTTGCCCTCAGAGACCCATTTGCCCATGGTTTGTAAGAACTGCGGGAAGCTATCACCATACTCTTCGAAGATAATAAAGCCTTTAACAGTTAGGCGCTGTCTTAAGATGAGGCTCATGAGCTGGCTTAAGCGATCTTTGCCTTCAGGCAGCTCGGTCTCATTGTAATGAGCAGCAAGACCACACACAGGGATACGAGCGTGCGCATTCAGTAGAGGCAGTACCGCATCAAATACACGGCCACCCACGTTTTCATAATAAATATCAATGCCGTTAGGACATGCGGCGGCTAGCTGCGCCTCGAAGTCATCGCTGCGGTGATCAAGACACACATCAAAGCCGAGCTCTTCAACGGCGTATTTACATTTATCTGCACCACCTGCGACGCCCACTACTTTTAGATTATGTAGTTTGCCCACTTGACCGACGGTCGCACCGACTGGACCGGTTGCTGCGCCTACTACTAAGGTCTCACCTGCTTTTGGCTTACCAATATCAGTTAATCCCATATAGCCGGTGAAGCCTGGCATACCCAGCACACCTAAGCCGTAAGAAGGGTTGCTCATCTCTTGGGTTAATTTATATACACCCTCACCAGTACTGACGCTATAGTCTTGCCAGCCGCCATAAGCAACCACAATATCGCCTTCGCTAAAGCCCTCAACGTTTGAGCTAACCACTTGCGATACGGTAGCACCAAGCATCACATCACCCACTTCTAGCGGGTCGGCATAGCTTTTGGCATCACTCATACGACCACGCATATAAGGGTCAAGCGATAAATAAAGGGTGCGTAATAACATCTCATTATCAGCTGCACGGGGTACGTCAGTTGTCGTTAATTCAAAATTATCGTCAATTGGCTTGCCATGAGGACGGCTGGCCAGTTTGATTTGACGGTTTAGGGTATCTGATTGGGCTGTATTAAATGGTGTATTATCAAAGCTCATAAGTGGAAATCCTTGGTGTATTTATGCAGTTTATTGTTATTAAGGGAGGTAGGCAGCAGCGGTTGTTGAAGCCAGATTATATTTAAGCCAAATCAATGGACTGCTATTTTTATTATTTGAAAATCTTTAGAGGTGGGGGCGCAGCCACCTATTTTATTGTAGAGTAGGGCGGCTGTGCCTATGTGGTGCTTTTGTACCTAATTTATGACTTAAGCTAAGTGGCTTTAAGTGGCAATTAAGCTTGGGCTGCACGCTGTAAAATACGGCGTGAAACTTCTAAATCATTGGTCTTATGCTCACCAAGCTTAGTCATACCATGTGCTTGTAACTGCTGAACAATAGGCTCAATGGCGCTTTCATCTAGGTTGGCATCAGCAAGGTTTACCGGTAAGCCTAAATCCTTAAAGAAGCGCTCAGTGTGCACAATGGCCTCTTCAATGATGGCGTCATCGTCTTTGGTAGTGTCGCTGCTGATATGCCAGACATTGCGGGCATATTGTAAAAGCTTGTCTTTTTTGCTGTCTTTTAACTCACGCATCACTGAGGGCAACACTATGGTTAACGTGCGGGCATGATCGATGCTGTGTAGAGAGGTTAATTCGTGACCAATCATATGTGTGGTCCAGTCTTGAGGTACGCCGGTACCAATTAGACCATTTAAGGCCATGGTTGCTGTCCACATGATGTTTTTGCGTACTTCCAGATCCTCTGGATTGGCTTTAACGGCTTGACCTTCACTGATTAATATTTTTAGCAAGCTTTCTGCAAAAGCATCTTGGACTTTAGCATTTACTGGATAAGTTAAATACTGCTCCATGACATGGACAAAGGCATCTGCCACGCCATTCATTACTTGACGTTCAGGCAAGGTTAAGGTCTTAGTAGGATCTAAAATTGAGAACTTCGGATAGGCCAATGGGTTACCAAAGGGTAGCTTGGCTTTGCGTTCACTGTAATTAATCACGCCACCTGAATTCATCTCAGAACCTGTTGCTGGAATAGTCAATACCGCACCTAAGTCAACCGCTGAATCAATGTTTCTGGTATAGCTGGTGAGTGCTTCCCAAGCTTGGTCGCGCGACACGGTACCATCATCTTGTGTTAGGTGTGAGACCAGTGCCACAAATTTACTGCCATCAATGACGGAACCACCACCCACCGCTAGAATAAAGTCGATATGGTGCTCATTCACCATATCAGCGGCTTTCATCAAGGTGGTGAACTCAGGGTTTGGCTCAATACCACCAAATTCAAAAACTTCACGAGTGCTGTCTGCTGTATTTAGGGCATCTTTTACTTCATCAAGTGTGCCAGTACGCTGTGCTGAACCGCCGCCATAAGTAATTAATACACGGGCGTGGTTAGGTACTAGATTGGACAGCTCTTTAATTTGACCGTCACCAAAGACGATACGCACAGGGTTAAAGTATTGAAAGTTGTTCATAAAAATCCTTAAAGTAAAGGTAGGGGTAAAGACTAGGTTTGTTATCTGTGGCTATAATACGCTCTAATTAGACCGGTCGTCTAGTTAAATTACAAAACTACCTAACTTTTGTGGACGGTTTTTATAACCGAGTGAGAGGAGGGGATTACATTAGGACTAAACAAGGGAATCAAAGAGGGCGTTAAACAGATGAGTTAACGGTTAACAACATCATTTAAAACACAATGCTGCATCATTTGTGCTAGATAAAAGTTAGGGGCATACCATATCCAAAGCGATAGCGCCGAAAATGATAGCCGGTCTGCTAACGTTAGAGCCGGCTATCACAGCCGCTGTGTCCACAGTGCACTGCGCTAAAAACAATGTACCGCACTAACAAATATACTAAGCTAAAAAACATACCAAGCTAAAAAAAATACCAAGCTAAAAAACGTACCAAACCAAAAAATATATCCTGCTAACAAATGTACCAAGCTAAAAACTAAAATAAGCCAAGCGACATCTCAGCAAACTTAGCTTAGCGCCCAAGCTCTGAGGTGGTCATCTGCCATACCTCAGATAATGGAATATTAGACTGACTGGTCTTGGCAATTAAGCTGGCCCCCAACCAAGCATAGTACCAGCGCTTGGCCAGACTCTCTGCTGCCACATTTTCGGTCTTAGGCACAGAGCCATCTTCCCAGCCAGCCTTAATCTGATCGCTAATCCAGCCAATGGTCTGCATATAACCGCCCGCTAAGGCTTCACGCATAGGGTCTGAGATATCGGCCACCTCACCACTTAATTTAACCACCAAGCATTTTTCGTGATCGCAGCCATTTTGCTGAGTGTCATACCAAAACTGAAAGTAGTTATACAGTTTTTGTTGTGCACTAATATCTTGGTTAGAAATGGCCTCAAGACGGCTTTTATAATGCTCAAAGTAGCCTTTAATAATGGCTTCACCAAACGCTTCTTTGGAGGCAAAATAATGATAAAAAGAGCCTTTGGGCACGCCAGCAGTATCTAAGATAAGCTTGATACCGACCGCAGTAAAGCCTTTATGAGCCAGCAGTTGATATCCAGTGGCCAACAAATGCGACTTAGTATCGCCTTTAGCGGCTTTCACAAAATCCGCTTCAATAGTAGGTAGTGTTGCTGCCTCAGTCTTATGGCGGACTGCGACGGTATCAGGGGTAGAAGAGCTCATAATTAGGTATCCGTTATACAGCCGCATCACCCTGTTTTGGTAGATTGCGACAAATGCTAAGTAGTAGATTAAAGTCGGCTGAGTATAAAAATCGTTGGTATTTATATGGTATTTATTTGGTGTTTATATGGTTTGTTAGTAATAGCTCGTCAGTATGAGTATTTATATAGTCGAAGTAAAAGTCGCCGAAAGCTTATATAGGATTTGTTAGGATAATCCAGATTGAATTCAAGACGAAACTACAAAGCTGATACAAGAATATAGACCAGTCGTCTAGAAAGTTACCATTTTAGCACATATTTACCTTATATTGGCCTCAATTACGGATATGTATAGCAATAAAAATCAGATTACAAGAGCAGTTTATTTAATAAAAGCCTACTAATAATTATGAATGAACAGGTAATGATGAAACATTGTTAAACCCTTTAGTCTCAAGCCTAGGAGGAGTAAAATCTAGCTTTAAAACAGACAAAAATCTAGTTTTAAATTTCGATAATAAACCAATAATTAAATAAGCTCTCAAAGGGATTTATAATGAAAAACACGCTTGCTTTAAGCGCTGAACGTCTTGAAAACATAAGTAATATTGCCACAAGCTATGTCAATAAAGATAAGGCTTTGGTAGACAACTTCATTTCGGTCTATTACCGCAGCTTAGCGGCGCGTACCGCTGATAAAGAGTCAGATGCTGACTTAGCCGGTATGGCGCTGCATCACTTTGTGCTATTAAAGTCTTATAAAAACAATCAGCCCGCCCTACGCCTATTCAATCCAAGTATCGAAGAGCAACATTTTCATAGCGGTCATACCGTGTTGCAATTGGTCGCGTATAACCGCCCATTTTTGGTCGATACCTTGACCATGTGTATTGAGGCACAAGGTCTAGATGTACACCGCATCCACAACACCATTATTGATGCCAAACGCAATGAGGCAGACGAGATTATTGCAGTAGAGGGTGTGCAAGACAGTGATACCCGCTACTTGTCATTGATTCATTGCGAAATCGAGCGTACAGACAGCAAGACCATGCAGTTATTAAGTGAGCGCATCTTAAACAAAATCGCCACTTTAGATACGGTGGTTGGCGATTGGCAGGCCATGCGCAATAAGCTTAGCGAAATTAAGCAAGAGCTTGATAATACGCCTGTGCCTGAGGTGTATAGCAGCGCAGATGAAATTAAAGCTTTTTTGCAGTGGATTGCTGATGATAATTTTATCTTCTTAGGCTTTAGAGAGTATCGCTTAGAGGGCAATGCCGACAGCCTTGAGCTAGCCAATGACGCCGACTTAGATGCGGAGCATTTAGACGCAGGCAAGACCATTAACCTTATTTCTGTAGGCAACAGTGGTCTGGGCTTATTAAACGGGGTTTCTGAAGACACACCGTCCAGAAGTTTTGCGCAGCTACCAGACAGTCTAAAAGTGCTAATGACCATGCCGCGCGTGGTGTTACTGTCAAAATCAAGTCAATTGTCACCCATTCATCGTCCCGTATATATGGACTTTTTGGGCATTCATAAATATGATGCGCAAGGTCGCCTAATTGGCGAGTATCGCTTTATTGGCTTATTGACCTCTCAGGCATATCAGCTAAGCGTGCAGCAAATTCCGTTACTGCGCGAAAAAGCCAATAAAATTATGGAGCAAGCCGACTTTCCAAAAAATGGCTACAACTATCATAAATACATGCACATCATCAACAGCTTGCCACGCGATGACTTGTTCCAAGCCAATATTGATGAGCTGTATCCCATCGTCTCTGGTATTGCTCAGCTAAAAGACAAAAAGCGTCTGCGCTTATTTACCCGTGTCGATCACTATCAGCGCTTCGTGTCGTGCCTGGTCTATATCCCTCGTGATAAGTTTAATACCAGCTTACGTCTTAAGATGCAGCAGGCGTTAGTAGATGCCTTTAATGGCATTTCCTCTGGCTTTACCACTGAGTTCGATGAGTCATATCATGCCCGCGTCCATGTGCATGTGCGTACCGAGCCTGGTCAAATCAATACGGTCGATTTACAGCAGCTAGAAGATGAGCTCAACGGCCTGATGGAGGACTGGAGCGATCAGTATCAGCAAGTTATGGTGGCCGCTTTGGGTGAGCAAAAAGCCAATAGCCTATTAAAGCGCTATTTAAATACCATTCCTGCCGCTTACAAAGAGCGCTTTGATGTCCGTACCGGCGTGACTGATACCAAGCGTCTGGCGAGCCTAAGCGACAGCAATCCTATGATATGGAAGCTGTATCAATCTACTGGTGATGAAAGCAATCAGCTGCATCTGAAGCTCTATGGCTTAAATCAGCCCACCATTTTATCCAACATCTTACCGATTTTAGAGAACTTTGGGGTGCTGGTGGTCTCAGCACAGACCTACGAGTTTGATTTGCCTGAGCAGTCAATGTGGCTGCAAGAGTACGAGCTGACCATACGTAATGCTAAGACCATTGATTTGGCAGTGGTGCGTGAGCAGTTCGAGGACAGCCTAGCGCAAATTTGGGCGGGCCGTGTTGAGAGTGACTCACTAAATGAGCTGGTGTTGGCCACCCGCTTGGGTACATTTGAAGTCGTGGTACTGCGGGCATTAATGCGCTATATCCTACAAGCCAAAGCGCCATTCTCAAGTCAGTATATTCAGCAAACCTTAGTAAAAAATGGCGATATCGCAGTGATGATTGCCGACTTGTTCGATGCGCGTATGAATCCGGACTATAGCGAGGAAGTACGAGTCAGTAAAACTCAAGCGTGCCAAGAGCAGCTAAAAGCGGCGCTGGCTAAAGTAGATAGCCTAGATGAAGATAGAATTTTGCGTTGGTACTTGGACTTAATCAATGCCATGCTACGCACCAACTTCTATCAGCGTGATAGCGAGGGTAACCGTAAAGACCGCTTGTCCTTTAAATTTGCGGCCAGTGATATCCCCAATCTGCCTAAGCCCAAACCGATGTTTGAGATCTTTGTGTATTCCCCACGTGTGGAAGCCATTCACTTACGCGGCGGAAAAGTGGCGCGTGGTGGTCTTCGCTGGTCAGACCGTATGGAGGATTTCCGTACCGAAGTGTTAGGCTTGGTTAAAGCACAAATGGTCAAGAACGCAGTGATTGTGCCAGTAGGCTCAAAAGGCGGCTTTATCGTGAAGCAAAAAAGCCCCGCTGATGGCCGAGAAGCGTTCCAAAAAGAAGGTATTGAGTGTTATCAGACCTTCTTACGCGGTATGCTGGATGTGACTGACAACTTAGTCGATGGCAATGTGGTGCATCCGGACAATACAGTGCGTCACGATGAGGATGACCCATATCTGGTTGTGGCAGCTGATAAAGGTACCGCCAGCTTCTCAGACATCGCCAATGGCGTGGCTGCTGAATATGGGTTTTGGCTCGATGATGCCTTCGCCTCAGGTGGCTCAGTCGGTTATGATCACAAGGCCATGGGGATTACTGCTCGCGGCGCTTGGGAATCGGTCAAACGTCACTTTAGAATGTTGGGTCTAGACATCCAAAACAAAGACGACTTCACCGTCGTGGGTATTGGTGATATGAGCGGCGACGTGTTCGGTAATGGCATGCTGCTGTCTAAGCATATCAAGCTGCAAGCTGCCTTTAACCATCTGCATATCTTTATCGATCCTAATCCAGATACGGAGGCATCTTACGCCGAACGCGAGCGCTTATTTAATCTACCGCGCTCAACGTGGGATGATTATGAAAAATCGCTTATTAGCCAAGGCGGCGGCGTGTTCTCACGCTCAGATAAATCGATTGTCATAACTGATGAAATGAAAGCGGCCTTTGATATCTCTGAGGACAGCTTAACCCCCAATGAGTTGATTGGTCGCTTATTAAAAGCGCCGGTGGACTTAATCTGGAACGGCGGTATCGGTACGTACGTCAAGAGCCGCGAGGAGAGCCATGCTGATGTGGGTGACCGAGCTAATGACGCGGTTCGCGTTAATGGTGAGGATATCCGTGCCAAAGTCTTTGGTGAAGGGGGTAACTTAGGCTGCACCCAACAAGGCCGTATTGAGTATGCCTTATATGGTGGCCCACAACATGAAGGCGGTCATTTATATACCGATGCCATTGATAACTCAGCCGGTGTTAACTGCTCAGATCATGAGGTCAATATCAAAATCTTATTGGGCAAAGTGGTTGAGCAAGGTGATATGACCACCAAGCAGCGCAATGACTTATTAAAGAGCATGACCGATGAAGTGGCTCAGTTGGTACTGCGTCAAAACTATCTGCAGCCGCAAGCCTTAGAGCTCAGTCATTTAGATGGGGCAGATAACCTAACCGATCATAAGCGTATTATTGATTATCTAGAAGCACAGGGCCGTTTAGATAGAGCCATTGAATTCTTACCAAGTGATGAGGTGATTGAGCAGCGCATGAAGTCAGGCGTTGGTATGACCCGCCCTGAGCTTGCTGTGATATTGGCCTATGGCAAAATGTGGGTGTATGAGCAGCTATTAGAGTCAGATCTTCCTGATGACCCTTATTTCGTGAATGAGCTGCGTAAATACTTCCCAGATGAGCTGGCAAGCCGTTTCTTTGATGAGATGACCCGTCACCGTTTGCATCGCGAGATCATCAGTACGTATCTGACCAACAGTGTGGTAAACCGCTTGGGTATTGAGGCCATCTTCCGCTTGTTTGAAGAGACCAATCAAAGCGTAGCGACCCTAATCCGCGCTTATGCCATTGCCCGTGATATCTTTGCAGTCACTGACAGCTGGCAGACGCTTGAGGCCTTGGATAACCAAGTGGACGCCGTAACCTTGCTGCAGTTAGAGGTCAGAGTGCGCTCGGTGTTAGAGCAGGGTATTGTGTGGCTGGTTAATGCTTTTGGCAATGATTTGCAAGTCGCACCAACCATTGAGCGCTTCAAAAATGGGGTGTCTGAATTAACTCAGTCACAAGGCATTATTGCCCATCAGTTCGAAACACATCTAGAAGAAGATGTGTCTGAGTTGACCGACTTAGGACTCAATCAAGATCAGGCTCAAAGCTTTGCCATCTTACCCTATGC
Source organism: Psychrobacter raelei (assembly GCF_022631235.3). Taxonomy (NCBI): domain Bacteria; kingdom Pseudomonadati; phylum Pseudomonadota; class Gammaproteobacteria; order Moraxellales; family Moraxellaceae; genus Psychrobacter; species Psychrobacter raelei. The sequence continues at coordinate 1,398,918 of NZ_CP093310.2, forward strand.
TATTGATGCCTTAGACACAGCGCTACTGGCTGAGCAGTATCAGCGCCCGGTGGATGAGATTGCACAGCTGTACTTTGAGGTTTATCAAAACCTGCATATCGACTGGCTAATGCTACAAGTTGAGCATCTACCACAGCAAGACCACTGGGACAGACGTGCGCGCTATGCACTGCTTAATGAGCTGACCCGTAGTCTGCGTCAGATGATGAACAAACTGTTGTCTCAGGACAATGCAGCGGCCACTCTTGAGCAGTGGCAACAGTCTCACAGACAAGCCATTGAAGATATGGCGGGTCAAATGTCTAAGCTGAACGGTACTGAGGTGGGCTTATCAGCGCTCTCGGTTATGATTAGCGAGATTAACAAGTTGATTTCTGAGTAAGTAGCGAGCGCTTGATAATGAGCGTTATGTGCCTCTAACAAAAAGACCTCTTTATCAATAAAGAGGTCTTTTTATTTGCCTGTATTCTGCCTTTAGTATGATGATGACTGAGCTTAGCGCTTATAACCAGACATGTTAGAGAATAGAGGGCATTAATCCTTAACCGCCGAACAGCCAGGCCCGCTAAGTTTACTATATCCGCCTGAGAGTTTATCCACTCTAATTTGGGTGTGAATTCTATCTTTAAGCGCTTGCACATGTGAGATAATCCCAATCAGCTTGCCTTCTTGCTGCAAGTTGGTCAGCGTATTGAGCGCCACATCCAGCGAGTCCTCATCAAGTGTACCAAAGCCTTCATCCAAGAACAGCGAGTCGACCCGAATGTTTTGGCTGGCCATACTCGATAACCCCAGTGCCAAAGCCAAACTGATTAAAAAGCCTTCGCCGCCCGATAAGTTTTTGGTACTGCGTATCAATCCGCCTTGATAGTCATCAATAACGTTAAGCTCAAGTGGACTGTTCTCGTCACGTACCAGTATGTATCGGTCACTCATTTTGCGCAGCTGAGTATTGGCGTTGCTGACCATAATCTCAAAGGTGAGCCCTTGAGCGAAGGTGCGGTATTTTTTACCATCGGCAGAGCCAATTAAGCCATAGAGCTCTTGCCAGACTTTCAGCTTTTGTTTTTGCTCAGCTATCTTCTCAAGTTGGGAGCGCTGATCTGTTTTTCGCGCCTCATTGGTTTGTAGCTGCTGATTGATGCCGCCCACCTGTTCGATAAGCTCATCGACTAAGTCTTGTTGCTGTTGCCGCTGAGCCTGCAGATTTTCTTTGGTGTCGGTGGTTTGCGGATTAGCCGTTTTATGCTGTAGCTGATGTTCAACCGTTTTTAAAGCATTTTGGGCATAATTTAGGGCATTAACAATCTCTTGCTGTCGTTGATTGAGCGCATCACGCTGTTCTTTGGGCAGGCGAGCGGCCAAATAATCGGCCTCAGAATCAAAATCATGGGCAAGAAGCTGTGTCCTTAGCGCGTGCTCTTGCTGAGCAAGTTGACTTTGTAATTCAGACAGCTGAGCCTCAAGGCGTAGGCTTTCTGCTTGAAGCGTGCTTAATTGATGCTGCGTATGGCTGTGCTCTTTATTTATTTGGTTAAGCTGGTCTTTGGCACTATCAAGCGCGGCACGCAATCTGCTGTCTTCGCTATTGACTTGCTTATCACCAAATAAATCACGGCGGCGGCTTTGCAGCTGAGTCATCTCATGTGACAGCTGACGGATGGTGTCAGTCAATAGCGCAAGCTGGCTGTGCTCTTTGTCTGCCTGAGCCTGATTACTTTTAAGCTGTGTGTCTAATGTTTGGATCTCAGTGAAGAGCTGCTGCTTGGAGGCCAGCTTGGCTGCATAGCTGTTATTGAGCGCGCCCATCCATTGACTAAGATTGCGTAGCGGCTGTAATGAGTCATAGCACTGCTTGTCATCTAAGTGTTGCTGGTTATTCATACAGTGTCTAAGCTGAGCCAGTGACTGCTCGCAATCAGTAAGGGTCTGTGAGGCATCATTAATCGCCGCACTGTCTTTATACTTATCTAGCAAACCTTGCAGCTGTTGAACGCTCTCACCAAGCTTACTAAAACCTTGATCTATAAAGGCTGTAGCTTGAGTGATACTATGCTGGTTAAGCTGCTGCTTGGTTTCAATGTCCTTGATGTGCATCATTAGCCTTTGGTTATCAGCCTCTATCGCTTTATGCCGCTTCTCGATATCTGTTATCTGCTGGGTCAGCGCATCTTGTTCCTCTAAAGACTGCTTAATCTGCTGTTTTTGATGGTGTAATCGCTGCTGTGCGTCATAAATACACGCTGTAATTTGCTTGCCCGTGGCTAGTAAAGCCTCAAGCTGCTGCTGGCTTGGCTGACTGTCAAAACCTGCTGTTAGCTGCGATAGCTTTAACAAGAGAGCCGGCTTAGGCGCCGCTGGCTGCTGGTCGTTTTGATGATTTTTTGGATCGCTGCTTTGAGGATCAGTTTCATGAAGGTGAGCGCTGCTATTTAGTAGCTGCTGTTGCAGCACAGTGGGGGCAGCACTTAATTGCTCAGATAACGTATTAGTATGGTTTAGTATCTGGCTTAGTGTTGTATTAAGTCGCTGTAGCTGGTTTGTCAGCTGAGCGTGGCTTTGTTGCTGCTTATACTCAGTGTTTTTATAAGCCAGCTTGGCGTCGTCCAAATTTTGCTTGGCACGATTAATTTTAGCGACTATTTGAGACAGCTCATCTTTTAATTGATGGAGCTTGGTATGAGCCTCAGATGAATCAGATTTTTTGTTAGCAACACTAGGGTGTTCGGTAGAGCCACACAGTGGACAGGGCTGATTATGGGCTAACAGCTCGATATAATCCTCAAGCTTGGCCTCCAGCTCAATGATTTTTTGTTGTTGTTCTACTTGAGATTGTTTGTCCTGCTGATGACGGTTTAGCATCTCAAGATCTTGCTCAGCCTGTTCAATGGCGCTTTGTAGGTCAGCCATATCTGAGTCAAACTGAGTGGTGACTGCCTTTTCAGCGCTGATTTGAGTAGCCAATTCAGCTTTATTATCAAGGTGCTGCTGTAGTATGGACAGCTGCGTACTCAAGGCATCACTGTGCTCTTGCTGCTGACGAAGTGCCGCCAAAGGCTGACCCTGTAACAGTGCTTGCTGCGCGTGATATAACTCAGTTAACTTGGCTTGTTTTGTCTCATAAAGGGCCTGGTTCGTGGCCTGTTCTTGCTTTAGGGCGTTTAATTGATGGGTCAGATCCTTATTTTCTTGCTCTTTTAAGTGCTGCTGCTGATACAGCTTATAGTTATTTTCAAGCTCAGCTTTGAGAGTTAAGCCGAGGGTATTTAAGCCACTTATATCCACATTTAGCTGGCTGTGGTGCTGGTACTGCTGTAGGTAGCTGTCAACCTCAGCCAGCTGCTGCTGGGTTTGGTTTTTATCTGATATAAGGCGTGTTATTGTTGCCTTGAATTCGGCCAAGCTTTGCTGATGGGTGTGCTGTAATTGTTGCTGCTGCTTTAGGGTAAGCTGCTTTTGTTCAATTTGATTATCCAGCTGGCGCGTCTGTTCAATCACAGGGAGCGTATCATTCAAGACTTGGTTAGCTGATGCTTCACGCTTTTGTGCCTGAGTCATTTGTGTTTGCTGCTCATCAAGCTGCTGCTGTAAGACAGAGGTTTGCTGCTGTTTATTAGACAGCTCTTGATTCAGCTGATGTTTTGAGGTGCGCAGATTACGCACTTGTGTATAGTGACTTTCAATCTCTAACGCCTTATTGGCACGCTCTAGACGTTTTGCATCCTCTTCAAAGGCTGTTTTTGCTTGTATGGATACCGCCACATCGGCGTTAAGCGTCACCACTTGCTCTGTAAGCTGTTCAACCTCAGTGATCCATGTTAATTGATCCTCTAATTGGCTAACGATGGCGCGGTGATCTGTCAGTTGTTTGGTATTGGCCTCGAGCTGTTGTTTGAGTTGGGTCTCGGCCTCTACATCGAGCAACTCTAGCCCCTGAAGCTTGGCCTGCAAGGTATTAAGAAGGGCTTCTTCTTGTCGTTTTTTTTCGTGCACCCGCTCAGAGATGGTGGCATAAATATCGGTGCCGGTTATCTTCTCCAAGATGTCGGCACGCTCGTCGGCTTTGGCGCTTAAAAATGCCGCAAAGCTGCCCTGAGCCAATAAGATGGAGCGGGTGAATTGCTGAAAGTCCATACAGGTAAGTTCAACAATTCGCTTTTTGGTCAGCGATGATTTTTCTTCAAGAACCGTACCGGCTTTTTGTCCCTCATGATCGCTGGCAAGGGACAGCTCATGGGTGGCGTCTTGCAAGTTACCGTCAGGCTTACCATGGGCACGGCGCTGATACCAATGACAGCGGTAATGTGTGCCATTTATATCAATCACCACTTCGGCCAGACACTCCCCAGTTTGGCGAGTCATCACCTCATTGGTCGATTTACTAATGTTACTGATCCGCGGTGTTTCTCCATATAGCGCTAAGCAAATGGCATCCAAAATGGTGGTCTTGCCTGCGCCTGTGTGCCCAATAATGGCAAAAATACCTTCGTTGATATAGGCTTCATCGCTAAAGTCGATGCGCCATTCGCCCTTTAGAGAGTTTAGGTTTTTGAGTCGTAATTCAATCAGTCGCATAGGATAACAAGCCGTTTAAATAAATAACGTTGAAATAATTAAAACATAGTAAATAGCAGCACAAGGGCAATAGTAATAGCAACATGAGCATAAGCATAAGCAGCACGTGCACCAGCAATAGATCTACTCGGCCATTGAGTCATCATGATGGATTTGATACACGATTTGTGCATAGGCCTCGCGCAAGCTAGGACGCTGAGATTCTGCCACTTTATTCGCCACTAAGCAGCGCTCAAAGACCTGCATTTCATCCAAGTCTTGCAGCGTCTCATGCGTGCTCTGTGCTTTGAGCACCTTGTTACGAACCTGATGGTTCTTGATTTTTAATACCTCAAAAGGTGTGCCAGCCACGGCAGCATGGATCTGCTCGCGCAAATCGCTGACGATTTCATCGCCGGTATAAGCCACCTCTATCCAAATGGGCTTGGTGTGTGGGAGTTGTTGCAGGCTTTGTAGAATATGATTGATATCACCTGAAATGGGCAAGAGCTGCTGAAAGCAAGGCACAGTAACCGCGATAATTTGCATGGTATTATCGGCGGTGATGTGCAAGGTTTTGGTCGCCAGTGCCTCATCTGGCTTATGCTGCTTGTCTAATTGGCTTATAGAGTCTGCTGTTGAATCTGCATGGGTCTGCAGCTGAGATGGCTGATTTGATGTCGGCTCAAGCCAATCGTCAAATAAATCTCCACAAAACAAATCCGCTTGAGATAAATTGGCAGCTGCGCCTGCTGCCGGTGTCGTTAAGGTATGGCTGGGCTTAGCAGATATTTGAGATGCCGTAGGTATTTGAGATGCCGTAGAAGCCTCCTCAATACGCTCTTGAACGCGCTCTTGAATGCGCTCTTGAATGCGCTCTTTAAGGCTATCAGAGGCTAAATTTTGGCCAAATTGTACCAACAATACCTGTTTGGTCTGATTGGCCTCTCCAAAGCCCATCGCAATAGGGGAGCCACTATAACGAATGTGCTCACGGCCGCCCACCTTTTGCGGCACATGCAGGTGCCCAAGTGCCACATAATCAAAGCACTCATCAAACATATCGGCTGAAATCTTACCCAGACTGCCGACATACAGCTCACGTACCCCATCATCAGCTGTGGTCGCACCCCCTGCGGCAAACAAATGACCAGTGGCAATAAGAGGGATATGGCGCTGCTGCTGAGCGATCAGCTTGGCCTGTTTGGCTTTGGCAACCTGCGCCACCTTCGCATAGTGCTCATGGATACCAGCCAACAGATTGGCATCTTTATCTGCGCCTGACTCGCCTGCTTGAGCACTACGCACATCACGGTCACGAAGATAAGGCACCGCCGCAATGATGCATTGCGCTTGATCCTGGCTGTCTGTGAGCACCAATACTTCATCGGCCACATCTTCGCAAGCGGTGCCAATCACATGCACGTTTAACGCTTTGAGCACATTGGCTGGCGCGTCCAAGAAGGTAGGGGAGTCATGATTGCCAGCCACCACCACCACGTGATCGCAGTGCGACTTAGAGACCACACCCAAGAATTCATAGTACAGCGCTTGAGCCTTATTACTGGGCGTCATGGTGTCAAATACATCACCAGCGACGATCAGCACATCGACCTCATATTGCTGCAAGGTCTGAGTCAGCCATGCCAAAAAAGCCTCAAATTCATGGTAGCGCAATTGGCCATACAAACGGCGTCCCAGATGCCAGTCTGAGGTATGTAAAATAGTGAGTGGTTTTGGAGGATGGGATAACGAAGTAGAGTTTGACATAAAGGATAGCAGAGCAGGTTAAATAGTTAAGAGGGCGACTTGTCGTTAAATTGTCGTTAAAAGAGCGACTTAATCAATAGCAAAGAGGATAAATTATCATAGCACAAATACCGCAAAAGCTGAGCAGGATAACCAGGCTGTCGCGAAGTTTATTATTGTTTAGTGTATGATAGTGGTTTTTTTAGTATTGATAAATGAAAGAAGGTAAATTTCGTGTTAGTAGCAACAAGACAGTATGTTCAATGGCAAGAAAATGGCAGTCTACACCGTGCACAATGGCTCTCACAGAGCAATCATGGTCCGCCTGCCCGCATCGTTATCATCGATGACACCACCACGGCAGATACCGCCTACCGCTTAGCCAATGCCGGCACTTCTATGCTGTGGCGAGGCGACTTTCATAATGCCAAGCAATTAATTCAAGCCCTGCAGCGCCGTATTGATCGTGCTGAGCTGCGCAAGGCTGAAAAAACCGCAAAAAAAGCCGCTCAAGCAGTGACTGATTCAATGAGGGGTGACTCAAAGCCGGTGAGCGCGTCACAACACCTGCCGAATCTATTTCATAAAAACCGTTTGGCGCAAACTCAGCGCTCTCGAATATTAAGCCGCCTACTATTACATTTCGATGCCAATTATCAACTCAATCTAGGCCGCGCCCCTGAAGTCAGGGAGGCTTGTACAGCTGCCTTTGGTAAGATGGATGAGGCATGCGTGTTGTCCTTTCGTGACTTGCAGGGCGCATTAGGTGCCGCGCAGTGGCGCAAAAAAGGCGTCCCCGTTGAGGCTCTAGGCGTATCAATTCACCCTCATTACGGTGTGTTCGCACCAACCCGCCAAGAATATGTGCAGCTGCTACTTGATGCACCCTTGCCAAAGCCTTGCGATATCGCCTATGACATTGGTACCGGTACGGGTCTATTATCCATTGTTCTGGCGCAGCGTGGTGTGAAAGAAGTGATTGCCACTGATTTAAATCCCCGTGCATTAGACTGTGCCGATGATAACTTTGAACGCCTGCAAATTGAACAGGTACAGCTGCAGCAAATAGATCTGTATCCCAAGCAAGCGCCGCTGGCTAATTTGATTGTCTGTAACCCGCCTTGGCTGCCCGCCAAACCCAGCTCACCGTTAGAGTATGCAGTATATGATGCCAATAGTGCGATGTTGCGTGGTTTTTTTATGGGCGCAAAGTCGCATCTGGCCGACAAGGGTGAAGTCTGGTTGATATTGTCAGATTTAGCCGAACATTTACAGCTACGTAGCCGTGAGGAGTTACTTGGCTGGATAGAGGAGGCCGGCTTAAAGGTCAAATATCGCTTAGATACTGAGCCAACCCATGGCAAAAGCCAAGATAAAAGCGATCCATTATTTGAAGCGCGCCGTGCTGAGGTGACTTCGCTGTGGTGTTTGTATTAGGTGAACGCAGTGGACTTGTGACGGCAAAACCTTAGGCGTATTCAGCTTAGGGGCCTATTGATGGCTATTAGTAATATGCGCCTAAGCTTGCCATACCAAGCCTGTACTGTAAGCATCCGCTAGATTTTTTAAGTGAATGATAATTGTTTTTATTATCGTTCGTAAGTATAATTTGACTCTAAATTCAAAGCATATTCAATTGCTTATTAATTTTTCACCTAATCTACGGCGATTCTATGTTACAAGCCCAGCACCTTTCTATTAGCCGTCAAAACACCCTATTATTACAAGACATAAACTGTCAGATTGCGACCAATCAATTGGTTGCTCTGGTTGGCCACAATGGCTCCGGAAAATCCACTTTAATAAAAACCTTGGCAGGCGAGATGTTACCAAGCTCAGGGTCGCTTGTGCTTGAAGATAAACCGCTTAGTGATTATGGCAGTAAAGATTTGGCCAAAAAACTGGCCTATTTGCCGCAGCAGTTACCCGATGCCGCCTCTTTTAGCGTCAGTGAGCTTGTGATGCTCGGCCGCTATCCGCATCAAAAATGGCTACAAAAACCCAGTCAAATAGACCGTGATAAAGTCACTGAGGCAATGCATTTGACTCAAGTGGCACCTTTTGCTGATCGCATTGTGTCTACCTTGTCGGGCGGTGAGCGAGCACGGGTTTGGCTGGCGATGTGCTTGGCTCAAGATACCCAATATCTGCTACTTGATGAGCCATTGGCAGCACTAGATGTCCGCTATCAGCTAGAGGTGATGGCACTGATTAGACAGCTGGTAGATACACAGGGCTTGGGAGTGGCTATGATTGTACATGATATTAATCTTGCCGCTCAATATGCAGACCGTATTGTTGCGCTAAAAGCTGGGAAGATCTGCCATGATGATACGGTGGCTAATATCATGCAGCCAGACGTGTTAAAAGATATTTTTAATGTCGATATGCAGCTGCTAACTCATCCAGTTAATGGCCAACCTGTGGCAGTGGTGTAATATGAAAGTGAGACTGCCTCCTCTAAAAAAACCACCCATCAGCCCCACCACCTTCTCATCCAATCAGACCGCTTTAACCAGACATTGCTTGTTTAAATCTACAGCGTTTAAGCTGATACAAGTGCTTAGTGTGGCAAGCCTTGTGCTCACAGGCTGTGACAACGTCGATGGTGCGGCTGATTCCACACAAGATAAGCCTGCACTTAATGACTCATCAGCCCCCTCTCAGATAGAGGCGCTTGATCAGCCAGACAGCGCTTCGGCTAACCCTTCTAAGAAGTCCCTGAATGTGGTGTCACCTGATTGGGGTGTGTCGGCCACGCTTACTGCCATGGGGCATCCTCCCATTGCTACCGGGGATATGAGAGTGTGGGATCAATGGGTGGCTGAGCCCAAACTGCCATCCTCCGTCCATGACTTAGGCATACGCTATCTACCCAATGCGGAGCTTGCTGCACAGTTACCGGTTGATTTAATTATAGATAACTTTTTTTATGAGCACTCACGCGGGGTATATGGTGACGTGCCGGCGCAGACGGTCATGTTTGCCGCTCAAGGTAAGACGGCTAAATGGTCAGATTATACCGCGCCTACGCGTAAGCTTGGGAAGATTATAGGCAATCCTGCGCAAGCAGAGCAGTATATCAATCAAAGTCAGCAGCGCATTAATCAGGCTGGTGCAAAGCTACAACAGCGGTATTCTGCCATCAAAAAATTTGCCGTGGTGCAGTTCGTTGATGCCAATAACATGCGTATGTATGCCAATAACAGCTTGTTTAATACTGTGCTGACTAAGATGGATAAGCAGTTGGTTGCATTGGGTGAGGGCAATGAGTGGGGGTTTGTGCCCATTCAAATGGGAGACTTGACTCAGCTTGAGCCAGATGTGTGTCTATTGATTATCAAGCCCCTAAACCCTATCACCCAGCAGCAAATCCAAGACAGCTTGGTGTGGCAAAGACTGGGCTATGGCGCCGATCCAAGTACCTCAGACACCAGCCGTTGTATGACCATTTTGCCACCGGTATGGATTTATGGCGGTATGGCATCACTCACCAGTTTGGCAGACAATCTTGCCTCAGCTACCTTAGTTGGAGGCCGTGCTCATGACATCAAATAATCGTCACTCTATGCCTAATAGTAATCAGAACAAAGACAATAGCAATAGCCATCTCCCTAAACGCTCAACGCAAGCGGCTACAGACAGGCCAGTTGCAGTCTCCTCCTTGGCTTCGGCAGTAGAAGTCAAACACTGGCGGGCATGGGCCTTGATACTGATACTGTTAGCGGCTATTGCCATCAGCAGTTCGGTATTGATTGACAGGCTTTGGGAGCTGCCAGTTAGCCAGCTGTTTAAGTCAAGCTTTACACTTGATGTGGCGGATATGGCGGTGCAGTTAAAGCTGGTCGCTACCAGTGTGGTGGCCTTATTGGCTGGAGGGTTACTGGGGGTGGTCAGTGTGTTATTACAACAACTGGTCAAAAACCCTTTGGCCTCTGATACCACCTTGGCCATTGGCACTGGCGCTCAATTGGCGCTGCTTATTGCGACCTTATTTGTGCCAAGTTTAGCGATTTATGGTGGGGTATGGATTGCCTTTGTCGGGGCGCTGTTTAGTTTGGTATTGGTATTTAGCTTATCAGCGCCTAGCCGTTTTAATCCCCTAATCTTAGTGTTAGCCGGACTGGTGGTAAATATTTTACTGGCTTCATTTGCCAGCACTTTGGTGTTGTTTTTTACTGAGCATAGCGTCGGTATTTTGTCATGGGCGGCTGGGTTTTTAACGCAAAATAATTGGCATACCACGGTTAAGCTTGCCATAACGGCCATAGCACTGGCGGCGATAAGTATCCCCTTATTAAAGCCGTTAACCCTAATGAGCCTAGATGATATGCAAGCCAAACGGCTGGGCGTACCTATTAATGCCTTACGTTTAGCGGTCATTGCTATCGTAGCTATCGTATCGGCGCTGGTGGTTAGTGAGGTGGGCTTGATTGGGTTTATCGGCTTGGCGGCAGCAAGTTTGGTGAATGCCTTGGGTATTGGCTCTATCGGGCGCAGATTGGTAGCGGCCTTTGGCTTTGGCGCTTTATTGCTGTGGTTGACCAGTAATGTGGCGCTGCTATTAGAGCCGGTGATGGGGACGCCGATACCGGCGGGCTCTATCACTGGCGTGTTGGGTGCCCCGCTGATTATTTGGCTGATTTTACGTCAAAGACGCCAAGGCGTGACACCCATTACGCCGATGTTCACGCCCCAGCGTAAAGCCATCAACTGGTGGCGGTGGAGTGTGGGCGTACTGCTACTTATTGCTTTAGTTAGCGTATGGGTCAAAGACCTCTCAGGCATTGCCTTTAGTACAGATTGGGCGCTAACCCAGCAATACCGATTGCCGCGCACGCTAAGTGCTGCTGCTACCGGTGTTATGCTGGCTACCGCCGGGGTGTTGCTACAGACCTTGACTCGCAACCCCATGGCCAGCCCGGAAGTACTGGGCATTAGCTCTGGGGCTGCATTGGGGGTCATTGGCGGCTTTTTATTGTTGCCCGCTTTTGGGATAAAAGCTGGTGCCCTAAGCTTGGTTGGCTCAGGGCTGGCAGGGGCGTTTTTGGTGCTATTACTGATTATTTGGTTGGCGCGTAAAGTCACGCCAGCTTACTTACTGCTGGTCGGTATTGGGATTGCCGCTATGATGGATGGCATCATGAGCATGGTCAAGCTGTCAGGTGACCCAAGACTTGAGGCCATGCTGAGCTGGCTATCGGGCACCACGTATAGCGCCAGCCCTGAGACGGTCTGGTACCTGATGATAGCAGCAGCGGGACTGGTGGCACTTAGTATGTTATTGATTAAGCCGCTAAGAGTGCTGGGATTAGGTGAGTCGGTGGCCAAAAGCTTGGGCGTTAAGGTGAGATTTTATCAATTGGCGCTACTGATCGTGGTGGCAGCGCTGAGTACAGTCAGCACATTAGCGGTGGGTCCGCTCAGCTTTATTGGGCTGATGGTGCCGCATTTGGCCACTTCTTTAGGGGCAGTGCAGCTTGAGAAGCAGCTGCCATTAGCAGCACTTCTGGGCGCGGGGGTGATGGTCTTAGCGGACTGGATTGGCCGCTATATCATCTTCCCTTATGAGCTGCCGGCAGGCACCATAGCCGCTATCATTGGGGGACTGTACTTTATATGGCTCATTCGGCGCAGTTCGGTTCATCAGTAAGCTAAGATTAGCATTATCTGATGACACACTTATCACCGCCGCCTGGCTCGTTATCACAACAAGCCTACCATGAGGATCCAGATAGCCGCCAAGTACGCCGAGTGCTGTGGACCTTGCTATTGGGCGGCACAGTGGTCAGCTTTAGCAACAGTGCGTTAAACCCGGCCATCCCTGTTTTTATCACCGGTCGCCGTAAAACCACCCACTTCAGGGGGTGGTTTTACGGCGACACACACTGTCGTGATCAGTACTTAAAGTATTGCAAGTTAAAATTAACCTCGCCATACTAACCCTATGAAAACACTCAAGCTACGCATCAAAGACAAGCATATAAAAGAGCTGAACCAGCTAAGCGGTTTAGTAAACTTCGTGTGGAACTATGTCAATGCGCTTTGCTTTGAGCATTTAAAGTGTACCGGTAGGTTTTTTAGTGCTTATGATTTAAGTGAGTATACCAAAGGTAGCGGTGAGTATTTAGGATTACACAGTCAAACCTTACAAGCTATCAATGAAACTCACGCGAAGGCCCGAAAACAATTTAAAAAAGCCAAACTCAATTGGCGTACCAACCGTGTGGATGCCAAACGCAAATCGCTTGGTTGGATACCTTTTAAAAAGTCTGCTATCAAGTACCTAAATACCAGACAAACGGGAAAGAAAGCACTTAAATCAACCATACAGCTATCGCTCTGTAAAGGTCAAAAGCTTATCATAGACCTCTTTGATAGCTATAATCTATCTTTGTATCAAATTAACACGCTTGAGATAGTGCAAGACAGCCGTAACCGTTGGTATGCCTGTATTACCGTTAAAGACCATCCTAGACAAGTAAGTGGCAAAGGCAGCGTTGGTATTGATTTAGGCTTAAAGAAGTCTGCTACTACCTCAAATGGCGACAAGCTAACTATTAAGCAGACCCAAAAATGGGCTAAAAAGCTTGCGATTGCTCAACGTGCTAAGAATAAAAAGCGTGTCAAAGCAATCCATGCCAAAATTAAAAACTCAAGATTAGACTTAATTCACAAATTCACCACCAAGATAGTTCAAAATAATGCTTTAATTGTGGTTGGTGATGTTAAATCACGCTCATTTACCAATTCGATGACCAACCTAGCTAAATCAACATACGATGCAGGATGGTTTGAACTCAAAAGACAACTGGAATATAAATGCAAGTATGCAGGTTGTCAGTTTGAGATGGTAAATGAGAGTTACACTACCCAGACCTGTTCGCACTGCCTTAAAATAAGTGATAGTAGTCCGAAAGGTAGAGCAGGTCTTGGAATAAGAGGATGGAGGTGTGCTGAGTGTGGCACATGGCATGATAGAGATATCAATGCTGCTAAGAACATCCTTGCGGTCGGGCTTGACCGTCTAGCTGTAGCAATCCCCTCGGTTTAGCGAGGGGAGGAAGTCAAAACCTACTCAATAAAGAGCATATGAATGTGTATCACCAAGCCACCTATGGCGATATGAATCGCCTGCCTTCACAAGGCACTACCTATGGTATCAGCTATACCATTGATTATTAAGCCTATCAAGGCTTACTAAACTTTAGCAGACCCTGTGCCGGCACTCACTGCTAAGGGCCTGTAAGGGTCTGCTAATAGCCCGTCATAACCAGGCATTACCAGCCATAGCAATAAAGGCAATGACTAAGATTAGTCGTTGCCCTTATTGTTATGGTCTTTATTGTTATGGCAGAATGTTTGCCTGTTTTTAGAGCATATTTAAAGCATGCGCCTGCTGATCGGTATTTGCTATATGCTCCCCATACCAAGCAAGCTCATCATGCAGCTTAGCCACCTCACCGACGATCAGTAGCGCTGGGGTAGGCAGAGGATTGGCCTCATGCTTGGCAACGATATCTTGTAAGGTGGCGGTCATGACTTGCTGAGTGGGCATACTGGCCTGAGAGATAATCGCAATAGGCGTCTGTGGGCTACGACCGGCATCCATTAAGCCCTTGGTTAAGCGCTCAAGCGAGTGTAGCCCCATATAAAATATGACGGTCTCATTCGGATTGGTTAAGGCAGCAAAGCCGGTATTGGGCTCGCCAGACTTTAAAAATCCGGTAACAAACCTTACCGACTGTGCATAATCACGGTGAGTCAACGGGATACCGGTATAGCAAGAGGCGGCGCCCGCAGCAGTAATGCCAGGTACCACTTGATACGCAATACCTGCTGCCCGTAGCGCTTGTATCTCTTCACCGCCTCGACCGAATACGAAGGGATCACCGCCTTTAAGACGCACCACACGTTTGCCTGAGCTGGCCGCATCAATCATGAGCTGATTAATACCTTGCTGTGCCACAGCATGATTGCTGCGTTTTTTGCCGACGAATACTTTGTCTGCATCACGTCGACACAGATCAAGCACCTCGCGTGATACCAGCGCATCATAGTAGACAATATCGGCCTGCTGCATCAGTCTTAGCGCTTTGAAGGTAAGTAGCTCCGGATCACCAGGGCCAGCACCAACGATATATACCTCTCCCACAGACTTAGGGTCAGCTTGCTTGACATCACTATTGCTGCTTAACTGCTGATGGGTCTGCTCAAGTTGCTGTTTTAGTGCCTGCTCGGCCTCCACGCTACGCCCAGCAAACATCAGCTCACTCACTTTGCCCTCAAAGGCCTTCTCCCAAAACTGACGGCGGCCGGTCAGCGTGGGTATCTTTGATTTAACCTCATCACGCATGTCGCCTGCCAGCTTAGCCAATTTGCCATAGCCTTGAGGAATTAAGGTCTCCAAGCGGGCACGAGTCAGGCGGGCAAGCACAGGTGCTTTGCCATTGGAGGAGATGCCAATAACGATGGGGTTTCGATCAACGATGGCCGGAAATATAAAGTCGCATAAGGGCGGCGTATCCACCACATTCACGGGGATATTTAACGCTTTACAGTCGGCATGGACTTGATGGTTTAACGCCTCATCATCTGTGCCGGCGATGACAATACGCTTGCCGTCGATGTATTTTTTATCATAGTGCGCTGTGATAAGCGTGTGTCTTTCATCGCTTAAAAGCTGATGTATCTCTTGGCTAATCTGTGGGGCTAATATGGTGATACACGCACCTGCACGCGATAGCAGGTCGGCTTTACGCTGGGCGACTTCGCCACCTCCCACGATGAGCACAGGTTGATTGGTTAATTTAAAAAATAGGGGAAAGGTGTTCATAATCGGTAGGCTATTTATTATAAGATATGCCCATTATGGCGTATTCGATGACAACAAGCATGGAAGTATTCGATATTACTTAATGCATAATTGTCATAAGGCTATGTTAATTAACCGATTTTCAGAATTAATGATACAAAAAGACACCGCCTAATGAGCCATTAAGCGGTGTCTGTGTCTCTAACTGGCCTTAATGCTTACTGGCCATCTAGAGGATTACAGCTGAGTGTGTAGACCACACTCACGGTTTTCTTCAACTTTGGTCGGATCAAAATAATCAAACTCATTGGGCAGGTCATGCTCTGCTAAGTAAGCGTCTAAGTCTTTATCGTTTTTGTAGAACAAAGGCGCGACTTTTAATACGCCGTCTTTTGACTGGCTAAGCACATCAAGACCTTGACGGAATTCAGTTTGGTCTTTGCGGATGGCATTGAACCACACATCAGGCTTTAACTCAGCTAAAGCACGCTTAAATGGCTCAAGCTTTACCTGCTCAGTGAATTCGTCATGTAGCGGGTTATTTACGCTTGGAATACCGTTCATGGTGGCGTCACGATGGGCGCTGGTTTGCTTAGGAATATAAGTCACTACGTTTAGGTTTAGATCTTTAATCAGCTTATTAGCGAAGTCATAAGTGGCACGTGTGTTGTAGCCTGAGTCTACCCAAAGTACAGTGATATCCGGCTTTTGCTTGGCCACTAAATGTAAGATGGCTGACTCATAAGGGCGGAAGTTGGTGGTGATGATTGGGTTTTCGGCTTTGGCAAGCGCCCACTCAACGATTTGCTCAGGGGTTTTGCCTTGAAGCTCTTGGTTGGCTTGGTCGATATTGATTTCGATGGTCATAGGAGTGTCCTTATTTTATAAGAGTAATAAAGTTTTTTTTGAGAGTATGAGTCAAAGCGGGCTCTAAGTTTATACCGCAAAACGCCAATTCTTTAAAAGCGCTAAGCTTGCTTTCTAAACATTGGCAACTGACTGGCCACGCTGCCATCGTAAGAGGAGGGCAGCACTGAGAAAGCCGCTTGAATGTCATCGGTCACATTCTCAGCTCGGATAATAAAGCTGTCCACGCCGGCACGCTGCAAATACACAATTTGATCACGGCCAAAGTCACCTGCGATACGGATTTCGCCCTCGAAGCCTTGCTGGCGTAAATGACGCGCTTGGCTAAAGCTGCGACCATCACCGAAGCCTGGCTGATATAAGACCACAAGGTCTAAAGCATTTAACAAAGGGCGCTCGCTGTCTTTACAAGCTGCCAACAGCTGATCGAGCTGATCGGTTGAGATGCTGGTGTCGGCCCATAAGCCCACACGGCTGCTGTGATTGGCAATCATCGCCAATACTTCGGTTAACAGTCCTTGCGGCGCTAAAATATCAGACAGCGGTAAGATAACATCTAGGCGTTCAGACTTATTTAACAGCTCACTTAGCTGAGTGGTCTTAGCGGCCACGCCATCTGGCAACTCTGAAGTAAAGAGCGCATACCAGGTGTCCTCAGCGGTAATGTCTTTGGCCTGCGCATCTAAAATACGGTGATTACCCATATACAGCCTCCTTAAATGGCGTGATGCCCACACGTTGTACGAAGTCAGCAAATGGCTCAGGATGATCACCCTCGACATAACGCTGCTGGGTATACACATCGAGTACCTTTTGTAGGGTAGGCGCGACTTCCTCTGTGGCCACTGAGCGGCCTAGGATATTACCCAGACGTGTTTCTGCTTTTGAGCTGCCGCCTAAGCTGATTTGATACCAGTGCTCACCTTTTTTATCGACGCCTAAGATACCGATATCACCCACATGGTGGTGGGCACAGGCATTCATACAGCCTGACATGTTGAGCTGAATGTCGCCTAGATCATACAAATAATCTAAGTCATCAAAGTGTTTTTCGATCTGTTCGGCAATGTTAAAGGTGGTGGCATTCGCCAGCGCACATAAGTCAAAGCCTGGGCAGACAATCATGTCGGTTAAGGTGCCGATATTAGGACGCGCCAAATCAATCTCAGTTAATGCCTCCCATAAGGCATACAGATCGGTTTGCTTCACATCAGCAAACACTAGGTTTTGTTGATGGGTACCACGGATTTCACCGAAGCTGTATTGGTCAGCTAAATCGGCTAGGCGGTCTAATTGCTCATGAGTCACGTCACCGGCAGGCACGTATTTGCCATTGACAAGTCCGGCCTTTAAAGACACCACGACCGCACGGTAACCGGCCACTTTATGCGCAACGGTATTGCGAGAGTACCAGTCCGCAAACGCCTTATTCTCTAAGTGCTTGTTAAGCTCAGATTGGCTTGCCAGCGTATCGATATGCTCATAATCAAACTCTGGGAAGTAGCTTTTTGCGGTTTCAAAGTTGTCATCAGTTAGCGTTAATGGTCCATCTTTGGTAAAGGTTTCCCACTCTTTATTGACAAGCTTAGTGAATTCTCTTTCACCCATGCTCTCCACTAGGATTTTAATACGGGCTTTGAATTTGTTGTCTCGGCGACCATACAAGTTGTACACCCGCAAGATGGCATCTAGATAACTTAATAAGTGCTCATGTGGTAAGAATTTATTGATGGTCTTACCGATGATGGGCGTACGGCCTAAGCCGCCACCAACGATAACCTCAAAGCCAATCTCACCCGCTTCATTTTTTAGCACATGTAAGCCGATGTCATGCACTTGAGTCGCTGCTCGGTCTTCTGGTGTACCGATGACCGCAATCTTGAATTTACGCGGTAAAAAAGCAAACTCAGGGTGGAAAGTTGACCACTGACGGATAATCTCACAATAAGGGCGTGGGTCTTCTATTTCATTGGCATTAATGCCGGCATAAGGGTCGGTGGTGGTGTTACGGATACAGTTGCCAGAAGTTTGGATGGCATGCATCTGTACTGAGGCAAGCTCAGCTAAGATATCAGGCACTTCTTCAAGCTTGGGCCAGTTTAACTGTAGATTTGTACGGGTCGTGAAGTGGCCATAACCGCGGTCATATTTGCGCGTGATTTCGGCAAGCTTACGTACCTGGTAGGTTGCCATTAGACCATAAGGCACAGCGATACGTAGCATAGGCGCATGGCGCTGGATATATAGACCATTTTGCAGGCGCAGTGGCAAAAACTGCTCTTCGGGTAACTCCCCGGCTAGGAAGCGGCGGGTCTGATCGCGAAACTGCTCAACCCGCTCATCAACCATGGCTTGGTCTGCATGAGTGTACTTATACATAGTTCATATGCCCTTGGATAACAAAAAATCATGCAGCTATACTACCTATGCTTATAGTGTTTTATAAATTCATATCTGACATATCTATATCCAAAGAGAGCATAGATAAGAATAAGTAAATTTGGTTAGTCTAATGCAATCGATTTTTATAAATAGCCTAAGTAGATAATTTAAGCCTAATTATTTGAGCTTAATCATTTAAGCCTACTGTATGCTTTGCTGATATGGGGTGCGATAAGGGCCATTTACCGCCATATTAGTCTTACTTAGACTCTCTGTTAACCTTACTGGATGATGTTATGACTTCACAAAAAATAGTAAAACGCCTTGGCAAAACCAGCATTGTACCGCCGCATGGCAGCGATGAGCTAAAGCCTTTATTACTAGAGGGTGAGGCGCTAAGCCAAGCCTTACACAATGCCAAAAACCTACCCAAGATTACCCTAAGCTCACGTGAGCGTGGCGACTTAATTATGCTGGGTATTGGTGGATTTACCCCATTAGATGGATTTATGAATCAAGCCGACTGGCAGGGGGTTGTGGATGAGATGACCCTAAAAACCGGCGCCAATAAAGGCCTGTTTTGGCCCATTCCCATCACCTTATCTACCAGCAAAGAGCAAGCGGATAGCCTAGCCCCAGGCGATGAGGTGGCTTTAGTGGCAGAAGATGGCGAGATTATGGGGGTCATCACTGTTGAGGAGACTTACACCATTGATAAGGCGCATGAGTGCCAGCAAGTGTTTACCACCACAGAAGAAGAGCATCCTGGGGTAAAACAGGTGATGGAGCAAGGTGAGGTGAACGTGGCCGGTGCGGTCAAGGTGTTTAGCCAAGGCGAATTCCCAACCTTATATCCTGAGATTTATAAGACGCCTGCTGAGACCCGCAAATTGTTTGAGGAGAAGAACTGGCAGACCATCGCCGCCTTCCAGACCCGCAACCCAATGCACCGCTCGCATGAATACTTGGCCAAAATTGCCATTGAGATCTGTGATGGGGTGATGATTCACTCGTTATTAGGCGCTTTAAAGCCAGGTGATATCCCTGCTGAAGTGCGCCAAGAAGCCATCAAGACCTTGATTGACAATTACTTCAAAAAAGACACCGTCATTCAAGCCGGCTACCCATTAGACATGCGCTACGCCGGTCCTCGTGAGGCGTTGTTACATGCGCTGTTCCGTCAGAACTATGGCTGTAGCCATCTGATTGTCGGCCGTGACCACGCTGGTGTGGGCGACTATTATGGTCCTTTTGATGCGCAGGCTATTTTTGATGAGATTGACAAAGACGCTATGTTAACTCAGCCCTTGAAGATTGACTGGACCTTCTGGTGTAATGCTTGTCAGGCCATGGCTTCGACTAAGACCTGCCCGCATGACGCTGAACATCATGTGAAGGTATCGGGTACCAAGCTGCGTAAGGCTTTATCTGAAGATCAAGAAGTGCCTGAGAACTTCAGCCGTCCTGAAGTGCTACAAATCTTACGTAATTATTATGAAAGCATTGCCAAAGAAGACCGTGCTGAGGTTAAGCTGGTCGGCGCTTCTGCTCAATAGTCGATCTGCATTGCAAGCTGCTATGTACAGCTAACGGCATCATTTAGTATTGGCTATATTTAAGATTAAAAGTATTTAAGGTAAAAAGTCAGCTTCGGCTGGCTTTTTTTTGTGCCCAGTAATCGGTAAATATCATAAAAAGTAAACATTAACACTACGTGAATCTAAACCTAAATAGTCAACAAATGTTATACTATTTGAATCTATAAAGACTCTCCTAAAAAATAATTAAAAAAAACCAACACATAAGCTGCGATAAAAATGGTAAATATCTCTAGTAGAGAGTTTGCTTAGGGCTTAACTTTTTGCCAAATTAGGCTTTGGCGATAAGGTATTGGTATTGTAGGATTTTTTTTATTTAATGGGAGTAGGGTGACAAACCATTATCACCTTGATGCATACGCTTGAGGTGGGTTTGTTTGATGTTGAGGGGCAAGGTGTCAATCAGTGTCAATAACAGTTATGGTCGCATTGGTACAAACTAAGCTAGGCACATGGTCTGCTTATTAAGAGGTATAGTCAGCGTTATGGGTAACAAATTAGCACTTATGACGGGCGGCTTGCTGCTCACAGCAGCAGTTACAGCCATCGCAGCAGAACCCCAGATCGACTCTGCAAAAGCCCCGCTATATATCGGCAAGTCGGTCATGGCATGTGGTACAGTGGCAGAGATTAATCATATGCCCAATAGGCACTACATTAATTTTGACAAAAAAAATCCCAATCAAAGTCTCACCGCCTTGGTGTGGAACAAAGACTATGTATGGTTTGAGAAGCGCTACGGCCGTATGGACAGTTATGTGGGTAAAAAAATGTGTGTGCTTGGCAATATCACCTCCACCCAAAGTTACTTACAGATTAATGTGACCAATCCGCAATTTTTGCGTCTGCCCAATAGATAATACGCTGGCCAAAGCCGCTTTAAGCTTACGCCTGTATCTTTTGTCCTGATTCAAATACGCCAGCTGCCTTCCGCTTAACATAACGGATGAGGCAATTAGACCAGCTTAGGCTGGTTTTTTTATTGTCTGTGCCTGCTACAGTTAGCAACCCAATGGCATCACAAGCTGGGCTATACTAAATGACAAGTGATTACCGCTTAGCTTCTAGAGTAGGGCTTTACTATCAACCACTATAATAAGAAGCACCCTTGTATTTTTTATACTTAGAGAGTGACGGCATGTTTTTGGATTTTTTACTCGGCCTACATTTTTTGATATGGCTTACCATCTCGCTGCGGGTATTGGCCCGCCATGATCTGTCCGCTCCGGCTCGTCTGGCTTGGCTGGTGGTGCTGTTTATCTTGCCATACGTAGGCGTGGTGGTGTATTGGATGTTTGGTGAGGTGCATTTAGGCATCAACTTCACCCACCGCTATGATCGCATCACTCAGAAGTTGGCCGAAAGCTATCCTCAAGTGCTGGGCGATAAAGACACGATGGCACAGGTGGTAGAGCGTGAATATCAAGCAGCCGGATATGCGGCGAGTGTCACCGGCTTTCACACTACGTTGGGCAACCGTGCCGAGCTTATGGCCGATGCCAAGGCCACGCAGCAGCGTATGATTGCCGACTTCGATGCCGCCACAGATCATATTCACGTGATGTATTATATTTGGCTAGATGATGACATGGGGACCGCCGTGGGTGAGGCATTAATGCGTGCTGCCAAACGCGGGGTGCGCTGCCGTGCCATGGTCGATGGCTTAGGGTCACGCAAGCTGTTACGCTCCTTATTGTGGAAGCGGATGCAAGACGCTGGGGTTAAGGTGAGTGTGGCGCTACCGATCAATAATTTGCTAAAAGTGCTGCTGTTTAGTCGTATTGACCTACGCAATCACCGTAAGATTACCGTGATTGATGGCAAGATTGGCTATGTCGGCAGCCGCAACAGTGCTGATCCTGAGTTTCGGATTAAGCCCAAGTATGCGCCTTGGGTCGATATCATGCTGCGGGTACAAGGCCCGCTGGTTGCCCAAAATCAAATGCTCTTTGCCAATGACTGGCTGATGGAAAACCCCGATACCGATTTTAATAGCTTCCCTTATGTCACCGAGCCGCATCCTGAGGGCATTGCCGCTCAAGTCTTCGCCGATGGTCCTACTCAGCGTCAAGGCACCACGCCGCAGTTTTTGAGTACGCTGATGAGTCAGGCACGTCACACCCTTATCATCTCCACTCCCTATTTTGTCCCAGATTACACCTTGATTAATATGCTGTGTGCCACCGCTTACCGCGGTGTGGCGGTGAGCATTATCTTTCCAAAAAACAACGACTCCTTTATTGTGGCCGCCACCAGTCACAGCTACTATTGGCAGCTGCTTGAAGCCGGCGTGAAGGTGTATGAGTATAAGCCTGGCTTACTGCATGCCAAGACTCTAACGGTGGATGGTAAGATAAGCTTGATTGGCTCGACCAATTTAGACTTGCGCAGCTTCGACTTAAACTATGAGAACAATGCGTTATTTTATGATGAAGCGTTCACGGCACAGATTGTGGAGCGTCAGTATGCGTATATCGCTGACTCAGATGAGGTGATGCGTCAAGAGGTGCGTGACTGGCCGATTTATTACCGCATCTGGATTAATATTGTCTCCACCATGGGGCCGCTGCTCTAGACAAACACCGTTACCAAGGGTAAACCGGCCTTTACTGAGTGTGTATACAATCTGTGTTAGCTTAATAAGCAGGTGACGACACCTTAAATGACGGATTAAGAAAAGGATGAAGTAATGAAATCAGAATCTACCGTGAAGCTCATCATTGTAAGCTTAATAACAGCCGTGGTACTGGTGCTTATCGTAATGGCCGGCTACCCATTTTATAAGGTTTGGTCGCAAGAGATGCGCGGTAAGGCAGCATTGGCTGAGGCCACTCAGTCAAAAATGATCCAGATTGAGCAAGCCCGTGCAGAGTTAGAGTCTGCACAGCTCAGAGCGGAGGCTATCAAGATTATCGGCCAAACGGCCAAGGAGTACCCAGAATACCGCGAGCAAGAGTTCATCGGTGCCTTTGGTGAAGCGCTGCGTGAGGGTAAGATTAATCAGATTATTTATGTGCCGACTGAGGCCAATTTGCCGATATTAGAGGCGGGCAAGCGTCAGCCTGTGGTCGAGGCGTCTGGCGATTAAGCGTAGGGAGTAGCGCTTACATTACTCATTTAGATACAGCTCGGCCATGCTATCAAGCTGAGTTTTTAGTGCTTTCCACTGCGGCATGACTTGGGTTAGCAGCCGCCAAAATTGCTCACTATGGTTGTACTCAGCAATATGACACAGCTCATGGAGTATCACATAATCAATGCACTCTTTGGGCGCTTTGACCAAATGCGGATTGAGCACCAGATTACCTTGGGTAGAGCAGCTGCCCCATTGTTTTTTCATCGACAATAGTCGAAAGGCAGGCGTGCCCTTAACCCAATCGGTCTTAGGCAGCATGGCCAATAAGCGCTCATAGAACACCGCTTTGGCTTTTTGCTGATACCAGTTATCCAGCAAGCTTTTGACTTTGGCGGCTCTTTCTTGAGTCTCAAGCTGCTCAAGGCTTAGGTTAACATTAAGCTTACCTCGATACAGTTTTACCGCTTCTGGCCGTTGATCATCAGCTGTGATCTTGAGCACATATCTTCGCCCCAAATAAAACTGGGTCTCGCCGCTGATATAGCGCTTGGGCAGTACATCGCTTTTTTGCTTGGCAAAATCTTGTACGTGCTGCCATATCCAGCCCGCCTTTTTATTTACTGAGCTTTGTATAAAGGCTTGTGTGGTATCCATAGGCGCTGTGACCACTACCCGCTGGTCGGGGTGAACCTTGATGCGTAATTTACGACTATTGGCCTTGCGCACTACTTCATAATCAATGAGTTTTTCGCCATAATATAAGCGGTGGCTGTTTTTGGCTGTACCGCGGTCTGTCATCGCTTGCCCCGTGATAGACCCAAGCGTGCGATATTAATCACTTCTTGAGCCATACGCTTGGTATTGTCTATACCGATTGGCTTGTACAATAAGCGCATCATTTCAAAGTTAATTGACTTCTCCATTTGGGCAGGATTTAACGAGTTCTCGCTAACCGCAGTATTGACGAGTTTATCAATCTCAAATGCATAATTGACCAAGTCCTGCTCGCTAAGCTGATTGTCGATGAGCAAACTTTTGGGAAATAAATGCTTAAACAGACCAAAGTAAGCTTGAGCATGCTTGTTATGCACACCTGATGGATCAACAAAAGCATTGGGCACATCGGGCATGTTACGGGCTTTGACATCCTGCTCGAAGTCGGCAAACATCATATATTGCTTCACTGGGGCATCGAACATGGCCTTGGCATCTTCAATGGCCTGCTTTAATAATTTAGAAAAATGCTCTTGAGCATAAGGGTCATCGGCCAAGTCTACTTCAATCATTTTGGTCACTCGGCTAGTAATCTTATCGGTCTGGTTACGTGCCTCATCATCGTTCAGCTGTTCAGGCTTGACCTCTTTCCCCATATTACCCACCAGATAAGCACCCTCAGGCTCTTTGACCTCAAGACCGGCGATGTGCTTATTGAGTAGGTTTCGAATGTCGTCTTCATACTCATCGAAGTTGATGGTCTCATTGGCATCTTCACGCACTTGCTTACGCAGCTCGATAAAGGCCTTTAAGTCTTTTTTATACAAATTGCGCTTTTTGTCAAAAAAAGTATCGTCGAAGTAAGACGCCGATTGCAGCGCCACTTTCATGGTATTGGCAAATTCAGTCAAGGCGGCATAAAAGTCATCGCGTTTTTTAAGGTTGGTATCGATGACCATGCCATCACGCTGTTGCATCTTGGGCGATAACGCCTGACGTAGTGCGTGCCCATCTTGCTTATTAGCCACATCAGCGAATATGGCCCAGACCTTGCTATGCAGCATGGGCAGCTTCTTATACTCACTCTGCATCGAGCTATACATGCCAGCTAAGTCATCAATATCAAACCCGCCTTGAGTCCGCTCAGCCAAATTCTGATAATCTTCGATGGTGGTATCAAGCTCTTTTAAAATACCTCGATAATCAATAAGATACCCAAATTGCTTATGACTGTGTAAGCGGTTCACTCGGGCGATGGCCTGAATCAGGTTATGGCTTTTAAGCGGCTTGTCGATATACAGTACGGTGTTTTTGGGCTCATCAAAGCCGGTCAATAGCTTATCGACCACGATCATAATATCGGGCCCATCGTCTTGGCTAAAGGCATCGATAATATCCTTGGTATATTGCACATCATCCATACCATAGTTGGGCGCGACATGCTGCATCCACCAGTTTTGAACGATATCTTTACTCTCTACATCGACCTCAGTATGGCCCTCTCTGGTATCAGGTGGTGACATCGCGACCACTGAGGTGACTTTGCCAATATTGTCTAGTGCCTGCTTATAGCGAATGGCTGAAGCTTTAGAGTCGCAGGCCAGTTGACCTTTTAACCCTTGCTGTTTGAAGTTTTGAAAATGGTCTGAGATGTCATGGGCGATAAGCTCAATACGCCCCTCGACTTGATACACCTGTCCTTTTTTGGCAAATTTACGCTTAAGGTCGGCTTTTTGTTCAGTGGTCAGCTTCTGAGTGATGCGATCAAACCATTTATCAATGGCGACATCATTGGTGTTGAGCTCAGGTATGCGCTCTTCATATAACAAGGGGGTAACGGTCTTATCGGCTACCGCTTGCTGCATGGTATAAGAGTGGATGATTTTACCAAATTTATTTTCGGTCTTATCGTCTTTGAGCAGCGGCGTACCGGTAAAGGCAATAAAAGCGGCATTGGGCAGCGCCTTTTGCATAAGGATATTATTGGCACCATTTTGGCTACGGTGACCCTCATCAACCAAGACGATAATGTTTTCGCTGGGGTTATAAAATTCGGGGTACTGCGCGGCGGCGCCAAATTTGTTAATAATAGAGAAGATAATACGCTCATTACCTTGCCCCACCTTTTTTGCCAAGTCTCGACCCGATAAGGCCTTGGCCATCGCTTTGTCTTTATCGCTAAGGGCACCAGCTGAGATAAAGGTGCGCGCAATTTGGTTTTCTAAATCAATGCGGTCAGTGACCACAAACACCCGGCATTTGGCCAGATCCTCAAGCCAAATAAGCGCTTTGGACAAAAACACCATGGTAAATGACTTACCACTGCCTGTGGTATGCCAAATCACGCCGCCCGCGCGACTGCCTTTGTCATCAAGCTGACTGACCCGCTTAATCAGTGCCTTAATACCGAATACCTGCTGATAGCGGGCGACAATCTTGCCGGCACGACTGTCAAATAAGGTATAAAAGCGGGTCATGTCCAGTAGCCTATCGGGGCGCAGTAGACTGATAATCAAGCGGTCTTGGTCAGTCACTGTCAGCTCCCCTGACTGGACAAGCGATAGGTATTCTTGCTTATCTCTAGGTTTGCGATGAGCGAACAAAGCCGCTAATTGATCTGGGTGTACCGGCTGATTTTTTAATTGTTTAAATTCTGCCTCTTCAAGCTCTTCTTCAATCCATTTGGCCCAGAATTTCTCTGGGGTATTGCACGTTGCATATAGCCCCTCGTAGCCATTAATCGTCAGTAGCAGTTGGCTATAAGCAAACAGATGCGGAATGTACTTTTGGCCTTGGTTACGCAGATGCTGCGATATGGCCTGGCTATTGGTCGATTTGTGGGGATTATTAGAGTCTGGGCGCTTGGCCTCGATGACCACCAGTGGCAGACCGTTCACGAAGCAGACGATATCAGGGATGACATTGCCTGTGGCATCGCTGTTTTGAACCACCATCTCCTCTGTCACATGGTAGCGGTTGTTATGGATATTATCCCAGTCAATAAGCTTAATGGTCGGCGATGCTTTTTTACCATTAACGAATTCAGTAACCCCAACACCATATAGTAGGGCGTCATAAATGATTTCATTGGCTTTACTAAGCCCTTGGTTTAAGGCTGGGGTGAGCTGATGCACAATCTTATCGATGCTGGCATCAGATAAGTGATGCTGTTTGCCTTCAAAGGGAAAGGTTTGACTGGCTAAGAATTCACGCAGCACTGGCAATAGCATCACTTGGTTGCTGCTATGGGTCGCTGAGTGGCTAATGGTGTTATTATTGGGGCTGCGCAGCTTGAAGCACTGTGCTGGCGATAGATAGTGATAACCCAAGTTCATTAACAAGGTGAGGGCAGGTATCTTGGCACTAAATTCTTCTTTGAAGTTTATACTTGGGCTGGTGTGCATACTATCGCTCGTGATGTGTGTAATCAGTTGTTTTGGAAAGGTAGGTTGCTCTTTATGTATCACTGAATATCTAGGCTATATATTTGGTAATGAGCCAATTTCTTATCTTAGAAGAACACCATGAAACTCTTCGTCAGCTATTACAACCTTATAAGAGTCATGAATAGCGTGCTTTAGTATGTATACATCAGGGTTATACCTATATAAATATTTATAGCGAGTACATTTAAAATACAGACCGACATCAAGCTGATATACCTTGTCATACTCACAGCCATCAAAAGTTCTATTGGTCAGCTTTGTTTTTGCTATAGCTGCGTACCCATCTTTAGCAAGCATCTCCCAGTCATTAGCAAAAACTTGATTGCTAGAGAGTGCCAAAGCAAGCATTAAAAACATTTTTTTCATGGCTGTACCCTTAAATATATAATTAACTCGCTAATCATTGTGGCTTTCTTGAATATCTTTACCCATAGCTTTGGATATCAATTCAATAAGCTGTACCTGTCTATCTGATATAAACGCATCAAAATCGTCATTTCGTAATAGATCAGGAGATAGTGAGTGACTGCTCAACAGTTTATCCATTTCATCATCAGAGAGACTAACTTGCTTTTCGTTTTGAATTTTTTGTAAGTAAACTGACGGTGCATCTCCACCAATTTTTCTATTAGCTTTATATGAGATGCTGGTTTTATTTAAAATGCAGTTATATATTTTAGGGTCTATATTTCTATCCTCGCACCATTTGATGGGGAATATATGGTGGATATCTAACGCTAACTCTTGCTGTGCATCTAACTCTTGGATAGTTGAGTTCCAGAACCAGTCTTTAGCGCCTTCTCTTAGGATTAAAATGTTTATAGCTTTATAGGCAGCGCTATTGCGAGAACGTAAGCTATACAGTCTTTCTGGTTGGAAGAATGCATCAATAATAGTCCGAGGGATTTTGTCGTTATCCTCAAACCAAGCTAGAAGCTCTTCGAAGTCATTGGCAATACGGGTTTCAACTGCGCCACCATAGAGCTCTCCTAAGACACCACACCAGTACCACCGTGCTAGTTTCTCGTAAATTTTTGGCTCTAACCAACGATTACCCAGCACAGACATGACTGCAGCTAAAGGAATAACTTGAGTGCTATAGGGCAATTCACTACGAGCATAAAAGTATTCTTTACGAAGGAATTGGGCAGCATTTTTGAATCCATCTTCTACCTTGTCCGCATATTTTTTCCACGCTTCGAGAGGTAGCTTTAGAACATCGGTACGTTTAGCACTTACTGGTCTAATTTGCTTGCCTACTTTTCCTTCTTTTATATCATTTTGTCGCATTTCATAGGTATACAGTATCGTCACTGCTTGAAGCATCTCAGGGGCCTCTGTTTCCTTGAGTAGAGGGTGCTTCGCTATACGTGATTTTCTAGAATCGACATTTCGAATTTCAGAGCCCAACCAATCATCTCGTAGATTGTATCCATCTGCAGCATAACTTGCTGTAATTAATTCAAACACTGAAAGTTTGACACCACCAGTATTTACCTTTTCAAAAACTAAGCAAACAGCCTCTTTAGAGGTTTCTTTTTTAAGCTCAATGACAGGCAACTGGTAATTACAGAAGGGCTGAATGATCCTGCTAATAAATTCAGTAAATATTGCTAGATCCTCAGGGTTAGAGTGGTTTTGACTTAATTTAATGAGCCATTGATTAGAGTTAAATATTTGATCACATGGGAACATCATGTGCTCACACTCTTTTTCAACAGTTGATAAATCTAAATCGATATCACGGCCGAAGTTGCTTTTTATTTGTTTGTTTTCATCGACAGCAACAATCGCATCTTCTATATATATTTCAGACTCAATGGCTTTTTTGATATCAAAATAGTAATGTCGCTGAATAGGCTTACCTTTGCTAGTTCTTGTTTTCACAGGGGAGGTTAATGCTATTGCTTGAGTGAGCGTTGTTAAGCGCTGTTGGCCATCTAAAATAAGCTTTTGAGGCTGCACAGTGGCATCGATTAGATCTTCGACACCTTCAATAGGTCGAGTTTGAAACCTGACTTCACCGCCTGTTTCAAGTAGCATGACAGCGCCTACTGGGAACGAACGTGCGATGCTTACCAATAGATCTTTTACATGTTCATCATCCCACACCCATCCACGTTGGAAATCAGGTAGTTGAACCTTACCTTTTTTGATATTGTCGAGTAATTCACTTAATAGTATTTTTGTCGAGTCAAAATTGCTCATGCACTTACAACCTTGTTTTTAATATGGGTCTTAATATTCAGACTAAGATATGTTTCGATTATATTGCTCACCACTGACGACGAACTTTAGTCTCAAAATGGTCAAGCAAACTTAGCTTTGCAATAAGAAACTCATGAGCGGTATCTTTGTCAAAAGACTCATAAGGTGATTTATAGCCCTTAATTTTACCTGAACCCTCAGTCCAACTTGAGCTACAGTCTCTTTCTTTTAACACTTCGTCGGCTATTGCTGCTTGCTCTGGCGTCTTGATATTAAAGGCATAATAGTTGATACAAAACCTTTTGTCTTTACGACCGTCTAGAAATAGAGCAACATCCGATTTCGTTTCCCATGATTCAAATGAAAAGCGGAGAGCAGGGTAGCCATGCCAATGATGAAGCTTTGTATTAACTTGCTCATCTGGAAAAGCATCCTGAACTTTTGCTAGCAGCTCTTTTTGATAAGCACTAATGACTTTTTGTTTAATATCTTCGGCCTGTTTAATAGCTGCCAAATTATCTAAAACATACGATACAGTGTCATCAGGCATGCTTGATTTAGACATAATTCCTTCCAAATGCAGTGTAAATTCACGTAATAAAACTAGCCATTTGTTTAATGGCTGGTCAATAAAGGCGTTCGCTAATTTCTTTCTTAAGCTATCAAGCAATATAGGATAGCTTAAACCCAGCCATCCGCTAGGTGCCTTACCGTTAGGAGATAGAACAACATAGAGTGGCTCCTTCTCTTTGAACTCATTAGATGAGTCTATATGCTGTTTATAGGTCTTGAATGGATTCACCTGTTGGTGATAGATTTTATTTTCAATCACCATAACCCAGTCATTACCTTCTAGTAGTAAGTCAATCCGCTTGTTGTTTTTGGTGCTAACTTCGCGGGCAGGTTCGCTAATCGTTGCATATTCATCAAAATGGATGTTAGCTGACTTTGAATTGGCGGTAGCCAGTGCTTCAAATAAAGCTTCCATCATTAATGTGCCCAAGCCATGTGCGCCATCACTATTACAAAAGAAGGCAAGTATATCGGAAGTTGGGTTTTCGTAATATCCTCGACTGCCAATGCTGAAGATAGTGGGCTCTGGTGTTTCAGGCATTGGTAGTGTTTTAATGTGTTCAATAATTTTTTTTAGTTGATTAATTTCCATGAACTCACTCATTTATATTCATTGCTAAATCCAAGAACAAAATTACTGAGCCAAAAAAGGCCGAGCCAAATCAGCAAGCTCATCAGCTTTTTGCTCAGCAGAATTAGACAGTCTTTCGATATTTTCTAGTCTAGATTTAGTATCAC
Organism: Psychrobacter raelei; assembly: GCF_022631235.3. Lineage (NCBI taxonomy): Bacteria > Pseudomonadati > Pseudomonadota > Gammaproteobacteria > Moraxellales > Moraxellaceae > Psychrobacter > Psychrobacter raelei. The sequence continues at coordinate 1,429,638 of NZ_CP093310.2, forward strand.
GGTTTAAGTCGGTAAATATTGAGAAACGATTATTACGGCGAGTAGAAGGAGGGTTTAGACGAGTATAGCTAACTTTTACCTTCTCAAAAGATTTAGAGGAGTTGCTCGGTTTGATGCTTGAAAGGTGTTCATGCCCCTGATCGTCTTGATACAGATACATATTTTTGGTGACCTCTAAGCTGTCAGAAGGGCTTAAATTTGAGGATAACGACTGATTAGAAGTTATATCTGCGGTGTTATTAGAGTTATCGTTAATTGTGGGGTGGTAGTCAATCTTCACCTTTTTAGCATACTTATTAAAAGCCCCAGTTGGATTCTCTGTATTAGACACGAGTACATTACCTTTTGTATCTTTATAAACGTACATATCTCCAGCCATAGCTGAAGCGCTAGATAATGCCAATAAGCCACACACTACTAATCCTCGCATAATTCACCTTCTTATATTAATCCACCGTAACCCGCTTCTTACACGTCAAAAGCTGTTGGATCAACGCCTTTTTCTCTTGCGCTAACTGCTTATGGTTATTGATTTAATTGTAATCGAACGGGGTATTTAATCAATAGATACTCAAGCTATATTATGTATTGTATGAGGTAGGGGATAGCTTTTAATAACGAAAACCGAAAGCAAAAATAAATATTGATAAAAATATTCTATGTTATATATTGTGAATATTAACTTACCAAAAAGTTAAGGTGGTATCTTGTTTCCTTACTCATCTATTGCATTTATTCAGGGTTCAATATGTGACAGGTCAATGAATGCTGAAGTGATGATTTATCAATACATAAATTAAGGACTGTTATGAAATATAAATCCCTTTCTTTATTAGTGGCTGCTTGTGGCATGACTTTATTAACGGGCTGTGCTGCTAGCCAGGATGGACAAATTAGACTAGGTGATATGGTCAATGAAGTAGTAAGAGTTGTTACCACCCCAAGCACTCAAGCTAAAGATAGTGTTCAAAGTACGGCTCAAGTGACAGATTGGACCTTCTATTTAGCGCCAATGCAACAGGGCTGTGAATACCCTTATATCACTGATAACTTTCCCAATGAGTTAAGAAAGTCAGTAAAGCATGTGTCTTTAAAAGGAGATCCAGAAGTAGAAATGGAAGGACATGAGAGTTTATATACTTTTTATCTACAAAATGCAGTTGCTTTCGGTTATCCCATTACTAAAGTTGAATATTTGCAACAGTATGAGGGTTCAGATTTTAAGGTTGTCTTTGCAGATAGTAGCTTTACTAAGTTAAGACCTTCTTTTAAACCGCCATATGGGCCTTCTGTAACCGTAGAACGAAATGACTCTAGTGGTTATGATATTTCGTATGGAGGGTTTTTGGTTTTAAAATTTGATACGACAGATAATAGTATCACTTGCAGCTCAGGGATATAAAGTGTAAGCATCCGACCAACCCCTATTGAGGTGGCATCCATCGATGAGGTAACAGCTCATCCAGATCATCTTGAGTAGGCAGGCGTCTTAGCACGTCTATCAAATAAGCAGACACATCCAAGCCATTTAAGCGAGCTGACTGAATGATTGACATAATATTCGCAGCACGCTGCCCACTTCGTAGCGAACCAGCAAACAACCAGTTTTTACGCCCAAGTGCCCACGGACGCATCTGATTCTCCGCCCAATTATTATCAATCGGTAACCTGCCATCATCTAAGTAACATGTCAGCGCCTGCCAACGTTTCAGGCAATAATCAGTTGCCTTAGTAATACTGGCATTTTTAGTGGTTAACTGTCTTTTTTCTCGTAACCATTGATGCAGCTTATCTGCAATCGGTTTGGCCTTCTCTTGCCTGATTTGCCGAACTATTTTGGGGTCTCTTGGTATTGGGGGTGTGTGTTTTTCAAATCGCTCATCAATCTCACGTTCAATGGCATACAACTGCCTAAATAACGTTAATGCCTCAATACTCACGATACTTTGCCCAGTGACATGCAGTTCATGGAATTTACGCCGTGCATGGGCCAGACAACCGATTTCAGTCACACCTTGATGAAATAAAAACTTATAACCGCTGTAATCATCGCAAACCAGCTTACCACGCCATTTACCTAAAAAGGCTTTAGGGTGCTCATTACGACGGCTTTCGGCAAAGTCATATACCACCGCCTTTAATGCACTGTGCTGTGGCGTGAGATACGCCCAGACATAGCCTTTTTTTAATGATTTACCACCTACCTTTACATGGTTCTTCATGATAGATACTGGCGTTTCATCAGCATGTAAGATGGGTTCAGACAGTAATAGCGCGTGCAAGCGACTTGCTAAAGGCTCAAGGGCAACGCCGCAGCGTCCCACCCAATCTGCCATGGTGGCATCGGGGATATTTATCCCACTTCGCTGATAGATAAGATTCTGCCGATATAGGGGCTGATGGTCTGCATACTTGCTAATAAGGATGTGCGCAAGCAGCTCTGGGGTGGCGATGCTTTTGTTAATAATCTGCTTGGGGGCAGCCGCTTGATGAAGGGTGTCACACTCACGGCATACCCATTTAGGATAGAGGTGACGCTCAATATAAAACTGCTTAGGGATAATGCCAAGTTTGTCTTGTTTGTCCTCTCCAATTTGTGTCATTTGACAGCCGCAGTCACAAACGGTGGTGAGTGGTTCATGAACCAGGATTTTGACCTCAAGGTGGTCTGGAATAACCGTGTATTTAGCACGCTTTGGTTTTTTAGACTGATGAGTGACTGAGGGTAGCGGCTGGTCAGCAAGCTCGCCCTCATCAATGAGGGTTTCTGCCTCGATAGGATCGATAGCAGGGAGCTTGGCAAGCTCATCTTGGCTTAAGCCGCTACGGTAGTCATCTCGGATTTGTTCAAGCTCCGCTAAGTCTTCTTGCGCCGCTTCATAATTTAAGTGGGTTTGTCTGGCAGTTACGCCTTCGCTTTTTTGTCCATATAGCCGGTGAATAAGCTGCTTTTGCTTTTCGATGAGTTCAAGCACTTTTTCATACAGCTTGTGGTTGTCCTCAACCACTTGGTTAAAAAGCTGCTGTAGTTGTTCGTGACTCGTGTTTGTTTGATCAATTTGTTGCTGCAGATGCTCATTACGCTGTTCAAGCACGCGGATTTTCACCAAAAGCTCGGCGTAAATGGGGTCTTTTGATAAGTCGGATAGATTGGCAGCAGTCATGGCGATATGTTGCCAGAGTTTTATTTGCCTGTCATCTGATATTTATAGAATGGGGGTTAATTTATCCTGACCCATGTTACGCCAAGGCAGTCCACTGATTAAGGCGTTAAATTGCTCACGGTTGATGCTGATGCCAGTTTGAGTGGTGGTGAGTGCTTTGGTTAAGCCATGAAATTTATTATCATCGAGCTGACGGCTACAAAGCCATATGCCAAGTCCGTCATGAATGAGTACTTTTAGGCGTGTGCCTGCTTTGTTGTAAAACAGGTAGGCGCAGTGAGGACGGATACTTTGGTGCTCGGTGATGATGTGGGCCAGTAGTTTGCCACTACCACATCGCATGTCCATGGGCGTGGTGGATAACCAGATGTGGTTGATGGCTATCATTGTAGTCCTCGTAGTAGGTCAATCAAGCTTTGGGTGTCAATTTGGGCAATGTTGAGGCTTATGCATCCAGATCCTGAGGCTGCGATTTGCAGTTTGATGTTTTGTATGACGGATGCTGAGCCTAGATGTGTGACTTCAGGTTCAAGGCAGATGGGGATAAAGTTCGGGTTTGGATCAGCAGGACTGTCGATAGCATCAGGCAATGTGCCGGTTTGAGTCTGTGTACGCTGATACTGACGTTTCCAGTTATGTAGAAGGTTTTGGTTAATGCCATGCTCTCGGGCGATACTGGCGATTGATCGATTTGAGTCTGTCGCTTCTTTTACTAAAAGTGCTTTAAACTCGGGGCTGTAAGTTCTTCGTTTGGGTTTATTAGAGGGTTGTATTGTCATCTTAGTGTCCACGATTATTTGATCGTGGACACTATCTCGCATTTTTTAATAGAAAAAAAGATGGGATGGTCGGATGCTTACTATAAAGTCGGGTATCTCTTGATAATAAAAAGACGATAAAAAAGCCGTCTATTTGGGTTAAATAGACGGCTTAATACATCATAATTAAATAGGCTTAAACTTACTTAAAAACTACCCATACTAACATCTTGAGCTGGCGCACAAATTTCCCAAGCTGGTGATGACTTCTGCTGCATACATTGTAAGGTGCCTTTGGGCGCACCAGTTTCGAATTTCGCTGCAATACTTTTTGGTACTACTTTTAAAGATGATCCATAGCGATATTGAATAACTGCTGGTTTTTCATTTAATGTAATACTAGTATCAAAGACTAACGAACCATCACGGCCTTCAATAAAATTATCATTTTTATCTGTTTTAGCATTTGCGCTAATTTCCGCATTAAACTTGGTCTTGTTGTTGGGTAGCTTAAAGCTATAGCCTGTATAGCTGAAGGACATATTTGAAGCCATAGACGCTTCATAAGAACACTTCGATTTGCTAACCAGTTTACCTTGTTTTAATAAATGGCAGGTGGTGCTGTCTGTCCACTCAGTGCCCGAAGCATTAGCGTTAAACGAAACTGCAGCTAATATACTAGAAACTAAGACGATTGATGCACCCTTTAATGTTTGGTTAAAATTCATTAGCAAAACTCCTTTTATTTATCTGTTTAATTACATGAGTTATGAGAGAAGTAACCAGCTCTCACTTCAATAGCTATAATCAACTACTATTTTAGATTTGATAAATAATTCTATCTTTATTGAGCCATTAAATCTACTACATAAAGCAATTTGCTTATCTGTCTTTTTAGGCAAAGAAAAACCGCCAAGGTTGCGCGTTACCCAAGGGGCACTAAGCGTGGCGGTTATGTTGACTGGTACACGTCTTACTACAAGTAGTTTCTAAAATGGGTAAAGTTTAATGCTTCAATGTTATGTCCGGCTGCAAAGCCATATAAATCTAAATCGTCTGTCAAAAGCACATACTTATTGCTAACACTTAGATCAAATAATGCAGCATCTGAAAGACCAAGTTTAAGGAATGCAGGACTGAGTGTTATGTTTGCAGCAGGATAGTGAACTTCCTCAACCAATTCTATATATTTAGAAAGAAAACCTAATACAGTGGCTCGTTTAGATTTATCAAACCAGTCTAAAATATTGGCAGTTTCAGCCAATATATGAGGAGTGGTTACGATAGATTCAAAGTTTTTTAAAACGTCATCTAAAATCTCGGCATCTTTAGAAGTGTAGGCACGAGTACGCTTAAAATTTTCAACCTCACCTGCACCAATTCTAGAGACGATGTACATGGTCAATAGATTGGTATCAAGTAAAACTTTTTTGTTTTTACGAACATAAGGATGATGCATCTTTAACCAATATCTCTCATGATCATACCTTGGAATTGACCATTTTCTGCATTGATTGAAAAGGTTTTGTATTCGCGTAGTGTCTCTTTTTCGATTTTGCCATCAGCGTATAGGTTACGGGCCATGAACTCGGTAGGTTTGTTTTCTATGATTTTGGATCTATAAGAGTCGTAGCCTAGGGTTATTTCCCATGCGTTCACTTCTTCATTGAACACGACTTCTTCAAGGCCAAGGTTTTTTATGTCTTCACCTTCGTATAACTGATTCGCAATTTCACGAGCACGTTTGACAGCTTCAGTGACTTCGATCATGTTGTACTCCTTAGTAAATTTAATTCTTATTATATTCTAAGCTAAATATCATCAAGCTTAAGTCTATATATGGTCTTAATGTGAATGACTAAACTTTAACCCGAACTTTCCCTGTCAACAACACCTGCATCAACGCCTTTTTCTCTTGCTGTAAGTCGGCAAGCTGTTGTTCCAGCAATTCGATTTCTTTATCGGTATTGGTTAATACCGCAGCGATTTTTTGTTGTTCTTTGAGGGGTGGTAAGTCTATTTTTAATTTACCTAGCTCACCCAAGTAAATACCTGCTTGAGCAGTAGAATTTGACTTTCTATGAAGCAAGTTAGTGAATTCGCTACTACTAAATAATTGTTTTAAGAATTGGTTATAGGCACTTTGAGCATTAACTCGCATAATGGCTACACTTCTTTGTAGAGTGAACTTCTCAACTAACTCATCAGGTACTATGGCAACTCGACCAAGAGTGCCAACTACAGTTAATAATATATCGCCACTTTTAATTGTATATTTGGCATGTATTTTATTATAGTCTTCCTCGCTAATACGTGGCGCGTCATCAAAATCAACAGTATATTGCTTAGTGATATTTTTGGCTGAAAGCATAGGGATGCCACTCTCATATCTTTTGTGAGTGCCATGAGTACCATCCTTAATGAAATCAGTTATATCCTTTAGTTGAGAACTAACCCACTCACCCTCAAACGGTTTACCATTGTCATCAAGCAAACGCTTTTTACCGGTGAGCAATTGCTGCATCAAGGCTTTTTTCAGCTGTTTGCTGTTATCAATCAAACGCTCAGTGGTATCAATCGCTTTATCCCAAGTGGATAGGATTGTGGCGATTTTTTGTTGTTCGGGTAGGGGTGGAGTAAGTACTTTATAAACTTTTATAAAATCCGTTGTAACACGTCTATGACCAGCAGAGCCTTGCATATTCATCGTGCCTCTAGCCCTAAACGCATTGGTTCTTGTTAGATAGAAAATAAATTGAGGGTCAGATGTTTTCTTAGCCCTAAGTACGTGGAACTCTGTGCTTCCGAACCCAATACCATTAGTCAGGTTATTAACTAATGCCCCTTTCCCATTTTCGAAACAAGGTGTAATTTTGGCAACTAATACATCGTTATCTTTAAATGAAGTAAACCCTTTAGATACTTCATCATAGTTTTTAGTATCTTTAGATATAATACGACCATCTTCAGAGAGCTGACTCATAGAAATGAATGAAACAAAGCAATCATCTGGTTCTGAAGGTTTTCTAGGATTTATTTCACATATTTCATCTAGTTTCTTTATTTTCCATCCATTAGGCACCATAACCAAGCTCCTTAAGATAGTCATCCATCTCACTCTCTAAGCTGGCAAGCTCTGCTTTGAGTGCCAAACGCGCCTCACGCACCGCCACAAGATCAATCTCTGCCTCAGGCTCAAAGGTATCGACATAACGCGGAATGTTTAAGTTAAAGTCGTTCTCTTTAATCTCATCAAAGCTGGCAACATACGCATATTTATCGACAAAGGCGCGGTTGTTATAAGTCTCAATGATTTTTGCTAAATTGTCCTCAGTCAGCTTGTTTTGGTTCGAGCCTGACTCATAATCCGAGCTGGCATCAATAAACAGCACCGACTTATCGGCTTTGTTCTTCTTAAATATTAAGATTGCCGCAGGGATACCAGTACCGAAGAACAGCTTCTCCGGTAAGCCAATCACCGCATCAAGTAGGTTTTCTTCAATCAATTGCTGACGGATTTTGCCCTCAGATGAGCCACGGAACAGCACCCCATGCGGCACAACCACGCCCATACGACCGGTATCGTTCTTTAGAGTTTCAATCATATGAGTGATAAACGCATAATCACCCTTGGTCTTAGGCGGTAGACCACGATGGAAGCGGCCATACTCATCATCGGCGGCATCATCATAACCCCATTTGCTCAATGAAAACGGTGGGTTGGCAGTTACTACATCGAATTGAAGCAGATGGCCTTTATCATCAAGCAGTAGCGGATGACGCAAGGTGTCGCCCCATTCGATACGGTGGTTGTCCTCACCATGCAAAAACATGTTCATTTTTGCCAGTGCCCACGTTGAGCCAATCGCCTCTTGCCCGAACAGCTCATAGTTTTTGCTGCCTGAGTTTTTGCGCGCCATTGCACCGCATTTGATCAGCAAAGAGCCCGATCCGCACGCAGGGTCGCATATCGCATCACCAGCCACAGGATTTAGAATAGTCGCCAGCAAGCTTGATACCTCAGGCGGCGTATAGAACTCGCCAGCACTGGCGCCAGAGTCAGCAGCGAAGTGCTTAATCAAGAACTCATACGCATTACCAATCACATCAAGGCTACCCACACGTGATGGGCTTAGATTGAGCATTGGCTTACCGAAGTCCTCTAGCAGATGACGCAGTAGCTCGTTTTTCTTCTTCTCATTGCCCAAGCGATCGGTGTTAAAGCTGATGTCTTGGAACACGCTTTTTAGCTTATTGCCATTGGCTTCCTCTATCGCGTGTAATGCTTCATCGATACGCTGACCATTACCCGGCTGATGACGCTGCTCGTATAAGTCCCAGAAGCTGGCACCATCGGGTAGCACAAAGCGCTGATTGCTCATCAGCTCTTTTACCAAGTCTGCATCGCCATACTCAGCCATAAGCGTGTCGTGCTCATCTCTATACACATCGGACAAATACTTCAAAAACAGCATGGTTAAGATAAAGTCTTTGTAAGTATCGGCGCTAATCACACCGCGGAAGGTATCACAGGCATTCCAGACGGCTTTGTTAATCTCAGATTGACTGATGGGGGTGCTCATGGATGAGGTGGCGGAAGTCATATAAGGGTCTTTCCTTAAATAAAATGATTTTTAATTATTATCGGTACGGTTAATTGGTGAGTGCATCAAGGCATGTGCGGCTGTTTATTTGTACATTATACGCTGCCTATTTTATGGCGTCAGTTGTACAATTCTGCTGGCAAGCTAACTAGATTGACTTAATAATACTCTTTATTAACAGGATCAAACTTTTTAAGCTTTCTGGTATTGACCGTTTCGATACGCTCGAAGTCATCTGTCGGCTTATCTCCCTTAAAGCTCAGCATGATGGGATAGTATTTGCTACTCTTATCAGGTAGCACACTGTAGGCGACATTGTATCCATAATATAGGGGGGAGCTTGCAGTATATTGACCACCATTGTCAGCACCAGCATCGCCTATATAATAAATATTAATATAGTCATCTTCTGGCAGATGCAGTGCATACCATGAGCTAGATGATTCCCCAAGAGACGAGTAGCTGGTCTTAAAGATACTACCAACTAAATTCACACCTAATGTACGTATGCCTTGCTCGAGGCTAGCACTGTCAACATCGACTCGCCCCCAACTGCTTGAGATTTCAATATCTTGTGGGCTTTGGCTTACCAATTGAAACTGCCCATTATTTAATTTTTTGAAGCTATAAAAGTCTGCTGTGGCTTGACATGCATGACAAGAGATCAAAGTGCCTTCATAATCAATTAATACTTTCTCAATCATCACCAGATAGCGAGGTTCACCGGCAGTATTTTTATACTTAATGCTAGGGTGCATAACAGCAACAATTTGCTCACCATCTTCTTCATATCCAAGACCTATATAGGGCATAGACTCTATATCTTCGTCACTAACGAAAAAATCCGTCATTTCACCAGTATAAAACGCCCGCATCACCTGCTTAAAGCTTAAGTCATGCAGTTTGGTTTGGGCCATTTGCTGCGTTGAAAAACTGGGGGTGGCTGCCATCACCGCAGAGGTAGCCAGACTGCCTAAGCTTAATGCAAGGCTTATGAGTATTTTTTTCATCAAAGTTTCTCTAATTATCATAGGCAATCGCCATAATACAGGACGACCTGAGTTTTCAATAAAAACTCAGTAACAAAGCCAACCTGCCAACCACGCCGCACCATCCATTTGCCAGAACGACAGTACACACCGGCTTTGCTTATCATTTACAAGCAGTTAACATACTTATAATCATAGCAAATAACCCAATTTTTCACACACAAAATCAATAACCTTGCTAAAGTCCTACTGCTAGGCAGAGTTATTGATAACAGCCATGGTTGTTTTGGCCAAATATTTATATACTGAGGGCAACTAGGAGTAATTATTATGATCAAATCTATTTCATCAAAGACAATCACACCGACTCTCAAAGCCAGCTTTATGGCCGCTGCCGTAATGTTCGGTAGCCTAGGCGCGTATGCAGCCGATACCCAAGACGATGCGCCCGATGAGCTGTGTGTCGATATCGCTGCTATGGCGGGCAAGGTAATGCAGGCTCGCCAAGAGGGCGCTACCAAAGCACAATTAAATAAAGTTGCGCAAAAGGCCGATGAAACCTCACAAGCCTTGGCGGCCGGTATCATCGATAAGGCATTCACCGTTAAGCGCTATGAGAACAAAGCCGATCAAGAAGCCCAAATTGATAAATTTATCTCGCAGTACTACAACACCTGCTTTAACGCACTAAATAAAGGCTAAGCGCCCAAGCACACCAAGACACAAGTCGTCTAACGCACATAAGCTGTCTAAAAATAGCCACCATAAAGCGCTATTTTGATTTTGCCTAAATCCATAAGCTCTCTGGGATTTAGGCTTTTTTTGTGCTCAAATAATGTGAGGTGTTAAGCCAAAGCCTAACGCAGCCAAGAGATGACGACTATCATAAGCCAGCCCATGCTCAGTACCCGAGCTGTGGTGCTATAGCCCTCACGCAGTACTAGCCAGCTAAAGATATAGGGAATAAATAAGATACCCAGCAGCAGGCCAAAGGAGACTTTGCGGTACTCGTGATCAGGGTAAGTGCCCTGCGTATCAGTTGCACGAGGAGTACGAGGGGTAGGCGTGGCAGGCGGGCGAGAAGTGGCTGTCGATGGCAGTGCATCGGGCAAATGTAGATCGGGCGAAGATAGAGAAGAGGGCGGTACAGGCGGCGGTGCAGGATGCGCAGTGTCAGCTTTGGCACTGCGAGACTTGGCGCTGCGAGATTTGGCTGGGCCGCTTAACTTCTGAGTATAAGATAAGCCGGTGCCGGGCAGCCCAGTGCTGGCAGTGGTGCCACGCTTACCGATATTGATACGGGCACCTCGGCCACCGACAGAGACACTGGAGATGCCTTTTTTGCCGATATTTAGGCGCACACCAGGTGCAATCTTAATGCTTTTTCTAAATCTAAATCCCATGCCACACTCCCAGCTGTATTTAGACCTTAATGTGTTAATTTAAAAAGACGGCTTGAGGCGACGGCCACCGTTGAGCGCTGCCATCTTAGTCTATTTGGACATAATCCCCTTTTAATACCATATTGCCCTGACATAACAGCCCCAACGCTTGCGGATTGTTGCTATCAATGCTTAGTACATTGTCTTTAAAGCGGAAAAACAGCAGCCCATTGCTGTGATCGGCATCTAATAAGGCAGAGCTGGTGCCGCTATGGATTAAGCTGCTCACTGGGGCGGTATAGATGACACCATGCAGGGCGTCTTGGCCCATTAGCTTGGCTGAGCCGTGGTAAGTACAACTTGAGGCCGCGTCAGTAGTGCTGGTGCTGAGTGCTGGGGTAGCAGAGTCAGTGGTTATGTCGATTTTGATGTCTTTGGCTGGGGTAAATAGCCCAATTTTTTTGACAGTTACGGTTAGATTGGCAGGATGCGCGCCAGAGTGCAGTAGGCTGTAGCGGCCTGAGATCTGCGGGTGTTCGTCGCTATGTTGCATTTGGGTGGCGTGCGTCTGCCCAGCCAGACCAGACTGAGAGTGAGGCTGCACATAACAGCCCGATAAGGATGTGGCGCAGACAGTGGCTAATAACAAGAATTTTAAACCGTTGATACGGGTCACAATCGAACTCATAGACATACCGCCTTACCTGATATAGCGCTTAATTGCGACAAGCAGCATCCTTGCTACTAAAGAATGACGCCGCATGGCACAGAAGCTTGGCTGCTATATAACGTGATCGCTATATGATTGCTCCTAGCCATCGACATGATGAATTAAGCAAGATATTCACTCAACAATTAGCGTGACAAAAAACTACAATAATTAACAATATAAATAAATTAGATTATGCCATAGAATCAAAAATTATTCCCATTTATTGTGGCTAATTACGATATGGTGAGTCATTTTTTTTATGCATATTCTATTTGTTCACTAAGATAGCCAAAATCATCATTAAACATGATCACAGCGTCTTGTTACCATGGCAGCCTAAAATTACTTTTGTATCTAAAAGTATGGTGACTCATGACTACTACTCATGACTACTATGGTTACTCATTACTAAATAGATAGCTCTTAAGTTTTATCCTATAAGTTTGCTAATAAAGGACACAGACCATGGCGATCAGTTTTAAGCTTAGCCAAGCCCCTCTTACCCAAGCTGCCAAGCTTGCCTCTATTACCACAGTGGCGACCCTAGCTTTAGGTCTGGCTGCCTGTGGCAATCAAAAAAACACCGAAACTGAAGGCGCTGATAAAGCAGGTGATACCGCCGCTGCCAGCACAGATGCCCAAGACATCGAGCTACTAAACGTCTCTTATGACGTGGCGCGCGACTTTTATAAAGACTACAACCCCATGTTCATTGAGCACTACAAGTCTGAGCATCCTGGGGTGAATATCAATATCAAGCAGTCGCATGGCGGCTCAAGCAAGCAGGCCTTATCTGTGGCCAATGGTCTACAAGCCGATGTGGCAACCATGAACCAAGGCTCAGACATTGAGCTACTACAGAAAAAAGGCCTTGTGGCAGACACTTGGGAAGACGCTTTCCCAGATCACGCCGTACCTTTTACCAGTACCATTGTATTTTTGGTACGTAAAGACAATCCAAAAAACATCACCACTTGGGAGGACTTAACCAAGCCGGGTGTTGAGATTGTTATGGCCAACCCAAAAGTGACGGGTAACGGCCGTTATGCATTCTTAGGTGCCTATGGCTATGGTCTACATGCCTTTAATAAAGATGAGGACAAAACCAAATCTTTTGTTAAAGATGTGCTAAAAAACGTCAAAGTCTATGAAAATGGCGGCCGTGCGGCAACCACCACCTTTATGCAGCGCAACATCGGTGATGTGCTTATCACTTTTGAAAACGAGTCAAACCTAGCTGCGACTAAATTTGGCAAAGGCCAAGTACAGATCGTGTATCCTAAATACTCTATTAAGTCAGAAAGCCCTGTGGCTGTAGTCAACACAGTGACTGACAAAAAAGGCACGACTGAAGCGGCCACTGAATACCTAAACTACCTATGGAGCGAGCCGGCGCAGCAGTTAGCCGCAGACTTATACCTACGTCCTAGCGTACAGTCTGTTCTTGATGCCAACAGCGATAAGCTACCTCCGATCGAAACCTTCCGTCCAAACGATGTATTCGGTACTTGGGATGAGATTATGGACACCTACTTCAGTGATGGTGGTGTGTTTGATCAATTGGCAGTGAACGCCCCAAAATAAGCGCATCGCTCTAAAAGCCGCTATTTACAAGCCCTTTCAAGCCAGCCATCTATCTAAGATTGCCTGACTTGAAAGGGCTTTTTTGTGCCCAAAAACCACCCGTTTTATATTCCTATTATTCATTAAGATAGATATATTTATCACTAAATATAATAACGAAGCCCTGATAGCATAACCTTATGGTTTTATAACTGTCTGTAAATACACTATTTAATTATAAAGCAGACTCACTTTTTTAAGGACACACGCTTCATGGCAACTTTTAATATTTATCGCCGATCTGCTGCTGTGACGACAGCTGCATTAAGCGCCCAGATTACACCTTCTGCCACAAAAAAATGGGCCAGCGCTGCGCTAATGACGACGCTTGCCTTTGGACTCATTGCCTGTGGTAGCCAAAAACAGACCAATGCCGATGGCAGCGTCAGCACAGTGGACAGTCACAATGTGCAGTTATTAAACGTCTCTTATGACATCTCGCGTGACTTTTATAAAGCGTACAACCCGCTATTTGTGGCGCAGTATAAGGCGGCGCATCCTGATAGCACCATCAGTATTAGCCAGTCGCATGGCGGCTCAAGTAAGCAGGCTTTATCAGTGGCCAATGGTCTACAAGCCGATGTGGTCACCATGAACCAAGGCTCAGATGTGGCGCTGCTTGAGAAAAAAGGCTTAGTGGCCAATAACTGGGCAGAAGCCTTTGACAATCATGCGGTGCCCTTTACCAGTACCACGGTGTTTTTGGTACGTAAGGGCAACCCAAAGCAGATTAAGGATTGGAATGACTTAACCCAGCCTGGTCTTGAGCTGATTATTGCCAATCCCAAGGCGTCAGGCAGTGGCCGTTATAGCTTCTTGGGCGCTTATGGCTACGGCTTACATGCCTTTAATAACGATGAGGACAAGACCAAGGCATTTGTTAAATCGCTTTTGGGTAATGTCAAAGTCTATGAAAATGGCGGGCGTGCGGCCACCACCACCTTTGTGCAGCGCAACATCGGTGATGTGCTTATCACCTTCGAAAACGAAGCCAATTTGGCCGCCAATAAGTTTGGCAAAGGTCAGGTGGAGATTGTCTATCCAAGCTACTCAGTACAGTCCGAAAACCCTGTGGCCGTTGTCACCTCAGTCACTGATAAAAAAGGCACCACAGCGCCGGCTGCCGAGTACCTTGAGTATCTGTGGAGCACGCCTGCGCAGCAGTTGGCCGCCGATCTGTATCTACGCCCAAGCGTAGCATCTGTTCTTGAAGCCAATAGCGATAAGCTACCTGCCATGGATACCTTCCGCGCCAATGATGTATTTGGCAGCTGGGATGAGATTATGAGTAAGTTCTTCGCTGAGGGCGGGGTGTTTGATCAGTTGGCCAGTAGCCAAAATAAGCCGCAATAAGCGACTGCACCATCTGCCTCACTTGTAGCACCGACTTAGCGGCCGCAAAATAACAGCGCCTATCGTGCTAATAACAGTCGGCTCAGGGCGGCAGTTAAGGTGAGCGTAGCCGCCCAGTATATTCCTTTTATTCACTAAGATAGCCTTATTCATCATTAAACTTAATAACCTTGCCCTGTTAGCATGAGCAGCACCATACAAAAGCATGACCCATTTTCATCAATGCAGTGAGACCTTCATGAACCAGTCAGCCCCATCGACAGCTCCTATCCGCAAGCGCTCTTGGCTTACCCGATTGCGTCAGCGCAACGTGTTACCCGGTTTTGGCTTGTCTATGGGTATCACCGTATTGAGCTTATCGTTATTGGTTATTCTACCCTTTGCGATGATGGCTTATACCACCACCCAAATGGGGCTAAGTGGTTTTATTGAGGCCATCAGTCAGCCTCAGGTGAAGGCTGCGATTATTTTGTCACTGAAGATGTCATTTTATGCCATGTTGACCAATATGGTGTTCGGTACCTTGGTGGCGTGGGTATTGGTGCGTTATGACTTCATAGGTAAGTCGCTGATTAATGCCTTGGTGGATCTGCCTTTTGCTTTGCCCACGGCGGTAACTGGTATTTCACTGGCCACCTTGTATGCGCCCAATGGCTTAATCGGTCAGTTCTTTGACAAGGTGGGTATTCAAGTCGCCTTTACCCCCATTGGTATTTGGCTGGCCTTGGTGGTGGTAAGCTTTCCATTTATCGTACGTGCTGTGCAGCCGGTATTAGAGGAGCTGTCAGTTGAGTATGAGGAAGCGGCTGCGGTACTGGGGGCCAATCGCTTGACCACCTTTCGTACGGTGATACTGCCAGAGCTGTTTCCTGCCTTATTGATGGGTGCAGGCATGATGTTTGCACGCGCCACCGGAGAGTATGGCTCGGTTATCTTTATTGCTGGTAATATCCCGATGCAGTCTGAGATTTTACCGCTGATTATTATCAGTAAGCTTGAGCAATTCGATATCCAAGGGGCATCCGCGGTGGCGTTATTTATGCTCATGATCTCCTTTGTCATCTTATTGGCCATCAACCTACTACAGTGGCGTTTGTCTCGCCGTGTCGGGGCTAAATAAGCCGACCTAGGCCAATTTATAGGCCAAGTTATGGGTTAAGTTGTGAGTCAAGTTCAGCCTGCTTTATACAGTACATTCGGATAATTAGGACAGCATATGCAAATCTCAAATGGGTATAACTATCAAGACAATGCCGCCACCCGCGATGCCCCTTGGGTGCGGGCGCTATTTATCGGTATCGCCTCGATATTTATGATTGTGATGCTGGTTATCCCGTTGTTGGCCGTGTTTTATGAGGCATTTAAAGGCGGCTGGGACTTGTATGTGGCTGCGCTTGTAGAGCCTGAAGCGGTCTCTGCCATCAAGCTGACCTTACTGACTGCGGCCATCGTGCTGCCGGTGAATATCGTGATGGGTGTGGCCATTGCTTGGCTGGTGACCCGTTATAAGTTTAAGGGTAAGCAGCTGGTCACCACTTTATTAGACTTACCGTTTTCGGTATCGCCGGTTGTGGCGGGTCTGATGTTCGTGATGCTGTTTGGTCTGAACTCGACCATGGGCGGCTGGCTTGAGTCGATGGGCATTCAGGTGATCTTTGCGGTCCCTGGCATTGTGTTGGCGACCTTGTTTGTGACCTTTCCCTTTATTGCCCGTGAGCTGATTCCTTTGATGCAGTCACAGGGCGACAGTGAAGAGCAGGCAGCATTAACCTTAGGTGCGTCAGGCTGGCAGGTGTTCTGGCACATTACCTTACCCAATATTAAATGGGCGCTGCTGTACGGCATTATCTTAACCAATGCTCGCGCGATGGGTGAGTTTGGTGCGGTGAGCGTGGTATCAGGCCACATCCGCGGTGAGACCAATACCATGCCGTTGTTGGTTGAGATTGCTTATAACGAATATAACTTTACAGCAGCGTTTGCCTTATCAAGCCTACTTGCAGCCTTGGCACTGCTGACGCTTATTGTGCAGCAGATTATGTCAAAATTGCAGACACGCAAATATGCCAAAGGCAATGACCGAGAAGCGATTACCGCGCCCGCTTTGGTGATTCCGGCCACTGAACCGGCCAAAGCGACTGATGCCAAAAACTAAGCCAGCGTAGTTATCATTTAGGCCACAAGTTAAGTCATAAGCCAAGCCATAATAGACCGTTCACTATTACGCTAAGGCTTGCCGCACCGCTATATACACATTAAAAAAATGAGGGTAAAGATGAGCATTGATATTCAAAACGTCCATAAAAGCTTTGGCAATTTTGTTGCCCTAGAAAACATCTCGCTAAGCGTACCAACCGGTAAGCTGACCACGTTATTGGGCCCCTCAGGCTGCGGTAAGACCACCTTATTACGTATTATTGCCGGTCTTGAATACTCAGACAGTGGCCGTATCTTATTTGATGGGGTGGATGTGACGGATACGCCGGTACAAAAGCGCCATATTGGCTTTATGTTTCAGCACTATGCGCTGTTTCGTCATAAGACCATTGCGGAGAATATTGCCTTTGGCCTCAAGCTATTACCCAAAGATCAGCGCCCAAGCAGCAGCGATATTAAAAAGCGGGTAGAGCACTTGCTTGAGCTGGTACAGTTGCCGACTTTAGCCAATGCGTATCCGCACCAGTTATCCGGCGGTCAGCGTCAGCGTATTGCCTTGGCACGTGCCTTAGCCGTTGAGCCTAAGCTGTTATTGTTAGATGAGCCATTTGGGGCGTTAGATGCCAAAGTGCGTAAGGAGCTGCGCACTTGGCTTAAGACCATTCATCATGAGCTGGGCGTGACCAGTATCATGGTGACCCACGATCAAGAAGAGGCGCGTGATGTGTCGGATGAGATTGTGGTAATGAATCATGGCTCGGTAGAGCAGATTGGCACCCCAGAGGCACTTATCGCCAAGCCTGCCAACGCGTTTGTGGCTGACTTTCTAGATTTGGTCTAAACGGCTTATGAGAGCGGATAGAGCGGATAGAGCGAGTACTGATATCCGTGAATCTATACCATGACTTTGTACCATGATTCTGTCCCATGATAATAAAAAAAGACCCAGCGCTATTGCTGGGTCTTTTTTATGGGGCATGTGTAGCAGCGTAGCGCCGCCGCTTATGAGGTTACCGCATCGCTATATTAACGCAGCAACATCACAGGCGCTGTGGTCTTCGTCAAAAGCTTGGTGGTGGTGCTACCGACGAAGAAGCGCCGCCATTTGGCATGACCATAGGCGCCGATAACGAACATGCTGATGTTGTGCTGGTTACGAAAGGCTGTGAGGGCTGAGACCACATCACCCTCGCCATATTTTTCACTGCTGATTAAATGGGCTGTGACCTCGAAGCCGGCATCGCTAAGCTGTTTTTGTGCTTTATACAACGCGCTTTCGTGCACGCTGTTCTTATTATCGACCATGACAATGTGGCCGGTAAGATTTTTGGCAATTTTATTGTCGCATACTTTTTGTACGGCTTTTTTTGCCGTCTCGCTGCCATCGAAAGCTATCATATAAGAGTCGGGGGTAATAAAGCCATCTGAGCAGATCAATATCGGGCAGTCCACGGCGCGTACCACGCTCTCAATCTGGCTACCTATGGTCATGTGATCGCCTTGATGATCGCGCCCACGGCGTCCTAAGATGATCATTTTGCTGTCATCAATGAAGTGTTGAATGGCGGCAAGCAGCTTACTACGGCGCAGATAGCGGTAGACATTGGCTTGGGGGAGATTGATTAAGATATGGGCTTTGGCATCTTGTAGTAGCGCCTCACCGTGCTGGTTGGCCACGCGCGCGCTTTGTTCATCAAGGAGGGTAAGCTGTTGTAGCAAGGTATTGCGGCTATCCATGCCAATAGAGCCGCTTAAATCATGACGATAGCTTTTGGGCACATCAATCACATGCAGCAGGCTAATAGGCAGCTTAAGCTCTCGGGCATACCAAGCGGCGTAGTCACAGACCGACTCTGTCACGCTCGAGCCATCGATACAGGCCAATATGGCAGGCTTATGAGGGGCTGGTGTAGAGCTTGTATTAGGCTCGGGGGTGATGGCCGTATCCACCGCCAAATCCAAGGCAGAGTCTGTCGCAAAGCGTGTCATGGCAAAATCCTTTTTTTTATAACGGGTCTATAAACACTATAGTTTGACGTGTTTTAATTATCAATGACTAATCCGTTGTGAGCAGTAATTAACCGATGTTTATATCTGAGGCATGCGATGAATGATGTCTTGGCACCACTGCGGCAAGTCAGGGTTAATGGCATACCACATCCAAGTGCCACGGCGCTCGCACGTCACAAGCCCCGCTTTTTTTAGGTGACTTAGATGACGAGAGATGGTCGGCTGCGGCTGCTGTAAGTGTTCAGTTAAGTGACACACACACAGCATGTCTTGCTCACGCAGCTGTAACATGAGCTTTAGGCGTGTGGGATCTGATAATGCTTTAAAAAATGTAACCGATGACACCATAGTCGACCCTCTGTTTTATGCAGACTTTAAGCAGTTTTATCACATCAGGGGTTATATCCGCATAACCGAATATAGTATACTCGGTTTTATACTATAAAGATAATCTATTAAAGCAAGCTATCTGTGGTCATTGTTGGCGTATTTTAGCGCTAGATTTTATAGCTTTTATGCCCTGCTGTTATGCCATCAATCGCTTTATCAATAGTACGAACTTTCTTAGTGCGGATTCCCTGATTGATAAATAGTAGCACAGGCTTATGCGATATTTTTGAATATATATAGTTTAAATATAGTTGTTTAATTCACTACACAATAGAGAGTGGTTATGGTACTTGCGGCGCTTATTTTTGTGGTTACATTGGTACTGGTTATCTGGCAGCCCAAAGGGCTTGGTATCGGGGTAAGCGCCAGCCTAGGCGCACTGGCGGCGTTATTAATGGGGGTAATCTCCTTGGCGGATATCCCTGTGGTCTGGGACATCGTGTGGAATGCTACCTTTGCGTTTATTGCCATTATTATTATCAGTCTGCTTCTGGATCAGGCCGGGTTTTTTGAATGGATAGCACTGCATGTGGCACGACTGGGCGGGGGTAATGCTAAGCTATTATTTGTGCTTATTGTGCTACTTGGGGCTGTGGTATCGGCGTTGTTTGCCAATGATGGCGCAGCGCTAATTTTGACCCCTATTGTGATAGCTATGCTGCTTAAGATGCGGGTGTCTGCCGCCACTACCTTGGCTTTTATCATGGCAGCAGGTTTTATTGCGGATACGGCAAGCTTGCCACTGGTGGTATCCAACCTGGTTAATATCGTATCGGCAGATTTTTTTAACTTAAGCTTTGATCGTTATGCTCAGGTGATGCTGCCGGTGAATATGGTGTCGGTACTAAGCTCACTTGCGGTACTGTACTTTTTTTATCAAAAAGACATTCCCGCCACATATGAGGTGGCTAATTTACCAAGTCCGCATAGTGTCATTAAGGATAAGGCGACCTTTGTTACTGGCTGGGCGGTATTGGCTGCCTTATTGGTGGGGTTCTTTGTACTAGAGCCTAGAGGCGTGCCCATTAGCCTAATCGCAGCCATAGGGGCGTTGGTGTTAATCTTGACGGCATTGGCCAATAAAAAACTGTCAGTATCTAGTGTATTAAAAGGGGCACCTTGGCAAGTGGTGGTGTTCTCACTGGGCATGTATCTGGTGGTTTATGGCCTAAAAAACGAAGGGTTAACCGGTTATCTTACCCAAGCTCTAAATGCTCTGGGCGGGCAGGGGCTGTGGGCAGCCACAATTGGCACCGGCTTTATGTCGGCGGGTCTGTCCTCGATTATGAATAACATGCCCACTGTATTGATGCAGTCGCTGGCCATTGCTGATGTAAATACATCGACCTTTAGTGAGCCTGAGCAGATACATCAAGCGATGGTCTATGCCAATGTGATTGGCTCAGACTTAGGGCCAAAGATTACGCCCATCGGCTCACTGGCAACCTTGTTGTGGCTACATGTGCTGGCAAGTAAGGAGGTGGTCATTACTTGGGGTTATTACTTTAAGGTGGGCGTTATCCTAACGGTGCCGGTACTGCTGGCAACTTTAATGGCATTGGCGCTTTGGCTACCTATGGTCAGTTAGTAGTTGGCTAGTAGCAAGTAAGTATAGAATAGGGCGCAGGTAGTAAATAATAGAATAGAGCGCACTAAACAAGCGCTGTAATATGGCCTCAGCCAAACGGCCTAATAAAATAGCCTAAGCAAATAAAAATACCTATTTCTACTCACTGTTAACACTATTTACTCATAGCCATTCACCCATTGCCCATTCAAAAACACGCAATTAACACGTAAGCCCTACTTTACCAAAACTCATTACCGATGGACTAAGAGAGCGATATGACGCCCCTAAAAATATTATATATATGCACCCACAACCGCTGCCGTAGTGCCTTATCAGAGGCCATTACCAATCAATATCAGCCTCAACAAGACGCACAGAGCAAGACAGACCAGAAGTTATTAGTGGCTAAGAGTGCAGGAAGTGCGCCGGTGGGGCAGGTACACCCTTTAACTTTAGAGTATCTAACGCAGGCAGGCTATAGCGTAGAGGGGCTGACCAGCAATGGTTGGGATGATAAGGAGTATATGCAAGGCTTTGAGCCGGATGTGTTAATCACTGTGTGTGACAATGCGGCAGGCGAGCAGTGTCCGCTATGGCTAGGTAATATCCCTAATCTGGTCAAGCTACATTGGGGATTGTCTGATCCTTCAAAAGATACGCAAGATGCAACAAAAACTGCTCAAAACTTCGCTAAGACCATTGCTATCATTGAGCAAAGAGTCGCCAAGTTACATCAGATTGCCAGCGCTGAGCTGTCAGCTGAAGCGCGCAAACAGGCGCTGCTTGATTTGGTACATCACGTTTAATCACCACGGCGGATCAAAGAATGAAAGAATGTGAGCCACTCCGGATTAGAGCGGATCACCCACAGACATGGCTTTATACTAAAAAATAGCCTAAGCAAATAAAAGCAAAAACCTCCAATCAGCGCCATCAACAAGACAACCATCACACAGGACACCACGTATGAGCAAAATCCGAAAATTTGACGATTTACCCAATATTGAGCCTGAACAGTTTCATATACCGCACATCAATGACTTCAAGCGAGAGCTGTCAAGTCATAAGCCAAAGTTTGTATTGTTATATGGCTCATTACGAGAGGTATCTTATAGCCGTCTGGTGGTAGAGGAGTGCGCTCGTATTCTGCAAGCGATGGGCGCAGAGGTGAAGATATTTGACCCAACTGGCCTGCCTTTGCCTGATAGCGAGGAGGTCACTCATCCGAAAGTTAGCGAGCTGCGTGAGTTGGTACAGTGGAGTGAGGGGATGGTGTGGTGCTCACCTGAGCGTCACGGTGCGATGACTGGCATAATGAAAGCGCAAATAGATTGGATTCCGTTGTCGCTGGGCGCAGTTCGGCCAACACAGGGTAAGACCCTTGCTGTGATGCAGGTCAATGGTGGCTCTCAATCATTTAATACGGTCAACCAGTTACGTATCTTAGGGCGCTGGATGCGGATGATTACCATACCCAACCAATCTTCGCTGCCCAAAGCCTTTTTGGAATTTGAAGACGTTGAAAACACCGATGGCAGTATTAGCAAGCGTATAAAGCCATCTGGATATTACTTACGCATTGTGGATGTGATGGAAGAGTTAGTACGATTTACGTTATTGACACGCGATCATGCACCTTATTTGGTGGATCGATATTCAGAGCGAGTAGAGAGTGCAGAAGCGCTGATGCAGCGGGTCAATCAAAACAATCTTTGAGTATTAAAAGATGGCAATATGAATTAGGATAATTTACAAAGGAAGTAATTTATGCTGGATTTAGATATTAACTTCGGGTTGATGGGCTACCATTTATTAAAGCTGTTTATTGCTTTTTTATTGTCATTGCCCATTGCTTTGAATCGCGAGATGAAGGACAGTGGCGCAGGGCTTAGGACGTTTCCGCTAGTCACTATTGCCTCATGTGCCTTTATGCTAGTAGGCATGGACATTTATAAAGGCGATGCCGAGGCGCGTATTATGTATGCGATCATCACGGGTATGGGGTTTATCGGTGGTGGCGCAATATTCAAGACAGAAGATGGGGCGAGGGGCACGGCAACCGCGGCAAGTTTATGGAACACGGCCGCTATTGGCATCTCTGTGGCTACGGGCCGATACGAAATTGCCATCATTTTATCTGTTGTGGGCTTCGTTATCTTGCAGTTCTCCGAACCCTTTAAAGTAAAGGACAACAGGCTACCTTAAATGTTAAAACTGATCAGTGCGATGATAGTGGGCAGCGCTATGATGGCAGGCTGTAGTTCAGCCCCATTTAGCCAACAGCACTCAGGCCGAGCTGTAAACGCTATGAGTGCTGCCTCCATGAACCAAGAAGAGACCATTTTAGGTATGGCCTATCCAGTATATGACGGGGCACGCCAGCCTGGTATAGTGCTCATCGGTAGCCAATACAGCTATCTGATATCCAGTGGCACTCAGGCGCTTGATCAAGTGACCCAACTGAATGGGCTGAATAGGTTAAACGGGTTAAATAGGCTGAATGGACAGCAATTAGACATCCATGAGCCAATAATTATCAATAAATACCCCGACAACAGCGTTCAAATCCAGCTTGCCTTTGAGATCCAGAGCGCCCATAGCACCAAAAACAGCCTACCTGCACCGCTTAACAGCAGCTGTAAACTCACTGATGCGGCACACTATAGCTGCAACTTATCCTTACAAGGTGGTATGTATGCAGCACTGGATAATCACAGCTCAACGGGGTTTAAACTCGGCGAGGGGGTAAAAGCGCTGATACATCCTACGGGTAGTAAACGCTTTAAGACACAAGCTGAGCTTGGGGTCGTTCCACTAAAAGTCTTATTAGAGACTCTAGCGCTGCCGCTGGAGATTGTCTCTATTTTTAAATAAGGTCTTAAAAAAAATAGCGTCATAAAAAAAGGGAGAGCCGCTTGGCTCTCCCTTTTTTTAGTGCATCATTCAACAATGAAATAAACACTTAAATAAGCAGAAAATCGCTTAGTTGAGTAATCCATACGCCATTAAAGCATTGGCCACACGGATATAGCCGGCAATGTTCGCCCCTGACATGTAGTCAATACAGTCATCAGAGTTATAGCCATACTCTTCAGACGCCCGAGCGGCATCATCATGGATATTTTTCATGATAATTTGAAGCTGCTGATCCACATCTTCAAACGTACGATACTGACGTACGGAGTTTTGTGACATCTCAAGACCAGATACTGCCACACCGCCAGCATTGGCCGCTTTGCCTGGCGCATAACGCATTTTTTTGTCACGAACGACGTCAATGGCTTCAGCATCAAGAGGCATATTAGCCCCTTCAACCACATAACGAACACCATGCTCGTACATGGCTTCGGCATCAGCAGCGGTCACTTCATTTTGAGTGGCACAAGGGATAGCGATATCGCCATCAAACTTCCAAGGCTTCTCACCAGGTAGCCACACGCCGCTGCCTGAGAATCTTCTATGGTACTCAAATAAAGGCTGACGATTGGCTTTTTGCTGTTTTACCCAATCGAGTTTTTCTTGATCAAAACCAAATTCGTCGTACAACGTGCCTTTTGAGTCTGATAAAGTAATGACTTTGGCACCCAAAGCAATGGCTTTTTCGGCGGCATGGACAGCCACATTACCAGCGCCTGAAACCAGTACCGTTTTGCCTTTCATACTGTCGTTGTGAGCGCTTAGCATGTTTTGTAGGAAGTAAACGGCCCCATAGCCGGTGGCTTCTGAGCGACATAAGCTGCCCCCAAAGCCAACGCCTTTACCGGTCAATACCCCAGTATATTCATTGGTAAGGTTCTTGTACATCGCAAACATATAGCTGACTTCTCTGCCACCAACCCCGATATCACCGGCCGGTACGTCCATGTCTTTACCAATATAGCGATACAGCTCACGCATAAAGGCATAACAAAAACGGCGGATTTCGCTGTCTGATTTACCATGTGGGTCAAAGTCTGAGCCACCCTTTGCACCGCCCATAGGCAGACCGGTTAGGGCGTTTTTGAAGATTTGTTCAAAGCCTAAGAATTTTAAGATAGACTCGTTAACGGTGGGATGGAAGCGGATACCGCCTTTGTAGGGACCTAGAGCATTACTAAACTGGACACGCCAGCCGCGGTTGATTTGAATGTTACCTTCATCATCTTCCCAGTTAACACGGAAGCTAATAATACGATCAGGCTCAGTCAGACGCTCAAAAATTTTATATTTCGCGAAGTTCGGATCACGATCATATACAACGTCAATAGTGCTCGCTACCTCTTTTACTGCTTGAATAAACTCCGGTTGGTGTGGGTAGCGTTCTTCAATACGTTTAATGACGTCTTGCATGCTCATAGGGCCCTGTCCTTATCAGATTAAATTAACATTACAGTATTGTTACATTAAAAAATTACTCTAATTTCAGTGTAAATTCAACATTTTTTTATATCTTTTTAACCACTCATTACTAAATTCTATAAGTTCCTTAGGAATAAGTTATTAAAAGTATGATTTTAAAGTAAATTTATGATCTAAACAGACAAGGTTTTTCATCATTTTATCGACAACTCGCTATGGGCAATCCCTTAGTATAAGCCGCGGCCATCTTCAGGTTTTAATCTTAAAAATGACAGCCCAGAGATGATGGTGATAATACCCAGCACATAGTAGGTGGCATGAAAGGCACTGATAATCTCAAAGTTAAGCCTATCGCTAAAGACGCTCAATATGGTGGCGCCAAAAGCAATACCAAAACTAATGGCCAACTGCTGATTAACAGCCATCAAGCTATTACCACTACTGGTTTGACTGCCTTCTAGATCACCGATAGTAATGGTGTTCATGGCGCTAAACTGCATGGAGTTACATGCCCCCATAATCACTAAAAGCGGTGCAATATAGTACCAAGGTATCGAGGCATTTAGCTGCGCCAATAAAATAATCAAAATACCAAGGATGGTGGTATTGGTGACCAATACTTTGCGGTAGCTAAAGCGCTGAATGATTTTACTTACCCAAGGCTTGATGCCCATGGCGCCGACAGCAATAGGAGTTAACAACCAGCCTGCCTGCGATGGCGTATATTTAAATGCCACCTGTAACAATAGCGGTAATAAATAGGGCACAGCACTGATACCAAGTCGGGTAAATAAGTTACCGGTGATACCAATTCTAAAGGTTCGAACATCAAATAACGACAGCGGAAAAATAGGGTTGCCTGCCTTTCGGGCATGGCGCACGTACATGAGTAATAAGCCAAGTGCGGCCGCGATAAGAACAAAGCCTGGGATGGCCTCTCCTGGCTTGGATAACAGCTCAACTGCCAGCGTCAATAATCCAGCGGCGAGCGCAAATAGACCAAAACCAAACCAGTCCAACTTGCCAGCCGCTTCTTTAATATCAGGTACCAATTTAAAACCAAGGATAAAGCCCAGTATCCCCATCGGAATATTAATCAAAAAAATCCAGTGCCAGCTGGCATATTGCACCAGATAACCGCCAACCAGCGGGCCAACAAGGGGCGCTATCAAAGCTGGGATAACGGCAAAGTTCATCACCGTCAGTAGCTGGTTGCGCGGATAGGACTTGACCAATATCAAGCGGGCCACGGGTGTCATCATTGCTCCGCCCACACCTTGTAGTATGCGAGAGGCGACCAAGATATCCAGATTAGGGGACATGGCACAGAAGATTGAGCCAATGCTAAACAGTACAATCGCAGTTAAGAATACTTTGCGAGTCCCATACTTGTCGGCCATAAATCCGCTTATTGGGATAAAGATGGCTAAGGTTAATGCATAGCTGATCACAGCCCACTGCATCTTGAGCGGCGACTCACCTAACGCCAGCGCCATTTCCGGCAGGGCCGTGTTTAAGATAGTCGCATCCAAAATCTGCATAAACAAAGCGACGGCAAGAACATAAGGCAAAAACTTGGCTTGAACCGCAGATAAAGTGAATTTGGGCTGTAAATCTGATGCCAGTGAAGTGGCGGTGGTGTTAGTGATTTCTTGATTATTAGAATTATTGGGCATAAGACGACCTAAAAAATTAGGTTTAACTAAGAAAATAAAGTTGTCTATAGTACCACGGCCGCCGCACGAACTATTTAGTGTTAATGTTAGTAATGGGCTGTCAATTAATCTGTAACTGAACTTAACCAAAAAATTGTTTATGATAGGCTAAATCAAAACATATAAAGCCCATAACGCCTCAATAACACGTTAATAAAAAAAGGACTTATCATGAGCTCAAACAATACCTTAAATAACACCTTAAATAATGCCAATACAGATTATGTGCCCCCTAAAGTGTGGCAGCCGGTAGAGGGCAATGGCGGCAAGTTTGCCAATACCAACAAGCCCACAGCAGGCGCCCGTCATCAGCAAACTCTACCCAAAGGTGACAATCCCCTACAGCTGTATTCGCTGAACACGCCCAATGGCATTAAGGTAAATATATTGTTAGAGGAGCTCGCTGAGCTTGGCATAGAGTCGGCTAAGTATGATGCCTATAAAATTGACATTATGGAGAATGATCAATTCGGCTCAGACTTCGTGGAGATTAATCCAAACTCTAAAATTCCTGCACTTATCGATTACTCTGATGCCAACAATCCTGTCAAATTGTTTGAATCGGGCGCCATCTTGATGTATTTGGCAGAAAAATTTAATAAATTTAAGCCACAAAACACACAAACCCAAAAATACGCCACCTATCTAAGCTGGGTGATGTGGCAAATGGGCAGCGCGCCTTATTTGGGCGGCGGTTTTGGTCATTTCTTTAGCTATGCGCCATATCCGATGCAGTATCCCATTGACAGATTTACGATGGAGACCAAACGACAATTAGATTTGCTAGATAAGCACTTAGCCCACCATGAATATATGATTGGCGATGGCGAGGACAACTATAGCGTGGCTGATATGCTCATCTGGCCTTGGTATGGCCGCTTGGCGTTGGATGAGTCGTATGAGCGCGCTGGAGAATTTTTGCAAGTGGACAGCTACACCCATCTACAGCGCTGGGCGAAGCAAATCTCTACACGTCCTGCGGTACAGCGTGCGGTCAACCTTGAGCTAAAGCCGATTAAATAACTGTCTTTAAATTAACTGTCTTTAAAATAGCAAAATTTCAAATAGCTCGCTTTAAGACAGTAAATTTTCAGATAGCAAATAGCGTCGGACAAAGGGTAGGGTATGGGATACTGAGTGAGCTAGGTGGATGTTTTTAAATATAATTTTAAATTAGTCCACCTATTTAAATTAGTTGTGTTATACTCTGCGCTTGCTGATTGATAACATCGCCCGCAATTGTCGTCTGGAGAAGACACCTTTTAAAATTGTTGCCGATGATTTTGCTGTTAGCCTAACAAAAGATAATTATGTCTCTTGCTGCTAACGACCTCACGGTAACAACCACCAAAATACGTTGCTAACTTGTACATAGGATGTACAGCTTAACTAACGCTTATCTGTGTTGTGCCTTATAACTTTAACTGTTTCACTACTTGCCCTCAGCATTGGCAGGATACTCAGTGGCAGTATTTAAATGGACACACATTTATGTCAAACTTAGACACTCTTTTAGACAATGCCGCAAACGAAGTAGACGGTATCACCACCACTCAAGATTTAAACGATAAGACCCATCCTAACAGCGAAGTAGACACTGAAGATAAAGTGACCTTTGTTGACCTAGAATTGGCGCCAGAGCTACTTGAAGCATTAACTTCAAGCGGTTACAAGCACCCAACACCTATTCAAGCCCTATCTATCCCGCCAGCACTGGCCGGCCGTGATTTATTGCTATCTGCCCAAACCGGTAGTGGTAAGACAGCCGCTTTCGTACTACCTATGCTGGATAAAATCATTCGTGATAAAGCCACCAATAAAGTGGTACATACCGTAATTTTGACCCCAACACGTGAGCTTGCTAACCAGGTGAGTGATAGCGTACGTCAATACAGCTCAAAAACCCGTAATATCTTCAGTGTGCCTCTTGTGGGCGGCGCCCCTTACGGTGGTCAGATTCGTGCGCTAAATAAAGGCGTTCAAGTGATTATCGCCACACCAGGACGCTTTATCGATCACATGAATTCAGGCCGTATCGATTTATCTGAATTAGATATTCTAATTCTTGATGAAGCCGATCGCATGCTTGACATGGGTTTTGCTGAAGACATCGAAAAAGTCATGAAAGCGGCACCAAAAAATCGTCAAACCATTATGTGTTCAGCCACTTGGGATGGCCCGGTAGGCAAAATTGCCGCCAGCTTCACCAACAACCCTGAACGTATCGATATCAAAGCTGAGACCAAGCACATTGATGAGTCGGTATATTACGCTGATGATTTTAATCATAAAAACCGTATCTTAGATAACCTATTAACTCAAAAAGATGTGAACCAAGCGATCATCTTTGCTGCCACCAAGCGCAGCTGTGAGACATTGGCTAAGAGCTTAAAAGAGCAAGGCCATAAAGCCAGCTTCCTACATGGCGACTTACCACAGGCCAAACGTAGCCGCATCATTAATGATGTAAAAGCAGGTAAAATTACTATCCTAGTGGCAACTGATGTCGCTGCCCGTGGTATCGATGTTAGTGGTATTACGCACGTATTCAACTACGACTTACCACGTCAAACAGAAGACTACGTGCATCGCATCGGTCGTAGTGGTCGTGCCGGCCGTACCGGTATCGCTATCAACATCTGTAGCATTGATGACCGTGCACAGCTTGATGCCATCAACCGTTATCTAAAACGTACCATGTCGGTTGAAGAAATCGAGGGTATGGAGCCTAAGAAAAACACCAAAGACATGCACGTCGGCACAGCAGCCAAACGTGGTCGTGGTGGCAATCGCCGTGGTGGTCCAGGCGCGGGTAACCGTCGTGGTGGTAACGGTGGCTACCGTGGTAAGTCTACTGACAATGCCAGCGGTGAAAAACGTGGCGCAGGCGCTGGTCGTCCTAGTGGCAAACCTGCCGGTCGCCGCTTCGGTGGTAAACCTACCGGTGCAAGCGCTGGCAAACCAGGTGGCCAACGCCGCAGTGGACCAGCTCGCTCAGGTGAAGGCCGTCCAGCCCGCCGTAGCAGCAATGGCTAATTAAATAGCTGATTAAATGGCTAGTTAATGGGTTCACTCTCATTAACTGCTAATAAAAAAGACCAACTTTAACGAGTTGGTCTTTTTTTATGCCTGAATGTTATTCATAGCAGCTGCTGTTTAAATGGCGGCTCGTTACCCTTATATAAGACGTTAAGATTTTATACACAGGAATTTATTATGAAAATTAGTTATTGGTCGGACTATGCATGCCCATATTGCTACATTGGTGAAGTACGACTGGATAAAGCCATCGCTCAGTTACAGACGCAAAATGAACTCACTACCAATGTAGATATAGAACTCAAAGCATTTCAATTAGATCCCAATGCACCACTAAAGGCGACTGCTTCAACTTTAGAACGCTTGGCGCAAAAATATGGTATCAGCGATGAGCAAGCTCGCCAGAAGATTGCAAATATCTCTCAGACTGCAAGAGAAGAGGGGTTAGACTTCGATTACACCGATACCTTATTTACCAATACGATGGATGCGCACAGACTGACCAAATATGTGCAACAAAACAAACCTGAATTGGCGGACCGCTTTAAAAAGGCGGTCTATAAAGCTTATTTTATTGATAAGAAAGAGTTGGCCAATCGTCAGGTATTAGCCTCAATTGCCAGTGACATTGGTTTAGATATTGATGTGAATGCACTGCTTGATAGCGATGAATATAAAGATGAAGTCGCTATTGACCAACAACAGGCAATGCAATTAGGGGTACGCGGTGTGCCGTATTTTGTGATTAATGATAAATATGCGATTCCAGGCGCGATGGCACAAGCAGACTTTGAGCAGGCGCTCAGACAGATTCATCAAGAGCAGTTAGCGGACAGCCAAGCTGATACTACAAGCTGCGGTATTGATGGCTGTCAGATAACCGATGAGTAAACAGTGAATAACGACTCAAAAAAAGACCCGCCTTATTAATAAGGCGGGTCTTTTTTAGCTAAAATAATAAGCCAGTACTAATGACCTAGCACTGCGGATAACCCACACCGACCTCAACCATCTCAATACGTGAACCATCAACGCTACCATCTTGAGGGTTATACGCATGGACAGCAAGCCCGCCCATGGCCGTCTCTTTATATTTATCCATCATATCAGCGCCAGTAGCTTTCATGGTAGCAATGGCCTTATCTAGCGACACATGATGCTTGCCGTCACCGCGGCTGGCCAATCTTGCCGCGTTAATGGCCTTAACCGCACCCATCGCATTGCGTTCAATACAAGGCACTTGCACCAGCCCGCCAATAGGGTCGCAAGTCAGGCCTAAATTATGCTCAATGCCAATCTCAGCGGCGTTGGTGCACTGCTCAGGGGATAGATTCATCACATGGGCCAGACCGGCTGCCGCCATAGAGCAGGCTGAGCCCACTTCACCTTGACAGCCCACCTCGGCACCGGAGATTGAGGCGTTTTGCTTGATAATGGTACCGATAGCGGCGGCCGTCAACAAAAACTCACGCACCCCTTGTTGGCTGTAGCTGGGTAAAAAGTCGCGGTAATAGTGTAATACAGCAGGGATAATACCAGCTGCACCATTGGTGGGGGCAGTAACCACACGCCCGCCATTAGCATTTTCTTCATTGACCGCGAGAGCAAAAAGATCTACCCAGTCCATGGCCATGAGCTTATCACTGGCTTTTTTGGGACTTTCAAGCTCATTTAACAGCTGACGGTACATGTCTTTGGCTCGGCGCTTTACTTTTAACCCGCCCGGCAAGATACCCTCTCCTTTACAGCCGTTTCTGACGCACTGCTGCATGACTTCCCAGACCTCATCTAAGTAAGCATAGATGGTGTCTTTATCACGGATAGACAACTCATTGGCCATCATGACCTGACTGATACTAAGATTGTGCTTAGCACACTGCTCTAGTAGCTCATTGCCATTGCCAAAAGGATAGGGCACTGAGCGGTCACTGGTAATGGCCACGTTGTCAGCGGCATGGGCAGCTTCAGCTTCCGTCTCACCTGCCTGCGCCTTAGCGGGAGTATCAAACTCCTCTTCAGTGGCCACAAAGCCGCCCCCGATAGAGTAGTAAGTCTTAGACAGCTGCTCACCGCTGTTATGATACGCAGTAAAGCTCAGGCCATTGGGATGATGCGGCAAGCTGTTGCGCAGATGCCAAATGATGTCATGATCGTAATCAAAGCTTAGGGTGTGCTCACCATTTAGATTCAGCGTGTGCTGCTGTAATACGGGCGCTAAATACTCGCTCACTTTGGTGGTGTCGATTTTGTTGGCCTTAAACCCCAGCAGGCCTAAGATACAGGCAGTATCTGTGGCGTGCCCCTTACCGGTCGAAGCCAGTGAGCCATAGAGATCCACTTGTAGGCACACGATGTCTTGCAATCTAAATTGCTGTTTTAATTCATCGATAAACATGCCAGCTGCGACCATAGGCCCCATGGTATGGGAGCTTGAGGGGCCAATCCCAATTTTAAACATATCAAATAAGCTGATCATTTATAAGTAGTCCATTGTTCTTTTATTTAAAAAATCATCTAAAACATTAAGTATAAAATTATCTATACAAATAGTTAGACCTATTATAACCAATTGGCTATAAATAATATGCAGTTTTCTCAAAAGTGGCTATTTTAGAGCACAGGCAGGCAAGTTGTCAGTGAACTTGTGAGTGTTTTTGGGAGGCGACTTTGAGATAAGCGTGGCATTTACAAACAATTTGGTGTGCCAATAGTAAGGAGAGTGCAGTTTTGGCAGATAATTTTGTTAGAATGGCAGGTCAGTGCCCTTTGCTCTGTATGCATCTGATTTATATGCATCGTCTATCATAAAAAGCGCTAGGATAAAAAGTAATATATAAATGCAAAATCGGAATTAGGGTTATCATTGAATAATTTATAGCTGTACCCATCAAGGGCTACTCCTGCAAGATGGTTAAAGTGGTCACTTATTTTGGATGGAATACCTTGCTTGGTTTGGACATCTTGCAACGGGTTCAATCCAGATTATATTTTTTACTGATGTTTTTTTATTTTATTTATTCAAGGAATTGCTATGTCTTATCGTGGATTAAGAAATCTAACTGTAATGGCAACCGGCGCCATCTTATTGGCCGCTTGTAACCAAACCCCCTCAACCGATAGCGCCAAAGAGGCAGAGGCGACACAATCTGCAGGCACAGACTCTGACTTATTAAGCCGCATCAACAGTGGTGGCACCATCAACGTAGGGACTGAGGGCACATACCCTCCATATACCTATCATGATGAGCAAAACAAACTGACCGGCTATGATGTGGAAGTCACCCGTGCTGTGGCAGATAAGCTTGGTGTAAAAGTTGAGTTTAAAGAGACTCAGTGGGATGCGATGCTTGCCGGCCTAGATGCCAAACGCTTTGACATGGTGGCCAACCAAGTGAGTCTCACCACCCCTGAGCGTCAAGCCAAGTACGACAAAGCAGAAGCTTATAGCTGGTCAGGCGCTGTGGTACTTGCCCCAAAATCAGACAGCCGCTTTAACTCTTGGGAGTCTTTAAAAGGCTTAAAATCAGCGCAGTCACTAAGCAGCAATTATGGCGAGTTGGCCAAAAAATATGAAGCTGAAGTTGTGCCTGTAGATGGTATGGCCCAAGCGGTGGAATTGGTCAAACAAGGCCGTGCTGATTTTACTTTAAATGACAATCTAGCCGTGCTTGATTATCTAAAAAAATTCCCAGACAGCTCACTTGAAATTAAGCTAAAAGCCCCTGCTGAGGAAATGACCGGCTCAGGCTTGGTGATGCTAAAGGGAGATGATGCGGCACTGGCAAAAATCAACGAAGCGATGGATGAGCTACATAAAGATGGCACATTAACCCGATTAAGCGAGCAGTTTTTCGGTGAGGATATCAGCAAAAAATGATCTCTTCGCTGCTAAACGCACTACAAAGTCTGCTCGCCATGCTGCCATTTATGTCACCAGCGCGGGCTGATATCGTTATCCAGTCGTTTTGGCCGATGCTAAAAGGCGCCATTTACTATTCCATTCCGTTGGCCATTGCCTCATTTATTATTGGTATGGCCATCGCCTTGGTGGTGGCGCTGATTCGAGTGGTGCCACGTCAGGCACTTTGGCATAAGATTGCGTATAGGCTGGCACGTATTTATGTGTCGGCCATACGTGGTACGCCAATGCTGGTGCAGCTTTTTATTATATTTTATGGTCTGCCAAGCGTGGGGGTCATGCTTGAGCCTTTCCCGGCAGCAATTATTGCCTTCTCGCTCAATATTGGTGCTTATGCATCAGAGACTGTACGTGCCTCTATCTTATCTATTCCTAAGGGGCAGTGGGAAGCGGGCGCTACCGTGGGTCTGACTTATTTGCAAAGCTTTCGTCATGTCATCTTGCCGCAAGCACTACGAGTGTCTGTACCACCCTTGTCGAACACCTTTATTAGCCTTGTAAAAGATACCTCTCTTGCCTCACTTATCTTAGTCACTGAGATGTTTAAGCAGGCTCAAATTATTACTGCGCGAAACTATGAATTTATGCTGGTCTATACTGAGGCGGCTTTAATATATTGGGTCATCTGTCTGGCTTTGAGCGCCGTGCAAGGTCGACTCGAGACCCGTTTGGATCGCTACGTGGCCAAATAGTTTGGTCAGGATATGGCCCGCAGCACTCATTAGGAAACCGCTATGATAAAAATAACTAATATTCAAAAAGCCTTTGGCGACAATGAGGTGCTCAAGGGCATTGATTTGGATATCAAAAAGGGCAGCGTGGTGGTGATACTGGGGCCGTCGGGCTCAGGTAAAACCACTTTTTTACGTTGTCTCAATGCCCTTGAAGTGTCTGAGCAGGGGGTTATTGAATTTGATGATGGTAGCTTAAAGGTCGACTTTGGTGCTAAGCCCTCAAAGGCTGTGATGCGCAAGTTACAACAAAAGTCCGGCATGGTGTTTCAGTCTTATAATTTATTTCCGCATAAGACGGCCATAGAAAACCTGATGCTTGGCCCTGTGGTGGCGCAAGGCAAAAATAAGGCAGAAACTCGAGCCAAAGCCTTACAGCTTCTTGAAAAAGTGGGGCTATCAGACAAGGTGGATTTATATCCATTTCAGCTATCGGGGGGGCAACAGCAGCGGGTAGGTATTGCTCGGGCGCTGGCCATTGAACCTGATTTGTTATTGTTCGATGAGCCCACCTCAGCACTTGACCCAGAGCTGGTACAAGAGGTACTAAAAACCATGCAGCAACTGGCCTCTGAGGGCTGGACCATGGTGGTGGTCACGCACGAGATTAACTTTGCGCGTCATGTGGCCGATGTGGTGATGCTAATGGAAGATGGTTATGTGGTCGAAGTCGGTCCACCAGAGCAATTGTTCGAACACTCCCAGCATCCGCGGACGCGTGCCTTTTTACAGCGTATTGCGTCTTAATTTAATGATTACATGCCCAATAATAAAGGAGCCCAGCTGCATGCAGCTGGGCTCTTTTATGACCGATGTCCCGTCCTAAAATAAGTTTACATAAAAGAGGCTTATACCTGCAACAAAAAGTTTGACAGCAAGCGCTTGGCGCCCTCAGTGGCAAACGACTCAGGATGAAACTGCACCCCTTGGATGGGATATGTTTTGTGGCGAATGCCCATAATCTCCTCACCATTTTTGACATGGCTCATTAAGTCTTGACCGGCATAGGCTTCATTGGATACCACAGAGGTGACGGTTAAGCACTCAGGCAAGGTATCTGCTTTGACCATCAATGAGTGATAACGCATAATCTCAATGTCTTGTGGCAGCCCTTGATACACCCCTTGCTCATCATGGCGAATGGGTGAGGTCTTACCATGCATCGGCACGCCGGCGCGCACCACATCACCGCCGAACACGTGTGCGATGCCTTGCATCCCTAAACACACTCCCAATAGCGGTATCGTCGGCCCAAGCTCGCGGATGACCTCAGCACATACCCCAAAGTACGCCGGATCATCCGGTGAGCCAGGACCAGGAGAGATGATGATGCGGTCATAATTGGCCGCCTTAATATCGGCTAAGCTGATCTCATTATTGCGCTTAACAGTCACTTGAGGGGCCGCCGCTTGGTCTGGCTGCGTGTGTAGTATCTCGCCCACATATTGATACAAATTAAAAGTAAATGAGTCGTAGTTGTCTATGATTAATACATTCATCGGTAATCCTTGAGGATAGTTTTTAGCTATTTTTTTGATATAAGTATAGGCTCGATAAGGCGTCTGCCTATGCTAAAGACAGATCTATGCCAAAGACAGCTTTAGCTATGAATAAAACTGTCTAGCACTACCTTCATCGCCGATAATTTGCGCTGAATCTCTAGATACTCATCTTGTGGGTTTGAATCATAGACATTGCCGCCACAAGTTTGTGCATAAGCGGACTCACCATTGATAAACAGACTGCGAATGGGAATGGCAAAAATACAGTCGCCATTGAAGTTAAATGAACCCAGCGCTCCGCCATAAGCACCGCGGCCATCGAGCTCTAGCTCATTAATAATCTTAATGGCTTCAATTTTTGGGGCGCCAGATAAGGTGCCGGCTGGGAAGTTGCTGGCAAGTGCGCTGAACATGTCCTCATCAGGGTGCAATACGCCGACAATCTCTGATGAGATGTGCTGCACGTGAGAGTAGCGCTTAATGTCCATTAGGCTGCGTACTTTGACCGTACCAAAGCGGGCGACTCGGCCAATATCATTACGGTGCAAGTCAACGAGCATATTGTGCTCAGCAATCTCTTTGGCATCGTTTAGCAAGGCGCGCGCCAATTGACGGTCTTCAACCTCATCTTTGCCGCGTCTGGCTGTACCTGCCAGCGGATAAGTCTCCATCTCACCTTGACGCAGGCGGAACAACAGCTCAGGTGAGGCACCAATAATGCGCTGGGTAACGAATTTCATAAAGTACATGTGCGGTGAGGGGTTTACCTCACGCAGCTTTTCATAAATAGGGATGTGATCACCGCTAATCTTATATTTGGACTTAAAGCCGACCTCACACTGAAAAATACGCCCTGAGATGATGTCCTCTTTGACCTGCATTACCGCTTGGGCATGCTGCTCACGACTCATGCCATCACCTAAGAATTCAACGGTAGGTGTGCTATAGCTGGGTACAGGTGAGCTTAGAAGCTGTTTTACGGTATCGATGCGGTTTTGCTGCTGATGAGTGGGGTAATAAAAATAGAAGATCTCACCAGTCATTTTATCGAGGGTTAGGCCATCTAGGTAGACGCCAAATTTGAAGGCCTCGAAATGCTCGCTGGCTTTGGCATTGAGGCTAGGCTCAAAAAAATTGACGCTGTCATACCCAAGATACCCCACCAGTCCACCGGTTTGATCACGAGCAATCACATGCTGAGGGGTGATGCTGCGCAGCAGCTGGTAAGGATTGTCGGTGGGATAGTCGGTTACCTCACCGCTGTGATTGTTAGTAATGCGTAAGGTTTGGCGATCGGGTGCGGCGATTGTCATGGCCGGCGAGAAGCCAATGGCATGATGACGAGACATATGACCTTCTGCGCCCAATGACTCAAGCAGATAGCAGGTATCAAACTGCGCTTCAATGCGCTTAAATAACTCAAAAAAATCAATGTCTTGGGTCAGTTTAATACGAACCGGCTTGCTGGGTATGGCAATGGGATCAGGCTGCTTTACGGTGGCTGTACTCATAAATAAATTCCAAAAAAACAAGGGTGTAATCAGTAAATATGCAGTAAAAATGAGGATAAAAGGTCATGTGTGTTAAGATAACTTAATATGAAGACAATTTGGTATGAAGACAATAAGATAGATTTATTCTATCTTACTATTGGCCGCCTCTTGCTGACGATGAGTGGCCAAAAGCTTATCAATGGCTGTCGCATCTTGTTGCTGTAGCGCTCTGGCACCGCGCGATACTGTGGCGATCCCCACGCCCAGTTGCTGAGAGATAACGCGCTGGGTCACCCCTTGCTGTAACAAATCAAAGATACGCACACGATTGGCAATATCTTGCTGCTCTTTATCGGTTAAAAGTGCTGACAATACTGCATCAATCTCTTTGTCGCAGCTCAGATGTGCCAAATGGCCAAGTAGGCTTTTATAAGCGGGGTTTGGGGTGGTCATAATACTGTCCGTTAAAACTATGTTTCAGTATTCTAGTACAGTAGTACATCAATGTAAACCCTCAATTTTATGGCACAAAAAAAGCAGCCTGACACAGGCTGCTTTTTTTGTGGTGAACTAACGCAGTCTACCGCAGTAACTTTACGTTGAGTCTTCTTAACGCTTAGCCTTATTTGTTTAGGCAACTGGGATCAAAGTCTTCATTGATTAAGATGGTGCGGCTGATATGACCTTTGGCATCTTTTTCATAATCAATAATCACAGGGCGTCCCAAATCTGGGTCACACTGAGCCAACAACGCTTTTGGGGTTAGGTAGCGCATGGTGGTTATTTTGGCATCATTGGGGATGTTTCCTTTAAACCAGCTTTGATTTAAGCTCTCTGGAGATTCATCATAAAAATCGTCGCTATACGCGTACAGCTCATTGCTTTGCGCCAAAAAACAGCTGGTCTGATCATCTAAAGCGGATAAAGGCTGCGGTGTGCGCTCATACAAATTCACCCAGGTATCGTCTAGGTCATATTTTTCACTTTGCTGCTTAAGCTTGCTCAAGTCACAGCTGCCGGGATGAAACGCGGCGCTGATGTCTTTGATCTCATTAGCAGTAAAAGGGATGGGGGCATCATTTTTTACCACAGGTTTGCTTGAGCTCGGTGTGCTGGTCACCGGACGTTTAGCGGCTGTGTCTGGGGTAGAAGCACAGCCACTTAGGGCTAAAAGTAGGGCGGAGTAGCTAACATACTGCAAAACTTTGGAACGATTCATGGATAAGTCTCAGTGACGAAAAAGATAAAATATGACCTTTGTTAGTGAGTTTATAACAGGTATCGCCTAATGCCACAAGCCAAAGGTCAATTGATGCTATTTAAAACAACACATTTTAAGACAACGCATTTAGACTAAATATGACCAAAAGGCGTCAACGCCTCTTGTTTGTCTTCAAAAGAGGCTGAGTCGTGATAAGGCTCAATCTCGCTAGACGCTTTGTAAGGTAGTGGCTCGGCAGGGATAGAGTCATCTTTTAGCACATAAGCCCATGCCTGCTTGCGGCCTTCTTCATTATACTCCCAGTACACGCCTTGAACCTCCGGCTCAAAGCCTGGCAAGGAATTAACCCCTTCTTCTAATGCTAAGAAATAATCCAGCACTGCACCGCCCCAAACTTCGCCAGGCACGATACAATAGACGCCAGGCGGATAAGGCAGGGCACCTTCCATCGCAATACGGCCTTCAATATGCGCCAAAGGCACCAGCTCAATGTCATTGCGAATAAAGGCATTGTGCGCATCAAAAGCACGCATCGCAAACTTAGGACGGTGCTCACGCTTAAACATTTGCTGCTGTAACTGGTTCAGCTTGTGCTTGGCATAAAAATCATGCAGACGCTGACACAGCTCATTGATATCTAAGCTTCGATATTGTGGGTAAGCTTTGGCCAGTGAGGGCAGCACCTCGCTCACCGGACTGTTAGACTTAATGTGCGCCTCAAAGCGTACAATACGCGCCACCAGATGCTGGAACTTGGCCAGCGTCTCGGCAGGGGTTAGCAAAAAAAGAATGGAGTTTAAATCCGCTTTTTCTGGAATGACCGAGCTTTCACGCAGATAATGCGCCAGCAGCGGGGCGGGCACACCAGTTGCTTCATATTCACCTGTATCCATATTGATGCCAGGGGTGGTCAATAGCAGCTTACAAGGGTCAATAAAGTACTGCTTGTCAGCATATTGCTCGAAGTCATGCCAGCGCTCACCTTCTTTAAATTCAAAGAAGCGAATGTCATTGGCAATTTGCTCAGTATCGTAATCTTGCCACAGCTTGCCATCAATGGTTGGCGGCACAAACGGCTTAATTAAAGTGCAGGTATCGAGCAGCATTTTGCGCGCTTCAATCCCCCCAATGACACACTCATGCCACATACGCTGACCCGCTTTGCCCTCGTGCATCTTAGCGTTAACATCCAAAGAGGCAAACAGCGGATAAAAAGGGCTGGTCGACACATGCATCATAAACGCATTGTTAAAACGCTTGTGGTTGACATAACGCGCCTGCCCACTGATATGATTGTCTTTTTTGTGAATCTGTGAGGCTTGTGAGAAGCCGGCTTGCTGCTTGTGCACTGACTGAGTCACAATAATACCCGGGTCATCGGGTGTCAGCTCTAATAATAGCGGTGAGCAATCTTGCATCATAGGGATAAACTGCTCATAGCCAACCCAAGCGCTATCGAACAAGATGTAGTCACATAAATGACCAATCTTATCCACCACTTGGCGAGCATTATAAATGGTACCGTCATAGGTACCCAGCTGGATCACGGCCAGACGAAAAGGGCGCTTTGCATCAGCACGTTCTGGAGATACCTCACGAATGCGCTCACGAATCTCCGCCTCATCAAAGCAGTGTGAGGCAATGCCCCCTATAAGACCGTAGGCATTACGGTCAGTCTCAAGGTATACCGCCGTACCACCACTCATAGACAGTGCACTTTGATACACAGACTTGTGGTTATTGCGATCAAAGAGTACCAGATCATCATGCGCCACAAGGGCACCAATGGCGATTTTGTTCGAAGAAGACGTACCGTTTAATACAAAATAGGTTTTGTCGGCGTTAAACACTTTGGCGGCATGAGCCTGCGCTTGAAAAGCAGGGCCTTCATGAATCAATAAATCGCCTAAGCCCACATCCGCATTACAGGAGTCAGCACGAAATAGGGTCTCACCGAAGTATAAAAAGAAGCGGCGACCTGAGGGATGGCGGCGAAAAAACTGACCACCTTGATGACCTGGGCAATCAAAGGCGGCATTACCATAATCGGTATACTCACGTAGCGCTTGGAAAAACGGAGGATCTAGGGTGTCTATATAGTGCGCCGCTGCGGCATTGACCAACTGGCCGTTATAGTATTTTTGATCATCAGCCAGCTCTAGCACGCCGTATACGTGAGGCAGCCATTCATCAGGAACGCTATCGCCATACTTGATGGCCACAAAGATAGGAATACTAAAGCCCAAATCTTCAATTTCAGCATGCGCCTTGGGCAGATCTTCCATAGTCACCACAATGACGGCAATATTGGTAAAATCAGTGGCTTCAACTTCCGTCAAACGGTAGTTACAATTGAGCGCGTATTCGATGCCATCGCTGACGGCTATTTTCATTATACTTTCCTTAATTCTTTATAAGCGGGTATGCTGATATCTAAGATAGGCTACTATTAAGCAGCAAGGGTGCGTATTATTCCCAAGATGCTTTCATTTAGCAAATTTGTCCGTCATTTTACGCTAATTATCTGACTCATTCATTGCTTTGTGTTTGCCTTTCATAACCTGTGCGCCATTCGTTTAGGTTGACGGCGGGCTTTATTATGCTTATAGCGGCAGGCGGTATTGTGCTGGCAGGCCATATTAAGCTTTATTACGATTGTGTTGCAGCAAAAATAGGGCTTCTTTATACTGACGTGTTTTTTTTGCAATAAACGTTGCTTTTTAGCAGTCCATTTTATTTTGCTATCCTGACCGGAGTTAGCCAATGCCTGATTTATCTCATCTACTTGCCTCAGTCACGGCCATTGAAAGCTTGCCATTAGCTTTTGGCATCATCATGGCCATTATTGGCTTGGTTTTTTATACCCAAGGCCTACCGGGCAAATTCTGGCGCAGGTTTTATGCAGTATTACCCGGCATCGTACTGTGCTGCTTTATTCCTGCTACTTTAAATAGCTTAGGGGTGTTTGCAGAAGGTATTGGCTCGCAGATATATAACTTTACCGCCACTTATTTATTGCCTGCCAGCTTACTGCTGATGACACTGTCGATGGATGTGCCTAAGATTTTGGGATTGGGCTGGAAGGCCATTGCCATGTTCTTTGCAGCAAGCTTTGCCATTATCATCAGTGGGCCGATAAGCTTAGGCATTGCCAAATGGATCTCTCCTGAGATGTTTATGGATGACACTTTATGGCGGGGGTTTTCGGCAGTAGCCGGCAGCTGGATTGGTGGTGCGGCCAACCAAGCGGCCATGAAGGAGCTGTTTGGGGTCAGTGATGACTTGTTTGGCATGATGATATTGGTTGATACCACCAATGCCTCTTTATGGCTATTGGCTATCTTGGTGATGGCCAAACACAGCGAGAAAATTGATAAGTTTTTGCGTGCAGATACCGGCAGTATTGAGAAAGTGGTGGCAGCGGTTGAGAGCTATGAGCGCGATAACGCGCGCCCCGGCAGCTTAAATGACTTGATGGTAATGTTTGGTCTGTGCTTTGCTATGGTGGGTTTGGCGCACTTCTTGGGCGCAGAGATTGCTGGCTTCTTCTCGCCGTATACTTGGGCGGTGCAATACAGCTTTGCCAGCTCGTTCTTTTGGATGGTGGTTATCATTACCTTAATTGGTGTGGGTTTCTCCTTTACGAAGGTGCGCCGCTTAGACCATATTGGCGCCTCAAAAATGGGCACAGTGTTTATCTTTATTCTGATTGCTGCCATTGGCATGCAAATCAACCTAAATGGCCTCGTCTCTCAGTGGCGCCTGCTACTTATTGGTCTATTATGGATGTGTATCCATGTCGTGATTGTCTTTATCGTGGCAAGGCTTATCCGGGCGCCTTTCTTCTTCTTAGCCGTGGGCTCGAATGCCAATACTGGCGGCGCCTCTTCAGCCCCCATTGTGGCCACGGCCTTTCATCCATCACTTGCGCCTGTGGGGGTCTTCTTGGGAATATTGGGCTATGCGGTGGGTACTATTGGCGGTTATGTTAGTACACAGCTTATGCGTTTGGTTGTGGGGTAGAGCGATAGTAGGACAATAAGACAGTAAGATAGGATATATCTAGGGCAATTGGTGTCCGCCCTGCCGTAGGAGGTTATTCATGTTCAACCTGATAAAAGACTGGCGAGAACAGCGTATATTAGAGGATAGTCGCTTTAGTGAGGATGATTGGCGCCAAGTGGCGGGCAAGATTGCTATCTTAGATAACCTATCTGAGGCTCAGCGATTAAAACTGTTTGATTTGGCCACTTTGTTTTTGCATGAAAAGCATATTCAAGGGGCAAATGGCTTTGAGGTAACGGACTTTGCGCGCCAGTCCATTGCACTACAAGCCTGCCTGCCCATACTCAACTTGGGGCTTGAGTGGTATAAAGGCTGGTCATCTATCATCATCTATCCTCATTCATATATGAGTGAGACGACCACGACAGATGAGATGGGGATTGTACACGAGGCGCATCAGCATCGCAGCGGTGAGGCATGGCTACGTGGTCCGGTGATTCTATCATGGGAAGATGTTAAGGATGCGGGCCGGCGTGATGGGCACAATGTGGTTATTCATGAATTTGTGCATAAGCTTGATATGCTAAATGGTCGGGCTAATGGCTTTCCGCCGATACAGTCAGATATGGATCCTACTGAATGGACCAAGGTTATGGAGCAGGGGTTTGCTGATTTTCAATACAGCCCTAAGCCTGGCATTGATGATTATGGGGCGACCAATCCAGCTGAGTTTTTTGCGGTATTAAGCGAGGTGTTTTTTGAAAGACCCAATGATCTGATGGCAGCTTATCCGGATATTTATCAGTTAATGGTTGCGTTTTTTCGGCAACAGCCGTTGTAATCAACTGTAATTAACGCTCATTTTGGGCATGTTTTAGTGGCTATATAATACTAATTAGTGATGGGCTGTTTTGGTTGTTGTGTTTTATCAAGTCGATATCCTTGATAAATCGATAAATTGATAAATAGCTATTCTCGGTAAGCACGGCCATTATACAGCAGTGTATCAGCAATCGCCTTCGCGTAGCTTTCTATACTGACGCTTGAGCCTGCTTGCACCAGCGCATGGGTGTTTACCGTAACATTCAAATCAGACTGTGAGGTTATCTCAAACTCATCCCACTGTTTGTAAATAGGGTCAAGTCCATAATCGCATACTTGAGGCATCTCTACCCAGTATGCATCAGGGTGATGCTGGGTTAAATAATGCCACAAAACGCTGCGTGTGTGTTTTGCAATCTTGGTGCCCGTATCGTGCTCATCAAAGGCTTGCTGATATTGATTTTCATCAAGTAGTGTCTGCTCAGTGAACTCAACATCCACATCGTGCCATTGATTATAAACCAGAGCGTGTAGCGACAAACCACGTCGTGCTAAGGTCTCAAGCACCAACAAGGTATAATCAATACTTTGTGCTTGCCCAGAGGTGATGACTATTACCGGATGCCCCTGTGAGGCCATATAATCTATGGTTAGTACGGATTCATTTAAAGGCGACATAATGCCGCCCTCAATTTCTAATAAGACTAATTCGTGCTTCAGCTGTAGTTGTTTGGTTGCGACGGCAAGTCGTCTGGGATGAATACTGACATTTTGTAACTGTGAGGCCAGAGACGGTGACGCAGAGAAGGGGAATACAAAAGGGCAGCTTTCAGATGCTTTATCAACCACTTGCAATGGCATTTGCATTATTTTTCGATGAATCATGATGTCAGTAGCGATGTCGCGATCACAGCCAGTTTGTA
Organism: Psychrobacter raelei; assembly: GCF_022631235.3. Taxonomy (NCBI): domain Bacteria; kingdom Pseudomonadati; phylum Pseudomonadota; class Gammaproteobacteria; order Moraxellales; family Moraxellaceae; genus Psychrobacter; species Psychrobacter raelei. The sequence goes on from NZ_CP093310.2 coordinate 1,474,059, forward strand.
CCAGTTTTTGAGTGATGACATTGACACCTTGTTCCATAAGCTGTTTGCCAAGATAGCCGGTTGCATAAGTTTTGCCAATATGAGGGCCGGCGCCAGTAATAAAAAATACGCTCATGATTTTTGCTTCTGTTATATATTTTAGTACTTGGTTATTATATCCGAACAGCTTACTTAAAAACTCATCTTTAACATGATATCGTAGGTTAAATAGCCCACACCATAAAGCTGACCATAAGGCTTTAACCTCGCTTTATTTTATTGTTAAATCTCAATGACTCCACTTAAGTAACGTACAGCATGCCCTGATATCAGCACTCTATCGCCTTGTAGCTCGCATTGCAGTTCGCCGCCACGGCTTGATGCTTGGTAGGCGAGCAGCTGATCTTTACTAAGTTGTTTGCCCCATAATGGTGCCAGTGCCGTATGTACAGATCCGGTTACCGGGTCCTCAGCACCGCCTAAAGCCTGAGAGAAGTACCGCGAAATAAAATCATACTTGCTGTATTTATTTGATTGCGCTTGGGCAGTTAAGACCAGACCTAGCGGCGCCAATTGTGTCATCAACAGGGTGTCTGGTTCAAACCCTAAAACCGCCGTTTCATTATCAAACATAATAAAATAAGCCTGATGATTTTTATAGATTTTATGTGCGTTAGGCAAGTGCGCTAACACTGTATTTATGACGGGATCTACATCTGCTGCAAGCTCATGAGTGGCAGAGTAAATCAGCGACGGCAGGGTATTTGGAAAATTCATACGAATTTTGCCCTCAGGCGTCTTTTGAATGATTAAGCTTCCCACGGCTTTGGCATAAAAATGAATGCTTGTGGCGGTACTATGCTGTTCAAACAATAAAAATGCAGACGCTAAGGTCGCATGACCACAAAAGTCCATCTCTTTAAGCGGCGAGAACCAGCGAATATGGTAATCAAGCGTCGCCTTATCTTCTAAATCGGTCTCATTTTTTACCAAAAAAGCCGTTTCTGATAGGTTGTTCTGACTGGCTATAGACTGCATGACCGAGTCTTCTAACCACTGGTTGAGGATTATAACTGCTGCTGAACTGCCTTTAAAAACCGTGTCTGTAAAAGCATCTATTATGTGTATATCTAATGGCATAGGGTTCTCTTTTTTTGGTGCGGTATCACAGTTCAAGGTCATGATACTTCTTAATACTTATTAGACCGTTTAATACTTGTTAGACCGTCCACTGATCGTTAACGATGGCGACCAGATAGGATTTACCTTGGTACTCTTCAAACACTAGGCGCATAGCACGCCAGTCCATCCCTTGATACTCAGGGTTTTTTCCGGAGTGATAAAATTCAACAAAGTCGGCATTGGGATACACCTCTTTAAGGTTATTCAAGCTATTGCCTGAGCCTTGAAACTGATTAAATGTGGCGTCTTTAAAGTCATATTGTTGTGCGGCCACCCAGTGATCTAAAAAGTTAGGTAGGGTGGTGATGTATAAGTCGCCTGTACCGTCTTTGGCGCCCCAAGTAAATTTCACCCGAGATTGCTGTAAGTAAGTGGTGAATTGCTCACGGCGAAACACCTTGTCAGCATCTTTATGTATATAAGCATACATACTAAAGCGCACACCTTTAACAGGATGGATATAAGGGGTTAGCGCCTCATAGTTACCCGCAGCTAAGTCATCTTTAATCTGCTTGGCCTGCTGCAAGACCTGTGTCTCTTTGTTTTGTGCGACTACATCGTTATTGCCAACATCAGAGTGATTTGCCTCATGCTCCGGGCTACCGGCAGGGACAGAGGCTGCTGTACAGGCGCTGGCAAGTAAGCAGCTGGTCAATATCATCCCTAGCTTAGCGCTAATCTTGACACGCTTAGCACGTCTATTGGGGTTTAGCAGCTGAGTCATAGCGTTTTATCCTTGATGTCTGGGTTAACCATATTTTAAATGTGTTATCTAATTTTTATGATCATTATCAAACAGTCGGTAGTGCATCGAGTAATTCGCTAGCATACTTAGCCATCGACTGCGATGTGTTTTGGGAAGTATCTACCGAATCTGTGTCTGTTATGTGGGGTAGATTTACCCAATAAGTCTGTGGATGGTGGCGTTCTAAATAGCGCTGTAAATAAGTCTGGGTATTTTGTTTAATAGCATTGTCAGGCGTATACGCTGACGCAAGATACGTATTAGGCTGCCACTGATTATAGATCACTGCATGTAGCGGTATCTGGCGCTGAGACAATGCTTCAATACTTAATAACGTATGGCTGATGCTGCCAAGACGTCCTGAGGTCACTAAAATAACGGGATAGCCCATAGCTGCCACATAATCTAGGGTAAGCAAGGACTGACTCAGCGGCACCATCAGTCCGCCAGCACCTTCAAGTAATACGATATCATAGCTTGTCGCTAACGCTTGAGTGGCTTTGGTAATCACAGCGGGGTCAATAAAAGTATCTTCTAGGTAGGCCGCTAGATGCGGTGAGGCAGGTTTTGTAAATACATAAGGGCAAGTTAAGCCGTCATGATCTGCCGGTTGTAGCGGTATGTCCATCATTTTTCGATGGCTAATAATATCCTCGCTAATGCCTAGGCAGCCAGTTTGTACCAGCTTTTGGGTGATAACCGACTTTAGGCGTTGATTAGACGTCATTTGCTGCAATAGTGCTTGCGCTAAAGCGCCTGTCGCATAGGTCTTACCAATATCGGTATCGATTCCGCTGATAAAAAATACACTCATGACCAATACTCCGCCAAGACTTGGGTTAGCCGCTCACATAATAGAGCCAATTCTTCATCGGTCATAATTATCGGCGGCATAATATACACAAGCTTACCAAAGGGTCTAATCCAGACTTTGTGCTTGATAAGCAGTGCTTGAAACCGCGGCATATCAACGGTGTCATACAGCTCTATAACGCCAATCGCACCTAATATGCGTACATCAGCGACCTTATGATTGGTGGCCAACGGTTTTAGATATTGCCGTAACAGCTGCTCAATATGGCGGGCACGTTTGGCATAATCACCTTCAATAATCAGCTCTAAAGAAGCCAATGATACAGAGCAGGCGAGGGGATTACCCATGAAAGTCGGCCCGTGCATTAACGCCGAATACTCACTATTGGCAATACTGTCTGCTACAAAACGTTGGCATAAGGTCGCCGCAAAGGTCATATAACCGCCAGTTAATGCTTTGCCCACAGTCATAATATCAGGTGATATATTGGCATGCTGGCAGGCGAACATCTTGCCAGTACGGCCAAAGCCTGTTGCTATCTCATCGGCAATTAATAACACCTGATACTCATCACACAGTTTACGCAAAATTTGGAGATATTCAGGGCTATAAACCCGCATACCACCGGCGCCTTGTACCACAGGCTCAATGATAAAAGCGGCCATTTTATGCTGATTTTGTTCAAAAAATGTACACAAGCTTTCTTTTATACAGGGTGTTAAGGCAGTGTCGTAACCGGCTTCTGGCGTGTCCGTGAACAGCTGTATCGGCAGCTGTTTCCCATAGATACTGTGCATCCCATTTATAGGGTCACAGATGCTCATGGCATGCCAGGTATCACCATAATAGCCGGATCGAGTGGTTGCTATCTGATTGCGCTCAGGCTTATTCTGAGACAATTGATATTGTAGCGCCATCTTTAAGGCAACTTCGACAGCAATGCTGCCGCTGTCGGCATAAAATATGGCATCTAAGCCATTAGGAACGATTGATAGTAATTTTTTACCCAAATCTATGGCCGGTTGATGGGTTAAGCCGCCAAACATGATGTGGGCCATATTAGACAACTGAGCTGTAAGCGCTGCGTTTAATTTCGGATGATTGTATCCGTGCGTGGCTGCCCACCAAGATGACATTCCATCGATAAGCTGCTCACCAGACTTGGTATACAGATAAACGCCGTCAGCTTTATCTATGACCACATTAGGATATGATGGCGGCAGACTTGCGTATGGATGCCACAGATGGCGCTGGTCAAAGTCATCGAAGTGCTGATTAAATAGATTAAAATTATTATTGTGCATAACGTTGGCAAACTTATGATTAAAAATCTCAAAGCGAAATAAAAAATAGCCGCAACATGTTAGCATTATTTAGAATCATATTAAGAGATAGATTCTGCATAACAATTTCTGCATAACAATAATTGTTCCAAAAGTGAGTCATGACAGCCATCTTGAATCTTATAAAAGCGGTTGGTTTGTTTTCGCATAATGTATATTATGTTAAATAAAATCTATTAAAGCTGTTGCCTATAAGGACTTGTAATCTACAAAATATTAGCTATGAGTACGCCTTTCGAGATCCATCAAAGTTACGAATGTTCTGCATAGAAAAAGCCAGATTAGATAATCGTACTACCGGCCATTGATTCAAGTTCTATCCGATTCCAAAAATCGCCATTATCGAAATAAATATTATCTACACCACCTCCCCATTCAGAAAACTGGTCAGATATTGTGATTAAACCATCAGAAACCGCCTTATGCGCCTTTATCCGAATGATATTCAAAAGTGGATGGGGTACTTTTAGCACGCGGCGTTTACGAGCAAAGTCCTAAGCGCTCACATTCACAAGATTGGCCATCAACGCTGCCGGCTAATGGCGCGTTTACCAATCTCTATCCCTGTATTTTTATCAATGACCACAGGCTTTATTTCAAGGCCTGTTTCTGAATCTGTAAAAATCGGCATCTGAGCGGGTGTGTCGCACAATTTATGGGTGCGGCCCCAAGCGCCTATTGAGAACAATACTGGCAATACATCCTGCCCCGCCGCTGTTAGCAGATACTCCTCACGCGGTGGATGCTCTGAGTAGCTTCTTTTTTCAAGCAGCCCCTCTTGCACCAAAGTTGCTAAACGCTTGGTCAGCATTGAGGGCGCGATACCCAAACTGGTACGAAAATCATCAAATCGAGTCAGTCCACTATGGGCATCGCGTAAGATAAGCAGGCACCAAGAATCACCGAATACCGACAGACTATGGGCAATCGGACAAGTAGCAAGGCTGGGTTTATCTAAAGGTAATTTAGCCATAATGAACCTTATTTTTTTATGATTTTATGAGTGTCATTATAGCGCAACCTTGGTAATCTAAGCACTAAGTTAAGACTTTTCTGCTATCGCCTTATCTAGGTTTTGCTCAATTTGCTGTTTTATCTTGGGCAAAAAGCTTTTGAACAAAAACCCAAGCTTGGCATCTAACTCAAACTTATCAGGCGCACTGAGCAACTGCCCCGTGGCGCCCGTACGCTTAAACGTGACGATGTCTTTATCCTCTAAGCGCAGATAAAGACAGTCATCACAACTTACGGCATCAAGCCCTGCCCCATCAAATCTTAACTGGCACAACATGGCATGTGCGTCACCTACCCTCAAAACATGAATTTAGCTATCCCTACCGCTATTGGGGGCTGAGTCTAAATAGACTGGTGGCAGGCGATTTCCCAGATAAGCTTGGTAAGGCTTGGAATAATTTGCATCATTTTGATTTTTCTGACTATGTTGAGCTAGAAAAGGTGGAGCATGCTCATTATAAGAATGCACAATATGTAACAGATGATCTTACGGATAAACAGCGACAAGCACAGCAGTGGCAACATAAAGTCTTACAACAGTTTCAGCGATTGACCGATAGCGCGCCTAGCGGCGACATCTTAGCACTGGTAGTGAGCCGAAATTTGGGGTTTTATTTTAGTCCTGTTAACTTCTATATTGGCTTTAATGCTAAGGGCGATGTCAGTCATCTGTTGGCAGAGATTAGCAATACGCCATGGGACAAACGTCATTTTTATGGGTTCAAACTAGACGGCAATATCAGCGAATTTAGCCACAATAAAGGCTTTCATGTCTCACCCTTTAACCCTCTTGACCAAACATACACTTGGAAGGTTAAGCTCGTAGATAATCCGCTTGGATTAAAGCAGCTCATATTAAGCATTCAAGTATCAGACAGCAGAGGCAAGGTGTTTGAGGCCGGTATCAACATGACGCCTCAAGCTATGACCGTTTCAAATATTACTAAAACCCTCACCAACAATCCTGTTATGAATTACAGCTCGATGCGCCGTATTTACTGGCATGCATTGTTAATATACGCCTTAAAAAAAGTACCTTACATGGGTTACAACCAACGATTACAGGGCAGTAAACAAGCCGCTCATGTTGCTAGCCGGCAACACAATGATCAAATTAGAGAGCCTAAAATGTTAATACAGCCACACCACCCTACAGACAGAAAAACGCACTCATTGGTCAAGCGTGTGACAAATAGCCCTGCGCTAACCCCTGTTAAGCTTGGTATTGATGTGGTGTCTCGCCGTGTCTTATTTAAAGCCTTATCTTACTTACAATTTGGCAGCATCACGGTTATTGAAGGCCAAGGCTCCAATAAAACCAGAAAACGCCGTAAAACGCACAACACCTTTACCTTTGGCAACAAACCTCAAAAATTAAACCCTAAATTTAGTGGTGAGGTGGCAGGCAATCATGCGCTTCATGCCGTGCTAGAGGTGCATAATAAAGACTTCTATCGCAAGCTGATCACAGGTGGCGATATTGCCCTTGCAGACAGCTATATTAACGGTGAATGGGAGGTGGATGACCTCACCGCTTTGATTCGACTTGGTGCCCGCAATAAAAATATAAGCCATAAACTTGACGGTAAGCTTAGCAAGCTGACAAAAACCTTTGAGTTTAAAAAACATAAATCTCGTTCAAACACAGTCAGCAATTCAAAATCGAATATCCTAGCGCATTATGACCTTGGTAATGACATGTATCAGTCGTTCTTGGACGATAGCATGATGTATTCCTCCGCCATTTATCCAGCACTGGGGGCAACGCTTTATGAGGCTCAGCAACATAAATTAAAAACACTCTGCACATTGTTAGAGCTAACGCCTGAGGATCATGTGATTGAAATCGGTACAGGCTGGGGCGGATTTGCCATTTATGCCGCGACGCACTATGGCTGCAAAGAACTGCTTAGGGTCGGTAAAGGCAATGGCAGGGGCATTCCAAGTCACCGAAAGCATATACTGCTTGCCTTGTAATAATCCACCAGAGCCGTAGTTCTTCTCAGGGTCTTGGCGCGTACGCCCATCGCTTTGATATAAGCGGCCGTGACCTAGAGTGAACACCTCGTCGATATACTTCTTGACTATCCAAGGCACACCCATCCACCAAGCCGGCGTCTGCTGAATGACCACATCTGCCCACAGCCACTTTTGTATCTCTTCTTCTACCTCATAGCCGGCATCAATGTGGGTGACTTGTACCTGATGCCCCAAATCTAGCAGATGCGCTTTTGCCGCCTACGTCATGGTGTCATTAAGCTTGCCATGTGAATGGGCAAAGTTTTTGCCGCCATTTAAGATTAATATGTTTGTCATGTTAATTACTCTGTATCTATTTAATCATTTTAAAGCCAAAAGCCAGAGGTCTTGGCCTCTATTTGAATGTCAAAACATTAATCCCAAATGGGTGCCAGACCCTCAGGATCGACTTCACGGCTGTTGGCCTCTAACTGATCAATTTGTGCCATCTGCTCATCACTTAACGTGATATGTTGGGCTTGTAAGTTGCTGGCGAGATTTTCACGCTTTGTGGATGAAGGAATAACCGCGTACCCTTTGGCCAATGCCCACGCTAAAAGACTCCACCTTATATGCCACGCTGCTGGCTTAAGTCAGATTCGAATTCTAGCCAGCCCAGCCTATTTACAGCCACAGGGCACACCGCAAGGCGTAGAAGACTTAGCTCACCATCAGCTACTGGTATTTAATGCTCTACCTAAGCTTAATGATTGGCCAATATATGATGCCTTTAATAACCTATTTCACGCTCAGACCAATATCAAGGCCGATAGTGGTGAGACCTTAAGACAACTGGCCTTATGCGGTACTGGCATTGTCTGCTTATCTGACTTTATGACCCAGCAAGATATTAAAGAAGGACGCTTGATTGAGCTGTTTGCGTCAAGCACCATAAAAATGCAGCAGCCCATTAATCTGGTCTACTATAAAAATAGAAAACTGTCACAGCGGGTCAGCTCATTTATTGATTTTATGAAAAAAGAGTTTGGTACCTCTAAGCCATTTTAATCTGTATCTTTATATGGCGGTATGCGCTCTAAAACCAGCCTTCTTGCAAAAGATGCTCAGTATTACTCAGCTCAAACCCAGTGACCAAATCATAGAAGGTGCCTGGGTCCTCGATGCCCTCTAACAGCTCGCGCTTATGCAAGGCCACAAACATCGCCAGCGAATAGGCCGGACAATGCACATTCTTTTTTGGGTTAAATGAGATGTCAGTAAAGGCTTGATACTGTAGTACTTCTTGATGCAAGTGCGGATTTTGTTTTAAGGCATTCACATACAGCCAGTCATAAAACACCGTTAAAGGCTCAAGCCCCCAGACCATACCAAAGTAATCATAGCCAGTGATTTCTCCTGAGCTTATAAGGCGCTCATCTTTTTTGGCCTGTCTGGGTGCGGCATCTAACAAATCTACAAAGGGGCCACCGCCTTTAAATACTTTGCTGGCTTGATACGCATTCTCTACACTGTATTGTTGACCATCTTCTTCATTGGTGATCTTAAGGCTCACCGGGCTTAAAGGAAAGCTTAACTTATTGCCGGATTTGCTAGACAGCTCCAGCACATTTTTAAAGCCGTATTTCTTTTTGATGACTCGGTGCAAGTCGTTAAGGGTTTTTTTCTTTTGTCTGGTTGCAAATCCCACATGCCGCTCAATTCGAACCATGTCCGTTTTTACTAAATTGTCACTACCAACGCGTGGCATGAATACGGGTTTTTGTTCTGTAGCGGTTTGTGCGTGTTCCATAGCAAGGTGCCTTTTATTTCAATGAGCATGTTCAGTGTTAGCGAGGCAGTTTATAGCATTCTAAAAAAATTATCTTGCTGTATTTGCAGCTTTTAAGCCGTGAGCCACCTTTTGTACTCGCCACGGCATAAAATCGATGTAAAACGGCTAACGATTACTCTTCGCACGAAGCTTATGCCTTAAGATTTTACCTACTGTAGACTTAGGCAGCTCATCGATAAACTCAATATGACGAGGACACTTATAAGCGGCTAGGTTCTTTTTACAAAATTCAAAGAGCTCTTTTTTGGTTAAGCTTGAGTGGTCAGATACCACAAATAATTTTACAGATTGGCCTTGTAGTTCATCCTCCACACCCACCACTGAGCATTCTCTAACTTTAGGATGCATCTCCACAACACCTTCAATTTCATTAGGATAGACATTAAAGCCGCTGACAATGAGCATGTCTTTTTTTCTATCAAAGAGCTTAACGTAGCCTTTGTCATCGATAGCGCCCACATCGCCTGTTTTCAGATAGCCATCTTTGGTAAAAAACTTACTGTTATCTAGGTTGTGATAGCCTTTAATGACATTCATGCCTTTAATGCCAATCTCCCCTTCTTCGCCCACACCCAGTACATTTTCTTCATCATCAAATATCTTAATATCAACGCCTGGGACAGGCATACCAATCGTACCGGTAAATTCTTTATTGGTTAAAGGATTGGCAGTACCCACGCCGAGGGTCTCTGACATCCCCCATCCTTCATGAATGGGGACGCCAGTAGTATCTAGCCATTTGCGTGCCATTTCAGGTGTCGCCGCCATACCACCTGCCAAAGACAGTTTTAAGTTTGAAAAATCAACGGATTTAAATTCAGGATGATTTAACAGTGCTTGGAATAAGGTGTTCACTGCTGGCAGTAGATGAAATGGTTCTTTTTTTAGCAATTTGACAAAGGCGTCAATGTCACGCGGATTGGTGACAAGTAAGAAGTGTTGTCCGGTACGAAACCCGAGTAAAGAGATAATAAAAGCAAAGATATGATACAGCGGAAGGGCAATAACTGAGGTTAACTGACCGTCTTTATTGGCGTCATAATTTAACGGCTTAAACCATTCATCATACTGCTTGGTGCCATAGACCACATTATGATGAGTGATCAATATTCCTTTGGCCGTGCCTGTGGTGCCGCCGGTATATTGAATTAAAGCTAAGTCATCAGGCTTGCTATCACAACGGGTGTATTTGAGCTTTTTGCCTTGTTTTAACACCGCTTTAAAGCTAACTTCTTGGCACTTTGAGCAGCTTGATAGATCATAGTTAGGCACTGCTTTTTTGAGGTGTTTGGCGGCTAGGTTAATCAAAGCGCCTTTTGCTGTGCCTAACATGTCACCAATGGCGCTGACAACGACAGTTTCAACAGGGGTCTTATCAATAATAGAGTCTAGGCCATGGGCGAACGGCTCTAGAATAAAAATAATTTTGGCATCGGCATCAATCAATTGATGTTTTAGCTCTCGTGAGGTGTACAGAGGGTTGATTAAAGTTAGAACCATACCTGCGCGTAAAGCGCCAATAACTATAGGCAAGTACTGATTAACGTTAGGCATCATAATCCCAACCGTTGAGCCTTGTGCCAATCCTAGAGTCTGAATCCATGCAGCGATGTTTTTAGACATCTGATCGACTTCGGCATAGGTATATGACACGCTCATATTGGTCATAAACTTATTTTTGGCAAATTTTGTTAAGGTGTCATCGAAGAAGTCATTCAATGATTGGTTGAGAGGGGGCAGCTCCTTGGCGACACCTTCTGGATAAAACTCAGTCCAAAACTTATTCATAACATACCTTCCCTGGTTAAGTAATACACTTCAGCCTTGAAGTGCGTACAACATAGATAAAAACAGCCCGCTATAGCCACTTATCCCAGCCACTTATCCAAACCACTTTAGAGGGGCCAGCGAGCTATTTTTACTAAATATATTAATGTCAAATACGCTTCATGTATGGCTTGTAAATATGAAGACATTTAACGCACCACCTGCCAGCCCGCCGTCGCCCCATACTGATCTTGATGAGCAAATAACGGATGCTGTTGTGCTTCTGCAAGCGTCAGCACAGGGCTCACACAGACATCAGTGTCAGCAAAGACTTGTTGCCAATGCGATAGTGGCTGGCTGGCAAATTTGTCGGCCACTGTCTTCATCGCAGCACGACTATCTGGCATGTTTGGTAACACCCCACGTTGCCAATGCGTATTTTTTAAATCGGCCAATCCCAGTACGTCACAAAGCCCCTGCCAGAACTTTAATTCAAGCGAGCCTACAGCCATATAGCGCTCATCTGATGTCTTGTACAGGCGGTAGCAAGGCAATAGACCTCCCAAAAAATCATACTGGGGGGCAGGTTTTTTGCCGGTCATCTGCTCGATAAGCTTACCCGTCGCCTTTGGCATGACCATATGCTGGTATAAGCTGTGAGTCATACTGATGTTAATATGTCGACCCTTGCCCGTGGCCTTAGCAGCAATCAGCGCCGCTAATAAAGCAATGACGGCGGTATCACTGCCGCCTGCCAAATCTGCAAACTGGACATTGGGCATCGCCTGCCCGCCATCGGCTGTCTTTAATTGATCGAGCACGCCACTCATCGCCATAAAGTTGATGTCATGACCCGCTTTGTGGCGCCAACCATGAGTCACCGCGTCAGCATCGGCATAGCCATAGCCATAGCCATAGCCAGTAATAGATACCATGACAAGTTTTGGATTAAGCGCTTGTAAAGTCTCTGCACTTAACCCGATGGCTTCTAATACCCCAGGACGGAAGCTATCTAGCATGACATCCGCATCTTTTATGTGCGCTTTGATGGCCTCAATACCTGCTGCATCACGAAAGTCCACTTTTTGAGTGTCTTTGCCGTGGTTTAGGGCGGTAAATAGCTCACCAAACGCACGGGCTGGGTCCCCATTTAGCGGCTCAATCTTGACAATCTGGGCACCCAAATCTGCAAGTAATCTGGTTGCAAATGGACCAGGCAAATTACGGGTTAAGTCCACTACCTTGACGCCTTGAAGGCAATCCGCCATTTGATCTAAACGTCGGCTACTCATCACTAAACTCCTGCCCCTTTTCAGCCATTTGTACTAAAATGTTAGCAGGTTCAAAGCGTTCACCGTAGGCGGCAGCAAGCGTGCGACTACGCTCAACGAAGTTTTTGACACCTACAGAGTTGATAAATTGTAAGGTGCCACCTTGATTTGGCGCAAAACCCCAACCGAAGATTGATCCGACATTCGCATCTGCAACCGTCCGTACCACATTCTCCTCAAAGCATTTGGCGCTTTCATTGGCTTGGATATAAAGTAGGCGGTCCACCAAGTCTTGCTGTGAGGGCTGCTTATCTTGGGTGGGATAAAGCTTGGTTAGCTCAGGCCATAAACGTTTTTCACTGTCTTTAGGATAGTCATAAAAGCCTTTGCCTACCTTCTTGCCTTCACGGCCCAGCTCTTTTACCATCTTCTCAACAACTGGCATGGCCGGATGCGCATTAAAGGGTTTACCTTCGGCTTGTAAAGCACGCTTGGTCTGCTGCATCACGTGAAGAGATAAGCTTAACGATACCTCATCTTGTAGGGCTAATGGCGGCATTGGCATACCAGACTTCATGCCAGCCACTTCGATACTACGGGGATGGATGCCTTCACTGAGCATCGCAATACCTTCTGAGACATAAGTGCCAAATACGCGGGAGGTGTAAAAGCCGCGACTGTCATTAACCACGATCGGTGTCTTCGCAATTTGACCCACATAATCAAAGCCTTTGGCTAAAGTGGCATCATCTGTTTCTTCACCCACAATAATTTCAACCAAAGGCATCTTATCTACCGGAGAGAAGAAATGTAATCCGATAAATTGGTTGGGACGTTTGCTGGCCTTAGCCAGTTCGGTGATGGGTAATGTCGATGTGTTAGAGGCATAAATGGCAGTTTCTGCAATAACCGCTTCAGTATTGCGAGTACACGCCGCTTTAATATCGATGTCCTCAAACACCGCTTCAATAATCAAGTCACAGTCTTCTAAGTCATCATAAGCGGTAGTGGTGTTAATTTTATCTAATAAAGCCTGTTTCTTCTGCTCCGTGGAACGACCACGGCTAATCGCCTTGTCTAACAGCTTGCTAGAGTAGTCTTTGCCTTTTTCAGCGGCTTCAATAGAGGTATCTAACAGCACAACATCTATGCCTGCTTTGGCAGAAACATAAGCAATACCTGCGCCCATCATACCTGCACCAAGGATACCTACTTTGCTCACTTTAGAGCGCTCAAACCCTGCAGGGCGTGACTGACCTTTTTTGATGCTGTTTAGCTGTGTCCAAAGGGTGTTGATCATGTTTTTAGACACATCAGATAAAGCACAAGCCACAAAATAACGCGACTCAATTTTAAGACCATTATCGATGTCGGTTAAACAGCCCTCGAACACACTAGATAAAATGTGCGTAATGGCAGGATAATTGCCATGTGATTTTTGATTGGCCATGGCTGGGGCAATTGAGAAGACCTGAACCACTTTAGGATGCTTGCTGTCTCCTCCTGGGATTTTAAAACCTCTTTCATCCCAAGGCTGGCAGGCTTTAGGGTTGCTATTGATCCAGGCTTTGGCTTTGCTGATAAGCGCCTCGTTGTCTTTGGCCGTATCATGGATAACACCGAGCTCTACCGCTTGTTGAGGGCGAAGCTCTTTGCCTTGAGTCATTAGCTCAAGTGCTTTTTGGATGCCAATAAGACGAGGCAGGCGCTGAGTACCGCCACCGCCTGGCAATAGACCCAGCTTCACTTCAGGTAGACCCAGCTTGGTCTTTGGTGAATCAATAGCAATACGATAATGACAAGCCAAGGCTAATTCTAAACCGCCACCCAAAGCCGTACCGGTCATAGCGGCCACTACTGGTTTTCCGGCAGTTTCAAGCTTACGCAGGCTGGTTTTTAGATCTTCTACCAACTCAAACGCTTGTTCTGCGTTTTCAATCTTGGCCAACTGATCAATATCAGCACCCACCACAAAAGTTGATTTGCCTGAGGTTAAGATGAGGCCTTTTGCCTCTGTATCGTTGATAAATGCATCGGTCAAAGTGGCAAATGCCTCGTTAAAGCCATCGCCAATCACGTTCATTTTACGATCGCTTTGATCGATGGTAACTGTGATGATGCCGTTGTCTGCTTCTGCAGAGAAGTTATTTAATGCATTAATGATGTTTACGCTGTTTGTGCTCATGTTATGTCCTTATTATTTCTACACGTAATGTAGGGCGTGTATTCTGTCCGTATTTAGACCCTAGAAGAGTGTGCCCTTATCATTGATAAATTGCGGGTTAAACACGCTCAATAATAGTCGCAATACCCATGCCACCACCCACACAGAGCGTGATCATAGCCGTCTTTAGGTCACGGCGCTCTAGCTCGTCCAAGACAGTAGTCAAAAGCATGGCGCCTGTTGCCCCTAATGGATGACCCATGGCGATAGCGCCGCCATTAACGTTGACTTTATCTAGCGAAACACCAAAGTCTGCAGCAGTATTCATCGGGACCGCAGCAAAGGCTTCGTTGATTTCCCAAAGGTCGATATCAGCAGCACTCATGCCCGCCTTATCCAAAGCTTTTTGACAGGCTGGAGTTGGGCCGGTTAACATGATGGTAGGCTCTGAACCGATAACAGAGGCCATAGTAATCTTAGCGCGTGGCCTCAGACCGGCTTTCTCGCCAGCCGCTTTACTACCGACTAGACACAAGGCAGCCCCATCAACGATACCTGATGAGTTGCCCGCATGGTGAACGTGATTGATATCCTCAATTGTGGTGTATTTATCAAGAATAACGCTATCAAAGCCCATCTTGCCAGGCATAGCAAATGAGGGATTTAATTTTGCCAAGGTTTCTACAGAAGTATTAGGACGAATGGTTTCATCTTTATCTAATAATAAAAGACCATTAATGTCGGTTACCGGCACCACGGATTTATCATAGTAGCCCTGCTCCCAAGCGGCAGCCGCTCTTCTGTGCGACTCTGTGGCAAAGGCATCGACATCTTCACGACTAAACCCACGCAAAGTTGCAATGGCATCAGCACCAACGCCTTGTGGCGCGAACTGAGTCGCAACGTTGACACGAGGATCCATATACCAAGCACCGCCATCTGAGCCCATAGGCACACGGCTCATAGACTCAACACCGCCGGCAACCACCAAATCTTCCATACCAGACATAACTTTGGTGGCGGCTAAATTAATTGACTCCAGACCAGAGGCACAAAAACGTGACAGAGTTAACCCAGCCACGCTTTGATGCCACTCGGCATCAATCGCTGCAATACGAGCAATGTCAGAACCCTGCTCACCGACTGGGGTGACACAGCCTAACACGATATCGTCAACCAAACTGGTATCTAAGTTGTGGCGCTGCTGCATCTGTTTTAATAGTGTGCGAACCAGCCAAATTGGAGAGGCTTGATGTAACGAGCCATCTTTCTTACCCTTGCCACGAGGTGTGCGGATGGCGTCATAAATATAAGCAACTTCAGTCATAAAAATCCCTTTTTTAATTCTTAATATCATTTATGGTCGAACGGTTGGTTTACGCTAAGATAGCTTAAGTAAAGCTATTTGGTGACTTGATATTGTTTTTAAGTCACCAAACATAAGTCAAACTGGTGCGTTACATGAAGCGTGAGGCAAGCTCTTTCATGATTTCGTTAGTACCGCCGTAGATTTTTTGTACGCGCGCATCAGCATACATACGGGCAATGGGGTACTCGCTCATATAACCATAACCACCGAATAACTGTAAGCATTCATCGATTACTTTACACTGTTTTTCAGTGACCCAGTATTTGATTAATGACGCTTGTGGTGCCGTAAGCTTGCCCTCTATCATGGCCTCCACAGCAGAGTCGCACAGAGCACGTACGGCTAAATAGTCAGCTTGTACTTCGGCTAGTTTAAAGCGAGTGTTTTGGAATTTCCAAATGGGACGACCGAATGCTTCACGCTGTTTGACATAGTCAAGGGTGAGCTCTAACGCCAGTTTGATAGCACCGCAACCGCTTAAGGCTATAATAAGGCGCTCTTGTGGCAGCTCTTGCATCATTTGGATAAAGCCAAGGCCTTCGATGCTACCTAATAAGTTCTTTTGTGGCACGCGGACATTGCTAAAGAACAGCTCTGAGGTGTCTTGAGCGGACAAACCGGTTTTTTTAAGATTACGGCCACGCTCAAAGCCTTCTAAACCATCGGTTTCAACAACGATTAATGAGACACCTTGTGCGCCCTTCTCACGGTCTGTCTTACACGCCAATACAATCAGGTTGGCATGTTGACCGTTAGTGATAAAGGTTTTTGAGCCATTAATAATATAGTCATCGCCCTCTTTTACGGCATAAGTTTTAATTGCTTGTAAGTCTGAGCCTGTTGTCGGCTCGGTCATCGCAATGGCGCCCACATATTCGCCAGTTGCCAATTTTGGAATCCAAGCCTTTTTTTGCTCTTGAGTGCCATGTTTGAGGATATAAGGGGCAACGATACCTGAGTGAACCATCCCTCCAAATCCAGATTGATTGGCTTGAGCCTGAGCTAGCAAAATAGCGGCTTCATGGCCAAAATCACCGCCGCCGCCGCCGTACTCTTCAGGCATTGAGGCACATAAAAAGCCCATTTCACCGGCCTCAAGCCATGCATCACGATCAATTTTACCGTTCTCGCGCCACTGCTCATCTTTATCTTCCCAGCTTTTGAACAACTTTAAGGCGCTTTCATATACCATTTCATGTTCTTCAGTCATCCAATTACTTTTAAAAGCATCAATACTCATACCGTCATTCCTTAACGAGGTTTAGGGTTTTTATGGTAATTTAAATTACCATATATTATCCCGTATAAAAAACATTTTAGGCTTATATGTCTATACTTTGAGCTTTCATACTACAAAAGTATATTTATTTAAGCAACGACTTATACTAAAATAGTAATTATTATTACTATTTTATTGGGATGTGACGTGAACCAGAGTTTAGGAAAGGCAAGCCAAAAAAATGAGAGGCTCAATGACAAAGCACTTGCCCCTTTATCCAAGATACGCCCTGCCACATTGGATAACATTGAAAAAGCAGTACATCAGTTGTTTGCCGGTGATAATGCGCAAGAGGTCACCATGATCCAAATTGCCAAGGCGGCCAACGTCTCATTGCAAACTTTATATAAGTACTTTGGGGATAAGCAGACCGTGTTCCATACTATTATGGATAGAGTACTCGGCCGGCTCGCTATACGCATGATGGATCATTTGCAAGGTATTGATAGTGTGGAGGATAGAATTAGAAAAACACTTTGGGTGGTTTTTGACTTTGTGGATACCCACCCTGATGCCGTCATGGTACTTACTTCGATATCTGCCACGGACATTCGTAAAATATCTATCTATGAAAATGAAGAGCTGATTAAGGCATTTACCAGTGTCTTGCTAGATGGACAAAAACGTGGTGTGTTAAATGACAGCGTGCCTTTATATGTGTTATTCGATGTGTTTATGGGGTTTGTGATGCGTATTGGTATGATGCAAGTGGTTCGCAAAGCCAATACGCCGCTTACGGACAGTTTTGATGATTTGTTCAATATTTTGTGGCGTGCCATCTCTAAACCGCAATAGTTATGATATGACTGTGCTATTTTGACGCTTATCATCATCAAAAAAGACAAGCGCCTGTATTTGCACAGAACAGTAATACACCCCTACTTTTATAATTCTGTGCAAATACAGGCGCCTCTAATTTTTATTAAAAATTACTTCTTTTATTAAATGTATCACCTATTGCCAGTATTTGTAGTTAATTTGCTCTACAATAAATTAAATCATCCCCAAGGTACACTTGGGGATGATTATTCATAAAAGCTTTTATATATAAGGTTTTTATTTTTATAAAGATGATTTTGGTGTCCAGTTTGGTGTCCAAATAATAGGATATTTAGTACTGGATTTTAGAGGCAAGACTACAGATAAAAGACGGTGATTATTAAACTGTATGCCTTTAATGCTAGGCGTTAGGCGTGATGAAGATTACTAACAATACTTTAGCACAATAAAAGCGAAGATTGTACAAAAATGTGTGCTCCTATTTATATGACAAAACAACAAAGTGAGAAGTATGGTTATTCATAATAGACGGGATATTAATAGACTTGAGTGCCGTGACAAAGATTATTTGGTCGCAGTCGCTGGCGTACCCGAACTTAGTGTACGTATCTATCCCAATGGCAAAAAAGAATTTTATCTGCGTTACACCCATCCACATCAGCCCAATAAACGTCCGCGTATGACGTTGGGTTCTGTGGAAGATATCAGCCTGCATGAGGCAAGAACCAAAGCTGAGTCTATATTGGATATGGTGCGAAATGGCACCGACCCTAAAGCCATACGTCAGCAAAAGCAGGTGAATAAATATGCGCATCTAAAAAACGCCACGTTTGCTGAGATTGCTGCAGCTTGGCGTGATAATAAAATCAATAGCCGCCGTCAACGCAAATCTGGTAAGCGTGCCTTTAGTGAGTCTACCCTAAAGTTTTGGGATTTGTGCTTGGGTTATATGTGCGCCGAGATTGGTAACTTGAGGATGTATGACATCACCAGTGAAACCATCTTGAATGTTTGTGAGTCTATTCAAAATAACGATAATGAAGCTGCCTTTGTGGGTGCCAGTACCCGTTTATATACCGAAAAGGTGTTTTCATTCGCCGTGGCTCGTGGGTTATGTGACACCAATGTCGCCATTTATACCCGTGGAGAGCTGGCACCAGCGGGCTCAGGAAAACACTTGCCAGCACTGACCAAACCCGATGAGTTTGCCGCTTTATTGAAGGACATGGCGACGTTTACTGCAGCAAGTGAGCTGACGTTAATGGCAATGAACTTATTGCCTTATGTCTTTGTGCGCAGTATTGATTTACGCTCTATGCGCTGGGATGAGATTGATTGGGCGCATAAGCTCTGGGTTTTTTCACCAACCAAAGGCGAAGGGCGTGAAGATATGGTCTCAAGTTTGGTGGTGCCTTTAGCAGATCAGGTGATTACTCGCCTGCGTGACATCCAAAAAATAACCGGTGACAAGCCTTATGTGTTCGCCTCGATACGCAGCTCAAGCAATGCTTATATGAGTAAGGCCACTTTGGTTCAGGCATTTCACCGGCTGGGTTACAAGGGAAAACATTGTACGCATGGATTTCGAGCCGCCGCCAAGACACTGCTTATGGAGCAGCCCGAGCTTCGCTATTCAGACATTGTCACTGAGCTACAGCTCGGCCACAGGATCAAGGATACCCATGGCGGAGCGTACAACCGATTGGATGAAATAAGCACACGTACTCAAATGATGCAGCACTGGGCTGACTATATTGATAGTCTGCGCAGCCGTTAATACCAAGTGGCCTGCTCTACTAGTCTTTCGCTACTAGTCTTTTTTCATTTTTACCACATTCATGCTGGGATAAGCTAAGTCAATCTTGTATTTTTTGCCACCTCGATAAGCGGTGGTTTTGACAATGCCTTGCTTTTGTTTATAGTCGACTTTTTGTACTTGGTAACCCATTGCATTTAGCTTACGTGTGGCCAGTCGTTCGGCATTACCTTGGTTGTACTCGCTCTTGTTATATTTTTTGTTTTGATGCTTTTTGTTCTGCTTATGGGTATTATGCCCTTTTTTATCATAGGTACCATTAGGATAGTGCATCCCTCGAGTATCCAGAGGTGTCGATGCACAGCCCACAACAGCTACACTCAAAAATATAGCAGTAAATCCTGTGGCCAATGTTTTAAGTTTTATCATGCGGATTTATCCTTATAAAATCAATTTACCCAGTACTCTTTAGCTAAATCAGGGCTTGAAATATTTCATTACAAATATATGACTATGATAGCTGTCTTATATTGATAGTTAGTATCTTAAGCGTTATAAGTTGTAATTGCTCAGTCTATGTGTCGGCTGGAGTCAATGCAGAGCATAGGACCATATAAATGGAAAAAACCGAGCGGTTTAGACTCGGTTTTTTAGATGATTTACTGCAAATAAATTAACTTTTTTTAGTACTTAGAGCGGGCTTAACTTTGAATCTGACAAATCTCAGAGCGCACAATAAAGCGCTTGCCCTCAGGTATCTCAAGCGAGAAGCTAGCACCGCGTCCGGCCACAACATCTATCGTTAAGTCAGTATGCTGCCATAGTTCAAACTGAGCCTTGCCCATATAAAAAGGACAGCCGCCAATCTCGCCTACCAGCACATCCTGCCCTCCTGTCTTAAACTCGCCAAGCGGATAACACATAGGTGAGCTGCCATCACAGCAGCCGCCAGATTGGTGGAACATCAGCTCGCCATGCTTAGATTTTAATAACTCAATGAGCTCAATGCAGGCTGGCGTGGCATCAACTTTCATAATTTGTACTCCTAAAATATTCGGCCTTGTCATTATGGTTTGGTAATGAGCACCTTAAAATTAAAAAAAGCAATCCACCTGACGATAGATTGCTTTGGTAAGTTGATACAGAGTTGAATTTAGGTTTTAAAAGAAGCCCATCGCCTTGGTGCTATAAGAGACCAGCATATTTTTGGTTTGTTGATAATGATCTAGCATCATTAGATGGTTTTCACGACCAATACCTGACTGCTTGTAGCCACCGAAGGCTGCGTGTGACGGATATAGGTGGTAGCAGTTGGTCCATACACGGCCTGCTTGGATGCCACGGCCAAAGCGATAAGCTTTATGCACGTTGCGGGTCCAGATGCCTGCGCCTAAGCCATACAAGGTATCGTTAGCCAAGCGTAATGCTTCCTCATCATCCTTAAAGGTAGTTACCGCCAGCACAGGTCCAAAGATTTCTTCTTGGAAAATGCGCATGTCGTTGGTGCCCTCAAAGATAGTAGGCTGCACATAATAGCCGCTGGCAAGATCGCCTTCATGCTTGGCCTGCTCACCGCCGACCAGTACTTTAGCGCCTTCTTTTTTACCAATATCTAGATAAGATAAGATTTTTTCTAACTGATCTGAGCTGGCTTGCGCACCGACCATGGTTTCGGTATCTAGCGGGTTGCCAAGTTTAATGGCTTTAACGCGCTCAATACAGCGTTTGATAAATTCATCATAAATGCTCTCATGCACCAGTGCACGTGAAGGACACGTACAGACTTCACCTTGGTTGAGCGCAAACATCACCAGGCCCTCTACCGCCTTGTCTAAGAAATCATCGTCTTCATCCATGATGTCTGCAAAGAAGATATTAGGACTCTTACCACCAAGCTCTAGCGTAACAGGAATAATGTTTTCACTGGCGTATTGCATGATTAGGCGACCGGTGGTGGTTTCACCTGTGAAAGCGATTTTGCTAATACGAGGGTTTGACGCAAGTGGCTTGCCTGCCTCTACCCCAAAGCCATTGACCACGTTTAATACGCCTTTTGGCAAGATGTCTGCCAGCCCAATGGTTTCAATTAAATACAAGATTGAGGCAGGCGTCTGCTCAGCCGGCTTAAGTACGATACAGTTACCTGCAGCCAATGCCGGAGCAATTTTCCAAATCGCCATAAGTAGAGGGAAGTTCCAAGGGATAATCTGACCGACCACACCTAAGGGCTCATGGAAATGATAGGCTACGGTATCTTCATCAATTTGACTGATGCCGCCTTCTTGAGCACGGATGGCGCCGGCAAAATAACGCAAATGATCGATAGATAAAGGGATATCTGCTGCTAGGGTTTCTCTAACTGGTTTGCCGTTTTCATAACATTCGGCCACCGCGATCTTTTCAAGATTTTCTTCCATCTTGTCAGCGATTTTTAGCAGGATATTTGAGCGCTCTGTGACACTGGTTTTGCCCCAAGCTTCTTTGGCCGCATGTGCAGCATCTAGGGCTTTTTCGATGTCGGCAGCTTTTGAACGGGCAACTTGGCAAATGAGTTTGCCGTCGATAGGACTGGTGTTATCAAAATACTCACCATCAATGGGAGCAACCCACTCTCCGCCAATAAAATTATCGTATTTTTCGCGGAATTTAACCAAGCTATTGTCAGTATTTGGGGTTTGGTAAAGCATGTGACGCTCCTTGTGATTATTATTAAGCCTTAACCTTTTGTTATTTTTGAATAAATAAGCGTTAAGGCCGGTTCTTATAAGCCGCAATTTTCCTTTGCGTGCTTGCTTATCCTAATCCCTAATTAGTTAGAAGGGAAGTTACTTATTTTATGCGGTGCTTGCTTAATAGATAAAATATAGTTATAAAATATGCTATCAGCAAACTTAGGGTTAACTTAAGTGTATTTTTAATGATACGTTCTGCTTCTGCTGTGGGTTTTATAACTAAAGGAGTGGTCGGTCATAACCATATTCAATTAGTTGCAATACTATACGTGATAGTATATTGAGTTTTTTGAAAGCTGAGCTTAGCGCTTATGATTACTGCCACCACTGCCAGTTGCGCTGATCTAAGCTTTCTGACTCATTCGAGGTATTTATGAGCGCAGCATCCCCTAATTTAGATCAAAACTCGGATAAATTTAACTGGCGTATCTTCGGCCCTGGCATCTTGCTAGCTACTGGCGCTGTTGGTGGCTCACATCTTATTTCATCGACACAAGCTGGCGCGTTATATGGCTGGCAATTGGCGATTATGATTATTCTCGCCAACTTTTTTAAATACCCCTTTTTTAAATTCAGCACCGATTATGTGTATGACACAGGGGAGTCACTAATTGCCGGTTACGCCAAAAAATCGCGGGTATATCTTTGGTTATATACCTTGCTTTTGTTAGCGTCAGCGCTTATTAGCGTGGGTGCTGTGGCCTTGTTAACCACGGTTATTTTGGGCTTTATGTTGCCCTCAAGCATCAGTCCCTCGATGACGGTACTGTCATTTATCGTTATGGGCGTCTCTTGGCTGTTTTTGGTGTTGGGCCACTACAAGCTGCTCGATAAGTTCAATAAGTGGATTATGGCCGCTTTAATTGTCTCAACCATTGCTGCTGTTATGATTGCAGCGGGTAAGCCGACGGTTATGGCACCAGGTTTCATAGCCGCTTCGCCTTGGAATATGGCTTCGCTGGGCTTTATCGTGGCCTTAATGGGTTGGATGCCAGCACCGCTTGAATTTGCGGCCATGACCTCGATGTGGACCAAAGAAAAGGTAAAAGCCGATCACACTACCCACCGCCAAGGTTTAATTGACTTCAATGCCGGCTACATCTCAAGTGCCATTTTGGCGCTGTTTTTCTTAGCGCTTGGGGTCTTTGTACAATATGGCACAGGGACCGAGATTCAAACCCAAGGCGGCGCTTACATTACTCAATTAATGAATATGTACACCGCCACCATTGGCGATTGGTCCAAGTTATTGGTGGCGTTTGTGGCCTTTATGGTAATGTTTGGCACCACCATTGCCTGTGCCGATGGTTATGGCCGCTCTATTGCTGAAGGGATGCGTTTGATTAATAACAATCCAAACGAGGCCTCGCAAACCCAGATTTTTTGGTGGACCACCTTTTCAGCCTTAGGCGGCTTTGTTCTTATCACCTTTTTCAAAGGTCAGCTTGATATCATGCTTAAGTTTGCGATGATTTCAGCCTTTGTGTTAGCCCCTGTGTATGGCTGGCTCAACTATTCATTGATTAAAAGTCAGCAACGACTGTCACCGCTTATGACCTTTTATAGTATCTCAGGCCTTATCTTTTTAGCGGGTATCGCTTTATTGTTTATGGCACAGCTGACAGGGATTCTTGCCTAGCGCTTTGCTAGTAAAAACTTAAATGAATTTAAAAAACACACCTACTGCACCTATGAGTAATCTTATAAACCAAGCCCTTTAAAATAAGCACAAATTAAGGTTAACCTGCTATGAGCACATCTTCGACTCACGCCTCGCCCAAAGACAAAGGCATTAATTGGCAAGCTTTTGGTCCCGGTATCTTACTGGCCTCAGCAGCCATTGGGGGCTCACATCTTATCTCATCGACACAAGCTGGCGCGTTATATGGTTGGCAATTGGCGATTATGATTATCCTCGCCAACTTTTTTAAATATCCCTTTTTTAAATTTGGTACCGACTATGTTTATGAAACCGGAGAGTCGTTGGTTGCCGGATATGCCAAAAAATCACGCCTATATCTGTGGGCATTTTTTATCTTATCTTTAGCAGCTTCGATCATTAGCACCGGTGCAGTGGCGCTATTGGCGGCAGTTATTCTAGGGTTTATGTTGCCTGAAAGCTGGGGGCTATCTAATGGTGTTTTGTCGATTATCGTCATGGGCGTGTCTTGGCTATTTTTGATTCTTGGTCACTACAAGATGCTTGATAAGCTTACCAAATGGATTATGGTGGCGCTGACTGTAACCACGTTAGCTGCGGTGATTATTGCGGCAGGCAAGCCTACCATTATGGCACCAGATTTTGTGGCCGCCTCACCTTGGAATTTGGCCACCTTGGGCTTTATTGTGGCCTTAATGGGCTGGATGCCGGCACCACTTGAGTTCTCAGCGATTAATTCTATGTGGATTTCGGCCAAAGTAAAATCGGACCACACCACACACCGTCAGGGCTTAATTGACTTTAATGTCGGTTTTATCGCCACCTCTTTATTGGCACTGGTATTTTTGGCATTGGGTGTGTTTGTACAGTATGGCTCAGGCGTTGAAATCCAGACCCAAGGCGGTGCTTATGTGGGGCAGCTGATTAGTATGTACACGGCCACCATTGGTGAGTGGTCACGTCTATTGGTAGCTTTTGTGGCCTTTATGGTGATGTTTGGTACCACCATTACCTGTGCTGATGGTTATGGCCGTATCAATGCCGAAAGTTTACGTTTAATCAAAGACGATGCCAATATTTCACAACAGCAAATCATCCTGTGGACCACCTACTGTATTGTGGGCGGCTATATTATTATCACCTTCTTTACCGGGCAGCTGGGCGCTATGCTAAAGTTTGCTATGATTACAGCTTTTGTTTCAGCCCCAATTTTTGGTTGGTTAAATTACTCACTAGCCAAAGATCAGCAGAACCTATCAGCTGGCATGAAGCTGTACAGTATTGCCGGCTTGATCTTCTTAGGCGGTATTGCTTTGTTGTTTATGGCGCAATTATTTGGCCTAATCTAAAAAAACTTCTCTGTTTAGCCTCTTTAAAAGACCTTACAATAGCCGTAAGGTCTTTTTTTATATCCCCTCATATTTAGCTGGCTTAAGCGCAGGGTTGGATTAGGGTTAGAATTGTAATTACAATCCAAAGGTTTCGTTGTATGCTATCTTAATAGCGACAATACGCCTTTTTTGGCACGTTTTTTGGTGATTTTCTTTTGGCCCCTTAGATAGATAACTGGAGTAAGTGCCATGACCTTAAATCCCGTACGTCCTTTTGTGAGCGCAGTTGTGCTGGCCACCCTCACTGCTTTGGCAGGCTGTGATACGCGCACCCAAAACCCAATGATGCAGACCATTCCTACCGATGCCGAGAAGTGGCAAGATAAATTGGGTGACACCTTAGAGCAGCTTTCAGAAGAAGATCGCCAGCTTCTAAGCCGTTATATGCTACGGATGCGTTTAAGTGACGCTTATGAAAAAGGCGCTGTCCCTAGAATTACCATTGGCCGGGCATTAGAGCAGCAGCGAAAGTACGAAGCACTGCATCCGGATAATCCCACAGGTAAAAAAAGCCCAGTAACCACAGCTGTGCAGCCTGATAACTATCCGATAACCCTACTGCCGGCCAAAACCAGTGAAAACGACAGTTTGAATAATGTTAAATTGTCTTTTGTGCTGTCAAATGAAGGGCAAACAGCTGTAAAAAGCTTTAAAGGTACCTTAATGCTGCGTTATCCGGCATTCGAAAAACCCAAGCCGGTGGTCATTCCTTTTACCCTATTTGATCCGCCCATGTCGCCCAAACAGTCTCGGAAAATGGAGGCGGATGTGAGCATAACTGACATCAATGTGATGAAAGCCATTCAAAATCCACAAAATATTGAAATTGAGATAACCAAGGGCGCTATGGTATTAGAAGATGGTCGCGAGATTGTGTTTAAGTAAGCACTATTTGGTGCAATGTATGTGTTCTAACGTATGGTGAGAAGTGATGCAGTTAAAAAGATTGACCGCCTTTCATAGCGTAGCACGCTTAAAAAGCTTTAGTGAGGCAGTATCACAAACCCAGCTGTCACAGCCGACTTTAAGCCGCTTAATCAAGCAGTTAGAGGATGATCTGGGCGTTATCCTCATTGACCGCTATCATCGTCCGTTACAGCTGACTGAGGCGGGCAGATTTTTTTATGAAAAAATTGATATCATCTTAAAAGAGCTCGATAGCACCATCAGTCTGACCCAAAAAATCGCGCATCCGCCAGATACCCTAAACATTGGCTTTGTGCCCTCAGTGCTTTATGGCTTATTACCGACGGTTATTTCAAGGTTAAAGCAGCGCTTGCCGAATTTGGAGGTGCATTTAAAAGACATCAGTTCCTTCAAACAGATCGGTGCGCTCAAGGCCGGCGAGATTGACGTGGGTTTTGGCCGATTTGCCCATAACGATGAGCATATTTATCAGCTGTTACTGCGTCATGAACGCTACGTCGCCGCCCTTCCCAATACTCATGAACTGGCTGGCAGCCATGATATTCACTTATCACAGCTGCAAAATAGCCGAGTTATCTTATACCACCAAACCCACCTTCCTGTCCCTCAACTTGCCAGCGCTTCAACAACTGAGGCTCAAAACACAGACCCTAGTCTTATTAGCGAGCCGCTGCTGCATCTGTTTGCCAAGCGCTCAGCCTTACCGCATCACACCACCTCGGTTAGTGACATTCAGTTGGCATTAGGCTTGGTAGCCGCCGGTGAAGGCATAACGTTAGTGCCTGATAGCCTAAAATCAGTACGCTCTGAGCAAATCAGTTACCGCACCTTAATTCATGAAGATGCCACCTCACCGATTTACATCTGTAGCCTGACCACCCCCACGCACCCAGCCTTTACTACCTTACTTGAGGTGATTTATGCCATTTATGAAGAGCGTGGTATCACCTATCGCCGAGTGATCTAATTCCTTATCAGCTGAATTTTCCACACAAATTGTAATTTTTTGTAAAAAATCATCTGGTTTTTGATTGCTCTATTTTGCATATTTTAAATACGGCTTAAGATAAATCATCAAAATTTAAATAACCATACTCATTTTATGAATAGTTTTAGTAAAAACACATCTAATATTTAGTATTTGTAATCAATATCGCTTTATACCCTTCTTCCTTATTGGCCAATTTAGGGCTATTCTTATTGAAAATACAATCTGCATAAAAACTCCCTCCCCCTTCTATTCAAAGGACTGATTATGAGCACTTATTCTGCCGGCAAGCGCTTTCGCGAAGCCCTCTTAGCACAAAAATCAAATAACCAACCGCTACAAATCGTCGGCACCATCAATGCCTATACGGCCATGATGGCGACCCAAGTCGGTCATAAAGCCATTTACTTATCAGGTGGCGGCGTGGCAAATGCCTCATACGGCCTACCAGATTTGGGTATGACCAGCCTTGATAACGTATTAGAGGATGCCAGCCGTATTACCAATGCGGTAGATACGCCACTATTGGTCGATATCGATACCGGTTGGGGCGGCGCATTTAATATCTCTCAAACCATCAAAAAGATGGAAAAAGCAGGTGTTGCTGCCGTGCATATTGAAGACCAAGTGGCACAAAAGCGCTGTGGTCACCGCCCAAACAAAGAAATCGTTTCAACCGCCGAAATGGTTGACCGTCTTAAAGCGGCGCTTGATGCCAAAGTCGATCCAGACTTTGTGGTGATGGCACGTACCGATGCCTTATCGGTCGAAGGCTTAGAAGCAGCTGTTGAACGTGCTGTGGCTTTTGAAGAAGCTGGCGCCGATATGATTTTCGCTGAAGCGCTAACCGATATCGAGATGTATCGTAAATTCACCGATGTATTAAACATTCCGGTACTCGCCAACATGACTGAGTTTGGCCAGACTGACTTATACACCACAGAGCAGCTATTTAACGTTGGTGTGGACATGGTGTTATACCCACTATCTGCCTTTCGTGCGATGAACAAAGCAGCGCTAAACGTGTATCAGCATCTATTAAATGATGGTACTCAAGAAGCTGTGGTCGATACCATGCAGACGCGTATGGAGCTATATGACTTCTTAAATTATCACCAGTTTGAACAAAAGCTAGATGAGCTATTTGCTCAAAAGAAGTAAACATCTTAAATGTGAAAAGTTTTAAGAAGGTATTTTCGAGTAAACCAAATATTTTAATTTAATAATAGCTTGAAGGTTTGTAGCGTCACAAGGCGGTTGACTGCAGATTGTACAAATCGTACATCTAAGGAAACCAACACAGTGACGCTGCAAAATGCAAACTATTTCAGCCACCAAACAAAAAAAGGATTTTTACTATGGCAGCAGGTAAACAATTATCAGGCGCAGGCTTACGTGGTCAAGTAGCAGGTAAAACGGCATTATCAACCGTCGGCAAATCAGGTTCAGGCTTAACTTACCGTGGTTATGATGTCAAAGATTTAGCCGAAAATTGCATCTTTGAAGAGGTCGCGTATTTATTGTTATACGGTGAGCTACCCACCCAAGCCCAGCTCGATGACTACAAAGCAACGCTAAAACAGCTTCGTGATTTACCGCAACCGCTAAAAGACGTACTAGAGCGTATTCCACAAGACGCGCATCCAATGGACGTGCTACGTACTGGTTGTTCAATGCTAGGCAACTTAGAGCCAGAAGACAGCTTTGATGAGCAGCTGGACAAAACCAACCGTATGTTGTCCGCTTTCCCAGCGATTATTAACTACTGGTACCGCTTTAGCCATGAAGGCGTGAAGATTGACTGCGTGACCGATGCCGAAACCATTGGTGGTCATTTCTTACAGCTATTAAAAGGTGACAAGCCAAGTGAACTACACGAGCGAGTGATGAATGTGTCACTTATCTTGTACGCTGAGCACGAGTTTAACGCCTCTACGTTTACTGCGCGTGTGTGTGCATCTACCTTGTCAGACATCTTCTCTTGTATCACGGGTGCCATCGGCTCATTACGTGGCCCGTTACACGGCGGCGCCAATGAAGCGGCGATGGAGCTTATCGAAGGCTTTGACTCGCCAGAAGATGCAGAAGCCGGCTTGCTGCGTATGCTAGATAATAAAGACAAAATTATGGGCTTTGGTCACGCCATTTATAGCGAATCAGATCCACGTAACGTGATTATTAAGCAGTGGGCTGAAAAACTAGCCGCCGATGTGGGCGATGAGGTGTTATACCCAGTATCAGTGCGCTGTGAAGAGGTGATGTGGCGTGAGAAAAAACTGTTCTGTAACGCTGATTTCTTCCATGCCTCTACCTATAACTTTATGGGCATTCCAACCAAGCTATTCACGCCAATTTTCGTTTGCTCTCGCCTAACCGGCTGGGCCGCTCACGTATTTGAGCAGCGTGCTGACAACCGTATCATCCGCCCAAGCGCCGAATATGTGGGCGAAGCGCCACGTGAGGTAACGCCTATCGCTGAGCGCGGTTAGTTTATAAAGTAGAGTCAGATTGTTTAGGGCTCTATCTTTTTTATTGAAGATAGGGCCTTATTTGTTAGATGATTATTTTGTTAGATGATTGTATTTAATGGCCGTTAGCGCATTAATATTTTATTGATTTCAAAATTTAGCGATTTTAGCAATTAGGGCTACTTACTGCTAAGTGTTAAATTTAATTTAAGGACAGCCAGTCATGTCAAATCAGAGTATTGAAACAAACCAGCCAGAGCTGACCCACAAACATCCCCAGCCGATGAATACAGAATTTAAAAAACCACTACCTTTGCCAAACGGTGAGGACAGTGGTCTGTATTATTTTGACGTTGAACAAGCAGTTAATGCAATTGAACCAGGCGCTTATGCCAAGCTGCCTTTTAGCTCAAAAGTTCTTTGTGAAAACTTAGTACGCCGCTGCCCACCAGAAGATTTGACCGAGGCGCTATCACAGCATATCTACCGCAAACAAGACATTGATTTTCCTTGGTATCCGGCGCGTGTGGTGTGTCATGACATCTTGGGCCAAACCGCCTTTGTCGACTTAGCTGGCCTTCGTGATGCCATCGCTGCTGAAGGCGGTGACCCGGCGAAAGTTAACCCCATTGTGCCGACCCAATTGATTGTCGATCACTCATTGGCGGTTGAACACGCCGGCTATGAAGAGAATGCTTTTGAGAAAAACCGGGCCATTGAAGAGCGCCGCAATGAGGACCGTTTCCATTTTATCAACTGGTGTGAATATGCCTTTGATAACGTTAACGTGGTGCCGCCTGGCAATGGCATCATGCACCAAATTAACCTTGAGAAAATGTCACCTGTGGTCCAGGTCATTACCGATAAAAACGACGGCACACCTGTGGCCTATCCAGATACCTTGGTCGGTACTGACAGTCATACGCCCATGGTCGACGCCTTAGGCGTTATCTCCATTGGTGTGGGCGGGCTAGAAGCTGAAAGCGTGATGCTGGGCAATCCCTCATATATGCGCCTGCCTGATATCATCGGTCTAGAATTAACCGGCAAATTACAACCTGGCATTACCGGTACAGATTTGGTACTGGCTATGACTGAATTTTTGCGTGATGAAGGTGTGGTCTCCGCCTATGTCGAATGCTTTGGGGACGGGGCTCGTAGCTTATCTGTAGGCGATCGTGCTTCAATATCAAACATGACACCTGAATATGGCGCAACCGCCGTTATGTTCTATATTGATGAGCAAACCATTGATTATCTGCGTTTGACCGGCCGTACAGAAAAGCAAATTAACGTCGTTGAGGCCTATGCTAAGCACACGGGGCTTTGGGCAGATGGCATGCAACAAGCCAAATACGAGCGTGTATTAAGATTTGATTTATCAAAAGTGGTGCGTAATATCGCAGGCCCCTCTAAGCCGCATGCTCGTGTATCTACCACAGATTTGGTCAACAAAGGCATCGCTCAAGAGCACTATGACCCCACCGCACCCGCAGATGGCTCAATGCCTGATGGCGCTGTGATTATCGCCGCCATCACCAGCTGCACCAATACCTCAAACCCACGCAATATGGTTGCTGCGGGGATTGTGGCCCGTAATGCCCTCAAAAAGGGTTTGGTGCGTAAACCTTGGGTCAAATCATCGTTAGCACCGGGCTCAAAAGCCGTAAAACTGTATTTAGAAGAAGCCGACTTATTGCCTGATTTGCAAGCCCTTGGTTTTGATGTGGTGGCCTTTGCTTGTACGACTTGTAATGGCATGAGCGGTGCGCTTGAACCTGAAATTCAGCAAGAAATCATCGACCGCGACTTATTTGCCACGGCAGTGCTCTCAGGTAACCGTAACTTCGATGGCCGTATTCACCCCTACGCCAAGCAAGCATTCTTAGCCTCGCCGCCTCTGGTTGTCGCCTATGCAATTGCAGGTTCTATTCGCTTTGATATCGAAAAAGACCCACTGGGTCAAGATCAAGATGGCAATGATGTCTATCTAAAAGACATCTGGTTTGATGATGCGGAAGTTGATGCCATTGTGGCCTCTGCGGTTAAGCCTGAGCAATACAGCAAGGTGTATATCCCCATGTTCGATGAAGGAAAAGTAGATGCTGAGCGTCACGATGCTGTCACTGACCCTCAATACAACTGGCGAGAGATGAGCACCTATATTCGCCGTCCGCCTTACTGGGAGGGTAATATGGCTGAGGCCAACCAGTTAAAAGGTATGCGACCACTGGCAGTATTGGGAGATAACATCACAACTGACCACTTATCACCCTCTAATGCCATTATGCCAGATAGTGCTGCTGGCGAGTATTTGGACACCATGGGCTTGCCTGCTGAGGACTACAACTCCTATGCCACTCACCGTGGTGATCATTTAACCGCTCAGCGTGCAACTTTTGCCAACCCAAAACTGTTAAACGAGATGGTTCGTGACGAAAACGGCGAAGTCATTCAAGGCTCTCTGGCCCGTGTTGAGCCAGAAGGCGAGACCATGCGCATGTGGGAAGCCATTGAAACGTACATGAAACGCAATCAGCCGCTCATCATCATTGCAGGTGATGGCTATGGTCAAGGCTCTAGCCGTGACTGGGCTGCTAAAGGGGTTCGTTTAGCTGGGGTTGAGTGTGTGGTCGCTGAAGACTTTGAGCGCATTCACCGTCAAAACTTAGTGGGTATGGGTGCGCTACCGGTTCAGTTTGAAGCTGGCACGACCCGCAAAACCCTAAACATCGACGGTACAGAAGTGTTTGATATCGAAGGTGAAGTGTCTGCAGGTGGCACAATGACACTCGTGATTCACCGCAAAGATGGTAGCGTAGATAAAGCGCCAGTTAAGTGTCGTCTAGATACCGCTGATGAAGTTAAAATGTATCAATCAGGTGGTATGTTACAGCGCTTTGCTAAAGAGTTCTTGGCAGGCAATGTGGCTTAGTTTATTGAAGCTAATTCGCTGATAAATCGCGTCTTAATTAAGCGCATAAGCCACCTTTTATTGTGCTTGTGCGCTTTTTTAATAAAAAATAATACCCCCCTCATAAGGATTTGTCATGACCCAATCTAATACACCCTTTGCCCCCCAAATTTCAGTACCTGCCACCTATATGCGTGGCGGCACCTCTAAAGGCACGTTTTTTAAATTAAGTGATTTGCCTGAGCGTTGCCAACAACCTGGCGAGGCTCGCGATAACTTTTTAATGCGCGTCATTGGTAGCCCCGATCCTTATGGCAAGCAAATCGATGGCTTGGGTAATGGGTCATCTAGTACCTCAAAGACGGTTATTCTCTCTAAACCTGATCAAGCCAAGTCTGAAAAAGATAGCCACGATGTGAATTACCTGTTTGGGCAAGTGAATATTGCCAAGCCTATGATTGATTGGGGGGGTAATTGTGGTAATTTAACCGCTGCAGTGGGTGCTTGTGCCATCAATATGGGTCTGGTCGATGCTGATAAAGTAGCTGCTAGTGCCAAGAGCGGTATTTGTGAAGTGCGTATTTGGCAGCAAAATATTAGCAAAACTATCATTGCCCATGTGCCGGTCTACACTGATGAGCAAGGACAAGTGCAGGTACAAGAAACCGGCGATTTTGAATTAGATGGGGTTACCTTCCCTGCCGCAGAGGTAAAAATTGAATTTATTGATCCGGTTGACGCGTCAAGCGCTATGTTCCCAACAGGCCATCTGGTTGACGACTTTGATGTCTCCGGGTGCGGACTGGATAAAGACTGTGTTCAAGCGACCTTTATCAATGCCGGCATCCCCACCATATTTATGAAAGCTGAGGACTTAGGCTTTAATGGTACTGAGCTTCAGTCTGATATTAATGGCAATCAAGAGCTGCTTGATAAGCTTGAGACTATCCGCGCCAAAGGCGGTGTGGCTATGGGCTTATTTCAGGATGTAAGTGACGCACAAAAAAGCCAGCATATCCCTAAGATTGCTTGGGTGGCACCTGCTCAGTCTTACACTGCCTCAAGTGGTAAGGTGGTCGATAAAGACGACATTGACTTGGTGGTACGTGCCATGAGTATGGGACAGCTGCACCATGCGATGATGGGTACAGCGGCGGTGGCCATTGCCGCTGCTGCCACCACGCAAGGTACATTGGTTAACCAATCAGCTGGCAATGGCTCAGCAACACAGCTGTCTGAAGTACGCTTTGGTCATCCCTCTGGTACACTGCTTGTGGGCGGTAAAACTGAGCTGGTAGATGGCCGCTGGCAAGCCAAAAAAGTGTCTATGAGCCGCTCTGCTCGCCGAATTATGGTCGGGCAAGTGTTTGTGCCTGGTGACTGCTTTTAGAGTTTTTGGGATGACAATTGGCCTCTATAATGACCTTGGTGAGCGGATATAAAGAGTCATCATAGGGCTTTGCTTTCAAAAATATTACAATGGCGCCATAGTAAGCGGCTATGATTATGAAGGTATAATTACCCAAGCCAAGAGCGCGAATGGTAAACTTCATAATCATCCGCTTTATATTTAATCTTATTTATAAGTAATGAGCTAGAGATAATATGGCCTCACCTCCAAAACGTGTCCCCCTAGATATCAAACCGCCCACCAAAAAAACCGAACGGGGGGCATTGCTGTGGTCAATATTAAAACGACTGGGTGAATTTGCTCGTCCTTATCGTGGCCTGTTTATCCTAACCTTAATTTTGACGGTATTGGGGTCATTTACCGCTCAGGTTAACGCATTCGTGCTGCAGTACACCATTGATACTTTAACGGGTATCGTGGGTTTACCTGACCCGTGGATTAAAGGCCTGAAGCTATTAACCTTAATTAGTAGTATTTTATTGGCTAAAGAGGTGCTCAACGTTTTTATCACCTTCGGTCAGCGCTATTTTGGTGAGCGTATTCGTATTAACTTATCGCGTGATTTATCACAAAAAGTCGTCGATCGTATTTTGTCCTACAAAATGTCGTTTTATACCAGTGATGAGAATGCCAGCGGTAAGCTGCAGACCCGTATTGACTTGGGCGTTAGCAGTTTGACGCAGCTGGTACAAAACTTCTTTATCGACATGCTGCCTCTATTCGCCAGTGCCATTGTGTCCTTGGTGATTATGTTTAATGCCAACTTTTGGGTGGGCATGGTCGGCCTAATTATTGTGCCGATTTATTTCTTTGTTAGTCAACAGCAGGCCAACCGCTTACAAGGGTTTCGTAAGCAAATGCGCCAATATCGCGAGACCAAAAGCGGCCTGGTGATCTCAATTATTGACTCTATCACCGTGATTAAGTCCTTTGTGCGTGAGCCGATTGAGTCGGATAAGCACTGGGAAATTCAAAAAGACATGACCACCAACCAGCTACGCATCCGCAGTATTGCGTTTATGTATAATGCCGGCAAGAGCTTTATCGAGCAAATTGGGGTGGTGGTTATTATCGTCTTGACTTCATATTTTGTGCTTAATGGCCAGATGACCATTGGTGCGATTATGTTTCATATTTTGCTGTTTCAAAACGTCGCTGCACCTATTCGCGAATTACACCGTATTTATGACCAAATCAACAACGCCCTAACCTACGCTGAAGGCTTCTTTGATATTTTAGATGATGATGACGCCATTGAACGTGCTGGTGAAATTGAGTGTACGGATTTAAAAGGCCATATTGAGCTTAAAGATGTCAATTTCTCCTATCCTAATGGCAAGCAGGCGTTAAAAGATGTCAGCTTTGAGATTCATCCCAATCGTATTACCGCATTGGTCGGCTTAAGTGGCGCTGGTAAAAGCACCATCATTAATCTACTGGTGAAGTTTTATGACCCCAGCAGCGGCACTATTTGTCTAGATGGTCAAAGCCTAGATAACTACAATACGCATAATTTGCGCGAACAAATTGGATTGGTACTGCAAAAGAACCATATTTTCTCAGGTACCATTGCTGATAATATTCGTTATGGTAATATGCAGGCCACCGATGATGAGATTATTGAGGCGGCCAAGCAGGCGTCTATTCATGAGCAGATTATGGGGATGCCTGAGGGCTATGATAGCGAAGCAAAAATGCTCTCAGGAGGACAGCAGCAGCGGATTGCGCTGGCACGAATGTTCCTAAAGAACCCGCCTATTGTGTTCTTAGATGAGCCTACAGCAAGCCTTGATGCCATTGCAACCCAGCAGATCAAACACAGCTTGGACTTAATCAAAAAAGACCGTACGGTAATTATTGTCTCACACAATATTTCCCAAATTATCGATGCTGATGATTTGATTGTGATTGATAATGGCCGCGTGGTCGAAACCGGTACCCATGAAGAGCTGTATGCCCAGCATGGCGCGTATTATGATATCTTTAACGCCATGTCAGACAGCTTAAATTTAGATAAAATAAGCCACACTCTCAAAAGCGATGTCTAATTTATAGCGGCTTTTTAGTTTATAATTTTTGGCTGATAAATAACCGATAAGATGTTTTTCAATGACCGTTAAATTCACTATAAAAAACTTCGATGAGCTCACTGCCGTCGATGTGTATTACATTTTACAAGCCCGCTCTCAGGTATTTGTAGTCGAGCAGCACTGTCCTTATCAAGATGTTGATGACATTGACTTTGAATGCCTACACTTGGTGGCTCATATGGACAAAACCTTGGTCGGTTATTGCCGTATTATTCCGCCCAATGTCGGTGGTGTGGCCTCCAATCCAAATCCCCGCATCGGTAGAGTGTTGGTGCTACCTGAGTACCGCCGCAATGGGCTGGCGCGCGATATCATGATGCATGCCATTAAGTATTGCCGTAGCAAGTATGGCAAAAAACCAATTAGAATAGCGGCACAAACTTACTTGACCGAGTTTTATCAATCTTTAGGTTTCGAGGCCATTGGTGAGCCGTATGAAGAAGATGGCTTGAGTCATATTGATATGGTGCTACAGCAAAATAAGCGCAAAATCAAAGCGGCTTCTGTCCCTGCCATTGCAGAAGGCGTCAGCGCCAAAAGTGTGCTGATGAATTTAGTACTGTTTATTATCGCGGTGGCCATTATTGGGGTGTTGTATCTGTTAATCTAAAGGATGGCGGGCCGGTTTTTGCCATGTGTGCCTCTTTTGCTGGGCAATGACGCCCTTAATCACTTTTTATTTGATTTATTTGGTATCGCGTAGCGTGATCGGCTGCCATCGACAAGGAATATCATGTTATCCAAACAAGACCAATTGACTGAGCTGGTACGAAAGCTTGAGTCGAAAAATCATGTGTTCTCCACCGATCCGCTGCTAATCACAGAGCGCTTGCAGGATGAGGCTGCCACACCCCTTCAAAAAATACGTCGCCGTGCTGAACGCATTGATAGCAATGGCGCCTTAGCTGGTACGTTAAATAAAATCGATGGCCGTATTAAAGGCATTATCCTAATCATGAGTGTGCTGTGGTGCATCTCAGGATTTTTGGGGTTGTTTGCGCTGCTACAGGCCAATGTGGTCAACTTCTTTTATGTACTGGTGTGTTTGCTTGGTTTTCATACTGTGATGCTGCTTGGGTGGCTGATCTTCACGGTCATTAATCGCGGCAGTCAATCACCCAGCCTGATTACCAGCTTTATCAGCCCCAAGGCTTTAATTCGCGGCAAAGATGATGTGACCCAAGCGGCGGTAGAGCTATATGACGAGCAATTGCACCACACTGGCATGCGCTGGTATCTGAGTAAGTTTAGCCATCAGCTGTGGCTGGCCACTTTAACCGGTATGCTGTTTGCTATCATCTTTTTGCTGATTGTGCGTCAATACAGCTTTAGCTGGGAGTCTACCCTACTCTCTGATCAAGCGTTAATGAGCTTGACACATTGGCTTGGGTGGCTACCAAGTTTGGTGGGTTTTCACGTCCCTGATACTGAGGCGATTATCCAAAGTCGTCTGGCCACAGAGGCAATGCCCTTATCTATTGCCCGGCAATGGGCGAGCTTGCTTATTGGCAGCTTGCTCATGTATGGCATTGTACCAAGGGCCATCGCTTGGGCATTGTGCGCGCTGATGTTTAATCGCCAAAAAATGAAGATTGACTTAAATCTACCTTACTATCAAAAAATCCTCAATTTTTGGCAAAGAAAAGTGGTGGATGCAGATGACTTTGTCGAAAAAATACAGGCTGTCGCCCCTGTCGCAAAAATAAGTACGGGCAATAAATTGGTGGTATTGCTTGAGTATAAACACAGTGATCCTCATTGGTATCATGCCGCAGGCCAGGCCTTTATTCATCCTGCACCTGTTGAATTTGGGGTGCTAGATGATAGGGAGGATATGGATAAAATCCTGCAGTATCTTGAGCAGCATGAGGTTCAAGTTTTGGTGGGTATTCATGCCAAAGCCTTGCCTGATCGTGGCACCATGCGTAAGTTAGATAAGATTGCCACTCATGCCAAACAAGGGGTTATTGTACAGCTGCTAGAGGATACCTCTAGTATGGAGAAGCAAGACAGCGTGCGCAGACAACAGTGGCAGGCGGCACTGGCTGAGCGCAATATTGGTCTGGTCTCATAGCCATTATTTATACTTAATTTAGAAAAATTACTTGATAGTAAAAAATTTTTAATGGGTTGCCTCCCTGATAACTGCTAAACTCAGAGAGATACTTGTGCTTAACGCCGTTATCTTTAACAGCGACGTCATATTTAACAAGGTAGTGAGGTAACTATGAATGGAATCACGGAGCAGTTAAACGCTCTAAAAGACACATTAAATGATGGTGTTCTAACTATCGCTCCTGCAGGCATACACCCTACTTTGGTGAGTATATTGCCCCAACACTGGCAGGAGTGGTTATTGCCTTTAATGGGTGGACCCTTTGTTTTGATATTTCTACTTGAGTGGTTTTATCAAAGCCGCCGCGGGCAAGCTGAACAATTTTCAGCCAAAAGAGCCCTGACTAACTTTAGCTTAGGCGGCACCTACATCACCTTTGAGCTGATTATTCAGGCGTTGATAGTGCTGCCAATTTGCTTATGGTTGTATCAATTTCGGTTATTTACCATTGATGTCACTTGGCTTAGTGCCCTGCCTATCTTTATTGCCGTTGAGTTTTGTTATTACTGGTTCCACCGCGCCTCGCACCGGATCAGCTGGTTTTGGTCGGCACACATAGTGCATCACACTGATGATCGTATGAATTTATCGACTGCCATGCGCCAAAGCTTACTGTATTCGGTTACCGGTTGGTGGCTGTTTTTTACCCCGCTGATGCTGCTAGGTGTGCATCCGGTCTGGGTGTTCTTCTTCTACGCGCTTGATTTAATTTATCAATTCTTCATTCATACCGAAACTGTCGGCAAGCTCCCCAAATGGGTGGAATATGTCTTTGACACCCCCTCTAACCATAGAGCCCATCATGGCACCAATGCCGCTTATGTCGATAAAAACTATGGCGGCGTACTGATTATTTTTGACCGCTTATTTGGTACTTATGTTGAAGAAGACCCCCTCAATAATCCTGTACGATTTGGTGCTTATGGTGAGAAAAGCAATGACAACCTCTTTGGGCTGATATTTTCTTTTTTTGGTCGCATGTGGCACAAAGCTTTAAGCGCTCAAGGGCTAAAACAAAAACTAAAAGCCTTTATTCATCCCCCCAGTGAGATAAAATAACAAAACAAGCGACACTGCTAACTTGGTAAACGTTAACTTAGTAACCGTATTTTTCGCTCGTATTTTTCGCTTTGATATTTACTGTGATTTATACTATTAATTTGATCAATATTTGAGTCCTTTATGACCATGCAAGATGATACCCCACAGCAAAAAAATTCGATAACGCCGGCTAAATCGAATGTAGACTTGCTCAAAGACACGCAAAATACCAGTGATGACTTGCATGGTGATGCCGTATTGACGGACCCCCATGCCAGCTCACAGTCAAAAAAGGCGACCTTAGCCACAGGAGAGGCCCTAAAGCTTGCGGTAGTGGGACATACCAATACCGGAAAGACCTCAATTTTACGTACCTTATTGCGGGATATGTACTTTGGAGAAGTAAAAAACGAAGCAGCCACTACCCGTCACGTGGAGCGAGCCATAATCAGTGACAGCCAGACTGATGAGCCGCTAGTGGCCTTGTTTGATACACCAGGGTTAGAGGATGCTTCAGGTTTAATGGACTGGCTTGAAGACCATACAGCCAGTCGCCGTGATGGCATTGAGCGTCTACAGCAGTTTTTGGCCAGTGATAGTGCTCAAGGCGGTGAGGCGGTCGCTGCTTTAAATGATTACTCCCAAGAGGCGAAGGTAATACGCCAGTTATTGGCCAGTGACATGGCCATCTATGTGATTGATGCCAGAGAGCCGGTGCTAGGCAAATACAAAGATGAGTTGGCGATTTTGTCCTGGTCCGCTATTCCGGTTATGCCTGTGTTTAACTTCACTGATAGCCAAGAAACCAATATCACTGAGTGGCAGACGATGCTGGCAAGGCGTAATCTGCACATCTCAACTCGCTTCGACTCCGTGGCCTTTGAGTTTGAAGATGAGATGAGGCTTTGGCAGAATTTGGCCACCATGCTGACCCATCCGGAGACCTTAAATCAGCTAATTACCCGTCGCCGTGAAGACTGGATACAGCTATACGAGCAGGCAGGCATCATTATCGCCCACTTCTTATTGGATGTGGCCGCTTATGTGCGCGAGATTGATGAGGACGATGATCCGCTACCTGTACTCAATGAGATGCAAGAGGCAGTCCGTCAAACAGAGCGGGCCATGCAAGGCAAATTACTTAATTTATATAAGTTTTATGATAACAGTGCTGTGGTCACCCCACTTGAGCTAAGCGAATATCAGCAAGACCCCTTTGACCCTGAGCTGCTCAAAAGTTATGGTCTACGCACCACCTCAGGTGCAGCTGCAGGCGCCTTACTTGGTCTGGGTATAGATGCAGCTGCTTTAGGCACTACCTTTGGACTAGGTGCGGCCATTGGCGGATTAGCAGGCGGGATATTGTCTAATACTGGCAGTATCGCCGATAAGATTAATGGCGTAAAACGTCTGTATATTGATCCGGCCACCTTAACCTTACTAGCCACTCGCTCACTGGATCTATTGGCCTCGCTGCGCCACCGTGGTCATGCCGCCAATGCCGACACGCCCATCACTGAGTTACAAGAGGCCAATACGCCACCTTGGAATCCCAATAAGCTACCAAGCGAGCTTAAAAAAGCACGTGGTAAACCTCAGTGGAGCAGCCTATCGAGTGGCAAAAGCGACTTGGCCGCTGAGCTTAGAGCAGATGCTGCTTGGTCATTATCCTCTAAGCTCAAGCGCTCTCGCCTGGAAGATAAAGAATAAGCCTTGGTTGGTTGGCACTGCAGCTTGGGTTGGTGCTAGCTTAAATCAACTGCTGCAGCGCTTCAACACCACGAATATCCGAAGGCTGTAGGTATACCCCATACAAAGGGTATTGCGCAAAATCTTGCCCAATGTGTGCGAGCAGTGTTTGCTGGCGCGCAGCACGGGTTTGCCAGAAGGGATCACTTTGTGTTTCAGCAATTAATTGGTTCACCACTAAAGCTGCTGGTGCCATATTCGCATGCCTTAACTGCTCGGCGGCTCGCCGCGTCTCCTCTATAGGCAAATTATCGGCAGTTAATACCAGCACCACAGCTGTGCTACGTCTATCATGCAATAGCGCACCAGCTTGCTTAAATAGCGCTTGGCGTTTGTTAAGTACCTCAACCGCCTGCTGCCATTTGTCTACCGGCTTGGCATCGGCAAAAGGATTGGTCAGGGCTGACTTAGGCTTATGTGGGCGTAAGTTATCAGCAGCGCCTTTTAGCTTAGCTTGACGGCGCTGCTGAGTTAATAACCCGTCGGTCCAAGCTGCCATCATTTCAGGCAGCATAAGCAGGCGCAGTGTATGACCTGTGGGCGCCGTATCAAAAATAACGTGCTGGTACTCACCTGTTTGTACGGTGTCTACTAGATATCGACAAATGGCCTCAAGCATCGCCGCCTCCTGTGCTCCAGGCGCACTTTTGGATAACTGTAGATGCTGCTTAATCTTCGGCAACATATCTGGATGAGCATAACTGCTAATCGTCTGCTCTACTCTAGCAAAGTGTTCCTCAATAATTAAATCAGGATTTAATTCTAAAGCATCCAAATTAGCCGCTAAGCTGCTGATGGTATTGCTTAATTTTTTATTGAACACATCACCTAAGCTGTGCGCTGGATCGGTTGAGATGACCAAGGTTTTTTGACCGCGTGCTGAGAGCTGGCTGGCTAAAGCTGCTGCGGTAGTGGTCTTGCCCACCCCGCCTTTGCCGCCCACAAATATAATGGGGAGATGCTGTAGCTGATCGACCAATTGTATGAGTTTTTGCATGTTTTTCTTCTTAAATTAACAGATGATGGGTCTGAGTGAACTTAGCAGCAGCCCCCATGTTGCAGTGGACAGCGCGGCATGCCCATACGCTGATGCCACTCATGGAACTTTTCTAAAAATATAGGCTGTAACTCCAACGTATAAAAGCTTGCAGGATTATCAATACCCAAACTTTCACAGAACAGTAGCAACATAAATAAGTCCTCTTCCTCGCGAGCTGCGCGGGCCAAGGTCTGCCGATAAGGGGCGTGATAAAACTCAGTCAATCCTTCTACAAAACGCTGCCATAGCGTAGGCTCTATACTCATGGGTTTATCTCCTTAGCTTGCTTCAGTCTTATTTTAATTATACAGACGTATTTGACATGCACCATAGTCGCCTATCAAAAATTGGGTAATAAAAATGCCGGCCTAAGCCAGCACTTTTATGTTTTTATACTTATACCATTCTTATTAAGCTTTGTTCTGTTTCCACTCGCGGCGTAAAACTGAGAAGCTCTCAAAGGTGACCATAATTGTTGCAATTAAAATGATGATATCCATCACGATTAACAGCCAGTTACCATCTGTATAGAAAGTTTTTAGCTGTAAAATAAGCGCAAATACGGCCATAATTAGCAAGAAAGACAGCGGCGCTAAAGTATACCAAACCGTCTTACCTTTACGTAACAAGATAACCGTGACAATCATTAGAGTTAAGGCGGCCATCAACTGGTTAGTGGTACCAAATAGAGGCCAAATGATCATACCACCTGAGCCATCGATACCACCAGCACCAAAGGCGATTAACAAACAGGTACCTACTGCAAGCAAAGTCGCTACCACGCCTTTTTTCAATGCTGGCAAGTTATACACCTCACCGAACTCTTGGAAAATATAGCGCTGTAGGCGCACACCAGTGTCCATAGTGGTACCGGCGAATAGTGCAGCCATAACGGTCAAGATGGTCTGCGATAATACAATCTCAATGCCCATACCATTATTTAAAATAGTCGCACCACCATCGATAAAGGCACCGATAGAGCCGTCACCAAATTTTTGGTAGATGCCTTCCCATTCCGCTAGGCTTGCAAAACCGGCTGTTGTCGCTAAGATAGCCCCTAATGCCAGCAAACCTTCACCGACTGCACCGAAGTAGCCCACGAAGCGGGTGTCTTCTTCTTTATCGATCTGCTTAGAGGTGGTACCGGTTGAAACTAGACCATGGAAACCAGAGATTGCACCACAAGCCACCGTCACGAATAATAGTGGCATAATAGAGGGCGTGCTAACTGGCAAGTTATGGTTAATGGCAGGTGCGACAATATCTGGTGTGGCAATCAAAATAGCACCAAATAATAAAATTAGACCCACAAATAGCTGTAGACCATTGATGTAATCGCGTGGCTGCAATAGCATCCAAACTGGCAATAAAGAGGCCACAGCGGCATAGAAGAATAAGAATAAAATCCAAACCGCATTGTCAGGTAGACCAAACATAGTCTCAGGCAATACTACAGGTACCAAGGTTCCAATATAAATGAGGCCATATAACGCAATAACACCCAAGGTTGAGACGATCACCAAATTCATTTTAAAGCGGTAGATACACTGGCCAATAATAAAGGCCACTACCAAGGCGCCCCATACTGGGATAACCGCTGTGGGCGTTTTGATCATCATATTGGCGATAACCACACCAAATACGGCGTTTACCATCAATAACAATAAGAAAATCACAACCATCATCAAGGTGCGCACACGGCCACCCATAACCGATCCAGCAATAGAGCCAATGGACTGGCCTTTGTTACGCATACTGGCCCAAACCGCCGACATATCATGAATACCGGCCATAAAGATAGTACCAAATACTACCCATAATACAGCTGGCACCCAGCCCCAAATCACAGCAATAGCTGGACCAATAATAGGTGCGGCCCCTGCAACTGATGTAAAGTGGTGTCCCCATAGCACATACTTGTTGGTCGGCACATAATCGATGCCATCTTTCATAGTATGGGCAGGCGTGGGGATTGAGTTATCTAGACCTAAAATGTGTTTTGCAAAGAATTTAGAATAAAATAAATAGCCACCAAGCATGGCTAAGACACCAAACAGTAAAACCACTGCACTGTTCATTTATCACTCCTTGAAAAGCCGAACGTTAGGATAGCCACTTAACAAGCACCATAACTTGTGGCACTTGGATTAGCTTACTTTTAACAGGCTAATAAAATAAAGGAAATTACTTTTTAAGAAGGCTGAATTCAATCTTATACTTTAAAGATTTGCAACAGCTTTCTTACTCAATTATTACGCTAAGGATTTATTATACCGAATAAAAGGCTCGGTAAGACAGCTGACAATGGGTTTTATTCGCAATTGCCGCTCTAAATGATAGGCACATTAAAGGTGTGTTAATTATTAATTAATAGCGATTTGTGACCCTATAGTTTTGAAACACTTTAGGTGATTGGGAATTAATTGAGTTATATTAGAACTACTTATGACGATTATTAAGCGTATTGACGATCGTCATTTATTACCTATAGGTTATAAAAGGACTTAAAATGACCCATTATTTCGGATTTGAACCCACCAATAAATTATCAAATATGATCGAAGAGGCAGAATTAAAAATCTCTTCCAATAGTGATGAGGC
The DNA here is from genome assembly GCF_022631235.3 of Psychrobacter raelei. NCBI lineage: Bacteria > Pseudomonadati > Pseudomonadota > Gammaproteobacteria > Moraxellales > Moraxellaceae > Psychrobacter > Psychrobacter raelei. The sequence goes on from NZ_CP093310.2 coordinate 1,518,460, forward strand.
TTATTATCCGCTTCGTAACAGCATCTCACATCAAATTGGTCTTGAGATTATTGATAACTTGCTGGTTAATTTAATTAGCGTGATTCCTGATGAAGAACGCAAAGCGAAAATGAAAGGCATCGTCAATAAGATTGAGAGCGCAACTGATACCATGCTCAACATCTTATTGGGTAAAGACAGCAATAAAGAGGTGCTACCAAACTTTGATTATCTAAAGAACGAAACTTATTTTGAAGACCCCAATGGTATCATGCGTGTCGGCTTTAAACTTGATGAGGCGACAGCAAAAACCATCAACGAAGGTTTTGATTCAGTTACCGAAACGTCAGTAGATAAAGAAAAGCTGCAAGCAGCCCTCATGGCAATGAACCACGCCGTGGTAGACCATTTTATTACTCGCTTCTCTGAGACTTTACCACTTGGTATGTTCAAGCGTAAGTCTATCCCAGTTGCCAAGGCAGGCATTAATAAGGCACTAGAGGTGGCTATTAATAAGCTGTTTCCGCAATTACCCTTAGAGTCTTTAAATCGTTTGGTGGCGTTTTATAGACCTTTTATCATTGAAAAGCAGTAAATATTGATGGATAGCGTTAACAGGGTTGGCTCAAATTGGCTAATCCTGTTAAAATAGATCCTTTCAACAAAATAACTGCGTGTCCTTACTATGAGCCAAATCAGCAATCAAGAAATCGAGAAAACACTACGCAATTCAGAATGCTTAATCAGTAGCATTGAAGTGGCTGCTGCTTATGAGCGCCTGGCTGCTCAATTAAACCTACATTATGCAGGCCTGAACCCAATTGTTATGGTCGTTATGAATGGTGGCTTGATTCCAGCCGGTCAACTTCTGACCCACCTAACCTTCTACCATCGTATGCATTACATCCACGCAACTCGCTATCGTGACAACCAAGGTACCAATGAATTAATGTGGGCTTTTAAGCCAGACGTTAACATTGAAGGCGAGCATGTGCTTTTAATTGATGATATTTTTGATGAAGGCATCACGTTAAAGGCTATCGTACAAGAGCTGAAAAAAGAAAACCCAGCGTCAGTAGATTGCTGTGTGCTACTAAATAAGAAGCATGATCGCAAAGTAGAAGGCTTCAACGTAGATTTCATTGGTTTGGATGTTGACGACCGCTATGTTTGCGGCTGTGGTATGGATTTTCATGGTTATTTACGTCATCTTCCTGGCATCTATGCCATCAAAGAAGACAAACTGCCTTAATTGAAACACCCTATCAATTAACCAGTCTTTTAACTCAAAAGCACCTATTAGGTGCTTTTTTGTGCCGAAAACTTAGTCGCTTTAATATTTAATCAACAGCCGCCTTTTGCTCAAATTGTAAAGCAAGACCTGTATAGTGCTGCGTCGGCGTCTGCACCGCTTTTTGTAACGCACGTTTGGTACTAAAAATACTTACCTTTTTCTTAGCGCGGGTCACTGCAGTATAAATCAGCTCTTTGCTAAGCAGTCGGCTGTTGCTATTATCAAAGGTAACTGCAACATGATCAAATTCAGAGCCTTGCGACTTGTGAATAGTCATGGCATACGCGGTAGCAATCAGCTCATCATTAAGCAAATTGACCGCAATACCTTGGGTCTTATTCTCAAAAAATACCTCTAAACGGCCACCCTCACCTTTTTGCTGTGTCTGCAAACAAATACCAATATCTCCGTTAAATAGACCCAGCTCATAATTATTCTGTAACACCATAACCGGTCTACCATGAAACCAAGGACTTTTACCCAAAGGCAGCTTAAGCTGCGTCATATGCCAGCGGGTCAGATAGTCATTGATATTATGATCTCCCCATTCCCCATTGTGTCCGGCAGTTAAGATACGAAATCGGTTAAACTCACTCATAAGCTCAGAAATAGTAAGGCTTACTGCTTCTGGCACGGATTTTGCTATGGGATGCTTTATTAGTTGACGGATTTTATTTAAATATGGAAGGTAGTTTTGGGACAGCTTTGAAATGATTTTTTTATTGCTTAGGCTATTTATTAATTGATGATTAAAAACAGCCGCCTCTACATCGTCAGTCTCCCTATCAATAGCATCACTGCCCAGTTGAATGTTAACGCTTTGGAACTGTAACGCCTCGTCATGGGTTAATAGCTGCCACACCTGCTGCATGTCCGTTGGTGTTGTATTAATCTGCGTGGCCAATTTACCAATACCCGAGTCAGCATGGAAGCGGCGGCTCTCTGTCAACTGTGCATGAATGGGCTGCAATACATCAATACGGCATAAGTCGGCGAGCACTGCCCCAGCATCCACTGCGGCCAGCTGATTGGCATCCCCTAATAAGATTAGCCTTGCCCCTGGCTTAATGGCGCTCACTAAGTAATTGGCCAACTCTACGCCGAGCATTGAGGCTTCATCGACAATAATGATGTCCTCCCCCAAAGGATTACCTGCATGATAGCGTGGTCTGCCATCTCTACCGATCCCCAGCAGACGGTGAATGGTCTTTGCTTCTTGCAGCTGCACCTCTACTTGAGCGTTGTCTAAAGCCGCTTGCAGTGATTCTTGCATACGCTGTGCCGCTTTACCCGTTGGTGCCGACAGAGCAAGCCCTGCGCTGTCTGTGCTAAATCTAATCGTAGCGCCCTCCCCTAATGCTTGCTGTGCATCGCTATTTGCTTGAGCCTGCTGTAAGGCAATCACAAGCTGTGCCACGGTATAGGTTTTTCCCGTACCAGGCCCGCCCGTGATGATGCTAAAAGCGTTCTCATTAGCGACTTTAACTGCTTGTACCTGCTGAGCATTGAGATTGTCAGGAATATGGATATCTAAGGGTTTTATTGGCTGGTTTAAGATATTTTGTATGGTTTTAGCGAGGTTAAACTCAGCTTGCCAAGTACGATGCAGCCAGAAAGTTATTTTTTTGTCTGTATTTAAGTGCTTGTCTAAATGATTGTTTAAATGATTGTTGTGCGGCTGATTACTTTGGTAAATGATGGGTGTTTGTTTTGAAGTTGAGATATTTTTGCTTAGGCTATTTTCTTTGGCTAGCAGTGCCGATGACATCTGGGTAAATAAAGGGTGCTGATCTACATGTTGCATAAATTTGCTTAGGCTATTTAGCAACCCTTTTTCACTCAACTCATCTGCCTTATTATCATTTTGCATTAACTCGTATAGCTGCTGAACCAACTTAAAACGCTCAACCAGCTGAGCTTTGCTGCTATTAGGAAGGCTTAACTGTAACCACAGCTCATTACCACAGGTCATCAAAATATTAAGTAGGTTAAAGATAGGATCACTGTCCTCAGAGTGCGCAAGCTCGCCTTGAGTATCCTCTTGCGACTGTGCGATAGCAGCCAAAGCCGCATCACTGTCAATCAGATCAAACAAAGGCCCTGCCAAACTTTGTAGAATATCGCGCTGCCACGCATAAAGCTTAGCTACCTTGCCCGCTACCCTGCCCTGTAATGCCAGCTCAGTACTATTTTGGCGCAGAGTTAATACAGTATGCCCCTCCTCCAACTGCTTAGCCAACACCATAAACAGCGATTTGAACAAATAACGGTCAGTCTCTATAAAATTTGTTGACGTGTTGGTGTCACTTGGCTGTACATATGCCGCATACGTCTGAGCTCGGCGCTGTAAAATATAGTCACTAATGGTATCAGCCCAGCTCTCTTCAACGCGCATAGTTGCCGTATTGTTATTGGATTTCATTAAGTTATCAGACCTATTATTGGATGAAAGGTTTAAGGGTAATGGCTCAAAGGCTAAAAATGGATAATTAACTGTCAGCGATGCTACTGAGGCTTACCAAATAGCTTATCTAACGCTTTTACAAACTCAATGGGAATATCCCAAGCAACCAGTCCATAACGTGGGGGGTAGTCCTCAGCGCGCTCTGTCATTGCTGGCGCATAAGTCCCCCGCAAAAATACATATTCAACAGGGCCCAAATACTTAGCCTCATTACCTGTATAATCGGCGATACGCATCGATAAAAAGCGATGCAGCGCCACTTGATAAATCGCGGCTTGTAGCCAATAGCCTGCTTTACTCATCGCTAATTTTAGGGTGGTTTCATCGTAATTGCTTAGGCTATTTCCTAAAAAGTTACTTTTATAATCAACCACATAAAATTTGCCTGCATGCTCATAAACCAAGTCAATCTCACCGCGCAGATAACGATATAACTGGCTGCTACTTTGAGCTGTTAAGCGGATGTGTTTGTCAGGCTCATGGGGCAAATAACGCTCAAATAAGGTGTTAATTTGCTGCGCCTTAAAGGTTTCAGATAATCCCATATTAAAGCCCATCTCTGCAAAGCGCTGCTTGGGTGAGATGTCCACCAACCTCTGACCTGAAGCCAATAATGGCGTGTGCAAAACCTCATTAATCCAGCTCATTAATGCCTGATGCTGAAGCCCCCGCTCATCGATATGATAAGTCTTGTTATTCGCCCCTTGTCTGCTGGCTTCTAAAATGCGCTTTTGATGCGCCACACTGGCGTAGGCCAGGGGTAGCTGATAGCCACTGACCGCTCTGTCTATCACCGCAGGCCATTGCTCAGGATTGGTAAAATGTATCTTCTCAAAGATTTCATGCAAAAACGTACCCGCATTAGCACCTTTAACAAAGCTAAAGCGAATGTCATCTACAGCTTTAATGGCTAGTCCGTGCTCCTGTATCTGGGCATTTAAAGCGCCATCTGCCTCGCTAATATCAATATATGTGGCATCATCGATACGCTCATCGACCACAGCCATCGCTTGTGTGGATTCATCCAATTGACGGGCAAGCGCGGTGAAGCTGGTCTTGGCCCAGCCATAAAAGTAATTGTCTCGCATCACATCAGAAAATTTATCGTATTTGATCGGCTCTAAACGCGGCTGAGTAAGGGTAGCCTGAGTACTGTCCGTTAAGTGATGAGTTTTGGCCTTAGTATCATTGTCTTGATAAAACTCATGCACTTTTTGTCCGCGTACCATGCCTATTGATCCTTTGAGTCTATCAGGTAGCTCAAACTTCGGCTCTGATGAATCAAACCAATAAAACACCGGCTTTAGATCAAACCCAGTCTTATCTTTTGGGTCTCGCAGCACCACATAAAGCAGCTCACTGGCACGGGTAAAGGCCACATACCCGAGGCGACGAAACTCCTCAAAATCTTCTTGGGTCTCGATATCTGTATAATAGCCTGGTGTGGTCGCTGAGTCTTTTACCGCTGAAAAACGGCGCTGATTACCAGAAGAGCCCTGTACCCTCTGTACCAATGCATTAGGCGCTTGCTGAGCATTATACAAATACAACCCATAGTCTTCTTTATTGCCCGACTTGCGGCTGGCACCGCCCATGCCGAGCACATAGACAATTGGGAACTCAAGCCCTTTAGATTTGTGAATGGTCATTAGCTGTACGCCAGATTCTGTCGGCAGTGGGTACTGCTTGGCCCAGTCACTGTTGGGTGCAGCGTCTATGTTTTGTCTAAACCACGCCAGCAGCTCATGTTCACCCATACCCATACCATACTGTGCCAAGATATCCATCACATGGCGCAAATCCATGATATGTCGATCGCCTTCAGGATGAGCCGCTAAAGCTTGCCAAACACCTTGCGGCTGAACACTGCTTTTATCTAGCAAATAGTGCATCGCTGATAAGATGCCGAAATTCTGCCAACGCTGAGCCGCTTCTTTAAGATAGCTGATGACATCTTGATAGCTTTTTTTGCCAGTATCCCCTTGGATACTACCGTTAGTGGCACTATTGGTATGAGCAGCTACTTTTACGGCTGCCTCATCGCTTTGAGCGACACCTGATTCATGGTCGGTCATCATCGCTTTGACCTCTTTGATGCTCAGCCCATACAGATGGCTGGTCAGTACGCGATTAATCATGTCGTGACGGTATGGATAGAGCATGGCGCTCAGTAAAGCAGCCACGTCTTCAGCCATGATGGTCTCAAAGATACTCACGTCACTGGTGGTCAAAGTCGCTACATTTAACTTAACCAGCTCATCCTCTACCCGCTTTAAGTCTTTTTTGGCACGTGCCAGCACCCCAATGTCACTAGGCTGAATAGGTTTACCTTTTAAGGTCTGTCCGCTGTTTAATAAAGCGGCAATATGGCGTGCTGTCACTTCATGCTCATCGTATTCAAGCTCTTTGTCATAAGGCAGATGCAAGACGCTGACAGGCTTAGCAGATAGCACGTCAGTAACTAAATCAACTTCTGTTGTTGCAGCGCTGCTTGATGTAGCGGCTTGATGATTCTCTAAGTCATTAAACCAGGACAACTGCTTCTCAAGCTTGGCTGCAGTAATGTGCTGATAATAAATGTGACTGCCGAGCTCAGCAAATTTGTTCTCGCTTGTCGTGGGCGTCGGCATACCAAACCAGCAGTTTAAGGCGTCAATGACCCCTTTGTTAGAACGGCGGTTGATATCTAGTGTCCATAGACTACTTTTATCAAACTGGGCTTTCATATAATTATAGTTGGCAACATCGCCACCGCGGAAGCCATAAATGGCTTGCTTTGGGTCGCCAACCAACAACAAAAACTCTTGATTAGACTTGGTATTAGTTGACTGCTTATCCTCATCGCCTGTCTGACTGCCTGAGTGCTGACGTTTATTGTTCGGCAGATAAATACTTTCAATCATAATGGCTTGCTCGCCATTGATGTCTTGCGATTCATCAATAAGCGCAACCGGATAATGGTGGCGGATATAACGTGCCAGCTTCTCTCCCTGACGGCCAGTCAATGCCTGATTCAGACGTACCATTTGCAGGCTAAACGTCGTCTCGCCACGCTCTTCTAAAATGACCGGTAATCTGTCACGGACAGCCAGTACAATATGACGATTAAGCGTGGCCAACAATAGCAAAATATGCTGATTTAAACGATCCATCTTATCCATAATGGACATTAACTGGCAGATGGTTTCTAGCTCGAACAAGGCTTGATGCTGTTTTTCTTTATTCTTATTAAAGTTCTTTATTTTTCCGTCATCATTGGGGAACTGAGCATCTCTTAATGACCCCAATAGTTTTTTAGCATCTTCATTTAGGTAACTCTCAAAGCTCACGCCTTTGTCAGCGATTACCTCATGAATCTCAGTAATAAATTCAAACCGAGTCTGTAGACTAGATCGACCATTAAATCCTTGTGACTTTCGATAATCAGGATTTAAGTACGGCTCAATATCTGTCAAATCAAGCTTAGCAAAACCCTCTAGCAACTGCTCCAAATCAGCGAAGTCAAAAGCCTCATTTAGCGCCACCTCATCAATAGGTGCAGAAATAAAGTTAAGCGAGCGGCTCACATAGGACTTATGATCACTAACATCGGTCAGCTTGCCTTGCTGCTCCATGAGTGCATATAGCTTAGGCTGCTCGTAATACAAACGGCTTTGAAACTGTCGCAGCTCATCATGAATAATACTGTCGGTCACCTGCTCAATCTGACTGTCTTCAATAATGGCCATACCTTGCTGATGACCTGTCTCACTGCTATATTCTGCCAGCCATTTTTGTGCCAGACTATCAAGCGTGCCCACAAACAGTTTATCAAGTGTGGTTAATACCAGTGCGGTGCGGCGAATGGCATCTGTCATCGGATAACTGTGTATATGATCCAGCAAGTAACCCACCAAGTGCAGGTTAATCGGGTCTTGCATGATGTCATCTAAACGGGCATTTTTTGCCTGCTCTACCAACCACTTGGCACGAATCTTCTTGGCAGTGGCTTTGTGCGCTGCTTCTCGCTGTTTGTCATGCGCTAAGTCTTGGTTAAGCTCATCGTCAGCAAGACTAGCATTAGCCGCTTTGTCTGCCTGTTTATCTGCCTGTCGTTGATCCCTACTGGCCTCAGGGGTGACCTGCAGGATATCTGGATATAAGTGCTCTTTATTGGCCAAATCTGCACTTAGGTTATTGACCCATTGCAGCAGTTGATAAAAATCCACCAAGCGATCATGAATACGCTGACGCATCTCAGCCGCTGCCGCTCGGGTAAAAGTGGTCGCTATAATTTGCTCAGGCGCACGCCGCGCCTCGATAAGTAGCCGCAGTACAATACCAGTTAAGGTCCAAGTCTTACCTGTGCCCGCTGACGCCTCGATAAGATGTCGACCGCTTAACGCCACATCAACAGCCGGTATCACCTCCTTGTTATGCTCCTGATGCGACTCATTGGGCACATCGCTGTCAGCATGCGCATACGAGGCTAAATCATCTGCTAGCCCTTGTGCTTGGGTATCTAAGGTCGTGTTATCAGTGATGTCTGTCATAGGTAGATATACTTTTTTAATTATTGTCTATAGGATCAATATCGTAGCTTAATTACTCAATGTGCCGGTCTAACTGGCTGATCTTATCCCTCTAGCCCATTAAGCGTGTCAAACATAGGCGAATACAAAGGCTGTGCCAAAGCCATCAAAGCAGTGGCTAGTGCGCTAAAGGCATCTTGATCGCGCAGAATATATTGCCAAATAGCATGCTGCGAGCAAGTGTCATAGACCGCATCTGACGTGTAGTTAGGGAACAGCCACTCTGAGAAATCACCTCGTTTTGGCCAATATTCAGCGCCCTCATCTTCTTGCGCTTTTAGGCAGTTGTCCAAGTAGCCAAGCGCATACTCTGGTAATAAGGTGAGCGGTATTTGACCAGATAGATTGGCAAAAATGGCCCACTTAACCAGCTCAATGACAGCATCCTCATAAACGATGGGGCCAAGCTTAAATGCTGTGGCTTTCTCAAGCTTTTTGGCCTTAGTGCCTGACTTATTAAAGCGCCAAATGCTCATACCATCATTTAATGCCGCCTGCTCAGCTGTGGTGCGTCTGGCAACCTGCCAATACAAGTGCGATAACCAAAACTTAAGCAGATGTCTGGGACTGGCAGAATTGGGCAGGATATTAAACCAGTGCTTAGGCGACTGCTCGGCATAAGAGATGCCTGCTTGTAGCTGCGCGCCTTTGTCATTAACCTGTATGGGTACCACACCTTTGATCTTAATTGTTTGGGGTAAAAGGGCTAGTAAAGATGCGCTCTGTTTTTGTGGCAACACACGTGCCAAATCTACTTGTACAGGATGCTCGATAGTGGGGCTGATAATCGGCAAGCCCACATCCGCCTCGTGAACTTCAATGCCGTTAGCGAGCAACTGCTCTTGAAAAGCTTGGCATTGCTGCTGCAGCTTTTGTTGTTGATTGGGTAAAGTGGTATGGCGTGCTACCCCAGCTGGCATGATTTTTTGATACATTAAAATTGGTGTGGCTTGAGCCGCTGATGTCTCTATACTTTGGGCGTTGTCTGAACCCATCGCTGGCGAAGCATTTGCCAATTGATGAATCAAATAATCTTTGATCTGGTAGGTGCTGAGGCTATTCAAAAACAGCGGCTCTTGATGTGCCATCGCCTCCTCACCTTGAACCACATGCACCTCTTGTGCCCGTAAAAAGGCCTTGGCAGGATGGCGTACTTGATAGGCAAGCGCCCCTTCAACATCAATCTCACCAATATCAAACAGCCGTTGGGCCAAGGCTTTATTCTGCTCATTACTATTTAAATCAGCATCAACTGACAACAGATCAGTTAAGGCAGGCAAATTTTGATTGTCGATATCCCCCAATTGTCCCAAGCCAGATCCCAATAACTGAGCAATTGCTTCATAATGCGCTTTGTTAGGTAAGCTGACCAGCTGCGGATGTGCCTTAGAGTCTCGAGATTTTAAGGTATGAAATACCGCTTGCCATAGAGGGGCTGGTGGGAACTGACGCTGCTGCGCCAGTTTGGTTTTTTGCATCGCTTTATTTAATAGGCCCTCTAAAGCGTCAAACTCAGACGGCTCATCATTGGCACCATTTAAGTCAGCTGAATTCTTCTGAGTTAAATCCTTTTTAGCGGAATCCTGTACTGCTACCTGCTGGGTGTCATTTTTATTGCTTAGGCTATTTTTTTGTAATGCAACACTGTCTTCAACTGCCCTACCATTTTCTAGCGGTTGCTCAAATAAGCGCTTATCAAAGGGCAGTGCGGGATGCTCGGTCACCAGCCACTGTTTGACAAGCTTTGGTAAATGACGCTTTAGGCTCTCGGTAGTGGGGTCTACCACCTCTGACAAACTGTCGAGTGAATTGACTTGCCACTGCACCTCGCCTTGCAAGAATTGCAGCAGCTCGCTGACAGGGTTGGCCGGTAAATGCTCATGAGTATCGGTTAAACTTTGACCGTTATAAAATATCCAGCAGGCACTGCGCGCGCATAATAACGCATCTAAAAATGCACCATTGTCATCGTCTTCACTCACTCTATCGCCACGGCGTGATAGGGTCGCCTTCATCAAGTCATAGCGATTGTCACGGTCACGTGCGGGAAACTCAGAGAGATTCATATTGAGCATGACCACCAAATCAAAGGGCACATTTCTTAATGCCCCAAAACGGCCGAAGGTAATCACCCCTGTCGGCTCGGCACTCACCTGCTGACTCTCAAGCTCCGCCTCGATACTATCTAGCATAAAGCTGAGCTTCAAAGGTAGCTGCTCAACCCTTGCCAGCCTTTGCTCAACCTCTTGGTTATTGGTATTGTCACTACTGGCATAGTGTCGATAATGACGGTTGGCGCGCAGGCTCGATTTAAAGCCGTTCATGGCATTATAAATGGCGCGCATACTGCGGGTTTGATCCACATCGCCAAAATAACGGTGAATCACTTGTCGCTCAATTTGATTCAGCCAATCCTCTGCCTTTAGCTTTTGTTTGTGATCATTACGTCTTGCCAGTAGCCCGCTATAAATGCGGCATAGGGCCTCAATAATCGGGGCATCATTGAGGCTCACTTCAGGCAATGGCAAGCTCATCTCAGCAATGGCTGTGCTTGGCCATTGCTGGGCATCAAGCGGATACAAGCAATCGCTCATTTGTGCCTCTGGCATAATCAGCCCCAACGTTAACCTATCTAGCGCTTGGGCGAAACTAAAGCGGTAATCAAAGTCATTGCCGTCTAAGGTTTGCTTAAGATGCTGCTCATCAAAGCCTCTAATGAAGCCTGCCTCTACCAATAAATCACAGCCACGGCTCATCTGATCATGGGTCAAACCAAAGCTTTCATATAGCGGCGGTAGCATCAGCCAATCTAGCACCTCCGCGGCTTCAAAGCGGGCACTGTCACTGCCAAGCAGTTTATAAAACCCAATAATCGCCTCCCATAATTGGCGAATGGAGGCGTCAACCACACCGGTGACTTTGGCCGGCAAGGTCAGCCCATCTTGACCCCTACCATTGACAAAGATTGAGCTAATCAGTGCATGATGGCGCTCCACATCGGGCAGCAGCACCACGATGTCAGAGATATGACGCTTTTTTGTACCCGGCGGCAGTGGCTCATTAAGCCAGCGTCCAATCATAATACGCAGCACCTCGAGCTGACGCTGCAAGCTGTGGCACGAATGAATACTGAGGCTATTATCTTGTGAGGATATTGACCACAGACGCTCTTTTTCAAAGCGTTTGTTCTCAAGTACCTCATCCTCATACCAGGCAGCAGCATTGGCATCATCGAAGCTTAACTCGATTTGCTCGCTAATAGCCTGTGACACTTTAACTGCTGTGGCTTGCTGGGTAGAGCGCTCATCAAGCATCAGCACATCATTTTGTAGCCGTCTTAATAAGCTGGGGCTGTTGTGAGGTTGATAAGAGGGGGCGTCATGTGCGTTATCATCGCTATCAATATCTGCCTTAGCACCAAACTCATCGCTCAAGTCCCCAAACTCGCCATCTTCAAAATTATCTTGCCAATCCACAACGGCATCACCATGCAGCTCGTTACCGGATAAATTAGCAAGCATGGCAAAAGTATCACGAGACTGTTTACCCAGACGTGACAGCAAACTGTGCCCATAATCACGTAAAAACACACTCTCAGGGTTAATAATCTGCTGGCGCTGTAGCCACGACTTATCTACGATATCTGCCCAAAATAGCTTAGAGGGGTTGTAGTGCAGTAAGGTGATGTCCATGTAACGTGACAAACGCTGCAAAAAATCAAGCTCAGTCTGCGGTAGCTGCTGAATGGTAAAAATACGCAGTACTTTGGGCAACTGATCTTGCTCGCCCGCCTTATTGCTCTGTAATGCGTGCCAAAAGGTTTTTTCTAACTGGACACGGTACTGATGCACATCAGCGAACAATTGCGACCACAGATAACGCTGAGCCGCTTCCAATTCTACATAATGCGCCACCAGCCATTCTGGAGTACCGCGTGCATATTGATCAAAGCGCAAAGACAACGTATCTTTTTCTGCAATCAACGCATCCACATCAAGTGGCTTATTAGCCGACCACAGGCTTAACCAGTCCTCACGGTGGGTTAAATAGCGGTTAAACACCCGTGCCAAATCACTTGCCAGCTGCCAGATACGCGCATCTTGCTGTGCTTGGTCTGGCTCAACACCTTCTTGTGGCGCATCCATCAATGAGGACAACAATGGATATACCGGATGCTTATCATCCTCAATGATAGTGTGCTGATAATAGGTCAGATAGCCAAACAGACGCCACTGCATGACCGTGGGTGACAGCACAGCCACCTCAGGCACGTTAAGCACCGCCGCATCAGGATCAGATTGCAGCAGATAAGCATTATGCTGACTGAGTACATCTTGCATCAGTGTCCACTGGTATTGACCCCAGAACTTAGTCATCACAAGCGTACTGATACCAGCACGGCTGGCAATGGTTTTATCAAGCCAATCACCTAAGACCATTGACGGCACAATCACCACAAAGGGATCAAAAATAGACTGCTGCACTGATTGGTATTCGACCAGCAGTTCATCGACTAAGTTTTCGGTGCGATGTGATTGGATAATCTTGAACATAAGGAGGCAATCTTTTGTTAATGGAAGTTCAAATAAATACAGTCATAGCAAAGATACAACGCTCATATAAGCATAACTCATTATGACAAAAAGAAAACCATCAAACACCACTATAACGTCAACTACTGTCGCAAAGAGTTGACACCATTTTTATTGTTATTATGATTGTGATTTATGTTCTGAATGTCGTCAGAATTACAAAGCATTGCTACCTATAAATACAAGGTTAACTCCGACGATGTGTCGATGAGAGGAGGTTTGATTAACTCAATTATCACATGCTAAGGGTTTGCACTATCTGTCCAAGAAAACGCTTCCAAAATTCGAGTCCATTGATCGTCAAAACCTGCTTCGAGCATCAACGGCTCACCAGTAACAGGATGAGTGAGCGATAAAGTCTGAGCATGTAACAGCATGCGCGTGCAATCATATTGAGTACGAAAAAATTTATTGTGGCGTCCGTCACCGTAGCTGGTGTCACCTATGATGTGATGGAACAAATGTCTCATGTGACGGCGTAGCTGATGTTTTCGCCCCGTCTCAGGTATTAAACGCATGAGACTATAGCGGCTAGTATCGTGCTTTTTTGATACTGCAAATGGTAGCTCAATCTGGGCTAAGCTCTGCCAGTGAGTGACCGCTTCTTGAGCAGGCTTGTCTAAGTTGGCAAACTTATCAGCGATGGCATCGGGCTTAAAGCTTAACGCATAATCAATGCTGCCCTGCTCTGTCATAAAGCCGCGCACCACCGCTAAATAGCGTTTAGTAACTTTGCGCTCAGTGAAAGCTTCGGTCAAGCTGCGTGCCACAGCAGCGCTCTTAGCAAACAACAATACGCCCGATGTTGGCCTGTCTAGCCTATGTACTGGAAAGACATGGCAACCTACGGCATCACGGGTTAGTTGCATTGCAAATCGTGTCTCACCCTTATCAAGCCAACTGCGATGCACCAATAGACCCGCTTCTTTATTAATTGCGACCAGATGCTCATCTTCATAGATAATATCTATTTTATTGTCAATTTGGTTATCGGTGCCACTTTCAATATCCATCTTTATCCGTCTTTTTTAGGCCTTAATTTTAGATAGGTCACCTTTAAGTCCTATCCTCATCTCAACTGTGTTTGCATAGCCTTTACTGTTCAGGCTCAGATTATAGTGCTTAGTTTCTGTAAAGCACTTTAACCACATGCCAACCAAATTTTGTTTTTACCAAATGCGGTGTCAACAGCTCGCCATTGAAGCAGACTTTATCAAATGCTGGTACCATTTGACCTTTTCTGAATTCACCTAAGTCGCCGCCCTTTTTACCTGATGGACAGGTTGAATGCTTCTTAGCCAGCACATCAAAATGTGCGCCCTTATTAAGCTTGGCAATAATCTCTTCAGCCAGTTCTTTGTCTTTTACTAAGATATGTAATGCGCTTGCCGTACGAGCCATAATGTACATCCTCCATAACTATCGATTATCGCGGCATTATAGCACTAGTGACTTTGGTTTTTAGTCCAACGGGTAGATCGTTGTTATTTTATTTACAAAATAATCTGATGGTTTTTAACCAGTAAGATACACTGAGGCCTGCGGTTTATGTTTATCTGTCAATGCCAAAAAAAATGGGTAAAACGCTGGTTTTGTTATGATAAAATAGCTTTATTTATGTGCCTATAGCTCAACAGGATAGAGCAGTTGCCTCCTAAGCGACCGATCGAGGTTCGAGTCCCTGTGGGCATACCAAATTACTATACCTTACTATACCATATTGCCCCGTATCCCTTATGATACGGGGCTTTTTGTTAACTTTAATAAACTTTATCGTACCATAAAGACCCCTTGCATACCGTCAATTTTACGGTAATATAAGCGGTATTACCGAAAATACCGTTAAAGGATACCGTAAAATAATGGCCAAAATTACTGCACCCCTTACAAATACTCAGGTTAAGCAGGCTAGAAATACCGATAAGCCTTATAAATTGTCAGACGGTGGCGGACTTTATCTATATATATCAAGTACCGGCACAAAATCTTGGCGCTTTGATTACACTAGGCCGTTTACTAAAAAACGGGCCACGCTTACATTTGGTCAGTACCCTGAAATCTCGCTTGCCGGCGCGCGAACCATACGCGCCGAGTACAGGGCATTACTAGCAATTGACATTGATCCAGCTGACAAAATACGTGATGAGGCACGCCAACAACGCTTAAAACAAAATAACACTTTTGAGATTGTGGCTGCTGAGTATATCGAGCGCCAAACTCATCTATCGCAAGATACAATCGACCACAAAGCCAGATATGCTATGTATTTGAGCCAACACTTAGGCCGCATGCCTATTTCAGATATCAAACCAATTGACGTACTTGATGCATGTCGTAAAGTTGAAAAGCAAGGGTATCTTGAGACAGCAAAGAAAATGCGCTCGCTAGCAGGTCAGGTATTTAGATACGCAGTACAGACGGCAAGATGTGAGCGTGATGTTACTCAAGACTTAAAAGGAGCTCTTAAGCCACCAGAAGTAAAGCATTATCCCGCAATTACCGACCCGGAAGAATTTGCTATATTGCTACGTGCGATTGACGACTATGACGGGATGTTTGAGACGCGTATCGCTATCAAAATAATCCCTCATCTTTTTGTTAGAAGTGGTGAGTTGCGCAATGCGCTATGGGAAGATTTCGACTTTGATGCCCGAACCTGGACATTCACACCGCGTAAAACTAAGCGCAAAACCGGCGTATCTCTGATCGTACCTCTATCTGACCAGGTTTATGATCTATTCAAACAATTAGAGCCGCATAAACGCAGCGATTTTGTATTTCCATCGCTACATTCAACAATACGGCCAATGAGCGAAAATACATTAGGTCAGGCTCTAAAGCGCCTGGGATTTAGTGGTGAACAGCATACGGTACACGGTTTTAGAGCATCAGCTAGAACAATGCTGGTTGAGCGACTCAAATACGATGAATCGTTAGTAGAAATGCAGCTTGGCCATAATGTGCGAGATATGCACGGTAGGGCCTACAATAGGACCATATTTTTAGATGAGAGGCGAGAAATGATGCAGACCTGGTCGAACTATCTAGATGAACTTAAAAGCTCAGTATAGCTTGTGGTATGACAGACAGCCACTAAAAAGCCCTTCTAGGTCAACCTAGGAGGGCTTTTTACGCTACCATTGAATCAAATGGTCAAGCACGAACTGACCATATGGTTGAGCTCCAAAAATAGAGTCCATCAAAGCTTCATCGGCTGAGGCATTTTCAAATACCTTCTCATCTTTAATTATTTCGAAAAGCTTATCAAATGCCGCGTTAATACGCGCACGCTCGTTACCCTCAGGGTAAGCTTTATGTACGCCATCGTATAAATCATTGTTAGCACCATAGCTCAAGTAATCATTACGGCGTCCTTGTGCCTCCAGGCTATCCTCAAGATATGCCTGGAATGCTCTTGCCGCCATTTCTCTTGTTGAAGACCAATACGGCTTGGCACGTGTTCCATCAAGGGATACCGAATTTGCTTTAAACTTAGACGATATAAGGCCGGTTTCAAGAACGACCTCTTGTCCTGACTTATCTTGATTGTAGTATGCAGCCGCCACTTTTCGCCATGCTGTATGCTGTTTGCTGCGCCGACTTCTATTAGCTCTCCCGTATATACTGTCAATCGCTCTTACAGCGCCGCTGGCATTGCCTGCATCTAAGATTAATTTTGTCGTCCTATTGAGCTTGTCAGGATTAATATTTAATTTTGCCAGCTCAATATCTTTTTCTGTAATCTTAAACACTTCAGGTGTATAAGTATCACCAATAAACATAGCATCTTGCAAGTCTTTAAAAGCCTTTGATATTTTAGAATTACTAGCAAGGCTTGGTTTTTCCGTTAAATAATTACCTGCTCCAACAGCTTCTTCATTACCTAGCACTTCACCTAAAATGTTATCGATAGCATGAAACCATTCATGGCCAAGCGAGCCACCACCACGCATCTTAGTTAAGTTGATAACGCGCTGAACTGGCTCATAATGAGCAAGCGCTCCTCCTCTACCACGCGCGCCAAAAGCCATTGCCAACCTGCCGTTAAACCCAAGCGCTTTATGGTTAATACCGATAATATCTGACAAATCAAACATTGCTGCTGCCGTATTTTTTACATGAAACTCAGCGCTAGATTTTTCTTTTAAAATCCAATCTCCTGATTGAATATCTCTGAAGCCAAATTCATCCTTAAGCTCTTTGGTAGAGTTGATGACAACTTCTTTCCCACCCTTACGCTCAATTTGTTCAGCAACAATTAATTCAAAGGTTGTTTTTTTCTTACCTTTTTTACCACCACTTCCAGTCTTGCTGCTATCTGTAATAGTCAGCCCCCAGTCGTCATATTTACCATCTATGGCTAGGTTTAGGTGTTTAACAAAGGCTGATGAAGTACGCTCAATAATTGCCCAGAATCTCTCACCAAGAGCTACCCATTGCTGAATGCTCCTATTTGTAGTTAATGTCTCAAATGCCCCTATTGCATTGATAGCTTTTAAAGCAATATTGTACTCTTTCCACTTTTTAAACTTATTAGCATCTACAATGCCTTTGCCAATGTAGCTCCCACTAAACTGGCGTTCGGGGTATTTTTCTGTAGCCCAGCTCATTACCCACTTTTGTATATTATATTCAATTGGGTTTATACCCTCTTCCTTAGCCATTTTAGCAAGTCCAGCAATCGCTTCTTTGTATAACGCCTCACTCTCTTCTTCCATCTCAGTTCTTAATGCATCTTGCTCTGAGGATAGAGTTTTGTACTTATCTGCGACGTCTGTACTAAGCATTGAGCCACCAAGTTCACCTGCGATAGCAACAAGTTCATTGTACAAATCACGAGGCGTGACACACTTACTAATGCGTGCTTTTAACGTATCAATACCTGATACATAAGCTTTACGCATCATCTGTTTTTGCTCGGCCACACCAAGCTCATCTGCTAATCTTGCAAATGCAAGTAATTGATCTTGATTGTAGCTTATGTTTCTACGACCAGCATAAGAGTTTTTAGCAAATTCAACTAAGTCCCAATGAGGTTCTGTTGCCACAGACGCCAATACCTTTTGAATTAAAAAAGCGGTACCAGGCTCAATACCATTATCTTTTAACTCATTGTAGTCAACCTGACCCATAATATTTGATTTTTTAATTAGGGACTCAGCAAGCAGCGCATCAGTTTCAATTTCTGACCAATCAATATCCTTAACCTTTACAGCCACCCCATCTTTGGCTAACTCTTTTATTCGGTTACTTGCCAGCTCTTTTTTACTGCCAGCAATATAACCTGTATCAGCATACCGATAGTTATCATCATTAGGGTTGTCGCTATACTCAGAATTAGAAGGCTCTAATTCTTGCACTTCTAGCGTATCTAGTAAAATTTCATATGCTGTATTACTGCCAACATTCTCAGCATATGAAACATCATCAAAAGCTGTACTATCGTTGACATCATTATTACTGTGTGATGTAATAGTTAAAAGCTCGTCACAACGCCTCAAGCTGGGCTGATTGTCTAAATCAGACTTGTTCAGCCAATGAGGAAGGTGTGACGGGTTTTCTTCGCTATACATTCCGTCTAGCTGCCTTGAAGTCAAATTGTATGCAGCGTGGTCACCCATCTCCCTTTCTGCTACTTTGATTCTTGCATGGTAATCTTTACTTGCTACTGTAATGATTTTGCTAAATTCATAAAAAGCTATCAAACTGTCTGAGCGTTCTTTATTAGCAGGCTCTCTTGCGCCTATTTTTCCTTCTAGTAGAATTTGTGGAATACGAGGTGTAGCTAAAGCAATTGGCTCACGCTTGGCCTGCCATGTCATTTTATTTTTAGATTTGCTATTCAAAACAACCAATCCAAGAGTCGTCTTAACCGCCCTACCAGACAGGTATTTTTTAAAAAAATGCATTGCGGATTTTTTATGATCACTGTTGTTTTGTTCGAGTAACTCTTGAAATTTATTATCCGCTTTTTTAATGTCCCATGATGTAATGGCATCATAAGCCGCACCTATACTGGCTCTATTATCTTTTGGGCTGCTTGTATCGTCGATATCACTTAACACGCCAAGCTTAACAAGCTCGTTACGAACAAGGGTTGATACTTCTAGCTTATCTTCTACGCTAGTTGCTGAATGTAATTTCTTTAGGGCTGTTTGAAGCGGTACCAAGCGGTCAATATCAATAATCATAAAAATAATTTCCTAATATATGATGAATATGTAATATTGTTGCAGATAGCATTGCTCATGGCGTGCTATGTTCCTAATTTCAAACTCCCTAAAAGGAATCTAATCATGCAATTAGCAGCAAAACTTTGTAAAGTAGGATTCATTAGTTGTTTTTGGCTAGCTAGTATGCCGGCTATGGCGACAGAATGTTCTGATATCTTATATGGGTATGATGAGGAAAATGAATGCGAGACTCTTATTCAGTCAGAAATGTATTTACAAAGCACATTAGGAGAGCTTGCTGATAAAGGCATGCTTACAGACAGTTTAATTCAGAAGCAATCACATTGGATAGAGTCAAGAAATACCGAATGTAAAAACGACATTCAGTGCACATATGAGAAGAACTTTAGCAGGGCTGATGAATTGAGGATAAAAGCTAAAATAGCTCTTGGCGGCTGATATATCTAAAATAAAAAGGGTCGCAACACCTATTGGCATTGCGACCCCCTAACACAAAACTACTGTATTGTCAGGCAGTCTAAAAATTTGATTGCGTACCCTGCTATCAGTGTATCTTTGTCAGTACCGTTGATGACTCGACGAGCGTTTTTAAACTGCTCAAACGAACCATATCTTATGTATCTTGATAGTGATTTGCCAGTAAAATGACCTTCCAGCATACCAATGATCATGATATCTGCTGCATGTTTTGGGTCTAGTGCCAGTTCAGGCTTATTCACAAAATCAACGCCTAGCAACCTGCGCATCAAGACATAGTTTGTTAACCAAGTTAGCTGCACATAACCGCGACCATAGTAAATTGGAAGTAAATCAGAGTACCTGCCGCCATGGATATCAATACGACCACCATAAGGCCTACCACGGCCTTTGCCGTATTCTTCGATGGGCCTCATGGTTCTTGCTGTTTCATGCCAGGTAGTAGCTAGCATATAAGCAAAATAAAGCGGATTAATAGCATTGCCTCCGTATTGGTTGCAAGCCTCTAAAATACTATCAAACCCATTAACCTGGGATTGCTTTAATGGTCCAAAGTGCTTAGCAAGTTTGCCCGGCTCATAGGTAAGTCGCTTGCCAGAATCAGTCAAAGATTTTTGCGAGTTCAGACCCCATAATCCATCGACTTTGGCACCAGCCTGCACTTGCAATCTCTTGATATTCTCTCTAATTTTTGCTGTCATTTTCTTTAAATTCTCTTATCTTACTTTTAAGCTTACTAACTGTTTTGGTGCTGCCCGCTATATCAAGCATGAGCACTGCCATTGATAAGACAAGCAGTGTCCTCGCTAAAATTGTATGTTTTGAAGGCACAAACACCGTACTACCAACATCAGCCCACAAAAGCCCCAGCCATATAAATGCGTAAAGCACTATCAAAGTCGAAGTTGATTTGCGGTTAGTGCAATATCTGCCACTAAACATAACAACTGCGCACATGAACAATCCAAGGTACGGTGTTATATTATTAATGACTTGCAAGTTGATGATGATTAGATGTTCCATCTCTATCCTTTATCTCCATTTCCCTTAGTGAAGATGTTGGCCAGCCATGACACCCTGCTAATTAAGAGCTTACGTACTGAGTCTTGGAGTTCTTTATCACGCTTTAAGTCACCTAAGTTGTTGATAAGTACCACACCTGAAAATGACATAACCAATGCTGTCATCAGCATAACTTCAATCGGTGGGCTTGCAGCATCGGTAAGCGCTGGCAATAAAACGAACGCTCCAATAATCCCACTAAAAAACCCGCCAGCAAGATGAAACATTTGTTGCAATACAGAAGGTCGCTGCTCCATATCACTTGTATAAATATCAGTAAGCAAAGAGGCCACTGAGCCAACCATGCTCAATAGCAATACAGCAAAAAAGAACACCCAGATTGGGATATTTAGATACAAGAAAGTGCGGGTTTGATTGAGTTGATCCGTAAAAGCCACTGCACTAGCAGACGCACTAAATATACTTGCTACCGAGCTAGCAATTAGCCCGATAGTAAGCTTTGCAGTATCAATATTATGTTGCACCCTTCACCCCTTTTCAAAAACCCAAGCACGTCTATTACCGACGTGCTGTTAAAATCTTAATGATAGCGTCTAGCCTTTTGTACAGTCCCAATTGGGCTGTTGTGTCTCTCTCCATTATCTTTGAGCGATAGTCAAACGCCTGCGACCTATCATAAAGATCCACAAAGTTTAGACTCATTTTAAGCGCTTCAAACATGCTCATTTGGCCATGTTCCATTAGTAAAACAATGTCACTCAACAATATATCGTGCAAGCTGTCTTGCATGCCCTCGTAACTCAAAAAGGGCTTGAAATCGTGCTGGCGTGTATTCGCCAGCAACCTCCCCAATGACTGTAATGCCCTTGTTATCAATGCTGGTATCAACGTAATGCGATAAGTTGGATATGAGGCTATCAAACAATTCAGCCAGGTTATTAAAGTTAAACTCACTAAGATCACTGATAGTTTTGGCCCGTTCTAAAACCTGTTTGTTCAACTCATTTTGGGTTAAGCTATCGTCTAGCTTGTCCCAAACCATATCACCACCCACAATGCTGCTGATATTACCGAAAAGCTGACAAGCCATAAGGCCGCAAGTCCAATCAAACAAATTTTCACATATCGTTTCAAGCAAGCAGACATGAGCACCTCTAATGTGTTGTACGCCTATTTGAGTCTCTTCGTCTAAATGCTCTTTTGGCACCAGTGATTCGACTGTATCAACCAGGTATTCGCTTAAATTGCTTTTAGCTGAATACTTGTTCTGAGATAAGGCTTGTTGGTTTAATAAAAAATAATAACGCTCTTGCACAGTTAGTTTGTCGGCCAAGTCTGGATAGCCGGTAATTAAGGTTATTAGTGCGCTAATACGCTTTTCGTTAAAACGCTCTGGTATTTTCGCAACTTCCATAGCCTGACCGATTGTGAGATCTGGCATTGGCACTATATGTTCAAGCAGCTGTAATTGGATTACTGCAACGTCTGTCATTTCTTACTCCCGTTAGGTGATGCTCTTAAATTTGCTATATCGTATTTATCCCAAGCGGTTAGGGACAGCAATGTTATTTGAACCTTGATCGCGATTCTGTCACCGTTTTTGTTCATCGGCGCCGTAATAGGTGCTGATAAGCTCTCAATAAACATAGGCTTATATGTTTTCCCAGCGTATTGAAACTGCACAAGCGGAGGTATGGTCGATGGAAACATACCATCAGCACCCTCACTAAGCGCACCCACCACTAAAGACGCATCTGATAGCTTTCTAGGTGATGCGTATTGCTGTAATACGTTCAATGCGCGCTCAACTTCCGAGGCTGCATCAACCCACGCCTGAAAAACGAGCGTCCCACTAATACGTACTGAGCTTGATGAAGTATAGACTTGACGGCTATTAATCTTAGTAAACGTAGACTTATCTTTTAGCCCAAGTAGCTTGTCAGCAGCATCGCCGGCAACACTCTTAACCGCGCTGTCATCCGCTATTTCTGAGTCCAAGTTAAAAATACTATACATTGATGCGGGTAGTTCCCCCGATTGAATCATACCCATCATATTGGGCATCCGCCCTTCTGGGTTCGATGTTTCAAAGGGTGTTGAGTACTGAGACTCAACTGTAAACTCACCATCTTCAAATAGCGCAGCAATAATGGTATTACCTTCAATGGGGTTATAGGTCTGTTTGCCCTGGCCGCCTTCCACGTTATCTTCAGATACTGGCCGTATCTTAGCGATCAGTCGCTCATTTAAACCTTTATGCAACCAAGGCACGCCAGATCCTACTACTACGCTTGTCTTGGGCTTGCTTGCATTATCCGCCGGCTTATTTGTATTTTTTTTCATAGCTAAACGACCGCTTTAGTTTTCTGCAAACTCTCAATAGCTAAAGACACCAGTAAGTCACGATAATGTTCAAGTGTATCTTTGAAAATCTGCACAAGATCAGGCCTATCTGCCTCTTCAATCTTGCCAGCCAGCTCTTTTGCAAAGTCACTATCAAATCCCAGTGGGTCAAAGCTGCTTTCTGATACTTTGTCGCTAAGGCTTTTAACCTCTTCGCCAAGGTAATCAGTTTCGTTTTCTTTATTGCTTACTAGACCTAAATCCTTACGCAACTGCATAATCTTTTTAAGCGCTTGTAGCTTTTGCAAATTGCCTAATGTTTTGGCGTCTGATACGACTGATTTAAGCTCTTTAATCTTTTTAAGTTTTTCAAGCGGTGTTAGTGTCATTGAGTCGAACATATCTAACCCTTTGTTGTTACCGTAAATACTTTGAACCTTATCAACTGCATAGTTAGCAGCGTCTTTGGTACTAACAGGTGGCGAACCAAATAAATCATCAGCGAGGCCGTGTTGAGATTCTTTTTCACAAAATTCAGCCATGGCTTTGAAAAATAACCCCATCTTCTTTGCACTACGGTTATTGGTAGCAATAAACACGGCTATTTCGGCCACACCTTCTGCCAAATCACTAAACAAGCCCATTTGTTTAACATACTCTGCAACATCTTGGTTGTTGTCCTTAGCACTCATAACCACATTAGCTGCGTCAATGATTGCGTTTGTAACCTCGTCATCAAGACCCTTTTCGATGCTATCTACAATGCCGCTTGATATATCTTGAACATTGCCACGGCTTATGGCTTGTGCCTCAATAAACTTAGGCGCGGCCACGCTCAAGGCGTTTAGTACGTTTTGTAGCTCTGGTTTTGCGTCGTCGGCCATCATTTCTGTTAATCGCTCGTCATTGTAGGCCTTGCTAAAAATAGCGGCTTTCATGCGTGCCACCAGCGCTTGTGTTGGCTTACCGTCCTTAGTTGTGTATTGAGCCGCCTCTGTATCGCCTAATTGCTTTAAAAAGGCGACAACGAAGTTATGGTTACTTGATGCCGTTAAATCCCCGTTTTCACTTGGATTAAATAGCATGAGCATGTGGTCATCTAGCATTTTAGCGTCCGTCTTGGCTCGCTCTGTTGCACTGTATGACAGCTTGTCGTCCTGGTTGGCCTCAATAGCAAACTTAACTCGATCAACCTCGCTGGTTCTAATCCTAATCAGTATTGGCCGTTTAAATGCTTCTACATCTTTGGGGCTGAATCCCAGGTAGTCGGCTTCATCAATGAGCCAATCCCTATAATCATCGGCTGTACCATTGTCATAAGCCATAGCTATTGCCATAGTTCGGCCGTTACCACTTTCCACGGCCACATCATCACCGACAATAGGTGCCCCGCTATCAGCCCTGCCAGAACGCCCTAAGCTTTCAGGGTCAAGATCACGTGATACTTTTTGTACCCATGCGATTGATGAGTCACGGCCACGATCACGTGGCTGTAATTCTTGCGGATATATTGGGTTTTGGCTGCCGCTTGCTGTGTGACTAGCAATAACGTTATCAATTTCAGTTATGGCTAGGAGTGTTGATACCCTGGTTCCTTTTGCTGTTTTAACATTATTGTTGCGGCCTTTAATAATCTTGTTTACCTGATTAGGCTGGCTGTTTGAATTATCTGATTTAACAGATAAGCCAAGATCAGCTCTAAGCTGCATAACTCTTTTTATTTCATCAAGGCGCTTTAACCCATCAAGGTTTTTAGCGTCTGATATAGCAGCCTTGAGCTGCTTCACCAGTTCTATCTTCTTTAAAGGTGTCATGCCCGCCCCTTATAAGTCTGATGATTCTTTATCAACTGCGCTTAATACAACATCTAACGCTTGAGTAAATAGCGGGTTGTGTTCGTCTTTTTCGCCAATAACTGTCAGCCTATCAAGGTCAATATCATCGGTACTTAAAGAGCCATCGATGATTGAATTTAGGTAATCTGTATCATCTTGGCTATAGGCTGTTTCTGTTTGCTGCATCGCATGTCCTTGTTTGATATCACTGACTTCTTGTTCACCGCTTTCAATGTCCTCAGGGGCATTTACTGTGGCTACATTTTGTTCATTTAAGCTCCCGACATCTTGATTCAACCAGTTATTGGCCTTTTCAATATATTCAGGTAAGTCATTGGTATATTGATAATCGACAACTTCACCATCTTGTGACCATTCAATGGTAAAGTCATTAGGTGATTCCTTTGCGGACTCTCCATCATAGTTTTTGAACTTGCCTTCAATTTCAACTCTGCGGTTAGATACTTCTTTAACCGCTTGAAATACGCCTAATCCGGCATGCCTTGGTTCGATAAAAGTTGTAAAACCAAAAGATTCAGCAAGTTCATTGAGCTTTTCTAAACCTTTTTCCGTCAACACTTTTCTAGCTTCCCAGCGCTCAGCATTCGCCATAGCGTCCTCGTCATTATCGGCATAAAGTGCATAAGGGTTTTCAGGGGAGAAAGTTTCAACATCAGATTTCGGAACTTCTTTTGGGTCAAGCTCACTAGTGATAGATTGCTCTTTTGCAGTCTTGTCCGTAGTACCTACAAAGTTGTCCTCGACCTGCTTAGAACTATTACCTTGTTCTATTACTTCTAGTATTTCGATGTTTATCTCATAATCATCTTCAATAGAATCAAACATATTGACTTCATCTGTAGAATTTGGCTTAATTATCTTAGTGTCTGAGTCACCCCCTGAATAGTTATCAGGGATCGGTTGCTCAGACATTTTTTTCTCATAATCATCTTCAATAGAATCAAACATATTGATTTCATCTGCATATTTTGATTTAATATTATCAGTGCCTGAAGCAACCCCTGAATCGTGATCAGGGATCGCTGTTTCAGGCATTTTTATATGGTCAAATTGTGATGAAAACTTAGGCACCAAAACATCATAATGAAGCAAGCCGTTATTATCCTTCTCAATTACAATCTTGATTGAAAGTAATTCGTTATCCAATCTGACTTTATTTTCAAGATGGTAGTAACCTACAGTACTGCGCTTTTTATCCATCTTTTTGTTTTCTTGCCAGCCATTATCAGGTAAAGACGCTGTCTCAATAATATTTTTTATTTTTGGTACAAGCTTAAGCTTGCGTGTGTCACCACTAAATGCCATAAACTCTTTTATACTTCTTCGGCGAATCTCGACTTTCGCATTTTCACCTTCAGTAACTTTTAAAGAGGGGCAATCAACCCATTGGCCGCGCAATTGATTAAAAGCATCTTTAGCTGCTTGGCGTAATTGTTTTTTTCCTTCCGGAGTATCTGGAAACTTGCCTAGCTCGAAGCCGCTCATCTGTAGCACATCGCCACCGGCATCCGATACATAAGGGGTTTCAGAAAAGTAGGTTTCAACATCAGATTTCAGCGCTTCTTTTGGTTCAATTTGACTGGCAGTCGTAACTCCCTCATTAGCTTTTTTCGAGCTACTAACAAGAACATCTAAGTAAGTCTCATAGTTACTTAGGTTCACAGTTTTATAGAATCCCGATGGCTGTGTACGCAATACAACCTCATTCTCAGCTATGTTTAACCCAAGGTTTTCAAAGGCAACAGCTCGGTTATCCTTATAACCAGTTCCCACAATTTTTGAGGGTCTTATTTGCTTGTTTACCAATTTGTGTAGCTGCGACACCGACTCTTTTAGATCATCTTGTAGGCTTTGAACTGAAAAACCAGACTCTTCATTCGAGTTTATTTTTTCTTGGTGCTCACTTTCTGATATGAACGACACTCCCATTGAGGTAAGTTGTGTTTTTAAACTCTCAATCTTCTGTTTAAGCTTGGTTTGTGCGGCAGTATCTAAAATCCCCAGGCCTCTTTGTACGCCATCTAGCAGTCTCTTTTTGTATCTAGGCTCAATATCCAGGCTATCTATATCAATGCTGTTAACCTGAATATTCATATCTTGCGAGCTATCATCATTTGTTGTTTCTGTCGTATCTTTGTCTGCCTTGCCTTTATTCGCTTTCATAGCAGCGTCAATCTGATCTTTTAAGCTGGCAATATCGTTATCTAGCTGCTCAATAGTTTGTTTCTTCTTCTCAATATTGCTTTGAGCTTCATTGATATCAGCGTCACGCTTAGCTTTGCGTTCTTGAGCACGTTTAAAGTTTTTGCTGTTTTTGCTGGCAAGCAACATCATTTGTCGCGCCAGGGTTGGGATCTTCACTGTTTGACCGTTTACTGGTGACAAAATAGCAGTTACGTCGCGTTTGTTTAACAGCCACTTCCAGCTAACCATCATATCGCCTGCCAGCAATTTGCTAGGCGTGCTATCAGGGTTGTGGAACCAAATAGATAGTTTTTGGCCGTCCGATAAATCAAACACAAAAGCAACGTTTACCACGCCACCACGTTTAAATGGCTTGGTTTGAGTGACATTGGTTACAGATAAGGTTTCATTTGAGGCTTGGCTCATTGCTCTAAATAAGCGATCTTTGAGCATTGGCAAGCGGTTGACCGTCTCCATGATTGAGTCGAATTCAGCTTCTTCTGCCTCTGAGTCAATCAACGCTTGCTGTAAGTCAAACTCTTGTGTCAGCTCTTTAAACGTGTCAGCTCGGATCATATCTGTGTATAGATTGGTTAAGCTGCCACCATGGCTTGATAGGGTTAAGTTATCCCATTGAACACCATTAAAAGCGGCTCGTGTCGCCTCTTCGTATAGCTCTTTTGATGTGATGATTGGTAGATAGTGCTTATCTTGTGAGGGGTTATTTAGTAGCTTAGAAATAGCATCAATTGACCACGCCCCATCATCTGTCATGTGATCAAACTGCATGTTATCGGTATAACCAACAACAACACCATAATCAGCGCCTAAATGGTCGAACTGAGTGGTTGCTAGTGATAGTGCGTGCTCTTCATCTAAAGCACCACCAATGGCCACTGAATCGACGTAATGACCGCCATTTTCAAATAAGTTAACTACATGCCATTTATCATCGTTGCTGCCAGCTGTTGAATCAAAGCCTAATCCATCAAAGCCTGTTTCATCGGCAATTAATGCCAGCATATCTCGGTATTCGCCTTCGATAAAACCAGTTTCATAGCGGCTATAACGTGTTTGCTCATTACCGTATAAATCTTCTGTTAATTGGTTGGTGTGTGCTGCACCTGTTTTAATATAAGACATGATAAATAACCCTATTACAATAAAGATAATAGGGCTATTTTGTCATTAATATAAGATTGTGTTTTAGGGGTGTTCCCAGGCAGCTATTCTTCTGTTTCTGGTGCGCCAATTCGACTGATCCATACCTCGTTAACGCCCTTGTTGAAAACGTCCTCTACCGTTAGATAGTCTGGGTTGTTAATGTCACGGCCTAGCATGCCAGGGTAACTTAAATTGGTTACTTTAAATGGCTTGTCGGTGCGACCACGCTTAAAGCGGCCAATAATTAGCCCATTTTGAGTTGAGGGAACCTGGGTTGATTCCGTCTTGTCGTTTACGTCGCCTCGCTGCACGCCAACAGCGGTTGAAATAATTTTAGTTTCAATCATGATTAATCCTTAGCTTGAGAATGATAAAGGTCTTAGTTTTTCAAAAGTAACCGGTATTTCTACCAATTCGCTTCTGCTACTTGCTGATAATTCAATGCTTGCTGACTTAACACCAACTATCCATGATTCCTGAACAGCAATTCTTCTGGGATCATTGGGGTTTAACAATGCCACCGTTAGCTTAAACGCATAGTTTTTTGTTTCGTTCATTGTTCCATCGTTGTTAAACGCAAGCCTGCGACAAGCTTTGTATGATTTAGAGATATCGCCTTTGGCTGTTTCGATAAAGGTGATGTCCATTTCACTGCTTGTTTGTTGGGTTAAGTAGTTCGCCTGGTAAGATCCAGCTTGATAGCTTTCAGACTCATTAGAACCTAACGACAATTCAGCATTAGTCGCAAGGTAGCTAAGCGTTTGATCTTTGAACCAGGGTATATCGCCTTTATGACCAAATATATTCTCTATCTTTACCCTGTAAACCGCCTTAATCAACGCCTTATGAGCTTTAACCCTTCCATAAATGCGAGCGTACTCTTCTAGTAGGTTTTTGCTTACAGTATTATCAACTGCACTACCCGTTTTTTGAGCTGCATTACTGACTAAGTTGAAGGCTGTTTCTCTAAAGTCATTGCCAGCCGTAAAGTCATGGTCGATTAACTCGCTAACTAAATCCAGCATTACTCGTCATCCCAAAACATATCATCATCCACATCATCATCTACCGGCATTTCCTCACCTGGCATCGGCTCTTCACCTGGCATGCCAGCTTCTTGGCCCATTAGTCCGCCTTGCTCATCTGCCGGTCTGGCTGATAATCCTGCTGCCACACGCTCTGCTAGATTAATATCGGCCCCAAACACATCCTCTAGCATTAATTGGTTGGTTTCCTTGTCAAAGCCTAGTTCACGAAGGCCGGCAAGCGATTGGGCTACAATAGCGAGCGTATTAGCTCTATTTTGCTTGTTATTAAGCATTTCAGTAGCGGCGGCTGATTGATCCGAGTAAAAGTCAAACTGCCAGGGATAATCTTGAGGTTCAAACCATTCGTTATACTTAATACCCCAGTGTATGCTCATTAAGTGGTTAAATGCGTCAATACAAGCCTGTCTGATTAGCATTGACCGTCTCATAACTTGCGCTGACGTGTGAAAAGCTGCACCATCGCCCAGGCCACCTGCCAGCATATCGGCCCAGCCAATTAGTGATAGATCCATACCCAGGCCACCGGCTAAGCGACGTAAGTTGATCATTAATATGCCTTCATTCAGTGGTGCTACGCGCTGTGCTAGGTCGCCTACTGACTGAATAACTTGCTTTTCGCCATACTGCGGTAGTACGTGGTATTTTGTACCGTACAAAGCCTCACCGCCGTCAAACGCATCTTGTATCTGATCTCGGTATGACTTCAACATTTTAGTTAATGAGCTGATATAACCTTGACGTTGTTTGGCTGGCATGCCTTCCATATTGAGCGTTAAAAAAGCCTGTTTTACGCTGTCTGCAATTTGCTGGTTGTTAAGGCCAGCACGACTAATGGTTACGTCTCTCCATGCGTCCTCAATAGGATATAAGAATGAGCCGCCTACCTCTGACGGTAGGATTGGGTTGTCGGATCTTAGGTCATAAACAAGCGTTGTTCTATCCTGCCATACATCTAAGGCCATTTGCGGTATGTTCTCAATACGAGGCATTTTAACTCTAAGCATTTGTTCTAATGATAACTTGGCAATAGTACGCTGCTTATCTTCATCTTCTAAGGCGTGAAAGCCAATAGTGCGCCCTGCTTGCTCAAACGGCATGATTAATGAAGGCTGGGTAAAGCGGTTATTCATTAAATCAAGCACGCCTTTGCGCTCGTCTGTATAGATACGAGCATAGCTATCACCATAAGCAATAGCCTGGCGTGCCAGCGAGAATACATGACGGTTAATGATAGGTGCGATATGTTTAGCTTCACGCTCAACCTTTTTTCTAAGCTCTTTGGCTCTGCGGCCGCCTTCTCTGATGTGATCGCTTGGTGTGATAAAGATCATATCACCGGTTGACTCATGGCCGCCTAAAGCTGCGGTAACGTGCAAGCTTAACGCCTCTGAAACTTGAGGGTCTGCCTGCATGATTTCCCACATCGTATAAATCTGTCTGCGAGTACGCGGCTGCTTTGCCTTGTGATGAAAGGTGCCAAGTTCAAACGGATTGGTAGCCTCATAACTACGATCCACGTCATCAATGGTAGGCATTTGCTCTGACATTCGAGCTTGCCTATCATCAATTAAAAAGCTTGCTAGACGTTTTCTAAAATTCATTATTTATGCCCTTATCTTGGCCCAGAAGTTGAGCTGCCACCACTTCTAACACCGCCGTGAACGTGGCCTTTTAGTGATATACCGCCACCAACCACATCATTACTTGCTGACATAGTGCCTTGAGTTGTGATATTGCCTTTAGCCACCATGGTTCCATCGGCGGTAATGCCGCCATTGGCTGATATATTACTGCTAGTTGAGACATTGCCCTTAACAGCCATGGTTCCCGACGTGTTTTGGTTACCGGTATGGTTGATTTGAGCCTTAACATTCATATTGTCGGCCGTTATAGTTACCGTACTGGCATCAATGGTCACGCTTTGGGCCTGCATTTGTATCAGGTCTTTTGCTGTCAAAGTAATACGAGCTCTTGCCAGCAATTCAATGTTTTGCTGTCTTATGCGGCGAACATCAACTGCCGCTTGGCCACCGCCATGGCGACGGTAAAAAGCAATCACTGGCATTGATGTGTCGCCTTGCTCAAAGAAAACCCATACGTCGGCGCCTGGTAGTAATTCACGCTCGGTATCAAAATCATCATCACCGATTGGATAAGCTAACATAGCAGTAATACCCTCCGGCACCCCATCGGTTAGCCCAGCTATTGCTACATTGGCCGTTCTATTGGCCTTGTCATAAGACACTAGCTTAGCTGGGTGAAAATATGGTGATATTACGCTCATTTCTCGCCCTCTAACTGCGCAAGCCAAGCTTGAGTGGCCATTATCGGCCTGCCACCTAAAGCCCCAGTATCGTAACGATGCGCTGCTGTTAAAACCACCAGGCTATCTTGGCCATAACCGTCATCAACGGTTACCACACTGCCAGCGTTTAACCTATCATCAAGCTGTCTTACCATCTTGGCTTTAGTCACTAAGATACGACGCAAGTTTTGTAACTCCCTGGCATCTGCTCTTGGATAATAGCCTACTTGCTTGTTGTTAAGTGGTGAGCCTAAGATATCCGATCCGTTATCATCAACTGATAAAAAGTTAGTGTTACCATGCGATAAAACATGGGGGTTATCTATCCACTGTAAAGCACTGCGATCGTATATAAGCGACTCACCTTTGAATAAATCATTAATGCGAGTAACAGATATTTCACCGTCGCTATACATAGTTACAGCTGCTTCTTTTTGCAGCGATATTGCTATTCTTTTTGTCGGTAATTGGCCCTTTAAGCATATAAACTGATTTAACTTGATATCGCTTTTTAGTCGTATCTTTGCACCCAGGACCCGATAAACCTCGTTAAAGCTTGTATCGTTTAGTGACGTGGCCCTACTAGCTACGCTTAGCAGCGGCTCGCAACCCGATAACACAGCAATAATAATTAATCCGCCTACACGCTTTCCAGCCTTAACCGCCTGCATATTTATATGCTGTGATTTGACGATCGTTAAGCTGATGCCGTCGCCAACTATCAGCTTATCGCCAATACCCAATAGTCCTTTTAGCTCGTCGGTAGCTTTAACTACCATTTCAAGAGATACTGGCACCGGCACCAAGTCAGTACGATATATCGCACTAATAAGGTCGCCGCCGCCAATAGTTGAGCCGTCAGATAGAACTATCCTCATTTCCACCAGCCGTTGTAATTAATCTGAATGCTTTGAAAAAGATCAATCGTATTGTTAGTTTGGTTTTTACCCTCAAGATCGGCCGTACTATCAACGCTAAAGGGGTGTGTATTAAA
Organism: Psychrobacter raelei; assembly: GCF_022631235.3. Classification (NCBI taxonomy): domain Bacteria; kingdom Pseudomonadati; phylum Pseudomonadota; class Gammaproteobacteria; order Moraxellales; family Moraxellaceae; genus Psychrobacter; species Psychrobacter raelei. The sequence goes on from NZ_CP093310.2 coordinate 1,550,949, forward strand.
CGCCTCCCTCTTCATTTCTAGCATAGCTTCTCTGTGGTTTTGGTAGGCCTCACTTGAGCCCATGCCAACCGGCTGAACCCCTAAGTTTTGAGCGCCTTCCATGCGTTTCGCTTGCATAAGGTCGCATCTAGCCACAACAACAGGCCTAATAATGCTCCATTCGTCGTTGTAGATATTAATTGCGCTATCAATAAGTAACGTATAGGTATCATCTTTATCATCAAGATCATACGCACGTAACGCACCACCCCATGCCAGGTAATCGCGGCAAACATCAGTAATAATACGCTCTACATCACTTTCAAGAAGTGAGTAGCCGGTCGTATATAGATCTTCATAAAATCGAGTGGCGATACTCTTAATATCGCCCTCGATGTAGCTATCTTGTCTGCTAGTAAACATACAGGATTACCTTAACCAAAGATAGTTGTACCACCAATGGTAGAAACTGGTTTGTAGCCACCAAAAGCATTTAGCGCGTTGGTTAACAAGCCAGCCAGTTTGTTAGCAGTACCGGCGCCAATATCACCAGTTTGGCCAAAGTAGTTATAACGGCAAGTTACTTGCACCTGTAAAATCTGACTGCGGCTTGCTGAATCAATCTCACCACCACCATCAGGGAAGGTAATAGCACAGTCTTTAAGCAAGTATTCAGTCTTACCTTTAATCTCGTTACCATCGGTAGCGAACCCATCATAAACACGCACCAGTGGGATCTCACCATTGTGTTTAATAACGATATCTTCTGCAAACTTAGCAATGGTGCCTGATTCGGTTTCAATCATGGTCCACTGGCCTTCAAAGTTTGTTTTAGGCGGCGCTGTAACGTGGGCCTGGAAGCCGTAAGCATAATCTGCGTCGGCTGGCTCGTGGTTAGTGATCATTGGGCGCTGGAAGTTTTGAATAAGGATATAAAGGTTTTCGTAACCTTCTGGTTTACAAATTGCGTTACAAGCAAGCATAGCTGAACCCAAAGATTTGGCCAGCTCGTGCATTTGTGAATAGGCTTGCAAGGTAGGTGATGAACTTTTCATAAAAAAACCCTAGTCAATAATAAATGATAGGGTTATTTTGGCATTGGAGAGGTAGTATGGTTTAGGGGTGTTCCACCTAAAAAGGCGATAGATAAGCCACATGATAGCGATAGCCACCAACCGCGACAGCAGCATCAACCTGGCTGAAATCAACAGAGACAGCAATTTCAGGTACGATATTCCAGGGAACCAGCTTTTCTAAGACGGGGGCAATGTCAGAAATATCGCTATTGTTGTCATCAAGGGTTAATGCAATACGCACACGGCTAGTCAAAAAAGAACCTGGCATTTGTTTTTCACTTACCGCCATTGGATAAGAGCTTGCCAGCTCTTTTGAATGCCAAAGCCTGAGCACCCTGTTATTACCTGGGAACAACATGTCTAAGACAAACTGCAAAAAAGCCAAGCCACGGCCACTGGCCATAGCCTGCCAGCTAGATAGAATTGTAGACATGATATCAGTTGATAACCCATCTGCGTCTTGTCTCAAGATCACTAGGCCGTTAAGCTTACTGAATCGCTCAATAACAACTGGGCTGCTTTCTAGCCATGGGGTGCCATAGCTATTCATATCAACCAAGCTTTCAAGCTCGTATTCTTCAATCAGCTTAGTAAAGACACCTGCAATGGCCTCATCAAGCTCGTTTGCCTTGTGGCTTTCTTGCACCGTTCTAGTAAAGTCGGTAGCTTGTAAGTTGCTTATTTTACCCATTCTACAAAGTCCAAATAGCTGTACCAGTATCGGCCGTTCTTGTCATATTGATAGTAATACTATCTTCTGTGATATAAGCCCATTCATGCGGTTTAATAGGGTTTTCAGCGGTATCTTCTGTTAAGACTGAAAAGTCGCTAATACGGTCTTGGAAGGCTGTAATATCACTTCTGATCTTAATGGCAATTTCTTGCTTATTAAAACCGTCTGGATTGTGGTAGCTTGATGATAGCGAGCCTTTACCAAAGTTTTCTAGCAGCAACTCTTTGATTTGAGTCTTTACTGAATCCATATCATGCACCGTTGCTAAGCGGCCAGCAATGGTGATTTGATAGGGTCTTTCTACAACCTCTTTGATATTAACCTTTCCATCCAATAGCGAGTCAGCATTAGCTACCAGCTTTTTAATATCCTCTACCAGCGCCTTTTGCTCAATCTTGTTTTTAGCTACCACGGTTAAAAATAGATGGTTGATTGCGTCCAATGAGGCCCCGTAGTGCTTCTCATTGATCGTCTCGTTCCAAATGGCCATGTAATCAAACCGCTGCATAAAGTGCTTGCGTACTAAAAAATCAAAGTTACCCATGAAAACGGCGTTATGGTCATACATTGACGGGTAGCTGGCAAGTAGTCGCATTTGAGCCACGCTTAACGGATCTGCGCCGGCTCGAACAAGATCACCGGCTTTGAAATATAGGTTTAACTTGCTTTCCTCTGACTCGTAAATCTCACTCAAGGCCGCGCTGCTTAGGCTTGATTGGTCAACATACCCATAGCTTTGAGTGATTGCGATCTCGTAGGTATCACCGGCTTGTACTGTCACGCCGGCACGTTCGGAGTCGCCAAAAACAATGGTTATATCCTCAAGGTTATGGCTTTGTAGTGTATAAGCCGCCTGGCCCAAACCGGCGTTCATAAACTTGGGCGTGTACTGAAAACTCATACCCAAAGTTGCGTTATAAACTGACAAACTCGATAGATAGGCGCCGTCGGTTGTTGATACGTCTAGGCGATAAAAAGACTCACTAACAGGTATATTAACCTCAATATGATTAACAGTGCTTTGCTCTGCTAGAACCTTTTTGGTTTCATGGCCGTTTAAAGTTGCGGACGACATAAGCCGCCATTGTCTGCCCGTACCGTCCTCAACTAAACGGCCCTGGCTCAAACTAACCTTGCTATTCCCATTGTTCTCAATAGTTAGCATGTGCTGGCAAGGTGTAGCAACTGGCAATATGCCCTTGTTAATGGCATCTGCAATGATTGTGCTTTGCTTGGATTTAATAAACGGCTCTGTAATATTTACCGCGTTATCACGTGATAGCCATAATACAGTCTCCACGATAGAGGTCATCATGGCCCTTACCGTGGGATCGCCAGCTCGCCAGCGCTCTGCAACTTCTGGGTAGTCGTTTAAATGACTATCTATACTTGATAGTATCTTTTTCCTTAATTGGTTACTGGGCACTGACATTGTAGTAATCCTGGTCGATATCGGTTATTGGGTTATCGTTTAATTGAATATCAATATTGCCAATAGATAAGACAACATTAATCCTATCAAAGCCTACTGTCTCAACAGATATGCTCAATTGTTCTTCATCCAACGTATCTATTATCGGTATATCGCGCCTTAGTTTTCTCAAAAAGTCATCTGCCGTATCAGCTGACAACTCTTTTAATAACATGGCCTTAGCATCGGCGCCGTAACCTTGAGCAAAGTAACCGTTAGGCGGCGTGTCCAACCAATGAATAATCATCTGCCTAATGTGTTCGGCGGTAATCATTTAATTCGCACCTCGGATAATGGGGTATTGGGGTCTGGCAGTCTTATCTTGGATCTTGTCTTTTTGGCCTGGGTTATAAGCTTAGACGCATCAACAAATCTTGAGTTCTTGATGCAAACTAACAGCATGTCAAGCCATACAAAAAACGATCCTAGAATGGCCATAATAACAAGCAAGCCAGCACCACCAATCCCCCATGACTGCGATATAACCATGACAGCATAAAAACGCCATAATAAGAACATAAGCAATATTAAAAGCGGCACGCTCAACAATAGGGATTGACGCAAGGTTTGACCGATAGCCACGGCCAATGTATTGCTGTCAATAACCTTGTTGAGTAGCTTTAACCTGCTAAGGATATCTACATACAAGTAAAACATCATAATCATTAACATACCGCTTAAAAAAAAGTCCACTATATAGGCGTTCTGCATACCATTACCTTATGCTGCGTTTTGCTGTTTTACTTTCTCTAATTGAGCCTCAAGATCTTGTTTTTCTTTGGTTTTAACGGCAATTACTTTATCTAGTTCCACCGACTCTTCTAGCAGTGATTTTAACGTTTGCGCTTTGTTGGCTGGCGCTCTATTACGCTTAGTTCTTGTTACCTGGGCGCGAGCTCGTCGGGCACTAAATGCCTTTTGGCCCTGGTTAATAAGTTTTGCGATCTCGTCAACCGATGCGTTGAATGACGGCTTATAAGAGTTATCAAAGTCGCCGGTAGTCGGCTGTGTTTTGCTGTTAATATCAATACGGAAAATATCCAGCCCATCCGGCTGATCTGATTCAGGGGCTTCACGAATATAAAGCTTTACAACCTGGCCGCCGTCTAAAGCGATGTGAATAGGCCTGGCACTAGCACCAGATACCCTCGATACTCTTAAAACATCAACAACAACAACTTGCTGCCTAGCTGTTTTAGCTAAGCGCTTAACAAAGTCACTGACAAGCGATGTTTTTTCTGTGATTTCTGACAGTTTCATAAAAATAACCCCAAACAAATTAATTGATTGGGGTTATTATCGCTTGCTGTTAGCTCTGATTAGCTGGGGTGTTCCAACAAATTACATGCCAACACTGCGGCGGTAGTGGCTTGCTTTTAGCCCGCGACGCATATTGCGTGCTTTTTGTGGATCAATGTTATAGATATTGCGCTGTAAGCCTTTAGCAAATGACATCATACGCTTACGAACCGCTGAACCCGTGGTTGATTTTCTGCGAGCTTTTTTAAGGGCTGCTTTTTGAGCTGCACTTAAACGAACCTTGCCTCTAATACGCTTGTTAACAACCTTGATTTTACCATCACGTACCGCTTTGACAGCTCGGTATGAAATAGTCTTTCCATTAACTTTGCGAGTGGTCTTCTTACCAGGGCGTAAAGGTTTTCGGGCTGCGTCATACATGCCTTCATCTTCTTCTTTCATCATTGCGTCATAAGTGGCTTCGTCACCGTATGCAAAGATTGAGATAAAGTCGTCTAGCTCGTCATCGGCTGGCATGTTCTCTAAGATAACTTCTGAGGCTGTTTCGATTGCCGCATCTGCAATATCAATATCGCTATCAAAAACATCGTTAATCAGGTCCTCATCAACGCCCAAAGTGCTCATGGCGTCTGCAATATGAGCTGACAAGACGGTTTTGACAGTTGGGTCAATCTCGTCGTCGTCATCTTCTGGGTCCTCAACAAACACTTCAAGGATTAGGCTGTCAAGAAGTTCGCTTGGTAGTAATTCCTGATCCTCAAAGTCAACCTCTGACATGATGCCTGCCAGCATAAACGCTACTTGCAGTGCTGCTAAACGCATTTGAGTGGTTGAGTGTGCGGCAATACGTTCATCAATTGGGTCAAAATCAATAGATTCTGCCGCTTGTTTGGCGCTGTTAGTTGCGTCAAATTGCGCCTCTTGACGTTCTAACATGCGATCCTGGTTACGCTCGATAATATGGCTTGATACTAACATTATTTATCTTCCTTTTACTGATCAATAAACTGCATTACTTAGTGATTGTGGTTTCAAAGTAAACTTGTCGAGCACAACCCTCTGGGCGTTTAACAAGTCTAATATCAACTTTTTCAAACGGGTTATCTGCTCGTGGTGCTACCTCTAGGCCGTATAGCTTGCCTGATAGCTCTGCTACCGGCTGTAACAAGCCAGCTGAGCTACAAGCGTTCAAGAAGCGACGGATTTCTGCGTCTGCGTCGTTTACGTAACTAGCCATGCCTTTAAGTAAGTGCTTTTTAGCAATGCTAACTACTGCGTTATCAACGTAAGTGGTAATTTCAGATGCGTTGATTAAGCGTAAAGCGCTTGTTTTACTATCGTATTGAGTAATAGCGTCACCATAAATCCAGCGATCGCCTGCATCAAAGCGTTCATTCAATACCACGTTCACGCCAGCTGATGCCAGGGCGTTTTGGGCCTCTTCATCAAGGCTAACGCTTGGCATGGTTTCCATATCACGGAAGCTAACAGGGAAGTCATAACCGGCAACAGGGCGGTTAACAGGTGGAATACCAGACGCATTAGTAAGGGCGTTACGAACAAGTAATTGGCCTAGGTAATCGCCTACACATGGTCGCCATTTTTTGCGTGATAGTACGCTTGCGCTGTTTGAAGGGCGTGATACGTTCGGGTTCCAAAAAACCCAAAAACGGTGGTCTTTAATGTTGATAGATTCAGCAAGTGCCGCGGCTGCTACCCAGTCATTGATCTTACCCAGGTCCAGTAATACGTGACAGTTAAGCTTATCCATTACCTTTGTTGTGGCCTCAATGACAGGCATGTCATCGGTTGAACAAACAACAATGTAACGTGGGCGTTCACGCATATCAATTAAAGTACGTGTGATCTGCTCGGGTGTTGGCTCTACAACCTTGCTGGCTGGCACGTCAATGACAATTTCAGCCTTGCGGTAGGTACCGTGGTCTTTTAGGGCCTTAACAGCTTTCAGTGCATCTACAACCTGAGCTGCGTTATCTTTAGAATAGGTCGTTTCGACTTGTTCAAAGAAGTCATTGCTGCTATCTAATGCACCATGAAAATCAAGCTTTTGCGTGATGTATGAAAAGTCATTTGGATAGTTGTTTTCAAGCTCGTCTGCGCCGCCGCCAGTGTATAAACGGCCTTGCAGTGAGGTGATCATACTATCATCAACTTTATCAGCAAATGTAATGTCAAATAACAGATTATTTAACGGGTCATTTGCTTTAGCTGGTGTCTTATCATCAACTACTTGAATCTTGGCCACGACGTTGTGGTCAAAGCCGTATTCAGTAACAAGCTCGATAGTTGCTAATGCCTTACTTTCCTTGCTATTGGTGATAGTAACGGAAGTAGGCAGGATATTAATAAACAGTTGAGTTGCCATAAAAAATGCCTATATTGGTGAATATAGGCATAGTATAGAGTTGGGCTAACAGTATTGTTTAGGGGTGTTCCTATGCTTGATCCTCACCGCGCGGGCAGGTACCCCATACGGGTCTTGGTAGGGTCCAGCTGGTTGCATTGATATCAAACCATCCGGGTGCTGTTGTTATAAGAGGTACGCACCATTCAGATAGGTCCTGATTAAATGAAGTAGCACTACCAAACATATTATTCATATTAGTGACTTTACTAGTGTCCCATGAAGATAGGTCTTGGTCGAATGAACTAGCTCCACTAAACATATTACTCATATTAGTAACATTACTAGTATCCCAGTGAGATATATCCTGATTAAATGAACTAGCTCCACTAAACATATTACTCATACCAGTAACATTACTAGTGTCCCAGTGAGATATATCCTGATTAAATGAACTAGCTCCACTAAACATAGTACCCATATTAGTAACATTACTAGTGTCCCATGTGGATATATCACCATTAAATAAAGTAGCGGCACTAAACATATTATTCATACTAGCAACATTACTAGTATCCCAGTGAGATATATCCTGATTAAATGAACTAGCTCCACTAAACATATTACTCATATTAGTAACATTACTAGTGTCCCATGTGGATATATCACCATTAAATAAAGTAGCGGCACTAAACATATTACTCATACCAGTAACATTACTAGTGTCCCATGTAGTTAAGTCTTGGTTAAATGAGGTAGCCTTATAAAACATAGTACCCATATTAGTAACATTACTAGTGTCCCATGAAGATAGGTCTTGGTCGAATGAACTAGCTCCACTAAACATATTACTCATATTAGTAACATTACTAGTATCCCAGTGAGATATATCCTGATTAAATGAACTAGCTCCACTAAACATATTACTCATACCAGTAATGTGGGAAGTAGCTGCACGTTCTGCATACAATCTAGCATCTTTTCTAGTGTAAACCGAAACATACTCTTTAGGATCGCCTTCAAACTTATAGGTTTCACCCTCCGGTACGCCTTTATTATAAACAATGCCTGTGTCAGTGGCTTTATACCAGCCAGTGCCAGGATAGTCTTTGGCTAGGCCAGACTCTCTATGTATCTTTTCAAGTCTAGCTACTCGTGATTCTGCTTCTGCAATATTTGAAATACCCTCTGTTTTTTCAGACAGCTTGGTTAAGTCGCTACCAATCACTAATGAGCGATCCAGCAATTCCTCTAATGACCCCCCAAGGCCTTTGATTTTTGAAACTAACGACACGCTAACTTCGTCTATAAACTTAATAAATTCATCATGTGATGCTAACTTCTTCATACTACTCACCTATGTTGATTGATGTGGCTAAAAAAATGCCCATATTCTTAGATATGGGCATAGTATAAAGTCAGACAATGGTTTTGGTTGCACGTGTTCCTATACCCCTTGAGTATCTTCGCCCAAGTCTTGCTCATCTACTTGATGATACGACTCTAGCTTAGCAATTCGTGCTTCTAAGTCATGTAGCGGATCAATTTTTTGAGATAAAGTGGTGATAGTTGCTTCGCTCTCGCCAATGCGACCATCTAGCTTTTCAATCCCTTGCTTAATATCAGCAATCATCGATCCTACCGACGCACCAAGCGCGTCGATAAATTCATTTAATTTTTCATGTGGTACTAATTTTTTCATATTATCCACCTATGCTTGGCCTTCTGTAATTCCATCGCTAATTGCTTGCTCTAAAGCCTCTGCAAATCGCTCTGCATAGCCATCACCTAGAACAATATCTTCTTCTGCTAAAGCGGCAATATTGGTGCGTGCCTGCTTCTGCTGCTCCACTGTGAAAGACTGGGCTTGTGTGGCATTAACAAGGCCGTTATCGGCTTGTGCCAGTGCCGTGATTTTATCGGCCAATTCTTTCAAGGTGTCAGAATCCGCATCAGCGCCGTTGATCAAATCAGTAATAGCCTGCGTTAACTCATCTTTGGTGGCGTATGGTGCTACTAGGCCAGGCAATGATGAAACAAGGGCATATTCCTCGCCTTCTGGGGCTTTATCAGCTTTAATAGCAATCTGCTCATTGATAGCGGTTTCAGCGGCTTCACGGGCCGTTTTTTCAGCTTCAATCGCTTCTTGCAACTGCTCGCCAGCCTTCGCTAGTTCGCCTCGGATAGCCTCGTCTGCTGCATCTGCCGCTTGCTTTAAGGTTTGGTCAGCTTTGATAAACTCACTGCGAATAACAGCACTTTCAACCTTTCTAGCTTCTTCCTCTGTGCTAATAGCTTCTTGAAGTTGCTGGCTAGACTGGGTAAGCTCGCTGCGAATAGCTGCGTCTTTCGCCTCAATGTCGTCTTTTAAGCTTTGGTCTGCTAAAGCAAGTTCGCTGCGAATAGCTGTGTTTTCAGACTTACGCTCGGCCTGCTCTTTGTCAATAGCTGCTTGTAGATCAACGCCTTTATTCTGAATAGAATCAGCTAGTTCCGTTTTGGCTTGTGCAAGCTCTGTACGATCAGCTTTAGTGCTATTGATTGTTGTTACTGACTGCTCAAAAACCGCTTGAGCTACTGCGTCGATATTTTTACGCGCAATTTGCTTGTTGGTTTCTTTAAACTCTTGAGCACTGGTAGCACTAACTAGGCCTTTATCAGCTTGTGCCAGGGCTGTGATCTTATCGGCCAGCTCTTTTAACGTATCAGAATCAGCATCGGCACCGTTGATTAAGTCGGTGATCGCTTTGGTTAGCTCGTTCTTAGTGGCAAACTCACTGCGAATGGCCGCATCTTCCGACTTACGGGCTGCACTTTCTGCATCAATAGTGCTTTGTATTAACTGATTAATGCCTGCCAGCTCGCCACGAATAGCCGTATCTTCTGCTTTACGTGCGTTCTCTTCTGAAGCAACCTTTGCCTTTAGGCTTTGGTCGATAAGTGACAATTCACCACGGATCGCTTCATCTTCTGCTTTACGAGCACCTTCTTCTGCTAAAACAGCTGCTTGCACCTGGCTATCAGCTTTGTTGAAGTCATTGCGAATAGAAGAATCTCTTGCGTTGATCGTATCAATCAGACTATCTTTTAGCTTTTGGTCTGCTTGGGCAAACTCGCTACGAATAGCAGTATCTTCAACCTTACGAACCACCGATTCTGCATCAATACCGCTTTGTAGTACCTCAATATAATTGGTAACTTCACTGCGTAAAGAGATTTCTTTGGTGTTGATCATAGCTGTCAAAGCTTCTTTGTTCATGTCGTCTGCATGAGCAAATGCTGTGCGAATTGCTGCACTGTCTGCTTTGCGATTAGCTACCTCATCATCAATAGATGATCTAAGCTGGGTACTCTTAGTATTAATAGAGTCTCTTAGCTCTGTTTTGGCTAAGCTAAGCTCTTCACGGGTTGCTTTAACCTTATCAATTTCAGCTACCTCTTTTTCAAACGTGGCTTTAGCTACTGCATCAATGTTATTGCGTGCAATCTCTTTGTTAGCCGCTTTGAATGATTGGGTTTCGGTAGCACTCACCAATCCCTTATCAGCTTGAGCCAGGGCAGTAATTTTGTCCGCAAGTTCTTTTAAAGAGTCTGAATCGGCGTCTGCACCGTTAATTAAATCGGTGATCGCCTGGGTTAATTCAGCCTTAGTTGCGTACTTGTTACGGATATCGGTATCTTGTGCTTTACGGGTTGCCGCTTCTGAATCAATCGCTTTTTGTAGCTCTTGATCAGCTAAGGCAAACTCATTACGGATCGCCGTATCTTCTGCTAAGCGTTCAGCTGCTTCATCTTCAATGGCTTTTTGGGCCTGCTGGCTAGATTCAGCAAGTTCACCGCGAATGGCTATATCTTCAGCCTTACGCGCTTCTGATTCTTCTTTAGCTTCTTGTTTTAGGGTTTGAGTAGCTTGGGATAATTCACCACGAATAGCCGTATCTGCTGCTTCAAATGCACTTTTAAGCGTTTTATCGGCAGCTGCAAACTCACCGCGAATGGCTTTATCTTCGGCCTTACGAGAAGTCTCTTCTGCACTGATAGCCGTTTGTAGTTGAGTCTTGGTTGCCTGGATTGAGCCTGATAACTCTGTTTCAACCTGGTTAAGTTCAGTACGTGATGCCTTATCGCTATTAATAGCACTAACTTGTTGAGCAAAGTTTTCATCAGCTTCAAATAAGTCTGCTATCTTATCTGCAAGCTCTTTTAAAGTATCATCATCTTCATCAGCACCATTGATAAGATCAGTGATAGCTTGTTGTAGCTCTACCTTGCTGGCAAGCTTAGCAGCCTCTTCTTTGGTGGCATAAATCTCGCCAGCCTCAACAGTTGCTTTTTTAACCTCGTTAATGGCAGCAACAACGCTCTTTTTGTCGCCAGTTTCAAGCTTGCTAACACTACCAATATCTTTACCGATACGGGCTGCAAGCTCTCTTACGTCTGTGTCCTTGGTAAGAACAACACCTTTAATACTCATAGTTAATCTTCCTCTTTGCCTTCGCCTGATTGCTCATAAACTGCAATGTAGCCGCTACTTAATTTAATATCATCAACCTTCACAGACCGCTGGCAGGCCTCTTCAAGCTCTTCGATTTTCCCCTCTTCCACCAGAACATACGCCATAAATTAACTCCTATTGCTCATTTTGGCCTTGTTGATAATCAGGGGTATAATTGTCGTCACCGACTACCATATCGCCCTCTTTAATAGTTTTGTTAAAGCAATCAGTTAAGCCACTCAAGTCAGCACGCTTGTAGCTGCTGCCCACTCGCATAACCCAAACTTCACTCAATCCACTGTTTAAAGCGTCCTCAATAGCTAGGAAACTAGGGTTTGCCACATCACGGCCCAGAATGGCTGAAAAATTGCCTTCATTGACCTTAAATGGGGTACCCATAACGCCACGTTTGAACCGACCAACGATGATACCGTTCGTGACGTTTTGAAGCTTCGTGGATTCTGTCTTATCAATAACATCACCACGCTGTACGCCAACAGCGGTTTTTAAAATCTTAGTTGTGATCATATTTCCGCCTTAGTTTTTCACTTCTTTTTGTAGTAGGAATAAAAAGCGATTATCCCTACCCATGCCTATGCGATACAAAGTTGTATCACCTTCTAATAACTGCAACTTATGCTCTGTTCTATACTTTTCGCGCTGATATCGACAACAAAGCATTGAGTCCTTGACGTAAGCAAAGATCACATCAGACGTACTATCAGTTGCATATCTATTGTCATCTAAGGCCACCATAGGGCTCTGACTGCCTTTTATTGAGGCTGTAACAGTTCCGGAAAGCGAACCATTGTGGCCCACCCATAGCTTCGACTCCAAGCCAGCCTGGTAAGCTATTACCAGATTCATATTGCGATCAAAAGCCACTGAAACCGATGTTATGCTCTTATCGGTTAGCACCCTATCAGGCCTAGTAGAATCAGTACGCTGCAAATAAATGGCCGCCCCATCCGTCCAAGCCTGCCAGACATAATTGGTTATACCTTGAGTGGTGTCGCCTATATCAATACCACCTAAACAAAACGAGCGTGTATTGGGGTGCTTTCTATCCCTTGGCTCATGCAGATCACCAAGCCATTTTCTTGCACGCTTAATTTTGTTATTCGGTAACATTTAAATCGCCTTCGTAACGTGACCAAGTAAAGCGAATTGGCACCGTCAAGGTATCGTTTTTCGACTTAGGTATTGGGTCGTCACTCTGCTGTGATCCGTACTGAATCTGATAGTTACCCATAGTTGTTGGTACCAACACACTTCTAACCGGAAAACGTGCATCATCAAGACCGAAGAAAATACTCATATCGCGTGTGTATGAGCCTTCCTCGTAGTCACTAAGCGTTACACTGGCGGCCTCACCCATATTGATGCTTGGCACACCTGTAACCTCGCCAATATCGCCAGCATACGAATAGAAACCGTTATAGGTTTCTGATGAGTATTCGGTATCTTCTGCAAACGCCATGCCTGCCTTGTATTCATAGTAAGCACCTTCATCACCAATACCAGACAAGCGGCATCTAGCGTTATATAGCTTTTCGCCCCCAATATCATCGGTAATCTTGATGGAAAAATCTTTATCCGATAGGTCAAAAACCTGCCAGATGCGGTAGGTGATCTCCAGCACTTCATCTTCTTTAAGCGTGATTGTGATTGGTTCACCTTCTGCGCTTTTGATTAATGCCCTGGTGCAAAGATGGTATTCATCTTCACTGACAAACTCACTAGCCAAACCAACCTCTGAAATAGACTCGCCGCTAATATCCTCAAAGCGATATGTGCTAGAACGCCACACCTTGAACTCTTGATCACCACTTAAATACGGCTCTGAACCTCTATCATCAGCTTCAATAGAGTTGTTTTTAGCCACAAAGCTGACCAACTTGTCTTGTGTGGCTTCTGGTGCATCCTCGCCGGCGCCAATCACACAGTGAGCAAAAATATCATCACCGTGGCCACCGCCAAAAAAGTCCAAGCCCGTATTAAGAAACATGTTCTTTTGGTAGCCAGTATCTTGAACGGTTGTGCCGTCTTTCTTTTTGACAATGCAACGCAACTCGCCTGCAAAACCTGTTTTCATTATTTGACCCTCTGTGTTGTAAAGATATTTAGTGGTTTAATAATTGGGGTGTAGCCGTCCTGGGAAACCTCTATATCCACTTGTTCAAAATCAACCTTGGTTGCATCCAAGGCTTCAACTCCAACTAAATAGCCGCTATTTGCATCATAATTGCCAGCAAGGTAATTAATATGCTCGATATCCATAAGCTCTAAGTCGGCTGAATAACCATCGCTTATCGTCGTGTAATAACCCTTGTCTGTTATGTGGACGCTCAACGGTTTAACTGCTGGCAAGTAACCGCTATCAATCTTGATATCGACAACACTTAAAGCTTGGTGTAATACCAGTGATAACTGCTCAACTTGCGGCTGGTAACTCTCGTCATTAGCAGTCGTCTCAACCAGCCCATTCGACATAATTAAGTCTAGCAAGGTATAACTTTGTGTATAAAAGCCTGTTCCTGCATTTGCGCTCTGAGTCTGCAATGCCTGTGACAGCTGAACGTCTAGAATTTCAGCTTTAGGTGTGTATTTTGAGTGAATGTCTTTTTCTTTAGTTTTCGATATACGCTCAATATTTAGCTGATCGGCTGACACGCTATAACCGTATTCATAATCAAATGACTTAAAGCCATAACGCAACGATAGCGGTAAAATCTCAACGCCAGGCTTATAACTATCTACGATTGGTACTGGCTGCTTAACCACCGATCCCAGGTGAGACTGCAATAGTTCAATTTTTGACTTATAGCCTTCTGCAATATCAAACGCCTTGCCAAATGTTATTTTCTTGATATCAAAGTGAGTAACGCCAGGTAAGTATGAATCAACGATCTCGCCAGCCTTTTTGATTAGCGACCTTAATTGAGCGTCAAGCGGCTCAAGCAATGGCACGTAAATATCATCCCTAACCATTGGCACTGGGTATAAATTACTTTCAAATGCTATCTGCTCAAACGTCTTTCCATCTGTAACTTCGGTTCCATTGCTAAGCTTTAGAATTGGATCGCCTATACGCAAGATCCACAACTCAGTGGCTCCAGCAATGAAGGCATCTTGGACAATTAAATAACTTGGGTTGGCCCGATCCTCACCCAGTAAGGCCTTGTAGTTTTGGGGATTGACCTTGAATGGCTTGTCTGAACGGCCACGCTTGAAGCGGCCAACAATAACGCCATTTTGGTTGATTGACGGCACGTTTGGGCTTGCATTTCCAGAAACCTCGTCCTGGCTTATACCTACTGCACGTCCTAAAGTATTGCTATTTAACATTTAAGCCGCCCTTAGCCAAAAGATGGCTGCGATGCAAAGCACCACAGCCTATAGGGTTTAAAGAATTACTAAAACTTTGCCGCGCGTTGCGTTGATCTGTTCGATATTGCGCAACACACGCTCTTTGGTAATGCTTGGCTTGAGTTCGATAACCGCTTCTTTACGAGCGTAAAACAAGGTGCGGCTATGCGGGTCATATAGATTGTATGCACCACTGTTGTAAACAGTGATTTGTTCAAACTCTTTTGCCTCAACTTCTGCCTCAACTTCTGCCTCAACTTCTGCCTCAACTTCTGCCTCAACTTCTGCCTCAACTTCTGCCTCAACTTCTGCTTCAACTTCTGCTTCAACTTCTGCTTCAACTTCTGCTTCAACTTCTGCTTCAACTTCTGCTTCAACTTCTGCTTCAACTTCTGCTTCAACTGGCTCAAGATCGGCCTGTTTAGCGTCAAGAAATCGCCAGATTAAAGCGTCTTTACTATCGTTAGAACGATAAGCAACGGCCAAGCCTCTAAGCTCTGCTTGCAGTTCTTTAACCGTATAGGTTTCATCAACTTCTGCATATTCAGGGTTGATAGCAAGTTCTGCTAAATCACCTGGTACTTGTTTTGGTTCTGTCATAATCAGCCTCATGTTTTTGTCAAAAGAAAGGCCCTGTTGCCACAGACAACAAGGCCAGTTTTAACCATGCAACGTGGCGGTTACATGGCTAAGCTATTGGCTTAAAGTGATGGTAAGTTACGTAACTCAATCAACATGCACTGGTTGCGATAACGTGGGATTGGGTTAGCTTCTGCCGCCATACGGTTATAAACCGCTACGTCTTTTTCAAACGCATTAGCTGATGAAGCCAGAACCATAGTAGGAACTGCAACAGTACCTACAAACGGTGCTTTTGCTGGTGTTGTTGCACGTGGCACTAACAACGCATAACCACCCTGGGTTAATTCATCTTCGTTAAACACACCCATTGAGGCTGGCACGTAGTAAATGTTTACGCCAGTGTTTAACTGGCCAATGCGGTAGATTGAGTATTGATCACCGTATTGTTCGCCAGTTGGGGTGTATTCGTCACGGCTCATAGCTTCAAAGAACGCTGCACCACGATCAGATACGTATAAGTCATACTGACCAATAGCTGTATTGGTGATTGTTGATAGCGCGGTACGAGCCTTGCCTAAAACGACACGGATGTTTGAGTAAAGATCAGTTAATGTGGTGTGAGTCACGCCAGCGATATCAGCGTCGAATACTTTGACGTGCTGCTCTTGGTTGGCTAGACACTGGTTAACTGCACCACGTAATAAGCGGCCGTTTTGCTCAAAGTTGTATTTGTTGATAAATAACATTTGAGCTGCTGCATACCAGTTAATACCTAGCTCATTTTGTAGCTGGGTAATTGCGTCGATGGTAGCGGTAGAGCGAGCGCGGCTTGGGTAAGCGTAAACGCCATAGTAGTTAAACGCCATATCGTGACTTGGTGCGCGTAAGATATAGTCGCCTTTCTCGTCTTTACGCTCATAGTCAAAGATTAATTCAACTTCTACTTCGTCTGCACCTGGAGCAGCGCCGTCGGTAGTATCAAAAGCAACTTCAACTGTGTGACTATCAAGATCTGCAACTGCCGACTTAACGATAAAGGTATCTGCACCTAAAGTAATAGGATCAAGTGGCTGTAACGTGCTCTTGCCGCCAAAAGTTGGGTGACTGCGATGATTGTCGTTAGCAACTTCAACGCCGCGAACTTTAATGCTTACACGCCCGCCTACAAATGGGGCTTTGATAGAGTCTTTATCTACAACAAACTTAGTTGTTTTGTTGTCGCGGATCTCTTTAGTGTAGGCTACGTGTGATTCAAGGGTGAATTTACCCTCGCCTGCATCTTCCATAACCAATAGGTGACGATTATCGAAGTATGGTAAGCCTGCTTTTTCACCGTCGATTAATTCACCACGGCGCATAACGCCCATATCCATGCCAGCGGTACCTTCACCGGCAACGATTGGTACTTCGTTTGAGCCAGTTGGGTTAGGTAGCATTGAGATTAATGGTAGGCTGTTTGCGATACCCATAGTAATAACAACTTGTACGGCAGCTGGTACTACTGATAAGGCTTCATGGTGGCTAAATGATAGGCTGTCAAATGATGGGTCGTTATCATCGCCGCGATGGGCATTTTCGGTAAATGCGGTAGCAGCTGATAAAGCCGACTGTACTACTTCTACTGGTGGCATATCGCCGCCATTGCGACGCTGATATTCTGCAATACCATCACGTAAGCCGTCGAATACCGCTTGCTTGCCAGCTGGGGCAGCTGCAATGTTTTGAGCCTCTAACAGTTTTTGCAATGACTCAGGAATGGCCTGTAATCCCATTTCACGATCATGCGAGTTAGCAGCGATCATTGAGTCAAATTGTGCAACGTCAGATTGTTTGGCATCAAACTTAGCAAATTCGCGCATAAACTGGCGTGTTTTTGTAAGCTCATTAGAAACAACGGATAAATGTTGTTTGGCTTGGTCTTTATTCATAAGAATATTCCTATCGTCATTGAAAAAAATTGAACATATCCGATAGGGTTATATTAAGACTCGCCTAGACACCCTTTTTAGGGGTGTTCCAATAGCAAAAAAACCGCCATTTAAGGCGGTTAATGGGTGTTGCTGGCAGGCTTACATCAAGAAGGTTAAAAAAAACACCAGTACAAGGTTGAATGTGTCTAAAACCTTACTTGTACGGTACTTCCACATCCTCAATTTCGCTTTCATCAAACGCATCCAAATATTCCAGGTCAAATCTTTGGTTTAGTAGGTACCTATGGCCATGACTCACCAACAATGAATTACCAACCACGCCTACGCACTCATGGTATTCCTTATGGTTGTTTAATAAAAAGCAAAACAGGTCGCCTTTTTTGGGGTTCCAGTCTGGTCTCATTCTTATACGATCGTCGCCTTCCAAATCAATATCGTAAGGCTCAATCAATACCATTGAGCTAAACTGCTCTGGGGTGATAAACATGCCGCTATCGTGCATAGGCCCGCCTAAGCTATCTAGTAGCACCACCATAGCGTGTCCTAATGGCTCATAGTCTATTGAATGTTCATCACTGTCACTTACTGTACCAAGGCCAGCCCATGACAAGTCTGAACGCTCATAATCATCATCATTCACTGTTAGCACTTTACGTCTAAACACAAACGTCGGGATCGTTGATTGATTGCGCAGCGTGATAATACGTGTACTTAGTGCCTGACCGTCTGTGACTAGCTTATTTTCAATTTTAAGCGTCATCGTTTACCCCATTTCTTTTCAAAATCTTGAATATCTGCCTGGTATAGCTGCTTGTACCTGTCTGGTATGCCCTTTTGCTGCAACTGGCTTTGCGCGTACTTATAACTACTTAACTCAGCCTTTGTTGGCTCATACGGGCGTGCTTTAGCTTGCCGTTTTTGTTCAGTGCGTACTTTTTGCTCGGCCTGTTTAACAGCTTGCTTGATCACCTTCGACCAATGTAAACGGCCATTCCAGTTGTTGAGTGCTTGAGTCTGTTTAGCTGCTTCTCGTTTGACTTGCTGGCTTGTGCGTCTATGCGATTTAACCTGGTTTTCAGCCATGGCAATATCAGCCTTGGCATAGTCTCTTACCTGGCTTAGCATCATACCGCTTGTTAAGTGCTTCATCACTCGCAATACATGCTTACAAGCCACCCCAGTTAAATTAGGGTTACGTGTTGACGGGTACCTGTTTTCATCAATGCCATAGTTATACTTGCCAACGGTGGCAATATAGCGATACCAAAATTGATGACGGCCACAGTCACAGTCAAATCTTATCTTGCCGTGTAATATGCTATTTCTTACCTCTGTCATGCTAGGTGGCTTGGTTCTTAGCAGCAATCCAGGGTAATCTAGCAGCTGTACTGTCACCTTGTGGTTAGCAACCTTACTTTCTGGCCCTGAATTGGTTAAGAAAAACAAGGTATTGCCTTGTCTCTTATAAACCATAGCCATGTAAATTTGCTTGTTGGCTCGCTGGATATCGACGGGCCTTGAGTTGTTGATCACGTCTTGAGGGGTGATACCTCCAGCGAACTTCTTAGCCGCCTTCTTAACGTTTGCCAGGTATGCGTCTAATACGCTTGCGTCCAATACCTGCATTAAGCTTTCGTTACGCTTGGTATTGCCTAGCGTAAATTCCAATAGCTCGCTTGCTGATATGCCAGCTAAGCTTTTAGCACTGGCCACCAGGGATTGTAACTGCTGGCTAGTTAGCCTTTCACCGCCCTTGATATCCCTGATCGTATCTTTTAGATACCTGTTATGCTGGCTGGCAAATTTGCCCTGCTCGCTGGCCTGCCTGGCTGTATCAATACGCCAACGCCTAAGCTCTTCAAGGCTCATATTGTTTACAAGCCTATCCTGCCGGCTTACTGGGTTATCCTGATTTTGTGGGCTGTTATTGTTAAACCAGTCAGTATCTAGGTTATCCATTTATACCCCTTTTAAATACCTGCGTTTGATTGCTATTAAATCCCTAGCGACTGGCAAAAAGATAATGTCTTTGGGCAATGGCTGGCCAATCCTATTCGTGCCAGCGCATACCATAACAACGTCTGCATAACTGCGATCCCTGTATGCTCTAAACGCAATTAACGTGGGGTCGTGAATTTCATCATTACCCACTTTCCAGGTTATTAGCCTATCGGTGCGGCCACGTCGATAAAGCAAGTCAACGTGATCACGTATCGCATTGTGATAAATGTTTAATATGTTCTCAATCATGGTTAAGCTGTCCGTAACCAGTAAGCCACAACGATTGAAGGCTGCACGTTATTGTGCGGCTTATCTTTCCACCCTGTTTCCGATGTGGGTAAAGGGATCATCTTGCCTTGGCTACCACTCGCGTAACCTGTACCACCCCCGCCGTGCCTACGTGCCCCGTGATAACCTGCTTCCCTAACTTTAAGCGCTGTTGAGGGCATCTCTTCTGCTACAAGCTTATGCTCATAAGCACCAAATGATGATTTAAGCGTCTTGGTCCATGCCGGATCAGCTGCTTTGGTTGACATACCAACAAGCGTCTTACCTTCTGCGAACCTAGCCCATGTGCCATAACCCAAAGCTGTATTAACTTCTGCGCTGCTCTTGTAATCATTGGTCGTCACATACACAGAACCAATTGGCATTTCAGTAACCTTGCCTTGAGCTGCTGTTAGCTGCTTCTGCAATTCCTCAATCTGTTTCTTCATGCCAGCCAGGTCTTTATCTTGCAAATACTGAGGATGCGGGTCGGTTGAGTCGGCATGGGTAGATAAGTCTGTTTTCTTAGCGTATTGAGGGTGCGGATCAGCTGCACTTGTATGAGCTGATAAGTCTGTTTTCTTGGCATACTGCGCATGCGGATCAGCTGCTTTCACATGGCTATCAAGATCAGTAGATACTTTGTTGATATCCTTGCCATGCTGAGCGATTGTGCCAGCATTTGTGTCCACTAGCTTTTTAAGCGCATCGTATTGCTTAACGTGTGCATCATGCTCTGTTTTAAGTGTGTACTGCGGGTGTGGGTTTGGCGCCTTTAGGTGTTCCGCCAGGTTGTTAGATGCACTATTGATATTCTCGCCAAGCTTATCCACCTTTTTATCAAGCTGGGCCAGCTTATCAGCCTTAACGTATTGAGGGTGGGGGTCTGGTGCTGCTAAGTGATCTTCAATCATCTTAATAACAATAGCGCTATCAGGATCGGTAGTGACTGTGATATTACTAACATCCAGGTCACTTAAAGACATGCCAAAACTACCAACAAATGTAACGTTTGCATAAACGGTAAATAATGGCTCGGTACTGGCGGCAATTGCAAAAAGCTTATTATCGCTGGTTAGCAATCCAACTTCGTAGATATCCCTTGACATGACGCTATTCAAAGTAACACTGAATCGTAAAGATTTGCTCTCCTTCTCAATACCGCTTGTTACGATATCGGATCGCATAGCTTCTGCCTTGATACGCGTCTCTCTGCCGTTTGGTACGTATTTTGACGTGCCAGCAACAAACGTCTTTAAAGACAAGCTTATACCTTGCTTTTGAGCGTCTAACACCGCTAAACGCCCTTCATCGGTTATCTTAAATATAATTGGGTTTGGTTTATTCGCCATGGTTTACGCAATCCTTAAAGTTTTGGTATTGCATAAGTTTAACTACCTGGGCTGGCAGGTGTGCCATGTGTTCCATTTGCAAGCTTAAATATCAAGCAAAGAGTCAGCCGCCTCATTGAGCAAATCCCACTCATTATCCTCATCGCTACCAGCACTTATATCCTCGTAGCTTTCAACCGGCGCATAGCTTATGTTTTCCATAAAACCAAAGGCTATGGTATCTGCGATATCGGGCGACTTAATACCCTTTTTGAGCATGTCCTTTTTACTCATCATGCACCAACGGGCCTTCTCATCAAAATAGTATGGTAGGCGTGTTATTTGCTCTTCTAAGTTGGTCATTACCTGGTACATTTTTTTGACTTTATCGCTTACACTAAAGCGGCCACTTTCTACTGCTTTGGCCATAGCCACATAGGCATGACTACGCTTATTCATGTAATAGCGTTTGAGCGTATTGTTAAAGCAAGGTGAGCCCCAATGCACTTCATCAAAATAAACCCCGTCAGCTTTTACCGACTGCGTTAAGCCCATCCCAGCGCCTAGCGGGTCAATAACCAATGTCGCGCCCGGGTAATCGCTCATTACATCATTAATTTTGGCTTTAAGCGTATTGATATTAGCTCTATTACTAAACAGCGGTATATCAAGTAAATGTGCGTGCCTCTCAATACGGCCTTTAACCATTTTGTCCACTACTTGCATAACCGAGATTACACTGCTATCACGGCCAACATCGCCACCCACGTCCACAGTTACGATAATGCCCCATTTATCGCCTTCTTCAATCACACAAGGCTGCTGCTTCATGTTTTCGTAGTCAGTGCGCGTTAATAGGTACTCGCCTTTAAGCTCTGGAAACTTACCGCGAATACGAATCAGATAACCTGGACTGTTTCGGCTGCCATATTGATATAGGGCTTCTACTAGCTTGTTCTTACTAACGATCGGTGACATTTCACCGTTGAACTCAAGAGCAATCCATTTACCGCCATTATGGTGGCTCAACTTATGGTGCGTATCGTAGAAGAAGCCGGTATTCTTAGCAGGCTGGCTAGTCAATACAGCGCGGTTGTTTTCATGGGTTAATGCACCAATAGCAACTTCCATAACCGCATCATCGATACCACAAGCTTCATCGGCCCACACCATGTAGTGATCGCCGTGTTGACCTGCTATGTTAGTTGGTTGATGTTTTGGGGCTGTCTTAGCAAACACAAACCAGGTGTCTTTAAAGCCCTTGATATAGATTTTTTCTGCTAGTACGACAACATAGTCGGCCAGCCAGCCTAGCGCCTTGTTATTGCGTAGGCGCTGCAAACAAATATTGATTTCCTTCCATACAACGGTTCTAAGTTGCCCGATTTGAGGTGCGGTGAACAGCATAACCGATTCAGGGTAAAATAAAAGGTGCCATAAGGCGATAATGCCGGCTGAGCGCGATTTGCCTGTATTATGAAGTACCGTAAAGTCCCCACCTAGGAACTGGCTATTACCATCTAGCACAAAGCCGTAGTAATTCCCTTCGCCCAAAAAAGCTACTTCCTCAATATAAGAAATATGATAATCAGTATCACTTATTTGAAAATTGAGAAGGCTGTTTTCCGACTTGCCTAATACATACTCATGTAAAAAATACTTATCAGGTGATTGGATATAATCATAGACCGTTAAATTTAAAGTTTGCTTGGTCCGAATATCGAATAAACACAAAATATGGCTGGCGTTATAAGTAATTTTAGTGCCATTGGACCGTCTAAATTCAAATAGTTCTTGCACACCTGAGACAACATCTAAGGCCTCCCTTACAGACCTCCCATCATCGCCCATGAGCTTATCGCCAACCTGTATATCTTGTACCTTCTTCACCTCACCTGTGGATAGCATTATCGGTGTATCAATCCCAAAGCAACCATGACCAGAGGCAACACTTGTGCGGCTGCCAGGCACGACTATAGACTTGAACAATAATTCTTGTTGCCATGTTACCGCTTGCCCGGCTTGTACAGTCATGTCTAACGCTTCGACGGCAAAGCGCGTGATATCATAGCGATACCTGTCACATACCTCACGCCACTCAGGCAGTAGCATTAAATCATCTAACATTTTTAGCCCTTAATACTAAATACTAAATACTAAACGGCATTAAACCATAGTCGCTTTCCTTGTCGTTTGAGCTGTCATCAAGCGTTATCGGTGCTGTTGCCATAATATAGCCGCCATGCACCTTTCTTGCAGCCCAGATAGCCAATAAAACAGCCATATGGCCATTAGTAATACCCATAGAGTCAAAATCCAACACTTGCCCGCGCTCGTCCATTTTTCGCAACTGAATAACATCTTTTGGCTCGTATCGTCTTAATGCGTCCTCAATGCCAACTAGGCCTGATCGCTGAGCCTCGTTATAAACGGCCATAACCTCCTTCATCTGCTCTGACTCGTTAAAGCTCATATCCCAATAATCAAAGATCATTGGGGTGTCAGTAACTACAACGGTACTATCGCTCGGTACTGGCTGCTCTTTCCAGCTGGCTTGTTTCTTAATAACTACCCTACCTGACGTGGGCAATACTACGCCAAGCACTCGTACAGCCTCGCCAGCATAAGCAGCTGCCCTTGCGTCAATAACGACTGGTTTAACCTGATCATTCATCGTCGGTAGGTCCTTTTTTATCCACCTTAGTTTCAGTGATCACACCCGTATCAGGGTCAATAGCAACTCTGAATTCATGGTCTGTATCTTCATCATCAATACTGGCTTCAATAACCAGGCTGTTAAGCTTGTCGTAATCATCGCGACTGCCTTCAACTGGTTTAACGCCTGGAACCGGCACTCTTGGGCTGTTAATGGCCGGCCCGTCTGGGTTATTAGGGTCAAGCGGTATGGTTGGCTTCTCTGGGTCATATTCAGGGTTAGGCCGTGTTGGCAAGCTCTCGTATGGCTCACCCATATCGGTTACATCATCCCATTCGCCGCCCAAGCCAACAAACTCAGGGATAGCACCAACAATCGTACAATCAACAGTGGCAATAAACAGGTTTTTAAGGTCAGTTGTTGCACTATCAGGGTAAAGACTATTTTCTAATACCCTAAAATTCCAATCATCTTTAATTGGCTTACCCTCAAGAACCCCAACATCATAAGACACTGGGAATGTTCTTTTTTCCTCATGCCTCCAAAAGTTTGCAAACTGCCTGGCAATATCTGACGCACTGTGGGGATCTGGGCTAAAAAAAGCTATCTGACAACGATAAGCTACGGGCACCGATCGCATTTGTACGACTCGCTTTAGTGGGTCTTGAGGTAGAACCACGTTTACCCAATACGGTAGGCCGCCAACCTGATCATACTCAGGTGGCGTTTCAATCGGGCTAATAGCCGTCATAAGCACTGGCAAATAAACGGACGAACCAGACTCTTTTTTATAACCTGCGTTCTTTGCGTTATCAGTCTCTTGTATTGCTTTTAGCATGCCTTCCACATCATCAACCATAGAAGTCCTGGCCACAACAATAGCCGCTTCTAGCCTGCGTCGCTTCCAGTCGTAAACGCCTTGAGTTGTTGGCATGCACCATTGCCTAAAATCCCTTAACTTCATGGCCCAAGCTATCTGCAAATACTCAAGCGGTGATAGCAGTCGTTTAGTTTTGCTCATTGTTTAATCCCTATTTAAAGGCCACGAAATCTATCGACAATGCTAATGCGCTCTTGTGGTGCTTCTGACCTGCCAGCCACCTTTTCTAGCTCACTTATGCGTAAATCTGCGTCTGACGTGCTACCAATATGAAAGCTATCCCATTGGGCCTTAATCTCGTTAAACGGCTTAGAAGGGCAAATTAGGCTATCAAAAAGCTCTAATTCTCGCTGCTTCTTGCGCTCTAATACTTTTTGACGACGTAATTCTGCATTGATCAAAGCGTCTTGGGCTGCCAGTGCTTCACGCTGATAATGGCTTACCAGTGACTCTGAATGTAAAGCTGTTTGCATTGAGTCATATTGAGCAATGATGATGCGTTCTAAAGCCTCTTTTAAGACAATCTGGTCTTGTGGCAGCTCTACCAGGCTATCAAAGCACGCCTCACCTTCGGTATAAGCGCCATTCAAGATGCTATCAAACATGCCGTCGCCTTTATTTGTGGCATAGTTTGGTGTTCTCACATAGTCAAAGCCATGAAAGCCGGTAACTTCATAATAACCGTCTGGCTTGCGTCTGCGATTAATAGCGCTGCTAAAGCCGCCGGCCTTGTTAGCGTATAAACGCGCGGCAAATTGGCCGTCGTCCGTATCTAAGAACTCATGCTGGGTTACGACGTTGCCGTCATCGTCAGCTTCAAGCCTGATGGTGCGTAAGGCTGGCTGGATTTTAATAATACGGCCCGTCTTTTCATCCACCCATTGGTCTGGTGGGTACATGCCAAAGCGTGCTCTTATCTCATGGCCGTTAAAGCCAAATAAATCACCACTGCTGACAAGCTCTTGAACCTCTGGTGAATTAATCTTTTTAACCATTGAGCTGATATCTAAGTCTGATCTATCCTGGCCATTGTATTTACGGCCACGATCCGCCAGGTTGTATGTAATAACTTTCGTTTTCTTAGCCATGAAAAACCCCTCAAAAAAGGCATAGAATATTTAATAATATGCCTTAGTTTAAGGGGTTAAGCGCTTTTGCCTTTGGGGTGTTCCTTTAGACTCTTAGTCCCAAGCCATACTCATACTCATACCCATGCCACCAGTAATTGCATGTGCTAAATCCCTGTCTGACACATTCTGACCGATGCTTTCATTGTTAGCTTGAACAATAATCGGCTTATCCTGGCTGCCACCTGCCAGCGGCAATCTAAATGAGGGCATATCAGGTATGTTAAGCACGTTTTTAAGGATCGACGCACCCAAATCGAGGCCTAACGATTGGCTGGCTGGCAAGTAACTTGTATTGGCGGTTGGCATAAAGTTTGATGCACCAGCACCGCTTGGAACCTTCCCACCACCCATGTAAGCAGGCACAGACTCTCTATATTGAGCCTCTATTCTACTTGCAATAGCAGCACGATCACGTTTTTCAGCTTCGGTATTTTGGGGTCGCTCATAGTATTGAGAAAAATCCTTAGCTGCCTGCTCAGAAGTCTTGGCCTCTTTAAGCTTTTTACCAGCCTTCTTCTCTAATGGCCCACCGTTTTTTAATTCCCACTGAACAAACTTCAATTGCTCTTCAAAGGTAGATTGACGGATATCCTTACCAAACACGCGTTTAAAATCTTGTTGGCGTGGTGGGTGCCACTGTGCAATACCGTAGGCTTGGCCGCTATCGCCTAGTCTTTTTCCTGATATCACGTTTGGATCAAACCCGCCACTTTCTTTATGTAGGTTAGCAACAATACCGATCGCCTGCTGTTTGGTCCAACCCTGCCCCATAAAATAACTAATCGCCTTGTCTTGGTAGTTACTTGCACCGCCAATCGCAACACTCGACGGCGCTGCTGGTGCTTTCAACTGTCCTCTAAGCTCTTTGTAAGGGTCAACAACTGTCACCCCAAATTGTCGGCCGTTAAGGTTTTTAACGTACTCGCTAAGCTCTGTTTTTCTAACCCCTGTCTTACCGTCTGAGCCTTTGGATGATGTAGATTCAGACACGTATTTAACGCCGTTTTCCTCAACAATCTGCACGATATGGCCGATGTTTTTGTATCTGCCTTCTTTTCTTGCATGCTCCCCTCGTGACTCACCAATAACCATGCCAGCCTGCAACTTGTTGATATCTAGTTGAGCCCAACTGTTCGCCGTGGTCATGAGGCGCCCTTTCTTTTCTTCTGACTGGATAATGCCAGCTGCTCCACCGCTTGCGTCAATACGAGCGCGTTTAGCCGCCTCTGGCCCTAGCTGCTCTTCAATCTGTCTTACGGTATCTTTGTTTAATTGATCAACCCAGCCTGAACAATCAATAACACCGCCGCTGAAGTTTTTAGCGCCCATTTTATAAGTGACACCATCTTTGGCTGATGTTAGGCCCGAACCAAAATCAACCTTCCAGTCACCCATGCCACTATCACCACCAAAACCCAGCATGCTGCCCAAGCCACTAGCCATGTTTGACACCCATGACTTCATGCCGCCGGCTGCTTCACTTAGTTTAGAAAGGACCGGTGCTAATCCGGTCTCCCACTTAGATTGCATTTTTTGAGGTAAGTTGTAAGCCTTAACGCTATCAGTCCATGACTTGATATGAGGTGACGCTGTACGACCTAAAACCTCGCCGCCCTCGCTACCTATCCACCCACCCACGGCCGCTCCAATAGCTGTACCCACTACTGGCACTGGTATTAGCACTGAGCCTACAGCGCCGCCAGCCATAGCACCAACACCGCCGCCAGCTACACTACCAATGCCCGCTGTTCTCTCTTCATCATCGAGATCATCCCAACGACTCGCCAGACTCCCCACGCCAATAGCTGTTGCCAGTGGTGTCAGCACTCTAGCCTTGCCAAGCGCTTTAGCTGCCTTGCCAATATGCTTGCTGCCATTCTTGCCAGCACCTAATAAAGCAGCTCCAGCTCCAGATAATATAGCCTTAACGCCTTTACCTTTGCCCTTGCCCTTTCCGCCGCCACCGCCGCCCAGAATGCCTAAGCCACGCCCTAATTTACCCAGTAACGAACCGTCACCACTTGGCATCCTTTTCAGAATCTCGCCTAGCGTTTCCTCGTTCTGCTTGTTATGTCTTTCCTGCTCCTTCGGCAACGGCTCTTTGCGCTTCAAACTCTTGTACTTTGAGAACGAGAACCTGCCTGCCCTTAACGCTGCCTTGCCAGCCATTCCGCCAATCTTGCCAGCTTGCATGGCCATACCGACCATGGGTGTTGCTACATCCTTGATCTCATTCATTGATGCAATTAGCGGGTCAATATCTTGAGCGCCACCATAACCGCCATAGCTACTACGGCCGCTATTAGCCACCTTGGCCAGCGAATCAAATAGCGATTTCTCCTTGGCTGTAAAGCGGCCCTTCTCGTCTCTATTTTTATCGCTATCTTTTTTGCTTTTCTCACGCCCATTCTTACCGGTAGGGTTGTTGGCCTTGCGAGCTGCACCAGGTATGCCACCAGCTGCGTTGTTAGTGGCGTCTAGCCGCCCCTCGGCCTTACCCTTACCACCTGTTGAACTATTAACGCCGCTTGAGCCGCTATCGCGCTGGCTATCAGCTCTATTTGCTGCTGAGCCTGATTTTACGGTAGCATTTGCAGTGACATTACTAAGAGTGTCGCCGCCCTTCCCGCCGGCTGACATTACCTCGCTTTTTTCTGGCTGACTCGTACTACTTAACCTCTGTCTATGTTGCTGCTTTGATTGTGCCTGGCTCTGCGTGCTCGGCTGGCTTATACCAGTCAATCTTGAATCATTGGGATCGTAAGTTGGCACCACGCCCTGAATACGCATAGACTTCTTGTTAGCTATACGCTCATTGGATTTAGCTATACGGTTTAATACCGTTTGGTTAATTTGATTTTGTGATTTGAGTATCTGTATGATCTCTTGAGTATCTTCACCGATTGACTTAATACCGCTTTCTAGCCGCTTTGTGCCAATAATGAAGCCCTGATCATCATAGTTAAGATAAGTTGCCATGATAAAGCCTTATAATACTGTACGTGTGGCTTAAATTATGGCACTGCTGGCGGGTTGTAGCTTTGAGTGTTCCTAAGGGCATGAAAAAAGCGACTGATAATTAAATCAATCGCTTTTAATAGAGACTTTCCTACGGCCAGGCCCTAAATAGCTTCAATAGTTCCCACCAGTGCCACTTTTGTCTATTTTGAATCACTGGTTTTATATCGTTTGCTTCCTGATCAGGATGGACTCCCTCATAAAATTATTTTTTCTAAATATCCTTTTTGCAACATATCAATGTTCAATAAATAATTACCTTCATCAAAATAATCTCTAAGTGGCTTAGTGGTTGTTAGCCAGCCCTTACCATCAGTAACCCATATAAACTCTATATCTTGAGCCTTCCATAACTCACTCATTTTTGTGTATTCTGAGGCAGTAGATTTTAGTTTTGAGCCCCCACCGTTATAAAAGTTACATTCTATAAAGAATAGCTTACCTGTGCTTTTTTTATAAATAACAAAATCAATGTTTTTACCTGCCTTACCTATTTTTACGTCCACATCCCATGCTTCTTTAATACTTTTGACGTTGCCTTGAGGTAAATATTCCAGGTCGTTTTCATGACAGAAAAGTGCCACAAATGACTCTACTAGCTTCTCCATTTGTGTACCACCACGGTTCTTCCGAGCATTTGAGTCAAGCCCTACCTCAACTCCTGTACAATAATCAGGCAGGTTTCTGATACTCCTGTCTTGCATCATCTTGCCAAGACCAGAATGCATAACAAAATCGACTAAATTATTTAAATCATCATCTGTAAACTCTCTATGCTTAAAGTCAAAGTTTCTATGGATATAGTTAGTTTTGTCTATGAGAATATCAATTGAGTTATCCCGTATAGCGAGTAAAGCAGGGATAGCTTTAACTGTTTTTGGATACTCTTTGAAAATATCAAACAAAGCACCTTCAATATCCTCCTTACCTACAGCAGCATTTAGGATATTTAACTCTTTCTCTATAGGCGCAATCTTGGTTAAAACCTTTGCCCAATTAACAAAATAATCATATTGGAGAATACCTCTTTGGCTTAAAGTATTTACCATTTGAGTAAAGTGTGCCGCTTCGTATAGCTCTTTCATTATTTAATAGTTCCTAATCAGTAGCTCATTAATTTGCCCACGCTTAGTACCTTTAGAGTTGATATTACGGCTAGCTTTAACACGTTCTATTTTATAGCCCTCATACAAATCATCAAAAAATGTATTAGTAACATCAAAATTAGTTGTATCTGAATTACTTAGCAGCCACTGATGACCTTGCTCATCTAGTAGGTCACAAACTAGCTTTAGCTTCACCTGATCATCATCATTAAAGCTATCTTTAGC
Source organism: Psychrobacter raelei (assembly GCF_022631235.3). NCBI lineage: Bacteria > Pseudomonadati > Pseudomonadota > Gammaproteobacteria > Moraxellales > Moraxellaceae > Psychrobacter > Psychrobacter raelei. Next base: position 1,580,824 of record NZ_CP093310.2, read on the forward strand.
ATAAGAGGTAAAGCTGGATGAATCATTCAATGGTTTATATGGTGGGTCAAAATAAAAGAACGTAGGTAACCCCTCAGGGTTATCCTCATTAGCTAATTTTAGGGCCCCTTCAAAGCTGATATTACATATATCTACACCAGATAATAGCCGTGAAGCTTTCAGAATAACGTCTTCAAACACAAAGTTAGGCTTCTTGTAGCTTCCTATAGGAACATTAAAACCATTATTTTTATTTACCCTATACAAACCGTTAAAGCCAGCCCTATTTAGAAAAATGAATAGCCCTGCATGTTCTACAGAACTGACATCTCTTTTATTAAAACTATCTCTTTTATCGTAATAAAACGGCTGCTTTGCCTCTTTGTCTTCAAGCTTATCGTACTCACTTTGAATAAGCTTCAAATAATCCAATAACTCGGTAGGGTTTGATTTAATTACCGTTCCGAAAAACTTATCTAAATCTACTCACGTAGTTTTAGTATTTTCTTCCTGCTTCATAGATGTTTGCCTTTGTGGTTACACGCAGGTCTTATATCATCTCCACAGGCTAACACGGTGGAACTCACCGCTTTGTTAACCCATCACTGATGGGTTAAAACTTTATCAGCATGTTGCAATATATTGATACTGGCGTTGATATCTCTATCATTTGCTTGCTGACAAGACGAACACTGCCATCGTCTAACTGATAGTGGTAATTCGTCTTTGGTTAGCAAGTGACCGCAATTAGAACAAGTTTTAGATGATGGAAACCATCTATCTAACTCTTTGACGGTTTTACCGTATTGATTGGCCTTATAAACAAGCTGACGCTTAAACTCATAAAAACCTAAATCACTAATCGCACGACTTAATTTGCGGTTCTGCATCATGCCTTTAGTGTTTAGGTTTTCAATCGCAACAACATCATACTCACTCACTAAACCAGTAGTAAGCTTATGTAGTGCATCCTTACGGATATTACTAATTTGCAGGTGCAATCGTGATAGCTTGGCTTTCGCTTTAGCACGATTATTACTGCCTTTTTGTTTACGACTTAATTGGCGACTAAGCCTTTTAAGTTTCTTGAGTTTCGCCTTAAGTGGGTTGGGTGCTTTAACTTTACTACCGTCTGATAGAGTGATTAAGTCAGTAATACCTAGGTCTACACCAGTTTGCTTACCTGTCTTTTTGGTAAGGTTTACAATATCAGCTATTTCAACTGCAACAGAGACAAACCATCTCCCACCTCTGCTAAAGACTTTAGCTGAGAGCATTTTACCGACAAAACGCAGCTCTTCACGCATACGAACCCAACCTAGATTTGGTATGCGAATCTGCTTGCCTTTTACAGCGAACTGGTCATTGGATAGACTAAACCTATCGTTAACACCTTTTTTACGAAACTGTGGATACTTAGCCTCGCCTTTAAAAAATCGTTTGTAGGCATCACCTAGTTGCATAATAGCGAGCTGTGGGGCGCACTTCGTTACCTCAAGCATAAACGGGTACTTATCACGCTTAATGGCGTTTAATTGCTTGCGTAACTTGCCTTGGCTAGGCTTTAGTAACTTACTTTCATCAATATCAATGCCAATAATGCGACAAGCATCTTGATAGGCCTTATCTTGAGCATACTGTCGTTGCCACTCGGCTAACGCCCAGTTATAGGCAAGACGAGCAACACCACAAGCTTTAGCGAAATAAGTTGCTTGCTTATTGTTTGGATTAAGCTCAATAACATGGCCTCGTATCATTCTAAACTCGCCTTAACTGCTTCAATGAGTTTTTTGTTTTTCTTGCTACGTGACCCGTAAAGTCTTGCTGAAAACACGGTGATAATCTCAAGTACGTCTTGTGCTAACTCTTCCTCAAACGATAAGTTCTCGCCCTGATTGATAATAACCACTTCGACTTGACGAGCTTCACACAAAGCAAAAACAAGTTCTGCCCCAAAACGCAGTAATCTATCTTTATGGGTTAGCACCAGCCTGTCTATTTTGTTGTCTAAAATATCATCAAGCAGGCGTTTTAAGCCTTTTTTATGATAGTTCATACCACTGCCTAAATCGCTAATCACTTCAAATGACCAGCCTTGAGCAGAGCAGTACAGCTCAAGCATCTCAATTTGACGCTGCAAGTCTGGATTTTGGTCATGACTTGATACACGAGCATAAGCTATGGTTTTGCGTTGTTGTTCCACCTTATTACGAGTCAGGTTTGGGTTTATTTTAGATAAGTCGTATCTACGATGACCTTTTGGTGTTCTTTGAGCTACAAGCACTCCTGTCTCATCCCATCTTCGCAGGGTTGAAACGGAAACGCCTAACTGGTTAGCTGCTTGTTTTATGCTTAATAATCTATTCATAGTAAGTAATTATAAATAGATTTAGATAGAATTTATGTTACTGTTTGTAGCCCTGTAAAGATTTATCAAGTCGCTATTAATATCGTTTAATATCACTTTAGTGGGCGGATGTGGACTATCTAAAAGATGTAATGCCACTGCCCCACTACCCACAAAGGGTTCAACATACTGATAGGGCGACTTGTTATATACATATTCTGGTAACCTCTTAACAATTTCCGGAATTAGCTGACTTTTTCCACCAGCCCACTTTAAAAATGGTTTTGCCACTGCACTCGCCTTTTTGTTTTTAAAAAAAATACACAATTTATCTCTGCACACGACAAAAAAATTATCCCCACCCAATTTTCATAGGTTTAGGGGTTAAAAAGCTAACTAACTGTCGAAGTACAGTCTTATCATTGTTAAAAAACACCAAGCGCAGGCCCTCAATCAACACATCCAGGCCAAGCACAAACAAACTGGCTTGAGGTCGAGCGTTTGACTTCAACTTGCGTTTTAACGGCTTATCTTTGTCTTTATAAATACCGACATGATAAGCCCAACAAAATGCTAAGGCGTTCACTGCGACTAATTTACTGACCCGATCAAGATGGGTTAAGTGGGTATCTTCAAGATTAAAGCCACGCCCCTTTAAACAAGCAAATAAAGTCTCAATCTCCCAACGCTTAGCATAGCTTGTCATCGCATCCACTGTTTCTAGTTGATTGGTTGCGACAATCACTAAACCATAGTCTTTATCACGCTTGGCAAATACTCGAACCAAACAACCATCGACAGTCAGTATTCGCCCATGTCGATATGTTTCTTGATGGCTAACATGGCGCAATAACTCTTTAATCTGTACCAACTTGCCATGATGATTCTTAACTTTACTGTTCTTCTTAATCCGTATGGCAAAGGGTATGTGATTATTGGTGAGCCAGTTAAACCATTTTTCGCCAACAAACTCTCTGTCCGCTACTATCATCTCAAGGTTATCTTTGCCAAATTGTTTGATAAACCGCTCAATAAGTTCACAGCGTTCAAGATGGTTTGTATTACCTCGCTTATCTAGCATTTGCCAGTATAAGGGGATGGCTATCCCTTTATATACCACCCCTAGCATAAAGATGTTGAGGTTACTTTTACCCCATTTCCAGTTGGTGCGGTCAATGGTTAAGGTGACTTTGCCTAGCCCAAATAGTCGATATATCATTAAAGCTAATTGATCGTAGTCTATCCTCGCTTCGGCAAAAAATCGCTGTAGTCTGCGATAGTGGCTGTCGGTCTTGCCACCCTTAGGGAGGTGTCTTGCTATTTTTTTTAAGATTACTGCTTTGAGCAGTAATCAGGGCTATTATCATTAGGCTCAAACATGTGATTCTTGCCTTGTTCATACTCAGGTTTTGGGTTAAAGTTTCACTAAGTCTGTTAAAGTTTGGCATGGTCTGATTCGTCTTAAAAATCACTATTATGCCTTTGCTTTAACAGACTTTTTTGTTTTTTTTGTCGTGTGCAGAGACAATTTATATGAATATTGGATACTACTAATTAATTAACCTTAACTTTGGTTTGGTTGGTTGTTCCCCTGATAACATACCTTTTGGTAAGCAGCATAGCTGTTCTAAATCATCGGCATTATAAAATGTTCGATCAATTATATCTTCTTTGCGAAACCCACCTTCTTCTAGCAAGATTTTGACAGTGTTATACATTAATTCAGGTGTTTCTGGCTTAACGCTATCATCATAAGGCTCACCATATCTCCATTTACGATAACTGTAGTTTTTGAATAAGCGTGTCTTATGATTATCATCAATGAGCCCTAACTGGCTATAACGCATTATTAATGAAGCAACAGATGTTCCCCAGTGACGCTTTTCGATCACCAAATTATCTAAAGTAACACTTTTGTAGTTTAAAGAAAAAGCGTCACTTGGCATTAATAGACAACCGGCAAAATAATTGGCTTGCCTTTCAATTTCCTTATAGCCAATGTTTTTACAGTCGGAACTGGTTAAATTTTTATGTAAAATACCATGCGCAAACTCATGAGCATTATCAAATCTATTTCTAAAATAATTATCTTTATCTTTTGCTAAAAGAATATACGGTCTACCTGCCATCCAAGCAGACACCCCATCCATATCGCTAGAATTCAGCCAATCTGAAGTAATTAACACACCAGAATTTTCAATTAATCTCGTTAAATTTTGAATAGGCCTATTCCCAAGACCCCACAATGTACGCTGTTCTTCTGCAAGCTTCTCTATTTTTTCGTCTGTTATATTAAGAGCCTCTATTCTATTTGGAGAATCGACTAGGTTTAATGCAGGGTAATCCACCCATTGCTCTAAAATCTCTGAAATCTCTCGAAAATAAAGCAGCTTGGCTTTTGCTTGATCTCTCGCGCTAGCTTCTGTTCTTGTTAATGATCTAAACTGATATACACCTTGTTCATCTATGCTTCTTAAGGAAAACCATCTCTCTGGCATAGATAGTGCCTTAGAAATCTTAGAGATTGCAGAATACGTAGGTTTATTTGCTCCACTTTCCCATCGAGATATCATTGAATCAGAGTAATCAATTTCTTGGGCTAGCGCTTCTTGTGTCATTCGTCTAGCATTCCGAGCTAAAACTAAACGTTCTGGATTAAACATAACATTTCACCTTGCAATATTACTGACTTACCTGCGCATCAAGTTCTTGCAATGTCTTCTTAAGCGTAGGAGCAGCAGGCTGTATTTGCGGATTATTATCCTCATGCTGGAATTGCATTTGTATAATCTCTTCAAAGGAAATAATTAAATGAATTGTTTTTAAATCAGTGCTAGGTAGTAAGAAATTTAGATGAGGTTGATTGTCTTCGTCAACAAATACATCCAGTATCATAAACACTCTATCTGATCTGGCAATATTAGGGTTCTCAATCACATCAAATAAATCAGGCATCGCCTGTTCAAACATAGCATTATTTACAGCTTTATTTTTGAGATAATTTGCTTTTCGATACGACTGCATTGTCCCAGATCTTCGTGGGATTATAGAAAAAGAAGGTAATTCAATGAGAGGATATATACCTCCTTTTGGTTCAGTATTTTTTAAACGATATGAGGCATCAATTAAATTAACCATTGACTCCTGAGCCGCTTGGATTATTGCAAAATACTGATACTGTGGTCGAGAAAATGGCTTAATGACATCATCATATACATCCGTAATGAATCTTTCATGAGTGACAAGCTGAGCGGCAATCGCCTCATGCAGTTTAATTAATTTATCAATCGTAAACTCTTTAGCTATATGTTTAGAGAATATATTTTTTGGACTAGATTTCATTTGACACTCCTATTTGCATAATTTGGAATTTTATACAAAAAAGTTGCATGAATCAATCTAATCTTTACTTTCACCTCAATATTTTGAGTCAATAGCCAATCATCTGCCTAAATCCTGGTAAGCTATTTCGTAACGCCTTAGGCATAGTAAGAGTGTAGTCTTTAAGTGGCTTCGTCATAATGATGGTATGACTCATTGCATTACCAATCTTGGGCTTTGACTCTACCTTGTGCTCAGTCCAAAGCTCAACCATATTATCACCCAAACTATTATCAACTTTGACCAGCCGGCCTAAGACAACCAAAACCTTAAGTTGTTCGCTGTAAACAATATCTTCGCCGTCTGCGTGCTCGATAAGCTGGTTATAAACCTTTTGACTGCACTTCAAAAACGATAACGGCTCAGTCTCTAAGCTGTTAAGACCTGGTAATATTCCATCTGTAAAGACTGCGCACTTCATATTCACTCCTCCAAATCATCAAATTCAACATCTTCAGCATCACCATTACGAAAAAAATCAGGGTCATGCTCAAGCTGGGTAAGCGACTGCATCCGTTCTTGCAATTCCCTATGCAGTTTTTCACGAGCAGCACGCTCTTCTTCATCAATACCTGCCAGCGCTTCAAGCGCCCCTAAACGGCGTTCTTGTTCTGATTGCTTAAAGTCCTCGGCACTAATACCACACATGGGCATTTCTTGTTCAGCAATCACCTTTTGTGCCTGAGTTAAATTACCCAGTACAAAACTTAGACTTTTTATCACTCCTAACTTCTTAGCAATAGGGTCCTCTTCATCATCATAGAACTTATAATCATCGTCATCACCAGTGCTAACATGGTCCAACTCAATAGGTGTTGGATTTAGCACGTTTTCTGCGACGTCAAGTGATAGCATGGTGATAGCATCTTCTAATGCACCCAGATTATGCAGTCTATTTCTATGTTTGATAATAACGCTGGCACGCTGTTCAGTTGAGAGAACGATTTTCTGTTTTGTTCTGTCTGTGCTATCGATTATTGTTCTGTAAATTTGGGTTTCATGCTCATTTTTGACTTTATTGTTTTCTTTGTTCTCTAATTTTTTTTCAACCCCGTTCTGTTCACTTTTGTTCTGTTTTTTTTTCGCATTTTCCGCTCGTTCTTTCAGTTCAAGCATGGATAGCTTTTGCCAGTCATACTTTTTGGCACGGTTATATACGGCGGATTTAGAAGCCGGCGCCTTATCCCCGTACACTTCTTGTAAGTGGTCCACAACTTCTTGATAAGTAATATTGGGTGTACTCTCCCATAGGGCCTTAGCTGCCGCCCACACTTCCTTTGGTACTGCCATCAGTTAACCCCTTTAATCATTTCTTCATCGCTATATACAGGTTCCGGCAAAGGTAGACTGTACTGATAGTCGCAATCAAGATCAGATAGCATGATGTGCTTATCTTCTTTGTCTAGTCGCTGCTTAATCTGCATCATTTGCGTCTCAACAGCCATAATTTGCCTCGCTTGCTTAGATTCAATCTTACGTATTGTTGACATAAGACTTTTAGCGCTTTGAGCGATTTGAGAGTCTTTTTGAACCTCTTGCTCTTTTAGCAGTCTGCATAACTGTTTCGCCTCAGCCAGTAGTGCTTCTTGATCATTGACGCAAATCGACTTCATATGCTCAGTGATTGTTTCGGCAAACTGTTCTGTTAAATGCTCTACCATTGCACGCGATTGAGTCACCACATGATTAACTGTGCTTGCCAGCATATCCAGCTCTGGCTCTACCGATAGGCCGCAAATATAATCAAGCGACTGGTTATAAAGATTTTGAAATATCAGCAAATCCGTCAGCGTTAAATCTTTATTACCGTTCTCAATTTCACTAATACGGTTTCTATTGTTATCCACATTCCACACAATACGCATGACCTCAGCTTGAGTCATGCCAGCATTCTTTCTGGCCGCCGCCAAATTTCGGCCTATTGTTACTCTAATTTGCCTTAACTGTTTATCCGTAAACCCAAGCCGTTTTTTTGCCACACGCGCGCCCTCATTGCAGTTTTTTCTGTCATTGATATAATCATGCTGCCTAATGAAGTAAGGGCTGGAATTGTCATCCTTTGGCGCTCATGTAACCGCATGAGCGCTTTTTTTTGCCTGTTTATTTGTCAGCTGTTAACTGGCTTACGCCATCAAAGTCACCTAATTTAATGTACTGCTGAATAACCTCTATTACGTTATCAATCCCTTTAGCGACAACCGCGCAATACCCCTCTTTGGCCAACATCTCGATTCGTTCTTTTTGGGCTGGCGTCGCATAGCTGTTACCATCTTTTTTAATCTCAATGCGCAGGCCGTGGTAAGCGCCTCTAGCAATATCAATAATCAAATCTGGGTAGCCCGCTTTCACACCCATACGCTTGAATTTAGCCGCCTCTGGTGAATACCTCTTACCGCTAGACCCAACTTTAGCGGCTCTCTTACCGCCGTTTGGTGAATGATGAATATAATCAAACAATGGCCGGCCTTTAAACTTCTGGCGCTTAGACCAATTCATTACTACCGTCTGTACTTCATCTTCTGATAATCCTATTCGTTTACCCCTCATACCCTTTTAACCCTTACTTGCCCCATAACAAAGTGATAAACGCCACTGTAAAAAAATAACTGGAACGGCTATCAAATACCCTAAAACACACTTGTGGTACCACTGGACCTGAAACCTATACACCCGCCTGCCATCACCAAAAACCACACGAGCAATTAAATACGTGCTAAACAGGGAAAGAAAAAGATAGCACCACAACATCATCAAAAATAATTCGTTTAACATAAAAAGCCCTTACTAAAATCTAAAAATATTCTCGCCTTGTCTTAGTTGATAATCCCCAGTACCATCTGCACCCCAAACAATATCGCCCAACTCATGATTAATCGCATTGCCCTTTAAATCCCATCGAACGATTTGATCAAAAAAAGGATTACCCTCAACTGCTCTTACCCGGGCGCTATACTGATTCCAATGATTGCCGGCCGGGTCATATGCTCTGCTTAAGCGTGTGAGCGTATAGCCCTTACTTGTTTTAAGCTTACCTGCTCTTACACCCACCGATAGCCACCTGGTGCCTTAATCTTTGTTTTAAGCGCCCGTATGACCACATGACATTCACTATAATCAAGCTCAACCTCTGGCGCGTGCTCCATAAGCTCATCGCAAAAGTCTCTAAATGCTTGACCAATAGCAGCAACTAGCCCGGCTTGATCATGCTCGCCTTCAATTTCAGCCTTAGCGTGTGCACGTTGACCATCTTTGCTAACTGCATTCATGGTGAAAGTGTAAGTCCGGTCGTGGCTGAAAATATCATGTGGCCGGGTTAAGAAGTCTTCGGTACGTACCACTCGCTTGATTAGGTCCTCCACCTTGTCACCGTCCAAAAACATTTTCATATAGCCTTGATATTGGCGTGGCTTAGACTTCGCTTGTTGTATCTTCGTGGCTTTTTTCGCTTTTAACGCCTTAGCACGGCGCTGGTTTCTACTCAATTTATTCTTAGCCATGGATTCCCTTTGTTTTAAACTTCAACTGTTTCTTGTTTGGGCCTGCCTACACCGAATCTAGCCTTCATTTTTTCCCATTCTTGAGCTACTGGACTATCATCATTTAGGCGGGCAGGTTTAGGCGCTTCAATACGATGGGTTTTGGGTATCTCAAAATCAGCCCCATTCTTGTGTTCGATAATCACCTGCTCATAGACCGTGGCAAAGTATTTAATAAATCTGTTACCAGCACTCGCTAATTTGCCCCACCCGATGCGATTTGCAGTTTCTAGTACAGTTGGGTGCCTCCAGTCTCTTTCGACGTCTCCGCGCATTCCTGAGCATCTACAGGCTGTTTCAAATGCGGTTTGTGTGTCTAGGTATTCACTTTGCTTGCCAGCTCTTGCTAACTCTAAAAAATCAGCTGGGGCTGTTGGTGGCCATGAAAGACTTAACGATTTACGCTTAGCTTGATTAAACTCGTCTTGTGTCATGCCTAGGTCGGTTAATGCGATATACCAAACGGTCAGTGTGTCGACACCCCAGTCCTCATCTTTGATTTTTGATCTAAATAACTTTTTCCACCCTGCAAACAAACTGGCTATCTGCTGCTTAGAAAGGCACGTTTGCGAATTCGTCTGGGTACTGCTGTGCAAGGTCTCTGGCAAGGTTCTCTGCGTAGATGTCTGCGCTTGATTTCTTTGGCTGTTCGTTAGCTTGGTTGTTAGCTGGTTGATTGATTGCATGATTAAGTCCTGTGTTCTGATTTCCTGTGTTTTGCTTAGCTGCGGTCTGCTTGTTATTTCGATTCCAGTTGCGACAAGTTGCTTGCCAGTTTTTCATCGATGATCTACCAACCTTCCAGCCGTTCGATTCGTAGTAATCAAAAAACCTTTCAGCAATTGCTTGTGAATCACTACGACCTAGTTCAGAAAAATAACTTTTAATCTGATTAACACTAGGCTTAACAAACTGATTTGTTTTTTTGGATTTGTCAGGCTCGGCTGGCTTTTCTTTTTTATTATTTTTTTCTTTATACTTTTCTTTAATTACTTTTCTTTCTTTTTCTTTATTACTTCCCAAATTTTGGGAGCCAACTTGGTCAAATTTTGGGAATCTAATGGTCAAATTTTGGGATGCTAAATTTTGGGATGCTAAATTTTGACCTAGTTTTTTGGGGTCGAAATTGGCGATATTTTCATAATTTAGACTGTAAATTGTTGTCTTTCTTTGCTGTCTTTTGGCAGTTAAAAAGCCAAAATCAACCAGCTCATTTACTACTTTTGAAACCGTATTTTTGCTGATATTGCAGGTTTCTTGTAAAAAGCTATTCGATAGAGATTTATCGGTGTTTCCATAACCGTCTATCATTCTCACCATGCGTAGAAGAACCCCAAATGCAGCGGGCGACAAGAATGGCTGTGCGTCAAAAATCTTGTTATCAATCTGCGTATAGCCTGCTTCTCTCATTGGTGATTGCCTATAAACCGTATTCATGATTAAATATCCTTGTTAGTTACTTTTTGATGGTTAATTAACACGCCTCTGATAATTCGCAGTTATCAGAGGTTTTTAGTTTGTAAGTCGTTACAGATGTTCCGACCACCTTTGACCAGTCTCTTTTGGACTCAATCACATATCCAGTCCGTCTAAGATAAGTAATAGTCCTGGATAGTTTGTTTCTTTCAGACAGCTTTAATCCTTCGTTCGAGATAATCCCAGCCTCATGTTTAAATCTATTAAGCACATCTTCTTTGCTGTACTTGCGGCAACTTGGCGGGCGTTCATCGATCACTATCTGATACGAGTATCTGATAGTTGAACCTTTTATCTGTTTAAACCCCTTCTGCTCTAGTCGTCTGCGCACGTATTCTTTGTTTCGAATATGCTCAAAACTTGCCAGCGATATCTGCACGCCTGCCACCAACTCTGTGCCTAGCTCATCTTCGATAATCTGATCAACCGTCTTTTGCAAAGGATGAGTGATCTTCATAGCCATTACTTCTTGTCTCCCCCACTAAAAATAATGTCGATAAAATCAGGGCTATTTACACTCGTGCGTAGCATTGTTGCCATTGCCTGGGCCATGTCTCGGTCACAAAAAACAGCGTCTATATCAACAAGCTTGATGCCTAAAAAAGCACACATAATGGCAAACAGCTCCAAATCACCCTGCTTATCCTCACTGCCAACAAGGCGGCTAATCTTAGCTGTACTTACGCCTGTAGCCGCAGCTGTAGCACATTGCGTCTTGTCTGTAAGGCGCTGTAATAAAAAAGCGTAGTTGTTGCGTGCTATTCCACGCGTGGGGTCTGATAATAAATGTATCGGGGTGTGGCACATAGTTAAGTCTCCTCGGTTTGTTGTTTAAAGTCATTCCAGTGTTGACCTTGAGTAATGACATGGTCGTAAAGACTATTGATTTTCTCAACATCAGACCATCTTGGATTTTTAGTTGCTCCACTTCCTAGTCGCGAGACTCGATACTGTGGAATATCAGTTTGCTCTTCAATCATTGCCTGAGTCATTCCGACACCAATGAGTGTATTGATTTTCTCAATTAGCTTTGGAGTCATTTTTAGAATCCTTAAATTTATTAACATCGTTATTATAATGCACATTTGCATAATGTAAACCCATATTTGCATAACTACTTACATATATATGCGTTTTTGCATAAAATAAGCTTGCACTTTAATATTAATAGGTTGGTTGTATGTCTTACTTAGTTAGTAACTTAGAATTTTTATTAAAAAAACATGGAATTAACGCCTACCAATTACAGGACAAGTCTGGCATTCCACAGTCAACGACTTTCAGAATAATAAATGGTGATACCCAAAGCCCCAGCAGTAAGACTGTTAAGAAATACGCGGAATATTTTGACATTGAAGAGGCTGAGCTTAGGTTTAAAGACCTCACTAGAATCCAAGGTGATAACTTCAGAGTTTTACCAATGGATAATGTACGGCGCGTACCTGTCCTTAATTACGTACAAGCTGGCGAGTTTTGCCATTACTTCGATGATGCTATTGCTGATACTTTTGAAATCATCATAGGTGATTATCCACCCCATGTTCACTGGGTAATCATTGAGGGCTTGAGCATGACGCCTGACTTCAATCCAGGCGATCTCATCTTGGTCGATCCAGACACCCAGCCTTCACCCGGTAATTATGTCGTTGCTAAAAAAGCAGGTGAAAACGCCGTAACTTTTAAAAAGTGGCGGCCACGTGGGTTTGATGATAACGGTGTGGAGTACTGTGAGCTAGTACCTCTAAACCCTGACTTCCCTACCATTGATAGCAGACATACTCCGTTCACAATTTGCGGTGTGGCTGTTGAGCATAAGAAGAAACTGAAATAAGAAAGACAGGCCATAGTGGGCTATGAAAGGTCTACGAAAATATATAACAGGATAAAAATTATGGATAATAGCGAATTACCTATTAACAAGCTGATGGCTGAAATTAATACAGCAGCAGATAACAATGAGCCTATGAGCTTGACAATTGAGCAGGTTAAATTGTTGGCGAAGCATTACGGGGATCTAGTTGCTATCCCTGTTTATAGTATGGACAACTTCCCAATTAAAAAATCCAGTAAAAGTCAGAGTGCGGATGAAGAGTAGAAGGTGGGCAAAGTACATTAAAAACTTGAGATAATAAGGATGTGCGATATGACAAGACTACTGGTATTTAGTTTGGTGCTTTGTAGTGCTCAAGCGTATGCTGCAAAATGGGTGCAGCTTGCAGACGACGATGATTCTAGCTTTTATATAGATATTGATAGTGTTAGAAGTATTAGCCCTTACCTGGTAGGCAGCAGTTCGACTGATCGGTATCTATCAGTGTTCAGCAGGATTGACTTCAATGACGGTGCTCGCTTATCAAGCGGTGAGGCCTATACTCACACTATTCAATACAATTATATCAACTGTGATATGGGCAGCTATTTTGTTAAAAGTTTTAGAATGTATAACAACAGAGAAGTTGTAGCATCTGATGACTATACGATTGAAGATGAAAGTGAGTTTAAAATTGCATACCCTACCACTCCACCAGATGACATAATTAAAACCATCTGCGTATAACAAGAAAAAGGCAAGTAGAGTGGCTGGCAGGATGTCGGGTATTCGGAGGGGAAGTCGCTAAATTAGGGCTTCCCTGTCAATGCTTGGCGTAATGGCGTTCATAGCACTGAAGATACGATGGATGCTATTGAGCGTAACTGTGGGGTGTATGGGGATTTGTGGGGTGACTAGATGATGACCATGGTAGAGGGCGTTCATATGGAGAATTAAAAATGAAAAAATTGCATCTTTTAAGAAAAATTAGAGGAAGTTGTTATGACTATAAGTAATACACAATCAGTAACCATAGTTTATGTTGGAGAAATTAATAGATATGGCTATGAAAGGATTTCTAAAGTTTGCGAAGGACTGCCTGAAGACCATCCGAAAACTGTAGACCTTGTATTATCTACTTATGGTGGAGATCCAGATGCTGGGTTTAGGATTGCTAGGTGTTTGCAGCACTATTTTGAAGATGGCATAACACTATATGTTCCTCACTACTGCAAATCTGCAGGGACTTTAATAGCAATTGGAGCAAGCGAACTTGTGCTATCAGATGGCGGGGAGTTGGGCCCATTGGATGTGCAAATAATGAAATCTGACGAAATGTTTGAGCGCTCCTCTGGTATGGACATTACTCAGGGGTTTAATGTATTATCTACACAAGCTTATGATATGTTTAATAGCATAGCTATAAAACTTAAAACACAGACTAGACTTTCTACTAAACTTGCAACTGATGCAGCTGCACAAATTACCGTAGGTACATTTAGTCCAATATTTTCTCAGATTGACCCCACTAGGCTAGGCGAAACTCAGCGAGCTACAGAAATTGCATTTAAATACGGCAACAGATTGCAAGAAAAATTTAACAATTTACATGAAAATGGGGTGCTAAACTTAGTAGCAGACTATCCTTCACATGGCTTCGTTATTGACAGAAAAGAGGCGCGTAGTATATTTAAAAAAGTACGAGCGCCTGATTCAACTGAAAAGACTCTTCTGAATCAAATTGATGTAATTATTCGCGAAGGCATAAGTCTACATGATGTATTTTGTAATGAGCTTGATTTACCAGCACTCTACGAAACATTAAATAGGAAGGAAGAGGATGATGAAGCTAACAGAGACAATAATAGTGAGCAACAAGCAAATGCAAGCACAGCACAAAGCAATGATATATCAAACTCCCCAGAGCTTAAAGAATGCAATGCAAGAAGCCAGTCGAAAAAGCAGCGAAATAGCGATGAAAGTAATGGAGACTCGTAAAGCTAGTTCTTTCAATACAGCGTTCAAAAACAAACAAGCCTAAAACGCAAACCCTTGTTTAAATACTCTTAATAAAAATAAAAAACCGCCCCAGTGGCGGTTTTTCAATGTCGTTCCTTTAATCATAATATTATCAAGGCTTTATAGGCCTTAATAAAAATACAGTTATAAGGGTTGACAAAATCAATAAGTTTTTTAGTAAACCTTGAACTAAGGCTAGCAAGCTGTTATGATTTTCTTACCTATATTAGTATTTAAATACTAGATATAGAAATTATATTTACAATTTAACTTCATCGTGTTGGCTGTCTTATTGAGTTGTATAAAGACGGTTTTTTTATCCCTAAAATTTATGAAAGAAGCTCAATAGAATTCAATAAGATAAAGGTGAACTATGGCACCACGTCAACCTAAAACTAAAGAAGATGCCTTAATTGACATAGGTAATGAGTTAATTAATTTGTTGACGGAGTCGAAGGGCTTAGAAGAACCGGATTATTCTCAATTAGACAATCTTAAGGCAGAAGCATATAAGAATTTGGATGGCGGTCCTGCAAAATATTGGGCTATCCTATCTTTCATAGAATCGCTTAAACTAAACTATACCGCAGCATATTCTTGTTATCAAAAAGCCTGGAAATTGGGTAAAGACAACCGCGAATTAATGGTGAATTATCCTGCACTATTATTTCGTATGAATCGTTTTGATGAATTATTTTCTGAAGCAAAACGATATCTAAGATCTTACCCATCCATGTATCAACCTATAGTCCACCTTTTGGCTACATCATACCTTTTATTAGATACAGATGAGTTAGAAGCAGCTTTAGAGTTATTCCAAGAGAAAGATGAAGCTGAATGCTCATTAGTAAGACAATCTAGAGTAGTTATTAATGCTGTTCCTAAAGTAATTGATAATCTCAATGAAATTGACTTAGATACCGAAGTATACGTTGATTCAATGAAATACTTGAATGGTTTCATAAGTAGCAAGACTCTTGAAACCTATCATCTTAGAATTAGCATAGAAGATAAATATGATCAATTTGTTCGGGTAGAGGTTTTTTTAGAAATTACACCCAAACAAGCCATTGAGCTGAACAAGCAATTTGACTCTTCGTTTATCGAGCACGTAATAATATCGGAGAACTTATCAGCTTTAGAGAAATTTATAGTTTATTTTAAACCAATAGATGACAATCAAAATAAAATTGAGTCAGCATTCGTTTTGGATAATAAAGAATTGCTGGAATCGTAATGCCTTTAAACACTGAAGATTTATACAATCTTAAGAAGAGTCTGAAAAGTTTTAGCGCTACCCCAAGAGAGTTGATAGAAAGACTGGTTATATCTCGGGGTTACTATGCAACGTATCATTATTCTAAGAAAGTTATTAGCGATACAGATATAGTCTTATATGAATATAAGCCTAATAAAAAAGGTAGTTCACCACAGAAATATAGCTCACATCAAGCTGTCAGCCAAAGTCTCATACGTAGTAAAAAAGAAGGGTTGATGCAGTTAGGGAGAGATTTAAAAAGGTATCATGATTTACGATGTAAAGCAGATTATGATATCCATCTCAATATTACTGAAACAGATAAAGAGCTGGCTGAAGATTTGCATAATAGTATAAAACAGCAATTAGAGAGATATGTAAATAATTATCAGCTTAATGCCAAGGTATCACATAAAACCGATGCTATGGAAGATATAGTTGTTGATTCAAATACTACAGTTCGACTTCCGAGAAAAACAGTTCAAGAAACTAAAGGCCTAGATGTTAAAAGGCCTATTCTGAAGATCTTAAAATAGTATCAACGCCCTGTTTTATACTTAGCTCTAGCATAATAGCGACTTTCTGATAGGTCGCGCCCTACTCTAGTATGCGTCAGTACGCTCCCTGATGCCGCTCATCTTAATAGTTGGTTCAGCTTCGCTCCTGACCAACCTGGTTATCCAACATCACTTACATTCCAATGATCGTTCAATACCTAAATCCAACCGCCATACCAGGGCGGTTTTTTTATGCCCGCAATTCAAGAAGCAAAATCCTTTGTTTCTTAAAAAACACAAAATGATGTGAACAAAGCCGCCTTGAGGGCGGTTTTCATTTAGCCTTAAGTATTTTCTCAGCCAGCAAGGCATAAGTACGAATATTTTAATGCATTAATGCATTTAATTTCATTTCATACTTGCATTTAACTATGCATTATTGCATAATCGTTATACCAACAAAGACAAGCAATCAGACGATGATGCTAGTGACTATGTAAAAACAGAATTTAAAGGCTAACAAATTACAGCCGATTCAAGTAGTCGGCTGTTGTGTGTTAATCAACCAAGGGAAAAAGAGCTATGAACAAAACGTATCAGAAAGGCAATTACGTTGTTAATCATCGTGGCGAGGTTTGGTGTCTTGAGCAAAACGAAATGATTTACTCAGATACTTTTGAAAACTGCGTTGATTTTGTTAACAACATCACTGATTAGCTAGACATTCAAACGTCTAGTTAGACATTTTTTAGACATTAAAAAGCCCCTGAACTTTGGACGGCAAAGGGGCTTCACTCAATTAAGAGAGGTAAACATTATGACAGCACTATTAGAAAAACTCAAGTTAGATACCGGTTATGACTTTGAAGTTAACGAAGGTTATAGCAAGAAGACTGGCTTCTTCTTCTTTGAGCAAGGTTATGACTTGATTCAAGTTGGCTTCAAATCAGACGAAAACGGCAACGTAAAAAGCCTGGAAGTTATCGAAGCGTTAAAAGACGGTGAAGAGCCAATGCAGTTCGAAATCACTGACGAGATCTTCAACATCATGCGTGACCAAATCGAGCCAATGCTATGGGGTGAAGAGCCTTATGAAGAGCGTGACAGCATGGCCAGTCTTGGTTTCACAAATTCAGATTTTCTTTACGGTTAAGGGGATGGTGATGGAAAAGTTATATCGAGTCAGCTACATCGACCAAGGGACGTACATTACTGAGTACGTCTATGGGGAAACAATCATGCAAGCACGCGGTCACATCATTCATAGCTTAAAGCGCTGGGTAGATTTTCAAGAAGTCGTTGAAGTTAGCGAGGTGGGCGCATGATGAAGGCATTAGCTACAGCCCTATTAGCAGCCATTGTAGGTGGCTGCTCAACCCATGTAGCGCTGCTTGCGCTAGACAAAGAACAAAGCAATCAGCAGCAGTACATCGATAACTACGACTACGAAATGAGTCAAATGGAGGCAAAAGATTATGAGTAATTTAGCAATCGCCAAGAATTTTAAGAAGTATGAAACTTGCCTGGCTTTAAGCACTAAAAACATGTGCCGCGAAGATTGGTTAACGGCTCGCCAAACTGGTATCGGTGGCTCTGATATCAGCGCAATCATGGGTGTTAACCCCTACGCTACCGCCTACGATGTTTATGTCAGCAAGACTGAGCCAGTGGATGAAGAAGCTAGCGAGTTCGCTTACTGGGGTACCACCTTGGAACCAGTGGTCGCTGCTGAATTTGCCAAGCGTAATGACTTTAAAATCCAAAACGTTAATTTCATGATGCGTCATCCCGTTCATACATTTGCAGTGGCCAACATTGACCGCGCTGTGATCAATCCAGAGATTAGCGGCAACGTCAGATTTAAAGACGGCAAGCTTACTTCCGATACTATCTTAGAGATTAAGACGGCATCTGAGTATGTCGCTAAAGACTGGGGCGATGAAGAGTCAGACCAAGTCCCTGACCAGTATATGTGTCAAGCACAGTGGTATATGGGCGTTACTGATACCAAGACTTGCTACATGGCTGTGCTAATCGGTGGCAACAAGTACCGCCAGTACAAGATTGAACGAAGCCAAGAGCTTATCGATGTGCTTTTTGAAGCAGCCGAAGACTTTTGGGTTAACAATGTTTTAGCAGGTGTGGCACCAGAGCCAACGACTCTTGAAAACGCTAAGAATAAGTACCCCGCTCACAACCCTGACACGGTGCTGGACATCTCCATTGATAGCGACGAAGTCAAAGTGTTTAACGAGTATGTAGAGCTAAAAGAAGCTGAAAAGCTGCTTAAGAAGCAGATTGAAGCTGCTCAAACCAAGCTTATTTGCACGATTGGTGACAATGAAGCACTGGCAATCGATGGCGATATTGCAGTGACTTACAAGGCGCAAGTTAGCAACCGCTTTGATAGCAATAGCTTTAAAAAAGATATGCCAGAACTTGCTGCTAAGTATGTCAAACAGTCAGCAAGCCGTGTGATGCGAATCAAATAACCATTCAATAAGGAACAAAACAATGAATAACTTACCCCAACAAACTCAATCATCTGGCTTTATCAACCCTCAAAACTATCAAGAAGCCTGGCAGTTTAGTGAAATGTTAGCAGCATCTGAAATGGTACCCAAGAACTTCAAAGGTAAACCGGCCGATATTTTAATCGCCATGCAAATGGGTAGCGAGATTGGCTTAAAACCCCTGCAATCATTGCAAAATATCGCTGTAGTTAATGGCCGTCCTACCATCTGGGGTGATGCTGTTGTGGCCATCTGCCAAAGCTCAGGGATGCTTGAAGATATTACTGAAGAAGTTACAGATGAATATGCAACGGTCACTGTTAAGCGTATTGGTCAAGAGCCACACAGCGTAACCTTTAGTATGCAAGACGCTAAAAAAGCAGGGTTGGCTGGTAAACAAGGTCCCTGGACTCAGTACCCCAAGCGCATGATGAAAAACCGCGCACGTGCTTACGCTCTACGTGACAAGTTCGCTGACGTGCTAAGTGGCTTTGGGATCACTGAAGAAGAGAAAGACCGTGCGATTGACGTTACTCCAGCCAAGCCGGTTAAAACCAAGAACGCCGGTGCCTCTGCCCTACTTGAGCGTGTCAAAGCAAAGGCGGCAACAGTTGAAGCGCCGGCTATTGAATACTTTGATACATCAGATTTGCTAAGCACGATTGGTAAAGCTCAAGACTTAAAGCAAATTAATAGTATCGGCAAAGAAATTAAAGCCATGTCTGAAGATGCAGATATCAACATCAAAAATGATGACTTGGAAGCTCTACGTAAAACTTGGAAAGATAAAAAGCTGGAGCTTGAGTACGCCAATCTTATGAATAACATCAAATCATGCCAGTCATTAGATGATGTTGAGCGTATGCGCGGTGTGATTGAAGACAAGTCTGGTGACTTTGCACAGCCTGATTTACAGCTACTTAGCGACACGCTAGACATGATCGCTGAAGAAATTGGTGCTGAGGGTTAAAAGACTAACGATAGCATTGGCTTTGCTGATGCTATCTATCATCTAGGGTTGGAGGGAATAATGCTAATACAAACAAATTTATCAGCTGTTAAAGCCAACCAAGGTACACCAGTTGAAGTTATCGAAGAATGGCTAAGAGAAAATGCAAAGAACGAACAGCTTCCTGAAAACCTGGCGAAGGGTGATACGTATTTTAATAATACAAACACCAAATATATTAAAGAACGACAGGCCAAGAATAAAAAGCGAGAACAAGATCTACAAGCTGCGCTTATTACTGCTGCTGGTAACGTACCAAAGCCTACCAACAAAATGATTGATGTCTCGGATGAATCATTTGAAGGGTTAAGAGGCCAGATTAAATCGCGGCTTTTTAGTGGCGAACTCGTCAAAGTATCTGACTATAAAAGTATGTATGCACCTTCTACAATGCGTGTCATTTTATCGAAAATTACTTCTGACTTAAAAGCGCGTGGCTTTGAGGTTATCACAATCCAGACTGAGACTAGAAAGAATCTAGGCTGGATGTTAGAAAGCGCTTTTAGCGATATGTTCTTAACAAAGGCCAATACAGATGTTGTTCGTCAAATGCGTGAGCCACTGCCTAAGGGCGTTTCCTCACGAGTAGCTTATCATCAAACCATCGGAGAAATAGCCCAAAGGCTATTATCAGGTCAATTTGTAAGGGTGGATGAATACCTGCCTCGGCATTCAAGAGTTGTGATTTTAAGAATGGTTGCTTTGGCTATCAAACAGGCGAAAGAATTAAAAGACGTGGTATCTATCAACTATAAGCTTGGCAGAAAAGCTGGTTGGGTGCTCGAATCTGAGGTACATAAAAAGCTCACTAAGGTAAATGACTACCCTCAAACTGAGGAGGCATAAATGAACCTAATTGCTAATCGTAGATTCGCTAATGCATCTGAATTCGAGTTAATAGCACTCGCATTAGATGAGGGTTATGACTCGCTAGCATATGCTCTTGCCTGCCGCTTAGAGCGCAACTTAAACCCTGAAGAGTCTGGACAACTCAGAAAATTGCAAGATGAAAATCATAACCTATCTTATGAGGTAGATGAACTAGAGTTTAGGGTTTGTGCGCTCGAACAAGAGCTTGCGAGTATGGCCAGCAACGAACAGCGCTTAAGAGAGCTAGTCAGTCGAGCCAGCCGAGCTGTTAACAGCAGCTTGGCTTTGTTTAAGGAGGACTGAGGTGACAAACGAGGTGCCAGATGACGTATAGACACAAATCAAAGCCTGGCGTCACTTGCACGGTCCTAGATGCAAGCGATGGTTGCGTGATTTATCAATATATGCATGATGGCTTGGTAGTGACAAACAAAGCATGGGTCGATGACTTTTTAGATGAATGGGAGGTATAAGAATGAGCGTAGCTGAAAGGCGAACCGAGGCATTAGTTAACACCCCTAAACAGGTTAATTGCATTTTTGCCATACACTTTGACGATGAAAACGACCCTCGTTATCAGGAAATTGTAAAACTTGTTCTTAATAAAGAGTCTTGGGATAACGGCAACTTGGTGACTGCACTGCATTGTGACAGCTTGGATAAGATGATTAACGTAATTGAAGGTAAATAATATGACAAATAAGGCAATTGATTTATTTTGGCATAACGACAGTAAGTCTCACAGCCCTTTTACTGAATATGAAATCAGGAAGAACGTGGAAACCGGTAAGTACCTAGTTAAATACTGGAACTATAACGAGGTTACTCCGACTCATGAAAAAGTAGTTGAGCCACCGCAAACGGCAACTGGATTTACCAGCCTTAATGCTGCTAAAAATTGGGCACAAGGTCATTTTGAGGAGAAACTACAAAATTGGTGCAAAGCCCCAACTGAGCGTGAATTATTAACTAATAGCATACAAAGTCTTGTTAATGCATGCCACTCACGAGCGGCAGCAAATGGCTGGTGGACTGATCTATCAACTGGTGAACCTCTAACTCGCAACAAAGGTGAGATGATGATGCTAATAGTGAGTGAGATTGCTGAAGCAATGGAAGGTCACCGCAAGGGCTTAAAAGATGATCACTTGCCAGCCTACGGTATGGAA
This sequence comes from Psychrobacter raelei, assembly GCF_022631235.3. Taxonomy (NCBI): domain Bacteria; kingdom Pseudomonadati; phylum Pseudomonadota; class Gammaproteobacteria; order Moraxellales; family Moraxellaceae; genus Psychrobacter; species Psychrobacter raelei. The sequence goes on from NZ_CP093310.2 coordinate 1,602,688, forward strand.
GATGTCGAATTTGCCGATGCCCTTATTCGTATATTTGATTATGCCGGTGGGCACAACCTGGAATTGGCCAGTGCTTTTGTTGATAAGCTTGATTATAACAACAATCGTGCTGATCATAAGATTGAGAACCGCAAGAAAGACGGCGGCAAGAAATATTAAGGCATATGCAAAGGAGTTGGTACTATGAGTGGAATTTACTATACTACGGCACAAATTAAAGAAATATTTTGCTGGGAATCTAATACAACAATTTATCGAAAAATGGAAAGCGGCTTTTTACCTGAGCCTGACTTGAAGGGCCGCCCTAATAAATGGCTAAAATCAAAGATTGATGATATTATTAGTAAGCAGTCAGTCTCAGCTGACAGCGAAGAAAATGAGGCTTAATGCCTCGTTTTCACCTTTAAATTAAGGTGACTTTTTGTAATTACGGTATTAAACGCGGTATTTTCTTTTATCAAATCGCTACATCCCTTTTATATCAATGGTTAAAAGCTTTAATTCGAGTCCTCGTGGGCACACCAAGCATTGTATTATGCTCTCTTAACCATGCTATCTTAACCATGTTCTCTGAATCACGATAAGCATTAAAACGTATAGCTCAGCTTTCCAGAAAGTGTCAACGGCTTACCATAATTGATTTGACCAAAACCGAACCCCGTATTACTCAGGTATTCTTCATCAAATAGGTTTTCTACATTGAGTTGCGCCTCCAAACTGTCTGTAATGTTGTAACGCGCCATAATGTCTACTAAAGTCACGTTATTCTGCTCATATTTCTCCAGCGTCTGCGTTGCTGGATTGGTCAGTAAGGTGTGGCGTTCATCTGACCAATTAATACCACCGCCTACCGTTAAGCCGGGTATCCATGAAGACATGTCATAAGTGTTGAACAGTTTGAATACTCTGTCTGGAAACTGCGGATTAACTCTATCGTCATTATCATCTTTTGCGATAAACTGGGTAAAACCAATACTGGTTTGCCAATCAGGATTAATACGCCCCGTCACCTCGATGTCTACCCCCTTGCTGGTTGCGCCATCTGCTTGTATATAAGCTTGCTGCGGCGGATCTGTATTAATAATGGTTGTGCCCGCCACTGGCTGTGCTAAATTATCTTGCTTAATACGAAACACACTAAATTGACCTTGTAGCGTGCCCGCAACGTTACTGCTTTTAATACCCAATTCATAGTTGTCGCCATCAACGGGGTCAAGCAAGTTATTATTAACATCCCGCTCTATTTGTGGATCAAAAATGCTGGTATAACTGGCAAATACGGTGTGGTTATCATTGATGTCATAGGTGGCGCCTATATAGGGCACCCATTTATCATCGTGTGATACATCAATATCGACACCTGAATCAAAGCCTTCACTGTCATAATCGGTTACGCGTGTACCGAGTACTAACGCTAACGGGTCTGTGAGTTGGAAGCGACCCGAAGCAAATAGACTTTTCTCTTTAGTATCAACATTAGCAGTCTCTCTTTTATCACTCCAGACGGGTTCTGGATAATCACCATTCCAAGTATAAAAGTTTATCGGCTCATAATTAGGCGTAGCCGTATGCGCGTAACTCTTTAGCTCATTTTTGTTATAGCTGCCGCCAAATTGCACTGTATGGGTTTGACCAAAGGCATCAAAAACACCATTTACAGTGGCTTTCCAGTTGTCTTGATTACGGTCGCCACCAGAGTAACTATTGTAAGTAGCTGCACCCATGCCTGTTTCTCTGTCGATCGTATTGCTTAGTAAATAAAGCAGTTTGTCATCTGCTTCATTTTTACTACGACTGCCTTGCAACATAAACTGCCAATCATGGGTAATATCGTAATTTAATGTACCAAAATACGTGCGATTTTTATTGTCCCATTCTACCCAGTCCACACTGCTATTTCGGTCTACATCCCAAGACGTTTTTCCGCCATCTGAGTAGTATGCAGGCAATCCGCCCCACATGCCCGAATCTATCTTGGTATCTTGTTGCGATGCCCCTATACTAAGTGTGGCTTTTTCGCCTATATCAGCATCGACCACACCATACAATAGACCTATCTGTTTTTCTTCACGATCAATAAAGGTGTCGCCATCTTTATATTGCGCGATAAAACGCCCTCTTATATCGCCCCCTTTTATTAATGGCGTACTGGCATCGAGCGTTGCGCCATATTGACCATGATGATCACCTTCAACACGAATCATGGCTTCAGGGTTACGGCTATTGGCACGTTTACGAATCAGATTAATAGACGCTGAAGGCTCACCTGAGCCACTGGTTAATCCTGTTGCGCCGCGCACCACTTCGACACGGTCAAAAATAGCAGTACTGGTAAAGTCTTCGCCCTTTGTCCAAATACCATTAAAATCAACATCTTGACCGTCAATTTGATATTGAGTGATATCAAAACCACGTGCAGACGACATGGTACGCCCACCGTCAAAGGTCAGCAGGCTAACCCCTGGCGTGTGCCGTAATACATCGGCAACATCTTCTAGGTCTTGATCTTCAATCTGCTGATGGGTAATGGTCGTGACCGATTGCGGAGTATATTGGGGAGACAAAGCCAAACCCGTTGCAGTTGATGCATTCTCAAAAACGTAACTATCACTGTCTTCACTAATATCGTTGTTAGAGGCTACCACTTGTATCGTATCTAGCATGACAGTGGGTGCGGCCGCCCGATGTATTCGTTCATTCGCCTGCGTTTTAGGTGTTGGTGTTGTCGTAGCATTTTCTACTGTATTGTCTGCTTCTGCATTATGTATTTCTACTGCACTGGCTATTGATGGCAGTGTAGCTAGCATCGCTGCCCCCACACAAACGGATAAGAAACGGGGTGATGTCAATGTTATGGGACGTGCAATTTGACTCATTACGTGTATAACGTTACTCAACCTGTTGTACTCCATGACATTGATTACACTGCTGGCCTGCTTAAATAACTTGATAAATTTCTCCATAAAATAAGACTGATAATTGTCTAAAATGCTATTCATTATTATTTAGTTACTATAATGTATTGATTATGATACTAAATATTAACTAACAATAACACAAATGATAATTGTTTTCATTTAAAGCATGATTTATTTGTTAGAAATATTTATATTAAAGAAAAATCGTTATTTGAGCCCATCCTAGACTCTGTGTCATACAATAGAATCGCTTATACTATAACGAATTCACTCTCTTGATAGACTCCTCCTGGGTACACCATCTTAAGTGCTGTTACCCTCTGTCAATACTTGATAATTTCTAATAAATACCTATATAACCATAAACCTATGTGATAAAAACACAACAAGAGAGAATTAAATTATGCCAAACAAAACAAGAACAATTACCGAGGTTTTATCAGCACACAAAGCCATCGATGACGGGGACATGCTGTTATGGCGTGCCCTGCCTCAGCGTGACCGATTTTCTATTGGGCCCTATGTGTTCGTTGATCATTACAAACACCAAAGCATGCGTGGTATTGGGGATAAACCGCACCCACACGCTGGGATTGAAGTGATTAGTTACCTATTTGAAGGCGGCGTTGCCCACCGTGACAGCAAAGGCCTAAAAGGCGAGTTGAACGCACTTGATGCCCAATATATTAATGCAGGACGCGGTATGATCCATGCCGAACAGCCAACCAGTGGTCGTCACGGACTACAATTATGGACAAGCCTACCCGCTGACAAAAAACTGATGGAACCCAGCTATCAAGAATATCATAGCGACAAAATCCCTGAGTTTAATAAAGATCAAGCCACCGTCCGCGTTATTGCAGGCCATCTTGAAGGTCATAACGGCCCCATTCAGACCCAAACCACCAATCTATTAGCGCATGTTCGCCTGCCTGCCAATCAAAGTGTTACTTTGGATGTGGATGAAAAAAGTGCTGAAGAGCTTGGGATTTATGTGGTGATTGGTCAATTAGCTTTAGCTGATGGACGCAAACTTGGTTCAGAATCTATTGCCGTTTTATCTACGGGCAATAGTGTTACGTTGACAGCCAGTGATGCCGATGTCGAGTTGGTGCTACTAGGTGGCGATACCATCAAAGACAATATTATTTTTGATGGTCCATTTGTGATGGATACCGAAGAGCGTATCGTACAAGCTTATGAGGATTATCACAGCGGTAAAATGGGTCAGCTCGTATAACCGGTTTATGATCGTCTGTCGTTATGGCATGCCTGCTGTATCGACAGACTTAGACTAAAAGATAGACTATTATAAGTGGCTGATTATAATGGTCTATTTTAGATTTTATAGACTGATTTTAGGTGGTTTCTCTAAGGTATGCTACATGCCTTTTTTCGAATATTACCGAAATATTCATAAGTGTTTGAGGTAGTATAACTATGAAAAAAGTCAACGTGTTAGGGACATCGGGTTCAGGGAAATCTACGTTTGCCAAAGCTCTAGCAGATAAGCTTAAATGTGCATACGTTGAAATGGACGGATTATTTTGGCTCGATAATTGGCAGCATGTTGATGATGAAACCTTTATCAAAAATATTGAAAAAGCGCTAGATAAGCCAACATTTATATTAGATGGTAATTATAGTCGGACAATACCTATCAAATGGAAAGATATCGACACCGTCATTTGGCTGAACTATTCGTTCCCATTAGTGTTATCTCGTGCTTTTAGGCGTGCCATATTTAGGACTATTAGTAGAAAGAAGCTGTGGGATACCAATAATGTAGAGAGCTTAACAAGACTGTTTTCCAAAAAATCTATTATTTGGTGGACGATCACAACGCATCATAAAAATCGTAAAAAGGTTCGTCAATTAATAAACAAACCTGAACACCAGCATATTAAATTTATTGAACTGACCAAACCCATTGAGGCCAAAACGCTTTTAAAAAGTTTATAACATTGGGAGCGATATGACTTATGGTATCTTTCTAAATGGGCTATAGACGAGTAGCTGCTTTATTGGCTATTATGGTTTTTTAGAGTTAAGCACACCAAAGTTAAGTCACTCAGGCAACAGGGAAATATATCATGACAGACCTTGCCAACATTACGCCTCAAAGCGCTCGAATTCTCATTAGAGAAGGCAAGCTCAATCAGCCCACATCTGGGTTGTGTAAAGGTCATGTTCAGGCCAATCTGGTTATCGTCCCTAAAGCCCTTGCCTATGACTTCTTATTATTTGCTCAGCGCAACCCAAAACCCTGCCCCATCTTAGATGTGACCGACATCGGTAGCCCAGAGCCCAAGTTTATGGCAAAAGGTGCCGACCTTCGCTATGACTTAGCAAGATATCGTATTTACAAACAGGGTGAGCTGGTCGATGAGGTATCAAATTTAGAGAGTTATTGGCAGGATGATTTGGTCGGCTTCTTGTTGGGCTGTAGCTTCTCATTTGAATCAGCGTTAATCAATGCGTCTATCCCCATCCGTCATATCGAAGACAATCACAATGTACCGATGTACATTACCAATATAGATACCGTACCAGCCGGCGCATTTAGCGGAAAAATGGTGGTCAGTATGCGCCCCATTCCCTATCATCAAGTTACTCGGGCGGTGCAAGCAACGTCACGCTTTCCGCAAGTTCACGGTGCGCCGGTACATATTGGTGATCCAAGCCTAATCGGTATTGATGATATTAACACCCCTGACTTTGGTGACGCCTCTCGCATTGGAAAAGGCGAAGTGCCTGTGTTCTGGGCGTGTGGTGTCACTCCGCAAAACATTGCAATGACATCAAAGCCTGAGCTGATGATCACCCATGCACCAGGTTATATGTTTATTTGTGATCCAAAAGATGAAGATTTGGCGGTATTGTAAAATTGAGTGCTGAAACTGATATCCTAATCGCCGCAAATTATGTCAATGTAACCACATATTTAGCTTAACCTTTTGAGCCACTTGAGTCACTACAGTATCGCGACTTAAAACACCAAAACATCATAAAAAATGCCAGTCAGTTGTAACTGACTGGCATAACTTAAAGTGAAAACGTTTTTTACAGTGAGGTTGTTTGGGGTTAGATTACGTTGATACCTTGTTCGATATAAACTGTGTAATCATTACCATTACTATTAGTCCAAACATCGTAAGTCACGCCATCTTGAGTCAAATCCCCAGTATCTGACCAAGTACCACCACCTTGAGTACCAGTCTCACTATAGTTTGTACCTAGTGCCTGACGTCCGATATTCACTGTGTTACCCCCATCACCTCTTATATAAATATCATTCGTTAGGTCACCACGATTAACATCAGCCAAATGAATCGTTGTACCATGCAAATCAATGGCTTCAATATTGGTTACATCTGACAATGAAACCTTATTATTACCAGTTTGAATATCTAAGGTATCAAACCCTGCGCCACCGTCAATCTTACCCCCTGTATAGCTCGCTACAGTAATAGTGTCGTCACCAGCACCTAAATTAATGTTACCACCACTCATGCTGGTAGTAATATTAACCGTATCATTACCGGACTCCATATTCACTGTGCCACCTGACACAACGTTTAGCGTAGTGGTATCATCAGAAGCTGCGAAATTAACGGTACCATTAGACATCTCCCCTGTTATTTGGAAGTTATCATCATTACCTAAGTAAACCGTACTACCGCTCATATTATTGATAGTAACCGTATCCACAGCATTATCTTCATTATCTGATGCTGACCCAGTATAAACAACCGCTCTACCACCATCTAACGTACTAAGTGTAAGCGTGTCACTACCTAAGCCGCCGATGATACTAGCCACAGTCCCTGACGCTGAACCGCCATATACTCGGCCTTCAATAATAATCGTATCGTTACCATCACCCGCATCAATAGTAGCAGAGTTATTATTACCACTACCACCAGTAACTTGACCATCTATACGAATAGTATCATCACCTGTACCACTCAAGATGGTAACTCTACTATTAATAGGAGTCCCGCCACTGACATCACCGCCGATGGTAATGGTATCATCATCAGCACCACTATCTAATAATACAGTGCTTCTATCAAGTCCTGCTATAGCTGAACTGACATCTTGTGCAATATTGATACTATCTTCACCTGCTCCGCCAAGAACATTCATTGTATTTCGATTACCAGTACCAGCGCGCAAATATGTACCTATATTGAGAGTGTCATTACCAGCACCTAAGTCGACCGTATGAGTTCTACCATCGAGTTGACCGGCCGAAATATAAGAGGTGGTAGTCAATGTATCATCATTATCACCAAGAGAGACATCAGCACGATTAATCAAGCCTACTTCTACCACATCGACTCCTGAGCCCGTTCTGATAACAGAACCACTATCTACAGGGCCTGATGCTGTAATTGAGTTATTACCATTACCTAAATCGATAGTAGAGCTATCAATCCCGCCTAAGGTAATCAAGGTATCATCACCATCTGTCGTTGTAATAACACTGCTATTAATTGAGTCAGAGTTATTAGAATTAACACTGATTAGGTTGTTACCATTACCTTCAGCCGTAATAGTGATATTTGAAATTGCTAAACCATTGTTATCAAGCGTCAATACTTGGTTGTCACCTGTACCTAGATTAACAGAGGTCGTTGTATTATCAGTTCCTACTAGACCACTACCAATATAGGAATCGTTGCCTTCTCCCATATTCACTGTTGTATTAGCCAATAAGTTACCACCAACATTTAAGGTGTCATCACCTCCTAACAAATCCACAGTGAAGGTATTGCTTGTGCCGCTACCAAGAGTCGCAATATTATTTCTGACATAGATAATATCACGATCATCGGTAAACACAGTGTTGAACTGCGGATTACCATCAGATACTGTGTTAGTAGCATCACGAGGACGATCCAGCGGGTTTAGGTTCCCAGAACCTTCTAAAGAATCTGAGTCAAAGTAATAGAGCTTTATCGGGGCAAGTGGATCTGTGGCATTACCAGCCTGATCAACAAATCCTAGTGGTAAGAACTCATCATAAATATCATTGCCATTATTATCTACCTTCGGATCTGCATTACGCGCATTACTCCCCTCATAGTTATCTTCATCATTAATAGCGAGATAAGCTCGTGCATTGTCTCTGGATAACTCTAATGACCAATTACCGTCTGCATCTACTTGTGTGCTAGCAATAATACCATTACCTTCTGGTCCGCCAGTAGGATTAAACACATACTCCCCTGTTTCGTTAGTATAACTATAAGCCACTACCGTACCTTGTTCAGCATTGACACCAGAGATGATAAGTGGACCTGTTCCTGAAACCCCAGAAATCAGTAGAGACTCTTCAATAGTATCTAAAACAAACTTAGCTTGTTCACTACTGCTCCATTCAGAGTTTATTTCGGTGGTTTCTACTGAAGCAGGGTCATCAATATTAACAACTCGTGCTTCATAACGATACTCTGTACCATATGTTGAGGGAAGCTCAGCTGGCTCAGTATAAGTATATTCAGTATCAGTATTACGAGTCAGTGAGGTTATCACCTCCTCTTCGGTAGCAACACCATCAACTACTGTATAGCGAACAACCTCTAAGGCTTGATAACCATCCACTAATGGGTTATCAATAGTCACCGTCACTGTCGGTGTCATATCATTGGTTAGATTCTGCTGATTTGGTGTTGCATTATCAGAATCTGCAACTACCCCGCCAGAATAAACATAATTGTCACCGTAATTTGCACTTGCTACCCCTGAAATACTCGTATTAGTATTTGATAGCGAGTTTGGCAGCTCAGTGGTCGCATTTATATTATCTGTAACAACAATATTTGTCACTTCTGCTAATGGCGTTATATTAATAGTAAACGTTTGCGGCGTTGGCGTACTACCGTCCTCATTACCATCTTCTACAATGACACTAAAGCTAGCTTGATTATTTGCATCGGTCACATTACTACCATCATGTGCAAAGCTCACCTGACCATCAGCCAACTGTTGTCCAGTAAATGAGGTCGCTGCCGTACCATCTACCATCACAACCCCATTTGTTAAGTTAGTCACAGTAAAAGTAACCTCACTAGCAATATCTTCAGCGTCAGGATCTGTGAAGTTCAAATCTGTTGTTGTGATAATAGTTGAGTAATTTTCAACAACCTCTGCTTGGAAATCACCGGTTAGTACAGGCGCTTCATTGAGATTAGGAGCTTCGCTTGTCCCTGGCTCACTGGTGCCATCTTCATCGGTTGCCGTGGCGCTTACGGTTTCGCCATTGATAAGCGGTGCAGCTGAGGTATCTACGCTGTAGTTACCATTAGCGTCGGCAGTTGCTGTGTAATCTGGCGTGCCATCACCATTGGTGTCATGCAATATCCTGCGCTTTACCACTGATCGCGGTGCCATCAGCATTAAACCACAGTCGGTGGTTTGGCGCGGTTGTTGTGTCGCCTGGGTATCGTACCGGGCGTCGCCAATGTGCTGTGGCTACGGTTTCGCCATTGATACGGTGCGGTTCCGTAGTTACCATTTGCGTCGGCAGTTGCGGTACGGCGTGCATCACCATTGGTGTCAATAGCAATATCTGAGCTGGCTGCGCTTTACCACTGATCGCGGTGCCATCGCTATACCAGTCGTGCTTCAGGCGGCTCCCATTAACATCACCGGAGCATCCAGCTGGCGTCCCTCTTCGTTTTGCACTTATCATGATTAATGATTGCTGAGTCCACTGTTACCATTGCGTCGGCGTTCCGTACTCTGGCGTGCCATCCCTTGGTTCATTACCAAGCTGCTGCGCTTCCGCTGATCGGTGCCATCGTAATTACCACAGTCGGTGCGTTTGGCGCGGTGTCGTTGTGTCCCAGGCGTATCTGTACCGGCTCTCATCTTCATCGCCGTGGCGCGTTTACTGTGCGGGCAGCTGAGTATCTACGCGTAGTTACCCGGTGCTGTGAATCGGCGTGCCACCATTGGTGTCTGTATATTGACTCTGCCTTTACCACTGATCGTGCCATCAGCATAATACAGTTCTTCGTGCGGTGTCGTTAGTGTCGCCTGAGGCGGTATCTGTACCTGGCGCGCTCGCCATCTTGCTTGGCGCTACGGTTTCGCCATTGATAATGCAGCTGTACATGGTTACCATTTGTCGGCGTTACCGTGTAATCTGGCGTGCCATCCTGGTGTCAATAGTATGAGCTGGCTGCACCACTGATCGTGCCATCAGCATTAATTACCACAGTCGGTGTTCGGTTGTCGTTGTGTCAGCGGTATCGACCATCTCCATCTTCATCTCTGTGGCGCTTACGGTTTCGCCATTGATAAGCGGTGCAGCGAGGTATCCACACTGTAGTTACCATTTGCGTCGGCAGTTGCTCAGTAATCGCGCCATCCATTGGTGCGTCACCAGGGTATCTGTACCGGCCGCGCATCTTCATCGTTGCTGCGCTTACGTTTCGCCATTATGCGTGCAGCTGATATCTACGCTGTAGTTACCTGCGTCGGCATTCGTGTAATCTGGCGTGCCATCACCATTGGTCATAGTAATACTGCGGCTGCGCTACCCGTCGCGGTGCCATCAGTAATTAACACAGTCGGTTCGGCGCGGTGTCGTTGTGTCGCCTGAGGCGGTATCGTGGCGCTCGCCATCTTCATCGTTGCTGTGCGACGTTTCGCCATTGATAGCACTGTTCTGGTTACCATTAGCGTCGCGGTTCTGTAATCGGCGTGCATCATGGTGTCAATAGCAATATCTGAGCCTGGCTGCTTTCGCTGATCGCGTGCTCAGCATAACAGTCGTGCGTTTGCGGCGTTATGTCCAGGTATCTGTCCGGCGCTGTGCCAACTGTGCGCTTACGGTTCGCATAAGCGAGCGTCACGCGTGTTCATTAGCGTCGTTCTCTGGCCATCCCATTGTTCATAGCAATCTGAGCCTGGTGGCACCGCTGATCGCGGTGCCATCAGCATTAATTACCACAGTCGGTGCGTTTGGCGGGTCGTTAGGTACAGAGCGGTACTGCCGGCGCGCTCGTGCATCTTCATCGGTTGCTGGCGCTTACGGTTTCATATAAGCGTGCAGCTGATATCCCGTAGTTACCATTGCGTCGGTTACCGTAATCTGGCGTGCCATCACCATTGGTGTCAATAGCAATATCGACTCGCTTCCGCTGATCGCGTCTGCATTAATCACCCATCGGTGCGTTTGGCGCGTGTTAGTGTCACCGAGGCGATGTACCTGGCGCTCGTGCCACTTCATCGTGCTATGGCGCTACGGTTTGCCATTGATAAGCGGTGCAGCTGTAACTGTAGTTACCATTTGCGTCGGTTGCTGTAATCGGCGTATCCTTGGTGTCAATAGTAATATCTGAGCTGGCGCGCTACCACTGATCGCGGCCATCGCATTATACACAGTTGCGTTTGCGGTGTGTTAGTGTCACCAGAGGATTAGGCGCGCTCTGCCATCTTCAGGTTGCTGTGGCGCTACGGTGCCATTGATAAGCGGTGCGTGGGTATCTCGCTGTGCCTTAGCGTCGGCGTTACCGTAATCTGGCGTCCATCACCATTGGTGTCAATGCTATCAGCGGTGCTTTACCCGATCGCGGTGCCATCGCATTTAACAGTCGGTGCGTTGGCGTTGTTGTCGCTGAGCGTATCACTGGCACGCTCTGCATCTTCATCGGTGCTGTGGCGCTTGGTTCGCCATTGATGCGGCGCTGAGGTATCCACACTGTGTTCCATTGCGTCGGCAGTGCTGTGTAATCTGGCGTGCCATCCATTGGTTCTAGTAATATCTGAGCCGTGCTTTCCAGATCGCGGTGCCATCGCATTAATTACCACAGTCGTGCTTCGGTGGTGTCGTTAGTGTCGCGGTATCTGTGGCGCGCTCGTGCCATCTTCATCTTGCTGTGGCGCTTACTTCGCCATTGATAAGCGGTGCACTGGATACCTTTGCGTCGGCGGTTACCGTGTAATCTGGCGTGCCACCATTGGTGTCAGCAATATCGAGCCTGCTGCGCTTTACCACTGATCGCGTGCATCAGCATTATTACCACAGCGGTGCGTTTGGCGCGGTTCGTTAGTTCACCAGGGCGGTATCTGCCGCGCTCGTGCCTCTTCATCGTTGTGGCGCTTACGGTTTCGCCATTGATGTGCGTATCGCTGTGTCATTATCGGCAGTTGTGTATCTGGCGTGCATCCCATTGGTGTCAATAATATCGACCTGCTTTACCACGATCGCGGTGCCACAGCATTATTACAGTCGGTGCTTCGGGCGGTGTCGTTGTGTCGCTGACGTACCGGCTCTTGCATCTTCATCGTTGCGCTTACGGTTTCGCCATTGATAAGCGGTCGACAGCTGTATTACCATTAGCGTCGGCGTACCGACTGGCGTGCCATCACCATTGGTGTCAATGTAATATCGCCTGGCTGCGCTTTACCGCTGATCGCGGTGCCATCAGCATTAATTACAGTCGTGCTTCAGGCGCGGTGTCGTTGGTCGCCAGGCGGATCTGACCTGGCGCGCTCGTGCCATCTTCATCGGTCTGGGCCTTACGGTTTCGCCAGTGTGGCTGGGATCCGCTGTGTTACCATTAGCGTCGCGTTACCGTGTAACTGGCGGCCATCACCTGGTGTCAATAGAATTCGAGCCGGCTGCTTTACCGCTGATCGCGGTGCCATCAGCTACCACAGTCGGTGCGTTTGGCGCGGTTCGTTAGTTCACCAGAGCGGTATCTGTCCCTGGCGCGCTCTGCCTTCATCTGCTTGGCGCTCGGTTCGCCATTGATGCGCAGCTGGTATCACGCTGGTTACCATGCGTCGGCGGTTCCGTGTAATCTGGCGTGCCATCACCATTGGTCAATAGCAATATCTGAGGGCTGCGCTTTCCGTGATCGCGGTGCCGTAATACACATCGGTGCGTTTGGCGCGGTGTCGTTGTGTCGAGGTATGTTGGCCTCGTGCCATCTTCATCGGTGCTGGCGCCGGTTCGCCTTGATAAGCGGTCGCTGTATCCCTGAGTTACCATTTGCGTCGGCAGTGCTGATCGGCGTGCCATCTTGGTGTCAATAGTAATATCGACTGGCGCGCTTTACCACTGATCGCGGTGCCATCAGCTTACAGTCGTGGTTTCGGTGTCGTTTTACCAGAGGGTGCCTGGCGCGCTCGTGCCATCAGTGCTGTGCGCTTGGTTTCGCCATTGATAGGTGCAGCTGAGGTATTACGCTGTGTTCCATAGCGTCGGCAGTTACCGACGGCGTGCCATCACCATGGTGTCAGAATATCTGAGCTGGCGCTTACCCTGATCGCGGTGCCATCGCATTAATTCCATGGTTGTGGGCTGTCGTTAGTGTGCCTGAGGCGGTATCGTACCTGGTCTCATCTTCATCGGTTGCTGTGGCGCTTGGTTTCGCCGTGCGGTGAGCTGAGTCCCGTATTCCATTTGGTCAGCGGTTCGTGTTCGCGTCCATCACGGTGCAATGGCAATCTGAGCCTGGTTTCCCGATCGCGGTGCATCAGCTTTCACATGGTGCTTCAGGCGCGGTGTCGTTGTTCGCCGGGCGGTATCGACCGCTCGTGCCTTCATCGGCGGCGCTTGGTTTCGCCATTGTAAGCGCACGATCTACCAGTTACCATTAGCTCGTGTATCTGGCGATCCCAGGTGATACAGGCCGTGTTTCCGTGATGGTGCCATCGCATTAATTACCACAGTCGGTGCGTTTGGCGCGGTGTCGTTGTGTCCCAGAGGCGGTATCTCCCTGGCGCGCTCGTGCCATCTTCATCGGTTGCTGTGGCGCGGTTCGCCTGTGGGCAGCTGAGTATCTACGCGTTACCATTAGCGTGCGGCGACGCGCCCGGTGTTGAATATCAGCCTGGCTGCTTTCCGCTGATCGCGGTGTGCTTACCACAGTCGTCGGTGTGTTGTGTCACCAGAGGCGGATCTCCCCTGGCCTCTTCATCGGTTTGGCGCTAGTTCATTGATCTAGCTGGGTATCCCACGAGTTACCCGTCCGGCGTGTAATCGGCGTGCCATCCCTGGTGTCATAATATCGCAGCTGCGCTTTACCCTGATCGCGTGCCCAGCATTAATTACAGTCGGTGCGTTTGGCGGGTGTCGTTAGTGTCCAGAGGCGTATCTCGGCGCTCGCATCTTCATCTTGCTGTGCGCACGGTTTCATTGATAAGCGGTGCAGCTGATTCCGTGTTACCTTGCGTCGGCACTGGTATCGGCGTGCCCAATTGTGTCAATATCTGAGCTGCGCTACCGATGCGCCATCAGCATTAATTAACACAGTCGTCTTCACGTTCGTTGTTCGCCGGCGGATGTACCTGGCGCTCTGCCCTTCATCGTTGGCGCTTACGGTTTCATGATAAGCGCAGCGAGATCCACAAGCCATTAGCGTCGGCGGTTACGTGTAATTGGTGCCATCACCATGGTGTCATAGCAATATCTGGCTGCGCTCGCGATCGCGGTGCATCACACAGTCGGTGCGTTTGGCGCGGTGTCGTTAGTGTCGCCTGAGGCGTATCTGTACCTGGCGCTCGTGCCATCTTCATCGGTTGCTGTGGCGCTTACGGTTTCGCCATTGATATGCGCTGAGTATCCACTGTAGTTACCTTGTCGGCAGTTGCGGTATCTGGCGCCATCACCATGGTGTCAATGTAATATCTGAGCCTGGCGTACCCTGATCGGTGCCATCAGCATTATACCACGTCGTGGTGCGGTGTCGTTAGTCGCCGGGCGTATCTGTACGGCACGCTGTGCCATTTCATCTTGCTGTGGCCACGGTTCATTGATAAGCGGTGCAGCTGAGGTATCCACACTGTAGTTACCATTTGCGTCGGCGTTGTGTATCTGGCGTCCATCACCATTGTAATAATATCGAGCCTGGCTGCGCCCGATCGCGGTGCCATCAGCATTAATTACCACAGTCGGTGCGTTTGGCGCGTGTCGAGTGTCACCAGAGGCGGATCTGTACCGGCGCGTCGTGCCATCTTCATCAGTTGCTGTGGCGCTTGGTTTCGCCATTGATAGCGGTGCGCTAGTATCCACACTAGTTACCATTAGCGTCGAGTTGTGTAATCGGCGTGCCATCACCGTGTCAATATCTGAGCCTGGCTGCGCTTTACCACTGATCGCGGTGCCATCGGCATTAATTACCACAGTCGGTGCTTCAGGTGCGGTGTCGTTAGTGTCGCGAGGCGGTATGCCTGGCGCCGTGCCTCTTCATCTGCTGTGCGCTTACGGTTTCGCCATTGATAAGCGGTGCGCTGTATCCACTATTTTGCGTCGCGGCTGATCTGGCGTGCCATCACCATTGGTGTCAATATATCTGGCGCGCGCTTTACCACTGATCGCGGTGCCATCAGCATTTACACAGTCGTGCTTCAGGTGCGTGCGTTAGTGTGCCGAGGCGGATCTGCCGGCGCTCGTGCCATCTTCATCGGTTGCTGTGGCGCTTACGGTTTCGCCATTGAGTAAGCGTGCGCTGAGGTATCCCTGGTTACATAGCGTCGGGTTGCTATTGCGCCATCACCATTGGTGTCAATAATATCTGAGCCTGCTGCGCTACCCTGATCGCGTGCCATCAGCTTATACATCGTGCTGGTGCGGTGTCGTTAGTGTCGCCGGGGGTATCGACGGCGCTCGTGCCATCTTCATCTGCTGTGGCGCTTCGGTTTCGCCATTATAAGCGGTCGCTGAGGTATCCACACTGTAGTTCATTAGCGTCGGCAGTTGCTGTCGGCTGCCATCCATGTTCAATAGTAATTTCTTTACCACTGATCGCGGTCATCACATTAATTACAGTCGGTGCTTCAGGTGCGGTGTCGTTGGTCGCTGACGGTATTGATGGCGCCGTGCCATCTTCATCTTGCTGTGGCGCTTACGGTTTCGCCATTGATGGGTGTATCTACGCAGTTACCAGGTCGGCAGTTGCTGAATCGGCGCCCACTGGTGTCAGTAATATCTGGCCTGGCTGCGCTTTACCACTGATCGCGGTATCGCATTATAAGTCGTGCTTCAGGTGCGGTGTCGTTAGTGTCGCCTGAGGCGGTACTGTACCGGCGCTCGTGCCATCTTATTTGCGGGCGCTACGGTTCGCCATTGATAAGCAGCGAGGTATCTCGCTGTAGTTACCATTGCGTCGCATTGCTGATCTGGCGTGCCATCCTGGTGTCAATGTAATACTGACCGGGCGCTTCCAGATCGCGGTGCCATCGCATATACCACAGTCGGTGCTTCAGGTGCGGTGTCGTTAGTGTCGCCGAGGCGGTATCACCTGGCGCGCTCGTGCCATCTTCATCGGTTGCTGTGGCGCTTACGGTTTCGCCATTGATAAGCGGTGCAGCTGAAGGTATCTACGCTGTAGTTACCATTAGCGTCGGCAGTTGCTGTGACTGGCGTGCCTCTGGTGTCAATAGTAATATCGACCTGGCTGCGCTTTACCGATCGCGGTGCCATCAGCTTACAGTCGTGCTTCAGGCGGCTCCCATAACATCACCAGGATCCGCTGCCACTGGTGCCATCTTCATCGGGCTGTGGCGCTTACGGTTTCGCCATTATAAGCGGTGCACTGAGTATCCCACAGTTACCATTAGCGTGAGTTGCTGTGATCGGCGTGCCATCACCAGGTGTCAATACAATCTGACCTGGCTGCGCTTTACCACTGATCGCGGTGCCATCAGCATTAATTACCACAGTCGGTGCTTCAGTGCGGTGTCGTTAGTGTCGCCTGAGGCGGTATCTGTCCCTGGCGCGCTCGTGCCATCTTCATCGGTTGCTGTGGCGCTTACGGTTTCGCCATTGATAAGCGGTGCAGCTGAGGTATCTACGCTGTAGTTACCATTAGCATCGGCAGTTGCTGTGTAATCTGGCGTGCCATCACCATTGGTGTCAATAGCAATATCTGAGCCTGGCTGCGCTTTACCACTGATCGCGGTGCCATCAGCATTAATTACCACAGTCGGTGCGTTTGGTGCATCACTATCCACAGGCTGATCTACTGGCGTAACTGGTGGCACGGTCACTTCATTCACGTCATCAGCGCGGGTTTGTAATTGCGCTTTTTCAACACTCTCTGGTAGCGCATCAACCGCCTCTTGGGCCGCGTCTTTGGTGCGGGCAACTTCCGCGTTGGCCGCTACAATCGCATCCGCTTCTGCTTGTGAGATGATGCCATCGGCATTAGCGTCTGTCAGTAGCTGCTCAGCTTGCGCCTCAGCTGCTTCAGCTTGGGCCAGTAAGTCTTGGGCAGCAGTGGTATCTACAGGCTGATCGACTGGCGTAACTGGTGGCACGGTTACTTCATTCACGTCATCAGCGCGGGTTTGTAGCTGCGCTTTTTCAACACTCTCTGGTAGCGCATCAACTGCCTCTTGGGCCGCATCTTTGGTGCGGGCAACTTCTGCGTTTGCTTCTACGATCGCATCGGCTTCTGCTTGGCTAATCACGCCATCTTCAGCAGCAGCGGCTAATAGCTGCTCAGCTTGCGCCTCAGCTGCTTCAGCTTGGGCAATAAGATCACGTGCAATTATGATATTATCAGGCTCTGTCACTGGAGGGACACTTGATCCGCCACTACCACCATTATTGGATAAGGCAGCACCGACAATACCGACACCTGCCAAACCAACAAGCCAAGGCATGGCATTAAAACCTTCTACATCACCCGCACTTACCCACCAAGGCGTAACTTGATGTTCACCACCTAATGCCTGGCCCTCGATATTTCCAGATTCTAATTCAGTAACGTAATCTGCCACTTCACCAGAATCTGGAATGTAGTAATAATAGCCCCCATCTTCTGCTAAGCCGATTAACGCACTTTGAGGATAGTCATAAAAGCCCTCAATGATTAAGTCACTACTTTCACCGTCATCCTCCATAGAAACATGAAGATCATCACCCACACGTTTGGTCACAATGTGATTAGGGGCACGGCCCATTGCTTTATCAAATAATTCATAATTGGCATTTTGTACAGCACGAATGACTGTGGGCTTACCATCTTGAGTGATGATGTTATGTTCAGCGATAGTTTGTGTGGCATTGTTTACTTTTACGATAATATTTTTCATGCTTTTCCTAATAGGTATTAAATAGTTCTTCTAGATGTTAAATTGTTTTAAATTAAGACGGTCAATAAAGTAAGTGGTTAATAAACTACTGACTAATGATGGCAACGACCCGGCGATTCTCTTGGCGACCTTGCTCTGTATCATTAGTTGCAACAGGACGTGACTCACCATAGCCTTGAGCCATCAAGCGCTGACTACTGATCCCATATTGATTAACCATTTTGTCTTTGACCGCTTGAGCACGCTGCTCAGACAGTCTCTGATTATAAGCGGCATTGCCTTTACTATCCGTGTGCCCTTCTAACACAGCAGTAACCTCAGGATGTTGTCTCATAAAATCAACAACTGCTTCTATTTTTTGAGAATAAGAGGATCGAATATTGGCGCTGTCAAAATCAAATAGGACATCAAGCTTAATGGGTTGATTGACAACAATGGGTTCTGGCGAGATATCTGTAGGTGTTGGTGCAGGCTGAGCAACTGGCTGACAATTGTTTTGTACCACGCGGCTAATTTGGTGGGTTTGTTCCGGTAGGTTTTGTAGCATAGAGATTGCGGTTGCATCATCTATTGGTTGAGCGATAGGTAGGCTGGTTCGTTGATCAATAATGACTTGATAATAATAAGTTTTCTTGGGCTGTAAGGTTTCAACTGAAGCGGTATTATTTAAATAATTGGTTTTGCTACGAGTTATTTCTGTACTCAAATTATGACGCCCAGTGCACACAATAGACTGTGAGTATTGACCAGGCTGCAAGCTTGTCTGAAAACGATCATCAATACCGATATTAATGCTGCCTTGGTAATCTTCTCTTAGATTTACTACGTCATCAGCCTGACGAAAAACCACAATTCGGCTTTGATAACGGCTTAAGTCTGAGTTATTAGGCACACTAAAAAGATCGCCCTTTTTCTCCCAATGCACATTATTAATATAGCGACTACTACTATTATTAGCACTATTCACTGCCGACGTTGTGTCATGTGAATTGAAGTTAGGGAAGGTTTGACAGCCACTTAACGTAATCGCTGCGAATAAAGAAGACAGTATGAGGGGGTTTAGATTCATTTATTTTTCTCTATGAATGGAGTAATCAAAAGGTGATGTTGATGATATTAGAGTTATATTGACAGTCGCTTAATCAGCTGTTGTTTAGCGGCTAGAAAGATGAGTTAACAAGCTCGGTTGAATTTATTATAGAAAATACGCGGTTATTCAAAATGAATGACACAATATAAAATCTGTCAAAAACAAGAGGTATTGAAAAAAATCAGAATCCACTGGCTTACTTAAGCCTTCTAGCAAACATATTAAAGTTGAAGGCAACCTAAATATTGGCTCTACTTTTAGTTATATAATTGTATAATACTAAAATAATCTATGATTACAATATTTTATTAGCATTCATAAGAAAAATTAAACATATATCTTATACTTTAAAAGAATTGAAACTATTTAGAAAAATAACATTACTTAAAAAAAACATTATAAAAACTATATAGAATTAATTAAAAAAGCATTGTAGGTAATAAAACTACAGAAAATTATAAGAAAAATTACATGGCGCTATTGCCTGAATTAAGAGATATAGGCAAGATGATGCGTCTTTAATTTAGTTAACACAGAGTTTTGAACGCCCTCTTCAAAATTCTGTGTCATTCCCATGAAATATTCAAAACAGCAGGATTTTATAGCGACTTACGATAAAAAAAGCCTTCCAAGCTAAGCTTAGAAGGCTTGAATATTTCATGAACAACTTAGGATAATAAACTAACGCAGCTCATCCACCACAGCAAGCATAGCGACTAATGACGCCTCACCCAGTTTAATTGAGCGCTCAGGTGACCAGCCGACCAGCTCATCTGGTGAATTGGCATTGTCTTTAAACGGCATCTCAAGCGTATTGGCTAAGCAATCAAAACGCTCAGCGACTGCATTGGTGGCCACTGTCATATTGGCTTCACCCGGCGCATCAATTTCATAGCCAAACTCAGTTTGGAAGTCAGCACTGGCAAGGGTCAACACCTCAGAGAATTTATCACGAAGATTTGCCAATCGCTCACTATAGCTTGGTGTCCCTTGCGAGCCTGCTAAGAAGACGTAAGGCAGTGCTTCATCGCCATGCACATCATAAAATAGATCTACGCCGGTCTTATCCATTTTGTTAAGTACATGGTACACCTCAGGGCTTTTCTCCAGACTTGGGCTCTCCCACTCACGGTTTAAATTCGTGCCTACCGCATTGGTGCGCAGGTGTCCACGCACACTGCCATCTGGGTTCATGTTTGGTACGATATAGAAGTTGGCCTTGTCAAGCAAACGTCTGCCAGTGGTGTTGTCACTGTCTAACAAGCTATAAAGCAGACCTTCCATCAGCCACTCAGCCATGGTCTCACCCGGATGCTGGCGAGCGATAATCCATATATTACGCTTTTCATTTGACGCCTCATTATCATCATCACTACTGACTTTGACCAAGGTTAAATCCCGTTTATCAAGGGTCTCACCCAGATGCTCTAAAGTGACCAAAGGATGAGTCTGAACCGCTGCCAATAAGTCTTGATGACGCTCATAACTATAGGGGGCAAAATAGGCAATTTGGATACCTTCACACTCAAGCTCAACATCAATGGTCAGTTTGCCCTCTTTATAAGACGTCGGTAAGCGGAACCAATATTGACGGTCATAAGAAGCGACGGCTTGATAATCCTCCCAGCCCTCGACATACGAGGACTCGCCAGCATTGACAATATTGAGCACATATTGATCACCGATGTCACCGGTCAGACGAAAATTAAACCACTGAAAAAACTCATCGCCAACATCTGGACGAATAGCCAGTTCAATATTTTTAGGATTGTCGGCATTTAAAACCTCAATATTACCGGCATCGAAATTGGCAGAAATATGCATAATAGGGTCCTTGATTGGAGGGTATACAATAAATGGTCATCATAAAAACAGCAAAATCTGTTAGTAATATAAGAGTGTAACACTGCGCCTAGCTATGGCTCAATATGCTTAAAAATGCTATAGTTATCCTCTTGTTTATTGGTTTACTTGGTATAAACAAGCCACTTCTTTTGAGCGCTATACGCTATATAGCGTAGCTTCGCCACATCATCTCTATTTTAATCAGCTAATCAGGTCATTTATGGCGTTTGTACATCTTGGTATTCACAGCGAATTTTCTATTACGGACTCTATTATCCGTATCAAACCTATGGTCAAAGCGGCCGCTGCTGATGGACAGATGGCACTGGCATTGACAGATTTATCGAATTTGTATGCCACTGTTAAATTCTATCGTGCCTGCCTAGATGCGGCGATAAAGCCCATTATTGGTGCTGAGATTATTCTTGATGATGAACATACTCGTTTAACCTTGCTTGCCATGAATAACGAGGGTTATCAAAGCATTACCCGTATTGTCTCGCTAGGCTTCACTGATGGCCGCATGAATCCTGATAACCGAGGAACACCTATTGTCAATAAAGCGCATTTGCTAGATAACAGCGCAGGGGTTATTGTACTATTCACCGAAAAATCTGATGTGGGCCAAGCTTTATTAGGCGCAAACCCAGAGCGCGGACATCAATTGATTAGCGAGTATCAAGCAGTATTTGGTGATCGCCTGTATTTTGCGATAAAGCGCACCAAACGGGCTTTGGAAGATACTTTTATTGAACAGGCCATTTTGGCAGGTCAGCGTCATGGTATTGCCACAGTGGCCCATAATGACGTGCGCTTTTTGGAAGAAGAGGACTTTGATGCTCACGAAGCTCGAGTGTGTATTGCCTCCTCCCATGTATTGGCTGATCCCAATAGGCCACACGACTACTCAAGTGAACAGTATCTAAAGACTCAAGCCCAGATGACTGAGCTATTTTCCGATATCCCTCAGGTGGTTCAAAACACGGTCATTCTAGCGCAGCGCTGTAACGTTACTTTGACACTGGGCATAAACGTATTGCCTGAATTTCCAGTACCAGAAGGTGAGACCATTGAGTCTTTCTTCAGAGCTGAGTCGCAGCGCGGGCTGGAGGCACGTTTGGATAAGTTATATCCAGTAAGCGAGCGTGATGAGACGTGGCCTGAGATTCGCAGACCCTATGATGAGCGCTTAAACCATGAGCTTAATATTATCTTGGAGATGGGATTTCCGGGCTACTTCTTAATCGTTATGGACTTTATTCGCTGGGCCAAGGCCAATGGCGTGCCTGTCGGTCCAGGGCGTGGTTCGGGCGCCGGCTCGTTAGTGGCCTACGCCTTGAACATCACCGACCTTGATCCGCTGCATTATGATCTGCTGTTTGAGCGCTTCTTAAACCCCGAGCGTGTGTCCATGCCTGACTTCGATATCGACTTTTGTATTGAAGGGCGTGACCGCGTCATTGAATACGTGGCCAGTCAGTATGGCCGTGAAGCGGTGTCGCAGATTATCACCTTTGGTACCATGGCGGCTAAAGCTGTGGTGCGAGACGTGGCTCGTGTCCAAAGTAAATCTTATGGCTTGGCTGATAAAATCTCCAAGCTTATTCCAAAGACGCCCGGTATCTCTTTAAAAGACGCCCTACTCGAGGAGCCTCAGCTTAAGGATTTGCTGTCTAATCCGGACAACATGGACTATGAAGATGCCAATGAAATCTGGGAGATGGCCATTAAGCTTGAGGGCATCACTCGTAACGTCGGTAAGCATGCCGGTGGGGTACTAATCGCCCCGAACAAAATCACCGACTTTAGTGCGATTTATTGTGATGAAGAAGGTCACCGGGTTAGCCAATTCGACAAAGATGACGTAGAGTCTGTCGGCCTAGTTAAGTTCGACTTCTTAGGTCTACGCAACCTAACGGTTATCAATGCCGCTGTCAAAAACATCAACGAGCGCCGTGCCCGCGAAAACAAACCCGCTTTAGAGCTTGAAGACTTACCGCTTGATGATACAAATGCCTATAAGCTGCTACAAGACGCCAAAACCACAGCGGTGTTCCAGCTAGAGAGCTCGGGTATGAAAAAATACCTGGCCAAGCTGCAACCGACCAACATCGAAGACGTTATCGCCATGTGTGCGTTATACCGCCCCGGCCCATTGGATGCTGGCATGGTAGAGATGTATATTGACCGCAAACATGGGCGTGAAGAGGTTGTATACGATCACCCCAACCTCGAGCCAATTTTGGAGAACACCAACGGCGTTATTGTCTACCAAGAACAGGTAATGCAAATCTCACAGGTCATGGCTGGCTATAGCTTAGGCGGCGCTGACATGCTGCGCCGTGCCATGGGTAAAAAGAAACCTGAAGAGATGGCCAAACAGCGTGACATTTTTGTGACCGGTGCCACAGCACAAGGTATTGACCCTGTCATCTCTGGCGGTGTGTTTGATTTGATGGAAAAATTCGCCGGTTACGGCTTTAACAAGTCGCACTCAGCCGCTTACGGGGTACTTGCCTATCAAACGGCTTATCTCAAATATTACTACCCAGCTGAGTTTATGGCAGCAGTCCTTACCTCAGATATGAACAACACCGATAACGTGGTGTTCTTCATTAACGATTGCCGTGAAAACTTCGATCTTAGCGTCGATAACCCCTCAGTAAATCGAAGTGAATGGCACTTTGTGGCCGATACTCCCACCAACATCATCTATGGTTTAGGTGCCATTAAAGGCGTCGGTGAAGGTGCGGTAGATTCTATCGTGCAAGCACGTCGTCAAGGGGGCAAGTTTACAGATCTTTATGATTTTTGCCGCCGAGTAGATATCAAAAAGGTAAACAAGCGCACCTTAGAGGCGTTAATTAAATCTGGCTGCTTTGATGACTTTGCCATTACCCAGCGCCCAGATTTAGCAGCAGATGAGCGCCATCAGATTCGCGGTGCGTTAATGGCACAGCTGCCAAGTGCAGTACAAGCGGCGGAACAAGAGCGTCAAAATAACGAAATGGGCATGATGGACTTATTCAGTGAAGTCGATAATGCCACCACCGCACCGCCACTGCCTACAGATAGCGGTCTGATTTGGGGAGACAAGCACCGTCTCAAAGCTGAAAAAGACACCCTAGGGCTTTATTTAACCGGTCATCCCCTAGATCAATACCGCAAAGAGGTGGCTGTTTATACCTCAAATGCCCGTTTAGATAGCTTGGCAGATACTGGCTATAACGGCAGTACTTTTTTTGCCGGTTTGATTATGGACATCGCAAACTTTGGTAACCGCTGCGTCATTACACTTGATGATGGCACAGCCCGTCTTGAGGTTAGCTGCTATGCTGAGCGTTTTAACCGCATTAAAGACAAGCTCAAGGTCGATGAGGTAATTGTTATCAAAGGCGGCATTCGAGACCGTGATGGCCGGTTATTCGCCCGTTTAGACAATGCTTATACCCTGCTTGAATGCCGTCAACGTTGGGTAAAAAAGATAAGTATCAAGATTCACAGCCAAAACACCTTGTTGCTTGACTCACTACAACCCTTACTAAAGCCTGCTCAGAGTCATCTCATTCCAAATCATCAAAGCCCCGCCTTCGATGAAGACAGTGATGACGGCAATTCAATGGAAGCTTACTATAACGGCAACTCGGATATGACAGCGGCTCCGGTAGCACAAAACGATGGCTGTATTCCTATCGCTCTAAACATTTATACCGACTTTGCCATTGCCAATGTCAGTTTAAATGACAACTGGCGTCTGTACCCCACAGATGACAATTTAATACAGCTGGGCACCTTAGTACCCCAGGACAACTTGTATTTCCATTACCAGTAGCCTTTAAACCAGTAACCTCTAACACGCTTAATATTTGGCGTTTTAATCGAAAAATGCTTAAGCTTTGTTTGAAAGCTTAAGCATTTTTTTGTGTGTCGAACAAATTTAAGCACCTCTTGCTCCTATTAAGTAAGACTCTCTCAAGTTATCACCAATCAGCTCTAAAAAGGTTGCAAAATAACCTATTATAAAGACGACTCAAATGGGCTGAGCGAAATTAATCGCGCCACTTTTTCGTAATTTGCTGATTATATTTTGGGATTTTATTGGCAGATCAGTCAATTTAGACCTAGATTTGTTATCCAAATTGGCTTCTTAATAAATAAATTCGAGCTCTATTTACCGCATAAAATCTCGAAAATTAATTATTTTATACCTCATTTTTACTTAATTTAGTCTAATATTGGTTCATTAAATTATAAACAAACTAAATTTAAAATCTAAATAATACAAGATCACTATGTACTCACAAATAAAACCAATTTTTATTTAAAGCCATTAAAACTTCGATGTTTTAAAAGAAAATTATTTATTAAAACTAAATAAAATATTGGGGCATATTTTAATCTAAATGACAACCAATACCCAAAAAAATAGCCTAAAAATCACAAAAAACCCCTAAACATCTTCGGTAATTAAATCAAAAAAATAGCCTGCAAACCCTTTTATAACAGTGTATAACAACTGTAACACGGGACTTGTCAGTATTTAATTCTACTAATATAATGACCCTCGACGGCACTTAGCACGCAGAGAAATACTGATTGTATAAATCCGTTATAAGACCTGCTTTTAGTTAAGCTATATTATTAAATAGAATACTAGCCTAACCCAGGATGCCCAGCCACGTTAATTGCTAAAGCATTTATCTAGCAGCTCTGTAATTAACTCATTTAAATTCTAATTAATCATATAAATAGGAATAAAAACTATGTCTACTTCATCTAAAGCATTATTAGAACTTTTAACGCCAGAAAATTGCCAAGTAATCTTTATTGACCAACAACCACAAATGGCATTTGGCGTACAGTCTATCGACCGTCAAACTCTTAAAAACAATGTTGTTGGTTTAGCCAAAGCTGCTAAAGTTTTCAATATTCCTACTACTATTACTACTGTTGAGACAGCCAGCTTCTCTGGTAACACCTTACCAGAACTATTAGAAGTGTTCCCAGATAACGATCTTCTTGAGCGTAGCTCAATGAACTCTTGGGATGACCAAAATGTTCGTGATGCTTTAGCCGAAAATGCTAAAAATGGCCGTAAGAAGATTGTTGTGTCAGGCCTATGGACTGAAGTATGTAACCTATCTTTCGCTCTTTCTTGCTTACAAGATACTGATTATGAAATCTATATGGTAGCTGACGCTTCTGGTGGTACTACTGTAGAAGCACATCAGTGGGCTATGGAGCGTATGCTTCAAGTAGGCGTTGTTCCTGTAACTTGGCAGCAAGTGCTTCTTGAGTGGCAACGTGACTGGGCTAACAAAGCAACTTATGATGCTGTAATGGACATCGTACGTGAGCACTCTGGTGCGTATGGTATGGGTGTTGACTATGCCTACACTATGGTTCATAAAGCGCCTGCGCGTGTTGCAGCTAAAGGTAGCATCGGTCCTAACCCTGCTCCAAAAAAATAATTAACGATTAAACGTTACCTTTATTTTTAAATAAAAAAGGGCGAACTTAGCTTGTGAACTAACTTAATCCTAGTTATATCGAGCTCAGTTAGTCCTTTTTTGCATTCACCCACCCGAGTATATCCCTCATGAAAATCTATTTAGCTTCTTTAATTGTCGGTATTGTTGTTGGTGTTATCTATAGTGTTGTCAATGTTCGCTCTCCTGCACCGCCTACTTGGGCATTGGTCGGGCTGTTCGGAATGCTGATTGGGGAGCAGCTCATTCCTTTTGTTAAGCAGCACGTATTTCACACGCCACCGTCTGCTGAGCAAGTAGTACAACAAGATAGCTCTCAAAATAATATGCAGTAATCTCTGCTTGCTATTCATAGCATACAGACAAGTAAATAAAGCCTAGTCTCTATGGCTCAATAACTTTTATTTTCTTATTTGTATTTGTGAGTTTAACCAAGCATTATTATAGATTAGCTAAACTATTTGAGTTGTCTAAATTGCAAATCATAGGGATTAACCTTTAGTGCATGAAATGTCACATAGGTAATCTATGACTGCGCTCACATTAAGCGATATAAGAGGTATCGAGTCGTTTTGTAGATTACGAAAAAAATATTGTATGGCTTTAGTGTTGTTGTGTATTGAATAAATACTTAATAGTTGCGACTCACTGATATCTTATATACGATAATAAAGCGATGACGATAAGATCTAATAAGTAATCATCCATGGAAGTCGACAAGTCTGTGAAATTGCACTGTAATCAATCATACCTTGTTGAATAATGTTTTACTTCATTATAATTAGGATAATAATATGACAACTCCAGACATTATCTATCATAACGGGAAAATAACCACTTTAAATCGCTCACAGCCTACGGCGGAAGCGGTCGCTATTAAAGATGGTAAATTTGTGGCCGTAGGTAGTGATTCAGAAATTCTTTCAATGGCAGGCAGCAATACTAAGTCGATTAACCTAAAAGGACGTAGTGTACTACCAGGCTTATTTGATAATCATACTCACGTCATCCGCGGTGGCCTCAATTACAACATGGAACTACGCTGGGATGGTGTACGCACGCTTGCAGATGCTATGGCGATGTTGAAGCAGCAAGTGGCAAATACCCCTTCTCCTCAGTGGGTACGTGTGGTTGGTGGCTTTACTGAAAATCAGTTTGCTGAAAAGCGCCTTCCTACCATTGATGAAATCAACGCCGTTGCTCCAGATACGCCCGTATTTATCTTACACCTATATGATCGCGCTTTACTGAATGCGGCTGCTTTACGTGCAGTAGGTTATACAAAAGAGACGCCAGAACCACCTGGTGGCGAGATTCAACGTGATGCCAATGGCAATCCAACAGGCCTACTGTTAGCCAAGCCAAATGCTTCAATTCTTTATGCTACTTTGGCCAAAGGTCCAAAGCTACCCTTTGAATACCAATTAAATTCTACGCGTCATTTTATGCGTGAGCTGAACCGCTTAGGTGTGACTGGTATTATTGATGCTGGTGGTGGCTCGCAGAACTATCCTGATGATTATGAAGTGGTTCAAAAGCTTCATGATGAAGGTCAGCTGACTGTTCGTATGGCCTACAACCTATTTACTCAAAAGCCAAAAGAAGAAAAAGAAGACTTCTTAAACTGGACGTCATCGGTCACTTATAAGCAAGGTGATGACTACTTCCGCCATAATGGCGCAGGTGAAATGCTGGTGTACTCAGCTGCTGACTTTGAAGATTTCCGTCAGCCACGTCCTGAAATGCCCGCTGATATGGAGCATGACCTTGAAGAAGTGATTCGTATTTTGGCTCAAAACAAATGGCCATGGCGCTTACATGCTACTTACGATGAGACCATTGAGCGTGCCCTTAATGTTTATGAAAAGGTGAACGAAGAGATTCCTTTTGAAGGTCTAAACTGGTTCTTTGACCATGCTGAAACTATCTCTCAGAGAAACATTGACCGTATCGCAGCGTTAGGCGGTGGTATTGCTGTTCAGCATCGTATGGCTTACCAAGGCGAATACTTCGCTGAGCGTTATGGCACTGCGGCAGCGTCTAACACCCCACCTGTTAAGCAAATGCTAGACAGCGGCGTCAATGTATCGGCAGGTACAGATGCAACACGTGTTGCCTCTTATAACCCATGGGTCTCTCTATCATGGTTAATCAGTGGTCAGACCGTTGGCGGTATGCAGCTATATGATCAAGACAACCTATTAGACCGTGAAACAGCGCTACGTATGTGGACAGAAAAAGTCGCTTGGTTTACCAATGAAGAAGGCAAACGTGGTCGCATTGAAGAAGGTTATTTAGCAGACTTCATCGTACCAAACAAAGACTTTTTCGCCATTCCAGAAAATGAAATTCCTTATCTTACCTCAGATTTAACAGTCGTGGGCGGTAAGACGGTATATGGTGCGGGTGAATTCTCAGACTTCGACTCACCAATCCCCCCTGCTATGCCAGATTGGTCACCTGTCAATCAGTATGGCGGCTACGCTGCTTGGGGTGATCCTGAAGGGGCTGGCAAGAACTCTTTAGCGCCAAACAGTGCTGCCATGGCCGCCTCTTGTGGCTGCTCAAGCGCCTGTAACTTGCATGGCCATAATCATGCCAAGGCTTGGAAATCAAATGCACCTGTCTCTAACATGAAAGACTTCTTCGGTGCCTTTGGTTGCTCTTGCTGGGCTGTTTAAGCACTTTTAATAAACGCCTAGTTTAGTTTTTAATAACGAGAAGCCCGCTGATTAGCGGGCTTTTTTGTATTTTGAATTATAACTTGATGAGTATAGAGTAATAATAGCAGAGTAGTCACATTATACGCCACCAGCACCTCTCATTGACTGCTCACTGTTCTTTACTAACATATGCTTAGCGGTTTCTTTCAAAATACCCCATTCTACGGAGTTAACTTTAATTCCAGTATCCCAAGATGATTGATGGCGCTTTAAGATTTCCTCTGAGCTTAGATAGTCCACGTGGTTTTTTCCATAGCGCTCTAAGACAAAGTCGTTATCAGCCAACTCAATGATCATGTCTTGGGGCCCATCTATCTCATCGACCTGTTCATCAAAGAAGTAAAGTTCAGGATAAATATTACCTAAGTTTAATATGAACAAAGTATGTCTGGGTTCTGCTCCATTATCCCAGCGTGCCATACAAGCAATACCTTTTACAGCAAGCCTGACTAACTCCCCGTAAGCCAGCCAGCGATTATGGCAGTTTTTTAGCTCAATCTTAATATGATGGTGCTTATCATCTGCAAAATGCTCTAACGCATAGTCTAAAACTGCCGGTAGGTGATAAGCGATACTATTGCCATGAAAATCAAACGTCAAAGTTAATGAAGACTTAGACTTCTCATCATTTTCATCTAATACCACTTCATCAACAATCTGATTATTGATAATATCTAATTCGACTTCTTGCTCATTGAACAGAAAATCACTGGCATTGTTAAATTGGCGAATACCTTCAAGCCCAGCCATCTGTAGCTCTGCCACCATGATGGCAATGAGATCGGCCTCGCCATATTCATTACGCGTGCCCAAAAAAGCCTTTTGCACCAAGCTTATAATTTCATTATGAGAGACTATCATATTTCATCTCCTTGCTGTATTTCTGCTTCTGTCGGCAACAAAGGAAATAGCCACTCTGCTTCATGAGCCTCTTCAAATAAAGGCGCGCCTTGGAATAAAGTAATGCGTACCCACCGATCTGAACGCGGATCAAATTTAGTCGCTCCAAATATAGATAATTTACAGCGCAGTAAATTCATAGGTAGTGCATCCTTATGTAGCACATTCATTTGAATATCACCCATTGGCTTGTTACCCATATTCCACACACGGCGAATAATACCGCGATACTTTGGATGCTTTAAGACAAACTCTGACAGCTTTTGCGACTCATCAGCCTGTTTCATCGCCAAATAAAGATTGCGTGCTTGCCTACCGATATCTAAGGGCAACTCTTTTTCAACACCTTCCTCTACACCTCTAACACCAAGCCTTGGCTCTTCTTTATTTTCAGAGCGATACCAAAACCAGTAAGCATTATTAGAATCAGTGAAGTCGGTATGAATTGCCCACTGATAACGAGCTTCCAAGATACGGATAATGTCGCCCACCTTTTTACCTAAAGGCACCTCCATGGTTTCATCAGCATTCATAAGTGACTCAAACGCATCTACTTTTTCAGGATACAGCGCCATTAAGCAGGCGATTAAGACCTCCTGCGCCTCATAGCTCATATATTGATAATGTTTGAGCAGCTCTCGCCAAATGCATAAAGTTGATGCAGTCAACTCAACAGACTTAAGCAGCTCTTCAAGTTCTGATACTGCCGTTTGATTCTTTTGTTGCTGTCGCTCATTGATAGTAACAACTTGCTGTAGGTGTTTTACAGCTCGCTCAAGGTATTGTTTTAATGTTGCAAACTTGTTCGTTTCAATCTTGCCCTCTAATACAGTGGCTAATGCCTGCTCTCTGGTGCTTAGCCACTGATCAACAATACAAGGGTGGTTAATGAGGTAAGGCGCCATACCCAAACCCGTTGCATTGCCCACACCTAGATAACGTTGTAGTTTAGGATGCAAACCAACTGCGGTCTCCCCGCCTCTATTCTTCGCTAAGAAATCCACCAAATCTAGGCTGAACTGGCGTAATAAATAGACGGCACACATCTGAGCACTAAATGACTGACCAAAGTCGATGGTTTTTTCTAATGGTTTAAAATCATGGATTCCAAATTTGCCATTGCCATAGACAGCAGTCGTTCTTAGAATATACCCCACTTGTGCTAGCACTTCAGGCTTTGGCTGATTGCCACTCGCTAAGCCTGTCAACAATGTGCTCAAACACGCGCATACTCTTATTCGCCCGTGCCAGAACAATCACTTTATTTGAGTTACGTCCTGCCTCTTGCAGCGGCACATTTGCACGCAGCTGCTCAAGTAGCTCATCAGGCACCTCACCTAGGACGAGCCTTATTTGAACCTGGTAATAACTCGATCTTAACGCCCTTTGGCAAAGAGTGCGCACCCAAAATCGATCAGTTTATGCAGCTTTATCATCGCCTTGAAACCGACCTACAGTCTACTGCTTTAGGAAAATACGGTAAGATAAGAATAGCCACTGTTCCCTCTATAGCCACCAAACTGCTGCCTGACGTCTTAGCAGAATACTCCAGACGTTATCCTGATGTAGAGATAAGCTTGGTTGATGACAACTCGGTAGGTGTTTGCAACCGTTTGCTTGCTGGCGAGGTCGATATTGCGCTAGGTAATTTAGACACCACCCATGAGCAAGAGGTAACTTTTATGCCGTTACTCGCTGACCCTATTGGCGTGGTCTGCACCAAAAACCATCGACTTGCTCAGTTTAAAGAGGGTGTCGTGTGGCAAGAGCTGTTAGGCGAACCTTTTATTTATAACGGTACCTGTCAGTTACTCAGCCATACCCCTGCTTATGAGATAAATATCAAGCCTAGATATGAGGTGGGCAATATTACCTCCTTATTCTCATTATTAAGAAATGAGCTCGGTGTGACGACCTTACCCAAGCTTGCCTTTCCAGAGTACGATAACCATTTGGTATGGATACCGCTTATTGACCCTATTGTAAAACGTCAGATAGGCATGTTTAGCATTGCTGGCAGAACATTACCACCGCAAGTACAGCTTTTTACTCAGCTTTGCTCCAGTTATATAAAAAGCTTAAATTGAGTGTAGACTCATTGAGTTAATGGCCCAGCTTACTTATAAAGACAGCACTTATAAGGAAAGCCCCATAGATTTTCAGCCCAGTTTTCATTAAACTTAACCGCTTAACTTAGCAATAAACAACCTAAAGATACCCTATGACCGCTCCTTTTGCTTCAAAGTCTACACCTATACACATGGATGTAGACCGCCACAGTCCTGATTTACGTCAACGTTTAAATAGCGTCCGTATCGTTATGGTCAATACCACTCTGCCTGCTAATATAGGGTCAGCGGCTCGTGCCATGCTCACCATGGGGCTAACAGACTTGGTTGTAGTCAACCCTAAACACCCGATTGACGAGGACAGTATCGCTCATGCTGCAGGCGCTAAATCAGTGTTAGATAACTGTGCAGTAGTGGATACCTTAGATGAGGCTTTGAGCGACTGCCAGCTGGTATTTGCCGCCAGTAGTCGCCAACGTCACATACCAAGACCTGTGGTCACCCCAGATGAGGCAGCCCAATTGGTTTTAGATAGACCCATCGGTGAGACCAAAGTTGCCATTTTGTTTGGCAGAGAGGACCGAGGGCTTACCAATGAAGAGCTGGCACTGGCAGACTATCACATTCAAATCGATGCCAATCCTGATTACCCAGTGCTTAATGTGGCCTCAGCAGTTCAAGTTATATCCAGCTTTTTTTACAGCCGTTTCTTGCAGCACAGCCATAGCAAGCTAAATCAAACCAATGACACTGCTGATAAAGACGGTACTGATATTGAGGTAATGATACGCCAAAAATGGGATGCACCGGCTGTCAATCAACAACAAAAGCAAAGCTTACAGTCTCGTATAATAGAGCTGATGCATAGCCTAGAATTGGTAGAGAGTACAGAGCATGATAAGCTAAGAGAGTTGCCCAGCCGACTATCACGGCTGCTATCTCGACTACAGCTTGATCAAAAAGAATTTGAGCTGTTAAGTGCCATCATTGCTAAAGTACAGCGCAGACTCTAAAATGAGCGTTTACCTTGTTTTATTACTTCAAGGGATTTAGCACTTTTACGTACGTATAAGCACTCTTAAGTTGTATAATCTAAATAAGATTACTTAGCTATTTCATTTTAAACAACAAAATAAGACATCGCCATGAGACTCATTAAAGCCATTAAAAAAGCCAAGGCCTCATTACAAGAAGACATTGCCGCTGTATTCAATCGTGACCCTGCAGCCCGTAACAGTACCGAGGTACTGCTGACCTATCCCGGTATTCATGCCTTAATATTACACCGCGGTGCCCATTATTTATGGAATAAAGACTACAAGTTCTGTGCTCGCGCCATCTCATATGGTTCACGCATGGTCACTGGTATTGAGATCCACCCAGCTGCTCAAATTGGTCGTCGATTTTTTATTGATCATGGCATGGGTGTGGTTATCGGTGAGACCGCCAAGATTGGCGATGATGTGACTTTATATCATGGAGTTACCTTAGGCGGCGTCTCCTTAGGTCAAGGTAAACGCCACCCTACTTTAGAAGATGGCGTGATCGTTGGTGCAGGTGCAAAAGTATTGGGCCCCTTCACAGTAGGTAAAAACGCTAAGATTGGCTCTAATGCAGTGGTTGTCAAAGAAGTGCCTGCCGAAGCCACCATGGTGGGCAATGCGGCGCGTATGATTACAAGTAGTGCTGAGGATGAAGCGAACAACACTTCGGCCGCGTTAGAGGCGACCAAACAAAAGCCGACAGCTAACAATGAAATCAGCTGCCCTGATGAGATTATTGCTAAACCGCAAAAGGCGCATAAAAAACGTCTGTCAGAGCGGGTAGACTTTAATGCTTATGGCCTCAATCCAAACTCTGAGGACCCAGTAGCAGAAGCCTTTAGCAAGATGCTCAGCCACATTCAGCAGTCTGAGACACGTATTAGCGAGATGCAAGAGGCGCTGTGCCGCTTGGACCCCAATTTTAAGCCCAAAGACTGTCATAAGATTTCAGCCGATGAGATTGATGTTATTAATAATTAGTCAGATGCGGCCGCAAACCCATCGCTAAAAAGCCGCAACGTAAAAAAGGCCACTTACTCTAAGTGGCCTTTTTGATGCAGCTCTTGTAATCCTACCCACTCATGATGCTTAAAGGGATAGCGCTCTGCGATACCAATCAGCTCATTATCGGCTGTTTTAATAGCCAGTACATCTATATCTATAATCACCCTGCGATTCTTAGGCTCACTCATATTATGAATCACAGAATGCACATCAAGCTGACTGAGTTTTTGGGCTTCAAAAAACTCATTTTGTATCTGTTTTTCAATAATCTTCGTGGTTTTTATCAGCTCCCCCAAGCTTGGGTTATCCAAGGCGGTGTGTACACCCATAATCAGATAGCCACACTGATTGGTATAATCGGGTTTGGGATTATCTTCGGTGGCAGTATAGTCTGGATTGACAAACTCAGTTGACCACACGCTGTTTTTGGCAAGCTGAGATAAGCACTGCCGAGCCTGCGCCAGATGTTTATCAGCCGCCTCATTGCTACCCAGCTCAACCACATATCCTATTGGTTGGGTCTGGCAAATCTGCGCTAAAGGCTCAATGGCACTCAACACCTTTACCAAAGAGGTATCAGAATCATCGGCAGGTGCAGATTTGCTTTTTTCGCTTATGCTATTTTTATAAGGCACTATACGGCTCATGACACACCACTCCTATGTCCATCTAGGCGCTTACTCTGCTGTTTTGGCAGTACGCGTAATTTGTACCGCAACGTAATCCGCCTCTTTAATGGCCGTGGGTTTGGCTACCGTAACCGTCACTTGAGTGGTGGCATATTTTTGTAAGATATTTTGAGCAATTAATTCAGCCAGTGTCTCAATCAGCATGGCTTTGGCCTGCTGACACCACTGGGTGATGTCATCACACACGGCTTTGTAATTAATGGCATGGTCAATATCATCACTACTTGCCGCCTCCCTGATATCCGTTGCCATCGTCACATCAATCACCAAGGGCTGAGTAATTACCCGCTCCCAATCAAATACCCCGATTACTGCCTCAACTTTTAAGCCGTTAACTTTGACAAAATCAGTGGGGTTGTCTTTTTTACTCATTACAGTCTACTTTTATCAATTATTAGGAAGTTCAATTATTCGCAAATTCAATTATTAACAAGTTAATTAGCACGCTTATTGAGCTGTTTGCTGGGGCGATTTTGCCATAAATCTATACTAAACAACAAAAGCCCAAACCAGATAAGACCAAATATCATTAGCCGATGTGTATCAAAAGGCTCATGGTAATAAAATATTGCCAATAAGAAAATAATCGTTGGGGTCAAATAGTTCATAAAGCTTAAAATACTATAGGCCACCATCTTGGTCGATTGGTTAAACAGCAGCAGCGGTATTAGGGTGATTGGACCTGCCAACATCAAAAACCAAATGTTATCGCTCCACCAAAATGACAAACTTGAGCTGGCCACATTGGATGTCATAAACCACCAAATACATAGCGGCACAAGTAGCGCCGTTTCCAAAAACAGCGAGTCAAGCGCAGGCAGTGGCGTCCGTCTTTGCATAACTCCATACACACTAAAGGAGCACGCCAATATCAAAGACACCCACGGCAAATTACCCAGCATAATTACTTGGATAAGTACCGAGGAGATGGCAAAGCCGACCGCTATCCATTGCAGCGGCCGCAAACGCTCTTGCAAGAATACCAAAGACAATAAAATACCAATTAACGGGCTAATAAAATAGCCCAAACTGGCCTCTAAAATCTGATTGGCATTGACCGCCCACACATAAGTGAGCCAGTTAGTGGCAATGATAAGGCTTGATAAAAAGGTAATCCAAATCAGCCGCGGCTGCGCCTTTAAAGTAGCAATCCACTGCCATCGCTTGCTCACTATCAGCACCAAACTTAGGCACACAAAGGTCCAAATAATACGGTGGCCGATAATCTCTACGGCATTATACTCACCCAAACGCTTGAAATAAAAAGGAAAACTCCCCCATATTGAAAAAGCAATTAAAGCGGTGATGATGCCCTTACTGGTGGTATGAACCACCGCAGGCTTGGGCTTACTGGGTGTGCTATTGGTGGGAGTGGCTAATGACATAAGACATCCAAAGGGCTAAATGCAGTCAGCTATATTAAGATATAGGCAATGTTAATAAACGCAGCAAAATCAAAATTATAGTCATAAAGACTATGATAAGCAGCAGCGATACAAAAAATATTGAAATTATAACTCGAGAAACCGCTCAGCGTTGTATCAACTGCTTTTGACTTCCTCCCCTCGCTAAACCGAGGGGATTCCTACAGCTAGACGGTCAAGCCCGACCGCAAGGATGTTCTTAGCAGCATTGATATCTCTATCATGCCATGTGCCACACTCAGCACACCTCCATCCTCTTATTCCAAGACCTGCTCTACCGCTCAAGCTACTACCGCTTATTTTAAGGCAGTACGAGCAGGTCTGGGTAGTGTAACTCTCATTCACTATCTCAAACTGACAACCTGCATGCTTGCATTTATATTCCAGTTGTCTTTTGAGTTCAAACCATCCTGCATCATATGTCAATTTAGCTAGGTTGGTCATCGAATTAGTGAATGAGCGTGATTTAACATCACCAACCACAATTAAGGCATTATCCTTAACTAATTGGGTGGTGAATTTGTGTATGGCATCTAATCTTGAGTTTTTAATTTTGGCGTGTATTGCCTTTACCCGGCTTTTATTGTTTGCACGCTGGGCGACTGCTAATTTATTCGCCCATTTTTGAGTTTGTTTGGTTGTCAGCTTGTCACCGTTTGAGGTGGTAGCAGACTGCTTTAAGCCTAAGTCAATACCAACGCTGCCTTTGCCACTTGCTTGTCTAGGAAAATCTTTGACGGTAATACAGGCATACCAGCGATGACGGCTGTCTTGCACTATCTCAAGCGTGTTGATTTGATATAGGCTTAGATTATAGCTATCGAATACGTCTATGATAAGCTTTTGACCTTTACAGAGCGATAGCTGTATGGTTGATTTCAGTGCTTTTTTACCTGTTTGTCTGGTATGTAGATACTTGATGGCTGATTTTTTAAAGGGTATCCAACCAAGCGATTTGCGTTTGGCATCGGGTCGGTTGGTTCGCCAATTGAGTTTGGCTTTTTTAAACTGTTTACGAGATTTGGCGTGAGTTTCATTGATAGCTTGTAAGGTTTGCGAGTGCAAGCCTAAATACTCACCACTGCCTTTGGTGTATTGGCTTAAATCATAGGCGGAAAAGTACTTACCTGTGCGTCTTACATGCTCAAAGCTTAACGCATTAACATAGTTCCACGCATAGTTAACACTCCCAGCTAGTTTGTTTAGCTGGTTTGCATGTTTGTCTTTGATGCGTAGCTTGAGTGTTTTCATAGGGTTAGTATGGCGAGGTTAATTTTAACTTGCAATACTTTAAGTGCTGATCACGACAGTGTGTGTCGCCTTATATCCACCCCCTGAAGTGGGTGGCTTTACGGCGACCGGTGATAAATGCACAGTTAAATCATAACAAACGTTTTGGCTGTTCTAAACAGCAAAGCCATCTCATAACAGATGGCTTTGACTTACACTGTGCAGCTAACAGCAGATAACTTAGCTTTTTAGCCTTGACGAGTGGCTAGGTTCATACCAATTTTATTTGCCAACTCCGCAAAGCCTGGGAAGCTGGTATTCACGGTTTCTACCCCTTGAATGGTAATGGTGTCAGTAGCACGCAAGCTTGCCACAGAGAAGCTCATCGCGATACGGTGATCGTGGTGAGAGTAGATTTCACCGCCGCCAAACACCGCTTGATGAGATTGACCATCACCTTTACCCTCGATAATAATGCCATCTTCAGTTACTGTACAGTCCACACCCAATTGGGTCAGACCATCTGCCATTACTGCGATACGATCTGATTCTTTTACACGAAGCTCTTTGGCTCCCGTTAACACGGTTTGACCTTGGGCACAGCTGGCGGCAACGAATAGCACTGGAAACTCATCAATCGCCAAGGGCACTAGCGCCTCTGGAATGGTAATGCCTTTTAACTGAGCCGACTTGATAGTGATATCTGCCACAGGCTCACCGCCCACAAAAGTCTCATTACTTAGGCTAATGTCTGCACCCATAAGCTTTAAAATATCAATGATACCAGT
Organism: Psychrobacter raelei; assembly: GCF_022631235.3. Classification (NCBI taxonomy): domain Bacteria; kingdom Pseudomonadati; phylum Pseudomonadota; class Gammaproteobacteria; order Moraxellales; family Moraxellaceae; genus Psychrobacter; species Psychrobacter raelei. The sequence continues at coordinate 1,640,964 of NZ_CP093310.2, forward strand.
ACGTGTCGGATTCATACCCACTTGAGTGATGGTAATTTGGCTGTCTTTGGCAATAGAGGCCGCCACCATAAAAAATGCTGCTGAGGAGATATCAGCAGGTACAGCAATATCACAAGCAGTCAGCTTACCGCCGCCCTCAACGCTGATGGTATTGCCCTCGACTTCCACATCATAACCAAACGCGCTTAGCATACGCTCGGTGTGGTCACGGCTAATCTCTGGCTGAATTACGGTGGTCTTCCCCTCAGCCCATAGACCGGCCAAGATTAAGCAAGATTTTACCTGAGCTGAAGCCACCGGCATGTCGTAAGTGATGCCATGCAGCTTACTGCCACGCTTGTCGCTGCCCGTGATGCTAATAGGCGCCGTGCCTCGCTCTCCTGTGGTCTGTAAGGTGGCACCCATTTCACGCAGCGGCTTGGCCACACGCTCCATCGGGCGCTTAGATAAGCTTGCATCGCCGGTTAATACGCTATCGAAGCTTTGGGCGGCCAAAATACCCGATAATAGACGCATGGTAGTGCCTGAGTTCCCCATATATAAAGGGGTGCGACTAGGCTTTAGACCATTGATACCTACCCCATGAATGACCACATTACCATTTTCTGGCCCCTCAATAGTCACGCCCATGTCTCTAAAGGCTTGTAGTGTCGCTAGGGCATCCTCGCCTTCTAAAAAGCCACTTACCCGAGTCACGCCTTCAGCAAGGCTACCAAACATGATGCTACGATGTGATATTGACTTATCACCCGGCACAGCGATAGTGCCATTAATGGTTGAGCTTGGAGTAATAATGTATGCACTAGAGGTATGGGTTGAGGTTGCCATAGAGTTTTCCGTATTGGTTTTTGTGTTAGATATTTCCGTGATATTTTTAGTATAGGGGGTACCGGTTAGCATATGCCCAAAGTGCTTTCTGGCAGACTGAGCGCGGCCTAAAAGCCCCAGTAGCTGAGTTGAATCCTCATCTTGAATAAGGCGGCGCAGCTTAGCTAGATATTGACTGTATTCATCTAATGCATTTAACAAAGCAGGTTTGTTGGCAATAAAAATATCATGCCACATTACCGGATCGCTTGCGGCAATGCGGGTAAAATCGCGAAACCCGCCAGCAGCATAACGAAAAATATCCATATTATCATCATGATCCGCCAACTGCTCAACCAGATTAAAAGCCAACAAATGCGGCAAGTGACTGGTGTAAGCCAATACTGCATCGTGATGTGCCACATCCATTTTCATGACTGTCGCGCCCACACTCTGCCACAACTGGCTGATTTGAGCAATGGCCTTAGGTGTGGTGCTTTTTAACTCACACACAATCAGGCTGTGATTGACAAACAAATGACTGCGGCGGGCATGAAATCCAGACTGCTCGGCACCGGCTATTGGGTGTGCAGGCACAAACCCTGTGGGCAGCTGACCAAAAGCCTTTTGTGCGGCATCTACCACGTTCTGTTTGGTACTACTGACATCGCTAATTAAACACGCTGTCGTAATCAGACCTTGCTGCATAGCGCTGTTAATATCAGCAAATACAGCACCCACTGCCTTGACCGGTACCGCTAGGATAATACAATCACTACCTGCGACTACCTCAAACAGTGAGTCGCTCCCCTTATCAATAACGCCTGCCTCTATCGCTGACTTAATACTAGGAGCATGTCTGTCTACGGCCACAAGCTTTGCAGCCAACTGTCTGTCCCTAATTGCTTGAGCAAGGCTTGCGCCAATAAGGCCCAGACCAACAATACAAACCTGTTCAAACAACATATGCGCCAAACCTATCTTATCTTGTTATGTGAGTAATCAATAAAACCACGTCAGTATAACCGACTACAGGGACTGCAACGTATCACGCAGGGTATCTATCAATCTTGTATTGTCCTCAGGCGTTCCCACAGTGATACGCAGCCACTCGGGCAGACCATACGCAGTCAGTGGATACACAATCACTCCTTGCTCCAATAAGGCCTGATTAATACTTTGAGCATCCCCCACGTTGACCATCACAAAGTTGGCATAGGATTTGACGAAACCCAAACCCAGTGCATCAAATTGCTTGCATATCCAGCGCATCTGACCATCATTGATTTTATGCACTTTGGCAATAAAGTCTTGATCACCCAAGGCCGCCACAGCAGCTGATTGCGCCACCAGACTCACATTAAAAGGCTGACGCACTCTATCAAGCATAGTTGCCACTTCAGGATGGCTCAACGCATAACCCACGCGTAGACCTGCCAGCCCATAAGCTTTAGAGAAAGTGCGCACAATAATCACATTATCAAAATCCTCAAGTAAAGCGCGATTATTACTCTCAGGGCTATACTCGACATAGGCTTCATCTAGCACCACCAACACATGTGAGGGCACTTGAGCGACAAAATCACGTATCTCTTCACTGCTTAACAAGGTGCCGGTCGGGTTGTTAGGATTGGCAATAAATACCAAGCGCGCATTGGGGGTATGTTGAACCGCATCAAGCATAGCCGGTAAATCATGACCATAGCGCTTAGCGGGTACTTCAACACCCTTAGCCCCTAGTATCTTAGCCAGCATAGCGTACACAATAAAAGCATATTCGCTATAAATAATGGCATCTTCATGGCCCACAAAGGTACGGGCTATCAAGTCGAGCAAATCGTTAGAGCCATTACCTAAAGTGACCTGCTTACTGTGCACCTCATTAAAATACGCTAACGCTTGTTTAAGGTCATGCCCTTTGCCATCTGGGTAGCGAGCCAATTGCCCCAGCTGCTCAGTGATGGCCAAGGTTACGTAAGGCGAGCACCCTAGCGGGTTCTCGTTGCTGGCAAGCTTTAAGACATCATTTACCTCATACTCACGTTTGAGCTCCTCCACAGACCTACTCGATTGATAAGCGCTTAGGGTGGCTATGCTGGCGTAAGCTGGGGTTGCAAATGTCTTTTGACTCATGATACTACCTTTATAAGTGGGCCTTTATAGGGCTATTGAACGTTTAACTTTTAGGTTTTTTAGGTTAATGGCTAGCGCTTAAATCACAGCTTGCGGATAAGAGCCTAAGACACGAACATCTCGAACTAAAGGACGAATCTCTTCAATGGCCGCGCGCACATTTTCATCCTCAATATGACCTTCCATATCAATAAAGAACACATAAGACCATTTATTAGGGCGCTCAGGACGGGTCTCGATGCTGGTCATAGATACGCCGTGCTTAGATAATGGCTTTAAAATCTCAATTAAGGCGCCCGCTTTATTATGCGCTGAGACCAAAATAGAGGTTTTGTCTTGGCCTGAAGGCGCAATATCTTCATGACCTATGATCAAAAATCGAGTGGTGTTACCTGGATTATCTTCAATATTTTCATGCAGCTTATGTAATCCGTATTCTGCGACAGCCACATCACCGGCAATCGCCGCTGAGTGCCATTCGTTCTTAAGACGGCGCGCCGCCTCCCCATTGCTTGACACTTGAACACGCTCAACATTAGGATAATTCACATCTAGCCAATGACGGCACTGTGCCAACGACTGCTGATGTGAATAAATACGGCTTAGACTATCCACCTTGGTATGCTCAGCCACTAAGAAGTTTTGATGAATGGGCAGCTCCACCTCACCAATAATTTTTAGAGTAGAGCCTAAAAACCCATCGAGTGTGTGGTTAACAACGCCTTCAGAGGAGTTCTCAACAGGCACAACCCCATACATAGCAGAACCCGACTCCACCTCACGAAATACATCGGTAATGGTGGTTAACGGCACGGTGGTTGACGCTTTGCCAAAGTGTTTCAGCGCAGCAGCGTGAGTAAAGGTACCGACTGGGCCCAAAAAGGCAATTTTTTGCGGGGCTTCTAAGTCCAAACAAACCGACATAATCTCACGAAATAAGCGCGCCATTTTTTCATCACTAATGGGACTGTCTGACGCTTGATTGCGCTTCATGATGTTTTTTAGCACCTGTGCTTCTCGCTCTGGGCGATAAAAGATAGGATTAGACTCTACCTCATCGGCGTGCTCTTTTTTAAAGATGGCCACTTCTTGAGCCAATTTGGCACGGTTGCTAATAAGTTGTAAAATCTCGCCGTCTACGTGATCAATTTTTTGGCGAAGCTCACCTAATACATTTGTCGAGGCTGCTTGAGCCGCATTATTATCGTTATTTGTTGACGAAGTCATAAAAAAGCCTATAGGTCATGTTATGATAATTGGATAAGTTACACGTCATAAAAATGACGTTTCATCCAAGCGACTTTATAAAAAAAAGTCCTAATAAAGTAACTATAACAAACTTACGCCCTGTTAAGATAGCGCCGTTTAAATACCAACTTCACTGAGCTTCCATTGTACCGTACGGTTTTTGGAATGTTTAGCATATTTTTAATGGTATTAAGCACATAGCTAGTTTAATATGCAGGCGAAATTAACGCTAGGGTGTCCTGCCTGATTGCTCAAGTTAGCACAAAATCAGGCCAAGATACCCTTGATATTTTTTAATCTCATAGAAACAAATTAGGAATACATGATGAGTGCCTTATCTCAATTACAGACCATGACCACCATTGTTGCTGATACCGGTGATTTAAGCGCCATTGCACGCTTAAAACCAGTTGATGCAACGACCAACCCTAGCCTCATTACCAAAGCACTCACTCACCCTGACAAGCAGGCCATGTTATCTGACACCCTAAATCGCTACTCAAATCATGGCGAGGATATGATTGATAAAGTAATCGATGACTTGACCATCCAAGTGGGCTTAGACATCCTAAAACTTATCGATGGCCGTGTGTCTACTGAAGTTGATGCCCGCTTATCTTATGATACTGAGGCCACCATTGCCAAAGCGCATGAGTTTATGGAAGCGTATGCGCGTGCCGGCGTGGATAAAGAGCGCATCTTAATTAAGATTGCTGCCACTTGGCAGGGTATTAAAGCGGCTGAACAGCTTGAAAAAGAAGGCATTCATTGTAACCTGACGTTGATTTTTGGTCAGCATCAAGCCGTTGCCTGTGCTGAGTCTGGCGTGACTTTGATTTCACCTTTTGTAGGCCGTATTCTAGATTGGCAAAAGCGCGAGCAAAACCGTCAAATTATCCCAATTAGCGATGATATGGGCGTGCAATCTGTAAAGCGTACGTATCAGTATTACAAACAGCACGGCTACAACACGCAAGTAATGGGTGCAAGCTTTAGAAGTGTAGAGCAAATACTTGCCTTGGCCGGTTGCGATTTATTGACCATTTCACCTGACTTACTTGATGAGCTAGCGGCTTTAGATACCCCAGTTGAGCAAGTATTATCACCTAAAATGGCAAGTGACATCATGCCAAAAGTCAGCCTAACTGAAGCACAGTTTAATGCCGCTTACGAACAAGATAGCATCACTCAGCACTTATTGCCCAAAGGTATCGATGGCTTTATCGCTGCTCGTGATGAGCTGGCCAAAGCCTTACATCAATTGGTAAAGTAATGAATCGATAAGCTTTAGGCTTATAAAAATCCAAAAAAAACTCTACTGCCTAGGCAGTAGAGTTTTTTTTGTATCAAAGAGATTTTAGCCTTCAAGCACAGTATAGACGGGTACTGGGAAGGTATCATGCAAATCTACCAAGTCTAGCAATACCAACACGCCCGCCACGCTATGACCTGCTTCGATGCACAAATGATAAGCTGTTTTTAAGGTGCCGCCAGTGGCTAAAATATCATCAACCAATAGCACATTACAGGCATGTAGGCCGTCTTGAATCTCTAACGTATCACTGCCGTACTCAAGGGCGTAAGACTTATTGGCTACCGGAGGTGGTAATTTACCAGGCTTACGTAGCAGCATCATGCCCTTGCCCAAGCGGCCTGCCAATAGGCTGGCAAATATAAAGCCGCGCGCTTCGATGGCCACAAAGCAATCAATCTCCTCTAACATACCCTCTGGCAAAGCATCCAACATGGCATCAATGACTTCATTGACATGATTAAGCAGTAAAGGGGTAATATCATAAAAATCAATACCAGGCTTTGGAAAATCAGGCACAGTACGAATGGCTTGCCAAAGCGGATGCTGGCAGCGCGTCGACTGCTCTACGTTGGCCTGATTAGAAGGACTAGAAGAATTAGGGGTTTGATTACTCATAAATGATTTCCAATACTCATTGGTCTATTAGGTCATATTATATTTTAACATATCTTGAGTTGCGCGTGCGGCCGCAGCGCCAATTACCCTGCCTAATCACTGATAATTTTGAGCAGATTTATCCCATAAGACTCAAAATACTCAAGGTGATACTTACGGTTAGATAGCAGTTATTGAGCGGCAGTTACTGGTGAGCGGTTAAAGTGTAATTGTGGGCAATGTAAGCTCACTAACAGTTACACTGCAAGATTTGGTTTGCTATAATCAGTCTGTGAAATTTGAGTTTATCCTTGTTTACTAGAATCTTGATTCAGATGAGAGTTTCTAGCTCAAGCAGGATGGTTACTTTGTTTATTAAAGAGTGCTTTTATGAAAAAATGGGAATGTATCATTTGTGGCTGGGTATATGATGAGGCGTTAGGCTGTCCAGAGGAAGGGATTGCGCCAGGAACCAAATGGGAAGATATCCCCGATGACTGGACGTGCCCTGAATGCGGCGTAGGTAAACTAGATTTTGAGATGTCAGAAATCTAAAGGCTCAGCTCAGCTGCCATACCCCTAGGATGTACCAAAAGGATTCCCCCTTATGCGCAAGCGCTCAACAGACTATCAGTGGTACCCCTCACCCGTCTCTGACTTTATGCAGCAGGCCATCATTCCGGTCTCTGATGAGATTGAATTGTGTGTTGAGGTGGGGGGCAACCCGAACAATCCGCCCCTATTACTGATCATGGGACTGGGCTCGCAGCTGATTTTTTGGCCCGATTCGCTACTAAAGCGCCTTATCGATGCCGGCTTCTACATTATTCGCTATGACAATCGTGACATTGGCTTATCAACTAAGATTAAGCGCGATGACCTGCCTCGGGTCAATACCTTGTCAGCCATGTTTAAGCTGCAGTTTGGACTCGATAACTCGCAGACGCCGGTGCCCTATCGCTTAACTGATATGGCAGATGATGCCGCCCATTTAATTCAAGCTCTGGGTCTGTCTCAAGTGCATGTTTTAGGGGCATCTATGGGCGGTATCATTGCTCAGATTTTATCGGCAAAGTATCCTCATTTAATCAATCGCTTGGCGCTTATCTTCTCAACTAATAACAAACCATTATTGGCCCCGCCACGTCCAAAGCAGTTGTATACCTTAATTAAGCGCCCTGATAGTCATGCTGAAGAGGACATTGTCAATCATGGCAAATGGTTTATAAAAACGGTGGGCTCCAAAGGCCATATTAATGAGCAAGCAGTGGCTGATATTGCCCGCCTACGCTATCAGCGCTGTTTTTATCCAGCCGGCACGTTACAGCAGCTGACGGCTATCTTAATGACCGGCTCAATTCAGCCTTACAGTAAAGAGGTCAAAGCCCCTACCTTGGTGATGCATGGCAGTAATGATGGCTTATTACCTCCCTCACATGGCAAAGCTGTGGCCAGTGACATCCCCAATGCCAAATTCAAGCTTATAAAAGGCATGTCTCATGATTTGCCTGAGTATTTCCAGCCGTTTATCGTCAGTCAATTAAAGCGCCACATGCTACAAATATAGCGCAATACCTGCTGTGCTTGGTACAGGTTGCAAATTAAGACGCCTCACAGCGGCGTCATAAAACTGAAACAGCCCTGCTTTATGGTAGAGATAAGCTGCCGGTCGTATAACACCCGGCGTACTTAAGCCTGTCCACACCACTTTAGGTGCTTTGTTTATGCCATGCTCTCACACTCCCTATCAAATCAAGACCAAGCCCTCCAAATACGCTGATTTTATGCAAGCGTACAAAATAAAAACCCCAAAATATAAGTTTTATCTGGAGCGTGGCGGCGATACAGAGGATCCTATTATATTGCTGGTTATGGGGCTTGGTGCCCAGTCTTTGGTATGGTCGAATGTATTTTGTAAGCGCTTAATAGACAATGGCTTTCAAGTTATTCGCTTTGACAACAGAGACATTGGAAAATCCAGCAAGCTCAAACACAAAAATCCACTCAATCAAGTCTACAAGGCGCGCCGTAAAAAGCTGAAGCTGCTTGCTAAATTCAAACTCGGCCTACCCCTAACGCTTGATGATCAAAGCATTCCTTATACTTTGTATGATATGAGTGAGGATATCAACCAATTGCTTAATGCGCTACACATTGAGCGATGTCATGTGCTAGGTATGTCTATGGGGGGTATGATTGCACAGATTTTGGCCGCTCACTATCCGCACCGAATAGATAAACTCGGCTTACTTGCTACCAGTAATAATAAGCCGTTATTGCCGCCGCCCAAATGGGATGCGCTAAGAGCTTTGACTCAGCCTATACCTGAAGACAAAGATCCGCAGCAAATCATCAATAACCATTTGCACCTACAAAGAACGATTGGCTCACCGGACTTTTTTGATGAAAATCTTGCTTTAAGTCGCACTAAGCTGCTGTATAAGCGCCGGTTTTACCCCAAAGGAGTATCACGTCAGCTGCTGGCTATTTTGGCCACAGGTTCTTTGACCAAGATAGACAAGCTTATAAAACAGCCTACTCTTATTGTACATGGTGCTTGCGATCGACTCCTGCCACCGGCACATGGTCACAGTTTAGCCAAAACCATCGCTCATGCTAATTTTAAACTGATACCCGGACTTGGCCATGATATCCCCTACCCTTTAGCCCGCTACCTTGCCGACCTATTCAGTGAGCACTTTTATACCTCTGATTCAGATGTCGCCTAATTAGACAGTGAGCTGTTTTTGACCGTTATTTTCAAAAAAAAGCGCCCTTTAAAGATATAAAGGGCGCTTTTTAAGCAGATATAAGCTTAGCAAATCATTAGTAGCTGATTATGCTATCAATGAATTATAGCTGCTCAGATTTTTTTGATAATACTTCGTTTAAAATCCAAACGGGTCTTACCACACCAGAGACTTCATCAGCCACAGCTTCTTGACGAATGTCTAGTAAGTAGCGGTAACCTGGCTCAAAGGTAAAGCCTTGGATATCACCTGATAGCGTATTGAAGTTCTTTTGGAAAGGTTGACGATATTGTAAGCACTCGCCCTGAACCATAGTACCGTTAGCGGCAGGAATGTCACACACCGCTTTTTTTGGATCAACTTCAATCTTGATGCTAGGAATATTAATAACCTTAACAACTTGAGCTTCACCGTCCACAACCATAGCGCGTTCGTCGTTAAGTTGAGTGGTAGTACAGCCTGCTAAAGCAACCGTAGCCAATAAAACTGAAGATAGTAATAGTTTCATAAATACCTCTAAGTATAGTCAACTCAAATGAGTGAAAAGTTAAATAAATTAAAATCGTTCTTTTGTTCTTTTAGAGGCAAGCGATGCCCTCTAATTATGAACCAATTATAAGGGCAATATTGTGTTGCTATCCACTCACTATTTGTAATATTAGGTTAATAATGTCAATGGATATGGGTAATTCACTAAACTAATTACCCATTGATAACATTTTAATGAGTTAGCTGCGGTAGTCGGCATTAATAGAGACGTATTCGTGTGATAAATCACAGGTGTAGACCGTATCTGTGGCCGAGCCCATACCCAAATCAATGTGAATGGTAATCTCAGGTCGACTCATTACTGCTTGGCCTTGTGCTTCACTATAACTGTTATCCAACTGGCCACGAGTACAGATTGCCACATCATCTAGCTTAACGCTCACTAAGTTGGCATCTAAGTTTTTTGCCCCAGAGTAACCAACGGCTGCTACAATGCGGCCCCAGTTTGGATCACTGGCAAAAAAGGCTGTTTTAACCAGTGGCGAATGAGCCACCGCATAAGCCACGTCACAGCAGTCCTCTGTGGTCTTACCGCCCGTAACCTTAACGGTAATAAACTTGGTCGCCCCCTCGCCATCTCTGACAATCAAGGTTGCCAAACGCAAAAATACTTGCTTTAACGCCTCATAAATAGCAGCATAATGCGGATGCTGCTCTGAATCAATCATATGCCTGCTGTCTTCACCCGTCGCAATCAGCACACAGCAGTCATTGGTTGAGGTGTCACCATCAATGGTGATACGGTTGAACGATTGATTGGTCAATTCCACCAATATCTGCTGTAATAAAGGCTGTGCAATAGGCGCATCTGTTGCCACGAAGCCAAGCATGGTCGCCATATTCGGGCGAATCATGCCCGCGCCTTTTGAAATACCGGTAATATGATAGGTGATGCAATCTGCCACTTGCACTTGCTGACTGTCAAGCTTAGGAATGGTATCTGTAGTACGAATGGCATTGGCGGCAGCCAGCCAATTATCTGCTCCTAATGCAGCCAGACATTTATCTAGGCCGGTAATAATGGCCTCACTATTAATAGTCTCGCCAATCACACCCGTTGAAAAAGGCAGCACCTGTGTGCTCTCTACAGCGCCTTTATCTGCCAGCGCCTGACAAGTTTGTAAGGCACGTTTATGGCCTTCATCACCTGTCGCAGCATTGGCATTACCGGTGTTAATCAGCAGATAACGTGGCGAGCTGTTATTGGCGGCTAACTGAGCCAAATGCTCACGCACCAATAATACCGGCGCTGCGCAGCACTGATTGCTGGTTGTCACACAGGCTACCGCGGCGGTCGGGCTTAGCTCAAACGCCACCAAATCATCTCGATTTTTATAACGTACGCCAGCGGCAGTAATACCGATTTTAACGCCTTTGATGGCATGAATGGTGCTAGGTGGGGCAATATTTCCTACTGGCATAGTGGTCCTTTTTATAACTGATTAATGATTTTTCTTAGATAACATACAGCTCTATTATATTAGAACTTAAATGAAGCCCAAATTGGCGCATGATCCGAGGGCTTCTCCATAGCACGCAGCTCATAGCTGATACCAGCATCAATACATTTGTCCTCAATATCATGAGTACACAAAATATGATCAATCCTTAGGCCACGCTTAGGGTCATCATCAAAGCCGCGGCTACGGTAGTCAAACCAGCTAAAGGTATCATTGGCGTCTGGATAATGGATACGGTAAGTGTCTGATAACTCACGGCTCATAAGCGCACTGTACCACTCACGCTCCTCAGGTAAAAACGAGGTTTTGCCTTGGCTTAACCACCGCTTGGCATTTTTTTCACCAATGCCAATGTCATTATCTTCCGGCGCAATGTTCATATCACCCATAATGATAAGAGTGCGACCTTCTGCCTTTAGGGCATCAATATACTGGTTTAAATCAGCATAGTAAGCGCGCTTCATAGGAAACTTGGTTTCATGATTGCGGCTTTCACCTTGGGGAAAATAGCCATTTAACACATCCACCTCTTGCCCGTTAAACACATAGCGGGCATGAATGAAACGTTTTTGGGCATCTTCTGGCTCATCAGGAAAGCCTTTTTGGACGAATATGGGTTTTACTTTAGACACCAAAGCCACCCCATAATGAGCTTTTTGACCAAAAAACTCCACATGATATCCCAGTGACTCTACCAGTTCTAAAGGGAACTGCTCATCATGAACCTTGGTTTCTTGCAGTCCCATCACATCAGGGTCGATAATATCTCTTACCGCTTCTAATTGATGTTGACGGGCTCTAATACCATTAATGTTAAAACTGACAAAACGGGTCATTAATACATCCTAAACCATCGAATTTAATATCTACTAGATTTATCACTTGGTAATTACCAAGGCGTTTACTGCGCTAGCAATCATCGACTAGGGCAATAAACGGATAATCTGCCACGTGTCTTGGGTCGATGCTCTTGAGTATAACAAACGGTCGTGCAGCCTATTGGCTCGTCCTTGCCAAAACTCAATTTCAGTAGCAGCAATCTCATACCCTCCCCAAAACTCAGGGGTGGGTACTGTATCACCTTCTGGGAATTTTTGCTTTAAGTTGGCAAAGATCTCATCCATGGCCTCACGGCTGGCGACCTCCCCGCTTTGAGGCTGACTCACCCAAGCGCCCACCTGACTTTCATAAGGGCGCTTTTGAAAATAAGCCTCAGTCTTGGCGCGATCGACTTTAGTAATAACGCCGCGCACACGCACTTGACGCTGCATGTCATGCCAAAAAAACAAAGCTTCAGCATGCGGGTTTTGCTCGATATCTTGACCCTTATGGCTTAAGTAATTGGTATAAAATACAACGCCAAGCTCAGTAACTTCACGTACCAATACGGTTCTGACCGCTGGCATATTATCCGAGCCACAAGTCGCCAAACTAATGGCATAAGGCTCGGGTACGTTTTGTTCTATGGCCTCATTAAGCCACTGTTTTAACATAGAAAAAGGCTCTTGTGGTAAGATCTCTTCGTGCAAAGCGCCTTTTTCATAAGACAGTCTTTTATCGCTAAAATCCATCATGCATCCTTAATATGTGAGTATTCGCTTAGAGGTAGTCAGACAGCTCATCGAATAAGCCATCGAATATCAAGAGCCGTTGGAGACTCCCAACAGCACTGACTGATTAAGCCATCACCTGTTTGACTTTATCTGCTAATTCATGTGCTAATTTGTCGCACTCTTCTGCATTATCCAGCTCAACCATCACTCGAATGAGCGGCTCAGTACCTGACTTGCGAATTAAGATACGGCCACGCCCTTCAATCTGTTTTGAGGCCGCCTCAAAGGCTGCCACCAACTCAGGGAAGTCATAAGGATCTTGCATTTGCTCTAAACGTACGTTGACCAGGCATTGAGGCAACAGCTTAAAGCCTTCTGTCAGCTGGCTTAAGCTCTTTTGAGTTTGCGCCATGACCGCCAGTACTTGAAGGCCGGCAATAATCGCATCTCCAGTGCGACTTTTATCTAAGCACAAGATATGACCTGATGGCTCACCGCCCAAAATCCAGCCTTTGGCCTCTAGGCCTTGCATCACATAGCGGTCTCCCACTTTGGCTCGCTCTAAAGCTATACCGGCCGCCTCTAATGCCAATTGCAGCCCCATATTGCTCATCTGAGTACCTACCACACCTTCAGCCTTGGCCTCTGATTTAGTGGCTAGGATATATAAGATACCATCGCCATCGACCACCACCCCTTTTTCATCGACCATAATAATACGGTCACCATCTCCATCTAAGGCAATACCCACATCAGCCTTGTGCTCAAGCACCGCCTTTTGTAGGGTTTCTGGATGGGTTGAGCCGCAATTATCATTAATATTAATGCCATTAGGCTTGTTGTGAATGGCAATAACGTTGGCACCCAGCTCACGCAGTACTCGAGGCCCCACACTGTAACCAGCACCATTAGCGCAGTCGATAACCACGGTTAAATTAGATAAGTCATACTGATAGGGAAAGCTGCCTTTACAAAACTCGATGTAACGGCCTTTGGCATCATTAATACGAAAATGCTTGCCAAGCTGAGCAGGATCATCTTGCGTATAATCGGCATGGCCTTCAACCACTGTTTTTAGCTTATCATTGATGGCATTTTGCATCTCATCGCTAAGCTTGCGGCCGTCCGCAGCAAAGAACTTAATACCATTGTCATAATAAGGGTTGTGTGAGGCTGAAATCACCACCCCAGCATCTGCATGGAAGCTGCGGGTTAAGTGCGCAATAGCCGGAGTTGGCAACGGGCCAATCATGTGCACATCTACCCCAGCTGAGTTGAATCCTGCCTGTAGGGCTGCTTCGATAACATAACCGGATAAACGGGTATCTTTGCCTATCACCACGCTCGGCTTTTTCTTAGGGTTGGGATTTTGTTCCACCAATACCTGACCGGTGACATAACCCAACTTTAAGACAAAATCTGGGGTAATAGGAAATTTGCCAAAAAGACCACGAATACCATCTGTACCGAAATAGCTCATAAATACCTCAAATAATTAAAAATCAGTCAACACTTTATTATGCCTTAATATACTACAAAAAAAAGACCAAAAGATATTCTCTTTTGGTCTTTTTCAAAGCTTATCAAGCAGAGTAAAGCTTTTATTATTAAGGTCAAACAGCCAGGCCAATGTAATTGTATATTAGCCCAGCCTTAGCAACTTTATACTAAGCCCTACCTTAGATTAGCTAATACGGTAGTTTGGTGCTTCTTTGGTGATTTGCACATCGTGAACATGCGACTCTTTCATACCTGCAGAAGTAACTTTGATAAACTCAGGCTTAGTACGCATCTCATCGATGGTAGCACAGCCGGTGTAACCCATTGAAGAGCGTAGGCCGCCCACCATTTGGTTAACAATACCGCTTACGGGGCCTTTATAAGGAACACGGCCTTCGATGCCTTCTGGTACCAGTTTTTCAACACCGTCTTTAGCATCTTGGAAGTAACGATCTGATGAGCCGTTAGAGCCTGACATCGCACCCAAGCTACCCATACCGCGATAAGCTTTGTAATAACGACCTTGGAACAGCTCAACCTCACCTGGCGCTTCTTCAGTACCGGCTAATAATGAGCCTACCATGATGCATGAAGCGCCAGCAACAATGGCTTTGGCCATATCACCTGAGTAACGGATACCACCATCAGCGATTAATGGAATACTGTCTTTTAGCGCTGATGCTACGTTATCAATCGCTGAGATCTGAGGCACACCCACACCAGCAATGATACGAGTAGTACAGATTGAACCTGGGCCAATACCCACTTTTACAGCGTTGGCACCGGCATCACGTAAAGCCAATGCCGCATCGCCTGTTGCAATGTTACCACCAATAACTTGGATGTGCGGGAAGTGCTTTTTCACCCAGCGTACTTTATCAATAACGCCTTGTGAGTGACCGTGGGCTGTATCGACCACAATCACATCCACTTCAGCTTCTGCTAACGCTTCTACACGTGCTTCAGTGTCTGCACCTGTACCAACTGCGGCACCTACACGTAAGCGACCTTGAGAATCTTTACAAGCGTTAGGGTTGTTCTCCGCTTTGTTAAAGTCATTAACGGTGATCATACCTTTTAGGCTGAAGTTATCATCTACTACCAACACTTTTTCGATACGGTGCTCATGGAGTAGCTTCTTGATATTTTCGTTGCTTTCGCCTTCTTTGACAGTCACCAGCTTGTCTTGCGGGGTCATCACGTTACTTACAGGCTGGTTGTGATTGGTCTCAAAGCGCACATCACGGTGAGTAACAATACCCACGACTTGGCCACTACCGGCTTCTACTACCGGTACCCCTGAGATATTATTTTCGTGAGTAATGCGTAGTAACTCACCCACGCTAATGTCTGGCGTCACTGTGATGGGGTCAACCACGGTACCGGCTTCAAACTTTTTGACACGGCGCACTTGCATCGCTTGGCGATCGATATCCATGTTCTTATGCACGATTCCCATACCACCAAGCTGTGCCATGGTGATGGCCATCTCTGACTCAGTCACTGTGTCCATTGCTGCAGAAATGATTGGAAGATTCAATGAGATATCTTCGGTTAATCGCGTCGTCAATGAAGCTGATTTAGGAAGCACATTAGAATATGCTGGTAAAAGTAATACATCATCAAAAGTTAGGGCATCATCTACGATTCGCAACATACAAACCTCTTGGCTGGGAAAAATAAGCAATCTATTATAGCAAAATAATTGTTTTTTGAGCAGGTGAATTTCACTTGGTAAGCGGTCTAAATACTTAAAAGATAACTACTAATAAATAAAAGCCATGCCAGTGAGGATGATCACCGCATTCCGTCACTATAAGTTGGCATAAAGACATAAACAGATAAAGACTTAAACAGATAAATACAAAGCTATCTGTGACATTGCTATTTTAATTCGTAAGTGTTTACTTCATTATTACAATAACCACACTTAGCAGCGTGTCATTCACTGTAAGCCTTTAATGGGGCGTGTTTTTTAAAAATAAACCGCTCGAAGTAAAAAGTTAGGGTTTAGCGGTTGTCAGAGCCGTGTCTTAGCGGTCTAGGGGTTAAAGTAATGCGGTCAGTGGGTAGATACATGTGGTGCTGCTGATTTAAATACGCCAGCATCTGCTGACGGATATCACACTCTAAATTCCAAGCATTTAAAGGCCCATCAGAGCTGACTTTTCCGCGTAAGGTGATGCCATCTTTAGTGGCGTCTATGACTCTAAAATCTGGCTCAACCTCTACATTATAAAGCTCATGTGCTCTTACCAACTCAAAGAATTTATCGGATATGGCATCAATGTCGGCCCCATAATCGACATACAAATAGATGGCGCTTGATTGTTGGGTATTGGTATGCGACCAGTTTTCCAACACCTCGGTCACAAAGTACTTCATGGGCACAATCAGGCGTCTGTCATCCCAAGTTTTGAGCACCGCATAGGTATAGCGTAAATCCTCAACCTCACACCAAATGTCATCGACCATAATGGTATCACCGATTCTCACCGGCTGCGTCACTGCCACCTGAAAACCAGCGATGATATTACCAAGCGTGGGCTGTGCCGCAATACCTATCACCACACCGGCAATACCTGCTGAGGTCAGCAGCGTGGTACCTAGCCCCTCTAAGTCAGTAAACTCAGCCAGACTGATCCACAGCCCGCCCATGACCATAACAAAGATAAAAATGCGTCTAAAGATAGACACATAAGTCATACGCTCACGCTGAATACTAAACTGCTCTTCATCGAGCGCATCGATTTGATAATCTTGATAACGATTGGCAAAAAAATTAATACCACGTATGCCCAGCCACAACCCGCTTATGATCAAACAAATCCAGATAATGGGACGTGTTGAGGTACCTATGGCCTCAACCTTAGGCAGGCTCCCTGAAACAAGGGCAAACATTAAAGACAAGCTAATAGTGACCGTAAGCGGCACGGTAATTTTGTAAAAAAAGTCAGTAATACCCTTACTGTGTAAAGACAACTCCTCAGTATTGCCGCGCTTTTTGGCATGAGTGACATACCAATCACTAAGTTTTGCTACCCCTTTACTAAGCGCAAAGCCAAGTCCCATAGTGGTGAACATAAATACGATGAGCACCAGTATCTCCCAGACACTGATACCAAGAACTTTGGCCGTTAATACCTCTGGCAGATAGCGCTCAAAGCCGGCAGGCTTATGGATGCTATATAGCGCCTCAATATTGGCGACAGTTTGTGAAGAAAAAACCCAAACTGGTGCTTCACCCTCGACACGCACCCGCTCTAAATAAAGCGGTACGCTGCGATTTTTGTAATTGATACTGCCAAGCTTAATGGAGCGCCTAGCGATACCTTGTATGGGATTAGAGCCGCCCAATGCTGGTTCAATCAAGCCATCTGAGCGATCAGGCAACTCATCGAAGACATACAGGCCTTGCTCACTTAGCAAGTAATCCAGCTTCTGTGCCAAATCTGAAGCATGACTAACCTGTAGGTCATCTTCTATAGAGTTGAGGTTGAGTGCATAACTTGCCAGCGCAAAGTCACTTTTTAGACTGGCACTGTTAAAAAAATCCAGCGTAGCCAGTGGTGTCTCTAAATTTGGCGGAGGATCAAGCTTAGGTAGCCCTGCATTGAGCTTATTAACCGCAAAATAAGCGTCATTAAATTCGCCAGTCAGCTCATTTTTGGCCAACAAACTGCGGGTGGGTGTCAGCGTGTCAGCTTGGGGCTGCTGCATCTGCTGCTTGACATAGGCCACTAAGCTATCGGGCTGCTCGATAACACTAGACTCAGCAGCATAGGCGCTTAGGGGACTAGCCATCAATACAACGGCGATGCACACCGCCCAAAGCGGTATCAGCAGGCGCAAAAAAGTGCCGTTAGAAGGATATTGGTCTGTCTGCGATGTCATAGCGCTCTACCTTTATCTGATTTCTAATGACACTTTTATGGTGCGTATTTTATGGTACGTAAGTTTGCTAATAGTGGCCATTTTTGGGTTTGACGCTACCGCCAATTTATTTGGGGCCACTTAATCCTCAAGCAGCCTAACAGATTAGGTGCGGCGCCACGTGGTACCAAGCTTACCATCTTCAAGCTCAATACCGCTATTTTGCAATAAATCACGAATCTCATCAGCACGTGCAAAGTTTTTATTGGCCTTAGAGTCGAGGCGCTCTTGAATTAACGCTTCAATTTGCTCATCACTCATTTGGCCCTCTGCCACCTCACCAATTTGTGCCTGTAAGAACTCGGCAGGATTTAACTGACCAATATTTAAGATGCCTGCCAGCGCTCTTAGTTGAACAGCTTGCAGTTGTAATTGAGCCTGTGTGTCAGCATCATCCGCGTCACGGGCCAGTTTATTGACCTCTTTTGCCAAGCTAAATAACACACTAATGGCCTGGGGGGTATTGAAGTCATCGTTCATCGCGGCGATAAAGTCAGCACTGTGGGTACCGGCGTGCTCAGCATTGATAGATTCAATAGACTCCGCGGCACTTACTGAAGTATTTAGTACGGCATCGGCTGCCTTTAGGGCTTGATAGATACGGGTCAAACCAGAATGTGCTTCTTTTAACGCCGCATCAGAGAAGTTCACCTGACTGCGATAATGACTTGATAAAATAAAGAAGCGGATGGTCTCAGGATGAAACTTCTGCATCACTTCACGAATGGTGAAGAAGTTGCCCAATGATTTGGACATTTTTTCGCCATCAACGTTAATAAAGCCCACATGCATCCAGTTATGAGCATACGTGCAGCCCGTAGCCGCTTCGGATTGGGCAATCTCATTTTCATGATGCGGGAACTGTAAGTCGTGACCGCCGCCATGGATATCAAAGCTATTACCCAAGCACTTAGTCGACATGGCCGAGCACTCAATGTGCCACCCAGGTCGGCCACCACCCCAGCTTGATGCCCACTGAGGCTCACCGGCTTTGGCCGCCTTCCATAGCACAAAGTCAAATGGGTTTTTCTTATCGGTGTCCACATCCACACGTGAGCCAGCTTGCAAGTCCTCTAGTTTGCGCTTAGACAGCTTGCCATATCCTTCAAAGGTATCAACGGCATAATAGACATCACCATTAGAGGCGGCATAAGCATGCTGTTTTTGCTCAAGCGTGCCAATCATATCAAGCATCTCATCAATGTGCTCGGTGGCGCGTGGCTCAGCATCGGGGTTTTCACAGCCCAAAGCCGCCGCATCTTCATGCATCGCTTTAATAAAGCGATGGGTCAACTCACCAATCGGCTCACCATTTTCATTGGCACGCGCAATAATCTTGTCATCAATATCTGTAATGTTGCGCACATAATTGACCTCATAACCCAGATGACGCAACCAGCGAGACACCACATCAAAGGCGACCATGACGCGCGCATGACCAATATGACAATAATCATAAACTGTCATACCGCACACATACATGCCAATTTTACCCGCTTGTAATGGCTCAAAGCTGCGCTTGTTGGTGGTCATCGAATCATAGATCTTCAATGCCGCCTGCTGTTGCAGTAGCTGTTTTGATAAAAATTCAGGAGTTTGTGCGATTTTGGCAGGTGAGGACATAATAAAAAAACCTTAAAGTTCAAATGAGTATAAAAAGCCAACAACTGATTATTGTTTTAATGACGGCCATCTTACCTAAGCTTGACAAAAATTGCTATATTTCATGGCCATGGGTTATGATGCGCCTAGCCTATTTGGCCCCTTTTTATTACTAACGGAGTTCCTTGTTATGGGTAACCGATTAACCAAGATATATACCCGCACAGGTGACGATGGCACCACTGGCCTAGCCAATGGCAATCGCGTCAGCAAATCTGATCTTATATTTGTCGTTATGGGGGATGTGGATGAGCTAAATGCTCATGTGGGTATGGTTAGCGCCCATCTTAATAATCTAACACGCTTGCCTAAGCCATTAGATAATCAGCCCACGCATGCCCAATTACAAAACAGCTTAAGCACTGTGCAGCATTTATTATTTAATGTCGGTGGTGAGCTGGCCATGCCTGAATATAAAGGCATATCCGATCAACACATCACTTGGCTTGAAGATCAGATTGATGCGCTCAATGAGCACTTGCCAGCGCTCAAGGACTTTATATTACCAGCAGGGTCTGTCTTGGTCAGCCAAATACACATCGCTCGTACCGTGTGTCGCCGTGCTGAGCGCCAAGCGGTACACCTAGTCAATCACAGCTCTGACGCTTTATCTAGCCCCTGTCTTAAGTTATTAAACCGCTTGTCTGATTGGTTATTTGTACTCTCAAGATATTGTGCCAAACTTGAGCAGTCCCAAGAAGTCTTATGGGACAAAAACATCTTAGATAAATTCAATGGCTAAAAAAATAAAAATTAAGCATAAAACAGCCCTCAATTTGAGGGCTGTTTTATGCTAGGCAAATAATACCAGCAACGCTTCAATGCTCATCATGGAAGGCGAGAAGCTGCGTCTTAGTAGGTACCATCTTCTTCAATAATCACCATTTCTATGTTGTCATCTTTTGGCACAACCAATTTAGGTTTTTCAGCAGACTGAGCAGGTGCGGTAGTGGCTGCAGGTTTTTCGACACTGGGCTTAGTGTTGTCAGTAGACACAGAAGGCTCTGTTGGCTTGGTGGCAGCTTTTGGCTCAGCGCTACGGGCAGGCTGCGTTTCACGAGCAGGTGCTTTTTGCTTTTGCTCAGGCTCTGGACGCACACGAGGCTGGGCGGGCTGTTTAGGCTCAGCAGGTAAGGCTGGTGCCGGTCTTGGCTTATTGGTCTGCGGGGCAGCGCGATTGGTTTCTAATACCGCTTGGAATTGAGATTTTGCAATGATATCTGAAGCGGCGGTCAATATAGCAGGCTGACCGACTAAACGCGCTGTTACTTGCCCTCCTTGCATACCAACCACATAATTGAAGTTATTGCTCACCAACATATTGTTGTTTAAGGTAATGTTCTCTGATTGCAATAAGTCGGCTAAGTTACGGTCTTCTAAAGAGGCATAGACACGGGTAGCACGCGCTACATCTTGATTGGGTAAGGTTAAGCTTAAGCTTGCGTTACAGGTCACCATACCTTGAGCATTGGCTTCTTGCAAAATAGTAGGATTGGCAATATCCACCAACACAGAGCCCACAGCGGTATTGACATTGTTTAAGCTCAAGCTTTCGCCTGCACTTTCAGCATAAGCGCTAAATAGCTTTTGCGATTGACCGGTCAGCGTTGATTGCACCATATTAGTCAACTGAGCTAAGGCCACTTGATCATTACATGCCACGACAGGCGCTGGCGCCACTTCAACTTTGGCCTCTTCTGCTTTGTCAGCGGTAGACTCCTCTTTTTTACTACACCCTACTGCGGTTAGGCCACACAGTATCACAACACCAACTAAGCTGGCAGGACGAGAAACGCGATCAAAACTTAACTTCATTGTAACCTCTTAGATGACCCACATTAGCTTTTGCAAGGTAAGTCGTATATTTAATAATGTATTTATGCTCGTCAAACTACGAACTAAGGAGTCTTACTAATATAATACTTGCTATTTACTTAACAAATCCATTTTTGAAAGTGTCCGTAAAAAGCTGCTACCAGACTGATACATAAGTCTTTTTTAAAAAAGACAAGCTGATAAGCCATGTCGCTTGGTATTATACGCCAAACATTTAGCATTTGTTAATTAGTATTACTGTAAGCGTATTGTAATGCCGGTGTGTGTCAATTTATATCTACAGTTTGTAAAATGATTGTCCTACCTTCAAGATATGTTCAAACTTTTATCCACTTTAGCCATTAATTTATGCGAGTGCTTATCTATGAGCCGTTCCTGCGTAACCTGCGCCCTTGATACTCATAACAGCCACCTGCTCGGACACCGAGGGGCACGGGGCGAATACTTTGAAAACACACAAGCTGGCTTTCAGCACACCCAGCGGTTACAGCAAAGCTTTCCAAATCACTTAGTCGGCATAGAGTTCGATGTACAGCTGACACTCGATGGCCATCTTGTGGTATTTCATGATGAATCTTTGCTTAGGCTATATGGTAGACAATCGCGTATAGATCAGTTGAGTACCGCTGAGATTAAGCGTTTAAATAACAAAAATAGCGCGGCCAGTCAGCCGGCCATTGTCACTCTTGATGAGATGCCTAGATGGCTGAGCACTTATCAGCACATCGAGCTTGAGATCAAAACCCACAGCCGCACTAACTATCAAGCACTGATCAAGGCTCTAAGACGATGCTTAGCGCACCCAGACTTTGACAGCTTGCCAATCACCTTAACAAGCTTTGACTTACGCCTTCATTATTATTTGCAAATTGATTCATTTTTAAGCCACCTACCCCGAGGGCTTTTGGTCGAGCCGCTATCTTGGTCAATATCTGAGCTACCGTCTGTTTTTTCGCCCAGTGGAACCCTAACTGAGTCCTCATCTGCTGATCGTTTAAACACGCTACCGCTTAGCACTCATCAGATGCTGTATGACACCCCATCGCTTGCCGCACGCTTAGGCTGTAGCAGTCTCGGTCTTTATTATCCTTTGTTTAATGCCTCAGTTATCCAAAGGTGCCAATATTATGGATTGTCGACCACAGCTTGGACAGTAAATCAACCGCAGCAAGCGATAAACCTCATTGAGCTTGGGGTGAATTATGTCATTACCGATTATCCCACTTTATTTTTACAGCAATAGCTGTCAATATCCTGGTGTATAAGGGGTAGTTGCTTTTGTTACCCTGCTATTAATTGAGTGTTTAATATAGGTAACTAACCCCTTATTTGCGCCTTATTTCTTCAAATTCTTAGTGTATAAGTGTTCACTTTATCGCTGATTTGAGGTATCCTACTTCTATCAAGTCAAAACTATGTATATGTAATGCAAGGAACGCCCCAAGAATGCCTACAAACAAAACAAGCCTTTTAAGTATTTTGCGCTCAAGTGCTCAGCTGTCCAAGCTAAGTGCCAGTCGTGCGGTATTTACCGGCAAAAAAATAGCCAATGCTTTGGCCCAAATCCCTTTGTCTGTGCTAAATAAAAACAAGCCAGTCAATGAGGGTCAGCGTTTGAGCTATCAGCCTGGGGTTACACTATCGGCAAAAGGTGCTGACGCTTACGCCCATCTTGAAACCAACGAGATAAACAGTGAATTGATGGCCAAAGAGCTTGAGTTTAAGCGCGCCCCCATTAACTGGATTCCTGCCGCTGTCTTAGTAGCCACGCCCATTGCCGCAGCTTTGATTACCCCTTGGTATCTTGCTACCCATAAGGTCAGTGCCCCTGTTTGGCTCACTTTCGGTGCCGTGGCGGTTTGGACCGGTATGAGTATTACCGCAGGCTATCATCGTCTCATGTCGCATCGTGCTTACAAGGCGCATCCTGCTGTACGCAACTTTTTCTTATTGGGTGCCACATTAGCAGTGCAAGGCTCTGCTTTTGATTGGTGCTCGGGCCACCGTACTCATCACCGCCATGTTGATGACCCTATGGATGACCCTTACTCAGCCAAGCGTGGTTTTTGGTTCAGCCATATCGGTTGGATGTTAAGAAACTACCCAAGCGGTAATTTTGACTATAAAAACATCCCTGACTTAACCAAGGATAAGGTGCTGCAAATTCAGCATAAATACTATGGTCTGTGGGTAGTGGCTACCAACGTGGGACTGATTGGTGCTATTGGCTGGCTTATCGGTGATGTCTGGGGCACTTTATTGCTTGCAGGTCTGGTGCGCTTGGTCATCAACCACCACTTTACTTTCTTTATTAACTCTTTATGCCATATGTATGGTACACGCCCTTATACAGACACCAATACTGCGCGTGATAACTTCATACTTGCCATTCCTACTTGGGGTGAGGGCTATCATAACTATCACCACTTCTTCCAATACGATTATCGTAATGGCGTCAAATGGTGGCAGTACGACCCCACGAAATGGTTAATCGCAGCATTGGCAAAATTAGGCTTAGCTTCTGAGCTTCGTACCGTTGATGATATGACTATTAAGCATGCAGAAGTACAAATGCAGTTTAAACGTGCTCAAAATAAGTTGGCTAAGATTACCAATGAGCAAGGACAAGTGTTAGACAGTAACTTGCCAAGCAACTTACAGAAGTTTAGCGATAGAATCAACTTTGAGTACCAACAGTTTAATGAGACAGTCAAAGAATGGCAGGCCCTAAAAGCCAAAGCCATTCAAATGAAGAAGGCGGAATTCTCTGAGCGTCTGCATGAGGTAGATGAGGTGTTAAGAGACCAATACAAAATCTTGGAGCAGCGCATATTCGCTCACAACCGTAACTTAAAGCAGGCGTTTAAACAATTGAATTATAAGCCCAGTTAGCCTCGTTAACTAAGCTTATCCTGGTAGAGCAGCTTGCTGTAGAAGTACTGCTCTACACCCCCAACCCAATAAAAATAAAATACAATAAAAATAAAGCTCAATATTAAAACAATAATAATAACAAGCGTATGCTTTCTCCACCCCTTTGCCTCTGGTGAAGGGTTTTTTTTGCTTAAACTGTGCAACCAACCATAACAGTCAGACCACAATAAGCGGCCATCAGGTTTGTTAAACTTCTGTTTGTTAGACTTCTATCAGACAACTTATCATCCATCTTTTTATCACCCATCTTTAAATTCTTAAAAAGTCGATACTTATGCAATACCATAATAGCTACGCCAAACTTGATCCTCGCTTGTACAACAAACAAATGCCCACAGCTTTGGATAACCCAAAAGCTGGACACTTTAACCCAATAGTTGCCGCTCAAATTGGTTGGGATCAATCTTCTGAGCTTATGGACAACTGGGTAGATATTTTATCAGGCAATAAGGTTCCTGAAGACTTCGAGCCACTGGCTATGGCTTATGCCGGCCATCAGTTTGGTCAATGGGCCGGTCAATTAGGTGATGGCCGCGGGCTATTAATGGCACAGGTCATTGACAAAAACTCCGAGCTGACCGATTTGCATCTTAAAGGTGCCGGCTTGACGCCCTACTCTCGCATGGGCGATGGTAGAGCCGTTTTGCGTAGCACCATAAGAGAGTATTTGTGTGGTCATGCCATGAGCGCATTGGGCGTTCGCTCTTCAAGCTCACTGGGCTTTGTTACCTCACAGACTCCCGTACGCCGCGAGACCGTAGAGACTGGCGCCGCTTTAATGCGCGTAGCCGATACCCACATTCGCTTAGGTCATGTCGAATGGATTGCAAGCTTTGCCCCAGACTTATTGCCAAGCTTTACTCAGTATATGATTGAGACTTACTATCCTGAGCTGACTACCTCCAAGACGCCCGTCGCGGACTTCATTGCTGCTGTAGTGGCCAATACCGCTACCATGATCGCTGACTGGCAGCTCGTTGGCTTCGCTCATGGTGTTATGAATACAGACAACCTATCTATTACCGGTACTACTTTAGATTATGGACCATTTGGTTTTTTAGAGCGCTTTGATCCTGCTTGGATTAACAACCACTCTGATTACTCTGGCCGTTATACTTATCAAAATCAGCCCGCCATCGGCCATTGGAACCTAAACGTGTGGATGATGCATTTTATGCAGCTGTCGGATAAGATCTTATTCGGCACGTGCAAAGAGCGCTTAGACCGACAAACTTTGGCCACCGCCTTATCTGAGTATGAAACTCACTTTATGCGCCACTATCAACACGGTATTTGTCGTAAATTAGGACTGCCTTGGGAGGGGCTTGGTAATTTACAAAATAGTCAGCATCAGTATCAGCGTAGCACCGAAAGCATCAATACCACATTAAAGCTGGCCTTTGAACTGCTTGAGATTATTGAGCACAATAAACTTGACTATACCAACAGTTTTCGCGCTCTTATGGCTGTGCTTGAGCCAGGTAGTCACTCCCATGAAGATCAGCTACTTGCCAATATATCTCAGGAGCTCAGTGCTGAGCAGCAAACATTGTGGCAAACTTGGCAACATAAATATCGCGCTCATATCAATGAGCAAATTGCGATAAATGACCACCGTTTTTCGGCCACACAAGTGGTCGAGCAACTCGCCCAAGCCAACCCTGTCTATGTGCTGCGTAATGGCATGGCACAGCGCGCTATTGAACAGGCGCAGGCGGGCGACTTATCTGAGGTGGATCGCTTATTTAAGCTGCTAAGCACCCCTTATAACGTCAATGACATGGCGAAGCTAACAGACTATACACCGCCGGCCAGAGAAGATAAGCCGCTGGTAATTAGCTGCTCATCATAAATATTTTGGGCGCCATTAAATATTTTTCATGTAAAAAACACCTTCTATAGCTGCTTAAGCACCCTATATGAGATGTAAACCTGTATAATTGTGCTATTAGTGACTTAGCGAGCAAGCTGTGGCTTACCTAGCTTGGTTAGTAATACGATAATACTTATAAAATGAGTGTCGCCTCTTTGGTTAGTATAATAGCTAGAAAAATGCTAAAATATGAGGCGCACAATAACATTGAATCTCCGGTTACGGATTTCCTTTCTCAAGAGATAATTGGTCTTAAACATGAGCGATAATACTTCAAATTCTATTCCTTCAGATCCTAATTCCATTAATGCAATGAACAAAGAGCAGTTTGAACAATCCGCTTTGCATTATCATGAGCACCCCACACCTGGTAAGATCTCAGTTACCCCAACTAAGCAGATTGCTAACCAACATGACTTAGCCTTGGCCTACTCTCCAGGGGTAGCTGTTCCTTGCTTAGAAATTCAACGAGATCCAAAGCTTGCGGCAAAATATACCGCACGCAATAATCTAGTTGGTGTTATTACCAATGGTACGGCAGTACTGGGTCTAGGTAACATCGGTCCTTTGGCATCAAAACCGGTTATGGAAGGTAAGGGCGTATTATTTAAACGCTTTGCAGGTATCGATGTATTTGATATCGAAATTGATCAAAATGACCCTGACAAATTCATTGAAGCTGTGGCCTCTTTAGAGCCTACCTTTGGTGGTATCAACCTTGAGGACATCAAGGCGCCTGAATGTTTCAAAATTGAGCGCGAACTACGTAAGCGCATGAACATTCCTGTATTCCATGATGACCAACATGGTACGTCAATCATTGTGGGCGCCGCTTTAATTAACGCTTTAAAACTGATCGACAAAAAAATTGAAGATATCAAAGTGGTGTGTTCTGGTGCCGGTGCAGCCGCCATCTCATGCTTAGACTTAATTTGTGCGTTAGGCGTTCAACGCTCTAACATCTTTGTATCAGACTCACGCGGTATCATCTCTACCAAACGTGACAACTTAGATGAAAGCAAGCAGCGCTTTGCTCGTGACACAGAAGCCACAAGCCTTAATGATGTGATGGACGATGTGGATATGTTCCTAGGCTTATCTATGCCAGGTATCTTAACCCCTGACATGATTAAGCGTATGGCTCGTGACCCTATTATCTTTGCACTGGCTAACCCTACTCCTGAAATTATGCCTGAGGTTGCGCATGCTGTTCGTGATGACGTTATCATGGCAACCGGTCGCTCAGACTATCCTAACCAAGTAAACAATGCCTTGTGCTTTCCTTATATCTTCCGTGGTGCACTAGATGTGGGCGCAACCACAGTAAACGAAGAAATGAAGATTGCTTGTGTGCACGCTATTGCAGCCATGGCTCATGTAGAAGCCACGCCATTGCAAGGCCAAAAATATGTGGATAGCTCTAAGATCTTTGGCCGCGAGTATCTGATTCCTGGCCCACTTGAGCCAAACTTAATCGTTGAGATTGCCTCTGCGGTAGCAAAAGCGGCCATGGATTCGGGCGTAGCCACACTACCGATTGATGACTTTAGTGCTTATCGTCAAAAACTTTCAGCCTTTGTGTATAACTCAGCCTTTGTAATGAAGCCTTTGTTTGCGCGTGCCAAAGAAGATCCAAAACGTATTGTCTTCTGTGAAGGTGAAGATCCTGACGTACTGCGTGCAGTTCAGGTAGTGGTTGATGAAGGCTTAGCTCAGCCAATCTTAGTGGGTCGCCCTGCAATTATTCAATCACAAATCAATGCCTTGAGCCTGCGTCTAAAAGCAGGTGAAAACATTGAAATTGTAAACCAAGATGATGATCCACGCTATAAAGACTACTGGCAGACTTATTACGAGCAAAATAAACGCAAGGGCGTCAGTATTGAACTTGCTCGCCGTGATGTGCGCCGTAAGACCACGCTAATCGGCTCTTTGTTGGTCGAAAAAGGTGATGCTGATGGTATGATCTGTGGTACTTTCAGTCACTACAACTTACACTTAAACTACGTAGAAAGAGTCATTGGCAAGCTTGAGGGTGTTAAAAACTTCTACTCAATGAATGCCGTATTGATGCAAAACCGCAACCTGTTTATTGCCGATACCTATATTCATGAAGACCCAACCGCTGAGCAGTTGGCAGAAATGACAGTACTGGCTGTAGATCAAATGCGCCGCTTTGGCATTACTCCACGTGTTGCTCTGCTTTCACACTCAAACTTCGGTACCTCTAACCGTGATAGCGCCATTAAAATGCGCAAAGTGTATGAGCTGCTAAATGAAATGAATGTGGACTTTGAGTTTGATGGCGAAATGCATGGTGATTCAGCACTAGATGACCGTATCCGTAATCAAGACTTCCCACACAGTGTGTTAAAAGGCCCAGCTAACTTGTTGATTATGCCAACCCTTGATGCCGCTAATATTGCCTTTAATTTGTTAAAGACAGCTACAGGTAGTGCCACCATTGGTCCAATCCTATTAGGTGCCAGCAAGCCTGTACATATCTTAACGCCTTCTGCTACTGCTCGTCGTATTGTCAACATGACTGCCCTAGCGGTTACAGAAGCTCAAGATATCGAAGCCAACGCAAAAAACTAATCTTAGCTTATAAGCCTTAAGTCAATAAAAAAGCCAGCAATCGCTGGCTTTTTTATTGATAAACCTAGATTAAAAAATTGAGCCGTATTTTAGCAGTACGCCCAACGTAATAACCACGAGCCCAAACAGTAGCCAATGCAATAATCCTGAGTCCATAATGCTGACCACATCATTTTTAGGATCTCTGATGATGTTATAAACTTCTTGATACTGTGGGTCATTAACGGTATTGGCTTCAAGTTTTTGCATCACACAAATAAAATGCTCAACGAACCAAGGCGACCAGGTTAACGGCTTGAAGGGTAAAAACTGATTTAACTCAGGAGTATGTGCTTGCATCGAATCAGCCGTCCATGCTGTTTTATCAAAGCTTAAACTGCTCATCTGCCACTTGTGGAAGCTGTATTTATTAATGTGCTTTAACAAAATAACTTGCACCTTTTTATGACGCTTGTCGACAAATATTCGAGCCATAAGTGGTACAAGTACCTTTTTTTGACCCTCTAAACACTGTAAAAAATGACGATGATCATTACAGAGCACCCCTTTAATAGAGTTTTTAAGATTATAATCTTCAGCATGTACTCTGATGTGTTCGAACAACTGCGGGTCTGAGCTGCTTTCCTTACTAATTATGCTCACATAAACCAGCCTAATAAGCTCACCATCTTTAACATTTTCAAGGGCTTTATCTAGCTGGTTAGCATTTGAGATCATCATTTACATCAACTCCACTATCGCTTAAGTATCATCTATAGGATGAATAGCATCCCAAATAATGCGTTATACTCCTTATAGATTTTAATCGCTTAGTCTCTTGGAGCCTTGAGAATAAAGCGGTTGATTATATCAAAAACATTATTGATACTGATACTTTAATTTATACGCTCTTAATAATAAAATTAAAACATAAGGATGACTATGCAAGTTTATATTGTGGGTGGTGCAGTCAGAGACGAGCTACTCAACAGACCTTATACCGATAAAGACTTCGTTGTGGTAGGTGCCACACCCGAGCAAATGATTGAGGCCGGCTTTATCCAGGTAGGCGCAGATTTTCCGGTATTTTTGCACCCTAAAACCAAAGAAGAGTATGCCTTAGCACGTACTGAGCGTAAATCTGGCAAAGGGTATAAAGGCTTTGAGGTGTATGCCTCACCCGAGGTGACCATAGAACAAGATCTTTTACGCCGCGATTTGACCATTAATGCCATGGCCATAGAAGTCAAAAGCCTGATGGACGACACCATTCTCACAGGTGAAGTCATTGATCCTTATGGTGGCCGTGAGGACATTAAAACTAAAACACTAAGGCACGTGTCTGAAGCTTTTAGTGAAGACCCGCTGCGGGTACTAAGGATAGCTAGGTTTTATGGACGATTTTATGATCCAAAAGCTGATCATAACTTCAGCATTGCACCAGATACCTTAGCGTTAATCGCCACCATCAATGACAGTGATGAACTTGCATGCCTGACTGCTGAGCGTGTCTGGCAAGAGACCAGTCGCGCTTTGATGCAAGACTGTCCATATGCTTACCTAGATTGTTTGCAGTATATGGGCGCCCTACCCCATATTTTTCCCAGTATTGCCAATGCGTTAGGCGATGACAAGATAAAAGCATTGGTGTTTCAAGCCCTACAATTAGCAGGCCAACTGAACTTAAGCTTGCAGCAGCGCTGGGCGATAATCATGTTAAGCTTCGCACAAGAGGTGATAGAGGTGCTTAATCCACGCCATCACTCAAATCATCATCCGCATCAAATCGATGAGGCCTTATTCAGCGCCTGGGCAAGCAAGCTTAAACAGGTGAGCCATAACTTGAAGGTACCAAAAAAAACCACTCAGTTTGCTGCATCTTATGCCAATTGCTCAGGGTATTTAGCAGCATATCCATACCTAGGGCAACACAGCGACTCTGATGCCAATTCGTTGACCAAGCTCATCGTGCTCACTAAAGCCGATAAAGACCCCTCTGATCTCCATGAGCTAATACAATTACACAAGGTTATTGAAATGGCGTGGCAGCAGCTTGAGATGACTGATTTTATTAAGGCTTATACTCAGATCAGCATGGCGGATATCGACCCAGATTTACAAGGCAGCGCTATTGGTACGGCATTGAGTGCCGCTCGAATAAATGCTATTGCTCAGATTTTATAAAAAAGTCACCCAAAATTAGCGTCTTACCCTTGCAAATTTATAATTTTCAGGTAATATAATGCGTCTAATAAAGCTGATTAAACGGCTTGTTATTAGGGCTCATAGCTCAGTTGGTTAGAGCAGAGGACTCATAATCCTTTGGTCGTAGGTTCAAGTCCTACTGGGCCCACCATATTTTGATTCAAGGCTTACCGTCATATTCGGTAAGCCTTTTTTTATGGGCGTTTGATGGGTTTAGTGAATACATAGGGGTATGGTGAACAATATAGAATGTTGGTATATTTGTTGGTATAAAGATTAACAGAACAGGAATATACCAACAATGGCACTAACTCATACATTTATAAATAAACTAACCCCAAGCGATAAATGCACACCTAACAGACCTGATAAATATAGCGATGGCGATGGCCTTCAACTTTGGGTAAGACATACAGGTAATAAAGTTTGGGTGAGTGCTTATCGCTGGCAAGGTAAACAACAGACACTCACATTGAATAAGTATCCTGCATTTTCATTACAAGAGGCTAGAAAGCGTAATCTAGAAATAAAACAATTGGTTGCTGATGGAATAAACCCCAAAGAAAAAAAGAAAGAGCAACAAGCCAGCCAAGATGGTTCAAGGTTATTCGATACGATAGCACAGGCATGGTATGCAGAGCGTAAAACATATCTAGCACCTAGCACTTATAGCCGTAACTATTCTGCTTATATGCGTGATGTTAAACCTGCTATTGGTAATAAAATAATTGATGATATCACTCCCCCTGACATTATCGCTATTGGTAAAGCAATTGAGGCTAGAGGTGCGAATGAAATGGCAAGACGAATAATGGCAGAAGTAGGCCAAATCTTTAAACATGCTATCAGGAATGGTTTAGCTACCTACAACCCAGCCTCTGATCTATCAGCTACTATTAAGCCCCACAAAACAAAAAATCACAGTCGTATTACGTCAAAAGAACTGCCACAGCTTTTGACAGATATTGATAGTTATACAGGGCATATGACTGTCAAGCTAGGCTTATGGTTTCTATGCTATACATTCGTAAGGACTAACGAGATTCGTTTTATGGAGTGGTCAGAAATTGACTACACTGACAAGGTATGGCGTATTCCAGCCGAAAAGATGAAGATGGATAGGCCTCATATAGTACCGCTTGCACCTCAAGTAATGCAGATATTGCATCAAATCAAACAACTAGGCTTTTCTGATAAGTACGTGTTTTTTAATCCATCAACTCGCAAGCCATACAGCCAAAACGCTTTTATCAATGCCTTATATCAGATGGGCTATAAGTACAAAATGACTGGACATGGCTTTAGAGGTTTAGCCAGTACTACCTTACATGAGCAAGGCTATATGCATGAGGCTATTGAGTTACAGCTTGCACATGAGCAAGAGAATAAGATTAGTAAGGCATACAATGGTGCTCAACACCTGCCCTACCGCACTCAAATGATGCATGAGTGGGCCAACTATGTTGATGATGCTTTTGCTGGCAAGACTGACAACTTAATCATTATGCCAAAAGCTCAAAAAGTACAGAACGGCTAAAAATACAACTAACTAAACCCCATTGCAAGGCTAGGAGTAATTACCCGAACGACTGCCCTTGACACCTTTAAGCAGTCACCGCCTTGCACCCTTTTAAGTTTAAAGGTGTAGTAAAGGTGGTTAATGGCTTTAATTAGTAAGCTTACTAATAAGTTAAATGACTTTATAGACTTCAATAGTTTAATGATACATTTGTCTGCTCTTAACAAAGAGCCTTTGTTTGAAGTGGTGACATACTTACTCCACTATGAAATATATAATATAGGATTCTACTATATAGATATGGATTTAAAGGTTATTCCCGAAGATTCTCCTGAACTGATTAAGGAATATCTCGAGGACATCCAAAAAGCATTATTTATTACTCACCAGGAATGGATTTACTATGGACCTGAAAGTTTAAAGGCTTTAGATGAGCAAATGCAAATAACATTGATTTCTAGTATGGGAAATTACAAATACATGCATGCTTTTTTCAAAATATCTGATTTGCTCGCCTTCTCACCATTAGTAGATGAGAACCTCCTACATTTTGAAAAGAGCAACTATAGTTCTAATTCTCACAACGTTCAACATACTCTACCCGATCAACAGCTAACAGCCTTAGATAACTTTAATTTCGAGAGAGATAAGTTTATTCGCACTGGTCAAGCTATTGCTAAATACATATGGTCGATGGATAAAGATAAAAAAATAAGAACTGGGGATATGGTGCAACAAATCAAAAAAATCTTATACGATATTGATCCGAGTAAGCATCGTGAAGATGAAACAATTAAGACATGGTTGTCTAGTGTTGCTCCAGATTATGCGAAAAAGAAAGGTAGACCAAATAAAAACTCTCCCAAGGAAATTACCCTAATCATGAAAAAATAATTACCCGATACGCTATTTCCCCCGTAAATCCCCATTACCACTAGGTATTGGGGATTTTCTATTTTATGCACCCTAATTATCATTCACTCCATACCGTAGCACTTAATTCAAAGCCGTTACGGTTCAAATCAACCTGATTTTATGGAGTAAGTGATATGACTAGTTCTATCAATACTGAAGTAATTAACTTCAATCAAAACGCTACTAAAGATATTAAGCACGCAGCACCAAGCCAATATGCAAAATACTTACCACCGCAAGGAATGAGCAGAGCTAAAGACATTCTACCTTTCCTACCGTTTGGTCGTACTACCTTACATGAATGGAGCAATAATGGCCTATTTCCTGCCAGCATTAAACTATCTCCAACTATGGTGGCTTGGCGTAACTCTGATGTATTGGAGTGGCTTGAGAATCAAAAGCCTAGCACCGTCTCAAATGATGATTTAGAGAGGGCTTAACATGATACATATAAGCCACAACCAAACTGCTAGACAGATGGATATGATTATTGATCATTTTCAGAAAACTAAAGAAGAGCGAATAACAGCAATCAATCAAGATGATTGGTACATGATTTACATAGATGACGAGCCATTAATAGCTGAGCACGCCGATAGTATTATGCGTTATTGGCAAGCTGAAACAATAGTGGAATTTATCAATGCATTAAATCTTGAAAAACAAGTCAGTATTAGACATGTCATTCTTTTTGACTATAACCCTAATTTGTAAGAAAGACATAGTAGGTAAAACTCATTAAGAGTTTTCCAAGCTAATCAAACGACATAGTGAATAAGCGCCAACCAGTTGAGCTGGTTGGTAAGGAACATTAAATGACTATTGAAATGAATAAATCTTGCACACGTGAAAAAGCCCCTACTAGCGACAGTAAGGGCTTAATTGCAAAGCTATCAGACTACCAACCAGCGACAGGCGAATCGCTGGCAGATGATGCAGTATTAAACCAACTTTATGACCTAGAATACTTTTTGGATCAACCAATAGGGCTTAATAGCAAACTACTTTATCTGCATGACAATATTAGCATAACTAACGGTCGTAATATAGGCGAAATAATGCCGACTAAAGATATGATAGGGTTAGTATTGATAGATAACCAGGAGCAGCCAGCCAGTCTTGCTTGCTTTAACCCTAACAGAGATAGCAAGCCACTTATTACAGACGTAAGCCAGCCTTGTGCTTTTGTCATCGGTGACATAAGCCAAGATAGACAGTTATGGGCAGTTGATACTTTAGAAGATGGTATCAATCTATATCACCAGCTAAATGTTATTAGCATGCAACCAGCCACCATATTAGTTAATTTAATTACATGGCAATTTGAGCCAATGGTTAAACATTTTGCTGAGGTACAGACCGTTTATCTTAACGTCACAGTTGATAAAAGACATAAGCTAGATAAGCTGGCTGGCGAAAATGTGAAAGCCATTCTCACCACTTTTGATATGTTGATAGAACTTCAGGCAGGCAAGCTCTTAGATGAGGTTATGGCCGAGGCTACTGTAATTGACATGCAGGACGAAGGTTGGGATGATCCTGAATCTCTGGCCAATAATCCAAGTGAGCCTACACCTTACCCGATTGAAGCTTGGCAAGGATTGCTTAGAAGGGTTATAGAAAAAATTTCTTACCATGCACAGGTTACACCAGCAATGGCAGGACAATGCATATTGGGTGCATTGGCACACATGGGCCAACGCTTCATTGATGCTCCAATAGGTCATACCCATATGCCAGCAAGTTTATATCTTATTACAGAAGGTGAAAGTGGTAGTGGTAAAAGTTTCGCAATGAACTTAAGTCATTATCAGATCAAGGCGAATGAGCATAAGCACTATAACACCTACCTTGAACGACTCAATCAGTGGGAAGCAGATAAAGCCAGTTTAAAAGGCAGAGAGCTGAAGGACTTTCTAAGTACCAACCCAAAACCCCATAACCCTACTGACCCCTGCTGTCAAATCCGTACAATTAAACTTGGGAGATTTTAACTACGCAGCTTGACGATAATAATTAAACCACACCTGTCTTGGCGATTTATAGCCTAAACTCTTTTGAATCCTCGTTTGGTTGTAATACAGCTCAATATAGCCAATGATATCGCTGATCGCTGCAAATCTTGTTTTGTAGTCTTGGTGATATACCAGCTCATTCTTTAATACGCCCCAGAAGCTCTCTATTGGAGCGTTGTCATAGCAATTACCTTTGCCACTCATTGAGCCTGTAAATTGCTGCTGCTTGATGATCTTGTGATAGGCATGGCTGCAGTACTGGCTACCTCTATCAGAGTGAACTATTAGCCCTTTGCTGGGTCGTTTGTTCTTAATGGCCATATTGAGTGCACGGCATACTAGATCCGCAGTCATACGTTTGTTGATGGCATAGCCGACCAGTTCTTTGGTATACAAGTCTTTAACACCAGCCAAGTACAGCCAGCCCTCGTTTGTCCAGATATAAGTAATATCACTGACCCAAGATTGATTAGGTCGACTGGCTTCAAACTTTTGATCCAGCACGTTTGGATAAACTAGCTTGTTATGGTCTGAGTCCGTTGTCACTTTAAAGCGCTTATGACGTCTACATTTTATGTCATGTTCTTCCTTGATACTACGTACCATATACCTGCTAACTTCATGCCCTTGTTGGTTTAAATAAGCATGCAGACGCTCATAGCCATATCGCTCTTTGGTTTCACTGTGTGCAGCCTTTACAAGCAGTTCACAGTGATTACGATGTATTTGCTGAGCACTGATATTACGCTTGATCCAGTCATAGTAGCTTGATAGTTTGGTATCAAATGTTTTGCACATGGCTGTGATACTGAATTGAGTCTTGTAATGGTCAATAAAGGCGTACCTTACTGACCGTTCCTTGCAAAGTACGCCGTGGCCTTTTTTAATATTTCACGCTCTTCTTGTGCAATCTTCAACTCTCGCTTTAAACGCTTAATTTCTTCAAGGGCTGAAACGAGCTCTGGATCGTATTGCTTAGTGCCTTTGAGTTTGCCTTGATTGGCTTTATTATGCCAGTTGGATAAGGTTTGCATCGCTATGCCAAGCTGCTTTGCAGTCGCTGAGATATTGCCGTTATTGTCTGCTATCTTCTTGACGGCTTCTGCTTTAAATTCTGTGCTGTAAGTTCTAATTTTCTTAGTCATGGTAAACTCCTGTTATTGTGCTTAGTTTACCAAGTTTATCTCTACGGTTTCTTCAGCATAGCTCACTTAAACAAAACTGGGCAAGACTGGCGGATAACTTCGATATTATCTTTACCACTGAACAAAGTATCGAAGCGCTTAAACAAACCATCTTACAGCTAGCAGTAATGGGTAAACTGGTACCGCAAAATCCTGATGATGAGCCTGCTTCGGTGTTGCTAAAGCAGGTTGAGACAGAGAAAAATAGATTAATCAAAGAAGAGTCATTAAGAACAAAAGCTAAGATTGATATTGAAGAAGATGAGAAATACATTACTCAACCTCTGGGATGGGCATGGATTCGTTTGGGTAATTTGGCAAAATTTATTGATTATCGAGGTAAAACTCCGCAAAAAATTGATCAAGGTATAAGACTGATTACTGCTAAAAATATCAGATATGGATATATTGATTTAAATCCAGAAGAGTTTGTTTCTGAGCAAGAATATATCAACTGGATGACTAGAGGCTTCCCTCGCAAAGGTGATACTTTATTCACACCAGAAGCTCCTTTAGGCAATGCTGCTAACATTGATCTTGATGAGAAGTTTGCGTTAGCTCAAAGAGCAATTTGCTTTCAATGGCATGAAATACAAATTAATGACTTTATGCTAATTCAACTTTTAGCCACACCTTTTCAATCACAATTAAAAGAAAATGCAACAGGTATGACTGCAACAGGGATTAAAGCTTCTAAGCTTAAAGAGATTCCTATAATAATTCCCCCATTAGCCGAACAAAAGCGTATTGTCGCAAAAGTCGATGAACTAATGGCGATTTGCGAACAGCTTAAAGAGCAATTACAGCAATCGCAGCAGACTCAAGTGAATTTGACCGATGCCTTAGTTGATCAAGCGCTTGCTTAAATTAATTCAGTCTAAATGTATAACGAAAAACCTGCCAGCCGGCAGGTTTTTTTATTGCTTATCAGGAAGATAAACAAACATCTTTATACACGTTAAATACTGGTATTCCATTTCGTAAAAGCTGCTATGCTGATTCCGTATTAAAAAACTTGTAGATTGACTCAAATAACTATTTAAAAAGAGACTCTGCACACGACAAAAAAAACAAAAAAGTCTGTTAAAGCAAAGGCATAATAGTGATTTTTAAGACGAATCAGACCATGCCAAACTTTAACAGACTTAGTGAAACTTTAACCCAAAACCTGAGTATGAACAAGGCAAGAATCACATGTTTGAGCCTAATGATAATAGCCCTGATTACTGCTCAAAGCAGTAATCTTAAAAAAAATAGCAAGACACCTCCCTAAGGGTGGCAAGACCGACAGCCACTATCGCAGACTACAGCGATTTTTTGCCGAAGCGAGGATAGACTACGATCAATTAGCTTTAATGATATATCGACTATTTGGGCTAGGCAAAGTCACCTTAACCATTGACCGCACCAACTGGAAATGGGGTAAAAGTAACCTCAACATCTTTATGCTAGGGGTGGTATATAAAGGGATAGCCATCCCCTTATACTGGCAAATGCTAGATAAGCGAGGTAATACAAACCATCTTGAACGCTGTGAACTTATTGAGCGGTTTATCAAACAATTTGGCAAAGATAACCTTGAGATGATAGTAGCGGACAGAGAGTTTGTTGGCGAAAAATGGTTTAACTGGCTCACCAATAATCACATACCCTTTGCCATACGGATTAAGAAGAACAGTAAAGTTAAGAATCATCATGGCAAGTTGGTACAGATTAAAGAGTTATTGCGCCATGTTAGCCATCAAGAAACATATCGACATGGGCGAATACTGACTGTCGATGGTTGTTTGGTTCGAGTATTTGCCAAGCGTGATAAAGACTATGGTTTAGTGATTGTCGCAACCAATCAACTAGAAACAGTGGATGCGATGACAAGCTATGCTAAGCGTTGGGAGATTGAGACTTTATTTGCTTGTTTAAAGGGGCGTGGCTTTAATCTTGAAGATACCCACTTAACCCATCTTGATCGGGTCAGTAAATTAGTCGCAGTGAACGCCTTAGCATTTTGTTGGGCTTATCATGTCGGTATTTATAAAGACAAAGATAAGCCGTTAAAACGCAAGTTGAAGTCAAACGCTCGACCTCAAGCCAGTTTGTTTGTGCTTGGCCTGGATGTGTTGATTGAGGGCCTGCGCTTGGTGTTTTTTAACAATGATAAGACTGTACTTCGACAGTTAGTTAGCTTTTTAACCCCTAAACCTATGAAAATTGGGTGGGGATAATTTTTTTGTCGTGTGCAGAGAAAAAGAGAAATAAAAATGAAAATACTCAAATCAATAGATAGCTTTTTTACTAAGACCGCTACGGTGCTAGATCAGGCCGCTAAGGACATTGATAAATCAACTGAGGCTATGCTCGAACGCGATGAAATAAGGCATAACAAAGTATTAGAAGAACATGAAAAAATAAGGGAACAGTTAGTCATTGACGGTGGCTATGAATCTGAAGAAGCTATGGAGATTGCAATTAAAAAAAGAAGAGACTACTTAAGAGGTAATTAAATAAACATCAGCTTATAACATCTATCTGTTACTTACTAATGAAAGAACCTGCCTTTGGCAGGTTCTTTTTATTAATTTGGATAGCCAGAGGACGTTCAAAACTCTGTGTCAACTAAATTAAAGACGCATCACCGAATCTAATCGACCAGGGAAATAGATAGACAGCTGCATCATTGTCTGTCCCCAATTACTAATCGGCATCGTCCACTTGGCACTGGCATTTAACATACCAACATACAACAATTTGAGCAAGCTGGTTTCATTCGGGAAAGCGCCTTTGGTTTTAGTGAGTTTACGAAACTGACGATGTACCGCTTCCACCTCATTGGTGGTATAAATAGGCTTTCTGACTGCTTCAGGATATTTAAAATAGGCAGATAGCAAATGCCACTTGTCCCGCCAAGACTTAATCACCGCCGGATACTGATCGCCCCAAACAGCCTCTAAATCATCAAGAGCCAGTTCAGCTGACTCCTTATTAACTGCCTTATAAACAGGCTTTAAATCGCGCATAAAGGCTTTTTGATCACGACTAGCTACATAACGGATACTATTACGGATTTGGTGAATCACACACAGCTGTACTTCTGTATTGGGGAAAATGGCATTGATGGCTTCAGGAAAACCCTTTAGGCCATCCACACAAGCGATGAGAATATCTTGTACGCCACGATTGTGTAAATCTGTGAGCACAGATAGCCAGTAGTTTGCCCCTTCGCTTTCAGAGCAGTACAGACCAATGAGTTCTTTTTTGCCTTCGGTATTAAGTGCCAATAGCGTGTAAATGGCTTTGCTGACATAGCGTCCTTCGTCTTTGACCTTGTAGTGAATCGCATCAAGCCAGACAAACGGATAAACGCTGTCGAGTGGACGAGATTGCCATGCTTTAAGCTGCGGTATCAGCTCATCAGTGATGCTACTGATGGTGGCCTCTGAGACCTCAAGTTGGTAGATCTCAGCAATGTGGTGGCGTATGTCACGGTAACTCATGCCATGAGAAAATAGCGATAGGATGCGGCTGTCGATCTCAGCGGTGAGTTTAGTTTGATGTTTCTTGACCAACACAGGCTCATATTCACCGTTACGATCTCGTGGCGTTTCAAGCTCGAAGCTGCCTGCCGCTGATTTGACGGTCTTTTTGCTGTAACCGTTACGACGGTTGCTTGTAGAACTTTGTTCAAGGTGGCTTTGTATTTCGGCATTTAAGGCAGCTTCGGTGAGCTGTTTGATGAGTGGAGCTAGTACCCCGTCACTGCCTGTGATAGGTTTACCTGCTTGAATGCCTTTTAAGGCTTCGTTAAAGTCAAAGTTTTGCATGGTGTCATTCCTTATTTTTTACATAGTTTAGGGGAATGACACAGAATTTTGAACACTACCGCACTGACTACTCAAGAGGGCTTTTTGTTCTAATTATCATGGCTTTAATGAGTTCCTCCCTACTCATTCCATTACCATTGTCTACAATTGAAACTTTCACAGCTAGGTCAGCCTCAAAGATGATCTCAACCTTGCTTACTCCCGCGGTGATATTCTTATCAATGACGTATGCCAATGCAGTATCTAATTTATATCCATTATCTCTTTAAACTACATAAGATGCAGCGTTTGGTGGACTGTGGATCATGAATGATATTCTTTTCACCTTCCCTGAGCGACGTGCTATCAATATACCTAATTTCACTAGCGCCTCTTCCTAACGAACTGCATATTATTAATGAGCCTAGTTTAGGTCTATATCGTTATTTTGCCCCTATGAAGCGTATTGATAATACGACAGATAGTGTCGCATTTAAGTTCATGGATGTATATTTAGTTATAAAAAAGCCCCTATACCATATATTAGTATAAGAGCTATGAGCGTGAAATCTTCACAAAACTATTTTTAAACTATAAGTTGCTAGTTATCAATGTTTTATTTGCCATTTAATACAAGCGTAAACTAAGAATGATTTATGAGCATATGAATGGCTTAAAAATCCCTACTTAATTCCTTAAATTTAGGATCGTATCTATAACAAAATGGTCCACTTTCATAATCATACGCATCTCTATAGGCACTTATATTCCCTTTAAAACAAAATTTGTTTGAATTCACATTAAAATCAAACTCGAGATTATCACCTTTACTATTAACTTTTACCAAATTACCTCTACTATCGCTAGCTTTTAAAAAGCTATGCATCATTGGAGAAACCATTTTAGTTTTGGTGTCCATCAACACTATCCTATACCCCGTATCTGGATCGCTTGATTGAAAAATATAAAGTATTTTATCTTTATCAAAATTAGGCTTACGTGTCTTTAAAACTTGAGCATAGGTTTTTAGTCGCTTATCAGTGCAGAAATCTTCATCATCATAATCAAAACCACAATTATCTACAGTGACGCCATATTTCTTTACTTTTGCATTTGCATTAGTCACTAATAAGGGAATAACCAGAGTGCTTGCCAAAATCAAACCAAATCTTTTCATATTAATCTCTTTTAATTTTTAGGCACCATCGATGCCAGACAGATACAATTGAAAGATATCCTAAAAGAATACTAAATTAATTTCAACAGATAATGCCAAGTACCATATGAACATAAAAAGCGACATATATTATTGCCAATATAAAGCTTTAGGCTACACTATTAGCTGAACCTGTCATACATTACTATCTTGTTTATTTATACAAAACCGAATAATCAGTTCATCATATTTTCGAGCACTTAACATGCAAGTTATAAAAACCACAGAAAATGACTATCACACGCCAGCCCTCGTAACAAAAGAGGAATGGAAGCAGATTTTATCTAATAACGAGCTTATGAGGCGCAATTATACTGACTCATTAATTGCTTTTTATTTAGAGGATGGACATGAGTCAACCTGCAAAAACTTGAGTGAAAAGTACAATAAACATCACAACTTCTTTAATGCCAGCATTTCTCAATTTGCAAAACATGTCCAAATGCATCTTAATAGATTTAAAATTCAAGACAAGGATGGCAACTCTATCTACTGGCGTATAGTTATGGTAGGTAAATATAATGAGCAAAACCTATTTGTATGGACCCTACGAGATGAGCTTGTAGAAGCGATGGAAGAGCTAAACTTTGTTGAATCAAATATTGATGATATGGAAATTACTTTGAATAACAATCAAGCTAAATACACATGGATACCAGCATTTAAGGCCATTTCAGAATGGTTGGTTGACTTTGAGGATAAACAAGAGCAATTAGTTGATATTCTAGCCAATATTGGCATAGATAAAGGCTTTGAAGATGAAGCTATTGAAGGTAAACGAATTAAGCTAACTGAAATAGACCCATTTACTTTCCTATCAGCATTTATGAAGTTTGGGATAGTAAGACGTAGACATTACTTCAAAAACTTAATAGAAATGTATCATATTGACGCTCCTATTCCTGAAGATTTCGATGGTGTTCCAACTGCCCAGGCTATGGGTCTATGGTTCTTTCCTTTTAAGTATCGAAGAAGTGAACATTCTATCCCTTCACTATGGAAGCTATTTAAACAAATAATGGACGGTGATGTTGATGCCAATTTATTTGACTCAACTCTAGATATACCAGGTACTGGATTCACAAAGCTTACACAAAGTCTTTTTTATGTAAAACCAGAGAGTTACCTACCAATTGACAGTCAAACTAAACCATGGCTTACAGCCAATAAAATTCAAATGCCTGATAATTGGGGAGCCTATCAAAAAAC
The DNA here is from genome assembly GCF_022631235.3 of Psychrobacter raelei. Classification (NCBI taxonomy): domain Bacteria; kingdom Pseudomonadati; phylum Pseudomonadota; class Gammaproteobacteria; order Moraxellales; family Moraxellaceae; genus Psychrobacter; species Psychrobacter raelei. The sequence continues at coordinate 1,683,748 of NZ_CP093310.2, forward strand.
CTTGGAGCAGGTCCGAGCTACTAGTGGAAAGCCTTTCTATCAAATCTCATATGAAACCTGGCTAGAAAATCAAACAGATAAGGAAGTCAGTATGGTTGCATCCGTGACTACTGACTACGATCTTCAATATGAAGAGAAGAAACTTGCGCCCATTCCCCTAAACCGCATCCTATATGGCCCACCTGGTACCGGTAAAACCTACACAACTACTGAACTTGCCGTAGAATGTGTAGAACCAGAATGGTATGCGAAACTGCTTTTAGATGACTTGCCAGAATACCAAAAACGTAAATTAATCAAACAAAAATATGATGACCTGATCAGTAAAGAGCGAATTGCGTTCACCACATTTCATCAAAGCTTTGCCTATGAAGACTTCGTCGAAGGTATTAGACCTACTGTAACTAAAGAAACAGATGACCAATCAAACATTAGTTATGAAGTAACTCCAGGAATATTTAAAAAATTATGCAGCTTAGCTAGTCCGAATGCTAAAGAACAAACTGGTTCAACTCAATCTGTAGATATTGAGGGTAAGAATATATGGAAACTATCTCTAGGCAACACCTTAGAGTACGAGGGTGAAGAAGTATATAACGACTGTCTTAAAAACAATTACGTTCTACTGGGTTGGGGCGATGATATAGATTTCACAGGCTGTGATATTCGAAAAGAAATTATATCTAAGGTTGAAAAAGCCCGTAATATCTCCTTAGCAGACGACCCCTATAACTACCTTATCACCGCGGTTAATACCTTCAAAAACATTATAAAAGAAGGTGACTTAATCATTATATCAGATGGTAACCATAAGTTCCGTGCCATCGCTGAGGTGACAGGCGACTATAAGTTCTTGGAAAACCAAGTCAGCACCGGTTATCAACAGTCGAGACCGGTTAAGTGGTTACGAATTTATGATAACAGTCTTCCAAAAGAAAAGCTGTTTGAGAAATCCTTATCTCAAATGTCTCTATACAACCTTAAAGATGGCACCATTAATAGAGATAAATTAAAAGAGCTACTAACCGTAGAATCAAATACAGACAGCTTAGAGAAACCCCACCTACTCATCATTGATGAAATCAACCGAGGTAATGTTTCACGTATCTTTGGCGAGCTAATTACGCTTTTAGAGCCTGACAAACGCAAAGGCGGTAGTGATGCACGTGAGGTGACACTTCCCTATTCTAAAGACAAGTTTTCAGTTCCCTCTAATCTCTATGTACTAGGCACAATGAATACGGCTGATAAGTCTTTAGCCCAGATCGACTTTGCTTTGCGTCGACGCTTTGAATTTATTGAGCTTTTGCCAAATCCTAATCTTCTAGCAGATATTGAGATATTTGGTATTAATGTTTCCGACTTGCTGACAATAATGAACCAACGTATTGAAGTCTTGCTAAACCGTGAGCACACCATAGGTCATGCTTACTTTTGGTCCCTAAAAGACCTAGACTCAGATGATGCTCTTGAGATAGAACTGGCCAATATATTTGAAAATCGCATTATTCCGCTACTGCAAGAATACTTTTTCTCTGACTGGGAGCGTATTGGGTGGGTCTTAAATGATCCTGCTAAAAAACCTGAACATAGATTTATTAAGGTAGGAAACTTACAACCCAATGTCGCAGAGCTCTTTCATAGTAGTGTGACAGCTCAGGTTATGGATAGACGTTATCGTATAAATAAAAATGCCTTTAGTCTACCTGAAGCCTATACTGGCATTGTATTCGTTGATACTCATACTCAGGCTGACTAATGATTAATATCATTCAAGTTAGAGAGTATGCGCGGCTTACTACAGATACTTCAGCCACTTCGAGTTTAGACTTAGGAATCATTAGTAGTGACACCTTTAGTTGGCTGGCAAGTCTAAGTGAACAGCCAGGATCCGGACGCTTTATAACTTTTGAGAAGCCTGATTGTCTCAAGCTACATTCATATGTAGGCTATTTACAAAGTCCTACTGGCGAGGGGATCGAAGTACTTCCTAAAACTAGCATTTTTACCAAACAGGATACTAAAAAAAGCCGCGCGATATTATGTAAGATGCTTTATTCAGCACTGCATTTACCTTATAAAGAAGCACACTCAGCAACGCTTAATCGAATGGATTTACCTATACATGAGTGGATATTCAACCAATTCCTAAATCATTTAAATAAGCTTGTTGCTTCAGGCTTAAGGTTTGACTATTTACGCATAGAAGAAGAAAGTCGATATATTCGAGGACAATTGAATATGGCCGTACAGCTGCGTCAACCTGCTGGACGGGACCATTTATTTCATATCAGTCACGATATTTATCAGCCGAACCGCCTTGAGAACCGTCTTATTAAGTCGGCCTTAGACTACATACAAGCCAATTGTCGTAGCCATGTTAATTGGCGACTGGCTAATGAGCTATCTCATATTCTAGAGCCTATTACTCCACTTGCCCGCCCACTAAGTCTTATGCCTAAGTGGGGAACTAATAAAACCCTTCAAAACTATCAAGTAATTAAACCTTGGTGCGCACTAATTTTAGAAAAGATGAATCCAAACTTTCAAAAAGGCAAACACCAAGGTATTTCTTTACTATTTCCTATGGAGCGTATATTTGAGGAGCATGTGGCCGCATGTTTAAACAAACGAATAGCACCACCTCTACAACTAAAAACTCAGGCGGCTAGTCGTTATCTGATTGAGGCAAAGGATGATATTTCTGACAGCCATAAAAACCGCTTTATGCTAAAGCCTGACCTATTAATTAACCATTTGGGCAAGCCACGTTATGTGATGGATACCAAGTGGAAGATTATAAACTCATCAAATAGTCAGAATAACTTCGATATAAGCCAAAGTGATATTTATCAAATGTTTGCTTATGGACATAAGTATCTAGCTGGAAAAGGCGATCTAGTGCTTATCCTCTCGCAGTGTGATCCTTAAAATAATTTGCAGGTAAGCACTCATAAATTGCCAAGCACGGCTTTTACTATCTACTGCGCCATATTTTTTATAAAACAGTATGAGCATATATGAAACGGCCCACTCTTCAATCTTTTTAGCTTTAACGATCTGATCTGCTATGTTATTGCACTCATTAACCGCGAAAACCATTTCAACTGATTCAGAAATAAAATCAATATTCAAAGCAAATTTTGGGTTTAAGCTCACAGCATAAATAACCAAGCTCTGTATTTTTAGGCTAGCAGGAGCGTCCTCAGGTATCAGTTTATCTAGCGCTGTTCTCAACTTATCCTTGTTAACACTTGTCATCATTAATTCACCAGCCAGTCCATATTCATTGGTAGACCTACCAAGCTATCTTCAATTGCCGTCTTAGATTGTTGGTATTCAAAACTGGTCTTGGTTATACCAGCAAAGCTGCAATAGTTATCGACCGTCAGATTATCAATATCCATCAATTTACAGATAACAGATTTTGGAGCCCTCTGTTTGAGTGCTTTAAATAACTGTGGGTGATTCATATCTTTTGAAGATACTAACTTTACTACTTCCAACCATGCCAGCAATTGAATGTCTTGAATGCTTTCTGGCGTAACTAAACAAGGATACTTATCTGAACTTCTGGATCTCAATATATTATCGACCCTAGCAAAATCGTTAACAAAATACAGTGTGCTATCACTTCTCGCTATCAGCCTTATAGGTGGTCGATAAAATTTGTCTAAATTGAAAAAGTCTATTTGAGTACTTCTGGATTTAAATCTCTGCCATAGAGTGAGTGCATCTTCAGCATGAGGGTGGATAAGAATCTTAACTTTGCTCAAATCAATAAGTTTTTGACTTGGTTTTAAATTAATATTTTTCATATTTCTATATATTTAATGAATTATATTCATGTTATATAGAATATACCTAAGTGTCAATATCACTAGTTTTACAGTTGTTAAATTTGCATAATTAAATAATTTTTATCATTGTCTCAACCTTATAGCATTCATGAAAGAAACGCGCAGCCCATTAATATGAATGAGTTACGCGTTTTTATGTTTATTGCACTTTTATCTAGGTGACATGATAAAACTTAGGGTTTGTCAATAATAATGCACCTAAAACTACTACTATCCATTTTAATGGTCTGATATTTTTATAAAATTTCATACCCCACCTGATATAGAATTAAAATACTTTTATAATCCAACTATGTTGGGTCTTAGTTAAAATAGAAATTGTAGCGACTAAATATCATATAGTCGCTAGGGTACATTGTTTTAAGAATCTTAATTGATTATAGTTTGTCTATTCTAATAGTATTTTTTATTTACTTAGGATTGTCTAAGTCTTCTCTAATAATCTGCCGGACCTTAACACTAAACAACATAATTGGTACTAGTACTAAAAATATCAGTAAGCAAAATATCAAATCTTGTTTTAAAATCTCTAATGTCATGTTGTGTTTTTGATCTGAAACTATCTTACTTAAAAATATACCTAAGACGAATATAAAACATTTAATACTAGCAGTTAAATAAGGATGGCCTTTAACTCTCCACATTATAATAACTGCTGTACAGACCATAATTATGACTGTAACCATATATTATTTATCCTTATCTGTTATTTTTTGAACTGATTTACTACCAGCTTGATTCATCATAGTTTGGTTTATAAAAATAACATTACCCGTTGTATTTTTTAAGTTTTTAGGCAAATTCATAAAACTTACAGGTTTTGAATTCGTAGCTTTATTCATTGCCCCTCCATAAGCACCAGTTGCTGCACCAATAGCACCTTGAGCTGCAATTGGTCCATAATTAGGTTTACATACTAAACAGTTCATTTTTTGGCGTCCATATTCCATTCCAGCTGCAGTTGCAGCTCCTTTTATAGCTGCTCCGCCTACTGATGGAGTTGTTGAAGGAGCCGTTAATAACAATCCTCCTATTTGAGGAGTGCTTGCAACAACTACACCTGTGGTAGTAATTTTTCTAAATTCTGCCTGTTGTTTTAGTGCTTTAGCTTTGTTTGGATCATTAACTACATGACTCATTGTTTCAGGCATAATTACCTCTAAGAAACCATTATCCTCAACCGCCACCTTAGCCGTCTCACCCGCATTCACTGCATCAGTAATTTCTCCAGTGGTAGAACCAATAGCCACCCCTGCTAAGGTAGTGATATTGCTAATAGTATCCTTTTGTTCAGCGGTTAGCTCACTTGGTTTATCTACTTGATATATATACTTAGACAGTAGGGTAGCAGTGACCTCTCCTGAGCTTGCAGATATGCCACCTGTTAAGGCATCGTTACCTGTGGCAGCACTGACCGCTGCACCTAATAGTGCGTGTGCTAACAGATGCTCAGGGCTACCTTCGCCTGCTAGATTTGTATTATTTGCAGCATTGTCCAGATCATTTTCTTTAAATACTTGTCCAATTTGATAAGCTACTTGTGGACTTACCGCTTTGGCAACATAACCTGTTGCACCATTTGTGTTCGGCCCATATAACGCACTGCTGATACCGTCAAAGAGTAAGGCTTTTTGTTGTACTTTGTCAGCTTGTTTTAAAAGCTCATTTCTTGCTGTGAAATTGCCTAATGCTTCTTGCTCTTTAGCTGCATCACGAAGTTCTTGCTCATCTTTATTAAGCTCAGCCTTTATCTTGCGACGCTCTTGATCAAAAGCCCTCGTAATCTCAACCTGAGCACCAAGCTCCTCATTAACGGTACTCGCATCAAAGCTATTTTCAAGTGGCTCATTTAAGCTTTCTTTGGTAGCTGTAGTGACATCAGAATGCCCTGCCATACCTGTTACACCAGCTTTGGTTGTTCTGGTTTGATTGTCGCTATCTGTACCATAGCCAATACCGTTTAAACTGGCTTCAGGATTGGTATCTTTGGCTTTACCAATACTAATACCAGCAGCTATGGCTTTAGCATCATAGTTGCTATGGTTTTGGATATCTGAAGTCTCTATGCCTTGAGCAAAGACGGTTTTGTTATCGTCAGCACTGGCTGTGGTGTATGCAGCTCCTTTAATGACACCTTTACCGCCGACATTTAAGTCAGCTTTCTGAGTATAAATAGCCGTTTGTTCAGTGACTGCTGCATAATTTGCATTTATGTTAGTCTTACCGCCATTAATAGATATGCTGTTTGCTTGGGCATTGCCTGATAAATCTATATCTGCACTAAATCCTGCGTTCTTTTGTTTGCTGTCGTTGCGTTTATCTAGCTCTAAAAAAAGCTACAACATACTCTATGTCGTAGCTTTTGAGTAATAGAAACATTGAAAAGTCAATTCATTACTTTAGAAAAGTCCGATTAATCTCTTCACCTGTAATAACCTCATCAGTTTCTTCATAATCTTCTGGTTTATCATAATCATAGTCAATTTCGAACTTTCCATCAGGATATAGAGTAAAGGTCAAGCCCCATATTCTATCGCCTGTAAGATTTATTAAATGATCTCGGAGATAGATTGCAGCATCATGCTCTGATATTAAAATCTCACTTGGTAATTCCCTATATTCTTCAATAACTTTTTTACTAGAATAGATGATTTTTTCAGACCGTGACATTTTATTGAAAATTTCAGTATTTAAGACTAATTTATCCCAAGTGTCATTACCAACATGCTTTAAAAGTGCTTTTGCTAAGATATGGTATGCCTCATTTTCATTAGATATACTCATTCAAAGACTCCTTTACTGTTCAAAAATATATGGTGATTTTGCTTTTCCATCTACTTTAATATTAACGATGAATTTACTTGGTCTGCTTGAGCTAGAGTTAGCATAATCCAAATCAATCTTTATTGATACAGACTTACCTGCTTTCAACTCATTCCTTACTTCATTTTCCATTTTTTTCCAATCACCTCTATTCAATGTGCGTGCTTGCGGAACCATATTTATTCTATCACCTGCACCGCCTAATGAGCTTGCAATTAAATGACCACCATCATCCCCTGTTGCATTCTCAGCTTTACCTGTATTTCTTTGCTGATTGGTATTCCTGTCCATCTTGTTTAATGATAGCTCACCTTCAACCTTATTCACTCGACCTCTACTATCTGTAATATATGTATGCCCGTTAGAAAGTTTATACTGTCTATTCGGTTTAAATGTTGATTGATTTATAGACCTATCCCAATTACCTTTTGATCCTGCTGGAACACTTATGACAGGCTTAACATCTTCACCTTTATTGACCATATTTATTAGATTAGCACCAGATGTTTGAGTCACTAATCCTTTAGATTGCAATGTATTAATAGCGTTCTGTAATACTTGCTTCATTTGATTCAGGTTACCTGAAGCTTTTGCTGATTTGTACGCAGCCTTAGCACCATCACCTAACAATGGCACAAGTCCAGCAGAGGCGAATATATAATCTCCAACGTTTTTAGCTTCAGAAAAACCTTTAATATCTCCAATAATAGGAATAAAGTCAGTTCCAATCAAAATGTATTTTTGATTTCTATTTATAAATTTTCCAAGAGGTCCATGATTCATCTCCCACGTTTCTCTAGCAAGCTCAGCATTGGTCTTTCTCTTCATGCCTCTACGTAAGTCAGAATCATGATTATCCTCAACCGCCACCTTAGCAGTTTCACCCGCATTCACTGCATCGGTGACTTCACCCGTGGTAGAGCCAATAGCTACCCCTGCTAAGGTAGTGATATTGCTAATCGTATCCTTCTGCTCAGCGGTTAGCTCACTTGGTTTATCTACTTGATATATATACTTAGACAGTAGGGTAGCAGTGACCTCTCCTGAGCTTGCAGATATGCCACCTGTTAAGGCATCGTTACCTGTGGCAGCACTGACCGCTGCACCTAATAGTGCGTGTGCTAATAGATGTTCAGGGCTACCTTCGCCTGCCAGATTTGTATTATTGGCAGCATTGTCCAGATCATTCTTTTTAAAATACTGTCCAATTTGATTAGCCACTTGTGGGCTTACTGCTTTGGCGACATATCCAGTTGCACCATTTGTGTTCGGCCCATATAACGCACTGCTGATACCATCAAACAATAAAGAGTCTTTTTGTACTTTATCAGCTGCTAATGTTTTCTTACGTGCTTTCCCGTAATCTTTATTGTCTAATGCTTCTTGTGCTTCATCACGAAGTTTTTGTTCTTTTTTATTAAGCTCAGCCTTTATCTTGCGACGTTCTTGATCAAAAGCTCTCGTAATCTCAAGATCTGCTTGGACTTTACTACCCACTTTATTAGCATCAAAGCTATTTTTAAGTGACTCATTTAAGCTGTCTTTGCTTGCAGTGGTCACATCAGACTGCCCTGCCATGCCTGTTACACCAGCTTTGGTTGTTCTGGTTTGACTGTCACCATCACTGCCATAGCCAATACCGTTTAGACTGGCTTCAGGATTGGTATCTTTGGCTTTACCAATACTAATACCAGCAGCTATCGCTTTAGCATCATAGTTGATATGGTTTTGGATATCTGAGGTCTCTATGCCTTGAGCAAAGACGGATTTGTTATCCTCAGCACTGGCTGTGGTGTATGCAGCTCCTTTAATGACACCTTTACCCCCAACATTTAAGTCTGCTTTCTGCGTATAAATAGCCGTTTGTTCAGTGACTGCGGCATAATCGGCATCAATGTTAGTCTTACCGCCATTAATAGATAGGCTGTTTGCTTGGGCATTGCCTGATAGGTCTATATCTGCACTAAACCCTGCGTTCTTTTGTTTGTTATCATAGACGTAGGTATCTTGTAGACTCTCCATGTTTAAGTCGCCAGCAACTTGTCCAGTAAGCTCATCAGTAGTGAGCACACCCCCTGTTATATTGACATCATTACCGATATCAAAGGTAGTGGTGCCTCCAACATTAATATGGCTATTGGCATAAGTAGTGCCGTCACTATTGGCATGTCCTTTAGCACCACTGGCATTGGCGGTGATACCAAAGCTTGCACCCTCGCCACTTGGGTTGGTAGAGGCATATACACCCGCTCCAAAGCTTGAGCTTTTGTTGTTGCTACGGGTCTGCTCGTTTTGGGCAACTCCATTGATATTAAAGTCGTTGTCGGCTTTAAATAAAGCATTGTTCGCAACGCTAATATCACTGCCCTTAATGTTAATATTGCTGTCTTTGCCACCACCTGTTGCGATAAGTGCCAGATTATTGGTGGTGATACTTGAGCCTTGGCTTTGCTCATTATAGCTTTGTGAGTTTGCTTGTGATTTGCTACTACCTATTGTGGCTTGTATACGTGTGTTGCCTACATCTTTTAGGTTGCCTTCGCTTAGGGCATTTAGCGCTTGACTGCCTTGTTCATATAAGGCTTCGGCTTTAAGTCCTGCACTGATGGCAGCCAAGCCTTTCATGCGAGGGCTGCTGGTATTGCCTGCGGCATCGATAAGCTTGTCGATGTTTTGAGCACTATCAACTAGGGAGTTTGAGACGGAGACGGTAAGACCGCTTTGTTTGAATCTCTGTTCGCTTTGGTTAGCATAGACGTCCATGACGTTGTCAATGTCGATGTCACGGGCTTTGATAACAGTGTTGCCTCGGTCTTTATCAGTGATGTCTTTACCACTGTCCTCGCCCATTCCTGCAATGAGATGACTGCCGGTTTGTTGGTAGTGATTACCCGCTTCTATGATAAGGTTGCCGTCTATTGCGCCTATGGTGCTTGCGGTGTGGGTCAGGGCAGTTTGGGTGTTGTCATTTTCTGTTTTTTGTTTACCTAGGGTTAAGCCAAACCCGCCTGAGCTAAAGACGCCTGATTTCTTAGTGCTGCTCTCACTGGTTGTGCTTGAGGTGTTTTGTGCCGCTAGGATGTCAACATTATTGCCAGCTTTTAGGTAGGTGCCATGGTCACTGATGGCATTGGTGGCGGTTAGGCTTAGGTTGTTATCGGCATCCATGATGATTTTGTCGCCTTGGATGTCATTGCTAATCGCTGTATCGCTTTGAGAGTCAAATCGGTTTTGGGTGGTGGTTTTACTTAAGAAGCCTCTGTTAGTGGTCTTATTGGCTGTGCTTAGGTTTTTGGTGTGACGTCCTTCGGTTAGGGTGATGTCCTTACCGGCTTTTAGACCAACTGTGCCATTATCTGAGTTAATAGTGACAGCTTTGCCTGTGCTTTTACCACCAGAGATAATAGTAACATTGTCAGTACCTGTGATACGGCTACCTATATCACGGGTTTCACCTTGTTTAAAGTAGTTGTTAGCATCACTGACAGCATTGGTTTGGTAGCCAGTATTAACAGCATTAAGGTGGGTGTCTCCTTTGGTGTTGATACGGGTACTACCGCCTTGGTTGTCCAGGATGCCTGCATCAAAGGTGGTGTTGCCACCAACATTGGCATTAAAGGTGATAAGTGGGTTGCCGTTTTCGTCTGTTTGACCTTTAAGGGTGTCACCAACATAGATACTGGCAAGCTGACTGATACCGGTTCGACTGCCAAAGCTTAAGCCTTGTGCCGAGCTGGTGCTGTTGTAAACACCCCATTCTCAATACAACATCTTCGTCTACTAATTAATATATTCTCGTACTGCAACGCTTATAATTCGTTTAATATAAAAAAACTGCGTTGCCTTAATAAAGACAACGCAGTTTCATAACACTTGGCGTTTTGTCACTTAAAAATCAGCGTGATTTATTTCTGGCTTTTTAAGTACTCTAACATAGTATCGGCATCTGATACTTCAAATGGATCAGTTGGGCAGTTGTCATCGAAACCTGGCTCCATAAATACTTGTTTGATTTCTTTATTATCGACATACATCGAATAACGCCATGAACGCATACCAAAGCCTAGGTTGCTCTTATCAACCAACATACCCATTTTACGAGTGAACTCACCGTTACCATCAGGCAGCAAGAAAACATTTTCACGGCCTTGCTTCAAGCCCCACTGGTACATAACAAACGCATCGTTTACTGATACGCAAACAACCTCATCTACACCTAACGCTTTGAACTCATTGTAAAGCTCTTCGTAGCGCGGTAAGTGACTGGTCGAACAGGTTGGTGTAAAAGCACCCGGCAAGGAGAACACAACTACTTTTTTATTGGCAAATAACTCATCTGTGGTTAAGTCATACCATTTAAATGGATTTTCTCCACCGATAGATTCGTCACGGACACGAGTTTTGAAGGTTACATCAGGTACATGGGTAATCATTCTTATCTCCAATTTAGGTTTTGTGTTTTTGTTGTCGAATTACTGCGGTTATATATTAACAGTTTTAACAGTCTGGGTTCAAATCTTTAGGGCATACCTTATTTATCAGGCTATAATACCCTCTGTGTTTTTCTCACAAGTATCGCCTTCACAGTTTTGAACCTTAACCTCTTTTTTGATATAGACTGATATTATGCCTAAGCCAGACTTATCTCGCCTTGATATACCAGACTCGGACAATATCGACTTTGATACCCAAGACATAAAAAGCGAGATGCTCATCGATCCGATTGACGATGAATTAGAAAATACCGTGCTTAGGCTCAGTGATTATTTAGCAGCCGTTGAGCTGGTGGTTAAAGAAACGTTTCGCCACAGCGTTTGGGTCAAAGCTGAGATTCGTAATTTATCCAGCAAAGGTGGACATTATTACTTTGAGTTGGCTGAAAAAGATGACGAGGGCAAAGTTATTGCCAGTTGCCGCGGTAACTTATGGCGTTTTAAAGCGGCCAGAGTATTGACCAAGTTCGAGCGCGCCACCGGCATGAAGCTTGACAGAGATGTCACTGTTTTACTCAATGTGAGCGCCACCTTCCATCCTTTATATGGCTTTTCGCTAGCCATTAATGATATAGATCCCAGCTACACTTTAGGCGATTTGGCGCGTCAATATGCCGCCATGCTTGAGCAGTTAAGCGCTGAAGGACTCTTGAATTTAAATAAGCAAGTCCCGCCACCATTTGATATCGAGCATGTGCTGGTTATCGCCCCTGAAAAGGCCGCCGGTCTGGGTGATTTTCAAGCTGATGCCAATAGGCTTGAGGACACAGGTGCCTGTCACTTTCACTATCATCACGCCACTTTCCAAGGCAATCATGCCCCCAAAGAGATCCGCCATGCCATTACCAAAGGCATGCTTGTCTTCAAAAAACAGTACGAGCGACTGCCCGATGTCATGGTCATTATCCGTGGTGGTGGCGCCGTTGGTGACTTAGCCTACCTTAATGATTATGAATTGGCCGCTTTGGTTGCTGAGCAGCCCATTCCCGTCTGGGTCGGTATCGGTCACGAGCGTGACAATGTCATCTTGGATGAGGTAGCGCACACCAGCTTTGATACCCCGTCTAAAGTCATTGCCGGTATCACCAATCACCTTGCCAGCCTAATGCAGCGCACCCAAGACTATGCCGATGCCATTCAACACATCAGCCAGCAGCAGCTTAATCAAGCGGCAATGGCCACCGAACGTCAGTTTAGCACCATTCAAAATTCAAGCAGCTATAACCTGCAGCGCTGGCAACACTTAAGCGACTCGCATTTTAATAGCATCAAGCAGCATGCCAAGTTTGAGCTTCGTGAAGCAAGTATGACGGCCAAAACCAATATGCAGCGTATCCAGCAGCTAAGCTATAGCCATTTATCTCGTGCCAATGCGTCAATGAACAGCCTGTATCAAGCCCTCAAAAATAGCAGTTATAAACGACTCGATGATGCTGAAAGGCAAGTACGTTATTACCAACAAGTGGTCTTAATTCAGAACCCAGCCCGCTTACTTGACCAAGGCTATGCGTTTGTCCAAAACTTGGATAATAAATACCTAAGCTCGGTAGCTACTGTTGAAAAAGGTGACTTTTTGAAGATTGCTATGAGTGACGGTGAGCTCAAAGCGGTGGTCTATGAGGTTACCACACTTCCAAATGTTGAATCTGACCAAAGCTAATTGATGCTTATTGACTCTTTTGCTCTTATCTTAATGCTTAATATATTGTAAATCTATCAACCCCTATAAGGACTTTATTATGGCCACACGTACCCGCAAAAAAACCACGCCAAAAACATTTAAAGAAGCCTATCAAATTCTAAAGATTAATGCCGAAGAGCTGCAAAACTCAAATGAGCCCGATATTGATAATCTGATGAATACCGTAGAGCAATCTATCGCCGCTTATAAAGTATGCCAAGCACGCATTGAAGCGGTACAGCAAGCACTTGATGCAGCCTTTGATGAAGATGGGACAACCGCTGATTTGCAAAAAAATGCAGACCCTGCTTTAAAGCCGGATGCAAAGACAAACTCAGATCAAGAGGTACAGACTCAAGTTTCTGAGGAGGATGCTGAATAAGGGGCAACGATATTGGATGATCAGTCGTTTTAAAAGCGTCATCGACATGACCAAGTTTTATTATCTATTTGTCTTTTGAGTACCCCACTGCCCATGAATATTTTAATTGCCCCTGACTCATTCAAAGAAAGCTTAGACGCCATTGGTGTGTGCCGTGCTATTCAAGAAGGGTTTAGCCAAGTTTATCCTGAAGCCAATTACACCCTATTACCTTTAGCCGATGGCGGCGAAGGCACCTCTGAAGTATTGTCTTATGTACTCGATGGACAGTGGCGAGAGATTGACGTGCATGATCCGTTAATGCGCGCCATTACCGCCAAATACTTGCTCACCGCTGATGCCACTGCCGTTATCGAGATCGCTGAAGCTTGCGGACTGCATTTATTGGCAGATCATGAGCGAAATCCACTCATCGCCAGCAGTTATGGCGTGGGAGAAATGATCCTCGATGCCATTAACCAAGGGGCAAAGCAGATCTTAATTGGACTTGGCGGCAGTGCGACCAATGATGCTGGCACAGGTATGCTACAGGCTTTGGGCGTTAAGATCTTAGATGCGTATGGCAAGCTGTTGCCGCCAGGGGGTGCCAGCCTTATTCATACTCACAGTATTGACCGTACCGCGCTACATGTATTGTCTGATATCAAGATCACTGTCGCCTGCGATGTGACCAGCCCGCTATGTGGCTCTACGGGTGCCAGTCATGTCTTTGCACCACAAAAAGGGGCTACCCCTGAGCAAGTGCTAAGCTTAGATCAAGCTTTATCGCATTTTGCTGATGTGTGTCAAACCCAGAGCATCTGCGCCGATAGCTGCCGTGTCTCTGCAGGCGCAGGTGCAGCAGGTGGACTTGGCTTTGGGCTAATGGCTTTTTGTGCCGCTGACTTAAAATCCGGCTTTGATACCATTGCTGATGCGGTGGCCCTAGACAAGCACTTGACCACAGCAAGCTTAGCCATTACCGGTGAGGGTAAGCTTGACTCACAGACTGCTATGGGTAAGGTGGCCAGTGGCGTGGCCAGACAAGCTCGAGCACATAATGTACCGGTAATGGCAATTTGTGGTAGTGTGGATCGTCATTATTCGTTACACTCAAAGCCGAGTGCCAGCGTTTGTGCTGACTCTAATGCCAAAGCATTTGCCATGTTACCTTTTGATGTGGTTGTGCCCAGTATTCAAAAACTAGACAGCTTAGATAAAGTCATGGCTGAAGCGTATTCTAATGTGGCACATACCGCTTATCAGTTAGCGGTTACTTTAAAAATTGGCCAACAGCTCAACCTATAGTTTGGTTAACTTTAATGAGAGTTTAATGAGCTTTTAATCAACTTTGCCATTGTGTCATATCGCGCCAGCATGACCGCATCAAGCCACTCATGGAAGAGAGGATTGTTCGATGAAAAAACACCCATTACCGTCTTATCACAAGCTGGTTACCGCTTTAGCGTTATCCAGCTTATTAAGTTTCGGATTTGGCTCAACTGCGGCGGCTGACACCCAAGCGCTACAGATCTTTGAAACCAAAACCTTGAAAGCCCTTCCCCCCTCTAGCCAGACAACTGCTCTTAAACCCACGAGCACCACGGCAAGCTTAGATGACACTGCTATATTTTCACCCGATACCATTCACCACCCGCTATGGGCAAAAAATGGCATGGTGGCATCTCAAGAAGCACTGGCTTCAGAGATTGGCTTGCAAATCCTCAAAGATGGCGGCAATGCAGTAGATGCCGCCGTGGCTGTCGGCTTTGCATTGGCAGTCACCTTACCGCGCGCAGGCAATATCGGTGGTGGTGGCTTTATGATGATTTATGATGCCAAAACCGGTAAAACTGTGGCTCTGGATTATCGTGAAAAGGCGCCGATTAAGGCATACAAGGACATGTATCTGGGCGCAGATGGAGAAGCAGACGCTGAGCTGTCTCGCTATCATGGTTTGGCTGTTGGCGTACCAGGTACCGTGGCAGGCCTGGTCACAGCACTTGAGCAATTTGGCAGTATGCCGCTAAGTAAAGTCATGGCACCCGCCATTGACTTAGCTGAGAATGGCATTGAGGTGACACCTGGCCTGGCTGATTCATTGAACGCCTTAGAGGACAGACTAAAAAAATGGCCCAGTACGGCTAAGATATTCTTTAAGCCCGACGGCAGTGCTTATGACGTCGGCGAGCGTTTGTATCAGCCACAGCTTGCCGCCTCGCTTAAGCTCATTGCCAAACAAGGTGCCGATGGATTTTATAAAAGCAAAACAGCACAGCAAATCGTCAAAGCAGTTAATGAAGCAGGCGGTATCATGAGCCTACAAGACTTTGCTAATTACAAAGCGGTGATGCGTGAGCCTGTACGTGGTACCTACCGCGGCTATGAGATTGCCTCTATGCCACCACCATCATCGGGGGGTGCCCACATTGTGCAGATTCTTAATATCTTGGAGGGTTATCCGCTTAAGGACTATGGGCAAAACAGTGCCCAGACCATTCATTTAATGTCTGAGGCGATGCAATTGGCCTATGCAGATCGTGCAGAGTATCTGGGTGATTCAGACTTTATCGATGTTCCCCTATCTGGTATTACTTCTAAGGCTTATGCTCAGAAGCTTCGAGCAAAGATTAATCCCAATAAAGCCACCCCTGCCAGCCAAGTTAAGCCGGACAACCCTGTCCCTTACGAAAGCGATGAGACCACGCACTTCTCTATTGTCGATAAATATGGCAATGCGGTGGCCAATACCTATACCCTAAACTTCTCTTATGGCACCGGCCTAGTCGCTGAAGGCACAGGGATCTTATTAAACAACGAAATGGATGACTTCTCGGCCAAACCTGGTACCGCAAATGCTTATGGCTTATTGGGTAATGACGCCAATGCTGTTGCTGCCAGCAAGCGTCCGCTGTCCTCTATGAGCCCGACAATAGTCTTTAAAGACAATCAGCCTTACATAGTGACTGGCAGTCCAGGTGGTAGCCGTATTATCACCACAGTGACTCAGATAATCTCCAACGTCATTGACCATGACATGAACATTGCGGACGCCACTCATGCTCCGCGTATCCATGATCAGTGGATGCCGGATGAAATTCGTATTGAAAAAGCGCTTAATGTGGACACCATCCGCAAGCTTGAATCCATGGGCCATAAGATATCTCCAAAAGAGACCATGGGCTCTACTCAATCCATCATGGTAACCTCAAAAGGCAAATATGGGGCCACTGATCCAAGACAGGTAGATGCTGCAGTAGTGGGCTACTAATCAGCCACTAATTAAACGAGTATTTACTTAACCGCCACTTGATCGACAAAAACGCCGTAGCCTGACTGCGGCATTTTATCGACTGGAATAAACTGTAGCGCGCCGCCATTGATACAGTAGCGCAGACCTGTTTTATCTTTTGGGCCATCATTGAAGACATGACCCAGATGTGAGTCAGCCACGCGCGAACGTACTTCAGTGCGCACCATATTAAAGGCCATATCCTTATGTTCAGTAACTACTTCAGGGGCAATCGGCTGCCAAAAGCTTGGCCACCCACAGCCTGAGTCATACTTATGAGTGGATAAGAACAAGGGCTCACCGCTCACCACATCCACATAGATACCTGGCGCAAATAAATGATCGTATTCATGACTAAAAGCGCGCTCAGTACCTGCCTTTTGGGTAATGTCATACTGCGCCTTAGTTAGGGTGTTTTTTAACGCACCTTTATCAAAATTTGCATAACGCTTGGGGTTAAGTGCTTCAGCAACCGTATTGGCCGCCGCCAACTTGACCGTTTTATTGGTTGACTGTAGCTTATCGTCCGCTAGACTTAAATCAATATGACAATAGCCATTGGGGTTTTTAGCCAAGTAATCTTGATGATACTCTTCGGCCAATGAGAAGTTTTGTAAGGGCTGGTGCTCAACCACAATTGGCTTAGTATATTTAGATTTAATAGAAGCTAACGCCTTGTCAACTGCTGCTTTATCGGACGCATCAGTATAATAAATACCGGTACGATATTGCACACCACGGTCGTTGCCTTGTTTGTTCAGACTGGTCGGGTCAATTACCCTTAGATAGTACTTTAAAACCGTTTCCAAATCGATTTTATCAGCGTCATAGACTACTTTGACTGTCTCAGCATGACCAGACCCAGCGATCACTTGCTCGTAGCTTGGGTCAGTCACTTTTGGGTTGCCATTGGCATAGCCAGAGATGGCATCTACGACCCCATCAACTCGCTCCATATAGGCCTCTAGCCCCCAAAAACAGCCTCCTGCCAAATAAATGGTCTTGGTATTAATCGGCGTGCCAGCTGAATTGTAATACACCCCGTTTTTATTATTAGGACTACCAGACTTAGCGCTTGCTGTACTATCAGCGCCCGTTTGAGTGGGCTTGGCTTTGCTATTTTTAAGCGCTGCAAAATCATTGTCTGCGTTTTCAGCTAACGCATACGCCTGCTCTTTGCTCAAGTTACCTTTAATCAGGCGCACCAGATTACCGCGCTTATCCAAAATAGCCCAGCTTGGATACACTTGCACGCCCAGCTGTTTAATTAAGCTGCCCGAGCTGTCCGCTAATACCGGCAACTTAGGATAATCTGCCTGCACGCCTGCATACCACTGAGTAAATTCTGCCGCTTGTTTTTCATTCAGATGGCCAGGGCTTGCCACCGTGACCACATTGAGTCCGTCAAAGGCGTTATCTTTACGCCAGCTTTCGGTCTCCTCAAGCGTCCCTAAACAAAGCGGACACCAACTTGCCCAAAACTTCACCAAAGTTGGCTTATTAGGATCCAAGACCTCAGCCCCATTACGCCCAAGGCCTTGGGTTAGCTGTGGCAAAGCCTTTAGTTGGTTAAGCACGTCGCTTGGCAGCATATCACGGCTGTCAGTAACCCCTGTGTTCGAAGATTCTGCTGTGGGTTTGGGCGTGTTATCTTGAGATACTTTGCCGCAGGCAGGCAATAAGGTGCCACTGGCGACTATAAAGCCGGTTAGAATGACAAGGCGCTTTAATTGCGGGCGCTTGTCAGCGGGTGTTTGAGTGGCTGAGTGTGACATGGGCATAGGACCTTTTTATTTGCTTAGGCTATTTTACCTAAGCTATTTATAGTGATAACCTGTAGGCTATGTCATTATAATGGCGGCTGTTGATATAGATTGCAAAGGCTGATTTGTGCAAAATACAAGCCTGCAATATAACTACCACATAAGAGGTCAGCCTCTGGCCACCATAAAGCGTTCCACATACGCATCGGCAGGATGCGCCTTTAATTGCTGCGGTGTGCCTGTTTGTACCAAACGTCCCCCATTTAAGATACTGATACGACTACCCAGCCTAATCGCCTCATCAATGTCATGGGTGATAAATACGATAGTTTTATTAAGCTTATGCTGCAGCTCAAGCAATTGGTCTTGCAATTGACCACGAATTAACGGGTCAAGTGCTGAGAAGGCCTCATCCATTAAGATAATGGGCGTATCTACCGCTAGGGCGCGCGCCAAGCCCACTCGCTGCTGCATACCGCCTGATAGCTCATCAGGATAGCTCGTCTCTATGCCCTCTAATCCCACCTCACGCAACCAATGACGTGCTATCTCATGACGCTTGGACTTGGTCATTTTTCGTACCCGCAGTCCATACGCCACATTTTGAATCACAGTCATGTGCGGCACTAAGCCAAAATGCTGAAACACCATGCTGACATTGTTCTGACGAAACTGCTGTAATGGCTTATCGCTTAGGCTTAACACATTAATCACTTTCGGCTGATCAGAGATATGCTCAGCACCGTCCAAATAATCAGCGCTCCCCACACTGTGCTGAGTGTCTATCCAGATTTTGCCGTCAGTTGGGTCAATAAGCCGATTAATATGACGAATTAAAGTGGACTTACCGGAGCCTGATAGCCCCATAATACAGTGCAGCTCGCCCGCCTCTATACTCAAATTAATATCATATAAGCCTACCGAATATCCGGTCTGCTCACGCACTTCACTGCTGCTCATGCCCTGCTGTAATAGGCTAAGCACTTGCTTAGCCTCATTTGGCGTGGCATCAAAAACTTTACTGACGTTTTGTAATTGAATGTGGCTCATGGCGGTCATCTTTTGCTAAATGAATAAAAAATAAATAGGGCGAACAAAGTGGGTTAAGGCGACAGCTTATGACTGTGGTTTGAGTGCCGAAGCTCATCACGTGCGCGCCGTCCTTGCCCAAAGGCTTGAGTGATACGATCAATAATAATCGCCATAATCACAATGGCGGTGCCTGCCTGCAAACCTTGACCGATATTTAGTGTCTGAATCGATTGCAGCACATCCTCCCCAAGCCCTGGCGCCCCAATCATAGAGGCCAGTACCACCATCGACAGCGACATCATGACCGCCTGATTGATGCCGGCCATAATACTGGGTAGTGCTTGTGGCAATTTGATCCAAATTAGCAGCTGTTTGTGATTGCTACCAAAAGAGCGGCCGGCCTCTATCATCTCATGTGGCACTTGCTTAATACCCAGCATGGTCAGACGAATCAGTGGCGGTAAGGCATAAATAATGGTGGCAAATAAGGCAGGTACTTTACCAATACCAAATAGCATGAGCACTGGAATTAAATACACAAAGCTTGGCATGGTCTGCATCACATCGAGCATCGGAGTGACTACTTTTCTTAAGCTGCTACTGCCGGCCATTAAGATACCCATGGGAATACCCACGACCATAGTCACAATTACCGACACAATCAGCAGCGCCATGGTCTGCACCAAAGCAGGCCACAGTCCAAACGCACCGATTAAGAACAAACCAAGCGCACAACTCACCGCAAACCAAATCTTTCGGGTTGCCAGCCAGCCCAACAGCGCCACTAAGCCAATAATCAGCCACGGCGGCGTCAGGTGCATAAGCTTTTCTATCGGCAGTAACAAATAGGTCAAGGTGCCGTGGCTAATTGACCGAAATACAGTGCCAAAGTTTTGTACCACATAGCTAAGTGAGTTATTTAATTGATTTTCAAATGACCACTCAGGAAACCCGCTAAAAGCTGCCGCACTAGTATTGATAGGGTTAGCACCCATATTAGTACCCATGTCAGCTGTAGAGCCATCTAAAGATACGTTAAGCGCTGTGGCTAACTTTTGTGCTGCTTCAGGTGTCACCCATTGCTGCCATAGCTTAGGGTTCTGTTGTAAAAACAGACGGGCTTGCGCCTCCCCGCTGCGCTTATTCTCACTCATCTGCAAAATAGCGCCGTTTAGGGTATCAGGGGCGAACTGCACTTTTTTAAAGGCAGTGGCCAGCTGTGGATAGGTATTTATAAAAGGGGTGGAGACCGCAATTCCTAGATTCGATACCGGAAAACCTGACACACAGTCGGTCTGACTCTCTGCATCAAGCAGCTTATCCCAACACAGCTCATCGTGTTTGGCAAAAGCAAGTTCAGCAAAGTCATATTTGGCCATAAGACCGGTTGGCTGCCAGTAATAAAACAACAAAGGCCTGCGCTGCTCAAAGGCTGAGGCTATCGCAGCATCTAGCGCCGCACCGGTGCCTGGATGGACATTATTAAATTTTATGCCCTCACTGTTGGGTGTGGTCAAGCCGGTGTTTTTTAGCAAATGCGTATTAAATATCTCACAAGTCCACCCCGTGGGACAATTTAAAAAGCGCGCATTGGTAGGGTCTTCAGGATCGGTGAATAGATGGGCATATTTAGGTAAATCTTGATAGCTTTTTAGCCCAGGATTGTCATCAAGGACGTATTTGGGTACATACCAACCTTGAGTAGCACCGCCCTGTAAGGTATCCCCAATGACGGCAGCCTTATTTGCGGCAATCGCCTCCTCCATAATAGGCGAGCGCCCCACCCACTGCTCGCCAATCACTTGTATGTCATCTTGTGCCAATGCCGTCTCTAACGCAGGGCCTGCACCCGGCACCAGATCGGTATCACAGCCATAGCCATCTTCTGCGATGATTTGTAGCACAGAGGAGATAAATTGGCCACTCTCCCAAGTTAAGGAGCCAAACTTCACCGGCTTGCCATCGCCTGCACCACAAGCGGCCATAACCGGCGCAGACCACATAGACAGACACAGTAGCAGCAAGCCCATCAGGGAGTAATGTTTGATAGAGCGAGGGTGACGCAAGTTAAGTGGGCGCAAGGGAGTACCTATTTTATTATGGGAATCAAAATTGTTTTATATCATTGTGAAAAATATCTATATTGTTTATACCGTAATCTGTTAAAAATTACCAATACAGAGTGTAGCGTTACACTTGATGATCACTAAACAACGCCTGCGCCACAGCCTGCCCCCCCAAGCCAGCATTGTGTCCTACTCAAAATCGACCTTACCACGTAGCGCCTTGGTTCTGCCGCGCTGCACTTTACTGTCGGTACGTTTGCGTTTAGCACTGCGGCTAGGCTTGGTCGGTGTTCGAGTTTTGCTAACCTCAGTACCCTTTTTTATAAAGTCTTTTAAGCGCTCAATAGCATCAAGTTTATTGCGCTCTTGGGTACGGTGCTGCTGCGCTTTTATAATAAGCACGCCCTCTTTGCTAATGCGGCTGTCTTTGCTATCAAGCAGCCGCTGCTTGACAGCATCACTCAGACTTGAGGCAGCAATATCAAAGCGCAGATGAATGGCAGAGGACACCTTATTCACATTTTGGCCACCCGCGCCTTGCGCCCGCATTGGGTGAAGCTCGACCTCTTTGTCGGTTAAATGAATATGTTTATTGATAACAATCATAATTTCCTTTTATCTCTTTGTTTTAGTTAGGTTTTGGTGTTGATCATAGCTACCAAAAACAAAGGCCCCTCTATGATAGAAGGGCCTTTTATGAGACTAATATAGACTTGGTAAATTGGGTGTGGTCATTGTCTTGAGTCTCTTAGGTTAATTCACAACCTTTACTTAGACAAAAAGTCCAACCCTTTTCTAAATAAGTCGCTATAAGGCGGCAACATGATGTTTAGCGCATTGAATTTTGATTGCACAAACACCGGCTTCATGTGACTTAGACGCTCAAAACCTGCTTGACCATGATAAGCACCCATGCCTGAATGACCCACACCACCAAAGGGCAGCTCATGCTGGGCCACGTGCATAATCACTTCATTAATGGCCACACCGCCCGATACGGTATAATTACGCACATACTCAATATCTGAATTGTCCTCGCCAAAGATATATAATGCCAAAGGTCTGGGACGGCTATTGATAAACTCTACCGCATCACGCACCCCATTGACATGCACTAGCGGAACAATCGGTGCAAACAGCTCATTTTGCATAACCTCACTGTCAGGGGCTGGATTAAGTACCGCTACCGGCGGCATAAACTGGGTATCTGCATTGGCCGCGATGTCGGTTAACGGGACCAGTTGCTCATGTGGCAATTTCTCAAGATAGCCTTGCACCCGCTTAAACTGACTGGCATTAATAATACGTGTATAGTCAGCATTGTTGGCAATATCTGGATAATGGTTAATCATCCACTCTTTAGCAAGCTTCACAAACTTGCTGTGCAGATTTGAATGAATAAGCACATAATCCGGCGCAATACAGGTTTGGCCAGCATTAAGCGTCTTACCCATCATAATGCGATTAACCACTGTCTCTAAATTAGCATCTTCTAGTACCACAACTGGAGATTTGCCGCCAAGCTCTAAAGTTACTGGGGTTAAATTCGGCGCTGCTGCCGCCATAACCTGCTTACCCACATTGGTCGACCCAGTATAGAGCAGATGATCAAATGGCAAGCCACTAAAGGCCACTGCCAAATCTAACTCACCGACGGCCACAGACACCACATCAGACGGAAAATATTCAGCCACCGCTTCGGCAAAGGTTTCGGCAAATAACGGCGCCGATTCACTCATTTTTATCATAATACGGTTGCCTGCAGTCAGCGCATCAATCATTGGGCCGACAGCTAAAAACAGCGGATAATTCCAAGGCACCATAATACCCACCAACCCTAAAGGCTGCGGCTGAAGCTCATTATGGGCAGGGCGGTAAAAGGTAGAAATAGACACGCGGCGGGTCTTCATCCAAGACTTGCCATGTTTTTTGGCATGCGCGATGCCTTGTAAGCTTGGAAAAATCTCTGCAAACTGAGTTTCATCTTGGCTACGATTGCCAAAATCTTGGCTAATCACTTCGGCAAAACGCTTTTTGTTTTCGGTAAGCATCGCCGACAAACTATTTAATAAAGCCTCTCTATCTGACCAGTCGTTAATGGGCTTTTTTCGAGTCAGCTCACGCATATGCTCAAATTGAGCGTTCAATTGCTCAGTGGTCTTAACTATACTTTGACTCATTCAAATATCCTTTTGATGGTTGTGAGTAAATTTATGCAGCATAACGCGATAATCCAAGAGTGAACAACCCGTTATGATCCGGCCAATAACACCAAGCTTTAGCTAAACATAGGTTAACTTAAACTAATGACTAAAAAAGATAGCATAAATAAGAGTCGTATTCTGCTTTAAATCATTCATATAACGTAATAAATTATTAATGTGGCTCACCAGGCAAAATCCGAGCAAAGGCTCTTTGAAGCACATTGGGCTTCGCATTTTCCTGCTTAGCGGCCTTAAAGTCTGGGAAAATGCGATAGCCCAAAGACTGAATACCTAAGTTAAATTTGGGCACTAAAGAATAGGTGGCTGATGCAAAACGGCCCATGTTGCTTGAGATGCTGACCGGCTTTTCGATAATGGCCTTGGCCACCAAGTTTGCCGCTTCTTGCGGGCTTAGCGCGGGCATGTAGTTGTACATCTTGGTCGGTGCAATCATAGGCGTACGCACCAGAGGCATATAAATA
This sequence comes from Psychrobacter raelei, assembly GCF_022631235.3. Classification (NCBI taxonomy): domain Bacteria; kingdom Pseudomonadati; phylum Pseudomonadota; class Gammaproteobacteria; order Moraxellales; family Moraxellaceae; genus Psychrobacter; species Psychrobacter raelei. The sequence goes on from NZ_CP093310.2 coordinate 1,707,805, forward strand.
GAAGTCAGATGGATTTTTTTGCCTTTTACTTCAGCAGCCACACAGCGGCTGAACGCATCAAGGGCAGCTTTTGATGCCACATAGGCCGAAAAACGAGGCGTATTGGCCAGTACCCCAATCGATGAGATATTAATAATCTGACCCTTTTTGCGCTTTATCATACCTGGAATAAACTCTAACACCAACTTAACGGCACCAAAATAGTTGATGCTCATGGTCCGCTCAAAGTCATGAAAGCGATCGATTGACTCATTAACAGAGCGGCGGATTGAGCGGCCTGCATTATTGACTAAGATATCTACATGCTTTTGCTCTTTTAAAATCTGTTGGGCTGTCTCTACAATGGCGTCCATGTCCGTTAAGTCACAGCTATAGATACTGGCCTTACCGGCAAAGGCTGTAATTTTGGCCTGTACTGCTTCAAGCTTATCGACAGATCGGGCAATTAAAATCACATGCGCGCCCGCCTCTGCTAGCAAGTAAGCGGTGCTCTCGCCAATACCACTAGAGCCCCCAGTGATTACGATGTTTTTGTTTTTTACAGCTTTACGTAAGGCAGATTTTTTCATTGAACAAAGTCCTTTTAAGGCATCGACTGCATGGAATCGATACAACAAAGTAGAAGAATTAGGAAGACAACAGGTTTACAAATAATACAGAGCAAAGTCAAACAAAGGTCATAACATGAAAGTTTTGGTCGCTTATGCGACACTTAAAAAAAGCAATCAATATAGCAGTGTTCAGCTATGGCGAGCTCGATGACCCCATGATATGCTATAACCTCCAAATAAAACAATAGCTGATTATGATTTCTACTCACAACCAAACCCAAAGCGACGCTATAGGCGACGCCAAAGCGCCAAGCGCTTTTAAGTTACGTACCTTAATTGATGCCGATTATGAGCAGACGCACGCTGCTATGCTGAGCCATACTTTAAAGCGTATCGAACAAAAACGCCAAGGCATTATCACCCCCGATGAGCTGTGGATTGTCGAGCATAAGGATGTCTATACCCTCGGTCAAGCCGGCAAAGAAGAGCACATATTACAGCGCGGTGATACACCCATTATCCATACCGATCGTGGTGGCCAAGTCACCTGGCATGGCAAAGGGCAATTGGTCATTTATTGGCTAATTGACTTAAATAATGCCGGCTGGTCGGTGCGAGACTTGGTATCACATGCAGAGCAAAGCATTGAAGATGTGTTAAATGCGGTATTAAGCCGTCAGCCAGCCGCTACAGAGTTTTATGCCAAAGCCCGTAAAGATGCGCCCGGTGTTTATATTTATAACAAAGATGAGCTGATGCTCGGTAAGATTGCCTCATTGGGCTTTAAGATTAAGCACGGCTTTAGCTACCACGGCATTGCCCTAAACCTCACTTGTGATCTGGGTGCCTTTAATGCCATTAACCCTTGTGGTTATGCCGGCATGCAAATGCTTAGATTGGCTGATTTTGTGGCGTTAAATAGCATTGACACTTCCCCATATCATGGCTTTGAGGTGCTGCCAGACGCCGTCACTGAGCTTGAGGTGACCAAGCTGCTGCTGACGAATATTATCCAGCGTGATATGGGTGCCATTTCTTTGCGCAGCGCTGCTCCTTAATCCTACGCTACTTTTGAGAGCCTGTTATGAATACAGATTTCCCCGCCCCTAATTTACAAGCATCCCATCTGAGCCTAACGGATGCACCAAAGCTCACCGCCGATCCTAACACCTTGATACTCAATGACTTACTCACCAATGATACGCCGTGGCAGATTCACAATTGCAAAATTATTGACAAAAGCATCAGTCAAGATGAGAAGTTGCCATTTTTATATCATTATGATGCGCTAAGCGATGATATTAAGTCCGCTCACCCCCTAAATGCTGAGCTATTAAAACAGTTTCAAACCCCTATGTTTGCCGCAGACGCGGCCAAACTTATAGGCATCAGTGAGGACTTGGTAAAAACCCCTTGGCAAGTAAAAGTCACCGGCACCTTAGTGATGTTTTGTGATCGGTTGCAAATTGCACTGCGCCTAAAATTCACCAACACGGCTAAAGATCGTGATCCTATTTATACCCAATATAAAGCCGAGGCCCTACAAGCCTCTATGCAAGATTGGCACTTTTATGGCGATGTGTTTGTACTTAATAAAAGCACTCAGCCTTTAGTAGTCACAGCAGAGGATGAGTGGATGGCGCTTGAGCGCTTAGAGGGCTATCAGGCTCTACCGGCTCAATATGCGCTGACAATATTGGCATTACTTGAGGATCAAAAACCACAACTTACCCAATTACAAGAGGCCATTGAGCTCCGCTTGGTCTAATATTTTTTGAGTTAAATCATAATTTTAATTTATACTTAATCAATATTTTTTGCTTTAACCAAATCTGTGTTTATAGGTTACAATACCTATTGAGTAATTCAATACCTAAGATAAAAAGGATGTTATATGCAATACCGCTCTAAGACCTCAACTTCAGGCCGCAATATGGCTGGTGCCCGTGCATTATGGCGTGCCACAGGTATGACTGATGGTGACTTTGATAAGCCAATTATCGCCATTGCCAACTCCTTCACCCAGTTTGTTCCAGGTCACGTCCATCTAAAAGACATGGGCCAACTGGTTGCCCGTGAGATTGAGCGTGTGGGCGGGGTTGCCAAAGAATTTAACACCATCGCGGTCGATGATGGCATTGCCATGGGTCACAGCGGTATGCTGTACTCCTTGCCAAGCCGTGACTTGATCGCAGATTCTGTAGAGTATATGGTCAATGCCCACTGCGCAGATGCGTTAGTATGTATCTCAAACTGCGACAAAATCACCCCAGGTATGTTAATGGCAGCCATGCGCCTAAACATCCCAGTTATCTTTGTCTCGGGTGGCCCTATGGAGGCCGGCAAGGTATTGGCTGAAGATTTAGCGCCCAGTCATAATCTTGATGCCCCCGTCAATGAAGATGGCAAAAAAATCCGTAAGCTAGATCTTGTGGATGCCATGATTGACGCCGCTGATGACAACGTAAGCGATGCGGACGTGTTAGAGATTGAGCGCTCCGCTTGCCCAACCTGCGGCTCATGCTCAGGCATGTTCACCGCCAACTCAATGAACTGCTTAACCGAAGCTTTAGGTTTATCACTACCAGGTAATGGTTCGTTGTTAGCCACTCATGCCAAGCGTGAAGCCCTTTTCTTAGAAGCCGGTCGCCGTATTGTTGATTTAGCAAAACGCCGCTATGAGCAGGACGATGAGTCGACCCTGCCACGCTCTATTGCCACCAAAGAAGCCTTTGAAAATGCCATGAGCCTTGATATCGCCATGGGCGGCTCAACCAATACCATCTTGCATTTATTGGCCGCTGCGCATGAAGCGGAAGTTGATTTTAAAATGGCCGATATCGACCAGTTAAGTCGCCGCGTGCCTTGCTTATCAAAAGTGGCGCCTGCTACCCAAAAATACCATATGGAAGATGTGCACCGTGCCGGCGGGGTATTGGCAATTTTGGCTGAGCTAAATCGTGCCGGTCTATTGCACACAAACTTGCCAACCGTTCACGCCAAGACCTTGCAAGAAGCGCTTGAGATGTGGGATGTGATGAATACTGATCATCCCAATCATGAAGCGGCACGTGATTTGTATATCGCAGCACCAGGCGGCGTACGTACCACCCAAGCCTTCTCTCAAAACAAAGCCTGGTCCAATCTGGATCTAAACCGTGAGTCTGGCTGTATCCGCTCTGCCGAGCATGCTTATTCTAAAGACGGCGGTCTGGCCGTATTGTTCGGTAACATTGCTGAGCGTGGCTGCGTGGTAAAAACTGCTGGCGTTGATGACAGCATCCTAACCTTCACTGGCCGTGCCCGTGTGTTTGAGTCACAAGATGACGCCGTAGAGGCCATCTTGGCGGACAAAGTCGTGGCCGGTGATATTGTCATTATCCGTTATGAGGGCCCGAAAGGTGGCCCGGGCATGCAAGAGATGCTCTACCCGACTTCTTACTTAAAATCAAAAGGCTTGGGTAAAGAGTGTGCGCTATTAACCGATGGCCGCTTCTCGGGGGGCACCTCGGGTCTATCAATCGGCCATGCCAGCCCGGAAGCTGCCGAAGGTGGCGCTATTGGTCTAGTAAATGAGGGTGATACCATCCACATCGACATTCCAAATCGCAGCATTAACCTGGAGGTCTCTGACAGTGAGCTTGCCCGCCGCCGTGAAGAGATGGAAGCACGTGGTAGCAAAGCTTGGAAACCTGAAAGTCGTGAGCGCCATGTCAGTCAAGCCCTACGTGCCTACGCCGCCATGACCACCAGTGCGGATACCGGTGCGGTACGTGATGTGAGTCAAGTTGAACGTTAATACGTTGTAAAATGAATAAAAACTCAAAAAAAAGCCAGCCGATGCTGGCTTTTTTTGTACAGTGTTAGGTCACGTTAGGCCACAGCTTATTTTAGGCCAGACGCTAATGGTCTATAGCATCTAATCCCAGCCGCATCCAACGAATGGCCTGCTCTTGATGGTCAGTTAATGCACTCCATAGCGCATCTTCGCTGAGGATAGAGTGCACATTATCTGCACACTCAACAGCGACGTTGTTTTCATAATCTCTTCGCCACTGCTCACTTTGGTAATACGTTTGCAATTCAGACAATAAGGCACTGGCTTCTCGCCATTTCTCCTGAGCTTCATGTATCTGCTGATGCAAATCATGCCAATGCTCATATTTTTTCTGTAGTGCTTGTGCATCATAATTTTCCATCACATTACCCTTTTTTTTAGTATAAAAAATAATAAAACTACGTTGGTTTATGCTTAATGCCACTATCGACTCTCATAATCCTTATAGACAATAACACCGGCAGAGGTTATCTTACAATCCTATAAATAAAGAGAAGTTGAGATATTATGAAACTTGCCGAAGCCTTACTTATTCGCAGTGACTTACAAAAAAAACTGGCTCAGCTTAACGCCAGAATTGCCAATAATGTCAAAGTACAAGAAGGAGACACTCCCAATGAAGCACCTGAAGAGTTGCTTGTCGAGGCCAATCAAGTCATAAGCGAGCTTTCCAATTTAATAGAGCGCATTCATCGCACTAATGCCATTGCCACCACTGAACAAGGTCAGTCCATGCTAAGCCTATTGGCACAGCGCGATATGCTGCAGATGCGTCACAAGTTGCTTGTCGAGGCCATAGCAGCCGCCAGTAATGAGGTGGACCGCTATAGCCCGCGCGAAATCAAATGGCGGGTTATGATTTCAGTATCCGCACTTCAAAAACAAGCAGATGACTTAGCAATGAAGCTGCGTAACTTAAATCTAATCATTCAAGCCAGCAATTGGCAAATCGACTTAGTACAAGAGTAACGCATAATAACCGCTATTTTATCCGCTTTATTTGTTACAATACTTTTGAGGCCGACTGGGCGAGTGACAGACCCCTTATCTCCACAGCAGGGGGTTGAAAATATACTGCAGTGGCAGACTATGCGTTGTGGGCAGACGTTTTTTTACCTCTTATGCCCCGCACTTGTCACTTAGCATAAGTCACTATTTAAAGCTCACTACCCGTCACTGACAGTCGGCTTCTTTCGATAAATATTACCTAAAAACAATATTTAATGCCGGGCAGATACGCCATTATTAATCTCTGTTACTGACCAATACTAAGCCCTACTATTGACAGTGTTTTTTCTTCTTAACTCAAATTATCGATACTCTGATGCTTGAAAACTACAATCAGTTTCTTCTAGTGTGTGGCATCGCCTTTTTGTTTGGTGCCCTATCCCCTGTTTTTTTAAAACGTCTGCCCTTATCTTTGCCGATGCTACAGGTAAGCTTTGGCTTACTCATGGGTTATTTTTGGTCTGCGCTCCCCTTTTTAAATCCTATCGCCAATGGTGAGGTGGTCGAAAAGGTATGTGAGCTTGTGGTACTGGTATCCTTAGTTGGTGCCGGTATAAAAATTGATACCCCGCTTAGCTATAAGCATTGGCGGCCCACCTTTCGGCTATTGCTCATCACCATGCCTTTATGTATCGCGGCAATGGCAGCGCTTGGCTATTATATTTTTGGCTTGAGCTTGGCGGCAGCTATCTTACTGGGTGCTATTTTGGCGCCGACAGACCCGGTATTGGCCTCTAGCATTCAAGTAGGCCCGCCTAACTCTGGTAATGAGGACACCCCGCGCTTTACCCTTACCTCTGAGGCGGGACTCAATGATGGTCTGGCCTTTCCTTTTGTCTATCTGGCAATAAAAATTGCGGCGTATTACGGTAAGGCAAATGAGCTGTCCTTGTCTCTTTTAGTCGACTGGCTTAGTGTAGATGTACTCTGGAAAGTCGGTGCTGGTGTCGCCGTTGGTGTCTTGGTTGGTAAGCTGCTTAGCAAGTTGGTTTTCTCAAAAAGCAATAAAGACACCGTTATGTCGCAAGGCTATGTGGTCATTGCGATGACGTTATTGGCTTATGGTGTGGCAGAATTTGTGCATGCCTACGGCTTTATCTCTGTGTTTATTGCTGCTTTCACCTTCCGTCACAGCGAGCACACTCATGATTATCATACCGCATTACATGACTTCTCTGAGCAATCAGAGGGGCTGCTTATGTCCTTGGTATTGGTGGTATTTGGGATGGCGTTGGGTCAAGGTTTAAGCTCAGATGTAAGCTTAAGCTGGCAAGTATATGCCACAAGCTTACTGTTCTTGTTCGTGGTAAGACCGGCTGCTGGGTGGATAGGACTGGCGGGGCTTAATTTGCCCAATAAGGAGCGTTTTGTCATCTCAAGCTTAGGCATCCGCGGTATCGGATCTTTTTATTACTTAGCCTATGCTCTAAATCAAGACGTCTTTGCACTCGATGATGCCACAGACTTATGGATTATCTGTAGCATCGTCATTATTGTCTCTATATTTTTGCACGGTATAGTGGCACCCAGACTTATTGATGACGCTAAACCTAGCAGCACTAATAAACCTGCCTAACGGCAAAGGCATCTCGCCAAGCGGCCCACCTCTAGCAGATCTTGTAAAATCGCCAAGTAAATTAAACCTGACTGGTTTTATTTTCAGGTTTAATTTACGAATCTACGCTTAATCAATTGACTTGCTAAAGTGCGCCAAAATAGCCTCAATTAAAGCGAACTGACGAATGTCAGTGGTCATAGTAACATCATAATTGTGCACATAGGCCACCGCCAGCTGTTTTTGGGTATCACACCAAGCCATAGAGCCGTTGTAACCCATATGGCCGAAAGCATACTGCAGATTCTCAGCAGGCTGACAGCGGCTAAATATACGGTGATACCCTAGGCGCCAATGCATGCTTTGAGGATGAGTGGCCGGCATAATCGCATCACTGCCTGCCACATGAACACTCGATAACTCATCAAACACCGACTCATCAATCAACCGTTTGCCTTGCCAAATCCCTTTATTGGCAAGCATGGCGTACATCTTAGCCAAGGCGTCGGCTGAAGCCACATTATTGGCCGCCGGTATTTTTGCCATCAAAGATTCAGGGGTATGATAATTAAATTCAGAGCGGCCGGCCGGCACCAACGCATACTTGAAGTCTTGCATCTTAACGCCACTCATATCAAAGTATAAATTGGCAATCTGCAAGGTTTTAAGCGGTGCATCAGACTGCTTTTGACCCAGTAGCTGCTGCCAGCAGCTGTAGCTTGGCAAGCTTTGATAAGCGGCCAAGGTAGCCTCTGAATCAGAGCGCAGCTTGGGTTTAGCACTTCTTTTTTTGACAGCTTTGTCAGCCTCATCTTCATTGATAGCGTCAGCTTCTACTAAGCCCATCACCGTATCAAAGTCGTCAAAGTTGCTAGCCACCGTACCCACCTCACCAATCTTATCGGCCGGCACCCCAAAATACATACTGTCACTGATACCTAAGGGCTCAGTCAAATACTGCTGTAAGGCTTCATTTAGAGACAAGTTAGTGGCTTTCTCGATTAAGCCCCCTATCACCCATCCCGAGACTAAAGCACTATAGGCACTTTCGGCCTGCTCATTAAAGGTGGCTTGGGGCGGCATCTGCTCAACACGCTGCAGCATCAGTTGCCAATCTGTCAGCTCTGGGGCAAAGTCAGTAATGGCTTGAATATTAAACAGTCCTGAGCGGTGAGTCAGCACTTGTCTCAAGGTAATTTGTTGCTTGCCATTGGCGGCAAATTCAGGCCAGTACTGGCTAATGGGCTGATCATAAGCCAAAATCTTATTAGAGACTAAGATATGGACTAAAGTTACCAATACGCCTTTCCCAGTCGAAAAATTCAGCCCCAATCTGTCTTTGTTCCAGCTTAAACGCGGGGTCGCTTGTCCCACAGAAGCCTGGGCCACAAGCTGCCCTTTATGATAGACCACCACAGCGCCGCCAACAGGGGCATCTTCAAGCTGTAGCTGGGTCATGATTTGGGTCAGTTGGTTTTGCAAGTTATCCATAAAGTCACTCAATGTATCGGCAAATAACGTGGTAAAGGTAAAAGCATTAAGCTTATTAGCGCTCTTAATCAATCAGCGAGGTACCAATAAGCGCATACGCACCTCTTCTTCTAGCCCCGTTAGCCCATGTTCTTTGCCTTGCTGCATGGCAGTGTCCATCTTGCGACCTCTTAACCAGCCCGCTCGCAGCGCCATACAAGCCCCGACACGATTGCCTGAGCCGCAGTGTATTAAGGTTTTTTTGCCATGATGGGTGCGCAGGGCTTTATCGAATTCTAATAAATTGACTTGTTTTAAGTCCTCTGCGCCAGCAATGGGCAAGTGAGTATAGTTGATGCCCTGAGCCTCTACCGCCGCTCGCTCATCAAAGCTTAGCTCAGACTCAGGTTGTAGGTTTATGATATGCTCAATACCCGCTTCAGCCGCTTTTACTACCTGTTCAGCAGACAGCTTGCCTGATACCACAGTCTGAGCATTGGGGAATTTGGCATTTTCTAATACTGGGGCTAAAGCAGCTTCAAGTGATATCTCAGCAGACTCACTGACACCTTCATCCTTAGTATCAGCAGATAAATTTTCGGACGTTGCCTCATCTTTTGACATATTAAATCCTTAAAAACACAACAAATTCAGCTAAGGAGTCCCTCCCTAGCTGACTAAACAGCTTCTTTTATACCAGCCGCTGTGCCTTTATTACCAATAAAACGTCTGGTATAAACATCAGCGTACCTGTCATCTTACAGTTTCTTGATAACACCGGTTAAATGGGGTCTTTTATTTTTAGCATTGTATAGATTAAATACAACCTGCTCTGAGTCTTTTAGGTTGTCTGCATTGTCGCCAATAAGCTCAACTTCTGATGGCAAGAAGATAGGCAGCTTAAAGGTAACATCCACACTATAAGCTTCTGGCAGATCCATAAAGCTTAAGCATTTAGCTTTTGACCACATCCCATGTGCAATGGCTTTCGGAAAGCCAAAAGCTTTCGCGGTCACAGCATGCAAATGAATTAAGTTAAAATCCCCTGAAACCATAGCATAACGGCGACCGATATCTTCTGGCACGGCAAAGATACTGTGAATATCGTTTTGCTGAGCCTCAAGCGTTTCGCTCACGACCTTTGGTTTTTTGGTCGGACTACCGCCCTTGGTCTTTTGGCGGGATAGATAAGTAGAGGTGCCTTCCCAAACCAGCTCATCTGCGCTGTGAACTTGGGTAACAAAGTCAAACTGCTTGCCTTTGTCATGATCACGTAAATTGGCAAAGCTCACTTCCATAGTGACCACTTCGGTATCAGCAATGCGGCGATATTGAGTCACTGAGTTGGTGACGTGTACTAGCCCTAGCATAGCAAATGGGAAGGCTTCATCAACCATCATGTTCATCTGCAAGGTTTGAGATAAAACCGCAAAGTAAGTGGGCGGTACTTGACCATTGTCGGCAAAGCCACAAATGCGGCGGTAATCTTGTAGATTTGACTGATCAATGATTAACTCACCGACCTTGTAGCTGGCTTCTGGTAGAGCTTGTTGTTCTTCCTTATGGCTCTTTCCTATGACCGGTAATAATGATTTTAGTATTTTGGTATAGGTTTTACTGGCTTCAGGCAAGCTCTTGAATTCACGGGCTGTCATATAAAATCCTTGTTAAAATGTCATCTCAACTTTGTAAAATAGCCATCACTTCGATGGCTATTTTACAATACAGCGGCAGGTTTGGGTAAATTACTGCTATTTAGTTACGGCTTAGCACCTAGCATGACTGGGTTCATGTCAAATAGCAATAAAATTTATAGACAATTAAGCGCCCAATAGACTTTGGCCACAGACACGTACGATGTTGCCATTTACGCCGCCTGAAGCAGGTGCTGCCAACCAAGCAGTGGTTTCTGCCACATCAATGGGTAGACCACCTTGACTCATAGAGTTCATACGACGGCCCGCTTCACGGATAGTCAAGGGAATGGCGGCTGTCATTTGGGTTTCGATAAAGCCAGGTGCGACTGCATTAATAGTGATGCCTCTACCTTCAGCTTTTAGCTTCTTAGCGGTGGCTTGAACCAAGCCGATTACGCCCGCTTTCGAGGTGGCATAGTTAGTTTGACCTAGGTTACCGGCGATACCTGAGATTGATGATACACAGACGATACGTGCATTTTCATTCAATACATCATTATCAAATAGGTAATCGTTAATCATGGCGATACTTTGCAAATTGATGTTGATCACCATATCCCACTGCTTGTCATCCATCTTAGCCAGTGTCTTATCACGGGTTATCCCTGCGTTATGAATAATGGCATCTAGACCATTACGTTTGGCTGCAGCTTCTGCAATCTTCTCGCCAGCATCATCAGCTGTGATATCTAGAGCGAGGGTTGAGCCACCAATTTCGCCAGCCACTTTTTGTAAATCGGCTTGCTGCTGCGGCACATCTAAACAAATAACATGTGCGCCATCACGCGCCAATACGCGTGACATAGACTCACCAATACCACGGCTTGCGCCGGTCACAAGTACCGTCTTGCCAGCCAGTGGCTTAGACCAATCTACATCGACCACACTGCCTGCACCCACACGAACCACTTGACCTGAAACATAAGCAGAGCGTGCCGACATAAAGAAGCGTAGCGTTGAGTCTAAATTCGCCTCTTCACCTTCACTCACATAAATAAGCTGCGCGGTAATACCGTTTTTGAACTCTTTACCGACAGACTTTACAAAGCCTTCTAGGGCGCGCTGTGATAATGTTTTGCCAATACGGTCGCACTCTTCTGGTGGACGACCAATAATGATCACACGGCCTGATTTTTCAACTTGACGTGCCACAGGATGGAAAAAGTCATACATCTCTTTTAAGTCAGGGGCATGAGCAATGTTACTGGCATCAAAAACCAATACTTTATATTTTTCAGTGTGCCCTTCGCTGTCTTTGGCTTCTACACCTGCGCCTGACAAAACGTCTTTGTGTGCATCATCGCCAGCAACGTATACGTCAGCATGTAGTGAATTTAACACTTGGGCGATGGCATCACTTAGACGGCTATCGTCTCCTGAGGCTGAGCCAAATAATACGCTACCACGGACGACTTTTTCACCCGGCTCAAAACGATCTAGTTTAGTCGGTAAAGGCAGTCCTAAATTTTTAGCCACTTTTTTTCCTAGCGGTGACTGTACAAACTCTCCATAGCGATCTGACATAATATCTCCTAATTTATAATATGATGGATGAAACAATAGAATGCTTTAGCAATTCAGGGTCATGATAATGAGTGATATTTTCAGATTTAATAAGGGTTATTACTCAGAAAACTGCGACTGATCAGTTCATATTTACTACCAAATCGTGCACAGCTCACCCACCTCACGACGCCTTAAAACTTACTAACTACTACTGCTGATTATCAGTGCAACCCTTAATCTCAAAGAGATACGGCCCTCATGTAAATGCAGGGTATCTAAGTTTTATCTTAGCAACATTCGCTTCACACTGGTAACGAGTTGCCCACTAACAGAAACGATATAAGATTGCCTATTATTAATGATGTGATAAAATAAAACCTAATGTTATGAGTGCACTTAACAACGATAACATTATATTATTATAGACCAACACGCCATACAATGCTTTAGTAACAATGTTAAAATTATCTCTACTTACCTAACAAGTATATTGCTGTAATCTAAACAACAATTTGAATAACAATGAACTGGGATTATATACGATTATAGCAAGCACCTAAAGCAAACAGGCCCTGCAAATGACCGTCTTTGACTCTCATTGGGTAGCTTTTAAATAAAACTTTTGGTAAATAAAACTTTTGGTAAATAAAACTTTTGGAATATAAGGACGTTAAATGAGTAATTCTAATCAATCAAATAAATCTGCTGACAAATCCTCTGCGGTGACATCCACTGTGGTGAACAAAGCGGGTGAGTCATTACTAAACGATACTAACAATGCCGCCCCGACCAAAGACTCAAACACCACATCAGACTTCTCAAAATTACAGCAAGAAGTCGTCTCCACCTCAAAAACTGAGGCAGATACCGTCATCAGCGAAGATCGCGCTGCCAAACAAAAGATTATTGCCGAAGCCAAAGCACAAGCACAACAAGAAGACAATCTGTCTCAAATCGATGAGCCTGCGCAAGAAGCCACACAAGTTAAAGACAATAAAGCTGACGACGCTCAAACTCAAAAAGAGTCTAATCAAACTGAATCTAAACAAGCGCAAAAACAAGCCACCAAATCTACTGCTGAAGCGCCCAAGCAAGAAGCTTCAGACAACACCAATCAAACCCAAAAACAGTCTGGTGATAAGCCCGCTAACCAATCACCTGCTGATAAGTCAAAAACCAACAAGGAAAGCTCAATGTCAGACAATTCAAAAACCTCGAATCTTCCTCGCCGCGTCGCTATTTTAGGCGGTAACCGTATTCCATTTGCACGCTCTAATGGTCCCTATGCTGACGCCAGCAACATTGACATGTTAAGCGCCGCTTTAAACGGTCTGGTTGAGCGTTATGAATTACAAGGTGAGCGTGTTGGTGAAGTCGTGGCCGGTGCGGTATTAAAACTAAGCCGTGACTTAAACCTAACCCGTGAGTCAGCGCTTAATACCGCTCTTGACCCACAAACGCCTGCCTATGATGTCTCTCAAGCCTGTGGCACTGGTTTACAAGCCACTTTTGCTGCCAGCAATAAAATTGCTCTAGGCATTATCGATTCGGCCATTACTGGTGGTGTGGACACCACTTCAGATGCCCCTATTGCTGTGGGTGATGGTCTACGCAAAGCCTTAATCAAACTGGGCGCCGCTCGCAATAACAAACAGCGCCTAAGCGCCCTAACCAGCATCAATCCAAAAGAGCTTATCGATGCGCCGCAAAATGGTGAGCCACGTACCGGTCTATCTATGGGCGATCACCAGGCCATTACCGCTTTAGAATGGAACATCAGCCGTGAAGCACAAGATGAGTTGGCAGTAAAAAGCCATCAAAACCTAGCCCGTGCCTATGAAGAGGGCTTCTTTGATGACCTAATTACCCCATACAAGGGCTTAACCCGTGATAACAACTTACGTCCAGACTCTTCACTAGAAAAATTAGCAACGCTAAAACCTGTATTTGGTAAACGTAACGCTAACCCAACCATGACAGCAGCCAACTCTACCCCTCTAACCGATGGTGCTTCTTGTGTCCTACTGGGTACAGATGAGTGGGCTGAAGCTCATGGCCTAAAACCACTGGCTTATATTGTCCATCAAGAAACTGCTGCTGTTGATTTTATTGGCAAAAATGGCCCTAAAGAAGGTCTGTTAATGGCACCTGCTTACGCTGTACCTCGTATGCTTGCACGCGCCGGCCTAACTTTACAAGACTTTGACTTCTATGAAATCCATGAAGCCTTCGCCTCACAAGTACTGTCGACTCTAGCCGCCTGGGAAGATGAGACTTTCTGTAAGGAGCGTTTGGGTCTTGATGCCCCACTAGGGTCTATTGACCGCAGTAAACTAAACGTTAATGGCTCATCACTGGCTGCAGGCCATCCATTTGCAGCAACCGGTGGTCGTATCCTAGCCACTGCTGCTAAGCTACTGGATCAAAAAGGATCAGGCCGTGCACTGATTTCAATCTGTGCAGCAGGTGGTCAAGGTGTCACTTGTATTTTAGAAAAATAAGCCCTTAGCTATTTTAATAAAGATAAAATAAGTTAAGCACAGCTAAAAAAAAGAGCCTCGGTAATGAATCGAGGCTCTTTTTTTATACGGTTATAACAAGGCTAACGCTGCCAATAATTGATCATAAGCCATTTTATCGTTGACGTTTTGCTGACACGCTATTTTCACATCCTCAATCACAGTCATTAACGCTTGGATGGACTCAAGCTGAAGCTCAGTAATAGATTGATATTGCGCCAATGCCAAATCTTGCTGCAAGGTGGGCATCCCTAAGCATTGACGGCTAAAATCCATCAGCATAAATTCTGATAGTTTAATAAAGTCATCCAAAGACAGCTGCTTTTGCCAATAATCACTGGCCGCTATGGCACTGCGCTTGCCGGCTCTGAGTGCCAGCCAAACCTTAACCCAAGTACCACGCTGCTGGTACCAAGCACTGCTTAGCATCTCTAAGGCAGCCAGCGGCGCGCCATTAGACAGCTTCAATGCTTGGGCCACTTGCTCAGATAAAGGCGCTGCATTATCCGATTGAGCGGGGTTTTGAGTGTGTTGTGAGACATGATTCTCTAAATAAGCAAAAACCTGTTCATGCGCCATAGGATCCATCGCCACTTGCTGCACCCGACTTCTGATGGTGGGCAATAATTTGGTAGGCATATCGCTAATCAGCAGCAAATGAATGCCCTCACGCGGCTCCTCTAAGGTTTTAAGCAGCGCATTGGCTGCAGCCACTGTCATCTTATCGGCATAATCAATAACGCAAACCCGGCGTCCACTACTACCCTGGCTAATAAAAGGCTGCAGCTCTCGAATGTCATCAATCTTTATAGACGGCTTTACCAAAGCTTTAGCCGCCTCATTCTCAGACGCTTTTTTGGTATTGGATTTACCGCCTTTGGTTGCAGTTGCGGCCTCCACCTCTAAACTTGGCAAACTGCTGATGGGCAACACCTGCAAATCAGGATGCGTCCCAGAGGCGAGCCATTGACAGCTTTGACACTGACCACATGCGCCTTGCTGCGAGCTTGGCTGCTCACGATTATCACAAAGTAGCCAAGCCACAAAGCGCCATACAAAAGCACGTTTACCAATCCCCTGCATCCCAGCAAATAACAAGCCATGCGGTAGACGCTCATAGCGTGCTATCAAGTTGTCCCAAGCAGTTTGCTGCCAAGGTAATACTGGGGCAAAATAGACCGGCTGCTCAGTGCTCATGATTTATAGATTTCCTAATAAAGAATGGGTGGAATATGATAAATATAGACTCAAACCTATCTAACCCTCTGCTTACTGTAGCTCGCTAATCGGCAATGCGTTAAGACGGTCTAAATCCTCTTGCAGATCTACTCCTGGCGGCAGCTGAACCGAGGCAGCTTCGATGGCAATTTTACCTCCATTTTCAAGCACCCGCAGTTGCTCTAAGCTCTCTAAACTCTCCAAGATGCCCGGCGACCAGTGCACAAAGTCTTGCAGTAGTTTTACACGATACGCATAGATACCTAGATGACGGTAAGCCTGCTTAGGCACTGTGAGCGGTGGCTGATGCAATCCCTCAGGCTGCTGCACCATCGCCATCGCGTGATCTCTATCACAAGGGATAGGCGCACGACTAAAGTATAGGGCATGCTTTAAGTTATCAGTCACCACTTTGACGACCGAAGGACGCATGAATTCTTGGTAATCTAAGATAAGCTCATATAAGGTGGCCATCACGCAATCGGGTTTATTTACTAACAAGTCTTTGACCTGCTCTAATAGCTGTGGCGGCACCAAAGGCTCATCACCTTGCATATTGACCACGATATCCTCTGCGTCCCAGCCTTTTTTTTGTGCCACCTCACTGAGTCTATCGGTACCTGAGGCATGATGGGCATCGGTCATCACTACCTCATAACCAGCTTGCTGGCATACTACTGCAATGCGCTCATCATCAGTGGCAATACACAAGTCATCCGCAAAGGTAGCTTGACTGGCTTTTTGTGCCACCCAAAGAATCATAGGTTTACCATGAATCTCTAATAGCGGCTTACCGGGCAAACGGGTGCTCTTAAAGCGGGCTGGAATTACAATATGTACTTTTGGCTTTGGGAGGGCTAAGTCAGATACTAAGGTCATAAACGCTCTCTTTATTATTTAATGCAAGCAGATTATTTAGTGCAAGCAGTGACCGCTAAACATACCGCACTGCACATTATTGGCTTTAATTATCCATAAAATCATATCAGCTGAATATACTTAGGCCCGCAGTCTACCTGTTAATACCCAGCGAGGCCAGCTGACTCATTAAAGTGCGATAACAAGGCTGGGATAAGACCGCTTGTACCGGTAACACCCAGATAGACAACTGCTGCAACTCAGGGCTAGAGGCCACCAAAGGCGCAATTTTTACCGCATCTTTTGAAGTAATAACTACCGGGTACTCAGTCAAACTGGCCAAATCTTGAGCAGTAAACTGATGATGGTCGGGCATGGGTTTTTCAATCACCTCATAGCCTAGTGCGCTTAGGGTATTAAAAAACCGCTGTGGATAACCAATCCCGCTCACAGCATATACTTGATTAACAGTAGCAGGATTGATAGCCGCTTGATGGGCTAATAATGGGGTAAGCTTACCCGGCTGCAAATGCATGGTGAGCTTGGGCTCCGCTGAGGGCGCGCTATCGGCGTTAAACTTAGTGGGCGACTGATGATAAATCACCGTACCTTGCCTGAGTCGGCGAATCGGCTCACGCAAAAACCCAGTGGGCAACAGCTGTTTATTACCAAAGCCACGTGCGCAATCTACCACAATCCACTCAAGATCACGCTGCAGTTTATAGTGCTGTAAGCCATCATCAGCGATGATAAGCTCGGTGGCAGGCTGATATTGCATGATACTGGCAATGGCCTGCTGACGATTGGGGCATACCGCAACCACTGCTTGAGTCTCACGTACAATTAAGCAGGGCTCATCGCCCACCTCACTAGGCTTACTGTCTACGGTGACGACCTGCGGCATCGCTGACTCATCTCCACCATAGCCACGGCTTATCACTGCGACAATGATACCTTGCTGTTTTAGATAATTGACCAGTGCGATGATCAATGGCGTTTTACCACTACCGCCCACTGTGATGTTTCCCACCACCAACACTGGGACAGGCGCTTTATAAGAGGACAATACCCCTGTTTGATACAGCTTACGTCTAAGATAAGTTACTGCCCCATATAGACCACTGATCGGCCATAATAACCACAGCCACCAAGCCTGCTTTTGCCATGCATTAACCAGCCCAAGCTCAAGATTTGAGGCGCTGTTCTCTGCGCGACTCTCAGCTTGCGCCTTAGCTGCATGCGTCGTTTGGTTGGCATTATTTTTTGATGGCAGTGTGGTCATAATGAAGGCTACAAAAGTAGAAAAGAGAAGATGCCTAAGCGAGTATTAACGAGATATACGCTTCATAACACGGCCCATTTTAAACAGGGTAGCTTACGAAGTGTGTATTTTACTGCTTAGGCTATTTTAGATGTTAATCCATATGTTAGGTTATCACTGTATTTATAACCTCAGTGGTTTTTATTAAACTCACTCTCTGCAAAATCTCTATCATACATGTGCGCATAGTGCCCGGACAAGGCCATCAAAGACTCATGTGTGCCTGATTCAATAATGCGCCCACCTTCCATCACTACAATTTTGTCAGCGGACTCAATGGTGGTTAAACGGTGCGCAATAACCAAGGTGGTTCTGTCTTGCATCACGTTATCCAATGCCTGCTGAATATAGTACTCAGACTCGTTGTCCAAAGCACTGGTGGCCTCATCTAATATCAGTACCGGTGCATCTTTTAGCAAGGCGCGTGCAATCGATAAACGCTGACGCTGACCGCCAGATAGCTGTAGGCCTTCGGCACCAATATTACTGTCATAGCCTTGCGGCAATGCCATGATAAAGTCATGCGCAAAAGCAGCTTTGGCTGCCGTTACCACTTGCTCATCAGTCTTGGTCGATAAGTCGCCATAAGCAATGTTATGGCGCACTGTATCATTAAATAGGACCACTTGTTGATTGACCATACCCACCTGAGCCCGTAGCGCCGTTAGTGAGATCTGATTTAGAGGTAGGCCGTCTAAATAGATGGTGCCTTCAGTGGGGTCTAAAGTACGTGTTAATAAGTTGACCAAGGTGGTTTTACCGGCGCCACTTTTGCCGACGAAGGCGACTGTCTCACCAGCGTTAACTGTCAGATTAAAGTCTTTTAAAGCCTGGGTACCATCAGGATACTGCATAGAGACATGCTCAAAGCGAATCTCGCCTTTGGCCTTATCTAAATGCTCTCCTGTATCCTGCTCTTCAGGCTCATCTAAAAGCGCAAAGATAGATTCACCAGCGGCAATACCACGCTGTAGTTTTTCATTGACATCCGTCAGATTACGTACTGGCTTACTAAGTAGACCGGCGGCGGTCAAATAGGCAATAAACTCACCTGCCGTGGTATTGGAGATGACATCAGGACGCAGCGCCAGCCAAATCACAACGGCCAAAGCAGAAGCCATTAACAGCTGTACTGCAGGGGTATTAATGCTATTGGTCACCACAATTTTCATGCCCTGCTTCAGGTTTTTTAGCGAGGCTCTTTCAAAGCGGCCTTGCTCGTAGCTTTGACCGCCATAGTTTTTGACCACCTGATAGCCTGTGATAACCTCATTGGTAATGTGGCTGACATCCCCCATGGTCTGCTGAATACCTTTTGACAGCTTAAGATAGCGCTTAGACGCCTTTTGTACCAATAACAAAATCGGTGGTAGCACCACAAATAAGATTAAGCTTAATCGCCAGTTGGAGTACAACAAATAGCCCAATAAAGAGACCACCGTTAAGCCATCACGCAGCATGGTCTTTAACGAGTCGGTACTGGCAGATGTCACCTGCTCGACATCAAAGATAAGCTTGGAGGAGATGGTGCCTGAGGGATTGGCTAAAAAGAAAGCGTTTGGTAGCCGCAGCAGCTTATCGAACACTTCAACACGCAGTTTATAGACGAGGTTTCGTGAGATTAAAGCTGAGAAATAGTTGCCCAAAAAAGAGCCTAATCCCCGCACAAAAAATAGCAACACAATCAAAAAGGGAAACAAGTTGCGCTGCGACTGATTGCCGTGGTTAATGGCATCTGTGATGTACTGAATTAACTTAGCAATACCCACCTCAGTGGCGGAGTTGATTGCAAAGCCTACTATGGTTAAGGCAATCGCCCACCAATAAGGCTTAATATATTGCATTAAACGCAAATAAGTTTGAGTACGGGTTTTTGTTTCTGGGTTGCCAGAGACAGGCTTTGGCGGGTGACTCTGGCCAGAAGAAGTTGACGACGCCTGATTAGCCGATGGATTAGTCATCATATGCCTTATTATCAATTATAATTTAAAGCGCTAGCAAAACTGCTGACAGCTTTAAGCTAACTATATTATATGGCTCGCCTTTGACTGGCTTGAATAATAACAGTAAAGCTGTCCTTCAAGCTTTTGGACTATGTCTTAAAGTGCTGTAGCAGTGACTCAAGCTCTTCGTGACTTTGGAAGAATATCTCCATACTGCCCTTGCCACCTTTTTTCTGCTTTAATTTTACGGTAGCCCCCAGATAATCTGATAACTGCTGACTGAGCTTCTCCACTTCTGCATCTGCTTCAAGTGTGGCAGGCTTACTGCTTTTTTCAGGGTTTAAAATAGACTTTACAAGTTTTTCTGCATCACGGACAGTCATAGAAGACTCTATGATCCTCTCAGCGATGATCGGCTGCTGCTCAGAGGACAGTGATAAAAGTGCGCGCGCATGCCCCATATCTAAGTGGCCTTCGCTTAAATGCGTTTTGACCTCTTCATGCAAGTGATTAAGACGCAGCAAGTTTGATACCGTGGTTCTCGCCTTTCCAACCACGTCAGCAATCATGGCATGGCTCATACCAAACTCGGTATGAAAGCGCTGTAAAGCAGCAGCCTGTTCTATCACAGACAAGTCTTCACGTTGAATATTTTCGATAAGCGCCAGCGCAATGGCCAGCTCATCAGACAAGGCGCGTTCAATAGCAGGGATGGTCGGCTGTCCTGCCATTTTTGCGGCCCGCCAGCGGCGCTCACCAGCGATGATCTCATGGGTGATACTGTCTGAGACCTTCTCTTCTGTGGCCAAAAGCGGGCGAATGACGATTGGCTGCATCACGCCATGCTGTTTGATAGAAGATGCCAGCTCGCTAAGCGCTGTCTCACTCATATCACGTCTGGGCTGATATTTACCAGCCTGTAGACGCTCCACCGCCATCTGCACCAAAGTCATCTCTTCTTCGGCATCACTGGGCAGCACCTCAGATTTCGGGCTAACCGCCGCAGCTTTTGGCCCCGCTATTTTCTTTTTTGGTGCCGCTTTTTTGGCACCATCAGCCCCTAAGCTTGCCACTAATTTTTCAGCAGAAGGGGTTGTCTGAGCTAAGGCTTCTTTGGCCTCGCGCTCAACTTGTCTATCGTCACGTAAGGCGGCAGCTGTGATTGCTTTTTCTTTTTTAATAGACCCGAGTAGAGCATCTAACCCTCGGTTTGCAGCTAATCCACGCTTTTTTGCCATGTTGGTTATCCTCTACTACCTGCTTACCTGATCTATGAAGTTATTTGTTGGCTGCTGTATCATTTAAGCCGTTTTATGACAAATAACCAAAAATCTGAGATGATTAATGATATTAAACCCCGTCACTTAAGGGGGGTTCATTTTAATGAATTGTACGCAGCTTGCAAGGGCAATCCTCACTTATTGCCGTGTTTGCCCCATTTATTTTACCCATCTGTACCAAATACTGGCGTATAAAAACTACTCAGGCGTTATTTGCAATTGACGCGATTGCTTAATAACTTCTGTGGCAAGCTTGCGATAAGCCTGTGCCCCTTTTGAGCTTTTTTCATAATCTAGTACTGGCATACCATGAGCCGGCGCTTCGGCCAAACGTACGTTTCTTGGAATAATGGTTTTGAACATTAAATCGCCAAAATGTGCTTCAAGCTCAGCCGATACATCATTGGCCAAGGTATTACGTGAATCAAATAAGGTTCTCAACACGCCACGGATATGCAGCTGCGGATTAAGCTCTTTGAGTCTATCAATGGTCTGTGACAAGTCAGCCAAGCCCTCTAGTGCATAGTACTCACACTGCATAGGAATGATAACCCCTTGAGTGGCTACCATGGCATTAATGGTGAGCAAGTTTAAACTTGGCGCACAGTCAATAATCACATAATCGTAGCCTCGTAGCGATGTCATGGCTTGACTGAGCAGTAAGTGACTGTCGCTTTTGCCCATCAAAGTGATATCAATACCTGACAGATCACGATTTGAGCCAACCACATCAAAGCCGGCAGGGCTTGGGTATACCGCCTCAGTTAACTCAACCCCATCAAGCAGCACATCGGCAATGGTCAACTCAAGCGCCCGCTTCTCAAGACCAGTACCTGATGTGGCATTGCCTTGCGGATCTAAATCAATAAGCAATACTTTTTTGCGGCGGCCTGCCAAGCTTGACGCTAGGTTTACGGCTGTGGTGGTCTTTCCCACCCCGCCTTTTTGGTTTGCAATTGCCAGAATTTCCATAGGGTTACTCGTGTTACCTCAATAAAAGCAGGTTGGTTTAAATGTTAGGATAAAAACGATAGATTAAAAATTTTACTTAAGATGTTGCAAGCAAGCGCTATAAATACAGGTGCCAATACTTAGATCACAATTTTATGTAACTCAGTTAAATGCCGTGTCTCATGCAAATAAGGCACACTCAAAGCGATATTATCTATTTGCCATTGATCTTGAAGCACCTGAAGCTCTTGTGGCTCAGGTATCAAGCCCTTCATGGCTTGTAGCCAACCGCCTTGTGCTAATCTTGGCGCCGCCGCTTCTACAAAATCTGTCAAACTGGCAAAGGCTCGAGAGGTCACCACAGCAAATTTATCCCCTTCATCAGGATTAAAGTTCTCAATGCGGCTGGCCACAGGTGTGACATTCGTCACTTGCAGCTCGCTTATCGACTGACGGATGAAGCGAATCTTTTTTTGATTGCTATCAAGTACAGTAATGGGTCGCTCAGGCTCACAAATGGCCACGATAACGCCCGGCAAGCCGGCACCGGTACCAATATCTAACAGCTTACCTGGCTTTAGATGCGGTAAAATGGCTAAGCAGTCAATGACATGCTTAATCAATGCCTCTTTTGGCTGCTTGATTGCGGTCAAATTATACGCTTTATTCCAAAATAATAGCTTGTCTAAATATAGCAATAATTTGCGGCGTTGTTCAGCGCTAATGTCTATTTTTAATTGAGTAATCGCCTCTAATAACAGCGTATCAAGCTCATCGTATTGATTAAATATCACTTTAAATTCAGCGGTGTTCATCATCTTATCAGTACCATACTGTATTATAATACAGGCAAACCCTGGGTTTAATTAAAGCCAAACAGCCTAGCGGGGCATTATAACACGTTCATGATTTTTTTAGATGTTATCCCCAATTTATCCTACGAGATACTCAGCAATATTTCACTTTTTGTTTTACTATTTGATTTGAGCCAATTATGTCTACCCCTAAGTCGCCGAGAGCTACTACCAAAAAAATGTCTGATAAAAAAAATAGCCCATCAAGCTTAAACTGTCATTCCGGTGCTGCTCGCTTTGATAAATCAGGCAATCGTACCAACAAATCTAAGCCAACTGAGCGAACAGTCGCGCAGATTAAGCATCACTGCAAAGTGGCCGCTAACAAACTCAAAAAGCACACTGACCCCTCACAGCTACCGACATCTACCCAAGTAGCAAATAAGCTTGAGCTAGGCTTCGGTCAAGCGCGGGCCGTTCATGCCCTACAGACTGCCTTTGATATCTGCGCCAATGGCTACCATGTGTTTGCGGTGGGTGAAAATGGTCTGGGTAAACGTACCTTTATTACTCAGTATCTCATAAACCAAGGTCATAACTGTCAAAAAAATACAGACCCTTTAGACTGGATTTATACTTATAACTTTATCGAGCCTACTAAGCCTTGTGCCTTGGCGCTAAAAGCTGGGCATGCACGCGTCGTCGAGCAAGCGTTACTCACCATTTGGCAGACACTTAGCCAAGCGCTTGCCGATCAGTGGCAACAAGCGCAACACAACGCCCAAAGCGCTCATTGTAGTGTCTTAGCCGCGTCGCTGCAACAAAGCGCAGATAAGCTATTAACCTCTTTATTCACACAGCACGTTGATGCGCTGCTAGATCAGTATGCTGATGACACAACGCTTGCCGAGCCTTTTATGCGCTATGTGGCTCAGGTTAAGCAAGATATGATCCAAAATGCGGTAGCCATCGCTTGCAGTCAAATTGCCAACCAAGCCCAAAGCCATGACAGTCGGTTTTATGTAGGGCCATTACAGCGCTTACCGGAGCGCTACAGCCTGACGATTATGGTCAGCCCAAGCTTAGCATCGACGCCATCGCTGACCAAGCCTTTAGTGCAGCACACACCGGATGGGGCACCGATTGTATTTGAGCCTTATCCCAAGTTATCGAATTTGCTTGGATATATAGATCAAGCCCGCCATCATGGCAGCGATGTGAGCAGCCATCGCTTGATTCAGCCAGGCGCGCTGCACAGAGCAAATGGGGGCTATCTGCTTATTGAGGCGGCAAATCTGGCCAATCATCCAGAGGCATGGCAGGCCCTTAAGCTTGCGTTACAAACTGGCCGCTTAGATTTGGCCCATTACCGTCAAAGCGATCATATTGGTGGGTGGTCGCTTATCCCCGACCCCATAGCCTTGAATGTCAAAGTTATTTTGTTGGGCGATTCAGAGTTATATGATCAGTATGCTGAGCAAGATACTGAGTTTAATGCACTATTTAAGGTGCGCGCGGACTTTCATGAAGAAATCAGACGCACCGCCGACAATGAGCACGCCATGAGTGGCAAAATGGCTGATATTGTTAATAAATATCAGCTCAAGCATTTTGACAATAAGGCGCAGGCTGTCGTGCTTGAGTATTTAAGTTTGCAATGTGAGGATCAAAACAAGCTAAGCTTACACACCGATAGCTTAATTCAAGTATTGCTAGAAGCCAATCGTCATGCCGAACTTGCTCAATTAGCTTTGGTGGGTGCCGCTCAGGTCAAGCAGGCGCTACAAGACATCAGCTATCGCTCAAGTTATCTAAAAGAGCTGTATTTGCAAGAAATTACCGATGGCCAGCAGCTCATTAATACCTCAGGCACGGCTGTGGGACAAATCAATGCGCTGACCATTATTGACTATGCCGACAGCGAATTTGGTATGCCTGCACTGCTAACTGCTGTGGTGCAACACAGTGTCGGCTCATCCGGCGATATTTTAGACATTGAGCGTGATGTGGAGCTTGGCGGCAGTCTTCATGCTAAGGGCATGCTGATTATGAACAGCTATTTGCGCGCGCTATTTAGCCCTTATCACCCACTAAATTTCACCGCTTCACTGGCCTTTGAGCAAAGCTATGCTCATATTGATGGAGACAGCGCCACTTTGGCTGAAGCCTGTGCACTACTGTCTGCGCTGGCAGACATCCCCATCTCTCAGGCTTTAGGCATCACCGGCTCAATGAACCAATTAGGCCGAGTACAAGCGGTCGGTGGTATCAATGCCAAGGTTGCCGGCTTCTTCGATGCCTGCCTGCACCAAGGTTTAACCGGCAATCAAGGCGTTATTCTACCGCATGCCAATATCTCTCAGCTGATGCTACGTGATGATATCATTGCTGCCGTAAACGCCAAAAAATTTCATATCTATGGGGTAAAAAGCTTGAGTGACGCACTGACCATCTTAGCCGACATGCCGGTGGATACTTTAAATAAAAAGGGCCGTTATCACAAATCAAGCTTATTTGGCAAAATCATTAAAAACTTAAAAAAATGGGAAGAGCAGCTCAATCCGCCTGAGGAGATGGAAGATGAGTCAAATTCTAGAGAACAAAAACCAACCAAGCCCAATAAAACCCAGTAACCAGTATAAGCCCTACTACCTGCTGCTAAAATGTGCTATTTTTTGGTAGGTGGTATGTGTTTTATTAACCAATCTATAATTGATGATGACCTTTGTGAGCATAAGATATGAGCCTAAGTAAGGACACCTCCAATGATAAAAGCGGTCCGACAGAAGCCAAGCCTGCCAATAACAGTACCGCTACCACAGCCCGACAATGGGAGTTACTGAACCTATTAGAACGTGGGAGCTGGCGGGGCACCCATCATTTACATGAGCAGCTGCGCTTGGCCAATTTCGATGTCAGTCTACGCACTGTACAGCGTGATCTTAACGCGTTATCCAAACGCTTTCCTATCGAAAAAAACAACGCCAACCCCCAAGGCTGGCGCTGGAAGGAAGATGCGCCTGTACAAAGCTTACCGCACATGAACTTATCGCAGGCTGTGGCGTTCAATATGGTTGAAGCCAATTTAGCCCAGCTGTTACCACCGGCCATATTAGATGAGCTTTTCCCTTGGTTTGACTTGGCGCGCCGTCAGCTTAAAGACAGCAAGATTACCCACAATTGGCTAGATAGAGTCCGCATTGAGCCCGCCACTCAGCCCCTCATTGCCCCTGAGATTTGCCGCGAATCCAAAGACTCTATTTATCAAGCCATTTTTTATGAGCGTCAAATCAGCGCGCACTATACCCGCCGTGATAAAGATACCGCCGGTGAGTATCATCTCAACCCCATTGCCATTGTGCAGCGCGGTGTGGTGATTTATCTGCTTGCCACTAAGGTCGATGACCCTGATGAGGTGATACGCACCTTTGCTCTACACCGCTTTACTGAAGTTAAGGTAGAAGATACTCAAGCCGTCATTCCTGCCAACTTTGACCTAACCACCTATCTTGACTCAGGCGGTATGGGCTTTGCGCACTACTTATTTAGAGAGCTGCCCAATCACGGTAAAAACACTCAGATAAAACTGGTCTTCAATGGCAAAGCCGGCACCAGCCTGACTGAAAGTCGCCTCAGTGAAGATCAAAGAGTGGTCGATGATGAGCAAAGCAATACGCAGACCATCACGGCCACTGTGAACTTGACCTCTCAGCTGGTATGGTGGCTGCGCGGCTTTGGCAAACGACTGATTGCTATTGAACCTGAGATATTGGCTCAAGCGGTTTATCAAGATGAAGCTGCTCAATAGCGGATAGACTCAAAAGCTAGCAAAAACCAACAAAGTGCGATAATCTTATTTATGACACTGCCTTTAAATGGTCTAATTTTTTTTAATTGCCTTAATTCAATCAGGAGTTTCACTTGGCCTTTAGTACTTCAAGCTCAGCTGCCGCATTAGATACCAATAGCCGCACTCCCTCACACCTGCTAAGTGAGCTGCCAATAAAGGGCTCAACCTTGCTGTTTGGACTTAACTTTAAATACACTCAGGTGGTCAAAAAAGGGGTTATCAACCGCATTAAGGGCAATAAACAAACCTTAGATTTGGATTTGTCTTGTCTATTGTTCGATGAGCGGCTGCACTTGGTCGATACCGTCTGGTTCAAACAGCTGCGCGATAACTCCAGCGCCATACGTCACCAAGGTGATAGCCTAAACGGTAAGGACAGAGGCTCAGCCGCTGAGCTTGACCGCAATGTCGATATGGAAACTATAGAATTAAGACTGCCTCGCCTGCCTGATGAGGTGCATCACGTGGCGCTGTTGTTGTCTTCTTATTATGGCTATCCACTCAATCAAGTGGAGCGTGGCAATATCTACATCAGTGACGATGAGGGCAATGAGATATATACCACTGACCTAACCTTACTTAGTGGTGACAGTGCTGCTTTGTGTGTGGCAGTGTTGAGCCGAGAGCTGGGTGAATGGCGCTACACCCAGCAAGAGCTACCGCTAACTGAGTGCGCCATGCCAAAAATGACTGAGCAAGTGCGCCGTGAGTTAGCGCGTATTTACGGTTAAATTAACCCTCAAAAAAGCAGGCCTAGATATGATGTCTAGGCCTGCTTTCTTTGGTCGCTGCGATACTGGTTAGACACTAAGTCTTGATATATTACAAATGCTCACCGCAATGCGGGCAGTAGTTTTTTTTATCAAGCTCTGCCATTTTGTGCTCGTATTCTTTTTCACGCAGTAGCTGTAATATCACCTCTTCAGCCTGATCTTTACTCAGTCCCAGCTCACGCCTGGTCTGGTCTATTTTAAACCTATCTTTTATTAGGTTCATGCTCTCATCTTCTAACAACAGCTCACGAAATCTTTGTTCCAGTTGATCGCGTCGCTGCTCAAGCTCACTGGCCAAGCCTGAGGCTAAAATACCCGCGGGCAAGGCGGCCAAACCCACCCCTAAGATGGTAATCACTGCCCCCAAAAACTTACCCACTGTGGTCACCGGAATAACATCACCATAACCCACTGTCGTTAAGGTCACTACCGCCCACCACATAGACTTGGGAATAGACTCAAATACTTCAGGCTGTGCTTGGTTTTCGACGACATAAATACCACTAGCTGCCGTGACAATCATAATCAGCAAAATAAAAACAACCGCTTTAAACGACTCTTTTTCTTTGTGTAGCACAATCAATAAGATGCGCATAGCCGCAAAGTAACGGGTCAATTTAAGCAATCTAAACAGTCTTAATACCCGTAAGAAGCGCAAATCTACGGTGACAAAGTAATTTAAAAATGCTGGCGCAATAGACACAAAATCAATAATTGCGCCCGGGCTCTTTATCCAGTTCCAGCGGCGGCGCCAATGAGACAGCGTAGGATCAGCATCTTTATCGCGCTCGACAATGGCCCAAAGCCGCATTAAATACTCTACACTGAAAATGACCAAAGAAAAGTTTTCAAAGGCAGTAAACAAAGCTTGATTGGGAAAATACCACGCATCAACTGACTCAGCGATAACGGCTGAGACGTTAAGTAAAATCAGCACTATTAAGAACCGATCAAAGAAACGGCTCAATGACGTCTGATAGGATTCATTTTCAATAATGTTATAAACTCGTTCTCTAAACTGCAGGTATAGCGGATTGGTAAACATAGCAAACTTCAGTGAGTGAGGGTCAAAAGCAAGACAAAAAATGCGTTCTTCAGCCGATATTATAAAGGAGCGCCTGTCGATATACTAACACCCTTTACCAAAGTCAAAAAAAAGCCTTTGATGGGACAACCCATCAAAGGCAATTGTTGTGACTTATTGTTTAGCAATACGCTGTGACTATAGCAAAATACGTCTTGGGTCTGCCAACAGCTTAGCAATGTAGCGGGTAAATACAGCGGCATCTGCACCATTAATAACGCGGTGATCATACGACAAAGACAGCGGCAGCATTAAGCGTGGCTCAAAGTTTTGTGTTTTTTCATTCCAGCGAGGCTGCATGGTCGCTTCAGAAACCCCTAAGATGCCCACTTGTGGCCAGTTGACCAGCGGCGTAAAGTAAGTACCGCCTAGGTTACCTTGACTTGAGATGGTAAAGCTTGCGCCTTGTAAGTCTTTGGCACCCAACTTCTTATCACGCGCTTTGGCAGCCAGCTCACCAATTTCGATGGCGATCTGTTTAATGCCTTTGTCTTGAGCGTCTTTAATGACCGGCACAATCAAACCATCATCTGTCGCAACTGCAATACCCATATTCACCGTTTTTCTAATATGAATTTGAGTATTATCATCACTTAGGTGACTGTTGAACTTAGGATGCTGCATCAATGCGTAGGCGGTGGCTTTGACGATGAAAGCTAGGATTGTTAGGCCAATGCCTTGCGCCTTAAATTCACCTTTTAACTCACCACGCAGTTTCTCAGTCTCAGTAATATCAGATAAGTCAAACTGAGTCACCTGCGGCAAATAAGTGTTGTAATTTAGCTGCGGAATAGACACTTTTTGCAGGCGACTTAAGTCTTGGGTCTCAATCTCACCCCAGATATCTGTCTTACTCATGTCTGGTAAACTTGGCAGACCTGAGCTGACTACAGCACCAGTAGATGCAGCGGCAGAGCCCGTTTGCATATGGGCTTTTACGTAATCAAACACATCTTCTTTTAAGATGCGTGCATTAAGCGCTGTGCCCTCTACTTGAGTGATATCTACGCCTAGCTGACGCGCAAGCTTACGCACCGCAGGTCCTGCATAGACATCGGTAAGCTTGGCATTGACTTGCTGCTCACTAAGCTTCGCTGGTACCTGACTTTGATTTTGCGCTGTTGGTTTTGGTGCGGCTTGCTTGGCGCTCTCAGGCTTATCTTGTGCTTGAGGCACCGCTTTATTCGACTCGCTTTCTGACTTAGCCGGCGCGGCGCTTGCAGCAGCTTCTGGCGCACCTGCTGCCTTAATGACAATAAAATCTTGACCGTTGGCTACTTTATCACCAGCGGCCACCAAAATCTTCTCGATAACGCCGGATACTGGCGATGGTACTTCAACAGAGGCTTTGTCTGATTCTACCAATAATAAAGACTGCTCAGCTTCTACGCTATCACCGACGCTGACCATAATCTCAGCAATCTCAGCTTCATCCACACCCAGGTCTGGTAGCGGATAGGTCTGAGAAGTGGCAGCAGCCGGCTTATCTGCTGCTTGTGTTTGAGTTTGAGCTTCAGGCTGTGATGCTTCTTGTGGTGCTTGCTCAGGCTCAGCTTCAGCTTCTGGCTCAGCTTTAGGCTGTGAGTCTGTCTGTGCAGCGTCTGCTTCAATCTCAATAAGTACTGAGCCTTCGCTAACCGTATCACCAAGTGACACCACAATCTTAGTCACAGTACCACTGGCTGAGCTGGGCACTTCTACTGCAGCTTTGTCTGACTCTAATAAGACAATATTATCATTTTCTGTAATGACATCGCCGACCGAGACCATAATCTCGCTTACTTCGGCACTATCCACACCTAGATCGGGGGCTTTAATTTCCATATCTGTTCTCCAGCATTTATATAATTAGACAATGAGCGCTCATTGGATAAGCTCAAGCGATGACTGATCATATCAAGCCAGTTTGCTTTGGCTTTATCCAATGAGGCTTAACGAGAAACTAAGGCTTGCTACTCTTTGACATCATCGTCATTTAACAAAGCAGCATCGGCTTGATCCTCTGCACGCCCTTCATCTCGAATCTCATCATCGTCTTCTTCTACCAAATCTGGTACTGGATTTGGATTTACGTTGTCTGGCGCTGGAGCATCTGGGAAGTGGTCAAACTGTGGCTGTGGCTGCCAAGCAGGTGCTTGATCGGCGTCAATACCTAAGCTGGTAATGGCGTCTTTTACCAAGCGCATCTCAACTTCCCCTTCATCGGCCAAACGCTTCAAGGTAGCCACAACAATGTGCTCAGCATTGACGTGGAAGAAGTTACGTAACTGGGCACGGCTATCAGAGCGGCCATAACCATCGGTACCTAATGTAGCATAAGGACGGTTGTCTGGTAACCAAGCACGGATCTGCTCAGAGTAGTTGCGCATGTAATCAGTTGCGGCAACCACCACACCTTCATGCTGGGCCAATTGTTCAGTAACCCAAGGCACCTTCTCTTCTTCCATAGGATGCAAGCGGTTGTAATCGTCACATGCCATACCTTCACGGGCCAACTCGTTAAAGCTGGTCACGCTCCATACGTTAGCGCTTACATTGAACTCTTCATATAAGATACGTGCCGCTTTTTGTACTTCACGTAAGATAGTACCTGAGCCAAGTAATTGGACATGCGCGCTGGCATGTAGCTGGCTGTTATCTTCTAACAGATACATACCACGTTTGATGCCTTCTTCTGCGCCCTCTGGCATCGCAGGTTGATCGTAGTTTTCATTCATTAAGGTAATGTAGTAGTACACACGCTCACCTTCACCATACATGCGGCGTAGACCATCATGCATAATGACCGCCAGCTCATAACCGTAGCATGGATCATAGCTGACACAGTTAGGTACGGTGCTAAATAGGATGTGCGAGTGACCATCTTGGTGTTGTAGACCTTCACCGTTTAGCGTAGTACGGCCTGCAGTACCGCCCAATAAGAAGCCTTGTGCCTGACAATCCCCTGCTGCCCAAGCTAAGTCGCCCACGCGCTGGAAGCCAAACATTGAGTAGTAAATGTATAACGGAATCATCGGCAAGGCGTTGACCGAGTAACTGGTGGCCAAAGCAATCCAAGCACTCATAGCGCCTGCTTCGTTAATACCTTCTTCTAGCATGTGGCCATCTTTGGCTTCTTTATAGCCCATTAACGCTTCGCTGTCCTCTGGGGTATAAGTCTGACCGGCTGAAGAATAAATACCTAATTGACGGAACATCCCCTCTAGGCCAAAGGTACGAGCCTCATCAGGCACAATAGGTACCACACGATCTTGAATATTTTTGTCTTTTAGCATTGCTGATAACAGACGTACGAACACCATAGTGGTCGACTGCTCTTTACCATTACTGCCTTTTAGCACTCTATCAAAGATAGATAAATCAGGAATATCTAACGGAATATGACCACTGCGGCGGTTAGGCAAATGACCACCTAATGACTCACGGCGACCTTTTAGGTACTTCATTTCAGGTGAGTTTTCATCAGGACGATAAAACGGCAGATGCTCTAAATCTTCATCTTTAAAAGGCAGATCAAAGCGGTCACGGAAGTATTTTAGGGCTTCTTTATCAAGTTTTTTGATTTGGTGCGCCTTGTTGACCGCTTGGGCTTGGGTAGATAGACCATATCCTTTAACGGTCTTAACCAAGACTACCGTAGGCTGACCTTTGGTCTTCATTGCTTCACTAAACGCGGCGTAGACTTTGATAGGATCATGGCCACCACGGTTTAGATGACGGATGTCATCATCAGTTAATTGATCAGCCATCTCTGCAAGCTCTGGGTACTTACCAAAGAACTCTTTGCGAGTAAAGGCGCCATCACGGGCTTCATACAGCTGATACTCACCATCAACCGCTTCTTCCATACGTTTTTTAAGTACGCCAGTGTGGTCTTTATCCAACAAGCTGTCCCAGCGGCCACCCCAGATAACTTTAATCACACGCCAGCCGGCACCACGGAATACAGACTCAAGCTCTTGGATAATCTTACCGTTACCACGAACTGGGCCATCTAGACGCTGTAAGTTACAGTTAACCACCCAAATTAGGTTGTCTAGCTTTTCACGACCTGCAAGCGAGATAGCGCCTAAGCTTTCTGGCTCATCCGTCTCGCCATCGCCCAAGAATGCCCAGATTTTACGGTCTTCTTTTTCTAACAAGCCACGGTTCATCATGTAGTTGTGCACGTGGGCATGATAAATAGACATGATAGGGCCTAGACCCATAGAAACCGTTGGGAACTGCCAGTAGTCAGGCATTAAGTATGGATGTGGATAGCTTGAGAGACCTTTACCCCCCACTTCACGTCGGAAGTTCTCCAACTGCTCTTCAGTCAAACGACCTTCTAAGAAAGAGCGGGCATAGATACCTGGTGCTGAGTGACCTTGATAATAGATCATATCACCGCCGAAGTGATCGCTGGCGGCACGGAAGAAATGGTTAAAGCCAGTTTCATACAAAGTCGCACTAGACGCAAAAGTGGCTAAGTGCCCACCCAAATCATCATCGTTTTGGTTGGCACGCATGACCATCGCTAGGGCGTTATAACGAATTAAAGCGCGGATTTTGCGCTCAATACCCAAATCACCTGGGTAAGTTGGCTCATCTTCTACCGGAATGGTGTTCACATAAGCGGTATCTAGGCGGTTAAATGGTAGGCCTTCTTGCACCGCCATATTGTATAGCGCTTTTAATAAAAAGCGTGCCCGCTCTTTATCACTGTGCTTAATAACTGACTCAAATGCATCAAGCCACTCTTGGGTTTCGGTGTGGTCAGCATCGTTATAATAATTCATGACTATTGTCCCTGGTTTTTAATTTGAAAGCATAGCTCATTCACTTGACTACACTTCGTTAAATAATAGCAATTATCGTGTTCTTATGAGTAAACACTTGTAGCAACCCTAAGTATAACGCTATTGATGGCTGTTACCTATCCCTTATAAGAAATGGCTTTGGCAATAGTATTTAGATACTAAATGTTCACAATACGAAAATTAATACAATTGCAGTACAATTAAATTATATATGTAAATAAAATAAGTAAAAATACTTTATTCGTTAACATTTCTCGCTTTAATACAATGATTGTAATAAAATTATAGCAAGGGTACTTGAGACCCGTATCTATCCCTTGCTGAAAAGCAAAATAGTCAATGTCGTGAGCATATAAAAAAGTGACCTAAGAATAAGTTGGTGCCACTATCACGCCAGCTAGCACGTTATGGATAACCTACAGCGTCATTTTTACAGCGTAGAGGTTATTTATAAGCTGATTGGATTAGTTGATTTTTAGTCTGTAGCCTTGGTCCTAGCAGACCAGCTTCAAGTACAGACGCTTGTTAGTTAAACAATTTAGCAAGTATCATAAAGGAGTTCATCTTGACCCCAGTTAATTCAAGAACAGTTTCATTCTTTGCCCGCCCTGCCGCTTTTCATCCGCTAGATTATTCATCATATTATGTATCTTATAAGCGCTTTATAAAGTTTATGCTATCAAGCAGCTTGTGTTTTTTGGTGATGACTCCTGCTCAAGCAAGCCCTAGAGATCCCTTAAAAATGAGCCTGACTGCAAGCAAGGTTGTGGTGGATAAACAAGGTAAAGCCCATTATATTCCGGTAAATACAGCCAAAGTTGGCACTGTCATTCAATACAAAGCCACCTTTAGCAATACGCTACACACAGCGATCCAAAACACCACAGTCACCCTGCCTATCCCCACCAATACCGAGTTTACCGGAGAGGTATATCCACCCAGCGCTCAGGCCTCAGTTGATTATTACAACTATCGAGATTTACCCCTAATGCGCATGGTTGATGGTCAATTGGTAGAGGTTCCTAAGTCAGAATATAAGTCTTTGCGCTGGGATATCAAATACATTCCGCCACGCAAAGCGGTCAATGTGGCCTTTAATACCATCGTGCATTAAAGCGCCTTCAACGATGCAAAAAAGGCAGATAGCCGCTATGGGTTATCTGCCTTTTTTGTGGCTAGATTTTACAGTTAGGCTTCTTGTAGCGCTGCAGGATCAACATCTAGGCGATGCTCAAGCTTTAAGTAATCCTCAGATTGCATCTCAAGCAAGCGTGAGCGTGTTCTTTCAATTTCAAAAGCCAGCTTCTCACCTTGATATAACTCTAAGATACTTTGTTCAGCTCGAATCAATAACTTAACACGGCGATCATAAAACTCATCTACCAAGTAGATAAAACGGCGGGTTGGATCACGCAGCACGTCGTTTAAGGCGGGCACGTCATCGACCAAGACTGTGGTAAAGTGATTGGCAATTTCAATAAAATCATTGGCCGATCTAGGCTCCATACACAGCTGTCTAAAGTCGCAATACAAGACGGTTTTGGTACGGGCATTGATTTTAATCTGACGACCATTAATCTCAATAGGCTCTTTAGATATTTTTTGATTGTTGGCCAAAGAGGTAAAGCGGTTAGCCAGCCAGTGACTGTTTTCTTTGGTCAATGGGTACTTATAAAGCTCAGCTTGCTGTAATAAGCGCAAACGATAATCAATGCCTGAGTCGATATTCATTACTGTGGTGTGTTTTTCAAGCTCAGCAATGGCCGGCATAAAGCGGTCACGGTGCAGACCATCTTTATAAAGGCCCGTTGGCTCAATATTTGAGGTTGCCACCAGCGTGATACCGCGCTTAAATAGCATGGTGAATAAGTCGCCAAGTATCATAGCATCTGATACGTTTGACACAAAAAACTCATCAAAACAAATCAGTACCGCTTCACTATGGATAATATCAGCCACTTTTTCAAGGGGATCACTGTGGCCTTGTAGCTTATTAAGCTCTTTGTGTACTCGTAGCATGAAGTGATGAAAATGCATGCGCATTTTACGCTCAATGGGTACGGACTCGAAGAACATATCCATCATCCAAGTCTTACCTCGGCCAACCCCACCCCACATATACAAGCCTTTGGGCGGCACAGGCTGTGATTTAAAAAAGCCAAACAGCCCCTTTTTTTCTTGTGAATTTTCTAATAAATGATGATAAACCCCATCAAGATAGGTCATGGCCTCTTGCTGAATAGGGTCGTGGTTAAACTCATCCGTGGCAATGGCTGCCTCATACCTTTGTAAGGGGGTTTTATTCATAGTGTCATAACCAGTTGTGTTAAAGGGTTGTCAATTAGGCGACGTGTTATCGTCAGTTATAGCGCGTGCTGCTCTAGTAGAGATCTAATTTCAGTCAGTCGACCATGGAAGAAGTGACCTGCCCCTTCTACCACATAGCTGGCAATTTGCTTATCATCGGCGAACTGCTGCATCAGATGTGGCTTGATGACGTTATCAGCCTCTCCGTAAATCTCGAGGGTCTTTTGAGTCGGCAACAGCACATCAGAGGCGTCGTTATTCTCTACAGAGGGCGCCATTAATACCACTTTCACCAGCTCCATATCGCTTAGGCCCCAAATATGCGGGGTGACCATCAGCTGCTCAGCGACGCGGGCGGTAATATAGCCCCCAAAAGAAAAACCACCAAGCCATAGCTTGCGCGCAGGGGTTTGTAGGCTAATCCACTGTAGTACTGCCATGGCATCTTCAATCTCACCTTTGGCATAATCGTGCTCACCAGTGGACTTACCGGCACCGCGAAAATTAAAACGAACCACATGCATACCAGCATCGCGAGCAAAGTTGAACATAGTGGTCACCACCTTATTGGTCATGGTACCACCGAATAAAGGGTTGGGATGACATAATAACGCCACACCCTTAGTGTTAGCATCTTCTGGGTTCTCATGTTGCCACAGTGCTTCTACTTCAAGCACACCAACTGGGCCATCAATCAATAATTTTTGTGATTTTGTCTTCATAATTTTATCTTGTCATTATCAAAGTGTGATATTTTTTCATAATATTAGTGTAGATCCTTGCCGTAGCCAATATAGCGCTTTAGCATAAATGTCGCTTCAGCCACGCTACAACCTACTAAAATCAAAGCCTCTATATTAGCAAAAATTGGCTTCAAAGTGGGTAAGGCTGTGTTAATGTCCTGCTTATTTAAGGCTTATGGGCCGCTTGTGAGCCTATTAGTTATCATCTATAGCCCAAGTTTTACGCCCACTTGCAATACTCAGGCAACAAGCTCTACATATTTGATGCATAGCTATGTAATTAGGCAAGTGTGATGTCTTATACTATCGTCAGGGCTCTGCTCATTCAAAAAATGGTGCGGCTTTAATTCATTGAAAATGGCTGATAGATTAAAAATTAATCAATATCCCCTATTCACTTTCTAGCATTTATAGTTTTTTCGCTAAATATTTGAGGTTTTTATGACAACATTGGCTTGGAAGAAAATAACCAAATTAACCACTTTAGGTGTACTCGCCTCAGCTGCCATAGGCCTTAGTGCCTGTCAGTCCACCCCGACAGCACCGGTCATTCAACGCGCTGACTCAACCTTTGAGACGACAGGTGTGGGCAGCACTAAAGTACAAGCGCAGGAAAATGCCTTAGCCAGCGCCAAAAAAACCTGTGGCATGCGCCAAGCCATCATCGTAAAAGATGAATTAAAGTACAACGGTGTTTTTGATGAAAAAACAGGCCGCATGATTGACCAAGTCGGCTCAATTGCCGGTGTGGTGCTCGGAACAGGCAAACCCAACTTATCACGCAGTGATGATTTTGAGTATAACATTAGCTTCCGTTGTCAGTAGCGTAGATCGGTGTCACTCAAACTGGCGGGCTGACGGCTACATAGCTAACATCAGCTCGCCATTAACGTCTGGGGTCAAAGGCATCTCGCAATGCTTCACCAATAAAGATCAATAAAGACAGCACCACAGTCAGGCTAAAAAACGCCGACAATGCCAGCCAAGGCGCATCTAAGTTATTTTTACCTTGGTTCATCAGCTCCCCCAATGACGGTGAGCCTGGCGGTAGACCATAACCTAAGAAATCCAGTGAGGTTAAGGCCACGATATTAGCAGTCAAAATAAAGGGCAACTGCGATAAGCTTGAAGCCAGTGCATTGGGCAGGATATGGCGCCGCATAATTTGCCAATCTGATACCCCTAAATTATGCGCTGCACGCACATAATCAAAATTACGCGCCCGCAAAAACTCTGCCCGTACCAGTCCCACCAAGCTCATCCAGCCAAACAATAGCATAAGCCCAAACAGTACCCAGACACTGGGGCTAAATAAGCTTACCAAAATAATAATCATAAACAGCTGCGGCAAGCCTGCCCATACTTCCATAAAGCGCTGACCTATCAAATCTGGCCAGCCTCCAAAATAGCCTTGGATGGCGCCCACCACGATACCGATCACAGATCCGGCCAAGGTTAATGCTAACCCAAATAATAACGAAATGCGCATGCCGTACAAGATACGCGCCAATACATCTCGGCCGGTGTCATCAGTGCCAAGCCAATTACTGGTATTGGGCGGTGCCGGATACGGCATGGCAATCTCCACGCTTGGCGTCTGATCGGCAAATTCAATAGGCGGCATAATCATAAAACCGTTTTGCTCAATCATGTGCTTAACCGCAGGATCTTTATAATCTGCCTCGGTTTCAAATACTCCGCCAAAAGTAGTTTCAGGATAAGCTTTAACAATAGGCACATACAACTCGCCGCCGTATTTGACCAGCAAAGGTTTATCATTGGCCACGACATTTGCCCCCATACACACAGCAAACAGTATGCAAAACAGGGCCAGCGCCAAGACGCCGAGTCTATTTTTTTTGAAGCGGTTAAGGCGTGCTTGCCAAATAGGGTTTAGCCGGTTTTTTGAAGCAGTATGTGCCATTTTAACGTCCCTCAAAGTCAATGCGAGGGTCAATCAGATGGTAGCTGATATCACTGATGAGCTGTAACACCAATCCCACTAAAGTGAAGATAAACAAGGTACCAAAGATTACCGGATAATCACGCTGCACAATGGCTTCAAAGCCAAGCAAGCCCAGACCATCAAGTTTAAAGATAATCTCTATTAGGAAGTTGCCGGTAAAAAAAATACCAACAATCGCAGCCGGAATACCGGCAATGATAATAAGCATGGCATTACGAAACACGTGCCCGTAGAGCACTTGATGGCCGGTTAAACCTTTGGCCCTTGCGGTTAATACATACTGCTTGGAGAGCTCTTCCATAAAGCTAAACTTGGTCAAGTAGGTTAAGCCGGCAAATCCACCGACTGTGCTGGCCGCTAAAGGTAATGCCAAATGCCAAAAATAGTCTTTGATTTTGCCAAGGGCACTTAATTGATCGAAATTCTCTGATACCAAGCCTTGCAGAGGAAATAGTTGCCAATAGCTACCGCCTGCAAATAACACCAGTAGAATAACCCCGAATACAAATACCGGAATAGCATGCCCCACTGCCAGCATAAGGGCGGTCAGCTTATCGAGCCCTGACCCATTGTGCATGGCTTTATAGATACCCAAAGGAATGGCGATAAGATAAATGAGCAAGGTACTCCACAGCCCTAAAGATATCGACACTGGCAGCTTTTCAATGATCAGCTCTGTGACCGGCTTACCTTTAAAAAACGACTCACCAAAGTCAAGCTGGGCATAGCTTTTTAGCATCAGCCAAAAGCGCTCAGTCGCTGGTTTATCAAAGCCATATTGAGCTTTTATTGCCTCAACCATCTCCTGCGACAGCCCTCGAGAGCCGCGGTAGCTGTTGTCCGACATAACTGCGCCGCCCATAGCCGCCCCTGGCGCTTCAGCGTGGATTTTTGACTGTTCAATTTGAGCAATTTGCTGCTCAACCGGTCCCCCTGGCGCCGCTTGAACCAACACAAAGTTGGTCAACAAAATCAAAAACAAAGTGGGGATAATAAGCAATATACGTTTTAATATATAACGACCCATAATGCCAATCCTTAGTTTTTGCGGGGGCAAGTTGACCAAATATGACAGTCAATGAACTGAATAAGCGACTTAGAACTCATCCTTAAGTGCTCTTAGCGCAGCAAATACCGTAAGCGGCTTGGTATCTGCCAAAGTGACCTGATTTTGTACACCATCAATGACCGATAGCTCTTGGGTACGCAAAAACACATTGACCTGCTTTTCATGCGCTAATGTGACAGGTAGTGATGACTGACCTAGGGCCGTCATGCTCTCAACTTCAGTCAAACACTGCTGCATAGCCGCGTTATCAGGTTCGATGCTTAGGCCAAATTTTAAGTTGGCAGCCGTGTATTCGTGCGCCGGATAAAACAAAGTGTTATCAGGCAGCTTGTTAAAGCGCTTAAAGCTGTCATGCAGCTGCTCAATAGTACCGGTGAAGACTCGGCCACAGCCGGCGCTAAACAAAGTATCACCACAAAATACTTGCTTATGACCCTCTTTATCCAGCACATACGCCAAATGCGACTGCGTATGGCCTGGTACTGCCCACACTTGTGCGGTATAACCCCATGCGCTGACCGAGCTGCCCTCTTTGACGACTTGATCCGGCTTAACCCCATGCTCAGCGCTTGCCACCACATGCGTCATTGGATATAGCTCACGCAATTCAGCGACCCCGCCCACGTGGTCATGATGATGATGCGTGATCCAAATTGCAGTCAGCTCAAGGCCATACTGCTCTAAATAATCCGCTACCGGCTGAGCTTGACCGGGATCAATCACAATGGCTTGTTTATTCGTGTCGTTTACCAGTGCCCATATGTAATTATCGGTAAAGGCTGGAATTGGCGTGATAATTAAGCTCATGTGGCTTCCTATTGGTCTATTATTAAATGGATTTTATCAGCGTTTTTTTAGCGTTATAAAGACGTGGCATCAGCGTTTTAAGTACTTAGCAATGGTCGCATCGGCGGATTTATCAACCCACCAATAATCAACCCCCACCGCATTGTCAGGCAACTGTTTATGGTGACGATATTTATCCCAGTACACGACACGGGTTTGGGTCGAGCCATACATAGGCACCATATAATAGCCTGCCCGAAGCACCCTATCTAGCACCTTAGTGTAGAGCACAATCTGCTCTCTATTATCGGCTAGGATTATTTTAGAGATAAGATCATCAATGGCCTCATTTTTTATACCACTATAGTTCTGATTGCCCTGTTCATCAGCTGCCTCACTGCCCCACATATAACTTTGTTCTGCCCCCGGAGACAAGCTTTGTGGGTAGCCGGCGATAATCATATCGTAATCAAAACGGCGCAGACGCTCAAGATACTGTGGCGCATCCACTTGACGGATTGAGGCATCAATACCCAGCTTTTTTAAATTGCGCACATAAGGCAACAATACTCGGCTAATCTTATCATCAGCAATGAGTATCTCAAGCTTGGCTGGCTGCCCATCCGGCTGATAAAGTTTCATATCTTGATAATAAAAACCTGCCTGTAGCAGCTTTTGGCGCGCACTTAATAAGGCTTGGCGGTTATAGCCTTTGCCATCTGACTTAGGCAACTGCCACTCTTTGAGTACCTCGTTCCGCTGAATGGGCTCAAGTTTTGCTAATAAAGGCGTCAGCACTGCTTTTTCTTGCTCAGTCGGTACGCCAGTGGCCGCAAGTTCTGAGCCATAAAAGTAGCTGTCTAGACGCTCATACTGATTATAAAATAAAGTGTTATTCATCAGCTCAAAGTCAAAGGCGTC
The DNA here is from genome assembly GCF_022631235.3 of Psychrobacter raelei. NCBI lineage: Bacteria > Pseudomonadati > Pseudomonadota > Gammaproteobacteria > Moraxellales > Moraxellaceae > Psychrobacter > Psychrobacter raelei. Next base: position 1,748,612 of record NZ_CP093310.2, read on the forward strand.
CGTAAGCGCCTGCCGCACCCTAATGTCTTGAAATAGTTTATGACGCAGGTTCATCACTAAAGCCTGCATCATCACTGGATTTTTACTGGCGATAGATTCTTTTTTGATCATGCCTGCTTTGACGGCGGGGAAGGTATAGGCTGTGGCCCATTTTCTGGCTGAGCTTTCTTGACGGAAATGATATTGACCCACTTTAAAGCCCTCAAGCGCCACTTCATCACTGCCGTAATACACGTACTTGATAAACTCAAAGTTATAGCGGCCTTTATTGGCCATCACTTGCTGTCCCCAATAATTGGGGTCTCGCTGATAAGTGACACTGCGTCCTTGCTCTACCTTAGCAAGCTTATAAGGCCCACTACCCATTAATGGCGTTAAGCTTAACTGCTCAAAATGCTTATCAACAGCAGCCTTTTGAAAGATAGGAAACTGACCAACTGTCAATAAAATCTCTTTATTATCGGCAGACTTAAAATAAAACTTTACTCGATGTGTATCGAGCGCTTCCACTTTATCTACCCCAGATAAATAACTGCGCACCTGCATTAAGCCCTTAGTTAATAGGGCATCGAAGGTGGCTTGCACATCTTTTGAGGTCACGGGCGTACCATCCCAGAATCGAGCTTTGGGATTGATGTGATAAATTACCCAGCTGGTGTCATAAGGATCGTAAGTAATTTTGTCCGCCAGCTGCGGATACATGACAAACGCCTCATTTAAGGAGCCGGTGAGTAAAGTATCATACATATAATCGGTACCGGCCATAGCGATGCCAGTGGTCATCCAAGGGTTGGCACTATTAAAAGTGCCTATTGCAGCTTGTGATAGCGTCCCTCCCTTAGGTGCACTTGGATTGGCATAGGGCATGGCCGGGGCTTTGCTATAACGTGCCTCGCTATTGTGCCCTATGGCGGTGACGGTGATGGGCTTAGCCTCTAAAGCATGAGGTAGACCCAAGCTGAGCGCGGCAGTTAATACCGCCACAACTTGCCATGATTTACGCTTTGGATGCTCAGAGAACTGTGTCATCACCCTCTCCGCATAAGGTTGGTGCAAGCTGCTAATCTAAGCGTGCTTGTTGGCAAAAGCCACCATAAAGTCACACAGCGCTTGTACTGACTCAAGGCTCACTGCATTATAGATGCTGGCACGCATACCGCCCACATCACGGTGACCTTTTAAATTTAACAGCCCAGCTTGCTCCGCTTCGGCCAAAAATTTGGCATCTAAGCTGCTGTCTTTTAGGGTAAAAGGCACATTCATAATTGAGCGATACTTAGGCTCTACTGGATTGTGATAAAAGTGGCTGTCATCAATGGTTTTATATAACAGCTGCGCTTTTTGGCGGTTGATTTTTGCAATGGCCTCTAAGCCGCCATGCGCCTCTAACCACTCAAATACCAATCCGGCCAAATACCAAGAATACGTCGCTGGCGTGTTGAGCATAGAGTCTTTATCCGCTTGGCTGGCGTAATCTAACAAAGCGGGACACCAAGCGCTGGCTTTGCCAATTAAGTCGTCACGGATGATGACAATAACCAGACCGGCAGGACCGATGTTTTTTTGAGCACCGGCATAAATCATACCAAATTTAGAAACATCAATAGGTTCAGACAAGATGCAAGAAGACATATCGGCAATAATAGGCGCCTCTACCTCTGGCGTCTCAAAAATTTGTACGCCATGGATGGTCTCATTAGCACAGTAATGAAAATACTGAGCGCCTTCAGTTAACTGCCAATCACTACGATCTGGCACAGTGGCAAAGTTTGAATCTTTGCTAGAGGCCACTTCATTGATCTCGCCCAGACCAAGCTCTGCATAACGCTTGGCCTCTTTAATGGCTTTACCAGACCAAGCGCCTGTGGTGAGATAATCAGCGTTGCCTGGCTTATCGCCATCAGACAATAAGTTTAGCGGAATGGCGGAAAACTGCAGCGTTGCCCCACCCTGCAAAAACAGCACTTTGTAATTGTCAGGAATATTCATCAAGCGGCGCAAGCTCTGCTCAGCAGCTTCTGCCACCTTAATATAGTCGCCACTTCTGTGACTCATCTCCATAATAGACACACCTTTGCCCTGCCAATCTAGCATCTCAGCTTGGGCTTTTTGCAGCACTTCGGTCGGCAATGAAGCAGGACCGGCACAAAAGTTATGTAAACGATGTAAAGTATGGGCTGCATCTACTTGGGCAGAGGTTGTCTGGTTCATAATATTCCTACTAAAAACAAAGATGTGAGGGGTGATAAAACGCTTATAAGACTAAGCTTGTAAGTATAATACAATTATCAGTGCTAAAAACACAGTTAACTGGCCGATTATATTTAAGAGGCGTCATCTCTTTGGTTAAGCAATTGCCACAGCTGTCTTTTTTTATCACTATCAGCCAGCATTTGTGACAATGAGGGCACGTCAACTGAGCAAGGATGGGTAATGGCGTCAGGCATGCGTGTCAGACACCCAACTTTAGCATGATTGTTTTTGGCCAAGCAAAATACAAAGCCTGCCACACTAGCATTGGCCGACTCCTTATCACTGATACCCGTACAAATTGGGAACTTTAGCCCTTGCGAAGTTAACGATAATGCGATCAGCAAGCTTTGCCACAGCTGACGTACCGACTCATTTTCAAAAGCAGCAGTGTCAACGAGCAGTACCCAATCTCGATAATAAGCCCCCATAATCTCAAAAGGCGCTACCTGTTGCAGAGCATCTGTCAAAGCCGCTTTGGCTACCGTTGGCGGCGCTTGATGTACGTCAAGCTTCTCCTTGAGTGCTTGAATAGGATCCTTTAGCGAGCGACCTTTTATCAAAGAATGTTTCGGCGATGTCCTCTCTACAGAGGCATCATTATCAGATACAGGCGCCGTAGCGGTTGCGTCGCTCTGATCGGCAGTATCTAAGCTATCTTTTGGTTGTAAGGACTGGGGCTGAGAACGGCTATAGCTTTGAGCGTCGCTTTGTTGCTGAGCGCTATTTTTTGATGCTTCACTGCGTTGCTGCTGATCCGCAGCCTGTTGCTGAGTAGTGCCTAGCAATGGCTGTTCATCTAGCGCATGACTCAGCGCCTCATAGTCGACACTTAGTGTAGCACGGTCACGCTGCACCCAAATATCTAGGCCCATAAGACCCAGAATCTGCCTTTGCTGTGCCATTATTGGCGACACCGGTGCAGGCGCTCTTATCCCAGCCATAGCATTTAAAGCAGGATGAGAGGATGTTTGAGAGGAAGCGGTTGGCGCAAAAGTCATAGCATTTCAAAATCTTGAGGTAATCGCTAAAAAAAAGGGTACTTATTTATGATTTAGCAGTTTAACAAAAATCGGGGGACATCTCGATGTTATTTTAGCCGCTTAATAAACCGCTCACTTAAAATCTTAGAGGGCAAAGCCAAATCAACAGACAAACAAAAACCCGATACCCAATCACATATACGCTTTTGCGTCATACAATTGGATATCAGGTTATTTATAGCACTTATTATAGCATTTAGTTTAAATAAACTAAGCCAAACAATTACTTAGCAGCAGTGTCTGCTTCCGCTCCCTGCTCTTCACCCCAGATTTTTGGATATTTGTAGCCTGGGAAAGATTTATGTGCATAAGCTTTGAAGCTGTCTGAGTTATAAGCGTCGGTTACATCTTGCACCCATTTTGCGTCTTTATCTGCTGTCTTAACGGCTGACCAGTTGATATAAGCAAAGCTTTTTTCTTGATATAAGGCCTCAGTTAATTTGATGCCCGAATCGGTTGCATAGTTGCCGTTAATCACAGCAAAATCAACTTCATCACGTGCACGTGGCAACTGAGCGGCTTCAAGCTCAATGATATCAATATTCATTGGGTTGGTGGCGATATCAGATTTTGAAGCAGTTAGTGGATCTACATTGTCTTTTAGTGTAATCCAGCCCAAATCATTCATCATTACCAACGCACGAGCGAAGTTACTCGGATCGTTTGGCGCAGAAACCTTCATGCCATCATAGGCTTGGTCAAGTGAGGTTTTTTTACCGCTGTAGATCCCTAAAGGTGCGGTAGGTACTTGGAATACTTCAGTTAAATCCAAGTTATTTTCAGCTTTAAAGGTATCTAAGTAAGGCTTATGCTGGAAGATGTTGATATCTAAGTCGCCTTCAGCCAAAGCCAAGTTAGGACGCACATAGTCAGTAAAAGTCGTCAGCTTAACGGTATAACCTTTGGCTTCTAATTCACCTTTTACTTGATCACGAACCATATCAGCGAAGTCACCTTCGGTGGTACCGATAACGATGGTCTTTTTGTCTTCAGCAGCAGGTGCCTCTCCAGCTTTTGCTGTTTCTTCATTGGCGTTGTTGCTACAGCCCACCAATACCAGTCCTGAAATACCAGCGACGGTAGCGGCGGCCACAATTTTTTTGCGAATATCAACTAATGTCATTGAGCGTCCCTTATTAACATTGAAAAATTACTATTTAAAATAAAATAGGCGAAAAATCAGCTTAGTAAAATATGTTACTACAGTTTGCATAAATGTTACTGCAGGTTATAGCGCCATTGTACCTGATTAATTGGTTTTGCTTCATGAAAGTTTTGTCAGTACTTATGAGATAAATTCATTAAGCAAACTTTTTTTATTCAACTGGTACGCCATTCAGTAATCCGCATTTTATTGCTACTTTGATTAGCGCTTATCAAGCTTAGCGGCCAACCAGTTACCGATACCTTGAATACCTACCACCATAAGTGACAGGACAATCACGATAAAGATCATAACCTCAGTTTGATAGCGGTAATAACCATAGCGAATCGCCAAGTCACCTAGACCGCCACCACCAATCATACCAGCAGCGGCTGAATAGGACAGTAAACTGATACATAAAATGGTCACAGATAATACCAAGCCTGAGCGGGCCTCAGTCAATAATACCTTGATGATGGTCATGGGACTGGCGCCCATTGAGTCCGTCGCCTCTACAATACCACGGGGTACTTCACGCAAGTTTTGCTCTACCAAACGGGCAAAATAAAACGAGCCTGCCAGCGCCAATACCAGCGAGGCGGCCACAGGACCGATACTGGTACCAATTAATGACTTAGTAAACGGACTCATCGCAATCATTAAGATCACGAAAGGAAAGGCGCGCATAAAGTTGGTAATACCGCCCAGTAGTGCATAGAGGCTTTTATTTTGCAGCAGCTGTTTATCACTGGTTAAGAATAAAAACACCCCAAACAGACCACCGATAATAATAGCCGCTGTGGTAGAGATACCCATCATGACTAAGGTATCTATCGCAGCTTGCCCAATCTCGCTACGTAACTCCCATAGTCGGGCGGTGGCATCATTGAACGTCATTGCTAGCATTGTCTAGTCCTCCTGAACCAATCCGCGGCCCACTTCAGTGTTGGCGATAATTTGACCATCGATAATATCCGCCACTTCCAATAAGTGGCCCTCATGCAACAAAGCGGCTCGATTACATATACGGCGAATCACGCTCATCTCATGGGTCACAATCACAATGGTCACCCCAAGCTTCTCATTAACCTCTTGTAAAGTGGCCAATAATGCACGGGTGGTGGAAGGATCTAACGCACTGGTTGGCTCATCTGCCAATAATACTTTAGGGTTTGGGGCAATAGCACGGGCAATACCCACACGCTGCTTTTGACCACCGGACAGCTGGGCAGGATAGTGATTGGCTCTATCGGTTAGATTGACAATCTCAAGACACTCCATCACCCGCTGATAGATATTATTTTTGGCGTAGCCGGATACTTTAAGATTAAAAGCGACGTTTTCAAAAACAGTTCGGTTAGACATCAGATTAAACTGCTGAAAAATCATACCCACATTATGACGGGCTACTCGCAGCTGCTTTGGATTCATATCCGTCAGTACATCACCATCGATAGTTACCGTGCCACCATCAGGCCGCTCTAGCAAGTTCATTAAGCGTAATAAGGTGGATTTACCTGCCCCGGAATACCCCATTAACCCAAATATCTCTCCCTGCTTTACAGTTAAAGATATGGGCTCGACAGCAGTAAACCACTGAGTTTGGCCATCTTTTTGTGTCTGGAATTTTTTATACACTTGATTTAGAACAATCATATCGCTCATGGCAGTCATCTTGAATTACGAGTTTACAGCTAAAGAAGTCACACTGGAGTTGATTGAAATATACAGTATGAGACGCACTGTTATGAAAATTACAAAGCGCAGTAATATAGCATATTGAGCTATTTATGGCATCCAATTATGCAAAATAAACTCATGCAGTAGCGGAATATGGTAATTCTATATCGCCTACTTTTATTGAATAAGCACCTTGTCAAATGATATCCGTTGCTTAAAATCTCTAGTTTGCAAATTAGCGCCGAAAAATAGACAGTAATAAGCTGAGCACAACACTCACCACAATCATGGTCACAATTGGAAAGTAAATACGGGTATTGCCCGACTCATAGCGAATATCGCCAGGTAACTTGCCAAACCAAGATAAGGCATTCGGAAATAAGGTCAATACGATACCAATGATGACTATTATTAACCCTATCGTCATAAATACTTTGCCCATCTCACCATACCTCATGTTGATGATAAATAATAATATGTTAGATACTGTGTTAAATACTGCTGACATGACTTTATCATGATAATTACTAAATTATTGAGTCTCTTAGGTCTCAATACTCTGAGTATCTGAGTAAATGCCGTATGATTGATTTGACTTCCTCCCCTCGCTAAAGTGAGGGGATTCCTACAACTAGACGGTCAAGCCCGACCGCAAGGATGTTCTTAGCAGCATTGATATCTCTATCATGCCATGTGCCACACTCAGCACACCTCCATCCTCTTATTCCAAGACCTGCTCTACCTTTTGGACTACTATCACTTATTTTAAGGCAGCACGAGCAGGTCTGGGTAGTGTAACTCTCATTCACTATCTCAAGCTGACAACCTGCATACTTGCATTTATAGTCCAGTTGTCTTTTGAGTTCAAACCATCCTGCATCGTATGTCGATTTAGCTAGGTTGGTCATCGAATTGGTGAATGAGCGTGATTTAACATCACCAACCACAATTAAAGCATTATTTTGAACTAGCTTGGTGGTGAATTTATGAGTTAAGTCTAATCTTGTGTTTTTGATCTTGGCATGGATTGCTTTGACTCGCTGTTTGTTTTTCGCTCTTTGAGCTATTGCAAGCTTTTTAGCCCACTTTTGCGTTTGTTTGGTTGTCAGCTTGTCACCGTTTGAGGTGGTAGCAGACTGCTTTAAGCCTAAGTCAATACCAACGCTGCCTTTGCCACTTGCTTGTCTAGGAAAATCTTTGACGGTGATACAGGCATACCAACGATTACGACTGTCTTGCACTATCTCAAGCGTGTTGATTTGATATAGGCTTAGATTATAGCTATCAAATATATCAATGATGAGCTTTTGACCTTTAGATAACGATAATTGAATGGTTGATTTCAGTGCTTTTTTACCTGTTTGTCTTGTATGTAGATACTTTATGGCAGACTTTTTAAAAGGTATCCAACCAAGCGATTTGCGTTTGGCATCGGGTCTGTTGGTACGCCAATTAAGTTTGGCTTTTTTAAACTGCTTACGAGATTTGGCATGAGTTTCGTTGATGGCTTGCAAAGTTTGCGAGTGTAAGCCTAAATACTCACCACTGCCTTTGGTATACTCACTTAAATCATAGGCCGAAAAGTACTTACCTGTGCGTCTTAAATGCTCAAAGCTTAACGCATTAACATAGTTCCACGCATAGTTAACACTCCCAGCTAGTTTGTTTAGCTGGTTTGCATGTTTGTCTTTGATGCGTAGCTTGAGGGTTTTCATAGGGTTAGTATGGCGAGGTTAATTTTAACTTGCAATACTTTAAGTACTAATCACGACAGTGTGTGTCGCCTTATATCCACCCCCTGAAGTGGGTGGTTTTACGGCGACCGGTGATAAAAAACCACCGACTCACTGCCAAAAAGACCCAGGTTTTAGCCCTTATTGGTAATTAAGCGCAACAAACCTGCCCCAACCTGTTAGATTTTGATAAAATGACTGCGCTTGTTGCAGCCTTAGCCTTCAACAACCTCCCATAACACACTGATTGATCAGCATCCATAATGATCAACATACACAATATAAAGCAAACAAGGGTTTTTTATGAATATTTTAATTATTGGTTCTGGTGGTCGTGAGCATGCACTGGCCTGGCAATGTGCAAAAGATGCCGATGTCACCACAGTCTATGTGGCCAATGGCAATGCTGGTACAGCCCTTGAATCAAAATGTGAAAATATTGACCTTGACACCACAGACCATCAAGCGGTGATTTCTTTTTGTGGTCAACATAGCATTGAGCTTATTATTGTCGGCCCAGAAGCGCCTTTGGTCGCCGGCCTAGTAGATGACTGCCGTAACGCAGGCATTGCCACTTGGGGACCTACTCAATACTGTGCCCAGCTTGAGGGCTCAAAAACTTTTGCCAAAGAGTTTATGCAAGCGCATAACATCCCTACGGCCAAATATGCGGCGTTTACAGACATTGAAGCCGCCAAAGCTTATGTTATCGACAATGGCGCACCTATCGTGGTCAAAGCCGATGGTCTTGCCGCCGGTAAAGGGGTAATTGTCGCTGAAACCATTGAACAAGCTCATGACGCCATTGAAGACATGCTGGGTGATAACAAGTTTGGTGATGCTGGTAGCCGCGTGGTTATCGAGCAGTTCTTGCAAGGCGAAGAAGCCAGCTTTATTTGTATGATTGATGGCGAAAATATCCTACCTATGGCCACCAGTCAAGACCACAAACGTGTGGGTGAAGGTGATACGGGCCCGAACACCGGCGGTATGGGTGCGTACTCACCTGCTCCTGTGGTCACAGATGAGGTGCATCAAAAGGTCATAAGCCAAGTGATCGAGCCTGTGGTGCACGCTATGAAAGCTGCCGGTCACCCTTACACTGGGTTTTTGTACGCTGGTCTTATGATTGATGACAACAATGACCCTTACGTGATTGAATTTAACTGCCGCTTTGGTGACCCAGAAACTCAGCCCATCTTAATGCGCCTAAAAAGCTCATTAGTCAAACTGGTTCAACAAGGCGTTGAGGGTAAGCTACCTGCGACTGCTGAATGGGACAGCCGCGCTGCTTTAGGCATTGTACTGGCCTCAAAAGGTTATCCTGAATCCTCATCAAAAGATGATGTGATTACGGGTCTGCCTGCTTTGAACGAAGATAACAGCGTTAAAGTCTTCCACGCCGGCACCAAGCAAAACGGCGAACATGTGGTGACCAATGGAGGGCGTGTACTATGTGTGACGGCGCTAGGCGATACTATTAGCGAGGCGCAACAAGCCGCTTTAGCGACCATAGCGACTATCGAATTTGAAGGGGCGCATTATCGCCGCGATATCGGATATAGAGCCATTAACCGCTAATCAATCTTAGATAAAAAGTAGTCACAAATAGGCTAACGCTGTGACTCAGATAACACTTAGGGCCACTGACTTTGGGATTGTAATTGTAACCAAAACTGAAAGGTCAGTGCGCCAATAAGTTAACAATGTTACTCTATGTCAAAGAGACCGTGGATTGTATTTGGTGCTTAAAACACCCATGATAATAAATACTGCCCATTCATGGTCTTACTAGAACCTTCCATCCTAATTACTTATATTGCCCTCTCATTGGCACATGCCACGAGATGGCTTTAGTTTCCAATATGGTTAAAACATGGCAAATTCATCATCCTCGATACCACCACAGCCTGAGTTACAAGCCACTACCCAAAATGAGCTAAGTGAGCTTAAAACCTCTCGCTTAGACCGTCGTCTATCTATGGCCAAAACCTCGTTAAATCTAGGCAGACGCTGGGCGGGTAATAGCTTTAGTGGGCTGTTTTTAAGTAAAGAAGAAAAAGCCTCGCGCAACCAAGCCTTTATGAAAGAGCAAGCCGCTTATCTGGCAGATGAGCTTGGCAAGCTTAAAGGCTCTGTGGTGAAAATTGGCCAAATGCTTGCCTTATATGGAGAGCATTTTTTGCATCCTGAGATTACCGAAGCCCTACATCGTCTCAATGACAGTACAGCAAGCTTGTCTTGGCCGGTGGTGGAGCGTGCATTAATCGAGCAGCTGGGTCAGCAGCGTCTTAATGAGCTCGACATTAGCCGCATCCCTATTGGTACCGCCTCATTGGCACAAGTACACCGTGCCACTATCAAGGCCACTGGCAAACAGGTGGTGCTCAAAGTCCAGTACCCAGGTGTGGCCGATGCCATTGATTCAGACTTAAGCTTATTTAAGCATTTGCTAAAAGTTACCAATGCTGTGCCACAGACTAAAGCATTAGATGAGTGGTTTAATGAAATCAGTGACCTACTAAAAGTTGAGGTGGACTATCTGGCTGAAGCCCAGACCACCATCCGCTTCTACACACGCTTAAAGCAAGATGAGCGCTATGTGGTGCCAGAGGTGATTGAGGCCTATTCTACTGCCCGCGTATTGTGCTTAAGTTTTGAGGAGGGGGTGCCGGTCACCAATGCTAATTTAAAAGCTCTGCCGCAAGCCCGCCGTGACGCGCTAGGCAAAGCTGCCATTGACATTATGCTCAATGAAATCTTTGTTTGGGGCGAGATGCAAACCGACCCAAACTTTGGCAATTATCTGATTCGCTCAGAGCCTGCTGATAAGCCTGATGGCAAAGACAAACTGATTTTATTAGACTTCGGCGCCATGCGTCAGTTCGATGAGCATCTGCTTAAGATTGCCCGTAACTTAATGCTGGCAGGCTTTAATTATGATAAATCGCAAATGATGCAGGCCATGCAGGGCTATGAGTTCTTCGATGGTATGAGTGCTGAGGTTAAAGCCAATATGGCTGATGTATTCTTATTGGCCACCGAGCCTTTTAGAGCGCCTAACCTGCAGCAGACGACCATTCCCTCGCTCGTTGATGCCCAAGGCTATTATCATTGGGCCAAAAGCAACTTACATAAGCGGTTAATGGAAAGCTCAGGCAATGCCATGCAGTCTCGTGAATTTAGCTTACCTCCTAAAGAGTTTATGTTTATTAGTCGCAAATTTATCGGTGCTTACACCTTTTTAACGGTATTAGATGCACGCACCAATACTTATGATACCTTGAGTAAGTTTGTGCCAATTAACATGATTGCCAGTGGTACCCCTAACGCTTAGTCGTCTTATATGAGTTTAAATCGCTCATTCAAAAAGCGGCCAGATCACAAGATTTGGCCGCTTTTTTGTCAGTTTTTATCCGCTTTATCAAAAGCAAGCTATCATTTAAGCCACTCACTGTTCCAATTATCAAAGCGGGTCACATAGGCTTTAGGTTTTGTCATTTGTAGCTCCCAGCAAGTCTCACCACGAGCCAAATACTTAATTTCAAAGTGAGTGCGTCTACTGTCCACAGGCACCAGCGTGCGCTCAGTAGGCAGCTGCCAAGTTTGTAGCGACTGCTGGTAAGCGTTATCAATATACTCGGGTATATTACTCGCTAAGATGATCTGACCTTGAGGCACCAATCTAGACAACAAAAACTCAAAAAATGGCATGTTCAACCACTGCTGATTCGGGTTTTTAGGCTCTGGATTGGGATAAAGAAGATAAATAACCGATACACTCTGGGCGGGTAGCGCAGACACACAATACGGAATGGCATCGGCATGCACCGGCAGTAAGTTATCAAGCAGTGCCACCTCTTTACTCACTGAGCTTGCCAGCGTCTTAAAGGCACTAAATTTATTTTGAGTGCGCTCAATGGCAATGAGATCATGATCACCGTGCTGCTTGGCATATAAGCAGGCATGCATCCCCTTACCTGCCCCAATCTCCACCACCAAAGGTCGCGCTAATAGTGCTTGGTACTCTTTTTCATTGAGGTTATGGCATGCATTTAAGCGCTGTGTGACAAAGATAGGCACCTCAAAGTCTCTAGGTGCCTTAAGCTTTTCGGGCTTAAACTGGCGCGCTTTATGGTGACTAACAGTTGGCTCACTTTGCAGTGCAAGGTGATCGGGTGCTGGGCTTGGTATAACCGAATCGGATAAATTAGAGCTTGGCATAATTTTGGTAAACACTTAAGTGAATAATAAAAATAAGGACATTTAAGTCGGCTTAATATAAGGCCTTGGCATCTCGTGCTATAATTTCCTGATCAAGCAGTTGAAACCCACTGGCTATTATAACACTGTACCACCTGCCTTTATTAGGATAAGACGTTACTTATGAGTAAGCCTGCCCCAACCGCTCAAGCGGTCTCTCGCCCAAAAAGCTACCCTTGCCCTCAGTGTCAGAAGTTGACCGTTTGGCAAGACAACCCTTATAAGCCCTTTTGTAGCGACCGCTGCAAGCTCATTGATCTGGGCGCTTGGGCCAATGAGGATTATAAATTACCCGCACAAGATTCGCCCTTCTCTCAAGATTTAGAATAAATTTTGTATTATCATGGTTAAGTCAGCTCAAGACTTGCTGCACCATTATGTATAGCCCCTTACTTTCACTCAGTTCATTGCCTCAGGCTTTGCCTTAGGTTTATTTTAAGGATTTATTATGTCAGTGTCTGCCGCCCACTCTTATATCATGCCCACTTATAGCCCTCAGCCCATCAGCTTTAGCCGAGGAGAAGGCAGCTGGCTATATACCGCTGACAACACCCCTTATTTAGATGCGTTAACCGGTATTGCTGTTTGTGGCCTAGGTCACTGCCACCCTCAAGTAACCGAAGCCATCCAGCAGCAAGCCGCCACTTTGGTGCATACCAGCAATTTATTCCAGATTGAGTGGCAAGAAAAAGCCGCCGAAGCCTTATGTACCGCAGCAGGCATGGACAGCGTGTTCTTCGCCAACAGTGGTGCTGAGGCCAATGAAGCTGCCCTAAAGATGGCACGTCTGTATGGCCATAACAAAGGCTATCCTCACCCAAAAGTCATTGTCATGGAGCGCTCATTCCATGGCCGTACTTTACTTAGCGTTTCGGCCACAGCCAATCCAAAAGCCCGTGAAGGTTTCTTTACCTTAGATGATGACTTTATCCGGGTACCTTTTGGAGACATTGAGGCCATCAAAAAGGCCGCTACAGAGCATCAACAAATCACCGCAGTATTACTCGAGCCCATCCAAGGTGAGGGCGGCCTTAATACTGCCAAAGATGGCTTTAGCTACCTAGAACAAGTACAGGCGGTGTGTGATCAAAACGACTGGCTGTTTATGCTAGATGAAGTACAGACTGGTAATGGCCGTACTGGACAATACTTTGCGCATCAGCACAGCAGTGCCAAACCTGATGTATTAACTACGGCCAAAGGTCTGGGCAATGGCTTTCCTATTGGCGCCTGTATGGTACGTGGCCGAGCGCGTGATTTGTTCCAAGTTGGCAGTCATGGCTCAACCTATGGCGGCACGCCTTTAGGCAGCCGTGTGGTACATACTGTTTATACGCTATTAAGCCAAACTGACATCATGCAAAACGCAGCTATCGAAGGCGATTATATTCAAAATAATTTGACCGATGAGCTCAAGTCATTGGGCGTCAGTACCCGCGGTTATGGGATGATGATAGGTGTGGTACTGCCTGAAGCGACCGACTGCAGCACCTTGGTCGATGAGGCACGCCGTACTGAGCAGCTGATTATCAATGTTACTGGCAGCCACGTTGTGCGCTTACTTCCGCCTTTAAATTTAGCCCGTAGTGAAAGTGACCAGCTTATTGAACGATTATCACGCTTGATTAAAAACAAGCTGGCTTAACTGTCACATGAATGCTTAGGCTATTTTGAACACATGAGTTTTGGTAATAAAAAATGGCGCTGTGCTTTTTATAGCACAGCGCCATTTTTGTCACTGCTTAAAAATTAGATAGCTGTTTAAGGGTAAGCTTTAACAAGCTTTGGGTATCAACAAGCTGCTGGCCGGCATCCGTCTCACGTGCCGCTTTAATCGCTTGTTGAGCCTCTTTATCACGGTAACCCAGGCTTATAAGTGCTGACTCTACCTCAGCGAGTATCACCCCTTCACTATTGGCCGCGATGCCAATCTGCTGCTCCACTTCAGTTAACAAACTCATGTCGCTTTGGATATGATCGAACTTGCCTTTTAATTCAATCAGCAAGCGCTGCGCCGTTTTTTTACCGATGCCAGGCACTCGGGTTAACGCTGCATCATTTTCGGTATCTATACAGTGCTTAAGCTCAGTGGCCGAAAAAGTCGACATCATGGCCAGCGCCATCTTCGCACCTACCCCATTAACGCGAATGAGCTGACGAAACACATCGCGCTCAGTAGGATGCAAAAATCCATACAGCAACTGTGCATCTTCTCGCACATGCAAATGGGTCCATAACGATGCCATGGCCTCCAGTTGCAATTGACAAAAATCAGGTAAAGGCAGCTCGACCTCATAGCCCACCCCTGAAGCGGTCATTAAGCAAGCCACAGGAGCAGATAAATGACACACACGTCCTTCAATTAGTCCAATCATAGCACTCTATATTATTATAAAATTTAAGATAACCACCATTATAACAAAGTTAACCAAGCCTTGAGCCAAATTTGGACGCATAAAAAAAGCCCTGAGAATATCAGAGCTTTTTTTGACAGTTATTTTTTATGATTTAAAAGTCAACTCACTGATTAGTGGCTTACTTATTAGTACTGTTGATCTTCAGCAACGGCTTCAGCTACGTTTGGATCTGCTTGAAGGTCTACTTGATCAGTAGTTTTGTTAGCAATATTGTCTGCGCCTTCAGCAACAGCAGTGGCACCGTCAGCAACAGCAGTGGCAGTCGCTTCAGTGGCCGCGTTAGCACCTTCTGCTATCGCTTCACCTGCATTCACAGCAGCGCCTGTGGCTACTGCACCAGCAGTCTTAGCGTTGTCAACAGCATCATCGCCTGCGCTTTCAGCAGCAGTCTCAACAGCGCCAGCATCTGCAGCTTCTTCTGTCTTTTTGCTACAACCTGTGATTGTAAATGCGCCAGCTACTAAAGTTGCCACTAAAAGGTTACGGTATAACATGTGAACTCCTCACAAATGTGATATTAGATATTTTGCAGCATTCTAATGACAATGACCACAAAATACAAGTAGTAATTCGAAAACTTGAATTAAGATAAACTAAATTGGCTTAGGATTAGCAGAGCCATAACTTGAGCTTAATTCATTAATTATTCAGCATGGATTGGGCATTATAGTGACCAATCAAATATAAGGCAGCCCTAAAACCACCTTATCAATTATATGATATGCTGTCTACTGAAGTTTATTTCAAGCCCCAAATGCACGCCGTTATACCCTATTATTGTAAGCCTAAGCCTAGCCTTGATAATAGGGTATTAGAGGCTATTTAGGTAATTTGTAAACCTATTTACTGTGGTTGGCTTCTAGCGCAGCCACTGCTGGCAAGGTTTTGCCTTCAACAAATTCTAAAAATGCACCACCGCCGGTTGACATATAGCTCACACCATCTTCTACATTAAATTTATGGATGGCTGCTAATGTATCACCGCCACCTGCAATAGAAAATCCAGCACTGTCTTTAACCGCCTCTGACAACAAGCGAGTACCTTCACTAAACGCTTCTACTTCAAATACGCCCACAGGGCCATTCCACAAGATAGTAGCCGCATTTTTTACCGCTTCAAAAATATGCTCAGCACCTTCTGAGGCGATGTCTAAAATCATCTCATCTTCGCCCACTTGCTCAATACTTCTGTGAATAGGGGTTGCTGATTCTAACGAATTTAAGAAGTCATCAAAGTTAATTTGATTTTTGTCAGCCACTACAACATTTTTTGGCAATAAAATGTCAGTTTGCTGCATAATTTGTTTGGCGGTATCTATCATTTCAGCTTCATATAATGACGCACCTACTGAGTGACCTTGGGCAGCAATAAAGGTGTTGGCAATACCGCCGCCAACAATAATTTGATCACAGATTTTGGCAAGGCTGATAAGCACATCTAGTTTGGTAGAGACCTTCGAGCCACCAACGATGGCCACTAGCGGCTTTTTAGGTTTGTGCAAAGCTTTGTCTAACGCATCTAATTCAGCGGCCAATAATGGACCGGCACACACCACTTTACCTGCTTTAGCAGCGGCCTGAATCACACCTTCTGTAGACGCTTGTGCTCTATGCGCAGTACCAAAAGCGTCCATGACAAACACATCACACAGATCGGCATAATGCTGTGACAAAGAGTCACTGTTCTTCTTCTCGCCCACATTAAAGCGGACATTCTCTAATAACACCACGTCACCTGGTGCCACAGTCACCTCTTGCTCAGTATAGGTCTTATCCAAACGCACAGGTTGATTTAGATGCTCGCTTAAATAATCGGCGACTGGCTGCAATGAGTATTTTTCTTCATAGTCACCTTCAGTAGGACGGCCTAGATGCGAACAAACCAGTACAGCAGCCCCTTTTTCAAGCGCCAGTTTGATGGTTGGAAGACTAGATTGTAGACGGGCATCATTGGAGATTTTGCCATTTTGAACTGGCACGTTTAAATCTTCACGGATCAATACGGTTTTGCCTGATAAATCTTGGTTTTCCATTCTAGCGAAGTTCATGTCATTACCCTGTGTCAATATAAAGAAAAAGCTGTGCGCTTACACAGCTTTAAAAGATTAGGTTGATATAAATTTGTGGCAATTTTAGCATATTTTGTTATAAATTTTGGCCCAAGTTGCAGCAAAATCTATTGTCTGATTATTACAAGGCGTATGCTGCAATCTCAACGCTTGAAACAGGCGCTTTTAAAGACTTATTAGACAATAAGTGCTACTATAATAAGTATAAATAATAAATCATAAATCTACCCTAATTTAAGGAGAGCACCCATGAGTAGAGACTTTACTAAGGCAAAAGAGCGCTTATTAGAGCTGCAACAAGAATATCAAAACCGCATCGATAAGATTGAAGACCACATTCACAATCCGCAAGATGACTTAAACAGCCACTGGGATGACCAAGCCATCTCTATGCGTGAAAACGAAATGCGCAAAACCTTATTGGTAGAGGCTCAGCAAAGCTTAACTTACGTCAATAACGCCCTAAGCCGTATCGACAATGGCACTTATGGTGAATGTACGGTTTGTGGCGAAGATATCGAGGACAAAAGACTTGAGGCTGTGCCCTACGCTACGCTTTGTATGCAACACGCCTCTTAGGCTTACAGTTTCCATAATAAACCAAGTAATACAAAAAAAGATTGCCCTACTAAGTAGAGCAATCTTTTTTTGTAAAGCAGCCAGTGATCATCATCAACCACCGCGGCTAATTGGCTTTATAGATATCACTGTATTAAATAGTACGACGTGAGGCTAAGTTGGTTAAGATGGTTTCGGCATCATTCCAGCGGGTATTTGAGTTATCTGCCCCTAATATTACGATAATGGCCGGCTTGTTATTCACTCGAGTTTCCATCACCACACACTGACCCGCTTCATTAATAAAACCGGTCTTTGAGATACCAATAGGATAGGTGCCGCTACGTACTAACTTACTGGTGTTGTTAGCAGGGTACGTACGGTTACCCGCTGAGTAGTTGGCCACATAGAAGTCATAGTTTTTGGTGGTGGAGAAGCGGCGAATCACTTCATATTGACCAGCAGCTTGAACCATTTTCGCTAAGTCTACCGGAGAGGCAACGTTACGCTTGTCTAGTCCAGTGGGGTCACCAAAAAAAGCACTGGTCATGCCAAGTGAGCGTGCTTTGGCATTCATAGCACGCATAAACGCATCATAGCCACCTGGATAGTTACGTGCCAAAGATTTTGCTGCTGGGTTTTCTGATTTCATCAAGGCCATTAACAAAAGCTCAGCACGGTTCATGCGGTCGCCTGATTTTAAGCGTGAGCTGGCACGCTTAGGGCCCACAAAATCTTCTGGATCAAGTTTAATCTCTTCACGCATATCAAGGCCGGCATCTAACACCACCATAGCCGTCATGATTTTGGTGATAGAGGCGATGGGACGTGCCACATCGGCATTTTTTTGATAAAGAGGCTTGCCTGTTTCTACATCGAGCACGATAACACCGCGCGAGCCGGTCGAAATAGGCAGTGAATCGTAGTAGCTTGTGCTGTTGGTGGCAAAGTTATTGCTTGAGTAAGAAGGACTGGTGGTACTGTTGTATGAGGAGGTATTCGGGTTTGAGTACATGATATTGCGGGCTTCAGAGAGGCCGCCTGCGTTACCCCACTGAACTTGCGCATTGCCTGTCTTACCTGGCTCAACTATTGTCAGTGCAGCATTTGATGCTGAGCTTAAAGTACCCAGACCCAATGCGATGCAGACAAAGATAAAAGATTTGTTGAAAGATTTATTTATGCTCATAAGTCATCCCACTTGAGTCGTAAAATTATAGTGTAAAAGCTTTAGCTAGGTATTAACGCAGATTAGTATGAGGCGCCACTGGTTCAGCCAGCACCTTTAATAAAAATCAGTACAAAATGATACTCAACCTAACAAGATTGAACTTCTAATATCACAACCAGTACCACAAATTTTTATACAAAATTAGCCATATTATGTTTTAAACTTAACGATATTTACAAACTTGAATATCATTTCATAAATTTAAACACCATACTAATACTAAATATAGCCTGTGTGTTAATTATCTTAACATCATTGGTTAATGTCGTTAAGCACTAATTCCCAAGTTAGGCCTGGGATTAAGGTATGTTGTCAATTCAAAACATTCCTTTTACGCTACAGTAACATAAAAATACTGGTATCATAGCTTTATAAGTTTTTTTAGGATGTATATATGATTAAAGTTTTGGTGGTTGATGATCATGACCTCGTAAGAATGGGGATTAGTAGAATGCTCGCTGACGACCCCGAGATTGAAGTAATAGGTGAGGCTGATAGTGGCGAAGCTGCGATTAGAATGGTTAAAGCGCTATCCCCAGATGTGGTACTCTTAGATGTAAACATGCCTAATATTGGCGGTGTAGAAACCACAAAACGCTTGCGTCAATTTGATGAAAAGGTAAAAATATTAGCGGTCAGTAGTGTCTCCTCGCAGCCCTACCCTTCTATGTTATTAAAGGCGGGGGTTAATGGCTACATTACCAAAGGTACACCACTTGATGAGATGATTAAAGCCATTAAAAAAGTGTATCAAGGCAGCAAGTACTTTAGCAGTGATGTCGCTGAGCAGTTGGCCGATATGCTACTGACAGACAATGAAGAATCCCCTTTTGATAGATTAAGCGAGCGCGAAAAACAAGTGGCAATGATGGTAGTCAACTGTCAAAGCCCGCAGCAAATAGCCGATCAGCTTTTTGTGAGCGTAAAAACTGTTAACACTTATCGCTACCGAATTTTTGAAAAAGTCGGTGTCGACAGTGATGTAAAACTCACTCATTTAGCAATGCGTCATGGACTGATTACCCCTTAACGCTGCCATGTGGCTATTTTGGCTAAAAACCTATAAAAACCTCAATATAATCAAAAGCCGCTAATCTATTAGCGGCTTTTCTTATAATTTCTGGTGGTGATCTAAGCTAGTAAGCGGCTTAATAATCATTGGTGATGGAGATCCCATTTAATTTATCATCAAACTTAATACCAAGTGGTCTGTCTTGCGACAGCAATAAATTAACCGCTTGCTGCTGCCAGTCTTGACCATCATGAGGCAACACCACATCAGGTTTGACCCCAACACCATCGATAAGCTCACCTTTGGCACTGCGATACTCGGCCACAGTCAGCTTTAACGCCCCGCCGGCCTCTAAAGGCACCACCTCTTGTACCGTGCCCTTACCAAAGCTTTGCTCACCGACTATCTTAGCGCGTTTATTGCTTTTAAAGCTGCTTGCCAATACTTCAGCTGCAGACGCAGAATAGCGATTTTGCAATACCACCACCGGCAGGTCCGCCAAATAAGGGGTACCATTAGACTTAATCAATTGACTGTGATTGGTTCTATTGCGTACCTGAATCAGCCCAGCGTCGCTCATAAATAAGCTCACAATGTCAATGGCTGATGACAGTACGCCACCTGGATTATTACGCACATCAAGTACAACGCCTGTTATCGGTACACCCGTCTGCTTTAAGGCTTTAATCAACTGATCTTTTGAGCCATTTTGAAACACAGGCAGGCGAATAACGGCAATACTGTCTTGCACGGTGACCCCAAGCTCATTGTCTGAGGCCAAATTGCGCTGCAATAACATATTGCGTCTTGGCCCCTGCTGTCCGGACACCGTTATCTGCACTTGCGAGCCGGCAATGCCTGATAGCAGCTGCTGAATGTCTTGTTCACTCATATCTGAGGTAAGATCTGCGTTTTTTATGCGTAAAAGCTTATCGCCGATAGCAATACCAGCTTCTTTGGCAGACGACTGCGCCTCAACTTTAGTGATTACCCAGTTTTTTATGGCCGCATCGTATTTAACTGACAATCCCACCTGACCAATTTCACCATCCGTAAAGCTGCGCAAATGCTCATAGTTCTCAGGCGTGAGGTACTCCGCATGCTTATCAAGTCGCTCTAGCATGCCGCTGATGGCTTGTTGAAATAAGGTTTCGTCATTCACCGGACGCACATAATCGTGGCGGATAACATCGATAACTTCTACAAAGGTTTGAATAACTTGTGGCGAAATGGCATTTAAAGGCACATGCTCTACCCCCAAGCGATGTTGCTCGTTGTCATCCATTTCTTCATCAAATTCGACGTCATCAAGTACGGGCTGCGCATCGATATCATCATCACTGACACCATCACTGATGTCCTCTGGATGGGCGACGGCATCTATGTCATCGCACTCTTGCCCACAAAGCGCTTGAGTTTGCTGTGCGCTTTGAGCCAAATTACCTAATTTAACCGCCGCTTCTGTACCTGATTTGGCAGGCGTTGATAATGATGAGCGGTTACTTGATGTGGCAATATCATTGCCAGAGCCTACATCGACAGTAGCACAGCCGCTCAAAGCCAGTGCTGTGGCCAACACTGAGCTATAAATTACAGCTTTTATCGCTAATACACCCTGATGTAGGGTCCGGGCTCGACACTCAGAAGGCTCAACGCTCATCATATACTCTACGGTTGGTTAAAATAAAAGCTTATTTGGCTTCTAACAAGTTAATACCAGTCATTTCAGTCGGCACGCTTAGCCCCATTAGACCTAAAAGGGTTGGCGCAATGTCACTCAATTTGCCGCCTTCACGTACGCTTACCTTTTTGTCACCCACATAGATTAAAGGCACATGCTCGGTGGTATGCTGGGTGTGTACCTGCCCGCTTTCATAATCTTGCATCTGTTCACAGTTGCCATGATCGGCTGTAATGAGTAGATGTCCCCCCGCCTTAATGGTCGCTTCGGCTACTTCGCCTACAGCCACATCGAGCGCTTCGACGGCTTTAACTGCTGCCTCAAAATTACCCGTATGGCCGACCATATCGCCATTGGCATAGTTAACCACTAGCACATCATATTTACCCGATTCGATGGCTTCTACTAAGTTTTTGGTCACTTCAGGCGCGCTCATTTCAGGTTTTAAGTCATAGGTTTCTACATCAGGTGATGGGATCAAAATACGCGACTCACCGGTGTACTCATCTTCTCGGCCGCCACTAAAGAAGAAAGTGACGTGTGCAAACTTCTCAGTTTCTGCAATTCTAAGCTGAGTTTTATTGTTATCTTGTAGATACTCACCCAAGGTATTGTGTAGCGTAGTGGGCGCATAAGCCACAGAAGTCTTAGGATTGGCGGCCAGCTCATCAGAGTAATGCGTCATCATCACAAATGCTGATAAGTTCGGCTGTTTTTGTCGCGCAAAGCCTGCAAACTCATGATCAGGTAATACAAAGGCCTGTGTCAGCTCACGTGCTCTATCAGCACGGAAGTTCATAAAGATAACCGCATCATTATCATCGATAGTTATTGGTGTCTCGCCATGCTCAATCACATTGGTAGGGCTAACAAACTCGTCCGTTTCTCTTGATTTGTAAGCGGCCTGTACCGCACCATCAGCCCGTGTCGCCATACGCTCAGACAAACCCAGCGTTAATAAGTCATAAGCCTTTTGTACTCTATCCCAGCGATTATCACGATCCATGGCAAAGTAGCGGCCGATGATACTGGCAATTTGTACATTGCTTTCATAATACCCGTTTAAATTGGCTAAGAATTCTTTTAGGCGCTTGATGTATTTATCAGCAGATTTTGGTGGTGTATCACGGCCATCTAAGAAGCAGTGTACATACACCCCTTTTGCGCCGTGAACCACAGCGGCATGACACATGGCTTCAATATGATCTTGATGCGCATGCACACCGCCATCTGACAATAGACCCATGATATGTACATTGCCGCCAGCGTCTGTCGCCGCTTTTACCGCATCTACTAAAGCGGGGTTTTTATAGAAGTCACGGTTTTTGATATCGCGCGAAATTCGAGTAGAATCTTGGTATAGCACACGGCCAGCACCCAGATTCATATGACCCACTTCCGAGTTACCAAATTGACCCTCTGGTAGGCCAACATCTTCACCTGAGCCTGAGACTAATCCATGCGGATAAGCTTTATTGATACGGTCTAAGTTTGGTGTATTGGCAGCAGCGACTGCATTGTCCTGCTCATCCTCACGATACCCAAAGCCATCTAAAATCATCAGAACGTGTGGAATTTTTTTATTGTTATCTGCTGCTACCATTTAGTTTTTCTCCAGTTATATTACAGTTATTTTTAAATAACTATTGGCAAGGACTATCGGCAGGTTATATCTAACCTGATCCTGCCAGTCTATAAAATTGACAAAATTTTGATCAAACTTGAACGCCCATATTCTACCACATAAGCGGCATTAACTATAATGCAAGATTGTGAACGCTTATTATTTAAAGGCTTGAGGCTCACTTATGATCATTTAGCTTAAGCTAGGTGCTGCTAAAATTTTTTATGAGATTTTTTATAAATTTTGGGTTAACTTTAAGGTTAATTGTCTTTAAGCTATTACCTTTGTTAACAAAGTTACCCCCGTTTTTATTTGCAACTCGTATCTTTTTTGGTTAGAATCTTTAGACTCTGAAGTGTTCGCCAGTGGATGTTATTCCCTGAGCCGATAATGCACTAAATGGATGTGCTATCTATTGTCTTATTGTGTATGCCTGCACTGCTTGCAGTGACTCAGGAAACCTTAAGAGGCAATGACGCATCCGCCCTGAACTTCACGGTTCATGGGTCCCCATCTTACAGCGGCACTTCGGTCCTCATTAAAAAAAGCCCTTTATGCTCAGTGCATAAAGGGCTTTTTCGTGACTAGAGGTGGATGACTTAGCCAACAATTCTAGTCATCATTGGCAGGCTTGTTTAGCTTTTTAACATCTTTTATCACAGGCTTAGCTGAGCCATCGACTGTGGTATTTCTTTTGTAGACATTACCAAAAGGATTGGCGCCTTTAGGACCTGATTGACCACCGAAAGGGTTTGGACCGCCAAATGGATTGCCACCAGCACCGCCCATACCGCCAAATGGATTTTGTCCACCCATTTGTTTGGCCATCATTTCCATCATTTTTTGTTGGTTATTCATCACATAGTTATTGGCCATGTCTTTTAGTTTCTTCTGGACTGGTGGTAGTATCACCAATAATGCCAATAAGTCAGATAACAACCCAGGTATCAGCAATAAAATACCGCCGACAGCCATGGCTACCGTCTTAATAATGGTGTTCTCTGGTGGACGCATTGCAGGGTTCATCATGCCACCTGCCTTCATTTGCTGCGCCATAGGATTAAGGGTCGTCATACCTCGACGAATTAGGCTTATGCCAATCACAGCAGCGATGATAAACCAGATAAACACCCACCAGCCGCTAATGAACTGGGCAACCAGATACCACAGTAGCATTTCAATGATAAACCATACGATGGCTAAGCCAACTAACTGACCCATAATGTGTCGTCCTTTTTAAGTTGCTAATAATCTAAGTAATAAAAATTTTAAATGGCGAAAACAATCAAAATATAAATTTTGTATAGTGGTTAAGTATATGGGGATGGCTTGCTATACTATCAAATATGAAGCTTGTTTTGTTGCGCTTTAGCACAAAAAATCTCAAATAAAGTCAACAAGATGAGCGAAGAATAATTTTTATTTTTTGAGGATTAAAAATAATAATATGGCTATAATCATAGGTATTGACCCCGGCTCAAGAATGACCGGATATGGCATTATCCATCAAAAAGGCGATACCCTACGCTATCTTGATGCAGGCACCATTCGCACCGATACTAAGGAGATGCCAGAGCGCTTAAAGCGAATATTCCAAGGCCTGACCCGCATCACTCAGTACCATTTAAAATACTCAGATGAGCCCATCCACGCCGCAGTTGAACAGGTATTTATGGCCGAAAACCCCGACTCTGCCCTAAAACTTGGCCAAGCACGTGGCGCCGCTATTGCCGCCTTGGTCGCCTTGGATTTGGAGGTATCAGAATACACCGCACGTCAGATTAAGCAGTCGGTATGTGGCTATGGCGCCGCTGATAAGGTACAAGTACAGGAGATGGTGTGCCGTATACTAAAACTTGATGTGACCCCTCAACAAGATGCAGCAGATGGTCTTGCTTGTGCGATTTGTCATGCTCACTCAAGCCACTCTATGAATAAGCTACTGATGAACAGTACACTACGTGGCCGCGGCACCTCTAAGAAGAAGGGCCGCTGGCGTTTAACTGAAGAGGATTTAGCAAGCTTGAAATAAAACATTTAAGGCGTATCAGCAATGGCGCTCTCCACCACGGCATCTAACACATAAACAAACTGTTTGCCCTTAACATCGACAGGATCCACCACAAAGCGCTTGAGACGCAGCACTGTGTTTACGGTGCTGTCATGGGTATAGCCCTCGATATCACCCACAAATAGCGACCATGGCCCCTCCCCGGTCTTGATACCTTTATCATCGTAGATAACTGGACGTACTTTTAAGCAAGTTTTGGTGCTGCCATCAGGACAGGGCGGCTTATGGTGATCCACACGCCAAAATACAATATCAGGGTGTTGTTTATAGCGCGCTTCTGCCGTTTGAGCACCTTGCCATACTAAGCTGTGGCCATTGGCTGTGGTCTGAGTCAATAATGGCGCAGCATCTTTTTTATAACTCAACTGACTGCTACCCTGCATGAGCTGTGCCAGTAACCGCTCAGCATCATTAATCTTGGGCTCACACATCATCTCAGTGCTTGCAACCGTTGTGACCACCAGCACATTGCTATTGAGCGAGTAGCTGCCGCCCATGCGGTTACAACCAACGCCAAAACTAACCCAGCTATCGCCTGGTGACTGACCAAAGTCCAAGGCGACCTGTTGTTTAATATCATCAAGCACAGTAACAGGATAACCGCTGCCATCTTTCACACTAATTAGCTGCCAATGATAATAAGACAGATCGGTGTGCTTGAGGGTAGCGACTGCTGTGGTATCTGGCATCACAACTGCTGTGTCCTTGCTATCTTGACCAGAAAGAAGCGTGCCTTGACAGCTGGTTAAAAGTAACGTACTGCTCAGTAACCCCAAGCTTAGCGCTGGTGTTTTTAACATAGTCTATCCCTTGGATATCGCGACCCTTGAACCAATTATTTTTTTAGCCCAAAGCGCTCATTCATATTTTTGTAAAAACGGGCAATGCCATCACCATGAGCGGTGGGATCGAACTTTAACAATCGGCCAAAGTCTAATCCTATATATAACACAATATCTGCATAACTTAGCTGGTTGCCCACCAGATAATCATGCTCGGTTAAGATATTGTCAAAATAAGGCAAGCTTTTTTCTGCGCGCGCAATAGACTTAGCAGCGAACTCAGGAACTTGATCGACTCGATGTGCTTTTGAGGGATGACTGTGCTGAAAAGCCAACATGAAGTTATATAGCACTTCAAATTCAGCAGCTCGGCGAATTGAACATACTTGCGCCCGCTGCACCACGTCATTACCCATCACTGAACGCTCACCGTATACCCTATCCATATACTCACAAATGGCCTGCGAATCATTTAGCACAGTGCCATCTTCTAGTACCAGTACCGGTAGCAGTTTAAGCGGGTTTATCTTGGCAAACTCTTCAGTCAGATGCTCGCCTTTGGCCATATCAATATCAATTACTTCGATATCATCAATGTCATCGATATCAATGCCTTTGGCTTGTAATAAAAGTACCACTTTGCGTGGATTTGGCGCTTTACGGGTTAAATATAATTTTTTCATCTCAAACTCCTTTTGAGTGGGGTTACTGCTTAGCTAAGGTGACTAAATCTTTGTTAATCATACCAAATTATAGCCAAAACACCATCACCATATTTATTATGCTGCTGGATTTATTTACTAAAAATTCGGCTAAAAAAAAGCCCCCACGGCTTAACGTCATGAGGGCTACAAAACTTGTTACATACTTGTACCGACGTTTAAGTGCTTCTATTCACGCTCAGAGGCTCTTTTTAGCACCATAGACGAACTGCTTATTTGTTTGGCTGTGGCGTCGTACGTAAGTAAGGCTTAATTTCAATAAAGCCTTTTGGATAGTCTTTTTCTGAGATATCTTGGGTTCTAATGCTTGGTGGGATGATAACGTCATCGCCATCTTTCCAGTCTACAGGCGTGGCCACATTATACGCATCGGTTAACTGTAGCGCGTCAATGGCACGTAAAATCTCATCAAAGTTACGGCCCACACTGGCAGGATAAGTTAATACAAGACGTACTTTCTTTTTGGGATCAATAATAAACACACTACGTACTGTGTGAGTGGTTGCTGCATTTGGATGAATCATGTCGTATAGCTCAGCAACTTTTTTATCTTCATCGCCAATAATTGGGAAGTTCAATGCGGTGCCTTGAGTCTCACCGATGTCACTGGCCCACGCTTTATGATCTTCTACATTGTCTACAGAGATACAGATAGGCTTAACACCACGCTTTTGAAACTCACCATTTAACGCAGCAGCACGGCCTAATTCAGTGGTGCATACTGGCGTAAAGTCAGCAGGATGGGAGAAGAAAACCACCCAGTTATCACCTGCCCAATCATAAAAGTTAATATCACCATCAGTAGTGGGTGCATTGAAATTTGGTGCATCATCGCCTAGACGTAAATGTGCCATAATCTAAATCCTTATTTATTGTTGGTTGGTTTGCTTCTGCGCCGCAGCGGGCTGTGCCACTGGACTACTGTGTTTATAGTAGCAAAACAAACCCGCTAAGACTATGCTAGATTGTAAAGCCAATATCGATATCCCATAATTGCAATAAGCCGCTTCTGCTAATCTTTAGTCTTGACCTCCTCCCCTCGCTGAACCGAGGAGATTGCGACAGCTAGACGATAAAAAAACCCGCCAGCGCACTGACGGGTAATCTTACTCCGTAATCAAACCAATTTTTAGCTGTTTATTAAGCCAAGCTCTTCATGCTCAATACCGCCTCTACTTAGTGATTTGATTATTTTTCAATCCACTGACGGATTTTTTCACGCTCACTTGGTGTCGCTTGTAACCACAGCTGCATAAAGTTATCTAGCGTATCAGTATTTTGCTGACTGCTGCTAACGGGCGTGCTTATAGGCGCGATAGCTGCCGAGTTTGAACTGGCTTGAGTGGTAGATGAGCTGTTAACAGCAGCAATGGCTTTTTGGTTTTCAACCTGCGCTGAATCACCACCACCAAAAATACTGCTTAAACCTGAAAACAGTCCATTTTGTTGTACTTGAGCTTTCGACTCAGCCAAGACAGTTGAGCCTTTCATAACCGCTAATGTAGGCGCTTTAGCGTATTTTTTGGCCTCTTCATATTCTTCTGGCTGACCTGGCATGGCCAAACGATAGGTCTGATTGTCTTGCAAATCAGCGGTTACTGTTATATTAGCCGAGCGTAAGTAATCATGATCATCACCGCGCAAGTTATCATACAGACGTTCGTATTTAGCAGTAATGACATGCTTACCTGGCTGCAACACAAAGGTCTGCTGTAGTGGCTGAAATATGCTCGTATTGTACTGCTGACCGTTTAATACGGCTACCTTAATATTATCGTCCACTTTTAAAGTCACATCAGCATGAGCCAATGTCATTGACCCTATACCTAAAGCAGCCAGTGCAACTAGCGGTTTAACAAAAGCATTACTTCGACAGTCATTCATAAAAAGGCCTTAAAGTTTATAATTTAATAATAGAGGCAATAAGAGAGTCAAGACGGATACAGGGCAATGTTACGCCTTGGCTTTAATGGATGATTTTAACGGCAGCTTAGCCATTATGAAAGCTTTTATTGTACTAAGCTGTCAATAACCAGTCTAGGCTTAAAAATTAAAAGTCATATTGTCGCGGTAAGCGCTGTTTTCTTCAGACTTAGATAAAAAGTCTTCTTGTGCTTCTTGATGAATATCCTCAAGCTCAGCCATTAAGGTATGCTCATCAATCATAGTAATCGCTTGGCTAATCACAGATTTTGAGACATAAGCACGGTTTAGATTAGAAAATAGCGGTTGAATTACGTTGAGCACATCGAGCATACCACCGATACGGTGTGGTCCCTCTTCTAATAAATGCTCTGTAATACGTGAATCAAACTGCCAGCCCCGCCTGCGCATAATTGACTCAAGCATGGCCTTCCTATCTGCTATATCGTGACCTTCAGGCACTCTAAAGGCCGGAGACTGAATGAGACGGGTCAATAAATCAGGCAACTCAAAAGGCAGCTCGGTCGCGGGGGTTTTGGCCGCAAAAATAAGC
The DNA here is from genome assembly GCF_022631235.3 of Psychrobacter raelei. NCBI lineage: Bacteria > Pseudomonadati > Pseudomonadota > Gammaproteobacteria > Moraxellales > Moraxellaceae > Psychrobacter > Psychrobacter raelei. Next base: position 1,777,368 of record NZ_CP093310.2, read on the forward strand.
TGACCACGTCCCTCTCGACTACGATTAATCAAGTGAAAGATGGCCTCTTGCCACTCACGGCTGTCTTTAATTGCCTCCAAATCATCAATGGCAACCAAATCAAAGCTCTCTAACGAAGCTAATACCGCCACATCAGTATGTAGCAGCTCTTTTAAAGACAGACAGATTGCCGACTTATCCATCTCCATATAAGACTCACAAATGGCCGACAATAAATGGGTTTTACCAGTAGCAGCACTGCCAAAGATATACATCTGCCCGATCAAACCCACATGCATCTGACGCACAGCATCTATTAAAGTCGACCAACCCGGGCCAGCAAAATCACTTAGGCTAGCATCTTTCCTTACTTCTAGATTTAAACTTAATTGATTTGTCATCAGGCTAGTATCTCGGCTCGATATCACTTTATAACGCTTATTTATACCACAATTTTCTTAACAATAATATGGCATTAGTTGCCAATAAGCCAGTGAAGCGTAACAAACCGCTGATACACACAGCGGCTTGGGATAAAAAACAGCTTGTTAAGTGAGCTTGAGTGCTCTAAATGGACTTATTTAAACAGCTTATACTGTTTACGACCTTTGTAAAAATCAGTCTGTTTATACGCCTCATAACCATGATGGAATAACACATTTAAGATGGCAGAGACTGGCAATGCAATCAGCATACCCACAAAGCCCATTAAACTTGCACCTGCCAATACCGCAAAAATCACCCAAAGCGGTGACAGGCCAATTTTATCACCTAACAGCAGCGGCTGTAATACATAACCCTCTACCGCTTGCCCCACCATAAAGGCGCCCGCAATTAGGCCAAGATGCACCCAATCCATCCCAAACTGGAATAAGCCGGCGATGATAGCGGCGATAAAGCCAAGCCCAAAACCTAAATAAGGCACAAAGCTTGCGATACCAGCCACCATACCGATAATCAGACCCAAATCCAGTCCTATCAGCTGCAGCTGTACAGCATAGACCACACCCAGCAAAATCATAACCAGTAGTTGACCCTTAATAAAGGCCATTAACGCATTATCACAATCATGCACGATTTCAATAATTTTAGGGGCACTGGCTTTTGGTAAGGCTTTTTTCCAAGTCTGTAAGCGCTGATTCCAGTTAAATAAGAAATAAAAGGTCAAAATAGGCACTAAGACCACCAAACCGGTGCTATTAATCACTGCCAGACTTGAATTTAACACCTGCATAAAAAAGGACTGCGCATCCGCCACATTATAGTTCTTATTTAGGTAATCAAGCGCCGTCTCAGAGACAATATGACTCTCTAACGGCGGCAAATGAAATTGACTGTTGTTATTCACCCACACTCGAATATCACTGTTATACCACTCCACAACACGTGGTAAATACTCCCAAGCAGACTGAAGCTGTTCCCACAAAGTCGGCAGCAACCACCATAACAACGCACCAAGACCCATAATAATCGCTGTATACACGAAAATAATCGCCAGCCAGCGTGGCATAAAGCGCGCCATACGTGTCACGACAGGGTTAAACAAATAAGCAAGAATAAACGCACATAAAAACGGCACAATTACCGGAATGAGCAAATACAATAACCCCAAACCAATAACCATTGCCACGACTATAAATAATCGCCTAAAAAACGGATCTACTCTTGCAACCTGCATAATTTTTCTTCTCTTAATCAAGGGGCAGCCTAGGGATAACCAACTGGTTAACGCATAACACGTGCAAAAGTATAATCACCCCCTACCTGCCGCAACTATTCACGATAAACTTGACTCTATGGCCCAGATACAATGTTAAATTAACTGTATATTAATCTTAAAGCGAGTAATGATTAACTAGATTTTGGTCATTTTTTGTTTTTAATCACAATTAGGGGCTGTTAAATTTTGCCAGCCTTGCGTTTTTGCGTATAATGCCACCAGGTAATTGGTATTTGTCAAAATGCGCTGAGCAGATTGGTTAAACTGGTTATCCTACCTTCATATTTTTTTATTCATACATTCGCTTATTAAGGTCTGCTGCTACCATGAGCCATCCAAATTCTAATGCATCTGCTAACTCATCCACTCAAGATAAGCCCACTTCACTGAGCTACAAAGACGCTGGTGTAGATATTGATGCAGGTGATGCCCTTGTACAACGCATTAAATCTGTTGCCAAGTCAACCACTCGCCCAGAAGTTGTCGGCGGTTTGGGTGGTTTTGGCGCACTGTGCCGTATCCCTACAGGCTATAAGTCACCTTTATTGGTGTCAGGCACAGATGGTGTGGGCACCAAGCTTAAGCTTGCCCTGCAATTAAATCGTCATGACACCATAGGTATCGACTTGGTGGCCATGTGTGTTAATGACCTATTGGTATGCGGTGCTGAGCCTTTATTCTTCTTAGACTACTATGCCACAGGTAAGCTTGACGTGGACACTGCCGCGTCTGTGGTAGGCGGTATTGGTGAAGGCTGCAAACAGTCAAACTGTGCACTCATCGGTGGCGAGACGGCTGAAATGCCAGGCATGTATCAAGACGAAGATTACGACTTGGCCGGTTTTTGTGTTGGCGTGGTAGAAGAGTCTGAGGTAATCACAGGAGATAACGTAGCAGCGGGCGATGTGATGATTGGTATTGCTTCAAGCGGTGCGCACTCAAATGGCTACTCACTCATTCGTAAAGTCATTGAAGTCAGCGGTGTGGATATCGAAAACACCGATGAGACTTTAGACGGTAAGCCACTGGCTGACGCTCTGATGGCACCTACCAAAATCTATGTAAAATCTATCCAAGCACTACAAAAAGCACTGGGTAATAGTAAACTACATGCGATGTCACATATCACTGGTGGCGGCTTTACAGAGAACTTGCCTCGCGTACTGCCAGAGGCATTAGCCGCAAAAATCGATACTCAAAGCTGGCAGATGCCTGAGCTATTTAACTGGCTACAACAACATGGCAATATCGAGCAATCTGAGATGTACCGCACCTTTAACTGCGGCGTAGGCTTCGTGGTCGTCGTACCTGCAGATGTGGCCAATCAAGCCGTTGATATTTTAAATGACGCTGGCGAGAAAGCCTTTATCTTTGGTGACATCATCGAGCGTACAGATGACGCTGTGGTTTACGCCTAATATGTCGGTATCTACTGTATCTACCAACCCCTTAAAAGTCGCCGTCTTAGTCTCAGGCAGTGGCAGCAATCTGCAAGTCCTGATTGATGCCATGCAGGCCGGTAGTTTGCCCATCGAGATTGTCGGTGTCATTAGTAATGTCAAAGACGCTTATGCGGTGACCCGTGCACAGCAAGCGGGGATCGCCACAGCGGTATTCTCACACATTACTGAAGGTGAGAATGCCGGCAAGCGCATGGGTATTAAAACTTTTGAGCGTCATGCCAGCGCCCAGCTTAACGATTGGCAACCAGACTTAGTGGTACTGGCAGGCTTTATGCGTGTGTTAAGCGATGACTTCATTAGTAGCTCGCCTGCTCCTATGATTAATCTACACCCCTCTTTACTACCTAAGTATAAGGGTTTAGATACCCATCAGCGGGTCTTACAATCAAGCGATGTCCATCATGGATGCAGCGTTCATGTGGTAACGGCTGAATTGGATGCGGGTCAAGTATTGACTCAAGCCATGCTGGCTGTGGATCACAGTGAGTCAGCTCAAGCGCTACAAGCCCGCGTACAAAAGCTTGAGCATCAAGTCTTGCCTTGGACCATATTACTGATTGCCCATGGGGTGTTAGACATTAAGGCCATCAATGAGCAAACAGCAGCAACCGCTTATTTGCCTGAACTGCCCTTAAAGCTTTGGCTAGACAGCTAACTTGCCGCTTCAATATAACAACAAAGCCCAAATCTATAGATTTGGGCTTTGTTATGTCTGCCTATATAAAACTTGTTATGTTAAAGCAGTGCGTTTAAAGTTTGGCACCCATCAGTCGGATACCCAAACCAATAAAAACCACCCCACTTATCTTATTGAGTACGGTTTCGATACGGGGGTTTTGGCGCAACTGCTCACTAAATCTTGCGGCCAACAGTGCTAAGCTGATACACCAAGCTAAACTTGTGGCAGCAAAGCTTAGCCCCAATAGTGAAAAAGACAACATAGCAGACCCATAGTTGGCATCGATAAACTGCGGAAAAAAAGCCAAAAAGAACAGCGCCACCTTGGGATTAAACACATTGGTGAGCACGCCCTGCTTGTAGATTTGCCAACCATTGACACTGTCCCTACTTCGGCTAGGTATATCCTCTGCTAACTGCTCAGCGACTTGTGCACGCTTTTTGGGCCATAATAATCGGATACCCAGATAACACAAGTATAAAGCACCGATATATTTGACCATATTAAATGCCATTGGGTGGCGTGACAGCAGCACAGACAGTCCCAAAGCTGCCAATAAGGTATGTACCAAGATACCTGAGGTAATACCCAAGGCTGAAAAGACGCCGGCCTTAGACCCCTGTGAAATACTGCGCATGATGATGTATAAACTGTCCGCACCTGGCGTCAAGTTAAGCAGTAAGCCTGCCGCCAAAAACCCCCAATAATTCTCAATCCCAAACATTATTACATCCTTTTAGCTTAGTATGACAAAGTACGGGCTCATCCGTGAGCCTAGAGCATGAGCTCAAGCAGTGTTTACCTTGAAGTCATGCGCCAAAACTTAGAGGGTTTGAATGGCCGTTAAAATCTGCTTTTTTAACATCAAATACTCTTGGCTGTCCAAAAACCCGTCATGCTTAGGAATAGCAAATTGCTCGGTTAACTGAGCCGGCGTGCCTTTTAACACATACAGATGATCAGACAAATAGATCGCCTCATCAATATCATGGGTAATGATGAGACAGGTTAACGCTAAGCGTTTTTGTAGCTGACTAAACCAGTGATACATCTCATCTTTGGTCACAAAATCTAAGGCTGAGAATGGCTCATCGAGTAGCATAATTGGGTTATCACTTAAATAAGTGCGCAAGAGTGCTGCACGCTGACGCTGACCACCCGATAAGGTCTGTGGATACTGATCTCCCAAACCTTCTAAGCCAAAACGTGCCAACTGCGGTGTCACAATCTGCTTTATCTTGTCTTTGCTATAGCCCCTCAAGGTCAAAGGCAAAGCAATGTTATCAAACACCGTCTTAAACGGCAGCAGCAAATCTTTTTGTAGCATATAGCCGACTGTACCCGCCTGCCCTGTGGTATCCACCCCATTAATAAACACCTTGCCCAAGCTTGGGGTCAATAGGCCAGCTGCGATGTTAAACAAAGTGGTCTTACCCACACCGCTGGCACCGACAATACTCACCACATCATTCTTAGCCACTGACATCGTTAAATTGTCAAAAATGGGCTTATCGCCAAAGCTGTGGCTAATACCTTCTAATACCAAGACTTTATCCATAATACGTCACTCACAGCAGCTTAAGCGCTAAGCCATACAAACCCAAAGTTATAAATAGTCGTTACTGACACCTGCCTGTGGTGGCAGAGGCTTATCAATAAGGCCTTGTTTATACACCCAGTCATAGAACCTATCCCAGCGATCATAATCAAACTTACCCCAGTCGCCCTCGTCGTCTAGATACTGTTTTGAGATGTATTTTTGACTGGCAAGCGCAAGCTCTTTATTAGTCTCAGGCGCATATTTTATTAAGATATTGGCGCTCTCTTCTGGGTTTTTAGCCGCATAAATATAGCCTTTTTTCATGGCCGCTAGCGTCTTTTTAACCAGTTGTGGATTGCTGTTAAGTAGCTTATTATTGGTAATTACCACAGGCGCATAATAATCAAAGATAGGCTCATAATCTCTTAAGAAGAAAAAGTTAGTGTCCACACCTTTTAACTTGGCATGAACCCCATCCCAGCCATAATAAGCCAAGATATAGTCAAACTGATTCATACGAAGTGCCACAGTGGCATCGGTTGCTTCACCAGGAATTTTTACCAAATCGTTACCCACAATATGCGACACGGTGGCATCATCAATCGGGTCTTCCCAAGTAGAATAGCGTTTACCATTTAAGTCCTTTGGAGACTTGGCACCCAACGACTTCAAAGACAATAAACCTGCTGGGTTATGCTGTAGTATTGCCGCTACTGCGGTAATGGGTACACCTTTTTCCAAACGACTGACCATATTGGGCTGAAAATAAATCCCAAAATCGGCTCTGTCATTGGCCACCAAAGTTGAAGCACTGTCTTCGCTCGGCTGTACAATTTGGACCTCAAGACCTTGTTCTTTAAAATACCCCTTGTCTTGTGCCACATACAGACCCGTATGGTTGGTATTGGGCACCCAGTCTAATGAGATAACCACTTGAGTTAGCGCATCTGTTGTGTCTGAAGCTGCCTTTGTAGATGTCTCTTTTGGCTGGCAGGCCATTAAACTTAGCGCCATAATTGCCATTAACATCAGCCCTATCACTGAGTAACTTCGACTTTGCTTATAACCGTTTATGCTTAAAATAGACACTATAAATCCTCTTTAAGTAGCTTTACCAGTAAGCTTTGAATTGTTTTTAAAAGTCATTTTTATTAAAAAACATTATAAAAAATTGTGTCTTAGAACCCGTCTTTCTAACCATTTAACCAGTGCAATCAATAAAATGGTTAGAAAACTAATCAAAAAAATAACCGCAAACATGCTATCTAAATCATACGACTTACGCACTCGGGTCATATAAACACCCAGCCCATGATAGCCACCCAGCCATTCTGCAATCACCGCTGAGATGAGGGCATAAGATAACGCCACTTTTAGGCCGGTAAAAAAAGAGCCCATGGCAGAAGGAATTTTTAAATGACGATATAGCTGATACGTTGACGCTTGCATCGATTTAAACAAATTTAAGTGCTCACGGCTCACCGATTGATAGCCGTCAATTAAAGCAATGGTTATGGGAAAAAATACCGCTAAAATGACCAACACCACTTTAGGGGTAATGCCGTAGCCAAGCCAAATAATAAGCAAAGGCGCAATGGCAATAGTGGGAATGGTCTGATTGAGCAAAATCACCGGATAGACCAAATCCCTGATGGTTTTTGATAAATCCATGCAGATAGAGAGTACAAAACTTACAATCAGACCAATGGTGGTACCAATAATGGCTGTGGCCAATGTATATTTAGCATGTTCCATCAACAACCCAAAGTCCTCAATAAAGGCTTGAACAATTTGTAAGGGTGAGGGCAACAGATAATCTGGAATAACCTCAAACTGTACGCACAGTTGCCACACCAACAATATCAAAATCACTAACACGTGGCTTTTGATAAGAGTCAATGCTTGCTTGCCCACTAGTAATATTCTTTGGTTGAGTGTCATTATCTGGGTTCTCAAGAAAAACTTGCTTAAAATCAAGGCAAAAAAAATGGCATGTCATTGCGATTAGAATTCTAGCAAAATAATTGCTGTAAGATGCATTAATAATTCATAGTATCAGACTAAGCCATTGGCTTTTAAGTTTAAATATAAAAATACTTAATCCATAAAAAAGTCCTTGGTAATACAGTTACCAAGGACCTGATGACACATTAAGAATAAAAGACGGTCTATTTAGACTTAAGCGGGAGCTTTGCCCACCACATGTAACGCTTTGATATTAACAAACTCTTTCATACCAAAGCCGCCGTGCTCACGACCAAAGCCTGAATCTTTCACGCCGCCAAAAGGCAGACCTGGATGTACTAGGCTATAACCATTGATATAGACCATACCTGTATCAAAATATTGGCTGGCCAGACGGATGGCTTTATCTTCATCTTTTGAGAATACACCGCCACCTAGACCATAACGGCTGTCGTTGGCAATACGAAAAGCATCTTTTTCATCTTTGGCACGAATTAACGAGGCCACAGGACCAAATAATTCATCTTTATAAGCAGGCTGATCTTCAGAGATATTCTCCAAAATTACCAGCGGATGATAAGCACCTTCTTTGGGTAGACTCTCATCGAGCTCGCTGCTATAAGCCACTTTTGCACCCTTATCGATACTCTCTTGCATCTGCTTTTGCAGTGTGTCACGCTGACTTGAGCTTGACATTGGACCGACATCCGTAGAATCCTGCATAGGATCGCCTACGCTATAACCCTTAAACTTCTCAATCAATAGCTCACGGAACTTATCATACACAGCATCCACTACCACGAAGCGCTTAGCTGCCACACAGGTCTCACCATTGTTATACAGTCTTGCATAAGCACAGGTGGTGGCTGCTAAATCTAAATCTGCATCATCTAAGACGATAAACGCATCGTTTGAGCCGAGCTCCATCACTGTTTTCTTAAGCACTTTTGCAGCTTGCTGAGCCACGACAGCACCTGCTTTGTCACTACCGGTCAGGGTGACACCACGAACTTTTTTATTTTCAATAATTTTGCCAGATTGATCATGGCTAATTAACAAGGTTCTAAATAAGTCTTTAGGCAAATCAGATTCATGCATAATTTTTTCAATAAGCAATCCAGAACCTGTGACATTCGAAGCATGTTTTAATAAAATGCTATTACCTGCCATTAAATTTGCAATGGTATAGCGGAACACTTGATAAGCAGGATAGTTCCAAGGCTGGATACCATAGATGATACCAATGGGCTGATAAGTAACGATACCTTTTTTGAGTCCTTCAAGCTCACGCTCATCATCCGCCAGTGCCGCTACGCCTTGGGCAGATGTAAAGTCACAAATACTCTTACACAGATCAATTTCTTGTAAGCTGTGCTTATAGGTCTTACCTCGCTCCTGTGTCATTAACTTTGCCAGCTCTTCTTTATACTCGTTGAGCTTTTCACCAATAGAGTTGATGACCTTAGCGCGCTCTTGTGTAGACACTTCTCGCCATTTCAAAAAAGCTTCGTGTGACGCATCAATAATGTCATTAACTTGCGACTCATTCATATAGTCATATGAGGTAATCTCTTCGCCTGTGGCTGGGTTTATAGTTGTAATATCTGACATGTTATTTATCCTTTTTATATTTATGCGATTGTCATTATCAGCTGATGTGCTTTTCGCTCGTCGATTGCTTCTCGCTTACCGACTGCATTGAATAGCATAACAGGGTCAATGACTTACAGCATTATGAGGATGTTAATAACTGTGTGGGATATGTTAATCAAACTAACCGAAACATAAACCTAATTTAGAACAAATGACTAATCATCGGAATATCATCTTCTTTGGCCTCTTCATCGGCCACTACTTGACGCGCCACATGCATAATAAGTTGGCGTAACCAGCGATGCGCAGGATGATGCTGCAATAAAGGTGACCAGGCCATCGTTAGTTCAAATTCAGGTATAAAAAAGGGCGGCTCTTTTAATACGATACTGTCATTGGTGGCTTGCATACGTGCAACACGAGTTGGCAAAGTGGCAATCAAGTCTTTATTGGCAGCGAGCATGGCTGGCATCTGATAATGACGGGTAAAGACACTGATTTGGCGCTTTTGACCTAAGCGCTGCAAGGCTTGGTCAATAGAGCCTAGACCACCTGACTTATCGGGGTTAACCCCAAAGCCCACCCCCATACCTGTTTTGGATACCCAGACGTGCTGTGCTTTTAGATAGTTTTTTAGATTAAAACGCTGGGCATAAGGACTGTCAGCTGATAATAAGCAACTGAAGGTATCACGCCAAACCAGTACCTGATGGAAGCTTTGCGGTATCTCATTAAAACGGTTGATCGCCAGATCCACACGGCCTTGCTCCATATCACGATAAGAGACATCAGAGGGCGTCAAAAAGTCCAAAATCACATTGGGCGCCTCTGAGCGCAGCGCTTTTACCAGACGAGGGACCAAAGTCGCCTCAGCATAATCTGAGGTCATAATCCGAAACACACGAGAGGTACTATAGGGTCGAAACTCTGTACGCGGCTCAAGAAGCTGGGTCAATTCAGCCAAGATTTCACGCACTCTGGGCTGTAATTCTAAGGCTCGTTCAGTCGGTGTCATTCCCTCAGAGGAGCGTACCAACAGTGGATCATTAAACAGCTTGCGCAAGCGGCGTAGGATATTACTCATGGCAGGCTGCGTGATGCCCAGTTGTTCAGCGGCGCGAGTCACATTCTTTTCACGCAATAACACATCTAAATTTACCAATAAATTTAAATCGACTCTTTGTAGGTTCATAACACTCTCTGTAATTGGTATGGTTTTGGCTTTTGGGTTGCCGATTTTTAGGCTTTTTGGCGAAAATTTTAAGCTTTTTAACGTCAATACGGTCAACTGGCACAGGTTGCAATAATCAGGCCCAAAACTTAGGTTTTTTAAGTTAATTGATAAAAAAATAGCGGCACAATCATTTATTAATGCCTTTTATTATAGCTCAAAATCGGCTGTAAACCGTTTCTACCATTGTACTATAATTTAAATAAATACCCAAGATAACCTTCATAAACTAGATAAATTACCCTAATGTGGTTATAGTGATTATCAAGTGTTAAGGGCATAGTGATTAACCACTACAACTTCAGATAATCTGTAATAACGTTCAAGAACGATAAAAAGATTTTCTTTAGAAACAAACATTTAAAAGTTTTATAACCGCATATCGAGGTTTACTGCTAACTTATTAGCCTTAACCTCATATTTTAAAGAGAGTTAAATAAAACTTCTTTATCTAACCGTTCAACATGTAGTAGTAAGAAGTATTTATTTCGCCTAACCCATCCTCAATCAAGGAGACAATTGATGTCAACTTATAAATCAGCTATTGACCATATCCGTGAAATTAAAGCAAAGCATGGCAACTGGCAGAATATCAGCGAATCTGATGCTGCTCGTATGATGGTTCAAAACCGCTTCAAAACCGGTCTTGATATCGCTAAATACACGGCTGCTATCATGCGTAAAGATATGGCAGAGTATGATGCAGATACATCTAAGTACACTCAGTCTCTAGGCGCATGGCATGGTTTTGTTGCACAACAAACTATGTATGCTAAGAAAAAATACTTCGGTACGACTGCTAAAACCTACATCTACCTATCAGGCTGGATGGTAGCGGCTCTACGCTCAGAGCTTGGTCCATTACCTGACCAATCAATGCACGAAAAAACAACGGTACCTGCGCTAATCGAAGAAATCTACACCTTCTTACGTCAAGCAGACGCGAAAGTATTAAACGATTATTTCCGTGAGCTTAACGCTGCTAAAGAAGCCGGTCAAGATACTTCTGAAATCGAAGAAAAAATCAATAACTTTGATTCACACGTAGTGCCAATCATCGCTGACATCGACGCAGGTTTTGGTAACGAAGAAGCGACTTACTTACTTACTAAAGCCATGATCGAAGCGGGTGCTTGTGCTATCCAGATCGAAAACCAAGTATCTGATGCCAAACAATGTGGTCACCAAGCCGGTAAAGTAACTGTACCACATGAAGACTTCATCTCTAAGCTTAACGCTATCCGTTATGCATTCTTAGAGCTAGGCGTTGATGATGGTGTTATCGTTGCCCGTACCGACTCTGAAGGTGCCTCACTTACTCAAAAGATCCCAGTATCTGAAGAGCCAGGCGACCTTGCTTCTAAATACATCGACTTCATCGACGTTGAAGAAATCGACATCGCTGATGCCAAAGAAAACGACGTACTATTAAAGCGTGATGGTAAATTAGTTCGCCCAGTTCGTCTAGCTAACGGTCTATATCAGTTCCGTGAAGATACCAACATCGACCGCGTTGTACTTGACTGTGTAACCGCTCTTGAAAACGGTGCTGACCTTCTATGGATCGAAACACCAACGCCAGACGTTGCACACATCAAAATGATGGTTGACCGTATTAAAGAGCAGCAGCCTAAAGCGAAGCTTGTATACAACAACAGCCCATCATTCAACTGGACGCTAAACTTCCGTAAGCAAGTGATTGCTCAGTGGGAAGAAGAAGGCAAAGATATCTCAGCATACGACAAGAACAACTTGATGAGTGCTGATTATGATGGTACTGAGCTTGACGCTGCTGCTGACCAAGCTGCGAAGAACTTCCAGAAAGATGCGTCACGTGAAGCGGGTGTATTCCATCACCTAATCACGCTACCAACTTACCACACCACAGCGCTTAGCGTGCATGAGCTTGCTAAAGGCTACTTCGGTGAAGACGGTATGCTTGCTTATGCAGCTGGCGTACAACGTAAAGAAATCCGTGAAGGCATCTCTTGCGTTAAGCACCAAGCAATGGCTGGTTCAGACTTAGGGGATGATCACAAAGAGATTTTCTCTGGTGACAACGCACTTAAAGCTGGCGGCGAGAAAAACACAATGAACCAGTTCTAAGAACTCTTTAGACCAAAGCTCTTTATAAAAGACGCTTAGTTCATCATAAAAAAAGTCGCTCTAACTTCGGTTGGAGCGACTTTTTTTATGAACCTAGGCGCTTAAAGTACATGCAAACTGCCCTCATTGTCTAAATTCTTATGCTCTTTTGGGCTATGATGATGCTTACAGACATTGTCATCAATCTGTCACGTTAATCCGCTTGTTATTGTGTCTAACATATCCTAGGATATTGAATAAATAGCTTCTTTTTTATAGCCCTACCCTTACAAAAATTATTAACCACAATAATTACTTATATAACTATTTTTATAACTGCTTCTATGAGTTTAGACTCGAGGACACATCATGCAAGAAATTGAGCTTAAGTTTTTAGTGCCAGAATATCGATTAGACGGCCTAATGCGTCAGACCAAAGTTAAATCCTCTCTCACCTCCTTACTCGCCGCCCATTATTTTGACACGCCAGATCAAGTTTTGGCTGCCAATGGTATGGCATTAAGAATACGCAAAGAAGGCGATCGCTGGGTGCAGACTCTAAAGTCTAATGGCGATGGTATGGCCTCACGCGGTGAGCAAAATAACGTCTTAGACAGTCAAATGGTCGCTGAAGCTTTGGCAACAGATAGCCTCTCTCCTGATTTATCACTTTACGATACCTTAGATATTACTCAGCTCGTAGCTTCCCCCGATACCCGGCGCACCGCTGATGCCTTAGCCTGCCAATACATCACAGAGGTACAGCGCACGACCCGCTTAATCAAAAAAGACGACAGCACCATTGAGCTTGCTTACGATGAAGGCAGAGTGATCCACGGAGAAGACTCTCAAATCAGCCAGCCTATCCATGAAATTGAATTTGAGCTGATTGAAGGCGATGTGCATTTTTTATTTGAAACGGCTAAGACGTGGTGCCGACGCTACAACCTGTGCTTATCAACGGTAACCAAAGCTGAACGTGGTGGACTGCTGCTGGCCGGCAAGCAGCATGCTGAAGCAACAAAAGCTGATTTACGACAATTAGCTGTGCATAAAAAAATGAGTCAGCCACAGTTTCTGCGTGCTGTGGTGCATAACTGTATGATCCAAATTCTGCCTAATGCCAGTGCTATTGCTGATGGCAGTACCGATGGCGCGCATGTACACCAGTTAAGAGTGGGTATCCGTCGATTGCGTACCGCTTTGAGATTCTTTAAGGACTTCTCCTCTCAAATTAACCCTGAGTGGGCACCTATCCTTAAGCAAACCTTTAGCTTATTGGGTGATTATCGAGATCGCGAGTTGCTACAAACCCGCACTCAGCCTATGCTTGAAAAACTAGGCGGTCCGGCAGTAGATTGGTCTGAGGAACGGGCTGCCATCCGCATTAAACCCATTGATGCGGTACGTGCTAATGACTTTCAGATTACCTTGTTAGAACTGATTGAATATACCATGAGTCCTGCCAAAAAAGATCGCCCCCTAATAAAGCACAGTGGGACGGGCAGTAAGACTAAGGGCGCAAAAAAGAACCCAGCAAAATTAAGCACTCAGCAAGCCACCTCTGAGCTATTAGAGGCCTTATATACCAAGATTAGCCAAGCAAGCGATCAGTTTGCCAGTTTATCTACTGACGCTCAGCATGACGTCAGAAAGCGCTTAAAAAGCCTGCGTTATGTCAGTGAATTTACCGCTGCGCTTTATAAGGACAAAAAGTCCAAGGCATTTTTAAAGTATCTAGAGCCTGCACAAGAGATATTGGGAGAGTATAACGATGATATCGTGGGACAATACTTTTATGGTCAAAAGGCACAGCAAGACCCCAATGCTTGGTTCGCTGTGGGCTACTTTAGTGCGCAAGAGGTACACGCCGCTAATCAATGCGCTCAAAGCCTTAAAAGCATCAAAGACGCGCCTAAGTTTTGGTAGTTTATAGAGCTCTAGTTGGCGAAGCTAGCTTAGCTTAGTTCACTCAACATAAACATAAACATAAGCATAAACCACAAATGCTCTTATTAGGCTTTAGCAGCAATAAGAGCATTTTTTATAAGCTGACAAAACCCATTATTATTTAGCAATAATATCTACCGGCATACCCTCTTGCACCTGATCGAATAACCAAATCACATCCTCATTGCGCATGCGTACACAGCCATGGGACATAGGCACGCCCATTGGCTCAGTATCTGGCGTCCCATGAATATAAATGTAGCGACGATAGGTATCACAGCAGCCTTGCTCATTGTCGCCCTTATTTATCCCTTGTTCACAGCCACTAAGCCACAATATGCGGCTCAGTATCCAGTCTCTATCTGGGTGCTGCTGTGCCAATTGCTCATGATAAATTTCACCAGTTGGCAAGCGGCCCACAAACACGCTATTGATTGGCATTTTATCGCCAATTTTGCTGGCAACATAATGCTTACCAAGTGGGGTACATCCTGTGCCCTCTAAGCTGCCGATGCCGTTTTTGGCAGTAGATACAGAGAATATGCGCTGCGGACGTACCGCATCAAAGCTTGGGTTATAAAAAGCCAAAGTCTGCGTAGCGATGTTGACCGTGATTCTTGGGATAAATTTTTCGACCATCTTTAAAGTAGGCATAACAGGTCACCTGATTATTAGAATAAAAACTTTACAAAACTAAAATTGTGATAAGCTGACATCTTATATAAGGACTTGTAACTGAGTATAATTCCCCTTATGATAACTGCAAATTATGCAAACTTGTAGGTCTCATGACAGCACTTGTCCCAACCCGTGTATCACTTTATGACTTTCTTGTTAAAGACACCTTGCCTATAGATGCGATATTCGCAGATTTGGGTACGATCTCTTTGCCACAAGCCCGAATTATTATCGAGCAAGGCATTCAAGCAGTGATTAGCGCCTTATTGGCCTATAACCAACTACAAGGTGCGGATGCGGTTCTAAAAAAACTGTTAAACCGCAGTCAAATCAAAGAGCTGCGCAAGTATAATGCTTTTAATTTCCGTACGATGCAAAGCGCTTTGCAACACGGCCAAAATGTCAGCGAAGCCTTGTTTTCCTCAAGTGATATCCAGCGCGCTGTGTGTCACAAATTAGCCGAGCAGGCTCAGCTTAAGCCCGGTCAATCTCGACCTTTACTGTCGGCGCTGAGCGTATTGTGTCTACGCGAAATTGCCATATTGGCAGATTTTGCTCATCTAGATGCAGCAGATCTCGATCAGTGGTTTAAGCAGCAGCCGCAGTTTTTGTGGTTAAAGCGTGACCAGGCTGCCCTAGCCTCTGCACAACATATCTGTGACACCTACGCCTATCAGATACCAGATTTTGACCCTGACTGGCATTCAATCACCGGTTATAAGCTACCCGCTGCCACCCCCACCTTAAGCTTAGATCAGATGCCACATTATGCCAAGGTCATTGGACGCACAACCCAGCCATCTACTGTGCCTAGTAATGAGCCGCTTATTGTGGATACTGCTAATAAAAGTGATATTCTCACCTTTTGTGCAATGGATAATATCGCCCTGCCTTATCAGCGCTGGATGCTACAGCTGGCTAAAATCTCAGAAATTTACCTTAGCCGCAATCGCTTAAAAATTGCGCCTGAACCGATTCAGCCTCCCTCTCGCCCCTTTGTCAACTTTATTTTTATGGACAAAGAAAAAGAAGAAAAGGCTTTCGCTTCTGCCTCTAACTCTACTGAGCCTACATCCTCTACCGCTTTTTGGAAAAACCCTGTGATTATCTTATTGGTGATT
This sequence comes from Psychrobacter raelei, assembly GCF_022631235.3. Lineage (NCBI taxonomy): Bacteria > Pseudomonadati > Pseudomonadota > Gammaproteobacteria > Moraxellales > Moraxellaceae > Psychrobacter > Psychrobacter raelei. Next base: position 1,793,372 of record NZ_CP093310.2, read on the forward strand.
GTAATTGGCGGCTTAGGACTTATGGCTGTGGGAAAATATCAGTATAAAAAATCTAAAATGATGCAAACCCCAAGCCCCTCTACTCAGATACAAGTACGTGATACTACAGCTGATTAGCACCCCTACTATTTATTCTACTGTTGTTCAATAGCGGTACGCACTGCGTAACCTGGCATAAAAAAGGACAAGTCTAATCAGCTTGTCCTTATTATATCTGGATATGACTGCCGCTTAGAGCTGATCAATGGCCATTTGAGTCAGTACTCGGCCACGAGCAGTACGTAGAACATAGCCTTGTTGGATAAGATAAGGCTCAATCACATCCTCTAGAGTGCCTCTATCTTCAGCCATCGCCGCAGCAATGGCCTCTACACCTGCTGGACCGTTATCAAAGCGGGCATGTACCATTTCAATATAGCGGCGATCAAGATGATCTAAACCGCGTCTGTCCACTGCCAGCATATCGAGTGCACTGTCTGCAATCTCACCAGTTACCTCACCATTTGATTTCACCTGAGCATAGTCACGTACCCGGCGCAGCAAACGGTTGGCAATACGCGGTGTGCCTCGTGAACGACGTGCCACCTCCACCGCCCCTTCAGGCGTCATCACCACATTCATCAGACGCGCTGAACGGCTAACAATAGTCGTCAAGTCTTCAATATTATAAAACTCTAAGCGCTGTACAATACCGAAGCGATCTCTTAACGGCGAGGTCAATAGGCCGGCACGTGTGGTGGCAGCTACCAAAGTAAAGGGGGGCAAATCAAGCTTGATAGAACGGGCTGCTGGCCCCTCACCTATCATGATATCAAGCTGGAAGTCTTCCATGGCAGGATACAAGATCTCTTCAATCACCGGGCTTAAGCGATGGATTTCATCAATAAAAAGCACATCGCCTTCTTCCAAATTAGTGAGCATAGCTGCTAAATCACCGGCACGCTCAAGTACCGGACCTGAAGTGGAGCGAAGATTTCCGCCCATTTCACGCGCAATAATATTGGCCAAAGTGGTCTTACCCAGACCCGGAGGCCCGAAAATTAACGTATGGTCTAACGCCTCATTCCTTCTACGAGCCGCTTCAATGAAAACCTCCATCTGCTCACGCACCACCGGCTGACCAATATATTCTGCCAATGTACTGGGGCGAATATTATTATCTACGCTATCATCCACCCGCTCTACAGGATTTATAAGTCTATTTTCCATAAGATATTTACATTCAATTTTGCAAAAAAGAGAGCAAGCTAAGCCTGCTTAAAAGAAGCGTTACATCATCCCTCACTGAGGGTTAAAACGTAAGTGAATAAGTTTTATGACACTGGCGTCTTAGGATCGTTCAACATGCTCGAAAGCGCATACTCTAAAAACAAAACGCACAGACAAAAAAATTACGCTCTAGTAACAACTTACGATATACAATAAATAATCGCAAGTCATTACTATAGCGTAAGACTTAAAAAGAAAGAACCTTTTATATAATATAGATTTATCTTTTAAGCTTGACTGTGTCTATTGACTAGGCAGCAGCATGAAAATGCTTCTTTAAAACCTCAAGACAACGGGTAATTTTTGCCGGTTGTTGCTCGCGATCTAAAGTAACTGCATATAAAACGAAATGAGGTAGTGAGTATTCTGGAATGACTTCTACTAGCTCACCAGAAGCCAATTCTTTTTGCACATCTAAAGACATCACACGTACTAAGCCATGGCCTTCTTTTGCCAAGGTTGTTGCTAAAAACACATTATTGGTTTGAATTCTAGAGGTGATCTTAACGCGGTTTTTCTTACCGGTTTCGATGCTGCTAAAATCTAGCGTATTAGGATCTTTCATCAAGTCAATGCTAATTAACTGATGGTTGGCCAGATCTTTTGGTTTAGTGATTTTTTCGTGCTGTCTTAGATAGTGCGGAGAAGCCACAAGCATCTGCTTAACTTCAGCCAATGGATAAGTAGCTACCGAGCTATCTTTGATTTGTGGGCTCATACGAATAGCAATATCCGCGCGCTCATCAATCATATCGATATAATGGTTATCTGCTAGGAAGTAGATACTTAAGTCATCATGAGCTGACATCCAAGTCGATAGAGCGGGAAGGATGTGGTTAACACCCAACTCTGGCGTCGTTGCAATACGCAGACTGCCTGCTAGCTCATCACGCAATTGGTTGACTTTGATACGCCCTTGGTCTGCAGCAGTTACCACATCTTTGGCTGACTCATAAAAGCTTGCACCAGCTTCAGTCAAGCTAAGCTTACGAGTCGATCTGTGTAACAGTACTACGCCCAAATCTTTTTCAAGAGAGCGAATTTGTTGGCTCACTGCACTGGTAGTGATACCTAATTGTCGAGCGGCTCCACTAAATGAACCATGGCCGACAACACTGGCGAAAACCGCCATTCCTCGTAAATTGTCTAACATCATTCTTAACACCTAACTATGTAATTTAAGCAAGACAGTATACCTCATTTAAGTAGACAATTGTTGAGAAATTACAGACAAATGCCTACTTTTTTAGTTTTTTAGGTTTACTTTTTGTGTAAGACTATTACAGAATGCATTCAGAACAAATTAATAATTTTTTTGTGGGTTTTTTTCGACCTCAAAAAGCTTCAAACTGGTTATTTTCCCTTGTGCGTCATGGATAAGACGCTGCATCACGGGACTGTTAGTGATGAGCTCTTGAGCATAATTTTTGGCCTGAATTTCACGATTTTTTTGTCTGCTTTGTGGCAAAAGCTCAGCTTGCTCCGAGCTTAATGAGGTATCGATGGCAATCGATACTTGTGCCCCAAACTGCTGCGTCAAATGATTGGCCAAATGCTGAAAAATGCTCTGCATGTTTTTGGTATCAAAGGCAACTTTAAACTCGCTACGGCCACTAATTTCACCAGTCATAACCCCTTGTCGGGCCATTGCCAGCTGATCCTGCGCCAAGGCACCTGATTCACGAGCGGTTTGTAACCAATAGTCCCATTTATCTGGGGTCCACTCGCCCTCTAAAGTTTGCTCCGGGCATTTTAATAGACTACGCGGATCCTCAGCAGATAAAGTGATCTGCGGATCTTGATGTTCAACAGTATTTGAAATCACTGAATCAACCGGCGCCGCGTGTTCGGCTTCCGGGTGTGAGTTTTCAGTGGGCTGGGCTGACGATAATGATGTAACTGATGAACTGTCCTTCGTCTTGACTTGATCTTCCTGGTCTACAGAGATTAGCGGCTCTGAGTCGAGCGCCGATTTGGAAAGGCGTAATTCTAAATCACTTTTTCTCTCAAGGGAAGTATTAGCTGATAAATAATTACTATTATTTTGATAGTCACCATCAAAATCAGAATCTTCCTTAATATCAACAGCTTGCTCCTCTAATTGCAGCCTAGTATCTTGAGCCGTTGGCTCAGAGGCTAATGGGGTGGCAAAATCTGTTTCATTCAATGACGCAGGATTGATATCAGCACCAGATGTACTGCTCAGTTGATAATCGTCTTGATGGGTTTTAACATCGATATTTGCTGTATTATTAATATCAGCATCATTAACATTAGGCGATTGTGGCTCAATATTTGTATCTGCCATAGACTCAGTGCTTGTGGCGGATAAGGCCTGCTCAGTTAAGTAATCTTCAGCCTGGTCAGCGTTATTATGTGGTGCCTGTATCTCGATACTCGCCGGCTGGTCAGAGGATGCTTTATGGGCAGGTGTGTTTGAGCTCGCCACCGCCACTTCATTTAGCGCCAGCGGTCTAAAGGCCAGCAATCTTAATAAGCACATCTCAAGCGCTTGCAAGGGTGTATTGGCAAGCTTAATCTGCTCACGGCCTTGAATGACAATCTGATAATATAGCTGCAAGACATCCGGACCAATCTGCGCCGCCAATGCTGTAATCTGCTGAGCTTGCAGGTCATTGACGTTGAGTGAGACATTAGGCAGCAGCTGCACCATAGCAATTTGATGCAATAAATCAGCCAGCCCATCAAACATACTGCCTGCATCGACCAACTGCGCCCGCATCTGCTCAATGTGCGCTGAGAGCGCAGGCGCATTACCTTGATAGATATCCAGTAATAGGCTAATTAAGTCTGCACTATCAATAAGCCCCAACATGTCATTAACCGTCTCATCGGTCAATCGACCTTGACCAAACGCAATGGCTTGATCGGTTAAAGACAAGGCATCACGCACCGAGCCTTTGGCAGCATTGGCCAACTGCCATAACGCTGGCTGCGTAAAATCAATGTTTTCTTGAGTCAACAAATTAGCAATATGGTCACTAAGCGCTTGCTGCGGTAACGGTCGCAGTACAAATTGTAGGCAGCGACTGATAATGGTGATTGGCAGCTTTTGAGGGTCTGTGGTGGCCAATAAAAACTTAACATGCGCTGGCGGCTCTTCTAATGTCTTTAATAGAGCATTAAAGCTGTGGGTTGAGAGCATGTGCACTTCGTCGATTAGATAAACTTTATATCGACCTTGAGTAGGCGCATAAGGCACATTATCAATAAGCTCACGCGTATCCTCTACCTTGGTGCGAGAGGCGGCGTCGATCTCAATTAAGTCAATAAAGCGGCCTTGATCAATAGCAACGCAGCTGCTACAAACCCCACAAGGCGTACTGGTTACCCCAGTTTCACAGTTTAGACACTTGGACAAAATACGGGCGATGGTGGTCTTACCCACTCCGCGAGTCCCAGTAAATAAGTAGGCATGGTGTAGCCGATTATGATCAATGGCATTAATTAAGGCTTTAGACACATGTGACTGCCCAACCAACTCGTGGAAGTTCTTTGGACGATACTTACGTGCTAAAACTTGATATTGCTGCGACATAATAGACAACCAAACCTATAACGATTAAAAAAATTGTGGATTAAAAGTGGCAAGCCCACCTAGGTGACTTGCCACTGATTTAATACATTACCTTGAAAGCAGACTACTAGCATACAGCCGCTGATACTAATTAAGCATGGGCCTGCTGATAATATCTTTTTTCAATATCAGACATCACTGAGCCTGACTGATGAAACACATCCATCTGTACCGTGACATTGCCTTTGCCATCATGATTTGACATGTCAAAGCCTAGGATAAAATACTCTTTCATTGCCGGATCTTGTAACTGAGCATTGATATCCATGAGTAAGTTTTGATGATTTTGTTCAATATACTGACGAGAATACTCAGCATTGGCATCAAGCCCATAAACCACAATGACGTAATGATGACCAAAGTCATTATAAGAGTGTTGATGACACAAGTAGCCGTTTAAACACTCTTGTTGTGACCGGGTCTCATAAGCCATCATCTCTTCGATGATACTCATGCGGGTATACATAGACTCAGCGACCAACAATTTAACTTGTGGTAAAGGTAGCGTATCTTGAGCGTCATGACGGCGCTTAGTCGTACCATTTAACAGCTTTTGAAAGATGCTAGAATAGCTTTGCAGCTTTTGAGACAATTCGGCATGCTTTTTTTCAAGCTCAGCTGGGATCTGGGCATTATCAGGCTGTGCCACCATATCACTCAAGCGGGTCTCAACCTTTGATAGTAGACCAATTTCTACCAGTTGTTGCTGTACTGCCACGGCGCGCTTAAAAAAAGCAGGACTTGCCAAAAAGTGCTGTGCTAAGGCGTATTCACCCGAAAAATCATGAAAGTTCACCAACTGTTCTAAGTGATAATCAAAGAAGCTTAATAAATCACTCGGCGTCTGCAGCAGCTTTATCATCTGATAAAAGCCATTTAAACTAAACAGCTGCATCACTCGGCTTTCATCATCTAAATCTAGCACGCAGTCTTCTTGAAAAAAAGTGCTGCCAAACTCGTGCTCTATTTGATAGTCCCTACCTTCATGGTTTAGGGTAATGGCAGTCAGACCCACATAGTGCACATTTGCCAAACCGTCATTACCCGATACCGGCAGCTCAAAGCGGCTGCTGATTTGTTGATAGCGCTTATTAATATAAGTGGCGGCTTGCTGAGTTAGCTGCGCCATAAACGATTTGGACACACTGGTACTTTCAACCTTCTCTACTTCTTCGTGGGTGAGCACATATAAGCGCTGATTGCCAATTTGAAAAGCAAAGTCGAATTTTCCTGCACCGACTAAAGCATCGTCTGCAATTAAGTAAACCGATAAAAAGGTACGGTGAAACATCTGTAACCAATTAAAGCTTGCCACAGCAAGTGATTGTATATCCATCTCAGGCTGCGGCTTGGATACTTTAGGCGCACCGCCTTCAGACAATGGATTAATTAACGGCCTTTTATTGCTCATATTGCGAGGGGTCGTGGGTACTGTGGGTACTGCCTGAATCGGCTCAGGGGCGTCTTCTGAATCCTGTTTCGCATAGCGTCTTTTATCATTATTTAACGCCACACTTTTTATTCTTTGGGCTGAGTAATTTGCCATAACATCCATTTAACCTAAACTGTGAATATATAATCAAGAGACAACGATTATTACTATACCGCTTTTTTATTCCTGTTGCACATGTGTTAATGGATTTATGGCAATTTTGGGCTATTTTTTACTCAAGTATAAGCGCCACTGTAAGCTCTGCATCCTATTGAAGATAAGGGTTTTCGCTATTTGTGACACCTATTTACTAAAAAAACATAGGACTGCCCAAGTAAGCAGTCCTATTAATTAAACTAAACACTGTATGGTTGTGCTCAGTCAGTCTGATAAGTAACTCACTGAGCAGGTAAGTGTCAAACTTACCGCTTATCTTTTAGTGCTTGATGCGCAGGTGCGGGAATAAAATCACATCACGGATGCTGGCTGCATCTGTAAATAGCATGACCAAACGGTCGATACCAATACCCTCACCCGCTGTCGGTGGCAGACCATAAGCTAAGGCTTCGACATAGTCTGCATCAAAATGCATCGCTTCATCATCACCTGCGTCTTTTTCGGCCACTTGATTGTGGAAGCGTTCGGCTTGGTCGGCTGGATCATTTAACTCACTAAAGCCATTGGCAATCTCACGACCGCCAATGAACAACTCAAAGCGGTCAGTAATCTCAGGATTTTCATCGTTGCGGCGTGCAAGCGGTGAGGTCTCAGCAGGGTACTGGGTAATGAAGGTCGGCTGACGCAGCTTATGCTCAGCAGTCTCTTCAAAGATAATGGTTTGCAGTTTACCAATACCGAAGCCTTCTTTGACTTGCTGCTTTAATACATTTTGAGCATAGTCAGCTAGGTAATCTCTGTCCGCTACTTTAGACATATCGAAGCCTTCAGCATACTGAGCAATGGCATCTGTCATGCTTAAACGAGCAAAAGGTGCTTTGAGACTGATGGTTTCTTCTTGATAGGTCAGCTCAGTCGTCCCTAAAATATCCATCGCCAGTTGGTTAAATAGACGCTCAGTTAAATCCATCAAGTCCTTATAATCGGCATAGGCTTGATAAAATTCAATCATGGTGAATTCAGGATTGTGGCGGGTAGATACCCCTTCATTACGGAAGCTACGGTTAATCTCAAATACCCGCTCAAAGCCGCCCACAACCAAACGCTTTAGATACAGCTCAGGGGCAATACGTAAATATAATGGCATATCTAACGCATTGTGATGGGTAATAAATGGACGCGCCACAGCACCCCCTGGAATGGGATGCATCATTGGGGTCTCAACTTCCATAAAGCGCTCATTGAGCATGAATTTACGGATACCACTAATCACTTGGCTACGAATCATAAACGTATTGCGGCTAGATTCGTTGGTCATTAAGTCTAAATGACGGTTGCGATAGCGTGCTTCTGTGTCTGCTAGGCCATGGAACTTATTTGGCATAGGACGTAAAGACTTGGTTAATAAAGTAATTTGTTCGATATGAACATATAAATCACCTTTACCCGAACGGCCAATATAGCCGCTCACACCAATAATATCACCCAAATCTAGGGATTTGATTAACGCTAGGCTGTCTTCATCGAGCTCTTTGCGCGCCACATACAGCTGAATACGTCCTGTCATGTCTTGAATAACAATAAAGGCGCCGCGGTTTAGCATCACACGACCGGCAATGCTCACCTGAGTTTTGTCGCCATTGGCGGCATTTTCTTCGATTTCTTGCTTTGTAATGCCTTCGAACTGTTTTTGTAAATCCTCAGCATAATCAGTGCGCTTGAACTGATTCGGATAAGCGATTTTGCCAGCAGCGCTGATCTCGTCAAGTTTGGCTTGGCGCTGAGCAATCAAGTCATTGGTATCTTCTGCTGATGGAATTTGATCTTGATCGTTCGTTGATTGGTTAGACATTACAGTTTCCAAAGTTATTCAAAAAGGTAAATGGTAATAAGGATAAATGACTAATTTGACACGCTTAGCTGCTGTGCTTCAAGCGTTAAATGCGTAATTAGCCTGAAGCACCATCATAACAAAGCGGTGAATTAATCGTCTCCACCCCCGATACTGGCCATTAAATCGGCCTGGTGTTCACGATTTAACGCATCAAGTAGCTCTGTTAAATCGCCTTCCATAATAGCATCTAACTTATATAGGGTTAAGTTGATACGATGGTCGGTCATACGACCTTGTGGAAAGTTGTAAGTACGAATGCGCTCACTGCGATCGCCACTACCCACTAAGTTGCGGCGTAGGGCATCTGCAGTATCGACCTGCTCTTGCACTTTGGCTTGCTGAATACGGGCGATTAGCATTTGCATGGCTTTGGCACGGTTTTTATGCTGACTGCGCTCTTGTTGACACTCAGCGACCACACCCGTTGGAATGTGAGTCAAACGTACCGCCGAGTCGGTGGTGTTTACGTGCTGACCACCGGCACCGCTTGAGCGGAAGGTGTCCATACGAATATCGGCTGGGTTTAGCTCTACCGTATCATCAATCTCCACCTCGGGCATCACCGCGACCGTACACGCTGATGTGTGAACACGGCCTTGGCTTTCTGTTTCAGGAACACGTTGTACTCGGTGTGCGCCTGATTCAAACTTTAAGCGGCCATACACATCATTACCTGATACTCGGCTGATAATCTCTTTATATCCGCCGTGCTCGCCTTCGTTGGCTGACAGCACTTCGATAGTCCAGCCTTGTGAAGAGGCATAACGCTCATACATACGAAACAGATCGCCTGAGAAAATAGCCGCTTCATCACCACCGGTACCGGCACGGATTTCTAAGAAGGCAGGTACTTTATCATTAGGATCTTTTGGCAGCATCATGACGTTCAGCTCTTCTTCCATCGCCTCAATATCACGGCTGGCTGAGTCAATCTCCTCTTGCATCATCTCTTTCATATCAGGATCTGATGCGTCGTTGATCATCTCTTGTGCATCTTTTTTATCAATTTCAGCCTGACGATAGCGCTGCCACAAAGCGGTAATCTCTGACAGCTCGCTGTGCTCCATAGATAACTCGCGAAATTTATTATTATCGCTGATGGTATCAGGATCAGACAACAAGGCAGTCACTTCTTCAAAGCGGTCTACCATTTGATCTAAGCGTTCTCTTAACGAGTCTTTCATAAGTAATCTTTTCTTCAGTGAAGTTAGTAACGAGATATAGGGTCATACTTCAGTAACTATCGATAGTTAAGCTTAAGGTTGAAAGCTTATTAGGGTCATTAGTTTACTGATTTTTGATAATTATTTCGGTAATTATACGAGGAAGCTTTGTATAGGCTTTGCGCTATAAAAATGTAGCGACTTACACAAAGTGGCTAATTATAACAAATTTTGGCGAAAATACCGATACTCACGATGTTAAATTCATGGCCTAACGAATTAAGCAGGCCCAATGACCTGCTTAATCTGAGATAAAATGCACTTTATAACCAATGAGTTAAACTTTGCGCACCAGCACTGAGCCGATTGAGTAACCGGCACCAAAGGAGCACATGACGCCCAAATCGCCTGATTGCAGCTGATCTTTAAAGCGATGGAATACAATCACGGGGCTGGCTGAACTGGTGTTACCAAATTCATCAATCACAGTGGGCGCAAGCGCAGGGTCAGCATCTTTGCCGACCACACTGCGTAAAATTAGATTGATCATGTTTAAGTTGGCTTGGTGTAGCCACATCATTTTTACTTCTTCAGGCTTAAAGTTGTTCTCTTGCAAATGCTCACTGATCATCTCAGAGACTTTGGGGCATACTTCGCGAAACACCTTACGGCCATTTTGTAAAAACAGCTTATCCGTTACCGGTTCTTTTAGATCATGATACAGCTCAGTACCTGCTGCTAAATACTCGCATCTGTCTAAGAAGCTGTATTCATTTTTGATATTGATTGAAAACTGAGTAAACAGTTTGCTGTCTAAAATCTCATAGCCTTTTGGTGTATCTAGCTGCTCAATAATAGAGGCCGTCGCCACGTCACCAAAGATAAAGTGGCTATCACGGTTACGGAAGTTTAGGTGCGAGGTAGTAATCTCAACGTTTACCACAGCAATTTTAGTGCCTAAGCCGCCTTTAATCGTACCCACTGCTTGAGCGATACCAAAGGTTGCGGCGCTACAAGCCACGTTCATGTCATAAGCGAAGCCGCCCACCATACCGATGGCATGTTGAATCTCAATGGCCAATGCAGGATAAGCGCGGGGTAAGTTTGAACAGGCCACAATAATTCCGTCAAGCTCAGTGGCCTCAAGGCCGGCTTCTGCTAAAGCTTGTTGTAGGGCATCTACCCCCATCTCAGCCATTAAAGACAGCTCTTCACCCAGCTTACGAGCCGGCAATACAGGTGCCATAATTTCAGGGTCTAAAATGCCTTTTTTGTCCATAACATATCGCGACTTAATACCCGATACTTTTTCAATGAACTCAGCCGATGAAGGCTCTAGTGCGTCACGGGTCCCTGCTTCAATTTCGCTGGCGTATTGAGTATTATAATTAGCGACATACTGATTAAATGAGTCAACAAGCTCTTCATTACTGATGCTATATGGCGGAATATATAGACCTGTCCCTGTAATATATGTTTTCATATTGCTTCCTATTATTCTTAGCAAATTAATTATGTGTCATACTAAAAGTTATCACGCTCAAAGAGGTGAAGCTGTTTTTTTTATTGCGGTGTCAAGTGACTGAAAAACTAAGTTGCAGTATTTGACCCTCGGTTGGCATTTTAAGCACAAGCCTAATATTATGCCTGTTTTGTGTCATTATTCCTAATACTGAGTGTGATAAATTCTTTATCTTTTTCTATCTCAGCTTATTTATGGCGCAATTGATAACTATAAATTGCTATTTTTCAGTGTACAAGCGTTTATTAATATAAAAAGGTTATTTTAAAATGCCTATTAAGGTATCACAAGCTCATTTAGAAGCCGAGTTACAGCAGCACACGCCAGCCGGTATCAAAAAGGTGCTTATCCTTGGTGCCGAAAGTACTGGCAAAACGACCCTATGCCAAGATTTGGCTCAGCATTATCAGACTCAGTGGGTAATTGAGTACATGCGCCCCTATTTGCAGCACAAATGGGACACCACTCAAAGCGTTTGTGAATGGCAGGATTTAATGCCGATCGCCTATGGGCAAGTTGCGACCGAAAATCAGCAGGCAGCGGTGGCCAATCGCTATCTGTTTTGTGATACCGCTTTATTTGAGATTATGGTGTATGCGTATTGGTATTATAATGAGTGTCCAGCCGCGCTTAAGGCTGCAGCACTGAGCCATCATTACGACTTGATCTTGCTAACGCAGGTGGATGTGCCTTGGGTGGCTGATGACTTACGTGACGCGCCCCAGCAGCGAGAGCAGATTACCCAAGCGTTTATCGATGCCTTAACTGAGCACAATAAGCCATTTTTACGCATTGGTGGGACACGTCAAGCACGGGTACAGCAAGTTACCCAGTGGCTTGACGCTGGTTTATGATAAGACAGCTTTTGGATAAGCTGTGACTATACCTTAATTTTCTGTAATACAAAGTCAATGTCTTTATCACCTCGACCGGACAAGTTGACCAAGATGCTTTGATCAGCCGGCATGTCTTTGGCAATCTTCATTGCATAAGCCACCGCATGTGAGGACTCCAGTGCTGGGATAATACCCTCCAGGCGAGACAAGGCCATGAACGCCTCTAAACATTCTTTATCTGTGATTGCTTCATAAGTGGCCAAATTGGCATCGCGCAAATAAGAGTGCTGAGGACCAACGCCCGGATAGTCTAGCCCTGAAGCGATAGAATGCACTTGTGCCGGCTCGCCTTTGTCATTAAGTAGCACATAACACTTAAAGCCTTGTATCTCACCTTTGACACCTTTAGTCATGGTGGCCGCATGATTCGGCGTATCTAACCCCTCGCCTGCCGGCTCAACACCAATCTTCTCAACGACATCATCTTCCATAAAGCCGCTGAATAGACCCATGGCGTTGGAGCCGCCACCGACACAAGCCACGACTTTATTAGGTAAACTACCAGTCGCCTGTAAGAACTGCTCGCGCGCTTCATGGCCAATAACCGATTGAAAGTACCCGACCATCTCAGGATAAGGCGCGGGACCAACCACTGAGCCAATGGCAAACATACTGTTTTTAATATCACCCAAATACGCCTCAAAAGCACTATCAACCGCCTCTTTTAAGGTACCAGCGCCTTGTGATACGGGCACCAGATTGGCGCCCAAGATTTTCATACGGCTGACATTAGGATGCTCTTTTTTGATATCGACCACCCCCATATGAATCTCGCAGGCCACGCCCATAAGTGCTGCCGCCGTCGCCAATGCTACCCCATGCTGGCCTGCACCGGTCTCAGCGATTACCTTGGTTTTGCCCAGTTTTTTGGCCAGTAGCACCTCACCTAAGCAGTGGTTGATTTTGTGGGCGCCGGTATGGTTTAAGTCCTCACGCTTTAGATAAATTTGCGCACCGCCGCAGTGCGCTGTCAGTCGCTTAGCATGATAAATCGGGCTAGGTCTGCCTACATAGGTCTCACGCAGGCGCTTCATCTCGGCGATAAAATCATCATTTTTAATAATTTCACGAAATCCAGTCTCTAGCTCATCTAGCGCTCGTGCCAGTTCAGGATGACTAATTTTTCCCCCAAACTCGCCATATAGGCCTTGGGTGTCTGGTAGTGTCGATGCGTGTAAACCATAGCTGTCTTTTATCTGTGTCATATTTGCCCCTAGCCTGCTCTAAAAAATATTTAAATAATGCTTTGTATCTACCTATCTATGCTTTCTATGCCTTAGTGTTTTTGTGTTCTAGTACACTGATACGAATTCTAAATTAACTTATTCTTCCGGTCAAGCCACAATATGACCTAAATTCTTGTAAACCCAGCACCGCAACTACAAACAAAAATATACACCCCCTTATAACCTAAAGGAATAATAACTCCTCTATTTAGCGCTAGACCTTATCCTACAAGTCTGGATAATAGTCTGTTTGTTTTGATTGCGGAGTTTGAGATGCTTGTTTTTGTCTTATTGATCCTCTTTGTTGGCCTGCTGTACGGTCTATGGCGTTATCATCGTCAAAGCGATTCGTTAAGCCGCAGTGTGTTTTTAGGCCTATTTCTTGGGGTGATCTATGGGCTGGTAATATCGAGCCTAGGATTGGATACAGAAAGCTTTTTACCTTGGGTAAATATCGTTGGTAATGGCTATGTGAATTTATTAAAAATGATAGCAATGCCTTTGGTATTTATCTCCATCTTGGCAGCCATTGCTCGATTAGAAAAAGCCTCTATGATTGGTTCGATGAGCTTTTGGATTATCAGCACCTTAATCATTACTACCGGTATCGCAGCCTTTGACGGGGCGATTATTGCCAATTTATTCCACCTTGATGCCAGCTCTATTGTGGCCGGTGAGCAAGAGATAGCTCGTAGCCAAAATATCATAGAAAGCAGCAGCCAAGTGGCCGATTTGACCATTCCGGGCCTAATTTTAAGCTTTATACCGACCAGCATTGGCGGCACCTTAGCCGGTCTTGAAAGCACCTCAATGATTTCAGCTGTGGTCATCGCAAGCTTATTGGGTATCGCCGCTTTAACCGTTAATAAAAATGACCCTGAAAAAGGTGCCATGATTATCAAAGGTATCGATATCGCTCAAAGCTGGGTTATGGCGTTGGTACGCTTAATCATCCGCCTAACGCCTTATGGTATCTTAGCGCTCATGATTAAAGTCATTGTCACTACTGATGCCGGCGCTATTTGGCAATTGGCCAAATTCTTAATCGCCTCTTATGTTGCACTATTTATTATGCTTATTGTGCACGCCTTGATTATTACGCTTACTGGACGCTCGCCCATTAGCCACTTTAAGAAAATCGCTCCGGTATTGACCTTTGCCTTTACCTCACGTAGCTCTGCGGCAACCATACCGCTAAGTATCGATGCGCAAGTCAATGAGCTGGGTATTGCCAAGCCAATTGCTAACTTTTCAGCATCCTTTGGTTCAACCATTGGTCAAAATGGCTGTGCAGGTGTGTATCCTGCGATGTTAGCAATGATGATTGCCCCCACTATGGGCATTGACCCTTGGTCTATGAGTTTTATTGCCTCCGTCGTGGGCATCTCTATGATTGCCTCATTTGGGGTGGCAGGTGTCGGCGGTGGCGCAACTTTTGCGGCCATTATCGTGCTGTCCACATTAGGTATGCCACTGGAGCTGGCTGGCCTGCTGATTTCTATTGAGCCACTTATCGATATGATGCGTACTTTGGTTAACGTTAGCGGCTCGATTACCGCAGGCGTGGTCGGCAATAAGGTACTGGGTGATGTGGCGCATCATGCAGACTATCAAGGCCAGCCTAGCTGACTTTAACCCAGCCTATATTTAAGCTGTTACAAATCAGCCCAGCCATTAAATCTTACCGATATTCGCCCCATAATTTGACCACAATTTATGGGGTATTTTTATGTCCACACCCTTACGACTCTTTATACCTTCAATACAACAACACTACATTTAACAAACTATATTGGCTTTAATATTATTAACAGGCAAGCCCCGTACTGTGAAATTACTCTAAACCTGTCCAATTAAAAAACCTATTAATAATAAATATAAGGAGCTTTATAAACATGACTCACCCCAGCACAGACATTAACGCCGATTATGAGATTAATGACTTGTCGCAAGTCACCAATCTTTTTGACTTTGAAGTATTGGCAAAAAAGAAAATGAGCAAAGGCGCATTTGCCTACGTCTCAACTGGTGCCGGCGATGAAATTACGCATCAAAATAACCACCGTGCTTATGACCACATCACCTTAAATCCTAGAGTATTAAATGATGCAAAAAAGCTAGATACTAAAGTGACCTTATTTGGTGATGAGTTGGCCTATCCAATTTTAGTCGACCCTTTTGCTTTCCAAAAAACCATGCATCCTGACGGTGAGCTTGCTACTGTCAAAGGCGCTGGAGAGGCCAAAACAGCTTGTGTCATTAGCTCCTTTACCACCACCTCTTTAGAAGATATTCAGCAAGTTGCGACCACGCCGATTTGGTTTCAGTTGTATATCCAAGATGACTTAGAATTTGCCAAAAAAGTGCTAAAACAAGCAGAAGCGGCCGGCTGCAAAGCGGTGTGTATTACCCTAGATTCTGTTGCCGCGGCTGTACGCAATGAAGAAGACAAGGTCGGCTTTGAGCTGTCTAAAGACTTGAACATGCCTTATAAGATTGGCCGGCCAGCCCCTGTCTCTTGGCAAGAAGTGGAAATGCTGATTGCTTATACTTCCTTGCCGGTACTGATTAAAGGCATCGTTAATGCTGAAGATGCACAACGAGCCCTTGATATTGGCGCCTCTGGTATTATTGTTTCTAACCACGGAGGGCGTAAATTAGATACCGCGCCGCCAACCATTGAGGCATTACAGCGAGTAGCTGAGCGTGTCGACCATAGAGTTCCCGTGCTCATCGATGGCGGTATCCGCCGTGGTACGGACGTCTTAAAGGCTTTGGCTTTAGGCGCTGACGCAGTGCTATTAGGTAAACCGATTGCTCAAGCATTGGGAGCAGCAGGATCAGAGGGTGTGGCCAAAGCGCTTAAAATCTTACAACATGAATTTGAAATGGCAATGACATTAACTGGGTACAACACCATTAATAGTATTGACCATTCGGTAATCTGGAAATAGCCCAATGATATTCATATTTTAATAGGGCGATCCAAGCGCTTATCCCTAAGTTTTATCTCTAGATATTTAAAAATCGGTCTGTCTTGCAGGCCGATTTTTTTATGAAAAGAAGCGCTGGGCGCGATTATAGATAGCCACAGATAACGGTTAAACTATTTACTTATGGATAAATATCTGTAATATAAACTCTACATTAATTGACATATGTCACCAAATTTTGGCCATCTCTGCTGATTCTTACTTCAATAAAGAGTTTTATTTATGAAAAAGATCGTTGCTCCTCTTGCCTTGTTTTATTTTTGTTGCCCTGCCGCTTATGCAGAAGCGCCCAAGCTATTCGGCAACTTGTTTGTACAAGGCTATTATTCTGACGCAAACTTTGATGCAGATAAAAAGCAGTTAGCAGATAAGTATCCTACCTACCAAGGCAGTGGTAAATACGGAGAAGATGACTTTCATATCAAAACTTATAAATCAACAATAGGTCTTCGAGGTTCAGAACCTATTAGTGCGACCACAGACGTGGTTTACCAGTTTCAATTTGGTGTGAATTTGACCGAAAGTAATGGCTCAAGTGTTGATTTGCCCAATCGTAGTAACTATTTAGGCTTAAAAAATGATACATGGGGCACAATAAGAGCCGGTCGCTACTGGACCCCTGTGGATTTGATTAACAATGTCGTTGTTGCTAAAGGCATCTGGGACAATAACGGCACGACTCAATTGTCAAAAACCACACAATCTGTTAACGCACTAAACATGACCGATGCCGTACCTCGGGTATCTAATGTCCTCTTCTGGCAGTCACCAGAGCGTAAGGATTTGCCATTTGAGCTGTTTGTGATGTATCAGGCGGATGAGGATAATGAATACCACAATGGCGAAGGCTTTGGCAGCTATCTCACCTATAAGCCTAATAATGGCTTGGTGGCAAGCGTTGCTTATGATAAGGACCTAGAAATCTCAGGGTCTCTTGTGCGCGGTACCGCTACCTATGATTTAGCCAAATCCACTAACGTGCCTGTTACGTTAGGCGCCTTATACCAAGTGGCTGATTATGACGGCTACTCAGAAAAAGAAAAAGGCATGGTACTTAGTGCAAAGCTCGGCTTAAGCAACCTCGCAAGACCTGCCTCAGTATATGCTCAGTACAATAGAAGTACTGATTTACATGGTATCTCTGGCGCAGACTCTAATCAGATTGCGATCGGTGGTGAATATAACTTTAAAGATAACGTCATTGCCCATGCTTATATGGGTTATAACAAGGCAAAAGATGTGGAAGGATATCTTGGCACACAAGAGGATGCCAACGGTGAATTAACCCCTCTGTATGCCAAAGGTGACTCAGATTATTTTGCTATTGGCACAGGTCTTCAATACAAGTTCTAGTCCGCCGCTCTTAGCACTTATTCATATAGATTAGGTTGGTGTAAAATCTAAGGCTGTTGGCCAACAAAGTCGCAAATGGCCCTAAAAACTGTCTTATGTTCTATTTTTCTGCCGATTAATTGGTTTTTAGGTTTGACAAGGGTCATAAAATCTATATAATACACATCCACAGAGCGAGGGTGATTAGCTCAGTTGGTAGAGCGTCTGCCTTACACGCAGAATGTCGGCGGTTCGAATCCGTCATCACCCACCACTATATTAGTTAGTGTTTAAACTTACTAATCGACCCAAGCAGCGGTAGTTCAGTTGGTTAGAATACCGGCCTGTCACGCCGGGGGTCGCGGGTTCGAGTCCCGTCCGCTGCGCCATATTTTAAAACTTAATAAGCTTTATTTAGCTTAACAGTTTCAACCTCAAGTATTGATTTACTTGAGGTTTTTTTGTATCTGTATATTCATATAACTTGTTGATTTATCAGGCTTTGCAGGGTGTTATATGTTGCATTGATCAACAAGCTGCAATTTTCTTGCTCGTCTTTTTTTACCCTTTTCCTAAATTCTATAACACTTATTGTTTAGGTATTCTACGGTGACCAATCTCTCAGTGACCAAATGGTGACCACTTTGCGACCAAGGTTGTTAAAAATTGGTTATGCTAACTGATCCCAAATTTGCCCTTAGCGTTAAGCTGCTTAATTAAAATCTCCCGAGTTTAACTATACGGATTTGACAGCAGGAGGGTATACAAAGTAGGGTTTAAAAATCAGCTCTTAATGAGTGACCACTATATAACAGAGCACTAATGTTATAATAATTAAAACGACATTGGAGGCGCATAAAATTTTAGTCACTTTAAGGTTATTGTCAGTTTTAATAGTTAGTTTCTCAAACTGCTCGTTTAATAGCTTATTAGTTGTGAGAGCATTAGCCTCATTTGATTTGGCAATACTCGTTGTGCTTTGAGCGTACTGAGATATCAGCTCCTGCTGATTTAAATCAGTCTGTTCTAGTAGTTGATGATGTCTAGATTCAAACGCTTTATTTAATCTATCTTCTCTATTTTCAACTAGAGTACTTAGCTGCTTAATTTGATGAGTCAATATTGAGGTTATATTTGCTTCACTAAGCTTGTTTAGTTCCGTTAATTTCTCAGAATCTACCTTTAAAGTCCGTTGTAATTCAAGAATAGCTTCTAATAATTCATTATAGTTCTCTAAGCTCTGGTTTAATATATTTGCTGATAAATTATTAATGGTGCTAACGAAATCTCTATTACCGTCTGAAACAGTTTGCTTTAGCGCATATAGGTTTCTTCTTATATCAGTAATTTTTTCAAGGTAATCTTCTATTTCAATTTCATCTGAAAGATAGGAAGTTATATCTTCTAATAATGAGCTCTTAAGTCTAGCGCTAGTGTGCTCTAATTGCTGGATAAGGAAGTGAACTTGACTATCTAGCTTCTCTAACTGTTTATCCGTATTTTCCTTACTAATACTTCTTAAGTTCTTGTTGAAAATATTTTCTAATGCATCATCAAGTGCTTGTAAGCTTTCGTCAGTGTCTATCATGATTTACCTTTAACAGTTTCAAAGTCAATTTTTATAAGTCTGAGGAGTAATATCCAATAAATCCTTTTTTTCTCGTCTGTTTCAGACATTGCTTTTTTAGAGAATTGATTTAAAGCGTCTTTAAACTCAGGCTCAATATATTTTGTAAAGTTTTTGCTATGTTCAATCTCTTGGTCTCTTTCTTCATTGAATTTTTTTAAGCTTGATTTACAGTATGTTAGATCAGATTGTAAGTTTATGACCCTTTTTTGATACTTCTCTTGTCTTTGCTTAACTTGATATATTCTATTATTTAGGGTTTTTATCTCATCTAAGTTTTTTTGGTAAATTCCATATCTATAGCCATTATAGTATTGGTAAATAACCTTGTTTAATTCATCCACCTGGTTATTAATAGACTCTATAACACGATGTAAATCTTCCTCATAATTCTGTGGAATCCAGTATGAAGAAAGTTTGTAGCTGTCTAGTTTGCTTTGAATACTCACTACTTCATCAATAGTTCTAAATTCGGGAAGTTTGAAAAGTGAAGAATAACTTCGGGTCAATATATCCCATTGTTCATTAAGATGAATAATTAAATGAGTGAGCATGTTTTTTAGTTCGTTGACATTATTACCTATTTTTGGGGGGTGAATGTGCTCAGGATAAATAACCGTCTTTAAGGAGCTGAAACCCCTCTCATCAATTATTTTTTCATTATTCTGGCTAATCCTTGCAATATGTTTATATGTTTCTTTAATATATCCACTGTCTTTCTGGATTTTCATTTTATTTTTTTTAATTTGCTCTGTTATTGAAACAATCTCTTTCTCAGCTTTGGTATTTTTAATCTCTTTTATTTTTTCTGCAACTTTACCAATTTGATAGCCATAAGCAAGACGAGATATAGGGTTATTAGAACTGTATATAACCTCTTTGAGTTCGTCGAAAAAACTTTCTCGAATAAGCTTTATGTGTTCTAACACAGTATCTTCTTTAGCAGAGTTTAAATAACTGATCCAGGATTGGCCAAGCTCTAATGCATAAAGCTGTTGCGATAACTCCCATTCGTTATCATGAGTATTTATCTGATCGTTGATATGCTTTCTAATATCAGACTTTGTGAGGGATCCATTTTTATTTAAACTTGTAGCACAGAAGTTATAACTAGACGCATCACTAAAAAATCTTGTTAGTATGACTTTAAATCTATGTGGCTTAATCATCCAATCCTGGAGTTCATCAAGCTCTAGATTTTCAGGTTGGACAATTAAACCTAAGTTATCAATTGTCGTAACCATCAAAACCAGATCTGATATTTCAATATTTTTTTTAATAACCTTTAAAACGAAGGCACGTTCTTTGTCATTATCTGCCTTAACGCCAGGTAAATCCTTGATAATAATATCTTTATCATTGTTTGATTTTTTTACAAGGTACTTCTTTGGTATGAAGATAGTTATTGACTCTATACTAAAGCTGCTCCCAGAACTCTCCATTTTACTACGCAGTCTGGATAAATAGCTTTTCGCCTGCTCATCATTAAGTTGTATTAGCTCCTTATTCTTGTCACTGTCTGTAGTAATAAACCAATAGTCGTTCTCTGAAGCCCGATACCTTACAATAGTTGACGTTGAAGAACGACCGTAACCTCTCTCACCTCTTAAAACATTCTCCACATGGTAATATGACTCAGCTGACACACCTACTAGCTCCAATATCAAAGAGGTTTTTCCAACCTGAGAAGGACCGTAAACAGATATAAAAATCTGATCCTTTATCGATGATGATGAATATAGCTGGCTATCAAAATTCCTCATAAACTTTGAATAAGCTATCTTAGCCCAGTCATATCGTTGCTGATAAATGTTATACCAAGTTGAGTTGATCATTTTTGATAGCTCTTCGTACATCTTTACGAATTAGTTTGAGTTGTTTCAAGGCCACCATTAGCTGGTGCTTCTGGTCTGTATTATTCACGCAGTACATCTCTTCTAAGTTTTGTCTTAAAAACTCCGATAGTTTCTCCATATGCTTATCATACTGCTGCAAAACCATTGAAATATTCTGTTGTCCGATTTGATTGGCATATAACCCTATAAACTCTCTATGAGATTTATCTGCTAAGGCAACGGTATTAGATACTTTATAAGATGTATAAGCGACTGCGCCAATCGCAACGGCCATACCGGCCATTCTTGTACCTAAGACAGATGCCTTCGTTAGATAATCTAGAGAATCTTTTGATTTAGCTCCGTTATCTGTATCATTATCACTGTGCGATTTATAGTTAATCTCACCATCTAGCTTACCATCTGCCATATCTAAGCCAACTAAAGAGCCAACAATACCCATTACTGCTTTAGCACTTTCGGAGGTTGTTTTAATATCTTTGGTTACATAGTTTAATAAATCTTCCAAGTCGTGGTGATTAAAGTTAACAGTTTTAATTTTATCTGATAGCTTGTTACTTTCCTCAGAATCAGCAAGGGATGATGCTTGTACTATTCTCGAATATTCCATAGCAAGGGCAGGTAAGTAGTCCAAGGCTTTCATAATAGCATTTTTAGCTGAGTCTTGACTGGAAAGTGAGTTTCTTCTCAACAGAGTATTGAGGCCACTATTAATAATGGCCTTATTATCTATGACTGAATCTTCAAAATCCTCCGTCTTTTCATCAGAATAGTTCAGCAGTTTTTCAGCATGATTATCAAGTTTAAGATTTAGTCTACTTTCAGATGTCTGATTAATCGCCTTTAAATTAGACCTCATTATTTCCTCAGAAGGAAAGTATTTTAAAACTCTATTTTTGCGCTTATCGTCAACTTCATTATTTTTAAATGTTATTTTTTTTAATAAGATTTTAGCGTTGTTTGCTACGCCAGTTTCTTCATTCTCAAAGTCATTATTAGCATTTGTAATAGCTTTATCAACCAGGTCTTTTGTATGACTTAGAAGCTTGTCTTCGAGTTCTTTTTTGTACTTAGCCGAAGACTTATTAAAGTGATCTAAAATATTTTCAACAGCTTTTTGCTGAGAGTCATTTTGTATATCGCTATCAACAGCTAAACTTTGCAACTCATCTGATATAAACGTTAGATCTCCATCGATTACATCAAGAATAGTATTGCGCTTTTCTTGCTCTACTTGGAGATCTTGTTTAATTATAGAGACGACAGTATCAGAAAAATCATCTTTCCAGTTTTCAAAGTCTATGCCAGTGAAAACTATTTTGTCATCTTCAACTTCATAGACCTCTGTAGCTCGGTTAATGAGGTCTGATTTTTTTTCTTCATTATTTCTAATGCCCTCAGATCTTGTGATAGCAATGATAGGTTTATGAGAACCAGCGCTGCCTTTTAAGTCTTCTAATATATCTGACTGGTTGTGAGCAAGTCTTTCTTCGCGGGTAACTAAGACAACACCTATTGAGTGAGCTAATACATAGCGCATAAAACGTTGCCAAACTGAGTTTTTATAGTTCTCGTTCTCATAGCCGGGTAACAAGACCCAACTGAATGTAAAGTTGTATACAACAGGGACACGCAACTTCACATATAAAACACGCTCGTTTTCATTAGGCTTATAGTTCCAATATGTAATGGAGTTTTGAAAATCTTGTTTGCTACACTCTCTCTCATACTCTTTCTGAATCTCAGAGTTATATATAACCTGAACTCCCTTAATTTCATCGATTGTGGCATCCTCATAGACGAAAACTGGAATCTGCTCACCTCGACCACTATTCGCTTGTAGCCAGTCAGAGGCATTATATATTGAGCTTAATAGAGTGGTTTTACCTGCACCTTGTGTTCCTGCTATAGCTACAAAGGTTTCACTAAGTAATAAGCGGCTAAGTTTTATTTTACGGTAGGCATCAATTAATTTATCAATGGTATCCGGGCTGCAACTATCAATTTGAGTTGCAATCCTCATTACTGTTGCGAGCTTATCTTCCAATTGGATTAGCTGTATATCATTCATGTTTTGTCCTAACTATCTATAAAAAATCAGGTTGTTAATTAGAGCTTATTTATTATGTTTTTTAAACATTATCCTATCAATAATATATGTATTTAAATCAAAACGATATTAAAGAGGAACCGTCTTGTATCTACAAAATTATTTTAATCTAAATTGATAATATATAGTAAAAATTAAATATTCCGCCTAAAAAGGATGTAGCTTTTATATAGATTACTGATAATAGTATATTCTGTAAATAATTTAGGCTGTTTTATAAGATAATTTAAGCTTATTTACGTTCTCGGTTTAAGCAAATCTAAAGGCAAGTTTTCTGATTTCATGCCTGATCTATTCATTATCAGTACTGGGAAAACTGATAATGAAAACGCTTGGTACTCTGTCGGCTATTATAGCCAATCCCTACAACAAAGCTGGTCTCATATGATACGCATCAAACAGCTTAAAGAGCTCAAGAGCGATGTTGTTCATCAACAACTCTTGCCATTATTAGATGTCGATTTGATTAAATATAAAGCACTAACGGTGTTGCCTTATCCATTACAGTATTTGCGAGAGATGATTGCCATTAATAATGCATAAAAACACCCCATGAGTTGTGTCCAACTTATGGGGTTCTGTTCAGGCTAAGGGTTTTCTTATGTTTAAACATATAATACTAACGTTTAATCAATGGCTTATTATGACTTACTTAGCTCTTGATAAGCAGATACTCACTTGGTGCACCATGACTAGAAATATATAAATACCGAACCGCACGTGTAGCCGCCACATGGAACAAAGCACGTTCATTAATATCTGATAATCGCCGTTCTACCACGTCTTGTGATGAATTGATTGCGACACTTAGTGGTACAATGCCCTTATTAATCCCTACCATCATAACGCATCTAAACTCCAAGCCTTTGATACGATGCATAGTAGCTAGACGAACTCCTTCTTGAGATCTATCATCTGACTTTTGACGAGATAGTGTGTGCGTAGGCACTCCATTATTTTGCAGAATCTGGGCATAGTCCTCACAAAGCCTATTCGTACGAGCTACAAGACATATCTCTGAAAGAGACACATCCTCAACTTTTAATTGCTCAATTTGCTGTACTAGCCACTGGACTTCCCCACCTATATCTGAGAAGTTTTTAATGATGGGTTCTTGTCCTAATACCAAAGAGCGATAGTCATTAGTACTATCGATACCACCGTCTAAATCATCAATCTCTACATCTTCTAATAATGCGGTTGCATAACGACGAATAAGCTCCGTAGTACGGTAGTTGATTTTTAACTTCCGACCACGTCCCCTAATATTGATACCACAGTGGCTGAAGCTTGTTTTACGTTTATAGATACGTTGATGTGCATCCCCTACGATAAATAGATCGTTCCTTTGTTCCGATACTAATGCACGTAGTAAACTTAAAGCCTCTGCTGAGAAATCCTGTCCTTCATCTACTACAACCGCATGATAGCTACGTTTGTCGCTACCAGTTTGTAGTAAATTGAGCGCATGGTGAATAGCATCTTCAACGGTTACAAAGCCAGCTCTTGCTAATTGCTCACGCATCTCCTCAAATACTGGCCAAATTTGCGCACGTTGACGTCTATTTAAGGCAACACCTCGTCCTACACGGCTAGCGGCAAAGTAGTCACGGCGGCTGCGTACTTGTTGCGATAAGATAACGCGCTGCCATTCCTCTTTATAAAAACTATCAGGTAATCCAAGTTCACCCGGTACTAAAGCCATTGCTTGAGACCAACAGTTATCATAGTGTCTATCCTTACCTCCAGGATAGACAATAGTCGATTGATAGCCATTACGTTTAACAAATTGACTGACCCAAGCATCTAAGTTGACTACTTCAATTCGCTGAGCTTGTTCGGGCGTACAAATTTTTCGTAAATTATCTGCAATATCTAAAGCTAAGTTACTCGTAAACGTAGTAAACAGCAGACGAGCATCTTTTGGCCAGTCCGGCTGAGAAACTAACCAACGAGCACGATGCATGGCAACCACTGTCTTGCCTGTACCCGCACCGCCTAACACTCTTACAGGGCCATTCCAATCGCGTTCTACTAACTGACGCTGTGAGGGATGTAAAAAAACACGCCAGCGTTCTAAAGGTGCATTTAACATACGTCCAAGCTCCTGTTCATCTTCGGGAACATGGAACCGGCGCTGGGTTACGGGGTTATCTAAGGCTGCTTCGAAGTCCTCAATATCGACAGGCTCTGTTGCCTTGGACAATGAGTACTCTTGCAAAATCTCTTCAAGCGGTGTTCCTGCTGCTAATAAATATAGTGCTTCAAATGCTTCAATTGGCAATTGACGTTCTATTTTTTCTAGTGCCACCTCACTGGTTAAAGAGTGGACTAGTGCTAAGCGCTCTTGTGGCACTCCTATACTTAGTAAAATATCATCTTCCAGATTAAACAAAGGCGTCGCAGGTATCGTATGTTGGTCTGACTGATTCTGCTCTTCAACTGGAGTGGGTGCTATATTTTGTGGCGAAGAGTCAGTCTCTCTCTGCTCTATTTCATGCTCTACTTCAAATAACTGCAAAGATCCAGTGGTCGGGTGAATTTGGCAACGATGACGTACCGCCCAAGTATAAGCATCATCATGCTTATCTACCCATAGTAAAATATAAACGTTACCCTGATCGGGGCTAAGTACAATACCGCGATAATCTAAATCAATACGTACAGAACGAAAATTGGGATCGCGCGCATTTCGAATGACTTCATAATTAATACCAGGCGCACGTGGATTGGCCCGAAACTTACTGACGAAGTTCATAACTGCCTTTTGCTTAGTCCGCGGAATATTGGCAAAAGCTTGAAGAAATCCATCACCTAATGCTACTTTGGGCTGTGCCTTAGCCATACTTTACTCCTTATCTAGCGCTAGTTTGAATTGCTCTAGCCAATTATCAGTATCTAATGAAATAAATAACCAGTCTGTGAGCTGTGGAAGCTGATCTATAGACTCTATAAATAGAGCAATTTTATGATTGGGCCATGCAAGCTCTGCGGTACCTATAGTGGCGCCTGAATTATCCGTTAGATCAATACCTACGTCCGGAACTTCTGATATCAAGGCTTGAAGGTGTTTAATTTCCTCATCCGTCAGCTCACTTAACTCACGTACATCTATCCATTCATTATCTATAGCAAGTGCCTCATCAGCTTGTCGAGTCACCTCATCGTCTTGTATTAACAAATGAGCAAAAGATCCTGCCTGCAGTCCGGTCTGGGTAGCTGCATAAAAACTTGGTGCATATTGCAACAGGTTATATGCCTGCCAAATCTCACGCCACTTATCTTTTGCGTCTTCGATACGCTGACCACTAAATACAGAGTCTTGGATATTGATAAAGAGGCTTACCATAGGACTGGTAGTCGTTAATGTTTTTCTGTTAGCAACCTCAGTATAACTTAGCAGATACCACGCGCTTGGCTGACCGCTAATATCTGATACCAGCCTCCAGTCTTGACTTTGATTGGGCATAGCACTAACTACAGCCTCATACCAATTGTTATTAGCGGTTACTTGAGAAGTAATGAACTGATCTAGTTGGGGTCGCGCGCTCAGCTGCAAGATGGCTATGCACAAAGCACACTGAATTAACTCTTGGCGCGTTTGCTCGGTATCGGTGAGCCATGCAGACAGCCACTCAAAGCTGCCTTGCTCTAAGAGTCCTCTAATCTCTTGCAAACTTCTCCACTGATGCGTGGGGGCAAAGTTATCCCATAACTTATACCCTGGGCTGGACGGCTTGGCACTGTCCAACAAAAGCTTTGGCATACTGGAAGCTTTGGCGGTATTTTCAGGATCTAAGTCATCCCAGGTTAACACCCAGACCTTGCGTCCTGAACGCAGTAAGCTCTGACGTTTAAGCACATCATCGGTCACAATGTCCTTATGATATTCATAACCATCAGTATAGACAATCAGCTCATTATCCTTATTACGGTCGGCTTGCTTATGCGGACGTAATACAAAGTCTGCACGCGTTTGTAAAACACCCTCTTCGCTACCGAACTCAACCTGTGGCTCCAGTACCCACATACTAGAACCTGTATCAATTAAATAACCCGGCTTATTATTAACACGCTCTTTAATAACCTTAAACCGTTTGCTTAACGCTTGTACAAACCGCTCTTCTAGAACGCTTTCCAAAATATGATTGGTTGGCACTTCATTTAGAGCCTCAATAGGTACTAACTTGTCCTTGTTAAACAAGATTTGTGTCAATAACTTCACAGCAGATTGGCGAGAGATATCTTGACGATGGTGACTGTTGCGATAGGCCAAAATACAGCTATAACACCCATCTTTATGCTCATCGTTGACACATTTACACGTACTTAAATGATGTGACGCCATCTCGAGCATGGTAAATAAAGCGGTAGGGCTTACCATCAGTTGTTTTAGATAGCCTGTTCCCCCAGGAATACGATCATAGATAACCAAGTATTGTTTAGTACCCGATAAACTAGACTCTCGCATCTCAGTGACTTCAAGATGCTGAACAGCACCATGAAAGTACTCTTTTAAACCTAAATTGATAGCGGCAATAAAGGATAGCCGAGCTGTTTCAGACTCTGCCACATCAGCTAAGGGTAATAAAATGCGTATGGCTTCAGAATGCAGCTCACGATAAAGATATAAGCTTTCAAACCAGTCATTTTCTGACTCAATAGCACCTGGACGTGCTAGCTTACAATCTAAGGCATGAGCAAACTGACCTTTCTTAAGCTTCTTGCGGCGTACCATGCCGCAATATCTACAAATCTGAAAGCCTTTACGTGAGCTGTTCTTGCCAGCGACAGAGAAGCTATTAAACTCCCCAAACTGTTCGCCAAAGTTCACTTCTCTAAAAGTAGCGGTACTGACGTACTCAAAACCAAAAGGCAGCTCAGGATTGTCAATACGCATGGCATTGCGACAATTGCGCGGGTCTATATCAATAAGTAACTGACGCTGGAAAAACTTAGGCTCTCGCTGATCACTATCATCGGTAATACGGTCATAACGGGAGTTGGCACGGGCATAGACTTGACGCAACTTAAGTAAATTTTGCTTTTGCTGAATATCGCCCCAATAAGGGTCTCCACATCGTGGGCATGCACTGTGCTTATCCCCCGATAAAGTAACATCTTCACTATAATGGCAGCTTGGGCATAGGCGCCATTCGCTCGGCTTTGATAACCGCAAGTCCACCTGCTCAATGCTAATCTTATGCTCAGAGACATAAAACACATTATCAGGTACCAGCTCATTTAATGCTGCTTGCGCTGAGCGCTGAAACTTCAAGGATACTTGCTCGTAGCTACTGTTACCTGCTTCGTTATCTGAGCCTATCCCCTCTTTTCGATCTGTCTTACGCACAATAACCGAATTTAACGTCACCCCCTCTTCAGGAAAAGCGTAGTTAGGTAACAATCCTTCGTCAGTAAAAAAGCTTAAAGTAGGCTGTTTGTTAATACTGTTGATCAATGAAAGCAAGGCTGAGCGCTCGCGTTTTAAATCCTCGAGCCTTTGATTGCGTGCTTCATCTTCTGGCTGCTTAGACAAGACCTCAAAGTTTTTCTTTAGATCAGCGGCACGTTTTTTATGACTTTCTCGGCCCTCTAATAACTCTTGAAGCCTATTAACGATGCGCCAGCTTAAAGGCGTGTACTCTGCAGCCTGCTCATCTGATAAGGTATTAAACGTTGATGTTGCACCTCTAGCCTGCAAGCCAATAAAAGACCTTAAATGAGCCTGTCCTTCTTCATCAAGTTCTTTAAATAACTGGACAAAACGGCCATATAGCTGCTCTTGATGCTCATCAATAAAGCTTAAAATATTATTCGGGAAACTATTTTGCGTAGAAACAAGATTAGTGCCGTTCTTTTGCTTGTGTTGCAAGCTGTTTAAGACCATACCCATCGTAGGTGCAATCGCATCTTCATTGACACCTGTGGCTACCCATCTATCAAAGCAATAAGCAATTAATTGACGTTCAAGCACTGCCATAGCGTTTAAGAAGATACCAGGTGTTGCCACGTCACCGGTAATCATCTCTAGTGGCTCTTCATAGAAATAGTTATCGTGATTATTACCATTGGCAATGGTCAATGCCAATGCATTACCATTACTACGTCCAGCACGACCAATACGCTGCAAGTAGTTAGCTTGAGCCGGTGGTACAGAGCACAGTAATACGGCGGACAAGTCACCAATATCGATACCCATCTCTAGCGTGGGTGTGGCAGAAAGCAAATTAACGTCCCAAGCATTTTTGCCATAAATGAACGACTGCTCAATGGCTAAGCGCTCCTTACCCTCTAGTAGCCCTGTATGTTCACTAGTGACCAAGCGCTTAGGAGAGGTCCGGTAAGCTAACTGTCCTTGCTGTCCACTATTTACCGGTTCATAAACACCTTGGCAGCTACTTTGTAAACACGGCATCGCATACCAGTTGGCTTGATTTTGTAACGAGATTGTCTGACGACTCCCGCATCTATTACAAGCGATACCGGCCACTGAGCTAACCACTTGCCAGCGCTCGGTATTTAGCAACCAGGCCCGCTCCCCTTTTGCTGTATCTTGTTCTATAAGCCACTTACTTCTTTTTAAGACATTTACTAAGATATAAGCAGCTTGCTCATATTCGGCACTGGCCAATACGTCATCGCCATCAGCAATGGTCTTATTAAACCAGTTGTTGTACCAGTTACTATAAGACTGCGAACCTCTACCTATGAGGTTTTGGAAGTTACTACTTACTGGCACCAGCGTTAATGCCGCTGGAGGCCTTGCCGAGAATCCATAGCCAGGCAGCCAAGGAATACGTGATAATAGATAGGTATTACCGCCTCCACTCACATAACCTTCTAAAATAGGGTCATAAAAGGCACCTTGTTGACGCAGTCTATTTAAGAAACCCAGTAAGAATCTTTGGACTTGCTGAGTGGTTAGAGTCTGAAGCTGTCCCAGCTCTTGCTGCCAATGTGTTAATAACTCACCCACACATTCATTCAAAGCATCTTGGTCAGGTTGAATCACTGCCACTGCTGAGCGCTCCAAGGTGCGTCCTATTCTAGAACGTAACCCTAGCTCAGTAAGAGCCTCCCAACGCAGCCGCTGAGATACCTGCTGCACCATATCTTTATCTATGGTGGCGCCATGTGAATTAATTAGGTCTTGATAGCCTGACTGCCACTGCATATTTGGGGCAATAAAAGTACCTATAAAGTTGGCATCGTTATTAATCTTACGCTGCCAATATCTTGGGACCTCATCGATAAAGCGCGATAAGGCCATATTATCACCCTCATCTCGTGCAACATAAGCAATTGCCTGACGGACAGTCTGATTATAGGTACGCGCACCAAAGAAGCCGGCCCGATGCGCCGCATCTTGCACAGAGTCTGAGAAAGCAATAAGCTTATGATCATCATTGCAGTGCGAACCATATATCTGGCTAATAGCTACACTGGCAAGGCTCGCTGCTCGCGAACCCAAAATCATCATACTGCCATTGGCTGAGCAACGAGGACAGTCATCGGTACGAATATTTTTGGTTTGACCAGCACGCTCAACTTGCTTAATCAGATACGGTACCCAGACCTTTAGCGTTGGCTGCTGACAGCTCTCACACTCAGTATGCTTATTGGGATATAGCTCACAGCATTGGGTACAGAGGTTGTAAATCTCACTAATGGCACTGTTTCTAAAAGAGAAATCATCATCTGGGCTGACCGGATATAGTAAGACTGAATCAGGTGATTGTGAGAACCAACCTGCATAGAACCGCTGTAACTCAGGGTTAATAGCCCGCTCACCTTGAGGTCTAATAGCCCCCCAAGCTGCAGCATGACATTCTC
Source organism: Psychrobacter raelei (assembly GCF_022631235.3). NCBI lineage: Bacteria > Pseudomonadati > Pseudomonadota > Gammaproteobacteria > Moraxellales > Moraxellaceae > Psychrobacter > Psychrobacter raelei. The sequence goes on from NZ_CP093310.2 coordinate 1,824,243, forward strand.
GGCAATGCAGGAGTGGCAAATGTAGCGGCGAGGTCGAGTCAATCAGGTCATCTGAATGGACTAATTTTGGCTCACGGCTAACGCTTGCTAACATACGCCTTAATTCACGCAACCAAAGCTGCACCCTAACTTGCAAAAACGGCCGAACTTTTTGCTTAGAAGCATCACTCCAGACACGGGCTGTAGAAATAAGCGCTGTTAGGCTGTCTAATAAGGCCAAAGCATAGTCAGTGCTGCTTAAGTTAAAGTCTTTTTGCCACTGCTCCGCCAGCTGACGTAGATCGACTATCTGGTTGGACGCTCGTAATAAACTCAAAAAGGCAGTATGCTGGTGTAGGTATTCACCCAGCGCCACACAAGCGGCCTTATATTCATGGGAGTCACGGTCATCAACATCTAAGGCTAAGTCAACATCAAACCATAGCTTGGCTTGGCGTCTAAGATATACGCCTTGAGTTAAGGCTCCCGGCAGTAGCTCTCTTTCAAAAGCCTCCGGCCAATGAGCCAGTAGCTGAGGTCTGTCCTCAGCGCTAATTTGTGAGTTGCGTCTGAACTGCTCAATGTATTCATCAACCGAAATCCGGTCTTCTAAAATAATGCTGTCTAAGCCGAAATCTGTTGCAAACACTTCACTGGCATATTCCGCCAGTTGCTTGCGCGCACTCTCTCCGCCAATAGTCGCTGAAGTACCCACACAGGCAAGATTATCTTGAAGGTGGAGCTTATCACGCAGGCGTCTAATCAAGCAGGCAAGATCTGTGCCTTGTGCCCCATCGAAGGTATGCAGCTCATCGACAACAAGGTAGCGCAGCAAATCTTGAGTTTTTAGATTATGTTTCCATAACCCCTGATCTTTAGGACGCATGAGTAAGAAGTCCAACATTTTATAGTTGGTCAATAAGATATCTGGTGGATTGTCACGTAAGGTGTCTTGATTGGTAATGACTTGATCAGGGCTCATTACCCGAGAGTCTGACCCGCCATCACCCGTGAATAGACCAACTGTCAGCTTTGGTGTTAAGCCTGACACTTCTTTGGCAAAACGGCGCGCTTGGTCTGTAGCCAAGGCATTCATTGGATAGATGATAACAGCTTTAATACCCCGCCGGCGCTCTTGCAGGCAGTAATCTAATATCGGGTACAAAAAGCACTCAGTCTTACCAGAGCCAGTGCCGGTGGCAACCAGTGTAGACTGTGGATGCAGCGTCGCTAAACGCTCAAAAGCCCGCTGCTGATGCATATAAGGCGTAAAGCCAAGCGTGACCTGAGTTAATGGAGACTGCGCTTGGCTATCTGCTGTGCGAAACGGTAGCTTCACTTCAAGCCAAGGGCCTTTGAGCAGATTATTCGGGCGCTCTGGATCTTGTAAAAATTGCTCCATAAGCCCCTTATCGCCACGTCCCTGAAAGCCAGCAGTGGTCATTGGAAAACTGCTTGATAAGAAGTTTTCCAATTCAGTCTTTATTTCACGGGCAATTAACGAGGGCAACATACAACATCCTTTTTTAGATACCAAGTCTGATATCTAGTATTACATAGGTGGGTCAGCACAAGCTCAACAACAAAGCGATTAATCCGTACGACATTTAATCCGTACGACATTTAATCCGTACGACATTTAATCCGTACAATATTTAATCCGTACAATATTTAATCCGTACAATATTTAATCAGTACGACATGAGTATTTAGCTCAAGAAGTAATCATCGACATCATCAACATTTTTTAAGATTTTATCTTCCTCAACTCCATAGGCCCGAGCCAAATCTACACTTCGAGTCAACAGGCTCACATTCAGATCAAAATCAAAGGCCGTCACGGTTAAATCGCCCAGCTTCCTATACTCTGTTAGGATATGTGCTACCACATGCTGATATTTGGCATCTAAGTTGGCCGTAAACGCTGCCATCTTTTTGTTTAAAGCAGCTATCGTCTCTCCAGAGTCAACACCCATTAAGTTGACCATCATTTGACCCGCCAAGGAGCCAATGACAGCACCCAACACAGGAACAGGTATCAGCGTTTGTCCAGCAAATGTGGCCAACCCAACGATAGAGCTCTCAGCACAAATCATTAGCCCCATTGACGTGAAGTCATCTAGGGTAATCTCACCCTTATTATAATCACTGAACAAGGAGGCAATGCCTTTAGAGGCACTGACCACAGCACCAGCAAAGGGAGCTGATAAACTGGCGTAATTGGTAAGCGAATACATAGCAGCACCTGATACACCGCCTATGACCGCCCCTTTGGCCGTATCAAGACCCAGATCTTTCCAGTCCTCTGCCGTAAGCTCGCCTTTAAAGACGTTTTTGCCGTCTTTGTAATGCTTATAAAATCCGGCACCCAAAGAAACCCCTGCACCTACCGCTGCGGCAATCCCTGTCGCTTTAGCACCTTCTGCAAGACTTGGTTTGTGCTCATTAACGATGTCTTCTTTTATTCGCTGATTTTGCTGCTCTAAGTCTTGTTGATGGGTATCAAGCGTCCCATGCACCGTGCCTTGTTGAATCTCAGCATAATCAGACACGCCTGGTTTAACCACCTCATAAAAACCTTGTCCAGTACGGCTTTCTATCTCCGCAATATAACTTTTAATGCTCGCAATTGTCTTGGCGTTGAGGTTATCGACAGGCTCACCCTTTAAGATTTTATCAATGACATCGAACTGGTCTTTGGGTATGTGATAAAAGCCCTTATTACTGGTAAAGTCTGGGTATTTATCTAAATGACCCACAACGCCTTTACCTAAAGTGTTGTTGATACCGTTATAGAACTTAGACTGTACCTCAAGATTATCCAATTTATAATCTGCAGGCGCTAAACGACCCACACCATCAAATGTCGCTACTTGCCCGCCGCCCTGTAAATAAGAGCGCGCATTTCTAATGCCGACTTCTACTTGCTCAGCAATCTCCCCATGCTTGGTACGATCACTGCCCAAAATATTTTCAGGACTTCCAACGAACAATCTGACTTTATCGACTTCATTGACCGCCTTTGCAAAGTGAGAATCCTGTTGTAATAGGCTCGCGACTTCATCAGCCCGCCTTTGTGCATTGATATTATGCACAAAGGCGCCAATGGTCTGGTCCTTGGCGTAAGTCACTGACATATTATGCATCTACCTTCTTGTTCAATAATGCCGATAGCGAGTTGATATGATTCACTAGCGCACCCAGTTTTTGCTTTTGCTCAGCGTTGAATTGCGAGTAGTCTTGAATAGGCATGGCTTCAAGTTGATCTAATAGCTCTTTGGTGCCATTAACATGAGTCTTGGTCAGATCTAACAGCTCTTTGATTTCAACCAAAGCCGCTTTTAGCGACTTGTCCAACACTTTAATCTCCTTGCGCTTCGCCATGGCCTCTTCGCCAATTTGCTTGTTTTTTCGAGCGGAGAACACACCAGTACCCAATAAGGAGATACCTCCAATCGCCCAGCCCACTGGTCCTGCTAATGCGAGTAGTGTCTGACCAGCAGCCATACCAGCACCACCTGCCGCCAGTGCGCCACCGCCAAGCCAAGCAAGCGCAGCATTAGTCGCTGCCGCACCTGATAGAGCTGAGATTGCAGTACCGGTTGAGGCCACGCCAAAGGTAGTCGCCACGCCCATAGCTGCAGTCGGAGCGAACGCCGCCACCCCAACACCCGCTGCCACGCCAGCGCCAGCACTAAGACCCGTCTTAATATTTGCATCGACGGCATCTTCACGCAAGTCATCAATGACTTGACTGAAGCTTGAGAACTCCGCTTTATACTCTGCAAAGCTTTTATCCAGCATCTTTGGTGAGTTGGCTAGGCTATTAATGTATTGCTCGACCTCAGTGATGAGTGTCTCTGAGCTGTCATGACGCAGCTGCATAAGCTCAATAGACTGTTTAGCCACTTTTTCAGCTCTGGCCTCATACTTTTTATGAGCACTTTCTAATTTGGCTATTTCTTCCTTTTTAAAATCACTATTAAACACAACACTCTCCTTATCGATGTCTTTATTTATTGGTTGTTGTTTTCAAAAAACGTCCATGCAATCGCATAGTCTTCTTCACGGTCGGGCTTAAAGAAAGGCGCTTCATAGACAATAGTACGCTCTACTGGGCCGCCAGGTTGGGTGTCATCCATATAGGTCTTGCTCACGGTATCGCCTGCTTTTAGGTCTTGAATGTCATTCCAACCTAAAGCAATACCGCTATCCTCGCGTATGATTGACTTATTATCACCACTCTCATCCTCAGTATCAGCATATTGGGTAATGGCATAGCTAATACCATCATTTAAGTCTGAATTACGCGCGGTACGCGGTAAGCCTACACCGACTAAACCTTTACTTGGGGTAAATACAATTCGACCGTTTTGGTCATACCAAGTGTCGGCTTCATATTGACGCATCACTGGAAACTGCACGCGGTAAATGGTCAACAACTCTTCTAGTGTCATGCCAAGCGCTTGTGCTACTAACACATCAATCTCTACCAGTGCTTGCCGGCGGGCATAATCTGTACGCAGCGCACAGTCGCGTTGCCATTTAGGGGTAAGATTTTTGAAAAAATCTTGTGGTAATACATTTGCGCTGGGATGCTCGCTGTCAGAGGCGATACTCCAACTTTGTATATTAAATCTTGGGTTCCAGCAGGCCTTCCAAAGCTCAGCATAACCATTAGTTAAACAACTTAATATCAATGCTCTACTATGCAATTCAGCTCTATACTTTTCATCTGCTAGCACAGGCAGTTGGTTTATAAGGGTTGTATTAGCATGTCCCATTCCTGTACTTTTAACACGATAATCTACTGCTACAGATAAAGTCATGACATAATAATCGAGCATTGTTGTCAGACTTGCGAAAGCTGTAGCTAGGCACGTATTAATATGTGCTATTTTTTTAGGTATTATTGCCGTAATGAGTGTTCGTTCCGATGATGGCCCTATCATCTCTCTATTCAATACTCGGTAATACTCGATAACAGGTAAAGAGGCTGTATTACCTGTATCAACCCAACTTACTTTTGGGGTTCTGGCTCTATATTCATCTTCAGTACATGCTGGTACATAGTTAGTACGAGGCAGATATTCATCTGGAATTGTTAATAGATCAACAGTACTATAATCACTACTTAGTTTGCACTCTTCACGTGGTGACTTATAAAGAGGATTACCGACGAAGAAATGTGGCCCTGACATTATCCATTTGCCATTACTATCTGGAAATATAGTTTCACGCAGAATCGTGCCATCAACCTGTGCTGTAGATTCGTTCCAATGCTGAGTTGAGAAGCAGCTACCTTGCAAGTCACCTAATCGTTTTGGATGTTTGGCAAATTTCTTAAGAACTTCCAGCAATTGGTACGCATGTAATGCTGGCAGTCTTGCCTCAAGTGCAGAGGTACCACTTTCATCATAGATTTCTGAAAATAAAGATAGCTCATTTTCTGTAATATTAATAATACGGTCTTTGTGTCCTTTTATATTCCAAGACGACTTAACAATACCCTTATTTGTAGCAACCTCTTCCTTTAAACCTGGTACTTCTCCTTTGCCATCATGCAAGAAACAAGCATCTATAGTTTTCGGGAGAAATAAATTAGCAAGGTTTATAAAGCGTGGCGTGCTCTTGCCCTTCCCATATATATTAATACTATATGTAGTTGCGTGATGAACCTCAGAAAACAAAGATAGCTCATTGTGAAACTGGAAGTGCTGGCATAATCTGAGGTATATCTCTCTCCTTAAAGATCTAGCACTTGGATCATCATAAACTCCTTCTGGATGTAAAAAACCACTTACACCTTCCTCACTCGTGTTGTTCCATGCTTGCGGTAAAAAGCACTTATAAAGGTTAGCTTTTTGTCCTTTTAATAATGGATAGTTACTTATATCACCAATAAAGCTTTGTGAACCCGAACTTTGTTCATATTCAGTTCTCCAAGATATTTTAATAACCTTATTTTTATCAAAAATATTATCTCTTAACTTACTTGCTTTATTGGCACTGAATTTACGTAAAACTAATAATGGCTCAAAATCTCCCAAGACTGCACTAGAATTCCAGTTAATCTGCAACCAAGGCGGATTTCCCAGCATCAAGTCAAAGCCGTCACTTTTCGCAAACACATCGGCAAACTGTAGCGTCCAGTGGAAGAATTTATGCTCATCGGCAAGCTCTTCAACCAATGCCAAACGCGGGAAAGCCTGCTTGAGTAGCTTAGTATCAACCACACCATATTTACTGACGAAGCGCTTGCCCTCCTCTAAGTTCTGCGTCTCTGCAAACAAGTCTTGCTGGCTGCCTGTCTGCACCCCAATGGTATCGCCCAGCAGTAAGCTTTCTAATTCAAATAACCACTCATCACGACTTGGCAACTCATCCGCTTGCTCAATCGGCCAAAACCATAACGCACACCAATAGTCCATCGCCAGCTTGAGACGACCAAAGGCGCTACTGTTGCTTAGACCTTCGGCATACAGCTCTTGGGTCAACACCTGATCTTTATAACCCAGTGAGGTCTGGGTACGGCCTGTACTGGGCATGCCATAGATATCGTAAGGATCAGTAGTCTTTTGACGGATGTTGCGTTGCTCTCTGGTGTGCAACTGCCACAATTCCTCAACTTTCTCACTGATCGCCTTCAGACGGCGCTGCTCCTCACCATCGAGTGGCTTTAAGAAGTCTTTGCGCCAGTCTTTGATGGTGTCAAACTGCTTAGGATATAGGCTCTTTACTTCCCTATCTTTATAATTGGCCATGCCCTCTGCAGGCAGTAAGAAATGCCAAATCTCATCTTCCGCCCGTGGCTGGTTCATTGGCACTGCTTCTGGGGCGTTTTGTAACCACTGCTTAGAGTCGTTCTTCTTAGCACCAGTCTGAGTCAACTTATACACTTCACGGCGCGCCCCAATCAAGGAGTTACCGTTATACAGCTGCATCCCAAACCAAGGCACGAAGCGGTCCGCCGACAAGGCGTTTAGCCACAACGACACTTCTGCCAGCTCTACCGCTACTGGGTTTAAGTCAATACCATAGACGTTGTTATCCGCCAGATACATTTTGACTTTTTGTAGCTCTTTGACATAGTCTTGCTGGGCAATACGCTCATCTCGTGCGCTTTGCATCAGCTCCAGATACTTCTCAGCAAGCTGGTTGATCGCCTCGTTTAAGAACGCTGCGCTCCCCATTGCCGGCTCACACACCGTAAACTGCAGTAGCTTCTCTGCCCGCTCTTGATCATTGGCCAAAGGCTCAAGCTGCTGTGCGTACAGCTCTTTTAGCGCATATTTCACCAAGCTCTTGGTCAATACTTCAGGCGTATAGTAAGACGCCGACTTCTCACGGTCACGGCCAGCCATACGGTAGATAAACGTACCTTTGGGATATTTTTTTAGCTGCTTATTACCATATTGGTCAGCGGCCTCCTTTTCATAGACCTTCTCGTCTTCTTTATACTGCTCTAAGGCTTCGGCATTGACGAAGTAGCCGGTGTCTAGGATGTTGTATTTATCGCCGGCCTTTTTGACCTCATACAAGTCTTCCTTAGCGAAGAAGCCGCGATAACTGAGCAGAGCTTCATAAACTGCACCCAACTGGTTAATGCCCAGCTGTGCGTATGAGATACGGCCACGGCGCTGCTTACCTTTGGCAGGGCGGCTTAACGACATCAGCTGGATCACACGCTGCAATAGATGGTTGGGGAATACCACTTTGCTTAGTAGATTTGTCTTATTGGGGTCAAATAAGTGCGACTTGAGTGCCGTCATGGTAAAGGCATCGCGGCCTGTCTGCTGCGCGGCACCAAATATATCGCCCTGCTGCTGCTCAGGCGTACCGTCCGATACCAGTGAAAACAGAATATTCAACGAGTCGTTAAAGTAGCGACCTTGACGCTCTTGTTCATTGGTCAATGGCATCAGCTCAAGCTCACGCAAGTGCTCTAACGAGTAGCCTTTGAGATACACCTCACTGCCGGTTGGCGCATAGCCCAGCTCAGGACGCGCTTCAATATAAAACAAAAATAGCAAGCGGTACATATACCGCAGACACTGACGCGATAAGTCATCAGGATCTAGCTGGTTTTTACCACTAAAGATGCCTTTTTTATTCTGACTGGCTTGGGCAATTAGCTGCTGTGAAGCCTCGTTACCCAATAGCTCGATACACTCACGTAGGGCGTACTTTAGATCCTCTGATACGCCATAAGCATGCTTGTGCGCATTCTCATCGAGCGTGTCCAGTAGCGTTTGACCTTTAGCATCCAATAACGCCTGCTTATGTAACAACACACTGGCTGCCTTTAGGGTATCGATCTCACGACGACTCAGAATCTCTTTCCAATCGAAGCGGATTAAGCGGTTTTGGGCATATTTACTACGGTCAATTAATAGCCACTGATATGGGCTGGCGAGAATTACCCAACGCGGCGGTAAGGTCTGACTAAATACCGCATCAGACATCACTTTTTGCCAGCTGTCTTGTAAGATAGGCTCTGAGGCGTTGCTTTGTGCGGGATAATCAGCCATGCTTTGTAACTGCGCTGCATGAATAGGCAGTGCCAAAGGATCACTGTCTGTATCATAGTCGCCGCCTAATGCTTGAGCTTCTATGATCCATAGCAGTGGCTCGCCTTGGCTGTTTTTTATCTCACCCAGTAGTGGCAGATAGCTTTGAGTGTGCTCGATGTACTGCGCACGAGGCGCATAAGGCAGATTAAGGATAGACATTAAGTCTCTTAATATCTCACGCCCTAATATTAGCTGATCTTGGGTTGTTTGCTTATGGCCATACTCATCAAGTAGCAATAAGGTGTCTCGGGCACTTTGGGCAATGCGATTCCAAGGCGTGCGCCAAGCATTTTTTTTGTCCTGCTCCGTTATCGCCTGCTCTCTAGCATTGGTTTCTTTTTGCTGCCAGCTTTCTTGAAGCTCTTTGACATCACTATCGCCAGCGAATATCTCAGCCATATAATGCTGACTATAAAAATCATTTTCGTTACTGATGCCAGTTAGGTTCATAGCCCTGCTCCTGTCTCTTGATGGGGCATGCCGGTAAAGACTGCGGCGACTTGTATGTAAGGTTGTTTTTCTATGAGCTGAGTATTCTCTAACCATTCAAAATAATCGTCAAAGATACGATTGATTTCGCTTTCTCGGTTATGACGCTTCGTATCTTGCTGATTGCCGCTCAGTCCCTCTAGGTCAAGCTCTAGCTGATAGATGTGCTTTTTCTTTAGCTCATTTAAGGCATCAATTTGAGTCTCTAGGATAGAATTACTGCTCTGCTCGTACTGTATGCGCTCTTGTTCCAGCTGTTGTTTGGCATGATTAATTGATATAGGTAACAGCTTAGATAAGGCACTGGTATCACTACTGCGACCTGGGTTAACCAGTCTGTTTAGATTCACTCGTTGTAAGAACTCACTTAGGTCACAGCTGTCTACTACTTGATTGTCTTGGATATGCACTGCACACCAGCTTTGTAGATGCACCTGCCCGCGGCGGTTGGGAAATCCACCATGGAGTAAGACCCAGTGCTCATTTTGACTCAGTTGCTGCGGCATACGAATAACAGGTGCAGTATGGCGACCAAAGGCATTCAGCGAGCGGTCATACAGCCATTGCACTACTGGATGAAGCGGCCATAGATAATGAATATCAGGCCAGGGCGTATCTTCTTCTCGGCAACGCTTGAGCTCATCACTGATTCTGTTACTGTCACTGGTCAATACAAAGCGGTCATCTTTTGGCCACACTTCTTTTGGCAAAAAACGGCGGCGCTGCTTCAGATCACTTGGGGCAGTTAAGCGCAACATGTCATCATCCACACTTACTTGTAAGGCAACGCCTGCTTCTTCCTGTAGCCAGTTAACCGCAGCGGTGGCATACTCTATATCGCTATTAAAGATTTGTGGCCGATTCCCTAGCATTTCCTCAACCCCTAGGTTTTGAGCAGTGGGTGTAAAGGCGTCCAGTATATCTACAGGCGCTTCACCACTCTCGTCACTAACACTAAAGAAGTCTGCTAATAGATCATCTAAATCCTCTGCCGCATTATTTCGCTCAATAAGCTCAGCGGTAATGGCCTCACCTTCTTCTTTACTGAACTCACTTGGGTCGCCAATGTTCTTACCCGCCTGTGCATCTTTTTCGATCAATACCTCCAAGATACGGTTATCGCCTTTGATTTTTTCGTTGGCACTATCTGTCAGCAAATATCGAATTAGCGGCTGCTTAGTTTGACCATAACGATCAATACGACCATTACGTTGTTGGAACACCATTAATGACCAAGGAATATCAAAATGCACCATGCGATGACTCAAGTGATGCAGGTTAATACCCTCTGAGGCCACATCTGAGCAAAGCAGTAATCTTGCAGGATGATTACGTTGGTTAAAAGCATCTACCGTTTGCGCCAACTCTTTATCACTCATATCTCCCCGTAAAATAAGCACTTGATCTTTTTTGAGCTTAAGGTCTTTCGGAAGATTCTGCTCTAGGAAGGCAAGCGTAGGAATACTCTCTGTAAAGATGACCAGACGATCTGATGGGTCCTTTGGGTCCCAAGCAAACTGCTCGCCCTCGGCAGTATCCTCTTTGAGTAAGCGAACCAGCTGCTGATATTTGGTAAAGCTCTTAATCTCGATATTCTCGACAGCCTTAGCCAATGTATCCATCTGGTTTAAGTCGCTTTGAATATCGGTGCGCTTGTCCTCAGATGACTCTTTTTCTAATCGAGACTGCAGACGCTGCGATCTATTTTTTAAGGTACTTAATAAAGCAGCTGGGCTTGAAAATAGTGCTTTGGTTAGCGTAGTACGGAACAGCTGCCCTGCTCCCGCTCCTTTTAAGGTTTTGAACTCTGTATCTAATAAGCTGTGATAGGCTTGCTCTTCTTGCAAGCTGGCCGGAGTTTTTAAGGTATCGATGTCTCGATCAGGGAAGCTATTACTAAGCTGATCGCGTATGTCCTCCTTGAAGCGGCGCACGACAAGTCCCTTATCACGGAAGTCCTCTTTGGCATAGTCAGAAGGATTGGCGATAGCCGTAGGATCTAGCATATTCATAAGACTAGCGAAGCTCTCAGGCTTACCATCATGCGGTGTCGCCGAAAGCATAATTAAGGTGTCAGACCGTGTGGAAAGCAGCTTGGCCAGACGCGCCCGCTGGGAGTGACTGCTACGCTCAGCGACGTTATGTGCCTCATCAATGATGATGATGTCCCAATACGCCTGCTCTAGATAGTGACGATAGTCTATATCCTGCTTGAGGGTATCAATCGAGATGATCGAGCGATCAAAATAGTGAAAAGGATTGTGATTGGTCGGAATACGATTACGCACTCGTTGTAGTCCTTGAGAGTCTAGGCGAGTCAGACCTATGCTAAAGCGGTTCCAAAACTCTTGTTGAAACTGTGTCAGCATCGACTTTACAGCGAGTACCAAAATGCGCTTACCTTTTCCTCGGGCTATTAGCTCACTCACTAATATACCTGCCTCAAGCGTCTTACCTAGACCGACACTATCAGCAATCAAGATACGCTGACGGGGTTGTTGCAAGGCCTGACGGGCTGGTCGGAACTGAAAAGGCATAATATCTAACGCCGCATGTTGGCCCAGATATATCTTTTCATCGATAGGAGGCGCTTGTCTTATTAGCGTATCGAGATAAAGGCGACTGGCACGATAGCTACTGCTTGTGTCGTCAACAAGCTGAGTATCTTCTGGTGCCAATATACGAACACTTGGCTCAATCTTAGTCAAAAAAGAGACTTCACGTCCTCGAACCAACTCAGAAAGCCCTTCACAGGTTAGAAGATAACCCCCATCTGAAGTGTGATCAACGCGCTTGATTCGCCATTCGGCATCACGAATCTCAACACGAATACCGGGCGCATAACGTTGCGACATATAGGCTTTCCTCTTTTTATTTTTGACTTTATCGGTATTTATTACGCTTTATATTACGCGCACTACTACAAACTCAAGCTTGACTACTATAAGGCAACTCTATTCAAAGTCAGACACTCATAAATCAGCTTAAACCCTTATTTAATATATGTATTATATTATGCCATCAAAAAAACTACAGCTGTAAAATATAATGAAATGCCTCTAAATATCAGGCACGATTCACACGCTTTTTATCAAGCAATTGGTTAACAAATTTTTTTAGTGACGCCGATTATTTCAATGATGCTAAAGTTGCTATATTTACCCAGCTTATGTCTGAGGGCATCAGATATTTATTTGAGTTTAGTGCCATATACTCTGATAAATGTGAGTCTATTTCTTTCACCACTTGCTTGCATTGATCTTTATCAAGAAGTGGTAAAGACTGTTCCACCTCTAATGATTTCTCCAAAAATAGCGCCAATGCCCCTTTAGGGTTCACCTTAACATCACCCTCTGCCCGGCAGCAGATACACAGCTGCTTTTTGATAATATTGCCTTGAAGGTCCTGCCACTTCATTATAGACGTGTTGATTTGACTATAACGACTATCTTGAGCATTATTGACTACCGCAGATAACCCACCAAAATCGTAATCTGTTGCCTGATTAATGAAGTGTTGAGTAATAGGTGATGATAGGTCTAGTAAGTGGGTATCTTTTCTATTAGAGGCAACGACTCTATCCGTCGTTGCCTCTAATATTGAGGCTTGTCCTAAAATAGATTTAAACTTAGCCTGATAGTTATCATTAAACCTAACTCTTATGGTTTTTTTCTCTGGATGATTGGTATACTCGATATCGTTAATTTCGAGCATACCTATCAAGAAATTATGAATATGACTGGGTGATACAGTCACTTCAAACTGTAGCTCATCAGAGCTACTGGTTGCTGCATAGTCTAGTATTTCTCTTTGCTTTATCACTGACGATTTTGCGTTATCTAGCGCCTCACTCACACGTTGCTCTGTGCGGCTGATGCCAAGCTTATTTAGATTTGATAAGACCTCTTCAACATCAATTTGATTGGCCACCTCACCTAATATTTCATCTTTTAGTCCTTCATTAAATTCACCCTTATGCAAGGTTGATAGATCATTTACGATCCGATCAATCCTGTCATACATCGAAACAATCAGCTTTTGATCCAAACTATCAGGTTGGAATAAGTTAAAAATAGCGACTCTCTTTTTTTGACCATAACGATACAGACGACCGATTCGTTGCACCAGTCGCATGGGGTTCCATGGTAGATCATAATTGACCATGATATGACAGGCTTTTTGAAGGTTAATCCCCTCGCCACCTGCCTCTGTTGAGATTAAAAAAGATCCTTCTGACTCAAAATGTTCAATCGCTGCTCTTCTTTCATCATGGGTCATAGAGCCATTAATAAGACTCACTGACGCATCGCCAAACGTATTCACAAGATTATCTTTGATATAATCCTGCGTATTTCGGTATTCACTAAATATTAAAACCTTCTCTTCTGGGTTATTTGCTAATATCTTGTCAATCACCTCTGATTTGAAATACTCAAATTTCTTATCGTTATTTAATAGCTCATTACTAGACATAATAAGCTCTTGTAATAACTGTAACTCTCCATCAAAGAACTCTCTATCTGGGTTATGAGCATGCGTTAGCATTCGCTCTTCGTTTTCACCTGCAAAGCGTTCATCAGCCTCTAACTCAGTTAATGAGTCCACTATGGCATGTAGCTCATCCCTACGGTTTTCTATTTTTGCGATACGTCTTAATAACGCTGATCGAATGGCTTTTATGCTTGAGGCAGCAAGTTTTCTATAGGTAGTCATCACGAAGCCAATGGCTCTTGCCTGTTGGTTTTCACCCTCTGTACTGGCTGAATATCCTAACTTAAAGTATTGAGCGAGCTGTCTTTCAAAAGTTTTAAACTCAGGAGAACTAGGGACACTTACGGCATTAACCGTTTTACCTTGAAATATAAAGTTTCCTTCAAGATCAGTGACATCTGCTTTATGGTTCCTAAAAACCATATCTCTAATAATTTCAGGATTAATACTCAACGACATTAGTTGATCTCGCCTTTCAGGTCTCAGTAGCTCTAATAAGGCTATAAACTTGTCTTGCTCTCCTTGGTGTGGTGTCGCACTCAATAGAATTAATGATTTGGCTTTATGCCTCAGTTTTTTTGCCAATGTAAATCTTTCAGACGCCTTATATCTTAATCCATCTTGCTTACGACTAAGACGATGGCCTTCATCAAATATTACCAAGTCCCAAGGCTCAGCAGCCAACAAGAGATCAATATGGTTATCACTTTTCAGTCTATCTATTGACCCAATGACACAGTCATGAAGCTTCCATTTGCGTAATTGATCCGGGGGAATTGTAAAGTCCACACCATATATCTCAAAACCGTCCAAATTGAATTTATGATATAGCTCTTCTTGCCACTGCCTTACTAAGCCCGCCGGTGTGATTAATAGTATTCTTTTGGCCACATTTCGTTGTCTAAGAGCATGGATAATCATGCCCGTTTCAATTGTCTTACCTAGACCCACATCATCTGCAATCAGCCAGTTTAGGTTACCTGAAGATAGGATGTGATGTACTAAGTTAATTTGATGTGGTAGTGGGTCGATATCTAAATGTGAAAGTGATCCTGTATTCTCGTTCCACAGCTCAATGGCATGTGCTAAGGTTTTTAATCTTAGTTTCTCAGCTTCCGTATTAGATCGACTGATGTCTCCAAATCTGTATCTTGTTTTGGCATCTTTTACTAACACCAAATGTTGATACGGCATCCATACCTTACGATTGCAAGCCTTAAAGTCTACTAAAAACTGTTCAAAACCAGCCAGCATACGTTGCTGAACTACGGTACCTTGACCTAAAGATTGATGACCTATATCTGGGGTTCTGTCTAAGACAACATGTCCCACTTTAAGCCCTGAGCTTAATTCAGGCGCCTTTGGATTAACCGTTGTTTGAGCATTATCTTGCCACTTAACAATAACCTCATTATTTTTATTGCTTCTAACTCTTCCTAATCGATAAGAATCATTTAACTTATACTTCACCAAACAACCCGGTACTGGAATCAAATCATTTGCCATAGCTTCAGTTATCCATAGATCTGCTTAATTAATTTTATGTATACTTAGATTTAGTCACCATTTATTTCTCTAAGGCGCTCTTGCATACGCTCTTCTGTCCAATACTCATAGGGGTCATCTATTCCAGCCTCATATAGACCATAGTATGTGATATCTTCTTGTAGCCTTAATCCCAAGATGTCTGTAGAGTCTTGCCATTCATCTGGTGTCATCTCATTAAGTGCAAAAACGTACGTATATTCTGAGGGTAGTACCCGTTTTGGCTCAAAAGCCCATGTCCAGATGAACTTTAGAAATGTTTTATAAGCCAATTTTAGATGCAACTTAGACATCCAAAACTCATAAAGACGATTTAGTACCTCTTCTATTTCTTCAGCATCTGGATCACTCTTAAAGGCTCTGCTTATACGAAAAGCAACATTCCAAGACATCACTTCATGGTTTAGCGTGAAATCCTCACAGTTTTTATTATAAGAAATCCAAAAGTAATCATTGATTTGCCAAATTTTTTTAATGTCATATACAACGCGTAATTCCCCTGGTTCTAAGCCATAAGAGATAAGTCTCTTTAAGGCAAACCTAGTCGGCCCCCAACCATAATCTATAAACACAGTGGTAACCATATTAAGATCTTTTGTAGGACACCAGTCTACTTGTTGAACAAACTCAATAGCTTTTTGTCTCGCTCTTTCTTCTAAAGTAACAACATCTTTAAAATACTCTGGCTCAATATTGAAGTCATAGTCACTATCATCTTCAAATAAGTAACCAAGCTCTTCAGCATCAACAAAGCTATCTATCCCATGAACCTCGTCATCTTTATTCTTTCCCAGATGCTCATACTCGCTAACACTCTCGCTGTCATCTAAGTAACCTACTGCATCAAACGAGTCTTCATCCTCATCAATATCAACACTAATGAAATCAAGAAATTCATCCTCAGCTTCTTCATTGCTGTCAGACACAGATATCTCTGGAATTGAATCATCGTAAGCTTCGAGATCTAACTCAGCATCTTCTTCCGTATTGGTAATCGAGCCAAGATCAGAATGAGCATCTGCACTGCTACAACTGTCAGAGTCACACGTTTTTTCAAAACTTCTTTTTTTATAAGCAACGTTAACACCCTCAATCTTCTTAGTAGTCACTTTTGATCCTAAAGAACCTAAGATAGATTGAAAGTCACTATCTTCCTCAGAATCATCAACGCATACTTGAGTATCTTTACCAACATGATCTTCAAGATCATTTTCTATATGATATGGCTGTGCTTCTAAGTCATTTTCATTGGCCTCATAAACCAGATTATCAGCTTGTAAAGTGTCACTTTCAGTAATAGCAAATAAATCTAACTGGATTCCTAGTCTGCCTAGATAGCCATCTTGATTTGATACGTTAGATTCCAATGTTTTTTTATTAGTATCGAGCTCACGTATCTCTGGTTCATCTATGCTAGCACTACCAGAAAACTCGTCACTAATTAACTCATCTAGCGAGTTGTTTAAAGGATAATTAAAGTAGATATCTAAAAAGCTTAAACTAAAACTTTCTTTCAAAGCATTATAGATATCATCCACCAAGCCCAAATCATTCCAGATTTCTACGCAATCATTTAGGCAATCAAAAAAAGAAATTGGGTTTCTACTATGCTTCAGAGAATTAATAAGATACTTATGTGTCTCGTCATTGAAGCTGATTAAACTATCAATTTTGCCTATCAATTTATTCTTTTTCTCAGGATCATCAAAAAAGTCTTTTGGAGCACCTTGAAGCATTCTACTATCCTTATAAAAACTTAAATTCACTCTTTACTTTACCTATGCTAGAACAATGACAGGCTCAAGGTTTCAAATATACGTTAAAGAATAATATGAATTGTATATTACATATCCTAACCGTGATTATGAGTAAGACATAAGCTACTTTAATCGTAGAATATGACTATTTAGCGAATAAATAAAACACGTTGTCATAAAACCCATATAGGATGTAATGATATAATTCAAGATAACAAAAATTGCAAAAATAAAATAGTTTATCTTTAAAATTTGCGTCAGCAGATGTCGTTTATTTTCTAATTTATATTAGAAAGACCCATAAGGATATTTTGATAATAGAGGATATATAATGAGCTTTATTGACGTTGAGCCCACTTTAGAAAATTACTGATTGAATGCTTTGATAAAAAAGTGAGTTTGGCATGGTCAAACTAAACCATGCTTTGGACCAAAAAAGAGCTCTGACCTAATACAATCAAGTCAGAGCCTTTTATGAGCGAATCAATTACTAGAATCCTCTAGCGTTATCACTGTCAACGGTATAGAAGATATTAAAAGCGCTATTTGCCCCAGTTTTTATCTGCTTACCGGCTACTGTAGCACTGGCCTCAAAGTCCACCCCGCCCCCTGCACTTTCACCACTGGCGATATTGGGTAGGGTTAATGAGCGTATGGTTACTTGTTTATTAGTAACTGGCGCATCTGCTTTGGTAAGTTTTTGGCCGCGTGGTTTGACCACCTCTCCTGCTGCTAAGTCCTTATTGACATCATCATAAATAATATCGAAATCTAACAACTGCGCTTGATCAAGTTTTGCTTGACCATCTACCACAGGAATACCCACCAAGGACTTGCTACCACGGTGAATCATTCGATTCTCAATAACCTGCCCATTATCCAGCTTTCTACCTTCTGCTGCTACTGAGTTGGTTCGCACTATGAACATAACTTTATAGCCTGGTACTGCAGACTCTGCTTTTCCATCAAAAATATCTGCCACCAATTCTGGTGAGTTCTTCGCCTTATTAACCACGATACGGGCAGAGTTTTCGTAAACAGGATAATCCTTGCCATCAATGGTCAAATAACGCGTGTCTTTATAACTGCTTTGCGTACTCATTATCCCATGGGTCATAGTCGTAGAGGTTGCGACAGGCGCATCGCTCACTACGGATGTCGTACTTTGACATCCAGCGGCTCCTAGAGATAAGAAAGCGATAGATAAGAGTGACGCAGCAGACAGTAGCGTATTGCGATAACCTGAGTGTGGTGTTGTTAACATATTTTAGTCTCATAAAAAAAGGGGTTATAACATAAAAACGTCCCAAAACAAATGATATTGATAACTATTATCATTTGTTTTATTATTACTATAATGTTACAGATTGTCAACTCTCTACGCAGCTTAAAGTTATTATTTTTGACTCTATTGGATGTCAGCGCCCCTAACCTTATTAGATAGCTGGGTTGTTGCCAGATAGGTTAAATCTTTTGAAGGATTACTCATGTCAACAACGCAAGCCAACCGATCGATAGCAATGATGATGGCGGTTTTAGGAGCAGCAATGACGCCCAGCCATGCCAAGCCAGATTTAACACAGACAACAGATATGACGCTGCTCAGTGCAAAAGATACAGGATATAAATTTGTCTATCGTGATTTTAGCGCAGTAGCCCCTAAGACCTCACAGCAAGATAATTTGGCCGCGATACAAGCTTATGCCAAGCCTCGTCATTATCGAGTATGGCTGGCTGTTCCTTGCCAACCAAGCTTGTCACCCTCCCAAGAGTGTTTAAGCGCCGCGACCAAAGTACTGTATATGCTTGATGGCAATGCTGCTATTGATGATTTAGACCAAGAGACACTGCACGCTTTATCTCAGGCTCAATCAAGCAATATGGCCCCAGCCTTAGTCTTTATTGGTTATCAGACGCCCTATCGGTTTGATGTGGATGCCCGAGCTTATGACTACACGCCGCCTTTATTTGATGACACTCATGAGCAAAAACAAAGCAGCGCTAATAGCAGTAAGGCATTTCAAGAAAAAGGTAGAGCGCGATTAAATGGCGGTGCAGAGCAGTTTTATGAGCTTATTGAACAAGAGATAAAACCTTGGGTCTATGAGCAGCTGGGCAATAAGCCGACACAGGAGGCGATCTGGGGGCACTCTTATGGTGGTCTTTTTGTGTTATATACCTTATTTAAGCATCCCCAGTCTTACCAGCAGTATTTTAGTGCAGATCCCTCATTATGGTGGCAAGATGGTGAGATGACTCAGTACTGGCAGGCGTTTCAAAACCAGCCTACAACGCAGCTATCTACCCTCTCAACAACCAAGCAGTTACGACTTACTTTTAGTCAATCACAGCAGCAAGATGCGCCTGTCGCTAATACTTCCACAGCGAGCACAGCCGCTGTCAGTGGCCTAGATAAAAATGAGTTTGCCAATAATATCTGTACCATGTTTCAAAATAACGCGAGCTATCAGTTTTATAATGAGTCGCATGGAGAGTTATTTACCACCTCCCTGCTTGACAGCTTACAGCGCTTTTGACACCTTCTTGCTATCATAAAAAAAAGATCTGAACACGTGGTCCAGATCTTTTTATTCCATTAACAGCTGACTTTTAACGACTAAAAATCAAAACTGACATCAAATATATAAGCTCGGCCTGGCTCATTAAAGGTTCGAGCACCGGCATTGGTTCCTGTGCCCTCACGCATGATTTGCTTGTCAAATAGGTTTTTGATGCCTGCACCCACGGTGATCATATCGGTTAAATTATAGCGGGTGCTGATGTTAGCTAACGCATAAGGCTCGCGGTCTAACTTCAAGGTAGTCAGCTCATCGCCTGTCGTGACAGAGACTTCAGGGGCTTCAATAGCGCCATAATAGCTGACACCAAAATCAGCATTCCAGCGAGGCGTAATGTCCCAGTTTATATTGGAGTTCACCGTATATTTAGGAATTAACGATAGAGGCTCGCCATTGTCTTTACGCTCTGAGCGAATATTACCAGTTAGGTTGGTTGACCATAAGATATTATCTGTCACAGGGACTTTGACAAAGCCCTCTAGCCCTTCAATAATCGCCTTTCCTTGGTTCTCCCACTGGAAGACAGAGCGCTTAGTAGCTGAGTCTACTGCTACTCGGTTGATACCAGCGCCAATACGGTTATCGTAAGCGTTATGATAATAGGTTAAGCCGGCATTGAGACCTGTACCATCTTCATAAGTAAACGTCAGCTCTTTGTTCCAAGAGGTCTCATGCTCAAGCTCTGAGTTACCCAGTACCTGACAGCCTCGTTGATCGGTAGGCACCCAAGAAGGACAGCCATTACCCTTTGTATAATAAATATAGTTGGGGTCTAATCGGTATAGATCTGGCGCCTTGAAAGCGCGACTTATCCCTGCCTTTACAGACCAATTGGGGCTAAAATGCCACGTAGTATTTAGACTCGGTGACCAGTTGCTACCGGCCTCACTATGATAGTCATAACGTAGTCCAGGAGTCACATACCAATCTGGAGTGAGTTGATAGTTATCCTCTATATAAGCACCAATCAAATAAGCATCCGACTTTGGATCGCGCTTAGCAGGGTCGGTTTCTACATCGCCAAAAGCAAAGCCATCATCAAACGTCAGCTCAGATACCCAGGGGTTATTTAGCTTTTCGCCCCGAAATTCAGCGCCTGCAGTTAAGGTGTGGTTGTCATAAAAGATATCCCACTCTGATTTGGCATTTAGCGTATCATAGGTCGCTTTTTTCCAGTTAAAGCCCTCTCCCTCAGGCGGCGTTTGAATCTGTCCTTCAACACCACCTGCAGTACCTTCAGCCAAGCGCTCATTATCGGTACGACTGAACTCTAGATAACTATTGCTACGGGCATCATCGTAATTGCCGCGATGGGTGAAGGCTGCACCATAGCGGCGCATCTTATTGGTAGAGTCACCGGCCAATAAATCCACTAAAGTATCATTAACGTTTTGAAACTGCGAATCACCTGCCCAGTGGTTGTCTTGAGTACTATAGCTCACCTCAACCCCGACAGTATTCATGGCATCTACGGCATATTCGAAAAGCTGACGCACATCTATATTCTCAACGCCTTCAACACCGGCCGCCACAGAGGCTGATGGCCCATCACGCCCCTCCACAATTTGTGCATCCTTGGCATTGATATAAGGATCATCCCCGTCGCTATCGTGGTAGCCAAGTGTGGTACGGAAGGACAGCTTATCGCTTAACGGACCTGCCATATTTATATTGGTGCGCCAGTCTTTGCCTTCCAAGTCACTCTCTGGAGACTCGTAATGGCCCGTGATTGAGAATTCTTTTTTTGTGGGAGATTTGGTAATGATATTCACGACACCGCCCATACTACCAGACCCATATCTGGCTGCAGCAGGACCTCGTAATACCTCAATACGTTCGATAGCACTTGGCGGCACCCATTGAGAATCACCGCGTGTGTCTTGTTCGCTGGCTCTACCAGGTCGAACTGCATTGCGAGAAGTCACAGGGCGACCATCAATCAAAATTAAAGTATTGTTAGGTCCCATACCGCGTAGGTCAATCTGGCGCTGGTTACCCCGCTGGCCGGAAGTTGAAGAACCTGACAGATTAACGCCCGGCATCTTACGTACAATTTCTGCGATATCATTAGAGACTGATGCTTTTTTAATAGCCTCTTCACTGATAACGGATAGACCGGCAGCTTGTTCAAGCTCCTCACGAGCCGCTTTCACCACAATAGCGTCAAACTCAGCAGAAGGTGTGTCTTGTGCGTCAGCGGTTTGTTGAACGTCAGCTTGCTGCACCGTAAGGTTATCGCTTTCAGCCGCATAAGATGTGGTACTAAGGATAGAGGCAATACTCAGGCTAAGCAGTGCTTTTGGTGTAATTAAATGAGCTCGTTGTTTTAAGTAGAGGTTTTTTGATTCAAAGAAAGCGGACAATGTTGGCATAAATGACAATCCTAATCGCACTTAGATACTATCAATACTTTTCAACAATACCGTTAGATTGCGATCGCTTACCCTGTGCTTAGACTGTAGCAAGATAAGTAAAAGTCAGTTGAAATAATAGCGTATTGATACCCACAATTTTCTCAAGACAGTCCACCATCCCACTGTATAGAACAGAAAAAATGGTAACTGTTTGATAATAAAGCAGGCATACTTTAGCAACATTTTTGTAATATTGCAAATGGTAATCATTATCATTAGCTTTATTGTTTATGATAAAACTTAAATTTTTTTTGAATCTCGGCTAAAAACAATGGATAATTAAATAGATATTAAATCTAAGCTTAAATAACATTCCCATAATTATGTCCAAGGATGATAACCAATGAATACTGTGATAAAAAAAGCCGCCACCTTAACCCTAGCACTAACCTGCCTAAGCCTTACCATCCCAGCTTCTGCCACATTAAAATCCTTTTCAAACGACGATGCTTGTGGCTTTAAAAATGAGAAAGGCCAAGTGGTCGTGCCGGCCAAATATGATTTTTGTGGTGATATCTCAGACGGTATGGCATACGTGGGTAAATCTGCGAACAACCCTGATAAAGATGCCTACTATACCGGCTATATCAATGAGTTAGGCAAATTAGTCATTCCCGTTAAGCTTGATACCCAGATGTTCTATCCAAGTATCATCTTTAGAGATTTCCACGAAGGTGTAGTAGCAGTCTATAAAGACGGGCCTATGGGCGAAGATGGTAAATATGGCTATATGAATAAAGCTGGAAAACTGGTTCTTCCTTATCAATATCAAAAAGCTGGCGACTTTAATAAAGCTCGTGCTGTCGTCTGTAAGAATGACAAATGCGGGGTAATTGATAAATCTGGCAAAACCGTTATCCCCTTCAAATTCAATGATCTAGAGGACTATTCTGATGGTTTGGCGAAGTTTAGCACAGAGCCATGGGGTCAAGGAAAGTCAGGCTTTATCGATACTAACGGTAAGGTGGTAGTCAGTGCTAGATGGGATGCTGCGATGCCTTTTTCGCAAGGTTTAGCTGCTGTTCGAGTCGGTGATTATGAAAATGGCAAATGGGGCATTATTAATAAAACAGGCAAGGTAATTGTGCCACCTATTTATGACAATGCCTATATCGAACCTGAAGGCGACGCTATGGATGTAGATGGCGGGGTTTATGAAAATGGCATTATCAACATGTATAACGTCGGCAACAATGGCTCTGTAACCCGCTATACCCTTAACACCCAAGGCAAGGTCATTAAAAAGAAAGTCTTCTCAGACTGGTATGATGCACAAGCAGATCTTTATCGTTAAGGCCACGCTCTATCTACTTTCTTGCAAATGCGCGTTTTGCTTATGATGCTTGACCATATATTTACCAAGCAGTGGTAAGCAAAACGCCGGCAACTGAAAGGCGCCTAATAATGGTAAAAACAAAGCACCCATAAACGGAACGGTAATAGTATAAGCCAGTAACACATTACGCCCACCACATACTATGGCTGCGACAATGGCATTCTCATAGCCAAAGCGCCGATAGATAACGTAAGCGCTGAAATAAAACAATAATGCCAATACAGAGCTAAGCGCTAATAAAGATAGCGCCTGCCACGGATCTTGATCAAAGGTACCTCGAAACCCTGCCATGAGCCCCAGCGGAAAAAGCATGAGCAGTAAGATATTGAACTGTCCAATTTTGGGATAATAGCGGGATAAAATGGTGGGGGTAATGAAGCGGCGTGCCAGCACAGCCAAGCCCATCGGCATGATTATATACACCACCAAGCGCTTGACATAAGTCGCCAGATCTAAATGAGCATGTTTATCCCCTAACGCCCACAATACACCCAGTAGCGCACACGGCATTACCAAGGTAGCGGCAATGGTCTTTGCCATAGCCAGCTGAGCATCAAACCCCACCGCATTGACCAGTGCGCCACTGCCAAATAAAGGCGCTGTGGCACCAAGCCCAGCAATGGCCAACAGCAAATCACCTCGCACACCCAGCAGGTAACTTATGAACACCAGTATTAGGCTCATGCCCGCACTTTGAAATACAGCAAAGCCCCACACATAGCTTGTTGCAATGCGCTTGACTAATGCGTATTGATCAATACCCAGCAACGTAAAAAACATCAAGAAGAACAACACTTCAGGCAAATAGGCCAATACCGCATTGGATAAACTTGGGAAAATAAAACCCACAACTGCGCAAAGTGGCATAATTAAGGTGCTATGACGCGCAATAAAACGAAGCATGGCCTTGTTCCTAAAACGTATATTCATCAACGCTTATTTAGCCTACTGCCTGTGTGATACACATCAAAACAGCAGTAAGGTCTAAGCAATTCTTATTTTTAGACCCTACTTTATACAGTGATTCTCATTAGGTTACAAACCCTATCACTGTTTTGGTGCATAATCCTAAGTGACACCCCAAAACAGCCCTGACATACCGGTTAAATTAACGCTCAATCCAGGTCTGGGCATCAATCACTTCACCATACAAAAATTCAATAGCAGCCATAATGGTGGCATGCGCCTGAGCTGCTGGAACTTTGGTACCCTTAAACTCAAGATCAAGGGTGGCACAGGCATCATGGATTGTGGTGGTGGTATAACCAAAATCTACGGCGGCGCGGACCGTGGCGTCAATACACATATGACTCATCGCACCAATCACCGTTACCTGCGTTATACCCGCTTCATCTAGCAAAGTCTTAAGAGAGGTCTCACGAAAAGAGTTGGGGTAATGCTTCACAATAACCGTCTCGCCATCTATAGGCTTTACCTTGTCATTAATGGCCACACCCTCAGTGCCAGGTGTAAAAATTGGCGCATCGGCCGAGGGCATCTCATGACGAACATGGATAACGGTATGACCTTTTTGTCTGGCAGACTCAATCACCAAAGCTGCTTTATCTGCAGCAGCATTGATACCTACCAGCGGCAGTTTACCTTGCTCAAAATACTCATTTTGGATATCTACAACGATAAGGGCTTGTGGGTTCATAGTCGTTTCTCTTTTTTTTAAATTAAGTGTGAGTCTCTATCATACAAGCACAGCGCTAAACTAACGAGTGTCTATATGGACACATAACAGGTCAATAACGACATCTGAACCAAAACCCACTGTTGAAACTGGTAGGGTGGTCTATAAACGCACCAGATAGCAGCCGTAGTTGGCCGGCGCAATCTGTTGGTGATCTGTGCGTCTCTTAAACCACACCTAAAAACCTACAAAAACTTAACGCTTTCTTAACTGCTTATCCTGTACTATCAAATCAATAAAGCCATTTGGTATCTTTCCAATACAGCGTTAAAAACTGAATTATTAAATTCTTAATGCCGGCATTTATAGGATGTAAAACAATTTTAATTCATTCAAGGATATCATTATGAAAGCTTTATTACTTACCGCTTTGGTAGCTGGCAGCATGGCTTTTACAGGCTGTACTACTCTAAAAAATGTCGCCGGTGAAGACACAACAGGTACGCATGACGTACATAGCATGCAAAACAACTCATCTCCTGTCACCAAAATGAATGGTGTATTAGTAGACTCAACCAACCATATGACCCTATATACTTATGACAAAGACGATCTTAACAAATCTAATTGTGGCAAAGTATGTCTGGTTGCATGGCCTGCCTTTTTAGCGCCTAAAGCTTCAATGACTAAGGGTCAATTGACCACAATCAAGCGTGATGATGATCAATATCAGTGGGCAATGAATGGTAAGCCTTTGTACTTCTATGCGAATGATACCAAGCCAGGTGATAAAAATGGTGATGGTAAATTTGGCGCTTGGGATGTTATCAAAGCTCAATAATTATTTTATCATCGAACAACTTAGCCTATGTTTGCGAGTTTTTTAACCCACTAAGTTTATTTAACCCACTAAAGAAGACGCTAGTATTATGGATGCTCGTACAAATTAATTTTTGTTCGAGCATTTTTTATGGTCAAATTAGCTGACAAAAATCACTATAAAAAATATATTTGACACCTTGGAAATATTCTATATAATACGCTCCTACATTCAGGGTGATTAGCTCAGTTGGTAGAGCGTCTGCCTTACACGCAGAATGTCGGCGGTTCGAATCCGTCATCACCCACCACTATATTAGTTAGTGTTTAAACTTGCTAATCGACCTAAGCAGCGGTAGTTCAGTTGGTTAGAATACCGGCCTGTCACGCCGGGGGTCGCGGGTTCGAGTCCGTCCGCTGCGCCATATTTAAAACTTAGTGTTTAAAACAAAGTTTCAGCCTCAAGTATTTATACTTGAGGTTTTTTTGTGTTTATTGGTTCTAGACTTACCTCTTTTCATCCCTTTATCTATACAGTCTCATCGTAGTTTTAGAGATTCAGACAAACTCTCTCCGCTTTTAATTTAGTAAGTACTGGCTTGAATTTGGTTTAAGAAATGATTGTTAATTAATCCTAATTACTAATTATTAGTTACTAATTAAGCTAGTCTACGGTGACCAATCGCTCAGTGACCAAATGGTGACCATTTTGTGACCAAAGTTGTTAAAAATTGGTTATGCTAACTGATCCCAAATTCACCCTTACCGTCAAGCTGCTTAATTAAAACCTCTCAAATTTAGGTGTGCGGATTTGACGACCGGGGTCAGTCTACCCTTGGCTCAAATATATCTCGATTAATGTTGTAACTGTTATTTAAAAAAATACAGCTCAGAAATAACCGCCGTGATGCGGGTCGAATCTAAAGTAAAGTGCACCTTAGTAGCTTCTTATGCGTTAACCTGTAACGCTTAACGCTTTTTTCAGAGCAAATGATATAATATCTACAAGTTCAAGCCTTTAAACTGTAAGTATAAGGATACACCGCCATGTTAATTATTAAATTGACAGACAGTAAAGAGTCTATAGAAGACGTAGAAAGAATCTGCCGTCATCTGACCGAACACAAAACAATAATAAATTTGTTATCTCAAGAACAAGCTGAGGACATCACCTATATTCTAAAGCCTACTTTCGCCAGAAATCACAATATCGATGAGAAGATGGCACACTGGCAAAAGCTATTACAAGAATTCACCATGACCGATCATAAAGGCAAAGAGCTTAGATTTTATAGAGACAACCAAACCCAAGCTTTATACTTTGGTACTAAAGATGGGTTTGATACTATTGAGAGTCTGCCTGAGCATTAGACACCTGCCCAAACCGACAAGTCTCACTCCCTACCCCGACAACCCCACTCCCTAGCTGCCAAAATAAAAAATGATGCCATCAAATACCAAGCGCAAGCTTGGTAAATTTTTGGTTGCATCTGTCTGTTATTACGCCTAGTATCTTGACGCTTAATATATTTTTTTTCTTGAGTCGATTACAATTAAAGGCCTCCTGTGTCATGTTACCACTAAGGCACCATCAAGTGCCGCGCCTACGCAGGTTCCACTATTTATAATAAAAAGGAGATTATGATGTCAGTTAAGGCAATTACAATTATTGATGGGGGTATGGGCAGAGAGCTTGCCAAACGCGGCGCACCATTTCGCCAACCTGAATGGTCAGCACTGGCTATGATAGAAGCGCCAGAGATTGTACGTGATGTGCATCGTGACTTTATTCGAAGCGGTGCTGGCGTTATACCACCAATAGCTATGCGCTTGTCCTCTTTCATATTGGCGAGGCGCGCTTTGCTAAGCACGCTCAAGATTTAGCAGCCTCAGCAGGAGAAATGGCCCGCGCTGCTGTCGAATTAGAAAATACACCCACCAAAGTAGCCGGCTCTATTCCTCCTTTATTTGGCTCCTACCGAGCAGATTTATTCCAAGCTGAACAGGTAGAATATATTGCCACGCCCTTAATTACAGGGTTGCGCCCGTATGTCTTCGCACCCTATCACGGGTGCGTGGATTGAAACTCAGCTCTATCACCAAGCTCTGTCACCCAAAAATTCGCACCCTATCACGGGTGCGTGGATTGAAACAATGGAGATTGATGGTGTGTACAGCGGCAATTATTCGCACCCAATCACGGGTGCGTGGACTGAAACATCGTCTGCCCCCTCGCCAAACCTTGTGGCCTTTTCGCACCCATCACGGGTGCGTGGTGAGAAGCGTTAAAAAATTGCACTGCAATTTACAGCTCGAGCATAGCTCTCCCCTTGCGCTTCGGACAAGGGTTTCCCAAACCCTTGCTTATCCTTGCTCACGCAAGAGAAAATCCCTTAAAGGGGATTTTCTGAGAAACGTTACGGTATACTATATCCTCTAAGCGCCTAATTTCGCACCCAATCGCGAGTTCGAGTCCTGTCCACTGTGTCATATTTAAAACTTAATTGGCGTTTATTAAATGCTAAAGTTTCAACCCCAAACTTCCCCTAGTTTGGCTTTTTTTGGTGATGGCTCTTCTACTATGCCTCAAAACCTTTATTAACAGTACTTTCACGAAAATAAAAGTCACAGCTTAAGCCAGTCACAATTAATTTTAGTATTAGTTACTGAAGGTTTAAGCAATAAAATTCTGTTAAATTTTTATAATAATACATTAAGTTAAACTATGGTGATCAAATGCTTGGTGACGCTATTTATAGACTGGGGTGACCATTTTTTGACCGAAGTTGAGAAAAATATGAGGGTGGATGGTGTTCATTAATACTAACCTATTAATTCAAATATGAGAACTAAAAGCCGTCCGAATATATTGCTAAAAAAACACTTTAGCTATACTAAAAAATAAAATTTATATTAAAAAGATGTTAACCTAATCAATTAGTGCTCAAAATAATTAATCCTGCCCTGTACCTTAATTATCAAGTTAAGAACTACTCTTATCACCGTAAAATAAGTTATCCTTAGTGGATAAATAATTTGGTAATCTATAAATACTTTGCCATTAGGACTAAACATGGATGACATAGATAAAAACATCATCATGCTATTAAAAGAAAACTCCAGAATACCCGTCAGCTTAATTGCTCAAAAGGTGGGACGTTCTCGTACCGTAGTCGCTAAGCGTATTGATGAGCTGGTCAATAGTGGTGAGATTAGTAAATTTACCGTACAGTTGAAACAAAAAAAATTGCCTGTTTTATTTTTTGTAAAGGTAGCTGAAGGCTTTAGATGCAAAGATGTGATTAGGCATTTCGAAAAAGAATACTTTTTTAATTCTGCCATTTCAATCAGTGGTGAGTTGGATTTAATTATTAATATAGACTTTGATGATGCAAAAGAAGTCTCTCAAGCGCATGAAGCGCTAAGTCAACTAGAAGAAGTTGCTATGGTTAAAACCAACTTGGTGGTAAATATTTTTACATAATGCATGCTTCTTTGCACCTATTGCACCACCAAACATGCGTTTTGAAGATTTAATCTCATAGTCTAATAACCTATTATTTATCTAAACGACAAATGAGATAGGTTATGAGTGAATTAAAACAAACGTTAAATGCCTTTACAGGTACGGCATTATTTTTAAATATTGTTGTTGGTGCTGGGTTATTGGTTATACCAGGACTGGCTTTTGAACAAGTTGGAATCAGTGCTTTATTAACATGGTTACTGTGTATTGTCGTTGCATTACCTTTGGTGTCCGTATTTATTATTTTGGGCAAATATTATCCCGATGCGGGTGGTATATCTCATTACGCTTATAAGGCGTTTGGCAGTTGGATGCAAAAAGTAGCCGCTTTTTTACTGTTAGGTGCTGTGGTTTTAGGCTTACCCGCTGTTGCTTTAACAGGTGGTCATTATTTGAATTCAGTATTACCTTTTTCAGTGCATTTTTATGCCTCTAGTATGATTATTCTAGCGACCTTGCTTAACGTAATCTCAATAGATAAGGTGTCCAAAGTATTAGGAGTCATTGGTTCAAGTGTCATTGTAATTTTATTGATATTGCTTATTATCTCTTTTATAGGCTTGAATGTTGACCCTAATGAAGGTTATAGCTTTATAGAACAAAATAGCTTTGATATAGACATTATCTTTCTTCCCTTTATGATGATTTTCTTTGCGTTTACGGGTTGGGAGGTGGGATCTCATTCTGCCGAAGAGTTCAGAAACCCTGAGCGCGATTTTCCTTTAGCAATGATTTTCTCTTTTGGTATTGCCTCAGTTTTTTACTTGGCGATTGCATGGGTGGTGCAAAACTCTCATATGCAAACAGGCTTTAAGTCTCCATTTATAGAGCTTATCTACCCAGTTTTAGGAAGTAATGGCAGCGTCATAGTTGCCTTTGTCGCAACATTATTAGTTTTTGCCAATCTTTTCGGTGCAATATGGGCAATATCTCGTTTGGTTTATTCATTGGGTAGAGATACGATTTTACCGAGTGTGTTAGCTGATATTAAAAATGGTATACCTAGACGAGCATTAGTCGTGGTTATGACAGCTTTATTGATTGGGGTGTTATTAGACTTATCAACAGTAGCTAATCTGGACTCATTAATGGCACTATCAGGTCAAAATTTTCTGATTTTATATGGTATTGCAGGTGCTTCATTATTTGTACTGACCCAAAAGCTTTGGGTTAAATGTATTGCTGGTAGTGTGCTGGTTATCGTAATTGCAGTTTTACAGGTTGCAGGCGTGAGTTTTGTTTATCCTTTAGGGTTAGTTATAGTAGCCAGTATTTTTCATTTCAGACAACTCAAATTACGAGTCAGGCTTTAAGTTTTCACTATTAAAAAAATGTACTTGCATTGTTCGCACCCATCACGGGTGCGTGGACTGAAACTCAATTACGCTTTATAAAAACGCTAAACTACACTTTCGCACCCATCACGGGTGCGTGGATTGAAACCATCTGGATTTAGAGAGAAAGAAGCTATTGCGTTCGCACCCAATCACTCGTGCGTGGATTGAAACTCTAACCTATCTAATCTTTTAGTATCTTATAATTTAGGATATTTATGGATACAATACTTTCATATTCTATGAGTATTAAACAAAACTTGCTCCGTATGATATAAAGCTATATATTTTCAGCAGTATTTAGAAAGCATATATAAATAATTACTAATGTAAACACTTAATGACAGCCAGCAGACACTACAGCCCCCATCTTAGACGGTGTTTGCGCCTGTTTTAATAGGTGATAAACCTAAAGAGTGAGCAATGATAGCAAAAAGCCCCTTTAATTTAGGGGCTTAACTTGTTATCTTGTCATCCTTCATCTCTATCTGTTAGATTTAGCAGCATTTTTCTTAATTAAAACTATTCTTCTTTAGGCTAATTATTAGTAATTGGCCCCTTTTTGTATTTGATTTTATGACACATACCTCTCAGGCAGATACCCTGTCTCGCCGAACTCAATATATTCAAGTCCTATTAATGGGCATCAGTGCTTTTGTTATGAATACCACTGAATTCGTGCCTGTGGCTTTATTAAGCGATATTGCCAAAGACTTCTCCATCACCACCGCCGAAACCGGCTGGATGCTCACCTTATATGCCTGGATTGTGGCGGCCATGTCGCTGCCATTAATGCTACTCACCAGTAAGCTTGAACGCAAAAAGCTATTACTGGGTATTTTTGCATTATTTATCGTCAGTCATGCGCTATCCGTATTTGCTTGGAGTTTTAATGTTTTATTAATTAGCCGAGTGGGTATCGCTTTTTCTCATGCTATATTCTGGTCAATCACCGCAGCTATTGCCATTCGAGTGGCGCCTGAAGGCAAAAAAGCCTTCGCCTTAAGCGTGGTGGCAACCGGCACTTCCTTGGCTATGGTACTGGGTGTTCCTTTGGGCCGAGTAATCGGACAGTGGTATGGCTGGCGTACTACTTTTGGCGGCATAGGCATTGTGGCACTGGTGGTTTGCTTATTACAAGCTAAGCTACTACCGTCATTGCCTAGCATGTTTAAAGGCTCTTTTAGAAAAGTGCCAGAACTGCTAAAAAACCCACTTTTGGTCTGTCTGTACTTGCTTATCTTTACCGTATTTACCGCCCACTATACCGCCTATTCATATATCGAACCTTTTATGCGTGAAATTGGCTCAATTAGTGAGAACTTGGCAACCTTTGTATTATTATTATTCGGGGGCGCAGGCATCATCGGTAGTATCTTATTTAGCCGCTGGGGAGACAGACACAGCACCTTATTGATGCTGGGCTCTATCATAGTCATGCTAGTGTCTATGCTTACCTTGTTATTGGCGGTCAACTCTATCTGGGCGCTTAGCCTTAATGCCTTGTTATGGGGCACGGCATTAATGCTGTTAATCATCTCTATGCAGGCCAAAGTACTTATGGTGGATCTGCATGCCCAAGATATGTTGATGTCTATGTTCTCAGGCATTATTAACTTAGGTATTGGTACTGGCGCCTTATTTGGCGGTTATGCAGTGACCCACATCTCGTTATCCAGTGTGGGCTATGTTGGCGCGGTGATTAGTCTAATCGCCTTATTGCTGGTAGCATTTATGATTAAGCGCTTCCCCGCTTTACGGGCATCTTAGTTATTTTTAAGTCAGTGAAACCTGTCTTAATGACGGCTTAGTTAATGACAAAAAAATTTTAGCTTGTCTGTGTAAAACTTATTGTAATGAAAATCATTCACATTATAATAAGCACTTTCACTAACAGGCTGGAAACTTTCATGCAACTGTCTCGTCTATCCTCAGCATTATTACACATTCATCATACTTACACCGCAGGCTCTTTTAAGCCTTTGTACTGTCTATCAGCATCTGTATTCTTGCTAGGCGGCAGTCCACTGGCCCTAGCGCAAACTGATGAAGCTACTGAGACGCCACCAAGTGCTATGTTTGACTCTATTGTCGTTACTACGAGCGCTGACGCTTCGGCACAAGGCTTACCCGTCGCCTATGAGGGTGGACAAGTGGCCACTGGTAGCCGTGTTGGGCTACTGGGCAACCAAGATATCATGGACACCCCTTTTTCGACCACCGCTTATACCAATGAGTATTTGACTTCCTCCCCTCGCTAAACCGAGGGGATTCCTACAACTAGACGGTCAAGCCCGACCGCAAGGATGTTCTTAGCAGCATTGATATCTCTATCATGCCATGTGCCACACTCAGCACACCTCCATCCTCTTATTCCAAGACCTGCTCTACCTTTTGGACTACTACCGCTTATTTTAAGGCAGCACGAGCAGGTCTGGGTAGTGTAACTCTCATTTACCATCTCAAACTGACAACCTGCATGCTTGCATTTGTATTCCAGTTGTCTTTTGAGTTCAAACCATCCTGCATCGTATGTCGATTTAGCCAGTTTGGTCATCGAATTGGTAAATGAGCGTGATTTAACATCACCAACCACAATCAAGGCATTATCCTTAACTAATTGGGTGGTGAATTTGTGTATGGCATCTAATCTTGAGTTTTTGATCTTGGCATGGATTGCCTTTACCCGGCTTTTATTGTTTGCACCCTGGGCTACTGCTAATTTATTCGCCCACTTTTGCGTTTGTTTAGTTGTCAGCTTATCACCGTTTGATGTGGTAGCAGATTCCTTTAAGCCTAAGTCAATACCAACGCTGCCTTTGCCACTTGCTTGTCTAGGAAAATCTTTGACGGTAATACAGGCATACCAACGATTACGGCTGTCTTGCACTATCTCAAGCGTGTTGATTTGATATAGGCTTAGATTATAGCTATCGAATACGTCTATGATAAGCTTTTGACCTTTACAGAGCGATAGCTGTATGGTTGATTTCAGTGCTTTTTTACCTGTTTGTCTGGTATGTAGATACTTGATGGCTGATTTTTTAAAGGGTATCCAACCAAGCGATTTGCGTTTGGCATCGGGTCGGTTGGTTCGCCAATTGAGTTTGGCTTTTTTAAACTGTTTACGAGATTTGGCGTGAGTTTCATTGATAGCTTGTAAGGTTTGCGAGTGCAAGCCTAAATACTCACCACTGCCTTTGGTGTATTGGCTTAAATCATAGGCCCAAAAGTACTTACCTGTGCGTCTTAAATGCTCAAAGCTTAACGCATTAACATAGTTCCACGCATAGTTAACACTCCCAGCTAGTTTGTTTAGCTGGTTTGCATGTTTGTCTTTGATGCGTAGCTTGAGGGTTTTCATAGGGTTAGTATGGCGAGGTTAATTTTAACTTGCAATACTTTAAGTACTGATCACGACAGTGTGTGTCGCCTTATATCCACCCCCTGAAGTGGGTGGTTTTACAGCGACCGGTGATAAAGAAGAAAAAGGGGCTTATGCCTTTGATTATGGCAATCAACTGCCCACCAACTTGTATCGTCCGACCGCTCATAAAGATAATAGTTGGACTGATACTACTGTCTATGGCGGTAACTTAAGTGATCCAAGGCTTGCTTCTGAGACCCAGTTCACCAGCGTGGCGCTAGCAGACACCATTAGCTTGATGGATGATAAATTAAAAGCTACCTTGGGCGTGCGCCATCAAAACATCGAAACCCGCAGCTATGACTATAGTACTCAAGTCAAAACTTCAGATTATGATGACAGTGAATGGACCCCAAGCGTTGGCTTAGTCTATCAGCCCAATAAAGACTGGTCGGTGTATGGCAACTATATCGAAAGCTTAAGTAAAGGTGAGACTGCGCCTGCTGAATCAGCAAATAAACCAGTGACAAATGCTGGTGAAGCCTTATCACCTTATGTGTCCAAGCAATCTGAGATTGGTTTAAAGTATGACAACGGTACCGTGGGCAGTAGCCTTGCGATATATCACACGACGCAGCCGCGTGCTTACGTGAATGATGCCAATACCTTTGTAGAAGCGGGTGAAAACCGCCATCAAGGTGTTGAGCTTACTGTGTTTGGTAGCCCAGCTGAGAACTTACGCTTTAACGCGGGGGTGAGCTACTTAGACGCTAAACAGACTGATACCGGCTCACAAGTATTCGATGGTAAACGCGTGATTGGTATTCCTAAGCTTCAAAGTAACTTCAATTTAGAATATGATGTTGCCTCTGTCTCCGGCTTAACTTTAACTGGTGATGTGATTCATACCGGCAGCCGTTATGCCGATGCGGCCAACACCCTAAAAGTTGATAGCTACACCACCTTAGACTTAGGTGCCCGCTACCGCACTAAGTTAGGCAAGCAAGATATGACATTAAAAGGTGTGGTGAGCAATGTGACGGGTGAAGATTACTGGTCGGTAGGGAAATATGCAGGTAGTGAAATGGGTTATCTTAGTGCTAACGAGCCTACCGCAGTTAAAGTGTCAGCGACTTTTGATTTCTAGTGGTCGCTGCCCTACCATAGACACATGAGCACCAGACTTATGTGTCAGGCGGCGCACTGAGCACTTCATAAAAGGGATTAGGTCACGCCTACTCCCTTTTATTCATTATATAGGTATTGATTATATAGGGCTGTTGTTACCACAAAGCCCATGCCTAGCCTAAATAGGCGTTATGCCTCCTTCTGTTACCCACAAGTTACTTATCGAGTTACTATGTCTGCTATCTCACCACCGCCCACCTCCTCCCTGTATACCCTTATCTGGACTCAATATCGCTTGGGTTTTGTTAAAGTCATTGTCCTCAATCTT
The DNA here is from genome assembly GCF_022631235.3 of Psychrobacter raelei. Taxonomy (NCBI): domain Bacteria; kingdom Pseudomonadati; phylum Pseudomonadota; class Gammaproteobacteria; order Moraxellales; family Moraxellaceae; genus Psychrobacter; species Psychrobacter raelei. Next base: position 1,859,544 of record NZ_CP093310.2, read on the forward strand.
ATAAATGCAGCGGTCAGTGTGGGCATCATTGCTTATATCAATCACACCTTTTTAAGTGGTCAGATTTTTGAGGCATTATCTTGGCAAAGCTTCGCTCAATTTTTGGCCATGGTACTGCTGCTACTGCTGACCTCTTTTGCGTCGCAATACGCCCTAACCTGCTTGGGTCATCAGTTTGTTTATCAGTTGCGTACTCAGCTGGTTAAGCAAATTTTAGACACACCCGTAGCACAGGTAGATAACTTAGGCAGTGCCCGGCTCATGGCCAGCTTATCGACTGATATCCAAGCCCTAACCACAGCCTTTGTCAGAATGCCGGAGCTGGTACAGGGTATTATTTTGGCAGTGGCCGTGTCTTTATATCTGGGCAGTCTGTCTTGGCCCTTATTGCTGATTATTATGCTGTGGATTGCTTTGACCATATGGATAAGCACTTTATTGGTAAAACATGTCTACCAAAACCTCACCCACATTCGCGATATTAATGACGCGCTTTATCAAGATTATCAGTCCGTTATTGAAGGGCGCAAGGAGCTGGCGCTCAACCAGCAGCGCGCCAAGCAGTTATACACGCAAGACCTTGTTGGCCATGCTAAGGCCTACAAAAAAACCATTATCAAGGCCGATACTTATCATTTATCTGCCGTGAATTGGTCAAATATCATGATGTTTGCAGCCATTGGGGTTATCTTCGCTGTGGCCAGCTACCTTGGTTTATCGCTTGGGGTGGCCACCACCTTTGCATTGACCTTGCTGTTTATGCAGTCGCCGATTCTGCATGCGGTCGGCGCCTACCCCACCCTACAGACGGCGCAAGTGGCGCTTGATAAAATCCAATCTTTACAACTGGCTGAATATCAGCCTGAATTTATCAGCCCCACAGCCAATAAAGCTTGGCAGACCCTAACCCTGCGCAATATAGATTATCAGTACTCAAGCCAAGATTTGATTTTAAAGCAGGTAAATTTGACCTTAAACAAAGGCGATGTGGTGTTTTTGATAGGCTCAAACGGCAGTGGCAAATCCACACTGGCCAAAGTACTTACGGGCATCTTCGCTCCGACAAGTGGCGAAATGACTCTTGATGGCCGCTTAATCACCGAGGCCAACCGTGCTCAATATCGCCAGCTTTTTTCAGCCATCTTTAGTGATCAGCATATCTTCAAACAGCTGATTGGCAAAGACGGCAACGCCGTAGACATGGACTTGGTACAGCACTGGCAGCACCGCTTGCAACTACAAAACAAAGTCAGTATCGATGGCGATAAGCTCTCAACAGATAAGCTGTCGCAAGGCCAGCGTAAGCGTCTGGCCATGCTAACCACCGTGGCTGAACAAAAAGACATTTTGCTACTCGATGAGTGGGCCGCCGATCAAGACCCAGCCTTTCGCAGAGTGTTTTATCAACACTTAATTCCTGAGCTAAAAGCTTTGGGTAAAACGTTATTTATTATCAGTCATGACGACAGCTACTTTGAGCATGCCGACCGCCTACTACTTATGAAACAAGGCAAGCTTGTGGAGCTTGACCCAGAACAAAGAAAGCAGGCCAGCACCGATGCCATCTCTATGTTGTAAAAGAGCGGCAAATTTGTCTCGGTGCTTGCTCTTGTACTGATACTAAAAATGGCACTAAAAATTAAGCTGAATTTTGCTCGCAAATAATAATGAAAACTATTATCATTAGATATTATTTATGTGAGTTTAGCAAATATTGGAGTGACTTATGGCTGCTGTTTTAATGCCTGAACCTGACTTAACCCCCAACGATTTAAAATATACGGCACTTGAGGGGGAAGAAAAACAGCGTATCATCGACCATATCAATGAGGAGCACTTCAGCGAGCTGGTTGGATTTATCAAAGCGTTCACGCCGCTGACCGACCTCTCCCCTAAGCAACATGACGTTAGGTTAGTTGATATTTATGCCCAAGGTATTGGCCTTCAAGTCTCAGCCCTACCAAGCTTAGCAAGTGATGCCCCCCAAAGCGATACTCACTACTTTATTGCTTTTCCTGAGGTCATTGCGCATTTAAATGAGCTACAGTATCAGTACATTGCGTTAAAGCAACAAGCGGATAAAAAGCTTCGAAAAAAGACCATCATACTTGCAGAAAAATTGTTTCAGGTAAAATCAGGTTTTGCTGTTACCGATAATATGTATCGCTTGCTACTAAGCGCGCCTGCCGCCGCCTCTGATAACAGCTGCTTTCCTGTCTCTGAAGCAGGGTATGCGTATTTATTTGATTTAAGCCACAACCTATCGTTACAGACCGCTTCTAATAGCGATACCGCCGCCGCCCAGCGTACGCATCGTTACTACACCCTGCGCAAGGTGTCTACAAACCCAACAACAGGGGATGAGGAAGCTTGGGTTGATGTGTTTTTGCACGGAGAGACATTGGGCGCTCAGTGGCTAGCTGCATTAACACCTGAAGATACGGTCAAAACCAAGCGAGAAGTACCGGAGAACATCGCCCATTTACAGCAAGGGCAAAGCTTATTGATAGCAGATGAGACCTCGATACCGACGGTGGCAAGACTGCTTGAGCTATGGCAGAACCCTATCGCCCCCCTTATCATTTATATCACTCAAAAAGCCGCTGACCAGGCCTACTTACAAGACAGACAAGCCAATCCGCTAATAGATGATGCCTTGACTGTATTGCCTGTAATGAATGCTGATTTGGCTCAAGGCGCGCCTTTAGCTGAGCTGATTGCGCATACCTTAACTCAGCATCTAAAGAGCAATCCGATTCATATACAGAAAGTTTGGGGTGCCCTAGAGACTTCTACCAGCAAGGCATTAAGAGCCTTATTAAAACCAACACTAAACTTAGATCGCTCAGCTATGATAGTCAAAGGCTATTGGCGTCAAGACTAACAATCACCAAACAAATAATATCTGTTTGATACAGGTTGTTTTCTCATGACGATAAACACAAAAGCTGCGGCTATGTAGAATAACCGCAGCTTTTTTGATGCTCATCAGGTGCCATACCGATTGTATTAGAACTTGGCAGTAGCACTTAGGCTCATTTGACGCTCAGGCCCCATCCAGCAGTTTGCCTTATCATAACAGCTGCCCACATAGGTCTTGTCAAATAAGTTACTGATATTTGCCTCTATGCGCCATCTGTCATTTAATTGATATGACCCTCCGATATCCACCAGTGTCACACTGGGCAACTCATCACTGTTTTCTCTATCGACTTGCATGCCTTGTTGATAGCGTACGCCGGTGTTGAGCATTATCTTATCGGTAGGATAAAAAGTCGACCACAACGTGGCTTTATGTTTGGCCACCTGCTCTGGCGTATTGCCCACATATTGAGGATTGATGTCATCTTCGCTGATTTCGGCATCGGTAAAGCCATACCCTACTGATAAATCCATCCAGTCATTAACCTTGCGGCTGCCAGATACCTCAAAACCTTTGGATGTAATTTCACCAGTTTGGGTCTGATTGCGATAATTAACGTAGTCGCTGACTACCACATTGTTTTTGGTAATGTCATAGGCGGCCAAGGTGGCTTTGGTCTTCGAATCGGCAGATAAATATTTAACACCTATTTCAATTTGATCCGCGGTAGTAGGCTCAAAGGCCTCTCCTGTAATGAAGTTGCTGCCCACCACAGGCTCAAAAGATTCGGAGTAACTTAAATAAGGAGAAAAACCATTGTCCAAATTATAAATTGCCGCAAGACGACCACTGGTTTTTTTGGCTTTATTGTTGACCGTTGATGCCACACCAGCGGCCACTTTATGATTGTTACTGTCAAAGTCATCATGGCGCAGGCCTGCCACCACAGTCAAATCCTTCCACTGTATCTCATCTTGTAAATAAAGACCCAGCTGCTTTTGCTTGATATCAGCCGTTTCAATATAGTTATCTAAAGGCAGTGTCTCGGGATTGACAAGATGATAGTCTGGATGACTCATATCAAGTAGCGGTGTTCCTGCAGCACCTGCATCTTTATACAGAGCCTTACTATCGGTGGTTTGGTACTCTGCCCCCAATAGTAGATTATGGCTTACATCACCGCTATTAAACTGATAGGCCAACTGATTGTCGGTGGTAAAATTGGTCATCTCCTCATCTGTGGTATAAGCGGCGCGGATCAACAGGTTATCGGTATCTTCTACCAGCCCCCGATTGTAGATATTACGCTGCTTACCCTTCGCATCGGTATAACGAATCACATTCTTAAATTGCAGGTTGTCCTTGATATCCCAGTTGGTGGTCAGACTTGGCATCCATACTTTTTTACGATAATTAGCCCATACATCTCCTGCATACGCATCACTATCAAGCTTGCCATAGCTAGAATTATACAACGTGCCTACTGAGTGCAGCGGCGTTGAAGGTAGCATGTGGGGGTCATCTTGATAAAACATATTGGCAATCACACTTACCTTATCATTGGGCTGCCACTGCAAAGAGGGATTTATCATAATCCGCTCCTCTTTAGTGGTCTGCATTTGACCCTCTTTTTTTCTGGCCAAAGCTACCAGCCGGTAATTTAAGGTATCTGTAACAGCGCCTGTATGGTCTGTGGCCACCTCTTTTAGGTCTTGATTGCCGACTCTAATTTTTAGTTCATGTGCCTCTTGGCTACTGGGCGTTTTTGCAATTTGATTGACTAAGCCCCCTGGTGAAGCATACCCATACAATGAAGAAGCAGGCCCTTTGACGACTTCTACCGCTTCAGTTGCATAGACATCTACCTGAGGCGTCAGGTTCCAAAAGCCATCATAAGCCAATCGCATGCCATCATAAAAATTAGAATAGGTTTTAAAACCACGAATATTGTATTCATCAAATAACGTGGTTGTGCCTCGGCTTTCACTGGTGATGCTGGGATCATAACGCAACGCGGCATTGACGCTATCGGCCTGACGACTTTGTAAGACTTGTTGGTCAATACGCTCATAACTCATCGGCGAATCTTGCGGATTCAGATTGGTTTTGGTGCCCGTGGTGCGATAGCTATTTGCATACACGTTGATGGCGTCAAATGTCGCGGTGGGCTGTGAATCAGTAGCGTGTTCTGTCGAGCTGGTGACCGCTTCAACTGCCGCCGCCTGCGCATAGTGACTGATGCCAGCCATCAACAGTAGCTGTACGCTCATTGTTAAGCGCTTTTTATTGAATGTTAATCTCATACAACCTCAGTGTAGTATATAAATGATAAAGCCGTAAGCCGCGGGTGCGCAGCGACTCTACTACCAGTGATAACTGGCACCCACTAACCACTGACGGTTATCAATAGGCCGTTGATCGTTGGCATCACTGGCACTGCGCTGCTCATCAAGTAAGTTATTGATTGCCATATATAGATCTAAATTCGGACTGGCCGTGTAGTTAAAACGGCTATCAAGCCCCCACCAGTGAGGTGAATAGCTACTGGCAGCGGTATCGGTTAACTGTTTGGACTCATACCGTACTTGTTGTATAAATTGCAGTTTATCGGTCACTTGATACTGTACATTGGCGGTTACCTTATGCTCAGGACTATAGGTAAGGTCGCCACCTGTGGTTTTGTTTTTGGTGTGCAAATAGCCATAACCCAAATTGAGCATCGCTTTATCATTTAGCTGCCAATCGACCCCTATATCTCCGCCATAGGTCTCGGCCTTATCGACGTTGTCATAGCTAAATACCTTTATGCCACCGTCCATTACCGGATGGTTATTATCGGTTTGGATCAGGTTTTTGACATCGTTATAAAAGCCGTTAACACTCACGCCGACTTTATCGTTTAGCTGAGTCTGATAGCCCAGCTGATAACTTATCGACTCTTCAGGCTTCAAATCAGGGCTGCCCATGACTTTATAGCCATACCTGCTGTGGTCAAATAGATAGTATCGCTCTTTTAAATTGGGTACTCGGTAGCCTTGACCGACACTAGCACGAAACACATGCTTGCGATTATTGGCATCATAATAGTCGTGTTTTAAGGCAAGTTTTGGCGCAAAATGACTGCCAAAGTCACTGTCATCTTGATAGCGCACGCCCGCCACCAGCTCAGTATTGTCACTTAATGCCCAATCATCTTGAAAATAAGTCTCAAGTACATCACGATCGACTTTATCGGTGATAAACTCTGACACGCCATCTATTTTTTGATCGAGCTTATCTTTTTGATACTTCAAACCCAATTGCGGCGCATGCCACTGGTTCTCTCCACTATAAATAAGCGGAAAATCTAGCTGTAGCTGTGCTAAATTGGTCGTTAAATCAAAGTCACGCACATCACTGACTTTGCCACTGGCCGTATTGTGCGACTGACTGTCATAGTTCTCATACAGTGCTGAGCCTGATAGCTTGTACCCCTCTGCATTGCCTGCAAAAATCTTAGTCTCACCGCCGGCACTGACTCTTTTTCGCTTAATATCCTCATCTCGCTGCTGCGCCTGTACCGCGCCATTACGGGCAACATAATTGAAGCGACTGCTGTCCTCTTCTTCATAATATCCCGCCTCTAGCCAGTATCGGCTATTGGGGTTGGCTGTATCCACTTCATTGATATCAGGAGTAAAGCTGATTTTGGCCTGCACCTGTTTTTGTTCGGTGGCATCTTTTAGACGAGGCCAAGCCTCATTATCTACGCTAAGCCCCTTATCATCACGATAAGCCCCCGATAAGCGCGCTTTTAGACGCTTGTCATCTGATAAAGCACCCTCGACACTGCCCTCTACGAAGCTATAGTTGTTATCAAATTTTTTGTCTGAAGGGTTTTGTGAGGTATTGGTACCAAGCTCTGCGGTAATAGAGGCATGGGTGTCACTGATGGGCTTAGTAATGATATTGATGACACCGCCCATCGCTGAGCTACCATATTGTGCAGAAGCAGCCCCTTGAATGACCTCGATTTGCTCTACTTGAGTATTGAGGTATTGAGCGATATTGAAGCTTGAGCTGGTGCTGGCCGATACTGGCAGACCATCGATAAGTACCAGTACTTGATCGCCTGATAAGCCCTGCATTCTGACCTCATAGCCAGTTTTGCCGCGCAGCTGGGCCAAATACACATTGGGCAGCAGCTCTAGTGCTTGCTTTAAGGTCTGGGCATGGTTTTGTTTTAATTTATTTTTATCCAGCACCTGTACTGGTATCGGCGTCTCACTTAAATACTTATTGCTTCGCGTGGCAGTCACAACAATAGGATCAAACTTTGTATGCTGCAGCGCAGCATTTTGAGTGTCCGTGTTGTCATTAATTGCTTGGGTATCATTAATTGTATGATTTTGTGCTTGAGCACTAATGGCATATCCAGCGCATAAACCCGTTAAGGCTAATAAAATAGCTTGCTTTAGGGGGTGAGTGGCGTAAAACGTTTGGGTCATAGCAAACCTTATCAGTTAGTTTGTGTCAAAAAGAAAAACAGCTTTCACTCTTGTCTGTATTTGTAGCGTACTGTATATTAATCGTAAATGATAATCAATACCTATTGATAACAATTATCATTTACATATTAATAATTGATGGTTATACTCTTCACCCTAAAACAACTGGCCTTACGGTCATGTTGCCGTTATACAAAAAACTGTTTTGAATCAATAGCCATTTGCCATTTTTATGGCTCATTAATATGTTATTTATCTGCTAACCCAATAAGGATCACTATGAGCACCCTAGCCAGCGCAGACACCCCCGCCCCCTCTGATAGCCAACTTGCTAACAATACCTCAGTACAAAAAGACACAGCCCTATGGAATCGCTATGTAGATCAAAAGGCCCAACGCAAGCTGTGGTTCCCTTTAGAAGCGGCAAAAGAGTTAAAGGTCAGTGAGCTTGAGCTGTTATTGGCCTCGCCTTATAGCCAATATATGGGCACCCAGTGCACTGACGTACTACAGGCACTGACCGGATTTGAAAAGCTTGAGAGTATTGTAAGAAATGAGCTTGCGGTACACGAAAAAACCGGACAACTAAAGAACCTAAAGCTCAGTGGCCACACAGGGCTTGCTATTGATGTGGGCGGGCTGGACTTAAGATTTTTTGTCCATAAGTGGCAGCACATGCTTGCCTTTACAGATGATTCGAAGGCGGATGAGAACTCTCCTGGCTCCTTGAGCATCCAGTTTTTTGATGAGAGCGGTGCGGCCATTGCCAAAGTATTCTTGCGAGATTACAGTCCTGCTGCCATCACGCAGTGGTTTGAGCTGATCGCACAGCATACCGCTCAAGCTGAAGCCAATCCTCAAAATGTGATTGTTAACTTGAAGCCTGCAGCGGTTAATGAGCCTTGGCAGTACCACGCCTTAAATGATGACGATAAAGCCAAATTGCAGCAAAAATGGCTGGGATTAACCGACATCCATCAGTTTTATATCTTGTTGAAAAAACTCGGTATCGACCGTGCCAGTAGCTACCTACAAGCACCTGAGAACACCACCTATCAGCTTGACCCAAAGGCGATAGAGAGCCTGCTCACCCTAGCACAGCAGCAAGCTGAGCCCATCATGACCTTTGTGGGTAACAGCGGCGTGGTCCAAATCCAAACTGGTGTGGTACATCAAGTAAAACGCATGGGCAGCTGGATTAACATCTTAGATAAAAAGCACACTGACTTTACCTTACATCTTAACGATGAGGCGCTGGCACAAGTATGGTGCGTAAAAAGACCGACCAAGGACGGTACAGTCACCTGCATTGAAGGCTTCGATGCCTACGGCAATACCATCGTGACCTTCTTCGGTCAACGTCAAGAGGGTGAACCTGAAAAAGACTATTGGCGCAAGCTTACTGCCTCTTTAGTTGAGCAGCATCTACTTATCGAGTCACCCGCCACTGAGCTTACCAAATAGCCTTTTATATCAGCAGTCATAGTCTAGCGCCACACTGTGCTAGGCCTTTATATAGGATGTTTTTATGCGACCTAAGCTTTTTTTTAATACCCTCGCTTTTGGCACATTATTGCCCCTAACCTGTCTTTCGGCACAGGCTTACGAGCGCGTTGTGGTGCTTACCCCTGATGTGGCCGATATTGTGGTCGCTTTGGGCAGTGCCAATAAGGTAGTGGGTAAAGACCAATTTAATACCAGCCCGCGCTTGGCCAAAGCAGCCAGTGTCGGCAACCACCGCAACATCACAGCTGAGCCAATAATGGCGCTCAAGCCTGACTTGGTATTGGGCAGTTATATGGCTCAGCCAGCCAGCATTTATCAGCGTCTTAACCGCTTAAACGTCAAAGCGGTCAATGTGGCACCAAAAGAAGATATCACCAGCTACACCAACAGTATTAGACAAATTGGCAGCTACTTGGAGCGCAGCACACAAGCCAACCGTTTGGCGACCAATTGGAGCCAAAAAATGGCACCAAAACCTGCGACCAAAACCCGCTACTTGCTAAGCTATGATGGACGTATTGTGGCTGGTGCAGGTACTGTGGGTGATGAGCTGATCAAACGTGCAGGTGGGATAAATGCTGCCAATGTCTCAGGACTTAAACCCTTATCACGCGAAGGCTGGATGGCAGCTAAGCCTGATGTGATTATCATTGCTGACCACAACAAACCGGTCATTGGCTCCATTGCCAGCTTCCGGCAGCGCCCAGAGGTGGCCAATAGCCCCGCGGCCAAAAATAACCACATCTACTTTTGGGATGCCGATGAGTTCTTACGCTACGGACTCGCCTCACCTCAAGTAGTCGATAAGCTACATAAGCTGGCCAATTAGCAACTTGACTGAGATCTATTATGTCCAATTTTGTGCACCCAGATAAGCGATTCTTGTCTACAACCGTAATCAGCTATGGCGCTGCTATCTTGGTATCTGCCCTATTGATTTGGTTGAGCTTGGGCGTGGGATTTGGTCAATGGTCTAGCCCCTCACAACTTGATGCCACCTTATGGCAGCTGCGCTATCCTCGGGTAGTCACCGCCTTATTGGTGGGCTTAGCCCTGTCAGTGAGTGGCGCTGCACTACAAGCTTTATTCGAAAATCCATTGGCCGATCCGAGCTTAATTGGTACCTCTGGTGGTGCAGCCTTAGGGGTGGTATTGATACTGGCTCTGGGCATCTCTGGCATTGGGGTGCCACTGGCCGCCTTCATAGGCAGCTTAGTGGTATGTCTGTTGGTGCTGGGTTGTCACCGATTTTTGGGTGGTGGTCAGATGGGGCTGCTTATCTTAGGCTTTGTGATCAGCGCCTTTTGTGGCGCTTTGGTGAGTTTAATTTTGTTTTTGTCCAATGACATGGTGCTGCGCAGTGCCACCAATTGGCTGGCAGGTAGTATGGCTGAGGCAGGCTTTGTACCACTGCGCTATGCCTTGATAAGCATTGCTTTGGGATTGGCCATTATTTTACCATTCGGACGGCAATTGGATGGGCTAATGCTGGGGGAAACCACCGCACTGTCTTTGGGTATAAAAGTCGGTCAGGTTCGGGCACTGGTCATCATTGCGTGCGCCCTACTGACTGGGGCAGCGGTATCTATGTCTGGGGTGATTGGATTTATTGGAATGATGATTCCCAATTTACTCAGCCTATTGTTTGGCGGTGGTCGAATGCGCATTATGTTTTGGTCCGGCTGGTTTGGGGCCTTGTTTTTATTGGTCATAGACAGTCTGGCGCGCCATGTGGCCTACCCCGTGGATGTGCCCATTGGCATCGTTTTGGCCTTAATCGGCGGCCCATTTTTTATTTGGTTATTTATTCGCAGCACCCGTAGCTGACCAAGTGAGTTTTTTGTACTGGCTAGCGCTGCTCTCGTCTTTTTTATGGCGGGCCGCGGGTTTTTTTGTGCTTAGTTATTATGCACTCTTTTCTCTGAAGCCCCCTACTTTTAACCCATTATCTTCTTTAATAATAGGTACGTTATGACCGCAGACTTGGCCACTTCTTGCTTAGAGCGCTCCGCAATGTCCTCACCTTTAGCTCCCAAAAGCTCACAAGCCACTGAGCTATGTCATATCCATAACTTACAAGTATGTGCCGGTCAAAAAAAGCTGCTGGATGTACCGCATCTACAGCTATACGCGAAACAGCTGACCACATTTATTGGTCCCAATGGCGCCGGTAAAAGCACGTTGCTACATAGCTTATTAAATTGTACTGGGCACACCAGACTCAAGACCACAGGTACTATCAATTACGTGATGGCTAACACTGATGGCAGCCCCCATCGCAACACACCGCACTCGCTTATTAGTCAAGGTAAGATTGCGTGGGTGGGACAGCATGAGCAGTTTGAACTGCCCTTAAATGTTTTGCAGTATGCTTTACTTGGGGTCTCCCCGCAGCTTGCGTGGTATCAAACCCCAAACGTGGCACAAACCACAAAGGCTCGTGAGCTGCTACATCAGTTTGAGCTCATACATTTGCAAGACAGACGCGTGTCCGGCTTATCCGGTGGTGAAAAACAGCGCTTGGCGGTGGTACGCGCTTTGATGCAAGACACTCAAATCTTGCTGCTCGATGAGCCGACCAATCATTTAGACATTCGTCATCAACGCTTCTTATTACAATATCTTAAAGAGCTCGTAAGCACCGCACACAAGACATTGCTTGTGGTGCTACACGACTTAACCCTAGCTTACCGTTATAGTGATCATGTGGTATTAATGGATAAAAGTGCCGTCGTGGCTCATGGCTCACCTGAGCACGTTATGACGCAAGAGCGTCTAAGCGGGGTGTATCAGACGCCAATTGAAACTTACGACACCCCAAACGGCCGACTGTTTGTCTCCTAACCGATCGGTTACATACCGCGCATGGCTTTGGTTTTGCGCGCTCTGTTGCCGCGCCACCACAGATAAACCCCAGTAAATGATAATGCAGATACCGCTATACCTATCAGCGCCAAAAACACTTGATAAATCCTATGTACCACATCGCCTCCGATATGGCCCATATGCAGACTGTTGAGCCATTCATTTATTTTATTACCCGTAGGGCTTTGGTGACCTAAGTTAATTTTGACCACCTGTCCTGTCACCGCATCTATATTTAATGAAGACACCCCGCCTTTATTACCGATATCTTTATTGGTCTTAAAGCGCATCTGCCACTGTTTATCCTCATCTACCCAGCGCAGACCCAATATTTTCTCAACTTTTAAGCCGTGCTCTAAACTGACCTTCTGTGCTTGAGCAGATAGATACTCGATACTTTGAGCTTTGGTGATTTTAAGCGTCACATCATGAGCTTTAGCTACTGCCTGATTATCAGACTCTGTATCAGACTTTGTATCAGGCTTATGTCTCCCCCCTTTTTCAAAAGGCTGTAAACCTACCACTGCCTGCATAACGGGCTGATAGACGGATCTTAAGTTAAAGCCAACGCTCGACCAAGCAATGACGAACAGCATCACCCAAAGCCACAACCCAAAGGCTTGGTGCACATCATAATTAAACTTAAAAAAATTAGATTTTCGGCGGATTTTCCAAGCAGGCAACCAGCGCTTAAACCAAGAGGCTCTGTTATGACTACGCACGGCGCTCTTACTAAGATTGGCTTTCGCTTTAGATTGAGTCGCGCGAGGCAAGGTCAAGTAAATACCAATAAAGCAGTTAATGGTCCACAGCAATGCCACTATGCCCAAAATTAAGTTGCCCACCTTGCCCATTAAAAGCTCACGATGTAACCAAAACACCTTCCACATGGTGTTATTGAACGCCCAAGCTTCCTTGTCACGACTGCCGATGATTTCTGCAGTATACGGATTGACGTAGACCTCTTGAAAGGGCGCCGTATTTTTGTTTTTCTGGCGTTTGCCCCGTGCTCTATCTACCACGAACACTGCTGACTTATTAGGCTCAAGCATCACCGGCATACTAGAGAACTTATATTCAGGATAAGCCTCAATCACTTTATCATGCAAAGTCGCTATGGGCAGCTGCGGACGCGGCTCAACGTCCACATAAGCTAATTTGTGATTAAATACATCATCAAGCTCTTGATGAAAAGCCAGCAACGCGCCGGTAATGCCTGCCATAAATAAGAAAGCGGCCATCACAAGCCCACTATAACGATGAACCCAAAGACAAGCTTGACGTATTTTTATTGCCATAAATAATCTAATTCCGTGGTGTATGAATGCCCAAGACCGGTCCCTGGGCGCTATAAAGTCATTGTCTGAACACGCTTAAAGGTTAGTTTCTTAGTACCTACTGCCAAAAATCAGGCATAAAATAACCCTACTAAGCCGAAGCCTACTAGGGTCAGATAACACAAAAGTTGCTATTTACTGCGGGTCACTACTGTATAGCGATAACCCGCTATTTAAACCTCTTATATCTTGAGACTATTGACTGACAAAAGCGATCTTATCCATTTGAGCTTGACTTGCCAGAGCCAATACTTGTGCCACAGTCTCATAGCGCGCATCTTTATCGGCGCTTAAGCGGATAGACGGCTGCGGCTGTTGTTGTGATTCGCTTGCCAAGCGGCTCTCTAGCTGTGTCAAAGTTATGGGCTGATCGTCCCAGTACACACCCGCATCTTTATCGATGCTAATTTGCACCACTTTTGGTGGAGTTTGCTGCACACTAGCACTGGTCTTTGGCAAGTCTAAAGGCACCGTAGGGTTTAGCACGGTGGCCGTTACTAAGAAAATAATCATTAATACCAACATGATATCAATCAAAGGAATGAGGTTAATCTCATTCATAGATTGCATATCGTCATCACCTAACTGAAAAGCCATATAACGCTCCTATCTGGTTGGCCTACCGATTACTGCTCGTGTCTAGTGAGTGTTGGCAGTGGATGTATTTAACGAGGCATAATCGCCATCTTTACTGCTTTGAGCCTGTGTCTTTAGCGCTACCTGAGCAGCGGCGCTGCTATTCATAGGCTTAGCTGTGTCACCGAGTAGACCATAAGCGGTGTCATTGGCAATAAATAAGGTGCGGCGATTAATACGAATGGCGATGTTATAAAAAATAACTGCAGGAATGGCCACAGCCAGACCCAGACCTGTCATGATGAGTGCCTCACCTACAGGACCTGCCACTTGACTAAGACCGGCTTGACCTGACTCACCAATGCTATGTAAAGCATGGAAGATACCCCACACCGTCCCGAACAACCCAATAAAAGGAGCAATGGCGGCTGTGGTACCCAGTATAGCCAGACCCTTTTCACCCGAATAACGATAGCGGCCAATCTCTTTCATCAACACCTGCTCAACCACAGTTTTGCGCTCTGAGCTACCAAGTGCTGACAAGTTTTTTGACTCTGCACTGACCGCTTGCGTCAAATCTGCGGCCACTGTGCTTTTCAGCTGGCTACTTTGGTAAAGGCGCAAAATGCCTGCAATCCACGAGGCTATTGATAAGCCTAGCAAGCTAAAGAACAAAAACTTAGTAACAATGTCGGTATATTGCCAATATGCTGCAAAATCCATGGGGAGTCCTTACAAAATGGGAAAAAATTAACTTTCAATCAATTCATTGAATCTAGAACTAAATCTAAAATTATTTAATTTAAAACCGCCTACTAAGATAGCAATCTTTCTAACGCCTTTAGTGGGTAAATCTCATGTCAACTATTGGCTCTAACAGCCATAGCCATAATGTGTACCCCTAAGAATGTACCCCTAAGGACACAAATCCGGACTAGTTAACCTGATAATCTATGGGCAGTGTCACCACCCCGACCACAGGCTGACCGCCTTTAGTGAAAGGATTAAATTTACCTTTTTTTGCGGTATTGACGGTGTAATTATCTAGTGCGGTGTTGCCTGAAGACTTGGCTAAGGTGGCGCTTGTTACCGTGCCGCTCTTATCTACTGTTAATCTGACCATAACCCGCAGTCTGTCTCCTGGATTTAGCTTTCTAACTACCGCAGGCGGAATAGAAAAGTTTGGTTTGCTTCTCCAGCTGGCCTGATTGGCAGAGAAGTTCTGCGGAGTATTACTGGCAGCGGCAGCCGCCTTTTCAGCAGCAGCCCTTTCAGCAGCAGCCTTTTCAGCAGCCGCCCTTTCAGCAGCCGCCTTTTCAGCAGCAGCCTTTTCAGCAGCAGCCCTTTCAGCGGCAGCCCTTTCAGCGGCAGCCCTTTCAGCGGCAGCCCTTTCAGCGGCAGCCCTTTCAGCAGCAGCTCTTTCAGCGGCAGCCCTTTCAGCAGCGGCCTTTTCAGCGGCAGCCTTTTCAGCAGCGGCCTTTTCAGCGGCAGCCCTTTCAGTGGCAGCCTTTTCAGCAGCGGCCTTGTCAATAAGACGTTGCTGCTCAGTGTTATCAATGACTGGCTTAGAATCAGGCTTAACGATGGGGGTCTTTTCTATTTTTGGCTCAGGTTTTGGTTCAGGTTTTGGCTCAGGCTGCGTTTTAATCTTTTCGACAGGTTTTGGCTCAGGCTTTGGTTCGGGCTTGGTAACTTTGGCTGGCTCAGGTTTGGGCTCAACTTTTTTTACCGGGGCAGGCTTTGGTGGCTCAGATTTTGAGACAGGCTGCTGCGGTGGCGGGGTGACGACTGGCTGCGGTGCAACCTCCACTACTTCTGGCTCTGGCTGCTCAGCTAAGGTTAATAACTCAATTTCAATCGGCTTTTCAATCTCTGGCTTTTTTGGCATGGGTTTTGGCATATCTAATGCCACTAATGCTGCAGCCACCCCCATATGCAGCGCCAACACAGCAATAATCGTGGCAGTATTAACTTTAACTGGGCTAGAGCTGGTTTTATTATTCATAGAAGTAAAGTGAAATTTATTAGTGGATGCCAAGTGCCTAATGGGACAATGAAAATGGACAAACTTTTTCGCTGCTACGTTTCATTGTGTTTTGTACTTTGTTTATAGGGTGTCATATCCTATATAAAATGTTACATACCACCGCCACCTTGATAAGTTTGCTTATTTTTATTGTTATAAAGCAGAAACTTATGCTGCGTAGGTTGCTATGCTATTTCAAAAAAGAATGGTATAACAAAGCCGCTTCAATGTAAATAAGAATTATTACTATTTGCATTCAGTTTTGTAAAATATTAGACTGGTAACACCATATGAACACATAGTGTTGTTATATTATAACATAGCATATTAAGGCCGAACAAGATTTGTAATTTTGAAGTTATTCTCAATAAAGCCGCGTGGTATAATGTCTGATTTTGACTGTTTAGCTCAATAAGTTATCTGTGCTAACAGCTAAGATTTTTCTGACCGAATGGATTTTATTATGCCTATCACCACCACCCCTGTTCTGAGCGTTGTTACTGCTTGTGCGCTTTTAAGTTTGCCGCTGCTGGCTACCGCTGCGACGCCACAAAAGTGGCAAATTAACCCGCAAAAGACCAAAGTAGGTTTCTCAGTACCTTATTTAAAAAAGTCTATCATTGAAGGCACTTTTCATAAGATAGAGGGCGTGATTAATTATGATGAGAGCCGACCACAAAATACCGTCATACGCTTTACAGTGTATACCGATAGTGTGGATACTGACTTAAAGCCAAGAGATTATTTTATCCGCAGAAAAGAGCTGCTCAATACCAAGCAATACCCCACCTTAAAGTTCACCTCTTCAAGTGTAAAGCTTAACAATCCTCGAGAGGGTTACGTCAATGGCAGCTTCAATGCGCTAGGCCAGACCAAGCCGATGACCGTTAAAGTGAACTTAACAGATGTTTATACGCTTTCTAAGAGCCAACCTAGCGCCTTAAAATTTAAGGCCACTGCCACCATTAACCGCCATGACTATGGGGTGACTGCCTTTCCAGGCATCTTTGGCACCACTA
Organism: Psychrobacter raelei; assembly: GCF_022631235.3. Lineage (NCBI taxonomy): Bacteria > Pseudomonadati > Pseudomonadota > Gammaproteobacteria > Moraxellales > Moraxellaceae > Psychrobacter > Psychrobacter raelei. The sequence continues at coordinate 1,876,223 of NZ_CP093310.2, forward strand.
TTCCTATTGTCATTACCGGTGAGCTGATGCCTGCCAAATAAGCGCCTCCTTAAAGCACCTCTCCCCTAGAATGAAGAGCCCGGTTGTGTCAAAAACTCAAGCTCCTCTTGGGTCGAGGGGCGCCCCAAGATCTTATTACGATGCGGATACCGGCCAAATCTATCAATAATGACTTTGTGCCGCACCTCAAAACCGTAGACACCCTCGTCTGTGTGCTGCTTAAACAATCTATCTGTGTGCGTATGGATAAGCTTCGACTCACTGTGCATATAAGGCATTAATAATAAGTGACGCGCCTCTACACTGTGTAGCTGTTGCAACACGCCAGCCGCCACAGCTTCTTGAGCCAATGCCAAAGCCATGGGGTCTTGAGCAAAGGCTTGCGGCGTGTCGCGGTAGATGTTGCGGGAGAATTGATCAAGTACGATAATCTCAGCCAGACGTCCCTCAGGATGCGCCCGCCATGCAAATAACTCGCCAGCTGCTGCCTGAATTAACGTACCGCTAAAACGCTCGGCTAACACGGCATCAAAAGCGTCACTTTTTTCAAAAAACTTCTGCAGTCCCGCCTCATGAAAACAAAATTCGATAATCTGTTGATACATAGTTCACCTTAGTGTCTTTTATTGCGTTGGCTTAACAGTTGACCACCTTACCCAAATCCGCTCAAATTAACAACCAGACTGTGCCACTTACCAAGCACTTTTAAACTCACAACAACATTTATGCGTGTGTACATACTTACATCATGCAAATGAATCACAACAGTGTAAAATCTTAAGCTTGATATACTATGTCGGTACATACGTACACTGAAATTATAAGAGGAAAGATGATGACGATCAAAACACACCCATTCAATAAAAAAATGCTAAAAACCAAACAACTGACTTTAGCTGCCCTGTGTACCTCTGTTTTGGCCTTGGCGGCTTGTCAGCCGAAAAATCAGGAAAACACCGACTCTAATGACGCTCAGAGTACGGAAATGACTGACCATGAAAAAATGGGGCATACAGATGCTGATCATGACAGTGATGAGCATGAGCTACAGATGCAAGATAGCCATGAAGGCCATGATATGAGTACTGCCGCCACTACTGAGTTTGGTAAGGAGTACATGGACGAGATGGATGACATGCATGAAGATATGATGGAAGCATTACAAAGCCATGATGCTGATGTCACTTTTGCCAAAGGCATGCTTGCTCATCATGAAGGCGCCCTAGATATGGCAGAGATTCAGTTAAAATATGGCAAAGACGACACCATGCGTAAATTAGCTAAAGACGTTATGAGCGCCCAACAAGCCGAAATTGATCAAATAAAAGCGTGGCTTAACGCCCATCCTGACAACACAGAACAAGACTATAATCAAGAGATGCAGCAAACCTATAGCAGTGGTATGGATGCCGTGCATGATGAGATGATGCAAGGCTTACTTGATGCAGATGCCGACATGGCATTTGCCAAAGGTATGCTTGCACATCACAAAGGTGCGATAGCGATGGCCGAAACTCAGCTAAAATACGGTAAAGATGAAGCCATGCGCAAATTGGCTGAAGACATTATCAGCGCCCAGCAAGCCGAAATTGATCTGATGCAAAAATGGGTAAGTAAGTCTGCTTAAGCGCCGTTTTTTATGGCTAAAATTACAAGCCGCCTTGCCAGCTTAAACCGCGTTTGAAACATTTAAAAAGAGTTTGAGGTTTATCGCCTTGAACTCTTTTTGTGTTTTTTACTTTATTTTTTAATTAAATTTCTATCAAATTAATCTAAAATCAATATCTTATAATATTAAACCCTCTATTTAACAAAAACTAAACCCTACTTTTATCATTCCTAAGTCTTATCAACCACATCGCCGCTTTAAAACCATATATAAAAATATCACATTCATTTTTTCTTAATAAACTATTGATTAAAAAGTGATTGTTTGACTCATAAAAAAGTTTGTTTATACAAATTCGTTCACGCCTGCCCCCTTGTATTCTTATAACTTATTGTTAAGATACCTCTCAAAATTTGTTGCCTATCAAACTATCAAAGCAACTGTCTTTTCATCAGCAACCTACTTAATAAAGGTTATGCGCCAGCTGCTTAAAGGCGGCAGGTGCTCAAATAGGGATATCAATATTATGAGTAGTTCAGTAATCAGGGCCATTAGCTACGCAGGGGTTTACGTCGGGGCAGTCATTGGCGCAGGCTATGCCAGTGGTCAAGAAGTGATGCAGTTTTTTGCCGGTTATGGCTTAGTGGGTATCATTGGTGCCATTATTACCACGTTGTTATTTATTTGGTACGGCTCAGTGTTTATGGAGCTGGGTAACCGATTGCAGACCTGCAGTCATCGTGATGTATTGAACTACTTATGTGGTAATAAGCTTGGCTTTTTAGGGGACTATGTCCTGCTGTTTTTTATGTTCGGCTGCGTCAGCATTATGTTCTCAGGCGGCGGGGCGGCCATTCATGAGTACTGGGGATTGTCTGTGACGACCGGTAAGCTGATTATCGCAGCCATGACTTTAGCTACCGTAATATTCGGCTTCTCCTCTTCGGTGCGCGCACTCGGTATCGTCTCGCCCATTATTATCTTTAGCGTGATAGCGATCTCAATCATGACCCTAAGCACTCACTATGACCAACTGGGTACGGTTGATGAGAGCCTAAAAAGCCTGACCCCTACTTTGGCAACCCCAGTCTGGTGGACCTCGGCCATCGTCTATGTGTCCTATAACGTCAGCTTGGCCACATCTACTTTAACGGCGATGGGCGGTAAAGAATCCAATCTAAAAACCCTACGCAGCGCTGGTATATTAGGCGGGTTTTCACTAGGGCTATGTTTGTTATTCATCACCGTCGCCTTGCTGTCAGACTTGAGCAATGTGATTGAATATCAGATTCCTTTTTTACAAATTGCCACCAATATCAGCCCTCTAATTGGTATCTTGTTTAGTGTGGTTTTGGTCATTGCTATCTTTACCACAGCGGTTACCAACTTATACGGCTGCGTAATCCGTTTTTATGACTCTCATAAAAACCCCACTCAGTTTCGCACCTTGACCGTAAGTTTAGTGGCTCTGTCGCTACTGGCTTCCCTATTCCCTTTTAGCACTTTAATTAACGTGCTATATCCAGCCTTAGGCTTACTGGGCATGGTGATTATGGTATGTGCGCTATACAAAACCTTCACCGGTCAAGTCTTCTTAAAAGATGATGCCAAGCTATAATAAGTGATTAAAAACAGCCAGCGCTAAACAATAAAAATCCCGCCATCTAAGATGGCGGGATTTTTATTGTTAGCTAAGGTACTAATCTATTGGTACTAATCTAAAAGTACTAGTCTATTGGTTAGAACTGGTAGGTTAAAGAGGCCTTGATATTACGACCTGGCTCAAAGTCAGTTGCTGCATCGCTGTCACTTAAGCGTGAAGAGTGATTGGCATAGGTCTCATCAAAGATATTATAGACACCAAGCGTGGCTTTTATATCTTTAAACTGACGAGGTGCATAACTCATATAGACATCATGGACATCGTAGCTTGGCTTAGTAATGCCGTTATTATCCGTAATTGAAGCCACATAGGTGCTGCGCCAGCCTAGACCCAGCTCGTTAGTGGGATCATAATTTAAGTTAACCATGTAACGGTCACCTGAGTCTGCAGTGCCGCCACTGACAGAAGGAATGCTATTACCTGTTTTATCACCTTCACTACGCGCGCGAGAGTAGCTTAACTCCATACCAAAATTATTAGTGGTGTAGTTAGCTGCTAACTCTACCCCTTTGATTTCATAGTCTTCATCAGAGTTCACAGAACCCTGACAATTGCCGCCTGGTCTACCTGTGTTACAGTCTAGACCCTCACGTCCACCACCTGTACGTACGAACTGTAGATAGTTTTCGATATTGGTCTTAAAGTACTTGGCACTTAATTGCAGCGCATCATTGTCTAAAGTTAGACCGCGTAATACGGTGCTAATACCCACCTCTGAGTTATCCCCTTCTTCTGGCTTAAGACCTCTATTTACAAAGGTATTTGCGCCATCTGAGTTAAAGATAGTCTGGCTTAAGTCTGGGCCATTAAACAGTTGAGTATAGCTTGCAAATACTTGTGTGTTTGGAGCGATTTCATAGCTGGCTGCTAGAGCACCTACTACATTATTATAGGTTTTGCCATCTGATACAAATTTGGGTGACTCATAACGATCATAACGAACACCAGGCGTTAAGGTAAGTTTGTCCAAGTGCCATTGATCTTCTAAATATACGGAAGTATTTTTGGCCTCATCATTGCTTGCCTTAGCAAAGTCACGGCTCATTGCTGATTCTTTTTTGTAATGCTCCACACCAGCGATTAGCTTATGATTGCCAACACGGCTCTCAATCATACTAATATTTTCAACTTTAGCGCCTGTCGTTTTTACTTCCGCATCGAACTCATAACCGGCTTTGCCATCTGAATCACGTAAAATCTGGGTCTTGGTTTGATAGGCATTGGCAGAAACGTCAATAAGTGGGTTGGCAGGATTAAAGCCATAATCTACATTGTAAGTGTCGCGCTTAACTTGCTGTGGAATAGGATCTTCAGGTCTTGAAGGAAAATCTGGGCGAAATGGAAAAATACCTTTCTTCTCAGTACGACTAAAGCTTGCACCAATACGATGATCATCAGCGATAGTAGCGCCCGCTTTTAATAAAATATTTTCGCCTTTACTGTCCTCAAATAGCTCACGGCCGTCGCCATCTTCACCAGATTCCACGTCTCGCTTACCATAGTAAGCCAACAAATCCACATTTTCAGCTGGAGCAGCAAAGACAGTCGCTGAAGTTAATACCTCATCGTTATTGCTGGCATAACCTGCATGCAGCTTGGCACCGATTTTTTGGCCTGGTTTTAGTAAGTCAGCAGCATCTACTGTTTTAAAGGCTACTGCACCGCCTAAGGCATCATTACCTAAGGTTACTGAGTTATTACCCACAGCCACTTCGGTTTGCTTTAACAGGTCTGGGTCAATGGTCACATCACCCATGTGGTAAAACAAAGCACCTTCTTGACGCGCCCCATCAATGGATACTTTTAGATTGGTATCATCCAAGCTACGCACACGAATACGTTGGTTAACAGATGAGGTACCACCGACGCTCACACCAGGCACAACTTCTAAAAAGTCACTTAAATGGGAAGCTTGCTGAGCAGGTGTGTACTCTTCAGTATATAACGAATCATTCTGAGCTCTATCACGGGCTGAGCTGTTGGCTGTTACTGTGATAGTTTGAGCCGTCATACGTGGCGTGTCAGTCTGAGCGCTAGCTACTTGAGCAACAAGCGCTGAAGCAACTGCTAAACATAACGGAGATAAACGATTAGAAGATGAGGTACGCATAAGAACTCGCTATAGACAAAATAGGTTAAGAATAAAAAGAGCTAACAGTGAGCATTGTTAAGTTATCAGTATTAATAATACTAATAATAACTATTATCATTTATGTATTGCGGTTGCAGATACTACTCAATTACGACTTTTAATTCAATAGAAAAATTGGCTTAATAATTTTTTACTAGGTTTTAACCCCTCAAACACACTCAGGTAATATTGGTTAACGCCTAACATTATTAATGCCACTCTGGTCATGACAGTGGCATTTATCAGATAAAGAGGAGACTGAAATCTAAAAATTTTGGGTGAAAATAGAATTTTCTTATAACATTCATTTTAAATGAATGTTATAATTTGAAAAATTGTTACGCAAAGGTATCCATTTAGATTTTGTTATTTAATTAGTCACCGTTATCCGCATGTTTTTATGGGGTCAACACAGATCCGTTGCTCTACCCATAAAAATTCATTTTAAATGAATCTTATATTTATCTAGGTATATTCAGGAGTAAGAGATGGGCGAATATAAAAAGTATTGGTGGGGTTTAATCGCCATTCTTATTGTCACTTTTTCATTCTTAGGCTGGGGCGGTGTAGAGATTTATCGCACTGCACCCCCCATTCCAGAAAGATTTGTGGACAATCAAGGTCAGACGATAGTAACCAAAGACGATATCATGGCCGGTCAATCTGCTTGGCAGCGTACGGGTGGCCAGCAGTTGGGCTCAGTATTAGGCCATGGGGCTTATCAGGCACCAGACTGGACCGCAGACTGGCTGCATAGAGAGTTGGTAGCTTGGCGCAATATTAAGTCTAATGAGCTATACGCAGTAGACTATGATGCGGCCACAGAAGATCAAAAAGCCATATTAGATGCTCAGGTCAAAAAAGAATATCGCAGCAGTGCGGTAGATGAGCACAATACAGTGGTGCTTTCTAAGACCCGTATTGAGGCCATCAATCATATTGCACCGTATTATATGAGCGTCTATGGTGATGATCCAGAGTTTCAAAAAACACGTGAAAACTTTGCTATGAAAAACAACACCATCACCAGTGTTGAAGCGCGAGAAAAGTTAACCAATTTCTTCTTTTGGACCGCTTGGGTCGCCTCCGCTGAGCGCCCTGGCACTACCGCCACTTATACCAATAACTGGCCACATGAGCCTATTATTGGCAACAAACCCACCACAGAGAACCTAATGTGGTCAGTTGCCAGTGTGGTGTTCTTGATTGCTGGCGTGGGTTTACTGATTTGGGGCTGGGCCTTCTTACGTAAAGAGGACCATATTGAGCCTAAGCTGGTTACTCCAGAGTCAGACCCTCTTACCAAAATTCAACTCACCCCTTCTCAAAAAGCCTTGGCAAAATATGGCTTCTTGGTAGTGGCTTTGTTTATTTTCCAAGTATTTATCGGTGGCTTCGTCGCTCATTATACGGTCGAGGGTCAAAACTTCTATGGCATCCCTGTAGCTGACTACTTCCCCTACTCTTTAGTGCGTACTTGGCATATTCAATCCGCCCTATTTTGGATAGCCACAGCCTTCTTAATGGCCGGTTTATTCTTAACCCCAATCATTAATGGCGGTAAAGATCCTAAGTTCCAAAAGCTAGGCGTTGATGTACTGTGGGTGGCATTAATCATTGTTTGTGTGGGCTCTTTTATCAGTCAATACTTCTCCATCGCTGAAATCATGCCCGCCAAATATAACTTCTGGTTTGGCCATCAAGGCTATGAATTTATTGACTTGGGTCGTTTTTGGCAGATTCTAAAATGGGTGGGCATCTTAATCTGGTTGGTGCTTATGTCTCGCGGCATCTTGCCTGCCTTTAAGAACAAGGGCGATAACAACCTTTTGGCCATCTTCTTCGCCTCCGTGGTGTGTGTGGGTCTATTCTACGGCTCAGGCTTATCTTACGGCGAGCACACTCACTTGACCATCATGGAATACTGGCGCTGGTGGGTAGTTCACTTATGGGTTGAAGGCTTCTTTGAGGTATTCGCCACAGTATCATTGGCCTTTATTTTTTACAATTTAGGCTTAGTGAACAAAAAAATTGCTACAGCATCCTCTATCGCTTCTGCAGCATTATTCTTACTAGGCGGTGTACCTGGGACCTTCCATCATTTATATTTTTCAGGTACCACAACCCCAATTATGGCCATTGGTGCCTCATTTAGTGCGCTAGAAGTGGTTCCTTTAATCGTGCTGGGTTATGAAGGCTATGAACACTGGTCTATGCAGCATAAGTCGCCTTGGATGCATAAGCTAAAATGGCCGATTATGTGCTTTGTGGCAGTGGCCTTTTGGAACATGCTTGGCGCAGGTGTCTTTGGATTTATGATTAACCCGCCGGTGTCTTTATTCTATTTGCAAGGCTTGAACACCACAGCAGTTCACTCACATGCAGCATTATTTGGGGTATATGGCTTCTTAGCACTCGGTTTTGTATTACTAGTCATGCGCTATATTCGCCCAGATTATGTCTTTAGTGATACGCTGATGAAAACAGGGTTTTGGCTGCTAAACTTGGGGTTGGTATTGATGATTGCCACAAGCTTACTGCCCATTGGTATTTTCCAGGCACATGCTTCAATCACCGAAGGTCTATGGTATGCGCGTAGCGAAGGCTTCTTACAACAAGATTTCCTAGTGACGCTAAGATGGATCCGCACCTTTGGTGACGTCATCTTTATTACTGGTGCTGTCTGTGTGGCATTGCAGGTGGTTAAGCTAACCTTTGCCAAACCTTCACATACCAACTATCAGCCTAATAGTCCTGTGAATAAGTAAATACATTATCAACACACCCAATCACAAAGCGCACTGTGAATCATGCACTCAGCCCCATAAGTTGAACACAGCTTATGGGGCTGATTTCATAACTGGGCTTTTTTGTGCCCGATAGCTTAAATAAACAGATTTAATAAACAGCTTTGATAACTCGTTTTATTTGTCTGAATTAATCACTTAAAAACCGTAAATACAGATACAGTCAATTAACGACTCTCATGCATACGCTAATTGATGCAAGATAATAAATCAGGTCTTAGTTCACTTAAGCTACCCACTCCCAAGATGGCCATCGTCACCTCTAGCTCTTCCAAAAGCAGCTTATTGACATGTGCCACACCAAGCGCACCTGCCAACGCTAGTCCATAAATATAGCCGCGTCCTATGCCCACTGCATCAGCGCCAAGAGTTATCAGTTTGGCCATATCACTACCTGAGCTGACCCCGCCATCAGCGATGATAATCATATCATCACCTACGTATTCTCGAAGCTTAGGCAAACAGCTGGCAACCGGCATAATATCAGCCAGTACCCGCCTACCATGATTGGAGGCAATAATACCGGCACAACCACTGTCTTTGGCCAGCTGCGCGTCTTTGGGATGCAAGATACCTTTAAGCATCACGGGTACTCGGCAGCGAGCAACCAGCCACATAATATCCTCCCACGTCGGTGCTTGCGCTAATAAATGGGTTAAGCTATTTTCCGAGACATTCAGCGATGAATGATGATGCGAAAAACTGGGCATATTGACCGCTTGGCAATAATCAGGCAGTTGTGCGCCCAAACGCCGACTGACTGCACGCACCCCTGTATGCGGAGCATCGACGGTCAGCACCAACAGCTGCAGGCCGCCCTCGATGAGCTCATCAATCAGTTGTAAGTTGTATTCACGCCGTGCTTGGGTGAGTGCGCCAGTTGATTGAACAGTTATCTGTTGTGCGGATGGCAATGCCTGCCAATACCACTGCACCACACCGACATTAGCTTGTGGCAATAATTGATTAAAAGGCGTATTGCCAAAGCTGCTTAATACGACAGGTGTGTTCATTACTTGCGCCGCTTGCATTGTCTCAAGCTCAGCTTGAGGATGATATAAGCCTTGATGTGCAACCGGTGACAGCCACAGCGGATGAGTAAGATGCATATCGAGTGGCACAGCGCTATGCGGATTATATAAATGGCAACTGGTATCAATCGGTTTTGAGTTTAATACTCTAGGCAGCCAATGATAACGATCTAAAGCGTCTTTATTGCTATCACTAGTAAGGTTGTTCTCAAACAGTAACGCCTGCATCTGTACCGGTAAATGCTGACGTGCAGCATGCTCATAGTCTGCCAAAGTCACCAGTTCATTTGGAATCTGCGACCATAATGGCTGCCAGCGCTGCTGATATGTATGATTATGTGGCTGCTGATGCGTACTAGACTGAAAATAAGCGCTCATGACAGATACTGCCTTTGTTGAATTTATAGCCGCTGTTAGATTAGCTTTCTGCCCATAACCTTAGCAGATTGTGATAACTTTGATTGAGCTTTTCAATGGCTTGATGGGTTAACTGCTGATCTGTACTATGTTGCTCACTAAGCTGACCACGTTGAGCCTGAGTACGTTGAGCCTGAGTGCTTTGTGCTTGGTCGCTGGTGGCCAACAGCTTCTGCCTTAACAAAATATGACTCACATCTAAATCATGTAATATCTGGCGCTGCTCATCGCTGCGCACCAAGCTTTGTACCCAAGTCACCATGGCCAATCGCTGACCTGAAGTCACAGTATTAACCCGGTGTAAGCTGGTCGATGGATACAGCACCGCATCTCCAGCACTAAGTTTAATGCTGTGCTCACCATATTCATCACTAATAATCAGCTCACCACCTTCATAATCGGCAGGATTATTCAAAAACAAAGTTAATGATAAATCCGTACGCATTAGCTGCTTACTATCTGGGTGTATTTGTAGTGCGTTATCAACATGCATCCCGTAGCCTTGCCCCAGCTGATAGGCACTAAATAAAGGCGGCATGATAACTTTTGGAAGAGCTGCAGACATAAAGACAGGATGCTGCTGCAACGCCTCAAGACATAAGTTCGCCATGGCTTGATAGCTTGGATCTTGACGACTTAACTGCCAGTTGTTTTTTTGTTGCTGTGCACTGATACCAGCGGTTAGCTTCCCATCTTGCCACTGCGCATGTTGATGCGTCAATATGCTTGTAAGTTGAGACAGCTGGGCCGTATCTAATAGATTTTCAATAATATGTAGCATGGTGGTCTCCCCATTCACAGCGGTGTCAATCACTTATTGAATATATCACTTACTAAAGACGAAAAAGCCACTTTTAAATCTCAGCGTATCACTTGTGCTATTTGCAATCATTGATAATAGCTGGTCATCAAAAGTGGCTTGCTCTTTATAGGTTTAAGCTTGCGATTTACACAAGCTCGCTTAAAGGTTCTAGCGTCTTAAAACTGATACTTCAGCGTTAACATCGCATTTAATGGCTCACCTTTATTCGCTCTCAAGCCCATGATGTTGACTGACTCTAAATAGTCTTTATCAAACACATTGTTGATGTTTAAGTCAGCAGAGAAGGCGTCATTAAAGCGATACGAAGCAAACAAGTCAACAGCCCAGTAATCTGGAATAACCGGCATTGAAACCTGACTTAAATCGACATTAGGATCTGCTTCACGTTTTTGCTCATCCACATAACGCACACCGCCGCCTAAGGTGATTTTGTCATTATAATCATAGCTGGTCCACAAGGTACCCGTTAGCTCAGGTGACCATCTGCTAGACGCACCCACTGCACCTGGTCCGCTAACACTGCCTTTTTTGATATCTGTATCCATAGTCTGGATGCCTAAGTTTACCCGCCAATCTGGCGTGATCTCACCCTGCGCTGAAAACTCAAGACCTTTAATCTGGCGTTCACCAAACTGTACATAGTTTCGGTTTTCATCAAGCTCTGCCAGCTCATCTTCATGAGTGGTATGATAATAGGCTAAACCAAGCAATAATCGCTCATTAAGCACATTCCATTTTGAGCCAATCTCCCAGCTTTTGGTTTTTTGAGGGTCAAAAATTGGGTTGGCATTGGGGTTAGCCGCATCGCGACCAGTGGTACCAAAGGTGAAGTTTTCACTGCCCGGTGGGGTTTCGGTTCGACCATAGCTGGCATAAATACTAGACTGCTTGGTAGGTTTAAATACCAGCGCACTTTTATAACTGTATAAAGTACCGTCATCTTTTAGCTTACTAGAATTGCCATCGGGTCTACGGGTAACAAAGTCTGTTTTGTATTTATCCACACGACCACCAAGCATCACATCCCACTGCTCATTTAAAGCGATAGTATCAAATAAATAAGCCGCTACTGTTTTGGTTTCACCATTGGTTTTAACACCATTTGAAACAGTCGGCTCCTGTGGCTCACTTGGATTTGGTTGATATAGACTTGGGAAGTTATTAGCCAATGAAGAGTACGTTAATCCATTATTTTTTTGTTCTTCTTTAATAAACTCCACCCCAGTACTGATGTCATGACTTAATGCTCCTGTTTTAAAGTCTAAAATATTAATATTAGTCATGTTCGCTAAAGTGGTGTTTTCTCTATCTACCCCTTGTCTAATCGCACTAATTCGCCAAGTGCTGGGATCATTTTTATCAACATTTAAATCAACCAGCTTGTCATAGACTTCAAGTTTATTGCTGCCGCGACGGATATTAATCGGCGTATTAAAGGGAATATAGGGTGCTGACGAGCGACGATCCATGGTCGTCTTAGAGTATCGCGTGGTGTTGGTAAGATGAATGTCATCATCAAAGTCATGCTCAACAAACACGCTATAGACATCACTGTCGATATCTTCAAAGTCACTGCTCATTCCGTAGTAGTTTTTGTCATTGACTTTGGGTGCTGCATTTCTTGCAGCATTAGCCGCATTCAGTTCAGCCACGACCTCTTCAGGCGTTGAGGCATTTACCCGTGAATAATCAAATTCAGAAAAATCAAAGTCATCCACCGTATAATCAGTACGACCATAAAAGTAACCGTCCATTCCTATGGATGGAATACCTGTCTCTGGCGTATTACGAGATCTTAACATCTCAGCGCTAGCAGTGACTCGGGTTGCTCCGCCATTATTCCAAGTAATACTCGGTGCAATACCATACTGCTTAACATCCACTTCATCACGTTTTACCGCATCACCCTTTTCAAACATCAGGTTTAATCGACCGTTAAAATCATCATTTAAGGGGCGGTTTAGATCAGCCACAGCCCGTGTTTTACCTTCGGTATCTATGCTGACTTCTGTTTTATAATCCTCATAAGACTTAGGCTTTTTCGTTATGATATTAATGGCCCCGCCGGTTGCACCACGGCCAATTTCAGCACCTGCCAGCCCCTTGGTCACCTCGATAGACTCAACATTAAATGTATCGCGATTAACCGCGCCTACTTGACGCACGCCATCTACCAAAAACAAGCTGTTGCCTGAAAAGCCGCGCATACTAATCGCATCACCCTCAGTACTATTGGCATTTTCGCCCATTTGCATCGTAATACCTGGAGTATTACGCAGCGCATCGATTAAACTGCCTGCTTTTTGTTCTTCAATTAAACGATCACCCAGTACAGTTACCGTTTGTGGTACCTCGACTAACGGCCGAGTGTACTTTTGGTTTTGTAACTTATCGGTTTTGAATTCAGCAGGATGCGAGGCTTTAACGGTGATGGCATCTAAAGTGATATGCGGCTCTGAATTAGGCTTATTAGGACTAACTGTACTCATCAATTCTGTTTGTGAGTCTGCTTGAGTACTCGATTGCTCTGCTGCCAGAGCCATAGAGGACAGAGGTACAGCAGAAGCCATAAGTAATAATTTAGATAAACTGTTTTTCCGAGTACTAACAACTGCAGAAGGTTTTTTTGCTGCACACAAGACAGCATTATTGGCTGTCTTTGTCTTGGTATTAATGATTAATCGGTCACACTGGTTATCATGCATAAGTTAAAGTCCTAAGTTTTAAAGTTTGGCTAACGGCATGATGCGCTTATCACGTCAACCACTTAAAGGGTTATAAAACGAAAACCACATCATTGAATGAGTAACGAAAAAGCAGCCGCTCAGGTCATTGTTTATCAAGCCCTGTTTGAGTCTTGCTCAATGGTGCTTAAGTTAACAGATTTGTTACCTAAATCGGCTGCAACTAGTTTTTGTAGTTAATTATCGTTATCATTTGGGAATTATTGTCATTAATATGTTTTTAATTTGCAAGTATTTTTTAAATTTTTTTATCATTAATGCAATGATTTAGCCTTATTACTCCCTTTTTATTGCTCTTAACCCATCACTCAAGCGCTTCAAAACCATAGTGTGAACTCACCGTTTAAAATATTTACCTATTTGATACCTTGCGTAACTTAGTATTTACATAGTATATTCGTAATACTCGATATTTAAGAGACCTTATTTACCCAACATACATTTGTTAAGTGGGGCATACAGGTAGGTTAAAATCGTATTTTTTAGGGTGGCCGTTCTGGCCAATATACCAGGGTTGGTAATTATATTAATGACCCATTTTAGACAACAATCTTACTAATTGACTGCATAAACGGATTTGAGCGGCACCCAAAGACAGCCTGTCGGGCTTGGGCTGAATGACTCGATAAACCCTCCGCGAGATTCAGTCAACTAGCGACACAGGAAGTTTTTATGAAATACCCTATTTTTAAGCTTAGCCTATTAGCCGCAGCAACCATTGGTATCACCGCTTGTGGCGGTGGTGGTGATAAAGCGGCCTCATCTGCCGGTGCTGCTGAAGGCGGCAAGACTTTAATCTACTGCTCTGAGGGTAGCCCTGCAGGCTTCGACCCTGCTCAATATACTGCCGGCACCGATTTTGATGCCAGCGCCTATCCTATCTACAATGGCTTGGTTGAATTCAAACGTGGTGAAACAGAGATTCAACCTGCTCTAGCAGAAAAATGGGACATCAGTGAAGACGGAAAAACCTACACCCTACATCTACGTAAAGGGGTTAAATTTGGTAAGACTGACTTCTTCACCCCTACCCGTGACTTCAATGCTGACGATGTGGTATTTACCCTAAAGCGTCTGACTGACCCTAATTTTGAATTTAATAAAGCATACCCAGCTGAATTTCCTTATTCAGTCGACATGGGCCTTCCTGATAACATTGCCAATATCGAAAAAATTGACGACTACACGGTAAAAATCACCTTAAAAGAAGTGAACGCGCCTTTCTTACAAAACCTTGCCATGCCGTTTGCTTATATTGACTCTGCTGAATATGCGCAGTCTTTAATGGATGCAGGTAAAGCAGCTGACTTAAATACCAAACCTGTGGGCACCGGTCCGTTTATCTTCAATTCATACCAAAAAGACTCACAAATTCGCTATACCAAAAACCCAGATTATTGGAATAAAGACGACATTCACATTGATAACCTAGTTTTCGTTATCACCAAAGATTCAGCCGTACGTGCTCAAAAAGTACAAGCGGGTGAGTGTCATGTTTCCGCCTATGCCAACCCCTCTGAGGTTGAGTCTGCTAAAGCCTCAGGTAAAGCAAAAGTACTAGAAGAGCCAGGCTTTAACGTAGGTTATATTGCCTATAACACAGAGCGACCTGAGCTAAAAGATCCTAAAGTACGTGCGGCGCTTGATATGGCAATCAATAAAGACGCACTAATCGATGCTGTTTATCAAGGTGCTGGCGTAAAAACAGCCAATCCTATGCCACCTACTCAGTGGGGCTTTAACGATCAGCTAAAAGATGCCCCTTATGACACCGAAAAAGCCAAAGCATTAATGGCAGAAGCAGGTGTTAAAGGCTTTGATATTGATCTGTGGTATATGCCTGTTCAACGTCCTTATAACCCCAACGCTAAGCTGATGGCCGAAATGCTTCAAGCTGACTGGGCAAAAATTGGGGTCAAAGCCAATTTAAAAACCTTTGAATGGGGCGAGTACTTAAAGCGTGCCAACAAAGGGGAACACGACATTATCCTAGCTGGCTGGACGGGCGACAATGGTGACCCTGATAACTGGTTGGGCGTCTTATTATCTTGTGATGCCGTCAATGGCAATAACTATGCCCGCTGGTGTAACAAAGACTTTGATAAGCTGATTATGGATGCCCGCTCTAACACCAACCAAGAAGAGCGCATTGCTAATTACAAACAAGCTCAGGAGATTTTCAAACAAGATCTACCCTGGACCACAGTGGCCAACTCAGTAGTAACGGTGTTAACCACACCGGATGTGAAGGATTATAAAATCAGTCCTTTAGGCTCAATTCGTTTTGATGGTGTGGATGTCGAATAATCGATTTACTCCATACCAGTAAACAACCTAACTCTATAATTTAGGTAAGACGGCTGGTTCAGAAACCTCTCTGTTCCAGCCTTTTTTGATTTTGAGGATAGCCAACTCTGAACTTAGTATTAGATGCCCTATTTGATACTTCAGACTCAGCCATCTCCTTTCATCCTAGTGTTATAGCAAACTCTTTGTTTTAAAAAATCGAGCGCGCCCATGCTACTGTATATTCTTCGTCGAATTTCGATTCTTATCCCTGTGTATATTGGTCTGACCCTCTCCACCTTCACCCTCATTCGACTCGTCCCTGGCGATGCGGTAGAGATTATGATGGGGGAGCGTATGGTCGATCCGCAAATGCACGCCCAAGCACTTGCCCGCTTAGGCCTAGATAAGCCCTTGCCTGTACAATATTGGGATTATATAACCAATATTTTACAAGGTGACTTTGGGGCTTCTTTTCGTACCCGAACCCCAGTTTTACAAGACTTCTTCGCCCACTTCGTGCCCACGTTAGAGCTGGCGCTTTGTGCCATTACTATCGCCAGCATTGTCGGCGTTAGCCTTGGCATATTAGCCGCCTTAAAGCGTGGCAGTTGGCTGGATTATACTCTGATGTCCGGCGCCCTAGCCGGCTACTCTATGCCCATTTACTTACTGGGCCCTATTTTAACCGGTATCTTTGCTCACTATTTGGGTCTATTACCGGTGTCTGGTGTCATCTCTGTTGCTCAGTTTTTGGACGTAAAACCCTTATATGGCTCTTGGCTACTCGGCTCCTTAACTTCAGGGATACCTGGCGCTTTTTGGAACGTAGTGAAGCACTTTATTTTACCCTCTATTGCGCTATCTACCATTCCTTTGGCAATGATTGCACGGATGACCCGCTCTGCCATGCTTGAGGTGTTGGATGAGGACTATGTGCGTACTGCCCGAGCTAAAGGGTTATCACCTAAGCGGGTTATTTTAATTCATGTTATGCGCAACGCACTCATTACTGTGGTTACTGTAGTCGGACTACAAATGGCCACCTTATTAGCCGGTGCAATCATTACCGAAACTATCTTCAGCTGGCCAGGTGTCGGCAACTGGCTTCTCGATGGGTTTTTCACGCGGGACTACCCTATTGTTCAAAATGGCATTTTATTGGTCGCGACGGCTCTGATCTTGGTCAGTCTATTGGTCGATATCTTATACGGGCTAATCAATCCCCGTATCAGACATACCTCATAGGCTATCTGTTATGCAGCCATTATTTATGAGCTTATTCGTCCTATATAACCAAAAAATTTTATTATCAAATCGCCTTAGAAAAATAGGAAAATCCAAATGAAGACTAACGTACTTCCCGAAGATATCGAGCTTGCCGCAGCGCCCCCCTCCTCATGGCGGCTGTTTGTCGCAACGTTCTGTCGCAACCGAGGCGCCGTGCTTGGCCTACTGGTATTAATGCTCATGGTCATAGTGGCACTGCTTGCGCCCAGCATTGCACCACATGACCCTTACGAGCTATTTACAGGAAAAGAGCAGCTCCCACCGTCGTTTATGAGTGGCGGCGATGCCATGTTCTTTTTAGGCACCGATGATGCCGGCCGTGATACCTTGTCTCGGGTGATGTATGGCGCTCGCTATTCATTATTTATCGGTCTAAGTGCCACAACTTTGGCCATGATTACTGGCATCAGCCTAGGCCTTAGCGCCGCCTTTTGGCCCAAAGTTTGGGGTAAGGCTGTGATGCTTGTTAACGATATTTTGATGTCGTATCCAAGCTTATTATTGGCCATTATCATTGCGGCCATTTTAGGTCCAAACATGACCAATACCATCATCACCATTGCCTTGGTGTGTACCCCACCTTTTATTCGTTTGACCCGAGCCACTGCCATGGTCGAATTGCAACGAGAATACTTCACAGCCTCTAAGGTGATGGGCGCTGGTGTACTTAGGCTATTATTTATCACGATTTTGCCTAATTGTATGGCGCCGCTTATTGTGCAGGCCACCATGATATTCTCCTCAGCCATTTTAGAAGCTGGCGCAATTGGATTTTTGGGCTTTGGCGTACAGCCGCCAGACGCAGAATGGGGTGCAATGCTGGGTACCGCTCGTCAATACATTCAAAGCAATGTGTGGCTTGCCATTTGGCCCGGTTTGGCTATTTTCTTAGCCGCTTTATCTATTAACTTAACCGGAGATGGGCTACGTGATGCTCTTGATCCTAAACTAAAGCAGGTGAGCTAATGACAACTTTAAATTCTAATCCTGCCGCCTCAACGCTTAGCTCTGATCACCTTGTGAACACCCAAAATGAGGCCACTGGCCAACACGCTGCACCGCTGCTTTTGGATATTGAAAACTTATCTGTCACCTTTGGTAAAGGCGCGCGCGCTTTTCGTGCCGTTGATGATGTATCACTGCAGTTAAGACAAGGTGAGGTATTGGCCGTCGTCGGTGAATCTGGCTCTGGTAAATCAGTAACCATGATGGCTTTAATGGGCTTATTGCCTTCAAGTGCCACTGTGGCTGCCAACAAAATGGACTTCGATGGCCAGCACATGCTGAGCTTATCAGGACGTGAGCGGCGCAAAATTATTGGTAAAGACATCTCCATGATTTTCCAAAATGCCATGTCTTGCCTAAACCCCAGCTTCACGGTTGAATATCAATTGGCAGAAGTATTAAAAACCCATTTAGGCCTCAAAGGTGACGCTGCCCGTCAGCGTATTTTAGAGCTGTTAGAGTTGGTTGAAATTCCTGATGCCAAAAACAGACTATCGGTATATCCGCACCAATTATCAGGCGGTATGAGTCAGCGCATAATGATTGCTATGGCACTGGCTTGTGAGCCTAAGCTATTGATCGCCGATGAGCCTACTACCGCACTAGATGTGACCGTACAGGCGCAAATCATGGACCTGCTCGCCCGACTACAACGTGAAAAGCAGATGGCTATGGTGTTAATCACTCATGACCTAGGACTGGTGGCACAAAATGCCCGCGACGTGGCGGTTATGTATGCCGGTCAAATGGTAGAGACCAACAGGGTACCTGAGATATTTGAACAACCCTCACACCCTTATACTGAGGCGCTTTTACAAGCCATTCCTGAGCTTGCCATAGGCCAAGAGCGTTTAAACAGCTTACCGGGTGTGGTACCCAGTCAATATGACCGTCCCAAAGGCTGTTTGCTCTCACCGCGCTGCCCTTATAAGCAAGACAAGTGCGATGTGCCGCCGCCTATCCTACCGACCCCCAATGGTCTGGTTCGATGCATACAGACGGATTTTCCAGCCCGTACCTCTACCCGTTTTTCAAACCCCTCTTCTGAATCAATGGGGAGCGCACTATGATGACTGATGCAACTTCCACCGCTACTACGGCAAGCTTGAATACCCAAGCCAAAGTAGTACTGAAAGCCGACAACCTGCACAAGCACTATCCAGTCTCGCAAGGTATTGGGAAACCCAAGGGTTATGTCAAGGCCTTAAATGGTATCTCCTTTGAGCTGCAGGCCGGCAAAACCTTGGCCGTGGTGGGTGAATCTGGCTGCGGCAAATCAACCCTTGCCCGACAATTGACCCTAATTGAGCAGCCCACTGAAGGTGAGCTATACATCAATGGTGAGGGCACCACCCGTTATAGTCGCCGCGAGCTAAAACAGCTTCGTACCGAAATCCAGATGGTGTTCCAAAACCCTTATGGCAGCTTAAACCCTCGCCATACCATTGGCTATCAGCTAACCGAACCGCTGGATATTCATACCAAATTGTCTGCTAGCGAGAAAAAAGAGCGGGTCCACCAAATGATGCGTCTTGTGGGGCTGCGTCCTGAGCACGCCGGCCGCTATCCGCATATGTTCTCAGGTGGCCAGCGTCAACGTATTGCTCTGGCACGGGCGATGATGCTCAATCCAAAGATTGTGGTGGCCGATGAGCCCACCTCAGCACTAGATGTCTCTATTCAAGCGCAGGTATTAAACCTGTTTATGGATTTGCAAGATGAGTATCAGACCGCCTATGTGTTTATCTCACATGACTTATCTGTGGTCCGCCATGTCGCCGACGACTTGATGGTGATGTATTTAGGTAAAGTGGTCGAGCACGGCCCCAAAGAAGCCATTTATAATGATCCCCAGCACCCTTATACCATTGCTTTATTATCGGCGGCGCCGAGTATCGGTGAAGCCAAAAAAGAGCTTAAATTACAAGGTGAGCTGCCCAGCCCTCTAAACCCACCTTCAGGCTGTGCCCTCCACAAGCGCTGCCCTTACGCCACAGCCCAATGTAGCCAAGTAGAGCCTGAGCTGCGTGAATGGAGAGGACGCTTGGTGTCTTGTATCCGTTTAGAGGAGATTTATGGCTAGACCATCAGCCATTGACTTCGGATTTTTTATAAAAAAAGCTCTGTCAATTTGACAGAGCTTTTTAGTATTGTGTTAAAAGCATTGGATTTTACGAGAAGCTAAATGAGTTTGTTATCTTTTAACCACTGAATATTCATCTCTTTTACAGCAACGATTTCAGCATCCATATAGGCTTTACTCTTGCCAGGATTTTTTGACATCGAGTATAAGTACAATAAGATACCAAATAACGTCCAGCCTAGGAAGATGACCCATTCAACACCAGTCAAGGCAGAAGGCATACCGGGTAAGTATAAGAATAATAGCCCCAAGCTTAATACGATAGTAATCAGACCCACCAATTTGCCCGCAGGTACTCTAAAAGGTCTTACCATATTAGGCTCGCGATAACGCAATACTAAGAAGGAGATGGCAACGCAGGTATAGGCAATCACAATACCAAAACCGCCAGCATCCACGATCCAAACCAACATTTTACGGCCGAATAAAGGAGCAAAGGTTGCTAGACCACCGATGAGTAAGATAGCATTTACCGGGGTATTATACTTGGGATGCAGCTTGGCTAAAAAGCTTGGTAGCATGTGTGATTTTGCCATGGCAAATAGTAACCGGCTGCCACCCACTAAGAAGGCGTTCCAACTGGATAAAATACCCAATACACCGCCCATGACCAGTAAGACACCAGCCCATTTTCCGCCCCAAGCATTGGTCATGGCATCGGCTGTGGCAAGCGTTGAGTTTTGCGCTTCGATTAAAGGCAATGTTTTACCCACACTCCAAGCCACGCCAGCGTACCAAGCCACGGCAACTACCAAAGATACCAATAAAAATATGCCAATTTTGGGCCGAGTTAAATCAATCTCTTCTGCTGCCTGAGGAATAACGTCAAAGCCGACGAACATAAAAGGCACCATGACAATAACCGCCATAATACCACCTATACCACCAATAAAGGCTGGTGCCTGTACCGCAGTAGATTCAGCAGGACTATATAAAATGGCGCCTAATATTAATAAAGTACCCACAAATAAGATGCCGCCTACGGCAAGTTTTTGGAACCAAGCACTGACTTCCATACCGCGGATATTTAGCCATGTTACCAATATAGAGCCCAACATACCCACGGCTGCCCATGAGGCATAGACATCCCAGCCGGCCACATTCCATAACAAACCTTGGTTAAAATTTGGAATGAGGTATTCAATAACGGTTGGCAAGGCAACCGCTTCAAAGGCCACTACCGACAGATAACCAAATAAGATACTCCATGAGCAGATAAAGGAGACATGCACCCCAAGCGCCCTATGAGTATAAGTATGCTCCCCGCCAGTGATGGGCATGGAAGCTGCCAGCTCGGCATAAGCAAAGCCAATAAAGATAACCGCAAGACCACCAATTAAAAAGGCCAGCACTGCGCCCCAGATGCCAGCCGAAATAACCCAGCCACCAGCCAACACAACCCAGCCCCAACCTACCATGGCACCGAATGCCAAAGCAATAATATCAAATCGCCCTAAAGACTTTTTCAATCCAGACATATCAACTCCCTGATTATCTGATCTTCACTATAATAAAGGTATAGCTATACTTACTCACTACCCGTCAATAAGATATGCTTACTCAGTTGATAAGCAGCTAAACCATCCTCACCCAGTTCACGTCCAATACCGCTCTGCTTAAATCCACCCCATCCTGCTTCAGGCAGTACAATTTGTATTTCATTAATCCAGATATGACCGGCTTTAATTTGTAATGCCATCTCCATCGCATGAGACTCATTTCTACTAACAACCGTTGCTGCTAATGCGTATTTACTGTCATTAGCTAAGATAATCGCTTCTTGATCAGTACTAAACTCATGCGTGACTAACACTGGTCCGAAAACCTCTTCTTTCCATAATCGGCTGCTTCTTGGAACATTCATATATACAGTTGGCTCAACGAAATAACCTTTATTATTTTCAAGATTGTTAACATCAGCTCTCATTAGTTTCCCGCCAGTTAAGCAGCTCAAGCCTTCTTGCTTTGCAATACCAAAATACTGCTGAACCTGTTTTAACTGCTGCTCACTTACTAAAGGTCCCATAATGGTATCTGAATCAAAGCCATCACCAACTACCAGCTCTTGAGTTTTCTTTCGCAGTATCTGATATAAGTCGTCTGCGATATTTTTATGCACTAAAAGCCTTGAAGTTGCAGAACAGATTTGACCTGCATTAAAGAAAATACCAGCAATAATAATATCGCAAGCGCTATTAATATCAGCGTCTTCACAAACAATGATAGCTGATTTACCACCTAGCTCGAGGCTGATATCTTTTATACTCGATGATGCTTGTCTCATGACTTTTTCACCCACAGCATTACTGCCCGTAAAAGATACCTTATCTACCAAAGGATGCATAGTCATTGCCGTACCCACTTCAGCCGCACCTGGTAGGATATTTACAACTCCTTTTGGCAAACCAATTTCGATTAAGATATCACCTAAGACCAGCTCTGGAATAAGTGTTATTTCTGATGGCTTCAATATTACGGTACATCCTGCCGCCAGTGCGGGTGCCAGTTTCCATGCTGTTGTCACCATTGGAAAATTCCAAGGAACTATCAGCGCACAAACACCAACAGGTTCTAGCACCTTGTATAACTTGACTCCCTCTTCTTTAGTAGTCACTTGGGTACGCTGTGGCTGCTGTGAAATTAAGTCAGCATAGTATTGATAACAAGCAATCGCATCAGACACATCAATCTTTGCCTCTTCTATCGGCTTGCCATTATTTAGGACAGACAAGCCCACCAAAGTATCAAATCTTGCACTCATTGCACTTGCAATAGCATTTAAATAGTCTGCACGTTGCTGTCTAGTCGTTTGTGACCAGCCTACAAAAGCTGCTTTTGCTGCATTGGCAGCACTATCTACATGCTTAGTTAAACATAGTTTTGTGGTGGCAATCACTTGTCCTATGCTGGGATCAATTAACGAATGTTCCATATCCGATTCAATATCACACCATAAACCATCAATAAATGCATGATTTAATTTAATTTCATTATTTAGTACAGCCAAAAAATCTTGCTTTGTCATTTCCATAGAAGTAATTACCTTACTAAATTAGTTTTCATAAATTTTTAATATAGTAGATGTGCAGCAGCAGTTATCACTACCAAACTAATCAAAGTGCGAATCATAAAAATAACAAACAGCTCTAAAACATTTAATTTAATATTTGACTTAATAATTAGAGCACCAACCTCTGACATATAAATAATCTGGGTAATAGATGCTGCTCCCACAATAAAGCGTGTCATTTCACTCTCAATACTTTTCCCCACTAGAGCTGGAAGATACATATCGGCAAAGCCCATAACCATTGCTGGTGCAGCTTTGGCTGCTTCAGGAATATGTAACATCTCAAGTATTGGCACTAAGGGGGTTGCTAGCCAATTAAAAACTGAGGTATATTCGGCCAAACCTAAACCAATAGTACCGATTACAAAAATAACAGGAATCAGGCCAAAGTAGATATCGAATACGTTGCCTAAACTTTGTTTAAAGACTGTACTCAAGCTTGGCATACAATGTGCGCGAGTAACCGCACGGTTTACTGCCCACTGATAGGTTGTATAATTACTTGGTATTTCTTCATCTAGCATACTACTACCTGAGTGGTAGGTATCGGGTTTAGTAGATAAAGGAGGCAAACGTGGCATAATAATAGCTGCAATAAAACCAGTTAAGGCAATTGTTAAATAGAAGAAAACGAAGTTATTATCAACACCAATTGTTTTAGCCACTACGTATGTGAAGGCAATTGAAGTTACAGAAAACGTCGTGGCTATAATGGCTGCCTCTCGCTGACTATAGAAGCTCTTATCATACTGCTGCATAGTAACTAGTAAGCCAATTGAAGCTGCACCAAACCAAGAAGACATCGCATCAACAGCAGCTCTCCCAGGTAAGTTAAAGAGTTTAACAAATATTTTACTTGATAAAGTCCCTAAGAACTCCATTAAGCCAAAGTCTGTTAAAAATGGTAATGATAAAATAGCAAAAATAAACAGAGGTATTAGAATAGGTATTAAATCTTCAAAAATAACTCCCCCTGTATTTCGACTTATAATAAACTCAGGACCTACTTGAAGATAAATCATCCATACAAATACCATTCCTAAAAGACGGATAGTCAACCAAAACCAATCGACATCAAAAAACTTGGTAATTAGCGAGTCTTCAGTAATTTTAGGTTTTAGTAGTTTAACTCCTAAAGCGCCTAGAAAAGATACTGTAACAATAGCTAAGGCAATGTATACAACTGACGAGCCTAGAAGTGCCTGTAATGTGTCGGTCATGACACCTAGTAAAATTGTAACTTTACCATCCCATTGAAAAGGAATAATAAATAACGCAATACCAATTGCTGAAAAGATTAAGAACTTCCATAGAGCAGCTTTCCATTGCTCATTCTTGGGAGTAATCGAATCAATACCTTCATTGCCTAACACTGGCATTTGGGATTTTTCTATATATTTCTTCATAACTATCCTCCTTGATAGATATCTATTGCCAATTTTTGAACTTTGTAGTTTGACCAATGCCTGGATTTAAAGAATTGGTCGGATCCAGTTTTTTATAGAATTGATGTAATTCAGGTTTTGCTTTATAGATATGGCCAACGTTGTGCTCAGCAGGATATTCAATATTTCGCTGGCTATAAAACGTTAACAGTTCATCCTTGAATGCTTTCAAACTGACGGCTGGTTTTAATAAATAATCTTGATGTAGCACATGGCAAAAGAAGTGACCTAAGTAAAGCGTCTTACTCACCTGCTTTTGTAGATGCTCTGGTAACTTTTCATCCCAATCTGTTGCATTGCGAGGCAGTGCAATATCAGTAGATAACATCTCACCAAAATTTGATTTATTAAGATCGTAATACCTAAACATTGCTGCTGTGGCTGCACTACGAAACACCAACAATGCTTGAGCTTCTTCATCTGAACAGGTACGAACAGTGCTCTCGTATTCAGGTATGTGCTGTTCTAAGAAACGCGATGCACTGGCAACGTTATGACTTCTTTCATCATCTGCTACTTTAATAATTAAATGATAACGGTATGACAGTGCTTGATGCTGCAGGCTCTTCGGCAAAGATGCAGGCATAAACATAGAGACTACCTGCAATACACGATCTGGCAGAGTTTTAGGCAAATGCCATTTACCTAAGTAGTAGCTGACCTTAGCTCTAAGTTTGTACAAATTCGCTATCTTTTTTGCTGATAGTTTTCGCATACTTAGACAAGTGTCTCTACCATAACGCATAGTTAGCTGGTTGTAGTCACCATGCATATACTCTGCTAGAACAGGTAACTCTAAATCACTTTTGAGCCAATGTTGACGAAGCTTGGTTAAAACCTCAGCATTATTGCTAGAAATATAAAAAGTTCGTTCTTTACACGGTTTAGAAAACGTAGCTACTCTAACCGCAAAAACAATAACTCGGCCAGCAGACCCTGATGCCTCATAAAGCCCGCTGGGGTCATTATTAAAACGGGCTGGCGTACTCGCATCACAATCCCGCACTTTGGTTTGGTATTGTGCATTACAAGATAAGCGTGGTGATTCAGTCTGCTGTGTTTCATTATTTACAGCGCTAAATTTTCCTGCTTGCAGATTCTCTAGCATCTCCTCTGGGTCTGACCCAAGCTCAATACCTAAGTGATTAATAAGCTCAAACTGACCGAGCTTATTTTTTCGAGCAAATAAAGCCATTTCTGTATAAGCCGGTCCACGTTGTACCAACATGCCGCCAGAGTTATTACAAATACCGCCAATTACTGAGGCGCCAACACAGCTTGAACCCAATACAGAATGTGGCTCACGACCTAACGGCTCTAAAATTGACTCTAATTGCTGTAAGCTAGCTGCAGGCAACGCAATCAGCTCAGAAGCATCATTTAATAGATGCACGCCATGAAGCTGCTGCATTGAAATAACCACAACTTCTCTATCGTAGCTGCCATAAGGGGTTGATCCGCCTGTTAATCCTGTATTTGCTGCTTGAGCAATAATGATGATGTCTGCTTGCGCACACAGGGTTATCACACGCCATAGCTGAACCAGATCATGTGGAATCACCACAGCAAGTACCTTACTCAGACTGGATTCCCCAGCACCCTGCAGATAAGCATATTGCTGACCGAATGTCGTTAAAACCTGCGTGTCACCCACAACCTCTATCAACTGGGACACAAGGTGCGCTAATTGCTTAGCACTTGATGCATCACTCTTGACAGGCGTGTTGTGAGTGCTCATAGTCATCAATATTCACTCCGCATTATTTACGAGAAATATTTAAAGTCTTGCGCCAGCTCTGATAAGAATGCGTCTGACTCATCAATCTCATAAACCACAGGCTTATTGCCTTGCGTGTCTTCTAGTAGAGCTTTTTTAAGCTGCTCCTCACTGGTGATTCGGCGATAATCTGCACCAAAACCTTCTGCTAATAAATCAAACTTTGGTGTTTTAATATTGACACCAATCAGTGGCAGTCCACCTTCTTCCATATAACGACGAATTTCACCATAACCTTGGTTATTCCAAACCAAGACAATCAAGGGTAGCTCTAGCTCAGCTGCACAAATGAGCTCACTAATAGTAAACTGAATACCCCCATCACCTATTAAGCTAATAACCGGGGCACTTGATGCAATCTTAGCACCAATTGCTGCTGGCAGACCGTAGCCTAACGTACCGAAACCTGTCGATGAGTTGAACCATTTGCGTGGCTTAACCGCTTCATAACCCAAATTACCGCTATACACAGGCTGAGTAGAATCACCGACAATAATGACATCATCTAAAGTGTCTCTGATTAGCTTTAACACACTAACTTGACCAGCAAAACTAGGTGCCATCTCGTCAACTAATTGCTGCTTAACTTGCTCTACTGTTTGCTTAGCATCATGTGACAATGGCTGATCTTGTAAACGCTTGCACAGCCCGCTAATGGCAGATTGAGCACTGCTTAAAACAGGAATATCGGCAACGAAGGGTAGATTTAATTGGCGAGGATCACAGTCGACTCGAATTAGGGTACCGGTTATATCAAACTCATCATTAAATACGAT
This sequence comes from Psychrobacter raelei, assembly GCF_022631235.3. Lineage (NCBI taxonomy): Bacteria > Pseudomonadati > Pseudomonadota > Gammaproteobacteria > Moraxellales > Moraxellaceae > Psychrobacter > Psychrobacter raelei. The sequence continues at coordinate 1,903,240 of NZ_CP093310.2, forward strand.
ATCGTAATCGGTTTCGCCTAGCTCTGTACCAATCGCTAACACCACATCTGCGTTACCAATCAAAGCTCTTGATGCTGGTAGTGACTGCGTACTACCAAGGCTCAGCGGATGAGAGGGTGGGAGCACCCCTTTAGCATTAATGGTGAGCAAAGTTGGTGCATCAATGAGTTCAGCCAACTTTTGAGCATCTTCATTTACATCTACACAGCCACCACCGTAGAGCAGCACTGGATTTTTGGCTTGTTTTAAAGCTATTACTACTTTATCTAGCTGGTCTGGATTGGCACCAATACTTAGCACAGATGAGTGTTCTAATGGCTGTTTATTTGTTGGTGGCTTAGCGACATGACTGGCATCTGCAGTAATAACATCAATAGGCAGCTGAATATGTACTGGGCCAGAACGTGCCCCTTTCATGGTGCTAAAAGCTTCAGAAATAACTTTTGGTAACGATTCTGGCTTCCAAATTGTTTTGCTATAAAGTGCTACTTTATCTACCATACCTTGTTGATCGTGAAGCTCATGTAGATGTCCTTCACCACTACCGGTATCCCCTACTTTGTTGACACTAGAAATAACTAGCATAGGTATAGAATCTGCCAAGGCTTGGGCCATGGCTGTCATGATATTAGTCATACCAGGACCAGTAATAATAAAGCAGGCTGCAATTTTACCGGAGGCTCTAAAGTAGCCATCAGCCATAAATCCAGCTCCCTGCTCATGGCGCGGTGTAACGTGAGTGATGTTTGTATTGGGCAGGCCCCGATATAGCTCAACGGTATGAACACCTGGAATACCAAATACGGTATCGACACCATAATATTCAAGCCACTCAACAAGTAGCTCTCCGCAGGTCAGTTGAGCTGGGATATTTGAAACTGACATAATTAATTCCTTTTAAGGCCTTATTGCTAATCCTAGCGAGGCACGTTTACAACTGATAATACTGATAATTTAGTCTTTGATTTTCAAAAAAAATGGTGGACAAGTTTAGTGCAATATCTTGCTCGCCATACCAACACGAGATTAAATATCCTGAACTGTCGCGACACCTTCATCACGATTCTATGTAATCAGCTTAGCTTATTTCCACTCATCCCCTGTCACAAAGTTATTAGTGAATACCATATAAGCTTCGTAAGGCCGATTACATACCTGTGCTGAATGCTTTAAGGTTTTTCGTCGTAACGAACACCTGGCAAAATACATAACATTTCAAACAGCAAGTTTGCTGCAAGTACCGAGGTATTACCAAACGGATCATACGGTGGAGACACTTCAACCAAGTCACAGCCGACAACATCTAGACCACGCATACCTCGTACAATTTCAATGCCTTGGGTTGATGTCAGACCACCAATTTCTGCAGTACCTGTACCTGGTGCAAATGCAGGGTCAATACCATCAATATCAAAGCTTAAATAAACAGGTCCCTCTCCTAGCTTTTCACGTACCTCAGCCATTAATGGCGTCAGTGACTTATACCAGCACTCTTCAGCTGGAACTACTCTAAACCCCTGATCAGTTGACCAGTCAAACTCTTCCGCGCTATAACCAGTCCCACGCAATCCAATTTGAACTACACGATTGCCATCTAATAGGTTCTCTTCCACTGCTCGGCGGAACGGTGTCCCATGCGCAATCTTTTCACCAAACATCTCATCATTGATATCTGCGTGTGCATCAATATGAACCATACCCACTGGACCATATTTTTTAGCTAGTGCTCTTAAAATAGGCAGTGCAATAGTATGGTCGCCACCAAGTGTTAACGGAATAGCATCATATTTTAAGATGTTTTCAGTGTAGAATTTTTCAATAATATCAACACTTTTTAATAGGTTAAATGTATTGATTGGAACGTCACCAATATCCGCTACTTGCAATGACTCAAAAGGTGCTGCGCGTGTTGCCACGTTATAAGGACGAATCATACGAGACTCATCTCGAATCTGACGTGGACCTAAACGTGCACCTGAACGATTTGATGCTCCAATATCCATAGGTACACCAACAAAGGCAGCGTCTAAACCCTCAGCATTAGCTTGAGTCGGTAAGCGCATCATAGAGGCAAAGCCGCCAAATCTTGGCATATCATTGCCACTTAAAGGTTGATTGAATTTCATTTTTAATTCCTGATTCCGATATTATGCACAATATAGATAATATAACTTTAGTATTTAGCATCAAAGACTTTAAACCTTTGATGCTAAATTATAAAACGGCCTGTCCCTTCTTCAGCCGTCTACTACATTACAAAGCCGCTTTAATAATCTCAAGACCCTCTTGCAACACGTCATCAGAGACAGTCAAAGGCACCATCACACGAATGGCGTTACCATGACGGCCACATGACGCCAATAGAAGACCTTTTTCAAAGGCATTGGCACGCAGCTTGGCGGTGGCTTCAGCGTCTGGCTTACCTTGAGCATCCACTATATCAAAGGCCAGCATGGCGCCCTTATGGCGGATATTGGCAATTTTTGGATTATCTAGTGCCGCTAAGAAGCTGGCAATGGTATCGCCAATCACTTTACTGCGCTCAAGCAAACCTTCTTCTTCAATCACTTCGATGACTGCCAAAGCAGCCACACAAGCCAATGGGTTACCCGAATAAGTACCACCCAACCCACCAGGCTGTGGTGTATCCATAATGTCCGCACGGCCAATCACAGCTGAAATAGGATACCCACCAGCCAAGCTCTTAGCGCTGGTCATTAAGTCAGGCTCAACACCTAGTTGCTCCGTTGCAAATAAAGTGCCAGTACGACCAAAACAGGTCTGTACTTCATCAAAGATCAGCACAATACCGTGCTCATCACAGATCTTACGTAGCGCCTTAGCAAATGAGGGGGTAACTTGATGGAAGCCGCCTTCGCCTTGGACCGGCTCTATAATCATGGCTGCCACATCGCTTGGGTGAATAGAAGCCTGGAAAATCATCTCAATGCTTTCAAGCGCTTGTGCCTCTGTCACTCCAAGCTCAGGTGCTGGAAATAACGCATGGTGAATGGAGGCTGGCATAGGACCAAAGTTGTTTTTGTAAGGTACCACCTTACCGGTAAGCCCCATACACATATGAGTGCGGCCATGCCAGCCACCGACAAAGGAGATAACGCCGTGACGACCGGTGTGAGCACGGGCAATTTTCATGGTGTTCTCAACCGCTTCAGCGCCCGTGGTAAAAAACACAGCCTTTTTATCACCGCTGATAGGGGCAAGTTCACACAACTTCTCAGCCAGACTCACATAGCTTTCATAGTTCATGATTTGGGCAGCGGTATGAGTGAATTTATCCAACTGCTCACGCACACGCTCAGTGATTTTTGGATGATTATGGCCAGTGTTTAGTACCGATATACCACCGATAAAGTCGATATAACGATTGCCTTCAACATCCCATACCTCTGAATTTTTGGCCGTCTCGGCAAAGACTGGGAAAGCCACGCCTAAGCCTTTAGGTAATACTTTGGTACGGCGCTCTAGTAATGACTGATTGGTTAGCTTGCTCATATCTACATCCTTTGTATCAAATTTAATGCCTGTGCATTTGGGAAAATATTAAGTGGATTATCCCACTTAGGTTACCAACTTATAGCTGGGGAGATATCCCCTGTTATGATCAATAGTTGACCGTTTTTTAAATCAAAGATAGTTAGCCCAGCTCTTGGGCCCAGTATTTAGTGACGACATATTCATCTATGCCGTATTTAGAGCCTTCACGACCAAATCCAGATTGCTTGACGCCACCAAAGGGCGCAACCTCTGTCGATAAGATGCCTGTGTTTTGGCCCACCATGCCATAATCTAGCCCTTCACAGACGCGCCATGAACGGGCCAGGTCATTGCTATAAAAATAGGCAGCCAAGCCATAAATAGTGTCATTGGCATGCTTGATAACTTCTGCTTCATCACTGAAAGTAAAGATGGTACTGATTGGCCCAAAAATCTCTTCGTGAGCAATGTCCATATCTGCTGTGATGTCACTAATTACCGTCGGATTCATGGTCAAGGGTGAGATGTCATTCACATCACCCCCAGCCAGTAAGCTTGCGCCTTTATCTAACGCATCTTGTAATAAAGCGGTGACCTTATCTAGGGCGCCTTGGTTGATTAAAGGACCGATATCTACCCCCTCTTTTAGACCATCACCTATCGATAACTGGGCGACTTTTTGTAGATAAATGGCCAAAAACTGCTCTTTGATACTGTCTTGTACATAAATGCGGTTGGCACAGACACAGGTCTGACCGGCATTGCGGTATTTGGCTGCGATTAAGCCATCGGCCGCTTTTTCAAGATCGGCATCATCAAAGACGATAAAGGGTGCGTTACCGCCCAGTTCCAAAGACAGCTTTTTGATGGTGGGCGCACATTGTGCCATTAAGGTACGGCCCACCTCTGTTGAGCCGGTAAAAGACAATTTGTGCACGCGGTGGTCTTGCGTTAATACCCCGCCCACAACAGAGGACTTGCCAGTGACAATTTGTAGCACACCTTTTGGAATACCCGCTTGCAGCGCAAGCTCGCCTAATGCCAGTGCAGATAACGGGGTCTCAGTGGCAGGCTTGACAATCATGGTACAGCCGGCCGCTAAGGCAGGTGCCGCTTTGCGGGTAATCATGGCTGAGGGGAAGTTCCAAGGCGTGATGGCTGCGCAGACACCCACCGGCTGCTTTAGAACCGTAATACGCTGAGTGCTTTTGGTAGAGGGAATGACATCGCCATACACACGCTTGCCTTCTTCAGCAAACCAGCGAATAAAGCTGTTGGCATAGGTAATCTCGCCACGAGACTCTTTTAAGGGCTTACCCTGCTCAGCGGTCATTAATACCGCCAAGTCTTCGTGATTGTCATCAATCAGATCGGCCCATTTATGTAATAACTTGCCCCGCTCAGCTGCGGTAAGAGCAGCCCAAGCCACTTGAGCAGCTTCAGCATCAGTGACAGCTTGCTCAACTTGAGCTTGAGTTAGACTTGGCACAGTGCCGATTTGTTGGTTATTAAAGGGATTGGTCACCGCAATTTGGCTACCATCTTGGGCATCTACCCAGCCTTCGCCCAGTAGACAATGTGATTTTAATAATGCAGGATTTTTTAAACTTAACATAAAGACCTTCCTTGTCGCTTTGGGTAGCCAAGCTAGATGCTTGTGAGGGCAAACTGGCTACTTAATTAAATATCTACTTCATCAAGTGAATACCTATGCCTTCAAGACACAGTGTATGAGAATTTCCCTACTCTTCTTGGTTCAGTATATTGAATTTGTATTTCATATACAGGATGGTTTATTATAGGTTTAGTTTCCTTTAAATTGCAACCAAAAATTACATATAATTAGCCCTATTTTTATTGGTGAGTTATTGCCATCCGTATCCCTTTCAAATTAAATAACGACTCATCGTTACACACTTTCAATGACATATTGTCATTCCGCTCATTGAGCCGAGTAAGCTTGGATTACTTGAGTATTAAATAGGAAAATTCGACTTGAAAGACAATACCTCTAAGCCCTCTGTTAGCGTACCTGCCATAGATAAAATGTGCCTTATTTTGGATCTGATTACAGAAGCCAATTACCCACTTACCTCAGCTGAAATCGCGTCGCAATTGTCACTTCCCAAAAGTAGCACCCACAATATCTTGCAAAGTCTATTGGCCAAGCATTTGGTGTTTAAAGACCGTGACAACCGTTTTCATTTGGGGTCTTATCTGTTGTACTGGGCTGGCAAGTATGAAAAGCAGCACAGTATTATTGATGTCTTTCACGAGGTCATTGTCAATCACCCCACGCTATTGCAGCACACGGTGACCTTATCGAAGATTGATGGCAAGGAGGTGGTATTTTTAGCCTGCCATGAGTCGCCCGCCCCACTAGGTTTTACCTTTCGCTCAGGGGTGCGAGTACCTGCGCCTTTTTCTGCCACTGGCAAAGCCATGTTATCCACTTATGACAATAGCACCATAACTCAGCTGTTTGAGCAGCAGATGCCGGCGCCATATACCTCAAGAAGTGTGCAGCAATTAGATGTGCTACTTAAAGAGTTGCAGCAGGTGCGTGATACCGGCATCTCACTTGATGATGGTCAGCTGCGAGAGGGTATGTATTGTCTGGGAACCTGTGTGGTCGATACGGAAGGACAGCCGATTGCTGGTATGGCCATCAGCTTCGTTAAAGAGGAGTATGAAAAACAGCGCGAGGGCGTCAGCCAAGCCTTACTGGCCTTGGCCAAAGACATCTCCCAGCGCCTTGGCGTCAGCAGCCACTAATTCATTGCGCCAATAGCCAGCGCTTATGTGTTGACAGGCATGGACGCAGATATTTTGTCTACACGATATTCTGAGCCCGCAGCTGCTGTATCTTCTCATCGCTAAGTCCCATGCTATGTAATACCGCCTCAGTATCTGCGCCTAGCGCCGGCGGAGCACTATGGTAGCTCACCGGCGTCCCAGAGAGCTTTATCGGACTGCCTAAAGCGCGCACCGGACTACCCTCGAAGCTGACAATCATATCGCGAGCCTGCACCTGCGGCATTGCTAATGCCTCAGTGACATTATGAATAGGACCGCAAGGCACGCCGGCTTGCTGCAGCAGCTGTAGCCACTGCTCACGGGTTTTGGTCTTAAATACCGCTGTGAGTACTTGCTGTAAGCTTTCGCGGTTTTGCACTCGAGCAGGGTTAGTACTATATCGGTGGTCTTCATGCAGTGCTATTCCAATGACATCACACACTTTGGCAAATTGGCTGTCATTGCCACACGCCAAGATAAAGTGACTGTCATCACCTGTAGCATATACTTGGTAAGGCGTAATATTAGGATGGGCATTTCCCAATCTAGGCGGCGTCTTGCCTGAAGCCAAGTGATTCATACCGATATTGGCCAGCATCGCAATGGCACTATCGAGCAAGGCGACATCCACATGCTGTCCTTCACCTGTATTGGCGCGCGCCAAAAGCGCTGCTTGAATGCCCACAGTCAGCTGCAAGCCTGCGAACAAATCCACCACAGCCACGCCCACTTTGTGCGGCTCTCCATCGCTTGGGCCTGTGATGCTCATCAGCCCTGATAAGCCTTGAATGATATAGTCATATCCAGGTTTATGTGCCTCAGGCCCTGTCTGCCCAAAGCCGGTCAAGGAGGCATAAATCAGTCGATGATTGAGCGCTTTTAATGACTCATAATCTAGCCCGTATTTTTTTAACCCACCCACTTTGAAGTTCTCCACCAGCACATCACTGTCTTTTGCCAGCGCTTTAATCAGCTGCTGCCCCTCTGCTGTGGTGATGTCCACGGTGATTGACTTCTTATTGCGGTTGACAGTGGCAAAGTAGGCGGCGGTCTGCTCCCCTGTCTGCTCATCAGTGAAGCTTGGCGGATTCCAGTGCCGAGTTTCATCCCCAACCACAGGGCGCTCTACCTTGATAACCTCAGCACCTAAGTCTGCAAGAATTTGGGTACTAGACGGCCCTGCCAGCACTCGAGATAAATCCAAAACCTTAATACCGCTTAAGGCCTGTATGTTTTGCTCTGTGCGTCCTGACTCAGTTGATTCATTATGTAACATATCATCCCTTATGTCTGTTTTGGCGATAAAAAAAGCCGCCCTAAGTGGAGAGTGCTCCGCTAATGACAGCCGAAACAAAACCCTGCTTATGGCGGCCATTGCCTTCCATGTCTACTGCTATAAAACTATCTAACCAAAAGCTTGAATACCCGTCTGAGCACGGCCTAGAATAAGGGCATGTACGTCATGAGTGCCTTCATAAGTATTCACGGCCTCTAAGTTCATAACATGGCGAATCACATGGAATTCATCACTGATACCATTACCGCCGTGCATATCACGTGCCACACGAGCAATATTGAGCGCCTTACCACAGTTGTTGCGCTTAATCAGAGAAATCATCTCAGGCGCCGCATTATGCTCATCCATCAAGCGCCCTACTCGCAGCGCAGCTTGTAAGCCTAGAGCAATTTCAGTTTGCATATCGGCAAGCTTTAGCTGTACCAATTGAGTGGCGGCTAACGGACGGTTAAACTGTTTGCGATCTAGGGTATATTGGCGGGCCGCTTTCCAGCAAAACTCAGCTGCGCCCATTGAGCCCCAAGCAATGCCATAACGTGCTTTGTTTAGGCAACCAAACGGCCCTTTTAGACCACGAATGTCTGGAAAAGCATTTTCTTCAGGGACAAACACATCATCCATCACGATTTCACCAGTGATAGAGGCGCGCAGCGAGAATTTGCCTTCAATTTTAGGTGCTGATAAGCCTTTCATGCCTTTTTCTAATACAAAGCCGCGGATTTCACCCTCATCATCTTTGGCCCATACCACGAAGACATCGGCAATTGGACTGTTGGTAATCCACATTTTGCTGCCTTTAAGTTGATAGCCACCATCTACTTTTTTGGCACGAGTTTTCATTGAGCCAGGATCTGAGCCAGCGTCAGGTTCGGTTAAGCCAAAGCAGCCCACATACTCACCTGTTGCCAGTTTGGGCAGGTACTTTTCTTTTTGTGCCTCTGTGCCGTATGCCCAGATGGGATGCATCACTAGGCTTGACTGCACACTCATGGCGGAGCGGTAGCCTGAGTCGACTGCCTCTACTTCCTTGGCAATAACACCATAAGCCACACTCGATAGTCCGGCACAACCATACCCGTCAATGGTAACGCCAAGCAGACCCAGCTCGCCCATTTGACGCATGATATTGCGGTCAAAATTCTCATGACGGTTGGCCTGTAAAATTCCTGGCATAAGCTCGCTTTGACAAAAATCATGCGCCGATCTTTGCACCATCTGCTCTTCTTCTGTGAGTTGGTCATGTAATAAAAAAGGATCTGACCATTCAAAAGTAGGTCTGTGGGTGGCGTGGGCATTACTTGACATAACGAACTCCTTGTTTTTATCAACTGTCATTTATACAAATGGGCTTATTAAGAGTGCGAAATAAAAAAGCTAGATTACTTTACTTAAAGCTGCTAAACTTAATATGTTCCGCATAGTGAAACTGTGTTTCATTTAATGGATTAATTAAAACAGAATTGATTGAGTAAGTAAAGCAGTTTTGACAGCCATCGACTAAACAACAAATTATGTGGTTTATTATCAATGGTTTAACTGCTATTTAAAATAAATATAAGCGGCGATGACTACCTTATGACACACCCCAAAAAGCAACCAAATGGCTTAAATATAGCTGCTGTATCAGATCAGTCTGGCAGCGATCATGACCCACGCTTTTATAAAGAAACAGTATCTAATAAAGACATGGCATCTTTGCCGACCCTAAAACCATCAGCAAATATTGGTCTACTTGACAGCCTCAGCCGCAGTTTAGAGCATGCCAAAATAACGGATGACAAGGCTTTTATTACAGCACTTGGACGAGGACTGCTGTTGCTAAGTGCCTTTGAAGATGAGCAAGAGCTGACCCATCAGAGGCTGTGTGATAAGACTGCTTTGCCTAAAGCCACTGTCAGCCGCCTATTGCATACGTTGCAGCAGTTAAACTTTATCAAGCGCAATAGCAATGACAGCTATAAGCTTGGCAAAAACCTGCTCAAATTAAGCAGCAGTGTCTGGCAAGGGCAAGATATCGTTGAAGAGGCGATGCCGTTACTGCGAGAGTTTGCACTCAATCATCAGGTATCGGTCAATATTGCGACCGAAGATGAGGGCGAGATGCGTTATGTGGCGTGTTATCGCAGTCCAGCACGATTGGCGGTGAATCTGTCAGTGGGGTCAACGGTGCCACTTGAGAAGACGGCTTTAGGGCGGGCTTATTATGCTGCGATGACGCCATCTATGCAGCAGCAAGTGATAGATACTCTGCCCTATGCTGATGACTCTGAGCAAAAACTTGTGGCAATAAATAGGCTTAATCAGGCAGCTGATTTTTATCATCAGCACGGCTACAGCTTGTCCGATGGGGAGTACTCACCCGATATCTTGGCAGTGGCAATGCCGCTATACGACAGCATTCAGGGTAAATACACTCACGCCTTAAATGCCAGTGTTCCAAGGGCACTGTGGGAGGCCGACAGCTATATCAGTTATATTGTGCCGCACCTACAGGCTTTGGCCAAACAGATTGAGTCATTGTAAACAAAAGGGCTTTACCTTATTGATGTTAAGAAAAGAGATTAAACATAAAAAAAGAGTTGCCAGACATGTCTGACAACTCTTTTTTATTCAGTCAGTAAAAGCTTATTTAACTAAGCTGTTTACCGCCTCTACCACAGCTTCAGTAGTGATACCGAACTCTTTGTACAGCTCGCCTGCAGGAGCTGACTCACCATAAGTGATCATGCCAATCACTTTACCATCAAGACCCACAAACTTAAACCAATAGTCCACGTGTGCAGCTTCTACCGCAACGCGAGCACGAATGCTTGATGGTAATACTGCCTCACGATAGTCGCTGTCTTGCGCAGTGAATACTTCAGCACAAGGCATAGACACCACGCGCACACCCACACCATTTGCCGTTAATGTCTGGTATGCGTCCATCGCTAAGCTCACCTCTGAGCCTGTCGCAATGATAATGGCCTGAAGCTCAGACTGCTCTTTGGCCAGCACGTAACCCCCTTTAGCAATATTGGCCACTTGCTCGCTATCGCGTGCTTGGTGCGGCAAGTTTTGGCGGCTAAAGATCAGCGCAGATGGGTTGTTCTTAGCTTTTAGTGCTTCTGCCCAGGCCGTGGCCGACTCTGCGGTATCACAAGGACGCCATGTATGCAGATTTGGTGTGGTGCGCAGGCTGGTCAACTGCTCCACAGGTTGATGCGTAGGACCATCTTCACCCAGACCGATTGAGTCATGCGTATACACATGGATAACACGCTGTTTCATTAACGCGCCCATACGTACCGCATTGCGGGCATATTCCATAAACATTAAGAAAGTAGCGACGTAAGGAATAAAGCCGCCGTGTAACGCAATACCGTTAGCAATCGCGGTCATACCAAATTCACGCACGCCGTAATAGATGTAGTTACCATCAGCATCAGTTTCAATACCTTTAGCATCTTTGAACAAGGTCAAGTTAGACCCTGCTAAGTCTGCTGACCCCCCCATAATCTCTGGCAGTAGTGGCTGGAAAGCATTAATAGCATTGAAGCTGGCTTTACGGCTGGCGACGTTTTCACCCTGATCTTGGCACTGCTGGATGTATGCTTTGGCTTTTTGCTCAAAGTCAGCAGGCAATTCACCGCTTAGACGACGCTGTAGCTCCTCAGCAAGCTCTGGATAGGCTTTTTTATAGGCTTCAAAATCCGCTTCCCAGTTTTTCTGCTGGGCCTCACCTTTGGCTTTAGCATCCCAAGCTTGATACACTTCTTCATCGATTTCAAAAGGAGCGTGTGCCCAAGCAAGCTCGCCACGAGCCAATACGATTTCATCATCGCCCAGTGGCGCGCCATGGCTTGAAGCTTTGCCTTGTTTGTTGGGGCTACCCACACCAATAATGGTTTTACAGATGATTAAGCTGGGTTTACTGGTTTCAGCAATCGCTTGTTCCGTGGCTTTGGTAATAGCATCCGCGTCATGGCCATCAACCTTAATCACTTGCCAGCCATAGCTTTCAAAGCGCATTTGCGTGTCGTCAGTGAACCAGCCTTCTACGTTACCATCAATTGAGATGCCGTTGTCATCATAGAAGAATACCAACTTGCCCAAGCCCAAAGTGCCAGCAAGTGAGGCCACTTCATGGCTAATGCCTTCCATCAGACAGCCATCGCCTAAGAACGCATAGGTGTGGTGATCAATGATGTTGTGACCGTCACGGTTGAACTGAGCGGCCAATGTTTTTTCGGCAATAGCAAAGCCCACAGCATTGGCAATACCTTGACCCAATGGACCGGTCGTGGTTTCAACACCTGGCGTATAGCCAAACTCTGGGTGACCTGGGGTTTTTGAATGCAACTGACGGAAGTTTTTTAAATCATCAATGCTAACGTCATAACCCGTTAAATGCAGTAGCGAGTAAATCAACATTGAGCCATGACCATTTGATAACACGAAGCGGTCACGGTTTGGCCAATTTGGATCGGTTGGGTTGTGCTTTAAAAATTTACGCCACAATACTTCTGCAATATCTGCCATGCCCATCGGTGCGCCCGGATGCCCTGAGTTGGCTTTTTGAACCGCATCAAAAGAAAGCACACGAATGGCGTTAGCTAGTTTGCGTTCAGATATAGGTGTTGACATAAAAAATCCTAGGTTTTGGTGGTCTATTAAAACGAAAGGTTAATAGTGAGAGGAAAAACGACTAAAAATAAGCAATAAAAAACAAATGACTTAGCATCCTGTCACTCCTATGAATGGCAGGATGTCTCAAATTATACCAATAAAGTTGTCTTAGGCTGAAATAATCTCAGCACCGCCCATATAAGGACGCAGTACTTCTGGAATGGTGATGCTGCCATCCGCGTTTTGATGGTTTTCCATAATCGCCAATAAGGTGCGGCCCACAGCAAGCCCAGAGCCATTTAGGGTGTGTACAAGTTCAGTTTTTTTGCCTTCTTTTACACGGGTACCCATGCGGCGGGCTTGGAAGTCACCACAGTTTGAACAGCTTGAGATTTCACGGTAAGTATCTTGGCTAGGTACCCACACTTCGATGTCATAAGTACGCAGGGCGCTAAACCCCATATCGCCAGTACACAACTTAACCACCCGATACGGCAGCTGTAATTGCTGCAAGATATACTCAGCTTGGCCAGTCATTTGCTCAAGCAGCTCATCAGATTGTGCAGCGGTAGCGATATTGACCATTTCCACCTTTTCAAACTGATGCTGACGGATAAGGCCACGGGTGTCACGACCATGCGAGCCGGCCTCACTTCTAAAGCAAGGGGTATGTGCGGTAAATTTTAGCGGCAGCTCACTGGCATCTAGACGCTCACCACGTACCAAGTTGGTCATAGGCACTTCAGCGGTTGGGATCAGATAAAATCCCATTGCTTCATTGTTGGTGTGGTTGGTCAGCTTAAATAAATCTTCTTCAAATTTTGGCAGCTGGCCAGTACCCTCTAAGCTATCTGAGTTGACGATATATGGGACATAACACTCGGTATAACCGTATTTTACGGTATGCGTGTTGAGCATAAACTGGATAAGGGCGCGGTGTAATTGTGCCAATTGACCCTTTAATACGCTAAAGCGGCTACCCGTTAGCTTAGCAGCAGCAGCGAAGTCTAATTGACCCAAAGCCTCGCCTAAGTCGCTGTGTTCTTGGACCTTAAAGTCGAACTGACGCGGCGTGCCCCATTTACGCACTTCAACGTTATCTTCTTCAGAGCTGCCCTCTGGCACGTCATCGGCTGGAATATTTGGGATTTGTAATGCCGCTTGATTAATCTTGTCTTGTAGCGCTTTTAGCGACTCTTCAGCTTGTTTCATCTCGCTGCTGATATTTTGCATCTCAGCCAGTAGCTCAGTGGCATCTTCCCCATTTTTCTTGAGCACACCCACTTGCTTAGCCCCAGCATTACGCTTGGCCTGTAAATCTTCGGTGATCACCTGAAGCGATTTGCGCTGCGACTCCATCTGTTGCCAAAAATCCACATCCAGCTCATAGCCACGCTTGGCAAGCTTCTGTTTTAGCTCAGTTAAATCTTGGCGTAATAACTTAGGATCAATCATGCAACACCTTTTTTAGGAGATTAAGAGAGTAAGGTGACTATCATACCAAGACCGAGCATTTTTGACCACGTTTAAAGCGCTCTATGCACCCAATTAACCGATAAAAATCTGCTTTTTTGGTTTTTTTGACCCACCCTAGCCTATTTTTCGCCCACTGATTTTGACCACGCTTCAATCTATAACATCCCTCTTTTCGTCTTAGGCTATTTTTTGAGTACTTAAATCCGCCGATTACGTACTTAATCTTTGAATAAAAATTACAAGCACAGCTTGGGTTAAAAGTTTCAATTGCCCCCAGTTTTCGGTAAGATAGCAGGGTATCTATGACAGCTAGGCTTTGGTCTAAAAAAAGTCATACTCCTTTTATTATTATTTTGCCCAATTAACATCCTATTCGAGTAATTATATGGCTCTCTACCCTTACACGCTGCAACCTGTTGACATTAATTTGACTGAAGATGAATTTCAACAAGCACAATTTGAGTTGTTTGAAAAAAGTAATCCCTCATTTGGCCTAAATAGCATCAAACTCAAAGAGTGGATTGTGATGGCACTGGTGGTCATCGCAGCCGTTGCCGGCTTGGTTTTTGTGAAAGGCTACTCAACATTTATCTTCTATCTGATGTTAGTACTGGTCGTGGTATATCTGCTGGTGCGCACTGTCGGTATGAAATGGTATGTCAAACGCGAGTTTGAAAAACAAATGGCCGAACAAGAAATGCCAGAGGAAATGAAGCAGTTAAAATTGGGCGTGCAAAAACACGGTCTGGTTATGGCAATGCCAGCACCTAATGCCGGTATTCAGCCCAATATGTCAAAGGCAATGCGCGGCATGCAAATGCGTACAGCATCCACTCAGCAAGCTGTCATTCCTTGGAGTGCTGTCAAGAGCTGGGAGGAGACGGATGATTATATCTTTATGTTATTTGAAATGCAGGGGCAGCAAGGCAGCCAGATTATCCCAAAACGTCTGCAAGCACAAAAGTTCCCGATTGACACTGTGCGCACGCACCTACTAGAAGTCATTCCTCAAAAAGGGTTAAATCCTGTGGCTTTAGGTCAGCAGTAGCAACAGCAGATAACGTCTATTATCGTTAATCATAGCTAAATTAGCCTCTATTGGTCATGGACTAATTAATGCCTTAAGGCGGCCTTCTGGCTGCCTTTTTTATTGCCATTTTTAGCAGCCATTTATAGCGCATTGCCTGGTTCATTTTTTAGGTCATGTCTAAGTTTATATTTGTAAAAAACCCTTAACTTAATCTAGATTTTTGATTATGCTATAAACGTTTATTCACTATAACTATTAAGGATATAACACCACACCGCTATAGTTTTATAAAACCTATCAACACTATTAAAACGTTTCATTTAACTAATACAGTTAACTTTGCTACTATTAACAGTACGGAATAGGAGCGCTTCTAGCCTCTTTCATTTGGACTTCGCTGTCGTTGTTTATAGCAAGTCGTTTATAGAAAGTCACCTCAAAGCTGAGATAGCTTAGAGCAGTCTTTCAACAATTAAAATTTAATCACTTAACACTCACAAAAAAAAGGATAATAACTATGACTACCAATCAAATCGGCCTAGAAAAAAAAGACATGTCAGCTGTCATCGATAAACTAAACAATCTATTGTCAAGCTACCATGTATTTTATATTAATGTGCGTGGCTACCACTGGAACGTAAAAGGCGAGCACTTCTTCTCACTACATCAAAAATTTGAAGAGCTATATACCAGCTTACAACTTCAAATCGACGAAATCGCTGAACGTGTATTAACTCTAGGCGGCACGCCACTACATGCCTATAGCGACTTTGCTCAGCACAGCAGCATCAAAGAGCACAAAAACGTCTTTAACGGCAAAGAATGCGTTAAAGGTCTGGTAAGTGGTTTACAAGAGCTTATTGAAGAGCAGCGCCAAGTATCTGCAGTAGCAGAAGAAGCTGAAGACCAAGGTACCGCTGATTTAGTGGATGAGTATGTACAGCAGCAAGAAAAACTGGTTTGGATGTATAACGCTTTCTTAGGCTAACCCACTGTCTAGACTAAGCTAGTGTGTCACTTAGTGACAAGCCAGTTTTACTAACACCAAAATCCCCGCTCACTGAGCGGGGATTTTTGTTATCTAATGACAATAATCTTCTTGTTAACAGGCCTTACATTAAGAAGAAGTAGGCCCAGCAGGCCACGACAATAGAGGCAACGATATTTAAAACCAGACCAACCCGCACCATCTCAGATTGCTTGATCAGGCCGGTACCAAATACAATGGCGTTTGGCGGTGTGGCAACAGGCAACATAAAGGCACACGAGGCACCAATACCGATAATAAGGACGAGCACTTCTTTTGGCAGACCCATTTGCTCAGCAATGGCCACAAACACAGGGACCAGTAGTGCCGCCGAAGCGGTGTTCGAAGCAAACTCCGTTAAAAAGATAATAAAGGCAGAAACCGCCAGCAGCACTAGGAATAAAGGTGTGGTCATTAGTGCCTGTGCGACGGTTTCCCCCATGACTAGTGAGGCGCCTGAAGTTTTTAAAACGTTAGATAACGCAATACCGCCCCCAAATAGCATGAGCACGCCCCAGTCGGTATTATCGGATACTTGTTTCCAAGATACCAACCCTAAGCTGACCACAGCCACCGCTGCCGACAAGGCAATAATAGAATCCATGTCACTAATATCTAGCATCTCACCTAACTTATTACCAAATATCCATGATAAAGCGGTGACTAAGAATACAATAATAGTAATGACTCTAGGCTTAGTCCAAGGAATATCAGGCTGATCTACGCTACTGATACGCACATTAAGATTGGGCTTTAACACCAGATACATAGCGCCCAATAACAGAGGCGTCAAAATAAAGGTAATGGGTAAACCAAACTTCATCCAATCTACAAAAGAGATGTCTAAAGCTTTGGCCGCAATGGCGTTCGGCGGTGACCCCACAATGGTTCCTAGACCACCCAAACTTGCCGAATAAGCGATACCTAACAGGACAAACACGAAGGTGCCACGGTCTTTTTGACGATCAACTTGGGATAGCATACCAATGGCCAGCGGTAACATCATCGCCGCAGTTGCGGTATTTGAAATCCACATAGATAGCATCGCTGTAGCAATGAATATAAGCACTACTGCGTTGCCTAAACGCCCACCGGACATTGAGATTAAACCCAAAGCAATTTTTTCATCCAGCTTTTGTACATGCAGTGCCGCAGCCAATGCAAAGCCACCAAAGAACAGATAAATGGTGGGATTAGCAAAGCTTGATAAAGCAGTTTTGGTATCAAACTCAGGAATACCAATGGCGACCCCAACGATCACTACTAAAATGGCTGTGATGGTCACATGCAGCGCTTCGGTTAACCATAAAATACCAATAAATACCAATAGGCTCAGACCCTTATTAACGTTGGCTTCAAAAGGCAATACATTAAATAGCATCACGCTAATAAGAGCAGCAATCGCTGTGATAACCAGTCCCTTTACGGTGCCTTTAGGAAAGGTATCGGTAAATAGATACTCATTGCCATCATGGGGCAGATGCCCATCTAAGGGATCGTTGGGCCCTTTGGGCGTAATATTCGGATCGGACATAAAATCTCCTTATAAATGTAAGCCCAAATGTGTCATTACGGGCAAAAGAGTAATCGTGGTAATAAATCACTCAAATATCAAAAATACAACAGTTAAATGGCGTAGGCAAAAATAAGCGGCTATAAAAAAACAAGGCACTCATAACAAAAAATAATAGGTTAATTGTTGCTAAATATTTCTATATAGCTACTATTATAGCTAAGTGTATAAGAATTGAAAAAAAATTTATATAGGCTTGACGATTAACGGCTTTGTTATAACAAAAAGCGCAGGTTAATTTGCCCATTAAGGACAGGCTACTTGGATTTCATAAGCTTAAAATATAGTCAATATTAGGATGCCCTGTGACCTCTCATTCCAACACCTCATCTATCGAACACCAGTCCCAACATGACTGGGCACAAGGATTCAAAAAAAGCATACCTGTCGCCATGGGGTACTTACCTGCCGGTATAGCCTTTGGGGTATTAGCTCAAGTGGCCGGCCTTCCTTTTTGGGCCACCATCATGTTAAGTGTGCTGCTTTATGCCGGTGCCGCTCAATATGCTTGCCTGCCTATGCTCAGTGCCGGTATGCCCATTGGTAGTATGGCCACCAACATTGCCGCCATTAATTTGCGTCACGTCTTTTATGGCATGCCCCTATTACAATCTTTGCCCGATAACAAGCTGGCCAAGACTTACTGTCTGTTTGCGCTTACCGACGAGACCTTCTCCGTCATGACCAGCTTGCCTCAACCCTTGCGCAAGACTTTAATGCTACCTATTAGCCTTTTTAACCAAAGCTGGTGGGTAGTAGCAGGTGGCATCGGCTTCATACTCGGCGGCACCCTAAGCGACTTAATCCCCAATTTGGATTTTGCGTTGGTGTGCTTATTTGCCATCTTGGCCTATGAACAGTTTCAAAGCATCAAACGCTATTTTCCTATTGGCATTGCCATCTTATCTTTAATCATTGCCTCGCAATTTACCAGCAGCTGGGTACTGTTAATGGCCATTACGCTGTGTATGTTATTTATCTTAGTACGTGGATTTTGGGCAGCGCAGCATCCCCCCGAAATAACCCATAAAAAAGGAGATGGCCATGAGCAGTAGCTATCTGATTTTTGCCACGTTAGCGATGGCCGGGGTGACCTTTATCACTCGGGCGCTGCCTGCATTAATTCCTAGACGGCTGCTGGACACACCTTGGCTGCATAGACTCAATGAAAGCTTACCGCTATCGGTGATGGTATTGCTGATTTTAACCAGCTTATCTTATCAGGATATTTCAGCCAAAACTGGGCTGCACAGTGGCGAGCTGCACCTACTTTTGGCACAAATTGGTGCATTAATATTGGTGCTGCTGGTATATCACATCAGTCGTCAATTGTTGGTGAGCATGGTGGTAGGCATCGCTGCTGTCAATGGGCTGCTGCGGTTATTTGCACACCTTTTAAGCTAATATTTGGCCATATTCCAAAGCTTTTTAGGTCAACTGTTAGCGTTTATTTGTCCCTAATTCGGCTCTTATTTGGCCTCATACAATCTGTCGCCATAGCCAATTATAAGTTATCTATTTTCTATATAAGCCATTGATACATAACCTTTATCTATCATGGTAATCAAAACCTTTTATTCAGCTTAATTATTTTTTTAACTGTGCTATGGTATAAGGCTTAACTTGTTTAAGACCTCTTTTTAGGATGATATACGTATGACTGTCTCTACTCGTCAAGAAAGCGACCTTCTGGGCAATCGTGATATTCCCGCTGATGCTTATTATGGCATTCAAACCCTACGTGCCTTTGAAAACTTCCCCATCAGTGGTGTGCGCTTGCACCAATTTGCCCCATTTATCAGAGCCTTTGCTACCGTAAAAAAAGCGGCAGCCATTACCAACCATAAAGTAGGCGTATTGGATGAGAAAATTAAAGATGCCATCTGCGCCGCTTGTGATGACTTAATTGCAGACAAATACCACGATCAATTTATTATTGATATGTTCCAAGGTGGGGCTGGTACCTCAACCAACATGAACGTTAATGAGGTAATTGCCAACCGTGCGTTAGAGATTATGGGTCACAACAAAGGCGAGTATCAGTATTTACATCCGAATAACCACGTAAACCTGTCACAATCGACCAACGACTCCTACCCCACCGCCTTAAAGCTGGCACTAGATCACTACTGTGAACGCTTACTTGCTAAGATGGACATCCTGCTTGAGAGCTTCTTAAATAAAAAGCAAGCCTTAGGCGATCGCTTAAAGATGGGACGCACTCACTTACAAGATGCTGTGCCAATGACAGCGGGACAAGAGTTCAATGCCTTTGCCACCATGATTAAGGCTGAAAAAAAGCGCATTGAGCAAGTGCGGGAGCTGTTGTATGAGATTAACATGGGTGCCACTGCCATCGGTACCGGCATTAATGCGCCATCTAATTATCCTGAAACCTGTGCTGAGGTTCTAAGGCAGCTTACGGGTAAACCCTATTACACCTCAGATGACTTGGTACAAGCCACCCAAGATACCAGTGTCTATGTCGCACTATCAGGTAACTTGCGCCTACTCGCTACCCGGTTATCAAAGATTGCCAATGACATTCGCTTGCAATCTTCTGGACCGCGCGCCGGCCTAGGACAATACCGCATTCCGCAAATGCAGCCTGGTAGCTCTATCATGCCTGGTAAGGTTAACCCTGTCATTCCAGAAGTGGTCAACCAAGCGTGTTTTCATGTGATGGGTATTGACCACACCATTGCTATGGCATCAGAGGCGGGACAATTGCAGTTGAACGTGTTTGAACCTGTGATGGCGTTCAACTTATTCACCGGCCTATCTATGATGGGTAATATCTGTGAAACCTTTGCGACTCGCTGTATCGATGGTATTGAGATGAATGAAGATTATTGTCGTCAGCAAGTGCTGAGCAATATTGGTCTGGTCACAGCGCTTAACCCGCATTTGGGCTATGAAGTTTCGACAAGAATTGCCAAAAAGGCGCAAGAAAGTGGCGGCAGTGTGTACAACATAGTACTAGAAGAAAAACTGTTAGATCAGTCCACACTTGATAAGATTATCTCACCTGAAAACATGGTGTATCCGCTGCTAAAAAATAAAGCTTAAATCGATTCTGCAACAACAGGCACAAAAAGGCAGATTATCTATTGATAATCTGCCTTTTTTTAAGTAGCCTATTTTACTTTAATAACCTTCAAGGACTTGGTCTATGAAAAAGATTCTGGCAGCTTCAGCTATGATGGCAACTTTGGCACTATCAGGCTGCGCTTCAACAGGTACAAGTAGCACAACCAATGCAGGCAATGCCGTGGGTACAGCTACTAACGTGGGCATGAATATTTTTAAATCCGCAGTAGATGCTCAGTGCCGTAGCGAGCTTGAAAAACAAAGCGCTTGGCGCTTGGCCCGTGTGGCAATGACACCTGAGCAAGAACAAGCCGCTGAAACCAAAATCTGTGGCTGCGTCAGTGAGCAAGCCCCGCAGCAAGTGACTGTGGTTGATATGACCAATGCCGCTTTAGACCCTACCTATCGTGCGCAGTTGGTGACAAAAGTGGTCGCCAAATCCTTACAAACTTGCTATACCAACCTGACTAAATAAGGCGTTATACAGCACTGCTCTTATAGCCGAAATAAAAAAGAGAGACGTCAACACGCCTCTCTTTTGTTTTTCTCTGTTTTTTTCTTTAAACGTTAGTTTTTAATCCCTGTCCTATATTAAACCACCAAGTCGCCTTCAATCACAGTCTCATCACTGCCCGTTTCCAAGCCTTTACGACCGTGCCCCTTATATTGCTCAGTGATAAATCTGCTTTGAGCTCGTTGATCTGCCAAATTAAAGTGGCTTAACTGTTGATATAAATTTACCACATCACCCATAATCAGTAAGGCCGGCGTCGGTAGCTTGGCCATGGCTTGCTTTGAAGCGATATCTTGTAAGGTGCCAATTAACACTTGCTGCGTCGGTAAGCTTGCGTGACTGACTACAGCAAACGGTGTCAGTTGGTCTCGCCCTGCTTGCATCAAGCCCTCCGTAAGTCCGGCCAGACGATTCAACCCCATATACAGCACGACTGTTTGAGAAGGTTCTAGCATCTCACTATAGTCTTGATTTGGACAATTGGTTTTTTTAAAAGCCGTCACAAATTTGACGGACTGCGCACATTGTCTGTGAGTTAAGGGAATACCCGTACTACTCGCAGCAGCACTAGCAGCGGTAACCCCAGGTATCGACTCAAAATACACCCCATTATCAACCACAGCCTGCAACTCTTCACCGCCTCGGCCAAAGATAAAAGGATCGCCGCCTTTTAAACGAACCACGCAATTACCAGCTTGAGCATAACGCACTAACAGCTGATTAATATCCGCTTGTGGCATCGCATGATTATTACAGCGTTTACCAACAAAAACCTTAGTTGCGCTAGGATGACACAAGTCTAAAACGTCCTGTGATACCAAGCTATCATAAAGAACGACATCCGCTTGCTGCATGACACGATAAGCTTTTAGAGTGAGTAATTCAGGATCACCAGACCCTGCCCCTACCAAATATACGGCACCTTTTGTTGCGGGATTTGAGACATCGTCAGGTCTTGTTAACTTATTTTTTAAAGCAGATTGTGACAGGGTAGGATCTAGCTGTATCGCCTTGGTCATGCTGGGTATGCTCCTGGCATCTTAAAATGTAGTGTGACTCATACTAAGTATGCTGCAACTAACATGCCAGGTTCATTGATATACGCTCGCTAAGCTAAGAGCGCTTATAATCCCCTTAAGCAAAACCTTAAGCCAAAGCCGCTTCTTTAATGGGGCTGTGCGCTTTAATCAACTCGTTGATCTGGCCCACACATGAGCCACAGTTGGTTCCCGCTTGACATAATTTGCCAACGTCACTGGCATCGTTACACCCATGAGAGGTAATGGCATCAATGATGGTATTTTCGCCCACCCCCATACACGCACAGACTAAACGGCCTGGATCCACATAGCCGCTTGCCGGCCTTCCTGCTAGCAACCATTTAACCGAAGGCACTTTGCTCATATCTGCAAAACAGCTGTTTAACCAATGAATACTGGGCAGTTGCTCTCGCTTAGGAGCGATATAAATCGTCATGATTAAATGCTGTTTAGCAGTGTCAACAGTAGGATTTTTTGTATCTGCATTTTGACGAACCACAAAGCGTAACTGTTTATCAGACTCACTCATCATCATACTGCTGTTTAGTGAGTTTGTAGCTGCCATAGGCTTATGTTTGGTACTTTTAGCAATCCGTGCTACAAAATCTTGCCAATATGCTAAGGTTAACCACTCACTGCCGACAGACTCACTACCTGTCGCTAAATGAATTAACACGCTGTCTTGTTGACGACTGATACTCCAAATGAGTTTTGGCACCCCTGCTTTATCTTGTTGCGATGACAGTTGACGTAATTGCACCAATACAGCCTCTAGCCAATCTAAATGCACTAAAATACGGCCAAAAGTAGTTATGTTGACGGGTGTGACCATTATTGCTGAGTTTTTCAGCTCAGGCTGTGACGATATTGGATCAACTTTCGTGGGTATTACCGTCCCTACTCTGGCCAAGTTTGCAAAAGCATCACTCCAGTGCATGGGCATAAAGGCATCCCCCATACGCACCTCATCACTGACTGCAACTTGTGCCATTACTTTTGAAGCTTGGGTCTTAAAGTCTGTCTGTGCACCAATACAGACAAAGTCATTATCAAGGACGCCTAGATTTTTAGCGGCCTTAGGATGGAGCGTTAACGTAGGTACAGATTGCTGCTGGTTCAACTTAGGCGCTAAAGCTGTTCGCGTCATGGTGTGCCATTGATCACGCAGTCTGCCTGTAATTAATCGCAAAGGAAGGCTGGTATTATCACTGGGCACTATATGTACACCATCTGCGGACAGAAACTTATTAACAGCACCGGCTTGTTTGGGCGGTGTAATGGCGATAAGACTCGGTGCTTTATGCTTAAAATTAGCATGGACAACATCAATATGTTTTCCCCCCCATTGTAGCGGCTGCATAGATTCATAAGGCTGGCCATGAGCGGCTATCTCGGCCAATAAATCCAGCTGGCGAGGATAGTTATGCTGTTGATAGCTGGTTAAGGCGGCATGCTCCAAAAAAATTTCACTAGGATCATTGTATTCAAACCCTTTAAATCCCATGCGTTTTGCCACTTGAGCAAAAATCCACCAGTCCGGTTTTGACTCACCCACAGCTGGCATAAGGCTGCGTTGACGAGAGATTCGGCGTTCAGAATTGGTCACACTCCCAGATTTTTCACTCCATCCTTGCGCGGGCAAAACTATATCTGCGCAGCGTATGGTATCACTGTCTTTTGAACACTCTGAGACGATAACTAGGTCGCACTCGGCCAAAGCCTTTTTAAATTTATCTGCTTCTGGCAAGCTTACCACTGGGTTGGTGGCCACAATCCAAATGGCTTTTATGTTACCTGATAATATGGCATCGGCAGCATCACAGGCTTTGATACCGGTATTGGCTCTAATCGACTCAGGCGACTGCCAAAACTCAGCAACCGCTTGGCGATGCTCAGCATTGTCCAGCTCTAAATGCCCCGCCAATAGATTAGCTAAGGCGCCTACTTCACGCCCGCCCATGGCATTGGGCTGACCAGTTAATGAAAAAGGACCGGCACCAGGCTTGCCAACACGTCCCGTTAATAAATGGCTATTGATTATGGCATTCACCTTATCCGTCCCACTACTGGACTGGTTCACCCCCATACTAAATGCAGAGACGGTCTTGCTGTTGGCGGCAACCAGCTGATAAAACTGTTCAACTTGCTCGACCGTCAGCTTGGTAGCACTGGCCACGGCTTGCAGTGTCCAAGCTTCAGCAGCAGCCAATGCTGCCTCTAAGCCTTCGCACTTTGCGGCGTAACTGGCATCTTTATGGCCATTGTCTGTTAAGTATTTAAGCAAACCGTTATATAAATGGGTATCAGTCCCCGGTGCTAAAGGCAGGTGTAAATCTGCAAACTCACATGAGTCTGTGCGCCTAGGGTCTATCACCACCAGCTTTTTATTAGGATTTTCTTGTTTGGCTTTTAAAAATCGGCCAAATAATATGGGGTGACACCAAGCCATATTAGAGCCTACCAATACCAACAAATCACAATCTTCAAAGTCGGTATAACTGCCCGGAACCAAATCTGCTCCGAACGCTCTTTTATGCCCGGCCACCGCCGATGACATACACAATCTAGAATTTGAGTCGATATTATTGCTCCCAATAAAGCCTTTCATTAGCTTATTGGCGACATAATAATCCTCAGTTAGTAGTTGCCCCGACACATAAAACATTACGCTTTGGGGGCCATGTTCTGTGATGGTACGGCTTAAACGATGGGCCACATCATCAAGCACCGTCTCCCAATCTACGGCTTTTATTACCGTATCGTTATCTACTAATGTCGATAAGGTTGTTAGGGATGGGCTAGGAGATAGGCCATTCATAGCCGCCAG
Source organism: Psychrobacter raelei (assembly GCF_022631235.3). Lineage (NCBI taxonomy): Bacteria > Pseudomonadati > Pseudomonadota > Gammaproteobacteria > Moraxellales > Moraxellaceae > Psychrobacter > Psychrobacter raelei. The sequence goes on from NZ_CP093310.2 coordinate 1,928,013, forward strand.
TTTGTCTTGATAATAAGGATGGGTCAAGCGACGTTCTACGCCCAAGGTTTCAGCCAGATTGCTGCCCTTAGAGCACAGTTTACCGAAATTGGCCGGATGCTGTGGATCACCTTTAACCGTGACTTTAGCTGTTGAGTTATCTACGCTGGCCAATACCCCACAGCCTACGCCGCAGTAAGGACAAGTCGTGCGAACCGTACGTATAGAATCATGACTGGCGGGTGCAACATGGGCGTCATTGTCGAGAAATAAGGTCTTAATCTTATTCACACTGGGGGTCACTTCAACGAAATTGGTTTGACTGTTTTTGATAATATTCTCACTATTTTGCTTTGATATCTTTTGTATAAAACGTCTCTCTGCACACGACAAAAAAATTATCCCCACCCAATTTTCATAGGTTTAGGGGTTAAAAAGCTAACTAACTGTCGAAGTACAGTCTTATCATTGTTAAAAAACACCAAGCGCAGGCCCTCAATCAACACATCCAGGCCAAGCACAAACAAACTGGCTTGAGGTCGAGCGTTTGACTTCAACTTGCGTTTTAACGGCTTATCTTTGTCTTTATAAATACCGACATGATAAGCCCAACAAAATGCTAAGGCGTTCACTGCGACTAATTTACTGACCCGATCAAGATGGGTTAAGTGGGTATCTTCAAGATTAAAGCCACGCCCCTTTAAACAAGCAAATAAAGTCTCAATCTCCCAACGCTTAGCATAGCTTGTCATCGCATCCACTGTTTCTAGTTGATTGGTTGCGACAATCACTAAACCATAGTCTTTATCACGCTTGGCAAATACTCGAACCAAACAACCATCGACAGTCAGTATTCGCCCATGTCGATATGTTTCTTGATGGCTAACATGGCGCAATAACTCTTTAATCTGTACCAACTTGCCATGATGATTCTTAACTTTACTGTTCTTCTTAATCCGTATGGCAAAGGGTATGTGATTATTGGTGAGCCAGTTAAACCATTTTTCGCCAACAAACTCTCTGTCCGCTACTATCATCTCAAGGTTATCTTTGCCAAATTGTTTGATAAACCGCTCAATAAGTTCACAGCGTTCAAGATGGTTTGTATTACCTCGCTTATCTAGCATTTGCCAGTATAAGGGGATGGCTATCCCTTTATATACCACCCCTAGCATAAAGATGTTGAGGTTACTTTTACCCCATTTCCAGTTGGTGCGGTCAATGGTTAAGGTGACTTTGCCTAGCCCAAATAGTCGATATATCATTAAAGCTAATTGATCGTAGTCTATCCTCGCTTCGGCAAAAAATCGCTGTAGTCTGCGATAGTGGCTGTCGGTCTTGCCACCCTTAGGGAGGTGTCTTGCTATTTTTTTTAAGATTACTGCTTTGAGCAGTAATCAGGGCTATTATCATTAGGCTCAAACATGTGATTCTTGCCTTGTTCATACTCAGGTTTTGGGTTAAAGTTTCACTAAGTCTGTTAAAGTTTGGCATGGTCTGATTCGTCTTAAAAATCACTATTATGCCTTTGCTTTAACAGACTTTTTTGTTTTTTTTGTCGTGTGCAGAGAAAACGTCTACTCTTTAGGCACAGGCGATTGTCTGTAATGCGGCAGTCTCTTGCTGTGTGACAGCTGTCTGTTCACCTGTGCTCACTGGGCTGATGGCAGCATTATCACTGTCTTGATTTTCAAGCTTTGATTGACAATAAGCTGCCCCAAATATCAAATCTTGTTTAACGCTTGAAATATCAATTTGCTCATTAATCAGCTTACTATAAAAAGTGCCATCGCCAGTTTCTCCATACAACACAGCCCCAATTAAATGGTCCGCCTTCACAAATAGGCAGTGGTACTGATTATCCTCAATGTGTCTATAAACAATCTGCTCTACGACAGCCAGCTCTTCGTCATCAAATTCAATTTGACCTGATGAGAATACAGCAATGCCTGAGACCTTAAGTTTTAATGCCAATGGTACGCTGACAAAAGGAGACCAATTTGATTCTATCGCAGGGTGCGTTAGTACTTGAATTAGGCTATCTACGTGTTGATTGACAGACGATACCATGCCAAAAAGCTCGTCATTAATTTCGACACATTCGCCAATGGCATAGATGTTCGGACAACAGGTGTGCATGTTCTCATCTACCACTATGGCTCGATTCACCTCAATACCACTATCAGCTGCCAACTGAGTATTCGGAATAATACCGACGGCCATGACTATAAAATCAGCGGCCAAAGTACGGCCATCTTTTAGACTTAGACCCACGACTTCATCAGCGTCGTTTACCTCAATGGTGGTCGATGCAGCAGACACCTCAAGCCCAACACCACGTCTGACCAGCTCTTCTTGCAGCATCAGTGCAGCCGGCAAGTCTAACTGACGGTTTAGTACATAATCATCGACATGGATCACCGTCATAGCAGCCCCCTGCGAAGATAAGGCACAAGCTGCCTCTAGGCCCAGCACGCCGCCGCCAATCACTAAGCCTGTCTTACCTTGTTTGGCATACTCACTTAGCAAATCAACATCTGCCACGTCCCGAAATACGTGAACGCCTTTGGCTTGGTGATTTGGAAAAGGGATAACCCGAGCAGTTGAGCCCGTTGCAATGACCAGCTTGCCATAACTGAAGCAGTCACCATTGTCTAAGGACAACTGTTGATTGTTGGTATCAATTTTATCGACACCCACTGCCGCTAGAACATGAATACCTAGTCTTTCATAGTCCCCTTTATCATACAAATAGGTGTCTTCAAATGAGGTCTCGCCTGCCAAGACTGGAGATAGCATGATACGGTTATAACCCACCTCAGACTCTTTACTAATTAAAGTGATTTTAGGCGCTTTATTTTCCTGAGTGTTGTTGCTGTGATGGCCATTGCTGTGCGTGTTACTGTCATTTTGCTGCCAAACAGTGGCTAATTTAATGGCTAAGCGACTGCCTGCCATACCGGCCCCGATAATAACCACACCATTAGCTGAGTCGTTATGCTCCTGAGCATTTATGGCTGATGAGCGTATCGTGGGGCTGGCAGTTTCGGGAGCTGGCATGAGAGACCTTAGCCACTTAAGCGGCAGTTGAGATAATTATTACCCATTATGTTCTCAACCTAAGTGCTTAGATGGCTCATGTAGACGCATCGAACTAGAGACTAGGCAGGAATTTAATCAGTAAAAAAAGGATGACTATGCCTTGTAACAAGCAAATACTATGCCACACCAATAAAGGGTTTCTTTTGATAAGCGGTTCAGGATCAGATAATGAGGCGCTGTTATCTGGATTAAAATCTTGTAAGAATTCACCAATTGCTTGGTGACGAACGTTGGTATTGCGATGAAGAGCACGCAGTAATGCTTGCTGACTGGTGGCTGGTACTTGTTTTTGACGCAGTAAATTGGCAGGTACCACTAAGACAGCAGAGGCTGACATGAGCATTTGTGAGGTGAAGGGACGATGACCAGTAAGCAGCTCAAAGCCGATGACAGCAATTGAAAACAAATCTGAATGCACCCCTTTAGGGGCATCTGTGTAATATTCTGGTGCAGCATAATGCAGGTCGCCTACCGGAGGTCTAGTGTTGTCTTTAAGAATTGAAGAAGCGACCGACCCAAAGTCAATCAGCTTCACCGCGCCTGACTTGGTCAATAAAATATTTTCGGGTTTAATATCTTGATGCAATAGATAGTTACGGTGCATGGCCCGTACAGCCATACCAATTTTGGTCAACAAATCATGGGTCTGCCACACATCACAAGGACCATTGCGCTCCATAAACGCTCGTAGGCTCTCCCCTTCTATGTACTCAGTCAAATGATATAGATATATGGAGCTGGCAGGTACCGGATAGTAACGTAATAATCCTGACTCCCCAAGAGCTGAGCCACCTAGGGCTGTTGTGGTCACTTCAACAGAAGTTGTGGTCGCACCTTTCGTCTTTAATGGCGGCATGACTTGTTGGATTAGGTTGGGATTGGTCTGATTGTAAGCAGCTTCTCCAGCGCGCCGATGCTTTGATAAACTCAGCCCAATTTTACGCTCTTTTAAAAAGCTGCGCAGATACTCTCCGTCATCCACAGCTCTTAGGCTGGGTGACTTTAAAACATACTCATGACCTAAGCTATCTTCTACCAAATACACTTCACTGCGGGCGGTTCTAGCGATGATAGAGGTTACCTCAAAGCCGTCGATACTGTCCCCAACCCGCAGGCCAGTTGGTAACTTATATTGAATGGGTATATGACTTTTTTTGTTGCGAGCATCCATGAATATTTCGCCGTCATTATTCATCCCTTGTGTATTGCTGTTAATCTTAATCGCTGATGCGAGTCCCATGCCAAGCATAATGATACTTAGATTATCATTGCTGCCTTCAGCATACGCATGTTGACAAAGCTGATGGCTTAAATGCCAATGCTTTAAGTCATGCCAATTAGGTGTATTTTCTAATTGAGTGGCCGCTGCACTAAACTCAAATTGCATCTCTATCGGGTCAATATGTTCATAAACCCCATCTGTCATCAACGCCAAATATTCATTTTGGTGCATGGTAAACACCGTTTGCTGTAAATCTACGCCGGTATCTGCACCAAGAGCTGCTGATAATGCACCTTTGTCCTGCCCATGATGAATGCGATGATCTTCGCTCAAAACCACCATACTGTCTTTACTGAGACGATAAATTCGTGAATCGCCTGTATGGAATAGATGCACTCTATCACCAATGCACAACACCCCTGATAATGTGGACAATAATGGTGCAACACGTTGATAGGACTGTGAAAAATACATTGAATCATTGGCTTTAATGACGGCTGACTTAATAATACCAGCCACACTTTCGTCATCAAAAATCTGTTTGGATAGGTGTTGATTAAGCTGCTGTTTTTCAGCTAACGCTTGATTGTAAATATGATTTAGGCCTTTTATGACATAGTCAGTCATGATCTCAACCGCCAATCGGCTGGCTTGCTTAGGGAATTGACAGGCACTAACCCCATCAGCCAATACGCACAGCACAGGCAAATGCTCTGGCTTGAGGCTTAATTTGTGCGCTTGATTTTTATTTTGCAGCTTGATTTCATCTAGATGATTTAATAAACACGTACTGATCAGTAGACTGTCTTGATTTTCCAACTTGCGCCCAGCCATGCTATAAAAATCAAACCACCATCCTGCGGATTGATTAGGCCTACCCTCAGCGGTGCAGGTAGCAGCTTGGGCTTTGATCTTATGGATAGGTTTGGCAGATACTGTCTTAAGGGTAGCCACTGGTCATCCTTTATTAAGTTTTGAGCAGTTAGTGTTTATGTTGCTAAGTTTTTTATTTATTGCTCATTCATTTAAGGCTTAGCGCTTACGTGTTTAACCTGATAGCTATCGAAGCAAGTGGCTTATAGAAGCAAGTTGAGGTATAAAACCTATACGCCGGCTTTATACCTCATTTTAAATCTCATTAAAATACAGCTTAACGTTTTAAATCAATGCTCTCACTTGATATCAGCTGATATTTTCCACTCAAAATCTAATAGATGTCTCCATTAGGTCACACTAATTTCAGCAAAGGTGCCATCTGGCATCTCTTCTACGATAACACCTGAAGGCTCTTTTAATAAGAATAAAGCCAAAAATCCAATCACGGCGGTGACTGCGATAACCATAAAGAAGGTCTGATAAGAAACTAGGCTTAGTACAGTAAGATAAACCACTGACCCTACGTTACCATAAGCGCCGGTCATACCCGCAAACTGCCCTGTCATGCTGCGTTTGATCAAAGGAATGACCGCAAATACAGCGCCTTCACCCGCTTGCACAAAGAATGAGCAGAACATAGTAATTAAAAGGGCTAAAGCAATGGGCCAAGTTGAGTCAACAATACCCATTAAGAAATACCCCACTGCCAGACCTGCCGTTAAAATAAGTAAGGTACTTTTACGACCAAATCTATCACTTAACCAACCACCACCAGGACGAGACATTAAGTTCATAAAGGCATATGATGACGCCAATAGACCTGCAGCAACCACAGATACCTCAAAGGTTTCTAAGTAGAAAAGGGGCAACATAGACACCACTGCCAGTTCTGAACCAAAGGTTGCAAAATAAAGAATGTTTAACACGCCTACTTGTTTAAAATCATAACGCTGTGACTCTGGTACTTCGGTGGTGAATACCTCTTTATTAAAGCGATAGCTACTCACAAACTCATAAACATACAGTAAAGCCAGACCGATATAGATAAAGTTTACTGCGCTTTGGCTAAGTAAGCTTACGCCAGCGGGAGACAGCTTCCAGGCTAGAAGTGCTAGAGCCAAATACATAGGCAATTTAAAAATCATCATTAACCAGAAGTCACCCTTTGAGGTTACTGCCATGGCACCAGATTTTTTTGGTTTGAAATAGGTTGAGCCTTTTGGGGTATCGCGTACGAATTTATAAAATAATATGCTATACAAAGCCATGACGACGCCAGATGTGGCACACGCATAACGCCAGCCTTCATCACCGCCAAACCAAGCAGCAAAACCGATGGCTATTGTCGGTAATAACATGGCTGCTGCGGCAGAACCAAAGTTACCCCAACCGCCATAGATACCTTCTGCAGCACCTAGCTCATTGGCAGGGAACCAATCGCTGATGAGACGAATCCCGACGACGAAGCCTGCCCCCACGAACCCTAGAATAAAGCGCGATAAGGCAAGTGTTGTATAGTCTTGAGCAAATGCGAAAGTAAAACAAGGTATCGCACCAAGCGCTAAAATGCAGGTGTAAACGATTCTGGGCCCAAACTTATCAGTAAGCATTCCTATAATGACTCGTGCTGGAATGGTTAAAGCCACGTTTAAAATAAGTAAGGTTTTAACTTGTTGTTTGGTTAGATCCAAGGTCTCTCCAATCGCGGAGAGAAAAGGAGCATGGTTAAACCATACGAAAAAAGTGAGGAAAAATGCCATCCAACCTAAATGAAGGATTTTATTTTTACCAGCGAAGGATAAGACATTGAGTTTTTCCTTGCTAGGTGGCACAGGGGTTGCGGACGACATGCTTTGCTTCCTTGTATGAATAATAGTCTGTAGTTAACGCTTTAGTTGCAGACGGCTTTACATTAATTTATTAATTCAAATAAAATAAAAATAAAAAACAAATTAACAGTTACTTAATGTAATTGGTTGCAAGCTCTGTGCCAGGTACTGATTTAATTCCCCAAAGCATGTGCATCTGTGCGCATACACCGCTCTTATTCCCCACACTCTTATAGATGTTATTCACTCGATTTGTATTTTAAATTCATAAAGTGTCAGCTCTGGCATGATTATTGAATGTATTACGGTAGGCACTAAGTGGCTTTCACTTTAATAAGTGATTAAAAATAGCTACTAGACACCCACTAAAGGACACATTCATGATTAAGGCAAATATGAGTAATATAAATAGTAAACAAAAAAACAAACCTAACCTTGTTGTGGTCGGTAACGGCATGGTGGGGCATCACTTTGTAGAGAAGGCCATTGAACTTGGCTTAAACACCACCTATGACATTCATGTCTTTGCTGAAGAAGATCGCCCAGCTTATGATCGTGTCTATTTATCAAGCTATTTTGAACATAAAGATGCCACCAAGCTAAACCTAGTGGATATGGCTGACTATGATGCCACTGGGATTCATCTGCATCTAAATAAGAAAATTGTAGATATTGACAGCGAGGCTCATACCCTGACCGTAGAAGGCGGCGAAAGTGTTGAGTATAAAAAGCTAGTTTTAGCAACCGGCTCATACCCGTTTGTGCCCCCTATTGAAGGTGGTGATCATGCTCATTGTCATGTCTATCGTACCATTGCTGATTTGGATGATATTCTTGAAACCGCCCAAAAACCCAGTGCTAAAAAAGGGGTGGTCGTCGGTGGCGGGTTGTTAGGGCTAGAGGCTGCCAAAGCATTGGTAACCTTGGGGCTTGATACTTACGTGGTTGAATTTGCCCCTCAGTTGATGGGTGTTCAGTTAGACCCTGCTGGTGGTGAAATCCTAAAGAAGAAGATTGAAGCATTGGGCGTTACCGTATTAACGGGAAAAAACACCAAAGAAATTGTTCATAACCGCAGTGTTTCCTTACACCATGACATCCATCAAAAAGACAGTCAAAATGAGGTGCATCTAGAAAAAGATACTTTCTTAACCATGAAGTTTACAGATGATACCGAACTAGATACCGATTTAATCTTATTTAGTGCCGGCATCCGTCCGCAAGATGGCATTATGAGAAGTAATCCTGAGTGCGGAGTCACTTTAGGAGGCCGTGGTGGCATCTTAATCAATGATCATTGTCAGACCAATAATGAAGATATCTATGCTATCGGTGAATGTGCAGTTTGGGACAATAAAGTCTTTGGTCTGGTCGCCCCTGGTTATGCCATGGCCAGTATATGTGCCGCTCAAATAGCGGGTGACACTGAGCAAACCTTTACTGGCGCAGATATGAGCACCAAGCTTAAATTAATGGGTGTTGATGTGGGCAGTATTGGCGACGCTCATGCCACAACTGAGGGCAGCCTAAGCTACATTTATCAAAATCCCAATGAAGGCATCTATAAAAAGCTGGTTACCAGTGGCGATAATAAAAAGCTGCTGGGCGCTGTCATGGTGGGTGATACCGAAGACTACAATAATTTATTGCAGTTATTCTTAAATGACATCGACCTTCCCGCTCATCCAGAGAGCTTGATTTTACCCAATGTTGAAAAACCCTCAATGGGCATTGAAAACCTTCCTGATACAGCTACCATTTGCTCTTGTTTTAATGTATCTAAAGGTGCCATTTGTGGTGCGGTTGAAGACGGGGCTTATTCACTGGCAGATGTCAAAAGCTGCACCAAAGCAGGTACAGGCTGTGGCGGCTGTGCCCCTATGGTGAAAGACGTGCTGGCTTATCAATTAACCGACCTTGGCTTTGAGGTCAATAATGATCTGTGTGAGCATTTTTCTTATTCTCGCCAAGAGTTATATGGCTTAGTACGTGTTAAAGGCATCAAAACCTTTGATGATTTATTAACACAGCACGGCACAGGCCGTGGTTGTGAGATTTGCAAACCTGCAGTGGCTTCCATTTTATCGTCTTGTTGGAATGACTATGTCCTTAAAACAGAGCTTGCGCCGCTGCAAGAAACCAACGATTACTACTTAGGCAATATCCAAAAGGATGGCACCTACTCTGTTGTGCCGCGTGTGGCTGGCGGCGAAATTACCGCTGATAAACTTATCGTATTGGGTCAAGTGGCCAAAGACTTTAACCTTTATACCAAAATTACCGGTGGTCAACGGGTTGATTTATTTGGGGCACGGTTAGAACAATTGCCTGATATTTGGGAGTGCTTAGTAGAGGCAGGCTTCGAAACTGGCCATGCTTATGGTAAATCACTGCGTACTGTTAAGTCATGTGTTGGTGAGAACTGGTGTCGTTATGGTGTGGCCGATAGCGTCGGCTTAGCCTTAACTTTAGAGAACCGATACAAGGGGGTGCGCTCACCGCATAAAATCAAAATGGGGGTTTCCGGTTGTACCCGAGAGTGTGCCGAAGCCCAATCAAAAGACTTTGGGGTTATTGCTACCGAAAATGGCTGGAATTTATACGTGGCCGGTAATGGTGGCATGGTACCTCGTCATGGAGAGCTATTCGCCACCGATTTAGACACTGAGACCTTAATCAAATATATCGACCGTATCACGATGTTTTACATCAAAACCGCGGATAAGTTACAGCGCACCTCAAAATGGCGTGAAAGCTTAGAAGGCGGATTAGAGTATTTACAACAAGTTATTATCGAAGATAGCTTAGGTATTGCTCAAGAGCTTGAAGATCAAATGCAGTTGTTGGTTGATAATTATGTCTGCGAATGGAAAGAAACCATTACTGACAAAGAGAAGTTAAAACGCTTCCGTCATTTTGTTAACAGCGAGCTAGGTGATGACAATGTGGTATTTGTGACTGAACGTGAACAAATTCGCCCTGCGACTGAGCTCGAAAAAGAAGCGGTAGAGGCCGTGGTTTAATCATCCTAATTACACCCAAGCCACTATTTTTTATCCAGCTTTTATCCAGCTTTTTATCCAACTGTTACGCTCACCCGACTAAAAAAGGACGTCATTATGACCATTCAACTTATCTGTACTTTGAACGATATTATCCCTGAAGGCGGCGTTTGTGCGCTCATAGAGGGCAAACAAGTGGCTATTTTTCGCACCAAGGACAATCAATTATTTGCCATTGATAATCTTGACCCTTTTAGTAATGCCAATGTCCTCTCTCGTGGTCTGATTGGGGGCACTGTTGTCAAGACTGAGCTTGAAGATGGTAGCGTGTCAGAAGACGAGGTCATCTATATCGCCTCACCCATCTATAAGCAACGATTTGATTTGGCCACGGGACAATGCTTAGACGATGAAACCGTAAAATTAGACTCATACGAAGTCAGCCTTGATGGCGATCAGGTTATGGTCAGTCTAAAAAATGCCATGGCGGCCTAATTTTGTCCAAAACATGACCATTTAATCTAACAAAAAAGGATAAAAGACAGGCTTTTATCCTTTTTTATTTTAGGGCGTTTATGATAAAAACCCTATGACTGAGCCTAACTTAAATATACTTACTGAACAATATAAGCCCGAAGCGCCAGCACCTTATCACGTACTTTTGCAGCATCCTCAAACTTAAGCTCACGGGAGAATTGTTTCATCTGCTTCTCTAACCGATTAATCTCTTTGGCCAGCAAGTCTGGACTACGTAAGATTTCAATATCCACATCCGGCAAGCCACTGCTACTTGGAATTGGCTGATTGTCATTTACATCCTCCTCTACCTCACCAGTATCAATCTTATCGGTAATACTACGGGTGGCAGATTTAGGCGTAATGCCATGCTCTTTGTTAAAGGCAATTTGTTTTTCGCGGCGACGATCTGTCTCTTCAATCGCCTTTTGCATACTGGGCGTAATTTTATCGGCATATAAAATAGCCTTACCGTTTAAATTACGAGCTGCCCGGCCAATGGTCTGAATCAACGAGCGCTCTGAACGCAAAAACCCCTCTTTATCGGCATCAAATATGGCCACCAGTGACACCTCAGGCATATCTAGACCCTCGCGTAGCAGGTTAATACCGACCAACACATCATGCACACCGGTACGCAGCTCATGGATAATTTGCATCCGCTCCACAGTATCAATATCAGAATGCAGATAAGCCACTTTGACATCATACTCTTTTAGATAATCGGTTAAATCTTCTGACATACGCTTGGTCAAGGTGGTAATTAGCACCCGCTCATTGACGTCACGGCGCTTGGTAATCTCTGATAACACATCATCAACTTGGGTTAATACAGGTCGAATCTCAATCTCAGGATCAATAAGACCGGTTGGACGCACTACCTGCTCTACAATTTGTTCACTGTGTTCAAGCTCATATTGCGCAGGCGTTGCTGACACAAAAATTGTTGCCGGTTTAATTCTTTCCCACTCTTCAAATTTCATTGGACGATTGTCCATGGCACTGGGCAAGCGAAAACCATAATTCACCAAGTTCTCTTTACGAGAACGGTCACCTTTATACATGGCTCCGATTTGGGGCACAGTGACATGTGATTCATCGATGAAAAGTAGCGCATCTGGAGGAATATAATCAAACAAGGTAGGTGGCGCTTCGCCGGCAGGACGACCCGATAGATGCTGCGAGTAGTTCTCAATGCCGTTACAGTAGCCCAGCTGCTGTATCATCTCTAGATCGTACTGGGTGCGCTCTTTAATCCGCTGAGCTTCAATTAACTTGTCATTGGCTCTAAAATATTCCAATCTGTCATCAAGCTCGGCTCGAATGGTCTTACTGGCGGCCTCTAGTTTTTCACGCGGCGTCACATAGTGAGATTTTGGATAAATGGTAATGCGCGGCACACTACGTACAGTCTTACCCGTTAATGGATCAAACCAACTGATTTTTTCAACCTCATCATCGAACATACTAATACGCACTGCCAATTGCTCAGATTCTGCAGGATAGATATCCAAAAGCTCGCCACGTAAGCGGTAAGTACCCCGCTCAAAATCAAGCTCATTACGGGTATATTGCAGCGCAACCAATCGCTTAATTAAGGCATTGCGGTCTACCACATCACCCACAACAATGTGCAACAGCATTTTTAAATAACTCTCTGGGTCACCCAAACCATAAATGGAGGACACTGAAGAGATAATTATCGCATCACGGCGCTCTAGTAAAGCGCGAGTCGCAGACAGTCGCATTTGGTCAATGTGATCATTAATGGCACTGTCTTTTTCAATGAAGGTATCACTGGCTGCGACATACGCCTCAGGCTGATAGTAATCATAGTAACTGACGAAATACTCTACGGCATTATTAGGGAAAAAGGACTTAAATTCTCCATACAACTGGGCGGCCAATGTCTTATTATGCGCCATAATAATGGTTGGACGCTGTGTTTCACTAATCACTTTGGCCATGGTATAGGTTTTACCAGAGCCAGTCACCCCAAGCAATAACTGGGCATCCATGCCAGCCTCAACCCCTTTTACCAGCTTTTCGATGGCTTGTGGTTGATCGCCAGCAGGCTCAAAGTCCGTTACCATTTCAAAAGCGCGGCTGGAAATCAGGGTACCGGAGGCATTAACCCCTGTAATCTCAGCTTCGTCTTGCAATTGAGTGGCCAATTGATTTAATTGACGTGAAGATCTAGGTTCAGGCATTCGCATAATAATTGTCTTTTTTGATATCGGTGTTTGTTGCCTCTAATATGGGGACAAAAGTGTGCGTTTTAAAGCCCTGCGCTTCAGCAAATTATCCGCCATAGGCCCATTACCCTGATCTATTTATTCTCATAAAATGGATATGCTGAACCAAAAAAAAGAGCCACTTAATCAAGCCGCTCTTTTATTGATAAACAATAATTTTAGTTAAAAGACATCTTTAAAGATCTGTTTGATCTGCGGTAGCATCTGCTCTAGCTCACCGCGCGTTTGCTGCATCTCTTCCTCACTGGGTAGGGCAGCTTGCAGAAAATCAGCACTCACCTTAGGATTTTTTGCCAAGATGCTTTGACCCACTGGGGTGTCATAAAAGCCAATTTGCGCCTGTACTTCTTGCTGGGTGTAATGGGCTCGTGCAGCGCTGATATAAGCAGCCGTCAGCTCTTCACGACTGGCTGTACTGCTCATCCGTGTCCCTAAGACTTTGCCATACTGAGCCAATATCCCTTGTAAGCCTTCAGCCAATTCCCGTTGACGCTTATTAAGACCAGCTGTGTCATTGGCCGCTTTATCTTCTTGGCTATTTAGGATATCTCTCGCAGCTTGCTGACCATTCACAATGGCATCGATTTGATCATCAATGTGCATCACTTGCATCAATTTAATAACTAAAGCCTCAGAGGGTACCTGATTGCTCTGAGCCTTTTGAAGCTGCACGTCATGCGGCGCTTGTGAGTCAACGGGCTGAGTGGCGACCCCTTGATTGGCCGCACTGCTACCTGTACTACTAATAATCAGCTCAGCTTGAGCAGGTATCACTGAAGCGGCTGCCATAGCGGACACCAGCACTACCCTCAGTAGCGGCTTAGATGCCGATGTTAAAAAAGGATGAAAAATTGACATAAATAGTCACCTAATTTTTATTACAAATTCTAATTATTACAACATCCAAGCCCCATTTTATGTGTCGGCTGCCCAGCGTACTACTGACAGTGCGTTACAGCATCTTACCGCTCATTACCGCTCACAGATGGCGGCTATTTTAAGATAGCGTCCAAGTCTTTTATCAGCTTTGGCATTAATTTTTCACTCGTGGCATTGGTCACCTGCATCACCTCCGGCACAAGCACTTTCATATACTCTTGCATCAGTTTAGGCTGCTTATCGAGTATGCTTTGACCGACCTCTGTACTATAAAAAGCGATTTGCGCATCAACCTCTGCTTGCGTGTAGTGCTTTTTTGCCACACCAACAAACTGTTTTTGAGCCACATCTAGCAAAACCTGATTGGTATCAGCAAGCAGCTGCTGAGAATACTGGGTCAACACCCGGCTCACCTCTTGGCGCTGCTGATCGGTCATTTGTGCTAAGTCTTTTTGCTTTAATGCAGACTCAATAATAGGCGACATCATCTCACTTTGAGTGCTCGACATAGATTGCATCATATCTGCCATACGAGTCACTTCAAGCAGCTTAATCAATGAGGCTTCTGAGGGCACCTGTTGAGCATGACTAAGCGTCTTTATTGAGCTTGGCGCCGTCTTGCTCGCTGAGCTATTGATGGTTAATTCAGCATATGCTGGCGTCACTACCATCAGCACCACACTGGTCACTGACACTAAGCTTTGAGCCAATATTTTTTTCATTAAGTATCCCTTTACGCTTTGGTTTTATAAGTTGAGTCTATCCATTTAAAGTTATTTTGGCTCATTGTATTGATCACTGGGCTTAGCTGCGCCCGATAAATTGCCCGCAGACTCTACGCCGCAGCCAGGACGATTGGCCTGCTCTAGACGCATTTTTTTGCGCTCAATCGCAGCATCAAAGCGGCACTGCTGCAAATGGTTCTTAATATCTAGAGGCGGCACAGGTGTGGGCTTACCATTTTCATCCACTGCCACCATCGTAAAATAACAACTGTTGGTGTGGCGTACTGTTCGCTGCTGGATGTTTTCAGCCTCTACACGTATTCCAACCTCCATCGAGGTTCTGCCCACATGATTAATATTGGCAGCAAAAGTGACCAGCTCGCCCACATAAATTGGCTCTAAGAACATCACCTGATCCACCGATAAGGTCACCACATAACTACCACTATAGCGACTGGCGCAGGCATAAGCCACCTGATCGAGCATTTTTAGCAAATCGCCACCATGTACATTACCAATAAAGTTTGCCATATCGGGGGTCATTAGCACCGACATATACAATTCATGTTTAAGCGGAGCGCTTACTGCTGTACTTGAGGTATTAATTTGTGACATAGGATTCCTTTTTTCAAAATAGATGGACAAACAAATCAGCCTTTTTTTGTTAATGATAACAAGCAAAGCTCTCTACTCTAGCTTACCGTCAATTCTGACATCAAAACAGGTCTTAACTTAACACTCATCGGTTACTTTTTAGTCAATTTGTGTCAAAAAGCAGCCAAAATATAAAAAAATGACAAAAACTTGAATTTTTTTTGCAAAAAGGGTTGACGCCTAAATTTTATCTGCTAGAATACGCCCCACTTAACGCAAACAGCTTAACACATAAGCACGTTAACCCAGCTATTCCCTAATAGCTCAGTTGGTAGAGCATCGGACTGTTAATCCGTGTGTCCCTGGTTCGAGCCCAGGTTAGGGAGCCAAATTCTAGCAATACATTTATGGCAATATGCCAAAGTCCTTATCTTAAATGATAGGGACTTTTTTTTAGCCGAAGTGGCAGGTATGGTAATTAGCATTGGCTAACGACGCTTGTAAATTTTGCGGTTTAAGTTTTCAATATATTGCAGTAGGCTTTGTCATTTAATGCTCGCTGCTGGATGCCAGTTGACCGTCAGGGTAAAAAAAAGCATCTTTTTAAAACAAAGTAATAAATTTGCGCTATATTTATCAATTTATTCACTTTTTTTTGATTTAGTGCTTGACACCCACCCCGACATTGTCTAAAATACGCATCACTTAGTTAAGACCACTTCTTAAAAAGAAGTATCAATTAAGTTCTTCCCTAATAGCTCAGTTGGTAGAGCATCGGACTGTTAATCCGTGTGTCCCTGGTTCGAGCCCAGGTTAGGGAGCCAAATTTTAAAAGGCTTTACCTCTTTATAGCACCACATGTTAAAGCCTTCAGGAAGTCCTAATCTTTGATTAGGACTTTTTTTATGGCGTTTATATTTATTCCAGCTTGATGCTGACGGGTTACCCCTGCTTCTGACTATCAGGCGTATGGATAGCTGTTTAATATATTGCCCATCTTATGCTATTTATTGCCTTAAGGTGTTGTTTTGTAGGCTATCTTGTCTAAAGCTTGATAATTTAAGTTTTGGCTTAAGATAAGTTATAGAACGGCAAAACTGCCAAGTTAGCACATAAGTTTGTGTTAGCTTGTAATTCCCCTATAATAAATAGACTTATTTAACCAAAAAGAACTGATATGGCTATGATCCCTCCACATATTCGCAATAAATTCTCTGACCATCCACAAAAGATCACCCGCCCTATTAGCATTCGTCTTTCAGAAGAGATGATTACCTTGCTAACTGAGACGGCTCAAGAGCATGGTTTTAAACGTATTCAGGGTTTAATTCGACTCTATATCCGTCAAGGCCTAGATAGAGATAATGATGGTTATACCTTGGCTGATGATGAGGTATTTATCGAAAAATTACGCGCTAATGGCGTGAGCGCCTCTATCATCGAAAAAGCCATTATTGACACTCACAGCAGCTTCAAGACCAAAGGCTTACTCGAAGAGCAATTAGAGCCAAAAAAATAGCCTTGATACCTTTTGAGACCTAAAATCAGTAGCGTCTTGAACTTTTTTTGTAGAAATTAAAAAATAGTGCTTGCAATACCGCCAAAACACTCTATAATACTGCACCTACGGAGTCGTGGCAGAGCGGTTGAATGCACCGGTCTTGAAAACCGGCAAGGGTTCATAGCCCTTCGAGAGTTCGAATCTCTCCGACTCCGCCAGATACCAAAAAGCCCACTTAATTAAGTGGGCTTTTTTTTTATGGCCATAACTTATACCTAAAATGCGATGTCCAAAATAAGAAAGCAAACTGTATAGACGCCCCATACAAAAATAATTGCTCAATAAATCAATAATCTGCCATTACACCCTTGCATTCAAAAAAAAATTCATTATAATAGGCGACCTACTGGAGTCGTGGCAGAGCGGTTGAATGCACCGGTCTTGAAAACCGGCAAGGGTTCATAGCCCTTCGAGAGTTCGAATCTCTCCGACTCCGCCAGATACTAAAAAGCCCACTTAATAAGTGGGCTTTTTTTATGTGTTGTATCCTCTACTCTTGTTGCTTATGTCATTTATCGTTTACGGGCGTGCTTGCTGCAAATGCAAACACATGTCTAACAAGCGATTGGCATAACCCCACTCATTGTCGTACCAGGCAAAGACCTTAACCTGACTCCCCACTTGCATTAGCTGCTGGCCATCTATGATCAGTGACTCAGCCTGATGTATAAAGTCGCTGGAGACTAAGGGTAGGTCAGTATAGCCCATAATGCCATATAGGCTACTGCCTGGCTCACACGCAGCTTTTAGCACCGCTCTCACCTCCTCTAAGCTGACACTTGTATCAAAGACTAAATTGACATCAATAGCGGCGACATCAATGGTTGGAACCCGTATCGAATGACCATTAATTTTGCCCAACATATGCGGTAAAGTGCGCTCGGTGGCAGCAATGCTGCTTGAGGTAGTAGGAATAATATTGTGCCCTGAAGCGCGCGCCCTACGCTTGTCTCGATGTGGCTGATCTAATACGTTTTGATCGGCCGTGACCGCATGGATTTCAGTCATCATTACCGACTGCGTACCAAAGGCTTTATCTAGCACATAAATTAGCGGTACCAACGCCTGGGTGGTGCAAGAGACACTGGAGATAATGGGCAAATCACGCGTCAGCTCAGCATCATTGACACCCATCACGATACTGGCATCGACCTTATCAAAAGGTGCAGCGCCCACAATGACCTGCTTGGCGCCAGCAGTTAAATGGCGACTGGCATCTTCATACGACCGAAAATGACCGGTACACTCTAATACCACGTCCACACTCAGTGCGCTCCACGGCAAGTGCTCCGGCTGTTCGGTACTTAATAGGTCAATACAATACGTGGTGTTGTTTTTGGATAAACACAACTGATTGGCTAAATGGGCGCTATTGATATTAGTGGCGTGATGATTGGCCTCAGCGCTCAGTACCTCACCGCTTACATCAATATTTTTATCAATTGATTTGATACTGGCACTCACCCCCAATCGGCTTAATCGGCCATGGGTGCTGTCAAATTGTAATAAGTGCAGCAATGTATCGACATCGGCCACATCATTGATGGCCACAATGTGTACCAATTTGCCCAGTACCTCAAAGCGCTCAAGTAAAGCGCGCAGTACATTACGGCCAATACGACCAAACCCATTAATCGCAACACGCAGCGGTCGATACTCGCCGGTATCATCCTGCGATGGCTGGGTAAGAGGATACAAAGAAGCGCTTGAAGCGGACAGCTCTAAGCTTGGTGCGGCAAAAGAAGACATAACAACCACTTAATATTAAATACACAATAAGGAGGGATCACGCCAAGCTCAGACCCATCAGAGCAGACAGGACTTGATGAATAAATACGCTGATCCCTCCATGAATCAATCAATAAAGACAAGCGCTAAGCGGATGGTATTATAATCTATTTGCTGTTTTAAATACTCATAGATAGGACGCAGTTTGATACGCTGTTTATCAAAGTCATCCCCGCCCTTCACGCTTTGAGTGCTGTCATCAGCTGCATTAAAATCATTAGGATCGCCAGCAGCAACAATGGCATCCACCGCTTTACTGACTTTATTTAAGATTGCCTCATCTGGGCGCAAATGCTCACAGTTTAAGCTTGGATCTTGGCGTCGAAGACGCGCCACATGCCCCATAATGGTCGACTGAGCCAGCCCTCGACTTTGAGCAATCTCAGCAATGCTTAAGCTCTCCTCTAGCAAGATACGAGTGGCCATTAAGGTACTCTCAGAGTGATCGCTTAATTGATTGCTTAGCTTGTCTTTTTGAGCCAGCTTTTGCGCCTGCTTTTTTTTGCGGTTTTTATACTCTTTTTCAAAGGCGGCAATATTGGCCTTATTTAACGTGCCGCCTGAGGCAATCACAAATCTTTCATGCGACTCTTGTAGTACCTCACGCTCGATATCTTCAAAGGCTTGCTGCGCCTCTAAAGACAGATCCTTAAAGCGTGAATCCGCCCCACGTGCTAAGGGGTCTAAGCGTAAACTTAAATCATTCATACCCAATAGCTTTAGACCCTCAAGCGATTTTAAGCGAGATAAGGCCACATAGCCTTGACCCAGCTCAAAAGTCTTGGATAAATCGATTTCGGCAGCATCTAGTGTCATGCCTTGTGATTTATGGATGGTAATGGCCCAAGCCAGCGTCAGGGGGATCTGAGTATAACTGGCTAAAATCTCGCCGCTCTCATCTTCAACTATCCACTCCTCGCCCTCAGCGATCACCTGCCGGCCACTATTAAGTCGGACAATAGGATAGCGATCAGTAGAGACTAAGGGCTTATCAGATTCATTGTGCGCCAACGCCTCAGCATCCTCTAACGTTTCTAGAGCCTCATCTAGGGCTTCTGCCGAGCCATCCTCATCTGCGCTGCCATCATCAATGGTCGCTATGCTCGACTTGAGCGGTTTGATGGTGGTAAATCCAATCAATTCGCCCATGGTGCCGTTTGACACCCCAAGCTCGCTATTATTTTTGATGAACATCACTTTAGCACCCGTCTTTAGGGTCAGCTCATCACTGGTACGCACTGATTTCTTTAGGGTTTCTACCAGTTTATTATCACCATGAGCAATGGCATTGTAGGTGACGGTTTCGCCCTCTAACAATGCCAGCTCATGCTCATTGATTTTATTAACGTTGACGTTATGAGTATATAGCCGAGTACGATTGACATCGACATCTTGGTAAAAGGTGTTTTGCAAGGCTGCAATGGCCGCAGCGGATACCCCGTTTTCACCTCGAATTTGATTGAGAATATTATCCAGTGTGATTTGAGCATCTTCTCCTTCACCGCTTTGTTGACGATGCTGTTCGCTCAGATAACAAATCTTAAAGCCGGCATCTAGCCAAGCTTGCGACATAAATGCAAACTTATCGCGGTTACTCTCACCTCGGCTGCCCACAGGCGGCAGCTGAAAAAAGTCACCGGCCACCACCACCTGAATTCCCCCAAAGGGCTTATCGTTTTGGCGCATGTGCTTTAGGACTTGGTTGACTAAGTTCAACTGCTTGGCATGCAGCATAGAGATTTCATCAATAATCAGTACCGCCGTTTCTTGCAGTCTATCTTTGAGCACTTTTTTGCGAGATAAATTCACCAAATCACGCTCAGTTAGCTCATCTTTGATGCCAATCCCTGACCAGCTATGGATGGTGATACCGTTCATATGGGTCGCAGCAATGCCGGTACTGGCTGTGGTGGCTACTGGCACACGGCGCGCCCGTAGATAATGGATATACTCATTTAGCGTATAGGTCTTTCCTGAGCCTGCAGAGCCGGTCAAAAATACATTCTTGCCCGTTTTTAAAATATCCAGTGCGGTCGCTTGTTTCATGTATGCTGTCTTTTATGTATCAATTAAATAAGAAAAAATGGTCAAAGGCTAAATATAACAAAGCCACAACAAGGGTGTGTGGCTTTTTATCATAGCATCTGATGACCTAAATAACAGCCCAATTAAGGCCGTAATTGGTGAAAAGTCATAAAGCAGTTGTCGCCGTCTTTGTCGATACACCAACGCATCTTGCTTTGCTCAGGCTGATAATCGACAAACGCAATAATCGCCTCACCTTTTTGATCCACTTGTCTGCCAGAGCAGTCTGGCTCATTGTTGTCATAAGTGGTGGTAATGGCAATAATTGGTAGCCCCTCTTCTTGATGCTGATACACATACTTGCCATATGTCCACTCAGCCCCACTGGTGGTGATTAGGGCACTATCAGCGCCAAAGTTATAGCGCTCTCGGCAGCTGTCTTTAGCCAATAAATCCTGACGAGCTTGTACATCACCGGCGGCGGCCGCTTGGCTTTGAGCCTTTGCTAAGGCATCATCGGCCGCTTGGCTGGCGCGGCTAGATTCCTTAATGGCAGCAAGTAAGTCTTGCATCTCTTTGCTTTGTACTGGTTTTACCGCACTGTCTTTTGTGTCAGCAAAGTCAGGGGTAGCTTGCAAATCAAGCTCCCATAAGCCCGCAATCTCAGGACTGGTATGGGTACTAATTACGGCTTCTTCTACAGTTCCGTTGGTTCCAGTAAATGATGACAAAACCGAAGCCACAGTTAACGGTATGAAAGATAGTGATTCCATATTTGAGTTATATCCTTTTTAATATGTGCTTTCAGATTAAGCAATTTTTAAGCGCATAACAAGGCAACAATCGTTAACTTTGGTTTTTATACGTCAGTTAATGTCGTTTTTGATGTCGAGATGATTGATATCTGAGGGGTCAATTGAGCGGTCAAGGTACTCATTGAATGATTTTGTAAATGTTGCATCAAGCAGCTTTGATTTATTTTTGCTTAGGCTATTTTTTAGTAGACCACCAAGACAGCTTATGCTTTATGGTGCGCTTGACAGTGAATGGCTGCTTGGGAGCTTTTGCAATTAATTGATCAAACAGCTCCGGCTCGATATATCTTGCACCACCATGGGCCATCATCACTTGCTTTGGTCGAAGTTGTTTAATCATCTCGAGCGACTGCCGGTAACGCTTCGGCCAATAAACGGGCATTGGTGCGACGAATTTATGACGCAGCTTGACAATTAAATCTGCGGTATATACCACTTCAAGCTCAGGATGATAAAGGGATAAGTCGCGGTCGGTATGTCCTGGGGTAGACATCACTTGCCAATCCTCAAAGCCTGGTAGCCTATCGCCCTGTTTTACCTGAATGTCTGGGGTCAAATATGCCGGATACCACAAGTATTTAAGCGGCTTACCTAAGCGTCTGGCCACATAATAAGCCAGGCCGATATCAATCACATGCATCGCACGCCCATGAATACCCTGATACCACTGGGTATTATTGTCTGAGGAGACAATAACGCAGCCGGTCTTTTGCTTAAAGCTTAATGCCCCACCTGCATGATCCACATGCATGTGGGTAACCACCACCATTTTTAAATCAGTAATGGGCCGCTTGAGCTCATTTGTTATATAACTTAATACCAAAGACACATCACAGCGGCAGCCACCATCTAACAGCAGCAACTTGTCCGGATAGACGGCCAAATACAAGGTTTGAATGTGCCCATCTAGCTGAATAATATTCGGCAAACTCATAAAACATCCTTATTCATCATCACATACACGCCATCGCTTATGGCCAGCTTCTCATAGTAACACAAACACTTTTTTGGCTTTACGGCTCAGTTTGACTGCCTTGACCAAATTAGATAATGCCTGACGCGATGCCTTAAAAAAATAAGGCCGTGCAATACTCAAATAGGTATTGCACGGCCTTAGCGTTAAGCTCAATCACAGCGTATTAACGCATAATTTATCGACTTAACCTTGCTAAATCACCACCAGCAAACTAGCCCATACCAAGCTCAATTAAGCTGGCATTACCACCGATGGCGGTGGTGTTTACTGTCTTCACACGCTCACTGCAAAAGCGCTCCAGATAATCTGGCGCAAACATTTGGCTAAGCCCTTCAAGATCAGTGACCGGCACCAACTGGGTTAGTATGCCATCCGTTTCGGCAAGGTTTTGGCCGATTTGCGCCAGCTGTGGTAGCGACCCTGCAGCAGCAATTACCGCCAGACGGCTAATGTGTAGCAACGTGGTCAGCTCTGAGTCATTGGCAATACTCATTACCCCAGGATAGACACCGGCCTCTTGCAAGGCAGCAATTGCTTGCTCGCATACCTGCTGCTGCTGAAAACGTAAAATCACCTCGTTACCCGTCAGCAATACAGCCACAAGCTGTCCCAAGACAGCAGTGGCTGAGGCTGATTCGGTGCCAAGCACCATAGATTTGCCACGTGGAGCCAAATACAGATCATTCGACTCACCAGTAGCACCGCTTAAGCGATTTACCGTATCAAGCGACGCCGCTTGCGCTAATAGATGATTAAATAAATAAGTGGCCTTAACACTATCTTCACTAAGCGCGGCTAATTTGTCACAGGCAGCGGCCAGAATTTGACTGCGTTTGACCGCACCAAGCTGTGCCCAAGCTTCACACTGCTTGGCTTGATCTTGTTTAAATACTTTACTCATGAGCGTTCCTTAATATCCTTATTGAGGGAGCGTAAGCTCCCCTGTATTGAGTGAGATTGAGTGCAATAATGGCGCTTATAGCGTCTGCCACTGGGTCAATCTGGCCACATAGCGAGGGCCACCGGCTTTGGGACCGGTACCCGACAAGCCACTACCACCAAACGGCTGCTCATCTACCACCGCACCAATCTGGTTGCGGTTAATGTAGGTATTACCCACTTTGGTACGGCGCTCAATGTGATTGGCCACAGTCTCAATACGGCTGTGAATACCCAAGGTTAAGCCATAACCGGTGGCATTAATTTCATCAATCAGCTCATCTAACTTGCCCGCTTTGTAACGTAGCACATGCAAAATAGGACCGAAGTGCTCACCACCAATCACATCAATGCTGGCCACTTCAACGGCTGTCGGCAATACAAAGGTGCTGTTACTGAGGTTATGAGCGGCGTCTGCACTGATCGGTGTCTGGGCAATAATGCGTGCTCGGTCATCTTTACGCATTTGCTCTATATGGGCACGCAGACCTTTTTGAGCGTCTTGGTCGATAACTGGGCCCACATCAGTCGATACTTGGGTTGGGTTACCCACGATAAGCTGAGCCATATTGCCTTTTAGCAGCTCAATGACACTATCGGCCACATCTTCTTGCAAGCACAAGATACGGCATGCCGAGCAGCGCTGGCCGGCAGAACCAAAGGCTGACATTACTGCATCTTTTACCACCTGTTCAGGCAAGGCAGTCGAGTCGACAATCATGGCGTTCTGACCACCAGTTTCTGCAATCAAAATAGGCAGTGGTTTTTTATCACCAAACAGCTCAGCCACTTGCTGCAAGCGCTCCTCAGAGTGTAGCGCACGGTTAATCAGCTGTGCGGTCTGAGTTGATCCGGTAAATACCACCCCATCAATGTGCGCTGATGAGGTCAAGGCACCGCCCACTTCACCGGCACCGGTCACCAATTGTAGCGCATACTCAGGTACGCCGGCTTGATACATCAATTGCGCCGCAAAGTAAGCAATTAAGCTGGTTTGCTCAGCTGGTTTGGCCACCACAGTATTGCCAGCTGCCAAGGCGCCCATGATCTGACCGGTATAAATGGCCAGAGGGAAGTTCCAAGGACTGATACATACCATGGTGCCGCGAGGCGCTCTTTTTTGGGTGACTTGCTTACCATTGATATCAGTAAAGCTGTGAGTCTGTTGCTCTAAACGCTCAGCTTCTTCGGCATAATAACGACAAAAATCAACCGCCTCTCGCACCTCATCAATGCTGTCTTGTAAGGTCTTGCCAGCCTCTTTGTGACACATGGCCACAAGCTGAGCATAGTTGTCTTCATACAAGTCAGCGGTACGCTTCAATATGGCCGCACGCTCGCTGGCAGAGACTTGCTGCCACTTATCTTGGCCTTGATGCGCCGCTTCAACGGCCTGTGCAGCCAGTTTGGCATCAGCAAACACCACCTCACCAACAGCCACTTGATGGTTCCAAGGCGCCACCACGTTATTAAGCGTTAAATGTTGATGGCTGTCTTGAGTGATTTGTTGACCACTGATAATCGGATTGGCTTGCCAAGTCTGCGCTAGGTGCGCATCAACGGCCGCTTTAAAGGGCTGCCACTGCGATTCAACGAAGATATTAGGCCCAAAGCTTGCCAAGCGGCCACCATAGATATCAAGCGGCATCGGAATACGAGGGTTATGCAGGGTTTCATGTGCCGTCAATTTATCGTAAGGATGTACGGTCAGCTTCTCAACAGGATGACTCTTATCGAGTAGCTGATGCACAAATGAGCTGTTGGCACCGTTTTCTAATAAGCGGCGCACCAAATACGGCAGCAAATCTTTGTGGGCACCCACAGGCGCATAGATACGGACCGGAATATTGTACGCTTGCAAAATATGATCATACAGCGCATCGCCCATACCGTGTAGACGCTGAAACTCAAAGTCTCTATGATCACTCATGGTCATCACAGACGATAAAGTGTGGGCATTATGTGTGGCGAACTGTGGCCACAACACACCACGAATTTGCTCTGTTAATAAGAAGCGGGCACACGCCAGATATGCCACGTCGGTACCCTCTTTGCGGGTCCAGACCGGATAGCCGGTAATGCCTTTTTGCTGAGCCAATTTAATTTCATAATCCCAATATGCGCCTTTTACCAAGCGTACAGGGATACGGTCGCCCACCTCTTTTGATAAGCTTGCCAGCCACGCCAGCACCGCCAAAGCACGTTTCGAGTAGCCTTGTACCACAAGCCCCAAACCATCCCAGTCTTGAGTCATGTTGTCTCGGTATAAAGACTCAAATAATTTTAACGACACCTCTAAGCGGTCGGCCTCTTCTGCATCAATACTGATATCGACATCTACCTCACGCGCCGCTTCAATCAGTAAGATACAACGCTGACGCAGCAAGCCTAGCACCTGATCAATTTGGGTCGCTTCATAACGTGGATGCAGCGCAGATAACTTAATAGAAACCGAAGGCTTAGGCATACCCTCTTTGACTTGCACATGCGCCGCTGAGCGAATGGCATGCAGATAATCACTGAAGTACTTTTCGGCATCTTTATGAGTAACCGCCGCCTCACCAAGCATATCAAAGGAGTAAGTATATCCTTTATTACGATAAGGCTGACTGTTGCGATTGGCATCCTCAATGGTCTCACCCAGCACAAACTGATGGCCCATAATCTTCATCGCACGCTGCATGGCGCTACGAATCACAGGCTCACCCATCTTCTTGGTCATGCGATCTAAGAAGCCTGCTGCCGTGGTTGAAGAATCCACGCTGACCACACGGCCAGTCATCATCAGCCCCCAAGTTGAGGCATTAACGATAAAGCCATTGTCATCTTTTAAGTGTTTTTTCCAATCGGCAACGCTCATTTTGTCACGGATAAGCGCATCGGCTGTGGCATTGTCTGGCACTCGAATCAAAGCTTCGGCCAAGCTCATGAGCAAAATACCCTCTTGGGTATCTAGGCTGTACTCTAATAACAGCGAGTCCACCATTTTGACCGCTTTGTCATTGCTACGCACATGCTCCACTAAGCTTTTGGTCTGATCGCTAATGGCCAAACGCTCGTCAACGCCTTCTTTAAGCCTAGGCTCAGCTAGGGGTAATAAAGCCCCAAGCCATTGGTCCTCATCGGCACTATATAAGGGCGAGATTAGCTTAAATAGCTCGCTTGGTGGCCTATTAATAAAAGCGGGGTCCAGCACCTGTTCTGGCGAAAAAGAGATGGGGTTTTGCGGATAAAACGGATTGGGGAAATTCATATCAACTCCATTGATACTCAGGTGACACTAAAATGGTCTAAAAATAGGATAAAAGAATAAAAACACAAAAAAATCAAAGTCTAAATTTAAAAGATAAAGCCCATACCACAAGCACCCGCTAGCGCACCTATGAACAGACCATTGGCGAACAGGCAGTCGACGTTAACTTTGGGCAAAGTAAGGCTAACAAAGTAATGAGTTGAAGAATGTTTGGCTTAGTGAACACAAGCTGTATTACTTTTTAGCCACCTAAGTTATAGGCAGTATCGGTAAAACAAACTCACTAATGCCTTCTTCTTTATTGAATCAGGCCATAAGAGGCGCAGAATGCCTACTTATGACCTGATAAAGAAAAACCTCTACGGCGTTGATTGAGGTTATGAGCTTGATGGCCGAATATTATCATACCTATCAAGCCCAATGCTAGAGATTATAAAAATACGATTTTAGCCAATAAGATAATCGTCAATACCCACACCGCAGGGCCAACTTGTTCAAACTTACCGGTCAACACTTTTACTACAGTGTAAGTGATAAAACCTAACGAAATACCATCGGCAATAGAATAAGTCAGGGGCGTTAATAATAACACCACGGCCACAGGCGCAGCTTCCGTCAAATCTTCCCAATCAATATCTTTTAGAGTGTATAGCATCAATACAGAAACGTAAAAAATAGCACCTGCTGTGGCGTACGCAGGAATCATACCGGCTAAAGGAGCAAAGAAGATACTAAGTAAAAACAGCACACCCACAGTCACAGCCATCAAGCCTGTACGGCCGCCTGCTGCCACACCTGCAGTACTCTCCACGAAGCTTGTGGTCGATGACGTACCCAGTAATGAGCCCGCCACTGTCGCTGTAGAGTCAGCCAGTAGTGCCTTGTCAAGGTTTGGAATTCTGCCATCTTTGTCCACCAAGCCCGCTTTATTGGTTACCCCAATTAATGTGCCTGAGGTGTCAAACAAATCGACAAATAAGAAAGCAAAAATGACACTGATCATACCAATATCAAAGGCACCAGCGATGTCTAACTGTAAAAAGGTTGGCGCGATAGCCGGTGGCAAAGACATGATGCCTTGGAACTCAACTTGACCGCTTAGCAAAGCGATGATAGTCACTGCCAAAATACCAATGGTCACCGCCCCTGGAATGTTGCGATAAGCCAGACCGATAATCAAGAAAAAGCCCAAAGCCGCCATCACAGGAGAGAACTGCTGTAAATCTCCTAAGCTTACAAAGGTCGCTTCATTGGCCACAATAACGCCTGAGCTTTTTAATGCGATAAACGCTAAGAACGCACCGATACCAGCCACAATGCCTTGCTTTAAGCTATTAGGGATGGCATCAATCACCCATTCACGGATTTTAAATAAGCTTAAACAGATAAAAATACAGCCAGATAAAAACACAGCACCTAGCGCCGTTTGCCAGCTATATCCCATGCCTAACACTACGCCATAAGTAAAAAAGGCGTTTAATCCCATACCCGGTGCTAAAGCCACAGGCAGGCGGGCATAAATACCCATGATAAAACAGCCCACCGCAGCGGCCAAACAAGTTGCCACAAACACAGCCCCTCTATCCATTCCTGCATCGGATAAAATATTGGGGTTCACAAAGATAATGTATGCCATCGTTAAAAACGTGGTCAATCCTGCTAGGATTTCTGTTTTTATCGTGGTGTTTTGACCGTCAATGCCAAAATAGCGCTCAATTGCATTCATAAATAATAGCCTGCACAGATAGTAGCCTGAGTTTATTTGGGTTGAAAAACCAAAGGATAGCGCCTGTTTTTAACAGTTTAACTGAAAACAGACAAAGAGAAATAAAGCATTAAGATAAATAAAAAAGGTGGAATTATAAAGGATTCATGCCAAAACTAGTACACCTTTACTAATTTTGCTAAAAAAATACACGCAAATTTGTCAATAATCACTATTTTTAATGAGCTCAGTTCAGCCATAACTGCTTTATAGGTTGTTTTGACTGACGTCATCTTGGCCTTGTGTTGGCTGTAATGATGTTTATCTTGACTGTTTTAGCGAGCATAATGGGCCACTAAAATAAGGAGGCACTGTTAGATTCAGGTATAATAAACCTCAAGTAGCACCCAATTGCACAGCGATTGAGTTTGCCTAATCCTTGAATGAGTCTGTCTATTAGTCTACCTTTTTTAGCCGATGGATGTGCTTTTATAACTTTTAGCAGCTATATCTTATATTTTTTACTTTATATTTAATATCAGTTGTTGTTATCACGCTTTATTTTTAAAGCTTTATTGGTCAATCAAGCTTTGAGCTGCAATTTATGCCGGCACCATAAAATCTATTAACAATACCTTTAAGTATGCGACACTATACTGCATAATCTGCAATATTGGGTTATGTCGATGCTAACCCCCTTTTATCTTGAGTTTTTTATTACAGCGAGTATTTCATTCATGCCAGAGTCTATCAATCTTATTGCCCTCATTACCGAGGCCAGTTTACTGGTTCAAATCGTCATGGCTATTTTGCTGTTGGCGTCCGTTATCTGCTGGGTATTAATTTTTCGCTTAAGTGCCCGATTGGGGACTGCTAAGCGTCAAGACCAGCATTTTGAAAACTGGTTTTGGTCCGGTGAAGACCTCTCTAAGCTGTATCAGGGGATCCAAAATTCACCAGACAGACATGGTTTGGCCAATATCTTTTATGTGGGTTTCTCTGAATTTTTGCGTATGAATAAAAAGCGTCAGCCTAAAGACCACATTATTGACGGTGTTGAGCGTAAGCTACGTGTCGGCTTAGGTCGTCAGCAGCAGTCATTAGAGTCAGGCCTTGCGGTACTTGCCAGCATCGGCTCAGTCTCCCCTTATATTGGACTATTTGGTACGGTCTGGGGGATCATGAATGCTTTTTTGGGTCTGGCTCAGGTAGAACAAGTCAGCTTATCGGCTGTCGCACCAGGTATCGCTGAGGCCCTCATTGCCACCGCGATGGGATTATTTGCTGCCATCCCTGCGGTATTGGCTTACAACCATTTTACTGCCAAAGCTGCGGGCATCTATGACAGCCGTGCCTTATTTTGTGATGAGATGACCGGTATGTTACAGCGTGAAACCTATGAGACGGGCGCAGCGCCTGTCGCAAGCTCAAACGACGTACCCACAGCGGCCCAAAATATTCAATCCCCTTTGGTATAAAAGGAGCATTTTATGAAAGCCAGCCCCTTTTCTCGCCATAAAAAAGAGCTCAATGCCAGCATGAACGTCGTGCCTTATATCGATGTGATGCTGGTGCTTTTGGTTATATTTATGGTGACCACGCCCATGCTTACCACCGGCGTCGATGTGGACTTGCCAAAAGCCAGTACTGAGAATATCGCGACTGGCGCTCAAATGCCGGTGATCGTCTCCCTAAAAAGCAATGGGGAGATTTTTATGAGCTTTGAAAACGACATTGATATGCCCGTCTCAGAGCAAGAACTGATTGATACCTTGGTGCGTCTGCAAGCTCAAGCGGGCGGCGATCAAGTAAAAGTAATGATTAATGCCGATCAAAACAATCAATACGGTATGATCATGCAGCTGATGGCCAATTTGCAACAAGCGGGGGTCGAAAAAGTGGGCCTATTAACCGCTCAGCCGCTGCCCTCTAGACCTTAAGGCTCAGATAAAGCCTTTATAAGTTTTAAGCTTGCGAGCCAATAATCCCTATCCGCTTTATTTTTATTTAATTTGAGATGATATCCGTGCTAAATCGTGCGCCCAGTGTTTATATCCCTGTAGAGCCTGAAGATAACGGCATCTTATTGCCGGCCATCTTGAGCCTAATCGTGCATGGCTCGATATTGGCCCTTATTATCTTTTTGCACCGCATTCCTCAGCTAGAGACGACACCTAGCATAGAGACCAGTATTGTCACCCCCGAAGAGTTGGCGGCCATGCAAGCAGAAGTGCGCGCCAATCGTGACAACATGATGGCCTCAGGCGTGCCGGTTACCCCCGAGTTTAGCCCCCAGTCAGTGCCAGAGTCTACGCACACCGCAGAGCTAAGCCATGAGTCAACTTTCTCTAAGATGTCCTCATTTTTTCGCAATGAGCCACTCCCTGAGCCTGTGCCTCAAAGCAGCGTGAGCTCGGAGCCTGAGCTAAGCGAGCCATTAGAGGCACCTGATATCACGCAGCCTGATGATTTAACCGACTTTGCTGGCGAGCAAAATCCACTAAGCTCTCAGCCTACAAGTACCCCCCCCAAAGTAAAAGCCAATAGCCAAGATTCAGGTCAAGTGGCCGCCACCTTTGCCTCAGGGGCTGAAGGCTCAAGCACTAAGTCAACTGCCGCAAGTGGTTCGGCCACAGGCAGTAGCAATAAAGCCAGCAGTGGCGATATCAGTGGGGCTTTAGTCGGTATGATTAAGCCCTTGTGGAACCCTCCTGTAGGACGTGTAGGTACTCGGGTATCCGTCTCAGTGACCGTCGATGCCAATGGCAGCGTTCAGAGCGTTAATGCCAACACCTCAGATGAGGCGCTAAAACAATCACTTGAGTCGGCGATCCGTCAAGCCAGTCCCCTAACCCCTGTGGTCGGCACCAATACCCGTAGAATTAAGCTCAACTTCGTGGTTGAATAGCCTAGCAAGCAGCGCTAGTTACACGGCTGCCCTTTACATCCCAATCACGTCTTAATATGCTTTATTTCATTAAAATAACAAAGATAGGACTTGTGTACTCATGACTTTGACACCCTTACAACAACAGCCTAACCTTTTTGGTCATACCGCCGCTCGCCGCAGCTTTGCGGCAATGACTACCACACTGCTGATATCCTTACTTGGTGCCAGTGCTGCTTTGATGAGCGTGAGTGCTCAGGCAGCTGAAGAAGAGTATGACCTTGAGGCCACCATTACCAAAAAAGGGGAAACCAATCAAAACCAGGTGGCTTTTGTCCCCTTTGCTGGTGACAGTACTGTCTCAAGCTTGATTGAAAACAACTTACAAGCCACTCCTTTAAAGATTACCAGCCAAGGCTTAATCGG
The DNA here is from genome assembly GCF_022631235.3 of Psychrobacter raelei. Taxonomy (NCBI): domain Bacteria; kingdom Pseudomonadati; phylum Pseudomonadota; class Gammaproteobacteria; order Moraxellales; family Moraxellaceae; genus Psychrobacter; species Psychrobacter raelei. The sequence continues at coordinate 1,959,367 of NZ_CP093310.2, forward strand.
TCAGCCACACAGCCGTGATGATCTGGCTGTCACCTTGCCAGCTTGGCAGCAACTGGGCATTCCTTATCTGGTTATTGGCAGCAGCAAGCAACAAGGCGGCAATACCAGCATTACCTTTGAAGTCATTGAGGTGGCCCAAGGCCGCATTATTAAAGGCACTCAAATGGTTCAGGGTGTCGATAAAAAAACGGCTGCCAATAAGGCGGCAGGTCGGATCTATGAGCTGCTAACCGGTAAACAAATCGACTTAAACGCTCGACTGGTCTATGTTGAAGAAAAAGGCAGTGGCAAATCAAAAACCTCATCGCTGATATTAAGTGATGCCGATGGCAGTAACAAACGCCTATTGGCACAAGTGATCGATGCGGCTATCTATAGCCCAGCCATCTCTCCTGACGGGCGCTTTGTGGCTTACTCAGTACAGTTAAAAGACAACAGTGCCAACTTGTGGAAGCAGGACTTACAGACTCGCCAATTAACCCGCTTGGTCGACATGAAAGGCAGTAATCTTAGCCCTAGCTTCTCACCAGATGGCAGCAAGATTTTATTCTCAAGCACAGTCAATGGTGACTCTGATATCTACCGAGTCAGTAGCCAAGGCGGTAAAGCAGAACAAATCATCAGTCTGCCTTATGATCAGCTAAGTCCAAGCTACGCTTCAAATGGCAGCTTTGTGTTCGTCTCCGATCATGCCAGCCCCAATCGCCCCAATATTTATCGCTATAGCTTCTCAGGATCACCGGTACAAATATCACGCGGTGGATATGCTGCAAACCCAAGCATAAGCCCGGACGGTACAAAAATTGGCTATCTAAGTGGTCGTAGTGCCGCCATTATGAGCAGTAATGGTTCAAATGTTGCCAACTACGGTGCCACTGGCATCGATGCTGCCCCTAAGTTCTCACCCACCGGTGAGCGTGTGGTATATTCACAAGGTACCAAAAACAGCAATCTGGTTATTCGCTACGTCGATGGCGGTAAGACCATAACGCTACCCACAGAAGGTGTCGCCAAATTCCCAGTTTGGGTACCCAGCGCCCAGTAATCTGATGGGGGTGCGTCGTTACGCTATAACCCACAAAAAACAAGCATAAAAATACCCCATAAGTTGTGTCCAACTTATGGGGTTCAGTTCAATATACCAAGATATAAACACCGCATATTTGGCCTGTTATCCGCCTGGCTGCCCTTATCAGTTATCGCTACTACCTTGAAGATTGAAGCTATGTTATCTACCCCTATCCTCTTTGTCCGAAAATTTATCACCGTAGCAAGCGTCACGGTTATGCTATCGACGCTTAGCGCTTGTCAACACATTCAGATGGCAGGAAGCCCGATACCAGTCACCTCAGGACCTGGCTCATCATCTCCCTTATCGCATCCGCTGCCTAGTCTATCCAAAACGCCTATGCCTGCGGCTCAGACAGCTGCGGTAAATAAGGCGGCTGACTGATTAAAGTCTGCACCAGATGCTCGCCGAACAGCTTAGCTGACTTGATATCGCCCTCGCCTGGGGTCACCTCAGGTGAGGCATCTCCTGACTGCGTCATCAGCCCCAAAAAGCTCGACAGACGGTTAATATCTTGCTCAGTATGGCCTGTCGGCATAATCGGAAAGCCGGCCCAGTTCATACCATGCTGCATGCTAAAGCCACAAATCTGCTGCAATGCGGCCAGCTTATCCCCACTTAATCCACCTGAGTTGGCAAATCCTGCTGCCCACTTGCCATGCCATTTACGATGGAACCAGCGCTTTGAGGTGCTGTCCATAAAAGTCTTAAACTCGGCGGTAATGCTGCCCATATAAACCGCACTACCGAACACCATCATTTGAGCGGCATCAGCAAACTCCCAATCCATCTCATCCACATCCAGCGCTCTAACTTCCACATGCCGCTTCGCGGTCGACTGCACATAGGCCTGTGCGCCCGCCTCGATAGCCTTAGCAACTTTGCGAGTATGGCCATAATTGCTATGGTAGATAATGGCCATCTTTAGCGCCGGCTTGGACGCAACATGAGAATCAGTAGGGACATTGGATACGGTCATGAGCTAAAACTATCCTAATTTTATAAAGGGCCTATTTAACCTAACCTAGACCAAATTTGCAAATATTGCTAACAAACTACAACATCTTAGCATGCTAATGCAGACGCACAATAACCAGCGCCATACGCCCAGTATGCGTCTCATTTAAATGGGTCTTGCGCCGATAAGAGTAATACTGACGATTAGCATAACTACACGCATAAGCAATCGGTGTATAGCTTTGCTCATCCTTAGACATATGTCGCTCAGCTTCGATGACAGGCTTAATGTCTAAATTAGTTTGCTGGTTGGTGGCAGAGGTCAGCGCAATACCCAACTCTGCCAATTGCAATTGGGCAAGCTTTGGTAAGTCCAGCCAAGCTTTGTCCGGATCATCATGCGGCGCCACAATTTGTGCTTTGATAACCTCAAGCTGCTTGGCATCCATACCGCGCTCAGCACAGCCTAAAAGCAATTTATCCACCACCTCAGAGGAGACTTCATAACAAGACTGACCAATACAAGCACCTATCCAGGCCTCAATGGCCGGTTTTTGAATCGTTAAGCGACCACTTGCTTCACTAACCTGTGTCGCCTCACCCTTATGCTGCAGGGCATGTTGTGATAAAGCGGCATAGGTCTTGGCAATGACACCATTGGCCAGACCCTGCCAGCCGGCATGAATCGCTGCGATCTGCCCTGTAGTAGGATCATGCAAGACAATGGGTACGCAGTCTGCCGTCATAATCGCCAAGGCTTGCTGCGGCAAATCTGTTACCAAGGCATCGGCTGAAGCCGGTACTAATGATAGCGAGGCGGCACTTGAATCTACATGCTTATCGCCAATGCGGCACACTTTATTGCTGTGAATCTGATTGAGCCAATGGATACTTTTTATTGCCTGTTGGCTCTTATCAACGTTATCTTCTTGCAAGCTATTTTGCTGCAAATAGGCATTGATATACTGTAGCAACTGCGCCCGGTTGTGTAGTACTTGGCGCGGATCATCTTGCACATGCAGGCCTAAATTGAAGTTACCAAAGCTTACTCCCTCTGGATTGGGCGTCAAAATATCACCGGCATCGGTTTGCAATACCAAAACCGCTTTGGTATGCGCCAATACCTGATAAGGTGCAACAATGTTGTGCTCATCACTGAGCTGCACATCAGGCGTCGTCTCACACTTAGGTGTATTCTCAAGGCTCATGACCCATTACCCTTTTGCTTGTATATTTATCCCATCGCAGACCAGCACTTACGCTTTGGCCAGTCACTGACCACACCGCTTTTTAGTGATTATAAGCTGCTATTAATTAGACTCCGTTATCGTCTTTAGGCCACACTGTGTCAGGCGGTAAGCCTAGAGTTATATCGTAAAGCTGCCATCACTTAGGGTGTGTGCCAGCTCAACAATATCCTGTGGTAGTGGCGCGGTTAGCTCTATTGACTCACCCGTCTCAGGATGAATAAAGCCCAGCTTGTAAGCATGCAGCGCTTGGCGCGGGAAGCTTTGAATGGCTTGGCGCTGCTCAGGGGTAAGCCCTGCTCTGAGCTGTTGACGATTGCCATAGATATCATCACCGATAATAGGATGGCCGATGTGGCTTAGATGTACCCGAATTTGATGGGTACGTCCCGTTTCGAGGCGCACATCGAGCAGGCTATAAGTGTCACTCAGCGGCGTGATTTTCATAATATGAGTAATGGCGGTTTTGCCGGTACTGGTCACCGTCATTTTTGTACGCTGGGTGCGATGACGGCCAATGGGCGCATCAATGGTACGCTGACGGGCTAGGCTTGGGGCATCACCAGCCACCACACACTGATAGTGACGATAGACGCTTTTATCTTTTAGCTGCTCTTGCAGCTCTAGCTGCGCCGCTTTGGTTTTGCCAATGACCAATAAGCCAGAGGTGTTTTTGTCAATACGGTGTACCAGACCAGCTCGGGGCAAATGTGCTTGATTGGGGTAATGATACAGCAAACCATTCACCAAGGTGCCACTCCAGTTGCCCGCACCTGGATGCACCACCATACCGACCGGCTTATTAATCACTATCACGCTGTCATCTTCATAGATGATATCAAGCTTAATATCTTCTGGCTGATCGCTGCCGTGTTGCTCAAGCTTGGCCTCTAGACGAACAATATCTCCGACTTTGACCCGATATTTGGCCTTCTCATTATGGTCATTGACTGTCAAGTTGCCAGATTTTAGCCAGTCTTGTAACTGAGCACGCGAATGCTCAGTAAACATATCAGCGGCCAGCTTATCAATACGCTGTCCTGCTTGCTCTTGAGTGACGGTATGCAGCTCAGACACCTCTAACGCATCACCTTGAGCGCCGCTATGGGCTACAGTGGCGGCTTCATCATCAAAAGCCAACACCTCCTCGTCATCTAGCTCATCGTCATACTCAGCATCATCATATAGGCCCTCATCTTGAGTACTGCTGGTCTGCGTCTCAATTGGCTCATGCTCTAGTGAGGCATCATGGTCCGTATCATCCCTCTGGTTTTGCTGAGTTTTGGGGACATCGGAGGCATGACAATCTTGGCCTTGTGGGTGATTAGGGTAATTTGGGTTATTTTGCAGATTTGATGCTGAAGACATAATAAGTGTGACCAATTTGAGTTGCTATTTAATGTGCTAAGTGTAGCATGATTTGACCAAATCTCAGCGCTTTACCCGCAGCTGTCGGGACAATATAGTGCTATTATTGTCCTAATTAAGCACAATACCCCTTTAGCTTAGATAGTTTTAGCTTAGATCATTTACAACCGGTGACCACAAAAACATTATCGTTGTAATCACTAACAATCCTATACCAAAATATGATTGTAGCGTGCTACACTAGGGCGACTAAAATTTGACTAAAATATTCTGCGGAGATTTCCATGCAGCGTGCTTCAACTCCTTTTTTTACGGCATCAAATCAAAAACCATCTCACTCACCTGCCAAAAATAAACTGGCTTTTGCCGTGCTGACAGCAGGCCTATTAAGCTTAACTGGCTGTCAGACACTAAAGAATATCACCGGTAAAGACAGTGACACAGTGGCCACCGCAGAGAAGACTGATGCACAGTACTACCAAGAAGCTGTAAAAGCTATGGACAAAGGCCGTTACATTTATGCCTCTGAACAGCTCACTGAACTTCGCACCTTCTATCCGACAGGCGCTTATGCTGAGCAGGCTTTACTTGACTTGATGTACAGCCAATTCCAGACTAAAGATTATGAGCTTGCTGCCACCAGTGCTGAGCAGTTTATCAAACTCTATCCACGCAACCCTCAGGTTGATTATGCTTACTATGTGCGCGGTGTGGCCAACATGCATGCCGGTACCAGCAGCCTCTTGAGCATTGCTCGTATGCAACAAGCGGACCGTGATACCTCTTATTATCGTTTGGCATTTAGCAACTTCCAAGATCTTTTATCGCGCTTTCCAAACAGCAGCTACGCCCCAGACGCCGCTCAGCGTATGACATATATCTACAATCAGTTTGCAGAAAGTGAGCTGAGCGCTGCTCGTTGGTACATCAAGCGTGAAGCTTATGTCGCTGCAGCCAACCGTGCCAAATGGGTATTCCAGTACTATCCTTTAAGCCAACAAATCCCTGAGTCTATCGCTATTTTGGCGTACAGTAATGAGCAGTTGGGCTTAACTGACCTTGCCAATCAGTACAAAACCCTATTACAAATTAACTATCCTGAGTGGCTGACCCGTGATGGTGGCGTGCGTATTAACAGCAACCGCACTGCCAGCTTATTAAACAAAATCACTTATGGTAAATTAGGCCGATCTAATAATGGCGATGATAGCCCTGCAGCTACAGGTGAATACACAGGTCCTACTAAGCAGCAGGTTATCCAGCAAGCTGCGCAAATGCAATTGCCTAGCGATAATGCGGCAACTTCGCAAGCTGACTTACCAACCATTAATAGCAATCGCCGCGGTGTCAACTTAGGCCTTGGCCTGCCAGATGATGCAAGTGCACAGCCTGTTCCAAGCCCGCAGCCACAAACTCGCATTACAAGCCCAAGCCAGATGTACCCTGAACAAATGGATCCACAATAAGCCATCGATACCTTTTAGATATCAACCTATAAATGATTATAGTATAAATACTAAAAGGTCGGCGATGTAGAGTTGGCCCTGACCCCTGACCCTATCTAGGCGCCAGGGGTTATTGCGCTGTAATGCTCTATCATGTCACTTGTCTCTTGTGAATTTAAGTGATTGACCTCATCTTCCTCACAACCCACTTTGTCAGATAAAGCGCCGTTATGAGCATCCCTAACCACATTCTTGATCAGCTCAATAGCCAAGCCGACCTGGTAGGGATTATTGGCAAACACACCACGCTTAAGCGCGCGGGAAAAGAGTTTAAGGGCAATTGTCCTTTTCATGGCGAAAAAACGCCCTCTTTTTATGTTAATCCCCAAAAAAATGTCTATAACTGCTTTGGCTGCGGTGTGAGTGGTAATGCCATTAAGTTTTTGCGGGAATACGAAAACCAAACCTTTATGGAGGCAGTACAAGAGCTGTCACGCCAGACGGGTATAGAGATTCCCAAAGAAGACAACAAAGACTTGCGTTATAAACGCAGCGCCAAACCCACACCCACGGCCCCTGCGCCCTCGTGGAGTGGCAATGGCAAAGGCTTAAATGACACGCACACTGCGGCGACGACACCGCATTCGGGCCAAACTAATGGCTTAGCCACTAATACGACATCAGTGGCTGACGCGCCCCCTGCTTATTTCGATGAAGACAGCTATTTTAATTTAGATTCAGCGCCGCCCAGTGATTGGGATATGGGCGACACACCTGGTGATAACCTTGGTTATGACAGCGGCTTTACAGATATGTCTTCCTCTAACTTTGGTGGTCAAGCCACCATAGAGCAAGACGGCAACTTATATGAGCTACTGATTCAAATTGGCCAATTCTATCAAAACAATCTGCGTAATAACCTGCACGCCATGGCGTATTTTACAGAGCGGGGATTAACCGATGCCACCATTAATGAATTTGGTCTGGGTTATGCACCCACCGGTTGGCAGCATTTAGAAGAGGCCTTTCCGCAGGATATTGCAGGTCTAAAAGCTTTGGGTCTGGTGCGTCAATCTGAAAAGGGTCGCGACTATGATCTGCTGCGTGATCGGGTTATTTTTCCTATTCGCGACAATCAAGGCCGGATTATTGGCTTTGCCGGTCGGGCATTAGACAACGAAGTTAAGCCCAAATACATCAACTCCAGTGACTCCCCTGTCTTTCATAAGCAGCATGTACTCTACGGCTATTACGAGTCACGTCAACAGCGAGCGAACGATTGGCTGGTGGTTGAAGGCTATATGGATGTCATTGCCTTATATCAAGCGGGTATCTATGGCGCAGTAGCCTCAATGGGTACCTCGATTAACGAAACCCAAATCGCCCGCTTATTGCAAATGAACCCCACCTTAACCTTATGTTTTGATGGTGACAGTGCCGGTCAAAAGGCCGCTTGGCGTACGCTTGAGGTGGCCTTACCTGTGCTAAGCGATGACAAAGAGCTGCGCTTTTTAACCCTACCAGGTGGGCATGACCCAGACACTTACATTGCCATGCAGGGTGTGGAGGCGATGCGAGAGCAGATTAAGCGCGCCATGCCGTTATCGCAATACATTTTTGCTTATCTCAGCGAGCGCTATGACTTAAGCTTAGCCGAAGGTAAAGCCAAGCTGATGTCACAAGTACGTCAGTTGACCAATAATCTGCCCAAGGGTTCAAGCTTTAAGTATCTGCTTAATAACGATATTTATCAAAAGCTTGGCGGGCGCAAAAATCAAAAAAACTCCGCCCATGATGTCTTATTAGACTTCGACAGCGATATGACGGTGAGCCGACAGCTCGAGTTGTGTTTGCTGTTTGCCCCGCACTTATTGGCAGAAGACCCCATCAAGCGACTGTGGGAGGTGTCTGGTGTGGCAGATATTAAGATACCTGAAAAATCGATAGGCACACAGCAAGCACCCGTAGCGACCCCACCTTTGCCAAGCTGGGAGGATTTTAATAGCCCAAGTCTTACCCAGCTGACTCAGACCATCATTGGTCTTACCCCTTATTTGCCTGAGGACACCAATGCGGCCGCTCACTTTATTTTGGCCAATTTGCCAAGTGGCCTACAACAAAATCTTGCCACCCGCTGGCATCCATTTTGGTCCAATCTCAACCAGCGCGGGATTATTGACGTAGATGATTTGGTAGATGACTTGTTAACTCAGCTGATGCTACAAGCCTTATCAAAACAAATGAGTCAGTCACCAGGGCTGGTGATTACCAGCCATCTGAACCGGCAGCGTCAGACCTTAATGAACTGGCTTAAAAAGCAGCAAGCTGAGCAGTCCTCTAAGATATAATCCTGAGGGTCTAACAATCTTGAGGGTCTAACAGCGCCCCTACACTGATAACTGGTTTTAAATTGTGCTTTAATCTGGCATTTATCAACCTTTTTAGACCAAAAACTAGCCGTGGCTTTAAAAAAAGGGTTATGCCCCCATATCATTAATATCGCCGGGTAGTACCCAAGTAAATACCCCCTAAGTTTAGACTCAGGTTTGGCAAGTTAGTTTTTATAGCTTGCGCTGTATTTGCGGTGCTGTTTTGGATATTATGTTATAATATCGGACTCATTTTTGATTTTTGGCTACAGATTTAGTTGCTCAAATTTACGTAAATAGCTTTGGCAAAAACTAAAACAATAAGACAACCATCTGGCCATCTAAAAACCATGTGCACCCCTCACTCTACCTTTAACCCACATCTTCTATTGCAAGCGAGATATTATGACCGATAAGGCAGCCTCTCAATCTACCTCTCAACTAGCCACACTTATCCAGATGGGTAAAGAGCAAGGCTATTTGACTTATGCTGAGGTTAACGACCAACTTCCCGCCTCAATCACCGAAAGCGACCAAATTGAAGACATCGTTCAAATGCTTACGGATGTTGGTATTAAAATCTTTGAATCAGCGCCAGATGCTGATGATATCTTGATGAACGATGGTGCTAACGATGACGACATGGCCACAGATGAAGCTGCTGCTGTATTGGCTGCGGTAGAAACTGAGCCTGGTCGCACCACCGACCCTGTGCGTATGTATATGCGTGAAATGGGTACGGTTGACTTATTGACGCGTGAAGGTGAAATCGTTATCGCCAAGCGTATCGAAGAGGGTATCCGTGATGTCCAGCATGCCATGGCTTACTGGCCAGGTACTGTGCAGTTTATCCTAGATGAATATGACTTAGTAGAAGCGGGCGAGAAAAAACTCTCTGACGTCATCACTGGTTTTTTAGATCCTGAAGAGATTGAACCGGCAGTTGTGGAAGAAGACGAAGAAAAAATCCCCGTTATCACCACCAAATCTAAAGCTAAAGATGTCGATGACGAAGATGATGAAGAAGAAGCTGAGGAAGAGGAAGAAGCTGAAGAAAGCGGTGGCCTAGATCCTGAGCTGGTTCGTCAACGTGTCGAGGAGATCCGTGAATTATTTGCGGTGGCAAAACAAGCCCTAGAGCAGTATGGTCGTGGCAGTGCGCAAGCTGAAGAAGCCTATGCTCAGCTGGCCGAACGCTTTATGCTATTAAAGCTTAACAACCGCATGGCGGATAATGTTATGGCTATTATGCATGATGTTTATGACGATGTGCGTAAGCAAGAGCGTCAAATCATGCGCTTGGTCATTCGCCGCGGTAAAATGCCTCGTAGCGAGTTCCGTAAGACTTTCCCAAGTAACGAGACCAACGTAGATTGGCTAACTGATCGCCTAAAAGGCAACCCTAAATTTGCAGATAGCTTAGCCAAAGTGGTCGACGATGTGGTGGTTTTACAGCGCCGTATCCGCGACCATGAAGACAAGCTGGACATGCAAATTACCGAAATGAAAGAAGTGGCGCGCCGTATGGCCATCGGTGAGGCAAAAGCCCGCCGTGCCAAAAAAGAGATGGTCGAAGCCAACTTACGTTTGGTAATCTCTATTGCTAAGAAATATACCAACCGTGGCCTACAGTTCTTAGACTTGATTCAAGAAGGCAATATTGGCTTGATGAAAGCGGTAGATAAATTTGAATATCGCCGTGGTTATAAGTTCTCAACTTATGCCACTTGGTGGATTCGTCAGGCCATTACCCGCTCTATTGCTGACCAAGCCCGCACCATTCGTATTCCAGTGCATATGATTGAGACCATCAACAAAATCAACCGTGTGTCTCGTCAATTGTTGCAAGAGATGGGTCGTGAGCCCACACCTGAGGAATTAGGCGAACGTTTAGAGATGGATGAGGTTAAGGTTCGTAAGGTATTAAAAATTGCCAAAGAGCCTATCTCTATGGAGACCCCCATCGGTGATGATGAAGATTCACACCTAGGTGATTTCATTGAGGACCAGACCATCTCAAGCCCTGTAGAAGATGCCACCTCAGCAGGTCTACAAGAAGCGACTCGAGATGTGCTGAGCAACTTAACAGAACGTGAAGCCAAGGTGCTACGCATGCGTTTTGGTATTGATATGCCAACCGATCACACCCTAGAAGAGGTTGGTAAGCAGTTCGATGTGACGCGTGAGCGTATTCGTCAAATTGAAGCCAAAGCGTTACGTAAACTGCGTCACCCTTCTCGCTCTGAGCATTTACGTTCGTTCTTAGAAAACGACTAAGCCAAGGTTGAGTCAACGCCCATAACCTGTTGTAGCAAAAAAGCTGAGAATCTCTCAGCTTTTTTGTGTTTAAAGCCTATGCATACCTCAGTCTAAAGCAGGTCTTAGCGCTCTGCTTTACCCCTTGAAAAACTGAACAATACCTCCATATAGTATTCATACAAAAAGCGATTTAACAAAATATAAACGGAGACATTATGTCTAACAAAAACATCGATTTAAGCCGTGAATTAACCTTACATACCGATCCACTGGCCAAAAAAACGGACATCCAAAACCCAGGTCTTTGGGCATTTCCAATGGATTATCCGATGAGCATTATTGGTCATGAAGGTGAGCATGACACCCTTTTAAATGAAGTTAAGCTTATTTTAGGAACTCAGTTTGCGGACTTCGATATGGAAACTTTAGTCGTCAAACAATCCAGCACCGGCCGCTTTACTTCAGTACGTGCCAAATTACACTTTACTGAAGCAGCTCAAGTCAATGACTTATACGCAGCCCTTGATCAGGCAAAAACTGTCCGTACTGTCGTATAAGCAGGCCATCTAAATAGCAATTGGCCACTGTATCGCCCTTATTTTACCCAAAAAAGCAGTGTTAGCTGCTTTTTTTTATGGGTGAAATTTAACGCGGTATTCACTGTTTTGAGCAAATGGCTGTAATAAAAAGGGCATGTTTTAAGTGTAAGTTACCAGAAGTCAATAGTGACACAATGAATTTAATTTTAGCCGATTTGATTTGGCTGAATAAACTTTGAGCCTGACTTTGTGGTTTACAATTTAATTAAAAAAGTTTTTTTAATCGTTTTTAGCCGTATTTTTTACTTGACACATGCGCTAACCGGCAGCGTTTCAACGGTTGCCAATTTGCAAGTTTTTTTGATGTCTGATTATTCATCATAAATCACCTACTTGAACTGCTAAGCCGTAGTTTGTCAAGATAGCAAAAATTCTTTTTTTCCTTTATATTGTGCCTACAACATAAAAACCACCCCATATATTGTGTTTAATATTTTAAGACACACACTATATATTGGGGTATTATTTTTCTGATTGTCAGGTTTTTGACCGGCAATCTGGTGACAACGAGCGGAGAGAGCAATGACACATATGGATAATATTAAAGTAATGAAACGAGACGGCCGTCTAGAGCCCATCGATTTAGATAAAATCCATAAGGTCATTACTTGGGCAGCCGAAGGATTAGACAATGTTTCTGTATCTCAGGTTGAGTTAAAGTCGCACATTCAGTTTTATGATGGCATCAAAACCCGTGACATTCACGAGACCATCATTAAGGCTGCTGCTGACCTAATCTCTGAGGATACGCCAGATTATCAATATCTTGCGGCACGTTTGGCAATCTTCCACTTGCGTAAAATTGCCTACAATCAATTTGAGCCACCTCACCTATTTGACCATGTAACCAAATTAACCGAGGCGGGTAAATACGATCAGCACATTTTACAAGACTACTCACGTGAAGAGTTTGATGAGTTAAATGACTACATCGACCACTGGCGCGATATGAATCTTGCTTATGCCGCTGCCGAACAAATGGCCGGTAAATACTTAGTACAAGACCGTGTGACCAAAACCGTTTACGAAAGTCCGCAGTTCTTATATGTACTGGTGGGTATGTGTCTGTTCGCCTCATACGATAAGTCTGAGCGCATGCACTATGTGAAGCGTTTTTATGATGCCGCCTCTACGTTCAAAATCTCATTACCCACACCCATTATGTCCGGTGTGCGCACCCCTTCACGTCAATTTAGCTCGTGCGTACTGATTGAATGTGGTGATAGCTTAGACTCAATCAACGCCACAACCAGCGCCATTGTACGCTATGTATCGCAGCGTGCTGGTATTGGTATCAATGCCGGTAACATCCGTGCGCTAGGCAGCCCTATCCGAGGCGGTGAAGCTCAGCACACCGGCTGTATCCCTTTTTATAAGCTGTTCCAAACCGCAGTTAAATGCTGCTCGCAAGGCGGGGTACGTGGCGGCGCAGCGACCTTATTCTACCCACTGTGGCACTTAGAAGTAGAGTCGCTATTGGTTCTAAAAAATAACCGCGGCGTAGAAGACAACCGTGTGCGCCACATGGACTATGGCGTACAAATTAACCGCACCTTATATACCCGTTTGATTAAAGGTGAAGACATCGCTTTATTCTCACCTTCAGATGTGCCTGGTCTATATGAAGCCTTCTTCGCTGACCAAGACAAGTTTGAAGCGCTATACACCAAGTACGAAAAAGACGACAACATCCGCAAACGTCATGTGCCTGCAGCCGACCTATTTAGCTTATTGATGCAAGAGCGTGCCAGTACTGGTCGTATCTACATCCAAAACGTGGACCACTGCAACACGCACAGCCCATTTGACCCAACTGTCGCCCCTATCCGTCAGTCAAACCTATGTATGGAAATTGCGCTACCAACTAAGCCGCTGGATAACATTAATGACGAAGAAGGCGAAATTGCACTGTGCACCCTATCTGCGGTGAACCTTGGCGAAGTCGATAGCTTAGAGGATATCGAAGAGCCTGCAGAATTAATCGTGCGCGCCTTAGATGCGCTACTTGATTACCAAGACTACCCAGTAAAAGCCGCTGAAAATGGCAGCATGAATCGCCGTACGCTGGGTGTGGGTGTGATTAACTATGCTTATTACTTGGCCAAAAATGGTACCCGCTACTCGGACGGCTCAGCGCTTGGTCTGACGCACCAGACTTTTGAGGCATTGCAGTACTATTTACTAAAAGCCTCGAACAAACTGGCCAAAGAAAAAGGCGCTTGCCCCGCCTTTAATGAGACCACTTACTCACAAGGTATTTTGCCGATTGATACTTACAAAGCGGACTTAGATAAGGTGTGCAATGAGCCATTGCGCCTTGATTGGGAAGCGTTACGTCAGGAGATTAAAACCCATGGCCTACGCAACTCTACTTTATCAGCCTTGATGCCTTCTGAGACCTCAAGCCAGATTGCTAACGCCACCAACGGTATTGAGCCACCTCGTGGTCTGGTATCAGTAAAAGCGTCAAAAGATGGTATCTTAAAGCAAGTGGTGCCCGATATCTTAAACTTAAAAGGCAACTACGAGCTATTGTGGCAAATGCCAAATAATGATGGCTATCTAAAGCTGGTGGCCGTGATGCAAAAGTTCATTGACCAAAGCATCTCCGCCAACACCAACTACGATCCAACCCGCTTCGAGGGCAATCGTGTACCTATGAAGGTATTGCTAAAAGACTTGCTAACTGCTTATAAACTGGGCGTTAAGACACTTTACTATCACAACACTCGTGATGGTGCTAATGATGCTCAAGCCGATATCGATGACGGCTGTGCCAGCGGTGCTTGTAAGCTGTAATCTGTAAAGCATCTCCTCTACAAACAAACCGTTATATATATGCTTGCTTTAAAGTCTCCCCTTTTTGAGGGGAGACTTAGAGTGGTGCGTCTTGATTTGCTTAATTTGTAGGTTGGGTGGAGTTTACGACACCCAAACTTAAAAGACTGGCCTTGGCATCGGGGTTCTTTAGATAGTGATGAGAACTGTTAAAACAAAGCACTGCTTTGTTAGGTTCGTAAGTTAAAATTCTTTAAATAGAATTTTATGATATGCGCGTCACAGTCTATCTTTAAAGGCTATGGCCGTGTCTCGGCAAACTTTAGCCTATATAAATTATATAATTAGAGATGATTATGGATAATCGAAAAAAACTCCAAATCTTTATTAGCTCAACATACAAAGATTTATTGGATGAGCGTCAATCCGCTGTTGAAGCAATACTAAAAGCAGGTCATATACCTGCAGGTATGGAGCTTTTTACTGCATCCAATCAAAGTCAGTGGGAAATAATAAAAAGATGGATTGATGAATCTGATGTATATATGTTAATACTTGGTGGTAGATACGGTTCAATAGATAAAGAAACTGGTAAAAGCTATACTCATTTAGAGTACGAATATGCTCAGTCTAAAAATAAACCACTATTCGCTGTAGTTATTGATGATTCTAAGTTAGAAAATTTGCCTGTCAATAGAACCGAAAAAGACAACCCAGATAAGCTTTTAAGCTTTAGAAATAAAGTTCTTAGCTATATGTGTAGGTTTTTTACTGATACTAAGGATATTAAATTAGCTATCCATGAGAGCCTTGGACAGATTAATCAGGATTACGAATTAACCGGTTGGATTAGAGGTAATAATAAAAATAGTGAAATTGCAGATGAAATTGTTTTATTGAATGATGAAATTAGAGCGCTTAGAAAAGAGAATGAAACACTAAAAAAATCTCAACAGGAAAGAAAGCCTAAACTGAAACTATCAATTAATAATACCGATAATCCAACTTTCAACTCTGACCTTGACGAGTCTATAGATATACTGTTTAAAGAAAAACCCCTCATAGACTCTATTCCAAATCACTTAAAAAAATATATTTCTGAAAGGGAGAAGGATAGTTACAATCGCTCATTAAGTTCAATTACTAAAGAGAGCATAGAAGAATATAACTCAATCCAAGCCAATATTTATGAATTAATGACTTTAAGACACCCTCTAAATATAAACTTATTGAACGATGGCAATATCAAAGCTAATAATATTCATATCTACATAACTTTTCCTGATATTGTCTCAATTGCAGATAAAACTGATAAAGATTTAATTAATGATAACTTAGATAAATTAAATAATGAATCTAAAGACGTTCTTCCTAAATCATATTTTCATGATTTAATAGAAGAAGCTCAGAATAAGTATGACGAAGATATCACCGCTCATATTAAGCCAAATGCTCTAAGTTTTTTAAACAGAATACCTCTTAATAGCCATGAAGATTTGATCCTTCGAGACAATAGATATATTAATAACTTAAAGGCGATGTCTTTGGGTAATAACATAAATAGTAATATGGTAAAAGATAATACAATTTCTATAACAAAGTCTGAATTGCTACATAATCTAAACGCCAACTATGATAACTATGTGTTAATACCGCTGAGAAGTGGAAATGCTGACGTAACAGTAAAGATAATTTGTGAGGAGTATTTAGAACCAGAAATATTCCAAATTTCAATATCCGTTAAAACGATAGCCTAATTATTAAAAAGATTGTAAAAAATTGGACTGAGAGTATTACGTAACTTAATACCCTAAGCTAAAACCTGCTTCTAAAATTTACTATTATCGTAGGCTAGCGCTCATTCCTCGACGCCAACCTACTTAAGATCGGCTCAAAAAGAACTGCCCCCTTCCTTTGTAAAGGAAGGACAGGGAATGGATTAAAAACCCAAAACCCCAGCCAAACCAACTAAGCATCGCAAGCCTTACTCGAAGGTGCGGTTTAGCCCTGACAGAAGCGGTATACTACTGGTTTGAGCGAGCTGCGAGAGCTAGGTATTGAGAGGATATCGAGACAACAGGAACCGCTCAAACCGTGCTCTCGCCTCGCTCATGCGAGTAGATACAAGCATATGGCAGGAGTAGCTGCAAAACAGATGACAAAGACAAAAGTTTAACAAACCCAACTGTAAACCAATGACGAATAAAAAGGTAGAATCATGACGTACTCAATCTTTAGCCAAACAAAAAATGACGCGCTTAAAGAGCCGATGTTTTTTGGTCAGCCCGTTAACGTAGCACGCTATGACCAACAAAAGCACCCCATCTTTGAACAACTTATCGAAAAGCAGTTGTCATTTTTCTGGCGTCCAGAAGAGGTTGATGTATCAAAAGACCGTATCGACTACGGCAACTTATCCACGCATGAGCAGCATATTTTTATCAGCAACCTAAAATACCAAACCTTGCTAGACTCCATTCAAGGTCGTAGCCCAAACGTGGTGCTATTACCGTTGGTATCTATCCCTGAGCTTGAGACTTGGATTGAAACATGGTCATTCTCCGAGACCATCCACTCACGCAGCTATACCCATATTATTCGTAATATCGTCAACGACCCTGCTGTGGTATTCGATGACATTATGGAAAACGAGCACATTCTACAGCGTGCTTCAGACATTGCTTATTATTATGATGACTTGTACCAACATTCACAGCTATATAGCCTATTTGGCCCAGGTACACACATCGTCAATGGTGAAGAAAAGTATGTCGACTTACGCAAACTAAAAAAACAGCTTTATCTGTGCTTGATGGCCGTTAACGTATTAGAGGCCATTCGCTTCTACGTATCATTCGCCTGCTCGTTTGCCTTTGCTGAGCGCAAACTGATGGAAGGTAACGCCAAGATCATTAAGCTTATCGCCCGTGATGAAGCGCTGCATTTAACCAGTACCCAGCACATGATTAATATTATGGCGTCAGGCAAAGATGATCCCGAAATGGCAGAGATTGCTGCACAATGTCATAACGAGAGTATTGAGATTTTCCGAAAAGCGGCTGAACAAGAAAAAGAATGGGCAGGTTATCTGTTTAAAGACGGCTCTATGATTGGCCTAAACAAAGATATCCTATGCCAGTATGTCGAGTATATTACTAACTTACGTATGGAAGCGGTCGGCTTACCGGGTATCTTCCCTGAATCTAAGAGCAACCCTATTCCTTGGATTAATACTTGGTTGTCATCAGATAACGTACAGGTCGCACCGCAAGAGACTGAAATCAGCTCCTACCTTGTCGGCCAAATTGACTCTGACTTATCAGACAGTGACTTTGATGACTTCGAGTTGTAATACTATAAGCGTATAAACTTATTAGACACTGGCTTATTTAAACTTACTGACTATTTTAAACTTACTGACTGTGGTTTTTTGCTATGACTTGGGTATTTACCTCAAAGACACGCTTTTATCTACACGATGATGAGACGTTGCTCGATGGTCTACTACGTACCGGACACGATATTAACTATCAATGCCGTGAAGGGTACTGTGGCAGTTGCCGTGTTAAGCTAACCGCTTCCTCTTTTCCTATCAGCTATGCTAAGCCGCCTTTGGCCATGCTAGAAAAAGGAGAGATACTCGCCTGCTGCTGTCAGGTTAAAGGCATGATCCGTCTCAAAAACGTTAGTTAATTACGCCATAAGTCAGCGCCTATTATCTTTAGATATTCAGCAGTATTTGGATTGTCAGCACAAAAAACCCGCGAGAAACATCGCGGGTTTTTTATCACTTATTATTAGCTATATCGCTACTACTGATGAGGCAGCGGGTCTACTTTGGGTCTTGCGCCATTTTCAAACAGCTCAATGAGCTCCTCTCTTAGCTGAGCACGCTGCTCATCACTTAAAGGATTGGCATTGCCTTCTGGTGACTCTAAATAAAGCTCAGGGTCGTCATTGGACATGGGCATCTGAGGTGGCACAACTTCAGTCTGAGTTGGACGCTCCGCGAGGGTGATATCGATGTTCATATTCTTTGAATTACGCAGCACTTGTACCTTAAGGGTATCATGCGGCATCTTTCTGGCCACATGCTGAATAAGGCGATTAGAGTCAGTCATCTCAACGCCATCGATAGATAAAATCACATCCCCAACTTTTAGGCCACTTTTGGCGGCAGGGCTACCGGCAATGATATTACGCACCACCACCCCTGTGGTATTATCAATTTGTGAAGGATCACGCAGCTGAGATAATACTTCTATACCCAGCCAGCCACGACTGACCTTACCATCTTTGATAATGGCATTCATCACCTGCTCAACCAAAGCCGTTGGAATAGCAAAGCCAATCCCCATTGAGCCGCCTGAGCGCGAGAAGATAAGGGTGTTAATACCCACTAATTCGCCTCGAGCATCTACCAATGCCCCGCCGGAGTTACCTGGGTTAATAGCAGCATCCGTCTGAATGAAGTCTTCATAAGTATTGACGCCAAGACCGGTACGACCTGTGGCTGAGATAATGCCTTGGGTAACGGTCTGACCCACACCAAAGGGGTTACCAATGGCCAAAGCCACATCGCCCACTTCAATAGGCAGCTCTCTAAACGCTAATGGCTCAAGACCACTCATGTCGACTTTAATCACTGCCAAATCACTGTCAGGATCAGTGCCCACAACCTTGGCCACCGCTTTGCGGCCGTCATTCAATGCCACCACAATCTCATCGGCTTGGGCAATCACGTGGGCATTGGTGACAATATAGCCATCGGTTGAGACGATAACCCCTGAACCTAGATTGGTCTCTTGGCCGGCTTGTGGCGTTTGGCCATGAAACTCGTAAAAACGACGCAATACGGGGTCGTTCATATAAGGATTTTGTACAATTTGGGTCGTATAGATATTCACCACAGAGCGAGAGGCTCTTGCCACGGCATTGTGATAAGAGGTGACCGGCTCCGGTCTATCTGACACGCGGCCATTATTGAGCGGAATAGAGGTGGTCTCGCTACGAGGCGGCTCCCAAGCACTTTGTTGGCGGGTTTTTTGGTCAATATACACCCAAATAAAAGCCGCTAGAACTGCTATTAGTAATAACCAGGGTAGAACTTTCCAAATAATATTTGTTTTTGATGATGCAGACATGTCACTCCTCGATGCTCTCAACTTGGCACAGCCGGCAAACCTGTTTATCCTACCCCCTACTTTAGATGAGCAGTAAAAAATGTCTGAACTCAGTAGGTTTACCGCATATGTTGGCGTTGCTATAGTTTAATTATTTAATTGCATACCAATAAATAGCTATTAGTTTAACATTTGTTAGGCTATTACTGGGAAACCTCTCTGCTATTTTGCAACATATATTGTTCAGTTCCTGTTACTTGCCGGCCATATCTTATACACTGGCCACCTCTTATTGCTATCGCTTATGTATCTTTATTTAGGAGACTTACTATGACTCAATCCTATGACCCTCAAACAGCGGCTAATATCCCTCAAACGGCTACGATGACCCCATCAGCTTTGGCGCAGTGGTGTGATAACTATCTACAAGCAGATGCCTTTAAAGATTACTGCCCAAATGGACTACAAGTCGATGCGGATGCCCCCATCCATAAGATTGTCACCGGAGTGACCGCCACTCAAAACCTTATCGACGCAGCCATTAGTGAGCAAGCTGATGCCATCTTGGTACATCATGGTTATTTTTGGAAAGGTGAAGATCAGCCGTTAGTGGGCATGAAGGGCAAGCGTATTCGTAGCTTACTACAAAACAATATCTCACTACTTGCCTATCATTTGCCGTTAGATGCGCACCCTGTGATCGGTAATAACGCCACTTTAGCCCAGCTATTATCGCTTGAGATTACCGGTGCACTGTATCCTGAAGATAACTATCCTGTGGGCAATATCGCACAGTGTGAGCCTACCTCTATTGAGGACTTTATAGCGCGAGTCACCACCCAGTTACAGCGTACCCCAACCCACATTGCAGCGGGCAATAAGCTGATTACTAAAGTAGGGCTGTGTACTGGTGGTGCTCAAGATATGATTGAACAAGCAGCGAAGATGGGCTGTCAGCTTTATATATCAGGAGAGATATCAGAGCGTACCACTCATGCTGCCCGTGAGCTGGGCATTGATTATCTAGCCTGCGGTCATCATGCCACAGAGCGAGGAGGCATTAAGGCATTAGGCGAGCTTATTGCACAAACGCACGGTGTACAAGTACGCTTTATCGACGATCCTAATCCTGCATAGTGACTCACTTAAAATTCTTAGTTAAATTGCTGCTTTGATATCATCAAACCTAACCATTCATTTTATAATTCACATCAATAAAATATTTTTTAGTATAATAAGCCAACATAAGCTGGGTTTTTAGTGATTTTGGTTCTGATATGTGACAGCAATCCATGACAGTGGCTGTCAAATATCATTACCTATTGAGTTATGACTAATAGCCCCCATCTATCTGCTTATCCGTTTCACTTACTGTTTTTTTCAAAGAACAGTAGTTTTTTTTAGTTATTTAGCAAACCTCGTTGCCATATGATCTTAGTGGTTTTGGCTCAGCGGCACAAAGACGGGGAATGCTCTGCAGTGAACTGCCAAATTTTACAAATCATCGCAAGTGCGGATTTTGATAAGTGGCACTAAGGGTGCTATTAGCCTCCTTAGAGCCGCTCGTCAGTGGCCAGTATATTTCTAAAAGTAAAGGACTGACTATCAAGGCAGCTATAGCGCTTTGACGCTCAGTCCTGCCCATTTGATTATACTCGGTTAAAAATCAGCTTGAGATAAGTGGCTTAATTACACGACTTAAAACGATCAGGCCTAAAGGTTAAGTTTTTAGGTCCGAATCAGTCCGGCTTGATAGGCATTGACTCACTATGCCAGATGCGGGACAAGTTGTAATTTGCCACAAGTGGGTTTTTACTATCGCCTGCCCTTATTAGGTAAGCTTTAGGCTAAAGCCGGCTTTGTCATCGTCTAGCCATAATAAGCCTGTACTTGGTAAATTGTACAGGCGGTTTTGTGTTTTGGTCAGGCTATGATATTTATTCTTGCTGTTTTTAATTCGTCTTGCTAGCAGCCTATTTAACCAAGCTTGTTTTGTTGTTTTTTGAATGTGGTCTTATGCCATCGCACCAAACAACCGCCCCCTTAGGGCGAAGCGAAGTTAAATCGTTATAGGTCTTATTAAGTGGTTATTTGTGTTTTTGCACCCTTAATCAAACGCTTAATAGACATCAAAGATAGCGCTATTGTGCAGGATATATTGGTACATACAGATGTCTATTGAGTCACTATAACGCTCGCTGCTCATAGCTGTGGCTTTAACGAGACCTTAATACAATGGTGTATTAACCTCTACACAGTATGGATGGTTGGACGAAGGAGACATCCATGCAACGCATCGCCTATAGGTTAAAACGCAAAGACAAATCCCATTCAAATCCAGTTGTATCACACCTACCCTCTCAAAGCTTCAAACGCGTTAACCGCTTTGTACCTACCCTGTTTTATACCGCTTTCGGTACTAAAAAACCCCTTGCGAGCAAGAAGTTTGCAAAGACCAAGATGCTGGTGCAAATCTCCAGTATTGCGCTACTGTCTTTGCCGGCCAAAAGTTTGACCACCTCCTTATTTAGCACAGATTCTGTAGCATACGATAAGGTTATGGCGTCAAATACTCTCACCTTAGCCTCAGTCAAAGGTGATAGCACTTATTTTGCGACAGATGGCTTTCAGCATGGCTTTGGCTATGACATTGCGCGCAGTTATGCCAATCAATTAGGGGTGACGCTGCAGGTGCAAGATTACCCCAATGAAGCACAAGCACTGCAAGCTGTGCGTCAAGGCAAAGCAGATATGGCGCTGACGACAGCCAGTACAAAGCTAACCGAAGATACCGGACTTAGCGCCATTAACATCAGTTGCGGCTTTGACACCACTTTGGCCACTAATGGGCTACATCCTAAGACCAATTGGGCTTTTCGTAGTAGCAACGACCCGCTTGCCATTAAAGCCAGTGATTTTTTGTGCGAAAATGGCCAGTTAATCAACACCGCCAAAATTGCCAATTTTTATGATCAGACGTTATTAAAAGACGATTACAATCGCGAGCACTTTGAGCAAGCGCTCACTGCCAATTTGCCTCATTATAAGTCCTCCTTCCAGCAGCAAGCCGACACTTATGACCATGATTGGCAGCTGCTTGTCGCCATGGGCTATCAAGAGTCGCATCTGGATGCTAATGCCACCTCACCCACAGGGGTACGCGGGCTTATGATGCTGACCAATAACACCGCCAAAGCCATGGGCGTCTCTGACCGCATCGACCCCTATCAGAGCATCGGCGGTGGTGCACGCTACTTAGAACAAATGAAGGCCGAATTTAGGGATGTACCAAACCCAGATAGACTGTGGTTCGCCCTCGCCTCTTACAACATGGGTCCCAATGCGGTTAAGAGCATCCAAAGCAAAGTGGCTAAGGCCGGACAAGACCCCAAAAGCTGGACCAATGTGTATGCTTATATGTCCGACCATGCCGCAAGCAACTCACGCTATACCCAGTGCATGCACTATGTGACCAACATTCGCAGCTACTTAGAGTCACTAAAAATGCGCACCGCTTAACTGCTTGTCGGCATCACATTAAAAGGTTCACCAAAAAAAAGAGCTCACATTGAGCTCTTTTTTTATTCTGCTTTTATTCACCAAGCCATTTTATTGAACGGGTACTTTTAGAGTCTGACCCAGCTGTAGCATAGCTGTGCTACTGATACCGTTTAGCTCAGCGAATTTTTCTGGGGTCATGCCATATTTTTTGGCCAGACCAATCAAGCTATCTCCTGACTTCACTTTATACGTGGTGGTGGTCGCCGGAATGGTGATTTTTTGACCGATACGTAACTGTGCATTTGAACTTAAGCCATTGGCGCTGGCCAATTGACTCACACTCAAGCCATTTTGGTTGGCCAAGCCAATTAAAGAATCACCTGATTTAACCGTATAGTTGCCACCTTTACTAGAGACTGCAGCTGCCGAAGTCGCCGAGCTGCTGGCGCTTGAAGCACGGCTTGAGCTTGACGCAGCGCTTGAGTTGTTGGCCTTGGTATTAGGTACTTTGAGCGTTTGGCCTACAAATAAACCTGCGGTGGCGCTGATATTATTAGCCGCAGCTAGATCTGCAGTCGATACCCCGTAGTCACGCGCTAAGTTGATTAAGCCATCACCAGCCTGCACCTTATAGGTACCGGTATAGTTAGGCTTTGATCCCGAGCTCGAACTACTGCTTGAGCTCGAACTGCTGCTTGAACTACTTGCCGATGAGCTTGCACTACTTGATGACGATGAGCCTGCTCCACTGCCTGGGATGGTAATAACTTGACCGACAAATAGGTTTGAGGTTACCCCCAAGTTATTGGCTTTGGCCAAATCAGCGATAGACATATTGTATTTATTAGCCAGTGCTGTGAGCGAATCACCAGACTGTACTTTGTATTTGATACTTTGATTATTTAAGCCACGCGCGACTTGTTCTTTGGTCACAGGCAGCTTAATCACTTGACCACGCTGTAGCTGAGTGGTGGCTGAGAAGTTATTTATATCCGCAATTTGAGTATGGGCCACACCAAGCTTACTCGCGATACCAATTAAGCTATCACCAGATTGTACGGTGTAGCGGGTAGTCTCACCCGTATAGCTACTGCTTGAGCTAGAGGTGGCCGGCTTGCTCGATGAGCTTGAGCTGCTACTGCTCGCTGTGCCTGTAGGAACTGTCAGACGCTGACCGACTAGCAACTGCTCTGTTGGACTTAAGTCATTCATTGCTGCTAAAGTTGTGACTGGAATATTAAAGCGAGAAGCAAGACCAATTAATCCCTCACCACGCTTCACCGTATACGTCTCTGTTTTGCCTTTATAAACGGCATCTGAGCTGCTTGAGGCAGCAGGACTGGTGTCAGTGGTTTTGACCATGCCAGGGATTAGCCAGAGCTTCTGACCTGCGCGTAGCTGAGCATTGGTCGATAGACCGTTATAGCTTGCCAGACGGGATACGTTTAAGCCCACACGGTTGGCCGTACCAATTAAAGTGTCGCCTGGGCGCACAATATAAGTGTTAGGCTGCGCGCCACTTTGCGTGGTATCCGGCTTGGCAGAGGCAGAATCTAAAGGCGCAATCGGCTTGGCATTGTATAAATATAAATTGGTGCCCGCAAGTAATGTAGAGTTGGGGTTAATTTGGTTCCAATCAGCAATATCACGCCAATTTAGACCTGCACGTGAGGCGATATTTACCAAGGTATCACCACGTTTTACGGTATAAACGGTTCGAGTTCCGGTTGGCTTTGGTGGTGTTACTTGCTGCTGCGAGGCAGTTGGACGATCAAAGCTAATTTTCTTCTCTTCACCGCGTGCCTCTAAAATAGACTGCTGAGTCTGAATGGCTTCAAGCTTAATATTACCATCCACTGAGCTTACCACCTCGCCCACATCAGGTGACTGCTGGCGAATTTGCTGAGAGATAAACTTCTTCTCTTCAGCAGATAAAGGCGGCTCTTGAACGATGGTATCGTTACGGGTTAACTGAGCAGAAGTCGTGGGCAGTGTATTTGAACGAGCAAACTCTGACTCAATGCGCTTTTTCTCACTTTCACTAATGGGCGGCTCTTTAAAGGTTGAGCTTGATGAAACGGTAGGGTTTGGCGCAATATAGCTGCTGTTTTGGGTGGGCGCACGTGCTTTATTGGCGAACTCAGCCAAGCCTTCAGGCGATTTGGCCAATACCTGATATTGTGAATCTGGAATACTATAAGGGGAGCTGCTACTGCCGCTGTTACTGGCTAAAATAGTGCCACCATTCCCATTGAGATTACTGATTTTTGAGTCAACCAAGATATTCACTTGGTTTGGAATGATCACTCGGTTTGGACCTGAGGTATCTACACGGCCGCTGGTCAATGAAGGGTTAAGAGCTTTTAACTCATCATAGCTCACCCCTGTGATTTGTGAGATTTCATTTAGACTGACCCCATAGTTGACCGGCACACTTCTAAAATGCTGACGGTTGGCAATGGCAGGCAAATAAATACTATATTGACCCGTGTCTTTCACGATCTGAGCCACGGCCATAAAACGAGGGACATAGTGCATGGTCTCAGTCGGTAGTGACAACGACCAAAAGTCAGTGGGCAGACCGCGGGCACGGTTGGCATCAATCGCCTTTTGAACTCGGCCTGGGCCCGCATTATAAGAGGCTAAGGCCAGCTCCCAGCTGCCAAATTGGTTATGCAGCGAGGTCAAGAAGTCATACGCAGCTCGGGTGGATTCAATAACGTCACGTCGGCCGTCATAAGTAGGCGTCTGGGTTAGGCCATAGATACGGCCTGTGCTTGGGATAAACTGCCACAAGCCTGCAGCCGCCGCGTTAGAAGTACCGGTTGGATCGTAGGAGCTCTCAATGACCGGAAGTAGCGCTAGCTCAGTTGGGATATTGCGGCGCTCAGCTTCACGTACCGTGTGGTATAAGTAGCGACTGGCACGGGCGGTTAAACGGTTGATATAGTCTTGACGGGTAATAAACCAGTTCTTTTGTGCATCAATACGCTGCTGTTGGCCATAGCCATATTGGCTTTGATCGATACGGAAACCGGCACGCATACGGTCCCACAAGTTACCATACTGCTGAATGGCCAACTTGTCATCTTCCACCATTTTCATATCGGTGGCTTCTAATAGGTTTTCAAGCTCATCTAAGCTGTCATCGTCCAATAGTGCTGTGCTGTAGCCATCGGTAGCTGGCACATTAGACACCGCTTCGTTTTGTGCCACAGGGATACGAGTTCCCTGTGCCGTACCACTTTGTAGAGGCGCTGTGTTATTACACCCTGCCAAAATAACAGAGCCTATCGCCACTACTAACGGCAGCTTACAAAATCGAATGGAGGTTTTTCTAAAGTTCATGACAATAACAACCCAGTGTAAGAAGTGAAATTTTATTAAGACAATTAGGTATACAATATAATGCGAAAAAGCTTGCACAAAATACAAACTTTTTCATTACTGCTATTTCATAGCTATCTAGTATGAATTGAGCAGCTATTCAATAGTCACTTGTGAGACAGCTCTTAACAGTACCGCATTATTAGCACCTGATTTGAGCGTCGCTCTTGAGGTGGTGGTCAATACTCTTTTTTGACCATCTCTGACCCAAGTTTCTATCGTTTTAACATCGGCTTTTGCTTGATCTCCACTGATGACCACATTAGATATATTAATATCATAGGTATAGCTGCTTGATTTTGACCAACTGTCTTGTAACAGCTTTAAATAGGCCGCTTTATCAAGGCTTGTGGTCTTACCACGGCGAGACAATGAAATTAAGGCTTCATCTGCCACTAAACTTGAGACCAAGCTTAGGTTTTCGCTATTGGCCGCTTGCTTCATCTGTGCCGCATAGCTTTGCACGGCTGCCTCAGTTAATGGGGCGGCTTGGGCAGCAGTGGCTACCATACTGACCGCGGTGACCATAGCTGCAGGTGCAAGCACGGCTGACATTGATTTTT
This sequence comes from Psychrobacter raelei, assembly GCF_022631235.3. NCBI lineage: Bacteria > Pseudomonadati > Pseudomonadota > Gammaproteobacteria > Moraxellales > Moraxellaceae > Psychrobacter > Psychrobacter raelei. The sequence goes on from NZ_CP093310.2 coordinate 1,986,032, forward strand.
TTGAGCTAAATAGACCCTTTAGCATAGAGACTTCCTTATTGTTGTAAACAGTTATAAAAACCTGCTTAACTTTGTGAGTTCATAGCTTCAATTTTTCGGCTAAATGAGCTTAACTGGCTGATATTTATGTATCCATCTGGATGAATTTTATGCCTATAAATTGTAATGCACCCTTATGGTACTATACTTAAGTTAACCCCATCCTAGGTAAATATTAACGGCTTGTAATATTTGGTCACAAAAATCAGCTTTGCTTGATGACGTCGATTAATGTTTATTGGGTCAATAAAACATAGGCTCTAAGATACCACTTAGCTTTAAGGGTCTATCGGCGTATCATCATCTTCTACCAACATCCCTAACCTCGCTGAACGGCGCTGCATCATCTGACGCGCCAGTACCTGCATGTCCTCAACGCGGTCGACTTCATCGACGATTTCAAGACCCAATAAGGTCTCCAGCACATCTTCTAAAGTAACCAAGCCTTTGACCTCACCATACTCGCCCACAGTCACTGCAATATGAATGCGGCTATTGAGCATTAGATCTAATAAATCAAACAGCTTCATTTTGGAGAATACAAAGGTAATCTCGCGCTTATAGCTCTCTAAAGGCTTATCCATATGATTGTTAGCTTTGGCCAATAAAATATCCGACTTTAGAACAAAGCCGGTCACCTTATCTAAGTCCTCATCATAAATGGGCAATCTTGAGAACATCAGCTTAGGACGATTGGCCAATAGTTCAGCAACCGTAATCGACTGATTAAACGCATGCATGACTGAGCGCGGCGTCATGATATCCTCAACCTTAATCGCACCGAATGCCAACAGGTTACGGATAATTCTTGACTCTAATGGATCAATTTGACCCGACTGTTCACCCACACTAGCAAGCGCAGCAAACTCATTACGACTAAAGGTATTGGCCTTTTTGCCACGGGTCAATAAAGTGGTGATTTTTTCGGAGAACCAAATAAGCGGATACAGCAAGAATATAATGGCTTTAACAAAATACGCCACTGGACCTGAAAGTTGACGCCAATAGACCGTACCAATGGTTTTAGGAATAATCTCAGAACCGACCAATATCAGCAAGGTCATAAAGGCTGAGAACACGCCAAACCACTCACTACCAAAAACGATAGTGGCCTGAGCCCCTGCTCCCAAAGAACCGACCGTATGTGCCACTGTATTTAAGGTCAAAATAGCCGCGATAGACTGATCAATCTTATCGACTTTAACTTCTTTTAACATCGCTGATTTTGTGGGGTTTTCTTCTGCAATAGAAGCCACATAAGAGGGTGTCATGGTCAATAAAGCTGCCTCAGAAACCGAGCAGATAAAGGACACAAACACCGACAATACCATAAAGGCAATAAGTAGCACCAAATGCACCCCATAAGCAGAAGTCTGCACGGGTGCATCTATGGCACCACCAGCAGCATAAGCCACTAGTGGTATTGAGGTAATAAGAGCGATTAAAAATACAGTGTTACGGGTAAAGCGTGGTGATGTTCTAAATCGAGCTTTCAAGTCAAACACCTAATGTAGTTGAACCAAATGTCGTTAAACATAAAGAAGAAAAGTAACAGGATATCACTAAACTTAACTAGTTTACATCCATTTATGATTAACCCCTTCACGTAACGCCTTACCGGGTTTAAAGTGAGGAATGGCTTTTTGGGGAACCAAGACCATCTCGCCGGTCTTAGGATTACGACCTTGACGCGCCTCTCTGTGATGCAAACAGAAGGTACCAAAGCCGCGCACTTCTATTCTATTATTTGAGATGAGCTTCTCTGAGAGCAGTTCTAATATCTCACGGACGGCATTGTCTACATCTGAATCTGCCATATAGTCGCATCGAGCGGCAACATCTTGTATTAAATCTGATTTATTTATAACTTCTGTCATATCCATGTGACCTTAATAAATAATAGTATGAAAAACAATTGTATTAAACTGCTTTAAATCGCTAGTCCTTTAACAAATTTTAAGCAAATGCCTTACGCGCAGTAAAGGCTATTTTACTCACCAAATATCATATGCCTTAAATAGACTTATGATTTAACTATGAATATTCTAACTTTCATAGTCTATATTGATATTAAATCATAAGTTTTGGCTGCTGTGGAACTAATATTAGACTTTTTAACGATTTAGGCCAAATATTGAGGCAATCTATTAAGTTTTTGCATTAAAAAAGGAGCAGCCTTTTGGCCACTCCTTTTCTTTAGACTTTTACGTTATCAATAACGTGTACCTTAGAAGCTATTTAGCTTAGCTAAATAGCACTCTAATATTAGTCTTGCATTTGCTCTTTGATCAAGTCACCAATTGTTTTTGGCTGTGCTTCAGGAGCAGCTTGAGTGCTACCAAGCTCTTTAATCGCTTGACGCTCTTCAGCTTCATCTTTTGCTTTGATTGATAAGCTGATGCCACGTGATTTACGATCAACGCTGATGATTTTCGCTTCAACGCTATCGCCTACGTTTAGATGCTTAGTTGCATCTTCAACTTTGTCACGCTGGATTTCTGATGCGCGTAAGTAACCTTCAACTTCGTCTGCTAAAGTAATTGTAGCGCCTTTAGCGTCAACGTCTTTAACGGTACCAGTTACGATTGAACCACGGTCGTTACCTACTAGGTACTCGTTGAATGGATCAGAGCTTAACTGCTTGATACCTAGGCTGATGCGGTTGGCTTCAGCGTCAACTGATAGAACCATAGCTTCAACAGTGTCGCCTTTGTTGTAGTTACGGATAGCTTCTTCGCCAGCTTCGTTCCAAGAGATATCAGATAGGTGAACTAGACCATCGATACCACCGTCAAGACCGATGAAGATACCAAAGTCAGTGATTGACTTGATAGTACCCGTTAGCTTATCGCCACGGTCATATTTCTTATCAAACTCTTCCCATGGGTTTGGTAGAGTTTGTTTGATACCTAGGCTGATACGACGACGCTCTTCATCGATATCTAGGATCATAACGTCAACTTCGTCACCAATCTGAACAACTTTAGATGGGTGGATGTTTTTGTTGGTGTGATCCATTTCTGATACGTGTACCAGACCTTCGATACCGTCAGAGATCTCAGCGAAACAACCATAATCAGTTAGATTAGTTACGCGAGCTTTAACGATGCTACCTACTGGGTAAGTACCGCCAACGTTATCCCAAGGATCAGTACCTAGCTGCTTAAGACCTAGGCTTACGCGGTTGCGCTCACGGTCAAACTTAAGTACTTTAACTTTAAGGTCTTGACCCACTTCAACCACTTCTGATGGGTGCTTGATGCGGCGCCATGCCATATCAGTGATGTGTAGTAGACCGTCGATACCACCTAAGTCTACGAATGCACCGTAGTCAGTTAGGTTCTTAACGATACCTTCAACTTCGATACCTTCTTCAAGCTTATTAAGTAGCTCTTCACGCTCAGCTGAGTTTTCAGCTTCCATAACCGCTTTACGGCTAACAACAACGTTGTTACGTTTTTGATCTAGTTTAATAATTTTGAATTCTAGCTCTTTGCCTTCAAGGTGCGTTGTGTCACGGATAGGACGAACGTCAACTAATGAACCTGGTAAGAAAGCGCGTACTGAACCTACATCAACAGTAAAACCGCCTTTAACTTTGCTTGAGATGATACCTTTTACAATTTCATCGCCTTCAAATAGTTTCTCAAGCGCGTTCCAAGTTTCTACACGTTTTGCTTTTTCACGTGACAGTAGGGTTTGACCCATACCGTTGTCAACAGCTTCAACAACAACATCAACGCTATCGCCCACTGCTACTTCAAGCTCGCCATTGTCGTCTAAGAACTCTTCACGAGCAACAACACCCTCAGACTTCAAACCAGTGTCAACTGTAATCCAATCGCTATCGATTGCTACAACAGCACCGCTGATTACTGAGCCACGCTCAATATCAAGACCTTGCTCTTCTAGACTCGCTTCAAATAGTTCAGCAAATGATTCCATTATGATTACCTTAATATAGCCGTATCCTGTCCAGCACAGTACGGTTCAAGTTAATGAGGATAAAAGATTGACGCTGGTTTTGCTCTTTTTATCTTCATTTAAAAAAAATGTTATTTTAAGCGCCTTAAGCCAAACACGGTATGTATTAAGCCAAAGCCTTAAAAGCTAATGGGTACTGCAAATAACCTATAAGTGACTGCTTATAAGTCAATTGTACTGCAAAAAATCGCTTATAGAGCAATTTTTATCTTAAAAGCTTATGCCTTTTTGCTGACAAAACTTTTTAATCTGGGCAAACACATCGTCCGCATTCATGCTTGAGCTGTCCAATACCAAAGCATCTTTAGCGGGCTTGGACGGAGCAACACTGCGATTCTCATCGCGCTCATCTCTTTCTTGGATGCTTGTTAATATGGCGGCATAATCTGCACGTTCACCCGCTTGTTGTAACTGAGCCACTCGGCGATCAGCTCGGGCTTCGGCGCTGGCTGTCAAATAAACTTTGGCATCCGCATTAGGAAACACCACGGTTCCCATATCACGGCCGTCAGCGATTAAGCCTGACTCATTGGCCATGTTCTTTTGCAAGGCCAGTAGCGCTTCTCGCACGCTAGGCAAAGCGGCAACTTTTGAGGCATAGCCTCCGACCGTTTCATTGCGGATTTCACCGGCGACATTAACGCCATTGACCACAATATCTACGTCACCTGTGTCACGTGGTAAAAACTGAATATCCAAGCTTTGAGTAAGCTCAGTAATATCGGCCACCACTTGCTCAGTCAAGGATAACTCATTTAATAGACCTGCCTCAAATGCCTTGAGACCGACAATACGGTACAGGGCGCCTGAGTCTAATAGTCGATACCCTAAAGCTTGTGCCAGTCTTAGACAAACTGTGCCCTTTCCTGCGCCGCTTGGGCCATCAATGGTAATAACAGGAAAGCTCATGAGGTATCACCTACTACTTTTTATTTTATCAAATGAATGGCTTGGGCTTAAATTATTTTTTAAGCAAGTCCGCAAAATAAGCTCTTTTCTTGCGCTTATTTGCCGCCATCTACCCGCTTTATTCAGCAGCCAAACGCAAATAGTGCAAGATTATAACAAAATATAGTAAGCATCACTAGTTAATTTTTAGAATTTTTTGCGCATTTAACTTAGTATGGGCAAGAGTTTAGTTAAAGGTCTGGTCAAGAGTATGGATCAGAGCATGAGTAAAGTATAGGCAAGCAGCCTGAGTTCATTTATGTGCAATGACCAATACCTTAAACTAACAGATGCATCCCTACTGTTAATGCACTAAGGCTTTTTATCATTGCAATTTTTATCATTGCGGTTTTAATCGGACTGCTTTTGAGGCTTTTTTTTGCCACGCCTGGCCCGAAAAAATGAGCGCAGCTGGGTTTGGCTCTGCTGCTGCAGTAGCCCTGAATACGCCTGCATTTTATGATTGTAAAAGTCCATTTCAGTTAAATTCAGTTGACTGCCTACCATACCTGCCCGCGGCTCAAAAGTTGCAAAGACCAGCCTTGCTAGCCGAGCATGTATCAGTGCCCCAAGGCACATGGTGCATGGCTCTAAGGTGACATACAAGGTGGTGTTGGGCGGCAATCTATAATTTTGCAGCGTCTGACAGGCACAGCGCAAAGCCACCACCTCTGCATGAGCTGTTGGGTCGCTTGTGGTAATGGGCTGATTAAACCCCTCGCCTATAATCTTATTGTCACACACCAAAACCGCGCCCACCGGCACCTCTTCTTGACTTGCGCCTTGCTGCGCCAAGGCTAAAGCTCGGCGCATAAAGCCCACATCAGAGAGTAGCCAATAGTTAGCAGCGGTTAGATCACCAGGGTAGGCCTCACTTAGTAAAGCGCTATGAGGCGTCAATAAATTCACAGCAGTCACCGTCATAAGTTACAAATAAAATAAATGGTCAATAGATAAAACTTAGACCAATCAAAGCACAAAGATAGCCACGCGCATTGAGCCTTATATTAGCCATTAAATGCTTAGGCTATTTTTAAACTTATTGCGGTAATTGCCAATCAATGGGAGTCTTGCCATGCTGCTGCAAATAATCATTGGTTTTTGAAAAAGGCTTGCTGCCAAAAAAACCACCTCTATTGGCCGCGAGTGGTGAAGGGTGCACCGCAGAGAGCACCAAATGCTTATCAGTGTCAACGAACTTTCCTTTAAGTTTGGCTTTGCTGCCCCACAAGATAAAGACCGTATTATTGGTCTGCTGATTGACCACATCAATGACCGCATCGGTAAACTGCTCCCAACCTTTACCCTGATGACTGCCTGCCATGCCCTCTTCTACGGTCAACGAGGCATTTAGTAGTAAAACGCCCTGCTCAGCCCATGAGGTTAAATCCCCATGCTTGGGCGGGACTGTACCAATATCATCGGCCATTTCTTTTACAATATTACGTAAGGAGGGCGGCATCGGAATCATCTTAGGCACCGAAAACGACAGGCCCATTGCCTGACCTGGGCCATGGTAAGGATCTTGACCTAATATCACTACCTTAACTTGCGATAGCGGGGTTAAATTAAAGGCATTAAACATTTGGCTGGCTTTGGGATATATACTTTTGCCAGAGCCATACTCTTGACGTAAAAAGTCACGCAGATTGTCCATATTATCTGAGGTCAACTCATCTGCTAAGGCCTGTTTCCAGTCCTCTGGCATCTTAACTTTGGCTAAAATGGCCTGCTTCTCGGCTGCACTTTTTTGGCCTTTGGGCTCATTCACTAATGACATAGTAGACTCTTTTTTAATTTGTTTTAGGTATGGGCAATCAAATGTATCATAGCGCCCATTGTATAACATCGCCTGTCACACTGCGAAGCCACTTTCTATTGAAATTGACTTCCTCCCCTCGCTAAACCGAAGGGATTCCTACAACTAGACGGTCAAGCCCGACCGCAAGGATGTTCTTAGCAGCATTGATATCTCTATCATGCCATGTGCCACACTCAGCACACCTCCATCCTCTTATTCCAAGACCTGCTCTACCTTTTGGACTACTATCACTTATTTTAAGGCAGTGCGAACAGGTTTGGGTAGTGTAACTCTCATTCACTACCTCAAGCTGACAACCTGCATACTTGCATTTATATTCCAGTTGTCTTTTGAGTTCAAACCATCCTGCATCGTATGTCGATTTAGCCAGTTTGGTTCTCTTACTTGTGAATGATCGGGATTTAACATCACCAACCACAATTAAAGCATTGCTCTGCACTAACTTGGTGGTGAATTTATGAATTAAGTCTAATCTTGAGTTTTTGATCTTGGCATGGATTGCTTTGACTCGCTGTTTGTTTTTCGCTCTTTGAGCTATTGCAAGCTTTTTAGCCCACTTTTGAGTTTGTTTGGTTGTCAGCTTGTCACCGTTTGATGTGGTAGCAGACTGCTTTAAGCCTAAGTCAATACCAACGCTGCCTTTGCCACTTGCTTGTCTAGGAAAATCTTTGACGGTAATACAGGCATACCAACGGTTACGGCTGTCTTGCACTATCTCAAGCGTATTGATTTGATACAAAGACAAATTGTAGCTATCGAATACGTCTATGATAAGCTTTCGACCTTTACAGAGCGATAGCTGTATGGTTGATTTAAGTGCTTTTTTACCTGTTTGTCTGGTATGTAGATACTTTATGGCAGACTTTTTAAAAGGTATCCAACCTAGGCTTTTGCGTTTGGCATCGGGTCGGTTGGTTCGCCAATTAAGTTTGGCTTTTTTAAACTGCTTACGAGATTTGGCGTGAGTTTCGTTGATGGCTTGCAAAGTTTGCGAGTGTAAGCCTAAATACTCTCCACTGCCTTTGGTGTATTGGCTTAAATCATAGGCCGAAAAGTACTTACCTGTGCGTCTTAAATGCTCAAAGCTTAACGCATTAACATAGTTCCACGCATAGTTAACACTCCCAGCTAGTTTGTTTAGCTGGTTTGCATGTTTGTCTTTGATGCGTAGCTTGAGGGTTTTCATAGGGTTAGTATGGCGAGGTTAATTTTAACTTGCAATACTTTAAGTACTGCTTACGACAGTGTGTGTCGCCTTATATCCACCCCTGAAGTGGGTGGTTTTACGGCGACCGGTGAATAAATAAAAAAGGGGCTAACTCAGTGGTTAGCCCCTTTTTTGCAATTTATAACAATGACAACGCTTTTAGGCTATTTGAAATTTAGCCTTCTTCGTATTCAACGCCGCGCTGACCATGCTTCTCGACCACTGTAAGTAAGATACGACTGCCTTCTGCAGCGGCCTTACTGCCATCATCTAGAGCACTGTCAAAAACGTCCTCGCTTAAGGTCACATGCACCGCACCACCTTCTGCTAAATCTCCGAACAGTACCATATTGGCCAGTGGCTTTTTAATCTCATTTTGGATCAAGCGCTGCATTGGACGCGCTCCCATTAAGCGATCATAGCCTTTTTCAGCCAAGTATTCACGTACCTCATCATCAATCTCTAGCATCACTTGCTTATCATCTAGCTGAGCTTGCAATTCAACTAAGAACTTATCTACTACCGATACTACGATAGAGGGATCTAGAGGGTTGAACTGAATAATGGCATCGAGACGGTTACGGAACTCTGGCGTAAACACACGATTCATCGCCTCAGTGTTGTCTTTACTGTGATCTTGCTTAGTAAAGCCCATTGATGAACGGCTGATGTTCTCGGCGCCCACGTTGGTAGTCATAATCAAGATGACTTGCTTAAAGCTTGCAACGCGGCCATTATTATCCGTAAGCGAGCCATGATCCATCACTTGCAGTAGCAAGTTGAACACATCGGGATGCGCTTTTTCAATCTCATCGAGTAGCAAGACACAATGCGGATGCTGATTGATTTTTTCAGTCAGCAAGCCACCTTGATCAAAGCCCACATAGCCTGGAGGCGCACCAATTAAACGAGAGGCGGTATGCGCTTCCATATACTCAGACATATCAAAGCGTATCAGCTCGATGCCCATCAGATTGGCCAGCTGCTTAGACACCTCGGTTTTACCCACACCGGTAGGGCCAGCAAACATAAACGAGCCAATCGGCTTATCTGCAGATTTTAGACCCGCACGAGACAATTTAATCGCATCTGACAAGGTTTTTATGGCTTCATCTTGGCCAAATACCAAGCGATTTAAATCACGCTCTAGATGCTGTAACAACGACTTGTCATCATTAGACACTGATTTTGGCGGAATACGAGCAAGCTTGGAGATAATCGCTTCGATATCCTCTACATCAATAACTGTAGGTGCCGCTTGCGTCTCATCATCCAATGCCTCATCCGTATCTTCAAAGTCAGACTCTACCGACTCTAAAGCGTCATCGTCATTATCACCATCAGCTTCGGCGTCTAAACCGCTCTCATCAGCATCAATTTGGGCATCATAATCGGTCTTGTTACCCAAAACGTCATCGTTTAAGTCTACCGCATTGACATCTGTGCTGTTGAGCTCATCAATTAACTGATTTTCCTCTTCAACCTGAGCGGCATCTGGCGTCACGCCCAAACGCTTATAAGCACCTGCCTCATCAATCACGTCAATGGCTTTATCTGGCAAAAAGCGCTCATGAATGTGTTTGGCTGATAGCTGAACTGCGCTCACTAAAGCGGCATCTGTGTACTTCACATTATGAAACTCTTCATAACGTGATTTTAGGCCACGCAAGATTTCAATGCTGTCATCCACACTCGGCTCATTGACATCGATTTTTTGGAAGCGACGTGATAACGCATGATCTTTTTCAAACACCTGACGATACTCTGTAAAGGTGGTTGATCCGATACATCTAAGCTCACCATTGGCCAATGCAGGCTTGATTAAGTTGGACACATCCATATTACTGCTCATGGATGAGCCAGCACCAATAATCATGTGCACTTCATCAATAAACAAAATGGCATTGGGCTTTTTCTTAAGCTCATCAAGCAAAGCTTTCATGCGCTTTTCAAAGTCACCCCGATATTTGGTACCAGCAATTAATGAGCCAATATCTAGGCTATAAATCACGCAGCCCTGTAAAGGTTTGGGTGCTTTATTGTTAATAATTAACCAAGCCAAACCCTCTGCAATAGAGGTTTTACCCACACCAGGATCACCGACTAACAGCGGGTTATTTTTGCGGCGACGACAAAGTACCTGTGCGGTACGCTCGATTTCACTTGAGCGGCCAATAAGTGGATCCGTTTTGCCTTCTGCAGCCCGTTTATTTAAGTTAACCGCAAATTCAGTCAATGGGTCTTTTTTGGCACGAGCGGCTTTAGGGTCTGCGCCTTCATTGTCTGACGGACCTTCACGAGTCTCATCACTCTCATTGCCATGTGACAAATATTGAGTCAGCTCAAGACGGCTCACACCTTGTTTTTTAAGCAAATATACCGCATAGGTATCATGCTCTGAGAACATAGAGACTAAGATATCCGAGCCTTGTACTAGGCGGCCTGAGCCAATAGATTGCACATGGAAAATAGCGCGCTGCAAAATACGATCAAAGCTTTGGGTTGCTTGCGGTGTTTGCTCAAGATCAGCATCAAGCTTTGGTGTATGTTTGTCAATATAGGCTTCTAAATCCGAGCGCAAGCTGCTGATATCAGCGCCGCAAGATTTAAGGGTGGTAACTGCATTATTGTTTTCTAATAAAGCCAGCAACAAATGTTCAACGGTTAAATACTCATGTGACTTTTGTCGGGCCAGCGTCATGGCTAGACGCAAGGAAACTTCGAGGTGACGACTTAACATAGAGGTATCCTGATAATTGTTATTTTTTAATAGGTAAGATCATTACAAATATACGTTTGATAGACAGTTAACTAACTATAGCAAGTTAACACCAAGTTGGGGTTATTTAATGACCATTAATATGGATCACACCATGAACTGCGACACAATGATCTTACGCACATACTCATTAGGTAGGGTTGTTGAGTATAAAAATCAAGCCTATCGCCAAACTTTGTACTTATCAGATACGCAAAACATACGTAATTTTTGGCTATCATTTCAGACAGTTATAGGGCGCTTTTTTATTATGATTAAAAATAATGCTGACAGCAAAAATAAAAAAAATCTCTTAGCGCCCACGTGAGTACTAAGAGATTTTTTTAGCTTAAGCTGTCTGCTTAGTGCCTACTTTTTTAAGGCTTTAAGCAGCGTGTTAGCCCTTAAGGTACCAGCCAGCCCAAAAATACTGATATGGTGATAATACCAATCAGTGACGATACCAGTAACGTCGCCCCTGAAACTGCTGGGCGTACATTAACGGTTGCACCAAATACCAACCCAAAGAACGCAGATGGAATGGCCATTAGGATAACCGCTTGTACCACTGCTTCATGGTTAATACCAATTAATACCGCAATACCAAATGTCAATAAGGGCTGAATGACGTTACTCAATAAGGTACTGACTGAGACGTTGGTATTTATTTTAATTTTTTGAGCAGATAGTAATAAGCCTGTTAAGAATAAGCCAACGCCACCCGTCGCCATCGTAATGGGCTGGAAGGCTGTTGCAGCAAGTTTAGGCATAGGAATACCGATAATTGCCCATATCAAACCAATAACCGGTAAGAAAAATACAGGCGTTTTCACCGCTCCGATTAAGCCTTTAATAAACTCTTTTTTGACCGACACTTCTTCATCAGGAGCAGAGGTGCCCATTGCTAACTGTGCCAAGGCTATGGGGGTCACAAAGATAGAACCTGCCGCAATAGCTATCGCTACCAATAACGCTGCTTGATCACCAAATAGCGGAAGTGTTAGCGGGATACCAATTGACGCATAGTTCGGGAACGCAATAGTTAACGACTGCACAACCCCTTCAGCTAAGCTTAGTTTAAATACTTTTTGCTGAATCCATAACGATGCCAAATATAAAATAAGCATCGACACCCCAATCACTAAGATCAGTGTGAGGTTCGGGATGATGACATCCCGAGGGGTTCGTGCAATAGCAATAAACATGGTCAACGGTACCATAAAGGTCATTAACATGACATTGATGGTTTTGACGTTTTGATTGTCGACCATACCCCGCTTACCGGCAACGTAACCAATTAGTAAGCCGACATAGATGGGCAATAAGGCGCCAACGATGATATTAAACATGTGGCTTCTCCGGTTTTAGGTTTAGTAAACGTTACCTTGATTAGGATCAACAATGACATCAATCACATGAGGGCGTGGGTCATTTAATGCTGCGCTTAGCGCCTCATCTAACTCATCCACATTGTCCACCTTAGAGGCATGACAACCATAACCGAGAGCAATTTGGGTAATATCAATTTCTGGCAAGTCCATACCTGGGGTATTAGAAGTACCCATAATGTCTGAGAACGCTTTTAGTGCACCATAACCACTGTTATTAAGCACGATGATGGTTAACGGTAAGCCATGCTGAGCTGCGGTCCACAATGCTTGAATTGAGTACTGCATTGAGCCATCACCAATCACTGCGACCACTTTGCGCTCATCTTGCGCAAGCTCGATCCCCACTGATGCGGGTAAGCCATAACCCAGACCGCCACTTGACATGGTATAAAAACCGCCTTTTTGAGTCACTGGCAAGTTCTTTTGCAGTGCAGGACGGTGAGACGGGGCTTCCTCTACCAAAATCGCATCTTTTGGCATAAGCTCGCTGAGTCTAGATAGCACATAAGCAGCTGAAGGTTTACCGTCCCCTTTTTCTGGCGTGCTGCGCTCAATGGCGAAAGGCTTAGCCACATCAGCGGCAGGTTTTTCTGGTAATAGCTCAATCAGTTTTTCAAGGGATTCGTTAAGCTCACCCACCAAGCTTAGATCTGCTTTTGCACGGGCAGCCGCATTTGGATCTGAGGTTAGCTGCATCACCTTAATATCTGGATTGGTTAATACGGCGGCCTCTCCTTCAACGTGGAAGGTAAATACTGGTGCACCAGCCACGACAACCAAGTCGTGACGCTCAAGCATTTTTGATAGATTTTCTGGAATAGCCGGTAAGAAGCCACCAAATTGCGGATGATCTTCAGGGAAAGCTGCTGCTGCTACTACTGGTGCAACATATGCCGTTGCGCCTGTGCGCTCGGCAAGCGTCACTGCATTATCATACGCATCAAAAATATCGATTTCAGTACCTACGACTAACGCCGGACGTTTTGCTTTAGAGAGTGCCTCTGCAACGCGTTCAAGACCCTGTTGACGTGCTGGACCAAAGCCAATGGCATCGACGACTTTAACAGGGTCACAAGGCTTGTCCCAATCATCATTAGGTACAGAGATAAAGGTGGGACCATAAGGAGGCTGCATCGCAATCTCAAAGCAGCGTGCCAATGCTGCTGGTACATCTTGTGCAGTGGCCGGCTCTACGGACCACTTAACATAAGGCTTAGGGAAGCTTGAGCAAGATACGCTTCTGATGATAATAATGAGCGGCCTTGTTGCCCTGCCATCACCACCATAGGCACTTGGTTTTTATAGGCGGTAAATAAGTTACCTAAACTATTACCAAGACCTGCGGCTGAATGCACGTTAACGAATGTCGGACGACCTGTGGCCCGTGCCATACCATCAGCCATACCAACGGCGGACGCTTCTTGCAGACCCAGCACATATTCAAAATCTTCTGGCCAATCGCCCAAAAAGGCAAGTTCTGTTGATCCAGGGTTACCAAATACCGTCTTAACCCCTAAATCACGTAATACCTGAATAACAACATCTCGAACTGTTAATTGATTAGATGACATAAATTTATCCTATTAGTTATTTTAACTTTATGTTTAGATTTTATTAAAAAAATAAATGGTGGGATCTGAAAACTCTTATGCGTCACTTCAGGTGCGTCAGTTTCTTACTAAATCAATATAAAACCGCTGTTGATAGGCACTGCCGCATCTTAGTGATGAAAACTATACAACAATCTGTAAAAAACTGGATGACATTTTTTGTAATTAAAAAGTAATTTTCGTTACCGACTATTTTATTTTTTAATGTAATATTTACTTAACAATAATCAATAAACGGTAATAAGCTAAAATAAGCAGATGGTCTACACAGACAGCGTTTTTAAAGCATTGATGACGAAGAGCAATGTCAGAAACTCTGATAGCCCTCAACCCTCACCTTGGTTACAATTTTTTAAAGTATGTCTATATGGTTAGTAACAGTGGGATGCTACTTTTATCCCTAAGATAACCAAAGACCATAATCAATAACCATAAAATAAGGAGATAATCATGAATAAAATACTAAGTGCGGATGCTATGATGAAGGTATTGAACGATTGGGGAATTAAGCGGGTATATGGCTTACCTGGCGGCTCTCTTGACTCAACCATGAATGCCATTTATAACTGGCGAGATAAGATTAAATATATCGGTGTTCGTCACGAAGAGGTCGGTGGTCTGGCCGCGGTGGCTGAGGCAAAGTGGACCGGTAAAATTGCGGTTATGCTAGGCTCTGCAGGCCCAGGTGCTGCCCATTTATTAAATCCGCTGCATGATGCCGCTTTGGATCATATTCCAGTATTGGCCATTGTCGGTCAGGTACCAAGTGATAAGATGAATACCGACTACTTCCAAGAGATGCCCGAAAACCCAATGTTTGCAAGTTCTGCTGTCTATAACCGTACGGTAATGACACCCGAACAGCTACCAGAAGTCATCGACACTGCCATTCGCAAAGCTTATGAGCTCAAAGGTCCGGCAGTGATTGTTATTCCTAAAGATTTTGGCTGGGTGGAGATTGAGGATAATTACGTCTCTTCTGCCCAAAAATACAGCACGCCGCAGTGGCAACTGCCTGCCAATGAGGAGGATGTCGAAAAGGTATTGGATTTACTTGAGCAGTCAAGTCGCCCTATTGTCTATTTTGGCCGCGGCGCGCAGGGTGCCGCCGATGAGCTGCGTGAGCTTGCTGCTTTATTGAAACTGCCGATGGTATCTAGTTATTTAGCCAAAGGCATCTTAGAGGGTGACGAAGAGTTTTATATGCTCTCTACTGGACGCGTGGCGACTAAGCCTGGCGTCGATGTCGCCCGTGCTGCAGACTTTGTGCTCTTTACTGGTACCAATTTTGAATTCCCCATGTTCTCAGAGGAGGCAACCTTTGTGGATGTCAACCTCAACCCTTCTGTCATTGGCGCCAGACACCAGACTAAGCTTGGTATCTTAGCCGACGTCCCGACATTTTTGCGTCAATTGCTTAACGCCGCAAAAAAACGTTATGGCAAAGACGGCGCAAACTATGCGTCTGCCCGAGCCCGTCAGCAAGATAGTGATTATCAGGCTTGGTACGCCGCGGCAGTAGAAGACAAAAAACAATGGGATGCATGGCTTGCAAAACGTGCTGAGCGCAACACCAATCCTGTTGGCTTTGAAAGCGTATACAAAGTCATTAACAAAATGGCGGCGAAAGATGCACTGTTTGGTGTGGATGTGGGTAATGTTAATATTGCCGTTGCTCGTCTACTCAGCTTAGGTGGCGGACGTCGTCAGGTGACTTCCCCGCTGTATGCCACCATGGGCTTTGGTATGCCAGCCGCCATTGCAGCAGCGCTAGAGTACCCTGATCGTGAGGTCTGGAGCTTATCAGGAGATGGCGGCTTGGCGATGGTGGTACCCGATTTAATCACCCAAGCAGAGCATGAGCTACCCATTATGAACTTGGTATTTACCAATGAGTCTTTAGGATATATCGAGGCAGAACAAGATGATACCCATCAGCCGCATTCGGGTATTAAACTACAAAATGTTGACTTTGCAAAAGTCGCAGAAGGCTTCCAAGTGACTGGCTTTACCGTACACAAAGCTGAAGAGCTTGAATCTGTGTTACAACAAGCTCAGCAAGTCACCCGCAGCGGCAAACCGGTACTGGTAGATATAAAAATCACCAATGAGCGATTACTGCCTGTTGAACAGTTCCCGCACCGCCGCTCTGGTGAGCCAGATGTGATTGCTGATTTTGATAAATTTGTTGAGCATTTTGAAGCAGAAGCACTTGAGCCATTTGGTGAGATATTAGATCGTCATGGCGTAACAAGCTTTTAGAAGCACCGCTCATCACATCTTTAAAATCACAGCTGAAGCTGAAAATGCCCTACTCAACATCAGCTGCTATAGAAGATACAACCTGTAAAACATGGAGCAAAATAGAGAACGGAGCAAAATAGACAACATAGTTGGCCACAATAGAAATAGGCCAGAACACGCACAAAAAAAAGCAGCTAATTATTAGCTGCTTTGATGTGGTTCAATCTGAGTTAACAAAGGGTAGCCTTCTTTTCGAGCGGTCTGGTTGACCTTTTTGGCTTTAGTCTCTGCAATATCTTTTGGATAAATACCGGCAATACCACGGCCTTGATTGTGGATATTGAGCATAATCTCAACCGCTTTGTCCATATTATGGCGAAATTCAGACTGCAACACATACACCACAAATTCCATAGGCGTATAGTCATCGTTATACATGACTACCGCATACATGGGCGGCTCAGTAATCTCAGGTTCTGCTACCAAAACCTCAACTTCACCCTCTTCTTCTGTATGCTCATCGATAAGCTTCAAAGGACGAGCAATTGGCAGCGTTGCTGGGTGATGCCAGTCTGCTGACCCACCCTTATGACTTACGACCATAAACGTCTTATTTTGTTTCATAGTGGCTTGATAATCTTTGAGTTTGCGGCAAATAAAACCTATTTACTTGCCTGGGTGTTGCCTTTGCCTTCATTAACAGGGCGTTGGTCGGTTTCTGGCACTTCAGATAACGACATAGGCATTTTTTCTACCGGGGCTGACAACTGCCAATTGTAGATTTGTTCTACTTTTTGACCGTTGGATTCTAGATTTAACTTGGCTTGCTTAGGTTTAAAGCCACTTGGCATCACAAAACGACCTCTGATACGCGAAATGCCTTTAATATCATAGGTACTAGGCTCTAGTGGCACTTCCACCAAACTGTCTTCGTCTAACAAGGTTAAAGTGGGCTTTAAGCGGTGCTGCAGGCCATCTTTGGCCAACATAGCAACATCAAAGCGGTATTCAAAGGCATTCTCAGGTAACGGCTCCATCTTGGCGCCAACTACTTGTAGCGGCAAGCCACCTTGCTGAACCAAGCTTTGAGCATAGACATCGTTTACTTGGATAAGCTGCATATTTTTGACTTCCAAATCTTGGATGTCTTGGCGCATCTGACCTAAGTTATTTAGGCTGATGTCACGCTCTTGCTTGGCGGTATTGACCTGTTTGGTTAACGACTCTACATTCAGCTTAAGTTTTTTAATATCCTCAGCGGTCAGCTGCTGAGCATCACCTTTAAGCTTGGCTTCATTTTGCGAAGCCTGATAACCTCGGTAATAACCAAATTTATGGCCAAAAGCAGTGGCAATCACGCCTGTTAACAAGACTGCACTCGCAAATAAGACCAATATCAGCGGACTCATCACACCAGAGGATGATCGCTTCACAATTTTTGGAGTGGATTTGCTGATTTCGGTGGGCATGTGTTCTAGGCTCGTATCTTATGAATCGGCAATTAGTTAAGCAGCCAAAGTTAAAGGCCATTTTAAGGCAAGGTATTATACCTAACTCTTAAAGCAATAACTAACATCAGATTAGCTTCAATAACATATTTCTATCATCAATCTGTTATAAAGCATAAACTATTCGGCAAATATATCGCTATCAAATCTGTACCAAATGGGTTTAGTTTATACATAACTGACGACTAATCAAGAGATTATCGTAAGCGGTCTGACTCAAAAAACCCTAAGTAACAGACCGAATGCTGCAATATCTATTTAAAAAACATACGTTTAAGACAACCCTTATCCTATAAAGTATCACCTAAGGCACGACGGGCACATGATTAAGTCCTAACGACTCCTCGAAGCCAAACATCACGTTCATACACTGAACTGCTTGTCCTGCTGCACCTTTGACCAAGTTATCTTGTACCACTAAAATTGTGGCTTCTTTGTTACTGTTGTTTTGATGTACGGCGATACGTAGACGGTTACTGGCTCTTACGCTACGGGTATCGGGAAATTCACCCGCCGGCAACACATCGATAAAGGGCTCATCTTTATAGGCCTGCTCATAAATTGCTTGCAAATCAAGCTGACAGCCGGCCTCGGTTAATCCCAGATGAATTGTACTAAACATACCACGAATCATAGGCACCAGATGCGGTACAAATCGAATATTTTGGGTGAACTTGCTTTGTAATAACACATGCACGCCCTGCTCAATCTCTGGCAAATGACGATGCCCTGCTACGCCATAGGCACTAAAGTTATCTGTGGTTTCTGCATAATTTAGTGACAGCTTGGCTTGACGGCCAGCCCCTGATACCCCCGATTTGGCATCAATAATAATGCGCGGCTCAATTAAAGCGTCACTCGCTAAGTTTTGGGCCTCGATAACTGGCTTTAGACCCAAAATAGCTGTGGTTGGGTAACAGCCAGGGTTGCCAATCACACTGGCAGACTTGATCGCTTCACGGTTAATTTCAGGCAAACCATAAGCCGCCTGCTTGAGCAAATCTGGGCAAGCATGCTTATGCTTGTACCAGTGCTCGAAGTCTTGTAACGACTGCAACCTAAAGTCAGCTGCCAAGTCAATCACTTTGACCCCAGCCGCTACTAGAGCTTCAGCTTGCTGCATAGCCACACCATGGGGGGTAGCAAAAAACACCACATCACATTGTGTCAGTGCAGATAACGTATCTTCACCCAAATCACTGTAGGTGAGCTCAGAGATGCCTCTTAAGCTTGGAAAAATGCTTGCCACAGGTTTTCCGGCCTCTGATCGTGAAGTTAACCATTTGATGTTCACTTTCGGGTGCGAAGATAACAATCTAATAAGCTCAACGCCGGTATATCCGGTACCTCCCACTATGGCTATTTGTAACATATCCTATCCTACTGTTTTGAAAGTCAATTAAATAAAATCCATCTTATGCTTAATCAATCTCACTTTGAGATCTATATTTATAAACTAGACGCTGGGCTGTCCGTGTTGGTTTTAGCATAGCCACTGAGTACTGAGTGTAAAATAGGCTTATCTAAGTAAGCCTATTTTTAGTGTAAATGTTTTAATTTATCACTGTAATGCTATGATGTTACAGCTTGTACTCATGCACGGCATCCACAAAGACCCCTGCATTTTTTGGGTCTACCCACTGAGTAATGCCATGGCCTAAGTTCGCAATATAGCCTGTCTTCTCACCACCGGCATAGGCATCATCTAGCATGGCATTGACTGACTGTCTGATTAACTCAGGTGAACCGTATAAAGTGGCCGGATCTAGGTTACCTTGGACAGCAATCTTGCGTTTGCCAGTAGCTAAAATAGCACGGGCTTTATCTAGTGGCATACTCCAATCTAAGCCCAAGCAGTCCGCTTCGCTGTCCATCTGAACATCAAGCCATAAGCCGCCGCCCTTGGTGAAGACCACCACAGGCACTTCAGGATGACGCTGTTTTAGCTCGGCCACCACACGCTTATTATACTTATGTGAGAACTCAGCAAATTGACGGTGTGCAAGCGCACCACCCCAGCTATCGAATAGCTGAACAATTTGGGCACCAGCCACAATTTGGGCGTCTAAATAATCGATAATCGCTGTGGTGATATGGTCTAGAATTTGATGCAAAAATTCAGGTTTGCTGTACAGCAAGCCTTTGGTATAGCGATAATCTTTAGAGCTGCCGCCTTCAATCATGTAAGTGGCCAAGGTCCAAGCACTGCCTGAAAAACCAAACAAAGGCACTTTGCCATTAAGCTCTTTACGAATACTGGTTACCGCATCCATAACATAGCTTAGTGAGTCTGCTGCATTAAAGGCTTCTAACTGATTAAAGTCGGCCTCTGTGCGTAACGTGCGCTTAAACTTCGGTCCCTCACCTGTTTCAAAATATAAACCTAGACCCATAGCATCAGGAATGGTCAAGATATCGCTGAACAAAATGGCGGCATCTAACTCATAACGTCTTAAAGGCTGCATGGTGACTTCTGTGGCACGCGCTGTGTCTTTGCACAAGCTCATGAAGTCGCCGGCTTCCGCTCGCGTGGCTTTATACTCAGGTAAATAACGACCCGCTTGGCGCATCATCCATACTGGCGTGGTGTCGATGGGCTCAAAGCGTAAAGCTTTTAATAAGCGATCGTTTTTTAAAGGAGCAAAATTGTGAGTATTTTCAACAGAATCAGAATTCATTATAGACATTAGTATCTCTTTAAAGTCCTAAATTATAATCAAAATGGCCATGTTAACGGACGTACTGCCTTACAATGGTAGCAGGTTATGCCACCCTCGGCACCTTTTAGGCGCTTTTATTTATTACGCCATGTGTTTTAGCTCATTGGCCACTATTTATTTAATATGGCCATGTCATCGCGATGAATCATAACCACGCGCTCCTCTGAACCCCCTAATATTTTATCAAAGTTATGGGTTCTATTACGCGCCACACGCTGCGCATCCTCTGAGGAGAAGTTGACTTGACCCACGGCAATACGCTCTTTGGTCGTCTCATCCACCACAGCCACCACGTCGCCTTCATCAAAGTCGCCTTGGATATCTACCACGCCTACAGGCAATAAGCTCTTGCCTTGTACGGTAATGGCATGTACCGCACCGGCATCGATATACAACGTGCCTGCCATACGCAAATGCGCAGCAAGCCACTGCTTACGGGCAATAATCTTATCAGCCTGATTGGTTTTTAATAAAGTGCCCACCGACTCACCCTCAACCACTCGGGTAATGACTTTATCGATACTGCCATTGGCAATCACAGTCGGGCAACCGCCCATCGCAGCCAATCGACCCGCCCGAATTTTGGTGAGCATACCACCACTACCGAGTTTGCCGCCCTCTCCTGCAATGTCAAACAAGTAATCTGCCATTGCTCGCTCTTGACGAATCATTTTGGCATCGGGATTTTCGCGTGGATTATCGGTAAACACCCCATCTTGATCGGTTAAGATGATGTACAAATCGGCGCTGACCATAGCCGCTGCCATAGCGCCTAGGGTATCATTATCACCAAACTTAATTTCATCGACAGTAATGGTGTCATTTTCGTTAATAACAGGGATCACTCGCCAAGACAGCAGCTTATCTAAAGTATTGGCGGTATTTAGATAACGCTGCCGGTTGGATAAATCATCATGGGTCAATAGAATTTGAGCACTACGTACCCCACTTTGAATCAAGGCTGAAGACCAAGTTTCAATCAGCCCCATTTGACCAATAGCAGCACATGCTTGTAGCGCCTCAAGCTTTTTGGGACGCTCATCAAGACCCATTCTTACCAAACCTTCTGCCACAGCACCCGAGGAAACCAAAATTACCTCTTTGCCTTGATTGTGTAGCTTGGCAATTTGACTGGCCCACTCATAAATGGCGGTGCGGTCAAGTCCTTTACCATTATTGGTAAGCAGTGAAGAGCCAATTTTTACAATAATCCGCTGCAAATCAAATGATCGATCTTCTGTAGCAAACCGGTCGTCATCTAAAGCGGTGGGCTTAGGGATACTTGGCTTTACGGTGTGTAAATTTTTCGGTTTCTTCTTAGCACTCATAATTCTTCCCAAAATTGATGAATAGAATAGTTATATGCTGGTTAACACAGTGATCTATCATTGATTGATGGTCGATACGATATCCTTGGTGTTGGCGATACTAAGCAAGGCTTTATAGGCGCAAGCTTAGCTCACCACTAAAGGATTAATTAAGGCGCGTATACCACTTCCACGCCATCATCATCATCGTCATCTAGCTCATTATTAAAGGCCGCTTCACGCGCTGCACGACGCGCAGCTCGATAAGCCTCTTTTTGTTCTTCTGTGTTGAGGCGAACTTCCGCTTCTAGACGCTCAAATCTCTCTTTTTGGGCTTGAGCAAACATCGGATCTTCTTCTTCACGCTCTTGCTCACGCTCAATTTCATTCATTAAGTGATATTTGACATCATCGACGCCTGCACCGGTTAAGGTAGAGGTTCTAAATACCGCGCCTGTCCAACCAAGTTCAGCGACAATATGCAGACACAGCTCATTTAACTCATCTGCGTCCGGTACCTGATCGATCTTATTCAAAATCAAGATTTGCGGTAAGTTAGCAAGCTCAGGTGAGAAGCGCTCAAGCTCATTAAGAATAACTCTACCATTCTCAACCGGGTCACTACCATCAATGGGCTTGATATCTAAAATGTGCAGTAAGCGGCGGGTACGTGCCACATGCTTTAAGAAGCGAATTCCTAAGCCGGCCCCTTCTGAGGCACCCTCAATAAGACCTGGAATGTCCGCCATCACAAATGAGCGGTGCACACCCACATCCACCACCCCTAAGTTCGGTACTAAGGTGGTAAAGGGATAATCGGCTACTTTTGGCTTGGCTGAGGAGACTTGACGGATAAAAGTAGATTTACCAGCGTTGGGTAGGCCAATTAGGCCGACATCTGCCACAACTTTTAGCTCAAACTTTAGCTCTTTTAGCTCACCCTCGAAGCCAGAGGTGGCCTTACGAGGTGCTTGGTTGGTTGAGCTTTTAAAATGGGTGTTACCCAGACCGCCATCACCGCCTTTAGCAATTAGCAGCTCTTGACCGATTTCTGTTAAGTCACCGATCACCTCACCGGTCTCATTATTCACAATGGTGGTACCAATAGGCACCCGCAGATAGATATTATCCGCCCCCTTACCAGAGCAGTTTTTGCTGTGACCATTTTCACCACGGCCTGCATCATAGCGGCGGGTGTAACGATAATCTACTAAGGTATTGGTGTTATCATCGGCCACAACAAATACGTCGCCGCCTTTACCGCCGTCACCGCCATCTGGCCCGCCGCGGGGTACATATTTCTCCCGGCGAAAGCTCACAATGCCGTTACCACCATCCCCTGCTTTGACAGTAACAATTGCTTCATCAATAAATCGCATTGGTCTTGCTCCCTTAACTTCTCTTAAATTGGTGTATCTTAATGGACTAACGACAGGCCGCTTAACTTAGTTTGACGTCGCGTCAAAATATGTCAATGGCCTGCTTAGCAGAATAATAATATCTTATAGAACGGTTTTCTAAAAAATAAAGTTGAAAATCATAACGCCGTATTCTACAGCATTATCAATCAAAACGAATAATAAAAAAGATACCCGATAACCTTAACGATTATCGGGTACCGTTGCAAATCGTGCCAGTCACTAGTTTAGTTGACTTTTATACATCCAATGCTTTACAACAAACTTAACAGATACTAGGCCATTAAGCGCTGATGTTGGTGTAATGCACGCCTGCCATCTGTGCGGCTACTCTTAGTACTTGAGTGCTGTAGCCTACTTCGTTGTCATACCAGATATATACTGTGGCATGGTTGTCGGTCACGATAGTGGCTTGCGCATCAACAATACCCACTTGCTTGGTGCCCACAAAATCTGAAGACACGGCTTCAGTTGAGTCGGTATAAGCAATTTGAGACTGCCAAGCATCGCTTTGAGAAACTTGCTTGAAGAAAGCATTTAATGCTTCAGCGCTCTCTGGTGCTTTTTCTAAGTTTAGGTTTAAAATAGCCATACTTACGTTTGGCGTTGGTACACGAATAGCATTACCTGTCAGCTTACCGTTTAACTCAGGTAGTGCTTTACCTACTGCCTTAGCCGCACCTGTACTGGTGATAACCATGTTTAATACCGCACTGCGGCCACGGCGATCGGCTTTGTGGTAGTTATCAATTAGGTTTTGATCATTAGTAAAGGCGTGGATAGTTTCTACGTGACCATTTACGATACCATACTCATCGTTAAGTACTTTTAGTGATGGGGTAATCGCGTTGGTGGTACAACTGGCGGCACTGACGATAGTGTCATCGCCAATCGTGTTGTTGTTCACACCATAGACGACGTTTTTGATATCGCCTTTTGAAGGGGCCGTTAGCAATACTTTTTTCACGCCTTTGGCCTGAAGATGCTTACCAAGACCTGCTTCATCTTTCCAGATACCGGTGTTGTCAATTACGATAGCGTCATTGATACCATAGCTGGTGTAATCAATTTCGCTTGGATCATTGGCATAGATAACCTGTACAAAACGGCCATTGACGATAAGGCCTTGGTTGGCTTCATCTACTACCACTGAGCCTGCGAAAGTGCCATGTACTGAGTCGCGCTCAAGTAATGACGCACGCTTCGCTAAGTCACCCTCTTTGCCAGGACGTACAACGAAAGCTTTTAGCTGTAAGCCTTTATCAGTGGCGGCCTCTTCAAGCAATAAGCGAGTTAGGATACGACCAATACGGCCAAAGCCATATAACACAACGTCAGTAGCTTCACTGGCAGCAGGGGTCGATTTGTCCGCTTTTGCAAAGGCATCGGCCACACTGACTTTATTTTTTACCAATTGACCAGCATCAACTACTGCCGTCGTAATGTCTTGACTGTCTGCCACTTCTTTTACAGTAGTAACGATGTCATCAATACTAAGCGCAGTACCGTCATTGCGGGTAGCGGTCTGTTGAACTTTAGTTAATAAGTCCGCTGTTGATAAACCGTTAAGTGTTTCACCAAATAAATTAACTTTTACATCTTTATTAATATAAAGGTTATGTAATTGTTGGGCCAGCTCATAAGCTTGAGTTTGTTGTTGTTGGTAGGTGGCTAAATGAACTTGGTGTAACTCACGGCGCGTATTAGCATTACTCACAATAGTCATCCTTTGGGTAAATGAAGTGAAGGGGTAAATGAAGTGAAAATGGGTATTTATCGATCTGCGCTGCTCGCCATTTTAAGTTACGACTTAGCCTCGGAGCTTAGTAACCAAATATAAGATTTTGATGGCTTTGTCTGAGTCTTAACGACAAATATCCTTAAAATGAGCAGCAGCTTTATTATTCTGGGTAATTTTAAATCATCTTGCCGATTTTAGCCAGTCAGATACCGTCAATTCATACCAGCTTAGTAAGATTTGCAGTGGCTTTTAGCCACAAGCAGCGTGTTGATGACAACATGAGGAGTAGCCAATAGCTTAGCACAAGGCCATCACTGACAGCAGCAATGGCCAAAAAGAGGACTACTGTGTTACCGTTTGTGCCGCTCCACTGTGTGAGGTAATTTCAAGTTTACTAACATCATAGCCTTGGATTTTTGCCGTATTTACATACTTATCATAAGTGCTTTGCGATAAGGTGGGTGTACGTGACAAGATCCACAGATACTTATTATCTGGCGTGCCCACTAACGCACTCTTATAATCTGCATCAAGTGCTAATACCCAATAATCCGCTTTACCCACCGGCAGCCATCTAAGCCAGCTGGGTAAAAAAGTCACCTTGAGCTGGCTACCGGATTCATTGGCTGGCTTAGCAATTCCCGTAGCACTCATCATTGAGCCATCTGCTTTTTTACACTGATTAATCACATCCACAGACTCAATCTTGCCAGCGTCTGTTTGATTAAGATTATAAGTGGCGGTCACATCTGAGGCACAGTTGCGCTGAAAATACATAGGCAGGCGTGCGATCTCATACCACTGACCTGCGTATTTATTTAAATCAACACTGGGCACAGAGTGCGGGGTGGTCGCGGCCGTCGCTGGCGTGACCATATTGCCTGTTTCGGCATGTGAAAACGTAGAATAGGCCGCTAAGGGAACCAACAATGCCAAAGCTATACCTGTATGCTTGAGTAACGCCTTCATAAAGGCTCTTTCTGAGACGTCATGATGATATTTATTCATAAGGGTATCTGTTGTCTATTAATTTGAAAAATGAGGGTTTTTGACTTAAAAATGTCATAATAATCTTCTATTATTTTGGCAAGCCATCCACTGTTTTTACGTTTAACTTGTCTTTTACTTCAGTTCAGCACTTGTCTTTAACTTGGCTGATTTATTCATCTTCATCTACAGTGCCGCTCTTTGCCATAACAACATTCTAGGGTTGCCCCTTGTGCTTTACTATCCCCAAAATGTAGTAATACGCTACGGTTTGTAAACTGCCTATACTGTTTTAAATCTTTTGGTGTTCTTGCGTTAAAAATTGGCGTATTCCTGCTACTTTATCTCCATTATTGCGCCTTACTGTCGCCAAATCTTGGGGCGCCAGTCCGCCTAGAGCAATCACAGGTACTTCACAGTGCTCAGCCAATATTGCAAACTGCTCCCAGCCCAAACAGGGTTGCTCTGGGTGGGTCTGTGTGGGCTGAACAGGAGATAAATACGCACCAATCACAGGCGCCAGCTTATGATTGAGCTGATATTGCGCCAGTATATTGACTGCCTGTATCTGATACTGACTGTGACAGCTTACGGTGATGGGTAAGCTTAGCTGTGATATCGAGGTGTTTTTGCCGTGCTGTAGTTGCTGTAGTTGGTGCTCTAGCATGGCTTGTGTTAGGTGCTGGGCGATAACTTGCACAGGCAGCTTATTGGTCTGTGATAGATAATCTGCTAAAGGCTGCTGGATGATTACGTTTAAGTCTGTACGCCTAGCACACAGCTTAAGTACAACACGTCCCTGCTGCTTTAAGCTGCTGGACGCCAAACGCACATAGACCGTCGCTGACTGCGGTAGGCTTTGATGGTGATACTCAAGCCACTGTACTAGGCTTTGTTCGGTGACTGCATCTAACCCTTGGGTGTCATTAAAGGACAACTGATTGGTAATACAGATCACATCATCTAGGCGTAACCACTGCAAGATACTTTGATTGGCTTCAGGTAGCACATACTGATTGTCCAGTAGACGTTGTTTACTGACCCAGTGCAAGCGCTGTCCCTCACAGCCTTGTGTTTTGTCCCTAAAGACAGCGAATTGATCAGGGCTAAGCTGTACTCGAAACACATGCAGGCATACCGTTTTTGAACGATCAGTATCTGATATATCCAGATACTCATGACGCAGTACCCCAAGCGGATTGATACAGCCATCGCTTGTAATATCAAGACCAATCTCTTCATACACCTCACGTATCAGTGCTTGCTTAGGTTGCTCACTGGCTTCTATTTTACCCCCCACAAATTCATAGCGATCCCCTTGGTGCTGATGGCTGCCGCGATAGCCCAGCAAATACTTTTCTTGATAATGGATGACGGCCACGGCCACATCGATATACTTCATGCGCTCTCCGGATGCTGTTGACACATTATTTGTCACTCAATAATTTTAAATAAAAAAGTGCTTGCAATGACGTTTATAATAAATAATAATGAAGTTAATGATAATCATTATCAAATAGACATTTGATCTATTTTTTGATGATGATTTTACACCGTACCTCAAAACTTAATTTAGGTATCATTTTGTTAAGTGTTATTTAAAATACAATTTTTGTTAACCATAATATAAAGGATGACCCCATGGCTACTATTATCTCTCGTGCACTACGCCTTCGTGACAACCAGCTGCCTATGCTGCAATCAGAGCATCTATTTGCACTCACCAAAGAGGTGCGAATTCAACATGAGGGTGAAGAATACCGTTTACGACTTACCCGCAATAATCGGTTGATTTTGACCAAATAATTTATTCCATTAAGCCCCTGCATAGGGGCTTAGCTCATAATGAGAGTATCGTCTAATATTGGCACAAGACAGGTGATAAAAAAGAAGGGACAAATTAATTGTCCCTTCTTTTTTTGTCTGTGATTTATTTAAAACCTAAAGCTATACACCACATCCACTGCATTTTCTAATGCGGAGGTCGCCTCTACATAAATACGCCGCGTCAACTGATAACGCAGCGACAAGCTGCTTTGTGCATTAAATACGCCTACCCCATATCGGATATATAAGTCTGGGGTAATATAGCCGGTTACGTTAACGTTGGTGTCGCTATCGGTGCCTGAAGCATCGATGGTCAAGCGCTCAAAGCCAAAGGCATCGCCTATGGTATTGGTCAGGCTACGGGTACCGCTTAAGCCTAAGCTTAACCCGGCGGCGGCTAAGTTATTGGTTACCTCCGACTTAAAGCCCTCTTCACTAATCTGAGTGGCGCCTGAGTTTGAAATACGGCCAGTCACCAGTGCATTCATTGCTTGCTGCTGCGTTAAGCCGGCATCGTTAAATACCACAATGTTTGGATCAGAGACACGTCCCTTGACACGCACACCCACAGTGCTGCTCTCGATATCTTTGGCCGCCTCGATGCTCAAGCGTGGATTGGTCACATCGCCATTAAAGCGTATTTGGGCATAGTTAAGCTCGAGATTTTGACCGAAGGCATCAATGGTACTACGGCGACTCACCTGCACCACACCCAGCGCATTCATCACCCCTTGACCTTGCTGGGTGATATGTACTGCGCCTGCCAGCGGTAGAACGGCGCCAAAGCCGCGGAAGTTAACATTGCTGCCTAAGTCTACCCCTATATCAGCATTAATAGACCACGGCTTAGAGATGGCCAGTACCTCATCGATATTGCCGATAAGCTGACGATCTAACACCACCACATCTTCTGATTTGGTCACCACTTCTTGGTTGGCCTCAGGCGGTCTGATGGTGGCTGTGGGTACTGAGACTGCACCCACGATATTAACGTATTGCTGCTGCGGCTTAATGATGATATTAAAGTCAGGATTAACCTCAGCGAACAATAACGGCGGCTGAGTAAGCACCAACCGCTCACCGGTAACTCGAATTTTAGCTTGTAACTCTTGCTGCCAATCTATGGTACCGCTTAAGTCGCCCTGACCTTCACCACTCATAAAGGTGCCATTTAAAGTGGCGCTTTGGCCGCGTATTTTTGCTTTGGCATTAATATTGGTGAGGTTCACTGGCAAATCAAGCATGGCAACCGTGGCATCTTTTAAGTTGACGTCACCATAAAAGACTGGGCTAGATAAAGTGCCACCCAAACCACCTGCCAGCGTTATATTGCCGCCAAGCTTACGCATGCCTGGAAAGAAAGGTTTTAAAATCGCTAAATTAAACTCGTTTAATACCAAGGCACCCGATAATGGCTTGCCCTCTTTATACGGGTCTACCACCACATCAGCATAACCTTTAGCACCATTACCACTATCGATATCGGTACGTACCTTTAAGCCTTCCTCAAAGGAGCGAACAATTAACGATATGCGCTTATAAGGTAAGGTAATGGGGTCGCTATAGCCATCTTGTATCATGCCTATGTTGCCATTGTCCGAGTACAACGTGGCATTGATGGTGGGCTTAACGCCTTTGCCCCATTCCATCACTGCTTTACCATTTAAAGCGGCGTTCCAACTTAAATCTTTTGGTAAAAAAGGCGCAAATAAAGTGGTGTCAATTTGCTGTATGGCTAAATTGACCTGACCTTGTTCACTAGAGGCCACCAAATTCTCCCGCAGACACACCTTACCTGACTCATCGGTAGCAGCCCAGCAGTGCGCTGCCAGTTGTATCTTAGGTGTACTACCGCCAAATGAGGCAATCAGCTGTGCCGGCTGGCTTTGTGCCAAGGTCACGTATTCGGTTGAAACCTCACCGTTACCGACCACACCGCGCCAGCCCATATTTTTACGATCAAAGGCACCTTTTATTGTGGCAGCAATGCTTACCTCATTATTGGCACGACTGGTCTGTGCTTTAAGCGTCAAGGTATGATCAAGCTCGGTACCATTAAATACCGCATAGATATTTTCAAACTGACTGCCGGAGGCTTGAAGACCATCAGCAAGGATCACCAGATTACTGGGACTCTTAGCGAAATCGACAATCTTGCCTTTAATAACGCCTTTTTGTAACAATATCCCCGGTAAAGCCAGCTTCTCCCCACTCAAATCCACATAAATGGTGGGCAGTGCCTGACCTGCAGACTGCACAAGGGTTAATCCACCAATCACACTACCGGCGAAGTCTCTGCTGATTTGACTTAAGTTGCGAATATTGACTTTGGCATCTAAGTTTTGTGCATCGCCATTAGCAACAACTTGGTTATCCCCCCACTGCACCATGAGATTATCAGCGTTGAGCGTCTCAATCACACTTTTGACTTTTTGGAGCTGGGTATTGCTATCGGCAGCTTTGAGCACTTGTAAATATTGAGCCATATCTTTGGGCAAATGCAAGGTGCTATTTAAGCTGCCTTGCGCCAATAACGGTTCACCGTTAATTTGGCCACGTAGCGCCATCTGGCTGATATTGATACGCTGTACGGTATCTTTCCAAAGCCCAGTGCTAGAGATGCGTCCGGTAATATTGCTGGGCACATCTTTAACAAAGTAGCCTAAATTGAAGTCCTCCATTGCCGCATTGATATTCCAAGCGACACCATTTTTGACATCCACGCTACCTTTAGCAATCAAGCTACCTGCTTCGCCCACATGGCTTAGGTTTTTAATATTAATGACCTGAGCATTACCATTGGCATCAAGCTGCAAGCGCCCTTTGGGCAACTGCGGCGTATCGATAAAGCCACCGAATTTAACATCAAAAGCACGCAGATCGCCAAGCTTAGTCTGGTTATCACGCCATTGACCGGAGGTGACCAAATCGCCTGAGACAATCCCTTCGGTTTGCGGCGCAAAAAAGCCAACATTGAAGTTCTCAGTATGCGCTTTGATATCCCATTTAATGCCATCGCTTAGGCCTACATTACCTGTCGCATTGATACTGCCTGCTTCACCCACATGGCTTAGGTTTCTGATGGTAATGGCCTTAGCATTACCAAAAGCATCCAGCTTAAGCCGACCTTTGGGCAATTGCGGCGTATCAATAGAGCCATCAAACTTGACATCTAACGCGCGTAAATCCCCGAATTTGGTGTTGTTATCTCGCCACTGACCGGAGGTTACTAGACTGCCTGAGACGACGCCCTCGGTTTGTGGTGTGAATGAGCCAAAATTAAAGTTCTGCGTGTTGGCTTTTACATCCCACTTAATACCATCTGCTAAGTTGACATTTCCGGCAGCACTGATGCTGCCCGCCTCACCCTTGTGACTAAAAGATTTAATATTGATATTAGTGGGTGTGCCATTGGCATCAACGATAAGGTTACCTTGAGGCAGCCCTTGGGTGGTGAGTTGGCCGTTAAAGCGCGCATCAAACTGCTGCAAATCGCCTGCAATCAGCTCTACTGACCCATCGCCCTTGCCTTGGATGGCCACATGGCGATTTTCAGTAATGGTTTTTTGAGTTGCAGGATCAGTGCGGGTAACTTGTGCGGTTAATAGTGAGTCTAAGTCACTAGAATTGATGGTAAAGACATGGCGCTGACCGGTCACCAGCTTGCCATTGACACGGCGACGTATGTCGATCATTTTTCCTGATGCATTGATGCTACCCACAAGATTGCTGACCGGTAAGCTGTTATTAAACACTTTCGGTTTAAGCTGCTGGGTTTTGGCATTAATCGCCCAGGTTAACGGATTGTTTTGGTTGGCCAGTACAATACTGCCATTACCCACCAAATCACCCATCACCCCATCATAATCAAAGGCATTGATATTAATGCGATCACCCAGCTTATCGAGCTTGACTTTGTAATCGCCCGCAGGTGCGGCATTTAATTTATTAATCTGGGCATCGGCATCAACCCACAGATGCTCATCACGCAGCTGCACATTGGCCTTACCAATAGGACTGTCAATATCGCCCACTTGAGGCACATTACGGCGGCGTAAATGTTGCCAATTGGCATCCACATACCAAGGCGCAGCGAATCTTGGGTTCTTAGGTGTGGCGCCTTGTACGACTTTGGCTTTTAGAATCTCGCCGTCACGTTGACGCAGGCTGGCATTAATTTGCATTAAGCCGTCTTTATTTTTTAGATTATATACCACAGCCAATCGGCCATCTAAGCGCTCAGGTGCGTAAGGTGCTGCCGCTTTAGGTAATAAAGTACGTACTTTATAATTACTGCTGTAAATTAAAGCTTGGGTGGTGAAACTGTCTTCCCAGTCAAGCACGCCTTTGGCCAATAAGTCACCTTCTGGCGTCTTAGCGGTAAGCTGATGGACATGCATCTGTTTGGTGTCTATGATATTGGCACGCGCTTGATAGCGACCACTTGGGATGTCCTTAGCTGACAACTGACTGTTAATACGCAGCTCAATATCTGATAACACCCCTGAAGCGATGGCCAAACCTGCCTGTAATTTAATATTTTGGCCTTCAGCATAAGGCAAGGTAATCTCATCCCAAGTCAGCTTAGCATCGAAGGGGGCATTGTCATCTAAACCTTGAACCGTAAAGTTACCCTTGACATTGCTGTCATTATATTTACTGCGTAAGGTGCCATAAGTACGCTTTAAGCTGCCTGTGGCATCAACATAAATCGGATCCACATAAATTTTTTGTAAACTATTCACCGTCACTTGAGCGGACAGATCTAGCGGATAGTTGCCCGTTAGATCCACAAAGCCATTTAAATTGGCAATGTGCACCACATCACTGTACTGCAAAGCGGCTTTGTCCACAGCAAGATGCGTGTCTACCCACTTTAAGTCGGAGGCACTAATATCAGTCACTTGAATAGGATCTTTGCTAGCTTGATTGTAAATGATGCTCTTGATGTGCGCTTTATCAAAGCGTAAGTCAACAGGCAGCTCAAAGGTTCTATAGTCAAAAGGCTCACCGGTGGCCGGCTTGCGATTTTCTATCACGATAGATTCGATATCGGCATCACGCAGGTGCACTTCTCTGGCAAACATGGCGCGCCAGCCAATTTTGACATAGGTATTTACGAAGTGAACATCAACATCTTCAGACGCTTTCATGCTGATGTCTTTGACCAACATGCCATCGCGCAAGTTGCCCTCAGCATACTGCAGCTTTACGCCAGTTTCTGAGACAATCTTCTCTAATATAAACTTAGTGCCTCGCTCAGTACCCGCCATGACATACAAAATGATGCACATCATTAAGAACAGCACCAACAACAGCGCCAATAGCTTTAGTAAAAAAGACAGCGGATAGTGGTATTTGAGCCGCGCAGCATCACGCTGGGCAGGATCTTGCTCTTGATTAGGTGGCGGGGTTTGCGAAGTGGTCATGAGTTAAGTAATTTTGTTAGAAATAACACAAGCTTTGGTGCCCCAAGGCGGCGAATAATCGCCTTTGACAGCCATCACGCTTGTGCCATTTACGGTTAAAATGGCCTGTTTTCACAAGATAATCAAAATGCTGTCATAGTAAATGATATTCACTATCACAGCAACCTTCATAGCAGGCTAATGAAAGCCTTAACGAAAACCTTATAGCAGGCACCGAGTGCTTGGCAATGACACTGCAGTGACGCTGATCATTTCGATCACAGCTAAGCGCCATAACGGCTGCCTGGTAACTGCTTTATATTCAATAGCCACTACTGCAAAGGCGACCCAATAAAGAAGTGCAATCGAATAGGCACACTGTCCTCTAACACGCCTGCTGCTAAGTCTAAGCGTACCATGCCCACAGGTGAAGCCCAGCGGACACCAAAGCCAACCCCAAGCTTGGTTTCAGTCTCAAAATTGGTGTCATAAGCATTACCAAAGTCGGCAAATACCGCGCCACGCAGACCCGGTTTAAATTCATAGTTGTACTCTGTACTACCCACTGCCAAGACTTGCCCACCCACCAGATAGCCTTTTTCTAGTGTCGATAAGCTGTTGTAGTCATAACCTCGAATACTGCGGTCACCCCCAGCAAAGAATCTGAGCTTATAAGGCACGTTTTCAAATTCATCCGCCCAGATGTACCCCCCATCTAAGCTGGCCACGACCTGATGCTTATTCATCTCACCAAAACTATAGACACCACTTACCCCCGCCCGCGCAATGGCCATATTGGTATCGGTCAATGCACTATCTGACCCAGCTTCTATAGAATAGTATTGACGCCAGCCCTTACTTGGATTGGTGACACTGTCGGTTTTGGTTTTATCCAGTTGATAACCCAGCAGCAGCGCCTCTTGGTCAAATTGAGCGCCTTCGCGGTTAAAGGGCACCGGTAAGTTCTCACGATCAGTGCCAGTCACCCCACTTTCTAGCTCATCCAAGCGATATCTTAAAGAGTACGTACGATTCCAGCCCTCATCACGACGAATGTTACGCGCGATACCAGCTTTAATGGTATTGGTCTCTAGATCTAAGTTACCATCACCTTGGTTGATGTTTTCTTGCTCATAGCTGATATTGGCACTTAGAGTATCATTTAAAGGGTGCTTCCACGGGCGGCTTGCGTGCAGATTAATGGACTTGTTAATTTTTGAGGCGCCCACACTGATACCCGCCTGATAGCCATCTCGGTTGATGAGGTTATTCTCAAGACGTGCCACTGCGCGCACGCCGGTATCGGTACCATATCCAATACCTAAATCCACATCTTTTGGTTTATCCGCCGTCACAAACACATACAAAGGTACCGACTTGGTCTCAGCCACTTGCTGCGGCGTTTTGCGATTCGCCAAGAAGGTTTTACCCAAGTCGCTGGGTAATGAGTCGGTATCGGCCAAAGGGTCTTCCTCATCGGGAAATATCTTTTTGACTGTGCCACTAATGGCATTGGAGATTTTACCCAATAAGCTTTTGGCCTGCTCTTCGGTTTCATCTAGCACTCGGTCATCAGGTAGTCTGGATAATCGCTGTGCTTTGGCGGTGATTTCTTGTAGCTTCTCAGTGGTTTCTTGATCCACAGAATACTCAAGGGGCTTAAAGGCATCATTGGCACCGTTTTCGGCCGTTTTATCTGAGTTATTATCAGCCAGTAGATTGCCTTGCTCATCATATAAGCCATCCGTATTGTTCTCGGCCGTATCTTGCTCTTGAGCAGCTCGCTCAGATGAGTTATCAAAACCTAAAGTGCCCGTGCTGCGGCTAGGACGTATGGTCTCAACGTTGACTGAGTTGAAGTAACGGGTGGCAGACAAGTCATTGGTAAACTTAGTCACTTCCGGCGCATAAAAATTATCTCCGGCTCTAAATTCATGTAACTGATGCAGCAATTCAGGCTTAACAGGCAGCTTATCTGGATCTGTGGTGAGCTCACCTGTGTCTTTGTCAATGGTAAAGAAAATCACCTCATCAAAATGATAGCGCTGACCTGTGTCATAGATTAAATCTACATCTGCGGTATTATCAGGCAAAATCACATCCACGGATTTGTTCAGCCACTGCCCATCAAAAAAGCCAAATTGCTCTTTGGTGGTCTCAATCTGACTTTTGGCAGTTTTATATACCCCATGGTTAAAGATATCGCCCTCTAAGGGTGCTGTTTTTTCAGCAATTTGTTGAAACTCTGGCAACTGTGATCCCTCACCGCGAATATCAACAATGCGGCTGCTCACTTTTACAGGCTCACCAAGATGCTCAATAATCACCGCAATCTCATCTGAGGCAACCCGCTTAAAGCTCAGCTTAATATCGTAATAACCTACCGCTTGCGCCGCATCGATGGCCTCTTGATGCAGCCTAGGCGTCACGGCCACAAAGTCTGAAATGGACTCGACGGTGATGTTCTCCATAGCCGCTTTGATGTTGGCAGCCGGCTGGGTGTCTTTGTCTGCCTTAACAAGCTGAGGCGGGGCATTTTTTTTGCCTGAGGCTGCAGGCTGCTGCAAATATATCTTGGCACTAATACGCGGTAAGCCTGCATAGCCATCATTAAAAAAGCGGTTATATAACCCCTTAATAAAGCCAGGCTTTGCTTTGCTGCTATCTTCATCAGCCGTTTCAGTCACAACAGAGCCTACTGGTGCTTTAGTGGGGCCGCCTTCATACTGCGGCAAATAATCATCTGGATTAATGCCAACCTCGGCAGCATTTTGCTGCGAGTTATCTACCACATCATCCGTAATCTCACCTGATTGCTGCTTAATCTGAGCATCTACTTTACCAATACTGGTGTTTTTTACCGCTTGCTCCGCCGACTTTTCGGCCGCTTTGGCTTTTGTGCTGTCAGGATTGACCACCACATCTGTGGCTTGATATACAGGCTCTGTGGCAGCATTTGGCTCTGAGTCATCGACTATACCAAGCGTCTGCTGGTTGCTGGGATTGATTTGGGCACTTTGATCTAAGCTATTGTCAAAGCCTAGCGGCGGCGAAGTGGCATCTAGACGGGCGATAGGCTGGGTAAAGTCAGAGGGTACTTGACTACCAATCTTTGCCAGCACCTGCTCTATTTGCTGCGGGGTCTGCATGACGGCCGCATTGGCCAAATCCGTGCCTGCTTGAGGCTTAGTCGTTAAGCTGTTGTCAGCAAATACACGATCAAAGGTGGCTATGGGGTCAGAATTTGGGTCGGCGCCGTTATTATTGGCCGTTTTTGTCGCACTGCTCACAGCACTGGCTGTATTTGAATTGGATGGCTGCGTTCCAGCAGAGCTGAGCGTTTCGCGCTGATAGTCTTCTAATACACTCGGGTCAATCAGCCCCTGCTCAACTGCTTGCTTGAGCTTTAGTGCAATCAGTGCTTCTTCAAGCTGTGAATCAGTAGCACGACTTGGTTGATCTACTTTGGCTGTGCCACTAGCAGCGGCATACGCTGATATAGGGGTATAAGCTTGCAGCAATAGGCACGCAGATAGAGCACACGCCATTTTAGAATAGCGAAAGGGCAGCAGCACTTTGAATCGACTGTGCGCTGTAGGGCTCATAGTAGAGCTAAAAAGGCTATCGGCTCGTTGGTTTACCACGAACAGGGGCTGGTGTGTATTACGCATTACCAATCTCTTATCTAGAATAACTTTCTATAGTAAATTCCTACCGCAAAGACTACCGCCTGAACCAAGTCTATGCAAATCGGATTTTTATAAATCGAAAAACAAATTTAATTTAGTTGTGATAAATTGTCGCTATGATACCTTGACTGAACATAATTATCAGTGAAAAATTATCGCTCAAATCTTGATGAATACTATGAGCTATTTGAGATAGCCACTATTTTGTACTTATATTAGGAAGCCGCATATGGCATCACAATTTACCCTGTTTCGCAGTCGCCGCTTTACGCCGATGTTTTTTACCCAATTTTTGGGTGCTTTTAATGATAACTTTTTTAAACAAGCGCTGCTTTTGGTTCTAACCTATAGTGCAGCGGCCAAGTTAGGTGCCTCAGTTAGTTTACTGAACAATTTGGCCGCCATGTTGTTTATTTTGCCTTTTTTCTTATTTTCTGCCCTAGCAGGACAATTGGCCGATAAATATGAAAAGTCACGCCTAACTTGGTATATCAAAGTGTTAGAAGTGGTCATTATGCTACTGGCCGCTTTTGGGCTGATTTTTGAAATTTATTGGCTGCTATTTTTGGCGCTATTTTTATTAGGTGCCCAGTCCACTTTCTTTGGCCCCATTAAATACGCTTATTTGCCTCAAGCGATGCAAAAAGATGAGCTGGTCGGAGCCAATGGCCTGTTTCAAACCGGCACGTCCCTGTCGATCCTAACCGGTATGATGTTTGCCGGCTTATTTACCCAAATGGAAAACCATTTGTATTGGGTCAGTGCCATGGCGTTACTGATTGCCGCTTTGGGCTTGTTGGCCGCCAAATTTATTCCAAGAATGCCTGCCGTACAGCCTGACTTAAAAGTGAACTGGAATATCTTTAGCACCAGTATGGACACCATTAAGTATCTGTATTCGCTGCCATTGTTGTTTTTTATCATCTTAGGTAACAGCTGGTTTTGGTTCTATGGCGCTACCTTTTTGACCCAGACTCCTGAGTTTAGTAAGGTTATTTTACAAGGCAATGAATCTGTGGTTATCTTTTTACTCACCTTATTCTCAGTGGGGGTCGCTTCAGGGTCTTTGTTATGTAAAACATTGACCAAAAATCAGGTGAGCTTTAAGTTACTTCCCTTTGGTATCGCAGGGCTCAGCCTATTTGCCATAGATTTATATTTTTCGTTATCTGCACTTACTATCAGTACTGGCAGCTTATTAGGTATTGCAGAGTTGTCTGAGGTGAGCGGTAGCTTTCGGGTATTTGCAGATCTATTTTTCTTAGGCTTTAGTGGCGGTATTTATATTGTGCCTTTGTATGCGGCAATGCAGGCTTACTCACCTATTAGTCACAGAGCGCGAGTCATTGGCGCCAACAATATCTTTAATGCCATTTTTATGGTCAGCTCCGCCATCTTTTCTATCGTGATTTTAAATCTATTAAAAATGCCTTTGCCGCAGCTGTTCTTAGTGACGGGTATCTTAAATATCTTATTTGGGATAATGCTATATTTTAAATTAAAAAAATATCAAGGCACCCTGAGTATTCAAGAAGACGCGCTTATCTAAACGCACAAAGCGTTCACAACCACACACATTAGAGATTTAAGCGAGTCGCTGCTTTGACGTGGTAAACCATAAAAAAGCCAACCTTTAACAATAAAGGTTGGCTTTTTTATTTCGGTCTTATTTTATACCGTCATTATGACTCAATACGGTTGATTTTTTTGGTCACTATCAAAGCAATAGGAATGGCCACTAAAGCACCCACCACAGCGGTACTAATAATATGTGGAATGTCATCGAAGCCAGTTACCAAGGCGGCCACCATAAATACGCCAATAATAACTGTCGCTGCCATTCCCCAGATCATACTTAATAATTGCCAGTTCATAATCTCACCTTTAATTAATAACCTTAGTTTATGATTTATTGTCTATAGGTATAGTTATACACCATATCCTTATTTTTTTTAAGGTTTTTTACGATTATTTTCATAACCGGCTGGGTCTCTTATTTTTAAAGACCTAAGCCCAACTAAATGCTATAATAAAATCCACGACCGCTCATAAAAACACATAGATTTAAGTTCGACAATTCACCCAATCAAAAAACAATAGTTATCAGTAAAACCACTGCATCAGTAAGGCTTTGTTTTATCAATAATTTTTAAATCCTCCCTTCATGTCAGCTGTTTTTCACAGCCCCCCTCTTTTGATATTTATGGCCCAGTTCTACGTTATCACGACACTTATTGACCTAAACAAGCATTGCGTGTGTGTTATTTTTGCAAACACCGATAGATTTTGAAGCCAATTGACTTTAAATTAACGGTTCTGAGTCAAAGCGACATTATTTTTATTTAAAATAGCTTAGCGTGCTTTGATATAACCCACCTAACTTGATAATCACAGGCGCTTATATGAGCTCACCCTTGTCTTCTACCCCCAAAAAAGACAGCGACAACCTAGGCATGATTACGGTACCGTACTTTCAATTTGTGCCCAATGCGGCAAGCTATGCTTTTGACAAGGTAAGCTATAAAGCGGTGCCCAATAAAAAAATTCATTGCCACTGCCCCCTTATTATCATTGAGGCAAATTGGATAAATGAGCCTATGATGGATGTGGCGGTGGCAAGCTTGGAGGAAGAAGAGGCAGCAGCAGAGCAGCAAATAGCGGCCAAAGAAAAAGAGCGCTTGGACTATCTGGCAAGCCAAAAAGCCGATCCGAGTAATAAGACTCAGCAAGCCGTGTTGGCAGCTAAGCAACTGATCACTGAAGCTGAAGATGTTGAGGAAGCAGGGTTAAGCGCCCCAGATTCTGATAGCGATGTTCTGGATACTCAAAATCCGGAGACTCAACATCTTGATACTCAGAGCATGGCGGCCGTTGAAGCTGATGAGCCTGAGTTACCTGAAGAGGATAAGCCGTCAGAAGAGATCAGTGAAGAGGATCAATTAAAAAAGGATAAAGAAGCCAAGCTTGAGTCTTATAAGCAGTTCGTTGCTGAGCAGCAAAGTCAGGTAGATATCGACTATCAAGGCATACGGGTCAATATCGAGGCCAATGCTCTCCCCAGTCGCATGTATTTTATTATGAATGCTTTGTCTGCCATTATTGCCAGCTACGGCTTGGTGATTAACTCAGCAGCAGTGGTCATTGGCGCTATGCTGGTGGCCATGATGCTAGGCCCGATAAGTGGTGTGGCCTTGGCGATTATTGATTACCGTATGCCTTTTTTACGAAAATCACTTTTGACGGTACTTGCTGGTGGCGCTATGGTGGT
The DNA here is from genome assembly GCF_022631235.3 of Psychrobacter raelei. Lineage (NCBI taxonomy): Bacteria > Pseudomonadati > Pseudomonadota > Gammaproteobacteria > Moraxellales > Moraxellaceae > Psychrobacter > Psychrobacter raelei. The sequence continues at coordinate 2,025,908 of NZ_CP093310.2, forward strand.
AGTCATCGGCTTTGTGGTGGGTTTTATACACCAAGATACCCCTTTAACCAATGAGATTTTGTCGCGTACTCAGCCCACGTCAATGGACTTAATGATTGCCTTGGCTGGTGGGACTGCAGGCGCATACGCCATGATCTCTCCGCACCTATCTGTGGCTGTGGTCGGTGTCGCTGTGGCAACCGCTTTGGTACCGCCGTTAGCCGCCAGTGGTATATTGTTTGCGCATGGAGAAGGTACGCTTGGCTTAGGTGCCCTGTTATTGGCCCTGACCAACATCATTGCCATTCAATTTACCAATGCCTTGGTATTGTGGTTTACTGGATTTCGTAGGCTGATGGAAGACGATTACAAAAGCAATCCAACTTTGGCCTTCTTACGTCGTAATGCGGTGCCTTTATTACTGTTGACCAGTATCGGTGTGTATTTGACCTATAACTTTAATGCCATTACCAAAAAGCAAAACTTTGAAACTCAGGTCAAAGAAAGCATCAATGATTATTTTATCGACCAAGGCAACTCGCTAACAGCTACCCAGTTTGTTAATCGAGATGGCTATCAAATGGTACGTGCTGTGGTACGCGGTGAGACTCGCCCCTCGCCTAGAGATGCTCAGCAATTAGAGCGCCAGATTAATGACAACCTCATGCCAGCTTATCCCAAGCAGTCTCCTGTGCGTATCCAGCTGCGTTATATGCCAGTGGTGGTCATTGACTCTAGCCCCGGCCACGGTGAGGAGCTAGATAAGACCGATGCGGCTATTTTGGCCAATGAATAACCGATACAGACACTTGAGTCATATGCCTTAATCGCAATTTATGCCAATAGTCATGTTTTGGCGTTAAATATGCTAAACTTTGTCGCTATTATTTATAGCTGCCCGGTCAACGGCTCTGGTCGCCAATTTTTAGACCTTATTTGCACGTCAATACCGGCAGCGATAACCACTTTTGAATGAGTTTTTATATTAATCTCACTAAACCTTTAGCCTACTAGCCATTCTTTAAGGAGTTCATGTGACTCACTCTGCGCCCTCAAACCCTACTCAACTACCTTCTGATAAATTCTTACGCACAGCCGATGTTCGTAAAGCGTTTATAGACTTCTTCGTTAGCAAGCAGCATACCCATGTGCCCTCCTCAAGCCTTGTGCCGTACAACGACCCCACTTTATTATTTACCAATGCGGGTATGAACCAGTTCAAAGACTGCTTTTTGGGCATCGATAAACGTGACTACACTCGAGCGGTCACCTCACAAAAATGTGTGCGCGCTGGCGGTAAACACAATGACTTAGATAACGTCGGTTATACAGCACGTCACCACACCTTCTTTGAAATGTTGGGCAACTTCTCATTTGGTGATTATTTCAAAAAATCAGCCATCGCTTATGCTTGGGAGTTTTTGACCTCAAAACAGTGGTTGGGCCTAGACGCTGATAAACTTTACGTGACCATTTATGAAAGCGATGATGAAGCCTTTGATATCTGGCACCAAGACATTGGCTTAGCTGCCGAGCGCATCATTCGTATTGGGGATAACAAGGGCGCCCCATATGCCTCAGACAACTTCTGGGCCATGGGTGATACTGGCCCTTGTGGTCCTTGCTCTGAAGTATTCTATGACCACGGCGAGCATGTAGAAGGCGGCCTACCTGGCACGCCTGAAGAAGATGGCGACCGCTATATTGAGGTTTGGAACTGTGTATTTATGCAGTTCAACCGTCAGCCAGATGGCACCATGGAGCCACTGCCTGCACCTAGTGTCGATACCGGTATGGGTCTTGAGCGTATCAGCGCTATCTTGCAAGGCGTTCACAGCAACTACGAAATCGACTTATTTGTTAACTTAATCAACAGCGCTGCAGACATCATTGGTATCAAAAATGACAACCAAGCGTCTTTAAAAGTGGTGGCCGATCACATCCGTGCGGTCAGCTTCTTAATTGCTGATGGCGTATTGCCAAGTAATGAAGGCCGTGGTTATGTATTGCGCCGTATTATCCGCCGCGCTGTGCGTCATGGCAACAAACTGGGCGCAGAAGACAGCTTCTTCTACAAAATGGTTGCGCCTTTAGTTAAAGAGATGGGCGACGCTTATCCACAGCTGGTTGAAAAACAAGCCTTTATCGAAAAAGCAATCGAAAAAGAAGAAGTGCAATTTGCCAAAACCTTAGCTCAAGGTCTGCGCTTATTAGACAGTGAACTTGAAAGCTTAAAGTCAGGTGATGTGCTCTCAGGCGAGGCGGCTTTTAAACTGTATGACACTTATGGCTTCCCTGTTGACTTGACCGCAGACATCACCCGTGAGCGCGGCATTGGTATCGATGAGGCCGGCTTTGATGAGCAAATGAACATTCAGCGTCAGCGTGCGCGTGATGCAGGCAAATTCGATGTGGATTACTCAGCGGCCATTAAAGTTGAGACCCCTACTGAATTTGTAGGCTACGAGCAGCTTGATGAAAAAGAGGTAAACATCATCGGTCTGTATCAAGACGGCAAAGAGGTTGAGGTATTAAACGAAGGTGACGAAGGCGTTATTGTCTTAGACCGCACCCCATTCTACGCAGAAGGGGGTGGTCAAGTGGGTGAAATGGGCGAGATTCGCACGTCATCAGGGGTGTTCAATGTTGAGGACACCAAAAAATCTGGCCAAGCCTTTATTCATCACGGTGTGGTGAATATGGGATCGCTACAAAAGAGCCAAACTGCTGACGCTCAAGTTGTCTCAGCAATTCGCTCAGCCAGTGCCCGTAACCATTCAGCCACTCACCTGTTGCACGCAGCACTGCGTAAAGTATTGGGAGATAGCGTATCGCAAAAAGGCTCACTGGTATCAAGCGAAATGTTACGCTTTGACTTCTCATACGACAATGCGGTCTCTCAAAAAGATCTGGCCACCATTGAGCGCTTGGTCAACGAGCAAATCCAAGCCAACGTTGAGACCCATATTGAGCTGATGAATATTGATGATGCGATGGCCAAAGGGGCTGCTGCTTTATTCGGTGAAAAATACGGTGAGACAGTACGCGTATTGACCATGGGTACCACTGAGATTGAAGATGGCATACAAAAGCCCTTCTCTATTGAGCTTTGTGGTGGTCTGCATGTGAAGCGTACCGGCGATATTGGCCTGTTTAAAATCACCTCAGAGTCTGGTATCGCTGCCGGTATCCGCCGTATCGAAGCCTTAACGGGTATGGGCGCTCTGCGTTATATACAGCAAGCAGATAGCCAGTTGACAGCCCTTGCTAATCAATTAAAAGCCAAACGCCCTGAAGTGGCTGACCGTGTACAGACCATGGCAGACAAACAGCGTGAACTTGAAAAACAGATTGAGCGTTTGAATCAAAAAATCGCCAGTGCGCAAGCAGCAACCTTGGTGGATAATGTACAGACCATCGCTGATAAAAAAGTGCTGATTGCTCAAGTGGCTGGTATCGATGGCAAAGCAATGCGCGGGCTTATTGATGATATCAAATCCAAGCTACAAGATACCATTATCATCTTAGTCGGTGAAAAAGATGGCCAATTGGCACTTGCAGCCTCCGTAAGCAAGTCTTTAACTGGCGACATCAAAGCCGGTGATATTATCCGTCATTTAGCTGGTGAGCTTGAGGGTAAAGGCGGTGGTAAACCAGACTATGCTCAAGGCGGCGCGCCAAGTAGCGATAAACTGACCGGTGTGATGCAAGCGCTGCCAAACTGGGTGGCAAGTCAACTGAGCTAACCATTGACCCAACATAAATCCTGTATATAAATGGGTCATATAACGGATTTATATAAAAATTGCAGCGCTGTGGCTTAAGTTAGGTCAGTCCTCAGCGCTGCTTTAAGCCATCGGTTATTAACTATTGCGATAAGTTTAGTGATTAATAACTATTTACCATCATTAAAGTCTGTTGCATGCTTTGATGGCACTGTGCGGTTGTGTTATAAAGTACGTTTGTCTAAGGCGAATGCTGGGATAAGTGACTATCAGTGATCAGCCACTTAAGCCAACACAGCACCGTCAAAGGCAGGTTTCCATAAACTAGGCAATGACCGTTTTTTATTATTACTCTCTAAAATAACTTATGTACTCAAGGCATGCGGTACACTTTGGCCAGATAGAGTCGATATAAGTTGGCGCGATAGTAGTAGAGATAATGGGCAAAACCAAACTTTCAATTCAAAGGGTTTCACATGGCATTGATTGTACAAAAATATGGTGGTACGTCGATGGGCAGTATCGACCGTATCAAGAATGTTGCAAAGCGGGTTAAACGCTGGCATGACCATGGGCATCAAGTAATTGTTGTCGTATCAGCCATGAGCGGTGAGACGAACCGTTTAATCGACCTGGCCACTCAAATTAGTAAGTACCCTGATCCGCGTGAATATGACCAAATGGTCTCAACGGGCGAGCAGGTATCCATCTCCTTATTGTCTATGGCAATCAAAGAGCTGGGTATCGGTGCACGCTCCTTTACCGGCGGTCAAGTGGCGATTAAAACTGACAATAAGCACAATAAAGCACGCATTGAATCCATTGATGCCGAAAAAATTCAAGCACAGCTCGATGACGGCAATGTGGTCGTGGTAGCAGGATTTCAGGGCATAGATGCCGAAGGCAATATCACCACTTTAGGTCGTGGCGGCTCAGACACCACAGGTGTTGCCCTAGCGGCAGCGTTAGGCGCTGATGAATGCCAGATTTATACGGATGTAGATGGGGTGTATACCACCGATCCTCGCGTCACCTCAAAAGCACGTAAGCTTGATAAGATTACGTTTGAAGAAATGCTAGAGATGGCGAGTCTGGGCTCAAAAGTTCTGCAAATTCGTGCCGTTGAGTTTGCTGGTAAATACCAAGTACCTTTAAGAGTACTGTCGAGCTTCGATGAAGGTCAAGACGGTAGCTTTGATGAAGAATTCCGCCAAAACGTTGGCACACTGATTACAGTAGACGAAGGAGACGACATGGAACAGCCGGTCATTTCAGGCATCGCATTTAACAGAGATGAAGCAAAAATTGTGGTGCGCGGTGTGCCAGATCATCCAGGCATTGCCTCTGGTATCTTAACCCCCATTAGTAATGCCAATATCGAAATCGATATGATTTTGCAGAACCTATCCGATCAAGGCTTAACTGACTTTAGTTTTACTGTCAATCGTCCTGATTTTGACAAGGCCATTACTATCTTAGAGAGCATTAAAGGGGACATCGAGGCCAAAGAAATCCATGGCAATACCGATGTGGTCAAAGTCTCACTTGTGGGTGTTGGCATGCGCTCTCATGCCGGTGTGGCCAGTAAGATGTTCCAAGTATTGGCCGAAAACAACATCAATATCCAGATGATCTCTACCAGTGAGATCAAGATCTCTGTATTGATTAAAGAGCAGCATCTAGAAAAAGCGGTTAAATCATTACACACCGCCTTTGGCCTAGATCGTGCAGATGGCGAAAGCAAAGTTGCGGGTCTGTAATTGCTAATATGTCATGACTAGCTTGTCATTGCTGACTATCTAGTGATACTGCTGTTTTTTATACACCAAAGCCGGCTTTAACTTAACAGTTAAAGCCGGCTTTGTATCTGATGTCATTTATATTTTGAATATATGTGACTTAAGTTCAACAGGAAATAACTGGCATATCAGGCCTAATCTGCGGTAGATTAGAGCTGTCAGACTAAATATCTTGCCCCTGTTAGCCGATAAAACGCTAAAAAGGGGGATTGCTAATGACATATAGCCCATAAAGCCTTATAATACTCTGTTCGAATACGGCCTATGTGAGATTATTTAAGATAACAGCGTACCACGCTTTAGCTTAGGGCAAATATCTCAGTCAAACACAGGTCGCCTCTATTGAGGGCAAACTGAATGGGCAACATTATGACTATTTCATCATTTGGCATTTGCCAATTTTTTTTACTGCGACATAAGGAGTGTGACGCATGTTAATTTTAACTCGCCGTGTGGGTGAAACTTTAATGGTTGGTGACGAGGTAAGTGTCACTGTATTGGGCGTTAAGGGCAATCAAGTTCGTATTGGGGTTAATGCACCCAAAGATATCGCGGTGCACCGTGAAGAGATTTATCAGCGCATTCAACATGAGCGTGCTATGCAATCTCAAATGCAGCATTTAGAACAAGGTAACTTCCCTACCTCATTCGATGATGACGATTTTTTTAATAGATAGCCTATAGCTTTTAGCGTATTATCTTTGTCAGCTATTTTTTTAGCTGACAAAGCGCCCAAGCTTACGGTTTTTATTGCGTATAACACTGCGCTTTTAACAGATCGTTTTTTAATTGATAATGAGGCCATTATGAGTATCCGACATTCTGACGTGTCTGCACTGCTAAACGGACTAAACAAAAAAGCCATTGGCTTTAATGATGTGCTTAACTTTATTGATGACTTTTATCGCTATACCCCAGTCAAATTTAGTAATGGTGACTTGGTCAATGCTGTGGGTCAAAACGAAGGTAGCGCAAAGGTATTTGGCTTTGCCAAGCACCATGGTTTAAATCAATTAGATACCCTAAAGCTGTTTGCAGAGCATTATGATGCTGTTGTTGCAGCGCCTAAAGGCACAGACCACCCGAATATCCGTAACTTTATTCATTGGGGTTGGCAGGGTTTTTTGATGGAACACAATCCATTAACCGCCCGCCCGAGCGTCGATGTAAAAAACATCTAAAGCTTAGATAAATGATAAAAATCAGATAAGTGATAAAAAAGACCAACTTGCAAGTTGGTCTTTTTTTATGAGTAGCGATCAGTATTAAGGCTTATGAGCGGAATTTAACGGGCTGAATAGCGCCTTTAGGATTGGGCAAGTTAGGATAGTGATGTTCATGCTCAACATCACACTCCTCACCCACAACAGTGCCATCTTTTTTTACTGGCTTGTGGATATAGCCCACACGCTCTTGTGGCGGTAAATGCTCATGTTCCCACACCATAACCGCTTGCATGCACGTCTCGCGCTGCTCTGGGCTCAGCTTTCTGCCATCAGGCCATTTACCAAGCTCAATGGCTTGGCGAAAAGAGGCGACCAACTCAGGGGTCATGACCGCTAAAATTTCTTCTTTATTCATTATCCTACCTCATTGAATACAAACAAATAGTTAATTGATGACCTCTCTTTATAACTCGTCATCTTCGCCATCTAGAGCAAATTCTTCAGCATGAACATTCCAATTAAGCTTGGTGCGACAGGCTTCATAAAAATCAAATCCAGGTGGGTGTAATAAGGTTAGCTTATCGGGGTGCTTGCGAATATATAGCCGCTGGTGCTGATCTAATGCCACACTTGGCTTGCCATCGGCACTGACCATGGGCTGAGTACGATTGTCTTTGTGAATACGAATGATAATCTCGCTTTTGTCACTGACCACAATAGGGCGACTAGACAGGGTATGCGGATGCATGGGCACCAGACAAATAGCATCTAAGCTTGGGTGAATAATAGGACCACCCCCAGATAAGGCATAGGCGGTGGAGCCTGTCGGAGTGGCCACAATCAATCCATCACTGTGCTGACGATACACATCTAGCTCATCGATGGTAAGCTGAAAGTCTATCATATGCACCGACTTACCGGCATGCAAAACCACATCATTGAGCGCCATGTCCTGATGCACAATTTTGCGCCCTTCTCGGATTTCCATGGTCAATAAAAAGCGCTGATCAAGCTGATAGTCGCCCATTAATACTTGGCGCAGCTTCTCACCCACCTCATCAGGATTAACATCGGTCAAAAAGCCAAGGCGACCTCGGTTAACGCCCAATACTGGGACACGATATCGCGCCAGCGCCTGCGCGGCGTGTAAGATGGAGCCATCGCCACCCACCACAATGACTAAGTCACAAATCTCGCCCAGTAGGCTACGTTTTACAATTTGCAGTTTATTTAATTTTTCAAGCTCAAGGTCAGGCAAGGTGGCGGTCTCAGAGTCCACATAAAGACTCAATCCCATCTCATTAATTCTTTGCCCAATCTCATGAATGGTGGTAATGACCCCACGTTTGCGGGCACGACCCATCAAGCCAATGCGTCTAAACGCTGGGTTTTTGATAGAATGAAAAAGAGAAGAGTCGGATAAGTTCGGCAGCTTATCGGACTGCTCAGAGCGTTCCATAGGCTTCAGCTTCAATAAATAGGTCATTAAGATTAAATTAAAGAGCCCTAAGCAGCAGCTCTCACATCATTTAAGGGACTTTATCGTTCAAGATTATAACAAGCGTAAGCGTACCACATTATCCATTTTACTGCATTAGTCGCCCGGTGAGTTTTGTGCTGATTGTCATCTCTTGTCGCTCACATAGCCATCTTGCAACCGCCGCGATTTACCCCCATATACAGTATACATACCGCTTTTATCGTCTCTACTAGCTGCCACAATTATTCACAGTCATTAACCGCCCTTATCCGCTATCATGTTATGTCATTTAGCAGGCTATCCAATCTGAGTTATCCATCCAACAATCATAATAGATAATCATCATTTAACTCAGTTGGCCTTTTGATTTCTCCATAGGCTCATTGTGCCTTCACACTACAGCGGTCAGTTTTTGCCACCCTTACCGAAATAAGCTATTATGGTCGATAACTGGCTGTAAAAAACAGCTAAGACTGACTAAAATTTACAGCATCTTATTAAATAAATTATTAATCAACCTCATTAATTAAAGGATTCAATGATTATGGCAAACCCTATTGTCAGCCGTACCGAACTTGCGGTGGGTGGTAAAACCATGACCGTCCAAGGCGTGGTACAAAAAACCAGCTTTTTATTGGGACTGAGCGCTATTGCCGCTTTGGGCTTTTTCTTCTTTATCATCCGTGGCGGTATTAGCGGTGGCATGGCACAAATGATTACCTTTGGCAGTATGTTTGCCGCCTTTGGTCTAGCCTTGTTTATTACATTTAGACCCCAAAAAGCCAAAGCTTTGGCCGCCCCTTACGCCATTTTAGAAGGTCTATTTTTAGGCGGTGTCTCTATCATGTTCATGGGTATTGATCCAAGTATTCCCGCTAACGCATTGGCCGCTACCTTTGTCACAGCTGCTGTTATGCTGGGCTTGTATCGCTCAGGCATGATTAAGGTCAATGAAAAATTCCGCTCAATCATGATGTCGGCTATTTTTGCCATCATGCTGATCTACATCGTTCAGTGGGGCTTTGTATTATTTGGCTCAACCCTGCCTTTCTTGTTCCAAACTGGCGGTCTTGTGGCTATCGGCTTTAGCTTATTCGTGGTGGTGGTGGCCTCATTTAGCTTGCTGCTGGATTTTGATAACATTGAGCGCGGTGTGGCAGCGGGCGTATCAGAAGAGTACGAATGGATTTTTGGTATCGGTATATTAGCCACCCTAGTATGGATGTACTTTGAATTTATGCGTCTGTTAAGCCACTTCCAAGATTAAGCGGTAAACAAAGTAGCCTGCTTACGCTTTTTTTTAATCAATAAAATCAAAAAGGTCGCCTCACTTGAGGCGACCTTTTTTTATGCAGGCCATTTTACGCTTAGCGGTATAAGCGATCAGCACATTTAGGCTCGTTTCAAACGCAGTGCATTAAGCACCACTACCAAGGAGCTTAGTGACATACCAATGGCTGCCAGCCAAGGAGGAACATAGCCAAAGGCGGCCGGTAGTAGAACCACAGAGTTATAAGTTAAGGCCCAGCGCAGGTTTTGTTTGATAATATTTTGCGCCTTATCAGCGATGCGCTTGGCATCGGACACAGCTGCCACTTTACCATTTAAAATCACACTATCGCTTGAGACTTGAGCTAAGTCAGCCGCCCCAGCGATAGCGGTAGAAATATTGGCTGCCGCCAAAACTGGAGCATCATTAATACCATCTCCGACCATCATGACCACATGACCGGCATCTTGCAGCTGCTTAATGTGCGCCACCTTATCTGAAGGTGATAAGCCAAAATAGACCTTATCTACGCCAAGCTCTTGAGCCACAGTCTGCGCATGTGAGCTTGGATCTCCCGTTAATATTACAGTTTCAATGTTTTGAGCTTGCAGCTGATGGATCATCTGCGCCACACCATCTCGCACACTGTCATTGAAGTAATACAGCGCCAGTGGTTGCCAGATATCTGGTGAGCCCCCAGCAGCATCAGCTTGACGCTCACAGCGGGTCAACATGACCACCGTGCTGGCACGATGGCGCTGCAAGTCAATCTCATAAGGCACATTGCTGCCTGCCTTACTGTCATCACGATTTAAAGCAAAGTCCACATGACCGAGCCGATAAGTATGGCCGCCGCCGATATCACCTACCTGTGCCTCCACCCCGCCTGCAGTGTGATGCACCAATTGATTGACCACCGGTAAATGTAGCTGATACGCGGCATCCAACAAAGCGGTGGCTATCGGATGACGACTGCCCACCTCTAGCGCTGCTGCGATGGCCAATAAGTCATCTTTATCTTGAATGGCATCAGTCTGTAGACCAGCATCTAATTGAGGCTCATGGCTCAAAGGCTCGATATACAGCAAGTTAGGCTTACCATAAGTGAGTGTCCCGGTCTTATCGAAGGCCACATGAGTAATTTCAGCTAAGGTCTGAATGGTATGACCACGAGTGGTTAAGAACCCATAGCTTGCCAGTCTATTGGTCGATACCGTTAATGCAATAGGCGTGGCCAATGACAACGCACAAGGACAAGTGGCAACCAAGACGGCCACGGTGGCCCACAGCGCTTCAGAGGGGTCGACCAAGTACCAGCCGATGAATACAAACACAGACAACACTAAAATCCGTGCCACAAACCAGCGCGCCCACTTATCTGCTTGCTCTGCCACTTTAGGCTTTTCACTCAGGGCTCGGTTCATTAAACGGTCAATTAAGGCAATTTGACTGTTCTCAGGCAAGGCGGTGACCAGCATAATAAAAGGCTGGCTATCGTTTTGTGAGCCGCCGATGACCTTTTCACCTCGATGTTTGACAATCAATAAACTCTCACCAGTAAGCAGACTTTGGGAGACGGTCGCCGTCTCACTACACAGCAGACCATCTGCCACTACTTCACTGCCCGCTTCAATCAAGATAACATCACCGATTTTAAGTGAGTGGGCGGTCACAGTATCGCTATGAGCAGCGTCACTCAGGTAGCGTCTCTCGTCAATCTCAGTGTCTGCTGATATGGCGTCAACAACAGGGTGTTGGCCACTTGAGAGCGTATCTGCAGCAAGTGCCGGCTTATTGCGCTGAGCCAAATGGATGAGGTTACCAAGCTGCTGTAATTGTTTATTTTGTTCAATGGTTAAATCAATTGGCGCATTGGCTTCATCCAGCTTGGTTTGTATGCCTTGTTTTTCAGCCTCCATGCTCGGCATGAGGGCATCGACCAGCTGCGGCTCATGACCGATTTTTTGTACTAAGGTGGGTTCAACCACCACCAAGTCATTGGCCATGTTTGCCGCTTTAAGACGTGCATTGTGCTCGATATAACGCCCAGCGAGTAAAAAGAACACAAACATGCTCACTGAGTCATAATAGGTCTCACCATGTCCTGAAATGGTGGCGTACAAGCTGGCAAAAAAGGTAACGGTTAAGGCGATACTTACCGGCACATCCATATTCACCTGACGCACTTTTATGGCCGACCACGCAGAGGCAAAAAATGGCACGGCACAATAAAAGAACACAGGAATGCTAACAAACAGCGATACCCAGCGCAAAAAATCACGCTGTTCTATGAGCATACCGCTATAACTGGTGTAATTGCCAAAGTACATACCCACCGCGAACATCATGGCCTGCATAGCACCTAATGCCGCAATGCCCAGTCTTATCATCATCTGCTTATTATTGCGCGCCAGCATCGCCTCATGGGTGTCTTGTCGATAAGGCTTGGCATCATAACCAATCTGATTGATGGTGACCAAAATATCACTGATAGGCAGCTTGGTTTCATCCCAAATCACCCGCATGCGCTGATTGGTCAGGTTCACCTGACACTTATCTACGCCTTCAAGCTCATATAACCGCGTTTCAATCAGCCAAGTACAGGCAGCGCAGCGCAAATTACTCACCGACAACTCTGCCACCGATTTGCCCTCTGCGGCATACACAAATTGCGCTTGAACCTCTTCATGATCATAAGCTCGCAGACGCTCAAGCTCAGTGGGCAAGCTTGCAGTACGGTTAATCTCAGAGCGATCCAAATAATACTGCTCAAGCCCCGCCTCTACGATACTTTCAGCCGCCAATTGACAGCCCATACAGCACATAAGGCGTGATTCGCCCAGCACTACCGCAGTAAAGGGGGGTGTTGGTACCGGCTCAGCACAATGAAAACAGCAGCCTTCAGGCGGTAAAATCAGCTCATTGATGTCCTCAGACAAATAGCCGTACTCAGAGGAGGCAGCTTCAGGCGCTGCTAAAGGGGAGGAAGAAGGGTTTGAACGCTCATTAAGATGGGTCATAGCTGTCGTCACTACACATTGTCGCACAAAAAGATGCGCCTATTGTATCAGGTCTGCATGCCTTACATCGTCACAAACGTGATTAAGGGTCGCCGTCCGCAATAGCGCTTTAACCATTATGAGGGCGAAGTATATTTTTGAAAGTTTACGCTTGAATAAATCAGGCGCTTATGCAGGATGCCCTAACTCGTGAAAAAGCGATGAAAAGCCACTTTTAATGGGCATATATCGGCTATTAGATGGCAATTACATTGAAAAAAAGGCGGTTTTCAGTCATTATAATCGGGTCTTTTTTTATGTTGGTAAAACTATCGTGCATCACAAACCCTCTCGCGCTTCTTCTCATTTTGACCAATCATCTGCACAATTCTCCAAGTCCTCGTTTAGCGAAGGCAAACTTCCCAACCCGCAGCAGCAACGCGGCTCAGTGATTGGCTTTTTTTTACTGATTATCATCATTGTCGGTATGTTGATGCTGGCCATGTATTTGATCAAGCAAGACCGCGTTATTACTGCCAAATTTGAGGGCAAACGCTGGAACTTGCCAGCCAAGGTGTACTCGCAGCCTTTAGAGCTGTATCAAGGGGCAGCCCTCACCAACAAGAACTTAGATGCTTGGCTTGAGATGCTCAATTACAAATCCAGCTCTAATTACAACAATACTGGCACCTATAACAAGTCCTCCGGCCAGTATGTCATTCATACCCGTGGCTTTCAGTACAGCGCCAATGATGTTGACCCTGAGCAAGTGATTAAGATTAAAATCCAAGACTCTAAAGTCACCAGCATTCAAAGTACCGAACCCAATGATACTGGTATCGTGCGTATTGAGCCGGTTACCATCGGTGGTATTTATCCAGATAACAATGAAGACCGCATCGTGTTGCCTATTGATGAGATTCCGCAGCCGTTGATTGATGCGCTTATCGCCACCGAAGACCGCGGCTTTTATGAGCACAAAGGCGTGTCGCTCAAGGGTATCGGCCGAGCACTGTATAACAACTTAAAAGGCGGCTCGATGCAAGGTGGCTCGACCATCACTCAGCAGCTGATTAAAAACTTTTATCTAAGCTCAGATCGCACCTTTAAGCGTAAAGCCAATGAGGCGGTGATGGCCTTGCTACTCGAGATGCACTACAGCAAAGACCAAATTTTACAAACTTATTTAAATGAGATTAACCTAGGTCAAAATGGCAACCGTTCTATTAACGGCTTTGGATTGGCTGCGCAGTTTTATTTTAATAAACCGTTAAAAGAGCTGCGTATTGATCAGCAAGCCATGCTGGTGGGCTTAGCCAAAGGCACAAGCTATTACAATCCACGCCGCAATCCAGAGCGTGCCCTCAATCGCCGCAATACAGTGCTGGCCAATATGCTTGAAACGGGCAAAATTGATCAAGCCACTTATGATGACGCCATTGCTCAAAAGCTTGATGTGGTGCCTAAACCAAGCGTAGGCAAAAGCCGATTCCCCGACTTTTTGGACATCGTAAAGCGTGAACTGCATGATAATTATCATCCCGATGATCTAAAAAATGAAGGCCTACGCGTCTTTAGTACCTTAGACCCTATCGCTCAGATGTCGGCTGATGCAGCGGTACAAAAGCAATTATCAGGCTTACGAAAAAGCAGCAGCAAAACCAAGGATTTACAAGCGGCCTTGGTCAGTGCCAATCCAGCTTCAGGTGAGCTGATTGCTGCTGTGGGTAGTGGTAGCGAATTTACAGGCTTCAACCGAGCGATAGATGCCAAACGTCAAGTGGGCTCACTGTTAAAACCCTTTATTTATATGACGGCGCTACAAAGTGGCAAGTACAATCTGGCCAGCCCTGTGAGCGACAACCCAGTTACGCTAACGTTACCAGACAACACCACTTGGACCCCAAAAAACTACGATGGCCGAGACCATGGTTACGTGCCCTTAACCACAGCGCTGGCCAAATCTTATAACCAAGCTGCGGTAAATACGGGTATAGAATTTGGTGTGGGCACGTTCGTCGATCAGCTTCACCGCTTAGGTATTAAGGAGAAGATACCAACCTATCCTTCGTTGTTCTTAGGCTCAGTTGAGCTTAGTCCTATGGATATGCTTGGTATGTATCAGGTCATGGCCGCAGGTGGGTTTCGCACGCCCATTATTAGTATCCGCTCTGTGGTTGATGACCGAGGTCAAATTCTGCAGCGCTCAGGCCTAGATACCAAGCGCAGCGTGCCACCTGATGTCAACTATCTAACCAACTATGCGCTACAAGAAGTGGTGCGCAGTGGAACGGCAAGCTCGCTAAAATCCTTAGGCAGTGATCTAAATCTGGCCGGGAAAACAGGCACCACCAACGACTACCGCGACTCTTGGTTTGCCGGCTATAGTGGCAACTATGTCAGCGTAGTATGGGTGGGCCGTGATGACAATAAGCCCATTGGTTTAAGTGGTGGCAGCGGTGCATTACCTGTGTGGAAGGACTTTATGGGTCGTCTGCGCTTGACCCCTGTCGAGCTGGTGCAGCCTGACAGTGTAGAGTGGTTATGGCTAGAAAATGGCACCGGAAAACTGTCGCATGAAAGCTGTGACAATGCCCGCTACTTGCCCGTACTTAGCAGATATTTGCCTGAAGAGGCCAGTGACTGCGCCCTTGCCATCTATGAGCAAGAGCAGGCACGCCAAAGACAGCAGTGGTTCAATGATCAGCGCAAGGCTTTGCTGGATCAAAGCCGTCAGCTCGATAGTGTTCAAGAAGGTATGCCCGCCAATACTGATTCAAGCGCTAATGATGATGCCTCTGCAGGCAATGCTCCTGAGCAAGAAGGCTCAGAGCCTGCCAATAATGGTGATACTTGGTATGATAAAGCGTTACAATGGTTTTAATTGGCCTAAAAATTTTATCTCATAATTTGGATGTGCTTTATGCTTATGCCCGCTCCTACCTCAACCGTTTGCGCTAAGCGTCACAGCTTTTTTATGGCAGCTGTTATGGGTCTTGGTCTGGCAGCAGGTGGCCTAAGTGGCTGTCAGACGCCGCCTTCAATGACAGATAGCGCTCAAGGTGTACCACCTACTACCTCAACTATTCGTACATCGACTATCAACCATCCAGCAAATAAATATCCGGCCTCATCTAGCGCTCAACAAGCAGAAGATTATGAGGTGATAGACGAACAAGACTTTGAGCCAGAGGACAGCGCAGACTATCCTGATGGCTCTAACAACTTTGATCATCAGCGCATAGCTGAAGACACCACTCCATCATCTTCTGTACAAAGCACTGCTGAAACCCAGGAGGCGCAGACAACTGCGCCTGTATTGGAGGCGCCCATCGAGCCGACTCCGGCACCGCGCACACCGGTACAAGTGCGAGAGCCGGTCGTGATTGTTCGTCCGCCTGAGACACGAACCACGCAGCAAATATTACTAGATCAGGCCCGCCAAAACTCACAAAATACAGCGCGCAGTAACACCTCTACTCAAGATGGCAGTACCATTCCTGCATTTAAAAGGCTGATGGATACCGGTGTGGCCCAATTGCGACAAGGCCAAGTGTCTGCTGCCCAAAGCACCTTCACCCGTGCTCAGCGCTTAGCGCCTCAATCTTCTGCAGTTTATTTTTATTTAGGCCAAGTTGCTCTTAAGCAACACCAACCGCTAAAGGCAGAAGCGATGGCACGCCGAGGTCTGGTCGTGGCAAAAACGGCTTCTCAAAAGCAGGCTTTGTGGCAAGTGGTGTTACGCGCCGGCCAAGCCCAAGGCAATACTCGGGTTATAAACGAGGCAAAAGCGGCTCTTTCAAGATAACCCCTATCAACACAGACGCTATCAAGCTAAAATAGAGCGTTTTATTAAACCGATTTATCTAAGGACACTTATGGATTGGCAACAACTGCACCTACAATGTGCAAAACAAGACGTTGACTTGGCAGAGAGCTTATTATTAGAAGAAGGTGCGCTTTCAATTAGCCTAGAAGATGCTGGTGACCAGCCGTTATTTGAGCCACTTCCAGGTCAGTCGCCTTTGTGGGATGAAGTTATTTTGACCGGCCTATTTACCGCCGACACGGCACAAGACATTGAGTCTATGGCACAGACTTTGGCCGCTCAAGTCAACGCTCGACGTGTTTGGACCACGGCACTGGCAGACACAGACTGGGAGCGTGAATGGATGTCGCATTACGTGCCTATTGAGTGCACCAACAACTTGTGGATTGTGCCCAAGTGGATGACCCCGCCCAATCCAGATGCGGTAAATATCATGATGGATCCAGGCTTAGCTTTTGGTACTGGCTATCACGCCACCACACGTCTTTGCTTAGATTGGCTCACTGATCAAGACTTAAGCGATAAAGTCATTATCGACTATGGCTGCGGCTCAGGTATCTTAGGCATTGCCGCCTTATTACTGGGCGCCAAGCAAGTGTACAGCGTAGACATTGATCCACAAGCGGTACTGGCCACTAAGCAGAACGCTGAGCGTAATGATGTCACCCATGCTCTTGAGGTGTATCTGCCAGAGGATTTTGCCAAAGCCTTTGCTGCCGGTGATATCCCCAAAGCGGATATCATTACCGCCAATATCTTAGCCAAGCCTTTAATGGAATTGGCACCCTATTTAGCCACTTTAATTAAGCCGAAAGGGGGTATCGTGCTGGCCGGACTTATCTCAGAGCAGCTTGAGGATATGGTCCGCGCGTATGAGCCTTGGTTCAATCTAGATACCCGCCACTCTTATGAGAAAAGTGATGATCATGATGACTCGCACTGGCACCGTTTATCAGGCACCTTTACAGGCTAAAAACACAGCCCAGTAGCTATCAAAAGCACAGCTGCAAAAGTAAGCAGCTGTGCAAATTTAACCACTCTCACGCTTTTTAACCTTCATTGTACAGACTTAACTATGAGTAACTCATCCCCCGCTTTTGGTAGTGGTGCTGCCCATGCTGCCAAGTATTACAATCAGAGCTCGATAGCACCTGAGCCACAAGGCGTTGACTCTCACGCCCCCCAAGACCGTGCTCCTCTACGTCATCATGTTCAGCAAGCCGTTGAGCAGTATTTTGTGGAATTAGAGGGCGAGTCTACGACCAACTTGTACCAAACCATTTTGCAAGAAGTAGAAAAACCTTTACTGCAAGTGGTCCTCAAACAAACCCAAGGCAATCAGTCAAAAACAGCAAAAATCTTGGGGCTCAATCGAGGCACATTAAGAAAAAAAATGCAGCAGTATGATTTGATGTGATAAAAACCTATCAAACGTTGTCTTTTAAGGCCAAATTTTTTGTCATACTGAATAAATTGCTCTAATATACTTCCTCGCTTAATTTGCAAAGATTAAGTGTTTTACTAAACCCTGACGATAATCTCAGAATATCATCACCCTTTTTACTGTCCACACTATGGGAAAAACTATGTCTGATAAGCCGTACGCTCTTATTTCTGTTTCTGATAAATCACAAATTGAAAGCTTTGCAAAAGGCCTCATCGAAGCAGGATACGATCTATTATCTACCGGTGGTACGTATCGCCTACTGTCTGACAACGGCATTGCTGTGACTGAAGTGGCCGACTATACCGGCTTCGCCGAAATGATGGATGGCCGCGTCAAAACCTTACACCCAAAAATTCATGGTGGTATTCTTGGTCGCCGTGGTCAAGACGATGCGGTTATGAGCGAACATGGTATTCGCCCTATCGACTTAGTCGTGGTCAACCTTTATCCTTTTGCGCAAACTGTGGCAAAGCCTGATGTGACCAAAGCTGATGCGATTGAAAACATCGATATCGGTGGCCCAACCATGGTGCGCTCAGCGGCCAAAAACCACGAACATGTAGCCATCGTAACCAATCCTGCAGACTATGATGTGGTGCTACAAGAGCTAAAAGACACGGGCAGCATCTCTCAAAAAACCCGTTTTGATTTGGCAGTAAAAGCGTTTGAGCATACCGCTCATTATGATGGCATGATTGCCAACTTCTTAGGCAGTCGCCTAGAGTCATTTGAAGCGCCAGATAGCTTCGCTCGCACGTTCAACGTACAACTACAAAAAGCTCAAGATTTGCGCTATGGTGAAAACCCACATCAAAAAGCGGCATTTTATGTAGAAGCCAATGGCTCAGGTGAAGGCAGCATCTCTACCGCTCAGCAGCATCAAGGCAAAGAGCTGTCATACAACAACATCGCTGATACTGATGCCGCTTTAGAGTGTGTCAAATCATTTAGCGAGTCGGCCTGTGTGATTGTGAAGCACGCGAACCCTTGCGGTGTGGCCATCAATGCTGACCAGACTCAAGCATACAAAACAGCGTTTAGCACAGATCCTGAGTCATCTTTTGGCGGTATCATTGCCTTTAACCGTCCCCTAACTAAGCAAACGGCGCAAGCGATTGTAGATACGCAGTTCGCTGAAGTGATCATTGCCCCAAGCCTTGAGCAAGGTGTGCTTGACATTACTGCCGCCAAAAAGAACGTACGCGTCTTAACCTGTGGTGAGCTACCAAGCCCTGATCAACGTGCCGCGCAATTTGACTATAAACGTGTCACAGGCGGTCTATTAATCCAAAACCAAGACTTGGGTCTTATCACTGCCGATGACCTACAAGTGGTGACTGATCTAAAACCTACTGCTGAGCAGTTAAATGACTTATTGTTCACTTGGACTGTGGCCAAGTATGTTAAGTCAAATGCCATTGTTTATGGTAAAGATCAGCGCACCATCGGTATTGGTGCCGGCCAAATGAGCCGTGTGAACTCAGCACGTATCGCAGCCATCAAAGCTGAGCATGCCAACCTAGCAACGCAAGGCGCGGTTATGGCCTCAGATGCCTTCTTCCCATTCCGTGATGGTATCGATAACGCTGCTGAAGTAGGCATTAAAGCCATTATTCAACCCGGTGGTTCTATTCGTGATGACGAAACCATTGCTGCGGCGAACGAGCATGGTATCGCTATGGTCTTCACCGGTATGCGTCATTTCCGCCACTAAGCAACAAGCTTTGTGTATCTGATAGATGCCCATAAAAAAAGACCGCCTCAGTGAGGCGGTCTTTTTTTATGCGTCGTTTAAGATTGGGTATAAGCTGAGCAGTGATGTGATAGCAGATAAGACGTTAAATTCCACCAATCTCTTTAATCACTGCCTCATTTTTCTCAATCTTAGTGGCGCCGCGTAAGTACTCTAAGTAATCACTAAAGTGTTCTTGACCACGGATACTTCTCATATCGAACATGGCCTGCGACAGCTCAGCAGCAGGCACGTCCTTGATAGAGGCTTTACTGATTGGCCCCATCACCAGTACAGTTGCCCCACTGCTGGTTTTTTCAGCAACAGCCACTTGTTTGCCAGCAGGCGTGTTTTTACTAAAGGCAATGGCTTTTTCATCCATACTTAGCTGTGGGTTTTGGCGGTTTATAGTGCCTAAGGCTTTAAAGGGCACTTTTGCCGCTGACATACCACTGTTATTTACCGTTTCGCTCAGACGCTTGGCCTGTGCCATCGCCTGCTGAGCTGCCTTTTGTTTTACCAAAGTATCTTTAATCTGAGCACTCGCTTGAGCCAAAGTTAACGGCTTAATAGGACGGTAATTGGTAGGCTGTACCCACACTGTGCCAGTATTAACTTTAATACCTGGGCTGACCGACTCTTCTTGTAAAGCAAAGTCATCAAAGGCCGCTTCAATAACCACAGGCTGGTTAAGCTCAGTATTGTTATTAAGCTTGGTGTAGTTTTTGATTTTGTGGACAGTCAAGCCCTCTTGCTGGGCGATATCTTCAATACCCACACCATCTGTGGCCATGTCATTAATACTGGTGATTTTATCAGCAATCAATTGCTCGCGCTTTTGACGTTGAGCTTGTGCGGTCAGCTCGTCACGCATACTGTCTAAACTCGGTACGCTCTCACCGCTTTTATCGGTCACTTTAAACAGCTGATAACCGAAGCTGGTTTTTACTGGAGCCGATACCTCACCTTTTTCTAGACCTGATAAAGCTTGAGCTACTTTTTGACCATCTGCACCGAAGGCGTCTGCATTAAAGGTGCCAATATCACCCCCTTTGGCAGCACTCACCGGATCCTCTGACAGCTCTTTGGCAATAGCTGCAAAGCTTTCGCCTTTTTTCAGACGTTGCTCAATTTGCTGCATGGTCGCCTCAGCCTTACTGCCAGTCACTAGAATCTGGCTTACCTTTTGCTTGGAGTTACCCACAAAACGTGCTTTATAATCATCATATTGCGCTTGTAGCTCAGCTTGAGTGACTTTTTCGACAGGCAGCTTGCTCGGATCTAGGCTCACATAAGCCAAATCTACCATAGCTCGGCTATTTAGCTTGCTTTTATTCTCGTTATAATAATCAGAGATTTCTTTGTCAGATACGCTCACCTTATCTTTGAACTGCTCCCAAGGTAGGCGATACACCCACACATCGCGCGTCTCAAGTTGCAGCGCCAGTAGATCATGGATTTGCGACTCAGGATACACAGCCGTCTGAGCGACACTGGCATAAAGCTGCATTAGGTTTAACTGCTGACGGTACTGGGCAAACAGCTGATCTTTGGTGATGCCCTGCTGCTGCAATGCAAAAGCAAAGCGGTCGTTTGAGAACTGGCCATTTTCATCTAAATACTGCGGATCTTGTAATAACAGATTATTAATCGCAGCATCGGATACGTGCATCCCCAAATGATCGGTTTGGTTTCTTAACAGCGCACGGTTAATCAAGCCTTTGAGCACTTCGCTATTTAAGGCTTGGGTATTAATAGCACTGGCCTCTACCCCGCCTTGCAATAGCTCATTTCTGCGCCCATTTAGGCCATCTTGGTATTCTGCACGGCTAATGGTTTGATCGCCCACTTTAGCCACTTCATTGACACTCGATGCCCCACTAAAGTAGCTCTCTAGCCCCAATATCACCAATGGTGATAAACACAGCATTAAGAAGATTCTTCCGGGCCAACTTTGGAGAAAATTACGTATCGATTCCATAGTACATATCAGTCATAGGTTAATAAAAGTTTAACGCAATATCATACGTGAAAATAACAGCTGACACAAAAAAAACGCACCCTAAGGTGCGTTATTGTCTACAAAGAGACATCGTGCTCGCTTAACTTAGCGCTCATTCGGCTTAGTTTAAACGATCTTTAAGGCCTTTACCTGCTTTAAAGTGTGGTACACGGCTTGCTGGAATTTGTAGCTCATCACCTGTCTTAGGATTGCGGCCAGTGCGTGCTTTGCGGTCTTTCACACTGAATGTACCAAAACCAACCAATGAAATAGTGTCATTGTTTTCTAGCGCTTCACCAACACTTTCCATCATAGCATTTAGAGCGTCAGCAGCTTGAGTTTTGTTAAGACCGCTTTTCTCAGCAATGCTATCTACTAATTCTGATTTATTCATAGAGAATTCCTTTAAAATAGATTTAAATTCGGGGGTAAATTCTATCGCTTAAAAACTAAATAAGCAATAACCAAGCCCTTAAATACTACACCATAGCGCAAAAAAATGCACCGTTTTTACTGCTAGTATTTTTTGACGTGGTGGTTGTTAAATGCAGTTATAACAAGGGGTTTAAAAATGTGCAAGTAAATTTACATATAATTGGCCAATAACCCACTTAATACACCTTGTGACACCACTTTCTAGTGACTTTATACCTGCAAACCACTGTGTTTTCAAGTGCTATCGTATATTTTAGCCCCGTTTGCGCCTCTATTTTACACAAATAAACCAAGAGCGCTAATATCACCACTTTGCTTTTGCAAAAACCACACAGCAGTTACAGATTTAAATGACATAAATAAGGGATGCCTATGGCGCATTGGCCGCATTATGCTATTATTTACTTCATTTAACCCTTTTAGTCATTAAAATTCCAAGTATTTTAATAGCGAGGGCTCTCCATAATAAGTACACTAGGGTTAACAGCTTAGATAAAGCGCTTACTTTTTAACACTTAAATAGGTTTAGTATGAGTCAAAATTCAATATCAAACTCTTTACTTAATGTCGTACTGGTACTGGCAGAGTCCGCCATTACTCTGGTATTAAGATTCGACCCGAACCTACGCAAAGCTGTTTATCCTTTGGCTCAAAAAAACACTGTGGTGTGTGTGCGCAGCTATTTACCCCACACCCAATTCTATGCCACCTTTACTACCAAAGGCGTTTTGTTAGATAGCAACCTACCCGCCTCTGTCTCAGAGCCAGATGTGGTTATTAATGCCTACTCTCACCAACTGATCAATTCATTCATTAGCAATGATGCCACTCAAATCAATAAGCTGACTATGCGCGGCGGTACTGAGACAGTGACCGAAGTACGTCACTTCCTATTACAACTGGGTGTGGCCAGCTTATTCCAAGGCATTATTAAAACGGTGAAAGGCAAAGACAAGGGCCGCGGCAAAAAAGACGATGCGGACAATGCTAATAAGCCTGATTATAAAGCGCGCATTGAAGAGCAGCAGCAGCAGCTAAATATATTAAGCATGCGCAACCGCGAACTTGAAGTCAGCTTAAAAGAGGCTCATAGCAAACAAAAAACCACATTAATTGCGTTAATTGTGGCGTCATTAATTGCAGTTGCCTCAGTCATTGGCTGGCTGACTCAATAATTGACTCATACCCAAGTCACCGTATTATCACTTATTGGTATATTTAAACCTTTAAATGTCTTCATTTAAGGGTTTTTTTTGGTGTATTGATAACCGATATGTTTAGAGCCTACGCCGCCACCTCCCTAAGTTTATAGCCTCTGTCATCATCTGCTTTATACCTGTATTTTATTAGCCGTTTCATGGCCTATCTTTGCTATACTATGCACGCATTTTTTATGACGGTTTTGCCCGCTTTTATTAAAGCTATGGCCTTGTTTTTATAAGCTTTGCCCCTAGTATCTAATAAGGCTTTACCATGTCGGTATGTGAAGCCACTACGCTGTATGTTGTTATCATGACTTTTTGTTTGCGCTAATCGCTTGTTGCTATCAAGGCGCTTTGTGACAGTAGGCTATACCCATGCCCTATCGGCCAATGCTCTGTGGTAATGCTTGGCTTCGACCTTCATAAGGCTTGGCTTTGAGGACGCTATTTTATGGTGGATGTGGCTCTCAGTGTATAAGGCTGAGAGTTTGCCTTACAAATTACTCACCGATTAATCTTGACTAGTTTACTCGGGATTAACTATAATAGGCATCATATCAACTTATAGCGACATCGTGGAGGCATTGAATGCGTTTAACAACTCGAGGTAGATACGCCGTTACCGCGCTACTAGATCTGGCTATTCAAGATGGCGACTCAACAAATGCTGTCTCTTTATCAGACATAGCAAAGCGCCAATCTATATCCATTTCTTATTTGGAGCAGTTATTCTCTAAGTTAAGAAAAGCAGGATTAGTGACCAGTACTCGAGGCGCCTCTGGAGGCTATCATCTAGCAAAGCCATTGGCCGATATCGACGTAATGACCATCATTACCGCGGTAGATGAGTCTGTGAATGCCATGCAGTGTGGTGGCCAAGGCAACTGTCAGGGCGGCGCTATGTGTCTCACCCATGATTTATGGTGTGCCTTATCTAAGCATATTGAACAGTATCTAAAAAACATCTCATTAGAACAATTACTACAGATGGAAAATGTAAAAGACGTCTCAGACCGTCAACAACTTATTTATGATGTGGCGACAGAAAGCACCACATCTCATTCAAATCCTAATATGATATTCTCAGCCAGTGAGGTTAATCCAGCATGAGTAACTTGAACCGCCCTATCTATCTTGACTATGCAGCAACTACCCCTGTAGATCCGCAAGTGGCCAAAAAAATGACCGAGTATATGACCTTTGATGGCATGTTCGGTAACCCCGCTTCTCGATCACATGGTTATGGTTGGCAAGCAGAGGAAGCTGTAGAAAATGCGCGTCAGCAAATCGCTGATCTGGTTAATGCTGATCCTCGTGAAATCGTATTCACCTCAGGGGCTACTGAATCAGACAACTTGGCCATTAAAGGCGCCGCTCATTTCTATGAAGGCCGCGGTAAACACATTATCACCAGTAAAATTGAGCACAAAGCGGTACTAGATACGTGCCGTCAGCTTGAGCAAGAAGGCTATGAAATTACTTATATCGAGCCTCAGCCTAGCACTGGTCTTATTTTGCCTGAGCAGGTAAAAGATGCGCTTCGTGAAGATACTATTTTAGTATCTCTTATGATGGTGAATAATGAGCTTGGCACGGTCACTGATGTCAAGGCCATCGGTGAGATCACTCGTGAAGCTGGCGTAGTATTCCACGTGGATGCGGCACAAGCTGCAGGTAAAGTTGAAATTGATCTTGAAGCGCTAAAAATTGATCTAATGAGCTTCTCAGGTCACAAAATTTATGGTCCTAAAGGTATCGGCGCTTTATATGTTCGCCGTAAGCCACGCATTCGTTTACGTGCTGAGCAGCATGGCGGTGGCCATGAGCGTGGTATGCGTTCAGGTACGTTGGCGACGCATCAAATCGTTGGTATGGGTGAAGCCTTTGCTATTGCCGCTGAGCGCTTAGAGCAAGATCGCGCACATGCACAAAAGCTGCGTGACAAATTATGGGCAGGCGTCCAAGACATCGAAGAGATTTATTTAAACGGTGACTCTGATAACAGCGTACCAAACATTGTCAATATCAGCTTTAACTTCGTTGAAGGTGAGTCATTAATGATGTCCCTAAAAGATATGGCTGTCTCTTCAGGCTCTGCTTGTACATCAGCGACGTTAGAACCCTCTTATGTACTACGAGCTATCGGTCGTCCTGATGAGTTGGCACACAGCTCAATTCGCTTTAGCTTCGGCCGCTACACCACCGAAGAAGACATCGATATCATCCTAGCTCAGATTCATGAAGCCGTAGATAAGCTAAGAGATTTATCACCCTTATGGGATATGTATAAAGACGGTGTGGATCTAACCTCTGTAGAGTGGACTGAACACTAAGCATAACCGCCATTTTACTGAGTCCGCTTTAGGACAGTAAATGTGCTATGTACGACCCTTTTAGACAGTATTGATTGAATACTGTTCCCTTATTTATCTAGGTTAAACCCCAGGAGAAACACCATGGCTTATAGTAATCAAGTAATTGACCATTATGAAAATCCGCGTAACGTTGGTAATTTGGACAAAGACGCTAAGAACGTAGGTACTGGTATGGTTGGTGCCCCAGCTTGTGGTGACGTTATGCGTCTACAAATCCAAGTTGGTGATGACGGTATCATTGAAGATGCTCGCTTTAAAACTTATGGTTGCGGCTCAGCAATTGCCTCAAGCTCATTGGTCACTGAATGGCTTAAAGGTAAAACGTTAGACCAAGCCTCTGAGATCAAAAACAAGCACATCGCAGAAGAGCTTGCCCTACCCCCAGTAAAAGTTCACTGCTCAGTACTGGCAGAAGACGCTATTAAAGCGGCGATTGAAGATTATCGCGCCAAAAGCGGCACAGTGGAAGCTTAAGTTAGCGACCACTTAAAGCGTATCATTCATCACCTTGTTAGGCACAATGCTGTGACAAGGTGATGGCTTGAAGCTTGATGGATTATCCCCATTAACGTTGAGAACCAATAATAAAATTTTTAACATTAGGAAAGTCTTAATGATTGAACTGACCGAACGTGCTGCCAAACACGTAAAAGATTATCTAGATAACCGTGGTCATGGTGAAGGCATTCGTGTGGCTATTCGCACCGCTGGATGCTCAGGACTGGCCTACGTGTTAGAATTTGTTGATGATCCCGATTCAAGCGATGAGAAGTTTGAAAGCAACGGAGTTAATATCTTTGTTGATCCAAAGAGCATGGTATATCTAGATGGACTATTAATGGATTATGTGACTGAAGGTCTAAACGAGGGCTTCAAATTCACCAACCCTAATCAAAAAGGCGAATGTGGCTGTGGTGAGTCCTTTACCGTTTAGTATGAATACCTTTAAGTCTTCATGCTTATATTGATTGTTGATTGATTACTTTATACTGATTAATCACTGTCTTATAGTACCAGCACTTATCTTATAGTTAGTGACTGAGTTTGAGCCCTTGCTGACGACCTTGCTCGTCAGCTTTGAGCTTTTAAACCAGTATAATTCGCCTCAACCCACAGTAAGCATCCTAATCCTATGTCTGATACTGCCCCTACTTTTGCCAACTTCTTCGCTTTATTTGAGCTGCCTGTTGCTTTTGACATCGATACTAACAAGCTTAGTGAACGCTTAAGGCAACTACAAAGCCAGTTCCATCCTGACAAGCTTAGCGCTTTAGATAAAGCCTCATCAGAGCAAAACTCTGCGGTTATCAACCATGCTTATGACATCCTGCTACACCCTGATAGCCGAGCCAATTATCTATTAGAGCTGTCCGGTCAAGAGCTTAATACCGATCATTCTATTGCTGATTTGGATTTTTTAGATGACGCGATGGACATGCGTATGGCCTTAGATGATTCCGAAGCTAACACAGATTTGCTACGTATTGAGCAGCTCAAAGTTACCGCAGATGATCGCATTGCTACCCAATCTCAGCGTTTTATCCAAGCTTATGACCATCATGACTGGCCAATGGCGATGGATGCGACTCAAAAGCTTAAGTTTTTGGTCAAGCTAAAAAAAGATATGGACACAGCGGTAGATAACAGCCAGCGTCAGCCAGATGATGATGACTTATATCTGTAACATCATCTACGTATTTACTGAGCGTCTTATTTTTTTATCATGATCGTACCGACTGTGTTATTTTAAATTCTTTTATCATTTGCTATAAATAAATTGAGTGTGTTATGTCCTTATTACAAATTGCTGAACCCAACCAAAGCGCAAAGCCGCATGAACATAAATATGCTCTAGGTATCGACTTAGGCACAACGCGTTCTATGGTCGCTGTGGTACGCTCAGGTAAGGCAGCACTTCTTGAAACCGCTGATGCTAAGACCAAAGACAACTTACTGCCTTCGGTGGTTTATTACGGTACTGCTAATGATACTAACGCCCCTATCGTCGGTAGCGAGGCGCTGTCTTATTTTGAGACCGATCCCGTTAACACCATCATCTCAGCCAAGCGCTTTATGGGCCGTAGTGTTAAAGACATTAAGTTCTCACATCCGTATCAGCTCAAATCAAGCGAGACTAGCGCAGATGCTATGCCCTCGTTTGTGACTGAGCAGGGCAATGTGTCCCCTGTTGAAGTTTCGGCCGACATCCTTCGCACCCTAAAAGATCGGGCTCAGCGTGCTCTACCAGACGATAGTATTCAAGGTGCAGTGATTACCGTGCCTGCCTACTTCGATGAAGCTCAGCGCCAAGCGACAAAAGATGCTGCTCAATTGGCCGGTCTGAAGGTGCTTAGATTATTAAATGAGCCTACCGCTGCTGCCGTAGCTTACGGCTTAGACCGTGCTGCCGGCTCAAACGATGAGGCCCAACAAGAGCGTCTGTTTTTGATTTATGATCTTGGCGGTGGCACATTTGATGTGTCTTTGCTTAAGATGAATGAGGGCGTGTTTGAGGTGCTGGCCACAGGCGGTAACAGCGCCTTGGGCGGCGATGATATGGATCGCCAAATTATGGGCTGGCTGTTAAAACAGGCCAATCTAAACCCAAAAGACTTAACCGCCCAGCAGCGCACCCATATTGCACGTCAGGCAGAAGGCTTTAAACAAGCGCTTACGCATCGTGATCGTGTTGATGTGAGTATTGATATCGCTGACATCGATTGGTCAGGCACATTAACCGCTGTAGACTTGATCCAAATCGTCGAGCCCATCACTCGCCGTACGTTGGCCACTTGTGAGCAAGTTATGCGTGATGCCGGCGTAAGCATTGAGCAACTAGATGAGATTATCTTGGTCGGTGGCTCGACGCGTATGCCAGTAGTACAGCAAGCGGTTGAGCAATTTTTTAACAAAACCCCTTTATCTCATCTCAACCCTGATGAAGTAGTGGCATTGGGTGCGGCGCAAGTGGCCGATCAGCTGATTAAAAAAGACAAGTCAAACAACGTGTTATTGCTTGATGTCACCCCACTGTCTTTAGGCCTTGAGACCATGGGCGGCTTGGTAGAGGTGGTTATTCCACGTAATACCCCCATTCCTGTGGCCAAAAAACAGACCTTCACTACCTATCAAGATGGCCAAACTGGCATGGTAGTACATGTGGTACAAGGCGAGCGTGATACGGTTGAGCACTGCCGCTCATTGGGCCGCTTTGAATTATATGGTATACCGCCCATGAAAGCAGGGCTTGCCCGCATTGAAGTCACCTTTGACATCGATGCCAACGGACAACTATCAGTCAGCGCTTTTGAAGCGACCTCTGGGGTTAAGAGCGATATCAAAATCACCCCATCGTATGGTTTAAGCGATGAGCAGCAAGAACAACTGCTGCGTGCAGGCTTTGAAAATGCCGCTCAAGATAAGTTATCTCGCAGTCTTATTGAAGCCAAAGTAGAAGCTGAGCGTGAAGTGTTGGCGTTACAGTCTGCTCTACAAGAGTTTGGGGCTTTATTGTCTGACACTGAGGTGACTGACTTACAACAAGCCATGAGCGCACTAAGTGACTCTCTAAATCAGGTGTCCTCTAGCTTGAATGCTGAGCCAGAACAGCTGCAGCAACTTAAAGCCGATGTAGAGGCAAAACAGGCCGTGTTAAAGCCTTTAAGTGATACCTTTGCCGCCCGAATTATGGATCAAAGTGTTAAGCAATCACTTGCTGGCACCAGCACAGAATCTTGGTAACAGCTGCTAGACCCTAGGCCCAGTGATTCATATTCTAATCGATACAAATCTGACTTTATTAAAAATACCTATTGGAAAATCTTATGCCAAAAATTACCTTACTGCCGCATCACGAAATCTGCCCTGAGGGTGCGGAAGTTGAATTAGAAAGCGGTGTGAACCTTTGTAAGGGTCTTCTTGAAAAAGGCTTCAAAATTGAGCATGCGTGTGAGATGTCTAAGGCATGTACCACTTGCCACGTTATTGTACGCAAAGGCTTTAACAGCTTAGAGGAGATGGATGATATCGAAGCTGACTTGCTAGATAGAGCTTGGGGCTTAGAGCCTGACTCTCGCTTGTCTTGTCAGGTACAGGTTGATGATACCGACCTGGTAGTGGAAATTCCAAAATACACGCTAAACCACGCAAAAGAGAACCATTAAGCCATCCATTACAGCGAACTGTGTCATCTAAAACTATCGCCATAAAAAAAGACACCGCATTAAATGTGGTGTCTTTTTTTATCACGATAAATTTATAAAAGCTTACTGCATTTGCCAATCAAAGGGCATCTGATTGTGGCCTCTGAGCGCCATCATAAGTGTCTGCTGCATGGCCAAATACACCTCTTGGGTATAAGGTACTGCTGGCGTCCCCCAAACTGGGTTTGGCCAAGCCAAATCATTTTGATAACGTACAATGTGATGAAAGTGCAGCTGTGGGACTTGGTTGCCTAAAGCAGCCACATTCATTTTGTCCGCATTAAAGGTTTTGGCCATTTGACTAGATAACCAGCTGGACTCACGCAAAAATTGTGCTTGGTCGGCTGGAGATAATTCATAAATCTCTTGTACGCCCGCCACTCTAGGTACCAAAATCAACCAAGGAAACTGGCAGTCATTAATTAGACGACAAGTTGATAGCGGGAAATCTCCAACTAAAAACGAATCTTTAGCAAGCGTTGGATGAAGTTGAAACATATTGGCTCTCTTATTTATTTTAATGATTCTGCAGTTCGATATTTTATCAGGTATTGCCCCGATATTATAGATGCAACACCATGTTTAATATTTTTGCCAACTTTGCTTAGATTTCATTAGCCAATGCCGGTGCATCATGACTTGATGATTCACTTGATGATTCACTTGATGCTTAGTGCATAACCATTAATCTTTAACCAAAAAAAAAGCCTTGAGAGCTCAAGACTGTTTTATGCATCAAGATGGGGTCACCTACTGTTTACCAGCTGACTGACTCAAGCCAGCAAAACCAACCAACCCATCGACCTTGAGCGAGATACACAAGTCGCTACTTGCTGTTATTTTTATAATCAGCATCCTGCTAAAAAAGCATTCATCCCTAAAATCTTATTATTGTTATTGTGCCGTTGTTATTATCGTAAGCTTACTATGCCGCGCTACAGCCGATTACATCTCCATAGCATCTTCAACGTCATCATCGAACCAGTCGGGTACCTGAAGCTCTTCTAAATCTGCTGCTAAGCACACGGTTGCAGCGTTTGACAGATTGTTTGATAAAACATTAAATAAGGTCATTCTCGTCCTCCTAAGCTTGGGTGGTTTGTCATTTAGTTTCTTGGGTGGTTTGTCATTTAGTTTGTTGTTATCTGTTCAATAACTACAAGATACCCGCCCTAGATGACAAACTCATTAAGCAATGATGACGATTTTATGACCCCGCTATTTTGTCACCCATTGTATAAGCACAACCGGTGATAACGGCTACTGTTTACCAGCGCGCACTTAAGCACAATTAAGCGCACTTAGCAAAATAGCGACTACTGAGCCGCTTTGTCCTTAACATGACGGGTAAAGTGATTGAGCAGTTCACGCACTACTTCTACTCGCTTGGCTGGCGTGTCAAGCTTATCCGGGTTGGTATAGCGGATACCTGAGGCACCATTCATACGGTAGCGATTACCATCAGACTGAATAAGCTGAATAATCGCTAGTGCTTCAACTGGTGTGTCTGGGGCAAACTCTAGGATAACGCTGTTGCTGGTCGCATCAATCTTATAAATCGCCAAAGGCTCAGCCAATACCCGCAGCTGATGAATCGCAAACAGCTGCTTGGTCTGATCAGGCAGCGCACCAAAGCGATCAATCATTTCGGTACGAATGTCAGTAAGCACCTCTTTGTCTTCGGCATTACTGATACGTTTATAAAACAACAAACGCTGCGGCACATCATTGACGTAATCTTCAGGTATCAGCGCGGAGCTGTGAAGATTAATATCACTGGTCAACGACAGCGGCGTGTTTAAATCCGGCTCTTTGCCCGCTTTAATGGCTTTGGTTGCCCGCTCTAGCATGTCCATGTACAGACTAAAACCAATGGCCTGCATGTTACCGCTTTGCTGTTTACCCAGTATCTCGCCAGCGCCGCGAATCTCCAAGTCCTCACTGGCCAGCATAAAGCCTGCGCCCAAGGTATTGGCACGCTCAATGGCAGTTAAGCGCTTTTTGGCATCGCCTTTTAGGCCTTTTACCGAAGGCACTAGAAGATAACAGTAAGCCTGATGGTGACTACGCCCTACTCGGCCACGTAGCTGATGCAGCTGCGCTAAACCAAATTTATCGGCGCGCTCGATGATAATGGTATTGGCATTGGGCACGTCAATACCAGTCTCAATAATGGTGGTGCAGACCAGCACGTTGAATTTTTTGTGATAAAACTGCTGCATCACCTGCTCAAGACCACGCTCATTCATCTGACCATGCGCAACACCGACTCGAGCCTCTGGTACAAGCTCCCGGATATTTTCTGCCATACGCTCGATGCTAGCGACATCATTATGCAGCAGGTACACCTGACCGCCACGCAGCAGTTCACGCAAAATAGCCTCTTTCATGAGCTGATTTGTCTTTTGCATCACGAAGGTCTTAATCGACAAGCGGCGCGCCGGCGGAGTGGCAATAATCGACATGTCACGCATACCGGTCAATGCCATATTGAGCGTACGCGGAATAGGCGTGGCAGTCATAGACAAGCTATCAACATCGCTTTGAATGGCTTTAATTCGCTCCTTGTGACGTACCCCAAAGCGGTGCTCTTCATCGACAATCATTAAGCCTAAATTGGCAAATTTCACGTCTTTTTGTAGCAGCTTATGGGTGCCAATAACAATATCTACTTTGCCTGCTGCTAGATCCTCTAGCACTTGATCTTGGTATTTTTTGCCACCAAAGCGAGAAAGCGTCTCCACTCGAATGGGCCAATCAGCAAAGCGGTCTTTAAAGTTGTCTTCATGCTGTCCTGCCAGCAAGGTAGTCGGCACCAGTACCGCCACTTGATAGCCACTATTTACCGCAATAAAGGCCGCGCGCATGGCCACCTCTGTTTTACCAAAGCCCACATCACCGCAAATCAGGCGATCCATCGGCTTGTTCTGCTTCATATCATGCATCACCGCATCGATGGCATTGGCCTGATCGGGGGTCTCTTCAAAGGCAAACTGGCTGGCGAACAGCTCATACTGAGCCGTTTCCACCTTGAAGTGGATACCCTCTTTGGCCTGACGGCGCGCCTGCATATTAAGCAGCTCAGCCGCCACATCGTGGATTTGCTCCAGTGCTTTTTGTTTGGCCTTATCCCATTTACCGCTACCAATCTTATGCAAAGGCGCAAGTGCTGGATCACCGCCACTATAACGACTAATCAGCTGTAGATTGGCCACGGGCACATAGATACTGGCATCATCGGCATATTTTAGATGAATAAATTCTTGCTCACCTTCACCGATGTCTAGAGTGATTAGACCATGATAACGACCAATACCTTGGTCAATGTGCACCACCGGACTGCCTTCCGTTAATTCGGTGACACTTTTTACTAAGAACTCTTCGGACACATCGCTTTGGCGGCGACGACGGGTTTGTAGCACTTGACGACCAAACAGTTGAGTTTCACTGATAATGGATAAATGCTGATCAATCACTGCGCCGCGCTCAATAGGCGCAATGGTCAGACCCACCGTTGGCTTAGTGTTGCTAGCGGATGCGGTGTTTTTAATCAATGATTGCTGATACAACTCACTGCCTAAAAACTGCTGTAAGCTATCAAAGGTCTGCACATTAAGCTTGCCGCGAAATAGCTCAAGTAAAATCTCACGTCGGCCAGCAGTCTCGGCCACCACTAGGATTGGGCGCGCTAAAGCCGCCTCAGTGGTGTTGTCATCCCACCCGGCACTGGCATAATTTAAAAGCTCTAATAAAGGCTCAGCTTTTTGATGACTGACCGGCAGCTCAGGCGGCATCAGTGCCGGCAGTTTTACCTTACCGCTTTGAGTATTATCGGCAGCTGCTAAGTCACTTTGGCTTAAGATAACGCGTGGATACGCATTGAGCATCTCATTTAAGCTATTGCTTGGTAAATAAAGCAATGTAGGGTCTACAATTGGCTTATCGATATCATGACGGCGCTCTTCATAACGGCGCTGAATCTGTGACCAATAGTCAGCCTGCGCCTCAGCCGTATTTTCATCGATAATAAACAGGGTATCTTTGGGAAAATAGGAGAATAAATGGCCATTTTGTGACCAATCCTCTATTTCAAAAAATAATGGCTGGTAGTACTCCAGACCACTACTGGCAATGCCTGCCATTACGTCTTTGTGTAGCTCAAACCTGCGGCTACTGACATTGGGGAACATGGCTGCAAAGTTATTACGGAAGGTCTCTTTGCCCTCATCTAGCGGAAACTCTTTGGCCGGCAAGATCTGAAACTGAGTGATTGGCTTAGACACATCAGGCAGCTTATGCAGTAGAGATAAGGATTCAACCGTTAAATCATGCTGATTGGCACTATTGGCATCGGCACGGCCTGCAACCAGATCCATCAAGGTCTGAGTAGACAGTGTGCGCTGAGTCTGCGGGTTAAAAAATCGAATGGTCTCAATTTCATTATCAAACAAATCCAAGCGTAGAGGAAACGGCTGACCCATGGCGAAGATATCAATCACACTACCGCGCACCGCAAATTCACCGGGTTCAAACACATTATCCACCGCCCGATAGCCGGCTGCGGCGAGCATCTCTCGTTGTTGATTGATGTCAAAAATATCACCAACGCTTAAATCAAAATGCTGACCAATCAGCCAGCTTGGCGGCGCCATACGCTGCATCAGCGTCTGAATACTAATCAGTAAAATGCCCTGCTTTGGCATATCGGTTAATAGATTGATACGCTCACTGACAATATCTTGATGCGGTGACAGCTCATCATAGGTCAGTGTCTCCCAATCAGGAAACACATAAGCATCGACACCGCAAAACGCCAATTCTGTCTCGATCTGGTTGAGCTGGTTTTGATCTTTGGTGACGACCACCTTGAGTCTATTGGCGACATTGGCCACAGGACAATCACTTAAACTGGCCAGCCATAAGCTGCCTGCTGCTGCATAAGCCGGATAAAGCCAGCGCTTTTGCGCCTTATCGATAGGAAATAACTGCTCGTTGGTGGGGGTAAAAATATCGGTTAAAGGGTGCTCAATAAATTTAGGCATAACGGTGTAGTATGTATCCTTATCAAAGGCCAGTGTGCTAAAACTAAGTAGGAAGGCCGTTATTATACGAACAAAAATGGCAACAACCAATTTTTGATACCCAATCCATATAGTCTTTAACAGTGATACAGGCGTACCACCGGTTACGATTGTCTTGCACTATCTAAAGCGTATTGATTTGATATGGCGATAGGTTATCAACGACATCTGTGACAAGCTTCTAAGCTTTAGATAGTGAAAGTTGAATGGTCAATTTCAGCGATCATTTACCGGTCTGTCTTATATCCGGTCTGTCTTATATGTAGATACTTGATAGCTGACATCTTAAACAGCGCTCAGACCGCTGATAATAAAAATAAAACAATAAGCGGCTAGGCACACTAGGCAATCAGTGGTTTATCACTGGCAATAATGCCGTTATTATCAGCGTAGATAATCATGCCTGAATTTAAGGTCAAATCACCAAAACGAATTTCGATATCCGTCTGACCTTCGCCGCGGCGGTTGGACTTACGAGGAATACAGCCAAGCGCCATGACACCGATATCCATTTGTGCCATGTCATCCACATCACGCACGCAGCCATAAACAATCACGCCAGCCCAGCCATTATCAATGGCTGATTGGGCAATCATATCACCAAGTAGTGCACAGCGCATTGAGCCACCGCCATCAACCACCAATACTTTGCCCTCACCCTTGGCATCTCGGCCATCCGTATTTAGCAGCTCTTTAACACGGCTGTTGTCCTCAAAGCATTTAACCGTAACAATCTCACCACAAAATCTGTCCTTACCCCCAAAACTATAAAAAGACTTGCCTTCAATATTAGGCAAGCACACCTGGCTTTCAGGATTGGCATCCAACAAATCACAGGTCACAAAGTTGGTTTTGGTCATCTCAGTCATGGTTGTTCCCTCAAATAGTATTATGGTTGCACATCTTTTTGGCTTAAGACATCAGCCAGTTTGATTTTAAGCTAAAAACAGCCTTGTGTTTAGCTTAAGACTTTAATTGGGTCATCGCAAGCAGTTGTTTATTGTCTATAATGGTTACTTTATGTACTTGCGACTCTGTCTGGGCATCCATAAATCTATGGCGCTCATATAAGTTTTGAGCGGTTACCGCCATAGCAGCGGCGACTCTTTGTGCCTCAATAGGACGAGCCTTCATGGTCTTAGGCACCAAAGGCGAGAATACCTTATAAATACTTTGAGCGGTATTTTCAAGTACGCGCCCTTTGTGTTTGCCAAGTAGTAAAGACGGCTGGAAGATGACCAATTCATTAAAACCCAGCTCGCTTACTGCTTGCTCAAGCTCGCCTTTAACACGGTTATAAAAAAAGCGGCTTTTGACATCTGCTCCAAGAGCGGACAATAAAAAGAAGCGCTGTACTCCTTTTTCGCGGCACACTTTGGCAAATTCGAAATTGTATTCATAATCAATGCGTCTAAAGGCCTCTTCACCACCGGCCTGTTTTTTGGTGCTGCCCAAACAGGTAAAAGCATCTGTATCTGAGCCAATGGCGATACTGGCCATGATTTCTTGTAAGTTGGTAAAATCGCCCAATTGATAAAACTGCATTTCTGCAGACATGCGCTTTGGTGGCTTTCTGGCCACGATGATCAAGCTGTCATACATTAAACTTAGGTGGTTTACCAGTTGCTTACCAACCAGTCCAGTTGCGCCTATAATTATGGCTTTACGTTTCATAACTTAGTACCTATTTGATAACGCTTCTTGTAACGCGCACAGCTTTTGCTGATTTTATAAAGTTTTTCAAAGGTAATCATAGTAGCAGGCTACTCTAAACATTTTTACCCCTTCGCTCAATCAGTTATTGAGGATTGAAACCATTTGATACAAAGCTTGTTAATATCGCCAATAACTGTTATAATCCGCCGCTTTATAGCAACAAGTAATTTTGAAAGGGCTTTAATTATACAGCCTTTATCCTAAAAATTATTTTATTGTAGATGGTTACTTTTATTTTTATTATCTGTCTTTGCTATAAATCTCCTTGCTGTTGACATGGGGTCAATGGCTACTAATCCGTAAGGAGTCTTAAATGCGACATTACGAAGTGGTGCTTATCGTACACCCTGACCAAAGCGACCAAGTAGTCGGAATGGTTGAGCGATATATCAAATTAGTTCAAGACAACAATGGTATGGTTCATCGTCTTGAAGATTGGGGCCGTCGTCAATTGGCTTACCCAATTAACAAAATCCATAAAGCACACTATGTTTTATTCAACATCGAGTGTGATGGTGCAACTCTAGAAGAGCTTGAAGAGCTATTCCGTTACAACGACGCTATCATCCGTAGCTTAGTTGTTCGTCGTGACGACGCTATTACTGAACCTTCACAATTAGCAAAAAGTGCTGATGAGAAGCGTGCCCGTAAAGCTCCACGTAGCGAAAACTTTGACAACGATCAGGATGATGAGTCTAACGACGATTCTGACGAATAATTTAAGCTCATTTAAGGAGAAGATCCATGGCACGTTTTTATCGCCGTCGCAAATTTTGCCGTTTTACCGCTGAAGGTATTACTCACATCGACTATAAAGATGTTGAGCTACTAAAACAATACATCAGTGACAATGGTAAAATTGTTCCTAGCCGTATCACTGGTACGTCTAACAAATATCAGCGTCAATTAGCCACTGCTATCAAACAAGCTCGTTACTTAGCATTGCTACCATACACTGACAATCATCAGTAAGCCAACTTAGGAGTGACTCATGCAAGTTATTTTATTACAGCGTATCGTCAACCTTGGTAAACTTGGCGAAACTGTGGATGTAAAATCAGGTTACGGTCGTAACTATCTTATCCCACAAGGTAAAGCTCTACCTGCCACACCAGCTAACGTTGAGAAGTTCGAAGCACGTCGTGCTGAGCTTGAAGCAATTGAAGCTGAAGAGTTAGCAGCTGCTAACAAACGTGCTGAAGCTTTAACTGACGTTAACGTTATCATGCGCGCTAAATCTGGTGAAGATGGTAAACTATTTGGTTCTATCGGTACTCGCGATATCGCTGATGCCCTTACCAAATCTGGTCTTGAAGTGGATCGCGCTGAAGTTAAGCTACCTGAAGGTACTTTACGTCAAGTAGGTGAATACAACGTTGACATCCAACTACACCACGATATCTTTGCTAGCATCCTAGTTACTATTCTTTCTGAAGATGGTGATGTAGAAGCAGCACAACAAGAAGCTGAAGAAGACGCAGAGTAATTTATAGCTGAGAGCCAAGCGCCCTCACCTATTCTTACTTTGATAGTTATCTACCGCTTTTGGTTGTAGAGATCAAAAAAAGACAGCTTAGGCTGTCTTTTTTTATGGGTAAGGGGTTTGGTAAAATTAGTTATCTATATTAATATGTTACCTAATGTAAGAGCCGGCTTACTTGGCTTGTGCTCGATGAAAAATGTCTATATAATTACTCGTTCAATTGGGGATGTTCTGGCTTCGACGCTGGTGATGAAACTCAATGATGCATGTCGAGAGTATATGTCCTCTCGTTAATCAAACATATATTGTTATAGTCGCAAACGACGAAACTTACGCTCTAGCAGCTTAAACCCTGCTTACTCCTCTGCCCTTTACCCATAGTGGGTTAGACGAGTTGAAGCGCACGCATATGGGTTCGCTTAAATGATTGCCTTAATCATTTAGGTTCAAACTTAAAGGATCGCCCTATCCAACCTGACTGTCGGTTCGGTGCGGGTTAAAGCCAAAGACAGACCCTAAACATGTAGATTCATGAGCGTAGTGCTGGCGGACGCGGGTTCAACTCCCGCCATCTCCACCAAATATTAGTAATAAAATCAAGCCCCTCACCAGAGGGGCTTTTTTTATGACAGGCTTTTGACGTGATTTTACTTAAAAGCATGTCAAGATGATATCACGCTGCAAACTTTTTATGTGCTGCGGCCAATTTCTCATCATAGCGATTCTTACGGTACTCCTTGCCGTTGTAGCCGCGCGCAAATGATGCCCACTGGTTATTTTGTAATTCATCTTTAAGCCCGAATCTTTCAACGTATCGCAACATTGCTTCTAGTTGTTCTGCTTCACTCGCATACATTGCATTGATAAATGACTGTAGAGATTTATAGCCCAGTTTTGACCAGTGATAGCCCATTACTTGACCAAGTCCCCAGCTGCAAGACTGCAATGCTGCATCTCTATTATAACTTGCTGCAATTGCTAGTTTGTGGTTTTGCTCTGAGTACTTACCATAACCGCCAGCCCTCGGATTGCAAATGCGCGGGTGTTTAGCCATTATTTTAAGTCGCATCGTAAACCAGCGAATATCACCCAGCAGTTTCCAAAATTTATGGCGCTCAAACAGAATTTTTGGTGTGCCGTCCGCGTTAAACCCTGTGCCACGGCTCTCAACCTCCAACACTGCTTTAACTTGAGCGTAAGTGTAGCCATGTTTATTTGCTGCATCTTTGATTTGTTGCTCTGTTAAATATTTGCTCATACCTGTACCTCAAAAAAATAAACCCCGCATTGCGGGGTGTTTGTTGAATTGATTATTGGCGATATCGATATCGTGTTAACAACCAGCACCAAGCCACCACCATCATTATCCTTTGAACCTCAATTGGCGAATGATAGCTTGCTGATAGCTCTAAAAACTCAAGTGCAGCCGTACCCCATGCTAAAGTGCCCAGCATGACCGCAAGTGCATCACATGCAAGTGTTGGCTTGCGTCTACTTGTGATGTGCATATGTCTTATTAATATGTAAAATCCGTAACCGGCAGCAATAATGCATAACACTGCACTTAAGTTAAAATTAAGATTTAGTATTGTCATCTCGATCTCCTTTATCATCCACAACAACCTTGAATTTAAAAGGGTTAACTGCATTGATAAATGCTGCATGATTACGTGATATTGATGCTGCTGCTAACAGCCCTTGTAATATTGGTGCTGACAACAGAGCTGCAATAAAAGCGTAAGCAGACATAATTGGGGGCTGCGGCTCAACTGCTGACGCTAAAATCAAACACAGCGATAGAGCACCAAAAACCCCTAAAAATGGTTTTGCCACCAACAGATATCTGAAATGCTTATCAATTTGCTCAATTTTAAAAAATAGCGATCCGACACCGCCCGCAAATGCAAAAATCCAGATTGGCAGCCACGATTTAAGAAAAGGTACGCCAAAGCCCCACGTATTGGCTGCGATTGTGCGAATCGGTTCTGCTGTACTTGCGACTGCTGCTGTTGTTATTAGCAATATAATTGCAATTACCCACAGCATACGTTTTTTAAGACGTATGCCTTGAGTTAAAATCTTTTTGAGCATATCGCCCCCTTATTCTAAATATAAAAAAACCACCCGAAGGTGGTGTGGTTATGCAAATTTTACGTTTACATTGTCGATAAAGTCGCCTAGTACCGTCATTGCAGTCGACCCTCCGCTGTTTGCAAGAACGAACACAACCGTATTGTAGCCTTCTTGTAGTTCAAAATTGATTTCGGACTGCCCTTGCGTGTACTTCTTCTCGTAAACCCCGCCAGGGCTAAAGACTTTTACATATAAAATGTCATTTAAATTTACCAGATATTGACTGACATTCGTTTTCTTTCCAGCCCTAACCGCTATGCTGAATTCTACGGTTTGCACCTGCCCACCGCCGCCATATTCCGGAGCTATGAACGTAAACCCTCCGAAGGACGGTAAACGTAACGTTTTATCTTTCATCGGTTCATCAGGGTTGTATAAAAGGTACCCGTTAGTCGCGTAGTAATTCGACATTTTAACAAGGTAACTAGGCGTCCATGCCGACCGCTTCATCGACTCAATATCAATAGTACCGCTAATTTTGTCGGCTAATACAGTGCCCTCAAACCGACCGCTAAGTGCAGTTAGATTACCGTACCTATCAACGATGAAGCGGTTATTGATATTCAACTCACCACCATTGATTATCGGTGCTGATATCGTTTGATTGGCTTTGATATGCTTACCCAGAATTGTGCCGTCAGCAATCAGGTCGCCATTAAATACTGCCTGATTATTGACTAGACTAAACATGGGCTTGACGACACCATCACCAGCATCTCTAACAACACCGAATTTGTCAGCCATAACGATGACTTGAGACTCTGCTGTTTGCTCGCTTGCCATTGCTCCCACTGCGATGCCCGCAATAGCTCGCTTGCCTCCAGCTATTGCTTGAGTTTTGATGGTGTGAGTTGACTGTGCTTTGTCTTTTGTTACTGACGTATTTTGCAGCGTTGTGATCTTACCTTCGGCAGTTCCGATACGAGCCACGGCTTGATTGGTAGCAACAGTCTGCGCTTGATCTTTGCTCGCTTGAGTTTGCTTGAACTCATCAAGACTGGCTTTTGTGTTGTTGATCTCCTCAGCCACGTCTTCAGGGGCTGGTGTCCAGTCAAGTAATTTAGTACCTCTAAATATTTGAGCTTCCTCTACATAGGTTGTTATGTTTGGACCATATACAGAAAGCCACAAGTTCCCAGTTTCATCAACTGTGAATGTTTTTTCTACATTGTGATAAATTTTACTGTTGCCATCATTATTATAAACAGAGCCATCTATACCGACTTTATTGTCTTTTTCACCTGTATAGAGCAGTAAAACACCCCATCCAGCTGTTAAGTCAACCTTTTTAATATGTATAGTGTATTCGGTATTTGGTTCTAGTTTAATTGGCTGTTTTGGTGTTTTATATGAGCCACCCTCCCAGTTACTGTCGTCTGATAAGTATTTATATTGAAAGTGGTTCCGTCCGCCAATTTCAATAGCATCAACCTGAGCATTTGCATGAGCTTTGGCAGCAGACTCAGCCGCATCTGCCTTGGCTTTTGCATCAGCTTTGGCAGCCGCTAATTTAGCATTGGCATCATCAATAGCACGCCGTTCTTCAGCACTGATAAGACCGTCTGCATAAGCTTTATCAGATACGCTTTTAGCATTAACCTGAGCATTTGCATACTCTTGGGCTGCTGATTTAGCCGCATTAGCTTTAGCCTCAGCATCAGCCTTTGCAGCATCTATTGCTTGCTGCTTAGCTGTGTTTGCTGCACTTTGCCACTCACTTTGTAGCCCAGTACGTGCGAGACTGGCTACTTCAGTCTTACTAGCTTTGGTACTTTGTAAGTTAGTGATACTGCTCTCTGCATCACCAATACGAGACAAAGCTTGATTGGTAGCAATGGTCTGCGCTTGGTCTTTACTCGCTTGGGTTTGCTTAAACTCATCAAGACTGGCTTTTGTGTTGTTGATCTCCTCAGCCACGTCTTCAGGGGCTGGTGTCCAGTCAAGTAATTTAGTACCTCTAAATATTTGAGCTTCCTCTACATAGGTTGTTATGTTTGGACCATATACAGAAAGCCACAAGTTCCCAGTTTCATCAACTGTGAATGTTTTTTCTACATTGTGATAAATTTTACTGTTGCCACCATTATTATAAACAGAGCCACCTATACCGACTTTATTGTCTTTTTCACCTGTATAGAGCAGTAAAACACCCCATCCAGCTGTTAAGTCAACCTTTTTAATATGTATAGTGTATTCGGTATTTGGTTCTAGTTTAATTGGCTGTTTTGGTGTTTTATATGAGCCACCCTCCCAGTTACTGTCGTCTGATAAGTATTTATATTGAAAGTGGTTCCGTCCGCCAATTTCAATAGCATCAACCTGAGCATTTGCATGAGCTTTGGCAGCAGACTCAGCCGCATCTGCCTTGGCTTTTGCATCAGCTTTGGCAGCCGCTAATTTAGCATTGGCATCATCAATAGCACGCCGTTCTTCAGCACTGATAAGACCGTCTGCATAAGCTTTATCAGATACGCTTTTAGCATTAACCTGAGCATTTGCATACTCTTGGGCTGCTGATTTAGCCGCATTAGCTTTAGCCTCAGCATCAGCCTTTGCAGCATCTATTGCTTGCTGCTTAGCTGTGTTTGCTGCACTTTGCCACTCACTTTGTAGCCCAGTACGTGCGAGACTGGCTACTTCAGTCTTACTAGCTTTGGTACTTTGTAAGTTAGTGATACTGCTCTCTGCATCACCAATACGAGACAAAGCTTGATTGGTAGCAATGGTCTGCGCTTGGTCTTTACTCGCTTGGGTTTGCTTAAACTCATCAAGACTGGCTTTTGTGTTGTTGATCTCCTCAGCCACGTCTTCAGGGGCTGGTGTCCAGTCAAGTAATTTAGTACCTCTAAATATTTGAGCTTCCTCTACATAGGTTGTTATGTTTGGACCATATACAGAAAGCCACAAGTTCCCAGTTTCATCAACTGTGAATGTTTTTTCTACATTGTGATAAATTTTACTGTTGCCACCATTATTATAAACAGAGCCACCTATACCGACTTTATTGTCTTTTTCACCTGTATAGAGCAGTAAAACACCCCATCCAGCTGTTAAGTCAACCTTTTTAATATGTATAGTGTATTCGGTATTTGGTTCTAGTTTAATTGGCTGTTTTGGTGTTTTATATGAGCCACCCTCCCAGTTACTGTCGTCTGATAAGTATTTATATTGAAAGTGGTTCCGTCCGCCAATTTCAATAGCATCAACCTGAGCATTTGCATGAGCTTTGGCAGCAGACTCAGCCGCATCTGCCTTGGCTTTTGCATCAGCTTTGGCAGCCGCTAATTTAGCATTGGCATCATCAATAGCACGCCGTTCTTCAGCACTGATAAGACCGTCTGCATAAGCTTTATCAGATACGCTTTTAGCATTAACCTGAGCATTTGCATACTCTTGGGCTGCTGATTTAGCCGCATTAGCTTTAGCCTCAGCATCAGCCTTTGCAGCATCTATTGCTTGCTGCTTAGCTGTGTTTGCTGCACTTTGCCACTCACTTTGTAGCCCAGTACGTGCGAGACTGGCTACTTCAGTCTTAGATGCCTTTATAGACTGTAAATTAGTGATGCTGCTTTCAGCGTTGTTTACTTTACTAACAAGCGTTTGACGGGCACTTGCTTCAGCTTGATCGCCTTCTATCCTTGCTGTGCGCTCTTCTTCGAGTCCAGCTACCAGCTCATCTTTTTTAGCAGTCAACGTTGTTAACTGTTTAGCTTGAGCATCATTAACCTCTTCAACCTCACTGATTTGCGTACTAAGCTCTTGAGCTTTAGCAGTCAAAGCATCTGTTTGTTTTTTATCTTGTGCTGCCAGTGCTTGTTGTCGTGCTGTTACCTCAGCTTGGAGCGCTTGAGCACGTGCTTGAGCTTCTGCTTGAAGGGCTTGAGCACGTGCTTGGGCTTCCGCAGCTACTTTACTAGCAGCGTCAGCATTGGCACTGCTGACAGCTTGGGTCTTAGCGGTATCAATATCAGACTGTAAGCTGTCAATCAGTGTTTTTGACAGCTCGGTTTGGGTGATTTTACCATTGATGCTGGCGACGATTTGCGACGCATCATCACTGCATTGACCACTCATAGCTACCCAATTACCTGTGTTGCCCTGATCATCAATCAGTCTTAACCAAAAATAGTGAGTCTCTGACAGCTTAACGCCGTTTTGAGTAAAGGTATCGGTGGGGTAAGACAAAGTAGCAACTTTAGTTGCAGTAGCTCTGTTATTGCTTAAGCTACGGTATATCTCAATCTTAGCCTTATTGATAACCGTTGTTGGATTAGTCCAGTCTAATTTGATAGCAAATAGCTCAGGTGTGGCTTTTAGTCCTTTGATATCATAGTCAATAGACCACTCTTTGATGACTGGCTCTGTCAGTTGGCCGTTGGCAGATTTGCCACGGATTTCAGCTTTGTATTCGCCGTTTGGCAGGCCTTTAAGCTTGATTTCGGCGCTGTCTTGGCTGTAGCTGCGGTATAGCTCTCCGTCTTTATAGACTTTGATCAGATACTCTGTAGTGTTAGTACCTTCCCACGCAATTAGTAGCTCATCCCCGTCTTTAGAGACACGGCCGTAGCTGACTTGTGGTGTGTGCTTGGTCGCTGTATCATCTTGCTCAAAAGTTACGCCTTGATCAACTACCGCTTCTTTATTTTCGTCATGTTGAACAGCACTAATTGTATACGTGTCACCGTCTTCTTTGATGCTTAAAGCACGGAACAATCTTGGTTTAACGTCTGTTTTAGTGGCGCTAAATACACCCAATTGCTCGATACCAACGGGCGTATCTGTTAGAGTAATT
Source organism: Psychrobacter raelei (assembly GCF_022631235.3). Classification (NCBI taxonomy): domain Bacteria; kingdom Pseudomonadati; phylum Pseudomonadota; class Gammaproteobacteria; order Moraxellales; family Moraxellaceae; genus Psychrobacter; species Psychrobacter raelei. The sequence continues at coordinate 2,070,755 of NZ_CP093310.2, forward strand.
TTGGTGCCATTTACTGATTGCACAGACACAGTTTTGCTTTGACCATTAGCATAGTAACGGATATTTTTAATATCGCCCATAGCACGGTCAGCAGTAATTGTATTGCCTGCAACTGATAACACACGCCCAGCGATCATATCGCCAGCGTAGTCGTTGTCTGCAATCTCTATGATGTCAAACGGCAAATGACGGATACCCTCACGGCCCACTTTAAAGCTAACCATTTGTTGCTCACGGATAGAGGTTTCAATCAACCATTTACCGACACGAGCAGCTTGACCACGGCTTGTACAACCAAAAGCGGTGATTTGTTTAACGTTTAGACCATAGCGTTTAATCGCGTCATCATTAGCGACATACTCAGTCTTTGTCGCATAGCCATCGGTTTTGTCGTTATATTTAACATGTGCAGCAGTAAAGATGGTCTTTTGCCCAGCACCTTGGTAGCCAAACAACCCATCTGCCACGTTTGCATTAGTATAAGTAGCTACAGGGTCTTTTTTGGCATCTTGCAATGCCATCACTTGTTGACCATCCCAAACGGCAATTCCACGGAACACACTAGCTAAGTCATCTAATAAAGCTTTAGCATCACTAGGCTCGCTGATATACGCATTACAAGTAAAGCGTGGCTCTTCGCCGCCAAAGCCGTCAGGAACTATCTGATCACAGAATTTAGCAATCTGATACAGTGACCATTTATCACAACCAAACTCGCCCAGACGGTCACCCAAACCATAGCGCTTATCAGTTGCTAGATCATAAAATACCCACGCAGGGTTATTTGACCATGCGGTCTTAAATTCACCTAACCAGATACCATCATAGGTGCGAGTGATAGGGTCGTAGTTATTTGGTACTTTTATCTGAGTCCATTTGTTCAGATACGTGCGTGTGGGGATTTTGCCCCCAAATTGGGCTGAGTCAATCTCAAGCCCAACTACAACTGAATTTGGATAGTTAAATTTAGCGTCTATTGATTCTACATAGCTTACCCAATGCGTAGCATTACTAACGCTATCTGTATTGCTGTCTGGGGTGTTGCGATGCACACTAATGTTGAAGGGTGTATCTGGTAAATCTGTCAGTACAACGTCTTGATGGTAGGCTGAAGTGGTTTTGCCTGTAATAGTGACCGGATAATTTTTATTACCACACTTAACAGTTAAAGATACAGAGCCACCAACACGGTCACCGTTGTCTTTAAGGGTTACAAGTGAACCAAGAGCAAGAGTGACTCTGACGCTATCAACCAATGGGTCTGTGATAGTACGAGTAATAGGCTTAGATGCTTTAACTTCAGCGCCCACTGATACGATCTTATCGGTGCTATCAAAGCCAGCTAGATAGTCTTGATTGTGCGTTCCCGGAAGAGCAGATACACGTATGCCGGTGAAATTATAACTACCATCTTCATTTTGCACAGGCGTATTGTCTAAATAGATATTTTTAAACGTGACATCTTGGCCTGCCACGCCTTCGCATAACAAATCAATAATTTTCAGCTTTTGTGCTGACTCTAATGTATTTGGTTGCTCGATGGGCGTATGTCCGCCACCGCCACCTTTTCCTCGACCACCCATCAATCTACCCTCACTGTATAATTAACCGCTCTTACAGAGTCATCATCTTTATCCAAGTTGTAGTTTTGGAATGCTGCTGGCACATGATAATCACGAGTTTGCACCAGCTCGGCAGCATCTTTTGCGACAACATCGCCACTCACTTTATAGCTCTCAATCGATTGCGATATGACTTTACTGCCAATCATAATTTCGCCATACGCTAAAGGTACACATGAACCTTGTGCTGTGCTGTTGCCTAGGCTACTGAATGATGATGAGCGTGATTGATCAGTGTTGCTGGTATCGCCAAATTTAGGTTGCTTAGTCAGCATCTGAGCGACACCGCCCAACACCAAACCGATACCAGCACTAAACATGGCAGTTGACATAGCGCCCATTGCTGCCAGTGATGTGCCTCCTGTAAAAAATGCTGCACCGATCATGGCTGTACCTAAGATAATCTGCCCATATTTACCAGCGCCAGCAATCTCTGGCACAATGTGTATAACATCATTTGCTGTCAAGTCACGGCTAAAATCTGTGCTGATAGTCTTATCTGTTACGTCTTTGCGAGCAACACGTACAAAATAACCGCCTTCAGCTATGCGCTTTTGCAATCCATCAAGTTGAGTAAATAAAGCACGCATGGCTTCGCCCGCAGTCTTGACATGCAAGTCAAAGCGGGTGCCAAAATCAGTTAAATCACCGTATAGTCTTACGATTGCCATTATTTTGTTGCCTCTAAATCATTAAAAATAGCGGTCATCATGTCTGATTGCCAATCTTTATGTCGCCACACGCTGTGCATTGATTTATGCCAAACATTACAGAAGCCCTCACGTCTGGATAGTCCGCCGTATGGGTGGTGTAGCACTTGCTCATCACCCAGATAGATGCTTGCATGGTTAGCATTACCACGGATTGACGTTAAGATGACGTCGCCGGGCTGCATATCAGTCAAATTAACCTGATAAAAACCAGTCTTGGGGAAGTTAACAATAAAAGCATTGTCAGCTATCTCCTGAGCTTCACCTTTACGCTTATACGACATCAACTTGATGCCGCATAGCATATAAGCATCCTCAACTAATGAGTAACAATCATGCTTGCCATACTCAAAAGTACGACCACGTAATAAAGGGGCATAGCGGTATTTGATAATTTCCCAACTTTTAATATCATTAGTAACTGCTAACCACCAATCACAACGTGTCTTATGTTGTGTCTTACGATCTGCACCGCTTAGATAACGTTGTCCTTGGGGGTGTGAGTGCACAATTACGTCTGCTGGTTGCCAGTCGTCACGGCTGATTCTAAATGTCTGGGTTGGATTGTCTGCGACATTGTCACAAGCTATGTAAGCACCATCAAAAATCATGCCACAGCTTTCTTTGGGATATTCGTTTTTAGCGTGGCAAATTATTTGCTCATCTAATGTCATAACTTATCAACCCCTACAAATCCGCCAAACGGCAGGACTGCTTTACGGCCAAATCTGGCACGACACCCCTGTAAGCACTTGCTGCATTTGTCTTTTTCAGGGTCATCAGTAGGCTGATCAAATTCATCAGCGACGGCATGCCCCGTGTAGCCACAGCCATCACCTCTATACGTCCAGCCACACGTATTTGCAACGATAATACGACGGGGCAACATAACCCCATCTGTCTCACTCGGTACTGCAAGCTCAAACGTAGCACTTTGACTGTTTAGAGATGAGTAGCGCTCAATGACATAGCGTGATACAAGCTGCTGGTTTGGATCAGCATTTGGATTGCCCTTGGCAAAGTTAGCTGCATCTAAATGCTGGGCATAGACTTGGCGACGGGTGACAACTGCACCTACGCCCCCTTGGTAGTCTTCAACTACTGCAGTAACCAAACCATATAAGTTTGATAGGGTGATATTAGGGCGGTTACTGGCCCCCGTGTTTTTAAGCTCAAAGCCATCTGCGCTGATAGGGTACGGAAGATAAGTCACGCCTTGCCAGACAATCGGCTGACCCAATTCGTTAGTTTGGTTGCAAAAGTGATAGACGTCGCCACCAAATTTGGTAAAGTCGATATCAAACAGCTCAAGCAACACATCCTGCTCAAGCTGAGTGATTGCTTTGTTTTGCTCGGGTGTTAACTCTCTCATACTGGACTCTTTAAATGTTTTTAAGATGCCACATCTTCGGATTCAAATCCGAGCTCAATGCTCAACACATCATCTGCAAATGTCAGTACAAATGCGTTGACATTCTTATTTGCGTAATACAAAGACTTGATTTGACCGTCTGCCCACGCGGTAATTTCAGCTTGTAACTTCGAAATACGACCCTCTCGCACTTCTTTTTCGCTTGTCGTAATTAAAAAATCCTTGTATTCATTATCATATTCAATGCTGACTTGCGCTGTGTCTTCTTTATTCCATGCTTCTTTAGCGTAATGAAAGTTCATCAAGACTGATAATTCGTCAAGGGTTAATGTTTTAGATGTGGTTTTAGAATCACTCATAATTTCTCCAATATTTGACATGATTGTTTGTGGTTAGTGCTCAAATTGTTTGCTCAAATTTTAATGATATTTGCCATAAATTCCCCCTGCGTTGAGTCGTGCTATATTCTTCGCAAGTATATTTGCATTCCTCGCCCCATGGGTTGACCCACAAAAAAGGCATCCCTTGCTGGCTGTCTAAGAAATTTAATATCGGGTTTATTACTGTTTCTAAATCTCCCGTTTTAGTACCTGACCAGTTTGTCAATTTATTATTGATTTTGGCTTTGGGGCGCTGCACATAACCATCACCCATTTGCACCTTGTTAACTTTGTTAACAGTCTGGGCGCTTGCACCCATGTCAAAACGCCAATCAAATTTACGCACTTAAAATCCCTCCTGGGCGTGACTGGTCTTGTGCCCATCTTGTTATATGCGCTGAGATAATATCGCCAAGCGCTTTACCCGCTTGATGATTCGATTCAACCGAGTCTTTACTACTGCCTCCTGCAACTGTGACGCTCACATTGATATTAGTGTTGCCACTGTTGCGCTTGTAAGTGCCATTATGCATAGCCTCCAACTCAGGTCTATACTTACGAGTCACACCAGCGTTGGCGACAAACTCTTCTTTATGGACAAGACCCGCAATTTCATTTGTACGGCCAGTACCAGTAAATCCGCCTACTTCAAATCCGGGCAACTCAAGCTTTATAGAGCTTGCAGCAGAGATAATCTTGCCAAATTCCGCGGTGATAGTAGCTGCTCCAGCTAATTTTTCAGATAAACCTGCACCTGTGGCCATCATATCGCCCCATGCGTCATACATGTTTAAGCCCGCAGAGGCCATAACAAATACCTGCTGTGCAGCAAACATGGTTTGATAAGCTGCGTTTTGCTCGCCAAGTACAGTTTTAAATGACTCCGCAAGATTGCCTGCGATCGTTTGTGAGCTAGTTAAAGACAACTGGGTAGCTTTACGCTCAAATTCAAGTCTAATTTGTCCTCGTAGTTCTTCAGCTTCTCTCACTTGGTCAGTATGCGACTCTTCAAACTCTTTAACAATTTCAAGTCTGGCTTTATATTCTTGAGCCAAAGCCAAGTTTTCTGAGGTACCGCCCAATTCCGATTTCAACTGCCTAAAAGCATCTGATGCTGTTTGCGCGTGTTCGTTAAGGGCATACCTCTTAGCACCAGTTATCGCATTACGCAGTTCTCCTTTTTGGTTGTCGTCAATATCACGACGGCGGTCAAGCTCTCGTATTTGCTGCTCATAGTCCGCTTTTATACTTTGCAGCTGTGTTAAGCCATAGCTGCCAAGTTGTCTTAACTCATCTTCATGCGCATAACGTAGCTCATCAAGTGCAAGCTGTTCTGCCTGATTAATCGCCTTACTCTTAGCAGCACGTAGATCTGCGTCCATACCTAGAGTAAGTTCAAGCTCACGACGCTCGAGTGCATACTGTGCTTTAATTCGCTCAGATTCAGTGTACTCAAGACTTCGAGCTTGATTCATTTCAACGTCATGAATGTATGCAAGCTGACTTAGCTTGTAGTCTCGCTCAGCTTCGATGTTTGCAATACCTGCTTGCTTTTGCGTATCAGTTAATTCTTGGTCAAGCGTTAATGCTGCAATGCGCTGATCAGCATCTTGTTTAATTAATTCGGCTTCAGTTTTACCAAATTTAGTCAGCGCTGCAATTTTTTCATCTTGCGCACGCTGATATTGCTTAATCTCAATATCAGCGCGTTCTTTGGCTTTAGCTGTTAACTGCTGTTTTTCTTCAGCGCCGAAGTTCGACTCTTCAATTGTCTTTAACTTCTCAGCTAAATCCATTTCAATTTGAGTGATCTTATCGGCGTACTCACGTCGTATTGATTCGCGCTGTTTTGCTTGCTGCTCAGCAATACGTGCAGCCTCTCTGGCTTGCTCGACAATGTTGTTTTGCGCTATTGCGTCGCCATCACTAAAGTAAGGTTTAATATGTTGCCTAAATCGACTACCCTTGACCGCCTCACCTTTTGCGACGACACCATCGCCGTTGACATCCCAAACTTTATTTTGCTCATATGCTTTTGAGCCACGTTTGTAACCATAGCCCGCTACAGCATCGTATATTGCACCCACATCCGAGCCTGGACCAATGCCGCGGCCTTGGAGGTATTTAACGACATACTCCATTTGTTGCAAGGGCAGTAATGCGCCGAACTGGTTACGTGTGTGGCCATAATACTTGCCATCTTTTACGCCATCACTGGCTTCCATAAACTGGATTAATCCAGTCGCTGACGAGCCAGGGTTACGAGCATTTGTACTAAATGTTCCGGATGTCTCAAATGATATAACTGCAGCCAAGTCATTAGGGTTAATTCCCAAGCGCTTAGCGCCCTCAAGGATTGCATCAGCTGTAGCTTTAGGGATTAATGATTTACTGTTTGCTGTCTTTTTAGCCGCTTTCTCAGCTGCTTTGGCTGCCTCTTCAGCCTGCTTTTTCTGGTCTTGATACTCCTTACCGGTTTGGCCTAGGGTTTTTCCAAGCTGGTCTTGAGCTTTGTTGGGCTCGACAACAGCCGCCACCGTTTTGTTTGTACCATTCTCTCCAAGATGCATGATTTTGCCCATCAGATCATAAGCTTCAGCAAAATCAGACTTGATGTCTGTTATGGCATTGCCAAGCACCTTCATCTGTGCAGCCGGCACATCCCAAGCAATATTTTTAGCAATCTGAAAGAAGGCAAAGGGGCTGGTCAAGTCCACGCCATCCATAACATGCCCCCATTGGGCAAAAGATTCACCAAGAGCCCATACGCTCTTGCCAATTGCCTTAACAATTGTGACGACTCCAACACCCGTTGCGGCCAGCACCTTAAAGCCTTTTGCTAGTAAATCGCCAGCCTTGCGCGCTATATCTGCTGCAGACGCATCTTCAACCAGCATGCCAGCCATGTCGCTTAGGACAGGCATAATACCTTGAGTAAACTGATTTTTAGCGCCTTCATAAGATAGCGTCAATAGTCCAGTGGATGCTCGCAATTGCTCTGTTGCCACAATTGTCTCATCGGTCATTATAGCGCCCGCGTTTTTAGCTGCCTGGTACCATATGTCAAACCCAGCGCCCCCATCATGCAAATAAGGTATCAACAAACTAGCTTCGTCAGCCACAGACTCCATGTAAAAAACAAGCTCTGACTGAGATAGGTTGGCTTTTTGCAAGCTGTCATAATACAACTGCAGGGCATCTGGCCCTGATAGCCTCCTGAACTCTTCAGCGGTTACACCCACTTTAGGAGCGATATTTTCAAAGAAGTCGGCCATTTCGCCACCGCCGGTGGTCAAAAAGTCACCAACCTTATCTTGGGTATCTTTATAGATATCACCTAGTTTATCCATTTCGACGCCAGCGGCCTTAGCTGCTATGGCTTGCTTTTGGATACCTTGTACTGATGAGTTAGCTATTTTTGCTGTTCGCGCAATCTCATTACCTAATTCAATTTGCTCTTTAACCATCACTCCAACAGCCGTAGCGCCAGCTGCTGCCATAGAAGCAAACGCAGCAGCACCCACTTTGGCCATATTCTTTGCATCATCTGCCATTGCTTGCATAGCAGTCTTGGTTGACTCACCTGTTTCACGGATCTCACGGCGATATTGTGCTGTGTTGGCAAACAAGATGATATCTAAGCGGGATAATACTTTAGTGGCCACTCTACAGCTCCTTTACTTTAATTTGGGCATAAAAAAGCCCCAATCAAACGATTGAGGCCTTTTTGTTTAGTTACGGGTTGTTCATATATCAATCACATAAAGCTTGCATTAAACCGTACTGAAAAGTCTGGGGAATAGCCACGGTGTCAACAGATAAAACCGTAGGTCTTGATATATTTTTCACAACGTTGCCTTTTTTATCATAAGCTATTAAATTACTAATGCCATATTTATGAATACTGCAATTAAACACATACATTATTTTTTGCACCTTCACGCCTTTTTCTGGCTTAATAAACTCCATCTTCATCCATATTGTAGGATTGGAGAGTTCATCCTCAACAATCGATGATGGTAACATAGAGACTTTCCCCAAACGATTGTCTTCAAGTATGATCCACTGATCTAAGGCTTCTCCCACTTGTTTATAGTTTTCGGGCGTTACTTCTTTTGGTAAATCTTTGTAGCTAATATCTGCAATAGCCAAAGTAACAGGTAAGGACATCGCAAAAGCCAGACAGACAGCTTTTAATACTGTTAGAGTCTTCATCTTATAATCCAAGTAAATGCATGTTTATCAACTATAATAAACTGAATTTGTGCAATCAATGGCGATTTTTTGAATCCAACTGCTCAAACATTGAGATAGTACGCTGGGCCGATTGCTGCAGTTCTATCATCAGCATTTGCTCTTCATAAACTTCGCGCTGCTCGTCAGTCATCGGATTTGGGTCAACGACTAAAAAGTCAGTCAGTTTGGCGTCTGGATTGGAAGACTGCATTAACGCTATCATGGCTGCTTGCAGGTCACCTCGATGTCCGCCTATGGGGTCTAACCTATCAAACACCTGCCACTCTTTTAACTCTCTGATTGATAGTGTGTCTAATAGCTCAGCCACAGTCTTACCCAAGTGTCCTGCCAGCTTAAACAGGAAGAATCTATCAGGTTTTGTTAAGAGTTTTTTTTAATATCTTCTTCATCCTGCTTGGGCGATAGTCTTACCAAATGATTGATTTCATTGAATTTCGCTAGTACCGCTTGAGTGATAGATGGTGGTAGGCTTTTGACAATTTCTAAGTCTTCATCGCTGTCATCAAATAAAGCTTCGCCGTTTTCATCTACTGCTGCTCGCACAAAGGCTTCAGCGTTGCCGGTGCCTTCGACCTTTTTCATTGCTTCAAAATATTCTTCGCGTTCGCCTACTGACATTCTACGAGCATAGATTACACCGCCAAGCTCTTCAATATCCGCCGCCTCTGGTGAAAGTAACTTAGACTTAGCAACAGCTGCTAATAGTAATGATTTGTTATACGCTTTGGTTTTAGTAGCCATTTTGATTCTCTTAAATAAATATTAGTGTTAAAAAAGGCCCACAAGATTATTGCGAGCCTTGATGGATGTTTATTTCTTATAGCTAACCAGCAACAACGGGGTCGCTTGTTTCTAGTACAGTTGGGTCGCTGGTAATGGATAGTGTGCCTTTCATGCGCATTTTTTTCTTTTTATCTTCCGCATCTGGTGTCAGCTTCACAACCATGGCTTTGAAGCCGCGGCTCATTTTAGGCGCTGTTACATACACATACTTAAAATCAAGCTCAGTGCGATTATCAAACGCATCTTGGATGGCCATGTGCACAGGATTTGTTGCATCAAGCGCATACTCAAATTCGATTTCACTGTCTTCAGTAAAATCTACTGGTACTTTTACAGTGCGTCTATCGTCAGTTGCTGTTACATCATCAAGCACCGGATCTTTGACTGGCGGCTCACATTTAAGTAGGTGCGGCAACTTGGTATAAGATGGTGCTTCATCAGCGGTTTTCACAAACAAGCGGTAGATGCTATCTACTAAATTTTCTACTGACATAATGTCATACTCCATTTCATTAAAGGTAAGGTGTTACTCGGTATCGGCTGTTTGCCAAAATTCATACTCGATCATCTGACGGTACAAAGCGCCATCTTTACTGGACACTTTGCCGCCATATATTGCAGATATTGAATTATCATTAATTAACTGGATAGCTTTATTAGCCAGCAAAACGCCTGCGTATTTATCATGATGATAAACATCTATTTGCATGCGGACCCATTCATGACCTGTGACCCCATCCATGGTTATTTCGGGGTTATTACTGATATCTTGATAAACAATATACGGAGTGGTTTGATTATCAGACTCGCTAACCTCATCCGGATAAACCCTGCCTTCAACCAGAGCTGACAACACGTTATATATAAACACACCTGCTATCATGGTTTACTCCGTATATTTTTCTATGTTGGCGGCTAGTTTGGTCTTAAACCTATCTACCGCTAAATCAACATTGTTATCAAAAGCAGGTCTTAAAAATGGTACAGCTGGCATTTTAGAGGTCCCATATTCCACAAAATACCAATAGTAAGGCGGTAAATCTGAGCGTTTATTTTTGATAAAAATCCCGACTGCAGCGCCTCCTTCGTTAAACTCTCGGATTTTTCTTAATCGCTGCCTTCTGATACTACGTCTTAAAGTGCCAGGTTGCTGTACTTCGAACTTACCTTCACCCCGCTTAGCTTTTTTAGACTTACCTTTACGTTTTTTACCAAGTAAAGTCGTCGTATAAGTGGCTTCACCTTGTCCGGAAGACATGTACCTTCTATAAGCCTGTTCTGTAGCTGGTGCTCGTTGTTTTGCTTCCTTAACCATTGGCGATGAAGCAAAGTTAAGTGCTCCATACAGAGCTTTGCCCGCCATGTCATTGTCCATTTCAGCAAGCTTAGCTTCTAGCTCCTCAAGCCCGTGTATCTCCATGCTGCCAAAATCATCAGCCATTTGTCACCTCTTTTAACATTAGAGTCATGTATTCGAGGCCACTGTTCGCATCTGGCAGTGGGTCGCCATCAATCTCGTACATCCGGCCTCTATGGCCAACTCGCATTTTGCTATCCACATCATGCCGGTACCGTAAGGTACAACGTACTTTAGCCTCACTACTGGCCGCTTGAGCTGCCAACATATCTTTTACAGATAGTGGCTCAAACGCGGCGGAGAGTGTCAGTACATGCTCCCATATTAATGCTCCGCCCCCACCCATAGGCGATGATTTTGTTTTGCCCTTATAAAGCTTAATGCGGTGTCTTAACTTGCCAGCATTCATTTAAACCCCCATGCGTCTATAGGGTTGCAGTAAGTGACGCACACCAAGCGGCACTTCAGTCATTGCTGACTCAGATACTGCTTCACGATTTGCGTACCAATGAGCTACCAGTAATAGCATTGCTTGGTCAATACTTGCGTTGTCTACCAAGCCATCCGGGTCATCGCTTGGCACCGCATCAGGATAAATCGTGCGGTCAATATGCATCTGCACATGATTACGAGCCGCTGCAATATAGCCATTGAGCAAGCCGTCCTCATAATGAAAATCTTGCTCGATACGGCATTGGAATTTGACTTGCTCAAGTGTGATCATGGCTAACCTTCATTTTTTGATTTAATTAAATCTTCCACCAAGTCTTTTAACTCGTTGACTTTAGCGCTCGATTTAAAATCGACTTCATTATCGGTTAGGAATTTTTTAAGCTCTGGACCCGTCATATCATTGACAGTGACCACGCTTTCATCATCATTAATGGCAATTACGGTTTGCCATTTTTCAGTATTAGAATCAGCACCTCTTGCATCAGCAGTATCTAAGGCATCAACTTCCTCTGCATAGCCTTTAGTGACGAGATCGCGACCCTCGCTCTTTGTTGTTTCTGCAGTGCGACCCTTCATAATCGTCTTGTTTCCGACCATAATGTCGGTATTTACTCGTACAAACATATTGTTATCTCCATAAAAAAGACAGCTACGGTTAATAGCTGCCTTTTATTATTCGTGGAATGCTGTGAGTGTGAGTTAGGCTCCTGCGTTTAAACCTGCAACCGCTGTAGCAAACTCACCTTTAACGAACGCTTCAGGACGCTTAAGCGCTAATGCTAAACGTTCTTCGCAGCGGACAGAGATCATGTTCTTCTCAAAGTCATCTACGTTTTCAGTAGAAATAACCACGTTGGCTTCTTCACGGTCAAAAATTTGAGCGCCACTTGCAAACGCGCCTGTTAAGAACTTGCCTTTGAAGTTTGGCTCATCAGTATCGACAACTGGTAGGCCCCATAGAGTTTTTTCTAAGAAGCCCATTGGATTGGCGATGATATAGTTGCCAAGGCTGTTTTTGGTCAGCTCAATCTTCGCCCACTCCAAGAAGTCCATGACGGTACCAGTGGCAGGCATACGTGCAAGACGACACTGCAGCATTGCTAAACGCACAACATCAATATTGGTTGATGTACCTTCAGGCTTAATAAGGGCGTTAAAATCTTCAGCTTGTGGCATGATGCCATGCAAGTTTGCACCAGAACCATTGCCAAACAAGATTTGCTCTTCTTCTTTCTGCTTTAAACCAAAGCGCATTTCAGCATCGATAGTAGACATCAGCTGTTTGAAGTCATCTAATACTTGCTTAGACGCTTTGAACATATGAGCGATTGTGGCCACTGGTGTAATCTTGGTATCAAAAGTCATTGTAGAGTACGGCTTTTGCGTGTTTTCAGAGACCGCAGCTGCATTGTTAGTAAAGCCGCCCTCTTGCACCCAAAAAATAGCATTACTGTCTGTTTGACCTGGTGCGATTAAGTCGCGGATAAACAAACGCTGCTTAGGCTTCTGATCAATACCAGGGAGGCGTGTTGGTGCGATAATACCATCTGGAATATCAGGCGACGTAATTGCATTGCCAACAGGGATTCGGATTTTCTGACCAGCCTGGATGCCCTCTACAAACTGTGGCAAACCCTCGTGATTGGCTACAATCTGGCCAGCGGTTTGGTAAGTTTTGTTACCAGCATCGCCCTTATGGCGCGCGAATAATTGCTCAGCTTCGCCAATACGCACTTCAAGATCATTTTTAGCGACCTCCAAAGCGTTGGTGGTTGTCATTAGCTTATCTAACTCATTTTTTGTTTGAGTAGACAACTCTTCAGACTTCTCAGCTTTTTTGAGCGCATTCTCTGCTTTTGGCAACAACTCTTCATTAGCTTTTTTCAATTGCTTGTTTACAGCATCAAGCGTATTTTTGATTTCAAGGTCAGACATAATGTCTATCTCCATAAATGCGAAAACCCACCAAATGGCGGATTTCTAATGTTTAATTTGATTAAGGGTTAAGCGTTTAACTGCTCAAATTTAGCGGCTACAGCACGCAAATCATTGATCAGATCCTGCGGTATTTCGGTAGCGTCATGCATACCTGGCTGGGCAGCGTCTTGCGTACCCTGTTTAATTTCTGCAATTAGTTCGCGGCGCTCACTACGTGGAATGCCTTGCATCGCCATCAATTTGTCAATCTTGCGCACCGCGTTAGATGTATTTTTAGTGTCTTCGTCTTTTGTAATAATATCGGAGTCAAGAAAGCCGTCAGCCATGCCGGTTTCTACAGCAGTCTTGCCGCTAATCCATGTTTCTGTGTCCATCTGGGTGGCCAACTCGCCAGCATCAATACCGCTACGAACATGGTAAACATCAGCGATAGTGCCGTCGATTTGCTCTAAGAAGTCAGCCACATCCCGTAAATCATTGCGATCACCCGCTGCAATCGTCCAGCTATTATGAATCATAAGAAAGCCAGCTCTAGCAATTTGTAGTTCATCGGCAGCCATGGCAATAAATGATGCGGCACTTGCAGCAATGCCCAAAATGCGTACAGTCACTTTGCCTTTATGCTCACGCAAGAGGTTATAGATGGCCAAACCTTCGAATACATCACCGCCCGGGCTGTTAATATTTACAATCACATCGTTGTCACGGCCAATATATTTTAGCGCTGCATTTATTCGCTTCGCTGTGGTGCCACTATCAGTCCACCAATCGTAGCCAATAGCATCTAAGATATTAATGACATTGTCATCTTCACTCACATCAGCTGCTTTAATAGCACCATCCCACATTTCACGCGCTTTGGGCGTCACATCGCTGTGCAGCTGTGGGCGTTCTTTAGCTTCTGGTGCTTTAGGTAGTTTGCTGCGTCGGTTCATCGTTTATAGCTCCGTAATTTTTGCCAACATGCTCAAGATTGATTAGCGCAGACTGCACCGTATAGACATCGCCGCCAGGCACTGGTGGTAGGTTTTCAAGTCGCCTTACTTCGTTACGATTCATCCAGCCATTATTAAGAGCGCTATTGTAATATTCCGCCCGGCCCTTGCTGTCAGCCCTTAGCAATCCCTCAACAGAAAACTCGATTGTAATATCGTCGCTTTCTCTCGGGTCCAATAGACTGGCTGCAAGCTCTTGCTCAATATTGACTAATAAAGGGCGTAAGGTATTGGTTAAAAAGTGCAGCATTTGAGCTTCAGTTGATGAAGCCCAGCTTGATGCTTTGTCCATGTGGCCAATCATAAAGGGTGGTACACGCCACAACCGGCACAACTCCTCAACGTTATAGCTGCGAGTTTGTAGTAACTGAGCAGCTTCTGGATTCATTGTGATGTTCTGGTACTTCATGCCAGCTTCTAACACCATAATGCGTCCAGCATTTTCACTCATCGCATATTTAGTAACGTTGTCACCAATCTGACCTCTTTGTTTATCATTCAACTGCACGTCAGTTGTCAGAAACCCTGATGGCTGCATACCTTTTTTGAAGAACTTGCCAGCACTTTGGTCAGCTGCAGTTGCACTCCCAACTGTCTCACGGCCTTGATATATTGTTGCCAAACCATTGATGCCATCTATCCCAAAGCCACGAATATGCATAATTCGGTTCTCTGGGATAACCCGATCTTTGCCATTTTTAACTTCTTTATACTCAAGGCTGCCGTTTTTTAACCGCTTCACTGTGATGCACTGCGGCAATAGCGGCTCTAATGATACTAAGCGCTTGCCAATATAAATCTTTTCGACATATGCATTACCCCACAGGCAAATGCTAGCCACAATCATCAAGCGAAAGCGGCTAGGCGTAAACTCCGCATTGGGTTTCTTACAAAGTAGCTTGTATAAGTGGTGCGACTTAGCCAAGGTGCGGCTACCATCGTCATTGTTTTGATAGACTCTAAGCGGTAGCGTTGAAACCGTTTCACTAATCAATCGCACACAAGCCCACACTGTAGATAATTGCAATGCACTATCTACAGTGACGTTTTTGCCGCTTGATGTTTGAGTTCCGTTGCCCAACAAGGACAACACTTGATTGGCGTCCAACTGCGTTATCTCAGCCGGAACGCCCATAAACTCTAAAATGGCCGCTCTGATAGGGCCTACCTGTTTTTTTATCATATCCCTACCATAATTGGGTTGCTTGCAAAATCATCTAAGCCATTGCTTTGGTCATGCACTATCGCACGCGCCAGTGCCATAATTAGTGCCACTGGCCCATCAATCTTACTTTCGGCTCGCTCTTTGTTCGGATAGATGTTGTCTTTTTTATCCAGCGTGGCCACCACGTTAGACATCATCCAAGTCATCACAGGGCAGTTGCCGTGTGCTAAGCGCTGTGACAACACCAGTGCTTCAACTTCTTTCATGGGTTCTGACATGTTTTGAACAGTGTGACGAATCTCTACCATCACTGCTCCCTCGTTTTCCATGTTCTGGGCCAACTGAGCTGCTTGCCATGGATCGTAGGCTATTTCTTGTACATCGTGAGTAGCCAGATCATATTTTAGATCATCCTCAATAGCGCTAAAGTCTATAACCTCGCCAGCCGTTACAGTCAATAAACCAAGGTGATCATATTCTTGGTAACGCTCGCTATTAACCTCGCCCTCTTCCATTAACCGGGCTTCGGGTATGTAAAACTTGCAGTGCACATGATAGTTAGGGTCATCAAGCGTTGGCGGAAACACCATCACTTTGGCGACAATATCAATCTTGGTTGCTAAATCAAGGCCGATATAGCACGGTCTGCCTTGTAGCTCCTCAAGTGATTTACGCTCTGGCGCCATTTGCCACTTGGACATATTCATCCAAGCAGATTTGGCGCCCACAAACTCGTTGACGTGCTTGGTTCTGAACGTGTTTTGCTTGTGGGCTGACTGCATTGCATCGCGGCATCTTGCTCTTAAAAACTCACCGCTTACTGATATGTCGTAATTCGGGTTTGCTTTACGCAGTGCTAGCTCACTAAACCACTCATCTTCCTCGTCTTTTGTGTAGATCATGGCCCACATATCGGGCATGTCTAACGCACCATCGAGCATCTTTTGTGCGTCACGTACTAACGTGTAGCAAGGACCACCAATATTCGCGCCTGCGGTGGTAATAACTACCATCATTGGCTGGTCGCGGGCACCCATACCGGTTTCCATCGTGTCGTACAGGTCCGAATCTTTATGCTCGTGGTATTCATCAACCAAAGCACATGATGGACTCGAGCCATCGCCAGGCTTACCAATAACCGGCTCAAAACGACTACCATCGGACGGTACGTTCATGTTTGATGCATTTGACTCAATACCAAAGCGTGCTTTTAATGCCGGCGTACGGTCAACCATCTGCTTGGCCGGTCTAAACACCTCCCATGCCTGCTTCTCTGTTGTGGCGCCTGAGTAGACTTCAGCCCCGAACTCGTTATCGGCCACGAACATATATAGGCCAATACCTGCAGCAATCACTGATTTACCATTTTTACGAGGCACAAAAACAAGTAAGCGCCGGAACCGGCGCGTTTTTGTTTTCTTAATTATCCAGCCAAATGGTATGCAAATACTAAATAGTTGCCATGGTTCAAGCGTTATTGGCAGACGCTCTCTAGCCCACTTGCCCTTCGTATGTGGTAGCAACTGGATAAACTTAGCTACTCGCTCAGCTCTCTCAGGGTCAAACCTGTATAGGAAGTCTTTACTTCTGCTTAGTTTTTTTTCGTCTAAATGACGTTTACATGCAAGCTTAATCCATTTGCATGCAATGATTTTTCCCGCAACCACGTCGCGAGCGTACTTTTCAGCTTTTGCGACATTAGGGTATTTACGGGACATTTCATCGTTAACTCTATCTAGTTATTTGTTATTTAAAAGTCATCAAAGGGGTTTCCTTTGTCTTCATTTTTAGCGCCGCCGGTCAACCTTGTTCTGCTACTAGGGTCTAGCCCCAACAGACTTCCAAACTGCGTCATTTGTCTTTTAGCTTCATTTACTATGGTTACTGCTGGATTTTTAATTACTGATTTTTCAGTATGGATAACTAATCCATTCTCATTGATATCTTGCTCTGCTTCACGCCAACGTTGATAGGCCATGCAAAATGCCTCTACATTATGCAAGTCCGCTACTGTTAACAGTCTTGCTCCCAGTAACTCAGGCATTAATGTTTCCCACATTGTGACAGCCAAGTCTCCTAGCCATTCGGGTGGGTCCACGCTTTTTAGCTCACTGAACTTTGGCTCGCTTTTATTTAACGCTCGCTTTCCTGGATTGCCAGCAAGTTCTTTTAATCTAGTTGGCTTAGGGCGTCTGCCTGCCATAACTTCACCTATAAAAAAACCCGCCGTTTATGGCGGGGTGCGTGTTTACGCTATTAGTTGTAATTGGTCTGTTTCTGCAAGCTCTTTAAGTAACGACTCTATTGGTTTAATGGTCGAAAAACATTCAGTATAACCCCTAAATTGTATTTTAGGATTGTATCTATACCCTTTAACCAGACTGTGCAACCGATACTCGATATCGTAAATAAAGTCGCCAGCGCCTTCTACTTCAAATATGACTTCCCAAGTGTAAGGCATTTCTCGGGAATTTCTAAAACGGCGCCTAATATCTTGAGCTGTGACACCTATTTTATAAAATGATTCATTATCTTTTTGGCAATGAATAACATACAAAGTTCCTTTGCCATCGTTATTCCTATCACATCGACTGATAAAGTCGCTTCTCTTCCAGCCTGATGCTTTTTTAATACCGCATTTTGGGCAACCATAAGGTTTTAAGTGCTGATTAGGAGTTTGATAAAAAGATCCGTGTTTTTTACAGATGATCTCAACTAGCTCGTGCGCACCTTTATACTCAGTATTAGAGTAATCGTAGTTAGAATCTGCATGAACTTCTTTTGCTCTTTCTATAAAGTGCTTGGTATCGTATACCGGTATTCCTGCACATTTATTACAGCCATAGCCGCCATGTATGTGGCTGTTGGGTGTTCTGAAGAATGAACCGTGTTCAGGGCAGATAATCTCTACCTCTGTGGTGCTGTCAATGTATTTAACTTTTGAGTAGTCATATTTTGCTTTATGTTTAACCCTAGCTTTTTCTACAAAATCTTTTCCCGTTAGTGTGTTGTTTTTTACCGTCGCCTCTTTCGCACACTCTTGGCAACCGTGCTTTGAGCGTAGGTGACTTTCAGCGGTTTGCTCGAAGTCGCCATGCGTAGGGCAGGTTATTTTTATTTTATCCTTGCTATGGCGGTACACGGTCTTACTGTAATCAAACTTACTATCATGCTTTTTAATGGCTTTAGCCAAGTACTGCTCTTGAGTCATTGGCTTTCTGTTCCCGCCATATTTTTTAGTTTGTCTTTGCGGGTTTTGAGTAGTACAATTCATTTCAGTCATCTTGATACTCCCATTATCAGATTGATTAGAAAGGTCGGGCTATTACCAGTAGCTCGGCCTTTTGCTTTTCATATTATGAAATTTTAGTATTTATATATTTTAAATATTATTAATTAATAATTTAGTTTTTTAGAGTCACCTAGACTTTTCAAAACGCGGGGATTTTTTTTTCAGGGAGGGGTCGGTCATTTCGGCAAGCCCTCTGAACAATTGACCCACCCTCCCCTTTTATAATCCAGATCCATCCTCGATTATAAGGCGCAACTAAAAGCCATCTGGTTTAGCAATACTTCTAACTAATGACATAAAACCTTTTTGCAAATCTGTACGCGCTATGTTCAACCAACGCTTATCAATCATATGTTCAATATCTTGAGCTTCCAAATTATTGATAAAATCACCGACTTGTTGCGCTAAAGCTTTGGCTTGATTCATCTCTGCGATTTCTGTTGCTGTTAAATCACGGTAGCCTTTTATCTTCTTGTGTTGATTATCCATTATCTTTCCTTATTATTCATTGGCCGTTTTGCGTCTGTGGCACGGCTTACACAACGACTGCAGGTTATCTGGTGTATCTGTACCACCTTGTGACTTAGGCGCTATGTGGTCAACGTCAGTGGCCGGTACAAGCCTGCCCGCTGCTCGACAAGATACGCAAAGATAATCATCGCGCTGAAGTATCTGCGTGCGAAGTTTGCGCCATACGTGTCCGTAACCACGCTGTGTTGTGCTCCCGTGTCGTTGTTGATGCCTAGCCCAGTTGCTGCGTCTATCTTTGTGCTCATCACAATAACCTTTGTCTTTGCGTGTTGTTAGATTGGGACAGCGTGGCGCCCTGCATGGTGTAGCCAACACAAGCTCCAGATATAAAAAAACCCACGCTGTTGCCAACGTGGGAGAAGTAAAAGAGTGTGATGCCCTCATTGGACCGTTCCTCATATATGAGGAACGTAGAACCTATAAGGTTATAAACAGCATTCATCCAGATGATGCTATTAAATTACAGGCACAAAAAAGCGACTGATAATTAAATCAATCGCTTTTAATAACGCCTTACTTATACGTAAGACCACTTTATATAAATACTACCTTATCTGTCATAGAGGGTCAACCTATACTTCGCTCTATTATATCAAGCGCCTTTTCTGGGGTCTTTGTAACGCTGACTTACTCCGCTATCAATATCCACACCTAACTGATAGCCAGTTAGAAAATATTTCGCCATAAGAGTTATAGCATATTCTGATTGGTTGCTGATCAACCCAACAGGTTGGCCACTTAAAGCATAATCAAAACAGCGGCGCCTAAAATCATGCCTATGGCTATTTGGCCACCGCCTTACAGCGTGCGCAAGAACAGGGTCTGATAAGAATTCATCTAACAATATATTGTACTGCTTTTTTGTTAAATTTAATCGCATAGCCATTCCCTGTAGCCAATTACTGCTTTCTCAATATCCCAAACTAAAGATTGGATATCATCCAGCATCCCATCTTGATATTTTTTCCACACTTGACGATAAGTATTGGCCGGCACCTTAACGCCACTGAACAGTAGCTGCCCCTCAAGCGAGTACAAGCCCCACAGATTATACAACTCGAAATGCAATGTCATGCGGGCCATGAGACAAGCCAACTCCGCACGGCTATGACTGCAACCCTTTGGCGCCTGCCTATCGTCTGCATCACAGCGCTGTAGCATCCCGCTAGTCAAATAACGTACAACTTCGTCAAAGTCATCTGACCAATTCCAATGCTCGTTACTACCCCAAAGCAATAAGCTTGCCAGCGCCTTGGCTGGACCATGTTTTATTAGAGCGATAGCTGCACTCCTATCCTCCCAGTTAACTTGCGGCGCCTCACCACCTTGGCCAATATCAAACTTAACAGTCTTAGCATGCATGCCATGCTGCAGCCAATCACCGCAGGACAACTGCAACCTAGGACTGGTACCAAATCTATTTAGCAGTACCTTGTTCAAGCTACTTCCCCTTTTCTGTATTCTTGTGTGCGGACAAGTCAAACCACATTAAAAACATTAAGCAGCAAATAGCGTGGGCCAAATGATGTTTTCCAGTCTCATCATCTTTAACTTCGCCACTCCACCATGAGTCGATATGACGTAACGCAGCGTTATAATATCTAGTACGTGCATTATCCACTTTCTGCCAGTTGTCATCAGCGTACTTGGCGCTACCAAATTCGAGCACATCAACCACTTCATTGATCGTGCCGGCTGGTAATAAGCTATAACGTCTTTTGTTGTTGTCAGACTTCACGCCTTTCGCCTTATCTCCTTTTTCAGTCCAAAAATATTCAGGCCAACGCTCACTCCAACTTATGGGTTTCTTCTGTATAGATTCATTCACAGTTTGGCGAAGCGCCTGCGCAAAGTGGTTTTTTGTTTCATTTTTTATCTTCTCCTGATATCGGCATATTTGACACATCTTGCTGGTTTGCATCAGTAGCCATTCAAGCCCGTTATACTCGATACCGCACTTAGGGCACTCCCGTGTTTCAACTTTTAATCCAGCCGCCAAACTATCGTCTTCGTCTTTAACCCAAAACTGAGCACTATCTCTGTTAACAACAAACTCCTTGTGCGCATAAAAATCAAACTTTTCTCTAAATGTTCTGAGGGGTTCTGTTCGATTGTTACTCTCAACAATAAACTCGACAAAATTACCATAGACACCTATAACCTCTACCGAATACGCCAAAGGACTGTCCACTGGTTTGCTTCTCCAAATCTGACCTTTTTTAATGCCTGTATGCTTCATGCCAGCCCCTCGCCTTTGTCTTTAAGATTTAAATACGTCTGAATTGTCTCGATGGCTTCATCTACGCCTTTGGCTACTACCGCTAGATACCCCTCATCATTGAGCATCTGTATGCGCTCTTTTTGCATCTTTGTTAGGTAGCTTCTTTTGTCTCGTTTAAGCTCAACTCTGAGCCCGTGATAACCACCCTTAGCAATATCAAGTATTAAGTCTGGGTAACCCGCCTTAACCCCCATACGTTTGAATTTAGCAGCCTCTAAAGAATGACGGCTGCCCCCATTGGGGGAATGATGCAGATAATCAAACAAGGGACGTGATTTGTATGTTTGCCGTCTTGACCAATTGAGCACTACTTGTTGCACTTGGTCTTCTGTTAACCCCCTAGCTTTACGCATCTTTCACCTCTCGAATAACTTGATCATAGGCTTGGCGCGTTAACTCTTCGCTGCTTAAATCCGTATAAGTGACTTTCACCTTATTGGCTCCTAGCCATTCGGATTTCTTGACTTCCTTGCCTGTACCGATGTGTTTTTTCATATTATTCCTCTGATTTAATTTGATAGATATAGCCGCTTGGCCGGCGAGGTGTGCAGCTAATAAGCCCCTCTTGCGCCATCCGTTTAACATGGCGTTCAATCGTTCGGCGGTTTAACTTAGTTAGGGACTCAATCCCTGCGGTTGTTATTCCATTTGAATCACGTACGGCCGCAAAAATAGTGTAGAAATTATCAAGCGGTGATTTGGTGCTACGGTTTAAGTTAAAACTCTTCCCCACAGACCGCCTCCTTGTTTTTTTTCTTGAGCCCAAATCTAGCCCTCATCTTTTCCCAGTCTTGGGCAACTGGGCTGTCGTTGTCTAAGCGGGCAGGTTTTGGCGCTTCAACACGATGGGTTTTGGGTATCTCAAAATTAGCCCCATTCTTGTGTTCGATAAGCACCCGCTCATAGACCGTGGCAAAGTATTTAATAAATCTGTTACCAGCACTCGCTAATTTGCCCCACCCGATGCGATTTGCAGTTTCTAGTACAGTTGGGTGCCTCCAGTCTCTTTCGACGTCTCCGCGCATTCCTGAGCATCTACAGGCTGTTTCAAATGCGGTTTGTGTGTCTAGGTATTCACTTTGCTTGCCAGCTCTTGCTAACTCTAAAAAATCAGCTGGGGCTGTTGGTGGCCATGAAAGACTTAACGATTTACGCTTAGCTTGATTAAACTCGTCTTGTGTCATGCCTAGGTCGGTTAATGCGATATACCAAACGGTCAGTGTGTCGACACCCCAGTCCTCATCTTTGATTTTTGATCTAAATAACTTTTTCCACCCTGCAAACAAACTGGCTATCTGCTGCTTAGAAAGGCACGTTTGCGAATTCGTCTGGGTACTGCTGTGCAAGGTCTCTGGCAAGGTTCTCTGCGTAGATGTCTGCGCTTGATTTCTTTGGCTGTTCGTTAGCTTGGTTGTTAGCTGGTTGATTGATTGCATGATTAAGTCCTGTGTTCTGATTTCCTGTGTTTTGCTTAGCTGCGGTCTGCTTGTTATTTCGATTCCAGTTGCGACAAGTTGCTTGCCAGTTTTTCATCGATGATCTACCAACCTTCCAGCCGTTCGATTCGTAGTAATCAAAAAACCTTTCAGCAATTGCTTGTGAATCACTACGACCTAGTTCAGAAAAATAACTTTTAATCTGATTAACACTAGGCTTAACAAACTGATTTGTTTTTTTGGATTTGTCAGGCTCGGCTGGCTTTTCTTTTTTATTATTTTTTTCTTTATACTTTTCTTTAATTACTTTTCTTTCTTTTTCTTTATTACTTCCCAAATTTTGGGAGCCAACTTGGTCAAATTTTGGGAATCTAATGGTCAAATTTTGGGATGCTAAATTTTGGGATGCTAAATTTTGACCTAGTTTTTTGGGGTCGAAATTGGCGATATTTTCATAATTTAGACTGTAAATTGTTGTCTTTCTTTGCTGTCTTTTGGCAGTTAAAAAGCCAAAATCAACCAGCTCATTTACTACTTTTGAAACCGTATTTTTGCTGATATTGCAGGTTTCTTGTAAAAAGCTATTCGATAGAGATTTATCGGTGTTTCCATAACCGTCTATCATTCTCACCATGCGTAGAAGAACCCCAAATGCAGCGGGCGACAAGAATGGCTGTGCGTCAAAAATCTTGTTATCAATCTGCGTATAGCCTGCTTCTCTCATTGGTGATTGCCTATAAACCGTATTCATGATTAAATATCCTTGTTAGTTACTTTTTGATGGTTAATTAACACGCCTCTGATAATTCGCAGTTATCAGAGGTTTTTAGTTTGTAAGTCGTTACAGATGTTCCGACCACCTTTGACCAGTCTCTTTTGGACTCAATCACATATCCAGTCCGTCTAAGATAAGTAATAGTCCTGGATAGTTTGTTTCTTTCAGACAGCTTTAATCCTTCGTTCGAGATAATCCCAGCCTCATGTTTAAATCTATTAAGCACATCTTCTTTGCTGTACTTGCGGCAACTTGGCGGGCGTTCATCGATCACTATCTGATACGAGTATCTGATAGTTGAACCTTTTATCTGTTTAAACCCCTTCTGCTCTAGTCGTCTGCGCACGTATTCTTTGTTTCGAATATGCTCAAAACTTGCCAGCGATATCTGCACGCCTGCCACCAACTCTGTGCCTAGCTCATCTTCGATAATCTGATCAACCTTGGCTTCCAGCGGATGAGTGATTTTCATAGCCATTACTTCTTATCTCCCCCACTAAAAATAATGTCGATAAAATCAGGGCTATTTACGCTCGTGCGTAGCATAGTGGCCATTGCCTGGTCCATGTCTCGGTCACAGTAAACGGCGTCCCTATCTGTCAGTTTTATACCGAGCACGGCAGCAATTGAAGCAAAGAGTTCAAGATCACCCTTCCCTTCTGTCGTATCTTTAATACGGCTCATCTTGCTTTCAGTAACACCAACAATCTCAGCAACTGTTTTTTGTCCAACATCTGCAAGTCGCTGCAATAAAATGCGGTGGTTCTCTCGTGCGGTTTCACGCAATTCACCTGATAATGCATATATCGGGGTATGGCACATGGTTAAGCCTCCTCTGGTTGTGGCGATAAGTTACGAAGATAAGCAAAGTCAATATCACTTCTAAGCTCTTCGCACATAACTGCCTGATTTGTGTTTTTTTCAATTTCAATTGCTAGTCCTGCATCGCAAGTGCGATTGCCGTAATAGATTTGTCGTAAGTGACCAAGCGTAGTGCCGCAGCGCTCTGCAAATTCTTCGCGCTCCGTCTCGCTACCAAGCTCACTTACATATCTTTTTAAGCTTTCGATATGGATATTCATGATGTTTGCTCCTTAAAGTAAGGATAATTTAGCACATGCTAAATATTATAGCAAACAATATTTAGCATGATGTAATTTACAATTTGCTAAATTAAGTCAGTATGCAATTAACTGTTAAGGAGGTTTTTATGAGCGATACAATACAAGGGCTTCGCAAAGAAAAGTTAATTGCGTTGCTTAAGGAATGGAAAGATAGCGGTAAATTTAGCTCAGTGGCAGCTGTATGCAGACATTACCCTGTTGATGCTAGCTACATATCTCAAATTAAGTCAGGCCACAGAGGGTTTGGAGAGGACGCTGCTAGAAAGCTAGAGGTAGCGCTAGAATTACCTAAATTTTACTTTGAACCTAGCGACCCAACTCAAGCCATGAAGGCAAGTAATGATGGGTTTGCTAATGCGAGGCGTGTTACTGACAAGCCTATTCGCTACGCCCCCGTTCTTAATTTTGTGCAAGCTGGTTTGTTTTGCCAATATCACGATGATGCTATCGCTGACGAGTTTGAACCTATTATTGGCGAGGGATTTGGTAAAAATGCTTACTGGGTGGTGTTAGAGGGTGATAGCATGCAGCCTGACTTTGAGTCTGGAGAGTTAGTGCTGATTGATCCGGACTTGCAGCCCAACCCTGCTGACTACGTACTAGCCATGAGGGCTGGCGAAAAAGAAACCACTTTTAAAAAATGGCGCCCACGTGGTTTTGATGAAAGCACCGGTAAAGAGTATGTGCAACTAATTCCGTCTAACCCCGACTACCCAATTATAGACAGTCGGTTTGTCGATTTTACTATTTGCGGGGTGGCTGTTGAGAGAAAGCAGCGACTTAGGTAGAAAAATAACTCAGCTTAAAAAATGACTGCAAGCCCCATCTTTGATGGGGTTTTTTATTGCCTGTAACAAACTGATTACAATTATTTTGCCATTTATTTAAATTAGCACTTGCTAAATTATTAGCATGTGCTAAATTATACACATCAGCAAGACAAACAGGCTTTAGACGATAAAGCCGGTGACTACTTAAAAACATAGATTAAACGGCTAGCAAATTATAGCCACTTCGAGTAGGTGGCTATTGTGTGTTAACCAAAGGAGAAAGATATGAACAACCAAGACGAGAAGGCATTACTCGCGTACCGAAGAGTTAGAAGTCTAGTTCTTACTGCAATTGAAGATGAGATAGACCTATTAGGCCTTGTCTTAAAGCTCCCAACAGAGCCGGACGTAACTCAACTTAACAGCAAGAGAAGAGAAGAGTTAAAAGAGCTGCTAGAGATTATCAAAGGAGATAGATATGAGTGAGAAATTAAAACTGAACCTAAATGAATTTACAGAAAGGACAGCTTATTTTTTCAAATGTCCCCACTGCGGAATTTTGGAATACACATTTTGCAATCCAGAAGATAAAACCGAGGAATCTGTTTTTTGCAGGAATTGCTATGAAGTAATGGGAATAAATCACTAAATAACACCCACAAAAAAGCCCCTCCGACTACTACATCAAAAGGGGCTACTTACTATAAGCGAGGACATTATGACAGCAATTTTAGAAAAACTCAAGTTGGACACGGGTTATGACTATGAAATTAACGAAGGTTATCGCAAAAAAACCGGCAACTTTCATTTTGAGCAAGGCTGGGACCTTATCAAGGTGGCCTTCGTCTCAGATGAACACGGCAATATCCAAAAGCTGGAAGTTATTGAAGCATTAAAAGATGGTGAAGAGCCAATGCAGTTCGAAATCACTGACGAGATCTTCAACATCATGCGTGACCAAATCGAGCCAATGCTATGGGGTGAAGAGCCACAAGATGAGCGCGACAGTATGAGCTTACTTGGTTTCACAAATTCTGATTTTTTGTACGGTTAAGGGTGGCTATGAAAACTTACGAATTAGGTTATTACGACAACGGCCATTACGTAGTTGAACGCTATCAAGCATCAACTGAAATGGAAGCCAGAAGCTTTGTTACTAGACGCTTAAAGCGACAAATTAAGTTTGATGTAAAGGTTATTGAAGAGGTGTCAGCATGATGAAAGCATTAGCTACAGTCTTATTGGCAGCCGTTATAGGCGGCTGCTCAACCCATGTAGCGCTGCTTGCGCTAGACAAAGAACAAAGCAGTCAGGAAGAGTACATCGATAACTACGACTACGAAATGTCCTTAATGGAGGCAAAAGATTATGAGTAATTTAGCAATCTTAGAAAGCTTTAAAAAGTACGCATCAAACCTTGCGCTTAGCACCAAAAACATGAGCCGTGAAGAATGGCTAACGGCTCGTCAAACCGGTATCGGTGGCTCTGATATCAGCGCAATCATGGGTGTTAACCCCTACGCTACCGCTTACGATGTTTATGTCAGCAAAACGCAGCCGGTTGAAGATACCGCCGGCGAACCTGCTTACTGGGGCACCACCTTAGAACCAGTAGTCGCTACCGAATTCGCCAAGCGTAACGACCTTAAAACCCAAAACGTTAACTTCATGATGCGTCATCCGGTCCATAAATTTGCAGTTGCCAACATTGACCGCGCTGTTATCAATCCAGAGATTAGCGGCAACGTTAGGTTTAAAGACGGCAAGCTTACTACCGATACTATCTTAGAGATTAAGACAGCATCTGAGTACGTCGCTAAAGACTGGGGTGATGAAGAGTCTGATCAAGTACCTGATCAGTATATGTGTCAAGCACAGTGGTATATGGGCGTGACTGATACCCAAGTTTGCTACATGGCCGTGTTAATCGGTGGTAACAAGTACCGTCAGTATCGCATCGAGCGCAATCAAGAGTTAATCGATGTGCTGTTTGAAGTGGCCGAAGACTTTTGGGTTAACAATGTTTTGGCTGGGGTGGCACCTGAAGCGACTACTCTACAGAACGCTAAGAATAAGTACCCCACTCACAACCCTGATACTGTGGTTGATGTGAATATTGATAGCGAAGGAGCCAAAGTCTTTAACGAATACGTTGAGCTTAAAGAAGCTGAAAAGCTACTTAAAAAGCAGATTGAAGCCGCTCAAACCAAGCTTATTTGCACGATTGGTGACAATGAAGCCTTGGCAATCGATGGTGATATTGCAGTGACATATAAGGCTCAGGTCAGTAATCGATTTGATAGCAATAGCTTTAAAAAAGATATGCCTGAACTTGCTGCCAAGTACGTCAAACAGTCAGCCAGCCGTGTGATGAGGGTTAAGTGATGAATAATTTTGGAGCCATGCCCAAAGAAGATTTAATCATTATAGCCAACTGTATGCTTGCACGAATAAAAGAGCTTGAAGTAGAAAACAAAAGAGTTTCACAGCAATGGGCCGATAGATACCGTCCATTGTCATTCGTTGGGACGTTGGCAGGCCAAGTGTTTTTAGAAAATAAAGACGCAGCCCGTCAAGCCTTAAATAAGTTTTATGAAATATATGACAATCAAGATATTTGGTGTTTAGACGTTGATGCAATTGACATGGCTAAGGGCGCAAGAATGGCTCTGGGCGATGCAATTACAGAAACCGAATATCAAGAATTAACAAAACTAGAAAGCCAATTAAATAAGGAACAAAACAATGAATAACTTACCTCAACAAACTCAATCATCTGGTTTTATCAATCCTCAAAACTATCAAGAAGCCTGGCAGTTTAGCGAAATGTTAGCAGCATCTGAAATGGTGCCCAAGAACTTCAAAGGTAAACCGGCTGATATTTTAATCGCCATGCAGATGGGTAGCGAGATTGGCTTAAAACCCCTGCAATCACTTCAAAACATCGCTGTAGTTAATGGCCGTCCTACCATCTGGGGTGATGCTGTTGTGGCCATCTGCCAAAGCTCAGGAATGCTTGAAGATATCACTGAAGAAGTCACCGATGAATATGCAACGGTCACTGTTAAGCGAATTGGCCAAGAGCCACACAGCGTAACTTTTAGTATGCAAGACGCTAAAAAAGCAGGGTTGGCTGGGAAACAAGGTCCCTGGACTCAGTACCCCAAGCGCATGATGAAAAACCGTGCACGTGCTTACGCTCTACGTGACAAGTTCGCTGACGTGCTAAGTGGCTTTGGCATCACTGAAGAAGAGAAAGATCGTGCGATTGACGTTACTCCAGCCAAGCCGGTTAAGACCAAAAACGCCGGTGCCTCTGCCCTACTTGAGCGTGTCAAAGCAAAGGCGGCAATAGTTGAAGCACCGGCTATTGAGTACTTTGATACCACTCAATTAATCAACCTCATTGGCCAAGCTGAGGACTTAGAGCAAATTAATGGTATCGGCAAAGAAATTAAAGCCATGTCTGAAGATGCAGATATCAACATCAAAAATGATGACTTGGCAGCTCTACGTAAAACTTGGAAAGATAAAAAGCTGGAGCTTGAGTACGCCAATCTTATGAATAACATCAAATCATGCCAGTCGTTAGATGATGTTGAGCGTATGCGCGGTGTAATTGAAGACAAGTCTGGTGACTTTGCACAGCCTGATTTACAGCTACTTAGCGACACGCTAGACATGATCGCTGAAGAAATTGGTGCTGAGGGTTAATCATGGATCTGTTAATGAACCGCCGATTCGCTAATGCATCTGAATTTGAATTGATAGCACTCGCATTAGATGAAGGTTATGACTCACTAGCTTACGCTTTAGCCTGCCGGCTGGAGCGTAACTTAAATCCTGAAGAGTCCGGACAACTCAGAAAATTACAAGATGAAAATCATGATCTATCTTATGAGATAGATGAGCTAGAGTTTAGGGTTTGTGCGCTCGAACAAGAACTTGCGAGTATGGCTGACAACGAAGAGCGTCTAAAGGAACTAGTTAGTCGAGCCAGCCGAGCTGTTAACAGCAGCTTGGCTTTGTTTAAGGAAGATTGATATGAAGGATGAATTCAAAGCAGGTGATTTGGTTTTTGAGGTCGACGAGTATTATTCGGAAATAAAACTTGCTTCCGTTATCAGGGTAGATCCAGATGCCGGTGATTCACTTGCAATTGAGACGAAAAATAACAGTTATGCGAGTTACGGTAGAAATAGTGTTGAGTCTAAGCTTCCAAGTGTATTTTATGCCACCCCTGAGAACCGTCAAGCCTTAGTTACACTGTACGGAGAAGATGCAGTACCTGAATTGCCGTTACGAGGCAGCGAATTGACTAGGAAGCTGTTAGAAAAGCAGAAGTACGTGCTTTGTTTAGTAAGCAACATTAATGAAGATAAAGCTAGAAGAAATGACCCACCTAAAGTAGGTGTAGTCTCTGGTGTAATTAGTGACTGGTTTAGATTAGCTGACGAATCCGTTGCTGAGTTCGCCGTACCAGTTGACAATAACGGCAACGAGATAACGGAGATTGAGTCATGCTAATACAAACAAATCAATCACTGCCACGCAAGCCCAGCATACCAGTTGAACTTGTCGAAGCCTGGCTTGCTGAGCACCCAGAAAAACAAGCTGAAAGCTTAACAGGTAAAGTTTCAAGAAAAAACTACGGCTCTATTGATCCGGAAAGGGCTATCAATAATCAGCGCAAAGCCATTGAGCGTGACAAGCGTATAAGCGATGAATTGGCAAGAATTGCAAGACGGGAGAGGCGGAAGTTAGAGCTCTCATGTTAAGCCCCATAATTAAGATTCTGGCTCCGCACTAGCTGGTTTGTAGCTAAGAAGCCATTGAGGGAATGAGGACGGATAACGACCCTCCGGCATACCGTAATAGTAAGAGGCAGAAAAGCCGAAGGCGAATCTCGTATGCGAGTAAATTCTAAATCCGAGTGACTGCCGTAAGCAGTCTGCTTAAGTGAGCCAATTGGGCGCATAATCGCGCACAGTCGACCAATTGGCTCACTTAAGTTAACAGCAACTTAGATCAAAATTGAGGTGAAAGATGAGAAATTGGATTAGTGTCTTTGTGGGAGGTAGTGATGAGTGAACTTAAGAGCATAACAGGCGACATGGTAGTTTCTTTTTTTATAGCAACAAATATAGCGCAGTCAGAAGTCGAAGAAAAATTTACGCTTGAGGAGCTTGGCTACCAAGACGGTGATTTTAGTGATTATGACGATTTTGAAGTGTGGCTAGACGCTGAGTATAAAGAGTGGATGGCAAATAACACTGATAGTGGCTGGATTTTAGGAGCTCGTGATGAACAACTGGATTAGTGTCAAAGACAGGTTGCCTGATATGCACAAAAGAGTATTAATCAAAGGTGATGCTACTTATGTAGCAGGCAGAGCACCGACAAGCAATCAAAACGACGACTGGGGCATAAAAGGTGATTGGTACTGGTCTATTGTCAGTGACTTTTGGATTGATGCTCACATGATAACCCACTGGCAACCACTACCTGAACCACCACGAGGAGATAGTTGTGAATAGATACAGATGCGAAGTAGAAAAAAGCCGCTACTCTAATATTGGCCAACAATGGGAAAAGGCTGTTTGGTTTACTCATGAAGACGACAGGCACTTAATGCAAGAAAAAATAATGGTGTTTTTAGGTAGTCGGTTTTCATTTGTAACTATCTACAAAAATGGTCGATGCCTGAAAGATTTGACTCATTTAAGCGGAGATCAAATCGCTGAAATCATGGATAGCAGTACAACGGTTGCTGACGTGTTTGAGTATTGCAGAGAGCATTTCTGCAAGGACCTGGCACCGGTTAAGCGAAGTGCCAAACCTGCAAAAGCAGATTATCAATTAGATATGTTTGGAGTATTAGCATGAACTTAATTAGAGAATCGATGATTCAAACAGCTGGTGTGCTCAATAGACGCCAGCGAGATGAACTGCCAGTCAGGCCTCTACAGTGGCGTTATCAGAATGCAAACCCCTTTGACGATACTCGCATTGTTGCCAAAGGCCCTACTCACTTATATGTGATATTGGATGACGTTAATGGCAAGTATTTAGTTAAAAAAACCCGCTTAGCAGATAACCACACTGATCATTGCGGTGGATTTACTTGTATTGATAGCGCCAAAGAATTTGTTAACGAACACTATGAAGACAACATGGCACCGTGGGTTTATTCAATTGATGAAATAAACGGAGGATCTAAAGATGTCAGATGATAATGTCGCTGTAGTCGAGATTGACTGGGTAAGCGCCCCAAAGTTCGAAGAGTTGACCGGCATACCCAGAAGTCGGTTTTATGATTTACGAAAAGATAGTTGGAAGCAAGGTGAAGTCTGGGTTAAAGTTGACAATCGAATCTATTACTCAGTAACTGGATTTAACAAATGGCTAAATCAACAAGCAAAAAACTGCCAACAGGAGTGCGAATCCGCACCGGCAGTATCCAAATCTACTTTGAGCGACGCAAACAGCGGTACAACATCACGCTCCCACACCCGCCGACTGCGGAAGGTATCGCTGCAGCCTCTAAAATTAGAGCTGAATTAGCAACAAAAGCCGAATGGGGCATCTTAACCGATGCCGACATCAATGCCGCCAAGGGTTATCAAGCTGAATCGATAGTTACTAGCGGCGTTCTTTTCCAAGAAGTCGCACAAAAGTATCTTAAGCACTGCGAAGCCAATACTGACTCTAAGAAAGATTACTTATCAGCTCTCAATAAGCACTGGATGCCCTACTTTGCCTTGTCTCGTATTGATGAAATCACCAGTGACCAGATTAAAGATGCTATTGCCGACAGGGGTTTTAAAACTGATAAGACCTTAAATAATTGCTTGGTACCACTTCGCGGAGTTTTTGATAAAGCGGTTGAAATGAAGTTGATTGACCAAAGCTACAACCCTATGTCTGACATCAATAACAAGAAAGTGCAGACGGGGTTGCCGGACCCATTCAACAGAGATGAGATGAATGCTTTATTAACTTGGCTTGACAAGAATCTGGAAGGCAAAGATCATTTTTATTATTGGTATTTTGAAGTAGCGTTTTGGACGGGGTGCCGACCCAGTGAATTGCTTGCTCTGAGGTGGTCAGATATAGACTGGTTTAATGGGTCTATTATCATCAATAAAACGAGGGTTCGTGGTGTTGAGAAAAGCGTTACTAAAACTCATACTGTGCGCGAAGTATATCTGAATGACAGAAGCAAGGCAGCGTTTGAAGCACTACAGGCATTAAGGCTTGATGATGACTATGTGATGATATGTCCGGAAACTAGCCAGCCTTTCTTTAACGAGAAACCGCCACGACTAAGAATCAGTAGAGCTATGGAAGCGTGTCGCATTAGAAAGCGCCCAGCATATAACGCCAGGCACACCTATGCTACTATGCTGTTGATGGACGGAGTGAATCCAGTGTTTGTTGCTAATCAACTAGGCCACAGTATTCAGATGCTTATGAAAAGATACGGCCGCTGGATTCATGGTGATAAAAATAAGATTGAGATGAGTAAGCTTAGGACGGATTAGTCTGTGACGTGATTTTTGACGTGCTATCACGTCAAACAGTCCGATGTAATCTGACAACCAAAAATCAAAAGCCTTATGTTTCAAGGCTTCTTGTCGGATTGCGTCAGACTGTATAAGCTCGTAGCGGGTTCAACTCCCGCCATCTCCACCAAACACTAGAAAAGCTTGTCACATTCATTGTGGCAAGTTTTTTTTATGCCTAAAGCTTATATATCCATTTTAGGAATAGGGTTATAACTTACCAGTAATGCCCTATTTTTTTATCTTTGATAAAATGAGCTCATAGACATAGATACCTACTCTTATCATGAGGAGATCATCATGAAAAAATTGTTATTGACCACTATTTCGCTGGTTTTGATTGCCAGCAGTCTTCCTGCTCAAGCCGCTCGGGTTAAGTGTTCTGACTTCAAATCGCAAAGAGAAGCACAGGCTTATTTTGATGCCAAAAAGCCCGGCTATCAATCCTTGGATCGCGATAAAGATGGCATTGCTTGTGAAGCTTTAAAATAACAAAGCTGTCTTGCTAACCCGCTTATCACAATAAATGTGGTCTCATTAATCTGCACCCAAAAAAAGCTTGCCACCAATTTGTGACAAGCTTTTTTTGAGCCTATTTAAATATATTCTTCTAGCAAAGCCTACTACATGCTCATTAATATATTTAATATAAGAAGTTAATATGATGCTCTAAATTAAACCATATAGCGGTGATAATTGAATTGGATCTGTATATCAACTACACTGTTTTAATTCCTCATCAAATATACATTGGATAATGGCTATGATGTTAGATGTTATACCTTTAATGGCTGAGTATGAATGGCAAGATTTACAGTCTGTAGATGTAATTGACTGTTCCGAGGATTTACATATTATTTCCAATGATGAAAAGATTAAAACTTACCCTTTTTATTTTCATCAAGAAGTGCCTAACTCCATAGACTTCTGTGCTGCACGTTTTTCCGTAATAAAAAAACTACATCAAGCAGCTCAATTGCTTCCAGAAAACCTAGGAATTATAGTATTGGATGCTTGGAGACCAAAAGCAGTACAGCTAGAGCTTCAACGACAAGTTGGTAATATTATTGATCTTCAATATCCGCAACTTAGCTTGAGTGAACGTAATGAACTTTTGCTAAAATTTGTGGCTCCTGCAAATCCGGACTTTATAAGCCCTCATTCAACTGGTGGCTCTATAGATGTTACTTTATTTGATATAGAAACAGGGAGTTGGATTAATATGGGCTCTGGTTTTGATGAGCCAAGCGAACGTTCCTATACTAGTTTTTATGAAAAATTACCTGACCATCCTGCTTGCTATTATCGTCGACTGCTTTTTTGGGCAATGATTAACTCTGGATTTAGCAACCTGCCTTCTGAATGGTGGCACTTTGATTATGGTAACCAATTATGGGCCCGTTACAATAAACAGAAAAGCGCCTTTTATGCTAGTGTAAGCAAAGCTAACATTTAAATATTTTAAAAACCGTACATTAAGATAGTTTGATTATGTTTAAGGAGGAACAATATGCAAACTTTAATTGATCCGAATGACCACTTAGCATTATGGACATTCGTTATGGTAGCTGCTACATCAGCAATTTTCATCGAGCAGCGTTTTAAATGGGCTAGTAAAGTGCCTGGAGCAGTTATAGCACTATTAATCGCGATAGCTGCGTCGAACCTTAATATTATACCTACTGATGCCCCCACTTATGATATCGTTTGGGGTTATATAGTTCCACTAGCCATTCCTCTTCTCTTATTTAATACTAACCTACAATCCTTAGTAAAGGAAAGTTGGAAGCTTTTATTACTTTTTCTAGTATCTTCCATGGCGACAATGGTCGGCGCCGTATTGGGGTTTCTGGTATTACGTAATTATATACCCGAGTTAGATAAGATTAGCGGCATGATCTCAGCTTCTTATAGTGGAGGTGGTGTCAACTATGCAGCTATGTCTGCTAAACTAGCGCCAACAGAAAGTATAAATGCTGCAACGATTGTTGCAGATAACATGATGATGGCTACCTATTTCTTAGTGTTAATTGCTATAGCAAGTATGCCATTTGTAAGGCGTGTTTGGGGTTCCCCCCATACTGATGCTGTAGAAAATGATCTTAGCACATCAAAATCTCAAACCCTATCTGAAGCTTATTGGAAACCCAACTTAATTTCTTTAAAAGACATAGCAATTAACTTGGCTGCATCCATGGTAATAGTTTTGATTTCTTTTAAATTTTCTGCTTTTTTGAAGGTCCTATTAGGAGATAGTGATAATATTTTTATGGATTTAATCATAAACTTAATTACAGATAAATACTTATTACTTACCACAATTACATTTATTATTGTATCTTTATGTAAAAGTTCATTTGAAAAATTAAATGGTAGTCAGGAGCTGGGGACTTACTGTATTTACCTATTTTTTATAGTGATTGGTATCCCTGCATCTATAGGATTAATTATAACTAATGCTCCTTTATTATTTGTATTCGTGCTTATCGTTGCTTTAGTCAACCTGATAATAACTATGGGTGTTGGTAAAATCTTTAAATTTAATATTGAAGAAGTAGTTTTAGCTTGTAACGCTAATATCGGAGGTCCTACTACAGCTGCCGCTTTAGCAATAAGCCGAGGATGGACTAAGCTAGTTGGACCTATCATGGTAATAGGAACTGTAGGCTATGTTATTGGCAACTACTTAGGAACTATAGTTTATTTCATAGTAACTCAATTAGGCTAATAAATATAAGCTCCCTAAATAAAAAAGCTTGCCACCAATTTGTGACAAGCTTTTTTTGAGCCTATTTAAAGTAAGCCGATTTCAAAAATAAATGTTGGTATTATTGTTGGTATAAAAACCCACGGTTGGTATTGCCTGACTATTTAAACAAGCCATTTTAATTTAATAATAGTTATTTATAGCCAGTGCTTTAAAAACAGATATATGGCCGTTTTCGCGGCTCTAATATGTACCGCTTGTCTGTCCCCAATAAGCTCACGTTCAATAATAGATATGTTGCCATCAATGCACAAAGCGATATAAAACCTCTTAGCACTTCTACCTGAGGCAACTTGCGTGGCCGGCAAGTCATGGCAGTGGAATAAACCGATGGCATTAGCCAGCTGATGATCCTCAATAAACTGCATGAACTGCTCATTTACCATAGGCTCAGTTAACGGCGGTGCAGCAAACTTGGTCACACTTAGTGTCACATTATCATGCTCATCATCGCAGCTAAGTAGCCTATGACTCAGATAAGCATTGGTATTCACCTCCAAAACACCAAAATCTTTGAGGTTATGACGGCTTAATGTCTGCTCTAAGCTTTCATTTTGCTCACTATATAAGTGCTCAGCTAAGCGCTGTTTTATACGTTGCACGGTAGGCGCAAAGTCATGCTCGGCCTCCTCTGCACTATTAGCCTTCACACTCAAACGCACGGTTATCT
Source organism: Psychrobacter raelei (assembly GCF_022631235.3). Classification (NCBI taxonomy): domain Bacteria; kingdom Pseudomonadati; phylum Pseudomonadota; class Gammaproteobacteria; order Moraxellales; family Moraxellaceae; genus Psychrobacter; species Psychrobacter raelei. The sequence goes on from NZ_CP093310.2 coordinate 2,106,998, forward strand.
CACCAATGCCCGCATAAGGCGCCAAAGACACTTTGCCTTGGCTACTAATTAAGTCCTTGAGTCTATCCTCTACAGCCGACTCGCCGATACCGCCAAATTTCAAGTACTTTGAATACAGTTTACGGCGCTCACCCAGTAACTGATCGAGCCATGGCTTCAGCTCATGCTCAAACATATACGCCATCTCTCGAGGTGGCCCTGGTATCACTGCATAATAGGTTGCGTTGTACTGATGCACAAAACCCACGGCCAGACCCACTTCATTTTTTAATAAATGACTACCCTCAATGGTATTAGCCTGTCTTTTATTAGCGGTGATGAGCGACTCACTGCCGTCTTTGAACAGCTGCATGATTTTTGCTTCAGCCTCTTTATCTATCACAAGCTTAGCACCAGTAAATTCAGCCACGGCATCTTTGGTTAAATCATCTTCTGTGGGACCTAGACCACCGCAGCATACCACTAAGTCTGAGCGCTCACTGGCAATTTTTAGCGCCTCTTGGATCCGCGCCATATTATCGCCTACGACCCCTTGAAAATATACATCGACACCTAAATCGGCCAGTACTTCAGCCATATACTGAGCATTGGTATTGACTATTTGGCCAAGTAATATCTCTGTGCCTACTGCAATAATTTCTGCTTTCATAAAAGATATCCTTATAATTTTTAGTTGAATGGAGCGCCATAAGCTGTTGTTGGTATTATAACGTGCAAGGGTGAAAAACTTGGTTGCTTTTTATGGCCTACCTTACTGCATAAGAAACCCGAGCACTTGTCTAAAACGGTATAAAAAATAAAAAAAAAGCCTGACACGTCACCGTGTCAGGCCTTATGGTATAAAGCAATTAGTAATATTGGTAAGCTTTATCAAATTTTGAACAAAAAAAAGATGGCCCCACTAGCACATCCTCGGCACACCCTGTATCTACTACCGTTGCTACCTTCCGGTCCTGGCGGGGTTCGTAGTACAAAGTTGCGAGGCTACCAATGGAGCCACCAAGCACGTATTATACCTAAACTTTCAATATTTTCAAGTATATTCACAAATTTATGCGCAGCAAACTTTGCTGTTAATACAGATTGTTCGCCCAAGAGATTGTCATTTGAAATCTAGGTCGAAAGGACGCTAAAAAAGCATTTACACCTCTATCTAAACCCAAAGTATTGCGTAACAATTTTCACATCGATTGCACTTACTGCAAACATGTAACATGATATTATCCAGTTATCTTAGCTACTATAAGCTTATTTAAAGCGCTAAGCCTTTGTTAAATCCTATCAAAACTTAATTATATTAACAACACTAACAAACACAATTAAAAGGATAAATTCATGTCTAATTTACTATCAAAATCATTATCTAAAGTAGGCCTACTATCAATTATTGGCTGTGCTGCAGCTTTTGCTCAAGGCGCACAAGCAGAGCCGACAGGTTACAACCAAATTAGCTTTAATGTAGAAGCCAATCAAGAAGTAGAAAATGATGAAGTAACCGCCACTTTATATAAACAGGCTCAAGCAAGCACCCCTAAGCAATTGGCAACCCAGCTAAATACAGCCATCAATCAGGCACTAAGTATTGCTAAGCGCTACCCCACAGTGACAGCCACTACCGGTCAACAAAACACTTATCCAAAGTACAATGATGACGGTAAAATTGTTGGCTGGACAGGCACTGTAAGCGTTGATTTAAAGAGCAATGACTTTGCTAAGACCAGTGAGCTTGTGGCTAACTTACAAGAAAACTTAGTGGTACAAAACCTTCAATTTGGTGTCTCTGAGAAAAAACAAAAGGAGCTTGAAAAAGAGCTGATCAAAAAAGCTTCTTTACAATTTAAAGAGCAAGCCAAATCATTGGCAGAAACGTGGGGCATGAGTGGCTATCAAGTTATTAACGTATCTATTAATACCAACAGTGGCTATAACCCGCGTCCGATGATGATGATGCGTGATGCGTCTGCTAAAGCGGGCGTGCCTGCTCAAAGCTTTGAGGGCGGCAACTCACGTGTGGCTGTTACTGCCAATGGTACCATTGAGCTTATCCCATTTATGAGATAAATATTTAAGACGCTTTATTTATCAAAAAAAATCCCAGCACATGTGCTGGGATTTTTTATTTTAACCTAAATCTTTGAAGATTATAGGCTGTAGTACATATCAAATTCTACTGGATGCACAGTGGTATTTAGACGACGTACTTCTTCAGTCTTTAACTCGATAAACGCATCTAGCATATCTTTAGTGAACACATCACCTTTTAGTAAGAAGTCATGGTCATCTTTTAGTGCTTGTAGCGCGACTTCTAAGTTTTCGGCCACAGTTGGGATTGAACCTTCTTCTTCTGGAGGTAAATCATACAAGTTTTTATCCGCAGCATCGCCAGGATGGATTTTATTTTGGATACCATCAAGGCCGGCCATTAATAAAGCAGCAAATGCTAAATATGGGTTAGCGGTTGGATCAGGGAAGCGAGCTTCTACACGCACACCTTTTGGTGAGCTGACGTATGGGATACGGATAGACGCTGAACGGTTACGCGCTGAGTAAGCAAGCATGATTGGCGCTTCGTAATGAGGTACTAGACGCTTATAGCTGTTAGTCGATGGGTTAACAATCGCGTTAAGGGCGCGAGCATGCTTAATGATACCACCGATATAATAAAGCGCTGTTTCTGAAAGACCGGCATACTCGTCACCAGCAAAAGTATTTACGCCATCTTTAGAGATTGACATATGCACGTGCATACCTGAGCCGTTATCACCAACGATTGGTTTTGGCATAAAGGTCGCTGTTTTACCAAACTGGTGCGCTACGTTATGTACCACATATTTGAATTGCTGTACTTCGTCCGCTTTACGAACCATGGTGTTAAATGACACACCGATTTCTGATTGGCAAGAGGCCACTTCATGGTGATGAACCTCAACACGGTCTGGGCCCATAATGTCTTCTAAACGTTGACACATCACTGAGCGCAAGTCTTGTGAGCTATCTACTGGAGGTACTGGGAAATAACCGCCTTTTACACGTGGACGGTGACCCATGTTGCCCCAATCGTATTCATTATCCGTTGACCAAGCTGCTTCTTCTGCTGTGATACGGTGGCGCGCGCCTGACATATCAATAGACCATTTAACGTCATCAAATACGAAAAACTCTGGCTCAGGACCAAAGAAAGCCGTATCACCGATGCCAGTTGATTTTAGATACTCTTCAGCACGGCGAGCGATTGAACGAGGGTCACGGTCATAGCCTTGCATGGTGGTAGGCTCAATGATGTCACAAGTTACCACAACGGTTGTCGCATCAAAGAATGGGTCGATAAATGCGGTCTCTGGATCAGGACGCAAAATCATGTCAGAAGCTTCAATGCCTTTCCAGCCAGCAACAGATGATCCATCAAACATTTTACCATCTTCAAGAACATCTTCATCGATGCTTGAGGCAGGATAGCTGATGTGCTGCTCTTTACCGATCGTATCAGTAAAACGGAAGTCTACCCACTTGGCATTAGACTCTTTGATTAGATCGAATAGTTTGTTTGACATTATATGTCTCTCCATTAATTGGTTACTAAGAACTCGGTTGTGGTAGTGATATTAGCTGCACTTGATTTGAACTTATTATGCTGTACTTAGCTTTTTTAGTTAGTTAGGCAAGCGGCACATCATTTTCATTTTATCAAAATTCAGTATAGGTGACAGTAATTTAAAATCATAGCCAAAATTTAAAGATCAACTGGTTTTTGGTGTGTTCACTTTATTTTGGCATTTTTAGCATTGCTGCTTTCATGACCTAACTGTTGCACCTGAACTGTTGCAACTGACATGCCAGATTTTCAAAAAAAGGTTAAAAAGTGGCGCAATATTTTTGTTCTGGCTCAAAATGCCCCAAAAACCGCTATATTTAAAGCAAGTTTAGCGCATTTACGCCATAAAATGTGCGTCTAAAAACATTCATAAACCAAATTGGGGCAAAATATGGCATATTAACGCACCTTTATTGTGCATAATATATTAAATTTTATAATTTTGGTGCAATATCTAGGTTTATGGGCACACCCGATAGCTCAAGGTTTAATTACCGATTGACGCCAGCGTTAAAGCTTGCTTTTATATTTGCAACATAAGCCCTTATCACGGCGTGATGTTTGGGTATAATTGGGCACTATGTATAAGGCAGTTAGCTTAAGCAGCTGCTTTTTTCCGTTTATCATTGCCAGTCCTATCTGTTATTCATAGGCGCGATAACTTTTGTGATAATAATTTATGATTTTGCTTTTAGATAACTACGATAGCTTTACTTATAATATTGTTCAGTATTTACAGCAATTAGGCGCCAAGGTTAGGGTTTGTAAAAACGATCAGGTAAGTTTGGCTGATATTCATGCTTTACAGCCGCAAGCAATTGTCTTTGGACCTGGCCCTGGCACACCAGATGATGCCGGTATTACACTGCCGTCTATCAAACACTTCGCCGATAAGCTGCCCCTACTTGGGGTGTGCCTAGGACATCAGGCCATCGCGCAAGCCTTTGGTGCCCGTGTCATACACGCGCCACAAGTGATGCATGGCCGTATCTCACAGGTACATCATGATCAAAAAGGGGTATTTGAAGGCTTGGATAATCCTAGCATCTTTACCCGATATCATTCACTGATTGTTGACAAAAGCAGCTTGCCTGATACTCTTAAGGTCAGCGCTTGGACACAAAGCATACACCCTAATGAGCCAATCAGTGAGATTATGGCCATTCGTCATACGCAGCTGCCCATCGAGGGGGTACAGTTTCACCCTGAGTCTATCTTAAGTGAAGCCGGACTGCAGCTGTTTAATAACTTTTTGATGCAGCACAATTTATTACCAAGCTAACATCATAAGCTTGATTGTGTATAATAAATAACACCCACCCCTTTATTCCTTATCCCAACATAGTGTTCGAACTTATGCCAAATACCGCCTTATCTACCGCTGAGCTGACTGATGATCAAGTTCATGACATTCTCACCACAGCCTTAGCCCGCATACTCAGACGTATTGATCTAACGCAACAAGAGATGCGTCAAATTATGACCATTATTATGGATGGTCGTTGCCCTGATGCCATGCTAGGCGCCCTACTTACAGGGCTTAATATGAAGAGTGAGTCTATTGATGAGATTACTGCCTCTGCCAGTGTGATGCTTGATTTTGCCAAAAAAATTGAACCAAAAAACCGCACAAATATGGTCGATATTGTTGGTACGGGAGGCGATGGCAGTAACTTATTTAACGTCTCTACTGCCTCAGCATTCGTGGCCGCTGCTGCAGGTGCGACTGTCGCCAAACATGGTAACCGCGGAGTATCATCAAAATCTGGTAGCTCAGATTTACTGGAGCAGGTAGGTCTTAATCTGAACATCACCCCAGAGCAAACGCGCGAATGTATTGAGACTCAAGGCATCGGCTTTTTGTTTGCACCCAATCACCATACGGCGATGAAGCATGCCATTCCCGTACGCCGAGCTTTAAAAGTACGAACCATATTTAATATTCTAGGCCCGCTGACCAACCCAGCTGGGGTCAAAAACTTAGTGGTTGGGGTATTTACTGATAATATGTGTGAGCCTTTAGCACACGTATTCAAAAACTTAGGCGCCAAGCATGTGATGGTGGTCGGCTCAAAAGATAGACTGGATGAAATCAGCCTGGCAACCAGTACCAAAGTGGCCGAATTAAAAGACGGTGAGGTTACCGTGTATGACATCTTCCCAGAAGATGCCGGTATTGACTCTCAGACCTTAGTCGGACTTGACGTCAACTCTTCTGAACAAAGCCTGCAACTGATACAAGCCGCGCTATCTGGTAAAGAGACCAATGACTTTGGTATTGCCCAAAACAAGGTCAATAAAGCGCGTGACATGATTGCCTTAAACGCAGGCGCTGCTATCTATGTCGCCGGATTGGCCAGTAACTTCCCTAATGGGGTAAATCAAGCCCAAAACATCCTCCAAAGCGGTAAAGCCCTGCAAAAAATGCAGGCATTGGCTGAATATACCCAAACCTTTGATCGCTAGTTTTTGCTAAATTCATTATTGATAACCCTACGAGCCCAATATGACGCATGATGCCATCCCCTCAATCCTAAAAAAAATTGTGCTGACCAAAGAGTCTGAAGTGGCCAGTGCCAAAGCACAACAAGCGCTGCCTGCGATTAGAGCTGAGGCTGAGCAGCTTGCTGCCTCTCAAGAGGCCCCTCGCCGCGGTTTTGCCCAAGCGTTATTGGCCAAGCAAAGCGCTGGCGTGCCAGGCATCATTGCTGAGGTCAAAAAGGCGTCACCATCAAAGGGGATTATCTCACCTAACTTTGATCCTAGCCGAGTCGCTAAGCAATATGAGCAAGCTGGCGCTGCCTGTCTGTCTGTACTGACTGATGAGCAGTATTTTCAAGGCCATAACAGCTACTTACAACAGGCCAAAGCCGCTTGTGGCTTACCCGTACTTCGCAAAGACTTTATGATTGATGAGTATCAGATTTATCAGTCCTACCTACTGGGCGCTGACTGTATTTTGTTAATTGTTGCCTGCTTAGATGACAAGCAATTACATCATCTACATGAGTTGGCCTGCAAGCTTAGCATGGATGTCCTTATCGAAGTGCATACCCTTCATGAGCTAGAGCGCGCCCTAAAGCTACCGGCGTCTGAGCACAATATTTATGGCATCAATAACCGCGATTTAAACACCTTTAATACTGATCTACAAACCTCCATAAAACTCAAAGAATTCCTTGATAATCAGTCAGCCAAACCTCAGCTGTTGGTGACCGAAAGTGGCATTCATAGCACTGAGGATATGCAGCTAATGCTCACTCATCACATAAACTGCTTTTTAATTGGCGAGCAGTTTATGAAAACTGAGCATCCGGGCGACACCCTAGCCGCCCTACTCAGCTCACTATAAGAGCGATAACCTTCTAAATTCATTTAATATAAGTGGTACCTATTACTATGGCAAATTCATTATTTTCAAAAGAGATGCAAGACCAGCTCAAAGAGCTAAAAAGCGAACTTAGCAAAGGCCGTGCTACCTCTCCTAGCGATCCTGAGAATGAAAAACCCACTGATCCTGTGACCCTACCGACCAAAAAACAGGTCGAAAAAACCGTTAAGCAATTAGACAGCGCTCATGTCGATGATGACAAAGTGCTGTTTATGCAGGCCATGGCAGGTGTTCAGCCCATCAAAGACAACAACACCTTATCGGATGTGGCCAAGCCCAAATCAACCAAACCTGACGCAGCCACGTTATCAAAGCGTGCAGCGGCTCAAGGCGCTGACTCTGAAAAGTTAGAAGCGGGATTGTCAGACATGCAGGCACTATTAAACCCTGTGAGCAGCGACTCTTATCTTATTTATAAAACCCCAACGCTACAAAACAAAGTCTTCACTCAGTTAAAACAAGGCAAATTACGCTGGTATGATGCTGTAGACGTGCACGGCTGTACTATTGATGAGGCGCGTGAAGCCATGACTACCTTGATTACGCAGGCACGTAGCAATAATGAATCTGTAGTAAAAATCGTCCATGGTAAAGGTACTGATGCGGTTCTAAAAACTTGCGTTAACGGCTGGCTACGCCAATTACCCGAAGTTCTAGGCTTTTGCTCAGCTCCGCCAAAAGATGGTGGCAATGGCGCTGTACTGGTGTTATTAAAGAAAAATAAATCACAAGACTAACGCTCTAGCAACAAGCTATTTTTTGTCATACAGCCTTAGCGCTTTACGCTACAAATGTTAAGCATTAAAAAAGCCACTATCTACAATCGTGGCTTTTTTTGTGCCATGTGGTTGGCAACTACTCTTCTGTATCATGATGACTTTGAAGAGCAGCAGTGGGGCTGTCTTTAGATGATGCGTTATCTTTATTAGCATCAGAGGACTCTACAATCATTTTTTGCGTGGCTAACGCATGCTCAACAGGATACGTTTCTATCTCTTTTAAGATTTCAATTAGCAACTGAGTCTGTTTGTCATAAAACTCATCAGCGCCGCTGGCATAAATATAGGCACGGAATTCTATCACCATAGAGTCCTGACGCAGCTCTGAAATTCTTACCTGGGTCCATTCAGAGTTGGTGACCTCATGGTTAACTAAGAACTCCTCCATCTCTTTTAAAAACTTCTCCAACGTGGAGGCCGCCACATCGCGTTTAATATAAATATTATGCAAAAAGTGAAACATATCACGGGAGGCAAAGTTTTCAATCGACATAGAGGAAAACTCGCCGTTGGGCACTGTCACAATGGTACGGTTTAAGGTGCGCAGTCGAGTGGAGCGAATACCGATGTCTACGACCGTGCCTTCTAGCGAACCAAACTTACAATAGTCACCGACACGCACTGGCTGGTCTGCTACCACCACCACACTACCGACCAAGTTTTCAATCATCTTTTGCGCACCTAGGGCCAAGGCCAAACCACCGACCCCCAGTGCTGCAATCCCAGTGGTTAAATCAAAACCTAAATTACCAAAAATGAAGATACAGGCTAATATTAACAGCACTGTCTTAATAATTTTGTGCAGTAAGCTTAAAATCGATACGCGTTCAGTCTGATTGCGCTTATAACTTTGACGCTCTGCACGACTGAAAATGGCATCGACCACTCTGAGCAGTAGCCACGTTGAGGCAAACCAGCCCACAATATCCTTAATACGGTTCACCGGCTCTCGCACTGTTACCGAAACCCCAGCATACACCATCACCTCATATAAAATCAGCGAGGTCATGACCAAGGCCAGTGGTAACACAAACTTAATATCTATCGGTAGTGGCTTATTACGTACTTTGGGATAGAAAACTTTAAAAATAAAATACAACACAGCGAAGAACACATATGAGGCGGCTATACAGAATAACGCCAACAAAAACACCGCAAAGATATCGGCCAAGTTATAACCACCAATCATTTTATCTTGCAGCGGCTTGAGCGTGTACTTATCAATGATTGAGGGATTGGCTGAAATATCTGATTTTTTTATGGCCTGCAACGTCTCATTAGAGATCTGCCAGTACTGATTGCCATGCTCTGAAGTCTTTCTTGCCAGTACAATATCAATCACCTGATCTTGAGCGGTAATGGTGCCCACCTTCTCTAAGGTCGGTGGCAACTGATCGGCAAAATTACCCGAAGGGGTGTTATTAATCTGCAGCTCAGCGTCTAGGCGTCCCCCCATGTCTAATGCAAGCTTTACCTGACGCACGGCCTCTACCGAGTTCTCTCCGGCATCTAAGCTTAGATAATTAGCGGCTAATGACGCATTGTTTTCGGCTAATGACTTAATGAAGCCTTGCACTGTGCTGCGCGGCGTCTGTCGACCAAAAGGGTCAACGACTTCTTCTGCGCTCGGGGCCGTATCACTGGCTTCATCAGCTGCTGTCGCAGTCACCGACAGTAGGGATAGGATAAGTGCCAATATTATCCCCAGGGTTACACTGAGCAGCTTCATAGGCTGCAGGCTGACTGAGTTAGCTGAGCTGGAAATATCACGTTTCTCAAAAAAAAGCATGGTTTATAGCCTAATACTTGGGCCTCAGTTATAGAGGTATAAAAAATTGTTTGGGCAATTTTAACATGACCTGAACCAGTGATAAGTAACGGTCAGTGTCTTCTAAATAAAATTAGGTGGCAACAACACTAAAAAAGACAATGTATTAAGACCGTATGACGGGTAAACACGCCTATTTTAATGACAAGTTGAGTATTACTAATCAAAACATGAGTAAAAATCGCTTAATTGTTGTTTATTTTTTAATTAGATACGGGATAATAGCCACATTATTTCTTAAGTGTTATTTTATTTAAACGATTGGAACCAGACATGAAAACCTCTTACAGCCCTTTGTATCGCAGTGTTGTTACCGCTTTGGCATCTTCTAACTTGACCCCAAAAGCTTTGACTATAGTGTCTGCTCTTGCAGTTTGTATGCCTGCTATGGCCGCTCAAAATCAAGGGGATGTGGATGCTGAGCAGCCTAGAATAAATTTTCCAGCGATTACGGTTACTGCAACCCGCACACCGACTGCTGTGAATAACACCATTGCCCAAACTCGTGTTATTGATAGCCAAGAGTTAAGTACTTATAAAGGCCAAACAGTGCTTGATGTTTTAAAGCGTCAGCCGGGCTTTAGTTACTATCAAAGTGGTGGCATGGGAACAAAAAGCAGTTTTTATCTGCGTGGCTATGATAGCCAAAGTATTTTAGTACTGATTGATGGCATTCGCTACAATGCAGCTTCTACAGGGCGTGCTGCTCTTGAAGTATTTCCTGTAGACCAAATCGATCGTATAGAGATTTTGTATGGTGCTTCTGGTTCTAGTATCTATGGTGCGGATGCTGTTGGCGGTGTTATTCAGATCTTTACCAAAGGTCAAAATGTTGATCAAAATCAATTCTCGGTAACCGCTGGTGCTGGTAGTAATGACCACTATCTGTATGGCGCTTCAGCTCAGATGCGTAATGAAAAAGGCAGTAGCTTAAGCTTAGCAGCTAGCCGTAATCAAACTAAAGGGATTGATGCTATAAAATCAGGCGGTGATGCTTATAAAGATGATGATGGTTTTAATTCTAACAATTTCAGCTTATCTATGCAGCATAAGCTTAACGATGCTGTGACTATTGGTGCAAATGGCATATATGCTAAATCAAATACAGAATACGACTCTGGTTCTACTTTTATAGATGCAAACCAAGACAATAAAAATTATGTATTTAATACTTTTGTAGATATAGAAAATAAGGGTTTAAATACCAAACTTCAATATGGTGAAAGTACGGACAAAAGAGTCAATTTCGATAAAAACTCACCTAATGGCAGTTTCTTTGACACAAAAGATAAACAAGCTAACTTGCAGTTAACTTACCCTACTAATATGGGCACTTTGACTGGTGGTGCAGAATGGTTAAGACAGGAAGCAGATACTAGCTTATATGCTGGGTCACATGAACGTAAAATAAAGAGTATTTTTACAGGCTATTTGCTAAATACCGATCAGTTTGATGCACAAGCTAATGTGCGCTATGATGATAACTCTCAGTTTGGGTCAGAGACCACCTATAATGTTGGAGGCGCATATAAATTTAGCCCTGAGCTTCGCGCTGGTGCTTCTTTTTCAACGGGTTTTAGAGCGCCGTCCTTAGATACAATGTACGATAACTTTAGCGGTAACCCTAACTTAAAGCCAGAGACCTCTGATAACTACGAAGTTTTTATTGAGAAGAGTGATGACCATCACAAAACTCGTTTGACAGGCTATTACTCAGATGTAGAAGACCTAATTGACTATGATGGTGGCAATAACTGGAGAATGGGTAACATTGATAAGGCACGTATTAAAGGCATAACTCTGGTTTCTGACTGGATCGTAAATCAGTATATCTTTGGAATGAACTACGACTACCAAGATGCTAAGAACCTTTCTGGTGATTACAAAGGTGAACAAATTAAGTTTCGCCCAAAGCATAAGGGGTTGGTATACGCAGGCTACAGAAATTCAGAATTTGATGTTCGTGCAGAAGTGCAGCATATTGGTAAGCGCTATGCGCTTGATGGTGAGTGGTATGGCCCAACCAGACTAGGGACTAAAATGCAACATGCTAATCTTGTTAACTTAAGCGCAAACTATTATGTATCCCCTAATTTGACCATTAACTCACAGATTAATAACTTATTTAATAAAGAGTATACGTCAATTGATACCTATGGGACTCGTTATAATGAAGACGGCACCAACTTCTTTACCTCACTAACCTACACCTGGAAATAATCCCTTTCACCTCGTTACCCTTTTATCAAAAAAACCACTCGCTTAAGCGGGTGGTTTTTTTATCACCGGTCGCCGTAAAACCACCCACTTCAGGGGGTGGATATAATGCGACACACACTGTCGTGATTAGTACTTAAAGTATTGCAAGTTAAAATTAACCTCGCCATACTAACCCTATGAAAACCCTCAAGCTACGCATCAAAGACAAACATGCAAACCAGCTAAACAAACTAGCTGGGAGTGTTAACTATGCGTGGAACTATGTTAATGCGTTAAGCTTTGAGCATTTAAGACGCACAGGTAAGTACTTTTGGGCCTATGATTTAAGCCAATACACCAAAGGCAGTGGAGAGTATTTAGGCTTGCACTCGCAAACTTTGCAAGCCATCAACGAAACTCATGCCAAATCTCGTAAGCAGTTTAAAAAAGCCAAACTTAATTGGCGAACCAACCAACCCGATGCCAAACGAAAAAGCTTAGGTTGGATACCTTTTAAAAAGTCTGCTATCAAGTATCTACATACAAGACAGACAGGCAAAAAGGCACTGAAATCAACCATACAGCTATCGCTCTGTAAAGGTCAAAAGGTAATCATAGACGTATTCGATAGCTACAATTTGTCTTTGTATCAAATCAATACGCTTGAGATAGTGCAAGACAGCCGTAATCGCTGGTATGCCTGTATTACCGTCAAAGACTATCCTAGACAAGCAAGTGGCAAAGGCAGCGTTGGTATTGACTTAGGCTTAAAGCAGTCTGCTACCACCTCAAACGGTGACAAGCTGACAATCAAGCAAACGCAAAAGTGGGCGAAAAAGCTCGCTGTTGCTCAACGAGCAAACAATAAAAGCCGGGTAAAGGCAATCCACGCCAAAATCAAAAACACAAGATTAGACTTAATTCATAAATTCACCACCAAGTTAGTGCAGAGCAATGCTTTAATTGTGGTTGGTGATGTTAAATCACGCTCATTCACTAATTCGATGACCAACCTAGCTAAATCAACATACGATGCAGGATGGTTTGAACTCAAAAGACAACTGGAATATAAATGCAAGTATGCAGGTTGTCAGTTTGAGATAGTGAATGAGAGTTACACTACCCAAACCTGTTCGCACTGCCTTAAAATAAGTGATAGTAGTCCAAAAGGTAGAGCAGGTCTTGGAATAAGAGGATGGAGGTGTGCTGAGTGTGGCACATGGCATGATAGAGATATCAATGCTGCTAAGAACATCCTTGCGGTCGGGCTTGACCGTCTAGTTGTAGGAATCCCCTCACTTTAGCGAGGGGAGGAAGTCAAAGCATTATATCAATCAAGACAGCTATCTGCGTGGCAAATGCTCAGGTAAGTAACAGCGTAAATAAGCCACTGAAGCCTTTATCGTTTCCTCACACATCTCAGCCGTGATTTCATCAAATTGCTTAAATGATAAGGAAAATATGCTATGAATAATGCCATAAACGATTAAGAACAAGTCATCTATATCCTCAAAACTAGACATATCATAATAGTCTGATAATTTGCCCACAATCATACCGACCATGTTGATATCGATTCGTTCATCATAATCATGGTCCTGAAACTCAGGGGCATTTGCTCCGTACATCAGTTTGTTCTTAGTCACATCGTTATTAAACACTTGCCCTGACTGTCTAATAACTTGAGCCAAATAGTCTTCCCAGCGCTTGAAATCATGCACTTCTATTTTTTCTAAGGCCTTGAAGGTTTCTATATAGCTTAAGAACCTTAGGGCCAAAAAGATAGATTCTACATTCGGAAAAAAGTGGTAAGCCGAAGCACGAGGGATGCCGGCTTTTTCACAAACATCGGCTAAGCTGATGTCCTGAATATCACGTGTTTCACTCAATTTTTTTGCTGCCATTAGCAGTTTTTGCCGGCGTGCCCGACCTTGCTTGCTGGTGTGCTTAAATTTATTTGGCACGATATTTTTTGCCAATTCAGAGTCAACGAGGACATCTTTAATCAAGTCGCTACTTCTTTCTGTCATAACACGCTCTAAGTCTCTTGGTAGGTGAATAAGACCACTAATCTCTCATTGTGTATTTTATTGTAACACCCCAGTAAATATAGGGTTATGCTATTTATACTCACACAAATGCCTACTATGACTTATTAAGCATAACGTTAATAATACGACATGAGGATCTATTCCACTGTTGCTAACTATTTACAGCTATTTATTGTTGTTAAAGCAGTTTTATTTTTGCACGTACAATACCGTGGTCAGAATACCTGTCTTGATAGTCTTGCTTGAGATGATCATTAAAGTAATCAACTCGCTCCACCTCACCCAGTGAAAACTTACCATCGACCAAAAACTCCTCTGAGACAAACAGCTGGTCGATTACCTCTGGCATGCCTTGGTATAGATGTGTATAAGCCACATCCCGCATCCAGCCATAACTGGTCTGTACGCGTGCCGCATCAAACAAAGCCACATCACGCATACTCTTATCATAAATCACTTCGCTGGTCTCAGCCAGTAGCTGAGTAGTCACACTATCAGTCACATCATTCATATCACCCAACAAAATGAGGGGATGACGAGTATTGTGCAGCTTATCAATCATAAATAATCTAAGTGCGGCTGCCTCTGCTGCACGCATGCATAAGCTTCTAAGCTTAGCCCGTACTCGCAGCAAGGGGTCATTGTAATCCTCAACTCGCCCGCCCGCTTCATCACGGATATACTGTGGACGCTTACTTTTTAGATGAGCAGTAATGACCGTAATCGGTTGACCGTAGACGTCTAAAGTCACGACCAAAGGTGGACGATTGAAGCTTTTATACAAGCCTTGGTCAGGAATATCCACCACAGCCAAAGGATCAAAATCGGTGAGCAATTGCCAGTCAATCACGTTGAATTTGGAAATAATACCCAGTGCAGGTGTGTCCTGTGCCCCTTTGCCTTGGGTTAATTGGCTCGAGGGCTCATTACTTGCCATGGGCGCCAGCACTTGTGACGGCTCAAATCCTAATTTTACTGCCAAGTCTTGTAATGCCTTTTCGTCCCACACTTCTTGAAATGCATAAATATCTGCTTTGGCATTTCGTAATAACTGATGCAATCCATTAAGCTTACGCTGATACTCACTCTGACTATAGGCGCCCATATTAGCGTAATAAGTGCGATTGGGCAGGGCAAAATTAAGCAGATTGCTGGTGGCAATATAAAAACTTTTGTCTACTTTTTGGGTTTGATGCGGCGCCATACTTATTTTATCCTTTTTTTATTATTTCACTGCGTCACTTGTCGTAAGCGAGCTTTATTATGGGTTGTGGCCCTCCTCTTTTATAACATAACAGGGTGTAAGCCGTCTTGTGGTGCCCTGTAATATAAGTTGCAGATTATTGTAGAGTCTTGGTAATTGCTTTATGCCATTTATCCAGATGCGCCTCACGCTCATCAGCAGACATCATCGGCTCAAAGCTATGGTCTAAGTCCCAAGAGTCATCAATGGTGGTCTCATCATAAAGACCGGCTGTAATACCTGCCAGCAGCGCCACCCCTTTGGCGGTAATCTCAGTATCTTTGGGCCGTAATACTGGCACCCCAAGCATATCTGACTGAAACTGCATCAACAAATTATTATTAGCAGCACCGCCATCTACCCTTAACTCAGTCAATGGACTGGGGCTGTCTTTTTGCATGGCACTAAGCACGTCATACGTTTGAAAAGCAATGGATTCTAAAGCAGCTCGGGCAATATGTGCCTTAGTGGTACCACGGCTCATCCCTGAGATACTGGCGGTAATATCTGATCGCCAATAAGGGGCGCCAAGGCCGGTAAAAGCAGGCACTAAGACCACCTCTTCACTGCTCGCAACCTCTTTTGCCAACCGCTCAACATCTTCTGACTTGTTAAATAAACCTAAGTTGTCGCGCAGCCACTGCACAATGGCACCAGCCATAAATACCCCGCCCTCTAGCGCATAAGTTACCTCACGCTTGGCAGGGGTTAAGATACGCTGACCGGACTTAACCAGCTTAGATAATGAAGGATGCTCCATTTGATTGGTACGCAGCGCGGCAGTATCGACTCGGCGCTGCCAGCCCACTGTGGTCAACAACTGATGCTGGCTCAGCTGCACCTCACTACCAATATTCATTAGCATAAAGCAGCCGGTACCATAAGTATTTTTGGCCATACCTGTTGAGATACAGCCTTGACCAAACAGCGCTGCCTGCTGATCTCCCAATACCGCTTGAATTGGGATTTGCTTGGCAAACAGTCCTTTTTTTGTCTTGCCAAAGTCACCATCTGAGGGCAGCACTTTGGGTAAGATGTTTTTGTTAATACCAAATTTGGAGAGTAGCTCATTGGACCACTCAAGCTTATTGATATCGTACATCAAGGTGCGAGAAGCGTTGGTAATATCTATCACATGCTCACCACCCGTTAATTTAAACATAAGCCAACTGTCGATGGTGCCAACAGCCACTTCACCGCGCTGTGCTCTATCTTTTAGATTGGGGTGATTATCAAGCATCCATATAATTTTACTGGCGCTAAAATAAGGATCGAGACGCAGGCCGGTGATTGACTGCACGTACTGCTGCATGGTCATATCCTGCTTAGCTACACGCTGCTGCTGCATCTGCTGACACCAAGCATCAGAGCGCCTGTCTTGCCAAACAATGGCTGGGGCCAATGGATTGCCGGTACGCTTGTCCCAGATCACGATGGTTTCGCGCTGATTGGTAATCGCCAAACTGCTGATGTCTGTCGCCAGTAAGCCGGCTTGGTTGATGGCATCATGAGCACAGCTAATTTGAGTGTGCCAAATTTGCATAGCATCTTGCTCGACATACCCAAGCTTTGGGGTAAGCAGGGTGGTCGGCTTTTGTGATATCTTAATGGGCCGCGCCTGGTCATCATATATAATGGCACGACTCGAGGTGGTACCTTGATCCAATGCTAAAATGTAACCTGCCATGGGCTCTCTCCTAAGTATAATACTGGATGTCTAACTGTTATCCGCCAGACGCAACACATGTGTCTTGCTCATCATTTTATATAAATGGTAAAGCGAAAGGCACTATCTCATACATACCGCTACAAAAACGCTTGTAAAACCTGGTTAAGATAACGGCGCCCCAAAGCCGTCGGTTCGATCCAATCGGCTTTGGATACCAGTAAGCCTTGTTGCTTTAACTGGCGGATAATCGGCTCAATATCCATAGCGGCCAAGCCTGTTCTGGCTGTATACAGCGTTAAAGGCACACCTAAGCTTAAGCGCAGTACATTGAGCATAAACTCGCCGCTGAGCTCATCTGCGGCGATAGGGGCACAGCCTACCATTTTGGGATATTCCTCATAACTTAGATAGTCTTTGGGCAGCCGAGTCTTACTAAAGCGGTAGATGCCTGGCTGCGTGATCCCCAAGACCTCAATATCCTCCTTGATATCCGGCTGATCAAAGCTTTGTTGCCCGACAGTCACTTTGCCATGAGCACCGGCCCCAATCGCCAAATAATCTCCGAATTGCCAATAATTGATATTATGACGTGAGCCACTATCCGCCTCACTGACCCAAGCCGACACCTCATAATTGCGATAGCCAAGCTCAGTGAGCAGTGCACTACCCTGCTCTTCGATATCTGCCAATCTATCATCATCAGGCAATATCGGGGTATCTCGATAAAACACAGTATTAGGCTCAATGGTCAACTGATACCATGAGATGTGTGTCGCCCCTGCTTGATGCGCCATTTTAATATCGTACAAAGCTTCCTCAAGGGTTTGTTCTGGTAAACCATGCATAAGATCGATATTAATGCGTTTAAAACCGGCTTTTTTTGCCGCTTGCGTGGCACTTTGAGCTTGATTGGCACTGTGAATGCGTCCTAAAGCCGCAAGCTTACTATCCGAGAAGCTTTGTACCCCCATAGACAGCCGATTAATCCCCACTTCTAAATACTGCTCAAAGGGAGCATGCTCCAAGGTGCCTGGATTGGCCTCCATAGTGACTTCAATATCATCACTCATAGGCAGCACCTGCTTAAGGTGATCAAATAGGCGCCGATACTGAGTGATGGGCAGCAAAGATGGTGTCCCGCCCCCAATAAAGATAGAGCGAATGATTCGATTTTGCAGCAAAGGCAGCTGCGCATCGATATCCTTGATCAGCGCATCAACATAAAGCGCAAATAAATCACTGTCTATTAAATTACCTTGACGGTCTAAAGCTTTGGTGTCAACGCTTGGCAGAGTATGTGAATTAAAGTCGCAGTAAGGACACTTTTTGACACACCAAGGAATATGAATGTATAAAGCTAGTGGGATATCAGGAACATGAATTAAAGAGGACATAAAGATAAGGTCTTATACTCGCAGGCAGATAGTGGTATAGTCACGCCTTTATTGTTGTCAACAAGTCTCATTCTATAACTCACGCTTTGGGCCATAAAATGCAGCTGAGCTTCCAATAAAGGCAGTTAGCCATAAGACTCTTATTATACGTGCTCCTTGAGCAGATGATACAGTGATTGAGTGGCTGTCTTGATAATGAAGTACTCAGTGGTAAAATAGTACCCCACTCAAGCCACTTTACTGACTCAAAGTATTATCCAAGATGACCTGCCTTTTGGCAGGTTATTTATTTGCCTGATGTTAAAACTCTATATAAAAGGCGGCGCTGCATTGCTATCGCTATAAAAGCGTCTTCTTTTTGTCTCACTCTTTGGGCTGTCACCCTTATATTTAGAAGTTATGTTATGTTGTCTAATTTATCTTTTTCTGAGTTTAAACAGCACAGTTTACGCTTAGGCACCTTAGTTCTTCCCATCTTAATTACTCAGTTTTGTCAGGCAGCGTTAGGCGTGGTCGATGCGCTGATGGCCGGCGGCGTTTCTGCTCTAGACTTGGCAGCAGTGTCCATTGGCTCAGGTATTTGGCTGCCTTTGTTCTTGTTAGCCACAGGGACTTTGATTGCTACCACACCACTGATTGGCGAAAAGATGGGGGAAAAACTGCCCCATCACGTACCGCATATCACTCAGCAGTCCTTGTGGGCAGCATTATTTATTGGGGCCATTGGCCTAGTAGTGGTGTCCTTTACGCCTAATATTCTAGGCCCTATGGGCGTGCCGGCCGATATTCAGCCTAAGGCAGCGCAATATCTACGCTTCGTAGCTTGGGGCTTTCCTGCTATTGCCTGCTATGCGGTACTGCGCAGCTATTGTGAGGCGCTCGGTAGACCTGAGCCGGTCACTATTATCAGCTTAATTGGCTTATTTATTAATATTCCAATTAACTACATCTTTATCCACGGTTTATTTGGCATGCCAGAGCTTGGTGGCGCAGGCTGTGGTCTGGCTACCGCTTGTGTGCTGTGGATTAATGTCATCTTACTATCTATTTATTTGTTTTTCTCTAAGCACACAACCTTTGATGAGACCCGCTTCTTTTACAACTTCGCCAAACCTGATCGTCAGCAAATCGGTAAGCTGTTTCGCTTAGGTGTCCCCATTGGCATCTCGATATTTTTTGAGGCAAGTTTATTTAGTCTGGCCTCTATCGTAATTAGCCCCTTGGGTGCAGTGGCTGTGGCCTCTCACCAAGTAGCACTGGCGGTGACCTCACAGCTGTTTATGATTCCAATGTCAGTGGCGATGGGTCTTACCATTATGGTCTCTAATCGCTATGGCGAGAAAAACTGGCTGGCCTTACAGCAGGTGCAGCGTACGGGACTGATTTGGACCGTGGGTATCGCGTTGGTGAGTATGCTTGGGGTATGGTTGTTCCGTGAGAACTTAGCCGATGCCTTTACCGATAATCCGGCCGTAAAAGCACAAGCGATGTATTTATTGCTATTTGCCATTGCCTATCAATTGGTAGATGGATGGCAGGTCAACATAGCGGGTATCTTACGCGGTATGCAAGACACACAAGTGCCGATGTGGATCACTTTATTTTGTTATTGGCTGGTGGCTTTACCATTAGGAACCTATTTGGTTCGTTATACCGACACAGGTGCACAAGGATTTTGGATGGCATTGGTCACTGGCCTGAGTCTATCTTCGGTGTTATTGACATTAAGGCTAATTTATCGTCAGCGCCAAGTTTTAAGCATACCTGCGCGCTAGCCCTTTAAATATAAGGGCTGTATCAACCCGCTTTAAATACTTATAGACAAAAATATGTCTGAAAATTCACAAGATTGGTCACAATTTGTTAATTTTTGCAGAAATAAACGATTTGTGACTCTTCAGGCATGAAAAAATTTGTTACAATATAGTTTACATTATAAGAAAACCGGTAGGGAACCGTATGGAAATTCAGAAAATTCGTACGCTCATCGAGCTAATGGAAGAAAAAGACCTTGTTAATCTTGAGATTAAAACAGGCGATGACAGTGTTAGCTTAACTCGACACTATAATACTCCAATGCCCTCTATGATGGCGGCCAGTCCAACTTTTATGCCAGAATCGCAGCCTGAGGTGGTGCATTCAGGTAGTATTGAAACCTCACCTATGGTAGGCGTGTTTTATGCCGCACCAAGCCCAAATGATCCACCTTTTGTGACCCCTGGTCAAAAAGTTCAAGCTGGGGACACCTTGGGCATCATTGAAGCAATGAAAATTATGAACCCACTTGAGGCCACTCAAAGTGGTATCGTGGATGCCATCTTGGTGGAAAATGGTGATGTGGTTCAGTTTGGCCAACCCGTAATCCGTTATAGAAACTAATATATAGGCACCTTGATGATAAAAAAATTGCTTATCGCCAACCGTGGCGAAATTGCTTTACGCATCGTCCGTGCCTGCAAACAGCTGGGCATTAAAACGGTAGGGGTTTATTCTACTGCCGATGAGGATTTGATGCACTTACGGTTTGTGGATGAGGCCATCTGTATTGGAAAACCCAATGCCAACCAAAGCTACTTGAATATCAATGCGATTATTACTGCCGCAGAGATTACAGGCAGCGATGCCATTCATCCCGGCTACGGCTTCTTGGCAGAAAATGCTGAATTTGCAGAGAGCATTGAGGATGCGGGCATTATATTTGTCGGCCCCCATCCCGATCACATCCGCTTAATGGGCAATAAAGTCTCCGCCATTAATGCCATGAAACAGGCTGGGGTACCGACGGTGCCAGGTTCAGTGGGCACAGTCACTTTAAATAACGCTGAAGAGCAGGCGAAAAATATCGGCTTTCCATTGTTAATTAAAGCAGCTGCCGGTGGTGGTGGTCGAGGCATGCGCATTGTTGAGCGCTTCGATCAGCTTAATGAACAAGTACAAGCTGCCAAGCAAGAGGCAGAACTGTGGTTTGGTGATGACAGCGTCTATATGGAGCGTTATCTGCAAAATCCACGCCACATCGAAGTTCAAGTCTTGGGGGATGGCAATGGTAATGCTATTCACTTATATGACCGTGACTGCTCACTGCAGCGTCGTCATCAAAAAGTGTTAGAGGAAGCCCCTGCTCCAGATATCCCAGATGACATTCGTGAACCCATTTTACAGGCGTGTGTTAAGGCGTGTGAAACCATTGGCTATCGCGGTGCAGGCACGTTTGAATTCTTGTTTGAGGACGGTGAATTCTTCTTTATCGAGATGAACACCAGGGTTCAGGTAGAGCACCCAATTACTGAAATGGTCACCGGTGTGGATGTGGTGGTAGAACAGCTAAGAATTGCTGCAGGCTATGGCCTATCGTATCGTCAAAGCGATATCAGCGTTCATGGTCATGCTATTGAATGCCGTATAAATGCCGAGGACCCCAAGACCTTTGCCCCCTCACCTGGTAAGATTACTCAGTATTTCACGCCTAGTGGGGCCGGTGTGCGCTTTGACTCTCATTTGTACCCCAATTATGAGATTCCCTCGTACTATGACTCACTTATTGGCAAGCTTATCTGCCATGGTCAGACTCGAGAACAGGCCATTGCTAAGACGCTTCATGCCCTTGATGAGCTAATCATCGAAGGCATCAAGACCAACATTCCTATGCACCGTGATCTGATTTTAAAAGATCCCGATTTTGCCTCACGTGCCCAAAATATTCATTATTTAGAAAAATGTCTATTAATGCCAAAGGCTGAATAGCACAACATAGGCTGTTTGGTTACTTATATTAATGATATAACCATAAAAAAAGCAGAAGTGATATCACTTCTGCTTTTTTGGTGTTAACCGTCACTAATCGATTAAGACAAGTCACGACCACGGCTGGCTTCGATAGACAGACGCAGACCATTTAGGCGGATGAAGCCCTCTGCATCTTTTTGATCATACGCGCCTGCATCATCTTCAAAAGTCGCAATCTTCTCATCGAATAAAGAATAAGGAGACTTGCGGCCCACAACGCTGACATTACCTTTATATAGCTTAACGCGCACTGTACCGGTCACATATTCTTGCGACTTATCGATCAAGGCTTGTAGCATTTGACGCTCTGGGCTAAACCAGTAACCGTTATAAATGATTTTTGCATAACGAGGCATAAGCTCATCTTTTAAATGTGCCGCTTCACGGTCTAGGGTCAATGATTCCATACCACGGTGCGCTTTTAGCATAATGGTACCTGCTGGCGTCTCATAACAGCCGCGAGACTTCATACCCACGTAACGGTTTTCTACGATATCTAGGCGGCCAATACCATGCTTACCACCCAGCTCATTTAACTTAATCATTACCTCATAAGGCTCTAATTTTTCGCCATTGATGGCCACGATGTCGCCTTTTTCGTACTCAAGCTCTAGATATTCTGGTGTATCTGGTGCTTGCTCTGGGCTTACTGACCAGCGCCACATATCCTCTTCAGCTTCCGCATAAGGGTCTTCTAAGATATCGCCTTCATAAGAGATGTGCAGTAAGTTGGCATCCATTGAATAAGGAGATTTTTTCTTATTGGCGGCAAAGTCGATAGGAATGTTATGCTCTTTGGCATAGGCCATTAAGCTTTCACGGCTAGATAAATCCCACTCACGCCAAGGGGCAATCGTTTTTACATCAGGCGCCAGTGCAATGGCACCCAGCTCAAATCTCACCTGATCATTACCTTTACCGGTAGCACCATGGCTGATGGCATCGGCATTGTGCTCTTTGGCAATCTCAACCAAGCGCTTGGCAATTAAAGGACGTGCGATAGAAGTACCTAGCAGATATTCGCCTTCATAAATGGCATTGGCACGAAACATAGGGAACACATAGTCACGCGCAAACTCAGCTCGCAGATCTTCGATATGTATGTGCTTAATACCCATGGCTTCAGCCTTAGCACGAGCAGGCTCTACCTCTTCACCCTGGCCAATGTCTGCGGTAAATGTGATTACTTCTGCATCATAAGTATCTTGTAACCACTTGGCGATGATCGAAGTATCTAGACCGCCTGAGTATGCCAAAACAATTTTATTAATATTGTCTTTGTTTTCTATCGACATAATGCATCCTTTATTGAGTACGTTTTAAGTGAGTATTGATTAAATATTAAGTGCCTCTAGCACTTATAACGCTAAATCTAATCGCCAACCTTGGTATAAGCCAAATTTGCCCTTATCATCTAAGCCCGTAAAGCGTGGTCAGGCTTAAATCTGGCAGCTTATTGCTTTTATATCTGTTTAAATGACCGATTTTAAATCAGCAGCTCTACAACGCAAACTGCCTTAAACCACTGCGCCCATTCAACATTTCAGTTTACACTATTTAATTGAGCAACAAAAGCTGAGTGGCCCGTATTTACCACTTAATTCAAACAGCTTGGGGGCAATATTGCACATATTTGGTCATGGATAAATGTGCTGATGGCCGAATTTATCAGCAAAACCTGTTATCATTAGCCTATCAGATGCGGCTTGAAAACTGGCGTATAAAAACCTTACTGATTCGCTTAGGCCTATCAAAAGCCCAATGATGGCGACAAAGCCAAGTCAGGCCGCATGCTTACCTACCCTATTAAATAACGACGGCGATAACTTATGACTCATAATACTGCCCCCACCACTGCGGATACCTCTGACACTGCGGCTGCGACACAAGAGGTCCGTCACATTACGCTAACTCGCCCAGATGATTGGCACATCCACCTGCGTGATGGACTATCACTGAGTACCACAGTGGCCCATGCGGCGGCTAATTTTAGCCGAGTTATTTGTATGCCAAACCTTGTGCCACCCGTAAAAAATACTGAGCAAGCCTTGGCTTATCGCAGCCGTATCATGCAGGCATTGGCCCACGCGGATATCGATGACACTGCCAAACGCGCTTTTGATCCACGTATGACCTTATATTTAACCGACAGCACCACTGCCGAAGACATCAAGCAGGCCTCAGAGTCAGGCATGATTCAGGCCGTTAAGTTATATCCTGCAGGTGCTACGACTAACTCAGCCGATGGTGTCACCAACTTAGGCGGGCGCAGTGCAGTATTTGAAGCGATGCAAAAGTACAAACTGCCTTTATTAATCCATGGCGAGGTTACCGATGCACACGTCGACATCTTTGATCGTGAAAAGCAGTTTGTCGATACCACTTTGAGCAACTTGGTGCGTCAATTTCCTGAATTAAAAATTGTGGTTGAACACATTACCACAGGCGATGCAGCAGACTTTGTGCTGTCACAAAGTGCACTGGTGGCTGCCACCATTACCCCTCAACATTTGTTATTTAACCGAAACCATCTGCTGGTAGGCGGGGTAAAGCCGCATTTTTATTGTCTGCCAATCTTAAAGCGTCAGCAGCATCAGCAAGTACTGCTTGATGTGGCGACCAGTGGTAACCCTAAATTCTTCTTAGGTACAGACTCAGCGCCGCATGCCACCAATGCCAAAGAAAATGCTTGTGGCTGCGCAGGCTGCTATTCGGCATCTATTGCACTGCCTTTGTATGCGACCGCCTTTGATAGTGTTGGCAAAATTGATCGTTTAGAGGGATTTGCCTGCCATTTTGGTGCCCAGTTTTATGGCCTACCCCTCAATAACAGCACCATTACCTTAGTCAATGAGCCCATGACTGTGCCACAAAGCTACCCATATCTTGACACGCAAAGCCTGACGCCCTTAATGGCCGGTGAGACCCTACCTTGGTCTATCAAAAGCTAATAGATAAGAGAGTAGATGGCCTTATTTTTGAGTTGCTTAATTTTTTATTTACTTAATATGTGATTTTTGATTTATGACTGATTTAACTGTACTGGCAGATGATGAGCAAAATGGGTTGAACGATAATCAAGCAGAGCCCAGAACGTGTAGCAATACCTCCACCAATGAAAACAGCTCGGATGCCACCTCAGATCATGGCAATGGTCTAGCAAAGCAGCCGGTATTAAAGATGGTGGAGCGTTTTCGCAAATTTTTACCCGTGGTGGTGGATGTCGAAACCGCCGGCTTTAATGCGGCAACGGATGCGTTATTAGAGATTGCCTGTATCCCTATTGTGATGGATGATGAAGGCAAATTTGTCCCAGGTGAGCCGCTAAGCGCCCACCTAAATCCTTTTGAGGGTGCAAACTTAGAGCAGCGGGCATTAGATTTTACCGGTATTGATCCTAATAATCCGATGCGTAAAGCCATTGCGGAAGAAGAGCAGCCTGCGCTGCGCCGTATTTTTAAAGAGCTAAAAGCGGTACGAAAAGACAACGACTGTTTAAAATGTATTTTGGTGGGTCATAATGCTCACTTTGATCTGTCCTTTTTAAACGCCGCCATTGAGCGTACCAACAGCAAAAACCACAACCCTTTTCACCAGTTCTCTGTACTCGATACGGTGACTCTATCAGCGCTTGCCTTTGGTCAAACAGTATTGGCGCGCGCCTGTAGAGCGGCTGGTATTGAATTTGATGGCTCTGAAGCTCACTCAGCACTGTATGACACTCAAAAAACTGCAGAGCTTTTTTGCAAAATCTTAAACCATTATTCGATGATGCCCATTAGCTTACCTGAAGACAACACAACCGATGAGCAATCAGGAGTAGAGTTGGTTAATAAAGATGATGGTTAGAATGAGGGTAACTGATTCAATTCTATAACTGTCATGTGAAGACAGTGGCTGTAACGACTGTCTTACTTTAAGGCGATTACAGTTAAGGAATGACTATGCAATCAACTCAAATTATCTGGGTAACTATTGTCAGCTACATGCTCTTAGCAGTGACGATATCGTTCATCACCAGTTTATGGATAAGATATCATTTAAGACGTCCCACCGTGTTTCCACACTGCTTATTGACAGACAGACCGGTGCGCAGCACCTATTGCTTACTAACCGATAAGCCGATTGTGCGCTCTTTTTGTCTGCTTTCAGAAAGACCCGATAAATAATCATACTTTTTTTAAAAAACATGTTGACACATCGAGGTGATATCATTAGAATACGCTCCACTTCGACATTAACGGTGAAAGCGGTCGAAGTGGTCTGTGTCCCGTTCGTCTAGAGGCCTAGGACCCCGCCCTTTCACGGCGGTAACAGGGGTTCGAATCCCCTACGGGATACCACTATTTTGTGATATCTAGTAAGCATTATCCGGTTGATAAATGCTGACACCAAAAAGCCAAACTCGCAAGGGTTTGGCTTTTTTTATGGCTGTTATTGTGCCATCCAGTTGGCTCATTTTGATAACCTGTGATTGGTTTTGGTTTTTTTTGCTATTTTCAAAAAAACATGTTGACACATCGAGTTGATATCATTAAAATACGCCCCACTTCGACATTAATGGTGAAAGCGGTCGAAGTGGTCTGTGTCCCGTTCGTCTAGAGGCCTAGGACCCCGCCCTTTCACGGCGGTAACAGGGGTTCGAATCCCCTACGGGATACCACTATTTTGTGATATCTAGTAAGCATTATCCGATTGATAATACTTACACCAAAAAGCCAAACTCGAAAGAGTTTGGCTTTTTTTATGGCTGTTATTTTAATGGTTTTTAAGCGGTTGACTCATCGCTTTATTGGCCTAATGACTGGCCAATATACGCTCAATTAAGCTTAAATCTTCAGGATAAGTCAGTTTTATATTTTGATGGTTACCCTGTACAATCTGGATAGCATGCCCCATCAGCTCAAAAGCACTGGCTTCATCGGTAATCATCAAATCACGTTTGGCCACCTGCGTTAATACCTCGCGTAATTTGCCGGCACGGAACACTTGGGGGGTCTGAACCTGCCATAGCTGACTGCGGTCCACTGTGGCCTCAATACGGCCGTTTAAACCCACTTTTTTGATGGTATCAGCCACAGGTACGCCTAAGATAGCGCCAGAAGAGTGATTATGTGCAGCGGCAATCACAGCATCTATGTGCTGCGCCATGACACAAGGGCGAGCCGCATCATGAATTAAGATCAAATCTTCACAATCAGCGCCTGCTTCAAAAATGGCCTCCACCCCAGATTGGACAGATTGCCAACGCTCAGCGCCCCCTGTAGCAAAGGTGATGGGTAGACTAAAAGATAGGGTTTGTGCCACAGTGTCATCGGCGGCTATCACCAAAAACACCTCTGTTATATGCTCACTGCGACTAAGCGCCAATACGCTTTGTTGAAGAATGGTCTTGCCATGCACCGGCGTATATTGCTTGGCTATTGTAGAGCCAAACCGGCTCCCCTTTCCCGCAGCCACAATAAGGCCATACACTTTAGGCTTCTTAAGTGTAGCGTCACAGTAAGCGCTGGTTGAATCAGTTAAGGGGGTATCGAGATAAGCGTCAGATGCGGTCATTATCGAGCTGCCTAAGGAATACTTTCAATGGCGTCATCAGGGTTGATAGGCGGTGTGGGCTGAGTGGTATGGGTCACGGGTGCGGTAGATAACTGCACGAAGGTTTCGCCAGGCTTAATCAGGCCTAAGTCTAATCGTGCATGCTCTTCTACGGCTTCAAGACCATTTTTTAGGTCATTTACATCGGCCAGTAGTACCTTGTTCTCATCCACTTTTTGATCATTAAGCTGCTGCTGTACTTGTATATCTGCATGCAGTTTGTCTAATTCAGCGCGTCCACTTTTACCCAGCCAATATTGATATTGCAAACCCAGCAATACGGCCACTGCAATTAAAAACAACATGAATTGGCTAAAATATTTCATAGGACGACTTATGTTAATTCCAAAATAGTACGCATTAAGATAGCGACTATTGGCTAAAAAATAAAGAAAAGAGGGCTAAGGTTAATAAAAAAAACCATCCCAGCAATAATTGAAAAACACCAAACAACCAGACTGCCCAGCCTTAAATCATAGGCCAAGCAGTCTGGTTGAGTTATCTGGGTAGATAGCAACTAGCCACGTAGGCCGATGAACTCTTCACCGCCACGATAGCTGGCACGAACTTGCTGCTCAATACGCAGTAACTGGTTATATTTAGCGACGCGGTCTGAGCGGCACAGTGAACCGGTTTTGATTTGACCTGCTGCGGTACCGACTGCTAAATCAGCAATGGTGCTGTCTTCAGT
This sequence comes from Psychrobacter raelei, assembly GCF_022631235.3. Lineage (NCBI taxonomy): Bacteria > Pseudomonadati > Pseudomonadota > Gammaproteobacteria > Moraxellales > Moraxellaceae > Psychrobacter > Psychrobacter raelei. The sequence continues at coordinate 2,135,219 of NZ_CP093310.2, forward strand.
TTCACCAGAGCGGTGTGAAATAACGGTCGCATAACCATTTTTCTTAGCTAGGTAGATGGCATCTAAGGTTTCTGACAACGTACCGATCTGGTTGAATTTAATCAAAATGGCATTGGCGATTTGTTTATCGATACCTTCTTGCAAGATGGCTGGGTTGGTTACAAATAAATCATCACCTACCAGCTGTACTTTTTTGCCAAGCTTGCTGGTTAAATACGCCCAACCTTCCCAATCTGACTCATCTAAGCCATCTTCAATTGAGATGATAGGATATTGCTCAGTTAATTTTACTAAGTAATCTGAGAAGCCTTGGCTGTCAAAGGTTTTGTTGCCCTCACCGGCTAAGATGTACTGACCATTTTTGTAAAACTCACTGGCAGCACAGTCAAGCGCTAAATGGATGTCTTTGCCCGCTTTGTAGCCTGCTTGCTCAATGGCCTGCATGATAACGGTGATGGCCTCTTCATTGGTGCGTAGGTTAGGTGCAAAGCCACCTTCATCACCCACAGCTGTGTTTAGGCCTTGTGATTTTAGAACAGACTTTAGACTATGGAAAATCTCAACACCTGCACGTAGCGCCTCTGAGAAGCTGCTAAAACCTGTCGGCTCAATCATAAACTCTTGGATATCTACAGTGTTGTCTGCGTGCTCACCGCCGTTTAAGATATTCATCATAGGTACCGGCATGGTCAATGAAGTTTGGCCACGAAGGTTTGCGATGTACTGATGTAGCGGTAGGTTTTGTGAGATGGCCGCCGCTTTCGCTGTCGCTAAAGAAACTGCCAGCATCGCGTTAGCGCCTAGATGATCTTTATTGGCTGTGCCATCAAGCTCGATTAATATGTTATCAATGCCTTGCTGGTCTGTGGCGTCGCTTTCAAGTAATGCGCTTCTGATTTGGCTATTCACATTAGCAACAGCTTTGGTCACGCCTTTACCTAAGTAACGTGATTTATCACCATCACGTAATTCTAAAGCTTCACGAGAGCCTGTAGAGGCACCACTGGGCGCTGCAGCACGGCCCATAGAGCCATCTGCCAAAATAACATCCGCTTCAATAGTTGGGTTGCCGCGTGAATCCAAAATCTCACGAGCACGAATGTCTTGAATTTCAACTGCGTTAGTAATATTTTCTGCGTACATAGCGTCTACAAGCCTCTTTGATTGAGTTATAAAAGATAGGTTTTGAGCCGATTACGGGGCAATTATAAGCAAGAAAAAGCCATCATAGCTTCAAACTTGCCTGCGCTTAGAATCAAAACCTAGTCTCAAAAACAGTTAAAAACACCAATATTTTTAACGTCAATTTTTGCAACAAATAAGTTGCGCCATCATAGCATAAAATGGCAAATTCTTGGATGCCAAAGCCTATCCAGCGCTCATTATACTTTATATCGGGTCAAACGTAACGCATTCATTAGCACCGAGATTGAGCTGAGCGCCATGGCTGCAGCCGCTATCATAGGGTTTAACAATCCAAAGGCGGCTAAGGGAATACCTAGACAATTATAAATAAAGGCAAAAAACAGATTTTGCTTGATATTACGCACGGTGGCTTGGGCAATATCTACCCCAGAATGCACCTGCATAATAGAGTGGCCCATCAAGCGCGCAGAGGCACTGTGTTTGGCCACCTCTGTGCCATCCAGCATGGCGAAGCTGGCATAAGCGGTGGCCATAGCAGGCGCATCATTTACCCCATCTCCGACCATCGCCACTTTATAACCAAGCTGTTGGTAATTCTCAATCCACTGAGACTTATCACGGGGTTTAAGATCGCCATGTGCCACCATAATGCCCAGCTGCTCAGCCACATGACTGACAACAGTAGGCTTATCGCCACTTAATAGCACCACCTCTAGCCCATCAGCTTTTAGCGTCTGTACCGCCTCTAAGCTCTCAGGTTTTAACTCATCGGCTAAAGCGAATATACCCAGCGGCATATCCTCCACACTTACTGCTATGGTACTGGCAATCACCCACGCTTTGGGCAGTTGCTTAGGTAGTTTTAGTCCCGTAAATCCAGCCGTACCTACTTTAACCAAGCCAAAACCTTCTACATTGGCCTGAATACCCATACCGGCCACCACATCGACTTGGCTGGCCGCCAAAAGCGTGATACCCCTCTCAGCTGCAGCATTGACCACGGCGGTCGCAAGGGGGTGGCTGGCGTGGGCCTCGACACTGGCCGCCAGTTGCAGCACATCATCACTATTAATCTGATTGTTAACCATCATAGAGGCGACAATATGCGGCTTGCCTTTGGTTAAAGTCCCCGTTTTATCAAAGACGACGGTGTCAATACTACCGGCCACCTCCAAGCTTTGCGCATCTTTGAACCATACCCCATTGCGCGCGGCCACGCCCATACCCGCCATAATCGCTGCTGGTGTAGCAAGCCCTAACGCACAAGGGCAAGCAATCACAAGCACAGAGACTGCGTGCAAAACTGCCTTATCCATTGCCCCAGTCAGCCACCAAGTCAGCCCAAAGGTCACCAGCGCAATCATCACCACCACAGGGACGAATACCGCAGCCACTTTATCGGCAAGACGTGCCAAGTCCGCTTTACTGCCTTGCGCCTCACTTAATGCCTTGACCATATCGCTCAATTGGGTCTCGCTACCGGTAGCAGTCACCTGATAATTTAAGCTACCATTATCTATCATGGCACCTGCCAGCACCTTATCGCCCACTTTTTTACTCACAGGTACCGACTCACCAGTTAAATGGCTCTCATCACACCAGCCTTCACCAGATATCACGATGCCATCGGTGGCCACACGAGCGCCTTGCTTAGCGCGCAGCACATCCCCTTTGTGCACCTGCGCTAAGCTTACTTGCTCAAAAGTGGTGTCTGTGTCAGGTGACTTTGATCCAACCCGTCTTTCAACGGTGGTGGGGGTCAGCTCAAGCAGCATATTAATACTATTTAAGCTGTGCTTTTTGGTACGCTGCTCTAAGTATTTGCCCAATTTTACAAAGGCAATAATCATCACTCCCGCTTCAAAATACACGGGAATATGGGCGGTATGTGAATGCAAAATATCCGCCCAGCTTAGCGTAAAGCTGCTGCTATCTGCCAGATTTACCCCTAAGCTATCAAACCAGATATAAGTCGAATATGCCCAAATGGTAAAGGTGCCTATCACTACCAGCACATCCATATTGGCCAATCCGCCTTTTATAGACGCCCAAGCACTGCGATAAAACGGCCCTGCCAGCCCAAATTGCACCAAAGTGGCCAGCACAAATTGCAGCCACAAAGGCGGCATCCAGTGCATGCCTTGACCTACTAGCATACCGGCCATACCAATCAAAAATGGAATCATGCACAACCAAATCAGTAGCAAGCGCCAGTCCATCGCTTGTTCAATGGGCTGTGGTATCTGATTGTCAATCATAGGCCGCGCTGTAAATCCGGTCTTACCGACCCACTCAGTGATTTGATCAATACTGGCCTGATTGGGGTGATACGCTACGTTTAAAGTCTCTCCGGCAAAACTGACACTGGCAGACTCAATGGCAGGCTTCTTATTTAGCACCTTTTCAATTCGAGTGGCACAGGCCTGACATGACATGCCCTCAATTTGAAACTGTGTTTTCGCCAAGTCATCCCTTGGCGGCTCATTCATAGGGCTCTGGGTGGTATCGGTATTGACAGAAGAGGTAGATTTAGACGTATCGAGGACGTGCGGAGTAGACATAAGGGGTACCACATTTTGGTTAAAAACAGTTATCTAAAGCCTGAAGGAGGTTTGGTATCACTTAATCTTAGTATGGCCTTAGTATATAGATTATAACGTACAGTACTATCATATAAGAGATTAAAAAAAGCCAGCATCACTGCTGACTTTTTAGGTAACGAGCATCAGTCAAAACAAAATCTGGCGCAAGCAAGTATGACAAGGATTATCTAGCCACTGTGGCATCAAAACCGGCATCTTCGATGGCTTCTAGCACCGACTCAATTGAGGTGACATCATTATCGAAGCTCACCACTGCTTGATTGGCTGCCAAATCCACATCAATGCTTTGCACAGCCGATAACTGACTGACGGCGCCCTCGACACTTTTTACACAGCCACCACAGGTCATGCCCTCGATATGAATAGTCGTTGTCTCTAGACTCATTTTATACTCCTTTTATGGTTATCTTTACCCCAATCGTTAGTTAATGGCTATCAGCAGTTAACTGTTATCAGGTATCAGGATTTTGCGGCGCCCCTTCGGGGAAAGGCTGAGTGACGTAATCTACCATAGAAAGCGCTGCTTCAATGGCATGACTGGATGTTTTAGTATCTTCAAACTCAACCCTACCACTCTGGCTATCCGGCAATAGCTCAGCGGCCACTACCCCATCAATATTTTTTAATGCGGTCATCAAACTGTCGATGCCATAGTCATCATCGATGTTTTTTATACTAAACTGCACCTGTTGTCTTGCCATAACCGGTATCCTTTTTTACATCGCCCTAAAGCTATAGGTTTGATTAATGAGTGTCTAACACACTAAAGCCTTTCACCAAGTCATCAATCTGTTTTAACTGTGATAAAAAGGCTTCTAATTGGCTCATTCTCAGCGCACAAGGGCCATCACATTTGGCCACTTCAGGCTCAGGATGCGCCTCTAAGAATAGCCCTGCAAGCCCAGTGGCCATACCTGCACGTGCCAGCGTGGTAATCTGCTCGCGGCGTCCACCGGCACTGTCACTGCGCGCACCTGGCTGTTGTAAGCTGTGTGTCACATCAAAGAACACCGGCACATCCATCTGTTTCATAGTATCAAAGCCAAGCATATCTACTACTAGGTTATTGTAACCAAAAGCTGTGCCTCGCTCGCATAAGATAATCTTATCGTTACCTGCTTCTAGACACTTATTAATGATATGGCGCATTTCGTGAGGGGCTAAGAACTGTGCCTTTTTGATATTAATAATTGCCCCTGTTTTGGCCATAGCTTGTACCAAATCAGTCTGACGACTCAAAAACGCTGGCAATTGAATAACATCTGCCACCTCTGCCACAGGCTCGGCTTGATACGGCTCATGTACATCTGTGATGATGGGCACATTGTATTTTTCTTTGATTTGACTCAGCCAGTCCACCCCTTTTTCTAAGCCGGGTCCACGGTAAGAGTTTAAGCTTGAGCGGTTGGCCTTATCGAAGCTGGCTTTGAATACATAACCGATACCCAAACGATTACAGATATCGATATAACCTTCTGCAATTTCAAAGGCCAGCTCCTTGGATTCTAATACGTTCATACCACCGAACAACACAAAAGGCTGATCATTGCCAATGGTCATGTCGTTTAACTGAAGATGCGATTGTGCTTGAGTTAATGCCGTCATAAGGGACTCTTTTTATTTTATGAAAGGGACGAATAAAGGGTTGTTACCAAGCTGCATGGTATCCCCATAGCGTAGGTTACCCATAGCGTAGCAAATACAAACCTTGAATACAAAAAGGGTGATAAAATTAAGTTTGACTTCCTCCCCTCGCTCAACCGAGGGGATTCCTACAGCTAGACGGTCAAGCCCGACCGCAAGGATGTTCTTAGCAGCATTGATATCTCTATCATGCCATGTGCCACACTCAGCACACCTCCATCCTCTTATTCCAAGACCTGCTCTACCTTTTGGACTACTGTCACTTATTTTGTGGCAGCACGAGCAGGTCTGGGTAGTGTAACTCTCATTTACCATCTCAAGCTGACAACCTGCATGCTTGCATTTGTATTCCAGTTGTCTTTTGAGTTCAAACCATCCTGCATCGTATGTTGATTTAGCTAGGTTGGTCATCGAATTGGTAAATGAGCGTGATTTAATATCACCAACCACAATTAAGGCATTATCCTTAACTAATTGGGTGGTGAATTTGTGTATTGCATCTAATCTTGAGTTTTTAATTTTGGCGTGTATTGCCTTTACCCGGCTTTTATTGTTTGCACGCTGGGCGACTGCTAATTTATTCGCCCATTTTTGAGTTTGTTTAGTTGTCAGCTTATCACCGTTTGATGTGGTAGCAGATTCCTTTAAGCCTAAGTCAATACCAACGCTGCCTTTGCCACTTGCTTGTCTAGGAAAATCTTTGACGGTAATACAGGCATACCAACGATTACGGCTGTCTTGCACTATCTCAAGCGTATTGATTTGATACAAAGACAAATTGTAGCTATCGAATACGTCTATGATAAGCTTTTGACCTTTACAGAGCGATAGCTGTATGGTTGATTTCAGTGCTTTTTTACCTGTTTGCCTTGTACTTAGGTATTTGATAGCAGACTTTTTAAAGGGTATCCAACCTAAGCTTTTTCGTTTGGCATCAGGACGATTGGTTCGCCAATTAAGTTTGGCTTTTTTAAACTGTTTACGAGATTTGGCATGAGTTTCGTTGATGGCTTGCAAAGTTTGCGAGTGCAATCCTAAATACTCACCACTGCCTTTGGTGTATTGGCTTAAATCATAGGCTGAAAAGTACTTACCTGTGCGTCTTAAATGCTCAAAGCTTAACGCATTAACATAGTTCCACGCATAGTTAACACTCCCAGCTAGTTTGTTTAGCTGGTTTGCATGTTTGTCTTTGATGCGTAGCTTGAGTGTTTTCATAGGGTTAGTATGGCGAGGTTAATTTTAACTTGCAATACTTTAAATACTGATCACGACAGTGTGTGTCGCCTTATATCCACCCCCTGAAGTGGGTGGTTTTACGGCGACCGGTGATAAAATACCTGCCAATAAAAAAGAGGTCGGGATAACCAAACCTCTTTTTTTATATAACGCTTAGAGCCTCACTGTCAGCTATAGCCAGCTTGGCGCTACCTTAGATATTTTGATGGTCAATGGCTGCTTTTACAAAGCTTGCAAACAAAGGATGACCTTCGCGTGGCGAGCTGGTAAATTCTGGGTGGAATTGCACCCCGATAAACCAAGGATGATCCGCAATCTCTACCGACTCGACCAAATGCTGCTTGGCAGAATAACCTGAGATGCTCATACCTGCCTGCTCTAACGGCTCAATATATCGATTATTCATCTCATAGCGATGGCGATGACGCTCAGTAATTAACTTAGCACCATAGATTTGATGTAGCTTTGAACCCTCTACCAACTCAGCTTTTTGGCTACCCAAACGCATGGTACCCCCTAAGTCTGAATCATCAGTGCGAACTTGCAACTCACCTTTTTCATCCAACCACTCAGTGATTAAACCAATAATAGGCTCAGCCGCTTTACGATTAAACTCTGTAGAATCCGCCGCTAGACCAAGCACATTGGTGGCATATTCGATAACCGCCAACTGCATACCCAGACAGATGCCCAAATAAGGCACTTTGTTCTCACGAGCAAATTTAATAGCGCGCATTTTACCCAATTTGCCACGCTCACCAAAGCCGCCTGGTACTAAGATAGAATCTGCTTGCTCCAAACGTGCTAACAGGCTGTCATCCGTCTCTAAGGCTTCGGCATCTACATAATCAATCTCAACTTGGGTTTTGTGAGTGATACCTGCATGCAATAAAGCTTCGTTAATTGACTTATAAGCATCTGGTAATTCAACATATTTACCAACGATGGCAACCGTCACTTTGCCTTGGGCATTTAGCAGACCATCTACTACCTTATCCCAATCTGACAAATCAGCTTCTGGCGCATCAATACCAAAGCGCTCACAAATGATGTCATCTAAATCTTGCTCATATAAGGTGCGAGGAATCTGATAAATGGTGTCGGCATCTTCACAAGTAATGACCGCGCGCTCTTCTACATTGGTAAATAGTGCAATCTTGCGACGGTTTTCTTCACCAATCGCATGTTCAGAGCGGCAAATCAACACATCAGGCTGCAAGCCAATTGAACGCAGCTCTTTTACTGAATGCTGAGTGGGCTTAGTCTTGGTTTCACCAGCACTTGAGATATAAGGCACTAACGTTAGGTGCATAAGCATAGCACGGTTGCGACCTAACTCTACTTGCATCTGACGTACCGCTTCCATGAAAGGTAGCGACTCAATATCACCCACAGTACCGCCAATCTCGATAATGGCAATATCATGGCCTTCACCACTGGCATGAATGCGGTGTTTAATCTCATCAGTAATATGCGGAATAACCTGTACAGTACCGCCTAGGTAGTCACCACGGCGTTCTTTATTTAATACGGTTTGGTAGATACGGCCACTGGTAAAGTTATTGGTTTTACTCATTTTTGAGTGGCGTAAAAAGCGCTCGTAATACCCTAGGTCTAAATCAGTCTCAGCCCCATCTTCAGTAACGAATACTTCACCGTGCTGAAACGGGCTCATGGTGCCTGGATCAACGTTGATGTACGGATCCATTTTGGTCATGGTTACTTTTAAACCACGTGCTTCCAAAACGGCCGCTAAAGAGGCTGCGGTAATACCTTTACCTAGTGAGGACACAACCCCACCAGTCACAAATATAAATTTAGTCATAAGAATCAGTCGGCAGTTGGTAAAAGGAGATTTTACTAAATTTGAGGGCGAATTTATAGGGTTGACTTTGTATTTAGTTTACGCTTAGAGCGATTTGACCCTATCCAGCATCAGCTTTTTATTATTCAAATAGAAGCAGCTGTCTATATGGGGGCTTATTGTTATAGCACAATGGGACAGCTCAGCTTTATCTATTTATAATGCTGAATCTCTCATAAGACGTCGCCTTTGATGATAAGCTCTGGCCACTAAGCTCAACACCACACAACAAAAAAACTCACCCCCGAAAGGATGAGCTTTTTGAGAATAAGATTCTAATTTACATTAGAATTTGTATTCTAGACCGCCACCAACTGCGAATACTTTACCATCTACATTGTCATAATCGGCATCGTTTTGACCGATATAAGCATGAGCAATCATGTTTTTCTGATAGTAGTATTTACCACCCACAACGATTTGATCTGAATCAAATCCGTTTTGACCGTAAAGGTTAGAGGTGTTGTTATACTGTGCATAGATAGTTGCTGGCTTAGCAAAGTTGGTTAGACCCATTTGAGCACTAACAACATAACCTTTTTCTTTCTTATCGCCGTAATCATAGTCAGCTTCTTGATATAAAGCACCTAGGGTTACAGGGAAGCCTGAGTTGAAAGTAGCTAGGTCTAAAGTAGCGGTACCACGGATTAAATCACCACCGTTAAATTTAGTTACGTATACATCATTACCTTCATCATCCACTTTAGGTGATCCATCAGTATTGAATACTTGCAGCTCAACATCACTACGAAGGTTTAAATCTTTTTCATAGGCAAGACCGAAAGTATAACCAGCACCTTGGTCAAACATTAATGAAGCACCCCAACCAGTGTTTTTCTCACCAGCATAGTCGTCGTCATTGGCATACATAGCAGCAAATTGTACTGGTACGCCATCAAATTTCGGTGCCATCCAAACGATAGAGTTTGAGATACGGCCACTATCTGCCATATTTAAGGCAGCAACTTTTTGCTCTTCTCCTAGTTTAGTAGAACCTAAGTTATCCCAATAACCTTCGTTTACTACTACGTTGTTGATGTAGTCAGTAGTTGACTGGTTTTTACCGGCACGGAACTCACCAAATGAGTTGTTTTTTAAACCTAAGTAAGTGTCACGGTTTTGGAAAGACTGATGGTCATCACCGTCTACATCAATACCGTATTCTAATTGGTATACCACGTCAGTATTAGCAGATAATGGCTCTAAGCCTTTGAAACCTACGCGTGAACCTTGCGAGCTGATCTCAACACCATTCTCATCATACTTCTCGTTACCACCTTTAAGTTCTTCATCAACGTAGTCAGCTGTTAAAAAGATTTTTCCGTAAACGGTAGGAGCAGCGTTAGCCACAGATACAGATAGAGCAGCAACAGCTGATGCTAAAAGTAGTTTTTTCATGGGGTAAATCTCCACTTTACAATTTTAGTTATGGGCTGCCCTAGTCAGCTAACGCCCAATATGTTCAAAGATTTCTAACTTAATTACAGTATCCAATATTTGGAAATGCATTGTTTAGAACTGGATTAAATATCAGTATGGCAACAAAGTGTGACAAAACTGTTAAAGTAAGTAACTTAAGTCCTAATTATTTAAGCAACTTCCCTATTCAAGAAGCTAACAACGGATAAGCTTCTGTTACATCACTCACCAAACTCATACCTCATTTATAAGCATATCAACTTTGAAATAATTTGCAACATTTATTTGTGGATTTTATTGACACAATTTAGCTACTAATTAAATTAAGTTGTTGAAATAAAAAACAATAATAACCCTAAATAATTTGTTAAGCAGGTATTTATAAGCTAGGTATAGGTTTATTTTTACCTCTAATCGGTCAGTTTTTGACTAAAATTCAGGTCATATAAGCCTAAAGCTGTACATAATATGGGTTTACAAATGTTCTATTTTAGGGTTGAACAACTTATTGGTTACTATTTTTTAGGATAAATAAACAAAGTATGTCTCTAAATATGACCAGCTTATGCCGAGTATAGCGTGATATATAGTATAGATAAAAACAAATATGACTACTTTTGTATTAGATAAATTAAGACTAATGATACTGGCTAAGTATGTTGACTCAGGTTACTAGTTATCTTTCATACTCAGCATTATATCTGCCTAGGGTCACCTATTACCGCTGTGTATTGCGTACTATATATACCAAACCCCAGAAACTTTAAAAAAATTAACCAATAAGTCATCTAATTACGAGTGTTCTGAGCCATACTGCAATAGTTTGGACAGAAAATAATGTAATAAATTTACATATATAAGTAAAGCTGTAATAATCTAAAAATCAGCCATTTACATGATTTTTTATGACCCCTGAGTCAGATACGCCCTCAATAGATTACGCTTTATGAGCAAGATGAGTAGCTGACTGGCATATTTGCTTTTATATTGACAGCTATTTTTTGCAAAAAAAACTCTGCCAAACTCAAGATTTGGCAGAGTCAACGGTAGGGTTATCTAACAGGCTATGAGCTTAAGCATCTATTAGCCATTGCAAGCATCTATTAGCCATCGGAAGCATCTATTAGCCATCGGAAGCAGCTGTTAACCATTGGCTTTTAGTTTTAAGCGCGCCGCATGCAGTAATGGCTCAGTGTAGCCACTTGGCTGCGCGCGTCCTTTGAACACCAAATCACAGGCGGCTTTAAAAGCAATAGAATGATCAAAGTTATCCGCCATAGGCATATAGCTTGCATCACCTAGGTTTTGCTCATCGACCACTTTTGCCATACGCTTCATGGCATCCATTACCTGCTCTTCGGTTACGATACCATGGTGTAACCAGTTAGCGATGTGCTGACTTGAGATACGTAAGGTAGCACGGTCTTCCATTAGGCCTACGTTATTGATGTCTGGCACTTTTGAACAGCCCACGCCTTGATCTACCCAGCGTACTACGTAACCTAGGATGCCTTGAGCATTGTTCTCAAGCTCTTGACGCTTCTCTTCATCTGTCCAGTTGGTGTTTTTGGCCAATGGAATGGTTAAGATATCATCTAAGCTGGCACGCTCACGGCCCTTAAAGCCCTCTTGAATCTGTTGTACATTGTTTTGATGATAATGGATGCTATGTAAAGTAGCACCTGTGGGCGAAGGTACCCAAGCAGTCGTGGCACCAGCTTGTGGATGGTTCATCTTAGTCTCAACCATCTCTTTCATCTCATCAGGCTTAGCCCACATGCCTTTACCAATCTGAGCGCGGCCAATTAAGCCGGTCTCAATGCCGATATCCACGTTCCACTGCTCGTAAGCAGGCTGCCAAGCTTGCGACTTCATATCCCCTTTGCGTACAAAGGGACCTGCATTCATACTGGTATGAATCTCATCACCTGTACGGTCTAAGAAGCCAGTATTAATAAAGATAACGCGCTCTTTAGCTTGGCGGATACTTTCTTTTAGGTTGACTGTGGTGCGGCGCTCTTCATCCATAACCCCCATTTTTAGGGTATTGCGAGGAAGATTAAGGGCATCTTCTACTGCAGCAAATAGGTCATTGGCAAATTTCACTTCTTCAGGGCCATGCATTTTCGGTTTTACAATATACATAGAGCCTTCACGAGAGTTTGAGCGTGTACTCTTGCCTTTAATATCGTTGATGGTCAATAGTGGCGTGATAAGCGCATCCATCATACCCTCGAAGATCTCTTCTTGACCCTCACCTAAGTCTACCAAGATAGCTGGGTTTTGCATTAAGTGACCCACGTTACGGATTAACAATACCGCACGTCCAGGTAGTACCAGCTTGCCGCCCTCAGGTGTAGTGTATTCACGATCTGGGCTGAGTTGACGGGTCAGCTCTTTGCCACCCTTCATAAACTTCTCAGTCAAGTCACCATTCATCAGACCAAACCAGTTACGATAAGCTTCTACTTTTTCTTCCGCATCTACAGCGGCTACTGAGTCTTCACAGTCTTGAATGGCGGTGATTGCCGATTCTAATAACACATCTTTTATGTGCGCTGGGTCATCTTGACCTACTGGATGGCTGGCATCAATCTGAATCTCAACGTGTAAGTTATTGTTCTTTAATAAGATGCCGGTAGGGCTTGATGCCTCACCCACATATCCTGCGAACTGAGCGCTGTTGGCCAAAGAGGTTGTGCTGTCGCCTTGAGCGATGTTTAACTTGCCATCTTCAACGCTAAAGCCAGTCACATCGGTATAGCTGCCTTCAGATAAGGCAAAGTTGTCATCTAAGAAGGCTTTGGCATAGGCCACGACTTCTGCCCCACGCTTTGGATTGTAGCTGCTACCCTTGTCTTTGCCATCGGCAGTATCAATCACATCTGTGCCATACAAGGCATCATAAAAGCTGCCCCAACGTGCGTTGGCCGCATTCAATGCATAACGAGCATTACGAACCGGCACCACCAGCTGTGGACCAGGAATAGTTGCGATTTCGGCATCGACATTTTCAGTAGATACTTCAAAGTCATCGCCTTCTGGCAATAAGTAGCCAATGTCGGTCAAAAACTCTTTATATTTTGGATAGTCAATCTCCCCGTCTTTGGCAGGATTGTCTAAATGCCACTGATCAATTTTGGCTTGTAGCTCATCACGCTTGGCCAATAGCTCTTTATTACGCGGGGTAAACTGCTTTACGATTTTTTCGAAATTTGACCAATAAGCTTGTGAGTCCACACCAACGCGGGGTAACACATCATTTTCAATAAAATTATAAAGTTCGCTATCAATGGCAAGAATGCCTTTTTGAACACGGTTCTGGTTGTTATTAACAGAGTTACTCATACCATATGATCCTTTGTTGGTGAATGGGGTTATCGGTGCCTTTAGTACCTTAGTGTTTATTGTGCCTATTTATGGCTTTATGTCGCTTAAGTAATATCACTTAAACCATTCTGTATTTATACTACTATCAATCAGATAAATAAACAAGAAACAGCCATTTATTAAATAAATATTTAGTCTTTAATCAATTGATAATACCCCTTAAAGCCAATAAAATCAGTCATTTGTGATTGAAAATTAACAAGCGACCCACCATTCATTATTAAGTAAAGCTGTGTTAATCACAGTCCATATCGTCTCTACGACCTCTTCCTCTATGTTAAAAGAGGACAAAACGCTTATGGCAACTGCTGAGGCGACTCTAACGCGGTCACTTAAGCAGACGCATCAGGCTATATTTGTTAAAATAGCGCCCAACAGATTATTTTATAAAACCTTGTCCTTACTTTATGACTTGATAATACCTATCAAGTGAGCGGTAATACCTCAGTGATAAATGAGCCCTACTATGAATGATGATCTTCTTAATGACAGCAGCAATACCGTTCACGCGCCTGCCCGTACTGACATCTCTCACATTCATCAGTTTTTGGGTGCGCCCACACCGCAGGCTTGGCTAGATGCTGCCTTACAAGATATTCCCACGCTGATACAAGACCATGCCAATTGCGAAAAAAAAGCCGCTGGCACAGCGATGAATTTAATTTTTCGTTATGAGTTCCATCAAGACTTACAGCTTAAGCTTGCGCAGCTGATCCGAGAGGAGATGCTGCACTATGAACAGGTGGTGGGGATAATGAGAGAGCGTGGCCAGCCCTGGAAACATTTGAGTGCCAGCCGCTATGCTAAAGGCATGCTCAAGCACAAGCGTACTTATGAGCCGGCAGCTATGATTGATATTTTAATTATTGGTGCCTTTATTGAGGCGCGCTCTTGTGAACGCTTTGCAGCCTTAAGCGAAGTGATTGATGATGAGCGCTTAGCAAAATACTATCGCTATCTACTAAAGTCAGAGAGTCGTCATTACGAGGACTATATTACCCTAGCCCGCTCGCTTGAACCCAAACGTCAGCAGTCAGAAGCTCAGCTTGACTTTGAGGCATTGCAGCAAGCCACCAATGGCAGCATAAATTTAGACCAACAGACCATGGATGTTGATCAGCGTATTGCTTTTTTTAGACAAATAGAAGCTGAGTTAATTACCAGTTCTGATAAAGAGCTACGTTTTCACAGTGGCACGCCTGCTTAAGAGGCCATTATTACCGAATTTATGACAACGTTGTTTTCAGCTTGTACAAAAAGGCCTACTAAAATTAAGTAGGCCTTTTTAATGCATTAATATTAGTGTCACCCTCTACTTTAAGTCTTCATTTAAGACACGAGCTTGGGCATTATCAATAGTGGCATAACGATTACGATCTGTGATTTCACCACTTTGTGGCTGTTCAGTACCGGTAGTATTCTCATTAATATTACCATCAAACGCAGTACCGCCTTGCTGATCTCGTCTGTCAGGTTGGCGAGCGGGGTTGTCCCCATCGTTAACATGCTCACTTTGAACATAATCATTGTTTAGGGTTTGGGTCCCGTTAGTGTCAGAAGACTCTGCATATCGGCCCGATTTATCGTTAACTGCGTCGTCAGTCGTGGCTGCGTCGATTGGTGTTTTGGTTAAATTTGGGTCTCGAGTTTGCATCATACTTCCTTAATTTATTTAAATAAATATATCGAACTGAACCGGTGTATTAACCACCTATGCCTGTTATGACGCCTGTTATGACTTAAACTTAGGCTTGCTTGAATTTAGGTCTGAATTTAGATCTAAATGTTTAACATGCTCAGCAGCTTTAAGACATAAGTCTGGTCGGTGGTTGGGCTTGATTACCATCACTATATAGTCATCTATAAAACTATTAGAAAACTATCAGAACGCTAGTCGTTATCATGTCGTCCTAAATCAAAAGCATTCAAATCGCCCACATTCTTGCCTGCAGGTGGCAGACCAGAGTTCATTTTACGGGTATCTTCATAGACATCGTCGGTCTCTTGTGAAGCTTGCTGTGGGCCATCGATTTCTGGTAAGTTCTTATTACCACCATACGTCCCCACTTCTAAAGCGCCCTTATCTGAAGTTGCTCCGGTTTTATCAACCGCACCCACTTGTTCATCCTCAGTAGACACAGTAGACTCCTTGGCAGCTTCTATCGCATCATTTTCGACTTGTACATCTTGAGGTAATTTGACAGTTACTGATTCATTGATTGACATAATATTCCCTTATCGTATTTTAGTTATTGTTAAATTAGTTATCATTTATGATTGGCTGTTTGTAGCCGAGCTCTTGTTATTTATCTGTACGCAAATCATCTTCAATAAAAGGGGTTTGCTCTTGCTCAGTCAGCTGCTCTGGCTGCTCTTTTTGCTCTGAGGGCTTTAAGTTTTCTTTTACCTCATCAGGCTTTACCTGATTGGCTGCTTGTTGCAAGTCAGAGTCTTTATCAGCTTGTGGATTTGAATTACTCATAACATTATCCTTTTTTTTGTTGGGTGTTTTTTTTATTTGCGAGCAATTTTTTATTTGCGAGCAATTTAAGTCATATGTCTTATCATATAACCTGCTATGGCCGATAAACTATTAGTAACTCGTAGCTTTGTGTTTAGATATGTTGAAAAAAAAGCAACTTTGTAAGTCAAAGTTGCTTTTTTATTGAGTCAGGTAGATGTCTTTTAAATGTAGATGTCTTTTAAATAATGATAAGCTTTGAGACAACGCCTAGTTGCTTTGGGAGGTTAGATCAGAAACTTTGTTAATCTTTTGTAGTAAGTAATCTTGTGCAATAAAGACTGCCTCACCTTTGGCCGGCTGTACTTGATTCCAGCTGCCATCGCCTTTTAACTCCCACGCCTGCACGTTGTCAGTTAAGTAGCTCATTAAGCCATCTTCATAAACACGTTTGAACAGCTTAGGATCTTCTACTGGAAAAGCCACTTCTACGCGGTGGAACAAGTTGCGACTCATCCAATCTGCACTGCCACAGTACAGACGCTCATCACCACCATTATAAAAATAATAAACCCGAGTATGCTCTAAGAAACGCCCCACCACCGAACGAACTGTGATGTTCTCAGATAAGCCTTTAACTTGAGGGCGAATACAGCTCATTGAACGCAAAATAAGTTCAATCTTCACGCCCGCTTGTGAAGCATCATACAGCTTATCGATTAAATGACGCTCCGTTAAGGCGTTACATTTGACGATAATATGCGCCTTTTTGCCCGCTTTGGCATTGGCAATCTCATCATCAATAAATGACATGAGCTGTGTGTGCAGCGTAAAGGGCGCATGTAGTAGCTTGTTGACGTTAGCCGCTTTGCCCATACCGGTCAGCTCTTGGAAAATCTTATGCACATCCTCTGATATATCAGGGTCAGAGGTAAACAGTCCATAATCAGTATAGGCCTTGGCATTACCCTCATGATAGTTACCAGTACCTAAGTGTACGTAACGACGAATCTTATTATCTTCACGGCGCACAATAAGCATCAACTTGGCATGAGTCTTATAACCGACGATACCATACACCACCACTGCGCCTGCTTCTTGCAGCAAATTGGCCACCTCAATATTTGAGGCCTCATCAAAACGGGCACGCAGCTCAATAATGGCGGTCACTTCTTTACCATTTCTTGCCGCAGCTGCTAAGGCTTTGACAATCTCGGAGTTTTTGCCTGAGCGGTATAAGGTTTGTTTAATCGCCAATACCTTAGGGTCTAAAGCGGCTTGCCAAATCATATTAACCACGGGGTTAAACGACTCATACGGGTGATGCACCAACACATCGCCTCGGCGAATGGCCGTAAACATGCTCTCGCCTTTATCGAATGACTCACGTCTAAAGGCTTTTGGCATCATGTGTGAAAATGGCTGAAAGCGCAGGCTTGGGATATCAAAGTCAAAAAGTAAGCGGGTGAGGTTCACCGGACCATTCACACGGTACAGCTGACTTTCGTGCAACCCAAACTCTTCCAACAGATAGTCGCTGACTTCAGTAGGACAATTGGTGGTCACCTCTAGGCGCACCTTGTCACCAAAGCGGCGGTTATTAAGCTCACCCTCTAAAGCTTTAGCGATATCCTCTACATCATCCGCCAGCTCCAAGTCAGCATTGCGTGTTAAGCGGAACTGATGGCAGCCTGTCACACTCATACCCGGGAACAGCTTACCGACATGCTCATGAATCACCGCTGAGAGCATGATGTGGTGCTCTTTGCCGTCGGTCAGCTCGTCGGGCAGACGAATCACGCGCGGTAGGCTGCGCGGCGCGGGTACCACAGCCAAATTGATATCTCGGCCAAAGGCATCTTTGCCCTCTAGACTCACCATGAAGTTTAAGCTCTTGTTCACCAGACGTGGGAACGGGTGTGCCGGATCAATACTGATTGGGGTCAGTACTGGCATGACCTGCTCGATGAAATATTCCTTCATCCACTGCGCCTGCTCCGCATTTAACTCATTGCGCTTAAGATAGCGAATGTCCTCTTGAGCCAAGGCTGGCAAGATATCTTCATTTAAAATACGGTACTGCTCTTCAATCGCTTGATGCGCCACATCAGATATCTCTTGTAATACTTCGCTTGGACGCATCTTGTCAGGCTTATGCGAGATATTGCCATGATTGAGCTGCTGCATTAAGCCTGCCACACGAATCTCAAAGAACTCATCTAAATTGGATGAAAAAATAATCAAAAAGAACAAACGCTCAAGCAGTGGGTGACGAGGATTCGTCGCTTGAGCCAGCACGCGCAGATGGAACTGTAGCCAAGACAGCTCACGGTTAATATAACTATTAGAGGAGTAAGTGCCATCTTCATAGCGTTCCCAATCTAGCTCAGTTAAGGACTTAGATTTGGTAGTGTCATTGGTTTTATTGACATGACTGTTTTGAGAGTTGTCTTGAGAAGTTAAGGCGGTATCGGTCATAGTTTGCTCTGCTTTGGTTTGCCGGCTTGGGGAGGAGTCTTGATTATTTGGCGCATGATTGGATGCATTATCTGACGTAGTGGCTGCACTATTTTTTGGATTACGAGCGGGTCTGGTCATGACAAATATGCCTCCTTTATGTCTGCGCCAAAATAAAAATCGCGCAGACTTAGTATATAAGATTCATTTTACAAGTTTATTAAAATCAAATACTTAAATTAATTAGGGCAAAACTGCATTGTTCATACGGCGCATGATAATACGCTGCTTATTGCGCAGACGCTTATCGCTCATATGTCCTTGATAATACTTGGGATTGGTGAGCATGCTAATCAGCAGCGCCGATTCGTCTCGATTGAGCTTGCTTGCCGGCTTATTAAAATAGTGATGCGCAGCCGCCTCAATGCCATAGATGCCATTGCCAAATTCGGCCACATTTAAATAAGCGGTTAAGATACGCTGTTTGTCCCACATCCCCTCTATCATTAAGGTGATACTTGCCTCAAGTCCTTTACGCACATATGAGCGGTGCGAGGTCAAAAATAAGTTTTTGGCAAGCTGCTGAGTGATGGTTGATCCGCCAGCTGCCACTGTGCCTGAGCTTTCATTTTTTTTCATGGCCGCCTCGATACCTTCCATATCAAAGCCATTGTGGCTGGCAAATCGAGAATCTTCACTGACAATAGCGGCTCGCTTAGCAGACTTGGCGATATCTTCATACTCTACCCAAGTTTGGGTCACGCTGCCACCCCCTAAGCGGTGGGCAATCATAAACATGCTGTTATTAATGGGCTGACTTTTCCAGACCATCAGCAGACCCGCTACAGAAATATAAAAGGCCACTGCCAATAATACCAGGGCCCCAAACAAACGCTTAAAAAATGTGGAAACTGCCGTCATAGTTTTTTGACTCGGCTAACGGTTAAAATTAAAACAATGATAAACTAACTTAAGGCTTACGGGTAGTTGTCTTTTACTGTTACCCAAGATGAGCGCACCTAAGATGACCCACGATAGGATAACAATTTTGACTCAGATTAACCTTACTCGGCATAAAATTGCACAGCAAATTCACACAGTCACCTTATCCACTAATGACTCAAATGCTAAGCTGCCAGATGTGCAGCCTTTAGATGGCCAAGCTTGGTGGCTACTGGGCACATCTGGCTGTCATTTATGCGACGTTGCAGAAGAGACACTTAGGCTATTTTCGAGTGTGTCTCCGGTAAAGGTTCAAAAGGTAGATATTGCAGATTTAGATGAGGCATTGATGCAAGAGTTTGCCACGATTATTCCGGTTATCCTTACGCCCACTCACCAATTAAAATATCCTTTTTCTATTGTTGATTTACAAACTTTAATTTTAGACACCTAACTCTTTAATTCATTAGTGTTATAGATGCTATCACTCAAAGCCCGCCCTTTATGGCTTTGGGAACCATTACGTGCCAATAAGATCTGTAAGTCAGCCTATTTTATAATTCAAAAATACTAAGTATAGAATGCAAGGACGCTCTACTTTGAGCACTTTATCTTCCTAACTATTATGTTTTGAGTAAAAATTAAAAAACAGACGCCTTGATGTGGGGTGGGTACATTGGCTGAAGAGCAGTATGATGATACTTAGCCATTAACCTCATCTTGGATTGTTATCCATAAAACCTTAGTAGCCATGACTTAATTAATAATAAAAAAGCACTAAAATTTACTGTATTTTAAAACCGTCATTAATAAGAGGGCTGATATGAAAGACTTAACCAAAATGACCGAGATTGAAGACTTGCGCCGAGTCGCTGAGCGCAAAGTACCGCGCATGTTTTATGATTATGTCGACTCAGGATCATGGACGCAGACCACTTATCGTAATAACGAAACCGACTTTGACCGTATCAAATTACGCCAGCGCGTGTTGGTCGATATGGACAACCGCAGCTTAGCAACTCAGATGATCGGTGAAGACGTAAAAATGCCTATTGCCATTGCCCCTACCGGCTTTACCGGTATGATGTGGGCCAATGGTGAGATGCATGCCGCTAAAGCCGCCAAAGACTTTGGGGTGCCTTTTTCACTGTCCACCATGAGTATCAACTCTATTGAAGATGTGGCCGAGTACACCAACCATCCTTTTTGGTTTCAGCTGTATGTGATGCGTGATAAAGACTTCATGGCCAATCTGATTCGCCGCGCTAAGGAGGCCAACTGTTCAGCCTTAATCTTGACTGCGGACTTACAGGTACTTGGTCAGCGTCACAAAGACATCAAAAATGGTCTATCTGCCCCACCAAAACCCACTTTGGCCAATATCTTAAACCTAATGACCAAGCCTGAATGGTGCTTTAATATGCTGGGCGCCAAGCGCCGTACATTCGGCAACATCGTAGGCCATGCTAAGGGCGTCGGCGACTTGTCGTCATTGTCTTCTTGGACCGCTGAGCAGTTCGATCCTAGCCTAAGCTGGGATGATGTTGCCCGTATTAAAGACATGTGGGGCGGCAAGCTGATTATCAAGGGCATCATGGAGCCTGAAGATGCCATTTTGGCTGCCCGCAGTGGCGCAGATGCTATGGTTATCTCAAACCACGGTGGCCGCCAATTAGATGGTGCGCCCTCCTCTATTGCCTGCTTGTCTGAAGTGGTGCAAGCGGTACAAGCTGAGAAAAGCGATATTGAAGTGTGGCTAGACAGCGGTATCCGCTCAGGTCAAGACGTACTAAAAGCCATTGCTTTAGGCGCTAAGGGCACCATGGTTGGGCGCGCTTTCTTATATGGCTTGGGTGCTTATGGTGAAGATGGTGTGCGCCGCGCATTAGAGATTTTATACAAAGAGTGCGATATCACTATGGCATTTTGTGGTAGAACCAACATCAGCGACGTCACAGATGACATCTTGGTCAAAGGTACGTATGAGTATCTTAAGACCTCTATTCCGCAAGTGGCACCCATTCGTTGGGGCTAAATGGCGGCGGTCATTAGCTTCGTTAAATAAGCGCCATTAATTACATACCAGTCAAAGCGTCGAGCATATCGAATGCAGTGACTGGTATTTTTTTGCCCATAAATCTTGGTGGCACCTGCGGCGCTGAACCATATCTACCTTGAATATGTACCTATGCTAAAATAGCCGCACCATGCACCACTAGCCTTGATTATGACTATAAAAACCTTATTTAGCCGAGCCCCAGTCACTGCCTTATTGTTAATAAGCTTCGTTGGCTTATTTGTCATTCAGGTGGCCTCCGGCGTCGATATTAATGAGCCAAGCCTACCGTCTTTGCTGAAGTGGGGCGCTAATGCCCTACCCTATACCGTAGGCTATGAGCCTTGGCGGTTAATTAGCAGCGCCTTTTTGCACATCGGCTTGATGCATTTGTTATTTAACTGCTTTGCCATGTACTACTTTGGCCAAGCTGCAGAAGTCAGCTTTGGCTCGATAAAATTTTTATTACTGTTTTTACTATCGGCCGTGGGTGGCAACTTACTTAATAGCTATGTTACTTGGTGGCAGATATTTTACAATAACGGCGCACCAGGTATATCAGCAGGTGCTTCAGGCGGCATTATGGGCATAGGCATGGCACTGCTAATGGTTGAGCTGCTCAAAAAAAGCCTACTCAAATTCCCAAGCCATGGCAAAAACCCTCAGCTAAGAAGCCTGGCGCTGATTATGGGCATTAACCTGATGTATGGTTTTGCGGTACCTGGTATTGATAACGCAGGACATATTGGTGGCGCACTCACTGGTGCTGTATTAGCAGTGGGAATCATGGTGGGGTATCGCTACTCGATACTGGGAGATAAACCGTTATTTAAGGCGTTACCTTGGCTGATTTTTGCTATTATTACCATTATTTTTTATCAGTTATGGCTAGACTTACATCTACAGATAGGGCTATAGTTAATTTATTATGGCAATCGCGCCAATTTTTTGAATAGCCCTCTGTACTCCTAGACGACTTTCCTTTATATAAAGAGCCTTGTTATGACAAAGATGACACAAACCGCCCTGAATACTGCTGTGCTAAGTGCCGGTATGATGATGCTGGCCACTGCCGCCGCTCAAGCTGCACCTACCACTACGTCCACAGCTTCCAGCGAAAAAATGGGCTTGAGTGTGGGTATTAACCTTCGAGCCGAAAAAAGCGCCTATGACATGGACAACACCACCTCTGTGCTACCCAGCCTATTTTATGACAATGGTCAAGTCTATGCCCGTGGCAGTCAGTTGGGTGGTTATTTGATTAATGATGATGTCAATGAGGTGGCCGGTTTTATTCAGCCAGGTGGCAGTCAGTTTGATCCCGATGATGCTGATGGTGCAATGGCACAATTAGATGAGAGAAAATGGTCAGGCATGGTAGGTGCCAGCTATATGCGTAAAACACCAGTCGGCGGTTTTCGTGGTCAAATTGCAACAGACGTTACTGGCCGCAGCGAAGGTACAGTCGCTCGTCTAACGTACCTTGCCCGCCTAAATCCTGGCAAATGGACCATTTACCCCAGCGCAGGTCTTGAGTGGGTAGATAAAAACTACAATGAATACTACTACGGTATTAGCGAAAAAGAGTCTGCTAAATCAGGGCTAAACCCCTACAAGCCAGACTCAAGCATTAGTCCTTATGTAAGCATTAACGGTACTTATGATTTAAATAAAGACTGGGATATTTTTGTCGGTCAAAGCATCAACTATCTAGCAGATGAGCAGCGTGATAGCCCTATGGTAGATGACCGTTTTAACTTCACCACCACCGTCGGGGTGATGTACGAGTTTTAATAGTCAATCTTGACAGCAGGTTTAACGCTCAGCGTTTAGTAGATTTTCGCTTACCCCATGCCCACACAAAGAGGATTTTACGTGCAACATACTCAGCAACCTATTAGTGATACGACCGATGAGCTTTATTCAGATTATGATGAGAGTTTAAAGTTTAGTATCTCCGATATGTGGTCATCCTTTACTGGCAAAGTGAAGGCTGTGTATGGCAAGGCGGCAAACTCTGTCGATGATGAGTTCTCCTTGCCGGTTAGCCAAGATCAGGTCAATGCGGCACTAAAAAAGTTCGTCACCGATAATGTGAGTCAAATTCTTGAGCTACGGGTGGAGCTGCATGATGATTGGTTTCGTCTGTTTTGTACCATTGATGTGGCTGGTGTGTATGCGGAGATTGCCAGTAACTTTGGCTTAGTACATGTTCAAATCGACCGCGATGTGCAGCGCTTTGTGTTCGCCCAGAAGACCAATACCGATGTGATCAAGTTAAACTGCGAGTCATTTTTAAAGCGTACAGGCATTAAGTTTGTGATTTGGTTTTATCACAGTGTGCTAAAAAAAGACCCACTTGGCTTTATTTTAAGTAAGATTAATATTGCTCGCCCAAAAGATAATATCATCTACCTAGATATTAACCGCTGGCTAAAACGCAATAAAAAAATCATCAGCACCTTGCACAAGGTTCAAGTCAATTACGGTCTGGTAGAAGAAGAACAGTTAGTACTAAAAACCAAAGTTAACGTCCGCGACTTATTGTCTAACACCAGCTCTGAGGACATTATCACCCCAGATGATGAGCCTGAGCTGCTCAAAGGCCCCACCAACCCTATCAGTGATGCCATTAGCCCAAGTCAAGAACAGTAAGCTTAACCCTTGCATTACTGTGGCTGTGATAGTGCCAGATACGCCATAAAGACAAAACAAAGCCCCTAATTAAGGGGCTTTGCTGATTAAGGTGAGTGCTAAGCTGATATCGCTACCAATAATTCTCTACTGCAATGTTACCCACCCCGCGGCGGTTCATCACCAGCCCCATCTGCTTTAAGGTCTCTTTGGTATCCTCCACCATCTCAGGGTTACCGCATAGCATAACATGCGAGTGTGCCACGCTAAGCTTATGCCCCACAAAGCTTTCAAGCTCACCGTTTAATAGCAGCTCAGGCAGGCGTTTGCTCAAAGCCCCTGCTACCTCTTCACGAGTCACAATTGGCACAAAGGTCAGCTTGGCAGGATTATTGACCAATCCTCCGAAGTCCTCTTCTAGCTGCTTAATGCGCTCAATGTATGCCAATTCTTGTTCATTACGGGCACTGTAGGCTAAGATAATATACTCATAATCTTCCCACGTTTTTAAATCTTGTAGCATAGACAAAAACGGCGCCAACCCAGTACCGGTAGCCAGTAGCCATAAGTCTTTTGGCAAAGGTTCTTGATAGCGTGCTAACGTTAAAAAACCAAAAGGTGTGGTGTTCAACAACAGCTCATCGCCTACTTGCAAATGCTGAAGCTGCGATGTAAAAGCCCCTTCTGGAATGACAATTGAGAAAAACTCCAACACCTCATCATAAGGTGAGGAAACAATAGAATAGGCACGGTAAATATCTTCATTGGGTGCCTCGCTCTCACTGCTGTTATTTTGCAAATGATAGGTTAAGCGGCTTGGATTGACCCCTAAGCGTACAAATTGACCGGCCGTGAATTTAAAGCTGTTAGGACGGGTAACTGTGAAGCTAAATAAAGTCGGCGTCCAAGTGGTTTTTGAGAGAACCGTTACGGTTTGAATGTTATCAGAATCACTCATAATATCTTCTTATTATTAAGACGTTATACCCCTTTTATGGGAACAAAAAAATGCTTGTAGAGCAAATTTGCCCTACAAGCATATCATATCATAGCCATTAACTCATCTGATGCAAGCGGCTATCTGCTTCATTATAGCCTAGCGCCATTACCAGATAATAGATTTGGTGGCCCAAACAATAAAGTCATTCGGTAGAACACCCACATATAACACAATTAGGGTCACTAAAATCACCATAATACCACCCACTTGAATACCCCAGTCGCCCAGCGCATCAAATTCGATAGTTTTGTTAGGACGCTTGAACAAGGTGAGCATAACGCGTAAGTAGTAGAACAAACCAATGGCACTACCTAAGATAATCATAGCCGCTAAGAACCACTGATCACCATCGACAGCAGAAACAATCGCGAAGAACTTAGTGATAAAGCCTGCAGTCAATGGAATACCGGCCATAGATAATAGCATAACGGTCATTACCCCAGTCAGTACCGGACGACGCCAGAATAGACCTTGATAATGATACAGCTCAGAGGCTTCCCCTGCATCCTTATAAGTACTCGACATTAGGGTAATTACGCCAAACAGACCCAGTGAAGTCAACGCATATATGGCCATATACATATTGGTGATCGAGTAAGCCCCTGGACCAATACTGACCGCAACAACCAACACATAACCCATGTGCGCAATAGAGGAATAACCCAATAAGCGCTTAAGATTGGTCTGGCGTACCGCCAATAAGTTACCAATTAAAATAGACAACGTAGCGATAACCATCAGCAGCGTATTTACTGTTGGCAATGCTAAGATAGCGCCATCTAGTAAGAAGCGAATGGCCAAAGCCATCATAGCCACTTTGGTCACTGAAGCTAAGTAAGTGGCTACCGGTGCAGGTGCGCCTTGATACACATCTGAGGTCCAGATATGAAAAGGTGCGGCTGATAGTTTAAAGGCAATACCAAAGGTCATCATTGCCGCACCTAAAATCATCAAAGGTGACTCAAATACATAAGTTAGTGAGTGAGCAATCTCTTTGAAGTTTAAAGTACCGGTTGAGGCATAAATAAAGGCCATACCCATAAGTAGCGTGGCTGAAGCCGTGGCAGATAAGACCAAATACTTCAAGCCCGACTCTAATGAACGGCTGCGCATGAAGGCATAAGCCAACATACCGTATAAAGGTACTGATAATAGCTCCAAACTCATGAAGAAAGACGCTAAGTTATGCGCAGATACCATCAATAAGGCACCGATGGTCGATAGTAACAATAATAAGTACAGCTCTTCTTTATGATCTTTAAAGGTTCTAAAGTACGGATAAGCTAAGGTACAACAGGCCAGTGAGGCTAGGAAAATAAACACCATGTTGAACTGAGCAAAAGGATCAACCATAAACATACCGCTGATCACAACTTGCTCAGGTACCCCAAACCAGCCCATCATTTGGCCCACTAACACCAGCAGACCTGTATTTAGGCCAAGGACGGTTAATGTGCCTGTCAAAAAGTGTGAACGCTTTACCGCAATGGCGATCATTACCACCAATAAGGTGGTGGCAACGATACCCACAGGGGCAAAGGGCAATAAAACAGGCCAAGCATCTGCTACAAGATTATTCATTAACGTACCTCCCCTGTGGCAACTGCTGATTGGACTGAATCTATGACATCAAAATTCACAACTTCATGATAAGTGTAGGCATTATTAATCCACTGCATGGCATGGCTGGAGGTGTCCAAAACAGGTTGTGGGTATAAGCCCAACCACACTAGACCGATTGCCAGTACCAACAGCAAAGTCAGCTCGCGCTTGTTTAAATCATGTAGCTTAACTGATTTGTCAACAGGCACTTCTTCTTCATAACTGTGATTAATCTTATGGCCTGCAGGCGTGGCTGTCGCATAAGTCGCCTTAGCAAGTTGCGCCTTAGCAGCAACAGACTGAGCGGTTTTTGCTACAGCGGTTTCAGGTACGGTTTTTTCACCAAATAAAGCACGGTAAATGATAAGTAGTGAATATAAACCTGCCCATACCAAACTAAATGTCGCTAAGACAACAAATACAGGATGCTGCTCAAAGGCACCTAACAAAATTAGGATCTCACCGATGAAGTTGCCTGTACCTGGAATACCCAGCAGTGAGGCACAAAAGAACATCAGCAGCGGCGCGTAGTAGCGGAACTGTCCCCACATACCGCCCATTAAAGGCAGCTCGCGGGTATGTAAACGCTCGTATAACTGACCGGCCATGATAAATAGCGCAGCAGAAGACAAGCCATGCGCCAACATCTGTACCATCAAGCCTTGTAAGCTGATTAAGGTACCGGCATAAATAGCTAAAATAACAAAGCCCATGTGCGAGACACTGGTATAAGCCAATAAACGCTTAATATCAGTTTGCATAAAGGCAAGCCAAGCGCCATAGAAGATACCGATGGCCCCTAAGGTCATAGCGATAGGTGCAAATTGCTGTGAGGCTTCTGGGAATAATGGCAATACAAAGCGGATCAAACCATAAGCGGCTGTCTTAATTAAGATACCGGCTAAGTCCACAGAACCTGCTGTCGGTGCCTGAGCATGCGCATCGGGCAACCAGCCATGAAAGGGCATAACAGGCAGCTTAACTGCAAAACCGATAAAGAAGCACAGCATGATGGGATATTCCCAACCACCCAGCGGTGTCCCCAACAAGTCATTGTAGTTGAAGCTAAATACGCCGGAGCTGCGGTAGTTCATCAGTACCAATAATAAGATACCAATCAACATAATGAGACCAGAAGCTTGGGTGTAAATAAAGAACTTGGTGGCTGCGTATTCTTTGGTCTTACCATTGGTGGCATTGTGGCCCCAGATGGCAATTAGGAAATAGATAGGAACTAACATCATCTCCCAGAAGAAGAAGAACAAGAATAAGTCGATGGCCAAAAACACCCCGATTACCCCGCCCAAGCTCCATAACAGGTTCAGATGAAAAAAGCCCACGCGGCGTTGAATTTCACCCCATGAACAGCCGACGGCCATGATACCTAGGAAGGCAGTCAGTGAGACCATAAGCAGTGACATACCATCAAGCGCTAAGTGGAAGCTGATACCAAATGACTCAATCCAAGGCACACTAAACTCTGCAAACCAAGGCAATTGAGCAGTCGGTGCCAACACTTGCTGGCTCATACCGGCAAAGGCGCCTTCACGCCATAAAACCAAGCTTAAGCCAAAGGTGATGATCATGCCGATCAAAGCAATCCAGCGTGGCAGACGATTATTAATTTTCTCTACTAACCAGCACAGCGTACCCGCAATGAACGGGGTTGCAATCAATGCTGGCAACATCCAAGCTAATTGAAATTCTGTCATCTTAAATCACCGTCGTCATGACTAGTATCAATAACACTGCCATCCCCAGTCCAAAGCTTGCGGCATATCCTCGAAGTGACCCTGTCTGTGTCATGGCCATCACTTTATTACCTGCAGAAGCAATTGCTGGTAGGATGTTCCATGTTTTATCAACAGGATCCGCTTTAAGTAATTTACCGATGAATAAAAATGGTTTTACAAATATTAAGTCATATAAAGCATCGAAGCCTAAACCATGGTAGCACCAGTAATAAATAGCGCCGCCTAAGCTTGAAGCTTTGAATTTAGCGAGAAGCTTACCACCATTAACCACATAAAGTAGCACGGCAAGAATAAGGCCTGATGCCATCGCTGCCATGGCAATAAACTCTGCCGTGTGCTTGGCATGCGCGTCACCATTCATCTCTAACACATGACCCACGCTTTCAGGCAATACGCCTTGTAGCGGCGGCGTAATTAACGCACCCACTGCGGTCGACAGTACCAGTAATACAATAAGTGGAATCTGATAAGACAGACCGGATAGCTTGTGCGCATGAGTCTTTTCTTCACCAAAGAAGGTGAACCAAATCATACGGAAAGTATAAAGTGAGGTTAATAGCGCACCAAATACTCCCATGTAGAACAAGACTTGGTTACCTGTGGCATAGCTTTCCCACAAAATGGCCTCTTTTGAATAAAAGCCCACCGTAACCCAAGGAATAGCTGCCAAAGCGCCGCCACCAATAATGAAGCACCAAAATACCAGTGGAATCTTCTTACGCAGACCGCCCATCTTAAAGATATTTTGCTCGTGGTGAACGGCAGTAATTACCGCACCGGCTGACAAGAACAATAAGGCTTTGAAAAAAGCGTGCGTCATCAGGTGAAAAATAGCCCCTTGCCAAGCACCTACGCCCAACGCTAAGAACATATAACCGATCTGACTCATGGTTGAGTAAGCCAAGATACGCTTGATATCAGTCTGTGCCAAAGCACAAAAACCTGCGACTACTAAGGTGATTGCGCCCACAGCGCCTACCCAATATAGCAGCACGCCTGGTGTTAAGATAAATAGCGGATGTAGACGGGCAATCAGATAAACCCCTGCTGTTACCATGGTCGCTGCGTGGATCAGTGCAGAAACTGGCGTCGGACCAGCCATCGCATCAGCAAGCCACGTGTGTAGTGGAATCTGAGCTGACTTACCCATAGCACCGCCCACCAACATCATGGTTGCCAGTACTAAAGTTGAGTTGTTGGCGGCGAACATTTGCGGCGCTTGAGTAATAATGTCTTGAATGTTTAAAGTGCCAAACTCACGGAACAATAAAAACAGACCAAAGGCCAAGAACACGTCACCCACACGAGTTACCGTAAAGGCTTTCATTGCGGCACGGCCATTGGCTCTATTGTCAAAATAAAAGCCAATTAATAGGTAAGAACAAATACCCACGCCTTCCCAGCCTAGATACAATAGCAATAAGTTATCTGCTAAGACCAATAACAGCATGCTGGCAACGAATAGGTTCATGTAGCTAAAAAAGCGGGCGAAGCCTTGATCACCTTTCATGTACCAAGAGGCAAATAGATGAATCAAAAAGCCCACACCGGTAATAACGCCAGTCATGGTTAAGGCTAAGCCATCAAAGCTTAAGCCAAAGTTTGGCGCAAAATCACCCACCTGTAGCCAAGTCCATAGCGGAATATTAATGACTGTGCTTGGATCGTTTTGTGATAAATAGGTGTATGAGGCAATCAGTGCACATAACGCAGATAGCCCCATGCTGCCTACGCCCAACCATTTGGCTGAAACTTCAGGCAAATGATCACGCATAAATGCCAAAATCAAAAAGCTGATCGCTGGAAAGATAAAGGTTAAAGGGAGTAAGCTCATAGTTTTAACCTCTCATCTCGTTGGCCGAATCAACATCTAAATGACCGCGGCGATGGTAGAACTGCAATAAGATTGCCAGACCCAATGACGCCTCAGCAGCCGCTAATGTTAAGATAAAGATAAACATAATTTGACCGTCTGCACTTAACCAATGACTGCCCGCGACTATAAACGCCAAACCTGCAGCGCTCATCATAATCTCTAAGCTCATCAGCATAAATAAGAAGTTACGGCGCACCATAACACCACATAGGCCAATAGCAAAAATAATGGCGGCCAGTATCAGGCCATGTTCCATAGGAATTGGGCCCAATATGGTGGGATCTGCTGTCGCAAATGTGGGCGTGTCTTGTACCGTTTCAACAGGCTTTAGGTGCATCGATTGCACAGATGCCTCTTGGTTTGCAGTGCCGACAGTAGCGCCATCAACAGCGGTTACTGATTCAGAGGTTGCAGTTGCCATTAACGATCCTCCTTATTGTGCAGCTTTGAGCTTACGCCCTGTTGCGCATGAGTCTGTTTAAAGCTTTCGCCATCAATCTGCTGATATTGATAAGCATCATTCGACTCAGCATACTCTCTTGAAATGCGGCTATTATGGCTCTCATTCTCATCATCCAAGGCTTTTTTGCCCAAATGATAAGCGGCAACCAAAGCAGCCAACAATAGCATTGCAGCGACTTCTACCAACAACAGATACTCGGTAAATAAGGCGATACCTACTTGCTTAGCAGAAATAGTTTGGGCGCCTATCATGGCTTGAGCCACAGTACCATCAGCATTGTGAACACCATTGCCTAGTGACAGGATATAGCCCAATACTACCGCAATAACGAAGCTTAATGCTGCCGGCACAGCCCACACATCTGAGGACAACCACAGGCTCTCGCGGGCATCATTTTTGACACCCAAGTTCAACATCATAATGACGAATACGAACAATACTAAAATTGCGCCCGCATAAACAATAACTTGTAATGCGCCAGCGAAAGGCGCGCCAATGATAAAAAATATACCTGCCAAAGCAAGTAAAGAGACAATCATCGACAAAATGGCATGGACAGGATTTGCCAGCATAATCACACGAAGGCTGGCAATAATGGCCACCAAGCCTAAAGCATAAAATCCTACCAATGGGGTATTATCAAACCAGTGTAGCCAACTCATGGCAATAGACTCCTTAAATCGACAGGCTGGGCCTCATTTTGGGCAGCACCTTTTGGTTTGTCTTTAATCGCCATACCACTAACACGGTAGTAGTTATAATCAGGGTATTTACCTGGGCCTGAGATTAATAGGTGCTCTTTTTCGTACACTAAGTTTTGACGTACGTATTCACCAAGCTCAAAGTCTGGTGTCAACTGAATCGCTGTGGTGGGACAAGCCTCTTCACACATGCCGCAAAAAATACAGCGCGAGAAGTTAATACGGAAAAACTCAGGATACCAGCGACCATCTTCACGTTCTGCTTTTTGTAATGAGATACAGGCTACAGGACAAGCCACGGCACACAAGTTACAGGCCACACAGCGCTCATCACCGTCCGGATCGCGGGTCAACACAATACGGCCACGAAAGCGCGGCGGCACAGGAACAGGCTGTTCTGGATACAATATGGTATCGCGAGGTCTAAACGCATGACTGTTAACCATCCACATGGAGCGTACAATGGTAAACATGCCCACGACTGTATTTTTCAACGTTTTAAACATGTTAACTTCTCTTATTGCTTATCGGTGAGCGACCTTGCTAACTTTACAATCTAAAGCGGCTTGGATATCTCACGATAAATAAAAGATTTAAAAACCCAGTAATTTTTTTACCTGCAGTCAGCTTATGTTGTTGCCAGTTTGATGGACTACTTTTAGCCCACACTACGCGGCTGAAATTAAGATAAGTGCTGCGGTAATCATCAAGTTAATCAAAGTCACTGGCAAGCATACTTTCCAGCCAAAGTTCATAACTTGGTCATATCTTGGACGCATTAATGAGCCGCGCGCTAAGACGAACATAGTCATGAAAAATAAGGTTTTAATCATAAACCAAAAAGCAGGTGGCAAAATGGTAAAGCCTAAATTCAGCGGTGCATCCCAGCCCCCAAAAAACAAACAAGTCATCAAGGCAGAGATGAGTACCACGTTGACATATTCGCCAATAAAGAACATACCAAATTTCATGCCCGAATATTCGACATGATAGCCTTCGGCCAATTCTTGCTCAGCTTCTGGCTGATCAAAAGGATGACGGTGAGTGACTGCCACACCAGCCACCACGAAGGTTAAAAAGCCTAAAAACTGTGGAAAGATGTTCCAGTGCCAAAAGCCGCCTTGTTGGGCCACCACAATATCACGAAGATTAAACGAGCCGGTCATGGCGACCACACCCATTAAGGATAAGCCCAAAAACACTTCGTAGCTAATGGTTTGCGCCGCTGAACGTAGGCCACCCAATAAAGAGTATTTGTTTTGTGAGGCCCAGCCACCGAACATAACGGCATATACCGCCATACCCGCCATAGCAAAGAAAAACAAAATACCGATGTTCCAGTCAGCGACCCCAAGCATGGGCGAGACTGGAATAATGGCAAATGACGCCAAAGCCGTGAACATCGCCACAGCAGGCGCTAGAATAAACATGAACTTATCAGCAAACTTAGGCGTCCAATCTTCTTTAAAGAAGATTTTTAGCATATCCGCAACCAGCTGCAATGAGCCCCAAGGACCCACACGGTTTGGACCGTAGCGATCTTGCCACAAGGCCAACATACGGCGCTCATAGATAATCATCAATGCCGCTACAATCACGACCACTAAGAAGATGACTAAAGCCTGGCCCACTAAAAATAAAATATTCCAAGCGTCAACGGACAAGACTTGATTTAAAAAGCTGGGCACCTCAGGGATGATTCGAATAGATTCCATATTAGCCTCCCTGACCCTCTAGGTGTGGTTTAGTGGTAGTCACGATAGTTTTGTCTGATTTTGGGGGATCAATTTTCACAACCGATGCTGGCAGATGACCATGCAAGATAGGCACTTGACCGACCGGATAGCCAATGCAGCCTTCAGCTAAGTAAGGCACTACCAATACTGGCAACTCAACACGCTGACCGTCTACTGTGATGGCTAGCCAATCATTGGTTTTCACCTGCCAGTGCTCAGCATCCTCTACACCGATCTGGAACGCTGGCGCCTGCATCTGCTCTGCCACCACAGGGCTACGATGAGCCATAGGTGAGCTACCATATATATTGTGTACCGGTACCAGCTTGGCTTGACCTTGGAAAATACTGGTCTTAATAGGCTGAGCGGGCTCAGGACGCACGTACTCACGTTTGGCTAATTTGCGATCGGCATCTACTAAGTCAAATAAACGCACACCAGGGTCACCTTGTTTTAGGCTACCGCCAATTTCATCTTGATACTTATTCCAAGCTTGAGGCGAGTTCCAGCCAGGTGCTTGTGCAAAGGGAATCATAGAGCCTGGGGTCTGAGTACCGCTATAGCCTTCCATTGAAAAGGTCAAACCTGTGTCTAAGTCTTTTGGCTGCATCGGCTCATGCACTGAGACATTGGCACGCATCGCAGTACGGCCTGAGTAACGTCTTGGCTCACGTGCAATTTTTAGTCCTGAAATACGGAAATCTGCTGCAGGCGCCGCTTGTTTGATACCGGCTAAATTAGGATGCGTTTTAATCAGCTCATTGATGACATCATCGAGCTGAGTCCAATCTAATGGCAACTCATTTAGACTGGTTTCAACCGCATGCAACCAGCGCCAGCCCTCTTTAATACAGTTTTTGTTGCTATAGTAGCTTGGGTCATATACTTGGAAGAAACGCTGAGCACGGCCTTCAGCAGATACCAAGGTTCCATCTGCTTCAGCGAAGCTTGCAGCAGGCAATACAATGTCCACAAATTTATGCCAATGCAAGTTTTGATGATCCAAGGTAATCACGGTTTTGTTGCTTAATAGCTGAGCCAATTTTTCGATATCTAAGGCATCGGTTAATTGGTTTTCGGCCACAATCACCGCATCAAAATCTGTCGCTAAAATTTGCTCAACCGGCTTACCGCCTAATAAGCACACACCCACGCTGTTGGCATTGGGTACAGTAAGGTACAAACCAGCTTGCTGACGATAGCGATTATTGATCTGTTTTAATTCTAAAACAGGCGCATTGGGATCACGTTCTAGGTTGTCAGCTTGTTTAGATTGACCCGCTTGATCTGGCTTGGCATCTAACTCTTTGTCCTCAGCAGGCTGATTAAGTGCTTGCTGAGCCTGTACTTTGGCATTGTGTGCATCTACTTGCTCACGCTCATGAGCTTTAATATCGGCACGCTTATCAGTTAAGTTCTGTGCAATCTGTGCCGAAGCTTCAATGATGGCCACACTAAATTGACCAGTACCCGAGATAACCAAAGGCTGATCGGCAGTGACCAAGTCAAAAGCAATTTGCTTCGCCAAAGCTTGCATGGCATCGGCTTGCTCATCGCCCTCTTCACTTGGTGCACTTGCCAGTATTTGCTGCAAATCGTTACCGAACTGTTTAATGGCATCAGCTACCGCAAAGCCTAGGCTTGCAATGTCCTCTGGTGTCGCCACGCAGCTGACTTTACTGATGTCATCAAGCTTGGTCTGAACGGTATCTGCGATATATACAGGGCTTAGTGCTTTTTGACCAATACGTTGTACTGGCTCTGCCAGCCAAGATTCAGTTTTT
Source organism: Psychrobacter raelei (assembly GCF_022631235.3). NCBI lineage: Bacteria > Pseudomonadati > Pseudomonadota > Gammaproteobacteria > Moraxellales > Moraxellaceae > Psychrobacter > Psychrobacter raelei. The sequence goes on from NZ_CP093310.2 coordinate 2,169,990, forward strand.
AATGCCGCCGCCATTTTAAGCTGTTCATTCTTGGCTGCTTGACGCACTGCCAAAGCAACACGGGCACTGGTCTGAGTGATGTCTTCGCCTAGGATAAATACCGCATCATGGTCTTCGATTTCGGCCATGGTGGGGTTATAAATACCTTGGGTATTTAGCACTTCAATGCATTTTTCGACTAAGGCTTGCTGATGATTATTAAGACCGGTTGAGAAGTTATCAAAGCCCACTAGTTTTTTTAGGGCAAAGTTGGTCTCTAAGCTGGCTCTAGGTGAGCCAATACCGATGACCTTTTTGCCTTTTAGGCGTTTAACCGTTTCGTCTAAAGCATAGTCGATATTAATTTTGACATGCTTATCATTGATATACTCAATGGCTTGTACCGGACGGTCTTCACGATTGACATAGCCATAACTAAAGCGGCCTAAGTCACACAAGAAATAGCGGTTTACTTCACCGTTATAACGGTTTTCGATACGGCGTAGCTCGCCATAACGCTCACCGGCTGAGATGTTACAGCCCGCTGAACAACCGTGACAGATGCTTGGAGCATACTGCATGTCCCATTTACGGTTGTAACGATCTGAGTGGGTCTTGTCTGTAAATACGCCCGTTGGGCATACTTCAGTTAGGTTACCTGAGAATTCGCTTTCGAACTGACCATCTTTATCACGGCCAAAATAAACTCGGTTATTTGAGGCATAAACGCCCAAATCTTCACCACCAGCATAATCTTTGTAATAACGCACACAGCGATAACACGCGATACAGCGGTTCATCTCATGGGCAATAAAAGGCCCTAACTCTTGGTTGTGGTGAGTACGCTTAGTAAAACGATAACGACGCTTATTGTGACCTGACATATAAGTCATGTCTTGCAGGTGACAATGTCCACCCTCTTCACACGTTGGACAATCGTGAGGGTGGTTGGTCATTAAGAATTCAACAATAGATTTTCGAAATGCTTTGGCCTCAGCATCATCGACAGAGATGTACATGTCATCGGTAGGTGCTACCATACACGACATGACCAATCGACCTTTACCTGCTGCTGCGTCTTCTGCGTTGTTAAACTGCTTTACCGCGCACTGACGACATGAGCCGACTGAACCAAGTGCAGGGTGATAGCAGAAATAAGGCACATCGATACCCAGTGACAAACACGCCTCTAATAGGTTGTCTGCGCCGTTTACCTCGACCTGCTTACCGTCAATATGTATGACCGCCATGCCTGTTTCTACTCCTCTACTTCACATCACTAGGGTTAGAAGTTAGGGTTTTATGCCCGGCTTCTGCACCTGCTGTTGTATCCGAATTAACGTTACTACCGGTATCTGCGCTTGAATTAGACGATGCCGCAGGACTGCCGCTTCCCATAGATGACATTACTTTTTTGATTTCTGACTCCGCCCACTGTGATGTCTCAGCGTCTACCTCAATAGCAGGAACCACAATTTTGCTGTCAAACTCATGGCGGAAATACTTAAGCGCACTCATAAGCGGCTCCATAGCACCCGGTGCGTGCGCACAAAAAGTTTTACCCAACCATAAGTCGCGGGTTAAGCCCTCAAGCTTTTCAACATCACCTTGCTGACCTTGGCCATCATCAATGGCCGTTAACAGCTTCACGCCCCAAGGCAGGCCGTCACGGCAAGGGGTACAAAAGCCGCAAGATTCACGCTGGAAGAAAATCTCCAGGTTTTTAAGCAAAGGCACCATATCTTGGCTTTCATCCACTACCATAATCAGACCTGTACCCATACGGCTGCCCGCTTTTTGAATACTGTCAAAATCCATGGCCACATCTAAATGCTCTGTGGTCAAAAAGTCAGTTGATGCCCCGCCAGGTAGCCATGCTTTAAGACGTTTACCATCTTTCATACCGCCTGCGAAGTCTTCAATGATCTCTCGAGCCGTATATCCAAAAGGCAGCTCCCAAAGACCAGGATCATTGACCAGACCTGAGCAACCAAATATTTTTGTACCTGGTGTGGTGCTGTTGCCTTTTTCATTTGGTAAAGACTGATACCACTCAACGTCATTAATCATAATGGCTGGCATATTGCTTAGCGTTTCCACGTTGTTGACAACAGTGGGTCGGCCCCAAGCCCCTGATACCTGAGGGAATGGCGGCTTAGTACGGGGATTGGCACGACGACCCTCTAAACAGTTAATCAAAGCGGTCTCTTCACCGCAGATATAACGACCAGCGCCGGTGTGCACGTGTAAGTTAAAACTAAACTCTGAGCCTAGAATATTATCGCCCATCAGATTATTGGCCAAACACTCATCGATGGCTGCCATTAGGCGCTCTGCTGCTAAAATGTACTCGCCACGGATAAAGATATAACCATCAGTTGCGCCAATAGCATGCGCGGTAATTAACATACCTTCAATCAGCTGAAAAGGCAGACGCTCCATAAGCAGGCGGTCTTTGAAAGTACCTGGCTCCATTTCATCAGCGTTACAAATTAAGTAACGAGGCCCGCCATCTGGTGGGGTCATAAAGGTCCATTTCAGACCGGCGTTAAACCCTGCACCACCACGGCCACGAACGTTAGCCGCTTTGATCATATCGCCCACTTCTTTTGGGGCCTTTTCTAAAGCAGTCTTTAAGCCCTCAAAGCCGCGCAGCGACTGATAAGTGGCCAAATCCAAAATCGCGTCATGGTGTGCCAAACGCCAAGTTAACGGCTTGGTCTCAATAGTCGCTGTGGCTTTATCGCCATAGATAGGTACACGTTGGCTATTTAATTGACTGGGGGCTTGACCTTGCTTGCGGCGAGCAAACTGCTCGGCAATGCTTAGTTTTTTGGGTTGATCAGATTGTGCCGTTAGCACGTCTTCGTTGTGACTCATGGATAATACTCCAACAATTCGGCAACCTCAGAAGGAGATACCGGACCAAAGGTGTCTTCGTCAATTAGTACCGAAGGCCCTTTGTCACAGTTACCTAAACAACAGATAGGTAATAAGGTAAAACGACCATCTGCTGTGGTCTGTCCAAACTCAATACCCAAGGTTGTCTTTAATTCAGCGGCAAGCTCTTCGTAGCCGGTCAAATAACAAGCAATAGAATCACACACCAAAATTACGTGGCGACCTACTGGGGAACGGTAGATACGGTTAAAGAAAGTAGCAACCCCTTCGATATCAGTTACAGGAACATCCAATAGGTTTGCAATGGCATTAACTTGCGCATCATTTACCCAGCCGTTACGCTTTTGAACCAATTTTAACGCATCAAGAGACGCCGCACGGGCGTGAGGATAATGATGGATATACTCGTGTATCCCCTCAATCTCTTGAGCCGTCAAAATACTGGCAACATCTACGGTTGGGGCTTTGTCGGTCACAATCTTAATCATTGTATTATTTTCTCTTTAACTGCTAGCCAGGTCGATGTTTTGGCCTGCTGGCTTGATACCCTAGAAAATTGAAAACTATCCGCTATCTTTATCTGTCCGTATCGGCCATCACAATATCAATTGAGGCTAAATAGATAATCAAATCCGATACCAAGCTTCCGTTAATTACAGAAGGCATCTGCTGCAAATGTGCAAATGTTGGGGTACGAATACGGGTACGATAACTCATGGTCGAGCGATCTGAGGTAATGTAGTAGCTGTTAATACCTTTGGTCGCCTCTACCATCATAGATGCTTCGCCCGCTGGCATCACCGGTCCCCATGATACGGAGATAAAGTGATTAATCAAGGTCTCAATATCGTTCAATGTACGGTTTTTTGGTGGCGGTACAGCCAGTGGGTGATCCGCCTTATAAGGACCAGATGGCATGTTGTCCATACACTGTCTTATGATGCGTAGTGACTGACGAATCTCTTCAATCTTCACCATACAGCGGTCATAAGCGTCACCGTTATAACCTACTGGAATTTCAAAGTCATAGTTCTCATAACCCATGTAAGGACGGGCTTTACGTAGGTCAAACTCAACACCTGTGGCACGTAGACCTGCCCCAGTAACCCCCCATGCTAAAGCTTGTTTGGCATCGTATTGCGCCACGTTTTGGGTACGTCCTTTAAGTACCGAGTTCTCCATTGCGGCTTTGACGTACTCATCTAAACGTTGTGGCATCCAGTCTAAGAACTCACGTACCAAACGCTGCCAGCCACGTGGTAGATCCGCTGCAGTACCGCCGATACGGAACCAAGCTGGGTGCATGCGGTAGCCGGTAACCGCTTCAATCACATCATAGGCTTTTTGACGGTCAGTAAACATATAAAATACTGGCGTCATACCCCCAGCATCCTGAATAAACGTACCGAAATACAATAAATTATTGGTAATACGGAAGAATTCACTCATCATGACGCGAATGGTCTGAGCACGTTCAGGGACTGTGATGCCCGCCAACTGCTCAACCGCCATGACATAAGGCAGCTCATTCATGACGCCGCCAAGATAGTCAATACGGTCGGTATAGGGGATATAAGAGTGCCAAGTTTGACGCTCAGCCATCTTCTCTGCACCGCGGTGGTGGTAGCCGATGTCTGGGATACAGTCGATGACTTCTTCACCGTCTAACTGTAGTACCAATCTGAATGCACCGTGCGCTGAGGGGTGGTTCGGGCCTAAGTTTAAGAACATAAAGTCCTCATCTCGGCCACTGCGCTTCATCCCCCACTCTTCAGGAACAAAGCGTAGGTTTTCTTGCTCAAACTGCTGCTTGGCATTGTTTAGGAAATACGGGGTAAATTCAGTAGCGCGCGCATGGTACTCTTTGCGAAGCGGATGACCCTCCCAGTATTTGGGTAATAAAATACGGGTTAAATGGGGATGGCCATCAAAGACGATACCGAACATGTCCCACACTTCACGCTCGTACCAGTTAGCATTTGGCCAAATCTTGGTCGCTGTTGGAACCTTTAGATCGTCTTCTGACAAGGCCACTTTTACGCGAATATCACTGTTACGCTCAAGCGACATCAAGTGATAAAAGACAGTAAAATCACTGGCAGGTAAGCCGTCACGGTGCTGACGCAAACGCTCATCCATTGCTGATAAGTCAAGCAACATTACATAAGGTTTGGGCAGGGTGCGTAGGTACATCAATACGTCAAGTAAATCCTGGCGCGATACCCAAATGGTAGGGATACCATCAAAGGTGAACTGCTCAGTGAATTTACCTGCAAACTTATGTCCAAGCTCACGCAGCACAGCATGCTGTGTCATATTAGGATTGGCGCTATTGTCAGTCGCTTTGCTATTATCCGTTACCATGGTTACCGCTTACCTCAGAGTCATTGCAATTGTTGCGAATACGCAAGGATGAATACTTTGTTTTGTCTGGGCTTATTGCCAAGCTGGCTAGGCGATTCAGCCCTTAAAATATCTGAGCTTATTAAATGCTGTCCGGACTACGCAGATTTTTTACGGCGATACGATCGGCCTGTTTGCGGTCACGCTCAGGCAGCATTTGTGGCTGATAGATGCCTTTATCATTAACATAAGCCCCTAATGGACGGCGCTCTTTGGTAATGGATTGTTGCAACAGCATCAAGCCTTGAATAATCGCTTCGGGACGTGGCGGGCAACCGGGCACATAAACATCCACTGGAATGATTTTGTCCACGCCTTGTACCACCGAGTAGATGTCGTACATGCCGCCTGAGTTGGCACAAGAGCCCATAGAGATGACCCATTTTGGCTCAAGCATTTGTTCATAAAGACGCTGGATAACCGGGGCCATCTTCACAAAGCAAGTACCCGCCACAATCATCACATCCGCTTGACGGGGGGAAGCACGAATAACCTCTGCCCCGAAGCGTGACAAGTCATGTACTGCTGTTAGCGTGGTGGCATACTCCACATAGCAGCAAGAGGTACCAAAGTTAAATGGCCAAAGTGAGTTTTTACGTCCCCAGTTAGCTGAGGCATGCACCATATCCTCAAGCTTACCCATAAATACATTACGATTTACCTCATCCTCAATGGGATTATTAACGGTTTGGCGTGTCTGCGCAGGATAAGTATCGGCGTCAGGATTTGCACGGGTTAGCGTATATTTCATGATATAACCCTTAAGAAGACGATTTATTGGATAAAGAATTAGTAGATTGGGTAGAGAAATCTACACTGGTAACATTACCAGTGACGTTGATACGATCGATATTGGCAAGATGGCGCTTGTTGGCTTCGATATCGTTTGAGACGTTTACTTGGCCTGATGATTGAGCCGGTACTTTACCTGTAGGGTCAGTGTGTAGCTCATCGATGCCATTAAATTTGGTGATACTGGCTAAGTTGAAGCCAGCTGGGGCGGCGCTCAAACGCTCTTTTTTGCGGCGTTTGTCAGCAGGTGCCCAATTGAGCGCCCCTAAACTTAGCGCGTAGATGAGGCCAATTAATAAATCAACCACAAAAATAAGGGCTGTCGCATAGCCGATCCAGCCCACTTCCCGCACCGATACCGAATAGGCATATAAATACAGGGCTTCTAAATCGAAGATCACGAAGAAGATGGCCACTAAATAGAATTTTGCAGACAAACGAATTCGGGCATTGCCTGCTCCGACAACGCCCGATTCAAATACTTCCTCTTTTTCTGTACCTTGCGAGCGTCCACCTAATAAACGTGGTACTACCAGCATGAATATAACCAAACCAATGGCAGCCAAAATAAAGGCTAATGCTGACCAATTAAAGGCGGAAGTCATCTATAAATCTCCTCACTGGCAAGTACCCGATGACACTGATTTTCAATAAATAGCATAAATCAGCGGTGAAATAGGATACATCGGCTGGCAAAATTGAGGTGCTACTATACTTTTTTTAAGCACTAAATGCCAATTTAATACTGAATTAGAGGGTCATAGTTCGGTATGAACTGTCGCGCTCTACTTCTTGACATTTGTTACTTTTTAAGGCAACACCTTCTATTAATTTACTTTAAAATCAGCAGCTTATCCCATTAAGCACTGATAAGCACTGACTTGTATCATTTGGCTATGTTGGCCAATCTGGATATCTGAACATGAGCACTTGGTGTTTTAAAGCGCTTGGTGTCTATACAGTGACAGACGAAGTACGTACAGACTAAGTACGAGGTAGTGTTACCCCTCGTTGACCTTGATATTTACCACCACGATCTTTGTAGCTGGTTTCGCAAATATCATCGGCATCGCTTTGGAAAAATAGCATTTGCGCTACCCCTTCACCCGCATAAATACGCGCAGGCAACGTGGTGGTGTTGCTAAACTCTAAAGTAACATGACCTTCCCACTCAGGCTCAAGTGGGGTAACGTTGACAATTATACCACAGCGGGCGTAAGTTGACTTGCCCAAACAAATGGTCAATACATCACGAGGAATTCTAAAGTATTCTACAGTGCGCGCTAGGGCAAACGAGTTGGGTGGAATAATACACTCATCACCGACGATATCGATAAAGCTATTTTCATCAAAGTTTTTTGGGTCTACTATGGCAGAGTGGACATTAGTGAATACTTTGAATTCACGAGCACAGCGTACATCATAACCATAGCTTGATGTGCCATAACTGACCAACTTATCGCCCGCTTCATTAAACCGTACTTGACCTGGTTCATATGGCTCAATCATGCCATGTTCTTCAGCCATTTTACGAATCCAGCGGTCAGACTTAATTGACATTTCACACCCTTATTTTTTGGTTCTAAACAGTTTTTTGATTATAAACTGTTAATTTATCACAATTTTTTCAAAAACAGGTCGATTATAATTAAATACAACCGATAGTTAAGCGCCCCAATATTTAGCCCCAATTGGCTTTTTTTTGCTCTATTAGAGTCATTAACGGCGCTATTTTACGCTTATTAATGGCTTTACGCCATCCCCTATGTCAATATCTTGTGGTAACAGCTGTGACAAAGTGTAAGAGGCTAAAATATTATTTGGCCCTCTTTAATCGCTATTAACCCAATGCCCACGCCACATGCCCGCCGCCCCTACCACTTTGCAAAATGGTCTTCTGCAAGCCCCATGACGTTATCAAGCGCCACCACATGACCACCCTGCGCTGCGCTAAGTTTTATATGACCGCAGTATGTGCCAATCCGCTGCTCAAACACGCTGGCTATTACCCCATAGTTATCCGTCTTTTTATAGACACTTATTGGTGTAAAGCTTAACTCAATCTCCACATCACTCCAGCCTAAATTAAGATGACTAACCTGCCAAGCACAGGCACGCGGCTCATCTGGATTTGTGCCGCACTTAGGCTGCTTGCCACCAGTTAAATCTGACTGTCGGCTAAATAATACCGGCGGCAGATAATAAATCTGTCCATCAATCCAGCATGCATTCTCACTGACCCCAGTCTCATTGACACCCATAGACAGGTTCAGCATAAATGTCCGTCCATCTGGCAACTCGGTGGTGATGCAGCTCCAAAACCAATTGGTCTCATGACGCATAAAGCCAAGCGTCCAATCCAAATTAACCAAAGCATGTGGCTTAAGTGGCAGGCTATGGCTTAGGCCCGTTTGTGCTTTGTCACCACTTAGCTTATTGTCTACCCTATTGTCTGTCTTATTGTCTGAGTCGGTATCCGCCAGCTTAGGGTAATGTTTAGAGTCGGCAAAAAATGTGAGCGTACCCCCTATTACAGTCAGCGGCTCTTTTTGGGTGAAGCTCCAGCCCCTTCTGCCTGAAGGTGAGCACACTGCCAGCGGCTGATCACTGCGCCCCAACTGAGCTGATACTGCAAACTGCTTACTGACCAAGTCAAGCTGCACCCCTGACTCAGAAAACTGTAGCACCAGCGACAGTTTGCCTTGCTTAAGGCTCATACGCCCTTGCCGATGATCACCACTAAACTCGCTGTTATGGGTGAGAGGCTGCAAGGCTTCAACCACCTCAAACTCGCCAGTATGTTCATTATAAATATAAGCAAACACAGTGCTAGCAAGCTTAATGGTCGCAATTGCCATACAAATACGATACGGCGGCTGCACTATCTGAACAAAGGCAAACTGATTGGCTTTAAACTGTTTGCGCCGCTGAGATACTGCCTTTTGGGAAATCAGGTGACTGTGGTAATCAAGATAATTAATCCGCTCTACCTCAGCAAAGACGCCAAAGTGCGGCTGACCGTCTACGATAAGCTGGTCAATATGTGCCAGTCGCGGCCGCCGAGTCTTTGTCGGTGCTTTAATAGTATTGTTTTGCCTATCCATCTTATATTCCCCAATATCCTTTTGAGTGATTTGAGTGGTGCGCCGCAACTGGCTCATTAAAGCCTAAAAGATACGTCCATCATTGCGCTGCTTAGCAAATTTGGCGATATTGGCTTCAATTTTTTGAGCAATTTCCACATAAAAATGTGCGTAATCATCGCCGTCACCTTGATTGGCAATCACACTCGGCTCACCTTTATCAGCTTGAGCACGGATAGTAGAGGCCAAAGGCAGTTGTCCTAGTAACGGCACCTGATACGCTTCAGATATGGTTTCACCACCGCCGGCACCAAAGATGGCTTCGGTATGACCACAGTTCGAGCAGGTGTGTAGCGCCATATTCTCCACCACCCCAATCACTGGAATGCTGGTTTTGTTAAACATTTCAATACCTTTTTGGGCATCCATTAAGGCAATGTGCTGCGGCGTGGTGACAATGACCGCCCCTGTCACTGGAATACGCTGCGCCAAGGTAAGCTGAATATCACCGGTACCTGGCGGCATATCAATCACTAAGTAATCCAGCATTGGCCAGTTGGTCTGATTGAACAACTGCATTAACGCACCCGTTGCTTTTGGACCACGCCAAGCCACAGGGGTATTATCACCATCTAGTAAGCTGCCTATGGAGAGCATAGCCAGACCATGCGCCTCTACCGGCACAAACTGCTCATTTTCTAACTGCGGCTTCACGCCTTCCACGCCTAGCATACTGGGCATAGAAGGCCCATAAATATCAGCATCCAATATGCCTACTTTATTGCCAAGCTTTTGTAGGGCTAAGGCGATATTGACCGTCGTGGTTGATTTACCGACGCCGCCTTTGCCTGAGGCCACCACCAAAATATGCTTGATACGTGGATGCGGCTGTAAGCTTGACTGTAAGGGCGCACGCTTGGTAATAGGCGGCTCATCTGTCTGAGACTTGGGCGCAGCCGCGTTGACTGTTTTTGGTAACGTCTTCGCACCGCCTTTGGTAGACGCAAAGGCAGGCATATCATCACTTGTCATAAAGGGGGCCTGAGTAGAGGTTGTATGGGAATGAGAGGATGGGCTTGTCTTAGGTTTGGCCGGCAAGCTGACATTTAAGTTTACTTCATTAATACCATGATTTTGTAGGGCAAGTCCTAACTGGCGATGTACCTCTTCAGGATCAGCATCGGCATTTAAGCGCAAATCTAGCGTTACTGAATCGCCGTATTGTTTAATAGCTGTCACTTTATTATCTTGACCACCGGCACTATGGTCTTGTAATACTTGATTGGCTACCGCAAACAGCTGTTCGCTTTGCAGGCTTTTTTCACTGTTTTTGTCGTTTTTAGCCATCGATTTTTTTATAAAATTAAACATGATTGCCCCTAAGCCTTACGGCTATAAATTTAATATTGCACGCTTTGGCATGACACGTATGACACACATTATAAGTATTTTAGCTAGTTTAGCTGACTTTGATGGATAAAAAAACCACACTGACAACGCCGCATTTTTATCAAACAGTCCGGCACATGGCCTTACATCATTTGTTTTGCGCGATGACTTAAAGCGGTAAAAACTTAGAAGCAATAAACAAATAAATGGCCACACCTGAAGCATCACACACCGAGGTAATTAATGGTGCACTGGCGCTGGCCGGATCAAAGCCGAGCTTATTAAGCACAAAAGGTAGACTCATACCAATCACACAACCAATCATCACCACAGACACCATACTTAGCGCCAGCACTAAGGACACCACTGCATCACCACGTACATAGCCAATCACTGAAATTGCAGCAGCCATAGTTATCCCCAGCAATAAGGCCACTAAAGCTTCACGCCCAAGCAGTGAGAACCAATCTCGCATCACCACTTCTCCTGTGGCCAAGGCCCGCACCATCAGTGTTGCTGATTGAGAGCCGGCGTTACCGCCACTGTCCACCAATAAAGGTAAGAAGAATACCAACACTAAATTGGCTGCAATCACCTCTTCAAAGTGAGCAATACCGACCCCTGATATTAGGTTACCAAACACCAAAAATACCAACCAAAATACCCGTTTACGGTACAAAATACGAATACTGGTGTCTTTAAAGCTGCCTACTAAGCTTGAGACGCCCCCTGACTTGTGGAAGTCATCGGTGGCTTCATCACTTGCCACATCCATCGCATCATCATGGGTCACAATACCAACCAGTGCCCCACTGTCATCAATAATAGGCAGCGCAATTAAATCATAACGGGCGACCTTTTTTGCCACATCTTCTTGGTCTTCATTGACATTTGAAGCCACCACTGAGGTGAGCATAATATCGCCAATGATCTGCTCAGGTGAGGCCAAAATTAGACTGCGCAGTGAAATGACCCCAATTAATTGGCGCTCAGAATCAATCACATAAGCATGATAAATGGTCTCAGCATCTGGCGCTTCTAAACGCAGTGCGGCTAAAGCTTGTGCCACCGTCATCTGCGCTTTTAACGTGGCATAGTCAGAGGTCATTAAAGCCCCAGCTGTGCCCTCAGCATAAGCAGACAAAAGGCGAATATCCTCACGTTCTGCCTGAGCCAAAGCGGGCAATAACGCATCACGCTGGCTTTGATCTAAGCGCTTATATAAGTCGGTACGCTCATCAGAGGGCATATCGCCCACCAGTCGGGCCAGATTTGCCCTAGGGAATTGATAGGCCAAAGCCACTTGGTCTTCTGCCTCTAAATAAGAAAAAACAGTCGCCCTATTGGGTAGACGGTCTAACAGTTGCCAAGACAATTTAGGGGGGATTAATGCCAAGATATCAGCCGTATCAATGGGGCGTAAATCATGCACTTGGCCAATGGCTGTATCGAATTTTTGTTGTTCAATGGCTGTGGTCAGCAGCTGTGCAATGTCTTTATGAGTCATGGTTTTTACTCCTTGCAGCTCATTGGATGCCGCAAGTAACGGTATAGGATAGATAACAACGTCAATAAGAAGATGGATAACAAATTAGATAAGCAAAAAAGCCAATAAAAACATATTGGCTTATGATTCAGACTAAAAATATTACTCAAGCGTAAGCAGGATAAAACTCAAGCGCTGGTATAGGTCTGTGCTAAAAATAGGAATATCAGCTCGGCGGCGGTATGAGTATCAATCAAAAAAGCTTAGCATCACCGGTAAGTATGTTACCGGTGATGCTAAGCGATTGGGCTAGGATTAGCAAGGCCTTGACTGTTAAGTTAAGCAAACGCTTAATTCATAAACCAGCCATGGCTTGCCACAATAGACTGACCGGTAAATACATTGGTCGGGAATGCAGCCAAGAACAATGCTAACTGAGCGATATCTTCAGTACTGGTAAACTCCTTATCCACGGTATTCACCAGCATAATGTCATTGACCACTTCTTCTTCGCTAATGCCCTTTTCACGCGCCTGCTCAGGAATTTGTTTTTCAACCAAAGGCGTCTTGACAAAGCCTGGGCAAATCACGTGCGAGCGCACATTGTACTGAGCACCCTCTTTTGCCAACACCCGGCACAATCCTAACAGCCCATGCTTGGCCGTCACATAAGGGGCTTTAAATAAGGAAGCTTCATGCGAGTGTACCGAGCCGGTATAAATCACTGTTCCTACTTTATCATTGCTATACATGTATTGTAGCGCCGCTTTGGTGGTCAAAAATGCCCCATCTAAATGAATAGACTGCATCTTTTTCCAATCACTAAAGCTTAGCTTATGAATGGGGTCAATAATTTGAATGCCGGCATTAGACACTAAAATATCGATACCACCAAAGTGATCCACCAACGCCTTCACCCCATCATTGACCGCAGATTCAGACGAGACATCCATGGCAAGGGCCAATGCCTTACCGCCGGCAGCCTCAATATCTTTGACGACATTTTGTGCAGCTTCAAGATTAATATCTGCTACACCGACCGCTGCGCCTGCCTTAGCATAAGTTTCGGCGATGTCTCGGCCGATACCACTGGCGGCACCAGTTACTAAAGCCACTTTGCCGGTTAAGTCCTGATTGAGTTGAGTCATCCTTGTCTGCTCCTAAGTGCTTAGAACAGCACCATCAGCTGGCGCCATTAAATTGTGTATAAAACAGTGGGTTATTGGCTAATCTTCACTGGGGTATTTTTTTGTAGCTCATCGAAACTTACCCCATCAGCCAGCTCAACTAGCTTAAGGCCGGTGTCAGTGACATCCAGTACTGCCAATTCTGTGATAATACGATCGACTACTTTTTTGCCGGTTAGTGGCAGCTGACACTCAGCTAAGATTTTGGGTTCGCCATGCTTATTGATCTGCTCCATAAGCACAATCACTCGTTGCACGCCTGCCACCAAGTCCATAGCGCCGCCCATACCTTTGACCATTTTTCCTGGAATCATCCAGTTGGCCAAATCGCCCTGCTCAGAGACTTCCATCGCGCCTAAAATAGCTAGGTTCACATGGCCGCCACGTATCATAGCAAAAGACTCTGAGCTGCCAAAGAAGCTGGCACCTGGCTTAGCCGTAACGGTTTGCTTGCCGGCATTAATCAAGTCAGGATCCACGTTCTCTTCTGTGGGAAACTCGCCAATACCCAGTAGGCCGTTCTCAGATTGTAGCCAAACATGCATACCCTCAGGGATATAGTTGGCAACCATAGTCGGCAAGCCGATACCTAAGTTAACATAAAAACCATCTTGTAGTTCTTTGGCCGCACGCTGCGCCATCTGCTCTCTTGTCCATGCCATGGTGATACTCCTTATTATTCGTTAATACTTAAGTGGCTATTTTTTTACGGTAATTTTTTCGATGCGTTTTTCTGGCGTACTATTTAATACCAGACGCTGTACAAAAATACCAGGCAGATGAATCTGATCGGCATCCAGCTCACCAATTTCAACGATCTCTTCCACTTCAGCCACTGTAATTTTGCCCGCCATGGCACAATCTGGATTAAAGTTGCGTGCGGTTTTATTAAAGATAAGATTGCCTGCTTTGTCGGCTTTTTGGGCTTTAATAAGTGACACATCAGCGGTCAGCGAATGCTCTAGAATATAGGTGCGGCCATCAAAGTCGCGAGACTCCTTGCCTTCGGCTACCTGTGTGCCCACGCCTGTGGCGGTATAAAAAGCAGGAATACCCGCGCCGCCTGCACGTAGCTTTTCAGCCAAAGTGCCTTGAGGGGTTAATTCAACTTCGAGCTCACCGCCTAAGAACTGACGTTCAAATTCTTTATTTTCACCCACATAAGAGGCGATCATTTTTTTGATTTGACGGGTCTTTAATAACAGGCCCAACCCAAAGTCATCCACGCCAGCATTATTACTAATACAGGTGAGCGCTGTGGCCCCACTGTCTCTTAATGCCAAAATAAGATTTTCTGGAATGCCGCACAATCCAAAGCCGCCAATGGCTAACGTTTGTCCGTCTTGGATGATGTCTTCTAACGCCGCTTCAGCACTGGCGTATACCTTTGATTGACTCATTATTCTCTCCCTGTTGAATCAACGTAAATGATGATGTGTACCTATATTATTTGTGCCTATAAAAGACTTTAATACCCACAGAAGCTTGCACACATTGTGGCATATATAAATGGTATAGACATTAATAGTATAGACATTAATAGTATATATTCGCAAAATCGAATATAATATTTTTTTGCTCGTAGACTGATGCTGATTTGCGCCATTGCATAGCAAGCCTGTTTGCCAAAAGGCCCGCTGTATCATTAAGCGCTAATAAGCCCATTAGTTTACTGCATTTGGTATATAGTGTACAACTGATAACCCATCTTGATGTGTCATCACTGCCCCATTTATATATAGCAACCTACTTGATATAGGGACTTATCAGTAGCACAGCCGATTAAGTCTGCTTAATTTAGCAGCTTAATGGGCTTGGTGTTTTTTTATTCATATTTAAGCCAAGGAGAAGGCGCCTATGTTTAGCACACTTGCGATTATCGTCACTTTATTATTACTGATGTTTTTTGCCTATCGTGGCTACTCAGTTTTAATCTTAGCACCCATCATGGCCGTCTTGGCGGTTTTATTATCCGGTGACTTCTTAAGCAGTATCCCTGCTTACACTGACGTATTTATGTCAGCCCTTAGTGGATTTTTATTAAAATTTTTCCCAATATTTTTATTAGGCGCTTTATTTGGTCGGCTTATTGCAGACTCTGGCGCTGCTACTGCCATCGCCAATACCGTGGTGAACAAAATGGGTAGCGACAAAGCCATTTTGTCGGTCATTATGGTCTGTGCTATTTTGACTTATGGGGGCGTCTCTTTATTCGTGGTGGCCTTCGCCATTTATCCCATCGCCAAAAACTTGTTTAAAGCGGCAGACATTCCTAAGCGCTTGATTCCAGCGGCCATTGCTTTAGGGTCATTTACTTTTACTATGACCGCACTGCCTGGTACCCCTGCCATTCAAAACGCAATCCCCATTCCCTACTACAATACCAACGTCTTTGCTGCACCTATCTTAGGTACTATAGGCGCCGCAATTATGTTTTTTGCGGGTTGGTATTGGCTACAGTTGCGTGCTAATAAAGCCAAGCTTGCTGGTGAAGGGTACGGGTCACATGATGATAATTTGGAACAAAAAGGCGATATTGATCACAGCCAAACCAGCCTAGATCATCAAATTTCTTTTACAACAGCAATTATTCCGCTCATATTGGTTATCGCTTTAAATGCGTTATTAACTTATGTGGTCTTTCCAAGCTTAGATTTTAGCGCCCTACAAGCTCAGTATCCGGATTTAAATATCCAAGGATCTCTGGGACTGTGGTCTATTATTATTGCTTTGCTTGTGGCTTGTACCGCGTTAGTGATACTGCGCATAGGACATTGGCACAACCTAAAAAAATCCATCAACCGCGGCACTTATGACTCGATGCTGCCTATTTTTAATACCGCCTCGGAAGTCGGCTATGGGGCAGTGATTGCTTCTTTGGCAGGCTTTATTATCATTCGCGATAGTATTTTGAATCTAACGCCTGACAATCCACTTATCTCTGAAGCAGTGGCGATGACGACCCTTGCAGGTATTACGGGCTCTTCTTCAGGCGGTCTAAGTATTGCACTGTCGACCTTGGGTGAGAGTTACTACAAAATGGCTTTGGCCACAGGCATTGACCCCGAGCTGATGCACCGCGTTGCAGTTATGGCCGCCGGCGGTCTAGACACCTTGCCACACAGTGGTGCGGTAATCACCCTATTGGCCATCTGTGGATTAACTCACAAACAGTCTTATCTCAATATCGCTATGGTAACCATGGGCATTCCTTTGATCGCTACCACAGTGGTGATTGTATTAGGTACTTTGTTTGGCTCTTTTTAAGATAATCTGCTTAAGCCCTCTTAATGAATGAAAAAAACTATCAAACCAAAAAATCCCCACATAGCGACTATGTGGGGATTTTGTTATGTGAGGGTAGTTATGGCTAAAGCCGTTTATACCAATAACCAAAAACCCCCCGTAATAATAGCGCCTGAGACCGCTAGGATAATCAGACAGTAGCCCATAATGGCTCTGGCATCTAATCCTGCGATACCCAGCAGTGGCAGTGCCCAAAAGGGCTGAATCATATTGGTCCAAGCATCGCCCCAAGCAATCGCCATGGCGGTCACACTTGGACTGACATTCAACGCCAAGCCTGCTGGCATCATCACTGGCCCTTGTACCGCAAACTGACCGCCGCCTGAGGGTACAAAGA
Source organism: Psychrobacter raelei (assembly GCF_022631235.3). Classification (NCBI taxonomy): domain Bacteria; kingdom Pseudomonadati; phylum Pseudomonadota; class Gammaproteobacteria; order Moraxellales; family Moraxellaceae; genus Psychrobacter; species Psychrobacter raelei. The sequence goes on from NZ_CP093310.2 coordinate 2,186,853, forward strand.
TGTTTACCAAGCCTGCACTTAAAAAGGCAAAGACAGGAAAGCTATCGGCTGTGGCATTATTCACAAAAAACTCAGTCACTTCACTACTGATAGACACCCCATCGGCATTGGCACCCGTCATAATCCCCATAATACCGCCATAGAATGGGAACAACAAAACGATACCGGCAATACCCCCAATACCTGATTTCACTGCACGGTAATAACGCTCAAGGGTACCATGCGCCATCAGTCCAATAAATAAAAACAGACCGATAACAATATCTAATCCTAAGTTAAAGCCATTGGTCGAAAAGTAATTGATGTAATACATCAGTGCTAGCAGCAGTAAGATGATGGCCACCACGCGGCTGTCATCTAATTTTTGAGCCGGTGTATTAGTTTCAGGGGCTACATAAGCCTCTATTTTAATGAGCGCCGGATCTACTGTGGTCGGATTTTTTGGGTGCATCATGCGGTTGACTATTGGCAATACCACAATTAAAGCGGCCAAAATAATAAGATTATATGAAGCAAAAATCGTCTGTGATAAAGGAATTGCTTCGGTTAATACCCCACCTGAGAGCGTCTGCAAGTTATCGCCGCCTGTACTTAAGGTTAAGGGAATAGATCCTGAGAAGCCGCCATGCCAAATCACAAAACCAGAATAAGCCGCTGCCACCAATAAGGGATAATCCACATTAGGCACCTTTCTGGCCAAAGACTTGGCAAAAATAGCCCCGACCACCAGACCAAAACCCCAGTTAATCCATGAGCCTGCCAGTCCCACCAACGTTGAGATGACAATGGCTGTGGTCGGTGAGGTAACCTTTGAGGCCAGACTGTCTAAAAAACGTTGAATGATGGGCGCATTGGCAAAAGCGTAACCGGTAACCAACACCAGTGCCATCTGCATAGCAAAGCTGTGTAACGACCACAGACCACCGCCCCAGTGTCCCGCCATGGTCAGCACATCTTGTCCGGTCAATAAGACACCACCCAAAAAGGCAATCAGGGTTAATACAATTGAGAAAACAAAAGGAGAGGGTAAATAGCGATTAACCAGCTGAACGCTGGCATTGGTAAGCATCTGAAACATGACTAACTTCCTTGTGCTAAGTAAAGATAAGAACTTATAGTGGGGTCCATCCCTACTTAATGTTATGAGAAATAGGCGGCGTATGGTAGCGCAAATTTTAGATATTGAGAATAATTTTTATTAAAACTGGGGCTGTTTTTTGCCCAGCCCTTGAATCACAAACACTATAGAGGCATCAGCGTATGTGATAAAACCAGTGAATATAAAATTCATCCCGAGGTAAATTCCCATTTTTATGCCATTTGCGGTATCATAGGCGCACATTTTATATTCTGATAATCCTCTTAAAATCAACAAACTTAAATAGGTGATTTTGTGCGTCAAATACTCGTAACCAGTGCCCTGCCCTATGCCAATGGCCCTATTCACTTAGGACATTTGGTGGAATACATTCAAACTGACATTTGGGTACGAGCGATGAAGGCTCAAGGCCATCAAGTCACCTACGTTTGTGCCGATGACGCTCACGGCACCGCCATTATGCTAAAAGCTGAAGCCAATGGGGTCACGCCAGAGCAGCAAATCGCCACTGTAAAAGCCTCTCACGAAGCAGATTTTAGTAAATTTTTAATTGGTTTTGACAACTACCACTCTACTCACTCTGAAGAAAACCGTGAGCTATCTGAGTTAATTTATCGCCGTCTAAATGGTGAAGGTCATATCTCAACCAAAGATGTTGAGCAATTATTTGATCCAGAAAAAGGCTTATTTTTAGCCGACCGTTTCGTGAAAGGCGAATGCCCAGAATGTGGGGCTCAAGACCAATATGGTGATAACTGTGAAGTGTGCGGCACCACTTACAATGCCACTGAACTTAAAAACCCGTATTCGACCTTATCGGGTGCAACCCCTGTATTAAGAACCTCAAAACACTACTTCTTTAACCTGCCTGAATTTGAGAGCTTCTTAAAACAGTGGACCAAAGATGAGGGACGTTTACAGCCCTCAGTTTCTAACAAGCTTCAGGAGTGGTTTGAAGCCGGCCTTGCCAGCTGGGACATCTCACGTGATGCGCCCTATTTCGGCTTCAAAATCCCAGACACGCCAGAGGGTGAGCCGGATAAATACTTTTATGTGTGGCTAGATGCCCCTGTGGGCTATATGGCCAGTTTTAAAAACCTATGCAAACAGCGTCAAGGCTCCACTGATCCACAACAACCAGAATTGAGCTTCGATGATTATTGGTTACAAGAAAATCAGCATAAAACTGAGCTGTATCATTTCATCGGCAAAGACATTGTTTATTTCCACGCTTTATTTTGGCCCGCCATGCTGGCCGGCAGTGAATACCGTACCCCAACGGGGGTGTTCGCTCACGGCTTCTTAATGGTCAATGGCGATAAAATGAGCAAATCTCGCGGCACCTTTATCCAAGCCGAAACCTTTGCCAAACATTTAAACCCTGAGTATCTACGTTATTATTTCGCCAGCAAACTGTCTGAGAAAGTTGAAGACATTAATCTAGACTTTGCAGATTTTATGCAAAAGGTGAACTCAGACATGGTCGGTAAAGTGGTGAATATTGCCAGCCGTAGCGCCGGTTTTATTGCCAAAAAATATGATGGCATGCTCTCAGACAGCTGTGCTGAGCCTGAGTTATTAAATGAGATTGTGCGCGCTGGTGAAGAGATTGCTACGGCTTATGAAAATCGTGAGTTTAGCCGTGCCATGCGCCTGATCATGCAGTGCGCAGACAAGGCTAACGAATATATCGACAGCAAAAAGCCTTGGGCAATGGCCAAAGAAGAAGGCCGTGAACAAGAGGTTCAGGATGTATGTACGGTTGCTATCAATATTTTCCGTCAATTGATGGTGTATTTGGCGCCTGTGTTACCAGAGCTTACAGACAATGCCAAAGCCTTCTTAAATATTGATGACTTAAGCTTTGCCAGCCGCCATGAGTTATTGCTAGGTCATAAAATCAATAAGTTTAAGCCGTTAATGCAGCGTATTGAACAGGCTCAAATTGATGCTATGGTGGCAGACTCCAAACAAGACTTGTTGGCAACACCAACTGCTCAGGCCGATAACGTAGCTAAAGCAGCTCAAGCGTCAGAAACTAATGATCAGCAAGACAGCGACTACATAGAGTTTGATGACTTTATGAAAGTTGAAATGACGGTGGCTCAAGTACTTGAATGTAATCATGTTGAGGGTGCAGACAAGCTACTGCAGTTCACATTAGACATCGGCAAAGAGCAGCCCATTAATGTCTTTAGTGGCATTCGTAAATTCTATGAACCTGAGCAACTGGCCAACAAAAAAGTGATCTGTGTCACTAATCTTGCCCCGCGCAAAATGAAATTTGGGGTGTCAGAAGGTATGATCTTATCATCAGGTGATCCAAAAACAGGACTGGTGGTCATCACGCTACCTGACGAGTGTAAAGTGGGCGATAAATTGGCTTAAGCCTTTTTAAGATAAGTGCCTCTTTATCATAAAAGCCGATGTTGTTAACATCGGCTTTTATATTATTTATATTTTATTTAGCTAGTTTTTTTATTTCCCACTTATGTTACATTATTGTAATATAGCCTTACACTGTTAAACCCCAATGGATTCGTAAATACTTATGCAGTCAAATTATTCCTCCTCTTTGCCTTATCGCAGCGCTGCTGCCACTCTTAATGCTCAACCAAAAAGCAACAAAGTTTGGCAAGGCTTATTGGCTTTGGGTATGGGCTTAAGCTTAGCTGCACTAAGTGGCTGCTCGGATGCCGATCAAGCGCAGCAAGAGCCTGTCGCTGATGCGCCTGCCAAAGAAGCCAAGACCATAGCCATTACTCAAATCGTTGAGCATCCCTCACTTGATGAGATTCGCCGCGGCATTACTGAAGAGTTGGCCGCCAATGATTATGTGGAAGGTAAAAACTTAACGGTGAATTTCCAAAGCGCACAAGGCAATACCGCCACCGCCGGTCAGATTGCCAAGCAGTTCGCCGGTGATATGCCAGATGCCATTGTGGCCATTTCTACCCCATCGGCACAAACTGTGGTGGCCTCTACTAAGAATATTCCGGTTATTTATACCGCCATCTCTGATCCTTTGGCCGCCAAACTAATTAATGAAAATAACGTACCGACCCAGCCGAATGTCACCGGTTTATCCAGTCAGCTGCCTATCGAGCCACCGCTGGATTTAATCCAGAAGATTGTGCCACAGGCTAAGACCATTGGTTATGTATACAGCCCTGGGGAGGCCAACTCAGTCACGGTATTAAAGCAGCTACAAGCTGCCGCACCGGCTCGGGGTCTAAAAATATTAGAGGTGACTGCCAACCGTCCTAATGATGTGGCTATGGCAACCCGTAGCTTACAAGGCCGTGTCGATGTGATTTATACCTCACTTGATAACAATGTCATTAGTGCTTTTGAAGCCATGGCCGGCGCTGCTAATGAGATGAAAATCCCAGTTATTACCTCAGATGAGTTCAGTGTGCGCCGCGGTGCCACAGCAGCTTTAGGTGTTAATGACTATGATTTTGGCCGCGTGACCGGCAAGATGGTATACCGCGTGCTAAACGGTGAAGCGATTACCGATATCAAGCCTGAGGTAATGAACAAGCTAACTTTGTATGTCAGCCCAAAACATGCCCAACAGCAAGGGGTCAGCTTAGATCCCTCTATCTTAAAAGGGGCAGTTAACGTGGATGAGACCAAACCCAGTACTGAGCCCAATAAATAAACAATTGCCCTTAACTATTTAGGCAATGCTGAAGCAAACAGCAGATTTACCAGCAAACACGTCTTATAAATGGACCTTTATAAGAGCATTTTATTTTAGGAGATACACCCATGTTCAACCCCAATCGTTTTGTTAAGACCCTTATGTGGGGCGGTGTTGCTACCGCTATTTTAGCGGGTTGTAACCAGCAGCCGAGTACAGATACCGCCGCGCAAAGCAGCGATGACACCAAAGCTGGTACCTCAAGCGAAGTCAAGCACGTGGCCATTACCGCCATTGTTGAGCATCCTGCACTAGATGCTGTGCGTCAAGGGGTTGTTGAGGAGCTTGCCGAAGAAGGATTTGTGGAAGGCAAAAATCTTGAGATTAACTTCCAAAGTGCCCAAGGCAACACCGCCACCGCCGGTCAGATTGCCAAACAATTTGTCGGCGACAACCCCGATGTTATCGTGGCCATTGCAACCCCATCTGCCCAGTCTGTGGCCGCAGCAACCAATACCATTCCTTTGGTATTCTCGGCGGTGACCGATCCTGTAGAAGCCAAGCTATTAAAAAGCATGGATGGCTCTGGCACTAACGTAACGGGCGCCTCTGATGCCCTACCCTACGCGCCGCAAATTGACTTGATGAAGCAGATTATTCCTAGCCTAAAAAATGTCGGCTACGTATACAGCCCTGGTGAAGTCAACTCTACGGTCATCTTAAAGAATCTACAAGAACAGCTACAGCCTATGGGCATCACTGTGCACTCAGCACCAGCACAAAAAAGTAATGACATCGCTATGGCAGCTCGCAGTATTGCTGACAAAGTAGACGTTATCTATACCTCAACTGACAACAACGTTGTATCCGCTTACGAGTCGCTATATCAAGTGGCCAAAGAAAGCAAAGTACCATTAATCGCCTCTGATACCAGCTCGGTTGAGCGTGGCGCCATTGCCGCCTTAGGCGTGAACTATCATGACTTAGGTCGTGAAACTGGTAAAATCGTCGGCCGTATCTTAAAGGGTGAAAAACCAGGTGATATTCCTGTGTATACCCCAACTTCTTTAGACTTATATGTCAGCCCCACTCACGCTAAAGAGCAAGGCATTGAGCTGTCAAAAGAAGTGATGGACCAAGCCAAAGAAGTGGTTAAATAGACCGTTTTAGGGCAAAAATATTGAGTCAGTCAAATAAAAGGCACATGATCTTCATGTGCTTTTTAGATTGTTTAAATTTGGCGTTATTTGCTAGAATAAATCTTTTTTGGCCAGATGACTATTTATTGCCTAGGTAGTGGTCTTATATTACTGGTGAGTGTTTTGCTGACAATTCAAGAATTACGCAGCCCTAAGACTCATCGGTTTACCCTAATTGCAGATTATTTAATCTGTTAAATCCACTTTGGCTAACTGTCTATTGACTGTGCTGGTATATTATTTTATTTAAGTGTTGCCAGCTCACACAATCAATAGTAGCAAGCTGAACACTAAGCGGTGGCTTAATCTCTTATGTCTCTCATTGCTTTTTTTGGTGCTCTTGAAAGTGGCCTCATCTATGCCTTAGTGGCTTTAGGTGTCCTACTTTCTTTTCGAACCCTAGATTTCCCAGATTTGACAGCAGATGGTAGCTTCCCGCTGGGTGGCGCGATTGCTGGTATCTCTATTGTGTCTGGTATAGACCCCTGGATTGCTTGTGGTTTGGGTATGCTCGCTGGTGCAGCCGCTGGTGTGGTCACTGCTTTTTTACACGTGAAGTTGGGAATTTTGCAGCTTTTGGCCAGTATTTTGGTCATGGTCGCTTTGTACTCAGTCAACCTACGTATTATGGGTGCCCCTAACCTACCTTTGCTGGGTGAGCAAACGGTATTTAGCACTTTGGTGACCAATGAAAATGGATACTGGATGCGCTGCTTGATTATCGGGGCGGTGGTATTGGTGGCCAAGCTAATTCTAGACTGGTTCTTTAGTACAGAAGCCGGTCTTTCGATGCGCGCTACTGGATCAAACCTACGTATGGCACAGGCTCAAGGTATTAATACCTCATGGATGACGGTCATTGGTATGGCCATCTCCAACGCCTTGATTGCTTTGGGCGGCGCACTATTTGTGCAGACCCAAGGCGGCGCTGATATCTCTATTGGTATTGGTACCATTGTTATTGGTCTGGCTGCGGTTATTATTGGTGAGACCATTATCCCCGCTAAGCGTATTTGGCTAATTACCCTTGCGGTTATTTTAGGTGCGGTTATCTATAAGCTATTTATTCAGGTGGCTTTATCGAGCAGTACCTTACGCAGTATTGGCTTTGGCTCGCAAGACTTGAACTTAATCACAGCGTTATTGGTGGTCATTGCTCTACAACTGCCATCCATTAAGTCAAAACTGTTGTCCGGTCGCCGTAGCAGCTAACCTTTATTAACCATTTAATTCAGACCCTCTGAAATAAGAAGGATATCGCCTTATGATGCAAGCCAATGACCTACGACTGACCTTTAACCGAGGTACTCCGATAGAAAACCCTGCGCTGCGTGGCATTAGCTTAAACATCGCTGAAGGCGAGTTTGTGACCGTAATTGGCACCAACGGCGCAGGCAAATCTACCTTTTTGAACGCAGTAAGCGGCACCACCCGTGTTGATAGCGGCTCAATCTTATTAAACGGTGTTGATGTCACCAAAAAAAGTGCGCACCAAAGAGCGCACTGGGTGGCTCGGGTATTCCAAGACCCTATGGCCGGTACTTGTGAAGCACTAACCATTGAAGAAAACCTTGCGTTAGCCTATAAACGCGGTGGTAAACGTGGTTTAAGCTTTGCGCTTAATAATAAAAACCGTGATTTGTTCCGTGAAAAGCTGTCTATCCTAAAGCTGGGACTTGAAAACCGCTTAACCGATAGAATGGGGTTATTATCAGGGGGTCAACGTCAAGCAGTCAGTCTGCTTATGGCCTCATTACAGCCCTCAAAAATCTTATTACTTGATGAACATACCGCAGCTTTAGACCCCAAAACTGCCGCTTTTGTCTTGGAGCTGACCGATAAGATTGTCACAGACAACAATCTGACCACCATGATGGTCACCCACTCCATGCAGCAAGCCTTAACCCACGGCGATCGCACCGTGATGCTGCACCAAGGCCAAGTGGTATTAGATGTCTCCGGTGATGTACGACAAGGTATGACTGTGCATGATCTATTAGATATGTTTGAGCAAACTCGGGGCGAAAAGGTAGAGGATGACAGCCTGATTTTAAGCTAATTTCTCACGACTGACGAGCAGCTCATGCCGTTACAAACCTAAAAAACCCGCCTCAAGTTGAGGCGGGTTTTTAGTTAATAGCACGGTATAGATAGCAACTAAAGCTTAAATATCAAACTCTAAAGCACGGTCGCCTTTATCATCTTGAATGCGTGTTGGCAGACCAATATTGTTCAATAGATTAATAAAGGGTTTAACATCAAGCTCTTCAACGTTTGCCATGTGCCCCACATCCCACTCACCAGTGGCCACTAGCATGGCAGCTGCAACAGGTGGCACGCCTGCGGTGTAAGAGATACCTTGGCTACCCACTTCGTTGTAGGCTTCTTTGTGATCAGAGACGTTGTAGATAAAGATCTCAGTGTCTACACCATTGATTTTACCCTTCACTTTATCACCAATACAGGTTTTGCCTGTATAGTTTGGTGCCAGTGAACTTGGGTCAGGCAGAACAGCTTTTACCACTTTAAGTGGCACCACTTCTTGACCCTCAGCCGTTACTACTGGCTGCTCTGATAACAAACCTAGGTTTTGTAGTACGGTGAATACATTAATGTAATGGTCACCAAAGCCCATCCAAAAGCGAATGTTTGGCACATCTAGGTTGGCAGATAAAGAGTGGATTTCGTCATGGCCACTTAAATAACTGTTTTGCTCACCCACCACAGGCAAGTCATCGGTACGTTTTACCTCAAACATTTTATTTGATTGCCACTGGCTGTTTTGCCAAGAATACACCGTACCGGTAAACTCACGGAAGTTAATCTCTGGATCAAAGTTGGTGGCGAAGTATTTGCCATGGCTACCGGCGTTGATATCAATGATATCGATATCAGTTACTGAGCCTTTGTCCATCATATCGTAGCCGGCACGGGCATAAGCATTGACCACACCTGGATCGAAGCCTGCCCCTAAGATGGCAGTAATGTTATTGGCTGCACAGCGCTCTTTGCGCTTCCACTCGTAGTTGCCATACCATGGCGGGGTCTCACAAATCTTGCGAGGGTCTTCATGAATGGCCGTGTCAATATAAGCTGCACCGGTGTTAATACAAGCTTCAAGTACCGTCATGTTAACAAAGGCTGAGCCCACGTTAATCACAATCTGAGCACCTGTTTGGTTAATTAACTCAGCAACCGCTTCAGAATCCATGGCATCTACAGCATGTGTATGCAGTGTCGCTGGCTGATTAAAGCTGTTCTTTTCTACCACGCTGGCTGCGATGTCATCACATTTTTGTTTGGTGCGTGAAGCGATATGTAACTCCCCAAGCACATCATTATGCATGGCACATTTGTGAGCCACAACTTGGGCTACGCCGCCTGCGCCGATGATTAGAACGTTGCGTTTGGGGGTTTGAGTGTTAGTAGTCAATCTGGAAATCCTCCTTAGTGGGTCAACTTAATGATTAATGTGTTGACGCCGTGAGTGTTGTGCGTGAATTAAAAAGGAAGAATTGGGAAAACCCACGCACCCGAAATTACTTTAGTCAAACTTTTTGGTGCGCTTAGCACGCTTTACTACAATGACACCCAGCGCGATAATCAGTCCAAAAAGTTCTGGTACTAAAAACCGAGCATTATAATGTCAAATGTCTAAATTTGCGACAGTCATTTACGTCATTTATAGACAAATAAGTAAGCTCACTTACTAGGCTTGTCTTAACGAAAATGACCATCGCAGTTTTGGGGTAATGGATAAGCTGATAGATTAAGATAGACTGGCTTTAAAGTCTTCATAACCAAAGGTTTTTTGGACTGTAAGCTCACCTTGCTCATCACAAATAACAATGGCTGGCATCGCCACACCATTAAACCAGTTTTTCTTAACCATAGTGTAGCCCGCTGCATTGCCAAAAGATACCTTATCGCCAATAGTTAACGGCTTATCTAGCGCATATTCACCAAAGATATCACCGGCTAAGCAAGATTTACCATAAATAATGGTGCTGTCATCGCTTTGCTGCGAGGTAATTTGGCACGCTTCGTCGTTAATCTGTACCAAAGGCGCAGTCTCACGATAAATCAATAAGTCGAGCATATGTGCTTCAATAGATGCATCCACCACGGCCAGTGGCTTACCATTATGCAGCGTATCTAGCACGGTGGTAACCAATTTAGCAGCATTATGAATACAGGCCTCGCCTGGCTCTAAATACACTTGTACGCCGTATTTTTCACTAAAGCTCTTCAAGCGCTGCGCCAACTTCTCTAGCGGATAATCTGGGGCAATAAAATGAATACCACCGCCTAGACTGACCCATTCAAGCTGATAAAACAGCTCCCCAAACTTAGCTTCAATATCAGCCAGACTGTCACTAAACGCCTCAAAGCTGTTATTTTCACAATTATTATGGATCATAACCCCAGTGATGTCGTCAATAACCGGCTTGATTTTTTCGATATCATGCTCACCCAGACGGCTAAAAGGACGTGCTGGATCGGCAATAATAAATGAAGAATTGCTGGTTTTTGGGTTAATACGCAAACCCACAGGAATGCTTTGAGCTTTGGCTTTGTCTTTAAAGGCATGCAGCTGATTGAATGAGTTAAAGATGATTTTGTCGGCATAGGTTAACACCTCATCAATCTCATCTGCACTATAAGCGACACTATAAGCATGCGTCTCTTTATCCTCACCAAACTCTTCTTTGCCCAAGCGCACCTCATTTAAAGATGATGAGGTGGTGCCATGTAGATAAGGCGTCATCTCATCGAACACCCCCCAAGTGGCAAAGCATTTTAAAGCCAATAAAGCCTTAGCACCCGACAGATCACACAGACGCTGTACAATTTGTAGATTTTGCTTCAAGGCAGCAATATCAATTTGATAGTAAGGGGTTTTAAGCATATTTTTTCCCAAATAAAGTAAAAATAGTTAAAAAGTAGACCTATGAGGAGAAGCCCCTCAGTAATAACTTAAGCTGACTATATGCCGTCAAAGTTTGCAAATTCAAACTTAAACGGTTAATTATTTTTTGATGCCTTTTAGCGGATAATCTAATTTATCAGCCTCAGGATGAAACGCATAGCATATCGCCTGTTTGTGACCCTGCTCCCAGCTCTCAGATGTGGGAAATAACACCGACATCTCATAAAATGACTTTTGGTACTCTTTACCGATATAGTCCTTAAACTCATCTTCACAGATATCTAGCATGTCCTCAAAGAACTCAGGCGTCTCTAAGCGGGCCTGAGCAGTGGCGGGCAAAGCATGGATATAATACACCTCATTGTCATGGGCGGCGTCACAGGCTAATGACTCAATCGCCAGATTGGTAATCGATGAGCCAGCGTCCTCATTAACCTCAGTATCCTCAGGGCTGGCATCATTAAAGCACATCCCTGCGAATATCTCATCAGCACCGTGTTCAACCGGTTTACTGTCTTTAGCCTTGGTACATCCTGTGGCCAAAGCCATCATCACTAAACTCAGCGCAACAGATTTAATAGACAGCCTACGCGGGTCTATAGACAACTTGATCAATTTATCTCCTTAAAATATCAATAAGTAATGACACCGCTGCATACGCTGTCAGATGAATAATGGTTTTAGTGTTTATTTAGTTTAAAAATAAATAGCTCGCTTATAAACGCCAGTTGCTCAGACTAAAAAATTACCGCGCCAAATACTCGGTCATCTCCTCTACCCCGTGTAGGCTCATGGGGTACATATGACCTTGCATCAGCTTTTTAATTTCGCCTATGGTGTGGGTGTAGTCCCAATAGGCAGCATCTTCAGGATTGAGCCACGCCACCTTATCAAAGTGATCGGTCACTCTTTTGAGCCAAACTGCACCCGGCTCAGCATTCATATACTCCACACTACCGCCAACAGAAAACAGCTCATAAGGCGACATAGAGGCATCGCCAACGAAGATAACTCGGTATTCGCGGCCATATTTTTGCAGCAGCTCCATGGTTGGGGTACGCTCTGCATGCCGGCGCTGATTGTTTTTCCATACATAGTCATAAAGACAGTTGTGGAAGTAGAAAAACTCTAAGGTTTTAAACTCGTTTTTGGCCGCTGAGAACAGCTTCTCAAGCGCTTCAATGTGTATGTCCATGCTACCCCCCACGTCGAATAGCATCAGCACTTTGACCCTATTACGGCGCTCCGGCTGCATATGGATATCAAGCACTCCTTTTTTGGCCGTCCGCTTGATGGTCTCTTTGATATCTAGCTCATCGGCACTGCCGGTACGAGCGAATTGACGCAGATTGCGCAGCGCCATCTGCAACTGACGGGTACCCAGCAGCTTATCATCGTCAAGGTCGCGGTATTTGCGCTGCTCCCATACTTTAACAGCGCTACGCTTACGAGACTCACCGCCAACCCGTACCCCTTCAGGGTGGTCGCCATAAGCACCAAAAGGAGAGCTGCCTCCAGTGCCGACCCATTTGCTGCCACCTTGATGACGCTCTTTTTGCTCTTTTAAGCGCTCCTCTAACGCCTTCATCAGCTCCTCAAGCGAGCCGTATTTTTTGAGCAGGCGTCGCTGCTCTTCGGTCAAGTTTTTTGGATCAAGCTTAAGATCAAGCCACTCTTGAGGAATGTCGGTCAATTTTGCCATCAGCTCATCGATGTCCAGACTATCAACGCCCTCGAAATAATCGGCCATGGCACGGTCAAATTTATCAAAATGACGCTCATCTTTGACCATACACAGCTTAATAAGCCGGTACATATCCTCACGACTAGCAAAGTACCACAGGTCTTTATCCTCAGGAAACTGTTTAGATAGTTCAGGATGCGGCTGACGCATTAATCCCTTATCAAGCGCCGCATTTAAGTCAAGCAGCTCACGGGTACTGACCGGCACCCCATAAGTGCGCAAGGTATAAAACAGTTTTACAAACATATCAGCCTAACCTTTTTTTATGACACCGATTCGATACTTTTAAGCTTATACATAAGCCGCCATCTTCCATCATTAGCGGCGCATCATATTGGCGAAGCGCTGTAATAAGGTAATGTCCGCTTCATTTTTTAACAAGGCGCCATACAGAGGTGGAATTGATTTTTCGCCGCGTAAGTTTTCCTCAAGCTCTTCTTGTGCCATGTCATCAGCCAATAACAAGGTCAACCAGTCCACCAGCTCAGACGTTGAGGGCGGCTTTTTAAGACCTTGAAGATTGCGCAGCTTATAGAAGATATCTAATGCATCATTGACCAGCTTTTCTTGAATATTGGGAAAATGCACATCGATGATTTGACGCATGGTTTGCTCTTCTGGGAAGTCAATATAATGGAAAAAGCAGCGACGTAAAAAAGCATCTGGCAGTTCTTTTTCGTTGTTTGAGGTGATAATCACAACAGGGCGTTTATCAGCGGTGATGGTTTCTCCTGTCTCATAAACATAAAAAGACATCTTATCTAGCTCATGCAGCAAGTCGTTTGGGAACTCAATATCGGCCTTGTCAATCTCATCGATTAATAACACACTGCGCTCATCTGAGGTAAAGGCTTCCCATAATTTACCAGGTTTAATGTAGTTATTGATGTCATACACTCTATCATCGCCCAATTGCGAATCACGCAGACGCGATACCGCATCGTACTCATACAGCCCCTGCTCAGCCTTGGTGGTCGACTTGATATGCCAAGTAATAAGCGGCATGCCCAAGCTTGCGGCCACCTCTTCTGCCAATAAAGTCTTACCTGTGCCCGGCTCGCCTTTAATCAGCAGTGGCTTTTGCAAAGTAATGGCTGCATTCACGGCCAACTGTAGGTCGTCAGTGGCGATATAGCTTTGGGTGCCGGTAAACTGAGTATTTTTTGTTTGATTAAGATTAGATTGGGTCATAATAAGTCTCTTCTCACTAAAGATAAGGTGGATGTTGTAATAAATAACAAGGGGTAGCCATTAGGTTTGAGCACTATTTTTAGAGCTTAGCGCATGTTTATGCATATTTTAAACATCATATCAGTCGCTAATGTTAACCAAGCTTAATTGGATTTAATGAGGTTTAACTAAGCTCAATTAGGCTGCGTGTTTTATTGACTGATTTTGCTGATAAATAGTTGCTCACTAACCATAGCGAATAAGAGGAAGATTGCGGCAATTGTCATGTGTCTGTCATGTATCATGGCTAAGCGAGATTAGCGCAATCTAAATTGTGAGGGGCTAAGACCGGTAATAGGCAAACAATACCTTGTTTACCCACCCGCCTTGCTCATTGTCTGTTGTTATTAAGGCCGGCTTTACTTTTAAGGGTTTAATAGCGTGTGCCTAATACGTGTATGACTTGTTATCAGTTATCAGTTATCTTTTATCTTTATTGCTGTCTTTGGCGATAGGCACAGACTTTTGGGTTTTTACCAGTTCAGCCTGACTTGCTTCAGTATCCCCCTGTACCAAGTCAACATAGTTGGCGGAGGCCAATTGCATATTGGCTTTTTCATCAGCGATGGCTTGTTGACGCGCCTGTTCAGCACTGGACTCAACGGCATTTTTAATCATTTGCCAAATAAAGCCTAAAACCAACCCAACCGCAAATACCACCAAGATAGGTAGCAAGCTGCGCATGGCTGCACCCGGTTCTTTCATTAAGATACCATAAATCACCCCGATACTGGCCGGAGCAATATCGCCGGTCTCGCCAGCAGCAGATCCAGGTGCCAGCAAAATAGCGAACACAGCTAGCCAGCTCATACCACCAAAGGGACTGGGCAGCACTCTAACCACCAAAAGCCACAACAACAGCACCATCACTGAAAACCCAACATAGGCATACATGGGCAGCATATCAGGCGGCACATTGGCCACAAAATGGCTCCACCAGATCGTCAGTCGGCTCGCCGCATCGCTGATGTCATCCAGCGGTAAATTAATAACAATATTGCGTAACCATTCCATGCAATGCTCAGTCTTCAAGTAATTAACGTTAAATTAAACTTATTGCCAAGGCCAGTCAGACCAAAGCAAATCTTGTCTTTCATTTGCCATATTCTACCATGAGTTAACTAATAATAAATCCATGGCTGATAGCTAATCGGCAGCTATTAATAAACTTTTAAGTCGTTATTAAGCGGCAAATTTGGCCAAAAAGTGTGCCTTTTGGCCAATAAACCCCTATTTTAAATGTTTTCTACACCAAATGAAAAATTAAATCCATTTATCAATCATAACGCTTATCTTGACCCTCTTTCATACGCGCCTGTGCCTGCGCCAATAGCACATCTGAGGGTGGGGTTTGTACAAAATAGCCTTGTGATTGTAATTTTTCAATCACGTCATCTTTATTGACTCTGGCCAGTTTTTTGGTTTCTGCTAAGTCCAAATGCATTAAGAATTTTGGCTCGCCCAAGCTTTGACGTAAGTCCTTGGGTAACACGCCCAGCCAATCTTTAATTTCATCGGTATCATTGGGATAGTCAGGGCGTGCAATATAGACATACATCTCGCTGCGTTTGGGAAATTTATAAATATCACAATGCATTACATACTACCTTTACAGTTAAAAAAATTAAGGAGTGATCCATTTAGGGCGCCATACAATCAAAAAAGCTAGCTTTGGCAGACCAAGCTTATTGTCATAAGCAAAATTTTGTCACGCTACCATAATACAACACGTGCGCCTTTTGGGTGGCTATAATAACGAATATGCTAACAAACGCAACACAAGCATAGCCTTGCCATCTCATATAGGCGGACAAGGCTTGCTAAGCGCATAAGCCAGTTTAAGATTTTACCAAGGCTTTTATTAAGTTGCGGCGTAGATTTTCGCTAAATGTTTACTCATCCAAGGTGCTGTATAATTCGCTGAGAATTTGTCACTTGTAAATTTGGCGCACACCTTTCATAATAAGGGCGTTTTTCAGGAGAGCGCAGTAAGCTTTTTAAGGCAAGTTAACTTCATGTGAGTGAACCGCATTAATAAATAAGACTGCCACCGAAGGCGTAAGCACCCTGCCAATCGCTCAGGTAACCGGACTGAATGACTCATTAGCCCACCGCCACAGCTGACCTATTAAGCTTATGGCCAGACGACTCATTACGGCAATAGTTATAAAATGCTGACAATGAGGTGGGCTTCAAAGCACAGCCATAGCCTGCGTTTTGAGACAACAATGACAAATCTGGAGAGTGGTACTTCAAGCATAAGTACCCACCGAAGGGGAAAAGATAGCGGTGATAGGCCACTATCGAAAATCTCAGGTCACAGGACAGATGGGGCAAATAAGTATATCGAGAGACTTTATCAGTGATTGCTGATAAGGCTAATGACTCGGCGACTTATTTGCCTTTTTTTATGCCATTTTTAGGCCTTTTATTTTTGGCTTTCATTTTTATTAATGATTTTTTTGATGATTTGCTATCCGCATCATTTACGATACAGTAGTTATTCACTTAAGTTTTATTAACTGCTTTTATTACTAACCATAAGGATTTGTCATGACCACCTTACAACGTACCCCTTTTTATCAGTCGCATTTAGACAATAACGGTAAGATTGTTGATTTTTCTGGCTGGGAGCTACCCATCCATTACGGATCTCAAATTGATGAGCACGAAGCAGTCCGTACCGATGCCGGTATGTTTGATGTGTCACATATGGTGATTACTGATGTTGAAGGCGCTCAGGCAAAAGCTTGGCTACAAAAGCTGTTGGCAAATGACGTGGCCAAACTAAAGACTGTCGGCAAAGCGCTGTACTCTGGCATGCTAAACGCAGACGGCGGTGTTATTGACGATTTGATTGTCTATTTGATCAACGAAGATGAAACCCAATACCGTATTATCTCAAACGCCGCTACCCGTGATAAAGACTTGGCTCAGTTTAATAAAGTGGCCGAAGATTTCGATGTGCGCCTAACAGAACGTCCTGAATTGGCAATCTTAGCCGTTCAAGGTCCAAAAGCTGTGGCCAAATTAAAACGAGCCAAACCTGCTTGGGCGGATACTTTAGATGCTCTTAAACCTTTTGTTGGTGCAGATTTAACCGATATCGAAGGCAATGACTGGTTTGTGGCGCGTACCGGCTATACTGGTGAAGATGGTGTTGAGGTTATTTTGCATGGTGATCACGCCTCTGACTTTTACAAGTTATTATTAGAGCATGAAATCAAGCCAGCTGGTCTAGGCGCACGAGATACCTTGCGTATGGAAGCTGGCATGAACTTATACGGCCATGACATGGACGATACAGTGAGCCCTTATGAGTGCAACATGGGCTGGACCTTGGCATTAAAAGATGACCGTGATTTTGTGGGCCGTGAAGCTTTAGTTGCCAAGCGCAAGCAGTCACAAGAAGAAGGTAGCGCCATGAAGCAGGTGGGCTTATTGCTTGAGACCCGCGGCGTACTGCGTGAAGGCATGAGTGTTACCATCAATCAAGGCACAGATAAAGAAAGTAGCGGTATTATCACCAGCGGTACTTTCTCGCCCACCCTAAAACAATCTATCGCCATCGCACGTGTTCCAGAGTCAGTCACCGATGAAGATACGGTACAAGTCGATTTACGCGGCAAGGGTAAATTTGTCGATGTCCGTGTGTTAAAGCTGCCCTTTGTGCGTAATGGCGCTAAGCAATTTGACTAATAGCCATTTATTGCTCTGCTAGCCAAGCTGTGCCCTGATTTAAGGCCTATTTTCGACCAAATTTCTATCGCATTTTTATTTTTTTGGTAATCGAAAATAGGCGCTAATAAACCCTGCAATTGTTTGCTATAGTAAGAGCGAATTTGCCCCAGTAGCGGATTTATTTAACCTTTTAATTCAACTACTTAATATTTTATTATTGTTTGATTTTTTAACCCCAGGAGAAAAACATGAGTAATGTTCCATCAGAGCTAAAGTACGTTGCCAGCCATGAGTGGCTACGTTTGGAAGACGACGGTACCGTGACCGTTGGTATCACTGACCACGCTCAAGAAGCCCTTGGCGATATCGTTTATGTTGAGCTACCAGACGTCGGTGACACTGTGGCCGTTGACGACGAAGTGGCTGTCGTTGAGTCTGTAAAAGCCGCCTCTGACGTTTATGCCCCGCTTACTGGTGAAGTTGTGGCGATTAACGAAGCGCTTGAAGATGATCCTGAAGTTATCAATACCGACCCATACGGTGAAGGTTGGATGTATCGTATCAAGCCTGACAATGCTGATGACTTTGAGTCATTATTATCGGCTGAAGAGTACCAAGCTGAACTATAAGTAACGCTTTATTGTCCATCAGTGTGTTAGATCAGCATTGCCTCTGACATCAGGTAATGCTGAGTTTTAAGACTTATTTTATAGTGCTTAAAATATAGAGTCTTAAGCTGATTCTCTAAATTTAAAGAGATGAAACTGGGGAAAACCTTATCAGTTGTCCCCCCTTATGATTTGCAAAGGATATGCTGGTATGAACAACGACAACAGTCACCAAGACAGTAACGCGAATGCTGCTAACCTTGAGGCGGCGAATAATGAGCAGGCGCTCAGCCCAAAAGCCCCTTATCTGGAAGCTTTTAAAAACGTGGTGGAGTCGCGTCGCTCGGTAAGAAGATTTACTGACACGCCCATTTCAGATGACGTGCTACGTGACTGCTTGCGATTGGCCATGCTCGCCCCGAACTCAAGCAACTTACAGCCTTGGGAGTTTTATGTCATTAACACGCCAAAGAAGCGTGCTAAGGCCAATAAAATTTGTATGAACCAAAACGGTGCCAGAACCGCAAATCGGCTTATTGCTGTGGTGGCAAGAACGGACACTTGGCGCGATAACGCCAAACAAAATATTCGCAAGTTCCCAGATGGCGCTGCGCCAAAAAAGGTGCGTGATTATTACGAAAGAATTGTTCCATTAGATTTTTTGCGTGGACCAGCTGGCATTATTTCGATTGCCAAGTGGGGCATGACAAAGGCCGTTCGTCAATTTAAAGGCCCTGTTAAATCACCTTATTATACCTATGAAGACATCAAAAACTGGGCGATGTATAACACGGCTCTTGCTGCAGAAAACTTGATTTTAGCCTTACGTGCTCACGGCTTTGACAGCTGTGCTATGGGTGGCTTTGATGAGCCTGCCCTAAAAAAACTGCTCAAACTTGGCAATCACCATCATGTGGTTATGATGATTGGTGCCGGAGAGCGTGCTGATAATGGTATATACCACAGTCAGTTCCGTTTCGATTACGATCAATTCGTCAAAGAAGTTTAACCTATTTTTTTATCCTACTTTTATTACCGCCTCATCATTCCCTACGTTAGCGGATTGGTGATTTAATCAAGCTCAATTTTGACCTTCAACTTGATACAAAGGACAACCATGACTTCAGCAAATTCAACCACTACCAGTAATGGCTTATCTTTTGATGGGCTGTTTGATGAAGCCCGTTTTGTCGCTAGACACTTAGGTTCAGGCGCCAACGACCAAGCCGAAATGCTAAAAGCAGTCGGTTATGAGGATATGGACAGTTTTATCGCTGATACCGTGCCAGAAGCTGTGCGTATGAACCGCGAATTAGACCTACCTAAGGCCATGAGCGAGCACAATGCCTTAGCCAAATTGCGTGCTATGGCAGACGATATCACCGTCAACAAAAGCTATATCGGCCAAGGCTATTCTCCTGTGCGTATGCCTGCGGTCATTCAGCGCAACGTACTAGAAAATCCAGGCTGGTACACAGCTTACACCCCTTATCAAGCTGAAATCTCACAAGGTCGTCTAGAAGCACTGCTAAACTTCCAACAAGTCTGTATCGATTTGACAGGTCTTGAGATGGCCGGCGCCTCTTTATTAGATGAAGCAACAGCCGCCGCTGAAGGTATGGCCATGGCCAAGCGAGTCAGCAAAAGCAAATCAAACCAATTCTTCGTTGATGAGCGCGTATATCCGCAGACCCTAGATGTTATCAAAACCCGTGCTAAGTACTTCGGCTGGGACGTTGTAGTCGGTGATTTTGAAACCGCCAAATCTGGCGACTTCTTCGGTGCCCTATTCCAGTATGTGGGTAAAGAAGGCGACGTGGTAGATTTAACTGAGGTTATTGCTGCGGTTAAACAGAACAAAACGTATGCGCTTGTGGTCAGCGATATCATGAGCTTGGTACTGCTAAAATCACCCGCTGCTATGGGCGCCGATGTGGCTTTGGGTAGTACGCAGCGTTTTGGTATTCCTATGGGCTTTGGTGGTCCACATGCGGCCTACTTTGCCTTCACAGATAAAGCCAAACGATCAGCGCCAGGCCGTATTATCGGGGTATCAAAAGACGCCCAAGGCAATACAGCGCTACGTATGGCGCTACAAACTCGTGAACAGCACATTCGCCGCGAAAAAGCCAACTCAAACATCTGTACCTCTCAGGTGCTATTGGCCAACTTGGCTGGTATGTATGCGGTATACCATGGCCCTGAAGGCCTAAAGCGCATTGCCACTCGCATCCATGCTATGGCAACTGCCTTTAGCGATGCCATTAAAGCGGCTGGCGATGAGCTAAAAGTGGTTCATGATCAAATCTTTGATACGGTATTGATCGATTGCGGCTCAGAAAAACTGGCCACTCAAATCTATGAGAACGCTGAAAACCTAGGTTATAACTTATGGCGTGAAGGCGACAGCAAGTTGTCGGTGTCTTTCTCTGAAACCAGTAATGCAGCAGACTTTGAAACCTTAACTCAGCTGTTCACCAACAAAGCAGAAGCCTTACCTAGCGATGCTCGTGTCTCTTTAGATTCAGCGGTATTGCGTACCGATGCTATTTTGACTCACCCTGTGTTTAATTCGCATCACACCGAACACGAAATGCTACGCTACTTGAAAAAGCTTGAAGACAAAGACTTGGCCATGAACCGTAGCATGATTTCGCTTGGCAGCTGTACCATGAAGCTCAATGCCACCAGCGAAATGTTGCCCATCACTTGGAATGAGTTTGCCAATGTGCATCCTTTCGCCCCTCGTGACCAAGTTACCGGTTACATCGCTATGATTGAAAGCCTGCAAGAGCAGTTAAAAGCCATCACCGGCTTTGATGATATCTCTATGCAGCCAAACTCAGGCGCCTCTGGTGAGTACGCAGGTCTATTGGCCATCCGCCGTTACCATGAATCATTGGGTCAAACTGAGCGTGATGTGTGTTTAATCCCTAAATCTGCCCATGGCACCAACCCTGCGACTGCTCAAATGATGGGCATGAAAGTTGTGGTAGTAGATACCGACGAAAACGGTAACGTCGATGTGGATGACCTAAAGGCGAAGTGTGAGGCGCACAGTGCAAACTTGGGTGCCTTGATGATCACTTATCCCTCAACGCATGGGGTGTTTGAAGCGGGTATCCGTGATATCTGTAGCTTAATTCACAGCCATGGCGGTCAAGTGTATATGGATGGCGCCAACATGAACGCTCAGGTGGGCATTATGCAGCCAGCTGAAGTGGGCGCGGATGTGCTACACATGAACTTACATAAAACCTTCTGTATCCCTCATGGCGGCGGCGGTCCAGGCATGGGTCCTATTGGCATGAAGTCGCATCTTGCACCTTTTAAAGCCAACCACAGCGTAACCCCTGTGTTTAATGCACCAAAAGACACCACAGCGGTCTCTGCAGCCCCTTATGGCTCAGCAAGTATCTTACCTATCTCATGGATGTATATCACCATGATGGGCCGTGATGGTCTACTGTCAGCCACTAAGACTGCGCTGCTTAACGCCAACTACGTGGCCAGTCAGTTAAAAGACGATTACCCTGTGTTATATACTGGCAAAAACGGCCGTGTGGCGCACGAGTGTATTATTGATATTCGCCCGCTCAAAGAAGAAACCGGCATCACTGAAGCAGACATTGCCAAGCGTCTTATGGACTACGGCTTCCATGCGCCTACCATGAGCTTCCCTGTGGCTGGCACCTTGATGATTGAGCCTACTGAGTCTGAAGCTAAGCATGAGCTTGACCGCTTTATTGCTGCGCTAAAATCTATCAAGCAAGAAGCCATGAAAGTAAAAGCGGGCACAGACGGCTGGACGTTAGAGGACAACCCTCTGGTCAATGCACCGCACACTGCCTTTGTGATTACTGGTGCTGAGTGGTCACACCCATACAGCCGTGATACCGCAGCCTTCCCATTAGACTATATCCGTGAGCACAAATTCTGGCCATCTGTGGGCCGTATTGATGATGTGTATGGCGATAAAAACCTAATGTGTAGCTGCCCAAGTATCGAAAATTATATGTAGGTAGGATGTAGCAGACAGCTTAGATGGGCATGTCAGCCTTCAATAAGCTAAGCTGCTATTGATACGCTGCTATTACTTAATGAGTAACAACAAAAAAACCTTCAGGTCCAAGACTTGAAGGTTTTTTTGTATGCAGTGTATTATGATAAGACTCACTCATGAGATTATATTAACGAGCTTACCTTATGTTAAAGCTACCCCTGCCTAATATTGTGCCTCTAAAAAAACCTGATAAACCTCATAAACCATCCCATAAACTGATGACCCATGGCGACTCAGAGCGTCCTTTTGTGGTGTTAATCCATGGACTGCATCAAAAAGACTGGATTATGACGCCATTGGCCAAGCAGTTACAAAACCGTGGTTTTGCCACCCATCAGCATAATTATCACAGCCTGCGTGAGCGTATTGATCAGCACAGTAAACGCTTAAATCAGTGGCTCACTGAGCATCACAATCCTGCCATCGCCATCCATTTGGTCGGACACAGCTTGGGCGGCCTGGTCATTCGAGATTTTGTGGCGCGTTATCCACACTGGAAAATTGGCCGCTGCGTTACCTTAGGCACACCACATAATGGCAGTACCACCGCCAAATACATGAGTACATTGGCGGCACCTTTAGTGGGACACTCATTTAAAAATGCATTAGATGGCCAAAGTGCCCCTTGGCCTAAAAGCATAAGCTTAGGCGTGATAGCCGGCGATGCCCCTTATGGCTTAGGGCAACTGGTGCTAAATTATCACAACCAAAAGGTTAACTTATCACAGCCGCAATCTGCCCACGATGGCACCGTTTATGTGTTTGAGACTCAGCTTAATGAGGCAACAGATCATATTATTATGCCCGTCTCACACACCGGTATGCTCATTAACCCAAAAGTAGCTGAGCAAACGGCCTACTTCTTAGACCATGGTTATTTTAAACGCCGCTAGTCATCCTCTTGCATGCTCATACCCGCTTTTAGTGCTTCTTTGTGCGACGTGATAAGTGGAATTAAGGTGCTCATCACCCATTCATTGCGCCAACCTTTTAGACCCTCAGGCAGCTGCTCAAGTGGTAAGTCATAGGCCACAATTTCATATAAGCTTGACAGCCATTTTTTGCGCATCAGCACATTGGCAGGCACGCCAGTCTGTTCCTCATATTGCTTAATCACCTGATCGACCGCTTTTGAGACACTCTTATCTTTAGAGCGGTAGGGTGGAAAAATCCGTGGTGGCTGCTCCTCTGGGCTTAGCGCCTTGGCCTGATTAATCACTTGGATCAGCTCATCACCATATAAGCGTACGATACTGCGGTGCATGGTGGTCTTTTGAGTCAGCTGCTTAATACTGGTTGGCATCTCTACCACCAAATCACGTACGGCTTGTTTTTTTAGCACAAAAGTCTTGGGCTGATTGGTCGCTCGAGCCAATGCCTCGCGCCAGCTAGATACTGCTTGTAATACCGCCAACTGCTCTGGGGTATAGCGAAAATCTGCCATAGCCAGATAAGTGGCGTCATCTTCGATATTGGCCGATTCATACAGCTCTTTGGCATACAACTGACAGTCCTCAACCACTTTATCAGTTAAGCCCTGCTTGCTCAGTTGCTGCTGCAATATATCGTATAAATTGAGCAAATAACGCACATCATCAATGGCATAATTTTCTTGCTCATGGCTCAACGGACGTGCCAACCAATCTGATTGGCTCTCTGCTTTTTCGACATGCACATCAAGCTCTTGGCTCAGTGCTTGCTGATACCCCATCTGTAGCTGTCCGGTTAGATAAGACAAAGCAATTTGAGTATCAAACACATTGGTGAGCGCAGGGCTTTCTGATAGCAGATAAAAAATACCCAGATCCTCACCGCAAGCATGCCAAATCATCAATGGCATCTCTTCTAATACCACCCAAAACTCCGTCAAATCAAGCTTCGGTGCATCAATCAAATAGATGGCTTTACCGGTATTAATCTGCACCAGCGCTAGAATAGGAAAGTAAGTATTGCGCTTAATGAATTCGGTATCTAGTGCCACCCGATCGCAGGTCTCTAAATCATCTAAACAGGCCTCTAGGGCATCAAAATCTGCCACCCAGTGCACAGGCAAATCTGCTGACGCTTGTCGCTCACGTGCAATAGCCTCAACATATAGTAGCTTGCTGCTGTCATAAATAGAGGCAATTTTTTTGTCTGTAGATTGCGCTTTTGCTGCGGTTGTCTCGGATGCTACCTGTGTCATTGGGGTCTTCTTAAAAATTGGCGAAAAAGTTAAACAAATAAAATCACAAAATATAAAAGCTAAGAGCGGTTTTGTAGCGCTTGCGATAAGGTCATACTGTCTAAATACTCAAGCTCACCGCCCATAGGAATACCTTGTGCTATACGCGTGACCTTGCCCACATGGCGACGCACAGCTTCAGCGATAAAATGCGCGGTGGTCTGCCCCTCTACGGTGGTACTGGTGGCTAGGATAATCTCATCAACCGGTGCGGTTTTGACTCGGTTAACCAGCTGATCTATATTGAGGTCATCGGCATTAATACCGTCTAATGGCGATAAATGCCCCCCCAACACAAAATAGCGACCTCTATAGCCTGCTGCTTGCTCGATGGCCATGACATCAGCGGCGGTCTCCACCACACACAGCACGCTATCATCACGTCTAGGATCAAGGCAGATAGGACAGATGTCATCATCACTAAAAGAATGGCATTGACGACATTCAATGATTTCGTGCATGGCGATATCTAGCGCCTGCGCCAAAGCTGAGCCTTGCCCTCTTCTACCATTTAGCAGATGCAGCGCCATACGTTGGGCGGTCTTTTGACCCACACCTGGCAGCACACGCAGCTGCTTAACCAAATTATCAAATTTTTCGGTTAACAATCAATCACCTTTTTTACTTGTGTCAATGAATCTATAAAATCAGCCAAGCACCTTAAATTCAGCGCCCTAGATTAAGCACCCTATTTTAGGGTCGCTCAACAATAGCGTTAAAAAAATAGCGTTAAAACAAAAATGGGGGGTAATTGACTCATTACCACCCCATTTTAGCTTTTAATCAGTCAATTAAAACGCCATTAACCAAATAGGCCTTGCATGCCTGGAGGTAGCCCCATGCCACTGGTGGCCTTGGCTAAAGTCGTCTCTGACAATTCGTCAGCTTTGGTAACAGCAGCATTAATGGCAGCAGCGATTAAATCTTCGATTAAATCTGGCTCATCTTCTAATAAGCTTGGATCAATAGAAAGACGTTTTACCACATGGCGACCGGTCATGGTCACTTTTACCAAGCCATTGCCGGCTTCAGCTTGAACTTCTTTATCTGCCAGCTCTTTTTTTGCTTTTTCTACGTTGGCTTCCACTTGCTTTTGCATGGCTTGCGCTTGCTGCATAAGTGCTTGAATATTCATATTTACCTCTAATAAGTAATCACAATGTATCGAATTTTGTGCTAGGTATCAGTCACTGTTTTATTGTTTTTAACAGCCCTAAGTCACCATTAGTCTCATTATACTGATAACTGAACAGACTGTCTAAGGGGTTATGTTTTAAGCTTGTGACTTGGCTTATTTACCTTGTTTTTAGGCTGCAGATGTCTTTATAGGATAAACACCGTCAAATTTAGCTCAGACTGTCCAATCCGCGTGCTAAGTCTTTGATAATATCATCGACATCTTCAAGGCCCACAGACAGTCGAATTAATGAGTCAGTGACGCCCGCCTCAGCTTTTGCCTCAGCCGAAATCCTAAAGTGGGTGGTGGTGGCCGGATGGGTCACTGTGGTTTTGGCATCGCCCAAGTTGTTGGTAATAGACACCATGCGCGTGCTATCAATAACATGCCACGCGGCAGATTGAGCAGTATGTGCCCCTACCGCCTTCACCTCAAAGCCCATAATGGCACCAAAGCAATTGGCGCGGTGATGCTGCTTGACCGCTAATTCATGCATAGGATGACTGGTTAATCCTGAAAAATGCACTTTTTCTACATGGGGATGCGACTGCAAAAAGGCGGCAACCTTATTGGCATTGTCACAATGTGCCTGCATGCGCAAATTCAAGGTTTCAAGACCTTTGATAAATATCCAAGCATTAAACGGGCTCATGCTAATCCCGCCTGATCGTACCACAACGAAAGCCTGCTGCATTAGCTCATCGCTACCCACTAAAGCACCGCCCAATACGCGGCCTTGCCCATCGATATACTTGGTGGCTGAATGAATCACCACATCGGCACCAAAATCCAAGGGCTTTTGAATGGCTGGGGTCGCAAAACAGTTATCAACCACAAACAGTGCGCCTTGAGCGTGAGCGATCTCACTAATGGCCTGTAAGTCGGCGATTTGACCCAAAGGATTGCTTGGGGTTTCACAAAATAGCAGGCGGGTATTGGGCTCAATGGCATCAGCCCAAGCTTGATTGTCAAAGCAGTCCACATAGGTGACGCTGACACCAAACTTACCCATAAAGTTATTAAACAGACCGACCGTTGAGCCAAACAGCTGCTTGGCTGCTACAATGTGATCTCCTTGCTTAAGATAAGCTAGGCACATGGTCAAGATTGCGCCCATACCAGAGGCTGTGGCCACCGCACGCTCACCACCCTCTAGTGCAGCCAATCGACGCTCAAAGGTACGTACTGTGGGATTGGTGTGGCGTGAATAGACATTACCGCTTTTGCTACCATTAAAGTGGGCAGCAGCATCAGCCGCTGACTCATACACATAAGAGCTGGTGGTGAAAATTGGCTCATTGTGCTCACCCTCATCGGTACGATGTTGACCGGCTCTGACTGCTATGGTCTGCATGCCATAGTCTTGGCTCAAATCAAGCGCATCGTTGTTCCAATTACTATCTAACTGAGAGCCTGACTTACTAGGGGTAGGCGCAGTTTTTGAGGGATCAAGGCTTAGAGTATTATCAGTCATGGTGTTGTCAGTCCTAGTATTATCAGCTAAATTGGCCAGTAAACTTAAAAGAAATTAATTAAAATAAGGGCTTATTAAATAAGCTATTCTAGCAATATATGGATGATTTTTTAGTAACTTTAGTGTTCTAATGTAGTGTAACGCTATTCTTATTTTGGATATAAAGGATTTTGACATGAGCTCTACCCCTGATACGTTTGCGCCTCGCAGTGCTGCCCCTACCTCAGTAAGCTTCATCGGCCTAGGTGCTATGGGGCACCACATGGCCAAGCACTTAGTCGGTTCGTTTGATACAGTGATGGTCTATAATCGAAATTTTGACAAGGCCACTGCGCACGCCGCAGAGTTTGGCACCCAAGCCGTCAGCCTAGAGCAAGCGGTGAGCGCCGATGTCATTTTCTCCTGCCTGCCCACCAGTCAAGTAGTCGATGACCTTATTGAACAAGCCTTACCACATCTTAACGCTGGCAGTGTGTGGGTAGACTGTACCAGCGGTGTACCTGAGAACGCCAAGGCCAGTCAGGCTAAGCTTAATGCTGCGGGCTGTGAGTTTTTGGATGCGCCTGTCTCTGGCCAAACCTCAGGGGCTGACAGCGGTACGTTGACGGTGATGGTCGGCGGCTCAGCCAAAGCGTTGGCTTATGCTAAGAGCGCCATCGACTGCTTTGCCGGTCTGATTGTCCATGTCGGTGACTCGGGGGCCGGTTTTGCGGTCAAAGCGGTCAATAACACCTTATTTGCCATTAATGCTTGGGCGGCTGTAGAAGGGTTATCGGTGTTAAAGGCGCATGGCGTCAACCCAAGTGATGCCTTAGCCTGCATCAATAAAGCCAGTGGTCAAAGTTTTGCCACTCTCGTCACTTTGCCAGATCGCATTGTTAATCAAACCTATCCTAAGACCTTTACCATCGACTTAATGGCCAAAGACTGCGGCATTGCCATTGATTTACAAACCGAAAAACAAGTGCCTACTCCGGTTATGGCGCAAGTAGCAAGCCTAGTGCGTGCCGCCAGCAATCAATATGAGCCCGGCTCTGCTGATTTTTCAGAGTTTGCTAAGTTTTATCAGCTGATGAGCGGCATTATTTTAAAAGATAACCATTAAAATCTTCTGCAATGCACTAAGCTGCGCTTTGTTGACCGTCACCTCAATAGGATGGATTGGCGTTACATTCGTCCTATTGCTGTTTTATTCCTGTCTTGTTTTAGTAAACATTTAACATACTTTAAACCTTACTAATTGGGTGTAAAATAGTTTAATTTTATGCCGCTTAATCTGCTGTCAGCTTTGGCTTCTTATTGCAGAGTGCTTTGAGGTCAGTTTTAGGTAAAGGTATCCTTATTTTGAGCGATTATTTGAATACTCAGCGTCCGCTAGCCAAGACATCCAGCCAGCCTGTGATCCACTCTTTTGAGTCCGTATTACTGGCCGACTCACGAATGTTAACCACCCACCTACCCAACTTGAGTATCTATGGGCTAGCTAAGCTGCTGTGCGTGGCGATGTTAGCGGTATTGCTCAGCGCTTGTAATACCTTACCAAAACAGCCACATTTAAATCAAAGCATTCAATTAACCCAGCGCTTACAGGCTAATTACAATACACACTTACAGCCAGCCTTGCCCAGTAACGCGACCGATGCCGAGATAGAGCTGGACAAAAAAGCACAATTGTCACGCGCAATTGACCAGCAAAGCGAAGCCCATCCGCATTTATCGGGTTACCACACCATCATCACAGGTGCCAACGCCTTTGCTGCCCGCAGTATTTTGACCGATAGAGCCAGCAAAAGTATCGATGTGCAGTACTATATCTGGCACAACGATCAAGCTGGGCAATTATTATTAAAAAAATTATGGCAAGCGGCAGATCGCGGCGTCATCGTACGCTTTTTATTAGATGATTTTAATAACAATGCTGCGCTAGATAAGCACTTACTGCGCTTTGCCAGCCATCCTAATATCGCAGTCCGCTTAATCAATCCGCTCACCCATCGTAAGTTTCAGACCCTGAACTATTTAGTCAGTCTAAAGCGAATTAACCACCGCATGCACAATAAAAGCATGACCTTTGATCGCAAACTCAGTATCATTGGTGGCCGCAATGTGGGCAATGAGTACTTAAGTAATGATAAAAATACTCAATTTGCGGATCTTGATGTGCTGTTAATAGGCAATGTGGTCGACGATGTGACACACAGCTTTGATCAGTATTGGGACTCAGGTTTGTCTTATGATATTGAGACCTTAGTAAAAGGCAAAGCTAACAAACCGATAAACTATGATAAACAAACCAGCTCCGAGCAGTTTTTCAGCAGTTTGGAGAAAATAAACCCACAGAACCCAGAGACAGCCGAAGAGGCGCTCAATGCTTATAATCGTGCCTTGGCCAACTCTACCATTGATACTGACTTAATAAATAAAAGAGTGCCTTTTCGCTGGGCTCCCATGACTTTTTTGAGTGATGATGTTGAAAAACTGGTTCAAAAAGCAGATCCTGAAAGCCATTTAGTGGTACAGCTTAGAGATCTGCTGGGCACGCCCACTAAGCAGCTGTCTATCGTTTCTTCGTACTTTGTGCCCACCAAAGATGGGGTAAATACTTTAATTGAGCTTGCTAAACAGGGCGTTAAGGTTAGAATACTCACCAACTCTTTTAATGCCACTGACGTTTCGGCAGTTCATGCCGGTTATGCTCAGTGGCGTGTGGCCCTATTAAGAGCGGGTATTGAAATCTATGAATTAAAGGCCACAGCGTCTGAAGAAGATAGAGAAAATAAGCTGTGGCGGGCTCGCTCTCAGTCATCTACGAGCCTACATGCCAAAGCTTTTGCTGTCGATGATCACAATGTGTTCATCGGCTCCTATAATGTCGACCCCAGATCAGCCAATATTAATACTGAGATGGGCGTGGTCATTGAAGATGATGCGTTGGCCAAAAAATTGCATGCTGCTATTAGTGACCAGTTATTATCGCAAGCTTACAAGGTCATCTTGACCTCAACCGGTCAACTGCAGTGGCAAACTTTGGAAAATACTGAGCTGGTTATTTATGAGCAAGAGCCGCACATAGACTTAATAGATTCATTATGGATTAATGTCATGTCCTCGATGCCCATTGACTGGCTGTTGTAAGTTTTATACCCCTTATTTGATTAGCAGACGCGTCCTATTCGTTACGCTTAGGATGCTCATTTTACTTTTAATCACTCGATACCTTTACTATGCCTTTTGTTGCCTTATCAGATTCCCAAAGCTCGGTGTCCCCAAAGCAATTAATGGTTATTTGCTTTGGTAATGCGGTCGCCTATTTTGATTTTCTAATCTATCTTTTTATGGCAGATATCATTAGCGCCACTTTTTTTCCGGCCAATGATGATCCGTTACTCGCCAAGCTACAAGCACTTACCATATTTATCGCCGGTTATTTAACTCGGCCCATTGGGGCGCTGCTGCTGGGCCGTTATGCCGATGTCAAAGGCCGCAAACCTGCGCTTTTAATCAGCACCTCATTTATTGCTGCGACGGCACTTATTACTGCTTGCCTGCCGACATACTCCCAAGTAGGCATTTTGGCACCCATCTTATTCTTTATCGCACGCATGTTTCAGGGCATGGCCTTTGGTGCGCACACCCCCTTAGGCTGGGTGTATATTGCTGAGCATGTAGACAAGCGTAATCTGGCCACTTACTTAAGTTTTGTTACCGCCAGCTTTATGCTTGGTGAGCTGGGCTCAAACTTATTATTTGAAGTAATTACCAACACCCATACGCCCACTGAGCTTATCGAAAGTGGTTGGCGTATTCCTTTTGTTTGGGGCGCTACGCTCAGTTTTGTGTCTTTGATGTTGTGGCACACTTTACCTGAGACGCCTATCTTTACCGCTCAAAAATGCAAACAGAAGTTTATGCCCAAAATATCTGAGATTGGGCCGTCATTTAAGCGCTTTAATGCCATTTTCTTAGCCTTAGTACTGACCTTTATTATGAGTAGCTTGACAATGGTTGTGGCCTTGCTATTACCGCGGCTAATTTCTATGAAGTTTAGTATTGATGAGTCTATGCTTAGCTTCTCAAATAATTTGGGCTTACTGTTTTTAATGATTGGTTGTATATTTTTTGGGTTAGTCGCAGATAAAAGCAGCACCGGTAAGGCTTTAATGATTGGCTCAATCGCCTTGACCTTGCAGGCTTTAGCCTTTTATTACCACTTAGAAAACGGCGGTGGCGCGTTTATCTTATTTATGTACGCCATTTTAGGGTTCTGTACGGGTATTATTAGCCTAGGCTCCGTCATCTTAGTGCAGTTATTTCCCACCGAGGTTCGAGTCGCCGCCGTTTCGCTCACTTATAACTTTATGTATGCGATAGTGGGGGTATCCCTACCCTTTGGTCTGGTCTATGCCACCAACTTGGTCAGCATCTCGCCGGCGTTATACATTATCTTTGTGAGTATCGTCACCTTTATTATCGGGCTATATATTTACCGTTTGCCTAAGTTTAAGTCGCTCGATGCATCTATTAAGCTATAGCTAATATAAACACAAAAGCCAAAAATCGGCTCAAGCAGGTCATGATATAATGATCACTTGAGCCTTTTGCTGCTCAAGCTGTCTGCTACAAACCCTATCGTCTTCCCCTTTTTATTCTAAGAGTACTTATCCTGTTATGACTGATACTGCCTCAGCTGTCACCGCAGCGCCTCATTCTGCCGATCTCATGCACAATAAGCGACTCTCAGTTGCCCCTATGATCGACTGGACTACGACAGATTATCGTTTTTTTGCGCGTCTGTTTAATCCGCACACTTACTTATATACTGAGATGATTTCGACCAGTGCCATTTTACAAGGCAAAACCGATCGCTTACTGCGCTATGACACACTTGAGCATCCACTGGTGTTACAGCTAGGCGGTGCCGATATTAGCGAGATGACCCAGTGTGCTGTTGAAGCACAAAAGCGCGGCTTTAATGAGGTTAATATTAATGTGGGCTGTCCCTCTGATAGAGTCCAGCACAATAAAATAGGTGCCTGCTTGATGGCTGAGCCTGATACCGTAGCCGCCTTGGTGCGTAATATGCAAGCGCATGTTGATATTCCAGTGACTGTCAAGCATCGCATTGGCATAGATGAGCATGACAGTTATGAGTTTATGCAAGACTTCGTGAGTGCCAGTGCTGAAGCCGGTTGTCAGCGTTTTATTGTTCATGCCCGTATCGCTTGGCTAAACGGACTAAGCCCTAAAGAAAACCGTGAGATTCCGCCACTGCGCTATGAGGATGTCTACCGCTTAAAGCAAGCGTTTCCTGAGCTACATATTGAAATTAATGGCGGTATTGATAGCATTGAGCAGATCAAAGCCCATCTTCAGCAAGTCGACGGGGTCATGATTGGCCGTGCTTCCTACCACAATCCCTATATCTTGGCCGAAGCAATGTCGCTTTGGGGCGAGGCTGCGCCTAGTCGCGCACAGATATTAACCAAATTGTACCCCTACTTAGAGCAGCAAGTGGCCAAGGGCGAGCCGCTACCTTCTTTGGCCCGTCACTTCTTGGGGTTGTTCCAAGGTCTGCCCGGTGCCCGCAAATGGCGACAAGCATTAAGCGGTAAGCAGCAAATGAGTGTCGATGATATTCGCCGAGCAGCTGATGCGACCCTAGCCATCATTGAGCGTGCGGCTACTGATGATTTGCTTGATAATTCGCTCAATTAAGCCCTATCATGCCTGTTGGTGATGGCGCCCAATAATACAGACAAAAAAAGCTCAGTGCTGATGGCACTGAGCTTTTTTTGTCTGTATTACTGGGTACTAAGATACATCCACATGGCCAACCCATTATTCATCATATGAATAAGTATCGGCAGCATCAAAGACCCAGATTTGGCACGGGCGTAACTGAGCAGTAAAGCCAGCAAAAATATCACGCTCATCTCATAAAACGCATATTGTAAGTGGATAATGGCAAACAAAATACTGGTCACCAAACTTGCCACCCATACCCCAGTCTCGCCCTCAAACTGCTCTTTTGTTGCCGTCCATAAAATGCCGCGGAACATCACCTCTTCATAAATAGGCGCCGCCACCACCATGACTGCTATCAACAACCATTTTGGGTCTGCACTGGCATACAGCTCATCGACAAAAGCGGTGGGGTCTTTTTCAAGCCAATAAGTCACCGCCTCAGTCGCAAACATAAACAGCAGCCACAGCCCAAAGATACCCAGAGCTATGCGCAGTGCAAAAGGCTTAATTGCCAAATAATCCGCCACACTGTGGTTATGAGACAAACCGGGTGAGGCGCTACTGTTTAGGGTAACCTGACGTAGCCGTACTTTAATCAGCGCCGCTATTGCCAACAGCAATACCACCAAAGTAAATATCATCGCATAGCTGGTCACTGTGCCGTTATAACTGCCCATACCAAAGCGCTGCGCAGCGGTCAGCGTCTGTTCATTAAACACATAAGGGGCGAACAGATACACCCCAAGCAGCTGCAGTGCCAAAAACAGACCCACAATGCCAATATACAACGCCCCCACGCCAGCTTTAGAAAATAGCTTGGGTGGGGGCGCATCTAAAATAGCTTTATCCGTAGATCTGTATAGCCGATGGCTCATGGTTTATTTTTAGCCTTGTTCAGCAATGGTTGCCAAAATTAGCGACACCACAGAGTCAGGATACTCTAGCGGGAACATGTGTCCGCCAGCATGTAGCTTAAAGGGGATAGACAGCCGCTTACGTATCTTGGGCGGAAAGCTGCGTTTATAAAACTGACTGTCATCACCGATAATTAAAGTCACCGGCTTTTTGGGTGGTTTATTGGGTTTTAACCAATACCAAGAGGGATTCGTACGAAACACGGCTACTTCAGCATCTTTTGGAATGGTTAGGGTCACTGTACCATCGGGTAGACTGCGCAAACCATGCTGAATGTAGCCCTCAAAGGTGCGTGGATCGAAGTTTTTAAAAAAAGTCTTAGGTTGCAAAAGCTGACGCGCCTGCTCACGACTATCCCACACATCACGGCGATGCTTAGAGATACCGGCAGGTGACATCTTATCCACGGTTTTTGCTGACAATAGCTTAGCGGCATGCCACAACAAGTTATCACGGCCATAAATAAGCGGTGGATCCATCAATACCGATTGCATAAATAGCTTAGGCTTACGGTACATCGCCTGTAGGGTACACAAAGCCCCTAATGAATGGCCAAGCCCTATCACCGGCACCTTGTGCTTGTTGACCACGCTTTGAATACTATCAATCACTTGATCTGTTAAGCTCTTCCAGTGATTATCAATGGGATAACTGACCTCGCCCAACTCATCAAAGCCCAGAACTGGGATATACTCCACCATAAAATGCTCCTGTAGCTGCTCAAAGAGTGGCTGGTAGACTTGGCTTGGCATACCATTGGCATGGGCAAAATGAATAACAGGCTTACCGGTCAGCTTTGACACAGGTAAGCGTGAAAAATCTAAGTTAAGAGGACGAGGTAGTGTTGACATTTATTTCATCTCAGCTGAAGTTTGTTCCTCTGGCAATAGCTTTAGTTCTACCGAAGAACCAATACCAGAGCCCAATTGTAGAGCAAAGTTATTTAAGAACATCTGCATCGGATCAACTGGGGTGTAATCTACTACATTATCAATATCCAGCTCTTTTTCCAAGCTCATTAAGCTGCCCTTTTTATCGGCCAGACCCAAAGCAATGGCTTGCTCACCTGTCCAGAACAGCCCAGTAAATAGCTTATTGTCTTCTGGATTTTTTAGTCTGTCGCCGCGGCCTTTTTTCACAGCATCAATAAAATGCTTATGCGTATTGTCTAACACGCCTTTGATGTGCTGCTTTTCAAAGTCTGTTAAATCACGGCTCATGCTTAGGATATCTTTGTACTCACCAGCCGTCAGTGTGGCATCTTTTACACCGTACTTATCCATCAAGCCTTTTAGGTTATAGCCTGGCATAATAACACCAATTGAGCCAACCAAGCTTGAAGGATTAACGTAAATCTCATCAGCCGCAGAAGCAATATAATATGCCCCTGAAGCGCCCATATCACCGATCACCGCGTACAGCTTTTTATTGGGATGCTCTTTACGTAGCGACATCATGGTCTGCCAAATCTCATCTGACTGCACCGGAGAGCCACCGGGCGAGTTGATATTCAACACGACAGCCTTGGCGCCTTTTGATTCGAATGCTTCAGATAAAGCAGCGCTAACATCGTAGGCATTAGCGGTATTATCGGCACTAATGACCCCTTGCAAATCCACCACAGCAATATGCGGCTTGGTCACATCAACGCTGCTAATGCTCTCGGCAGTACTACAACTGCGGCTGAGCATAAAAAATAATAGCAGTAAGGTAAGCAAGCTTAATACTTTAGAAATCACGCGCCAGCGTCGAGCACGGCGCTGCTCTTCAATGCTTGCCAATAAGGTTTTTTCAAGCAAGTGCCACTCTCGGCCCCCAGAGCTTACCGGCATCACTCGCGGTGATGGATTGTCTGAGTTGTTGGGTGTGGGGGTGTTATCGGGAGTTTTATTTGGATCTGGCGGCCAGTTTGACATATAAAATGTGAATCCTACTTTTAGATTAATGTGTTTATTTTGCTGATAAAGCAGTAATTTTTATTGCGTCACTTGATGGCGTAAATAAGACACCATACCGCTTTTTTAGCAGTTGCCACCATACCTTACAACGCCTATGTCTGTCAGCGGTAATTCTGTAAAATATTAATTCAAATCTTATTGTTAGGCCTAAGTAGTCGATGACGTCATTTGCTTTTTGTCATTGACTCATTGTTTACTTACGTTCTCACTAAGCGATGAGATTAAACGATGAGATATTGATACTATTTATGATCAATTGTTTCACCAATTTTAAGCCATTTAATATTACTCATCACTCATAAGATAGTGCTGCTGCCAGTACAAATGACTGTCTTTTAACTTCACAGTGGTTCTACTAAATACTTGACCACCAATATGCCAGGTTAAGGGCTGAAATACGTCAATTAAAGCCGGAGCCAGATACGCTTGAGATGGGGTAATCCAGTGCTGAGCCAAGACTTGATCTGTTTGCTCACACATAAGCGGCCACAACTTGCCAAGCTTGGCCTGCCGGCTACTATAAAAAATCACTGCATTGTGTGCGCTTGGTGCTAAGCTTGCCCCCGCCTTATGCTGAGCATACCTTTTAGGCTTGGCTGTCAGCGCACGCAGATCTTGTTGGTCATGCAGCCAAAATGTCTGCATGCTGCTAAGCTTAAGCGTGCAATCTAAAAGCTGTCTGTCATTAAGCTGTGGCCAGCCGGTAACAGCAGTTAATGACCAGCCGCCCCCCTCCTCAGAGCGGTGCTGCGTCTGCCAGCTTTGGTTGGCCTCACAGCTTTGTGCCAGTAGTGTACTGCCCTGCATCTGAGCTTGTATCATCGTCTTATTAGCGTTAAGGCCTGCCTGCCAATAATATGACAGTGGAATATACTCATCTAATTTAGACACCACAGCCGCCAGCTCAGGGGTATTTGTTTGCACCACCACTCCGGTCAGCTGCTTTATATCTTGGCGCTGTATCTGATCGTACAAAGCGGTTGATATCTGCTTGGTTTGCTCATCAGTTAGTTGCGGGCTCGACTGTAGATAGGCTTTAGGGTAGCCCGATAACAACAGCCAAGCATCTGAATGACTATAAATAATGGTGGCGGCATACTGCAAATTATTTAGATCAAGCACCTTTAT
Source organism: Psychrobacter raelei (assembly GCF_022631235.3). Classification (NCBI taxonomy): domain Bacteria; kingdom Pseudomonadati; phylum Pseudomonadota; class Gammaproteobacteria; order Moraxellales; family Moraxellaceae; genus Psychrobacter; species Psychrobacter raelei. Next base: position 2,223,674 of record NZ_CP093310.2, read on the forward strand.
GTTTACTGCTTGCGTATCAAGGCTTGTAGCACTTGATTGAGACTCAGCTAAGCGGTGTTGAGCCGTCGTTGAAGCAACACTCATGGCCGCGATCAGACTCAATGGCGCTAGCGCAAGCAATCTGTTAAGCACGCCTTTAGGCAACAAAAATGGCAGTAGCACCATAAACAGCAACAACAGCAGTGAGATATCAAGCTCAGTATAAAGCCAGCCTACTTGCTCAAAACGGGTTTGTAGCTGAAAAAGCAGCTGATGCAAACCATCGAGCAGCCAAAATAAAAAGGACCAGATTTTATCCGGCAACACTGAGCTGCTAGGCCAAGCCGCATACAGCACACCTGCTAACAAATTTAGCGGCACAATCACCCAGCCAAATAGACCAATGGCAAATAAATTAATGACAAAGCCCCACAAAGATACTTTGCCAAACAGCCATAAACTCAGCGGTAATAAAGCCACCGACATCCACATTTGTAGTTTAAATAAGGCCACAACGTGCGCTTTAAGCGTCACCCTTAAACGCTGCAAGACGCCGGTGTTTGTAGCACGACCCACCTCCTGTCTAGAAGAGGGGCTCACCTGCCAGCGCTGACCATAAGCCACCAAAGCTGCGACTGCTATAAAAGATAGCCAAAACCCAGCTTGCCATAATACAAAAATATCGACCCAAGCCATGCCCACTGCTAGCCACAGCAGCACTTTTAAGGTAGCCGGCGCTGCCAACACATAACGCAGCACCCCCACAATAAGTAGTATAAACGCCGTACGCACTGCTGGGACATCAAAGCCTGCAAATAATGCATAGCCAAAGGCGACCACCACAGCGATACCAAACGCCCACTGCCACCGCGGTATGCGAGCATACCAGATAGGCCAAAAGCAAGTAATTATCGTGGTAACTATCCCTGCACACAGCAGGGCCAAGAATAAAACATGGGTACCGGAGATTGCCAATAAATGGGATATCCCTGCAAAGCGATATAAGCCGCTCATCTCTTGACTGATTAAACTGCGGTCACCAGTGAGCAGGCTTAAAGTCACCGCCAGCCCTTGCTGTGGATTTATTTGCTGAGGATCGCGTGCCGTGCGCTGCTGCCTTAATGCCAAAAAGTGCTCACGCAATAAAAAACGCTGCTGATTAATTGTCTGGGGCACACTAAGCTTAGGGTTGATGAATGCTTTTTTAACATCAGCATGGATAAGCTTTGCCTTTGCAGTGGCATGGCGGCTACTTAGCCAACGATACTCATCGAAGTCCTCTACCTCATCATGCGCTTTAAATTCAATAGGAGTAAGCGCTAAAGACATGGTCAGCTGCTGATTGGCTGCCAGATCATTGAGCCACTGCTGCTGACCGCGATAACTTTGTAACATCACTGTCATACTACTGGGTAAGCGGCTTTGGGCAGGTGCGTTAAGGGTTAACGCTTGGGTCTTTGAAGTGTTTTGACTGACAGAGTTTTTGTTCGGTATTTTTTGAGTGGGATTGGCCAGATAAAATGGATTGTCTAATTGAGTAACGCCTTGCTGTGAGGCAGTGGCAGCCATAGAGTGATACGGGCGTATATTGGTTAAGCGTACCAATTGGCGATAGCCTTGCGCCACCTGCTTTTTTTGAGGGTTTAACTTTGGGTTTACGCGCCCCTCAGAGGACAGTGACACTGCTTTAGCAGCCTCAAAGGTGAGCCTTTTGTCACTTAAGCCAATAGGCGTAACCAAGGCGTTGATATAGAGGGGCCTTGTCGGCGCCTGCTCAATGGCGCTCAGACGCTGTGCCACACTATGATATAACGTAGCTGACCAAAACAGACCCACAGCAATTAAGGTTAATAAAGCGGGCATAATACCTGAAACAGTTGGCTTTTTAAAAATCTTAGGCAGCGCAACAAATGAAGGTAAAATTGAGGGTTTAGCAAAAGCTGAGGAGTTAGTGGTAGTGGCGAGCGCAAGCAGATAAACTGAGTGATTCACAACCAAAGAGGGCGCTTTAGTATAAGACGCAACTTGAGTATAAGGCGCAAAAGGCAAAAGCTGCGGCTGGGCAGCTACGCCGATTGAATGAGACAACCGGCGCCTATGCCAAGCCATATATCCATAGCGCAGTAGCCACACCAGCGCTAAACCGATAAGCTGCACATAACTGGCGTACTGCCAACGTTCTGCTCCGACGTCAGGGGCTAGTTGATACCCCATCAATAACAGCTGATCAGGCGTCATCTGCAAAATGGCCAACATCAAAACCAGTGCCACAAGTGCCATTAGCCAAATCAACTACCTATCCTTATTATTGTCTATCGTGACTTTCTTAGCAGAAGCGTACAACAATCATAAGGCAGCTAACATAAAAGCCTAATCCGAAAACGCTTCCCACTTACCGTTTTTTAGCAGCATTTGACGATCGGCCATGGCCGCCAGATTTCTGTCATGAGTGACCATAAGGAGTGCCGTTTTCATGGTGTCTTGAAGCTCAGCCAACAGCGCAAAGATACTTTGGGCATTGTCATAATCTAAGTTACCTGTCGGCTCATCCGCTAAGACGAGCGAGGGCTTGGTGACCAAGGCTCGAGCAATGGCTACCCGCTGACGCTCCCCGCCAGACAACTCACCAGGGCGATGCTCTAATCTGTGCCCAAGCCCCACTCGCTCAAGCAAGTCCACGGCCTGCTGGCGCGCCTCTTTAATAGGCACCTCTTTACGTAGCAATAGCGGCATGGCCACGTTCTCAATAGCGGTAAATTCGGGCAACAGATGGTGAAACTGATAAATAAAACCTAAGTGCTTATTGCGCATCTCACCGCGCTCAGTTTCGTTCATATTATTTAAACACTGACCATGTAGCCATACTTCACCTGAGCTTGGTACATCAAGCCCGCCCAATAAATGCAGCAACGTACTTTTGCCTGAGCCACTGGTACCTACAATGGCAATGCGCTCACCGGCTTTAACGGTTAAATTAAGCCCGGTCAACACCTGAGTGCGGATATTGCCCTCATCGTAGATTTTATTAATATCTTTTGCGACTAAAATTTCTGACATACTGTTTTCTCAATACCTATTTCTAAGGCCACCTCTGAGTTTATATAAACCCAATGAGCAGCGGCTTATTTTTATTTATTCGTAGCGTAAGGTTTGGGCCGGCTGAATATTGGCTGCTCGGCGAGCGGGATAAATGGTCGCCAAAAAGCTCAATAAGAATGAGGTGCTGGTAATGATCAGCACATCTAGCCAGCGCAGCTCTGTGGGCAGATAATTGATAAAGTACGCATCAAATAGATGTAGGTTAAATGCTTGGTTGACCCAGCCTAGCAAATCGCCAATGGTCAGTGCCAAAATCACCCCCAAGATAGTACCCGCTACCGTACCAATGACACCGATAACCAGCCCTTGTACCATAAATACTTGGGTAATGAGTTTTGGAGAGGCGCCAAAGGTCTTTAAAATTGCAATATCCGCTTTTTTATCAGTTACCAGCATCACCAAACTTGAGACAATATTAAAGGCGGCGACGATGATGATTAAAAACAGCAATAACCCCACCATGGCCTTCTCCATTTGGATTGCACCAAATAAATTGCCATGAGTACGTGTCCAGTCATTGGGAAACAGCTGCTGCGGATTGATTTTAGCAGCACGCTGAGCCACTTGAGGCGCTAAGAAAATATTATCAAGCTTCATTCGAATGCCTTGCGCACCCTCAGGTAAGCGCAAAAGCGTCGCCGCATCACCCATAGGAATAAACGCCACTAGGTTATCTACTTCACGGCTAATATTAAACACGCCCGTTAAGGTAAAGCGCTTAAAACGAGGAATAACGCCTGCAGGCGATGGCGACGCTTCTGGCAATACCAAAGTCACCTTATCACCCACTTGTAGGCCCAAGGCCTCCACCATACTCTCACCAAGCACAATACTAAAGTCGCCATCTTTTAGGGTGTCTATGCTGCCCTCAACCATGTGCTCATTGATGATAGAGACATTTTTTTCATACTCAGGCTCAACCCCAGTGACCATAATGCCGGCCACCTGACCATTAGAAGTTAACATGCCTTGTAGCTCAATAAAGGGCGCCACTGCATGTACTTCGGGGTCTTTTTTAATTTCATTGGCGAGGTTTTTCCAATCAGGGATAATCTCCGCTGAAGTGACGGTCGCTTGGGGCACCATACCCAAAATCCTGGTCTTAAGCTCCCGATCAAAACCGTTCATGACGGACAAGACCGTAATCAATACTGCGACCCCAAGGGTCAATCCCACCATAGAGATTAATGAAATTAATGAGATAAAGCGGTTACTACGCTCAGCGCGCGTATAACGTAATCCTAAAAATAAGGCTAATGGACGAAACATAATACAGGCTCTTAACCTATTCGGTAATAAATAATAGGTGATGACTAAAATGAGAAGTGAAGGACACAACAAAAACCCATAGTTTGACACAAACAGCGCTAACTTGGCTATGCTTGATTGCTGCAGTTACTTTATTATAACTGTCTGTGTTTTTAATTTTAGACACAAAAAAAATATTATTTTTTTATCTAAGCTTGGCTATATTAACCCTATGATCTTGTATTCAAATAAGTTGCCCCTATTTAGTTAATATAAGAGCCTGTTGCTTGGCTCACGATATATCTTATTTTTTAGTTAGCTTATTTAACTTATATACTAAGGCGATATCACATATCCTTAGGTAATAACAGACCTTTAGCAAAGATGTAGCCACTCCTTAAAGCCAACCATCAAAAGTATAAACATATTATGACCACTCAAACTTATAAATATAGCCAACATCCCGACACCCGCCCAGTGACTATTGCCTTAACAGCTGAACAGACAGCCGGTCATGGCGATCACTGGCGCATTTTAACTGACAAGGTAGAGGATGATGTGCCCAACTGGCTAAAAAGCTCTATTGATGACGCCACCATTGCTGCAGGTTTACATGCTTCGCTTACCAAAGACAGCTTATCAAACCTTTTGCTGTCGTGTAATCACATGTGCCATATCAATCAGGTACTGGCCATGAAACAGGGCAAACCGCAAAACTTTATTAACGCCTATCCTTGTGTTAATAGTCCTTACGGCCTCACCTGCAAAATTGAGCGCATCATCGCTAATGAGGATACTCAAGATGCCGTACTGCGCTTAGTTAGCGAAGATGGCAGCGTGATTTATGCCTTCGACCAGATGTATACTGTGAACCAGTCTTTATACCGCCAAGATCAGCAGTATTTCGTGAACTTTAGCGCTTGGGCTTACTCGATTAAGCCAAGCAGCAAAGATGAGATCATTTTGGTAGAAGATCCAGAAGCCATCCGCTACCACCGTGCCTATAATGATATTGTCGCTAACAATAATGGTGTGATTCCCCAAGATTTAGACCAACAAATAGAGCAGTGGCAACCTGATAGTGACGAAGCTTTGGCTCCGGTTGAGATTAATCTAGGCAATATGTGTGCCTACTTATTTGGTGAAACCTTAGGCCAAGAAGATGAGGCTTGGTGCCAAGGCCAAGTGTTAGGCAAGCAGCAAGAGACGTTATATGATCGTCCACTGACTGTTTTTGATGTGGCCATTTTGCGTGAGCCAGACGCCGATCCTTTTGTGGTACGTATGGCAACACCCACTACAGCTGAAGTTAGTGCTATTGAAGTCAATGATTACATTCAGGCCAATATTTGGCTTCAAGCGGCCATTTATTATGAAAATCAAAATAATGCAGTTTAATGTTTGATTAACTTAAATGCTTTAAGATATTGAATAAAAATAGCTCAGTAGACACACTGGGCTTTTTTTATGAAAAGATAAGCATAAGGTGAAAATTTTAGCCAAAAAAAGCCTCATAACACATTCTGATACAAAAAAGATTGCCCTTGTAATAATTGCAACAAAGACGCTGTTTACAATGTTAATAAATTCAGGTTAGTATTAATCAACTTCTCTACAATGAAAGAAAATAAGTCATCGTGTCTTATCCCTTTCATAATTGTGTGCCTATGAAAGTCTCTACGCCAAACAAAACCTTTACTACGGCGCCCGCAACCCTACCTTTTTCTGCTTATTCAGCTAAGGCGGAGCATAGTATTATGGGTAATAGTACTGTGAGCCATAACCTTGTGCTTCAAAGTAACACCTTGCAAGCGGTAGACAAGATGTCTGCTCAAGAAGATGTTACCTCACCTTTAAAAACATCAGCTCTAGAAACAGTGCCTTGCGTTACTATCAAACCCTCCAAACTGTATGCCAAGACGCCTGATACAGACTTGCTGGCCACTCAAAATTTATACTCTAGTAACCAATCAGCTTCTAATGATTCAACACCTCAACAGCCCTCCTCTACGTTAGCTGCTTTTTCTAGTAAAGAGGTTCAGGTTGGCTCAGTCTCTAACCCTGATGCGCCTTTATCAGCCCCTACTCATGCCCATGGTATTTTTGCCACTCAGCCTAATCTTCATCAACACATTAAGCTAATCTTTGGTGCCAAAGTTGCTGACTCTATTAGCATCATGTCAGTAAGCTTTTTACTCTCAGGCATGCTACTTATGTTTTATTTAGTGCATTTAGCCTAGTTATTGCTTAATTGAGCCGTTTCAACAGCTGCACTGATTGTTGAGATTTTTATGACACAGTGGCTCATTAAAAATCCTGACAAAAAAAGAGCTTAGAAATTATCCTAAGCTCTTTTTTTTGCTGTTAATTTAAAAGCTATTAGCCTTGCTCGGTCATTGAATAGATTTTTTTGAACAGCTCTTTTTGTTCAGCCGAAGGCTTGGTGGTCTGTAGCGCCATGACCTGGCCCATATCACCATCAATACGGATTTTACCTGACATGAAGGCATTCATCGCTTCATTCATATCGCCTTTTAAAGCGATTGCTTTTAAAGTCTCTTCATCGATATTAATTGTGGTATTGGCATCTGACGCACCTTTTTTTAAGACACCGTCCACCAAAGAGGCATCTACATCGCCATTGGCGGTATTCGTGACCTTTAAATTAAGCTTCATGTTTGCTAAAGCTGGCGGAAGATTTAACTCTCCTGCTTCTTTGGTTAGACGATCAACTTCGTTAAACCATTCATCTGTTAAAAAAACTGCCATAAAATTCTTCCTTTTCAAATAAAAAATAGAGTTAACCTAAAAATAAAGTTAAAATATCACTTATGGGACCTTTTTATATAACTATTTATCTATTAAGTTATATAGTCAGGACAGTAACATTGATACCCGTTATTTAAGAGCAAACTTGTCATTGCTCGCTTTAATCACTATAGCAATTAATAGCTATAGAAGAAATAAGCTTAAGTAAGTAGCCATCGAAATTGTAGCAAAAAATAAAAAAGGTACGGTGTGTTTTTAAATGCACAGCTCACTTTATTGTTACAAATATATCGATAGCATCACCCAATCTTAAGCGAATCTTAGATAAATCTTTATATCAAGCCCTGGCTACTGCACAGATTCTTGAAGATTACCCATAAAAATTTTACGGGTTTTTTTGTATTTGACTGTTTCGTCAGATGATATTTTGTATCCTATGCGTTACAATAGCTTCATATTTAGATAACATCAGGTATAACAGCCAAACAAATGAGAGGGTTACTGTCACATTTACCCCTCATAAGTTGAGCCATTATTAACTTTAATTGCTGCAATAGTGTCTACACCAGGCGTGGTTTTGCTCCTGCCTCCTTATTCAGAATTAAGTTCTTTTTCAGGCTCTTTTTGGTTGAAACCTTTGATACTTAAGGCTGTAAAGGAAATATTCCAATGAGTATAAATAACACAGCAGTCTCTCCAGTCGATCGTGATTACGAAATCACTGTTGTCAGATATTTTACTATCATGACAATCGTCTGGGGGATTATAGGCATGAGTCTTGGGGTGTTTATCGCCTCACAGTTAGCTTGGCCTGCCCTTAACTTTGATATCCCCTGGCTAACTTTTAGCCGTTTAAGACCGCTGCACACTAACGCGGTTATTTTTGCGTTTGGTGGTTCTGCTTTATTTGCAACTTCCTACTACATCGTACAGCGTACTTGTAAAACCAGACTTTTCGCGCCTTATTTAGCGTGGTTTACCTTCTGGGGTTGGCAAGCCGTTATTGTGTCTGCGGTTATCACCCTACCTTTAGGTATCACCTCTACTAAAGAGTATGCGGAACTTGAGTGGCCAATTGACATCTTAATTGCTGTTGTTTGGATCTCTTACGCTATCGTTTTCTTCGGTACACTTATTAAACGTAAGACCTCACATATCTATGTGGCGAACTGGTTCTTTGCTGCTTTCATTATCACTATTGCTTTACTTCATATTGTAAACAGCATGGCCATTCCACTAGGCTTATTTAAGTCGTACTCATTATTTGGTGGTGCTACCGATGCTATGGTTCAGTGGTGGTATGGTCACAACGCAGTAGGCTTCTACTTAACGGCAGCCTTCTTGGGTATGATGTACTACTTCGTACCGGTACAGATTGGCCGTCCTATTTATTCATACCGTCTATCTATTGTACACTTCTGGGCGCTTATCGCCTCGTACATGTGGGCTGGTGGACACCATTTACACTATTCAGCACTTCCTGACTGGACTCAGTCTTTGGCGATGGTTTTCTCTGTTATCTTATTCGCACCGTCATGGGGTGGTATGATTAACGGTGTACTAACGCTTTCCGGTAGCTGGGACAAATTACGTACTGACCCTATCATTCGCTTCTTGATTGTTGCTTTATCGTTCTACGCGATGTCAACTTTCGAAGGCCCAATGATGTCTATCAAAACTGTGAATGCTTTATCGCATAACACTGACTGGACAGTAGGTCACGTACACTCAGGTGCGCTAGGTTGGGTAGGTTTAATTACCATGGGTTCTTTATATGTGTTAATCCCACGCATATTTAATAAGCCTAAAATGTACTCTATTAGTTTAATTAATACTCACTTCTGGCTTGCAACTGCTGGTACGATTTTCTACATCGTTTCTATGTGGATTTCAGGTATTGGTCAAGGCATGATGTGGCGTCAAACAAACCCAGATGGAACGCTTGCTTACAACTTTATTGAAACAGTAACGTTCTCACATTATCCGTACATCGGTCGTGCCTTTGGTGGTTTGTTATACGTCAGTGGTATGTTTGTGATGGCTTATAATGCTTATAAGACGATCAAAATGCCAAGTGCTCGTCCTGTGGATGAAGCCGATCCAACAAATCATAGCCCCATCGTCAATGATGACGAAGACACTCAGCCTGTTAACGTGTAAACCAGCAATCGCTTAAGGAGATATCATGGCGGGTACAGCTCATGAAATAATTGAAAAAAACACAGGCTTGCTGGTCATCTTTATTGTTATTGCAATTAGCTTTGCAACACTAGTAGAGATCGTTCCACTAATTTTTGATACCAAGTCTGGTGAAGAAGGTGGGGTAAACCAACCCCTCCCCACTATGCAACCTTGGACAGCGTTGGAGCTTGAGGGGCGTGACATTTATATCCGTGAAGGCTGTCATGTGTGTCACACACAAATGATTCGTCCTTTACGTGCAGAAGTGGAACGTTACGGACCTTACTCTCGCGCTGCTGAATCTGCTTGGGACCATCCATTCTTATGGGGCTCTAAGCGTACAGGTCCAGACTTAGCACGTGTGGGTCAACGTTACTCTGACGATTGGCAGAAAAAACACTTAATCGACCCACGTTCATTGGTGCCTGAGTCAGTTATGCCTGGCTTCCCATGGCTTGCTAAGCAAGAAGTGGATGGCAGCAAAGTACAAGATAAAATGCGCTTATTCCGTGACCGATTTGGTGTACCTTACACTGAAAAGGATATCGAGAATGCGCCTGACCAAGTTTTAGGTGCAACAGAGCTTGATGCTCTTGTGGCTTATCTACAGCAGCTTGGTACTGCAATGGAGGGTCAACGCTAATGAGTATCAGTGACCTACAAATTATTGCAACTGTGACAGCATTTATTGCCTTCATCAGTATTGCATGGTGGGCCTATTCACCTAATAACAAGAAGCGTTTTGAAGAAGATGCACAGCTTGCGTTGGATGATGAGCTGGTCAGCTCTTTAGCCGCTAATTCACGCAATAAGGATAAAAAATGAGCATATTTTGGAGTTCATGGATTACCATCTTAAGTTTTGGCTGCTGGCTATTCATTCTTGGTGTGCTCCTTTTCGTTCTGCGCAATAAGCCAGATCTTGCAGAAGACGGCACCACCGGTCACACTTATGATGATGTTATTCAAGAATACGACAAGCCGCTACCTAAGTGGTGGCTGGTAATTTTCTTCGGTAGTATTGTTTGGGCACTAGCCTATTGGCTACTATTCCCAGCGATTTTCCCAAGCCATTTCCACGGTTTATCAACCGTAGAAGTTGAGGGCAAAACTGTGCCTTGGAGCTCACGTAACGAGCTTTATAGTGATTTAGAAGCCAACAATAAAATCTTTACCGACAACTTTAACACTAACTTTTTGCCTAACCCGACTGCCCAAAAGCAATTAGCCAGCCTTGCGGCATTGCAAGTAAAAGCTCCGGTTAAGTCTGAGCGTCCCTCTGAGCTTAACGATCAGATTGATGCAGGTATTGTGGCTTTAGCGCCTTATGTTACTGAGCTTTCAGGCAACCAAAAAGCGTTAATGGCAGGTGAGCGTTTGTTCTTACAGAACTGTGCAGTATGTCATGGTTCTACAGCGCAAGGTGCTCCTGGATATCCAAACTTAACAGATAATGATTGGTTACATGGTGGCAAACCTGAAAACATCCTATTAACCCTACATAATGGTTGGCATGTTAACCTTGACCCTGCTCAGCCTCTACCTATGCCAGCTCAGCGTGCTGATCTTGGTGAACAAGGGGTTCGTGCTGCTGCTGAATATGTGTTATCAATCTCGAAAAACCAAGAAAAAGGTGAGCTTGATCCGGTTAAAGTGGCTCAAGGTAAAGCAATTTTTGATGAAAAATGTTTTATCTGTCACGGTGCAGATGCTAAAGGTACCATCGCAGCTGGTGCTCCTAACCTAACCGACGGTATCTGGTTGTATGGCGGTGATCGCGAGACCATCCAAGAGACCATCCGTCACGGTCGTGGTGGTGTGATGCCTGAATGGGAAACTAAGCTAGGTAACGAGCGTATTATGCTATTGGCCGCTTATGTTTATTCACTGTCTCACAATAACGTGGTAGCCAACGCACCTGCAGCTGCTACTAGCAAATAGCTGTCAATTTTATTAATTGTTAAATTGGTGTCAGAGACGAACACATAAAGGGGGCTGTTAATACAGCCCCCTTTATTGGTTTATGCGCTTTAAAACTTAATACACTCTTTGACACTAAAAATAATAGGTTGCCCCTTCAACTTAAACATACATTTTGATTGTATTTTTAGAACAGAGTAACTATATAATAGTCACCTGAACAATAAAGGTCGGCCACACCAGCCCAATCAGTTATATCCATATGTATTAACAATCAACAAGTTAATTTGGCTTTTAAGCGAAACCTATGAATCAATGTTAAAATAGTATCTAAGGCTCTAGAGATATCCACTTTCTCGTTGCTTACCTTTTGCCAGCATAATGATTCTAAATATTAGAGGTACATTTATGTCAGCCCCCTCCCCCCAAAAAATCCCAGTCCATGATGTAGATGCCACAAAAAAACGCATCCACCCCAGATTTACTGATGGTTTTTATCAGCGCATACGTCTTATTAGCATGTATGCGTTATTAGCATTGTTTTTAATTTTACCGTGGCTAAAATACGATGGTCGCCAAGCCATCTGGTTCGACGTGCCAAGCCAGCATTACTATATTTTTGGCTTGACCTTATTTCCACAAGATTTCTTCTTTGTGGCGGCCTTCTTCATTATTGCCGCCTTTACCCTGTTTATGGTCACTGTGTATGCTGGCCGCGTTTGGTGTGGTTATGCTTGTCCTCAGACCATTTGGGTTCACCTTTTTCAGCATGTCGAAAAATGGGTTATTGGGGATAGAAACAAGCGTATCAAGTTCGATAAAGAGCCTAACTCTGGTAGTAAAATCTCTAAAAAACTGCTGATTTATCTGATTTGGTTCTTGATGTCAGTACTCACCGCCACGACCTTTGTCAGTTATGTGGCCGGTACTTCTGTCATGTACAGCAGTTGGCAGTCTTTAGGGGGCATTCCTTTTCCTGATTGGCCAGGTTGGGTTTGGGTATCGATGTTTATCTTTACCTTTGCCACTTATGCTAATGCCGCCTATATGCGCGAGTTTATGTGTATCCACATCTGCCCTTACGGCCGCTTCCAAAGTGTTATGTTCGATAAAGACACGCTTATCGTATCGTATGATTATAACCGTGGTGAACCGCGTGGAACCCGTAAAAAAGGCACCCATCCTGAGCACTTAGGTGACTGTATCGACTGTACGATGTGTGTACAAGTATGTCCTACAGGTATTGATATCCGCGATGGTCTGCAAGTCGAATGTATTCAATGTGCTGCTTGTGTCGATGCTTGTAATGAGGTCATGGATAAAGTGGGCTATCCTCGTGGGCTTATTCGCTACACCACTGAGCGTCAATTGGTTGAAAAAGAGCCTAGTCGCTATTTACGCCCAAGACTATTTGCCTATTTACTGTTATTATCTGTACTCGTTGGTGTTATGGCTTATGCACTTATTGGCCGTGTTCCACTACAAATTGATGTACGTGGTGACCGTAACCAGCTATCCTCAATGAATGCTGAAGGGCAAATTGTTAATAGCTATATCATTAAAGTGACTAACAAAACCCAGCAGTCTCACGAATACATGCTCTCTATCGATGCCCCTGAAGGCTTAAGCTTAGTTACCCGATTTGCAAGCTTACCTCTTGATGCCGGTGAAAGTTATGATATGCCAGTCAGTGTGGTGGCCGATCCTAAAGTACTCGACCAAAAAGAGATCCCTGTGGTATTTAATGTAGATAGTAAAGATGGTAATTATCATGCTTCGCGCACTAACGTCTTTACCTCTCAAGGTCAAAAGTAGACAGCCAATAACATTGTTAAATTAAAACAGCGCCGCTCAGCTCTCAGTAGCTGAGCTAGTCGCTAAAAATCGCCAGCTTTATAGGCTTTGTGCTTATGGGTTGGCACTTTATTTTTATGTATATGGATTAAGGTTGTGCTATGAAAAAATCCACGTCTCCTGTCAAGTTTGGGCATCAAGATACTCAGCCTTGGTATAAGAACTACATGGTCCTCGTTTTTGTGATTGGCTTGCCATTGTTTGTCGTAGTGGCCTGTTTGTGGTTTGTGTATTACTCAGTACAAATCAAAGACACAGTGGTTCGTGATGACTGGTATATGGATGGTAAAACCTTATATCAGGATGTCTCTCGCGATAAGCTGGCTCATGACTTAGACTTAAGTGGTGATATGATTTTTGATAAAGATGGTACGGTTACCTTCACCCTACACTACCCAAGTGATAGCCTAAAGTCAGGCAAACTGCATGATGGCACCCCACTTTATTATCCCAAAAAACTCAACCTATCCATCTCTCATGCTACCGACATTAGCAAAGACAGAGATGGTGTACTAACCCACACTCAAGGCAACAAATATACCTCGCACATTGATCTTGATGGTCTAGAGTCGAAGTACTATGTCCAAGTCAGTAACGAGGGCAAATTAAACTGGCGCTTAAGAGAAGTCGGCAAATTACCCCAAGCTGAGATTAGCTTTCAGCCGCTGCACTCTTTTGATGAAAAATAACCAAGCCCTGTTTTTTCACAAAAATCTTAGCCAAAAAAAAGAGAGCCCAAGCTCTCTTTTTTCATATTCATGAATACCCGCTCAAAACCTGTCCTCTGTCACTACAGGCCACTTATTAATCGATAATAGGATTAATGGTCGGGATTTTTTTGGCGGCTGTTGCACTCTCAAAAGGCTTGATGTCAGGCTGAGTGGGTAGACCAATTTCAGCCAACTCATTGGCCACACCCACTTGAATATTATGGCCCTCAAAGTCTCTTTTTGAGTCATCTCTTTGTAGAGTTAGGCTCTCAAAGTCAAATAGCTCTCTATCTGCAAGCTGTGATGGCGCCACATTTTGCATCGCTTTAAAGATAGAGGCCAAACGCTGAGGATGCGCGTCATCCCATTGACGCAGCATGTCATTAATCATGGCTCGCTGCAGATTTTCCTGAGAACCACATAAGTTGCATGGAATAATGGGAAACTCTTTATAGCGCGCATACTTAATAATGTCTTTTTCTTCTACATAAGCCAAAGGACGGATCAATACATTTTGCTTATCATCACTTAATAGCTTCGGTGGCATGGCCTTAAGTGACCCACCATGGAATAAGTTTAAGAAAAAAGTAGCCAAAATATCATCACGATGATGACCTAAAGCAATTTTAGTTGCGCCAATTTGTTTGGCAAATCCGTATAAAGAGCCGCGGCGCAGACGTGAGCAAGCTGAGCAATAGGTCTTGCCCTCTGGCACCACACTTTTTACCACGCTATAGGTGTCTTTTTCTAAAATATAGTGCGGGATGCCCTGCTGCTGCAAATAATTTGGTAGCACCTCTTCGGGGTAACCCGGCTGTTTTTGGTCCAGGTTTACCGCCACCACGTCGAAGTTAATCGGAGCAATACGCTTTAAAAACAGCAAGATATCAAGCAGTGTATAGCTGTCTTTACCACCTGACACACACACCATCACCACATCGCCATCTTCGATCATATTGAAGTCACGGATGGCATGAGAGACTTGTTTACGCAGCTTCTTTTGTAGCTTTTTAAAGCGTGCAGACTTTACCCCTTTATGGGCTATCTCTTGCTCATCGGATAACTCAAGATCCAAATCTAAATCTAAGTCTTCTTCGTCACTATCGAGGCTATCGACCATGTCATCTTGATTGTTATCTATAACATTACGGGTTATATCAGCAGGATTAAAGGTTTGTGGCTGTGAAAAATTAGTTTGCATAATCAATCGCTATTCGCTGTCTGTATTTAAGGTGGGATTATATCAAATTGGTGGTTTTTGCGCTTGTTTGATTGGATTTTATGCGGCATTGCATTTTAATATGGCATAGGTTCTGGTTAAATATCAAACATGTCTTTTTATGAGTAACTTATGCAAAGCACATCAAAAAGACTACTATTTTTGGCTAACAATGTTGGCTGACAAAGCGCTCCATATGACAAATTAAGTCAAATATCATTAAGATGCGGTAGAATAAACCCTCGCATACACAAGGAATTTACCATTCATGTCCGCTAAAAAGTTCGATAAGTTTAAAAAATGGCTGCCGGCTCTTAGCTTGGCCGTTGTCATTCATCTGATACTCATTGCGGTGGTCATGAATAGCCAAAAACAAACTGTCATTACAGCAGATAACAGCTTAGTATCAACGCCTACAACCAATGTGGAGGCAGCTTTAATCAATGACGATGAGCTGTTAAATGATACTGAGGTATTAACCACTTTAAGTGACACAAAAATCATTGAAAAGACCACACAGAGCACTGATAAGGCAGGCGATCAAGCACAGAATAAGCAAGCCGACCAAGATACGGGCAGTGCTACGCAGCAATCTGGCGCAAGTCAAGGCAATAGCGCCTCTAATATTGACAAGGCGTCAAGCAATACAAACACAGACTCTACCAGCCCTGCGCTTCAAGCTGAAGCCAACAAAACCTCTCAAATGGATAACGCCAATACCAATACCACTGCGACATATAGCAGTGCAAGCTCTGAGCCACCCTATCTAGAAAAAAATACCAGTAGCGCCAGCGATCAGCTGTTATTGTCTCGAGATTTGCCACAAGCAGAAGCCCATGGCTTGGCTGAGGAAAAAGGATTTAAGAGTACCGCTCAAGAAGTAGAGGCGCTCAATGACAAATTAGGCCGGATGGTCGATGAGGTAAAAGAACAAAAACTAAAAGAGATTGACGCGCAGCAACAGGCAAGCAAAGCTGCCTATCTTAGAGCCAGAAATATTCAGCTCAGTTCAACTGAGCAAAATCCAGCCGCGACTAAGGACGACCGGGGTGATGAGTAGTGCCTTGTATCTGTAGATTTTGGTTGATATCGTCTAAGCGCTCCGCTGTGCCCACATCTACCCAATTGGCCTGCATCACCTCAGCAGTCACTTGAAATCCGAGCATGGCTTTTTTTAATAAAGGTGCTAATGCTGCCACCTGACCTTCAGCGATACCTTGTACCAAGGTCGGCGAAACCACGCTGATACCCGCAAAGGTATACTTATCAGCACCTTCAACCGCGTGCTCGCCGGCCAACCCATTATTAATAGCAAAGTCACCTTTAAGATTATGCACAGGGTTATCAATCATCAATAAGTGTGCGCGTTGATCGGCTGTCAACTGATACTCAGTCAGGCCAGATAAGTCATAATCACTCCACACATCACCATTAATCAAGATAAAAGGCTCAGATCGTAACGCTCCCTCTCTTAGCGCTTTGGCGATACCGCCGGCTGTTTCCAAAGGCTCACCCTCTTCTACCGACCAGTGAATGGTGACCCCATATTGTTCACCATTGCCCAAAGCTGACATCAGCTTGTCTGATAACCAAGAGGTATTAATGGCAATATCAGTGATACCTGCCGCTTTTAGAGCCTTAATATGCCATACAATCAAAGGCTGACCACCCACCTCAACCAAGGGTTTAGGCGTGGTCAAGGTTAAAGGACGCAGCCGAGTGCCTTTACCTGCAGCCAAGATCATAGCTTGGGTAATATGAGGAGTTTGAGACATCTGCACAGTACTCATTGTGAACCTTATACTTGTGGGTAGTGTTAAAAGTGGCTTTTTTATTGCCGCAACTTGACTTATTTTTCACCAAACTTTTGCTTAAATTTAGGCGCGATATGTTGCTGTAGCCACGTGGCAAACGGCGCAACCATTTCTTGAATTTGAGCATCAGCATGTTGAGACAGCCAGTCAAGCTCAACGACTAAATCTTGCCAAACTTTAGGAATATCAGATAAATAACGCGTTTTACCATCACGCTGAGCCAAGCGAATAAAGATACCGAGCACTTTTAGATGGCGCTGTAAGCCCATCAAATTTACTTGTGCGGTAAAATAGGTAAGCTCAGCGGCACAGGGCAATCCCATCTGCTGGCACTGCTGCCAATAATATTCAATCCAGCCCGCTACCTGCTCTTCGCTCCAATCCACATAGGCATCACGTACCAAAGACACCAAGTCATAAGCATAGCTACCAATTAAAGCATCTTGAAAGTCAATCACCCCAAGATTCTTGCTGTGATACTGATCTTGCATCAGGTTGCGGCTGTGATAGTCTCTGTGTACCACGACATTAGGATGCTGTAGTAACTGCTCAATCAGCCCATCTGTAAACTGCTGCCATAAAGCGTGTGTAGGCTCATCTAACGTCACCTCTATATAAGGTAAGAACCAGTCACTAAATAAAGTCATTTCACGCGCTAAAGTTGCCGCATCATAATCAGCCACGTTAAAGTCTTGTTTGGCCTTGGCCACATCCAAAGTCTGTAGCTGCAATAAGCTGTCAATGGCCCAGCGATACAGCTCGTCGATACGGCCTGTGTCCTGCTTTACTTTGGCCTCGGCAATCAAATGGGCAAATTCTGTACTGCCAAAATCTTGTAGCACCAAAAAGCCTTGCTCAATGTCTTGAGCCAGTAAGGTGGGCACGTTGATTTTTGGCGCCATTAATTTATCGATACGTACAAAGCTTTCGATAGACTCTAATTGCGGCGGTGCATCCATGACGATATAACTTGGATCAAGCTGCGCATCATTTTGAAAATCTTGCTCTTTTTGCTGCAAATACACTCTATGATAACGGCGAAAGCTGGCATCCCCTGGTAAGCTTTCGATGCGCAAGGTGTGCTGCGGAAACGCCGCTGCAATAAACTGACTCAACTGCTCGTAGCGCTTGGGGGTATGGTAAATCTCTGCCGCGTTAGCTTGAACGGGCTGGGGGGTGGTATTTGTCATAATTTAAGCGACTTTTATCTATATGGCTATAATAAAGGAACTGAAGGACGGCACAATACGCTGCCTTCTAACACGTCTTCACTGGTATTTTTTGGGGCCTTGTGACTAGAATAATCAGTCAATGAGCCTGTGCTGATAATCAATGGCAAAATTTAAAGCATATAGTGTAGCTGATTTGCCTTTTTTTGACTATGATAAGATATTGCAAATTTATATCATCACTATAGCAGCGCAAGCCTATATAATAGCCACAGGTTTTGGTACATTACACCATAAACATGGTTAATGCTAAATTGATGTAAGATAGATTCTGCTGGCCTATTTGCAGCTTAGTAAATACCGGTTAGGCTAAAATATATTTTTTAACTCAATATAATAAGGTAATCTCTTGCTGTACTCGCAACTCTATAGCAGTATTTTGCGTGCTTGCCGTGATTTTTCACGCCGTCCGCATACGACCACCCGCTTAGCCTTCAGCTTACCGCTGTTGATTAGCGTGCCCAGTGCTTACGGTGCTATCATTAGCCCGCAGGCCCAGCCCGACTCGTCTGTACAATCGGTTAAAGCGGTGCCTACTGCCAGCGTATCTCAAGCGTCAACTTTTGTAGAAGTGGCGACTTTAACTGATGCCTCAACCAAAACTTACAAACGCCTAGATACGAAAACAGATACGACAACAGGCACTGCAGCTAACAAGCAAACCTCTGCAGCAGTCCGCCCTACCACTGTCAATAAAGCTGTAACAGAAGCTAGCGTAGATTTGCCAGCAGCTCCGCTTACTGCCGCAGCGAACAGTGCCAGTACTGAAGCTTTGCAAGCCGTGGGGCTTGAGAGTGAGCCACAGCCTGCCTTTTTTAATAAAGCGCCACTGACCAATAAAGACTTTGTTGCCAAGCAAGCCAAGGCCAATCAAGCGAGGGTGACCCAAAGCGCCAGCGCCAGTATCGCCAAGGTCAACTCCTCTGAAGATGACTACATTCAAGTAAAAAGCGCTGATGACGGCCTCCCTACTGCCACAAATAATTCTGCGCCTAAAACTAATCCTGTGCCCCAAGCTAACGCTGATCTACGGGCACCAACTGTCCCAAGCACCCCTGCTGGCGCTACCCCCAATAGTGCCAAGCAAAGCAGTGGCCAAGCTGCCATCAATAAAAATAAGCAAGCCTCCAGTATCGGTAAGCGGGTAGATGAATCAAAGAATCTGGCAGCAAGCTTCAAAGACGACAGCGTACAAAAAAGCTTAGAGCGTTTGGCGCAGTTTTATCAATTACAAGCAGAAGAGCTACGTGAGCGCGTCGAGCAAGGCCAAAGTGGCAGTGTTATTGAAGCACAGGCCATGGCACCCGTTGCTGCTCCGCAAATCTTCAACAGCCAATCTGACGGCGCTTCAGCGTATCGCTGTGAGGGCATCTGGGTGACACCTAGTAGTGCTGGCGCCGATGCCAATTACCAACAGGCCATTCAAAGATCGCAGCAGCAAGATGGGCTGTCTTTAGCCAACGGCCTACCCTTATATGCTCAGTCCGATTATGCTTACTATGACAACACCACTTATGTGGAGCTGGCCGGTAACGTTGAGGTGATGCAAGATGGCAAGATGGTCAGCGCCGACCAAATCGCGCTTGACTTAAATACCGGTATCGCCGGTGCCAAAGGTGGGGTGTTATTAGCGGAATCAGGCCCAAGCAACCCCAAAAATCAGCCCACCAGTCTTGAAAAACTGGCCATCAATCAAGATGCAAATGCCACAGATGGTTCAGGCATGATAGTGGTGGCAGATGAGCTGGCTTATAACACCAATAACAGTGCCGCCACAGCCTATGATGTGGCTTTTGCCAGCGTCCCCATGCAAGCACACGGCTATGCCAAGCGACTCAATAAGCCGGATAATACGCATTACGAGCTTGAAAAGGTGATGTTCTCAACCTGCCCCCCTGCCAACCGTAAGTGGCAGATTGAAGCACAAAACATTGATATCAACACCGAAACCGGCCGCGGTGAAGCTTATAACGCCACTTTCCGCTTAGGTAAAGTACCAGTGTTGTATCTGCCTTACTTTAACTTCCCAGTTGATGACAGACGCAGCAGCGGCTTATTAACCCCGAATGCCCGCATCGATAGTGACAGCGGCCTAAAGCTTAGTGTGCCCTATTACCTAAACTTAGCGCCCAATTATGATGCGACGGTTACCACCGACATTTACAGTAACCGTAACCCCATGTTAACCGGTGAATTTCGTTATCTTACTGAGGATTATGGTCAAGGTCAGCTGACCACCGCTTATATGCCCAAGGATAAAAAGTATGACGATGAAGACCGTACTGGCGTGTTTTATCAGCATCAATGGGCTTCAAAAACCATTCCTATATTAACTGCTGATGCCGTCTACAGCTATGTATCTGACCCCGATTATCTCAATGACTTTGATGATTATGGTTTGGTAGAAAATCGTCTTAACCTGCCCAGACGTGGCCGTGTCAATTATTATGATGACTATATTAATGCGCAGCTCAAGGTAGAAACTTTTCAAAGCTTAGAAGCCACTGATGTCAACGGTAATATCATTCAAGACAAAGACAAGCCCTATTCTCGTCTGCCGCAATTGACAGTGGATTATCGCTTACCTACTTTGAATAATGCCTTAGATAAGTTTGTCATTACTGGCGTGCATGACTCCGCCTACTTCAAAAAATCGATTGATGACGGCTCAGAGAATGAAAAAAGTGGTGTGCGCGTTTATAACGAGATCAATGCCAGCTACCCGATCGAAAAAACTTGGGGTTATGTGACACCCAAGGTAAGCTTGCAGCACTTGTACGCCGCTTTTGATGAAGAAAGCCGCCTAGAGAACAATGTGTCTAAAGATGATAACGATCAATCTGCTTTTGTGCCTAAATTTAGTATAGATTCAGGTTTGAATTTTTATCAGGCAGGCTCCCCCTTTGGTTGGTTTGATAACACCATGGGCGGCTATCAGCTGCTAACCCCTCGGGTGAAATACAGCTACTCACCTTTTGAAGACCAAAGCGCTATTCCTAACTTTGATACTCGTTTTGCCTCAATTGATTATGATCAATTATTTGCAGACAGTTGGTTTTTAGGTCATGACCGTATCTCAGACAACAATAACGTCGCTGTGGGCCTAAATTATCGCTATATCGACTCGATGGGGGTTACCCGCTTCGACGGTGGTATTGGTGATCAGTTCTTTTTGAGTAAGCCAAAAGTCTTGCTAGATTTAGAGGACGCTGGCTATGACTCACACTCAACTGGGGTTGCATGGCGCTCAAGTGTACAGCCTTATCGCAACCTATGGTTTGACTTCAACGGCGCACTGGACTCAAATAACAACCTAAACTATATCGCCAGTCAGGTGCGTTATAACCCCACACCCAATAGTTTGGTGAATTTTGGGGTGATAGAACGCAAAGAAGATCGCCTCACCAACCAATCTGAGCTTTCTGCCTTAACGGCCGCTGCTATTGTGCCTATTAATGACAGTTGGCGCGTACTCGGCCAAGGTCAATACGACAGCCGTAACAACAAGTTTATCGATGCCACTTTAGGCTTAGATTATGAGGACTGCTGCTATGGATTTTCAATTTATGGCCGCAGTTACTATAATGATTTAAACTTAGATGACAAGCCGACACGCGCTATCATGGCTGAGTTTAGAATCAATGGCTTTGGCGATAGAAGCAGTCGATTAAGTAAGCACCTAAACGATAAAATACTTGGTTATGAGCCGGTAGACACACTTTGGAAAAAGTAATCTAATCGGTGACAAAAGCGAAACTTTTGTGCTTAAAATTAATGATATCCTAGTGCAACCCTTATTGATAGTTAATCCATTTTTTACAGTAAAATACCCATACTCAGGCTAAAAACAGGCTCCTTATGACAGTACTCACTACTTCGCGACTTGCAATTAAAAATGCTCGCAATATCACAGCAACTCCGGCGCATTCAGTGGCTCTAAAAAAGCTTACCCATACGTTAATGGTTTCGACCGTACTAGGTACGCTTGGCACCTTAAGCTTATCTGCGCAGGCGGCCGATGCTAAAACCGATACAACTGAGTCAAATACGGCTGCCATTGCTACCAGTACTGCCTCAGCCAACACCCCTGTCTCAGTCCGTGAAAGCACCAATGGCATGATTGCCCTGGTTAACGACACCCCTATTTTAAAAAGCCAGCTGGTTTCAGCGATGGCCACAGCGCAAGCCCGTATTCAAGCCAGTGGACAGCCTGCTCCCAGTGCACAGCGTCTACAAAATGATGTATTAAACAGTTTGATTTTACGCCAGTTGCAGCTAGATATGGTCAAAAGAGCAGGTATCCGTCCTGATGCCGATGTGGTTAACCAAAGCTTGGCCCGTTTTGCACAGTCTCAAGGCCTAACCTCCTTATCACAATTACAGCAAACACTAGATGCCAAACAGCCTGGCAGCTATGCAAGCTTGCGCGCTCAAGTCATTGAAGAGGAATCTTTAAAAGCCCTACAACAAAGCCAAGTTGCCAACCGTGTGCGTATCACTGAGCAAGACATTGATGCCTTTTTGGCCTCCCCAGAAGCTCAGCGGTTACAAAGCGCAGAGTACCGTACCATCCACGTTCGAATTCCCTTTAGCGATGATTACAACCGCATTACCGAAAGCGAAAAACAAACGGCACTGCAAATCGCTCAACAAGCCAAAAATTTATTAATGAATACAGATGATGCTCAGTCTGTCTTAGATGAGCTATCAGCAGGGATTGCCAAAAACTACGTAGCGCCAGTACAAGGCGGGGATATGGGCTATCATGAAGCCTCTGGCCTACCCACAGATATCGCCAAACAAATCACGCCATTAAATGTCGGTCAAGTGACTGAGCCACAGATCACCCCAGAAGGTATTGATGTGGTGAAGCTGGTCGACAAGCGCAATAATGACAACATGATTATTCCGCAGTGGAAAGTACGTCATATCTTAATCAAAACTGATGAACAAAACAGTGACGCGCTGGCAGAACAAAAAATCAATGACTTATACGAGCAGCTGCGCCATGATGCCGACTTCTCAGCGCTGGCCTCAACTTACTCAAATGACCCTGGCTCAGCCGGTCGTGGTGGGGACTTAGACTGGGTAGCTGAGGGTCAAATGGTGCCTGAATTTGAAGAGATGATGAAGCGCACCCCCAAAGGCGATTACTCCATTCCTTTCAAGTCGCAGTTCGGCTGGCATATTCTAAAAGTTGAAGATACGCGTGAAAAAGATGTGAGCGATACGATCAAACGCAATCTTGCCCGTGAAGCTTTATATCAACGTTTAGCACCTCAGGCTCAAGAAGACTGGTTACAAGAGCTGCGTGCCAATGCCTACATTCAGATCTTTGACTAATGGGCATTGATATGAGCTAATTTGGATGTAATTACCATGACATCCAAAGTAATCGGCCAGTAAATAGCACAATAAAAAACACCCCACTGACTCTTGGGGTGTTTTTTTTGGGCTTATTATTCGTAAATAACATTAGGTGCTGATGACATATAAAATGCCTAGCTACAGCTACTATAGCCCCAGTACTGCTCTTGGATCAATTGGTGTGCCATTTTCTCTAACTTGGAACTGCAAACCGACCTGATTGGTCTGGCCAGAATTCCCCATAGTAGCAATACGCTGGCCGGCTTGTACTTGATCACCCTCTTTTACCAGTAACTCATTATTATGAGCATACACTGTGATATAACGATCATCATGTCGAATCATAATAAGATTACCATACTCAGGCAAGCCATTACCTGCATAGAGTACTTGACCACCCTTACTGGCTAACACAGGGTCTCCTATACGGCCACTAAACCACATCCCCATATCGCCTGCTGTAGCATTGAAGTTTTTAACCACTGGGTTGCTACTTGGGTAGCCATAGCCTTTGGTTGAGGTAGCGGTTGCATTGTAGCTTGGGGTAGTTGGTGTAGTCACGGGTGCAGGCGTGTTATAGACTGGGGTATTGTTTCGAGTATTGGTCACCACAGGTGCTGCAGCACCACCTTCCCACAATTTTAACCACTGGCCAGCATAGATGGTGTATTTACTGTCTAAACGGTTTAAAGCCCCAATTTGACGATAATTTAGACCATAGCGCGCAGCAATATGACTGACCGTATCCCCTGATTTCACTTGATAGTAGTTGGGTACACCGCGCGCATTAACTTGAACGCTGGGGCCTGAAGCTTGATAGGTAGGCTTAGTAGCGCAGCCTGCTAACATCAATACGCTGCCCAACACTGCCACGGTTAGCCCTTTAAACTTAACTGAGCTTACTGCCGGTTTAACACTTAGTGATTGCGTGGTTTTTCGTGTGTCTATAAAAGTGGTATTAGACATGCCTGCCTCCCTATAAAATATTTACAATAGCAGCAGCAAGCGACAGCCATAAATTAGCCGACGCTTATCGCTGCGGACAACTAGAACAAGGTGTACAATACAAGCAAGTGCCTGCTCATTGTGACAAACACTAAGCCCACAGATGATGATTTAGATAGAGCATTACCCTATCATAATAACTGATTATATACCTAACTAATGAGTATCCTAATCACTTGATTGCTTATGTCAATATACCGGCAAAGGATATAACGATTCTTTACATAGCGTAAAGGCTAGGTTAGGGTTAGCGCTGTTAAATCTGCTACAATAAATTAAGGCCTTATAGTAGGTCAGCTAAAAGGTGGGGAACATAAACCGACTCATAAAATCGCCTTGATTAGCCTTGGGTAACTAGAAACTCCCATAATATAGTTGGCGAATTCATCAGCCACAGCTGAATTATTACAGCCACTGGCGGTGCAGCAATACAAATTACGCTTTAAAAAAATACGGTCACACTTGTTAAACATCACCCCCCTTAAACCGTGTGATAATAGCTATAGATAGTCTTATGGCTGACGCCCCGTTGGTCATTAAAGCGATAACGTGATCAAAACTAAAACTATAAAATAGACCTATCAAAATAAACGTTAAGTGGCGCGCTAGATTTGACCCAATTGTTTTCAATGTTTACTTTATTCTACAATCAATTTTTGACACTTAAGTTGATACATATGCCTTATCACTTAATAAGATGATGATGAAGATTATGAAAAACCTAATGACCCAATGTTTGAGTGCTACCACTCTATCTAAGACATTAACCCATAGTGCACGCAAACTGATTTTCACCACGTTAATAGGCAGTGCTACTTTTTTTGCCTCAGCCCTTGTTCAAGCGGCTCAAACCACTATCCCTGTAGATTTAACCGGTGCTAATGCCACTAAGCATGAAATTGCCGTCTTACAAGTATTGTCTGAGGTGTGCCCGCCTATGTTAAATCGCCAGCAGCAAACTAACTTTCGTAGAACCTATAACAACCAATTAAAACAAATGCTGCCGTCTATTAAAAATCCAAAAGCAGCAATCCAATATTTATCTACGCAGCAAGATTACAAAGCCATTTTATCAAGTATGCGCGACTGGACATTGAGTTATTCACGTGATGAGAACTTAGCACTTTGTAAAGACTTGGCCAATACTCGCTTTTAGCCAATCACCTAAAATACATAGCCACATAACACTACATAGCACATAAAAAAAGGGTCGATAAATTATCGGCCCTTTTTTATTTTTATATCCGCTTTATAAGATAATGAATCCAAAATTAGAGCACAGAGGCTCTAAAGATAATAAATCATAAAAACAACCTTGCTGCTATCCTAAGGGTTTTAATTTAAAGGTTATTTGCTAATTTATTTGTTTAACCCATTTGTGCAATTTGTTAATATACACTCTCGTTTGACCTCAAGCTTTAGTAATGGGCGCTGTTTTTGCAACGGCACTTAATTAATAAAGCATCTGTGGCCAAACCTAACGCTTTGATTCTTCTGTTATGTGGTATTTTTAACATAGTAAACCTTTACCTCCAATTTAGATTCATTCAGATGTAGTCAAAAGCCTCTGATACCACTATGCTAGCTCGCCTACTGTGCCTCTGCTTTAAAAAATAAGCCACACATCTTGCCTGCGTCTGCTATTGGTTCATTGACAGGCCTACTCTACCACTGAATAACCTATGACCAAATATGGTGTCTTAGATATGACTGCTCCTGTAACCCAGCTGTTACCTATATTAGATAAAACTCAATCAGTAACCCGTTTATCAACGGCTAAATCTCTATTTTTAGGCTCTAGTATGCTGCTGCTATCTAGTGCCTCATTAGCAGCGACGGCTCCGGTACCCCCACCTGAAATGGACAACACCGCCTATATCTTGATGGACTATGATACGGGAGTCATTTTGGCAGAAAAAAATGCCGACCAGCCACTTCCTCCAGCGTCACTTACCAAAATGATGACCAGTCACATCATTGAAAAGAAGCTGATGTCGGGTGAAATGAAAGAGACTGACCCCGTATTAATGACAGAAAGCGCCTGGTGTCGCGGTACCAGCGATCAGTCTTGTATGTATGTGCCGGTCAATAAAAGCGCCCCGGCTATTGATATGCTACGCGGTATTATTATCCAGTCAGGTAACGATGCCTCAAAGGCTATGGCTGAGCACATTGCTGGTAGCGAAAGTGCGTTCGCTCAAATCATGAACGCAGAAGCCAAAGCCTTAGGCATGACCAACACCCATTTTGTCAACGCCACCGGTATGCCAGATGAAGGTCACAGAGCTTCTGCACGCGACTTGGCCATATTATCACGCGCTATTATCAAGCAAGGTGGTGATTACTATAAGCTTTACTCTGAAAAAGAGTTCACTTATAACAACATCACTCAAGGTAACCGTAACGCCCTATTGCGTACCGACCCCACTGTTGATGGCCTAAAAACGGGGCATACCGATGCTGCTGGCTACTGTTTAGCCGCGTCAAGTAAG
Organism: Psychrobacter raelei; assembly: GCF_022631235.3. Taxonomy (NCBI): domain Bacteria; kingdom Pseudomonadati; phylum Pseudomonadota; class Gammaproteobacteria; order Moraxellales; family Moraxellaceae; genus Psychrobacter; species Psychrobacter raelei. The sequence goes on from NZ_CP093310.2 coordinate 2,250,559, forward strand.
CGTAATGACATGCGTCTAATTTCTGTCATTATGGGCAGCAAAAGCATGCAGGCACGTGCCGATCAGTCACGTGAATTATTAAACTGGGGCTTTGGTCACTTCGACACTAAAGTCGTTGCACCTGCCAATCAGTTTGTAGACTCAGTGCCTGTTTATTTTGGCAAGCAAGATTCAGTAAAAGCAGCCACTGGTGAAGCATTAAAAGTATTAATCGCTAAGACCCAGACGGATAAAATCAGCACTGTGGTAAACATCTCAGATAAAGTAGAAGCCCCCATCAAAAAAGGCCAAGAGATCGGCCGCATGATGGCAGTAGTAGATGGAAAGTCTGTGGCCTCTGTGCCTATCGTTGCCACTGAAGATGTGGAACAAGCTGGTATCTTTAAGCGTGCTTGGCAGCATGTGGTAAAATGGTTTAGCAACTTATTCTAACGCGAGATAGAGCGTAACGCACAAAAAAGGGGCGGTCTATGACCGCCCCTTTTTTTATACTTTAAAGCTCAAGGGTGCTACTTTTTATGCGAGCCTTTTTTGTACTTCATGTTGCGGCGCTTTTGGCGGGCTTCGGAGACCCCAGGTCTTAGCTTCTTAGATGAAGTGGTCTTCTTGCCAGCATAAGGGTTGGTATTAAGCTTGAATTCAACCTTTAATGGCGTGCCCTCTAGGTTAAACACCTTACGAAACTCATTTTCTAAATAACGCTGATAGCTTTTAGGCAGGGAGCCTGTCTGATTACCATGGATAACGATAATCGGTGGATTATGACCACCCAAATGCGCATAACGTAGCTTAATACGGCGCCCACCTGACATAGGTGGCGGGTTTGCGGCCACAGCATCTTCTAGAATCTGAGTCAAACGATTGGTCGATACTTTGAACATCGATGAGGCATAAGCTTTATGAATCGATGGATATAGGTTACCGACGTTGGTACCATGTAGCGCTGAGATGAAGTGTACTTTGACATACGGAATGAAGTTAAATCGGCGATCAAGCTCGATGCGTATCATCTCTTTTTTGTCTTCTGATAGCCCATCCCATTTGTTAATTGCCACCACCATAGCCCGGCCAGCATCTAGCGCATAACCCAGCATATGTAAATCTTGATCGACAATACCTTCTTGGGCATCAATGACAGCGACGACCACGTTGGCATCTTTAATGGCTTGTAGGGCTTTAATTACTGAGAATTTTTCAACTTTTTCATCAATACGGCCACGGCGACGTACACCGGCAGTATCAATAAGTACGTAGTTTTTGCCATTGCGCTCAAAGGGGATATAAATACTGTCACGGGTGGTGCCTGGCATGTCATACACCACAACACGCTCTTCACCAAGCATGCGGTTAACCAGCGTGGATTTACCCACGTTCGGGCGACCGATAATTGCAAGCTTCAGCCCCCCTTGATCTTCTTCTTCCACATCCTCTGGCATATCGGCAGTTAAGTCATCAAGTAAGTTGGCAATACCTCGGCCATGACTGGCTGTCATAGGGTATGGCTCACCCAATCCTAATGCATAAAACTCAGCGGGCGCAGCATCATGGACGCCATCAATTTTGTTGGCCACCAGGTATACCGGCTTGCCTAAGGTATGCAGCATTTTACCAATTTCAGCATCAGCGCCAATCATACCGGCACGAGCATCAACCACAAACACGAGAATATCTGCTTCATGGATGGCGGTATGCGATTGTGCGGACATATAGTCATCAATACTACCGCGGCCATCATCAGCCTCGCCAATACCGCCGGTATCAATCACAACAAAAGACTTATTGTTATACGTGGCATCACCATACTGTCTATCACGGGTGAGTCCGGACAGATCAGCGACTAAGGCTTGACGGGTTTTGGTCATTTGGTTAAATATTGTCGATTTACCCACATTTGGGCGACCTATTAAGGCAACGACAGGTTTCATGGACATCTTTTATCTCACTTGGTTTTACAAGGCTTTAATGATTGAGGGTTAAATCAGAGTGCTTGATAGATTATTAAATTGGGGTTGATTAGGGGTTAGGGCAATTGATTCGATGCCAATTGCTATCATGACACCTAGCGCCTTAGCGCCAATCTGCACAGCGGCATCATCTCTTATAAAAATTAAAGTTGAGTTATCTCAACATAGTTCTTAAAATAATTTCCAGTTTGTTAAAAAAGCCAATAATATGGACCCTATCATTCGCGCTTAAGTCGAATTTTATTGATTGGTCTGTATTGTGCTGTTTTTCTGGCCACTACTGACAGGCTACTGTGAGATCACCACCACCCATAACCGGGGTAAAAGCTTATTATCTAGCGTATGTCGTCAAAATAATATAACAGACTAAACGCAATTAGATTGCTCGGCTATGATAACATGGTTTTAACCCTCTTAATAATGAACCTATATCAATTATGTCAAGACGCTCTGCACCTTTTGTCGCTCCCGAAGATATTATCCCAGATCCTTTATCTAAGGAGGGTAAATCACTTGCTAAAGAATTACTCTCAGGGTTGCAGGCAGATATTGCCGCGTTTCGTCATGACCAGTTTCCGCCAGATATTATAACTCAAGTGCGTGACATGCCCATTTATCAGGGCAATAAAGACGAAGTTGCCGCGTATCATGCACGATGGAAGCCGCTGATACAAAGAGCATTGCAGTTTTATCCGGCAGCCTATTTGCCGCCTGATAATCTGCCTTTGCCTGCAAGTTTAGAGATTCCACAATTTATCTATCACGTGCAGCGGCTACATTTGACCAAAACTCGTGCCAAAGAATCCAAAAACTTTGGCTCGGTGGGCGCACTTATCGAAAAATGCGGTGAGTTTACTGAAAATGAGTATCTACGTCTAGAAAAAGTCTTGGCCAATGATGAAACGGCGCGGCTGGTTGCACATCGAGAGTTTATTGATCTGCGTGCTTATGTGTTTTGTCGCAATGACAAGGGCGAGCTGCTTGATCCTGAGCGTATTCGTTTTTATCGTACTGGACTTATTGTCCATGCCCTGCCGGACTTCAAGGTTGTCGATAGCCGTCAAAAACCCAGAAAAAAACGCAATGATGCTTACAGTAATCCCCTAGCCGATAACGGCGTTTGGAAAGTATATCGCAAAAAATAGCCCACTGTTTGTGGCTATTATTTCAATTTTTGAAGCACGCTTACGTTTTAAGAGGCTTTGAATAGTAACCATCACTGTTGCGACATACCTCTTTTATCACTTATTTTATCACTTGCTTGCCCTAAGCTTACCGCCACTGCTCTACAAATAAGGATCCTACATGATTGCAGCCTCCCTTGTTCAACCCAGTCTCATGTTACAAGCGACCATCTTTTTAGGTGCCGCCTTGTTATTGGTACCTTTGGGCAAGCGGCTGCATATCTCAACTGTACTGGGTTATCTGATTACTGGCTTGCTGCTGGGTCCGAGTGTGTTTGATGTGGCCGGTGATGCCGAAAGCTTAATGCACTTTTCTGAGTTTGGGGTGGTCATGCTGTTGTTCGTCATCGGACTTGAGCTGCAGCCCTCACGGCTTTGGGCACTGCGTCACTCGATTTTTGTGTTCGGGGGCTTGCAAGTTGGGGTGACAGGCTTATTGTTAATGGGGCTGCTGTATGAATTTAGCAGCTTAAAATTAGACACCGCCTTTATTGTCGGCTTTGGTCTGGCGTTGTCTTCTACTGCCTTTGTGCTACAAGTATTGACCGAAAAGGAGCAACTGTCGAGCACCCATGGACGCGAAGCCTTTACCATCTTATTGTTCCAAGACATTGCGGTTATTCCTCTGCTGGCTGCCATTCCCTTCTTATCTGGGGTGCGTGAGCAGACTTATGACTTAATTTATTTTGGTAAAGTGGTGGCAGTGTTTGGCGGCTTATTCTTAGTCAGCCGTTATGTTGTACGCCCTTTTTTCAAGTTCGTGGCCTTAAGTGGTGCCAATGAGCTGCTGACCGCCGTGGCGCTATTTATTGTCATGGGCGTGTCTATTTTGATGGGGCAGATTGGCTTATCTATGGCATTGGGTGCTTTTTTGACCGGTGTACTACTGGCCGACTCTGAATACCGCCATGAGCTTGAAGCCAGTATTGAGCCTTTTAAAGGCTTGCTGCTGGGTCTATTTTTTATGTCCGTTGGTATGCTCACCGACGTCAAACTTATCTTGGCGCACCCCGCTTTTATCATTGGCGCGGCCATTGCCTTAATGGTGATTAAATTTGGGGTGATTACCATTATTGCCCGCTTATTAGGCAACCGCTTACCAACCAGTATTCGTCTGGGGGTGACTTTGGCTCAAGGCGGTGAGTTTGCTTTTGTGTTATTTAGCACGGCGGCCAATTCAAACGTACTGCGTCCAGAGCATGCCAATCTACTGACTTTGATTGTGACCATCTCTATGGCACTGACCCCTATTGGATTTATGCTGCTTGAAAAATTCGGTGAGCCCAGATTTGATAAAGGTCAGCCAGACCGTGAATATGACAGCATCCCTGACCATGAGCATCCGGTAATTATCGCAGGCTTTGGCCGTGTCGGACAAATTATCGGCCGCGTACTGCGCATGCATAATATCGAATTTACCGCCATTGAAAGCTCAGCCAACCAAGTGGATTTCGTGCGTAAGTTTGGTAACCAAGTTTATTATGGTAACCCGCAAAATCCGCAAATCTTGCGTACTGCCGGTATTGAGAAGGCACGCCTGTTTATCATTGCCATTGATGATATCGAGCGCTCTATTGCCACTGCCCGCTACTTGCATACCAATTATCCGCATCTTCAAATCCTAGTACGTGCGCGTAACCGGGCCCATTTTTACCGTTTGCGAGAGATTGGTATTACTCACATTTGGCGCGAAACCTACTTATCCTCGCTAGATATGTCACGTGAGTCGCTTGAGCTGCTTGGTATTTCTCCTCAAAAAGCGCGCGAGACCATCACCGCCTTTCGTGATTATGATGACAAACTGTTGGCACAGCAGCAGGCCATTTATGAAGATGAGGCCAAGATGATTGCCTCAGTACAGTCCTCTATGATGGAGCTTGAAAGCTTATTTGACTCTGATCATTCAGAGGGCAAAAAGCTGGACTTAAATGAAATAGAAACCGCAGTGGGCATTCATAAATCCAGCTCTTAGCAGGCCAGGTTGTCTGATTTTCAACTGGGTTTATTTAGCTGCTTTGACATATCGCAGGGCGCTGCTTGTCATTTAAAGTACTGATGCATTGCCATTTGCCCTGCTTATCGGCTGAGGGACGATACATAATAAAGCGCTGCCCATTAAGATTGCGATTGGGAAATGGCACCCCAGTGAGACTGGCCATCAATACGCAGCTACTGGATTTATTACCCAAGGCCGGGGTCTGCGCGACTACTTCAAAACGGATATTTTGTGCCATGCTGTCAACAGACATCCCGACCGGGCACTGGCCTTGGGCTTGATAAGCGGCTTCCACTTGGGCAGTGGCGACTCGGGTAAGCCCAAAGCTTTCTTGAATAATGCCTGTGGCTTTAGGCTTGGCATATAAGGGCAAAAACTGCTGCTGGATAACGGTTATTAGGAATAAAAACAGCCCAAAAGAGGCCGCCAGACCAACCACACTAACGCCGCCCTCCTTTTTTAAATGCGCTTTTTGCTGCTCAGGGGCTCGAGGATAATCCTCTAATACATCCGCAATCTCTCGGCGCGCCATACGATAATAATAAGCATCGGCCCAGCGTGCGACCATCACTGACCAAAAAATCCAAATCGCCAACGCAATGAAAGCCCGCACCCCCATCTGATAGCCATGCGCCACAAGCGGCATAAACATATATTCAAAGGCAACCAACACAATAACCACATTAAGCTGAATAAAAGACCAGCCCGCTACGGTATATACGATACAATCCAAATAGCGCTTGCGATACAGCAGCCATCCAAAGGTGGCAATAAATGCCGCCCAGTTCCATTTGGGCGACAAATAGCCTTGCTCATCAAACTGAGCAAAGCGTTTTAAATAATAAGCTTGCGATCGCTTACCAATGAACCATTTATCCAGCTGAGTACGCTGCTCAGCACTAAGCTTAGGCTGATAAAATGGCGGTGGCGAGGTCTCTTCAATAAACAACATACCGGCTAAGCCTTGTATAAACATCTATCATGCTAAGTACACGCAAACTATCGAGGTTTGCGCATCGTTTTATAGGGAGATAACCGTTATAATACGCCAAAATGACTGATTTTTTTAGCCAGGCTGTGGTTTTTCAACCGTCTTTGCCTGCTGCTAATATCTTTACTCTTATAACGCCAATAGTGGACGATTTTTTTAATATGAGCGCTGAGACTACCCCAAACACCCCAAATATAGACAACTCACAAACCTCTGAAGCCAATGACGCCGCCTACCCGCGCCTCATCAAAACCTTTATGAAGCGCCGTACCCACCTTAACAAAAATGCCGAGCAAGCCCTAACTGATCCTGTTTATGCCAAGTATATCGTCAATACGATGGATGACAGAGGCCAAGGCCTTATTGAGGACATCACAGACTTGCGCGCTTTATTTGCTGATACGCAACAAACCCCTAACGGCCCAGATGCACCGCTGACCTTTGAGATTGGGTTTGGTATGGGGGGATCACTGATTGAGATGGCCAAAGCTGATCCCACGCGTAACTTCGTGGGCATTGAAGTGCATGAGCCGGGTATCGGTAAATGTGCCTTTACCGCTGACGAGGAAGGTCTAAGTAACCTTAAGATTATCAACGGTGATGCCATCGCCCTAATGCAGCAGCTGCCTGAGAATCATATTGACCGTATTCAGCTGTACTTCCCCGATCCATGGCAAAAAAAGCGCCATTATAAACGCCGCTTTGTAAGCCCCAAGCGCATGCAAATTGTCACCCGAGTACTTAAAACCGGTGGCTGGTTCCATACGGCAACAGACTGGGAGCATTATGCGTTTTGGATGTTAGAGGTACTCGATAACTTTGAGGGGCTGACCAATACGGCAGGCGAAGGTAACTTTACGCCGCGCCCTGACTTTCGTCCTTTGACCAAATTTGAAAAACGTGGCATCGATAGAGGTCATGGGGTATGGGATTTGATCTACACTAAAGACTAATACGCCATCGTTTTTAACCCATAAACAAAAAAAACAATTCACTTTTAGTATTGTCATCATCGTGAAACATCTGCCAAAAATAGTCCTTAACAGCCTTGAAAATACTGGTTTTTTATATTTTTTGGCAGATTTATTAATTTTTTGTAGCGCCATGCCATTTTTTCCAAACTTTGATAAGTTGCTTGTAAGCTATGCCAGACAAGGGCGTGCGGACTTTTCCCCATATGCTGTGGATAACTCTGTGGATAACTGGGTGTTTGACAACTGATACCCTAGAGCCATTAGGGCTTTAGGTAAAATTGTTCATTTTTTATACAGTTATTTTTTACATAAAAATCAAATACTTATGTAGATAATTGTTTTTATGCTGTTCTAATCAAATTTTTTGGGCGCAAAATGTATAAAATAAGTTAATGTTTCACAGCTTGACCCATGGGTCTTTTTTTCTCTGTGGATAACTGGCTATTTTAGCGTTTGTCCGGTTGACTTTTTTCAGCGTATCAGCTTTGTGCGTTATTGGCTAATGATGATTAACTCGCTATTAAAAGCGGGTTAACTGACCTTTAAAACCGTAGGTTTTATTATTTCAATTGGCTTTAGGTATTGCTATGCATTGGCATGCATTGTTATGTTTTGATCAGTATGGCAGATATTGGAGTTTAGTACTCCCAGTTAGCTTGAGTGTTAGCACAAGGCTTAATTAAGGCTTTTTTATGAAATTACGAATTCTAAGTGTCGGCAGTAAAATGCCTAAATGGATTGATACTGGGTTTAATGAGTATCACAAACGTATTCAGCCGATGTTGACTACCGAAATGGTCGATTTGGCCGCTGCAAAACGCGCCAAAAACCCCTCAGAAGCCAATCTAGCGCAGTATCGTGAGCAGGAAGGAAAAGCCATTTTGGCCACCCATCAAAGTAACTCACGTGAGAAGCTTTGGGTGCTCGACGTTAAGGGTAAGATGCTATCGACCGAACAGTTAGCCGATAAGCTCAGTGAAGCGATGCAAGTTGGTGACGATGTGGCATTGGTGATTGGCGGTGCTGATGGGGTGTCACCTGAGGTACTGGCCGCAGCGGACTTTAAGTGGTCATTATCACCATTAACCCTGCCCCATCCCTTGGTACGTGTGGTATTGATGGAGCAGCTTTATCGAGCAATGAGTATCAATAACAATCACCCTTATCACCGCGGTAATTAGCACTCAAAGAGCGCACGATCAAGGTAATGTATGGCAAACATCACCTCAACTTTAAAAAATGCTGCCCGCCCCCATAATTAGCTTATGACACATTCAAATCGTACCCACAGCTCAACCTTTAGCCCAGTGACTGCCATCACAAGGCTCACAAGCTTTGAGCCAGTCACTAACAGTCACAAGCCAAAAGTGCGTTCTATGCAAGCGCTGGCCACATTGCCGGCGCTATTTATTTCGCATGGGGCGCCTACCTTTGCGCTTGAAAAAAGCGCCACCACAAATGCGCTGGCGCGTACTGGGCAAAACCTACCCAAACCCAAAGCTATTGTGATTATGTCAGCACACTGGGTCACTCAAACCCTTGAGATTGCCAGTAACCCTACACCGCAGACCTGGCATGATTTCTCAGGGTTTAGTCATGAGCTTAATCGCATTGAATACCCTGCTTTAGGCCATCCTGAGCTGGCCGAGTCGCTATCAAATCAGCTTAATAAAATGGGCGTCATCAACAGTCTTAATCCACTGCGACCTTTAGATCACGGGGTATGGGTACCACTTCTTCATCTATATCCAGAAGCTGATGTGCCCATTGTGCAGCTGTCATTACCCAAGCACTTCGACGCTTATGCCTGTTATCAATTGGGCATCTTGTTTGAGCAGCTTCGCCATGAGCAAATCTTAGTAATTGGTTCTGGCAGTATCACCCATAATCTGGCGGCCTTAAGTTGGAACGCTTCTAGTGAAGATGCCAGTGCCAAAGCCTTTAAAGTCTGGCTACTGCACCAGTTAAAGACGGACATTCCGTCGGCTTTAGATTGGCAGCAGTTCGCTCAAGTGGAGCAGGTTCACCCCAGTGCTGAGCATTTACTGCCCCTATTTTTTGCGCTGGGCTGCGGCCAACGGGTCTCGGTCATTCATGAAAGCATGTCACATCATAGCTTAGGCATGGATATGTACCGTTTTGATTAAACCCTGCCGGACAAGACACCCCCAGCGGCGTCATTTTTGTTAAAATAGACGGTTTTTATTGCCCCATTGTTATTTTAATAACTGCCATTTTTAATTGTTTAAGCCTTTTAGGACACCCTTATGACTGATGCCTCAGCAGATGCTTTAACCTCACCCTCTAACAGTGGCGCAAGCCAAGATACTTCTCAGCAAAACGCAGTGGTACTTCTCTCAGGCGGGCTAGACTCTGTCACTTGCTTATACTGGGCAAAAGCGCGCTATGCCAAAGTCACGGCTGTGAGTTTTAACTATGGTCAACGTCATAACAGTGAATTGGTCGCAGCCAAAAGCATCGCTAGCCAAGCTGGCGTCAATCATAAAATCATCGATATCGATATTGCGCAGTTAGGCGGCTCTTCATTAACTGACCATGATATGACCGTTCCAGATGGCGATGCGGACAAATTCCCAACGCATACCGATGACATCGACAACCAAGCCATCCCGAACACCTATGTCCCTGCGCGCAACACCATATTTTTATCCTACGCGCTAGCTGTCGCAGAGGTTACCGATGCCAACCACATCGTCATTGGCGTAAGCTCAGTCGACTATTCAGGCTATCCAGATTGTCGCCCTGAATATATCGAAGCCTTTGAAGTGATGGCAAACTTAGCCACCAAAGCGGGAGTGACCGGCCACAAACTACACATCCAGACACCACTACAAAAGCTTAGCAAAGCACAGACCATTCAGCTCGGCAACTCATTGGGTGTAGACTACTCGCAAACCATTTCGTGTTACAAAGCTGACAGCGAAGGCCGAGCTTGCGGTATCTGTGACAGCTGCACTCTGCGCAAAAGAGGCTTTAGTGATGCCGGATTGGCCGACCCTACCCGTTATGCCGGCTAATAAAATGGCTTTATCGCATTGGCGTTGGCCGTTATGTAACGGCCTAGTAACATTTATTTGCAACTGGATAGCAAAATTCATTATCAATCTCACTATGAGCTTGGTAAGGTATGCTGTTAGATTAGCTAGGCATAAGACCAAGCGGATTGCGGTCTTTATGCTGCAGTTATGTTATAAAAATTTAAGCAAAGAGGGTGTTGTACTGGCTAATCTTTCTTAAAACTGCGCTTTCTTTTAATACTACCTGTTGCCCTCAAAGGATTTTCGTTTATGATGTTTATCACAAAAAAAGTATTGCCTCTGTTCGCGCTTGGCGCTTCTGCGGCTATGTTTATCACGCCAGCTCAAGCCTTAGATATCAAGCAAGATCAAATTGATCAGTGCGTCAAAGGTACAGTAAGTTATAAAGTAGCGGACAATGCCACAGCCAAAAAATTATGCAGCTGCACCGTCAATGTGCGCAGTAAAATGACTTTGGGTCAAATGTGGGAAATTGAGAGCTACGCACAAAGTGGTAAAGACCCCTCAAAGTTGTCTTATGCCAAAAACATGCAAAATGAATTACAACAGTGCACCAAAGGCTTAAAGCTTAATCCCCCTCAAAAACCAAAAGCGTAGTCTTTAAAGGCTAAGTCTTTATGGGCATAGCCTTTAGGGCTTTAATGCGCAGCTAAGCTGTGGATCATTTTTTGACTATTGACCTGTTTTAATTAGGCTGACCTATGTCAGCCTTTTTTTATACCTTAAAGGTTTACTTAACGCTTACACGCGACGCTTTGAGTCATTACTCAATCTTAGGTAAACTACTCTAAAAACAATAACTGCCTTTTAGATTAATAAATGTAGATGAATAAATTCATTTAAGTAAATAAGGAAAACAAAATGGCCAAACCCACTGACGAAATGATTACCCTACCTAACTTCCCAATGCCTATGGTACAAAGCATAGATGATGACATGGTAGAGAGCGAAGTAGTACTTGATCAGTTTGTTGAGAATATGGAGAAAGGCTTAATTATTTACTTCTATCCACGTGATAATACGCCCGGATGTACCACTCAGGCGACTGACTTTACCGCCAAACTTAGTGAATTTGATGCGCTTGGCTACGAGGTTATCGGGGTGTCTAGAGACAGTATTGAATCGCATAAGAAATTTATCGAAAAACACCATCTTCAAATTGCGCTCATCAGTGATACAGATGAAAATCTTTGCCAGCACTTCGATGTGATTAAAGAAAAAAATATGTATGGCAAAAAAACTCTAGGCCTGGTGCGCTCTGCTTTTGTGTTTGATAAAAATGGCACACTGACCCACGCTCAGCGTAATTTGCGTGCTAAGGACTATGCCGATAGACTTCTTGACACCTTATCGTAATGGTTATCTTAAATACCTTGTTTAAGCACAATGCAGTCTTTATAAAAATCTAAGGTATTACCTGTGTTTGCGGCATAGCCTCCATAAATTATTTATAACCTAATACAAGGATTATCATGACAAAACCTGCAATAGACTCTCAAAAATCCATTCGTTATGTTGATGCTGCTGTGATTGGTGCAGGTACGGCAGGCCATAATGCTTATCGTCAGATTAGCAAGGTAACAGACAATGTGGTCATCATTAACGAAGGTATCTGGTCAACAACTTGTACCACCATGGGCTGTATGCCCAGCAAGCTGTTAATTGCAGCTGCAGATAGAGCGCATCACGCCAACCATTCAGAAGAATTCGGTATTGAAGGCCAAGCTATCATCAATGGCAAACAAGTCATGAAACGGGTGCAGTCAGAAAGAGATCGCTTCTCAAGCTTTGCGCTTAAAAATGTCGAGAGTTGGGATGAGAATAATAAAATCTATGGCCGAGCTGTGTTCTTAGAAGATGGCCTGATCGAAGCACATACCTCAACCGGCGAGACGCTATACATAAAGGCGGAGCATATTATTATTGCCACTGGCTCCAAACCTTTTGTGCCAGAAGGTTGGAAGCTAACTTTGGGCGATGCCCTTATCACCTCAGATACAATTTTTGAGCTACCCGATTTGCCAAAGTCGATGGCGGTCGTGGGTGCCGGTGCTATCGGCCTAGAGTTGGCACAAGCCATGAGCCGATTAGGCGTTGAGGTGGCTGTTTTTAATCGCAGCGAAAATGTCGGCGGTATCAAAGATGAGATTGTCAATCAAAAAGCAATAGACTGCTTTTCAAAACAGCTGGATTTGCGTCTGGCCACCAACATCCAGAGCGTATCGCGTGATGACAGTGCCAATAGCGCTCAGGCCATCATTAACTACACCGATGCCCAAGGTAATAGCCAAACTTGGCAAGGTGAAAAAGTTCTAGTAGCTACTGGCCGCCACAATACGTTAGATACTTTCGGCGTCGAGCACTTAGGGGTGCGTTTGGATGATAAAAATCGTCCGCAAGACATGGACACCATCACCGGCAGGATCAAAGATACCAATGTTTATATCGTTGGCGATGCCAATGCTTATATGCCCTTATTGCATGTCTCAAGTAATGAAGGTTATTTATCTGGCAAAGAGGTAGCGCTAAAGATCTCAGGGCTATCAGATAAAGTTAGTATGAGTGATGCCATTGAACACGACCCTGACAGTTCAAAAAACAGCACTCTTTTAAATGATATTGCCCCTGATAAATCACAAACTGTCACCACCCCCATGTCGGTTATATTTACCTCGCCTCAAATTATGTCGGTTGGACAGACTATAGATGAGATTGAAAAATCTGGCGAAGCTTATGTGGTGGGAGAGGTAAGCTTTGACAATCAAGGTCGTAGCCGTGTGATGGGCGTGAACTGCGGATTATTACGTATTTATAGCGCTGCCAACACCGGTCTTGTATTAGGCGCAAGTATGGTAGGGCCTGATGCTGAATATCTTGCCCATATTTTGGCGACCGCCATTACTAATAAAGTAGATATTGATGGCTTACTAGACAGCCCCTTCTACCACCCCACGATACTTGAAGGCCTACGCACTGCACTGCGTAATGTCGCCGCTAAGCTAAGAGCCTACCAAGCCTAGTATAATAAACACGTATTGTGCTATTCTTGACTTCCTCCCCTCGCTAAACCGAGGGGATTCCTACAGCTAGACGGTCAAGCCCGACCGCAAGGATGTTCTTAGCAGCATTAATATCTCTATCATGCCATGTGCCACACTCAGCACACCTCCATCCTCTTATTCCAAGTCCCGCTCTACCTTTCGGACTACTATCACTTATTTTAAGACAGTGCGAACAGGTTTGGGTAGTGTAACTCTCATTTACTATCTCAAGCTGACAACCTGCATACTTGCATTTATAGTCCAGTTGTCTTTTGAGTTCAAACCATCCTGCATCGTATGTTGATTTAGCTAGGTTGGTTTTTTTACTAGTGAATGAGCGTGATTTAACATCACCAACCACAATCAAGGTATTATCCTTAACTAATTGGGTGGTGAATTTGTGTATGGCATCTAATCTTGAGTTTTTGATTTTGGCGTGGATTGCTTTCACCCGCTGTTTGTTTTTCGCTCTTTGAGCTATTGCAAGCTTTTTAGCCCACTTTTGCGTTTGTTTGGTTGTCAGCTTGTCACCGTTTGAGGTGGTAGCAGATTCCTTTAAGCCTAAGTCAATACCAACGCTGCCTTTGCCACTTGCTTGTCTAGGAAAGTCTTTGACGGTAATACAGGCATACCAACGATGACGGCTGTCTTGCACTATCTCAAGCGTATTAATTTGATACAAAGACAAATTGTAGCTATCAAATACGTCTATGATTACCTTTTGACCTTTACAGAGCGATAGCTGTATGGTTGATTTCAGTGCCTTTTTGCCTGTCTGTCTTGTATGTAGATACTTGATAGCAGACTTTTTAAAAGGTATCCAACCAAGCGATTTGCGTTTGGCATCGGGTCGGTTGGTGCGCCAATTAAGTTTGGCTTTTTTAAATTGTTTACGAGATTTGGCATGAGTCTCGTTAATGGCTTGCAAAGTTTGCGAGTGCAAGCCTAAATACTCACCACTGCCTTTGGTGTATTGGCTTAAATCATAGGCCGAAAAGTACTTACCTGTGCGTCTTAAATGCTCAAAGCTTAACGCATTAACATAGTTCCACGCATAGTTAACACTCCCAGCTAGTTTGTTTAGCTGGTTTACGTGTTTGTCTTTGATGCGTAGCTTGAGGGTTTTCATAGGGTTAGTATGGCGAGGTTAATTTTAACTTGCAATACTTTAAGTACTAATCACGACAGTGTGTGTCGCCTTATATCCACCCCCTGAAGTAGGTGGTTTTAAGGCGACCGGTGATAAAGACACTCTAACTATAGGGTGTTTTTTTATAGCAGGGTATTTTGTATAGCAGGATGTTTTTATAGATAGTGCATAAGCGCATCGCAAGATGGTCTCAACTTATCTCATTTTGTTGTATATTACTACTTTAAAACCAAGAATCCTAACTGCTCCAAATACTCACGATTTATAGGAAGTGCAATGGCAAAAGAGACCGGCTCAAAGATTAGCGCATTTTTTCAAGAAATTATGCACGACTTATATTCGAGCTTATATCTTGCCATCGGTGGTGATCTAGAAGAAGAGACCCATGACTGGGCATCACGTGGTGCTGAACTGGCCAGTACCACCATTAAGATTATTATCCTACTGGCTATTCTTGGCTGTCTATATTGGCTGTTTATCTATATGATTAAACACAATAAAGAGCGGTTAAAGCTTAGCGACAAGCGTATGAGTATTGCCCGCTCCACCATCCGCTACATTTGGGTGGTCAGCTGCCTTATAGCGGTAATGAGTCAGATTAATATTGAGCCATCCACTGTCAAAGCCACAGCCAAGGCCAGTATTTGGGCCGGTATCTATTATGTGCTATGGACCTCCTCTGAGCAGGTGATTAGCCGTGTGCTTAAGCATTACGGCCTCAATGCCTCTATTGAGCAATTGCTTAAAAATGTATTTTCTGTGCTTATTGTGGTATTAGGTCTGGCCAGCGTCATGGCACAGTTTGGTTTCGATATTGTCTCCTTGGTTGCAGGTTTAGGTATTGTCGGTTTGGCAGTGGGTTTTGCGGCGCAGTCTACGATTGCTAACTTTATTTCAGGTATTACCATCTTGCTTGAACAGTCCTTTCAGGTCGGTGACTGGATTAGTCTTGGTGATAAAGAAGGACGTGTGATTGTTATCTCCTTGCGTACGACTCATATTTTAACCCGGGATAACATTACAATTATCATCCCCAATGCGACAGTCGCCTCATCCGAGGTGACTAACTTAACCTCCAAAAACTTTATTCGTTTTGATATTCAAGCTCGCATTGCCCTAGAAGCAGATATAGAAGCGGCACGCCAAGTCATTCTTAATGTTATCAGTGATATGGATAACATTCTTAAACGCCCTGAGCCGTCTGCTACCATTGATCATATTAGTGATTTTGGTGCGGTATTTATTGTGCGTTTTTGGGTCACGCCAGCAGCAGTACCACGTATTCCGCGTATTAAAGAGGCGCTACATGAGCAAATCAAAACTCAGCTACAAGCGGCAGATATTGCTATCCCCTATCCGCATATGCGCATCTTAATGCCCAAAGATGTGGATTATCCCATTGATACCAAGCCCTTCGAGGTCACCACCCATATCAGCGATAAAAAATAGCACAGCACATCAGTACAAAACAACGTGTCATGACCTCTAAATAAAGGCAGGGAGGTTTTGCCCAAATGGGTGAAAAGTATGTCAACGGACAGATTAATTTGCAGTGCCTTGCCAGCGATTGTGTTAAAATCACTGACCATAAATACTGGTTTAAATCACCACACCCCTTATAACAACCTCTTAGCTTAACTCATACTTTAAATCTGCATCCTCTCGTCAATTCAATATCATTGAATGGGCTGGTGCATGACTAAGCAACACAAACGTAAAGGCCACCTATGTCCACCCCTACATCCGAAAATACCCCCTTAACCACCAACGCAACAGACGATACTCCATCCAGCACACGCTATGATATTGTTATCACTTGTGCCGACGGCTTAGAAGCACCTTTGCAAACAGAGCTGAGTCACATGGATATCGTCAGTGACATCAAAAGTACGGGGCGTCTGAGTGTCTCGGCCACGTTAGAGCAGGTGTATCGTATATGTCTGTGGTCACGTGTCGCCTCACGGGTATTACTACCACTCAAAAAGCGTAATATTAATAAAGAATACGATGTTGCTGAGCAGCTAAATGGCCTTGCAAAGACCATTGATTGGACCCAGTGGTTTGGGCTCGATAATACCTTTGCGATTCGCATGAGCGTTGATAAAAGAGTTCAAGTGAGCCAGCAGTTTGCGATGCTGCGTATCAAAGATGCCATTGCCGATACATTCACCGAGAAGCTCGATGCCCGCCCTGATGTTGACAGCAATCATCCAGATTTTCCGATTTATGCCACGGTGAATGACAAACAGGCAGAGATTTTTTTAGACTTATCGGGTACCAGCTTGCACCGCCGTGGCTACCGTGTCGCCATGACAGATGCACCGCTAAAAGAGAACTTAGCTGCAGGCCTACTGTACAGCGTGGGCTGGCATAAAACCAAAAACAGCTACAGCGCTCTCATTGACCCGATGTGTGGCTCAGGTACCTTTATTATCGAAGCGCTACTGATGCAGTGCGACTATGCGGTGGGCATCGATAAAGCAGAATCACAATTTGGTTTTTATCACTGGCATGAGCACAACTCTGAGCTGTGGCAGCAGTGTGTCAATGAGGCACAACAGCGCTTTCATACGGGCTTAGAAAAAGCCGCCTCAGGTAAATTGCCAACGATTATGGGCTTCGATGCTGATGCTGGCGCGATTAAAGCCACCCACAAAAACTTAATTGCCGCAGGCCTTATTGAGATTATTCCACATTTGACCTTAGAGCAGCGTCCGCTGTCACAGCTAAAGATAGCTTTGGCCAAACCGCTATTAGACCGTAAGCTAAAACGTCCTTTGGTGATTACCAACCCGCCTTATGGCGAGCGTTTGGGCGAAAGTGACTTTATTAAGCCCTTGTATCAAGGCCTAGGTTTGACTTTAAAAGAGATTTTTGCCAAACAAAAATATCAACCTATTCTGGGTCTGCTTGCCGCTCATGTCGAACAAGCTGACGTGCTGCCTATTGAAGACCCGCAAACTTTGCGCTGTCATAATGGCGCCATTACCGTGTATTTCCGTCATGGTCAGCTGATCCGCAAAGAGGGCGAAAGCCTAATCACCCGCTTTGAGAAAACCGAAATTAAAGTGGATGAAGCGCAAGATTTCGTCAACCGTCTTCAAAAGAATGTGAACCATCTAAAAAAACTGGCTGCCAAAGAAGATGTGACCAACTTGCGTGTTTATGATGCAGATTTGCCCGACTATAAAGTGGCCATTGATGTTTATGGCGACTATGTCCATGTGCAAGAGTGGGCTCCGCCGAAGAGTATTCCACCAGAAACTGCTCGCAAACGCTTTAATCTTGCGCTCATGGGTATCCGTGAAGTGTTTGGCATCAACCGAGAGCAAATCTTTATCAAGACCCGTGCTCGACAAGTGGGTAACACTCAATATGGCAACCCTGAAGCCAGCGCTCAATCTAAAGAGTCAAAAAATGCCCCAGAGCTTAAAAAGGACAACCGCAATCGCTATAAAGGCAATAAGTTTCAGCAAGCCCGTGAAGAGGCCAAGCGCCAAGAAGCTCAGCGTCTGGCACAAAAGAAACGTAAAATGCATGTGGTGCAAGAAGACGGCGCTTACTTTTATGTTAACTTCACCGATTATCTAGATACCGGCCTGTTTATTGACCACAGAAATATGCGTAGTATGATTCGCTCTGCTAGCCGCGGTGCGGATGTATTAAACTTATTTGCTTATACCTGTACTGCCAGTGTTCACGCCGCACTTGGCGGGGCAAAATCAGTGACCAGTGTCGATTTATCGCAAAACTATCTGGACTGGGGCAAACAAAACTTTGCGCTAAATGGTCTAGATGTGACCACCAGCCGTTATCAGTTTATTGCCTCTGATATCTTTGACTGGATTAAAGACAATACCGATCAGTTTGATGTGATATTTATCGATCCACCAACGTTCTCAAACTCAAAGAAGTTCCAAGGGACATTTGATGTGCAACGTGACCACACAGCACTGATTAACCGTGCCATGAACCGTTTGGCTAATGGTGGTGTGATTTACTTCTCTAATAACTTTACTAAGTTTGAGTTAGATGAAACGCTGTATGATCGTTATGAAGTCACTGAGATTACCAGTGAAACCATTGGTTTTGACTTTAATCCCAAAAAGCCAATTCACCACAGTTTTGAGATTCGTCATAAGCTTTAAAAATTGGTGATAGCACTTTACACATAAATAAAGCCCCGTTAGTTAGCTAGCGGGGCTTCTTTAGCTTTGTGATGACCATATCTGTTATTCATGCGATTATATTTGTTTTAATAATAATGTATTCTAGGCTCATTGCTATGATTCGCTAGGAATACTTTTATGAGTAACGCACCTCCGCCACAGCGCTTATTTATTCGAACCTATGGTCAGCAGCCAAAGGGGCATAGTCACCGCCATCTGCAAATCACTATTCCTCTCACCGGCACCATCAACATGATAATGAACGATGAGGTGCTTAACGTTCATTATGGTGAAGCAGTGATTATACCTAGCCACATGTTCCATCAGTTTAAGGCACAAGAGGATTTTCGTTTTCTGGTCATGGACTTACCTCAAACGCTCAATCTGAATCATTTCCTACGAAATAATTCTCAAGGCATCAATGACAACTATCAAGCTAATAACTATAAAAATAGTGATTTACACATTCCTCTTGATGAGAAGACACTGTTGTTTATACAGTTTATTGAAAAACAATTAACCACTGCTGGCAATACTACAATTGAAGCGCTTATGCTTGAACTATTAACTGAACTCATTAGCTCTCTCGATAGGCCTTACCGTCCAGACTCTCGGATTACCAAAGTCATTAACAGAATAGACCAAGATATTGCAGCCCCTCATTGCATTGCATCTTTGGCAGAGGTTGCCTGCCTCAGTCCTAGCCAATTTAAGGCTGTGTTTAAGCACCAACTGGGATGTTTGCCAAATGATTATATTACCGAAAAACGTATGCAAAAAGCACTAGGACTTATCTTAGATACAGATTTGCCAATCGCTATTATTGCCGAACAATGTGGTTATCGTAGTGTACCTGCCTTTATAAGACGATTTAAACAAACATACAATCAAACGCCTAATAAAATGCGTATCAATTCATAGCACAAATGGGTTTTAATTTGTCTAATTATTACTTTTTAGATTCACCATAAATCATAATTAACCCACCTAACGTTACTAACAAAAGGCCTGATAATTTATAAACATCAATTTGTCTAATTTCAAGCCCAAACAGACCTGTTTGGCTTAGAATTATCGCAAAATACATCTGTCCAAGAAATACCCATAATAGCGTATTACCCGATCCTATCTTTGGTGCAGCAATAAACATAAATAAAATATAAAGACTACCAAGAAACCCTGGAGACCACATCCACCAACTTGCATTTGCGACCTCTGGAGGTTTAATACCACCACTTATAAGATACGACATTATTAACGAGGCAGCTGTACCACCAAGATACAAATAGAAAGTAGCTTGAATTTGTGAAGCTTGGGTGCTTTCTCTAAAAGCATTTACAATGGCGAGTTGTAGCGGCACAATAGCGCCACCTAATAAACTGATAATCACATAAGGTAAAATATTCATAACTTAACGCCTGTGCGGTTACTTTATAAAAAAGTATGCCGATACAGGCGAAAATAAAGCAAGAAAACTACCTTTTTGGGATATAAAACAAGCCGTTCAGGTAATAAAGTAATATCTTTCCTAAAAATAACTTAGCGCTGTCAAAATCATTTAACATACGAGATGTATAGTTCTCACTCGGTTTTCTTGCTATGTTAATTTTTAGATTCGGTATAAGCGTTACGATAGTTAAAGATAAACCCCCATCGTCACTCTATCATTGCCGCCATAATCTTGAACGGTCTTAACCTGTGTATAGCCAAAGTCAGTGAATATTTGACGCAACGCCTCGCCTTGGTCATAGCCATGCTCAACCGCTAACAGACCGCCACTTACCAAATAGCCTCTCGCCTGCTCAGCTATCTGCCTAATATCAGCCAGCCCATTATCAGGCGCAACCAAAGCCGATAACGGCTCAGCTTTAAGCTTGTCTAGGTGCTCATCATTGTCAACGATATAAGGCGGATTGGAGACGATGACATCGAAGCGTGGCGACTCTTTATTTGTATTATCTGCCTCTAATGCGCTAAACCAATCGCTTTGGATAAACTCAATATTGGTGATGTTATTTAAAGCCGCATTGCGTCTAGCAACCTCTAAAGCAGGGTTAGAGTAATCAATCGCGGTCACTTGCCACTGACTGGCTGTATGATTGGGCGCTAACATTTGCAGCTCATGCGCAACACTAATGGCGATACAGCCTGAGCCTGTGCCTAAGTCCAATAACCGCTTGGGCAACTTGTTGGCATCATTGATATCATCGGCATCATCGTTCTGAACTTGGGCATAATGCGTATCAATCCAAGCTAATACCTGCTCTATCAACACCTCCGTATCTGGTCTTGGTATGAGTGTGTGCTCATTAACGAAGAAGTCTAGCGACCAAAATGCTTGCTTGCCAGTCAGATAAGCCAGCGGTGTGCCAAAGTGCATCTGCTCGATACCAGACTCAAAATGCGCTTGCTCAGCGTCAGTAAGCTTATACTCTGCATCAGTAATCAAAAATGAGGCAGGCTTTTGTAACACATATAGTAGCCAGTCAGCGACCCAGTGTTCAGGCAAATCACCGTAATCATTTTTTTTCATTTGGCTGATGCTCAACCGCTGCTGTGCCGTCATTGCTATCCTACCTTGGGTTATTTTTTGCTTTCAGGCTGAGTGTTGGCAGTATCATCAAGCGCCAGCTGACTGGCTGCTACATCGTCGCCATAAATGTCATCATTGCCGCCAATCACGATATACTTATCTACCAAATAGATCAGCACTAAAATCGGAATACCAATAACAAAGGTAAAGGTAAAGAAGAACGGCCAGCTGGTCGCCTCTACAATAGAGCCTGAATAGCCACCCATTACCTTAGGAATTAGGGTCATAATCGATGAAAAAATCGCGTACTGAACCGCCGTAAATTTAATCGAGGTTAACGCCGATAAGAAGGCAATAAACACCATACTGGCAAAGCCTGATGCCAAGTTATCGACAATGACCGCAAAATACATATACTCAACACTGCCTTGATGGTAAGTCAGTAAGATGAATAACAAGTTGGTAGAGGACGCCAAGATAGCACCGAGCATCATCACCTGCATGATGCGCATTCTTTGAGCCAACATACCGCCTAAGAAGCCGCCGACAATCGCCATAATAACCCCAACTAACTTCACCGCATCGGCGATTTGGGTTTTATCAAAGCCCATCTCTTGATAAAACACGTTTGAGATGACGCCAGCGACGATATCTGAGATACGATACAGGCCAATTAGTGCCAAAAGTAGCAAGGCCTTTTTGCCATAGCGGCGGAAAAAATCTAAGATAGGATTAATCCAAGTGGCCATCGCCACTTCTTTTTTGACCAGGCCCACTTTTACCAACAATAAACCGCTGATAATTGCCAATCCTAAGCTTGCCAATAAGCGAAGTGTGGCGATTAAAAAGGCCGCCAGCGCATCTTCGAACTCAGGAAGTACTTTACCAATAAGGTTATAACCGGCCACGAATACCACCACGGATAGTACAAATACCAATACCAATCTGAGATAGTCGTTTTTGGACTCGGTCACAGTGGGCGCTTTATTAATAATTTTTGGCTGATTGATAAACAAAAACAGCAATAACAAAGGTGCAGCCGCGATGGCCACAGCAAAATAGTTATTTAGTAGCGGATAAACCGTTTTAGGCACCAACACCATACTGCTACCTGACAGTCTGTTATACAAGGTTTCTATTAAATACGGCAGCCCAATTAAAGTACCTGGTACCAATAAAATGGCCGAGTAAATAGAGAACAGCTTGAGGTTAAGCTGTTGTTTTTTGATCTGTAAAATCTCAGCGGTCGGCTCGTAGCCGGCAAAGGTCGTCAGTAAAGGTAGGGTCATGATCAGCGCCATAACATAGTAAGTATTACGCCATGCCTCATAGCTATATGCCGTTTCAGTAGAGCCAAAGTATACGGCCAGATATAAAGATCCAGCACCGGCGACAATCATACCGATGCGGTAGCCGGTAACATAGATAGAGGACAATACCGGCTGCATTTCAGGCGGGGCAAGCTCAATACGGTACGCATCAATGACGATATCTTGCGTTGCTGCGGAGAATCCTAAAAGTACGGATCCTGCTGCCATTAAATGCAGCACATTGACCTCAGCAGGGTTGACGCTGGCCATCAAATAAATGGCCAAAATAATCAGCAACTGCGCGACCACCATCCATGCTCGGCGACGCCCTAACCAGTTGGTCAGTATTGGTACAGGGATTGCATCAATAAGCGGCGCCCAGATGAATTTAAACGCATAGCCAAGACCTGCCCAACTAAACATGGTGATGATACTCAGATCCACACCTGCTTCATTCAGCCAAAGCCCCAAGCTTGAGAAAATCAGCATAATGGGCAAGCCGGCGGCGAACCCTAAAAAGAACATAATAAGGACGCGCAGGTCTTTAAAAGCCTTTAAAGAGTCAATCCAAGATTTTTTGGCAGGGGACAACTCAGCTTTTGAGCTGCGTTTAGTAGGGGTCGATACAGACATAGCAGACCTATAGTTATAAAATCAGAAAACCGTTATGTTACTTTAGAATGGCAGGCTTGACTAGCCGTATCGTATTGCGCGTACAATACAGTCGGCAGTTGGTGCACTGAAACTGGGCATATGTTACCAAATAGCGGTATAATGTTTGGGTTAAATGGTGTGCCCTCTTTATAATAAATTAAGTTAATAAATTCAGCTGATAGCTTTGGCTTATTGTGCAGGCTCTTTATATGTTTAGTAGGCTAAATTTGCTTTGGCCACTGACGTGTTTTGAGTGAGCTTTTTAAGTGTTGCTGAAGTGATATAGGAAAAATTTATGGCCATTGATGTCATCGTCAATCAAAGACATTTACAAATTCAGCTTAAACAGTTAGAGACGGTATGGCATACCGTAATTAATGGCTATAACTTAAGCCAAGCGGCGCAAGTGCTACATACTAGCCAATCAAGCCTGTCAAAGCACATCTCCGCTTTAGAAAACCAATTAAAAGCCGAAGTCTTCGTGCGCCAAGGCAAGCGCTTAACCGGACTGACCCCTGTCGGTGAAGCGCTACTGCCCCATATTGAGGCAATTTTTACCGAAATTCGCACCATTGAGAATATCAGCCTTGATTACAACAACCCACAGACTGGTACACTAACCCTAGCCACCACCCATACCCAAGCACGCTATGTACTGCCAGATATTATCAAGCAGTTTAAGCAGCAGTTCCCTAAGGTGCAGCTGGTGCTACAGCAAGCCGATCCGCAAACGATTGCCAATATGGTCATTCGAGGTCAAGCCGATATCGGTATTGCTACTGAAGCACTGCTACAAAACTCTTATCTACGCTGCTACCGTTATTATGATTGGTCTCACCGTGTTATCGTGCCTAAAGACCATGAACTGGCAGAATTAGACAGTATTGATTTGCCGACTCTTGCCAGCTATCCTTTGGTCACCTATCACGGCGGCTTCACAGGTCGCAGTGCCATTGATAAGACCTTCCACGATGCCGGTCTTGAGCCTGAAATTGTCCTTGCTGCTCTCGATGCCGATGTGATTAGTACCTATGTTGGGGCAGGCCTTGGTGTGGGTATTATTGCTGAAATGGCCTTTGAGCCTGGTCATTACCAGAATCTGACTGCCATTCCTGTTGATCATTTTGGCCGCTTTACCAGTTGGATTGCGGTGCGAGATGACGCTGAGATTCGCCACTTTGGGCAGGCATTTATTCAGCTTTGCCAACAGCAATTTAGCAGCTAACTGCTCTTTGAAAACCCTCGGTTGATATCAAACTTGCGTTGACTCACAACCTTAATTTTCTTTTCATTGATACACGCTTTTTACTCTTGCACCTTGATGGCGCAAGAGTTTTTTTGCTTTTTGTAACTGCTAATAGCCGCCGTGATAAACTAGCAACAGCTTTAAGCAAGCTATCTTTACATTAGATACTTTATTGTTAGATCCCTTCCCTCTATCTATGCTTTATAAGTAATTTAAGCCTTCAAGGACAGAAGGATCACTTAGGCGATAAGCCGACTTTGATTTTTGTTAATCATATTCACGCATAAGGTAACCTCTCATGCAAAAATTTCTGGCTATTTTGATGGCATTGTTTGCGCTGCCCTTGCTTATTGGCGGCGGCTACTTGCTATCCTTAGGAGGCAGCCCCTATTATGTGATCGCGGGCATAATGATGCTACTGACCGCATGGCTACTGCTAAAAAGACATTGGGGGGCTTATGCCCTCTATAGCCTGTTTATCATTGGCTCAGTTATTTGGGCGGTATGGGAAGCAGGCTTTTATTGGTGGGCGTTGGCCACGCGCCTAGGCTTCCCACTTATCTTCGGTCTACTCATGCTGCTGCCTTGGGTCGCTAAGAAGATGGGAGATCATAAATCCAAAATCTTGACTGCGCCTGCCGGCAACACCCTGCATACCCCCTCAAGCACAGGTGCCGCTCAAGTACAGCCGCCTGTATCCCAGCCGCTGACTTCTGCGCCAGCCGATACCGATAATAAGGGTAACCCACTTTATTATTGGGGCTTATTGGCATCAGTAGTGGCCGGTGCTGCGGTATCTTTTGGTAGTATGGCCAACAATCCCACTGACAAATTGGGCCGCTTA
This sequence comes from Psychrobacter raelei, assembly GCF_022631235.3. Classification (NCBI taxonomy): domain Bacteria; kingdom Pseudomonadati; phylum Pseudomonadota; class Gammaproteobacteria; order Moraxellales; family Moraxellaceae; genus Psychrobacter; species Psychrobacter raelei. The sequence goes on from NZ_CP093310.2 coordinate 2,275,674, forward strand.
GATCTAAATACCAGTACGTCAGACACTACAGCCAACTTAGGCGACGCCTTATCGAACGGTCAACAGACCCCTGAAGGAGATTGGAGTGCTTATGGCCGTACCGATTATGGTCAGCGCTATTCACCCCTGAGTCAAATTAATACCGAAAACGTCAAAAATCTAGAAGTGGCTTGGCAGATCCAAACCGATGATGTCAAAGGCCCTAAAGATATCGGTGAAACCACATATCAAGCCACACCACTGAAGATTGGCAATGCGCTATATCTATGTACCCCTCACAACTGGGTAATGGCACTAGATGCGGATACGGGTGAGAGTCTATGGACCTTTGATCCTAAGGTGGGTGAAAACCAAAAGCGCCAGCACCAAACGTGTCGCGGCGTCTCTTTTTATGCCGGCTCACAATCGCCAGTGAATGCCATTCAAGCTTCAGCCGCCACCTCGGCTAACAATACGACACTTACAGCGCAAAAAATCGAGGGCAATACCTTTAATAATGCGCCTGTGCAGTGTGATGCTCGCATCTTTATTCCTACCTCAGATGCTAAGCTTTATGCACTAAATCCTGAGACCGGACAACGCTGTGCAGACTTTGGCGATAACGGCGCGCTTGATTTGATGCACAATATGCCATTTAAACAAGCCGGTTTTTATTACTCAACGTCACCACCTGTTGTGGCCGGTAACCTGGTTATCGTAGCCGGTGCAGTCAATGACAACTATGATATTAACTCACCTTCTGGTGTTATCCGTGCTTATGATGTGCGTACAGGTGAGCTTAAGTGGAACTGGGACTCTGGTAACCCACAACAAACTGCGCCGCTGGATGTCAACGATCCCAATCAAGTGTACAAGACCAGTTCACCCAACTCTTGGTCTATTGCCACAGCTGATGAAAAGTTAGGCTTGGCTTATTTCCCAATGGGTAACCGTACCCCTGATCAGTTAGGTGTTTATCGCACCTCTGAAGAAGAAAAGTATGCCACCTCTGTGGTTGCCTTAGATCTAAAAACCGGACAAGCACGCTGGGTACAGCAGTTCGTACACCATGACTTGTGGGATATGGACACCCCTGCTCAGCCGACATTATTGGACTTAAAAACCGATAAAGGCGTGCAGCCTGCGCTTGTGGTTCCGACTAAGCAAGGTGATGTTTATGTGTTAAACCGTGCTACGGGTGAGCCTATCTTACCGATTAAAGAGCGCCCTGCACCGCAAGGTGACTTGATAGCAGGGGAACATGCTGCTCCCACTCAGCCTTACTCAGCACTAAGCTTTGAGCCAAAACGCTTAACTGAAAAAGACATGTGGGGGGCAAGCTTAATCGACCAAATGATGTGTCGTATTGAGTTTAATAAGCTGAACTATGAGGGCCGCTACACGCCACCTTCGCTCAATGGGACGTTGGTATATCCAGGTAACTTTGGTACCTTTAACTGGGGCAGCTTGGCGGTTGATCCAGAAAGTGGTGTCATGTTTGGTATGCCCACTTATTTGGCCTTCACCTCCAAGCTTATTCCTAAACACAGCTTAGGTGACGTGGAGACCAACAAAGGTGAGCAAGGGGTTAACGCCAACGAAGGCGCCGATTATGCCGTAGAGATGGGGCCTTTCTTATCGCCACTTGGCGTGCCTTGCCAGCAGCCACCTTGGGGCACGATTGCTGCCGCCAACTTAAGCACAGGCGACATCGCTTATCAGCGCAAAAACGGTACCGTACAAGACCTATCGCCTTTACCATTGAAGTTTGAGCTGGGTGTACCGGGTATTGGTGGTCCTATCATCACTAAAGGCGGCGTGGCCTTCTTATCAGCTGCAACTGAAAACAACTTCAGAGCTTATGACTTAGCAACCGGTGATGTGCTTTGGAACCAGCGTATACCGGCAGGTGGCCAAGCCACACCTATGACTTACTTAAACTCAAAAGGTGAGCAGATGGTGGTATTGGTAGCCGGTGGTCACGGCTCAGTCGGAACCAAAATTGGTGATTATGTGATTGCATATAAACTGGCCAAATAAACCTGCTCAATCAACATATTTACTTGGTTAATGTTACTTGGTTAATTTAATTGGTTAATAACGATATAAAAATAAGGTGCCCTAGGGTGCCTTATTTTTTTGGATCGTACTGTTACAATACCCCAAGATGAAGCCTAGATTAATGATGGCACTGATGTGTTAAGTAGCCTTGTTATTAGTTTATTAATATTCAACCGGTCTACTTGAAACTTAAGCAGCCAAGGCTCATATCAACCATTAGCACACCATCAAAAAATTTATTAATAAGCAATAAATAAACTCTTTTGCTTCTGCTTAAGGCTTTATTGACTCTGCTAATGGATGACTTATGAGCGCAACTCCTTTATCTTTTTTAGACTTAGCCCCTATCCCTGAGGGTCAAACCACTGCTCAGGGCGTGGCTTATACCGTGGATATGGCACAAAAGGCAGAAGCCATTGGCCTAAACCGCTTTTGGATGGCAGAACATCACAATATGCCTGGTATCGCCAGTGCCGCAACGTCAGTACTGCTCTCGCATATTGGTGCTAAAACCAACAAAATCCGTATCGGCTCAGGTGGTGTCATGCTGCCAAACCACGCGCCATTGGTGATAGCTGAGCAGTTCGGTACACTGCATGCTTTATATGGGGATCGTATTGACTTGGGATTGGGCCGTGCGCCTGGCACAGATGGGGCAACCTTTCGAGCACTGCGCCGTCAGATGCACGATGCCGATCGCTTTCCACAAGATGTGCAGGAGCTGATGTTCTTTTTGGGTAGCGACTCAGACAACAGTCCGGTTCAGTCCTTCCCAGGTGCTCATAGCAAGGTGCCAGTTTGGATTTTAGGCTCCTCACTGTTTGGTGCCACCTTAGCGGCTAAGCTTGGCTTGCCTTATTCATTTGCCTCACATTTTGCGCCGCGTATGATGACGCAGGCCATTACCACGTATCGCGAAAACTTTGAACCCTCACAGTATTTGGATAAGCCGTATGTGATGCTTGCGGCCAATATGCTACTTGCAGATGATGATGCCACGGCTCGCTATCATTTTACCTCTGCACAGCAAAGCTTTGTGCGCTTACGCCGTGGTGGCCGTGGTCAAGTACCCGCGCCCGTAGAGTCGATGGACAGTATCTGGAGCGCCCCTGAAAAAGCCATGGTCGATGATGCCTTAGCGGTATCTTTTATTGGCAGTGTTGGACGCGTGCGTCCTCTATTACAGCATTTCTTGGAGGAGCATAAGCCTGATGAGCTGATGGTCACTGCTAATATTTATGATCAGCAGGCGCGCCTGCACTCTTTGGACTTGGTACCTGAGCTTGAGATTTTCGATTTAAATCCCTAAGCGTAAGTCATCAAGCATAATAGGCAAAGAAATAAAAAAGCCGATATCTACAGATATCGGCTTTTTTAATAGGTAAGGCTTAAGACTGCACATGTTAATAAACACAAAACTCTACCGTATGAAAGCCTGAGCCTACTACTCTGATGGTATGTTCACCCTTATTGTGAGTGACATAGCGATAATCATACTCGCCTTGATCAGGCAAAATTTTGCCTTTACTGTCTCTAACTGAGCGAACATCAGCGTCAGTATTAATCACCAACTCTTGATTGGCGCCCAAAAAGATCTTAAATAAACGCGTATTTTGTAAGCTACCGGTATAACTGCCACAATAGCTGCCTTTGGCAAAAGTCACCTGAGTAGTGGGCAATGCTTGCGCGGCCACAGACAGTGACACCGCCAAAGCTAATACGCTGCCTTTGATAAACCATTTTGATTTCATAGTGCCATACTCCCTGTCGCCCACTATAGTTTGATAAAATGCTGTGAAACTTTTTAAACAGTTAATTTCAGTCCTTTATATTAATTAATATAGCACTCAAGTTAGGGGCACACAATGGTTAACTGTCTTTTTTCAAAGGCGCTGTACTTTATTGCAACACACAAAATTCTACTTGGCTTTCAACGCGGCCAACCAGCTTAATAGTATGTGTACCAGAGCTCTTAGCAACGTAACGATAATTGGCACCGCCTTCATCATTAAGCAGCCGCCCTTTGCTATCGGTCACACTTTGTACATGACCATCGGTCTTCACAACTAGCGTCTGGTTAGCCGTCATTTCAACACTAAACATTCGGCCTGTGGTTAAATCACCTTGATACTGTCCACAATCACTGCCTTTGGCAAAAATCACTTCACTGGTGGGCAACGCTTGAGCAGGCAGTGCCATTAACATAGCACTCACCCAGCACACTTGAGTGCTGATTTTTTTGATCATAATCACAAATTCACTGTATACGGATTAAAACAATTGACGCGTAGGCCACAGGCGCAAAACTGTAACATTATCAATGCACAATGACAAGGTTGGCTAGCCGTTAGCTGTTATTAATGGCATCCGTCTTTTAGCCTTACATCCACCCAAGCCCACGTAAAATGGCCGCCCCTATTGCCATCCCAAACAAGGAGAAGACAGTGGTAAAAGCTAGGATATTGGCAGCAAGCACTTCATTGCCTCCCATAGCCTTGGCCATGACATAGCTGGCTGCGGCTGTCGGTGATGCAACCATCAAAAATAAAACACCTAAGTGCACCCCAGTGAGCCCAAACGCAAGTCCTACCAATACTGCTAAGACAGGTGCGATAACAATACGGCCCACACTGGCCTGCATAGATAGCCCAGATAAGGCAAGCATAGAGCGCATATCAATAGTGGCACCAGCACAAATCAGTGCCAAAGGCAGAGATAATGCAGCCAGAAGTGAGCCGGTCTGAGTCACCACATTGGGTAGTTGAGGAAGGTTTAAAGAGGCAGCCAAAGCTTTGTAAGCAAAGGCGGCCAATAAGGAGAGAATTAATGGATTGGTAACTATTTTTTTACCCAGCATAAGGGCGTAGCCACGCTGACGGGCTTGCGGCTTTGATTCGCCTGTTGGGGTACGGGTTAAAGTAATCACTGCAAGCACGTTAAATACCAGAGTAATCACCCCCATATAAACAGCACCGATACTCAGCCCCTCATTGCCATAAGCGTTGGCCACTGTGGCCAAGCCAATAATGGCCATGTTACTGCGAAAGACGCCTTGGACGAATACACCTTTATCTTCATTACGCTCAATAAAGTACTTAGCATAAATTTCTGAGCCAAAAAATAACACTAACGTCACCAGCAGACCTGCCGCAATTAGGTTTAACTGCTCAGCAAAGTCCACCTTACTTTTTATGACGCTAAAAAACAGCAAACAAGGCAAAGCATAGTTAAATACCAGCTTTGAGGCTTGATCAATAAAGGCTTTACTAATTTGACCCTGTTTATACATAAAAAAGCCCAACCCCATCAGTATCAGGTTGGGCAGTACAATATTTAAAGCAAAGACAATGGCGTCAATCATGGCTCTCTCAAAGCTTGGTTATAGCTAGCGGTTGAGTTCATCATAATTGCCGCACAATTTTTTGTCTAGCACTTAGCACTAAGTAAGCCTAGGCGCTAAGTGAGCCTCGCCAGTGCTCAGTGCGACTAGGCTACTAGATATCTAACGCCGCTTTGGCTTTTTTCTGTTTTTTCAACGTCATACCCAAAAGCTGAATGGCAGCTGGGGTAACCCCGCTGATGCGGCTGGCCTGGGCCAAAGTTGCCGGACGAATATCATTGAGCTTTTGTACAATCTCATTGGACAGACCTGATACCGCTTTATAATCAAAATCAGCAGGCAGCTGCGTATTCTCTAAGCGCTTCATCTGATCAATGTCTTCTTGCTGACGATCGATATAGCCTGCATATTTGACTGAGATTTCAATCTGTTCACCCACATCAGCCGCCACTTGTGCACCCGTGACCGCAGCGATGTCGTTAAAGCCCACATTGGGACGCTTTAATAAGTCATAAGCGGTGGCCTCTTTTGACAACACTTCACCGGTTTGCTCAGTGAATTTTTTGCCAAGCTCGTTGTGCGGTGTGGCCCACAAGTCTTTTAGACGCGCAGATTCAGTGGCCATCGATTCCATTTTTTGCTGATAAGCCTGCCAGCGGGTGTCATCCACTAAGCCAAGCTTGCGACCAATTTCAGTCAAACGCTGATCGGCATTGTCTTCACGCAGCAATAGGCGGTATTCGGCGCGGCTGGTGAACATACGATACGGCTCTTTTGTCCCGTGGGTAATTAAGTCATCGACCAACACGCCCAGATACGCTTGGTCACGGCGTGGTGTCCAGCTGTCCATTACTGGATTGTCTTGGGTAGATAAGGCGGCGTTGACCCCGGCCAATAACCCCTGCACGCCAGCTTCTTCATAGCCTGTGGTACCATTAATTTGACCGGCAAAGTATAAGCTATCAATAGACTTGGTTTCTAACGTGGGCTTAAGATTTTGCGGATTAAAGTAATCATACTCGATGGCATAGCCTGGGCGAGTAATATGTGCATTCTCTAGACCGGCCATGGTACGAATAAACTCAAGCTGCACGTCAAAGGGCAGACTGGTTGAGATACCATTTGGGTATAGCTCATGGGTGGTCAAGCCTTCTGGCTCAATAAAAATCTGATGGCTATTTTTGTCCGCAAAACGGTGGATTTTATCCTCAATGGAGGGACAATAGCGCGGACCTACCCCTTCAATAGTACCTGAAAACAGAGGTGAGCGGTCTAGATGCTTACGGATAATGTCGTGCGTCTTTTCATTGGTATGGGTGATAAAGCAGTTCACCTGCTCAGGATGCATATCCACATTACCCATAAAGCTCATGACAGGTAGCGGCGTATCCCCTGGCTGCGTCTGCATCACACTGAAGTCTACCGTGCGTGCATCGATACGCGCAGGTGTCCCTGTCTTTAATCGCCCCACAGGCAGCTTTAATTCACGCAAACGCTCAGCCAATTTGATTGAGGGCTGGTCGCCGGCACGTCCGCCTTTAGAGTTATCTAAGCCAATGTGGATCACACCGCCTAAGAAAGTGCCTGACGTCAGCACCACTGTCTTGGTTCGAAAGATAATACCCGTCGCCGTTACTACCGCACAGGCTTTGCCATTTTCGACCAAAATATCATCAGCGCCTTGCTGAAATAAATCTAAGTTAGGCTGATTTTCTAGCGTATGGCGAATGGCGGCTTTGTACAAAATACGATCGGCTTGAGCTCGGGTGGCACGCACTGCAGCCCCTTTACGGCTGTTTAATACCCGAAACTGGATACCTGCCTTATCAGTGGCCAAAGCCATAGCGCCGCCTAACGCATCAATCTCACGTACCAAGTGCGATTTGCCAATACCCCCAATGGCTGGGTTACAGCTCATCTGTCCTAATGTCTCAATATTATGGGTCAGCAATAGCGTTTGTGCGCCCATACGCGCAGCCGCCAATGCTGCTTCGGTACCGGCATGTCCCCCACCAATGACAACAACGTCATAGGCCTTAGGATAAGTGATACCAGCGGTATTCGATGTGGAAGTAGATGACATAAACGCCTCGCCTGCTGTTTAACCAGCACATTACTAAAAGGGAGGGTCTTTTTGATTCGCTATAACACTGCCCTCATCAAAAGACCCACTAATCGGGAAAGACACTCGGGTGGCAGTCGCCACAAAAGCTCAAACTTACTAAAAATAGGGTAACGGATAATTATAGCAAAATTCAGCCACCAGCTGTAGTGAAACCAAAGCCACTATACAATTAGGGTTATGACGGTATGGGTTATCACTATTGATACTGTATTGATATAGGCGTCAGCAGAACATCCATCTGCTAAAACCGCGCAAAATACCATCATCGCGTGCCAACAATAAAGATTGGGTAATAAAAGTTCACATTATAGGCATATGACAACGGTGCCAATAACGCTACCCTATGCTATCTATAGCTATAATAATTAAAATCAACCCCATACTAATGATTTTATTGCTCTATTGAACAGCCTATAGGTTATAACACCTTTTTAAACCGATAACTTGAGGACTGCATGAAAACTGATTTTTTAACCCATTGCCCAGCAACCGGCCATCACACTTCATCAAATTCACACCCAACCCTTGCCTCATCACCCCAAGCCTCACCTCATGCGGGTATCAAGCGCCTCAAGCTGAGCGTATTGGCGGCAATGACCATCACAGCGCTGGCCGCTTGCAGTAGCTTACCGGCAGCCCAAAGTGACACAGATAACAAGGCTGCCCGTCCCGCTGTATCCTCAGCGGACACACACTTTGCTGATGATGATAGCCGTCATGAATATCAACTAGATAATGGGTTAAAAGTCATCATTAAAGAGGACCACAGAGCGCCGGTTGCCATGACTCAAATTTGGTATGGTGTGGGGTCAACCGATGAGCCTAAGGACAAAGGCGGTATCTCACATCTGCTTGAACACATGATGTTTAAAGGTACCAAAAAAGTCTCAGGTGCCGACTTTGATCGCTTAATTGCCAAGTTTGGCGGCGATCATAATGCCTTTACCAGCTATGACTACACCGGCTACTATGAGATGTTTCCAGTAAATCGCCTTGATTTGGCATTAGAGCTTGAGTCTGATCGCATGGTGAATCTGCGCTTTGACAGTGATGAATTTGTCCAAGAATTTGCCCAAGAGCGCAACGTGGTGATGGAGGAGCGCCGCCAACGTACCGATGACAATCCTTTGGCGCGCGCCTTTGAAAAGTTTCGCAAAATGGCCCTGCCTGATAGCCCCAAAGGCGAGTCCGTCATTGGCCCGATGGATGAGATTGCCAATACCGATATCAAAGACTTACAACAGTGGTATGACACCTGGTATGCCCCAAACAACGCCACCTTGGTTATCGTGGGTGATGTCAATCCTAAAGAGACCCTAAAAAAAGTTGAGCATTATTTTGGGTCGATCAAGCACAAACCCATTCCTCAGCGTCCCTCAGTACAGCAGCAAGCTTTTCGCGGATATCAGCAGCAGACTGTAAAAGAAACGGTCAATGTTCCCACCTTAATTATGGCATTTAATGTGCCCACTCTGCCCAGCGCCATAACCGCTAACAGCTCTGATAAAGAGGTCTATGAGCTGTTAATGCTGCAATATATTATGGATGGCGGCTATGCTGCACGCTTCGAAAAAAACTTAGTGCGCAAGCAAGGTTTACTGGCCTCAGTGGTGGCTTATTATGATGCTTATGAACGGGGTGATGGGCTGTTTATGGTGCAAGCCACTCCTCGTGAGGGAGTAAGCTTGGCTCAAGCACAAAAAGCAATTATAGATGAGATGGATACATTAAAAACCCAGACCATCAGCAAGCAAGAACTTGAGCGGGCTCGCAACAACGCAATAAATGGTTTTGTGTTCTCGCAAGACAGTATGGCCGGTCAAGCCAATATGATAGGCAGCTTACAAGTACGCGGTTTGGATGATCGTTTGGTCACCACTTTACCTGATAAGTTGGCCAAAGTAACCAGCGCAGATGTCAATGCAGCTGCAAGCAAATATTTAGTTAATAATAACTTAAATGTGATGTATGTAGAGCCTGCTGAGACACGTAGCGGCCTGCCTGCCTCTAATTCTATGCCAGATCAGCCCATGCCAGCTAAACCATAAAACCGCTAATTATGCGCCAATAAATGCCAGACCAATTGCCATTGACCACCAATAAAACACCCTTTTTAAAAATATAAAACCTAATTACGGATTTTGTTATGAAAGCACATGTGCCGCCTTTTTTATCTGTTAAACCGGCTTTACTTACCACCGCCTTGTTGGCCACATTCACCATGGGCGCCGCTTCTGCTCAAGCTGCCACAGAGATGCCCAGCGGTGAGCATGCCAGCGCTGATGTGGACATCACGCAGCCAATCAAAGCCATCGATAAGCTTGAGAGCTTAAAAAACGAGCAAAAGCTTAGCCTATCCATTCCCAAGTTTCAGCACTTCACCACCAGTAACGGTGTCCCTGTGATATTCGTCCAGACCAAGCAGCTGCCCATTGTCGATGTGGATTTGCGCTTTAACGCAGGCAGTGCCCGTGATGAGAGTATTCGCAAACAAGGCTTTGGGCTGGCCAGCATGGTCGCCGACTTACTCACCAAAGGCACCAAAGATCTTGATGAGACGGCATTCGCTGAAGCGACTGAGCAGCTTGGGATTGAGCTATCCAGCGCCGCTTACAAAGACCAATTTGTGGTAAATTTGCGCAGCTTATCTGACGCTGAGCATCTAGACCCTGCCTTGTCCTTGATGAGCAGTATCATCACCCAGCCGCGCTTTGATGCGCAAGTGCTCGAGCGCAGTAAGGCCCAGCAAGTACTGGCGCTCAAACAAATGATGCAAAACCCCTCCTATTTAGCCAGTACCACCTTTAGCCAGACCCTGTACGGCTCGCATCCTTATGCCCACTCCCCTTATGGCACGCAGCAAAGCATTCCTGCTTTGACCCGTAATGATTTACAGAAGTTTCATGACACCTACTTTGTGGCGCAAAACGCCACTTTAAGTCTTACTGGAGATCTAAGCTTATCGCAGGCAAAACAGGCAGCAGAAGCCATTACCCAAGCACTGCCTCAAGGTAAGCCGGCGCCCAAATTACCCAATCCTACCCCCATTAAACAAAGCAAGTGGGTGCATGTCGATTATGACAGCGACCAAACCTCAGTGATGATCGGTCAACAAGGCTATCGCATAGACCCTAGTGCCAAGGGCATACAGCGTGGCACTGACTTTAGTATAGGTAATGAAGTGCTCGCCGGTAGTGGCTTTAGCTCACGCCTCATGGGTAAAGTGCGCAAGGAGCTTGGTTATACCTATGGTATTTATGGCAGTATGACCCCGATGCAAGCACCAGGCCCTTATACCATCCGTTTCTCAACCCGCAATGAAAAAGCCGATGAGGCCATCGCCGCCACATTACAGACGGTCAATGACACCTTAAAACAAGGCATCACCGCTCAAGAATTTAAACTGACCCAAGAGAGTCTGATTAACAGCTATCCGATGGGCTTTGCCAGTAATGCCGGTATCAACGGTATGCTGGGTGTGCTTAATTTTAATAAGCTGCCTGACTCGTATATTACTGACTACATCAATAGAGTCGAAGGTGCACGTATCGACCAGGTCAATACTGCCCTACGTGACACCCTGACCCCAGATAAATTTATCATCGTCACTGTGGGCAAGCCCGACATTGCAAAAAACTCACAACTACAAAAGCTTAAGTAAAGTACTGCCTTTTATTGGCGCTCTTTATATGTCTAAGCGCAAAAAAAAGACACCCGCTTTACGTGGGTGTCTTTTTTTGTGGGGAGGCTGCTTAAATTGTTAGGTTCAGACGGTCAATCCAGTAAAGGGTTTATGGCTACTGAAGATTAATAGTCACCTCACCTTGCTGCTGATCTAACGGATAAGCCATGCCTGCAAACTTCAATCGAACCACATATTTGTCAGCTTGTTCCACAAGCACCGCACCATTATCGAAATCATGCTGCATAGGAGAAATCAAATAGGCTTTGATGCTTCTAGGCTCAGTATGTACGGAAAGAGTTTGACCTTTGTCAGGATATAAATAGTAGTCACAAGAGTTGCTGGCTGATGCGTTGAAATCTCGCTCAATCTGGACCGCATCAAGTTCAGATTCGACAAGCTTTGGGCAGAGATCTTTGTCTCCTTGACCATACTCTCCTTGACCATACTTAGTAGAAAGCTTGGTTCTATCAGCACCAATAGGCTCAGGCAGATTGTGCAGCGAGAAGCTGTCTTGATGAGATAGATTTGCCTCGTCACCGATCAATTCAATTTTTTGACTAAATGCAAACCAATAGGAGTGATAGCAGGCAAGCCGGTATCCGTAATGTCTCGCCACTCTTCGGCCTTGGTCTGACTAAACAAAGTATCTGTCGGTTTGCAAGCAACGATAGGCGTTGCCATTATAAAACAGCTTAACACTGCCAGATACGATGATGATGTTATTTTCAATGCTTATGCCTCAAATGGTGTCTACCCTCTATACCGCTCATGAATAATTATTACTTTCGTTCACCCAGCGCTAAGCGCTGTTAATTATGCAAAAAGCATGAACCTAAAGTTCATCCGGCAAACCGAGGCTAATTATCATACACAAAGAAGTGTGGCGTAGAGAGTATTCAAGAAATTGACAGAGGATAATATTAAGCCCTGATACAAGTGTTAACTCATTTGTTAAGATAGGGCTTAAGACCAGGACCGTACATATTATACACCATTTTTACATAAGTAATAAGAATATTATCAATATTCCGGTTGACTTAATTTATATAGCGGCAATAAGAGTTAGGGTCTGAGTACTGAGCGCCCCAGGTACGATAGCCTTGGGTATCTAGATGTATGGCGCCTGTGGAATATAACCCCAAACCAAAGTTATAGGCCTCACCTTGACTTGACCAAAACTGACACAGTTTATCTTGCATACCGCTCTTATACCAAGGCTGCGACTCATACTCAGGCACCCAGATATCAATGGCGCCATTGGTCATGTGTTTACTGGCCCCTGCTCCGCCAGCACAAGCATTTAAGCCAGGTGAACGATAAGTGGAGCGAATCTCAGCGGTGGCTGGAATGACCCCTTGTTTTTTGAGCTGATCATATAGCCGTAGGGTCGGTATCATATTCGACCACAGCTCACGCGGCGGTAACTGATACTGCTCATATCCACATTTTTCCCAGCTGCGCGCTGTGGTCAATAACTGATCAAGCGGTGGCACACTATTGCTACCCACATAACCGGCTAAGTATCGCTGGTATTGCCCCACATCACCTGCCCGATAAGAGGCGCTATTTAACCACTGGGTGAAGCTGTAATTTTGTTCACCAAATCCAGTATTATAATTAGGCTGATTGGGATAATGATTGGTATTGGCTGGACGAATGGTGGTGCTTTGCTCAATAGTCAGCTCTTTAGTGCGAATAAGATTGCCTAGCGCATCGGTTTGGGTATTACCAGCACTCACGGGCCTGATTTTTCTTTGCTCATTAATGCTTGCGCCTGAGGTCTCAGCCATACTCGTACAGCTGGTGGCTAATAAGAGGGCGGCAGCGGTTACACCTAGCGGGAATTTTAAGGGGCTGTTCATAGTGGTGCGGTATCCAGTAAAGGTTGTATCAAACTTAAGATAAATTAATCAAGGTTTTAATTGATAGCACGTTGCAATTTATAGCAGGTTAATCGATCTGTCGTTACTTAATTGTTATGTCAGATTAGCGCGCATCGGCAGCTGTGCTTATAAGAAGCAGGTTTGCTCATCATACAAAAAATTAGAGATAAAGTTGGTACATTGATACTATCAAATTTGCCATAGTCACGCTAAACTATAGCGTCCCACTTCTTACCAAACTATTGCTCGTGTTTAGATTATTTGCTATTGAGCTGTCAGGTTTGTCAAAAACGCAGCAACACTAGATAATTGATGGCTTAATTGAGTGGTTTAACTCAATATCGCTACGATGCACGCCCCCTTTACTAACTTCAGTAAAAAAACCGCCCTATGTCAAAGAACCAACAATATCGATTTTCTCGGCAAACACATCATTTTGGCCGAGATGACAACATTAGTATCTGGCAACGCATACACATTGACCCTTGGTTGATGTTGCTGCTTTTGACCGTCTGTTTTATTGGTCTGGCCATTTTATACAGTGCTTCAACCCAAGATGTGGCGATGGTAACCCGTCAGATGGTCAGCTATCTAATCGCTTTTTCGGTGATGATAGGTATGGCGCAGATACCGCCTGGGATGTATCGTGATTTCACGCCGTTTTTTTATGTGATAGGCCTGTTCTCTTTGATATTGGTCGACCTCATCGGCGAGGTGCGTATGGGTGCTCAGCGCTGGATTGCCATTCCTGGTTTCGGTAGCGTGCAGCCTTCAGAGTTTATGAAGCTTGGCTTACCTATGATGTGTGCTTGGTATCTGTCACGCCGCGATTTGCCGCCCAACTTGATAACAGTGGCCTCGACATTGGCCATTATTGTTGTGCCAGTATTACTCATTGCTAAAGAGCCAGATTTGGGCACCTCGCTATTGGTTGCCGCCAGTGGCTTTTTTGTGCTGTTTTTAGCCGGTCTACCTTGGTGGATGATTGGCTCAGCCATTGGTTTGATGATTCCGCTGGTCTGGGCCGGTTGGATGTTCTTTATGCACGACTATCAAAAACAGCGGGTATTGACCCTGTTAAACCCCGAGGCGGATATGCTGGGTGCGGGATGGAACATCACTCAGTCTAAGACAGCCATCGGTGCTGGCGGGCTGACAGGTAAAGGCTATCTAGAGGGGACTCAATCACATCTGCACTTCTTGCCGGAAGGACATACTGATTTTATTATTGCTGCTTTTTCAGAAGAGTTTGGGCTGCTTGGCGTCAGCGTGCTGATGTTTTTATATGCCTGTATTTTGGTGCGCTCACTGTTTATCGCCTCTGTGCATGTCGATACTTACGGCAGACTGCTTGCCGGCGCCATTGGTATGTCATTTTTTGTGTATGTGTTCGTCAATATTGGTATGGTGGGCGGTATCTTGCCAATCGTTGGGGTACCGCTGCCGCTGATCAGTTACGGCGGCACGGCCATTATCACCTTGATGGCAGGTTTCGGTCTGTTAATGTCGGTATATACCCACAATACCAAGTAATTAAAATGGCTTATTTTTGGGCGCTGATGCAAAGGTCTATAACGACACTAGCTGTCGTATAAAACTGCGTTTTGGCCGATAATCCCTTAAGTCTCTGGTTAAGTTTGTTATCATAAAGGGGCGGTATTCTTTAGATAACAGCGAGTAAAGTAGAGGCTTATGGGTTCGATTAATTACGACAAATTACAGGCCAAATTAAATATCTTAGCCGATGCGGCCAAGTATGACGTGTCTTGCTCCTCCTCAGGTGGCAATCGAAAAAACCAAGGCGGCGCTTTGGGAGACGCCTCAAAAAGTGGCATTTGCCACAGCTATACCGAAGATGGCCGCTGCGTTAGTCTACTCAAAATCCTACTCACCAATCACTGCATTTATGACTGCGCGTATTGTACCTCAAGGCGCAGTAACGACACTGTGCGTGCCGCTTTTACGGTCGAGGAAGTGGTTGAGTTAACCATGCAGTTTTATCGGCGTAATTATATAGAAGGGCTATTTTTAAGCTCAGGCATCTTCAAAAGTGGCGACCATACTATGGAGCGCTTGGTAGCAGTGGCCAAGCTGTTGCGCACTCGAGAAGGCTTTAATGGCTATATTCACCTAAAGACCATACCCGGTGCCAGCAAAGAGCTGTTATATCAAGCCGGCCTATATGCTGATCGTCTAAGTGTCAATATCGAGATACCCACCAAGTCTGGCCTTGCGCTATTGGCACCTGAAAAGAATCATGCTGAGCTGCAAGCACCCATGCAGACGGTAAAAGATAACATCATTACCATTAAAGAGAGCCGAAAAAAGCACAAGTCCGCTCCCAAATTCACCCCAGCTGGCCAAACCAGTCAAATGATAGTAGGCGCCAGTCAAGAGACCGACTTGCAAGTCATTCAACTGTCAAACCACTTTTATAAAAAGTATGATCTTAAGCGGGTGTATTACTCAGGCTATGTGCCTATGTTGTCCGATAGCCGCCTGCCCGCGATCGGCACCCCAGTGCCCTTAGTACGTGAAAACCGCTTGTATCAAGCCGACTGGTTGATGCGCTTTTATGGCTTTGCTGCTCATGAGATTGTAGAACCGCAGTCGCCATTTTTAGATTTAGACTGCGACCCAAAGCTTGCCTGGGCCATTCGTCACCGTGAGCATTTTCCGGTCAATATCCAGACCGCCCCTTATGAAGTTATCTTACGCGTGCCTGGTATTGGGGTAAAAACTGCCAAAAAAATCATCAAAGCCCGCCGCTTTAATCAGATTACCTTGGATCATCTAAAAAAAATGGGAGCCGCGGTCAATCGCGCCAAGTATTTTATTGCCACCACAGGTAAAAACGAACACCTAGCGCACTTAACTCGTGATAACTTCCGTCAATTTGTGCTGGGGCAAACCCAAACCAAGTTTGGCGATCAGCGCAGTGGCCAACTGGCGCTATTTTAGACAGCCCACTTGATGAAATAGATAGGTGACACCTATGACCCAATCCCTCATCACCAACACCGCGCCTATTATTGTGTACCCTTCAAGCTTTGAGGGGTGGCTTAGCGCAGTTTTTTATGTGTATGAGCAGCGACTGCAAAATCAGCCTTATTTGCAGTGGGCCGACCAGCGCAGCTACCAGCTGTCACTTATTGATACTGCTCACTACGTTGATTTCGATGAAGATAAGGCACAGCGGGTGTTAGTTAAGCTCCATGCTTTATTCGGCCACTCAGGTATGCGCCAAATTTTATGGGGGTTTTTATCAGAGCAGTCCGATATTGGCGCTGTATTGTTCCAAGTGATTAAATATGCGCTAGATTTTCCTGCTCGGCAAGTACTACAAGATTTGGGGCATATGGCGGTACTTGAGCTGTCCAAAATTGTAAAATCTGTGGGGCGTGAAAAACACCGAATGGAGGCGTTTGTACGCTTTGAGCATACGACAGAAGATATTTATTTTTCGCGCGTAGAGCCGGACTTTAATGTCCTACCACTGATTGGAGAGCACTTTCGGCAGCGCTATCAAGATCAAAACTGGGCCATCTATGATTTGGTGCGTGGTTATGGTATTTATTATGACAAAAGCCAATCGACGCAAGCGGGCCCCGCACCCTTACAGCTTGTCTCAGAGCTTGATGATCAAGTGATACACAATCCTGCCAGTATTCACAGTGAACAAGAGCTGCGTTATCAAAGGTTTTGGCAAGGCTATTTTGCCAATGTGACCATTAAAGAGCGCAAAAACCCTCGGCTACACAAGCAGTATTTGCCGCAGCGTTACTGGAAATACCTCACTGAAAAACAAGTGTTGCCAACGGCGGCTCATTTGTCCGAATCACGTTAGCCTGATAAGTTTTATTGGTCGTCTCAGCCTTGTTTTTTGGTGCATTTTGACTGACAATGTGGCCGGCTATTCATTAGACGCTTTCAATTGCGTCCGCCACTTATTTTGACTCGGTTTTTAGGGTATTATTGATTTAGTACCATTAATAAATGCCCAGTGTTCTAAACACCATATAAGGGGCTCCAATCAAAAGCCTTAAAACCCTATATGGTTTACTCAATCGTTCAATTACTCCACTGACTCAGTTGCCCTTATGAAAGTGATGCGCCTGCTCTCTTCTTTAAAGCACGATGAATCCGAACGAGGGATTTTTCATCTTGGCCGCGCCTTGGTAAAACGGGGACACACCTCGATTATTATCTCCTCAGCTGACAAAGAGCACGATTTGGTCAAGCGCCTTGAGCGTGATGGTAACATCTATAATCAGCTGTCTTTAGAAAAAAAGTCTTGGCTGGCGCTACGCCAAGTGCTGCCGCTTCGCAGGCTTATTGAGAAGCATCAGCCGGATATTATTCATATCCATTCACGCACGCCGGCTTGGATATTGCATTGGGCGTTAAAAGGCGCCAAGGTTAAGCGAAAACCTAAGCTTGTGGCGACCATGTATGGCTTTTATCCACTTAATAATTACTCGCGCGCCCTGCTTAATGTCGACCGTTTAATTACCGTCTCTGATAGCGTCAGTGATTATCTGATGCAGGGACTCAAAGAGCTCAAAAACCCACCCCGCTCTATTACTCGTATCTATCGAGGCGTCGATACCCGCAGCTTTCCTTACCGTTACAACCCTTCTGTGTACTGGCTACGCCGCACTTTTGCTGAATATCCTGAGCTTGAGCACAAAAAGTGGCTACTGTTTCCCACCATCATAGGGCAAGAGTATGGACAAGAGTGGCTGATAGATGTGGTAGGTAATTTGGGTGAGGCTTTTCCCAATATTCATATTATTATTATGGATGATGAGTCGCGTCATGGTGTGGTGCACGATGAATTTTTACAGCGGGTTAATGCGTTAGAGCTTCAAGATAAGTTCACCTTCATTGGCTCTAAACGCAATGACATGCGTGAGTGGCTGGCAGCGGCCAACTTAGTGCTGGGCCTTGCCAATCAACCTGAATCTATTGGTATTAATATCTTACAAGCCATTCACTTAGGCACGCCTGTAGTGGGCTGGAACAAAGCCGCTTTTAATGAGATTTTGCGTCCTTTATACCCGCAAGGTTTGGTCAAAGAAAATACAGCCTACGCACTGTGTAAAGTTATTCGCAGCCAATTAGAGAATGTGATGCGCCCCTCTATCACAGATAAATTCACCATGCAGCAAATGATTGATGAGACTTTAGAGGTGTATAGCACGTTATATGATGCCAACCAGCTCAGCTACAGTGATACGTTTATTGAAAAAAAGCGGCTGAAAAAAAAGGCGCAGCAAAACTTACGATGACAAGGATAGCAGAAGAATAGTAGAAGGAGAGTAGACAGCTACTTAGTTTGAATGTGAGTGTCTGTTGAGTCAACAAGCCGATGCTTATTAAAGTTCACGCTGACTACAAATGGTAGATAAGAAAAAACCCAAGTCTAGGGCAGAGACTTGGGTCTTGGGGCGCGATTTATTATTATTATTTCCTTTTTAGACTCTTCCTTAGTCTAATAAATAACCTAAATGAGAAGTTTTAGTGAGTTTACAGGGCAATAAACCAATAAAACTTGCTGAAATCTCTAACAGCACAGTTAAGTTATTTAATCAACACTGCTATCCGTGCCATCCTTGTGTTGATGTGCCCATTGTATGCTCAACTCACTTGGCTGCATAGCAGGCAAAAGCCCATTTTAGCGTAAGCATTTGCTTACAAGCTTAAGGCCTCTGCGGTGGTGGTGTGGTCGTCATCTCCGCTTCCGTATTATCCTCATTTTGCTGCTCGGCATGCTCCTCAGATAAACGCACCCCCTCTTTTTTGCCCTCTTCAATTTTCTCTGCGGTTTCTTGCTTATCTTTAAGCGTGGCAGAGGTGGCATTTTGCTCTTGCTCCACTTGAGCGCAATGTTCATATTGTAATGTGGTCAATACTGGAAAATGATCGGAGCCGATAGAGGGCAAGCGCTCAATATTCACTAAGGTAAAGCAGGGACTATGAAAAATATGGTCTAAGGCCCAGCGCAAAAACGGATAGTTGACATGAAAGGTGTTGATAAAAAAGCGCCCGATACGCGGATCTAACAGCCCCGAGATACGCTGGAACATTAAGGTGGTTTTTGACCAAGCCACATCGTTTAAGTCTCCCGCCAAAATCGCAGTCTGGTCATTGGCCTTAATATGACGGCCCACTATTAATAACTCTGCATCTCGCGTGGTGGACTTATCGGCCTCAGTTGGACTGGGCGGCATAGGATGCAAACAATACAGCCAAATCACCTCATCATTACTGAGCCGCACTTGAGTATGAATAGAGGGGATATCGTCGATGAGCAGATACTTCACTTCAGGGTCAATCAGCTCAAGCTTGGAGTACAAATGCATGCCATATAAGTTATCTAATGGCACCTTTACCGTATAAGGATACTCAGGCTCAATGGCTTCAAGTGCCCGCTCCCACTTCTTATCTGACTCTAAGGTGATTAAAATATCGGGCTGTTTTTGACTCACTAAATCTACCAACGCTTGGGTATTGTTGTTGGGCGTGAGCACATTAGAGACCATCAGCTTCACTTGTACCGGATTGTCCATCGCCTTAGCCAATAGCACCTCTTGCTTCCATAGCCGAGTATAAGGCAATACCATACGCAGCTGAAAGCCTATGGCCAGTACCAAGGCTATTATCAATGCAATCTCAGGCCACTGCCAGTCTGGCGTTAGTAGCAACAAGCCTATTAAGCTTACCACCCCAATAACCAAAAACTGAATCCTAGGAAAATCTACCCCCCTCACCCACCAGTTATCCAGCGGCAATAGCCCCCAAGCACTGGCAAAGATAATCAGACCTGCCAATATTTGAAACGTAGTATGTAATATATCGAGCATAAAGTATCCAGTGGGTGGAAAGTTAGAGAATAAAAACCAAGGTATTCACAATAAGGGTATCAAAAACAAAGGTATCAACAATCACGCTGTATCAAATTGGGCTAAAAACACCTGCCAATACAACAGCTAAGCGGCGCAAAACCAATCTTGATAAAAAAAAGCATAAAAATTAAGCCGCTGCTCTTGCATTTTATATCATATCAAGGCAATGTAATCGGTTGCGTATAAGTTATTTCGTTTGTAATTAAAGGCAAACAAGTAACTTGGCTACTGTATTTTGTAGCCAAGCTCTGCCGCTTATTGAGCAAATCTGAGCACAGCGTTATTCATTAAATAAATCATTTTAGGCGAATACACAAGGGGTATTTCATGAGTCAATTAAAAGTAGGTCTTGTTGGATGGCGTGGCATGGTAGGTTCTGTGCTTATGCAGCGTATGGTAGAGGAAAATGATTTTGCAAATATCACCCCCATTTTCTTTTCGACCAGTAACGCCGGTGGTGATACACCAAGCTTTGAGGGCGTCACGCACACCGAAGACAGTGCTACACTAAAAGATGCTCATGATATCGAAGCGCTCAGCAGCTGTGACGTGATTATCACTTGTCAAGGCGGCGACTACACAAAAGCGGTACATGGCCCACTGCGTGATTCAGGTTGGCAAGGTTATTGGGTCGATGCCGCCAGCAGCCTACGCATGGAGCAAGACAGCGTCATTATCCTAGATCCGGTTAACCGCTCAGTTATCGATGAGGCGCTACAACAAGGTACCAAAGACTTTATCGGTGGTAACTGTACAGTATCACTGATGCTGATGGCCATTGGCGAGTTATTCAACCGTGGCTGGGTGGAGTGGGTATCAGCCATGACCTACCAAGCCGCCAGTGGCTCAGGTGCCAACAACATGCGCGAGCTCATCAGCGGCATGGGCTTATTACGCGACTCAGTCGCTGACGAGTTGGCCAATCCTGCCAGCGCCATCTTGGCCATTGATAAAAAAATTGCCGAAACTCAGCGCAGCGACAGTTTCCCTACCCAGTACTTTGGTGTTCCACTCGCCGGCAGCTTAATCCCTTATATCGACAGCCAGCTTGAAAACAAGCAATCTCGTGAAGAATGGAAAGGCGGCGTTGAAACCAACAAAATTCTAAACAACCAAGGTGCGGATATTATCCCAATCGATGGCCTATGCGTTCGTGTTGGCTCAATGCGTTGTCATGCTCAAGGCTTAACCATTAAGCTAAAACAAGATATTCCACTAGAGGAAATTGAAGCGGCATTAAAGAACAGCGGTAATCAATGGTTAGACTTCGTAGAAGATGACAAAGAGCAGACCATGCAGCGTCTGACGCCTGTCGCCGTTACCGGTACATTAACCGTGGCACTTGGCCGTCTACGTAAGCTTAATATGGGACCTGAGTACCTAGGTGCCTTCACTGTTGGTGACCAACTACTGTGGGGTGCTGCAGAGCCTTTACGCCGTATGCTTAACATCATTCAGCAGCAAGGCTAAGCCCTACTACATTACAGATTGGCTGGATTATTGACATTTCATCCCAAACAAAAACCCCTAGCAATGCTAGGGGTTTTTGTTTGATTCACTGTTTAATTGTTTATTGTGACACTCTGCCATTAGCTTATCAAAGTATTAATAAAGACAATAATTACCCCAATTGGCGCAATAAACTTAGCCACTATTTGCCACAAGGTCCAAGCACCGCCTGAAAGCCCCAGCTCTTGACGTACGCTGTCTTGGCTCATGACCCAGCCGGCAAATACAATCGCGGCCAAGCCGGCCAATGGCAACATAAATTTACTGGTCAACTTATCTAATAAATCAAAGATATTGTTGCCGAAGATAAGTACATCTGACCATAAGTTAAAAGACAATAATGCCGCCACACCCAATAACCAAATGGCGATAGTGGCCACAATAACCGAGGTCGTACGGCTCATTGACGTACGCTCTTCTAAGAACTCAATAGAGGGCTCAATCAATGAAATAGAAGAGGTCAGCGCTGCAAAGGTCACCAATAAGAAGAACAAGGTACCCAAAAGTGCGCCTGCTGTCATACTACCAAAGGCAATCGGTAAGCTTACAAAGATAAGGCCAGGGCCTGCAGCAGGATCCATACCATGACTAAAGATAATTGGGAAAATCGCCAAACCTGCTACAAGAGCAATCACGGTATCCAAGATAACCACAGTACGCGCCATGCTCAATAAGCTGATGTTTTTACCCAAGTAAGAGCCATAAGTGACCATGATGCCCATACCCAAAGATAAGGTAAAAAAGGCATGACCTAACGCTGATAAGATAATGGTTGATGAGTCAGGACCGGTCAACTTAGATAAGTCAGGTGAGAATAAATAAGTTACCGCTTCTGCAAAACCACCATTCATAATGTTGTAGCCTACGATGACGAATAGCAAAAGCGCCAACATAGGAATCATAATTTTTGAAGCTTTTTCGATACCACTGGTCACGCCAAGCGCCACAATAATTGCAGTGACACCCATAAATATTGTGTGCCAAATGGTCAAGGTGCCAGGAGAGGCCAACATACCGTTAAACACGCCCTCTACCGCTTCACCATTTAAGCCAGTAAAAGTGCCAGAACCTAGCTTAACCATATAGTTCAAGGCCCAGCCACCGATCACACTATAAAACGATAGAATTAAAAAGGCACCTAAAATACCCACCACACCAACGATGGCCCAGTTTCTGCTTTTGCCTTCGCTTGCGGCCACATCAGAAAAAGAGTCCATCGGGTTTTTTTGTCCGCGGCGGCCAATCATCCATTCAGCCACTAAGATAGGAAAACCTATCAGCGCGATACACAACAAATATGCCAATACGAAAGCAGAACCCCCACTTTCGCCTACCATATACGGGAATTTCCAAATATTTCCTAAGCCAACCGCCGAACCAACGGCAGCCATAATAAAACCCACTTTCGAGCTCCACTGGGCATGATTTTGTTTGTTTGACATCTTCGTTCTCCAGCCATCCAAGGCTTAGTCTTAATCTTTGCCAATTTAGTAGTATTCAGTGATAGACATTTGTCACGCCCGTTAACACCAACTGGCTTCTAGTAATATGTATTTACAACTAATTACAAAGTAGTCTGTTTCATCAGCGTTTAAAAGTCAAGCGACTATAAAACAAAAAAGCCATAACTTTCGGTTATGGCTTTGAAAACTATTTGATTTTACTTACTTAAATTAAATTTAAATTAGCGAATAATTCCCCGCTTACTGCTTAATAATGAATCAATTAAAAGTTGAACTTTTGGCTCTTGCAGTAAGAAGTCTTGGGTCAGCTCCTCTATCACCTCTTCGGTGGTTTTTCCGGATTTAAAGATGAGCTTATAAGCGGTACGCAAGGTGTTAATGGTCTCTTTTGACCAGTCCTTACGGCGCATGCCTTCGATATTCAAACCGTGCGCTTGTGCGGGGTTGCCTGAAACCAACGTCATGGCTGCCACATCTTTTAGGATAACGCTACCGCCACCCACTAAGCTGTAGTCACCGATTTGACAAAATTGATGCACCCCAGCATTGCCGCCCAAAATCACATTGTTACCAATATGCACATGCCCAGCTACGCCCACGTTATTGGCCAAAATATTACCATCACCAACGATGCAGTCATGGGCAATGTGAGTATTTACCATAAATAAATTATTGCTGCCAATCTTAGTTAAGCTATTGTCTTGAATGGTGCCTCTATGGAAGCTACAAGCTTCACGTATTGAGTTGTTGTCACCAATCTCAAGCCAAGTCTCCTCACCATTGTATTTTAGATCCTGGCAGTCTTCACCGATACTGGCAAACTGAAAAATCTCATTATTTTTACCAATACGGGTGTTTTTGGTGACCACCACATGACGCAATAGCTTCGTGCCAGCCCCAATACTGACATTATCTCCCACGATACAGTAAGGTCCTATCGAAGCTGTTTCGTGAATCTCCGCTGTGCTCGAGACGATGGCAGTGGGATGGATTTGTGTCATTAAAGCAACCTGTTATTTAAGTGAATATAAGTAAGGGGTAGCCGCAGCTATAGGACCTCATATCGCCTCACTAAAGCTTAAGCGGGGCAAAAAGCGGCCAAGTGTTAAAAAGGGCAAATAAATTTATCAGCCGCCGATATCTAAAGTTTTATCTTAGAGATTTGGTCTATAGCTGGGCTTAAATAGACCTATTTTGAGCGACTGTCTTGACGCATAATCATCAGCTCAGCACTGGCCGCTAGCGTATCCTCAACATAAGCTTTACATTCAAACTTATACACATCACGCTTTTGAGTCAATAGCCGAGATTTTAATATCAGCTTGTCACCGGGCACCACAGGGCATCTAAATCGCACTTTATCAACACCTGCAAATAAAAACAAATGACCATCTGCAGCAGAGATACCACGGCTAATAAACGCCAAGACACCAGAGACTTGTGCTAAAGCTTCAACAATTAATACCCCAGGCATAATAGGCTGCTCAGGGAAGTGCCCTTGAAAAAATGGCTCGTTAATAGTGACATTTTTATAGCCGCTTATCCACTGACCAGAGCTACAATCGGTGACTCTATCGACCAACATAAAAGGGTATCTATGTGGTAAGTAGCGTTTTAGCGCCTCGAATCGTAGCGGTAAGCTGACCCCTTGGTCGGCTAAAGCTTGGTGGTCTTCTGCAGTCATTTGCCACTCATTTTGAGTGGTGGCCGCTGCCGTTGGGGTTATCGTGTCACAGTTAATTGTCATGGGCCATCCTCGCCTAAAATATAATTATAATGATGTTTTTTTAATTGATTTAATTATCTTTTTTTCCTAACGCGCGCAATTTTACCATAGCACGGCGCCAATCCATGGCGGGCATAGCAGCCACGCCTGAAGAGTAGACGCCAGGCTTTTTAATGGATTTTGTTACCAGTGTCATGCCTGTTAATACCACGCCATCAGCTATCTGTAGGTGGCCGGCAATACCCACACCACCGCCTATCATACAGCTTTTGCCTATGATAACGCTACCAGCAATACCGGCATTACCGGCAATGGCAGTACCCGCACCAACCTTCACATTATGACCAATTTGTACCAAATTATCTATAATGACATTATCTTCAATGAGGGTATCGCCAATAGCCCCACGGTCGATACACGTGTTACTGCCAATGCGTACTTTGTTGCCGATGACGACGCGTCCTAATTGCACAATACGCTCCCAGCCCTGAACGGCAGTATTGCCTAAAGGGGCGAAGCCAAAGCCTTCTGAGCCCACACTGGCGCCTGCATGAATGCGAACTTGATCGCCCATCTGGGTATCATGACCAATAAATACCTGCGGATACAGCTCACAGTTATCGCCTATGATGGCGTGCGGCTCAATGTGTACTTGGGCATGCAGCCGAGTACCTGAGCCAATTTTTACCTGCTCACCCACCACACAAAATGGCCCAATAGACACGCCCTCACCCAGTAGCGCACTGCTCGACACTTGCGCTGTCGGATGAATAAAGGTCGCGGCATTCGCATCTAAAGCCTGATGCTCGAACAGATGCGTGATACTGGCATAGGCCGCATAAGGAGAGGCGACCACCACAGCCACACTATGATCTGGCACCGCACTGGCACTGTCTTGCGCCACCAGTACCACAGCGGCCTGTGTGCTGGGCAGTGCCGACGCATAGGCTTTGTCATTTAAAAAACTTATCTGTGCTGTACTGGCCTCATCTAAGCTGCCGATACCTGTGAGCGTTATTTGTAACTGCTCAGCGGTTAGCTGCGACTGGTTCAAGACAGGCTGACGCACGGTGATGGCAGCAATGACATCAGCCAGTGTGACAGACGGCTTAGCGGGGCTTATGGAGTCTATATGGCTCATAGCGACAGTATCAATCCTTATGGCTATCTTTAAGCAGCAAGTGGCCGGGTAAAATAAATGAGGGTGATTTTAAACTAAAAAGCCAAATCAGTGAAATTGAAATGGCTTTTTAATTTATGAATAGCAAGTGATGACAGATAAAGGCAGGCTTAGAAAGTACTACCAATCTGGAATTGGACTTCTTCTGTTTTGTCGCCCTCTTTATCACCAAAAGGTTTGGCATAGCTTAAAGAGATGGGACCAATAGGCGTGTACCAAGTCACACCAGCACCGGCACTATAACGCATAGAGTTATCTTGTCTTAGCAGTGGCACGCCATCTGCAGACTCTTCAAATTTGCCATCCACAAACTTAACTTTTTTGTCTTCTTTGTCAGTGGTATCAAATACTTGACCACCCTCAACGAAGAGCACCGGACGCACTTGGTCTGCCCAGTCGCCCTTAAATGGCATCGGCAAAATCAGCTCAGCACCCACAGTCGCCAGCGCATTACCACCCACCTCTTCGCCATACCCTTTACCAAAGGTCTCTAAATCTTGCTCATAACGATCCATTTGTGCAAAGTAAGGAGAGCGTGGACCTAAGCTTGAAGACTCATAACCGCGCACTGAGCCATAGCCCCCTGCGTAGAAGTTCTCATAAAACGGCAAGTCGTTACCGTAGCCCAGTTTTGCATAACCACGGGCGACGAAGTCTTTGGCCAGCGGGTAGTAAACGTTACCTTTATAGACGATTTTTTGGTAGGTTTGATCACCAAAGCCTAAATCTAGGTTCACGGTGTGGTTCATACCCTTCGTCGGGAACACAGGTCTATCTAAGGTGCTATAGTCCCAGCCTAACAATAAACTATAGGTGTTATAGTCATTCTTAAAGTTGGTACCTGATGTATTAGATTCGCTATCGGCGCTATAAGACTTAGCTTCACCGCCCTCTTTTAACAAGTCATAGGCATTGGAGATACCCATAAAGCGGCCACCACGAACTTCCGTATTGTCATAGTTGAAGCCTGCACTAATGCGCTTGGTTTCATCAATAGGATAGCTGTAGTTTAACGTACCACCGTAAGAGTCTGTCACATAGTTACTGACGTTGCGATCATCATATTTGGTCTTTCTATAATAGCCGCTCACCCCTTGAGACACCCCGTTCTCAGTGAAGTACGGGTCAGTAAAACCTAAGCTATATGAGTCGCGCGTCTGTGAGCGTGATAAGGCAGCATTTACTCGGTTACCTGTGCCCATAAAGTTACGCTGACTGAAGTCTAGCTGGAAGGTCACACCGCCACTTTGTGAGTAACCGGCGGCGATGGTTGAGCTACCAGAAGGCTGCTCTTCTACCACAAAGTTGACGTCCACTTGATCAGGGCTGTTAGGCACAGGTTTGACATCCACATTGACGCCTTTAAAGAAGCCGGTACGCATCAAGCGCACTCTTGAGCTTTGAATTTTTTCGCTCGAGGCTAAGCTGCCCTCTAACTGACGCATTTCACGGCGCAGCACTTCATCTTGGGTCTTAATATTGCCGTTGAAGTTAATACGGCGAACGTACACAGGACGGGCCGGATCAATGAAGTAATCAATATCAACGGTTTTTGTTTCGTCGTTAATACGGGTAATGGGTCGAATTTGGGCAAAATAGTAGCCATCATCGCCATAATAGTTCTTTAAGGCTGTGGTTGACTGCTCAAGCTTGGCTTGTGAAAACTGCTCTCCGGGTTTAAAGGCAATCTTATCGTCTAATTGATCTTTGCTGTAAGTGGGGTTACCTAAAAAGTTAGCTTGACCAAATTTATACTGCTCACCTTCTGTCAAACTGACCTCAATAAAAACTTTATCTTTGCTTTCATTGATGTTTAAAATGGCATTATCTACGCTAAAGTTAACAAAGCCTTCGTTCATATACATGGCTTTGAGGTTCTCTAAGCTTGCTGCCAGCTTTTCTTTGGCATAACGGTCTGATTTCGACAGCATACGCGTCCATGAGGACTCTTTTACCGCAAACACATCTTTGATGTCTTCATCACTAAAGTACTTATTACCAATCACGTTAATATCGACCACTTTGGCCGCTTTACCTTCGATAAAGCGCACAGTCAATTTGACGCGGTTGCCATCTAATAGCTGCTGATCAACTTCGATATCACTGTTGTAATAGCCTTGACCGATATACTGTTGCTGTAGTTCGTTGGCTACGTTTTGTACTGTGGACTGCTTTAATACCTCACCCACTGCGATGCCGGCGTATTTTAGACCATCTTCTAAGCCTTGTTTTGGGATAAGCTTGTTACCCTCAAAATTAATTTCAGCAACGATAGGACGCTCTACCACATAATAGGTTAAGCGGCCATTTTCTGTTTTTGCTTGAATGTTAGCAAAGTCACCTGTGGCATATAAAGCTTCAATGCTTTGCGCCAAATCTTGGTCACTAATTGTGTCGCCTACATTGGTATTGAGCAGAGGATATAAGCTTTCAGGTGTTAAACGCTGTAAGCCCTCAAATTGGATATCGGTGATTACCGTATCCGCAGCTTGAGCAGAAACAGCCATTATTGCTGCAAAGGCAGGGACTGCTATTAGTTGAGACATTTTAAATAAAGACGTTTGCATACATACAATCCGTAATTCAAAGAACGTGCTAAAGGTAAGGTAATTTTTTTAGTTTGTCATGAAACATTCAGTTCAAAACACCCAATATAACAAACTATTTAAAGCTATAAAATTAATAAAATCCAGTAATTTTGATTAAAAATAACGACTAAAGTCATTGGTAATTGCCAATATCATAAACGCCAGCAAGAACAAAAAGCCCATATTAAAGCCAATAATTTGCATTCTTTCTGACACCGGCTTACCTCGAATCAGCTCTATTAAGTAATATAATAAGTGACCGCCATCTAATACCGGAATGGGTAGCAGATTTAGCACAGCCAAGCTTAGGCTGATAAGGCCGGCGTTGGCCAGCACTTGCTCCCAACTGATTTCAAAGCTTTGTTTACTGATAACGGCAATGGTTATTGGGCCGGATAAATTATCAAGTCCCACCTTACCTGTGATCATTTTACCCATAGAATTTAAGGTCATGGTCGCCAGCTGACCGGTCTTAGCAAAGGCTTTACCTACTGCACTGATAGGGTCGTAGGATACCATCGTTTTATAATCATCGGGTACTACAATCTCAACCGGGCTCACGCCTGCCCCAATTTGACCATATGTCTGACCGGCGGTCGCTTTTTTGCCTTGGGGCATAATTTGAAGCATGACAGGTTTTTCAAGTCCTTGCGCATCCTTTCGTAGCACCTTGAAGCTTAGCAAGGTTTCTGGATTGGCACGGATAACACGGGTCGCATCCAGCCAATCATTAATAGGCTGATCATTGATGGCCACTATCTTATCGCCGACCTTCATACCCTGACGAATGGCGGCACCATCCTGAGTCAATTGACCGATGATGGGCTCAATGTGCGGCTGCCAAGGCATCACCCCAAGACTGGTTAACGTGTCTTTTCCTGAGTCTTCGCCCTGCATAAAGTTCTTAATGGGTATCTCAACCTGCATCGTCTCAGAGCGTGCAGCAGAGGAGAGCGCCGCTGTCTGGGTATCGGTGCTTGGCGCGACTTGTTGTAAGGTAACCCCCACGGCACCGCTTTCACCCATACGATCGGCTAAGCGGTAATTAATCTCTTCCCAAGTTTGAACCTTGTGTCCGTCAACGGCAATAATTTTGTCGCCTTTGGGCAAGTTAACGGTAGCGGCCGGCGTATCCGGTAAGATTGAGCCTATTCGGGTATTAAGCTGCTCACTTGGTACCAAAAACAGCACTGAGAACAGCGCAATGGCGATGATAAAATTCATCACGGGCCCCGCCGCCACAATAGCAATCTTTTTTAGCGGATGCTGATTATTAAAGGCCAAGTGCTTTTCATGCTCAGCCACTGCCCCTTCGCGCTCATCTAGCATCTTCACATAGCCGCCTAACGGCAGTGCTGAGAGACGATAATTAATACCGGTTTTTTTGCTGGTCCAGCTGGCAAGCTTTGGCCCAAAGCCGATAGAGTAAGTCAGCACTTTTACGCCGCACATACGTGCCACAATATAGTGCCCCCACTCGTGCAGAGCGACCAGTGGCCCTAATATGGCCACAAAGGCCAAAAAGAACAATAACATGGTCATTAATTGCGACATGCCATAACCTCTAGTTGGGCTTGCTCACGAGCAATTTTATCTATCATCAAAATATCATTTAACTCAGTTATTTGGCGAACGCTGATATCAGCATGGCCCGCAACGGACTTATCTTTGCCAAGCATCTTGTCTAATACCTGAGCATTAATCAATGCAATGTCGGTTAATGAAACTTGCTGTTTTATAAATGCCTCTACCGCCACTTCATTGGCAGCGTTAAGTGTGATGCTGGCCGCCTGCCCTGACTGCATGGCCTCACGGGCCAGTTTTAGACAAGCAAATTTTTTCAAATCTGGTTTAATAAATTCTAAAGACGACAACTGATATAAATCTAAAGATTCAACACCGGCGCTTATGCGATTGGGATAAGCCAGAGCATGGGCAATAGGCGTACGCATATCAGGGCTGCCCATCTGTGCCAAGAAGCTGCCATCACAGTACTCCACCAAAGAGTGAATGATGCTTTGCGGATGGATAACCACATTGATTTGTGATTCTGCCAAATCAAATAAATGACAAGCTTCAATCAGCTCAAGCCCTTTATTCATCATCGTGGCTGAATCAACGGATATCTTTTGCCCCATAGACCAGTTGGGGTGCTTGACCGCTTCGCTCACGCTGGCCGCCTGCATCTGCTCCCAAGTTTTATTTAAAAACGGTCCCCCTGAGGCAGTCAACCACAGTTTTTTTACCCCATGACTGGCATCGTGAATGGCGGTATTGTTTTGTTGTATTTGAGGTGGCAGACATTGAAAGATCGCATTGTGCTCAGAATCTAGCGGCAATAAGGTAGCGCCATTGTCGCGTACGGCTTGCATCATCAAGCTGCCGGCCATCACTAGCGCCTCTTTATTGGCCAGTAGCACCCGTTTACCAGCTTTGGCCGCACTCAAAGTTGAGGCAAGCCCTGCTGCGCCTACAATGGCCGCAACCACCGTATCCACTTGAGGGTCTAGCGCAATATCATCAAGGCCAGCTTGTCCGCCCACCACCTCACAAGCTACCTGAGCGGCGGCTAAACGTGTGGCAAAATCATCTACCTTATTCTCTGGTACTGCCACACGGCTAGGACGAAACTGCTGACACAATTCAAATAACTTGTCTAAACGGCCATGACCGGATAAGGCATAAACTTGATAATGTTCAGGGTGAGCCGCTAGTATAGACAAAGTGCTGTCACCGATGGAGCCGGTTGCCCCGAGTACGGCAATGCGTTGGGTCATAAGGTACCTTTAATACGTCTGAAGAAATAAAATACTAAAAAATAAGGCTGTGAGTTCAAAGCAGTGCTGATCTCAAACAGCCTTAACAGTTGCCTTAAAGACAGGCCACATAAATGGGGTGGGTAATAAAAATATTAGCCAAACGCCAACAGGCCTGAGTATTGCAGGCCCCAAAAGCCCAAAGCAAAGATGGGGGTGGCAGAAAGTAGCGAATCAATGCGGTCTAATACGCCGCCATGACCTGGCAAAATACTGCCAGAGTCTTTCACCCCAGCTTGGCGCTTGAGCATAGATTCAAACAAATCACCCAGTACTGACGCCAGTATGGTCACCAAAGACAAGCCTACGAATAAGGCAAGCTGAGTGGTCGTCAATTGCAGCTTAAAGAAGCTGATGGCAATAACCACTATGAAGCCTGTCGCTAGACCACCTGCCAGACCCTCCATACTCTTATTTGGAGAGACATTGGGCGACATTTTGCGCTTACCAAGTTTGCGGCCCACAAAATAAGCCCCACTGTCTGCGCACCACACCAGCAAAAACACATACATCAGCCACCAAGGTGACTGCAGCCATAAATAATACATGGCGCTAATGGCGGCCGTTAACAGCACCATGCCCAGTATAGATAGCTGCTTACCATACCAGCCAGTGGTGGCTGGAAACTGAGTTACCCAAGACAAAGACATCAGCCAAATCAAAGTAGAAGCGCTCCACCAAGCCGGCCAAGAGTTTGGCAACATCAAAGTTGCCATGGTTATCGCCAACACCAACACCACAAACAGTGCCGGCACATGCCACTTAGGCATAAGCTTGGTCCACTCATAGCTAGCAATAGTCACGCCAACTGCCATAAGCCCTAGAAATAAATAGGGCTGAACAGAGACTTTGGGCTGATCAGTAAATATTGCGACACCCACAATAATGACCAAGATGATAGCCGTCTTAATGCGTGTCCACATACTAGATACCTTTTTTATTTTATGATTGGGGTTCAAATTATGATTGCATCATGCTGTAAGGATTCTAGATAAGTCCCCTTAATTTTGATACATGACTTTTACCACATAAATCACCAGAGCATCACTTAGCATGTGTATCTGCTGAGCTTTGTACGCTACCCTCTACCTGCTCACTGGTCTTACCAAAGCGGCGCTGACGGCGGGAGAATTCAAACAACATGCTATTCAGCTCTTTGGCAGCAAAATCAGGCCAGAGTGTGTCGGTGAAGAACAGTTCGGCATAAGCTGATTGCCACAATAAGAAGTTAGAAATTCGATACTCGCCACCCGTACGAATGAGCATATCCACGTCGGGAACATCAGCCAGTTGCACCTTTTGACCCAAAGTGGCCACAGTGATATCTTCAGCCGCCAATGTCCCTTGGGCCACTTGCTGCGCTAACTGATGCGCTGCATTGGCAATGTCCCACTGCCCACCATAACTAATCGCAATCACCAAAGTCATCGCGTCATGAGCAGCCGTTTTTGCTTCTGCATCCGCCATTTGTGCTTGCAGCTCTTCGCTTAATTGACTTCTATCACCAATAAATCTTAAACGAATATTATACTTTTGCATCCGCGGCATCTGTTCGGTAATGGTAGCCGACAATAAGCGCATTAACAATGCCACTTCACTGGGCGGACGCTGCCAGTTTTCACTCGAAAAGGCAAAAACAGTCAGGACCTCAATACCGATTTTTACACAGTACTCGACCAGCGGATCTAAAGACTCCTTGCCCGCCACATGCCCTTGACCCTTTGCCATGCCATGCGCTTTTGCATAGCGGTTGTTACCATCCATAATAATGGCGATGTGCTTGGGCAATACTGCAGGCACAGTCAGGGAATCATCAGGGTTTAGGGGATTTGAAGATACAGGCTCAGTCATAATAATCTTTATCTGATTGTCTTGGTGAATGTGGGTTGCATTAGCCTAGATCTAAGTGAGCAATAGGAATAACATCTGCCTAGCGCTAGCCCTTAAGACATAGGCTCAATACAACCTAATAAGGCAAACCTAGCGAACCACTCACTTGAGCCGGTCCGCTAGGTTTTCTGCAAGGCTGTGCTGTTTTGGGTCATTATCAACCACAGCGGTGCTCATTAGCGTCTCACCAATTAGCTTGGCACAGCTTGCGTGTTATGGCTTGACTTATACTTCCATCAGCTCTTTTTCTTTGGCTTCAAGCTTGCTATCGATGCTTGCGATATATTTGTCAGTGATTTTTTGGATGTCGTCACTGGCGCGGCGCTCGTCATCTTCACTGATTTCTTTTTCTTTAGCCAACTCTTTAATATCATTAAGCATATCGCGGCGTACGTTGCGAATAGACACACGGCTGTTTTCGGCTTCACCACGGGCAAGCTTTTGCATGTCACGGCGGGTCTCTTCCGTCAATGCAGGCATAGGCACGCGAATCACATCGGCTGTCATTGGGTTTAGACCCAAGTCTGCCTCACGAATTGCTTTGTCTACAGCTTGTACCATTGAGCGTTCAAAAGGCTGAACCAATAGCGTACGTGAGTCTTCAACGTTAACGCTGGCCACTTGGTTTAGCGGCGTATCAGCGCCATAGTAGCTCACCATTACCCCAGATAGCATGCCGGGATGGGCACGGCCAGTACGTACTTTGCTAAAAGCATTCTCTAATGCTTCTAGGGTTTTTTTCATACGGTCTTCACCGTCTTTTTTAATATCATTAATCATAATCTATCCTTTATAGCTAAACAGTTATCAATCAAGCTTGTCCGACTATTTTGAGCCATTAACGGTTTTGAGCCATTAACGATCAAAGTAGCCGGGTTATTATTTAACTCAGTAAAACCAATGGGTGGCTATCAGCGACTTAGTGAAAAACGCGCGTGCCTTCATTTTCACCCATAATTACGTTCAATAACGAATTAGGCTTATTCATATCAAATACTTGTAGCGGCACATTGTGCTCACGGCATAAGGCGATGGCCGTTAGATCCATAACCCCAAGTTTTTGCTCAAGTACTTCATCAAAGGTCAGCGCATCATACTTCTTGGCATCTGCATGCTCACTAGGATCTTTATCGTATACGCCATCCACCTTAGTGGCTTTTAGGATAACGCCCGCTTCAATCTCAATGCCACGTAAGCAAGCGGCGGTATCAGTGGTAAAAAATGGGTTGCCGGTGCCAGCCACAAAGATACACACATCCCCATTTTTTAGATAACGAATGGCATTGCGGCTACTGTAGCTTTCAGTCACCTCACCGATAGGCAGTGCAGACATCAAACGGGTATTAATATTGCGGCGCTCTAGAGCATCACGCATGGCCAGACCATTCATTACGGTCGCCAACATACCCATTTGATCGCCTGTAACACGCCCTACCAACCCCTCTTTTTGAAGTTGGCTGCCACGATATAAGTTGCCGCCGCCCACAACGATACCTACTTGCACCCCCAAACCGCACAAATGAGCAATGGCTAGGCTCATTTTGTCCAGAACGGACGTATCAATTCCCATTCCCAGACCACCAGCTAAGGCTTCTCCTGATAGCTTAAGTAAAATACGTGAATACTGCGGGTTTTTGTCAGACATAAGGCACCTTGCTATATTGTTTGGACCAATTTAGTTACTATGGATTAGGCTTGCATTTTTTGCGACATTTTTGGCTGGCTAAAAGCCGTCTCAAAGCCAAATAAAAACTAAATAGAAGAGTAAATATTCAGCCAAATAAAAAACGAACGAAAAATTAAGCTAAATTCGGTAAAGTTTACCAAAAAACGCTATCTGCTTATAGCGCTATTTTGATACTGGGGCAGTCCATAGCCCGATAAACGGCTGCTGAGCTTGATTTTGCCAAAGCTTCGCAGCTAAAAAATAGGTAACAAGTGCCTTAAGCCAAAGCTTGCACCGCATCATAAGAGGCAAATAAATCATACTCACTGGCCTCATCGATGGTGACCGTCAGCATATCACCAACCTTAACCATCATCATGCCGTTCTGCACGATATTATCGACATATACATGGCCGTCAATCTCAGGGGCATCAGCATAGCTGCGACAAATGGCAATTTGCTCTTCTGTGTCAATCTCATCGACCAATACGGTCATGGTTTTGCCCACTTTTTCTTGCAGTTTTTGCTCAGAGATTTGCTGCTGTACGGCCATAAAGCGCTCGTAACGCTCTTGTTTTATTGCTTCAGGCACTGGATTTGGCAAGTCATTGGCCACCGCACCTTCAATTTCTGAATAAGTAAAGCAGCCCACTCGATCAAGCTTGGCCTGTTTTAACCACTCAAGTAAGTACTCAAAGTCTTCTTCTGTCTCTCCTGGGAATCCGACCACGAAGGTAGAGCGAATCACAATATCGGGATTAATTTCGCGCCATTTTTGAATACGAGCCAGCGTATTTTCACTGTGCGCAGGGCGTTTCATGGCTTTTAGAACGCTTGGACTGGCATGCTGCAAAGGAATGTCCAAATACGGCAGTAAGCCACCGCGGTCGCCAGGCTTGGCCATAAGCTCGACCACCTTATCCACATGCGGATAAGGATAGACATAATGTAGACGCACCCAGATACCTACTTTTGCCAATGCTTGACACAGGTCAAAAAACTTAGACTTAAGCGGCATACCGTCCCAAAAAGAGGTCTTATATTTTAAATCAACGCCATAAGCTGAGGTGTCTTGTGAGATGACTAAAATCTCTTTCACACCCGCTTTTTTTAGCGCCATCGCCTCACCCATTACCTGCTCAATAGGACGTGATACTAAGTCCCCACGTAGGCTTGGAATGATACAAAACGTACAGCGGTGGTTACAGCCCTCTGAGATTTTAAGATAAGCATAGTGACTTGGCGTGAGCTTCACGCCAGCTAAGTCAATCAAATCAATCTTGGGATCATAAGCTTTTTTATCTTGAATAGCCTGAGGCATGGGGGCATGTGTTGATACTGCCGTAATGACCTCGTCATAAGCGTGAGCACCAGTCACTGCCAGTACGGCAGGGTGCATGTCGCGGATTTTTTGCGCATCTTTACCCAAGCAGCCGGTGACAATCACTTTGCCATTTTTATTAAGTGCCTCACCAATGGCATCGAGTGATTCTTGCACTGCAGACTCAATAAAACCACAGGTATTAACGACCACTAAGTCGGCACCATTATAATCTGAGGCAACACGGTACCCATCACGGGTCAGCTCAGTGATAATGCGCTCACTATCGACTAAGGCCTTAGGACAGCCCAATGAGACAAAGCCCACTTTTGGTGCCACAGTTTCGTCAGTATGCAGCGACTGTTCAGTGGCTTGCTGAGCACTTTGTTCTATACTGCGATTTTGATTGTGGTTGGCTTTGTGATGATAAGCACTGGCAGCAGATTGAGTGCTGTCTGACGCTGTTTGAGAATTAATGGACGCACCTGGCACATAGATAGAAACCGTATCGGCTGGGTTTTTGCTTGGCATAGACAAATACTTTTAAGAATAGTGGATTGAAAGAAGATAGGCTGACATAACTGACATGACATTGAGGTAGTGTGCTAACACTAAAATTTTGTGGTGCATTGTACGAATTTTAACACCGCTATACTAGCACGAATGCGTTATTCATATGTTTTTCATCTACTAGACCCAGCGGGATATGGCATCAAGCAGCCTATATAACCTCTCACCTTGCCTGCTACCCCCTTGGTCATAGTAACGTTATGATTTAGAGCAAAATAGTCAAAAAACAACATTAACAAGACTAGTTATGCACTAAAATAAATCAATATCACCCTTATTTGCACTATTTATGAGCACAATCTTAGCGGATTGGCTAAGTAAGATGAGCCAATTTGGCGCAAGTTGTGGATTAAGCTGATATAGGACTTGGTACTATTCTTGCACCTTTTATCATAACTCTTATTAAAAGCATATTTATGACCCCCTCAAATACCCTTTTATTACTGCAAAACCTCTATACCGGTGTGCTCTGGGTCGCTGATGATCTGACTATCGAATGGGTAAATGGCCAAATCGAGCAGTTGTTATCGGTCAGTAAGACCCGTCTTATCGGGCTTAATGTACTGCAGCTACTGATGCCCAGTGCCAACGAAAGTGGTGCAGAGCTAAGTATAGCCGAATTAGCAGAGGCTCAAGACAAGCTGCGTACCCAGTTTCACAATGCTTGTGATTATCGTCAGCCTTTTATTGAATACAGCCGTCATATTCGAGGCGTTATTTATCCTTTATATGTGCATTATAGCGTGACGCCTATCGAGCAAGAGGATCGGGTTTATTTTTTGATTGAGATATGGCAAGGCGATCGCCAAAGCCGGCTAGATAAAGAGCAGCGGCTACAAGAGCAGCACGATGTATCTCGTGAAATGCTACGCTCAGTGGCGCACGAGGTCAAAAACCCATTGGCGGGTATTCGCGGGGCAGCGCAGCTGTTAATTAAGCAAACTCAGCATACTAAATTGCCCTCAGATCAGTTAGGCGAGATGACGCAAGTGGATGCCAAAAAACTGACCACTTATGCCAATATTGTCATCAGCGAAACCGATCGGCTCACCCAGCTTATTGAACAGCTCTTGGGCTCCAATCAATTGCCTGATTTGCAGCAAATAAATATCCACGAGCCGCTAGAGCATGTGCTGCTATTAACACAGACTCAGTATCCTAAAGTCTGCATCCAGAGGGATTATGACTTATCGCTACCGGAGCTTACTGCTGATAAAAACCAGCTGATTCAAGTGTTTTTGAACTTAGTTAACAATGCGTGTGAGGCGATGCTTGAGCAAGACACCAGTCTGCTTGCTGCTGACTATCAGCCACAGCTTAAAGTTACCACCCGCATTGAGCATCAATACACCATTGGCACAGTGCATCATCGTCAAGTGATTAAAGTGAGTATTGAAGACAATGGCGCCGGCATTAATAGCGATTTAATTGGTCGCATATTTTTTCCTTTAGTGACGGGGCGTGCTAATGGTACGGGGCTTGGATTGGCCTTAGTACAAGAGATTTTGCATAGTCATGAGGGCGCTATTGAGGTGCATTCACAGCCGGGGGATACCCAGTTTAATATTTATTTGCCGCTGCAATTAACACCGAAGGCGGCGCCGGATGCTCACTGATGAGCTGGACTCAAAGCTGCAAATAGAGGATGCCCCCTGCCCCTTAGTTATCCTCTGCAAAAGTTATCCTCTGCAAACTGCCAATTACTTGCTAAATATTCACGACAATGGAAACTCAGACAATGACAACAAAACACAGCTTATGGTTAATCGATGATGATCCTGCTTTAAGACTTATTTTAGAGGACTCCTTTAGTGATGCCGGCTTGCAAGTGCAAGCTTTTAGCAATGCCAAAGGGGCCTGGGCTAGGTTAAATAGTGTATTAAATGGCAGTGAGCCAAAAGACATATTGCCTGATGTGATATTAACTGACATTCGCATGCCGATGATGGATGGACTGTCTTTTAGTCAGTGGATGCACACCAACTTCCCCAGCCTACCTGTCATTATCATGACGGCTCACTCAGACTTAAAATCCGCAGTTGACAGCTATGACACCGGTGCTTTTGAATATCTGCCCAAGCCTTTTGATTTAGATCATGCAATCTGTGTGGTTAAAAAAGCCATTACCACCAATCCGGCAGTGGCCTTAGTAGACAACGCCATAGTGGCAGAAGACTCAGAGGTGCCAAGTGCTGCTTCAGATAAAAAAGAGGCTATGCAGCGCCCTAATACCGCGCCGTCATCAGAGATAAAAAAACAACCTGCTACCAAAAAAGGTACCCCTGTAGCGACTAAAGCCTCAGCGGCAAGCGAATCTACCCCTATCATCGGTCAATCCCCAGCAATGCAAACTGTGTTTCGTGCCATTGGCCGCTTGGCCTCCTCGCCGATTACTGTCTTAATCACTGGGGAGTCAGGCACGGGCAAGGAGCTGGTGGCCGGTGCGCTGCATCAAAACTCACCGCGTCAAAAAAAGCCCTTTATTGCGCTTAATATGGCCGCTATTCCGCATGAGTTAATAGAATCTGAGCTGTTCGGTCATGAAAAAGGGGCATTTACCGGAGCCACCACCTTGCGACATGGCCGCTTTGAGCAGGCCAATGGTGGGACACTGTTTTTGGACGAAATCGGTGACATGCCTTTTAGCACCCAGACTCGGCTGCTACGGGTCTTAGCCAATGGTGAATTCTTTCGAGTGGGCGGTCAAAAGCCGATTACTGTCGATGTGCGCATCATTGCCGCCACCCACCAAAACCTTGAACAATTGGTGAAAGAAGGCAAGTTTCGTGAAGATTTATTTTATCGCTTAAATGTCATTCGACTGCCGCTACCGCCGCTACGAGCGCGCCCCGATGACATACCTGATTTGGTTGAGTTCTTTATGAGCAAAGCGGCCACTGAGATGAAAACCGATAAAAAACAGCTGACTACAGAGGCGCTACATATTATGCAAGCCTTTGATTGGCCAGGAAATGTACGTCAACTTGAAAATGCTTGCCGCTGGATTACCGTGATGGCCACAGGAGAGAGGCTCGGTGTGGAGGATTTGCCTCCTGATTTAACCGAGTTTGCACAGCACTATCTGGCTCATGCCGCAAACCCTCAAGCACTAGAGGGTCAAGGCCTGCAAACTCTCAGCAACCTGCCAAATAATAGCCCAGATTTTGCCGCACCCAGCACCACTGCATCTGCGGCGTCTTATACACAAGGCAATTCTCCAAGCTTTGCGGCAACCGCTCAGTCTGATGAGCACCGACAAACCAGCACCGCCTCAGTCACAATCACACCGCCCGCCTTAGTGAACAGCGCCCATAGCTGGCAAGATCAGCTACAAAATTGGGCCCATACCGCTTTGCAGCAAGGACAAACCGAAATTTTGCAGCAGGCCACTCCCACATTTGAAAAAATATTGATTCGCGTGGCGCTTGAATACAGCAAAGGTCGAAAAGGTGAAGCTGCTGACCTACTCGGATGGGGGCGCAATACCTTAACTCGCAAGATAAAGCTGCTTGGGTTAGAGGATGATTAATAGAGCGTTTATTGAAAGCCAAAATCGCATAAACGCTATAAAAACTAACGCTGTTTTGCGATTTAACCTTAAAAAACGTCGAAAAATTAAAAAAAATACTTGCCAAGCGATTTTAAATGTATATAATACACAACCACTGAGAAGCACTAACCCAGTAAGCATTAATTTAAGTTAATGTGATGATAAATGGGGCTGTGGCGGAATTGGTAGACGCACCAGATTTAGGTTCTGGCGCCGAGAGGTGTGAGAGTTCGAGTCTCTCCAGCCCCACCATTTATCCGGTTAGTTGTTCTTAGACCAAATATTAAATAAAAGACCCGCCTTAAAGTGGGTTTTTTATTGGCTACGGTTTTTATTGGCTATACGTAGGCCTCAGCGCCCAAGTCGGCCCAAGTCGATTAATCTGATTAAAATTGATTATTTTTTAATATCGGCTGATAAAAAATACTTGCCAAGCGATTTTAAATGTATATAATACACAACCACTGAGAAGCACTAACCCAGTAAGCATTAATTTAAGTTAATGTGATGATAAATGGGGCTGTGGCGGAATTGGTAGACGCACCAGATTTAGGTTCTGGCGCCGAGAGGTGTGAGAGTTCGAGTCTCTCCAGCCCCACCATTTATCCGGTTAGTTGTTCTTAGACCAAATATTAAATAAAAGACCCGCTTTTAAAGCGGGTTTTTTATTGTCTGAAATTTAAACCTAATATAAGGGGATTAAGGGGATAAGGGCGACGCTACCTCGCTATTGTATTGTCTTATTCGCACAGTCGTCGCCCCGCTCATAAAGCTAAACCACCAACTTCTTTTCCTCTAAACTCTTAAATATTTTATACTCAACTTCAGAGGCATCACTATCTGTCTCATAATGGTAAGTGGCGGGTGTATTACCACTGATAAAGTAAACAATAATGGTACTGCCTTCACGAGATAATCTGCTGATATCATGAATATTTATAGTATCGCTTTGTACGACCAAGAACATAATTAGCGCCTTTTTTAGGATGACATTTTATTTTAAAGTTAATTTTCAAACGGACAGAAGATATCTATTTGCTCGATTATAGCGCATGTTGCGCTTGTTCTAATACCTCAA
Organism: Psychrobacter raelei; assembly: GCF_022631235.3. NCBI lineage: Bacteria > Pseudomonadati > Pseudomonadota > Gammaproteobacteria > Moraxellales > Moraxellaceae > Psychrobacter > Psychrobacter raelei. The sequence goes on from NZ_CP093310.2 coordinate 2,317,012, forward strand.
TCACACAATCCATACTGTTAGGCCTTTGCTGGCTGTGCTTGGTAAGTAGCCGATCGATTAAAGATTGCCAATGCTGATATTGGCTCGGTAGCAAAGGCACAGGTGTTTGACAGTGTGCCACAGCCCACAGCCTCGATGAATGCCGCAGATCTTGAGCCTTAGCAACGGTAAAAGGCCTACTGCCGACCAGCATCTCATATAGCATGATCCCAAAAGCATAGACATCACTTTGAACTGAAGCAGGCTGCCCCTGCCAGCATTCTGGGGCTAAATAGGCAGCGGTTCCTCTAGGATGATTTTGCATGACACTCAGTGCAGCCTTATCATTAATACTGTTATTAACACTGTTATTAAGGCTATTATTAATAACGCTGCTATCATCAAAAAGCGGCCGATCAATGGCTTGCGCATAGGCCAAGTCTATCATGACAACCTGCCAGTCAGAGGCAGCATCTGGTCTTTTGTGTTTCGGCATAGCCATCAAAAAATTGCTGGGCTTGATATCCCCATGGATCCATCCGGCCTGATGCAAGCTTGCGATACTTTTTGCCACACTTAAAATCAGTTGCAGCTTTTGAAGCTCTGTTAGCGACTGAGTGACTAAATAATCTTTTATACTGCCCTGCTCAAAATACGGCATAACCAAACCGCTAAGCTGCCACCACTCATCTTGTATCTGAATGGTGCATACTTTTATAAATTGATAGGGCATAAAGCTTTGATTCAATACACTTAGCCGCTGTAGCTGTTTTATATGAGCCATCTCAACATCTAGACTCGAGTCAGCACTTGTAGATAGCGGCTGCAACTGCCATTTAATCATATAAACGCCATTTTTATACTCAGCCTGAGTCATGCCTTGATAGCAAGGCGTATCTGACGCAGACGCCTCATAACCCAAACGTCGCGCTTTAAGCGGGACATATCCTTGCTGGGTAAGCTCACCATCTACTCGCTGTAGTATAAGCGGTACTGTATTATCGCTGATAAAGGGTATAACTTGCAGAGTTGACATGGGTTTTGGCAGTTAAATGAAAGAGTAATTGATAACGGGCTAAGTTCACTGTGTCATGGGTTATGGCTTGCATTCACTAGCCTTTACTGGCACTATTTTTGACTCTAGGCTTGTTACTTATAATGATAATTGGATAGGGCTGAGTCAGCATGGCAAATTCTGTAAATACGCTTACCTTGGATGATACTTTAACTCACTTACTGACTGAATTTTTAAAACAACACATTATCCCCTCGCTTGAAATCGATCCAAACCAACTGGCTTATCGCTGGGTTGGTGGTATGACAGGACGACTTGAGCCTATCCAGGTTAGCTCCGCGCTGTCTTTAGATGATTTAATCGGTATTGACACTCAAAAAACAAAAATAATCCAAAATACCAAGCAGTTTTTGGCCGGCTATCCCGCCAACCATGTCCTAATGACAGGTACTCGAGGCGCAGGCAAGTCTTCCATAATTCGCGCACTACTAAATGAGTTTAAAGACCAAGGTCTGCGCATGATTGAAGTCTCTCGTGACGATTTACAAGTACTGGACAAAATTCGTCAGGCCATTAATGAGCTGCCTGAGGACACCTCGTGCCGTTACATCGTTTATTGTGATGACTTAGCTTTTAATGGGCAAGACGAGAACTACCGTACTTTAAAAAGCGTGCTTGATGGTGCGCTCGACTCTGAGCAGGACAAGCTATTGGTTTATGCCACCAGTAACCGCCGCCATTTGCTGCCTCAGCTGATGAAAGACAATGTTAATATCTATGATGGCCAGACCGATGAGGTTAACCCTTACGAGACCATTGATGAAACTGTCTCTTTGTCTGACCGCTTTGGCCTATGGCTGTCATTTTATCCAATGAATCAAGAGACTTACTTAAATATCGTCGCCCACTATCTGCAAGCTGAGGGCATTGAGTGGTCAGATGAGATACGCGGGCAAGCTCTATTATGGTCTTCAAGCCGCGGTGGTCGCTCAGGACGTGTGGCTTATCAATTCTCTCGGCACTGGATAGGTCAGCTGTTATTAAATCAAGGCAACGAGTAAATCAAGGCAACGAGTAAATCAAGGTAACGAGTAAATCAAGGCAAGTATTAAATCAAAGCTGTTATTAAATCCAGGTAAGTTATCCTAAAGCTGTTTACGTGGGCAGCTGACGAACCCCATCACTGTCCACCAAAAAACGCATAAAATCACGCGCCAGCCACAGTTTGCCTTGATAATACTGCCCCACCTCTAAGCGGATATCCGCCATATTAGGTGCTTTACTCTCAGGGTCATCATAACTGTGATAACGGGCACTAAAATGTGTCAAAATCAATGCCGGCAACTGCATCGCCTGCGCAAATTGAGCAATACACTTAGCTGTGGTGTGCATCGGATCAAAGCCATCAGGTCGTGACATGATTTTGTCTCTGACACTCTGAGTATAGGTTGCCTCATGGATGAGCACATTGGCACCTTGTACTGCTTGTTGCAATAATTCTGGGGTGTCATTATCCCCCCCAACAACCACTTTTAACTGCTGACTCTCACGGTAAGTATACTCTACAGAGACCAGCTTGCGACCATCTTCCAACATCACATCCTGCCCTGCCTGCAGCTGACCCCAGGCAGCAGTAGCCGCAATGCCCTGCTGTTTTAATTTATGAGTATTGAGTTTAAGGCTCTGCACCACTTGAGTTATCACAAAGCCATATGAGGCAACCCGATGTGATAGCTTAACGATTTCAATCTCAAGCTTATGCGCTGCAGATAACTGTAAGACAACGGGGTTAGCTACGCTCTGATCTGTGCACACCTTATCTTCTATGGCCACAAAATCAATATCATAGGGCAAATACAAATCTGTGGTGGATTGCACTGCCTGTATCAAGGTTAAAATAGCCTTAGGAGCAATAAGGGTCAGCGGTGCTGTGCGTCCCGACATCGCCATACTTGCAAGCAGCCCAGGCAAGCCATAACAGTGATCACCATGCACATGGGTGATACAGATAGCCGCTAAGTGCCTAACACTCAGCTTAGTGTGTAATAATTGATGCTGGGTAGCCTCGCCACAATCTATCAAGATCCAAGGCTTTTTACTGCCGCTTTGTTGCGCACTGTTTGCGGCGTAAGGGTTGAGGCATTCAATTGCTAAGGCTGTGACATTACGCTTTTTTGTGGGGATGCCTGCCGAGGTGCCCAAGAAGGTAAACTGTAGCATGATTAACCCTATACCTGCGACCCTAATAGATGCTCATTATTTAAGGGGGGTATGCCAGCGGTGCGTTTAAAGGCCAGCATGGTGCACGTAAAGCGCTGCACTATTTGCTGATTTTGATTAAAGGTATTGATTTGTACCACCACCATGCCACGGTCTGGTTTAGATTTGGACGCTTTAATGTCAACAACCTCCGCTTCAATATGCAAGATATCATTCGGATAAGTTGGCGCCGGCCAACTAATCTGTGCCCCAGCGCCAATCAAACCGGTAGCAATAGGAATGGTCTGCACCATTAAACGCATGGTAACCCCAGCGGTCTGCCACCCACTGGCGACCAAAGTACCAAAAAACGTATCCCGAGCCCGCTCATTGTCTAAATGATAGGGCTGGGGATCATAATCCTTGGCAAAATCTTTAATCTCAGCCTCGCTGAGGGATACCTCACCACTTATCCATTTGTCGCCCACCTTTAAATCCTCTAAATACAGCTGTTGTACCATGACCTGTCCCCCAAAATGATGACGAATGACTTATGATTGCTTAAATGTTCGGGTGATAAAAAAACCCCATGTTTAAAATAACATAGGGTCTTTTATTAAGCTATGACGTGCCAGTTTTGATAAATCTTATCGTTTGAGCACAATAAGACAAGACTTAGGCATCATACGGGTCGCGTAGCACGATGGTTTCATCACGGTCAGGACCAGTTGAGATAATATCGACAGGGCAATCAATTAACTGCTCAATACGCTTGATATACGCTTTGGCTTCCTCTGGTAGATCATCATAGTTAGTAATGCCTACAGTTGAGCCCTTCCAGCCTGGTAACGTCTCATATTTCGGCGTTACCGTCTCATAAAACTCACCGTCATGGGCAGCAGCAAACTCAGATTCAGGGATATCATAACCCACACCAATACGGATTTCATCCAAACCATCTAACACATCAAGCTTGGTTAAGCAGATACCTGATAGTGAATTTAATACGACAGCACGGCGCAGGGCTTCGGCATCAAACCAACCACAGCGGCGGGCACGACCTGTCGTTGCACCAAATTCATGACCCACTTTGGCCAAATGCGCACCCACATCATCGAACAATTCAGTTGGGAATGGACCACTACCCACACGAGTGGTATAAGCCTTGGTAATACCCAAAACGTAGTCTAAGTATAAAGGACCAATACCCGTACCCGTCGATACACCACCGGCAGTTACGCTTGAGCTGGTTACGAACGGATAAGTACCGTGGTCGATATCAAGTAACGTACCTTGAGCACCCTCAAACATTAGGTTTTTGCCAGCCATACGCAATTGATTTAGGGCTTCAGTCACATCACAAACCAGCTCTTTTAGCTCATCACGCCACTGCTGGCATAGGGCAAAAGTGGTATCAAAGTCGATGCCATCCACTTTGTAGTACTGAGTCAATTGGAAATTGTGGTATTCAATTAAGTTGCGTAGTTTTTCTTCTAAATCTGGGCGGAACAAATCAGCCAGCTTGATGGCACGGCGTGCCACTTTGTCCTCATAAGCAGGACCGATACCACGACCTGTCGTACCAATTTTACCAGAACCACGCTTAGCTTCACGCGCTTGGTCAAGTGCGATGTGGTAAGGCATGATTAATGGACAGTTTGGTGAGATTTTTAGACGCTCACGAACCGGCACGTTATTGTCTTCAAGCTCTTTCATCTCGATAAGTAGCGCCTCTGGTGACAACACCACGCCATTACCGATAAAGCACGTCACGTCATCACGCAAAATACCTGATGGAATTAAGTGTAGAACTGTTTTTTTGCCGTCTACCACCAAAGTGTGACCCGCATTGTGACCGCCTTGGAAGCGGGCTACAGCAGAAGCTTTTTCGGTAAGCAAGTCAACAATCTTGCCTTTACCTTCATCGCCCCATTGGCTACCTAGTACTACAACATTCTTTCCCATAACTGATCCTTAACCACTCGTATTGAACTGTAAAAATTAAATTGCGTCATTGTGGCGCACTTAGTTTAAAACCCAAAATCTATCTACGCCCTGCTGCGTCTACGCTGCAAGAGCAGATAAATTATACGGCCCGTAAAACCCACTCACCATCTTCTAAAATTAGTTTGTGTGTCACATTATTGGGAGCATCTTCACTGCTTAAAGGACGCACCACTCGGTGACCTAGATCACGTAACTCTGCAATCTTGGTCGTTAAATCTTTTGCCAACTTCTCATTGTCATCACTGCGCACGCCTTGCATATCTGCGAAGCTTACTAAAACTAGCTTAGATTCATTTAAGCTAATAAAGCGCTGCAAACGGGTCACCTCTAAGCTAAAGCCCGTGGCACTACGTGAGGGCAGTTCTTCGGCAATAGCTGTAGACGCCTGACTCGTAGCATCAAAGCCTTCACCATTAAAACGACCACCACGTACCACCGCCTGTGACTCGTTTTCAAAGTAGGCATTAAAAACAATCCCAGTGTGATAATGGTATCCAAGCTCTGTGATGTCTACGCTGACATTGCTTTGATACGTATTCTTGATATGAGCGACCATGGCCTGCACTTCTTGCACGGCTTTGATAATCGCTTTATCTTGCGTTGCCGTCTGCGATAAGGCCTGCTTAAGCGCATTCATATCATGGCCATATACGGCCAATTGATAAAAGTCATTGCCCATCGGCAGCTCAGCACAGACCTGTTTTAATTCAGGCAGAGCTTTATTGGCATATAAATTCATCAGTACCGAAGCGTCATTTTCTGACAAGCCAGCAAGCTCTTTTAAACGCGCAAAAATAGCCACATGTCCTATGTCTATGTGTAAGTGTTTTTTTAGATTGAGATTATTAATGAGGCAATACAGCACATCAATCAGCTCAATATCAGCATCTAAGCTGTCACTACCAAAGATTTCTGCCCCTAATTGTAGCGGTGTACGTGAACCAAACAAACCATCTGGTAAAGTGCGTATAACGTGGCCGGCATAGCAGTATCTGGCAATTTTATTGGCTTTGCCCATCTTATTTAAGTGAGCATCAATACGCAAAATCTGCGGTGTAATATCAGCACGCACCCCCATCAATCGGCCCGATAGCTGATCAATGATTTTAAAGGTTTGACGCTTTAAGTCCTCTGATGCGTTACCCAGTAAGGACTCGGTAAACTCAATCATAGGTGGACAAATCAGCTCATAACCACGGCTGACCAACAGCCGAGTTAACTTGTAACGCAGCCATTCTTGTTTTTGTGCCTCTTCAGACAATAAATCACTGACCCCATCTGGTAATAACCAAATGTTATCGATGTCTGCCACATGGGACAATTTATCTGAAGATTGACGTTGAGCGTTATTGGAGGTTGTAGAACTGTCAGACACAAGTAATCCTTGTTTGGAGGCGACACTCATCATTTAAGCAGTTTAGCCATTACCAAATCGTTAGTTAAAGTGTATTAGTAATCGAGATATTGAGAACACAAACCATTGAAAACATAGCACTTAATCTTGCTAGACGCTTTTTACTAAGGCTGTTTTTAATGTAGCACATTTTTTCACTGAGCACACAATTAAACGGCGTACACCGTTTTGCTGTGAGTTATTATATCTTTTTTATGATGTCTTTTTTAAGTGGGTCTAATACGACCTGCCTAGGATTAGGATACTTCTGCCACTCTCATGCGAGCGCTTTAGAGGTCTAAACGCAGACTACAGCGGTTATTTTAACACGTTTTTATGATAATTAGGACGCTTAAAGTATCTAATAAGGCGATTTTTTGTGTTATTAAGTCTAGCATAGCTGACCGCTTTCGCCTAGACAAAGCCTTAATTAATGTCACAAATAGCCACAACAAAATAGGTCTTTTTTTGTCCGGTGCTAAGTGACCCATTTAGACAGCTTGTGAGCATAAATATTTAAGGTCATGGTTACTAACAAGAGCTTTGACTAAGATCAGCTCATCTTAACTGCATTTTATTTTGCGGCGCTATGCTTTACTCAGATGCAGCTGGTTTGTGACGGCTTAAACAGATTTGAGGCCCCTGAATGTGTTACTATTTCATTGTGCTAAGCTGCTGATTTATAGGCTCATAATAACGGCATAATCAGCAATAGCCCCCCTATGTTAAACCTTGTGTATTATTTTTGGTCGTAGGCTGCTACATACCTTTATGTCATTGTGCAGCCATAGCCGCCTTATGAGTAGGCACATAATGTGCCCACTCAAGATTACTCTGAGATTCTTATATGTCATCACATCACCCCGATCCTAAACTTAACCAGAGAAATGTGCTGGGCACAGCGCTTGCCAGCTGCTGCTTTGACCCCATTACTGGCTATTATCGCAATGGCTTTTGTCATACCGGCCCTCAAGATATTGGCCAGCACACCGTATGCGCGAAAATGACCGCAGAATTTTTAAGCTTTTCGGCCAAAACAGGCAATGACTTAATCACACCTGTACCTGAATTTGGGTTTCCAGGATTAAAACCGGGAGATTATTGGTGTCTTTGTGCACTACGTTGGCTGGATGCTTTAGACCATGATATGGCGCCCAAAATTAAGCTTGAGGCCTGTCATGAGAGCTTACTAGAATTGGTGAGTATAGATACCTTAAAAAAATATGCCTTATAAAGTATTGCCGGTATTAAAACCACAGCTGTATTAAAACCGCATTTTTGTTAACCCAGCCATGAGACTGTAGTATGTCAGATCTGAGAACTAAAGAAGAGCAACAAGCTCTCGCCTTTATGTCCCCCACTATGCCGGTATATGACCCTGATGCTGAGCGCGTGGAAGATTTTGAACGCTCAGGGATTAATGAGATTGTTAACTGCTGTGTCTATTCACGCAAAACAGGCCTATTTATCGAGAAAATCGACTTAGATGAGGTCAGTAGAACACTGGCCAATAAGGGTCAGTTTATTTGGTTGGGCTTATATGATCCCAGTATTGAAACCATTGAAGCGGTTCAAAAGGCTTTTGATATTCATGAGCTGGCGTTAGAAGATGCGTTTAATGAAAACCAACGTGCAAAAATTGAGACCTACGGTAATGAATCACTATTTGTGGTAGTGCGTACCGCGTATCTTGCCAATAACCACATTCACTATGGCACCACCTCCATGTTTATGGGCAGCAATTACATTATTACCATACGTACTGGGGCATCAAACTCGTACGCACCGGTACGTGCCTACTGCCATCGCCGCCCTGAGAAGATGTCTATGGGACCGGTATTTGTGCTACATGCTGTACTGGATTATGTGGTGGACAGCTACCTGCCGATTACTGACAGCTTAGGCGAATACTTACGTGAGCAAGAGCGTAATATCTTTTCTTACAAATTTAGCAAAGAGATTTTGCAAAGCTTATACATCTTAAAGTCGCAGCTGGTACATATGCGAGCCGTTATGTTGCCGGTGCAAGACATCTGTAACTTCTTTATTAATCATAAAAAAAATGAGCTGGTTTCTGTTTTCCCCAGTATAGCCAAGCCCTACTTTAGAGATGTCAATGATCATCTACTGCGCGCGATAGATGCGGTCAATGGACTAAATGAGATGCTCAGTGTGGCGATGGATACCTATATGGCCATGGTCAATATGGGGCAGAATGAGGTGGTACGTAAACTGGCAGCTTGGGCCGGTATCTTAGCGGTACCGACAGCCGTGGCAGGAATATACGGTATGAACTTCGATGTTATGCCTGAACTACATTATCAATATGCTTACTTTGTAGTACTTGCCGTTATTTTAACCACCTGTGTGGTGTTATATCGCCAGTTTCGTAAATCCGGTTGGCTCTAGGCAGATTATTCAAAACAACACTATGCTAAGGCCATACACCTAAGAGGCTGACTTTGTAGTAAAGCCCATAGCGAATTTTTTATCACCGGTCGCCGTAAAACCACCCACTTCAGGGGGTGGATATAAGGCGACACACACTGTCGTTATCAGTATTTAAAGTATTGCAAGTTAAAATTAACCTCGCCATACTAACCCTATGAAAACCCTCAAGCTACGCATCAAAGACAAACATGCAAACCGGCTAAACAAACTAGCTGGGAGTGTTAACTATGCGTGGAACTATGTTAATGCGTTAAGCTTTGAGCATTTAAGACGCACAGGTAAGTACTTTTAGGCCTATGATTTAAGCCAATACACCAAAGGCAGTGGTGAGTATTTAGGCTTGCACTCGCAAACTTTGCAAGCCATCAACGAAACTCACGCCAAGTCTCGTAAACAGTTTAAAAAAACTAAACTCAATTGGCGAACCAACCGTGTGGATGCCAAACGCAAATCGCTTGGTTGGATACCTTTTAAAAAGTCTGCTATCAAGTATCTACATACAAGACAAACAGGTAAAAAAGCACTGAAATCAACCATACAGCTATCGCTCTGTAAAGGTCAAAAGCTTATCATAGACGTATTCGATAGCTACAATTTGTCTTTGTATCAAATTAATACGCTTGAGATAGTGCAAGACAGCCGTAATCGTTGGTATGCCTGTATTACCATCAAAGATTTTCCTAGACAAGCAAGTGGTAAAGGCAGCGTTGGTATTGACTTAGGCTTAAAGCAGTCTGCTACCACCTCAAACGGTGATAAGCTGACAACCAAACAAACCCAAAAATGGGCGAATAAATTAGCAGTCGCCCAGCGTGCAAACAATAAAAGCCGGGTAAAGGCAATCCATGCCAAAATCAAAAACTCAAGACTAGATGCAATTCATAAATTTACCACCCAGTTAGTGCAGAGCAACGCCTTAATTGTGGTTGGTGATGTTAAATCACGCTCATTTACCAATAAAAAGACCAAGCTCGCTAAATCGACATACGATGCAGGATGGTTTGAACTCAAAAGACAACTGGACTATAAATGCAAGTATGCAGGTTGTCAGCTTGAGATAGTGAATGAGAGTTACACTACCCAAACCTGTTCGCACTGTCTTAAAATAAGTGATAGTAGTCCAAAAGGTAGAGCAGGTCTTGGAATAAGAGGATGGAGGTGTGCTGAGTGTGGCACATGGCATGATAGAGATATCAATGCCGCTAAGAACATCCTTGCGGTCGGGCTTGACCGTCTAGCTGTAGGAATCCCCTCGGTTTAGCGAGGGGAGGAAGTCAATTAAGCCCTGTGTTTACTCACTTAGCTTATTCGGCTTCTTCTGCGTCAGCTTATACACATTGTCTTCGGGTCTACCATACTGACTGGCCGTCCAGGTCAATAAAAATACTGCGGTACTTAGAATAAAAATCGACACGGTAATGGTCAACAGTAACCATAAGTGGAAAGTATCTGATACTGCCTGCACATCGACCACCAAATGTCGAGATAAGGCCGTGATGGCAATATAAATCAAAAATTGCACCGGCAAACGATGGGTCTTAAAATAAATGCCAATCATAGCCAACAGCTCAAGATAAATAAATAGCATTAGGATATCTTTTAAATCGGCTTTACCGCCTTGAACAATACTCACAAACTCCGCACCCGCAGCCCAGATAATCACAAAACCGATGACCAATAGTGCCAAATAATGACTGATATCAATCATAAGTATACCTATTGACTGTACTTTATGCTGCCAGCTGTTATCTGGGTGCGGGGAACTCATCGGCAAACTCTCCTTAAGCCTTTTATCTTTATTAAAATAATTTCAGCCTGGGTAATATGAGCAATAAACGCTAACTGCTGAGAATATCCCAGCAATTAGCGTGGGTTCATGCAAGTATAACGGGCAGTATTACCCATTCACCTAACTTTCTTAAACCACAGAACTCTATTAGGCCTGAGCTGCTTTTTCAGCCGCTTCAACTGTCTGACGAATCAACGTATTAATGGTCATTGGACCTACCCCACCTGGAACTGGGGTGTAGGCTGCTGCAATTGACTCAATACCTTTAAGCTCGATGTCACCTACGCCACCATCCTCAGTCGGATGAAAACCAGCATCTACCACAATGGCACCAGGCTTGATCCAGTCTTTTTTGATCAGCTCTGGTACGCCAACGGCACCAACCAGGATATCTGCACGACCCACATGCTCTTCTAAGTTTTGCGTTTTTGAATGACAGATAGTGACGGTGCAATTGGCATTCAATAGCATCTGCGCCATTGGTTTACCCAAAATAGCACTGCGGCCAACCACTACTGCATTTTTACCTGCAAATTCGATGCCATTTTTTAAGAAATAGCGCTCAAGTAAATACATAATACCTTGAGGGGTACATGATCCGTAAGCAGGCTCACCCATGCTCATACGGCCAAAACCGAGCGAAGTTACGCCATCCACATCTTTATTTAAGTCAATGGCGTCGAAACAAGCACGCTCATCAATCTGCTCAGGAACCGGATGCTGAAGCAAAATACCATGGACATCAGGGTTGTTATTTAGCTCATCAATCTTGGCCAATAGCTGCTCGGTAGTGGTACTCGCTGGCATCTCAACACGGATAGACTCCATACCCACACGCTTACAAGCATTGCCCTTCATACGTACATAAGTGGCAGAGGCGGGATCATCACCAACTAAAATGGTGGCTAAGATAGGTGTGCGGCCAGTTTTTTTGATAACAGCAGCAACGCGCTGGCTTAACTCTGTCTCAATTTGTTTTGCAAGCGCTTTACCATCAAGGCGTGTGGCAGTAGCATCATTCATTTTTGGCTCCATCATCTCAAAATTTAAGAGGTAGTTTAAGGGACACAATCAATCATTTTAAAAGCAGCCCTGTATGGGGCAGCTTTCTGCAATATTGTAACCTATGAGCGTCAAATAATCCGCCCAGTTTGCCATAAACCCTATAAAATTTTCCCTTAAAGTCACTAATAAAAATTAGTTGGCTTATCTCAGCTTTATGCTTATTTCTGGCATTAAAAATAAGCTCATACATATCCCTTTTTATGGTTTAAACACAGCTGATTGCCTATATCGCTTGGTTAAAAGCCATTTTTTTAGGTCAAATAGCAAAAATGTGCCGGAATAATCACTATTTTTGCAAAATACGGCCAACATAGCTTGTATTTTTAATTTTTTTTGGTATTATAGGTCACCTCAAATGGCTGGGTGGCAGAGTGGTTATGCAGCGGATTGCAAATCCGTGGACGCCGGTTCGATTCCGACCTCAGCCTCCAATTTTGATCTTAAACTTTTAACAAGTTAAAGAAAAAAAGTGTTGACGAATATTAATTTTATGATAATATACGCGCACTTACAGAGTTCTCCACTAAGGACTCAATTATCACAAGTTTTGCCCGGGTGGTGAAATTGGTAGACACAAGGGATTTAAAATCCCTCGCTAGCAATAGCGTGCCGGTTCAAGTCCGGCTCCGGGTACCATTACATAGTTCCATATAGTTTTATACTATTCTCAAGCCCTTGTTTATCAAGGGCTTTGTTGTATTTGGTGTATTATACTGTCCTGTAGAATCTACACTAATCCCTGCATTTAATATACACTCTGATGTACACTGATTTAAATGTACATTGGATTAGACCGCCATGACACAACGCAAACCCATCTCTTCTGATCGCAGTATCTCCAGCCATACAGCTGAAGATAAAGAATACCTTGTGTCTGTTAAGAACCACCCCAAGCTTTATTTGATGGTCAGACCCAATGGTACGAAGTCATGGGTTTATCGTTACAACTCCCCTATCACTAAAAAAAGTAAGAGAATCTCATTAGGCGTTTATCCTAATGTGAAGCTTTCTCGTGCATATGAGATATGGCATGAGTATGAAAATCTGATTAGTAAAAATATTGATCCTAAAGACTATCGTGAAGAAAAAGAACAATCAATTCTAAGTAATACTAACAATACTTTTAAGCACTTTGCTTGGGAATATTTTGACAATTTAGCGCAAGTCCAAAAGCCAAATACATTATTGCGAAAAAAAGGACGTATAGGGCTTCTATGCCACTATATTGGTGATCAGCCTATCAAAGATATAACAGCGCCAAAAATGCTAGAGGTGCTGCTCGACATTCAAAACAACTCGCTTAATAATCAAGGACAGCCTACGGATAAGGCTGAAAGATGTGCTGGTATTGCCAGCGATATATTTGTGTATGCTGGTGCTCGTGGTTTTTGTGACTCAAATCCAGCGGACTTAATTAAAAGTCAGTTAGCCACTGCTCGTTATGGTCACAGACCAGCAGTCACTAAACCTAAAGAGTTGGCTAAGCTGTTAAGGGATATTGAGACCTTAGATGCAGATATGAATACTATGAACTCACTTAGGCTATTAGCTATGCTGTTCGTTCGTAATGGTGATATTAGACGAATGCGCTGGAATGATTTGGACTTAATCGAAGGTCGATGGAAGCTTAAGCCGTTAAAAGGGCAAGGCAAGGTAAATATGGTTAAGGATATGGTTGTACCTTTGCCTAGACAAGCAGTTGAGATTTTACGTGAACAGCAGAGGTTAAACGGTCATACTGAGTATGTGTTTTATAGTCCTACTGCTAAAAAGCATAACATCATTTCTGAAAATACAGCTACTAAACAGCTTAACAAATTAGGCTATCAAGGCACACATTGTGTGCATGGCTTTAGAGCAACGGCTAAAACCATCTTACAAGAGCATTTAAAGTATCCTCTACTGCTTGTTGAGATGGCTTTGGGTCATACTACTAAAGATCCAAACGGAGCAGCATACGGGCGATTTGAGTATATCGATGATAGAGCCGTAATGATGCAACAATGGGCTGACTACTTAGATGCGCTTAGAGATGGTACGAGTACGGATCAGTTTATACATAATCACACAGCAAAAAAGCCTGCAGATGAACTGCAGGCTTTGATTGATAATTTGGGTGAGGAAAAGGTATTAAAGATGCTTGAAGGTAAGCTATAGGCGATATATACATTTTTAATCTGATTGAGAAACATACTATTATCTAAAAAATATTACTCGATCAGCTCTGAGCTATTTTTGAAATCTGTCTGTATGTAGGTTATATCAAACCCTTTACATGCCCTCATTTCTTGCAATCTATCTGCAAAAGACAAGTGACCACCATAACTTTGGAAAATATCCAAACCTCGATCTAAGGAAATTTTCCAGCCTGTATCAATTGAAATAGAGCGGGCATGTATCTTACCCTCCTCTAAATAATCTACCGTTAAATTAATCCCCACTTTGGATGCTTGACCTTCAAGTTGGTCCAATTCTTTTTTTTGATTTTCAGCAACTTCAGGGATGTTATCCTCAACCGTTATAAGTTGGACATTTACCTCTTCATCAAGCCTTTTTACTTTTATAATGGTTTCTAACAGCTCGACAAAGTTCTTAATTTGATGAAACTTACGAATGTAAGGATCTATAACTCGTATATTTGAAGCACCTTTAAGGTATGGACCAAAGAGATTATCGTAGCTTATCCCTCGTCTACCTTCTTTAAATATTTCATGCCCTGGCAATAAAGGCTTTTCTTGATATGCATTAGCAGAGCTACTATTTGATTGCTGCATTTTTTGCTCTACTATACTGTCCTGCTCACTTTCACCTTCAGATATAGATCGATGGTAGTAACGTGGATATTCTTCTTCTTCCAGGGTTCGTACCTGTATGGTTTCACCAGACTCATTTTCATAGATAAATTCGACCTCACTATAGGTAGAGTCGATACGCATAATTTGGTCTTTAACCCGTTTACGACCTTCCATTGCAAATTGCAGTAAAGTTTCGATTTCTTCTTTGCTAGCCTCACCATTGGGGTAAATTAACTTCATTAACCCAGAGAAGGTCTTATTAATACCATCTCTATCTCGAGTAGAGATAGACGGAGATAAAGTGAAATACTGCTGGTATCTATCAGAATAATCATGGCTACGTAGTGAGCGTAAAATCTCAGCCAGATAATCAACCACAAATCCATAGCCCAAAGAGAACATCTCACTTCTAATAATATCTACCTCCCAGCCAGGAATATAGAAGTGAATTCGATCTAAGAATGCTGAGTCGTAAAAACTAGGCGGTAACTCAGAAAACAAGTCGGAGTGTTTAAGCATATAAGGCACGGTACGCTGAGTATTACCAACAAACACCATTGAAGCTTCAGCACCTAAGGTCTCTACACCACGCGAAAATGACTTGTTAGCCATATAGTTTTTCATGATGTCGACTAAGGACTTGTCTACACGCTTTTCTTTACCTGCAAACTCATCAAAAGCAACACAGTCCCAGTAGCCCACTAAGCCTATCTTACCCGACGAGTTATTAACGAATAACTTGGGTACAGTAACCTCACCACCAGATATCAAAATGCCGTGAGGTGAAAACTCTGAGTAGATATGTGACTTACCTGTCCCTTTAGGCCCAAGTTCAATGAGATTATAATTACGCTCACAAAATGGAATTAACCGAATCAACTGCTGTAATTTGTTTCTTTTCCCAAATAGCTCAGGGTCAAAACCAATACTCTGAATGAGCAGATCAATCCACTCTTCTGTATTAAATTGCTCTCGAGCACTCAAGTAGCTATCAAACTCAAAGCGAGAAAGCTGAATAGGCTTTAAGCTCTCCAGTATCCAAGGTGAAACATTTCTATCTTCTGTAAACTCATATTCAACATCAGCGATACACCAGACACCACTAACCAAAAGCTTAGGATGCTGCTTTATAGTGTTAGAGTCTACTAAGACCTTATTGATTCCCAAGTTAGAAAACTGAGCCTCATAAACGTCATTTTTATCATTTAATGAGACACTCACTTTATCAATAACTTTATAGCGACCTTTTTCTTTAATATTAGATCGGACAAGGCCTGCTTCATTGCGGTGTACATAGTGCTTTCTGAGAATCTCTTTGACAGTTTCAATACCGGTCTCAATAGTGACGTCATCGTCAGTCGCACAATACTGCCCTAATAAATACTCTAGTACGTACGTGGGTACAATGGCGTTACCCTTAACCTTTTTAACCAAATCCTTGCGTACAACTAGTCCTGCAAAGCTTTCGTTAATTTTGTTATCTAACTGACTCATAAAACATCCCAATATAAGCAATCTAAATTATTAGAAGTCGAAGTCTCTCGTAAAAGAGCGGCGTATTGTATAGGTGAACGATTGATATTCTTTATATTTGCTCGTACCTGGAACCTTCTCTTCGAGTTTCAGAAATACATCCATTCCATTATAGTTATCTGCTTCATGTGACAGTAACAGTTGAACTCTTTCTTCCCGGTCTCTAGCATTATCCGAGCGTATGTCAAAGTTAATCTCTCTGGTATCTGAGATTAGCTCACCTTCCTTAGTATAGAGACCCAGTCTTACTACTCGAGGTTGTACTTTATCAGTCACAGGTTCACTTTGATAAAGCATAATACCCAGCTGTCCTGATGTAATCAGTGAGTTTTGACGTTTAAGCACCTCAATATCAACTAATCTCACATCACTTTCACGCGCCTTGTTGATAGCAAGGACTGGAACAACAACCTCTTGCAGAGAGGCACCCCCATGTACAAATCGACTACCAGAGCCTTTTAATCTCAGTCTATTAATAGAAGTAGGCACTTGTACTTCTATATCTCCCTCCAGCCCCAATTGGCTTGAGGTGAAATGGTGCAAACTAGGAGATTCTGCTAGGCCTTTACCTAAGATAAATCGTCTTGCTGATGTCATGATATCGCCATCAGGTAATGCCATTGAGAAGTCACTTTCATCAAGTTCATTATTCTGGTAGATAAAGCCATGGTCTGCCGTAATAAGTATATTGTAGGCATTGGTAGCAGCTAGCTTTTTAATCATATCGATAAGCTCTTCTACCGTATCCTGTGCAGCAACAAAAGCCTCTCCTTCAGATTTAAGCTTATCACCAGTATGGTCAATTCTATTGTGGTAGAAATAGATAACATCGTTATCTTTAAATAACTCGCGCCTCTCTGGACGATCCATTTGTTTAAATTTGTCAGATTGAATGGCAAGCCCTCTACCATTTAAGGCGTTATTCAATATTTTGTGCCTTTGCTCAGTACCTTGAGTGCTAGTACCGTCAATTATCACACTGCCCTTTCCATCTTCTGCTAAGCTTAACTTTTGATGAGGCAGTAATGCAGCCATACCTAACTGTGTATAGCTTGGTAGCATCGAAAGCATTGGTGTAAGCTCGGCACTAAAGCGATCTTCTTGACGAATCTTCTGTTTGAGTTCATCAGCAATCTCGTATCGGAGCGCATCTGAGATGATGACATACACCTTTTTATTGCTCGTAATAAATGGACGAACATAGCGCTCAAAGAAGCTGCTTTGTAGGGGTATCGAGTCAGCCCTCCATTCATCACCCTTATGAATAGTTTCAGAGAAATTATTCCCCAGCTGTAGCAGGTAGTTATTGGAGTATAAGCCTTGAACTTTTTCAGTTAACTGACCTAGAAGTGTCGGCTGATCCGCTTTGATTTTGTGATAGACATACTTACGATACAGCTGATCTACTCGGAACCACGAGTCTCTGTAGCACTCAACCCCATCGGTCAAGCTCGACATCGTCAAGTCTACTTGGTTCAGCTGATGGATAAATTGTGCCGCATAATCAATGGCTTGATACATATGCTCAAAGCTTGAGTACCAGTGACTCTGTCTACGTTGACGCACCCATACAGAGACCTTATCTGACGTCACATCGCTGTTTAATACTTTATTAATGAGGTCGGAGATAATCCGTAAATCTATTAACTTAAAGTAATCAACGTCTAAAACACTGTCTAAATCTCGATCATTTAAATCATTCTCGATGCTTAATATCGTTGCACACTTATCTGATAAGACTTCAAAGGCCTCTTTTTGCTTACGATTGTCTTTCCAGCGTTTAAAGAAAACCAAAGCATCTGGCAATAAGCTCGAGGTACCTTTTGTACTGAGCTCATAGCTTGATTGGAACAGCTCAATGGCAAAGTCTCTGATGCTTGGCTCATCATTTTGATAGCCATAGATGCCTCTCACTTTCTTCCACAAAACATCTTCTAGACCATATTTTTGTAGCATGATTAGCTTATCGTTCTTATCTTCAGCTAATTCTTTCAGTAGCGCCTCTATTATCAAGTCCAAAATAGGATCTGACTTTGTGCATACTGCCAGCATTTTTAGCTCTAAGTCGGCAACGGTATCCTCTCGCTCTATGAGGCTTTTTAAAGCTTGCATGCGACTGTCAGACTCAAAGAAGCTAGCATGAGCACGTAATACTTCTTCAAAATCAGGAGACAGTGCAAGCTCTGATAGCCATATGGATATCTGGTCTGTCTTAAACTGGGTATGCGCCAACTGCACATCCAGCAGCCAGTTATCTAAATAATCTGGCTCAGGACCTTCGTGATAAAGCAGGAACTGCTGCTTCGGCTCTTCCCGAAGTATTCTATATTTAACCCCAAATTCATTATTGTCTAAGACAATTTTTTCTATATCATCAAGCTCAAGTGCCTCGAATTCGTCTCGCAAGTCTTTATTATCATCGTACCAAAAGACGATACGATTACTTTTGAACAATTTGGTTAAGTTTGCTTTGATTCTATTGCTCATCAGCTCAGCCCTGTCACTTTTTTCAATGCATCACCCAGTTTTGGATAGTTCTGCTTCACCCCATCATCTAGGTCTATTTCTACCTGCTTAGTCGCTAGTGGATATAAGGTGTCACGCTCATAAGCATCAATCTCCATCAGCGTCTTGTCTATCTTGTAGATCTCTTTTTCAGCTTTGGTCTTCTCACTTTGACTGCTATTACTACTGATGCTTATTGCTTCTAAGCGGCTCTTTTGAGCATCCAGCTTGGTTCTAAACTCGCGTAGGTAGTTGTTTAGCACCACACTTACGGTATCTGGGCGATAGCGGTGCATGTAGATGAGGACGTTAAAGCTACCACTTGAGAACATCCAGTAGATAGGCCGCTTCTTATAACGTCTGATGTGATCGTTATAGAAGTCTTTTAAGAAGTAGTCACGGATGTCTTTTGGTTTGCCGTTTTTACCCAGTGCCATTTCGATAAAGTGCATGTTCTCATCATAATGGTCTTCACCGAAGGTTACTTTTACAAACTTTCGGAAGTTGTCTACGATGTCATCTGTAAACCAGTTGCCATCTAAGATAGGCAATACGTTGTCTTTGTCTGGTGCAAAGGTCGGGCTGGGTATTTGAGTATGGTAGTCGTCGATGTCATCGCCTTGGTTGGCCAGTATCAGACCTGGCTTGTCTAGGCTATAACGTCCAAACATACAGCCCACGGCATAGGAGATAAACTCACGCATGGTGTCGGCTAACAGTAGCTCTTCAAGCTCTTCGTCTGTCTTGTCTCCGCCATAGCGATAATGCGGATTACAGGTGAGGGTAATCTCTTTTAGAGGGACGTCAGGCGTGAGCTCGTCTTGTAGACCATAAGCATCGATAAAGATGCGGTTGTTCTCTTCTTCTAGCTGCTGCATCTCATCGGTCATTTGTTGCCAATGACTGCGTAGCTGTTTGTAGGTATCTTCAAGCGTTGGCTTACGATAGCTGTCTTCTAATAAAGGCAGCGTTGTAAAGTCCCATGAGTCTTCGTATGAATCCCAGTCTTTTTTGGCTATTTCGATATTTTTAGATACAGTACTTCTAATTTCCTCTGTTTTACTCTCAGGCACACTATAGGGTAGCGATGCTACATCACCAACTTGCAGGTTTACTGTAGGATTTAAGATTTTAGTTAAATCGCTGTAAAGCTTCGTATTAAGCATTCCTAAAATAGGGAAAATATCGCCTTTCGGAAAGTAGCTCATCCCACCAACATCATAAATAAAACCTGTTGGATAGTATCTGAATGAAGATCCTCCTGAATTAATTAACCCCCAAGAAATTGATTCTTGAAAATAATACTCGACATTTTGCGGTCTAGATCTTACTTTACCATTAGCATCTGTAAAGTTTCTAATCTCAGAACCACCTTCATGCCAATTGACTAAATAGTCTTGGTTACCATACCACCTGCGCTTTTCTCCCCCTTTATTATAGGGAAACCAAAAGCAGAGACTCTGAATAGAGTCTAATTCATTATTTATATTGAAGCCTATTCGCTCATAGCTAACTTCTTGCCAGTTTCTAACAAACCTATTATTATCGGCCGTTGCTAAACCTTGCTTTGCTTCGCCTACATCAGATAAAGCGTTTTTTAAGAAAAGATCTCTGTATTTTTCACTAATCCAATATGTTATTGGAGAACCTGGCACTTTACTAAATTCAGATGCTGGTAAATATTTGAGACGTTTCTGTGAATCCAGCTTATTATTTCTAATATTCTCAGGCGGGAAAATTGTTGGCTTCCCATTTTCACCTATATCACTGTAATCGACATAACAATACGCCCCCTGTCTTAGAGGCTGCTGTACAGAATTCAGCCGCCAAATAGTTGCAGCCGTTCCAAACGCTATTCCCAGAACCATATTGCCCATATGTAATAGGCCTTCGACTGATGCAATACTTTCAAGTTTTTTTCTAAACTCTTTATATGATAGTAAGAACATCCAGCTCTGCATGGTAACCATGGCACTATAGCCATACTTAGGTACAAGCTCCAAGCCTCTCTCTATAAACATGGCAAATAAATCAGATTTACTATCAGGATATTCCTTTCTAGACCAAGCACTTAATCTGGCATTCATTCCCTTACTACCCATATAAGGCGGGTTAGCCACCACCACATGATAGCGAGGGCTTAAATACTTAGCTTGCTTGAGTACCGTCAGCACATTATTATGCGTATCACTTAAGAACAGCTGTCCTGACACATCTTTTTGTTCTAACTGCTCGATTATCTCATCAACATCAGTCAGCTCAGGGCGTATCAATGACCCAAAGTTATCCGCCTCTTCAAACTGAGTCAGCGTCTTCTCAAAGTCTTTGGTAAATAAGTCACGGCCCACAAAGTCCATGTACTCCGTCAGCTCGTCTTGTTCAAATTTAATCGGCTCAAGCACACAGATGTTCGGACGCACCTTTTTGCTAAAGAAGCGGCGATGTTTGGCACGTGCCTTCATGGTTAAGGCGAAAGCAGCCAGCTCCCCTGCTCGTTCATCAAGCTCAATACCGTACAGGTTGTGGTTTAGGATAAGCGACGGAATCTCTGAGGCGTCATAGCCCTCTTCTTCATATATCTTGTATAGCAAGTCGAAGGCATAGGTCAGCATATGACCTGAACCACAGGCTGGATCACATATCTTCAGCTCTTCTGGGCTGTTTATTTTTAAGAAGTCGCTTTCGTCGTTTTCTGCAGCAGGCTTAATGTAGTATTCCATGCTGTCTGCTAAATTCGAGTCTGGGTTGTTGAGTAGCCACAGTCGACCCAGTGAGTTCTCTACTAAGTAGCGGACAATCCAGTGCGGGGTAAACAGCTGTGTGGCAGCTGGTATATTCTCTGGGGTGACCTTTTTGTTTTTCTTAAGACCGGCGAAGACATCATCTTTTTTATCTGAGATATAAAACTGATATAACCAGCCAATAACTTCGACATCCTGACAGACCTCGGCGGTCATGACCTTATGCATCTCTACTAAGATTGAGCTGCTAGAGAGTAGGTTCTCTGGCATGAGTAGCTGGGTGTAGTCATCAATTCTTTGAAATAAGAACGGCATGATGCTAAACCAGTGGTTACAGGTTGCCACTAGCAGTAAACGATAAGCTTCTGTTTGTGGGTCTGCACTGGATGCGCGGTTGTTTAGCAGATCAAGTACTTGTGTTCGGATGTCAGACGGGATTTGTGCATCGTCTATATGGCCCATCTTGGCTTCGGCAAGTATCTCTGGCTGAGTTTGACCTTCTGCTGGTGAAACAACGCCGATACGGGTGTAGTGATTGACATCCATAAAGCGCAGGGCACTAAAGCGGTTAAACCAGATGTAAGCAACACGCTCAATCAGGTACTGCTCACCATGTGACCGAATAATCTCTTCAATCTTGGCCACTGAGCTTGCAGACTCACGCCGAGCTAGACTGCCCTCAGCTAGTACAAATCTTAGCTTGGTAGATACCTGCTCAATTAAGTCCTTGCGCGCTTGCTGGGCAAATCTCTTTAAACTTGCTGTATCCATTACACGTACACCTTCTTGCCGTCTTTGATTTGTTTAAGTAGTGCTTGTCGCATAGCCTGTAGATACTCATCTACATCATTTTCGTTATCTAACCAGGCACGGCTATAATCTACACTAACCTCACTTGCCGTTACATACTCAACCACAGGCTCAGACACCTCTTTGGACTCCTCTGATGCGTAATCAGCATCAGCCGACTGTTTATTATCAGTGCTAATATTTTCATGAATCACTGGCTGTACGTCTTCATGAGTCGTTTCAACCTTTTTAGACTTATTAACCAGCTCAATAAGTCTACTTAGGTTACGCGGATGCGCTTGCTGGGTGAAGATACGTTCGCGCTCTTTGATAACCGCAATCAAGTGCTGTTCTTTTATGTCTTCTATTACTTTAGTATAAGGCTCATCAAACTCTTGCTGTCTAATATCAGGCAGGCTCTTATACTCATCTGACTCCTGCATTCTTGACTGCAAGGCTTTGATAGATTCAATAGACTCATCAACAGCCTGACTGCGAGCAGCGTCAACAGATTGCTTTAGGTTATCCAGTAAGGTTTTGGCTTTTTGGATTCTGCCTCCCTTATAGATATCGTCATCTTCTAGCAGTCGACTAAGCACCGAATGCTCAGCCCCTTTTAAGTAACTAAAGTTAGAGTCTTGACGGGCTAAATAAACTTTAGCTTCGTCATAAATCTCCTTTTGAGGGCCATTTATAAATCTTATTAATGGATCTATAGTCGCTTCTTTGATATCTAGCAGCTCATCACCAGTACCTCTTGTCAGCTCTGTGAGGTACCAGTCATAAGAGTGTTTGGATATTTGCTTCAGCAGCTTGACAGCTGGATTTAGAGCCGCGATAAACGGATATCTTTGACTCTCGCTTAGGTGTCGCTCTAATCCTGCTATTTTCTCTTGAATACCATCAATGGTCTCAGTAGCCAGAGCTTTCGCTTCATGGTTGCTAGGCGGCTTATCAAAAAAGTCTTGATAGAAGTCTTTTAGGTTACGAACCTGCGAAGAAGTAAACTCAATCTGTGGCTCTAATACTAGATTAATTTGGTTTTTGGTATTAACCAAAGCACTCGCCAACTTTTTGTCTTCAAGCAAGTTACCATCTAACCTAACTTCTACTTTCCCATGCACATAAAGCTTAGCTAAAGTACAAAGAATTGCCGTGTGGTGCCAGCCGTAAGGTTTCTTTTCAAACAGATCAACAATAGACTTAACCGTTGAACGGGTGCCTTCATTTTTATTGCCTTTAATTTTTATCAATATTTCATTTTCAGGCTCTGACAAATTAGCACCTTCACTCAAAAGGTCACTCTGAGTCGCATCAATAATTTTGGCAACATCAGCTTCGCTATAGCTCACCCCATTGAGCATCTGTAAATAAGGATATGCTCGTGTAATCAGCTCATTAAATCCTTCATTAATACGAGACTGAGGGTCACTAGACTTGGAGGTTACTTCTTTGCCTGCCACAAGTAGCCTCGCCTGCCCAACTAGGTTCGCCACTCGTTTTTGTAGCTCTGCACGTCGCTCATTATTCTGCTGCCCCTTCTCAGTTAAAATACGCTGAACTGACTGCTGCTGGGTACTTGAATAGTTTTGTTTGATGTACTTGTCTGTCTGCTTATACATTAATATCTCTTTCATCACTCTGGCATCAGAGGGAAGAACAACATACAGATCATCACTACTAAAAGTAGAGCTGGCAATTAAGTTTTCAAAATTCTCTGAATTCTCATGGAAGGGACTGATGACATTAATGGATAGCTCCTGAGGACGGCTATGTAGCTCATCATCCAGCTTGTTTGCATAGGCATAATCCTGCCCCGAGCTTCCAGACTTATCTGACACATAACGAATCTTGGTATCTTTAATAGCATAACCAAATATGATTTTTGATAGCTCTTCAGCTACAGCTGACCTATCGACATCTGTCGCTTTGATTTCCTCTTCAATATCCTTTTCTTCATCTGTCAGATATTCATAAAGCTCACCGGTACGTCTGATATACGTCTGACTCTCTAATAAGTTTAAGGCCTCTTCCACTTCACGTCTTAGCTCAGATATGTCTTTATCAAAGCTGTCTAACATCAATACACAAAGGTTATGTAGCGTTGGCTGGAACTCCTTGATGTATTTCACTAGGAATAAAGCTTTTAAAACTTGTACCGCAAACTCATTATCTAAATGATTCTCTGCATTAATAATAGCGCGCTGAATATTTGATTTAAGAGTGTGGCGAACACCTTCGAACATCAAATCAAAAGTAGCCAGTTTACCTATTTGATTATCACTGATTTTAATAGCCACTTGCTGAAACACGCCCAACATGGAGCGCTCACCCACTGAGCTACTCTTGCCCTCAAAGGCATTATGCTGTGACAGATTGGTTATGGCAGCTTGAAATAGCGGGAATTGGTAAGGTATAAAGGGATAGCTATCAACAAAGTGCTCTTTATCCTTGAAGTTTTGATACTTCTGAGTACCCTCAGAAAAACTAAAAAGGGTTTTAAAGTTGTTCGCCTCTTTGTCATATACTTTTGATAAGACAGACTCCCCTGCTTCATTTTTTACCAGAAGGCGCTTTTGAATGACTTCTGCTACGTCCTTACTGGTGAGCTTCATACGGTTCTTAAATCTGTCTTGAATCTTTGAGAAGTCATTGCCTTGCTGTCTACCCGTCTCACCAACCACCGTATCCATGTCTTCTTGAGCGGTTACAATAATCCAAGCTCTACCCTGACATTTAGTTGCTAGGCTTTCTGACACCGTCTGCAAGTTTGTCATTAACTTAACGTTATCGGCGATATATTGACCGACCTCGTCTACAAAGAAGTTCAGACGAAAGTCTTTTAAATCATTATCCTTGATTTGCTTCTCAATATAGTCATTAACCTGCTCAGCAAAGTCTTCAATCGAAAGACGATACTCACTGCGGTATTTATCTAAAATGTTTTTTGCTAGAGACTCATCTTCACCGGTTACCTGACTGTACGCCTTTGCAATATTGCCACCTTCAAGCAACGCTTGCTCTCTACCTCTCTCCCAGCTCTTACCCGCCATTTCACTATAAGCTTGTTTAAAGCCTTCATAAAGCTCGCGGCTATCAAGATCTCTCTCGAACTGTGCAATATGACCTTGCTTGCCATAATAGCCACACATCTCATCAAAAACTTTAACAAATACAGCCAACAAGGCATCAAACTGAGTCTTACTAATAACATCCGCTTTTTGGTCAATATTAAATAAGATGCTTTGTGACGGCATATCAACTGCTTTACGTAGCTCTTCGCGTAAAATCACATTGTGATCACACTTTGGCAAAAACAAATCTAGTGCTGCCTTAGTTGCGCCTTCAAACTGCACTTCTCTGTTTTCTAGTAGCAAGGCAAGCATTTTTAGTAAGTGAGATTTACCCGAACCAAAAAAGCCAGAAATCCAAACCCCATTAGCGCCGCTATAGTTGTTATAGGCATTCAAAAAGTATTCAAGACGCTTTTCAACTTCATTAGTTAAGACATATTCATCAAGCTCTAGACCTAAGCTGGCCTCATCATCAGCTTTAATAACCCCTTCAATTGATCTATCAACTTTTTTTGCAAATATACTTTTTAGCTTATCCATTTTTATCCCTTTTATTATGCTTCGCAGTGGAAAATATTAAATGCTCGGTAATACTTATCATCATGCAGCCTATCAAATAAGTCTAATGATGCACCCGACTCAATCGAGTGGGTATAGGCCCCTGGAAAAAATATAACGGTTGGTCGTTCTTTAGCCGTACTTTGTAAATTATTCAGTACATTATGAGAGCGAATGTATGGGAAAACCTCACCCACCCCAGTTAAAAATAGTACTTCAAATCCAGCAGCCTCTTCTAGTTTTTTTGCTATAGCGGGGACCAAATGAGTCTCTGGGTCTAATACACCCTGTAACAGCTCTTTAAGCTGTTCTTTTTCAACCGTTTGCTCAATCTCTAACAATCTGTCCCAAACGTCTATTTCTTTTAAAATCTCTATAGATAAATCATATAGGTTAATTGTTAGGACCGTAACACCCTGGTTATTCAAACGATTTGAAAGCTGTTTCTGGATTTTACTCATCTCGCTTGCATCTTCAGGTAAAAAAGGGCATATATAAAATGGAACCTCATTACCTATGCTTTGCATGCTTAAAAATCTATCACCAGAGATAATCCCGAATAGATGATCGTATACTGACTTACTAGAGTTAAGATTGTTTGTAATTGACATGGGGTATTGCCTTATTAATGTACCTATATTTCGAAATAAATTCGACAGCTAATCGCTGAACATTGGGAAGAATCTCAGCTCATCAGGTCTTCTATTTAGTATCATCTGCTTAAGCTCTAAACTTAAATTTGCTTGCTGAATCATATTGTTAGAGTCTATCAGGTTCGCTTCTGTTAACATTTTAAACAAGACCTGTCGAACTTTTTGCTTCGTTAAGTCACTTAATTCATCAAGCTCAGCATGCCAGTCAGCTTTGTGCCTAAAGAACAAATCATAATCTTCATGATTAAGCACTAAGTTAAAGGTTATGAACTGCTCCCTTAGCACCTCATCTGAGAACTCAGCAATAAACCGATAGCTTCTACAAATAGTAAGCCACAGCATATACAGCTGCTCTTGTTGATTAGCTTCTATAAGCCACTCTAGCTCTTTTTTATCTAAACTTTTTAAGCGATAGATAAGCTCATGCACAATCCTCTTTAGAGAGCCCAATGCCCGTGCTTGAATTAAGTTTTGCTCTATCGCTGATTTTTTAACTAAGTCCCAATCTCCTAGCTTAATATATTCACTCGCCAGAGATATACATTCACTAGGCAATATCGGTGCAGCAGTGTATGACATCTTATAGTTTTTAATGGTTATATCTCCTATGGTGCATTGATTCCGATTATTAAAAACTTGAATTGATTTAAATAACTGTTTCGTCACTCTTTATTTTGTTTCGAAAGTTGCTTTTATAATAATATCAGGAGTTTTTATAATTAAAGATCCTGTTCATGCTATTACGTAATTTTAATACCGTTCCAAAAGAGCATTTTCATCTCTACTTAAAGGAGTGTGAGTGGCGTTTTAATCACAGTGACCGAGAATCGCAATTATTACGATTTAATCAATAGGTTAATTAGGAATTTAACCAGCAATATAAGACCACCCCTTAATTTAAATAGATATGATATCAAACTGCCAGAGAAATAACTTATCATTAGTAGTCAGGTCAATACCACTTAAGGCTTTGAAACCCTAGTAGATGCCACTTTCAGCGTTATTCGACCCAAAAAAAATAAAGCGTTTTTCAGAAAAAATTGGCTTTTGTTAATAAGTTTAAAGGGGTAAACGGTAAGGCTTAGAAAGCAACCTAAATAGCTCCATGACTTTTCTGTCGCGTTGAGGCAAAAAGTTAGGATAGAATAGAAGTACCAATAACAGTTAAATTAAAGGAAGCCCTATGTCAGCAATCAAGGAAGAGATAGCTGAGTTCATGAAGTCTGAGTTCCCTCAAGCAAAGTACAAGATTGAGGCAGTAAATAGCAGTGGGTCAATTTTATCCCATGATATTGGTATAGATGAGTTGAGACCTGGGGGTACTGTATCGGGACCTGTAATGATGGGAATTGCTGATGTGGCTCTTTATGTAGCTATCTTAGGTAGAATTGGCATAGTACCGTTAGCAGTCACCACAAGTTTAACTATCAACTTTTTACGTAAGCCCACTGCAAAATCACGTATTATTGCTGAGTGCAAACTGCTAAAAGTGGGAAGGAGTCTAGTCGTAGGTGAGGTTTCTTTATACTCAGATGGATCTGACGAATTAGTTGCCCATGTTGTGGGAACCTACTCAGTACCACCAACCAAGAACAAGTCTGAAAATATGTAAAAGATATCAACTTAAAGCCCTTTGCTCAAATCCTAGTGAAATAGATCAGGCGTCTTTACTGGCTTAGTTCCCTATAGGGGAGCCGTAAAATTAAGGAGCAAGCCTTTCGTTATAAAGGCTTGCTCCTTACCAATTTTTACTGGTGTACACACCAGGGTACAAAAAATGTAGATATAGCTTAGATTTTAGAAGCTTTACGCAAGAGTAGATACAAATCTAAACTACTTTAATCGAGATCACGTTTTCATTTCATGAACTGAAATTTTACATTCTAAGGTCTAGGATTAATCTACAATTAGGCTTGAATGTCTAAATAAACAAGCTAAATGTCTAAAACTAGACTTGAATGTCTAAAAAAATAAGCTAAATGTCTAAAACTAGACTTGAATGTCTAAAAAAATAAGCTAAATGTCTAAAACTAGACTTGAATGTCTAAAAAAATAAGCTAAATGTCTAAAACTAGACTTGAATGTCTAAAAAAATAAGCTAAATGTCTAGAGTTAAACTTGAATGTCTAAAATCACATATCAAATAACTAATTAATCTTTTAGCTTCCATGTTTTACCTTCTACAGCGATTTTATCTTGCCGCCTTAGATCTTGTAACAAGTTACGTACTTTATCTTTTTTCTGCTGTTTAGATAACACAGCTGGTAACTTATCAAATAGAACTTCATCAAATACCGAACGTTTTACTGCACCGTACTCTTCAAGACATTGTAAAATAACATCCTTATAGTACTGGTTATTAAGACCTTTATGCTTAATATAACTTGCCATCTCATCGGTCTGTTCTGCGATATGTTTACTAATATGATAGTTTGGCTTCCTACCTTCAATCAGTTGACGATCTCTAAGATATTTTGCTTCACTATCACTCAAAGCTTTCCCTTTTTGTACTTTATCGAGTAGGATGATATCTTCAAGCGATAAGTCAGGTGCTTGCGCCAACTTTTGTGCATAAGCCAAATCCATTACCTTGCCATATATAGTCACCTCTACTTTATTGTTGGTTAAATCATACTCTGGTAACGGAAAGAACTTGTCACGTTGAATCGTAAACATTTTTTTAATTCCACTGCCAATAGTATCTATCATATTTAGATTAACCATCGCTTCTGCTAAAAACTTATTGCGATAGCGATGCTCAGGAGCATCTTGCTTCACAACAGCTTCAACACTGATAGGGATGAAACGCCCTTCATTTTTTACTATTAACTTACCATCTTCAAACTCAACGATTGTAATGCGACCGCCTCGCTCATAATCTTGATGAGCAATCGCATTATTAAGTGATTCACGAATTAGATACGGATCATATTGCTCAACTTCCTCTGGAAACAAGGTATTAGCTTGCATATAACGGTACTTTAGATTACGAATCTTGCTATAAACCTTATCGACTGCCAGAAGTAAAGGACAAGTAAAATGTTCATAGTCCTTTTCAATACCGTCTTTATCCTTAAGTATCCAAGTTATTTTCGCAGAAGCAGGATTGATAAAATATTCAGATTCACTTTTACCAATTAGCAAAATAGCAGTGCGAGTGATTTGACCCTTAAATGTAAGCTTAGCCTTATCTAAAAATGTACGATCATCCCAATGCTCTATGTCATTTCTAAGCTTTGGGTTTTTTTCAGTAAACCTTTGTCTGGCAAATGCAATGGCATCAACGTCTAGGTCTTCAATATCAGCATTAGGAATAATATGCCGGCTCCAATCAGACTCTATTGGCGCACGTATACTCTCAAGCTCATTGATATTTAGCGCACCAAGCGAGGATCCATCTCGACCATAATAATGTCCATCAGATGCAATAGGCATTCCTTGCGGTGCAGGTGGTATCTGAAACATGAGTACTCTACCATTAGGATGGCTGACTTCATAAATATCTGTAAAAGTGACTCGCCCTGTCATACGGTCAGCTACATCTTTTTTTAATTTATCTAAATGTGAGCTTTCTGGATATGCTTGTGTTCCAATGACATGCTTATCATCATTAACACCTAAAACTAGCCATGCATATTTTTTTGCCTTAAGATTCGCCTCATTACTTAATGCTGAAAAATATTTACATAACTTCTTAAAGTCGTACTGTGTTTTCGCTTCTTTAAATTCAACAACCTCATCTTCATTAGAGTCTAACAGCTCAGATAATTGAGTAATTGCATTTAACATGATCATCTCTTAGGTATGTAATAAGGGTATGCGTAATAATTAAGTTAGACAACCTTTACCTAACCTGTTAGTTCAAGGAAAAGGATAGTTTTATATTACTTTAGTCGATTCATTTAAGAATCAAAAGACGGATGTAATTTTTAAAACATAGCATAGCTCATAGATTAATATAAAAAAGTATACTTGATGTCATAAACTATAAGAACAAATAAAATTAGTTCTACTAATTCTTTATGGTATTAATTAACTATCAGGTCAATATACATTCAAAAAAAATGAAAAACATACTATTACCTAAAAAACAGGTTTTTCACCTTTTTTAATTATCTTGTCATATCACGTATCAGCCAAAAACCCACCAAGTTACAAAAAAAAATAAACCGCCCCACCCTCAAGCAAGACGGTTTAATACTTACACTATACGCTGATCAATCTTACTATTAATCCATTCAGCTATCTCCTGTGCTACCCATGCTACCCTTACCTTGCTTAACTGCACCTTCTTCGGGAAGGTTGGATCGTAGCGATCTGAGTCCTCATTGAGCATCTCGTATATGCTTGAGCGACTTAAACCTGTGTGCTTTGTCACATCCTTAATGTTTAACAACTGCGGAATGTGATTGCATTCATGAGTAGTGAACCGCCCCGACTATATCGGAGAGTTGATTGCTTGAGTCAGGCAGCTTTGTCTGACTCATTAAGGCTATCATAGTATCGTCTCTCAAACTCAAAAGGCGACACATAACCAATCGTACTATGAATGCGAGTTTTGTTAAACCAATCGACCCATTCAAGGGTTGCTAATTCAACATCATACGCATCCCGCCACTGCTGTTTTAAATATTCAATCACCTCTGTTTTATAAAGCCCGTTAACCGTTTCAGCTAACGCATTATCGTATGAATCACCGGTTGTACCAACAGATGCAATAACGCCAGAATCAGCCATCTTATCCGTATAGCGAATGGATAAGTACTGAACGCCGCGATCACTATGATGAATGACATCTTTAGGATGGTTTCTGTCTGCAATGGCTTGATTTAACGCTGCCATCACCATATCCGTGTTCATTCGATCTGATACTTTCCAACCAACGATAGCGCGAGCAAACACATCAATGATAAAGGCAGTATAGACCCAACCACTCAATGTTTTAACGTAAGTAAAGTCAGCAACCCATAGCTGGTTAGGGCGATGGGCATTAAAGTTACGATTAACTAAATCATCAGCACGCTTTTGATCATCACGAGACTTAGTGGTTACCTTACCCTTACCTCGCCAAATACCCTGCATACCATGCTGACGCATTAACCGCTCTACAGTGCAACGTGCAGGATGTATACCCTCTGCCTTCAACTGTTTCCAGACTTTACGAGCGCCGTATCGGCATTTGCTGTCCTTCCAAATACGTTTAATCTCATTAAGATAGAAGTCGTCATGCTGACTACGCTGTGAACGCTTTTCAGGACTTTCTTCTAGCTCTTTAACACGATAGTATGTGGATGGAGCAATCGGTAGTACTCTACAGATTGGCTCGACTCCATATTGTTGTTTGTGGTCGTCAATAAAATCAACCATTACTTGGGTTTGCGGTCGAGCTCCGCCTGGGCGAAAAAAGCGGCTGCTTTCTTTATAATCTCATTGGCTTGCTTTAACTCTCTGTTCTCACGTTCAAGCTCTTTGATACGCTCCGCTTGGCTTTGAGCTTGAATGTTTGCAGGAATGGTTTTATCTACGTGCTTTTTATGCCATGATCGTAGGGTCTCAGGTGTGCAACCTATCTTTGGTGCTATAGCTTTGATGGCTGACCAGGTGGATGGGTAGTCGTCTTTAGCTTCAATTAGCATACGGACGGCTCGCTCTTTCATTTCAGGGGTATAGTTTCGTGTTTTCATTGTCGTATTCTCTCAGAAAATTGAGTCTCCGACAATCCCGGGGCGGTTCATAGTCGCAGTAGGTTGTGCGCTGTTTAATTGGTTCATAATGTACTCCATTAGTTACTGTGTAATTGATTAAGAGCTTCTCCGCTCATACAGTTACGCAGTCCCATATTTTTTTACTGCATCTCATACTGCTTTTCCGTATGACACAAAAAAAGGAGCTGAACTTCAGCTCCTTTTTTATGCTCTTAAAAGCGACAGATCTTAATTCACGCTCGACACGCTCTGCCTTAAGCCACTTGCAATATCAGCAAATTGAACCACATCCTGCCCTTTGCTTTGAGCCTTAAGATCAAGATCATTATTCTCAATTGGCTCGGGATAAAACTCATCGACGACACCAATAGTATCTTCATCAGCAAAGCCTAACTCTGAATTGCCATAGCCTTGTTTGGCAGCCATATCCAATGCTTGCTGATTAAAGCCATAGCTTTTAAGCTCATTATCCATCGTCTGTGCTTGCTCTACGGCTTGTAAGATAGTGATCCCATCTTCTAGCGTGAGATCCACATAGTAAATTGGTGTTCGATAGCTTTGGGTCGTGCTTTTACCTCGCAGTGTTAGTTGTAGTGGTAAGCAAGACAGCTTGTTGTTAGATACCGCTGAGAAGTAATTGAGCCTAGCTGCCAATGTGCGAATACTATTAAAGCCTGTGGTTCTAAACACAAAACTCCCTAACTCATCGTCTTCGCTAATATTGACATAGAGCCTGCCATAAGGCTTACAGGCACCTCCTTTGGCTAATGTACACATTTCAGGCGATGGACAAGGATGTGTTTCAACACCTTGTTTGGTTCGCCTTTTACAACTTTCCCCATCACCGA
The DNA here is from genome assembly GCF_022631235.3 of Psychrobacter raelei. Taxonomy (NCBI): domain Bacteria; kingdom Pseudomonadati; phylum Pseudomonadota; class Gammaproteobacteria; order Moraxellales; family Moraxellaceae; genus Psychrobacter; species Psychrobacter raelei. Next base: position 2,350,111 of record NZ_CP093310.2, read on the forward strand.
CACAAACAGGGCGACCTGTTTGACGATCAAACAAAGTGTATTCTGCTCTAAGATTTAGCTCAGGCTCATTAAACAACATACGTACTGGTATCTTGCGTAGCTTACCGTCACTTTGCTCTCTGAACTTGGCATCAAGCGGATGATTGATCCAGCCCTCCTTACCTTGTACTTGGCTAGTTATGGTGAACTGGTCATCTTTCGTAGGCAGGCGTTTGCCATTTTTCTCAATGGTGCCGCCTATACTGATACGCCCTAAAACTGGTGGGGTGATAATTAGACCTTTAATCATGATGTACTCCTTGGATTTGTTTATTGTTTATTTATGCAGTGGTTGTTAAAAATTAACGCCATAAAAAAGCCCACCTTTATGGTGGGCTTGCTATGCGTTTATTAAGTATTGGTGTTGACTAAAAAGCGACGGCTACCTTGACGGGTTTTACTAAATTGCTTGAGCAGCTCAGGCTTAGCTTTCAGCAGTGCCTTGCTATCAAGGGTTGTGCTGTCTTTTGATCGCTTCCATGAAATGCTGCCTTTATCGAATACAGCCACTTCATTGTCTTTGATTAATGCTTGCAGTTGATGCTTAACCTGATCATGACGCTGTTCTAGCTCGCTCATATAGTCACGATAACTTAGCAACTCATCAAACAATTTGTTAGCACCTTCATCCTGACTCAAATCAAGCTTACTGGCAGGTTCAGGTATTGGATAAAGTAGCTTTAGTGCTTTGGCTGCTGATGCGCTGTGATCAGGATTAGGCGGTGTATCTGATTCAACGTATTGCCAGAATAAACGCTCATGCTCGATGATGCTGGCAATGAGACGCTCATCACGCTCAACTTTAAATAGCTTTGTTTCATGGCCACATAGCAGAACACAGATATGAGCCGCCTGTTTACCTGTCACTGCCAATTGATGTTGTACTTGGCAAGCGACGTATAATGGCACGCCATCTTTCCAAAGCCTAGCGCCATGCTCCCCTGCTGTCTTACACTCAAGTACTTGCACCTCATCTGTACCAACTACGGCATAGTCTAAGTTGGCTAACATAAAGTGCTTATCATGATCAGGGTGTTGCAAGATAGCATTCACTCGATGCACCTTATTACCAGTATGTTCACTGTAATATTTAGCGACCAAAGGCTCTAGCTGATTACCCCAGTAAAGTGGTGAATAGCCATCACTACCTTCATCTATATTGGAATCAATGCGACCTGTCTTAATCATCCACAGCTCAAGCATGGATAGATAAGGGTGAATGCCACAAGCAGCAGCGGCATCACTACTGCCTATACCCTGCTTACGGATCTTAAGCCAGTCATCATGACTTAAGTTTTTAGTATTAACCAATCGCTTGGCAGTTGTACTGGTTTTAACAGCATGGGTTTTTGTTAGCTTATTTTGATTATTTAATGCAAGTGTTGTCATTGTAGACTCCTTAATGGTTGTTAAAATAAACGGCATAAAAAAACCACGCTCTAAGGCGTGGTTTAGTGTTGTTGTATATTAAGTAAATTTAGGCAATTAGGCGTAATGCTTCATGTTTGGCTTTATCTTTTAATTTGGCTCCTGCACCAAACCAAGCTGAATCAAGCCTATGATCTTGCGACATGGCTCTTCGCTCATGATCCACATATTCAGTTATAGCTGATAGCAGTCCATAAGCGGTATCTTTAGCTGAAGCTAATTCTGCACCACGACCTTGGCCGTTGAACATGCTCATTACTTGGTTCATGGCTCGTGCATTAGGCACAGCCTCTTTTTGTTGCTTGGCTGTGTTGAATAAAATGATGCCATCATCAGTATCATTAAATACACGGTTAAAGTAATTGGCAGCTTCTGCTTGGGTAACTCGTCGATTGGTTAACTGCTTCATCTCATAGTTAAACTCATCCCATTGACTAACAGACACACCCAACTGACGTTTTACCTTCTCACCATCAAATGCAGTACTGTGTGGCACTTTTACCACACCACCACTACCATCAGCTAGACTAATGGCTAAGGTGTTGTTACATACCACTCGAATATTGGTGAACTGCGCTGTGGTCGCTAGAGTGCCATCACAGGCGGTTGCTAGTAACAGATAGCCATGACTGACATCACCGCCTCTAAGTGTCGCTGACTGACCTGTACGGGCTAATGCCCATAGCTTGCGCCCACCTTTAAGCACTCCTGCTGTTTCAAGCTCAAAGTCTGCTTGCTCAGTTAAGTCACGATAAAACTCTAGTATCTCCTCAGGCTGAACCTCTTGATACCTTTGGCTGACCACTGATAATGCCTCTAAGGTATCACTGCGATACAATACCTTATTGCTATCAAACGGCATGATCAGGTTTTGGCCTTTATCGTTGGTTGCCATGTAACTAACGTCTGAGGACTCAATACGCCAGTCCATACCTGCTTTTTTAGCCCACACCTCAAGTGGCTGGTTTTTAGGTAACTGATTACCTAAGCCATGCCAAGGGGTTTCGCCAACGTATGCCATGCTTTCTAATAAATGTGCCATAAAATTATTTCCTTAAGTAAGTAGTTGATAACTAATGCGCTAGTTAAATAGTTGATTAATTGAATCTATGAAAAACGTACGAACAATGATTACAGCGGTATTGTGATGTGTTTAATAAAGGGATTGATGATTGCTCTGGTCGAACTTGCTTAATGACAGCGACTAAGGCGCTACCAACTACAACGCCAATACCAGGGTTAATGTTAAGTGACCGACATAGGCTGATACTTAACGGAATAAGTATTGCAGGGGATGCAATCCCATCTTTCAATAGGTCGCTATAGCCAGTCATCTCATATACGTCAACTGACTGACAATGTGGACATACTTGCTTCATAAGTGCTCCTTAAGTTTAGGGCATAAAAAAGGCCTGCTATTGCAGACCTAAATGATGCTCATAAGTTTGGTTATTGGATAAGCGTTAAGTGACTAACGCTAGATCTCATGAATGTAGTATGTATTTGAAATTAGTTTGTTATGGGCGGTAATCCACGACGTTTAGATGTTCGATATACGCCGTGACCAAAGGTGCGCATACCGGGAAGCCACACTTTTAATTGTTGCCCTTTCTTGTCAGGTTTGGTTAAGTACAAGGCTGTACAGACAGCATTTTCTACCTGCTTAAAGTTATCTCGGTGGATCATACCGATACCTAATGTGCCATTTTTCTCGAATTCCTGCTTATTCTCAGTGTAATGACCGTTATAGTAAGCGCCAATACCACTGGTTATCTTTTGCCATCTTTTACCTACCTCTTCAGCCAAATACCAATCGTTTTGTCGTTCTGAGCCATCATAGATAAGCAGTAGGTGGCAATGTAGACCGCCATTCTCATGCCCTTGCTCTAATGCCCATGCATTGCCTTGCAAATGCTCAAAGCATGTCTTTTTATTTCCTATGAATTCTCTGAGCTTAGTCATATGAAGATTGAAATCTTCGATCGTCACCATATGACTGGTTTCTTTCGGATACTTCAAGTCAACTCGAACGAATAATAACCTTGAGTAGTGGTTCAGCAAGTTTCTAACATATCTTTGAAGATTCTTCCTATTCTGGGTCTCTTGATAGATCCAAGCGTTATCCTCGGTCTCAATGTTATGTTTATAACAAGCTATGGTATTAATGAACTGCTGTGTTTTGCCGTGGTCCCAAATAACATCGGATGGGTATGAATCACCAACAATAGCATCGGTACTGTAGACAAATGAGTCGATAGTTTGCGAGTAAAATAAATCAGCATTTAGAATTTGCATGAAGGGCGAATATAAAGCGTTCAAACGATTTCTAATATCGTCAAAATTGACAGATTGAAATACGACGTCTCTAACGAGCCTATCAATACTAGCAATAAGTTGTGATTGATTAATGAGTGAATGTGACATGAGTGTGCTCCATTGATTTTAAGGTTGAGGTTGCTGTTCATAACTATCAATGGAACGTGTTTTTTTTTACTAAAAAATATTAACTATTAATTAATAATATATATATCCCACTAAGCAAATCGCGCTACTGTTCGGTCTACTTCCTCGTATATACAGTTTATATATTGGTAACACGAGAGTTTAGAACAGATTATAAAAAATGGAGTTAGCTCTCGCCTAACATCTAATACTCAAAACTAAAGGTTATCAAATAAAGATTTTCAAATAGATCTATTAGACTGTTATTTTGAATCTATCAGCCATCACCAGCTTTGATAAATATTCAGTGTCACCGGACTAATATCATGAACCAAAAAAATGGTTGATAAAAAATCAATTTATTAAGAAGTCAATGTAACGAACCTGATATGTAATGTTATATGAACAATCAGACAGAACAGCTTATTGCACTGTCAAAACAATTTTATTTAATAAAAAAAGAGCTATTTGCGATTAAATATTGTCACACATAAGAATTAAGTTTATTATCGATATAGAGTTATCTTAATAAAAAGCACTATTTACTATCTCATCCTATATATTTCATAGGAAAACGACTTATTTCTAATACGTTTTTATTACGCTTTTAATTATTTTTTTATACTTTAAACCGACGTTTTTTTTACGGTTCTTAAACCGATTTTATAGAGTTTTTACGATGAGTAATTCTATGGATATTATCGAAGAGTTGTATGGAAGTAGGTATAAAGGCGATCCTCTTTGGAATCACTTAGTTAAAAAACTCACATTGAGACAAGCTTATGTCTTCTACTATTCTCTTGCGCTTTATGAAACTGAAAGTATTGCACGAAACCTTGGTATATTAGATTTACCAGATAAAACTGAAGTGCATAGATGCTTGATGGATACTCTAAGAAAGAAGAAAAACCCTAACGATATTGCTCAAATAATAGGGAGTAATGTACATAAAATACTTATTAGTGATAACGATTTGTTATGGATAAAAACTGAGTTGAGAGCTGCAATATGGCTTAGCTATTTTATGGCCGCCTTCGATCGTTCAAATCGTAAACACCTATTGAAATATCTACGATCTACTTCTGAAGCTGAATTTACTAACCGCTTACTACATGTGATAGATATTTATGGGTGTGGGAGCAGAGGAGATACGGCTCTGATAATTAAAATAGCACTCGACCAAAATCAAAAAGAATTTGATTTACCGGTTAGCCATCGAACTGCATTTAATTATCATCAAGGTAGTTACGTTTCAAGCCGTATTGCCGATCATCATTTGAATTGGCTTAATAAACTACCTTTAGATGAAATCGATGCTATTCTTGAAAGGTTTAGAGATGAAGAAATACTTGTACTTGTTGGTATATTTGAACCAGTGATCAAAAAAGACAAAACTGCACTAATTAAAGCTTCTTTAGATATACAGCAATATAATCACTGGGACAAACAGAGCACAAAATCTCTGAAAAGTAATGCTAATTCTAATGCCGGTAAACCATTCCGCTCTTCCAATGAGCCTACAGATGTTGATACCAATAAAAAAACTAAGAAAAAGTTCGCAGGGCTTAGTGCATACGAAATTATCAAACTATTAAAAAATGCAAGAATTTCACGGGAGAATAGAAAGGCTAGATCTGCTATAGAAAAAGACCGTAGCCTTACTCTTAATAAAAATGCTCATAGCATAATTATTGAGCTATCAAATCAACTGGATGCCACTCCTAAAAAAGTCGTAGAGGCAATCATTAAAAAAATTAACTTAGAGGACAAAAATGAGGTATCGGAAATAAATGAGCTTATTAGCGGCAGACGGCCTACTAAAGCAAAGGAAGCATTAGAAAAGGCTGTTATAGGCGAGCCTATTGAGCCTGTTGAGCCTGTTGAGCCTGTTGAGCCTGTTGAGCCTGTTGAGCCTGTTGAGCCTGTTGAGCCTGTTGAGCCTGTTGAGCCTGTTGAGCCTGTTGAGCCTGTTGATGTTACCGAATCCGAAGAGTCTGCTGAAACAGAAAAAATCATCAAAGACTCAGAAAAAAAACTAGATAAAATTAATAAACATACAAGTCTAAGAGATGCTCTATTAAGTGCTATGGCAAAACGATAATCTGTATTCAAACTCAATTCATTCTATTAAAAGATTTATTCCAATAAATTCCATCTGAATCGTGTTTCGTATTGCTTTCTGATAATATATTCCAAATTTCTGATTGTAAATTATTAAGTACTAAGTAGCTAAAGATAAGTAATTGATTAGATTGAATCAGAAAATTAATATCTTAAACATTTCATATGATGTACACTATCATGTACACTAGGTTTTAAATAATAAATTAAATACCTGTAAATCATTTACTTATGTTTAATATATGGTTCCGGCTCCGGGTACCATATATTAAAAAGGCTTCCAATAACTTGGAAGCCTTTTTTCTTTGTGGGTTGGTTTTAAATTTTGAGCCCGAAAATTATGGTTATAAGCCTAGCCTACTAAGGACGATGCCCTAGCTTTTCTTCAAAAAGAAGCCAAGTATCATGAACTCCTTCAACGATCGATTCGTAGTTTTCCCAATTATCACTATATATATCATATAAAACAGGGTGCATAATATCATTCTGACGATATCCACTCTCTATTTTAGATAAATGAATATAGTTATCTTTTAATACAACTATGTCAAAAATCTCATCTTCTTTTAATACTATTAGCCCAACATGATAGGGAGCGCTACAAAGATAAAGCGTTTCAGTTTGGTTATCAGTAAACCTTGAAACAGTGTATTTAGAATATATATATACATAGCCATGTTCATTTTTGGCTCTTATCATTTTAAAACCTCCTTAATTTCAAGGTTCGAATTGAGGTTGCAGCCGTTTATGTATTAACTATCAACTTTACTCTTAGTTAACGACTCACCGTAGACAGTACAAATTTAAGAATTAATGGAAATGACAGCAAAAGTATCAATACCCCTATTCCAAAAATTAGTAAGTTATTATTTTGGTTTCAATCTAAGTTATGAGTATTCAGTGATTTCTAAAGATAACACAGCCTTAATCTAAACTGATAGGCATAAAAAAAGAGCTGAAATTTTCAGCTCTTTCTTAGGTGTGAATTGTTAAATTTATTGATTAATCCTAATTGCAATTAACAGAAACTATCGGTTGGTTTAGGAACAGACAATCCAAATAGTGGACGTAAGTATAAGGCTAAGAAAGTACCTGCCAATGCTAGCACGCCCCAAATATAACCATGTAAACTAAAAGAGGCGATACCCCCAAAATAAGCACCGATATTACAGCCAAATGCTAATCGAGCACCATAGCCCATTAACAGACCACCAATAACAGAAGCGGCAAAATTACCCACAGTAATTTGGGTGAATTTAAATAGTCCGCCTGCTGCTGAGGCAATAAAGGCACCAAGTATAATACCCAAGTTTAATACGGTTGTTGAATCAGCAAACACTGAAGATTGCAAAGCGGCTGCATTCGCACCTTGCCAATAGCCCCAACTGGCAACGTCTACGCCCATTAGGCTGGCAGCTTTTGAGCCCCATAAAGCAAACGCAGACGTAATACCCCAAGGCTGACCGCGTGTGATTAAAGTCAACGCATTCAATACCGCCAACGCAATGGCTGCTGCAAATAATTGCCATGACCCTCTAAATAGTCGTTTCCAGCCACGAGCTGTTGGTAATGGGGCCATTCTAGGTGGGTGCTTTTTCTTCTCTATTAATATAGTAATCCAAGCAATCGCCCCAAATATTGCCAATGATAGAAGCCATGCACTGCCATAACCTAATCCTGTTGAGGTTGCCAATGACACCGGTGCCAATGAAGGCATTTGCTCGGTCCAAAATGGGAGGTGACAAGCACCAATGGTTGACCCAATAATAAAGAACAGTAAGGTAACAAACATCACAGAACGGCCACCACCAACTGCGTAAAGTGTACCAGAAGCACAGCCACCGCCTAATTGCATACCAATACCAAACATGAATGAGCCGACAATAAGGCTAACCCCCAATGGAGGAACATAGCCTGAGACATCTCCACCAAAAAACGTCGTGCCATAGGCTAATATAGGTGCAAATAAAGTAACCGCAACCGCTAACATAAGCATGTGCGCGCGTAATGCTTGACCATTCCCTACCGATGTCATGCGTCTAAAAGCGGAGGTAAAACCAAACCTTGCATGAAATAAGGTATAGCCCAATAGTAGACCAATGATAAGCAGCATTGGCTGGGCCACAGGTTGTGTCAGTAGCAAATACACTAGCAATGCTAAACCGACGATACTAGCTCCTGCTATTAGACCCTTCTGAGGCGGATCTAAGGTCAAATTATTTATGGATTTGGGGTTACGTCTATTGGAGCTTAGCCTCTCAGTGATTGACTGAGTATTTGTTATAGTCATAATATTATCCCATTAATCCCTACCTAGCTGAAATTATCCGCTATGTAGCTTAATAATTAATGGGGTGTATTTACTGTGTTGTTAGGACTATCAACACACGTTGATTAAGTTAAGCTGCCTATTATCTCAACACTTGTGACTTACTACCACCTACGATAAAAATAAGTAAGCTATAAGTACTGAGTTATAAGCGAAATTCACAGAAACTCACCAATCTAGGTTCAATAAAAAAAGCCCAAGACAATCTAAAAAGATCATCTTAGGCCTTGTCATTAAACTATTAAAAATCAGATTGAGCGGCTCAATTACGATAATATAATTTATTATTCACCTTGCAGTAAATCAATCATACCCTGATATTTGTCTTTCTTGGCTGCAATCTTGCTACGCTCCTCTTCTGAATTTTCTGTAGGCGATTCTGCCCCATCAAGCTTTGCATCAAACGCTTTAAGCTCGCTCTGTGCAGCATTAAGCAGCTTAGTGAGCATCATAGCTAGGGCTTTTTCGGACACATCATGGGTAACATTAGAAGCTTCAGAGGCAAAATCTTCTTTTAACTTTGCAGCCCATTGATAGATATTGGCAATTGAGACGCTGTGCTTATCCTCTTGTTCAGAATCCTGTTTCTCAGAGCTGTCTTTGTTATCTGAGTTATCAGATTCCGCTTGCTTATCGCTATCTGCTGGGTCTGATTCTTGTTTAGACTCAGCGCTGTCTGCTAAGCCAGATTTTTTGTCTGTGATGAACTCATCTTTTAGCTTAGCCGCCCACTGATACAGGTTGGCGATAGCAGCGGTATATTTATCTTTGCCTGAGCCTTCTTGATCAGAGTCATTGCTTTCTGAATCTTTTTGGTTATCTTCAGACTGCTCGTCTTTAGCTTGCTCGTCGTCAGATTCACTGTCTTGTTCATCAGCCTCTGAATTATCTTTTTTGGAATCAGTCTCTTTAGAATCATTAGACTCTTGATCTTTATTAGCTGATGAGGCCTGTTGTTTTTTAGATACTTGACTGGCATCATCTTTATCAGAATCGGCTGAATCTTGTGCCAAATTATCTGAATCAGAGTCTAAATCCTGCGCTTTATTAAATTCTTCAAAATCGCCCTCTTCATAAATAATTTTATCGCCTTTCACAACTTCTACACCCACAACTTCTTCATTGCTGGTAGTTTCTGTTGTATTCTCAAGAGACTCCAAAGCTTTATTGATGCTGTTGTCTTGCTTGTCGTTAGAGCTATTAGATGAATTTGACATATTTATTATCCTTATTATTTAATTATTTATTGACCTCCAATAATAGCTCAATGAAAACTGATCTTTAGTACTTTAATGTAAAGTATTATGCCTAATACGTTAATATTTCTTAGCCGTGATCTAGCGCCATAATCCTTCAGGATAAATCAACTCGCCAGCTATGGTTGGGTAGCCGCTAAACTCAAGCTCAATACCAGTATCAGAGGCACTTAACTGGCATTGCGCGCCCAGTGGGAAGCTTTGTTTACGAGCCACATGGCCAAATGGAAGGCCGGTAAATACAGGTAAGTGGGTTATCTGTTTTAACTGTTTAACAACCAAACTCATGTCATAGCGGGCATCATAACTGTCCTGCCCTGTCCCACTAAAGGCGCCAAGCACAATAGCTTGCTGACGTTTAAAGGCACCCGATAAATATAAGCTATATAGCATACGCTCTACTTGATAGGGCTGCTCCCCCACATCTTCTAAAAACACAATTCCGCCTTCAGGATTAGGTATATAAGGGCTACCTGCCAGCGCCGATACCACACTTAAGTTGCCGCCCCATAGCGTGCCTGTCATAGGTGCTTTTAGCATTGAAATGTCTTGCTGCGGCAAACTTATTTTGAGCTTTGGCTGGGTAATGGCATCAATAAAGCCTTGGCAACTGACCACATCCGGCTGCTTTTTGCCAAACTCGCTATATAGCATGGGTGCCGCCAAGCTGCTCATTTTGCCTTGAGCCAACAGTGCACATTGCACGGCGGTCACATCACTAAAACCTGCCAAAATCGTACCTTTTTCACGCATCTGATCACCCAGGCTTTGCCAATTCACCTGCTCCAAAAGACGCATGGCCCCATAGCCGCCTCGGGCTGCCAATAGCAGTTTGGGTACTTCAATGGCGCCAGTGGCCATGTTCTGTAAGTCGCTGATGCGCTGCTGGTCTGTACCGCCGAACCGCAAATACCTGCGCCTTAATATTTCAGGATTTTTGATATCAAATCCAGCACAAGTCAAGCGCTGTAAACCCAAGACATTACGGGCCTCATCCACACCTGTATTAGAGCTGGCAAAAATTCGAGTACTAATAGTCGGGGTAATACAGCTCAAGCGGTTGTGTGTCGATGTATCTTCTATATCCAAACTCTGTGTTGTTAGTGCTCCCTGTGGCAGGGTTAATGCGGCCTTAGCATGATACGAGAACAGCCCTAAGCCGCCCAGCGCGGTCATTTCCAAAAAACGTCTGCGATTTAAAGGGGCTGTCTGAACAGATTTAGCATGTATATCCACTGCTTTAAGCTTGGCAGGTATCTGTGCTTGGTCTTGCACAGCTTGCTTTTTTAGTCGTTTGGCCGTGTGCTGTTGCACAGATTGATCGACAGTGACTAAAATCGTGTTTTTATTCATGACACCCTCAATTTTCACAAAATTGCGCCCATTATATAGTCTGATAAACGTTCGGTCATAACTTGTATCATTTCTTGAACCCAAAATATACCGACAGCTGCGTTATAATAGTGACTGGGATAGCTAATTTAAGAAATATAACAACTATCTATAACACCCTTGTTCTGCTTTTGATCCCTAAAGACCTACTTTGGGTCACTTAATGTCTACCCTACCCTCCCATTTCTTAATTCGTTAAAGTTATTAGGACTTATTATGAGTTATACATTTAATCGCACTTTTCCTCATACCCGCTTACGCCGCTTACGCGTCCATGACAATGTGCGTGCCATGATTCGTGAAGTTGAGCTGCATCCCAAACATCTCATTGCTCCTGTTTTCGTCTTAGAAGGTGAAAACCAGCGTGAAGCTGTGGCCAGTATGCCAGGTGTGGATCGTTTATCTATTGATCTGCTGGTGCAATATGCCAAAGAGTTATTGGCAGAGGGAGTCACTACCGTAGATATCTTCCCTGTTATCGATGCCAGCTTGAAGACAGAAGATGGCCGTGAAGCGGCTAATCCAGATGGCTTAACTTGCCGTGCCGTACGGGCACTAAAAAAAGAAGTGCCTGAGATGGTGGTGATGACCGATGTGGCATTAGACCCTTATACCACCCACGGTCAAGATGGCCTATTAGATGAGTCAGGCTATGTGGTCAATGATGAAACTGTGGAGGTTCTGGTTGAGCAAACACTGGCACACGCCCGCGCTGGTGCAGATATCATCTCACCAAGTGATATGATGGATGGCCGTATACTGGCTATGCGTGAAGCATTGGAAGATGAGGGCTTTGTGAATACAGCACTTATGGCTTATTCTGCCAAATACGCGTCTGCTTATTATGGCCCTTTCCGTGACGCTGTAGGCAGTGCTGGCAATCTAAAAGGCGGTCATAAGAAGCAGTATCAAATGGACTTTGGTAACCGCGCGGAAGCCTTGCATGAAGTAGCAATGGACATCAATGAGGGCGCTGATATGGTAATGATTAAACCCGGTCAGCCATATTTAGATTTGATACGTGAGGTAAAAGATACCTTTGGCGTCCCTACTTTCGCTTATCAAGTATCGGGTGAATATGCGATGCATATGGCAGCCATTCAAAACGGCTGGCTTACCGATTCGGTTATTTTAGAGTCATTAATGGGCTTTAGACGTGCAGGCGCTGATGGCATCTTAACTTATTTTGCGCTAGAAGCTGCCAAACAGCTCAACGCTTTAAAATAAGTAGTTTTGATTTGATGTAAAAAACCCCCGTATCTGATTGGATACGGGGGTTTTTATTTCAGCCGGCTTATTTTAAGCCAACTTTATTAACAGGCTAGATTAGAAACGTTGTACGTAAGAGATGCCATATACCCATGGATTGATCTTCACTTTACCGATATCATCATTGTTTAGTTTTACGTCTGGCTCAAGATCAATATAACGGGCATCGATACGTACCGCATCAGTAGGATTGAGTTTAAAATCAACACCGACATGACCTGCCACACCCCAGCTGTCTTTAATTTCTAAATCAGCGTTTGGCAGACTAATTCTTTCTTTAAAGAAGGTGGTGTAGTTGGCACCCACACCAATAAAAGGCTTAACATTGCTGTTCAAGTTATCAAAGTGATACTGTAGTGATAACGTGGGTGGTAACTGCTGAGTTTTGGCTTTAATGACGCTACCGTCTGCCTTTTTTAGATCGATATCATGATGAAACGGAATAGCAGCTAATAACTCAACACCCACGTTATCGGCGACAAAGTATTCACCGGTGATGGTTGGACGTACGTCTGTATCTACTTCAGTTTTAAGAGCACCATTTAAAAGAGTACCATTATTACTTTCTGGATCTACATATGCTGCACCCACACCCACGGTCCAAGTGCCTGCTGTTTCTGCCATTGCAGAGCTCATGCCTAAAGTAGCAGCTAGGGCAGCTAAAAGTAATGCTTGACGTTTAATCATCGTGTCCTCAACTTATGTTGTTTAAGTACTGGGTAAAATGCTCAATTTATTAAATATATCAATGCGTCTCTTCATTGAAATCCAAGCGTTAGATTGTTTCTCCACTCTAACGTCATGGTTTTATTATATTACATATCCGCATAACTAGTAAGGTTATTTTGATAAAAATTTCGACTTTATAGTCGCTTTTTAGACATTTATAGTGGTTGCTAAAATTCATAAAGTAGTTGCTAAAACTTATAAAAGGGTATTTAGCCTGCTAATGCCGAAATCCTTGCTCTACATTTGGGGGATAGCTGTTGTAGCGGGTCTCAAAGCAGTTGTGATTTCATATTGAACCCCTATAATAACCAGTCTGCCCATTGAGTCGGCAGTCCCCTCTAGTGATAAGACAATAAAAAGGTGCACCATGAGTAAGCTTAACCCCAAACAACAAGAGGCCATGACTTATGTGTCCGGTCCCCTCCTCGTTTTAGCGGGTGCAGGCTCAGGTAAAACATCGGTTATTACCCGAAAAATTGCTTATCTCATCGAGCAGTGCAATATACCTGCTGAACGCATTACTGCAGTGACCTTTACCAATAAGGCTGCGCGTGAAATGAAGGCGCGTGTCACCTCACTGATGCCAAAAGAGAAGACCCGCGGTCTGACTGTGTCTACGTTCCACCAATTTGGGTTACAGTTTTTGCGTTATGAGCTGCTGCACACGCCTCTCAAAGGCAACTTCTCTATCATGGATGCCGATGACAGTAAGCGGCTGCTGATGGAGTTGATGATGCGTGATAACTTATCGGGTGCTGAGAGTCGTGAATTGGTCGGCAAAGCAATTAAGTTTATTTCGGACTGGAAGAATGATCTTATTGAGCCGGATAAAGCAATGGAGACCCTCGATGATCCTGAGGATATGATTTTTGCTACACTTTATGCCTTATATGAGCGCAATCTGCGGGCTTATAACGCCGTTGATTTCGATGACTTGATTGTGTTGCCAGCCAAAATCTTACGTGAAAACCCCCAGCTGCGCGACAAGTGGCAGAACCGTATTAGATATCTGCTGGTGGATGAGTATCAAGATACCAATACTGCTCAGTACGAATTGATTAAACTGATTGTCGGCCCAACTGGCAAATTTACTGTGGTGGGTGATGATGACCAATCTATTTATGCTTGGCGCGGCGCCCGTCCCGAGAACATGGCGCTATTAAAAGAGGATTTCCCTAAGCTTAAAGTGATTAAGCTTGAGCAAAACTACCGCTCGACCAACCGTATTTTGAATGCTGCCAACACCGTCATTATGAACAACGAGCATTTGTTTGAAAAAGCACTGTGGTCGGATAAAGGGCAAGGCGAGAAAATTCGTATTATTAACTGCCGCAACGATGATGATGAATCAGAGCGCGTGGCCAAAGAGATTATTACTCACAAATTGCGCCATGGTAATGAATGGGAGCAGTATGCCGTCTTGTACCGCAGTAACTTTCAGGCACGTATGTTAGAGGCGCAGCTACGTCAATTACAGATCCCTTATAAGCTCTCAGGCGGCCAATCTTTCTTCGCCCGTAGCGAGATTAAAGATGTGATGGGTTATTTGCGCCTTATTTTAAATCCAGAAGATGACAGTGCCTTTTTGCGCATTGTGAATACGCCCAAACGTGGTCTGGGCCCAGCCACACTAGAGAAGTTGGGACTGTTCTCTCAAGAGCACAGCATCTCTTTATTGGCCTCTTGTACCCATGGCGGCTTATCACATGTATTGCCCATTAAGGCTTATAGTACTTTAAAAGAGTTTGGTGACTTTATCGAGCACTATACCCGTGAGCTGGATCAGCACCCAGATCCGGTGCCTTTGGTGCGTCAAATGATTGATGAGACCGGTTATATTGACTTTGTGCGCAGCGACTCAAAAACGCCGCATCAGGAAAAAGGGCGCCTAGACAATATTGAAGTGCTCTACACCAGTATCCAAGCACTTATCAACCGTGCAGAAGATGACGATGACAAAACCATTGATGCGGTAATTCGCAAATTGGTATTACTAGACATGCTCGAGCAGCAGCAAGAAGAAGAGAACACCAACAAGGTAAACCTCATGACCCTGCATGCTGCCAAAGGGCTAGAGTTTGACTTCGTGTATATTATGGGGCTTGAGGAAGAGCTGCTGCCGCACCGCAACTCTATCATTGCTGAGACTATTGAGGAGGAGCGCCGCTTGATGTACGTCGGCATCACCCGTGCCCGCCGTGAGCTAACCCTAACCTTGGCTGCACAGCGCCGTGGTGGTGGTCAAATGCGCACTACGACCCAAAGCCGCTTTTTAGAAGAGCTGCCTGAGGAGCATTTAGACTGGCCCGCCAATGCCAAAAAGAAAAAGGCTGAGCGTGATCCTACTGTGGTGGCCAATGAATATATGTCTAATATTAAGGCGCTGCTAAAAAGAAAAAACCAATAGCAGGCAGGTGATGACGTCAGACTGACATCAAATCACAGATTGGCCATGCAAAACCCTAAAAATATTAGTAAAATAAACCAAAAATGGCAGGATGCACTCCTGTCATTTTTGTTTTTACAGTTTTTAACAGGCTTATCCTATATAGATACTTTGTCTTTATAAAGCCCAATAAAAACGGTATACCATCCCTCTCCCACCTCATCAAGCAATCTAAGGGCACCTATGACCAGTCAAAGCGAGAACCCCGTCAAACAAGATACCCTACCAGAGAGCTATGATCGTGCTGAAGATAAGCTGATTTATCTACAGAGGCTGGTGGCAGACAAAGATTTGTCTACCATGGCTGAGTTCTTAAACGACCAGTCTGAGTATGAAATTGCCAGTCTATTAGAATCCTTCCCTCACGACTCGCGCCAATTGATTTGGGAGCAAGTGCCTGTTGCTCTTAAAGGCCAGGTACTGGCTGAAGTGGTCGATGACATTCGCCCCTCCTTGATGGAAAACATGCAAGCAGAAGAAATTGAGACGCTTGCTGAAGATCTAGATGCTCAAGACATTGCTGAGATTCTAGATACCGTTGATGACAAGGTGCGCTCCGAGGTGATGTCTAATCTTGATGAAGAAATTCGCCAGCAAGTCAGCCAGCTAAATACCTATGAAGAGTATGAAGTCGGTGACTATATGGACCCCGACACCATCCAGATTCAAGGCAATATTACGCTTGAGCAAGTCCAAAACTGGCTGCGCCAAGATGAGGATCTGCTCGATGATGAAACCCAAGAACTTATCGTGGTCGATGCCAGCCATCAGTTGTTAGGCTTATTAAGCTTGGTGGATTTAATTAAATATCCGCAGCAATCTTTAGTTGAGCAGTGGATTGATCCAGCCATCACCATCAATGACCGAATGGACATTCAAGATGCTGCTGCAGTATTTCGCTCCTCAGATATCCGCTATGCACCCGTGGTTAATAGCTTTGGTGAATTGGTCGGTCAGCTTAATGCCGAGGACATCATGGAGATTATTCAAGATGATGTCGACAGCACCATGAAGCACTTAGCGGGTGTGAGTGATGACGAAGAGCTGTTTGCCCCTATTTTGCGTAGTGCCAAAAGCCGTAGCGTTTGGTTGGGGATTAACTTATTAACTGCGCTGCTTGCTGCTGCGGTGATCGGGCAATTTGAAGAAGTATTGGCGCAAGTCGTTGCTTTGGCGGTATTGATGCCGGTAGTGGCCAGTATGGGCGGGATCTCTGGTAGCCAAACCCTCACTGTGGTTATCCGCGGCCTAGCCATGGGCCAAATCGGGGGCTCAAACCGCTTATGGCTAATGAATAAAGAGCTGTGGGTGGGCGCTATTAACGGGGTCATTTGGGCGGTGATTATGGCCGCTATCGCTCAGCTTTGGTTCCATGACCCTAAGATTAGCTTGGTTATCGGCTGCGCCATTGCCATTAATATGACTGCTGCCAATGTAGCAGGGATTGGCATTCCGCTATTTTTAAAGCGCTTGGATATTGACCCTGCGCTCTCAGCCTCAGTTATCTTAACCACAGTCACTGACATTGTCGGCTTTATGTCGTTCTTAGGACTGGCCAGCTTGCTTATTTTATAAGCCAACTGCCTTTTTAAGCTATGTCATATTATACGCCCATTCATATCAGGCTGAGACCCTCTATGTTAGGGTTGCTTTTTTGTGTCTATAGATTAGACTAATTGCGCTTTAACTCAACTGCTCAGTGCCGCCATAGGCGAATTACCCAAACATAAAATAGATAACGGATAAGTTATGAACGCTGTACAAGTTAAAATTTTAAACCCAAAAATTGGTACTGATGCTAATTTTCCTATGCCTACTCGTGCCACCGATGGCTCAGCCGGTATCGACTTACGTGCTTGTATCGATGAGCCTATTACCATTAAAGCGGGCGAAACTAAATTAATTGGTACCGGTATGGCCATCTATATCGCTGACCCCAATTATGCCGGTATTATCCTACCACGCTCAGGCTTAGGTCATAAGCACGGTATCGTTTTGGGCAATCTTGTGGGCCTAATTGATGCCGACTATCAAGGCGAGCTGATGGTGAGTGTATGGAATCGCAGCGATACAGATTTTGTACTCAACCCTGCTGAGCGTATGGCGCAATACATGGTAGTGCCCGTAGTACGTCCAAGCTTTCAAGTGGTCGAAGAGTTTAATGAATTAAGTGCTCGTGGTGCCGGCGGCTTTGGTCATTCGGGTCGTCAGTAAGCCAGTTTGATTTGTATTTGTTAAAAAAATATAAGATGATGAGACAGAAAAGCAATTCTGTTGGAGCCGTCCCTTTTGCCCAAGACCTCATTTTTAGCACAGCGAGCCTTATTTAAAGCTTACGATATCCGTGGTAATGCTGCTTTATTTACCCCAGATTTTGTTAAAGCACTGGGCCTCGCCTTTGCTCAGGATTTAGCCGAAACTGCCCAGGCGCGCCAGGTGGTCATAGGCTATGATGTGCGTCATGGCAGCAAAAGTATTGCCGAGCAGTTTGTGCAAAGCTTATGCGAGCGAGGCATCGAGGTGATTTGGCTGGGACTTGTGACCACACCTATCATGGCGTTTTGGGCCAATAGATACCAAGGCCATGGGCTTATTGTCACAGCCAGTCATTCTGAGGGTCATATCTTGGGTATTAAATGGCTAATCTCAGGCGAGTCGCCCAGCTATGAGAGGATACAAATGCTGTACCAGCGCTTAATCTCTCAACAGCCGGCCGATGCTAGCACAGCTACGAGCACAAACCCAGCTGCTACCCCCAAAGTCATTGCGCCCAACCAAGTGGGACACACTTATGCCAATAGCGCAGCCATCGCCCTTGACAACATACGTAAGTTTCGCAGCTTAGCGTTAGTGCAACACTCGCTTAGCCAAAAAACGCCTGACCGCCTTAAGGTGGTTATCGATAGCTTAAATGGTGCCACTGGCCCCTATGTCGCCGCTTTTTTTGAGCCACATCAGAGGTTGTGCGATATTATTTTAATCAATAAAACCCCAGATGGGGACTTCCCTAAGGGCAACCCTGATCCTATGGAGGATAAGCGCCTTACCGAATTAAGTCAGGCGGTGATTGAACATCAAGCTGACTTAGGTTTGGCTTTTGATGGTGATGGGGATCGGCTGATGGTGGTGGACAATCAAGGTCACTGCTTGGCGCCAGACCATCTGTTATATCTGTTGGCGCGCGTCTCTATCGAAGACCACCAACCTGTTGAAGCCTGCCTAAATGCACCTGCACCTATCGTACTGTTTGATGTTAAATGTACCCATCACATGCCGCAGCTTATCACAGCACTAGGAGCTGTGCCGCAAATGAGTAAGACCGGCAGC
This sequence comes from Psychrobacter raelei, assembly GCF_022631235.3. NCBI lineage: Bacteria > Pseudomonadati > Pseudomonadota > Gammaproteobacteria > Moraxellales > Moraxellaceae > Psychrobacter > Psychrobacter raelei. The sequence continues at coordinate 2,368,889 of NZ_CP093310.2, forward strand.
AGTATCTTGCGCCGTACGCTTCAGACCAAACAAGACAATAATCCTGACCACGCACCCATCTTATTTGCCGGTGAATTGTCGGGACATTTTTTATTCAATGACGGCTATTTTTTATTACATGATGATGCCATGTATGCAGCGCTGCGCCTACTTAATTGGCTACAATACCAAGCGCAACATGCCAAGCCAGCTCAGTTAACTGATATTCTTAAAACTCTGCCGCCCATGGTCAGCACCCCAGATGTGTATTTGCCTCTTGATGCCTATGAAGCGTCACCGCTACAGCAAAACACGCCCTTATTAAATAAGCTGATGGCTCTTTGCGATAAGCTCAGCCAAAGCATTGAGCTGCCTAAAGGTGCGCAGTTGACCTGTATTGATGGCTTGCGTCTAGATTTTGCGCATGGATTTGGGATCATTAGACCCTCAAATACCAGTAACAGCTTAACCGTACGCTTCGCAGGCGACTCCCTATCTGATTTAAAAAGCGTGCAAGGCTACTTTGTTAAATTGTGTCACTTTATTAATGATGATTTGGCCAAGCAGGTAGCCAACATTCAGATAAAGTCCTAAACTAACCCTAACCACGATTTATCTTTCACTCACAACCCAGACGAGTCAATCATGTCATTAAATCTTGCTCAAGCCAAAACCACTGCTGAAGTCTTAACTACCGCCCTACCCTACATTCAGCGATTTGAAGATAAAATCATTGTGGTGAAATATGGCGGCAATGCCATGACTGACCCCGAGCTTGAAAGCTCATTTGCGCGTGATGTTGTGCTACTAAAAACAGTGGGGCTACATCCGGTGGTGGTGCACGGCGGTGGTCCACAAGTGGACAATCTACTTAAAGAATTGGGCCGTCAATCGGACCGTATCGATGGCATGCGCGTCACCAACAAGTCGACCATGGATGTGGTAGAGATGGTACTTGGCGGCAGTGTGAACAAATCTATTGTGAGTCTAATTAACAAGCATGGCGGGCGCGCTATTGGTTTAACCGGAAAAGATGCCAACTTAATCCGTGCCAAAAAGCTACTGATGAGCACAACCGATGCTAATGGCCAAACCAGTGACATTGACTTAGGCTTCGTCGGTGAGGTGGTGAGCGTTAATAAAGATGTGATCATGATGCTTATCGGCTCAAACTTTATTCCAGTAATTGCCCCTATCGGCGTAGATAGCGAGGGCAACAGCTACAACATTAATGCCGATCTTGTGGCGGGCAAAGTGGCTGAGTTTTTGCAGGCTGAGAAGCTGATGCTGCTGACCAACATTAAAGGCGTCATGGATAAATCTGGCAACGTAGTCACCGGACTTACCCCCAAAAAGGTCGATGAAATGATTGAAGATGGTACTATTTCAGGCGGCATGATTCCTAAGATTCAGTGCGCGTTAGATGCGGTACGCGGCGGCGTAAAAAGTGCGGTTATTGTCGATGGTCGTGTGCCCAACGCCACATTGCTTGAAATCTTTACCAATGAGGGGGTCGGTACCCTTATCAGCCGCGACTTAGGGGCAGCGCTCAGCTAATTTAGCCTTGGTCTCACTGTAATAAGTTATGACTGTAAAAGGGTATCACTGTAAAAAAGACGCATCCTTAGACTGCGTCTTTTTTGTGACTTACTTAGCGCGTGTAGACAGATAAAAGCTACGCTTGAGTGCCTATTAATTAAAGGCTGCCTCAAACTCAGCGTCATTAAAACCGCACAATAATAGAGACTGCCCGTTATGCTCCCCCTCGACAATAGGACGTTTAATCATACTGGTGTTGTCTATTAATAGCTCAATGGCTGCCTCAGTACTGGCATCGGCTGCCAATTTTTGTTCATCAAAGAGCTTACGCCAAGTGGTGCCGCGTTTATTAAGGACTTTATCGATACCCAGCTCATTCACCCAGCGCTGCACAGTGGCATTATCAATGCCTTGTTTTTTATAATCATGAAACTCATAAGCAACGCCCAGCTCATCAAGTTTGCTAAATGCCTTTTTCATGGTACTGCAGGCTTTGATACCATAAATAACAATGGCCATAAGGCTCTCCTTTAAAGTGTTAATGGGATACAGTGATGTTAAAAATAAAGGGGCTTGACTTGCAACCTTTAATTGCAAACACTCAAAATTAGGGTTAAGGGTGGCATAAGCTTAATACTTCATAGCTCACAAAGCCAATATCCGGTTAAAATTGGCGCTTACCATCGCAATTTTGGTCAATTTGCGCTATTCTAGCGTATCTATTTTTGCTTATTATTAATTCTCAAAACCTTCATAAAAAACATCTAACCTAGAGCCTATTATGAGCACTACAGCACCTGAACAAAACAATCCAAACCATTATCACCCTCAAGCCATTGAAGCTGAGCAGCAAGCCAAGTGGGCGGCTGACAAACGCTTCGAGGTGAGCAACGACATCAGTAAAGATGCCAACACCCGCTACATGCTTTCTATGTTTCCCTATCCAAGTGGCAAGCTACACATGGGACATGTGCGTAATTACACCATCTCAGATGTATTAAGCCGTTACTACCGTCTAAAAGGCGATCAGGTTCTACAGCCTATGGGCTGGGATGCCTTTGGTATGCCTGCTGAAAATGCCGCCATTGCCAACCAAGTTGCGCCTGCTAAATGGACCTTCTCCAACATTGATAACATGCGCGCCCAGTTAAAGACTTTGGGTCTATCAATTGACTGGTCACGTGAGTTTGCTACGTGCACCCCTGAGTATTATCGCTGGGAGCAGTGGTTCTTCTTACAACTATACAAAAAAGGCTTAGTATACAAAAAATTGGCCACAGTAAACTGGGATCCCGTCGACAACACAGTATTAGCCAATGAACAAGTGGTTGATGGCAAAGGCTGGCGCAGTGGTGCACCGGTTGAAAAGCGCGACATTCCTATGTATTACTTCAAGATTACCGACTATGCCGATGAGCTACTAGATGATCTAGACAAGCTTGAAGGCCAGTGGCCAAGCGATGTGATTACTATGCAGCGCAACTGGATTGGTCGCAGCCAAGGTATGGAGGTGCATTTCCCTTACAAAAACAGCGATGACATCAGCACGTTAGATGTGTTCACCACTCGTCCCGATACATTGATGGGTGTGACTTACGTGGCGGTAGCCGCTGAGCACCGTTTGGCCAAATTAGCTGCTGAAAAAGATCCAAAAATTGCTGAGTTTTGTGAGCTGTGCAAAAAAGGCTCTGTGGCAGAGGCCGACCTTGCCAAAGCTGAAAAAATCGGTATGGATACTGGCCTGACTGTTACTCACCCCTTGACCGGTGAAGAAGTGCCGGTATGGGTAGCCAACTATGTGCTTATGAGCTATGGCTCAGGTGCGGTGATGGCAGTTCCTGCTCATGACGAGCGTGATTTCGAGTTTGCCAAAAAATACAACCTACCGATAAAAACTGTTATCAAAACACCTGAAGACCACGAAGGCGCTTATACTGAACGTGGAACTTTGGTCAACTCAGGTGAGTTTGATGGTTTGGATTTTGACGGCTCATTTGAAGCGATGTTGGCCAAACTTGAGCCACAAAAGCTGGCCGCTCGTAAGATTCAGTACCGTCTGCGCGACTGGGGCGTGTCTCGTCAGCGCTACTGGGGCTGCCCAATTCCAATGATTAACTGTGAATATTGTGGCAACGTGCCGGTGGACGAAGCTGATCTGCCGATTAAGCTGCCTACCGATGTTGTGCCTGATGGCCGTGGTAACCCATTAAAAAACATCCCTGAATTTGTGAATACCACGTGTCCAAAATGTGGTGGCCCTGCTGAGCGTGAGACCGATACCTTCGATACCTTTATGGAATCAAGCTGGTACTACGCACGCTTTGCCAGCCCCAACGACGACACCCAAATGGTCGAAAAAGCTGCTGCAGATAAGTGGCTGCCTGTAGATCAGTACGTGGGCGGCGTTGAGCACGCGGTTATGCACCTATTATATGCCCGCTTCTATCATAAGCTTATGCGTGATGAGGGCTTGGTCTCAGGCGATGAGCCTTTCAAAAACCTGCTGACCCAAGGCATGGTATTGGCGGGCACCTTGTATCGTGACAATCCTGAAGGGGGTAAGACCTACTACTTCGCTGATGATGTAGAAATCAGCTATGATGATCGTGGCCAGCCCACTCAGGCTATTTTAAAAGCTGACGGTCAGCCGGTGACCATTGGTAAAATTGAGAAGATGTCAAAGTCGAAAAACAACGGCGTAGACCCTCAAACCACCATTGATCAGTATGGGGCAGACACCGTGCGTCTATACACCTTATTTGCCGCCCCTGCCGATCAAACTCTTGAGTGGTCAGATGACTCATTAAAAGGCCCTTACAACTTCTTGAAAAAAGTCTGGCGTGAGACACAGTCGCACCTAGAAGCCACCCAAGAGTTAGGCCTACAAGTCGCCAATTTGCCAGCTGCTTCGAGCATTGATGCCAGTCAATTAGACAGCCTAGCCAAAGGCCTTCGCCGTAAGACACACGAAGTAATTACTAAGATTGATAATGACTTGGGTGAGCGCCTGTCATTGAACACGCCGGTTTCAAGCTTAATGGAATTGGCCAATGAAATTGGCACTTTTATCAGCAAAAACCAACAAATTAATGAGCACACTTTGGCAGTACAACATGAAGCCTTAGTCACCTTATTAACCCTATTATCAGTCTATGCACCGCATATTGGCGAGCATTTACTTGAAAAACTAGGCGTAGATACCACTCGCCTACGCTACCCTGAAGCCGATAGCGCCGCCTTAGTACAAGACACCATCACCATGGTAGTTCAGGTCAACGGTAAAGTACGAGGTAAGATGGAAGTAGCACCAGGCACTGATGCTGAGTCACTAAAAGCTCAAGCCAAAGCGATTGAGAGTGTGGCCAAATACTTAACAGGCGACATCAAAAAAGAAATCGTGGTGCCCAATAAGCTGGTCAACATTGTAGTGGCAGGTTAACTCATGACTCATTTGGTAACAGCCCCAACTCACAAGCAAAGTGATAAGCATCGTGGTCTATCCACTATGCTTATCACTGCTGTACTGCTGGGCTCACCGCTTTTGCTCAGCAGTTGCGGCTTTCATCTGCGTGGCTACGATGCACCTATGGCCTACTCAGTGGGTAGTACAGTGCTTAGTATCAATGAAGATGATATCGTAAGCTTTCGTATCAAGCGCCCCTTAAAGCAGCGCTTGAATGCTGTGGGTATCAATGTGGTCGATGATATTGGCCGCCAGATCAATAGCAGTAATCAGCTTTATACCTCGACCATTAAGGTCAGTAACGTACAGCTTAAACGTTATGAGCTGGTCGGGGTACTGACCGAGGTACGTCTGGTGTTATCAGCCGATGTCATCTACGAGACCTTGAATAATAGCGATGGCGCTTCAAGCGCACCCATGATTGTCAAAAACAAGGTGCAGGTAGAGCGTACTTATCAGTTCGATGAGGCCTCTGTGAGTATTGAGGACAAGCAAGGTGCTCAAATTCAAGATTGGCTGTATGACAACTTATCTCAGCGTATTGCAGATCAATATGTGGCCTTAAGCCTACCTAGGGTAGCGCCTGAAGCGAGCGCTAAACAAAACCCTAAGCCTTTGGTAGTCGCCCCAAAATCTGATGCTAGTACCAATGCCGAGCTTGTCCCTTAAGCCATGCAAGATACCTTTTTAAACGTTTATCCTAAGCTTTTGCTACCTAGCAACATCCGGCCCACCGGACTGTGGTTGGGGCATGGTGATGAGCCCCTGTTACAGCAGTGGCTCATTGATGCCATGCGTATTATTTGGCAGTCTCAAAGCTTAGTGGTCAAACGCGTTGAACTGGTCTCTGCCAAAACGTGGCAAGAGGTGTTAAGCGAGCTTAATAGCTTGTCATTATTCGATGACGCTACGGCGATTATCGTCACTGGCAATCACAAGCCAGATAAGTCGGTACAAGACGAACTGACTGCTTTTGCCACTGATGCCAACACAGGTAATAACCCAAACAGCGTGTTATGGCTCACCGCCAAAGTCGATAACCGAGCCAAATCAAGCAAGTGGTATCAGCCATTTGCTCAATTAGGTCATGTTATCGATTGCAACTTATACAATGAAAATCAGCGCCAGCAACTGTTGCAGATTCACGCTCATCGCTTTGGCTTAGCTTTGGTGCCAGAAGCGTGGCAGTTTTTAATGATGCAAACAGAGCATCATCTGCTCAGCGCTTATCAAGCCCTTTGGCGCCTATCTTATTTATTCTCACCGCAAATTCCATCCCAAGCAGAGCGCGAATTGAATGCTCAAGATACCCCTGCCCCGCCTCTGATTACCATAGATGTCGAGGCATTACAAAGTGCGCTGGTCAGTGACGCTCAGTACAGTGTCTTTGATTTGTCGGATGCCATGCTGGCCGGTAATGCAGCGCAAGTGGTCAAAATTATTGAGCAGTTAAAATCTACTGAAGAACCTACGCCTTTGGTATTGTGGGCCATCAGCAAAGATATGCGCCTTATCATGCAGCTCATGAGCGGGCAAGATGCACAAAGCCTAGGGATTTGGAGCAGCAAGCACGCGTTATATCACTCTGCTTGTCGTCGCCAAAGCTTACACAGTATTGCAGATTGGCCGGATATCTTGTATCAATGTGACAAAGCAGTTAAAGGCTTGGTGCGTCAGCCAGCTTGGGAGCTAATTTTACAAGCTGCCTTGCGGGTAACCGGCGTGCGGTTGTTTGCTTGAAACATTAGTTATCATAAATCGTGAGGATTTGTACGTTAACATTATCATACCCTCTATCTTTGATACACCTTCCTTGTTTACCTCCTTTATGTCCTCAATCTGATATATTCAATGTACAACTTATTCTGGATAATAGTTTACCTATTATTCAGACATATTTATGCTGTAACCTTTCTTAAACTTAATGCCATGGTCTTTTTTGACCAGTGCGCTATATTAGGTTATTTAAAATTTAGTAATCCTTTTAAAATCTGGTTCCGGACTGTGTTATGGCCTTCATTTCCAATCAAAAAACTCGAAAGTCTGTTATTAAATGGACCATTATTGCCCTTATTGCGCTCGCTTTGGCTGTCTTAGCTTATAACAAATTTAAACCCAAACAAGAAGAAACCAATTATATTACTGCCACCGCTGAGATGGGTGATGTTGAAAATAATGTCATGGCATCAGGCAAGGTCAAAGCCTTGAATACAGTAGATGTAGGTGCCCAGGTCTCAGGTGAAGTGACTAAGCTGTTTGTGGATGTGGGTGATGAGGTCAAAAAAGGCGACTTAATTGCCCAAATCGACCAAGTCACTCAAAAGAACAATCTTTCAAATCAGCAGGCCACCTTAGAGCAAGGCCGCGCCGCGCTTCAAAGTGCTCAAGCAGACTACTATAGTCGCAAAGCAGGATTAGAGAGTGCCCAGGCCGATCTTGCCAGCCGAGAGGCAGACTTAAAACAGGCTCAATCTGATTATGCCAGACTACGTCCACTACTTGCGATGGATGCCATCAGTCAGCAAGAGGTGGAGAATGCCCGTACCACTGTCGAAAAAGCTCAAGCCAGTGTGGCCGCCGCAAAAGCAGCTATTAAAACCGCCCAAGCGGCACTCATTACCGCTCAGTCCAATATCGCAAGCAGTGAAGCTGACGTGCGAAAAGCCCAAACCAACTTAGACACTGCCAGTACAGACTTAGGCTACACCACCATTCGTGCACCCATGGATGGCACCGTCGTGGCTGTGGTCACCGAACAAGGTACAACGGTAAATGCCAATCAAGCGGCACCCACCATCGTCAAATTAGCCGACTTATCAACCGTCCGTATTAATGCGCAAATCTCGGAGGCAGATGTCATTAACGTAAAAGCCGGTATGCCTGTGTACTTTAATACCATCGGTGATCCGGACAAAAAATACGATGCGATCTTAACTGCTGTTGAGCCTGCACCGGAACAAATCAGTGATACCAGCTCCACCGACTCGGCGATTTACTATGTTGGTTATATTGAAGTGCCCAACCCCGAGCGTCGTTTTCGTATTGATATGACCGCACAGGTCTATGTGATCATTGATAAGGCCACCAATACCTTGCTTGTACCCTCTGCTGCGATCAAAAAAGGCCCTAACAAAGGCGCTTCTGGCGCAGCAAGATCTAGATCTGGCGCTGGCGGCAACAATAAGGCAGCTTCAGCCGCTCCAGCACCAGTCAAAGGTCCCTATGTGCGCGTGCTTAATGCCGATGGTAGTGTAGAAAATCGTGCGGTCAAAGTAGGTATTGATAACCGAGTCAACGCCCAGATTTTAAGCGGCCTAAAACGAGGAGAGACGGTCATTATTGGTGAAAACTCAGGCGCCAAGGACAGTGGCAGAGGCCAACGTAGTCGCCCACCTGGCATGTAATAATCGACTCAGGCGCTTGGTGTTTATCACCGCTGCTGCCCATTATCTGCCATAAAATGCGCCGATAAGCGTAAGCCATATTCGGCGCAAAGCGGCAAGATATGCGTGGATAACCCACTGACTGTCTTGCCAACGTATTTCACATTACCTGTTAATTTTATCTTTTAAATTGACTTAGGGTATGACCGCTTAGACTGAAGATTTAGCTATGATGACATCCCAGCTACCACCCGCTGACCCGACCTCACACGTGAGCACACCTAAGCCTAAGCCAGGTGCTGTGCCTATCATGCAGGTGTCCAATCTGATACGTGAGTTTGCCGCCGGTGAGCAAACCATTCGCATCTTACATGGCTTAGACCTGACCATTTATCAAGGTGAGATGGTGGCCATTATTGGTCAATCCGGCTCAGGCAAATCGACCTTAATGAATATCTTAGGCTGCTTAGACAAAGCCACTGCTGGCGATTATCTTATCTTTGGTAAATCAGTCAAACAGCTCGATGCCGATGAACTGGCCAAACTACGCCGTGAGCATTTTGGCTTTATCTTTCAGCGCTATCATTTGTTAGGCGATATTGATGCCCGTGATAACGTGGCCGTGCCTGCAGTTTATGCCGGCATGGACAACCAAGTGCGTGCCCAACGTGCCGAGAAGCTGCTGACTGATCTTGGCTTAGGCGATAAGATTCATAACCGCCCCAGTCAGCTTTCAGGTGGTCAGCAGCAGCGGGTCTCTGTGGCACGGGCACTGATGAACGGCGGGGATATTATCCTAGCCGATGAGCCGACCGGTGCTCTCGACAGTAAGTCAGGTAAAGATGTGCTGCAAATCTTACGTGATTTAAATGAGCAAGGTCATACCGTTATTATGGTGACGCATGACCCCTCTATTGCGGATCAAGCTGAGCGGGTCATTGAGTTAAAAGATGGTCATATTATCGCTGATTATCGCAATGAGCATTTTAACCGCTCAAAGGGCATCGATAGCGATCACACTCATAGCTCACACAATCAACCAAGCTTATCTAATGCCTCAGCACAAAGCTCATCTGAGCTGCATAAAAAACAAAAAAGCCGTTTCGGCTCCTTTATCGACCGTTTATCTGAAGCCTTTAGAATGTCTGTACTGGCCATGCGTGCCCATAAAATGCGCACGTTATTGACCATGTTGGGTATTATTATTGGTATTGCCTCTGTGGTATCTGTAGTCGGTCTAGGTCAAGGCTCACAGCAGCAAATCTTATCCAACATTAGCTCTCTTGGTACCAATACCATTACTGTCATCGATGGCTACCCCTATGGCGACCCCAGACGGCGCTATAATGATGATAATCTGACGCCCGATGATGCCAAGGCTGTGGCCAATCAGCCTTACGTGGTTAGTGTGAGCCCGCAGTTAGATACCAGCGCCAGTGTGCGCTATCGAAATATTCAAGAATCAGCCAGCATCAGTGGTGTGGGTGAAGGCTATTTGGAAGTTACAGGCGAGAAGCTGGCACTTGGTCAAGGCTTCGATGAACAAAGTATCGCGTTACGTACCCAAGACATTATTATCGATGACAATGCCAAAAAAACCTTCTTTGCAGATGTGGATAATCCCATTGGTCAAGTGGTCCTCATTGGCAATGTCCCAGGCCGAGTCATTGGGGTTCTTGAGCCTAATGAGGGCGGCTTTAGTCCCTCAAGTGACAGCCCAACGATTTATATGCCTTATACCACGATGATGTCGCGTATCGTGGGTGGCGAACATATTGACCGTTTCGTGGTACTTATCGACAATCAAATCTCAACCAGTGCCGCCGAATCTGCCATCTCAGATCTTATTGAAGGCCGCCATGGCGCCGATGACTTTAGAACCCGTAATTCAGACTCTATCCGTCAGACCATTGAATCCACCACCAACACCATGACACTGCTCATCTCATCTATTGCTATTATCTCGTTAGTGGTCGGTGGTATTGGCGTGATGAATATCATGCTGGTGTCGGTGACTGAGCGCACCAATGAGATCGGCGTGCGCATGGCGGTAGGCGCCCGCCAAAGCGATATCATGCAACAGTTTTTGATTGAAGCGGTACTGGTGTGTGTGCTTGGCGGTGCGCTCGGGGTATTATTGGCCTTTATGATTGGTGAGGCGATTAACAGCTTAGGCTCAGACAGCTTTAGCGTCATATACTCTCCAACCTCTATTGTTGCCGCCTTTATCTGCTCTACTCTTATTGGTGTGGTATTTGGCTTCTTACCAGCACGCAATGCGGCCAAGCTTAACCCTGTGGAAGCTTTGTCACGTGATTAGACCCAAAAAAAGGCAACCACAGTGCATAAAAGCAGATTAATCAAAAAAAATGTGAAAAAATTAATATTTAGGGTTGCATTCTCATTTTTGAGGCGTATAATGTGCTCTCACGTTAAGGGGATACAGTAACCCACTAACGTTACCTATAGCGTTAAAAAGCTTAGCTTTGAGACACTATTTAGGGCCGATAGCTCAGTTGGTAGAGCAGTTGACTTTTAATCAATTGGTCCCGCGTTCGAGTCGCGGTCGGCCCACCAAATTCTAAAATCCCGATTCAACCCCGCTGGTTAATCGGGATTTTTATTTAACTTGGTAGGTTTGCGTATTTTTCGATAACCACTATTAAGAATTAACTTTTTGATAAAGTTTTCATTTAGATTAATTTTTTGCTTGCATTATCAATTTTTATATGTATAATATGCCACTCTCATTAAGGGGCAACACTTATCCTTAATGTAGAAAGAAGCTTGGGGCATACCCCACTTCACCTTTAGAGCGAACACCTCTTTAGGGCCGATAGCTCAGTTGGTAGAGCAGTTGACTTTTAATCAATTGGTCCCGCGTTCGAGTCGCGGTCGGCCCACCAAATTCAAAAACCCCGATAAATCTGATTTATCGGGGTTTTTCTTTGCGCCTACGTTGCGCCTGAGTTTTGTATATTTTTATAGGGTGTTGCCCGCTATTACCCTTGATAGCTCCAGCGGTGTTTAGGCAGAGCATTTAGGCTGCAGATGTAGGCATAGGATAACTGTTGTCATATCGCCGTATTACAAAGCACCCTATAAGGATGCGCCTAGCCTTTTTACTACCTTACCAACGCCTCTAGGCCATTTAATACCTAGTACATCAAGTAGCTTCATATCTCGAGGCTGATCAGGCACTTTAGCGATTAATTGATCAAAATCTGCTGCACCAATCGCCACCTTGCCATCATGTGCCAAGATAAGCGTATCTAGCGCCAAGTTTTGCACCTTGCTCAACGAGGCTTTATATAAATCGGGGAAGTGAATCACCAAGGGCGAGAGCAATTTGTTATTGATCTTTAAAACCAAATCTCCGGTGTAAGCTTGTTTGGTATCGGGATGCCACAGCGATATGTCACAACTGGTGTGCCCAGGCGTTTGTAAAATGACCCAATCTTCAAAGCCCACTACTCTATCGCCTTCTTCGGCAATCACATCAGCAGACACGACTGGATTGTACCACTGATTAATAAGCGGCTTTGCTCGGCGGCTGGCCACATAATAGGTCAAAGCCAAGTCTTTTAAATGCTGCTTGCGCCCACTTAAGCCTTTGTACCACGTAGTAGCTTTGGCTGAGGTAATAATCTGACAGCCTGTCTTTTGTCTTAATATTGCAGCGCCGCCTGCATGGTCGGGGTGCATGTGAGTGACTACCACTGTCTTTAGCTGGTGTATGGGCCGCTGTAGGGTATCGGTGATATAAGATAAAATAGTATCTACATCGGCTCGACAACCGGCATCTAATAGCAGCAATTTGTCAGGATAAACGGCAAGGTAGGTGGTCTGAATATAGCCCTTGATACCAACGATCTGTTGTAAACTCATGATTTTCTTATAAATCCAATCGAAAAAGCAGGCTGTATAGTAAACTGCTTGGTCTATGATTTTAAGTGGCCAAGCTGACCGATAAGTTTTACAACAAAAAGCCCAAATATGCATACTGCATATTTGGGCCATCATTGGGTAAGTAACTTCGGTTTCAAATAAGCTGTTTAGGCTAAATCACGCACCTTGGGCTCACGCTCCCACAGACGGGTTTTTGCGTTTTCGATAAAGGCATCCACCTCATCTAATGGGGTAACAAACTCATCTTTTTCAACGGGAAGTTTACTTAAGATGTGCTTCTCGGTAGCTGGGCAGTAGGCAATCGCTTTACAGTGATTATAAGCATCATTGAACCAATCTAGCGCTGAGCTATCTTTAGCAAGCTTTTTGGCAACATCAGGCATGATGATACTTACTACCGCATCAAATAACACAGAAGGTGCCCCAGCGATACGCTCATCGGCTTGAATGCGGGTACCGTCATCAAGTAACGCCTCTTTACTTGGAGCGACTATCTTAACTGTGGCGCCAGCCGCTTTGGCCGCTTTTTCAAACTTGCCAATCTGATCTTTGCTTGAGCCTTCACCAACTAAGATGCCAATTTGACGGCCTTGCAAGGTTTTGGGACTAAGACCTATGGTTTGCACGGCAGGCGATTTAGGTAAATCTTGAATGGGCGCACGTGGCTCAGGCGCTTTGGGTAACTCCATGCCCAGTGCTGTGGCTACTCGGTTTGCCAAGTCTTCATCAATATTAATTAAATGACCCAGCATACGAGTACGGACGTGAGCGGTATCTACTTTACCCAGCTCAAAGGCAAAAGCTGAGGCAATATGCGCCTGTTCTGCCGGCGTCTGGCTACGATAGAACATACGTGGCTGACTGTAGTGATCTGCAAAGCTTTCGCTACGCACACGGCCTTTAACGCCATCATCTAATTGCTCTGGGAAGGAGCTAAAGCCCTGTTTCTCGCTTTCACGAGGCTTACTTGGATCTAAGCTTTGTGGCTCATACATCACGCGGCCTTTAGGCACTTGCATCTGCATATGACCATCTTGCTGCATGTTAGCAAACGGACATTTTGGTGCATTAATGGGCAGTTGTGCAAAGTTAGGTGACCCCAGACGCGACAGCTGAGTATCTAGATAGCTAAACAGACGGCCTTGTAATAATGGGTCATTACTAAAGTCGATACCAGGCGGTAGATGTGAAGGACAAAATGCCACTTGCTCAGTTTCTGCAAAGAAGTTATCTGGATAACGGTTTAAGACCATCTTACCGACGATTTTCACCGGTACCAGTTCTTCTGGAATTAATTTAGTTGCATCTAAGTGGTCAAATGGGAACTGACTTGCTTCTTCTTCTGTGAATAATTGAACACCAAACTCCCATTCAGGATAGTCGCCCGCTTCAATGGCTTCAAATAAGTCACGGCGATTATAATCAGGGTCTGCGCCTGAGATTTTAACGGCCTCATCCCAAGTCAAAGACTGCACGCCTAACTTTGGCTTCCAATGAAAACGAACAAAGGTGCTCTTACCCTCTTTGTTGATCAAGCGATAGGAGTGAATACCAAAGCCTTCCATCATACGTAAACTACGTGGAATGGCACGGTCACTCATCAGCCAAATCAAGTTGTGCATGGTCTCTGGACTCAATGACACAAAATCCCAAAAAGTGTCATGCGCAGACGCTGCTTGGGGGAAGCCGCGATCTGGCTCAGGTTTTACTGCATGAATTAAATCGGGGAACTTAATGGCATCTTGAATAAAGAAAATGGGCATATTATTACCCACAATATCCCAGTTACCCTCTTCGGTGTAGATTTTGACTGCAAAGCCGCGCACATCACGTGGCGTATCTTTTGAGCCTTTGTTACCAGCCACAGTTGAGAAGCGGGTAAATAAAGGCGTCTGTTTACCCGTTTTAGTTAATATTTTTGCAGTGGTGTAGTCTTCTAGCGACTCGGTTAATTCAAAATAGCCATGCGCCCCTGAACCGCGTGCATGCACAATACGCTCTGGAATACGCTCATGGTCAAAATGGGTAATTTTTTCTCGTAAAATGAAGTCTTCTAATAAGGAAGGCCCGCGTGGTCCTGCTTTTAATGAGTTTTGATTATCTGATATGGCCACACCTTGCTGGGTGGTTAATACCGCACCGTCTTTATCAGCTCTTTGATGCGTTTCACCGCCTTCACCGACAGCGGGATTCATTTGGTTAGCTGGGTCTTTATGATCAATATTATCTTTCATTATTATATCCTTGCTGGGTGTGTAATTGTTATCGTATTTAATCCAAAAGACATAGACAACAGGCATTGATTCCAATTAAAAACACGTTGATTTTAAAGGTCTATTCTCTTTATTTGTTGTCTTACACTGTCACCTTAACGCTTTCATAAATGCTTTTTGTTTTAAAACTTTAAATCCTAGCTTTAGATATAGTAACGAACCGTGTTTAAAGTGCCTGTTTAGATTTGGTTATATGTGTATAAGCTACGTTAATAAAATGGTGTAAGGTGGCTTAGTAACTGACTATCTTCTTTTAGCATCAACGGCTGTACTTACTAATAACCGCTTCAATATCATGACGAATAATAGGCACACTAGGCATACGCTCAGCATGAAATCTTAAAATTGGAATACCAGCACTGGCCAATGCCTTGTCCTTTTTTTCATCTGCCTTAACCCTCGCTGGACTGTCATGAGTCCAATCATCAAGCTCAATGGCCAATAGCGTGGTTTGCGCATCTCGGTCCACCAAGACATAGTCCACACTTTGACGGCAGATACGGTTGAACCAAAAGTTTTTATCACGGCCCGCGTCATCACTGGGCGCAATAATACGTGACAACTGCACTTGGCTAAAAATATGATATTCAGGGACAGCCTTTTGTAATTTGGCAAAGAACAGCACCTCTGTGTCTGTCATAATAGGCATCGGCTCAAAGGGCCAGATGGCCAGCTCGTCGCCTTTGACTGGCTTGGCCTGACTTTTTTGTTGGTCATGGCGGCGCTGACCCAGCATACTTAGTACAATTACTAAAGCCACCACCACCATGATGCCCAAAATCATAAAATCCACGAATACTTCCCTCAAATATAACAAAAACTACTTTCAAAACAGACGGTTATAAATACCGATTCAGGTATTATCGCACTTCTTGACCCAACGCCCCTAACCTTTTATCACAGCCACAAAAAAACACGACATCTAGTGTCGTGTTTGTATGAGTTGGCTTAATATAACGGCTAACTAGGGTTATTAACGGTAACAACTAGATGCCTGTTAGGATCTGCAGAAATCCTCTATTTAGCGCCAATAAAGCACCCAAGCATTGTCCACATCCGTACGCGAGTCGGCATTGATTTTGTCTTTTAACGCCAAGGCCGCTTCTTTACCCTTTTCGGGACCAACAATCACCCGCACACCTTTACTGGTATTACTGGTGGTTGCTCGGTAGCCGGCAGCACGCAGTTGCTTGACGATGTCATCGGCTTTTTTCTGATTATCAGCCAGCGCCACTTGCACTCCAAAGGTACCCTTAGCCTCTCCACTGGCAGCTTTACGGCGTGCATCTGCTAGACGCTGCTGCGCCTCACGCTTTTTTTGCTCTGCGGCTTGTTTTTGCTGCGCTTCACGCTGCAGTCTTTCTACTTGCTTACGCGAGGGGATGGTAACTGTCTGACCCACTTTAAGCGACGTATTAGTACTCATGTTATTGGCTTCGGCTAAGGCCTCTACCGGTACATTATATTGACGCGCCAGCTTAATAAGTCCCTCACCTGCTTTGACCTCATGACCTTTTTGACTGGTGGGCCCAGTACTGGTTACCACCGGCTTAGAGGTCACAGCCGCTTTGGTAGGTGCAGCAGCGCTCTTATTACTGCTGGCATTGTACTCACTTACTAAACGATCAACTTGACTGCGTGAAGGAATGGTAAGGGTTTGACCCACTCGAATAGAGGCATTATGGGATAATTTATTGGCCTGTGAAATGGCCTCAACCGGCACATTGTATTGGCGCGCTAATTTAATAAGCCCCTCTCCACGCTGTACGGTATGCTTTTGGGTGCTACTTGGTGCCTGTTGAGTGGCCACCTTTTTGGGTTCAGGCTTTGAGCTGTCTTGAGCCTTAGCCGTATTTGTTTGCGTCGCGGAGGTAGCTTGGGTCTGCGTTGCCGGCGTTGGAGTGACTTGAGCGACTACTGTCTCAACCGGTCGGGCCTTTACCACAGGTTTGGTCACCGTAACTTCAGAGCCCGCTTCATCGGCAGGTGAGCCATCAGTGACCGGTTCAGCAGCGCTGTTATTGCGATACTGTTCGTTTTCAAGGCGCGCTTTTTGCATCGCCAACGCTTCTGCTTTTTCTTGCTCAGTCAAGAACTCGCGGGTACGCTGATCAAGCTCAGACATCTTTTTTTCACGCTCAAGACGCTTTTGGGCCAAGATACGCTCTTCAGTGGCTACATCTGCTGTCATTGGTGACTGCGCGGTGCTTTTATCGGTGCTTACTTGCGCCACCGGTGTTTGCTCTACTTGACTGTCACTTGGGGTACCCATCTGATTCACCATGGCAAACAGTAAAGTGCCGCCTCCCAGAAATACCAAAGTACCCAATAATAATTGTCGTGATGAATCCATAGTCACACCCTTTTTATATTTAAAGCTTTATTCATACGGTTATACACAACCATTAATATATTTTAAGATTATAAAGGATTACGCCTCTTATGTCTGCTATCACATCACCTAATATACTGCCCCGTACACTCAAAACAATTTGTGCTAAATACCAACAAGTTTAATTCAAACTCGCTGCGTGTTATCGGCTATTTGCTTGGCTCCTAAAACCAGATACCTTTGTTATACTAAGAAGCCAATTTTATTTCTTTTGTGCGTGTGTATTTTGTTATAATTTATGATAACTACAAAATATTTTACAGTCTATTTATTTAAACTTATTAATTATAATCAACTGGTTTAGATCATTATTAATTAAAAACTGTTTCACCGAGCGCGGTATCGGCTTATAATTTTAAATCGATAACCACCATTACCTGACAAGATTGACGTCCCTCTTAACCCTAAAAACCAAGTTCAAAGACAAGGCAACTGCAATGACCCTGGATTCTACATTACCTCACAGTACCACAGATTTTGACACTGACGTGCTACAGCAAGATAAGTTCACTATTGGTAGCCGCACCTTTTACTCAAGGCTGTTGGTGGGTACGGGAAAATATAAAGACTTAACCCAGACCGCTCAAGCAATTCAGGCTTCTGGTGCTGAGATTGTCACTGTGGCCATTCGTCGCACCAATATCGGTCAACATAAAGACCAGCCTAACCTGTTAGAGGTCATCTCACCAGATAAATATACGATTTTGCCCAATACAGCCGGCTGCTTCGACGCTGAAACCGCCATCCGTACTTGCCAGCTATCTCGTGAGTTATTAGATGGTCACAACCTCGTAAAATTAGAAGTGCTGGGAGATCAAGATACGCTTTATCCCAATGTCACTCAGACCTTAACCGCAGCCAAAAAGCTCATTGACGATGGTTTTGAGGTCATGGTTTACACCTCAGATGACCCTATTGTCGCCCAAGAATTAGCCGCTATGGGCTGTGTGGCCATTATGCCTCTAGGCAGCTTAATTGGGTCGGGACTTGGCCTATTAAACCCACATACACTAAGTTTGATTGTCGAAAAAACCAAAGCTTATAATCTGCCAGTTTTGGTCGATGCTGGCGTGGGCGCCGCCTCTGATGCCGCGATTGCCATGGAGCTTGGCTGCGATGGGGTATTAATGAACTCTGCCATTGCCAATGCCCAAAACCCAGTAATGATGGCGCATGCTATGAAACATGCTATTTGGGCTGGGCGTGCCTCTTATTTGGCAGGCCGTATGCCTAAGCGTAAAATGGCGGTGCCAAGCTCCCCACAAACCGGCTATTTCTTTCAATAATCTGATAGAGTTTGGGTGAATGTAAAAACACTATGAAAGTCAAATCTCTTAATGACCTAATGACTCATAAATAGATTTCATTGACTTAATTTTTGATTTACTATCTGTAGCTTAAGCGTGTTTTAATGAATTATTATTCTGTGTACAAGCGGCTTTATGTGACCGTCTATTGTATTTGATACAGCAAGGGAATGTCATGCGTCTATTATCATTGGTAGATTTACTGTTTTTATTGGTTGAAAAAAGAAAGCAGCCTATGCACGTCGGTGGGCTGTTTTTATTCGAGGTTCCCAAAGATGCTCAAGAGGATTTTGTGCTGTCTTTGGTGCAGCAAATGCAAAACTCTACAGTCCCCCCTACTTTTCCGTTTAATCAGGTGTTGCACAACTTAACGTACTGGAAAAACGATGACGAGTTTGATGTTGAGCATCATTTTCGCCATATTGCGCTGCCTAAGCCTGCCCGAGTGCGCGAGCTATTATCTTATATCTCAAAAGAGCATGGTCGCCTGCTAGATAGGGCGCGTCCGCTATGGGAATGCCACATTATTGAGGGTATTGAGCCTGAGAGTGACGGTCGCCCCAAAAGATTTGGGCTTTATTTTAAAATTCACCACTCTTTGGTAGATGGCATTGCGGCCATGCGCTTGGTTCAAAAGTCGTTATCACAGTCACCCAATGAGACCATCACCTTACCGCTTTGGGCGTTAATGATGCGCCACCGCCATCAAATTGAGTCGGTGATACCAAAAGAGCGTGGCATTGGCAGTATCATCAAAGACCAATTACAAACCGCCAAGCCGGTGATGGGCGAGCTGCTTAGTGCTCTAAAAATCGATAAAGACAGTAGCTATGTGCGCACCACTCAGGCGCCGCCCAGCATCTTAAACCAAAGCATTTCAAGCTCACGCCGCTTTATTGCTGACTCCTATGACATTGCTCGCTTTAAAAGAGTGGCAGATAATTTGGGGGTGAGTATTAATGATGTGGTACTAACTGTATGTTCAGGGGCATTAAGACGCTATTTATTATCCATCAATGAGCTACCAAAGGATCCGTTAATCGCATGGGTACCCTACTCTATGCGTAAAGATGAGACAGTCGCGGGCAATCAGTTTGCCTTTATCTTATGTAATTTGGGCACGCATTTGGCCAGTCCTCTAGAGCGCTTAAAGCTTGTCCATAACAGCATGAATGATGGCAAAAAGCGCTTTGGTCGTATGTCACAAGCGGAGGTTGTCAACTATAGCTTGGTCGCTTACAGCTGGGAGTTTGTGAATATTTTTACCAATGCTTATCCCAAAAAACATGCGTTTAACTTAATTATTTCCAATGTTCCTGGCTCACAAAAAAAGCTATACTGGAACGGTGCGGAATTAAGAGCCTTGTATCCAGCTTCTATCTTATTTAATGGTCAGGCAATGAACATTACTTTAGCCAGTTATTTGGACCGCATCGAGTTTGGTATCGTGGCGTGTAGTAAAACTCTGCCCAAGATTCAAAGCCTGCTAAAGATGCTAGAAGATGAGTTGGGCCAACTTGAAACCATCTGTACCGAAAGAGAGTTGGGCATTCGCGAATAAACCGCTGCAGCCCACTTGCCTTGTAGCTTACTGTTAGATGATGACTAAGAACATCAAGACAAATGGCGATAAGGCAGGGCTGGCTTATCGGGTTTTACTAAAGACTGTTAATAAGGTTTTTTATGCGAATTTTATCTTTGGTAGAGCAGCTATTTTTTTTATTAGAAAAGCACAAACAGCCTATGCACGTCGGTGGGCTGTTTTTGTTTGATATACCAGACAATAGTGACAATCATTTTGTCGCAGATTTGGTGCGTCAAATGCGCAGCTCTACCACACCGCCGACTTTTCCATTTGATCAAGTGGTGCACAATCAAACCTTTTGGAAAAGTGCAGACAAGGTAGATATTCACTATCACTTTCACCACATGGTACTGCCAAAGCCTTATTCAAAACAGGCCCTATATAGTTATGTGTCGGATGTGCATGCCAATATGCTAGATAAGGGCTACCCGCTGTGGGAATGTCATATTATTGAGGGTATTGAAGCCGACCATGTCGATGTCAGCGCCCCCTCTAAGCCCTTACACCCAAACCAGTTACCTATAAATCAGGCAGAGCCAAAGCCCAAGTCCTCTCAAAAGCCTGCGCCAAAAAAGCAATTTGCTTTGTATTTTAAGATTCACCATGCCTTGGTGGATGGGGTGGCAGCCATGCGTTTGGTTGAGAGGTCTTTATCTGCCTCACAGCATGAGGTGATGAGCTTGCCACCTTGGGCCTTAATGCGCCGAGATAAAAAGCATCTGGCCGCCCTTACCCCACAAAAACGCTCGGTTAGCGGTATTGTTAAAGAGCAGGTGGGCAGCATCAAACCGGTATTTACTGAACTCAAAAATGGCCTCAGGCAGCGCACAGATCCCGGCCATGTCTCAACCTTGCAAGCACCCAGCAGCTTGCTTAATCAGCGCATATCCAATTCACGCATATTCATGGCGCATACCTTCCCTTTGAGCCGGTTTAAAAGCCTAGCCCAGCAGCTCGATGTGAGTATTAATGATGTGGCCTTGGCGGTATGCTCTGGAGCACTGCGCAGCTATTTAATCAGTGAAAATGCGCTGCCCAAAGAGCCACTCGTTGCCTTTGTGCCCGTATCGCTTCGAAAAGATCAAAGCGCCTCGGGCAATCAAACATCACTGGTATTGTGTGACTTGGGGACCGATCAGGCCAGCCCCAAGCAGCGATTACAAGCCATTCATGACAGTATGACCATCGGTAAAGATAAGTTTGGGCGCTTAGATCAGGCGCAAGTCATCAACTACAGTGCCATAACTTATGCCTGGGAGGGGGTTAATTTATTAACCGGCGCTTACCCCAAAAAGCAGGCTTTTAATATTCTCATATCCAATGTTCCTGGTCCCAAACAGCAACTGTATTGGGATGGTGCTGCGCTGAGTGCACTGTATCCGGCTTCCGTTGTTTTTGATGGTCAAGCGCTAAATATAACCTTTACCAGTTATCTCAATCAGGTGCATTTTGGAATTATTGGCTGTGGTAAAAATCTGCCCAATATTCAAAATCTGGTGCCTTTATTGGAGCAAGCGCTATTGGTACTTGAGGCAGACAGTAAAGAGCGATCTGCCTAAGATTAAAAACCCAGCTTTAAGCCAAGCTTTTGTAGCAGCCATAAGCCATAAGTGACTGCGATATAATTAATAAATAAGCCAATGGCGCCACTAATCACCAACATGGGGAGCACCCCATTTTGCTGCAGAGCAGCCATACTCATCTCGCCAGCTGAAATGTCATATAAGGTATGCAGCATCAGCAATGAGGTGGCCATCAGCGTCAACAATGCCGTAAGCACCCCAATTCGGTGACATTCAATCTTCTCTAGGGGCCGTTTTTGAGTGGCTCTAAATATCCCAAGTACCACTATATTCAATAACAGCAATACTGCCAGCGATAGCCCAATGCCACTCAATGGAAAATTAACTTGAGTCAGCTGCGAGGGCGCAAACACATACGCCAGCGCATAAGGTAGCGCATAGCCCACTGTGCTTATCCAGCTTTTGGTATGCGCGGTTTGTTGCATACCCACAGGATCAGGATAATCGGTAGGGTCTTGGGCGGGGAATAAATCATCTTGCATGGACATCTCAGTGGATTAAGTAATAAATACTGCCAAAAAAAGAGGTGATGTCCTAAGACTCACCTCTTTTTGACGCTAGGCCGCTTACCTCTAAGCTAGCATTTAGTAACGCAGATAGCCATCTAACTGACCTTAGTTGGCTCTAGCTGGCCACTTTTTCTACGGCAAAACCTAAAGATGTTAAGGTTTCTTCTTTATCATGCGGCGCAAGCACAGCTTTGCTGCTTGGCTTGCCTTGTAGATAGGTGGTGGCCACACGCTTTAAGTCCTCTAACGTTACCGCTAAAATATTAGCGCGCATTTTTTGTTGCCAAGCCTCGCCGCGGTGATGTAAGTCGGCAAAGCAAGATTTCACCGCTTCCCCAGCCGGTGAGCCAGGTTTATCCATGCTAGAGACAATCCCTAAAATGGCCTCTTCTAGCTGCTCAGGCTGCTGCGGCTCGGTCAATAGCCACACCACGCTTTGCTCAAAGTGCTCAAAGGTCTCAGCACAATGCGGGTCACGATAGCTAAAGAACTTAAAGGCACAAGCATTAGCGTCATAGCCTGCACCGCCACCATAGGCGCCGCCACGCTCACGAATGGCACTGTGTAAGTAGCCATTGCGTAAGTAAGGGGCTAAGACCATGAGTGCAGCACTGTCTGGATGATCAGCCGGTACCACAGGATACACAGCCGCATTGTGATAGACATTGGTGGCGACTAACCACGCTAAGTCTGGCGCTTGTCTATCTATACTGTTGTCTTGCGTGCCTTCAGTGTCAGGTGAGGTCAGGGACAATTGTAGCTGTGTGTACTCACTTGGAATGCTGGCTGCAAGTGCCTGAGAGTCTTGTGCCACCTTGCCAGTATAGCGTGACTGTGCCCAGCTTTGCTCAATTAAGTGTTTGAAGTTCTCAGTTTGTTCAGGCTCACACACAATCAGCGCCTGTTTTGGTAAGCTCGCCAAGCGCTGATGCAGTACCATCAATGCCTGAGCCAAATCATCCCATTTACGCTCATCATTGCTGGCCTGCTCCAAAAACTCTTTTAACGCATTAAGTGCGGGCAAGCCACTGCGTACATATTCAAGC
Source organism: Psychrobacter raelei (assembly GCF_022631235.3). Taxonomy (NCBI): domain Bacteria; kingdom Pseudomonadati; phylum Pseudomonadota; class Gammaproteobacteria; order Moraxellales; family Moraxellaceae; genus Psychrobacter; species Psychrobacter raelei. The sequence goes on from NZ_CP093310.2 coordinate 2,391,857, forward strand.
TCTGCTTGGCGGCTCATGTGACGGCTGGCCGTTTGCATCGCATAAGCATGACCTGAGCTGGCTAAACGAGATTGCCAGCCGGCACGTCTTTGCTGTAGTAGCTCTTTGATACGGTCATGCTCAGTAAAGATACTGTGCTCAAGCACCTGCTTCACCAAGTCAATGGCCTCAGGCTTACGGTTTAAGGCGCGCGTGGCCACCACAAAATAACTGCTTAAGCTGTCCGGATCTTTAGGAGAGGTGCGCTGACTTACCCGAGCAGTTACCCCAGATGAGTGAGCGGCTTGCAGCGCCTGAAAATCACGCGCTGACAATTCATCTGTACCCAGCTCAGATATTAGCCCCAAATAAAGCGGCAATAGCGGATGGTTAATCAGCTCATCTTGATCCGCCAGCGGCATAATCACTTGATAATAATATAAGCCATTGGTACCCGCCTCATATTGATACAAGACACTGTCGTCACCCGCCAGCTGAATATTTACCTGCTTGCCATGGATAAAGCTAATTGACTCTGGCACATCCTCAAGCCCCACCTTTGGTAGTAAGCTTAAATCATCCGGCGCCGCTTGGCGCTCAGCTAACGCAGCCGCTTGCTGCTTTAATTTAAGCTTATCTTCTTCGGTTAAATTGGCTTCAATACGGTCTAATCGGGCCTGCTCAGCAGCGGCCAATTGAGCAGATTTACTCGCATCAGGTACCAAGGTGACACGCACACGATGCGGGTTGTCTAATAAATGCTGCTTTAATAAACCAGGCAGCCAAGTGGGGTCTTTGACCTGCTCACGCAGCCACTGCAAATGCTCATCCACCTCCCAGATATCGATTGGATTGCCATCATGAATGGCCGTACTAAAGCCTTCAAGCATTAAGTTTAGGCCATAAGGAATACTGTCGCCGCCTATGTGGCGCTGATCTATTTCGATCTGATGCAAAATGGTTTCGATGGCTTCAGGATCAATCTCGCTATCTGCCACTTGCTGCAATAGCTCTAAAATACCTTGTTCAATAGCATCCGCATGCTCAGGCTCGGAGCCTCGCACACCAGCATAGAACACCATCTCAAAATGACTGTCATCAAGACCCAACAAAGGACTTGGCCCTGTGGCCAGAGGATGACTGTCTAAATAGGCACGCAGCGGCGAGCCGGCATGCTCTATAAGCACCCCCTCTAACAAGCGCAGCGCCAAACGCTGTCTGGGATTGGTAATCTCAGGCAGCAGCCAAGCGATGGCATGATGTGTTTGTGCTTTATCAATCTCATCGACCGTATAAGTCTCAGTGACTTGAATGGGTGCCGTTAAACGCTTCTCAGGGCGAGACTGATGTTTTTTTCCTGTCTCAAATTGTGCCAAAGCATCGTCATGAAGCTTCGCCTGAGTCTCATAGACTGGGATATTACCAAAGCTCATAATCACACTGTTTGAGGGATGATAATGGCTTTGATGAAACTGCACCAGCTCTGCATGGGTCAAATCTGGAATATCTGCAGGGTCACCGCCTGAGTTGTAATGATAAGTGGTGGTTGGGAATAAATGGTGCGCCACGCTATGATACAGTTGGTCAATCTCACCGCTCATGGCACCTTTCATTTCATTAAAAACAATGCCTTTAAAATGCGGCTTATCGCTGTCGTCTAGTTCAACGCGAATACCTTCTTGGGCAAAATCCAGTGGGTGCAAATTTGGGAAAAATGAAGCGTCAAGATAGACTGACAACAGATTAAAGTAGTCATTTTTATTTTGAGTAGCAAACGGATAAGCGGTCCAATCTGCTGCTGTCATGGCGTTCATAAACGTATTTAATGAACGCTTAATCATAGAAAAGAAAGGATCGCGCACCGGATATTTGGCTGAGCCACACAGCGCGGTGTGCTCAAGAATATGTGCCTCACCTTTTGAGTCCATAGGCTGAGTGCGAAACCCCACCAAAAATGCATTCTCATCGCTAGGATGCGCTAAATGGTAGTGCATGGCGCCGGTTTGGATGTGCTGACAAATAAGGACATCTAAAGACAGCGCTTCAATTTTACGCTGCTCAAGCAGCTTAAAGCTTGGATGTAAGGTCAAGTCTGGCGTAGCACTGGTGGCTTGCATCTGTTTTGTCTTTGCATCTGGTGTTTTTGCAGGTGGTGTTTGCGCGGAATTTGTTTGCATAGAGGAGCTCATATTATTTATGGTATTTTTATTAGTAGGCGGGTCAAATCATTTTTTGACAAGTGCTGCATTTTGGGCGTGCTGATATTAGTTAATGGAGTCGTTTGCACTTTTTTAAAGCCAAGCCAGTCACTTTCTAGTCACTTTAATGACATAAAGCTACCTGACAGGTTATTGCGCTGACAAATCAGAGTTTTGATTCGGACAGCTGCGCACTTTAGTAATGCTGGGCGGATAGGATTGGCCACTGTGTTTGGCAGGCAGTGTCAAACAAAACACCTCACCATTTTGGGCACGAATAGACTGCTCAAACTGACGAAATTTGACCACATCTCGATCGCTTTGTGAGCTTTGACCGAGTAGCTGCCAAATTAACATACTTATCCAAAAGCCATGGGTGTAGACCACATGATTGCCATCTTCAAACTGCTCAAAGTCGTTAAGTACTTTTGCCACACGTTGATAAAACTGAGCAAAGCTTTCGGTATCAGCCCCTTGCGAGTACTCAGGATGTGCGCTTGCCCAATACTCATCCATTAAGGCCAGCCGAGTTGCAAAATCTCTGCCCTCAATACAGCTAAAGCTCAGATAGTTAAACTCTTGCAAGCCTTCAATGATTTGGGCGCTCATTGCCACCCTCTCCAATAGCGGCTGCGCTGTTTGCTGAGTCCGCAAAAAACTTGACACGCTGATGGATTCAATGTGATCACCTAATGTGTGCTGCACCCACTGTGCCACAGAATGCGCCTGCTTGTGTCCCAATTGCGTTAAAGGAATTTGTGAATTAGGCTGCGCCTCGCCTCCGGCGTTAGCTGTGCTTTGGCCATGCCGGATTAAATAAATTTTTCTCATAGATAGGTATACTTAGATGGTTTGGATGTGATTTTTAGACATCATCTTTAGAAGTAGCCTGTAGACTGTCTTTTTAAGCGTATTGCTAAGCTTTATTAATCAGTAACCGCCAGTCTACTTGAGTCGGTCGAAAATTCAAACTCATTTTAAAACAAGTACAAAGGCAGCGTCTTATTTTGTGGAACATCACCAGACGCGCCAGTCACCCAAAGCCAAATTTTATATTTTTCTGCTTTTTCTGCTGCGCCCTTATTTTAAAAGCTTCTCAGCCAGCCCTTGTGATATCAAGGGCTATCAAAGTTACCCCCATCACCTGTGGATAACTCTGTGTATAACTCAAAACTTGACAAGATTTAACACAGATTCAGCAAGGCCTCACCTTAAATTGTATGTTTTTTAAACAGTTTAAAATTATAATAAAATCAAGTACTTACAACCATACCGTTTAACTGCTAATTTTTTTTATTTATTTTTTAATCACCTTAAAAATGCAGCAATGTTTCACAGACTACTGCCGCTATGCCCTCCACAATCTGGCTAAATTGCAGTATGATAGCGGCACGATTTTTAAACCCTCATTGACACAATATAAGTTGGAATTATTATGTACGACGTTATGGCTGTAGGAAACGCTTTGGTAGACCACGAATATCTATTAAGCGATGAACAATTGACCTCAACCAGCTTGGCCAAAGGCAGCATGACCTTGGCCAGTTTGGAGGAGCAAACCCAGTTATTGTCTGAGTTTGAAACCAACGACCTACAGCCTTCAAAACAAACTGGCGGTGGCTCGGCAGCCAATGCCATGTTTGCTTTCGCCTGCCTTGGTGGCAAAGCCTTTTATGGCTGCCGTGTTGGTAATGACCACGCCGGCCAATTTTATTTAGATGATTTAAATCAAGCTGGTGTCGCCACCTGCAATACCAAATCTACGGTAGAAGGCGGCGTGACTGGCTCATGTGTGGTGGCCATTACTCCAGATGGCGAGCGCACCATGCAGACCTTCTTGGGCACCTCAAGTGAGATTGATGACGCCAATATCGATTTTGAAGCCTTGGCCCAAAGTAAGTGGTTGTATCTAGAAGGCTATTTGTCCATGTCAGCCAGCCTACACCCTGCCCTACAAAAGCTACGTCAACAGGCCAAAGACAACCATACCAAAATTGCGGTAAGCTTCGCTGATCCTGCGGTAGTCAACTTTGCCAAAGATGGCCTGCTACAAATGCTGGGCGATGGCGTTGATGTGATTTTTTGTAATGTTGAAGAAGCCAAGCTCTTTACTGGAGCAGACGATATTAAAGCGGCAGCCCAAGCACTGACCGACTTCTGCCAGTTGGCAGTGGTCACCTCGGGCGCGCAAGATACCATGATTTGTGAGCGCAGCGAAGCGGGCCAATTAAGCCTAATTCAAGTCGCCACCCCTAAAGTCGATACCGTCATCGATACCAATGGTGCAGGCGATAATTATTCAGGCGCGTTTTTATATGCTTTGGCCAATGACTGTACATTAACTCAGTGCGGTCAATTAGCCGGTCAGGTGGCAAGCCAAGTGGTACAACAGTTTGGTCCACGTTTGAGCCTTGAGCAGTATCAAGGTATTGCTCAGCAAGTACTGCCTGCCCGTTCTTAGTAGCTTAGTATTAAAGTACTAATGAGTTAAAGTAATAAGCAGTCAAAGTAAAAATAAAAAGGCAAATAACAAAATACAAAATCCCAGACTAGTCTGGGATTTTGTATTTTAAAGTCAGTGTTATATTAAGCCTTGGCCAATGCCTGTGCTAAGTCCGCTTTAATATCTTCAATATGCTCGATGCCAATCGACAGACGAATCATATCCTCACTCACACCTGCATTGGCAAGCTCTTCATCATTTAATTGACGGTGAGTGGTGGTGGCGGGGTGGCTGGCCAATGATTTGGCATCACCGATGTTGACTAGGCGGGTAATCAGATTGAGTGCATCGATAAATTTAGCACCCGCTTCGCGCCCGCCTTTTACCCCAAAGGTTAAGATGGCAGAAGGCGTACCCTTCATATATTTTTGTGCCAACTGATGGTCAGGATGATCCGCTAAGCCGGCATATTTTACCCATGCCACTTTATCGTGACCTTTGAGATACTCTGCCACGGCTTGAGCGTTTTGTACATGACGCTCCATGCGTAGGCTTAGCGTCTGGATACCTTGCAAAATACTAAAGGCATTTAAGGGACTCAGGGCAGCGCCAGTATTACGCAGCGGTGCCACGCGAGCACGGGCAATATAAGCGGCAGCGCCGACATCTTTAACGAAGTTTACGCCATGATAGCTGACATCAGGCTGATTTAATAAAGGAAAGCGCTCTGGATAATCGCCCCAGTGAAACTGACCACTGTCAACAATAGCACCCCCAATTGAAGTACCGGTACCACTCATATACTTGGTCAATGAATGCACCACGATATCCGCCCCAAATTCAAATGGACGGCAAATGGCAGGGGTTGCTACGGTGTTATCGATGACGACCGGCACACCGTGTTTATGCGCCGCGTCTGCGATGGCCTCTATATCAATGATATTGCCTAGCGGATTACCGATACTTTCAGCAAAAACCATTTTGGTTTTCTCATCGACTAAGTCATGAATGGCCGCTGGATTTTTGTGATCAAAAAAGCGCACTTCGATGCCTTGACGCGGCAAGGTGTGGGCGAAGAAGTTATAGGTGCCGCCGTACAAGGTAGAGGCGGCAATGATGTTGTCGCCCGCTTCACAAATGGTCTGTACCGCATAGGTAATGGCGGCCATACCAGAGGCCACAGCCAATGCCCCAATACCACCTTCTAAAGCCGCTACCCGCTCTTCTAGTACCGCATTGGTGGGGTTCATAATACGGGTATAGATATTACCTGCCACTTTTAAATCAAATAAATCTGCACCATGCTGAGTATCATCAAAGGCATAAGAGCTGGTGTGGTAAATCGGCACGGCAACCGCTTTGGTGGTCGGCTCTACACTGTAGCCAGCATGAATCGCTAAGGTTTCTAGGCGCTGATTATTCTCAAGTTGGCTATTTTGACTGTCCGTTTCGCTCATAACATTTCCTTAGTTTATGGGGGGATAGAAGAGTGTGACTCCACAAAGGATGCATAGCTTGGTTTATTTTTTATCTTATGTAAGCTTAGCCATCTAAGCTTACCAAACTTTTGCCCACCCTAGATTAAGCCATAAAAAAGCTGGATTATCCAATGATAACCCAGCTAATTGATAAATATAATGACTAATTATTATGATACTTATTACCGACCCTCATATTAATCAGATCGATTTATAGTGTTTACTTGTAATAAGCATTTTCGGTGCGGGTGTGGTCCGTATCGTCGACCACTTGAGTCAACTCAGGGATTTGCTGCTTAAGCTGCACTTCTACACCTTGACGCAGGGTCATATCCACCGCTGAACAGCCCTGACAGCCGCCACCGAATTTTAATACCGCAGTCAGGCCCACGCCCTCTTCTTCGATAAGCTCTAGTAGCTGAACATCACCGCCATGCGCCGCTAGGCTTGGGTTAATCTCAGATTGTAGAACATAGTTGATGCGCTCTTCTACGCTGGCATCAGCACCCACTTTAGGCACTTTTGAATTGGGCGCACGGAAGGTCAATTGACCGCCAAAACGATCTTTATTATAGTCGATCACCGCATCTTCTAAGTAAGGCACAGAAGACGCTTCAATATAGGCAGTAAATGGCTCAAATGGCATTTGTAAATCAGCTTCATCTTCTTCACCCGGCTGGTTGTAAGCCATACAGCACTCGGCACGCGGCGTCCCTGGATGCTCAACAAAAATACGCACACCAATGCCTGGGGTTTCTTGTTTGGCTAATAATTCGGCCAAATAATCTTGTGCAGCTTTGGTAATGGTGATGTTGCTTTTAATGTCGGATTGTTCGATATCAATTGCTGAGACTGGAGCATTATCAGTCATAAGATGACCTCTTGTGTTGTGAAGAATAAAACGGAAATATAACGCTTAATATGCATTTGTAATGACTCTATTATGGCGCTGATTGCAAATTAATCAAGGCAAATACGTATAACAATAAGCATATCTTAGTAACCTTGATGCTATTAAATACCCTAGAATCTAAATGGGTTTGAGAGGATGGTGCTGCTTATTTACAAGCTAAATTTTACAATATGGCTTATAATATGGCACATCAAAAATAATTATTTCCTAGGCGCGGTTATTTCTACTAATCCGCCACTAACAAAACTTGTAGTCCCCCTATCCAGCTTTTTATATTTTCATTTATTATTGGTAACGTTTGCCAAATTTTTGAGTATAAAAAGTGTAGAGTTGAATATCATGACCTTATTTAGTGCGGTTATCTCTATTTTTTTATTGATAGCGATAAGCGCTATCGTATCAAGTTCTGAGCTTGCCTTAGCTTCTGCCCGAAAAATAAAATTGCAAATACTCGCCAAAGAAGGGGAAGTACGAGCCCTCGATGTGCTCGGTATGCAAGAAAACCCCGGTAGCTTTATCACCGTCGTACAAGTGTTGTTAAACGCTGTGGCCATTTTGGCCGGTGTCATTGGTGAGTCTGCCGTCAGCCCCTATCTGCTCGCGCTCATTGGTCATGAAACCTTAGCGTCGGTTTTGTCCTTTATTTTGGTCACCAGTGTGTTTGTGTTATTCGCCGATCTCATGCCTAAGCGTTTTGCCATGACTTACGCTGAGCCCATTGCCATACGCCTTGTACGTCCGATGATGATGCTTATTTTTATATTCAAACCCATCATCTGGGTATTTGATGGCGCGGCAGATTTACTGTTTAAACTGATGGGCATCTCCACCGTTCGCCGAGACGACATGACATCAGAGGACATCTATGCGGTCATGGATGCAGGCGCTGAGGCAGGGGTATTAAAACATCAAGAGCATCATCTGATTGCCAATATCTTTGAGATGCAAGAGCGTACCGTTACCTCAGTAATGACCACGCGTGAGTATATTATTTATTTCGATTCTAATGAAAAACATGATGTCATCGTCGAGACTATGATTCGTGAACCACACCATAAGTTTTTGGTGTGTTTAGAAGATGACTTAGAGCAAACCATTGGCTATGTTGAGTCACGTGCCTTTTTGGCCTTGGT